>NZ_KB850111.1:0-128027 GCF_000369625.1 Acinetobacter variabilis
AGGCTATCATCGCCGCAGTTTGGTGGAAACCAAGATGCATTGCATCAAATTATTAGGCGATAAATTAATGGCAAGAAGCTTTCCTAGTCAGGTGAATGAAATTCATGCACGTGTAGCAGTCCTCAACAGATTTACGGAATTAGGTCGACCACTTACCCAAGTTACGCCTTAAATTTGGCTCAATTAGGGGCACTTTGCATTTCAAATCTTTGTGCAACAAAGCCGTTTCTAATCTATTTCTATTTTGATTGATAAATTTAGTTCGTACTTAAATTTTAGACATAAAAAAACCGCCTAATGCGGTATCCATATAATTAATCATTTTTATAGATGGTCGGAGCAGTAGGATTCGAACCTACGACCCCCTGGTCCCAAACCAGGTGCACTACCAGGCTGTGCTATGCTCCGATGTTCAACTCAAAAAAAAGTTGGGGTGAATGATGGGATTCGAACCCACGACAACCGGAATCACAATCCGGGGCTCTACCAACTGAGCTACATCCACCATCACGGTGTCTTCATTATTTAGACATAAAAAAACCGCTTTACGCGGTATCATTAATCCTAACCACCATGAAGAAGGTGGTCGGAGCAGTAGGATTCGAACCTACGACCCCCTGGTCCCAAACCAGGTGCACTACCAGGCTGTGCTATGCTCCGATATTCAACTCAAAAGAGTTGGGGTGAATGATGGGATTCGAACCCACGACAACCGGAATCACAATCCGGGGCTCTACCAACTGAGCTACATCCACCATTGCCTTGGTTCTTAAATATCAAGCCACCAAAAATGGCGCGCCTGACAGGATTCGAACCTGTGACCATCCGCTTAGAAGGCGGATGCTCTATCCAACTGAGCTACAAGCGCTTTACTGATGATTTTCACCATCCGCCTTGAAGAATTGGTCGGAGCAGTAGGATTCGAACCTACGACCCCCTGGTCCCAAACCAGGTGCACTACCAGGCTGTGCTATGCTCCGATTCATCTCAGCTTTCGTATCAAGCTTATCGCTTGGTACGGTGTGCATTCTAGGCGTGACGCCATAAGACGTCAACACCTATATTTAAAAAAAATCAAAAAAACACTTCAAGCGTTTATTTATCAAGCATTTCAGACATTTTTTATACAAAATTCTAGCGTTTCAAGCTGGCACTAAAATCCAGCATACGATCCAGAGGCAGTTTGGCTCGCTGAGCTAATGCGGGTTCAACATGAATCTCCTGATCACGATGTTGTAGAACATGCAAGATTCCATCTAGCTCGTTCATGGCCATCCAAGGGCAGTGTGCACATGAACGGCAGGTTGCTCCTTCTCCAGCGGTTGGAGCTTCAATCAGAATCTTATCTGGCACAGCCTGCTGCATTTTATAGAAAATACCGCGATCTGTTGCCACGATCAAACGCTGATTTGGCAAGGTTTGAGCTGCCTTGATTAACTGAGAAGTACTTCCGACTGCATCAGCAATTTCTACCACAGACATCGGTGATTCTGGATGGACCAGCACTGCCGCATCTGGATACAAGGCTTTCATATTAGCAATTCCGCGCGAACGGAATTCTTCGTGGACGATACACGCGCCATCCCACAGTAACATGTCAGCGCCAGTTTTATTCTGGATATAGCGCCCCAAATGCTGATCCGGTGCCCAGATAATTTTCTCGCCCAAACTATCGAGGTGTTCAATAATCTCCACTGCACAACTTGAAGTCACGACCCAGTCAGCGCGGGCTTTAACTGCAGCCGAAGTATTGGCATACACCACTACAGTATGATCAGGATGCGCATCACAGAATTTGGTAAATTCCTCTACCGGGCAGCCCAAATCCAGTGAACAGGTCGCTTCAAGAGTTGGCATCAGGACAGTTTTTTCTGGTGAAAGTATTTTTGAAGTTTCACCCATGAACTTAACCCCAGCTACCACTAAGGTCGACGCAGGATGGTCACGTCCAAAACGCGCCATTTCCAATGAATCGGACACACAGCCACCAGTCAATTCTGCCAGTTCCTGTACTTCAGGATCACAATAATAGTGTGCAACTAGCACTGCATTCTGCTTTTCTAGTTCGGCTTGAATCTGTGTAAATTTTTCCTGTTTGGCCTGTGCACTGATCTGATGCTCTTTGGGTTCTCCTAAACGATCTAAATGCGCCTGCACAATCGATTTGGCTTCATTGGCTATTAATTTGGTCGCATCATTCATAATAACTCTTACTCTACCCTCATAGTTCATTATTCAATGAACCTTTCACTCTACATCCCGGTCATCTCTGGCGAAATGCTTTTTTGACCAGTCATTAAAAATCATAAGATATAAAAAAAGCCCCACAACGGAGGCTTTAGAAACAATCTGAATTATGAACGATAATCAGCATTGATTTTCACATAATCATAGGACAGGTCACAGGTATAGACTGTATCTTTTGCTTCCCCACGTCCAAGATCAACACGAATCGTCATTTCAGCTTGTGCCATCACACGTGCACCTGCCTCTTCGGTATAGTCTGCTGCTGCACCACCATCCTTGCAGATTTGTACATCATCTAACCAAACCTGAATTTTTGCAACGTCTAAATTCGCCACACCTGCATAACCGATCGCAGCCAGAATACGGCCCCAATTTGGATCAGAAGCAAAGATCGCAGTTTTTACCAATGGAGAATGCGCGATGCTATAGGCCACGTCACAGCATTCCTGAGTATTGGCACCGCCTTCTACGGCCACAGTAATAAATTTGGTTGCGCCTTCACCATCACGCACGATCAATTGCGCAAGGCGCTTCATAGTACGCATTAATACTTCAAGCACAGCTGCATAACGTGGATCTTCAACTGATGAAATTTCTGTTCCACCGGCCTGACCCGTAGCAATGAAAATACAAGAGTCATTGGTAGAGGTATCACCATCAATGGTAATGCGGTTGAATGACTGATTCACTGTCTCAGATAAAAGCTGTTGAACCAGTTCACGGCTGATTGGTACATCAGTCGCCACATAACCCAACATAGTCGCCATATTTGGGCGAATCATACCGGCACCTTTGGAAATTCCGGTCATGGTATAAGTAATACCATCCAGCTCGAACTGTTCAGATGCACCTTTCGGCGTAGTATCTGTGGTCATAATACCCGTTGCAGCATCGATCCAGGCATCATCACGCAATGAGTCTAATGCAGGCCGCAAGCCACTGAGCAGATGCTCCATTGGTAATTGTTCACCAATTACCCCTGTTGAAAATGGCAATACTTCTTCAGCTTTCACGCCTGCAAGTTCAGCCAGTTTGGCACAAGTGGCTTCAGCATTCGCCATACCTGTAGCACCTGTACCCGCATTGGCATTTCCGGTATTTATCACTAAATAACGTGGATTACCTACCGCCAGATGTGCTTTAGAAACATGTACAGGGGCAGCACAAAAAGCATTCTGGGTAAATACGCCTGCAACATTGGAGCCTTCAGCCAGTTCAAATATCACCAGGTCACGTCGGTTCTGATAGCGCACATACGCTTCTGCCGAACCAATTCTCACCCCTTTTACCACATGCATCTGTGGCATAGATACGTCACCAACTGCCATTTTTAAATGTCCAATATTGAAGTTTCAGAAAAATACAGCTTAGTTGATCTTCATTAAAAAATCGAGCCAAAGCCAGATGAACACTCACTTTTCTTATGGTTTTTCACAATAAAAAACCAGTCATAGTGACTGGTTTTATTAAACTAGATCAAACTTAGTTTTTAGCCAACTGGGTTGATTCATTCAATAAAGCCTGTTTTGCCTGTTGCTGACTTGCCACAGAAAGTGCAGGGTTAGAAGCAACAATACGGTCAGCATTGGCTGCATTGGCTGCTGCAATCGCTGCAGTCTGCAAAACGATTGGACGGTTTGAATTATTAAAGGTATAGCGAATGCCAGTACGCGGACTTGCAATGGTCACCTGACCATCTGCACCCGTCTGAACCTGAGCCGTAGTTGGACCAATGGCCTGCTGAACTTTAGCAGGTGTCGTTGTTGCTGTTTCTGCAAAACTTAAAGCCGGGATTGCCAAAGCAGCAACCATCATCGTTTTTAATACTTTTGTCATTGTTTCTTCCACTTTGCGGTGTTCAATCTGTCATTAAATACCATTTAATCCCGCACAGTGCAAACTGTATTCACCAGCTGAAAAGTCCATATACATAAAAAGATCAGGGCCATTTGACCCTGATCTTTTTATAGTTTAGAAACTTAGCAGAAATTAGATCTTGCCATGACACTGTTTGTATTTCAGACCTGAACCACATGGACAAGGTGCATTACGGCTTGCCGGTGCTTCAAAAACTGGTGCAACTGGATTAGCCTGCGCACTTTGCTCAGTGGTGATTTCATCTTCTTCAGCCAGTAATCCATCAAATTCCTGATGAGATAACTGCAAACGCATCGCTTCAGCCTGTGCCTGCTGCTGTGCTTCCATTTCAGCCAGTTCTTCAGGTGTTGGCACATGGATGCGTGACAGATCAGTAATGACGTCAGATTTAATCACCCCCAGCATGTTTACAAACAGGTTGTAGGCTTCTTTTTTGTATTCCTGCTCTGGGTTTTTCTGTGCATAACCGCGTAAATGAATTCCTTGACGCAGGTAATCCATCGCAGCCAGATGCTCTTTCCAGTGACGGTCCAGAGAGTTCAACATGAAATGACGTTCGAGTGATGCTGCAGATTCAGCGCCCATTTGTTCACGACGTGAACGGTAACGATTTACCACTTCTTCAGTAATTCGTTCAACCAGTGCTTCTTCATCTAAACGACGATCCTGCTCTAACCATTGTGCGACTGGCAGATCAATCGATAAGTCTTCACGTAGTGCAAGTTCCAGACCTTCAATATCCCACTGATCGTGAATCGATTCAGGCGGAATATAATTGGCGATCATGCCCTGCATCACTTCACGGATCATCTCTTCGATATAATCCTGCAATGAGCTTTCAGCCAGAATCTCATCACGCTGACTATAGATGATTTTACGCTGTTCGTTATTCACGTCATCGTATTTCAACAGGTTCTTACGAATGTCGAAGTTACGTGCTTCTACTTTGCGTTGTGCATTTTCGATTGAGCGTGACACCATTTTGTGTTCAATCGCTTCATCTTCTTTTAAGCCCATCGCACGCATCATGGCAACCACACGGTCACCCGCAAAGATACGCATCAAGTCATCTTCAAGAGACAGGTAGAAACGCGATACACCCGGGTCACCCTGACGGCCCGCACGACCACGCAACTGGTTATCGATACGGCGAGATTCATGACGCTCAGAACCGATAATATGCAAACCACCAGAAGCGAGAACTGCTTCATGATTCGCTTCCCATTCTGCTTTTAGGCGTGCTTCATCTTCAGGGGTTGGGTTTTCAATTTTAGCCAGTAGCGCTTTCCAGTTACCACCCAGCAAAATATCGGTACCACGACCAGCCATGTTTGTGGCAATGGTTACGGCACGCGGTGCACCCGCTTGGGCAATAATATCCGCTTCACGTTCATGCTGTTTGGCATTCAGGACTTCATGTTCAATACCAGCTTCTTTAAGCTTGTCAGAAAGAATTTCCGACGCTTCAATAGTAGCAGTACCAATCAGGATTGGCGCAACACCAGCTTCGTGAACACGCTGAATTTCCTGAATAATCGCATTGTATTTACCTTCACGATTCAGGTAAATCAAATCGTTCTGGTCATTACGGATCATTGGACGGTGAGTTGGAATAATTACCACATCCAGACCGTAAATTTCTTTCATTTCCGCAGCTTCAGTATCTGCTGTACCGGTCATACCGGATAATTTTTTATACAGACGGAAATAGTTCTGGAATGTGGTAGTTGCAAGGGTCTGATTTTCCGGCTGGATTTCCAGACCTTCTTTTGCTTCAACCGCTTGGTGCAGACCTTCAGACCAGCGACGGCCCGGCATGGTACGACCGGTATTTTCATCAACAATGATCACTTCACCTTCATGGATGATGTAATGCACGTTACGTTGATATAAATAGTGCGCACGAATCGCAGCAGTCACATGATGCAGCAAATTCAGATTAGACGCTGAATACAGGCTTTCTCCTTCAGCCAATAAGCCCATTGCAATCAATTCACTTTCTATGGTCTCAAAACCGGTTTCTGTAATTTCAACAGAGCGCTGTTTTTCATCAATCCAGAAATGACCGCCATCCGGTACTTTTTCTTCTTTTTGTGCTTTTAACTTCGGCGGAATGTTATTGATTGCTGCATAAAGCTGGGAAGAATCTTCACTTTGACCAGAAATAATCAGTGGTGTACGTGCTTCATCGATCAGGATCGAATCGACCTCATCGATGATGGCATAGGTCAGACCACGCTGTTTTTTCTCAGTCAGCGAGAACACCATATTGTCACGAAGATAATCGAAACCGAATTCGTTATTGGTACCGTAAGTGATATCTGCTTTATAGGCTTCAGATTTTTCTATCGGATTCTGCATGGAATAGATAATCCCAATGCTTAAACCCAAGAATTCGAACAATGGACGGTTTAACTCGGCATCACGTTGTGCCAGATAGTCGTTCACCGTGATGACATGGACACCCTGCCCGCTCAATGAATTAAGATAACAGGCCAGCGTCCCCATCAGGGTTTTACCTTCACCGGTACGCATCTCGGCAATCTTGCCTTCATGCAGGGTAATACCACCAATCAACTGTACGTCGTAGTGACGCATTCCCATAACACGTTTTGCAGCTTCACGACAGACTGCGAATGCTTCAGGAAGTAACTTGTCTAGGCTTTCACCTTTATTATATCGTTGTTTGAATTCTTCAGTTTTTGCAGATAAGTCTGCATCGCTTAGGGCTGATATCGTCGGCTCGAGCGCATTAATCTTGTCTACGATTTTACGCATGCGTTTGAGTTCGCGCTCATTTTTGGTACCGAAGATTCCTCCGATCAGACTTGCCAACATGAATAGACTCTCTAAATCTTGCTTGTCAAATAAATATGTTCTTAGTCGTTATTATGGTGCTAGAAATTTGAACTACAAGGGTTTTGCCAGAAAACCAATGAAAAAAACTCATCCTTCGTCCTAGCCCTGAGACCTAAGGCAAAGTAATGTAGCAAATTTTACCCATGCAACATAGTTAATTAGACGACTGATTTGTCTGATTCTGAATCGACAGCCTATTTCTTTATTCGGTTTATTCATAAGAAATTCTAAAAACACTATTTTAAATCATAAAAAAATTGGTTCATATTTATTCTCATCGACACATTACAAGATCAATTGAGGCAAGAAAATGAGTTTACGTTTAGGCGATACCGCACCGAATTTCGAACAGCAATCTAGCGAAGGCTTAATTAACTTTTATGACTTTCTAGGCGATAGCTGGGGCATTTTATTTTCACATCCAGCGGACTACACGCCTGTATGCACCACTGAACTGGGCTTTACCGCAAAGCTGAAAGATGAGTTTACAAAACGCGGCGTGAAAGCAATTGCCCTTTCTGTAGATGATGTTGAATCGCATCATGGCTGGATCAAAGACATTAATGAAACTCAAGATACCACCGTTAACTTCCCGATCATTGCAGATCAGGACCGCAAAGTCTCTACACTGTATGATTTCATTCACCCAAATGCCAGCGAAACTTTAACTGTACGCTCTCTGGTAATCATTGATCCAAATAAGAAAGTGCGTCTGATTATTACCTACCCTGCATCAACAGGCCGCAACTTCCATGAAGTACTACGTGTAGTCGACTCTCTACAATTAACTGACAACCATAAAGTCGCAACCCCGGCTAACTGGCAACATGGCGATGATGTGGTGATTGTACCTTCACTGAAAGATGAGGAAGAAATCAAACAACGTTTTCCGAAAGGTTATAAAGCTGTAACTCCATACCTACGTCTGACACCACAGCCTGAGCAAAATTAAAAGGACTCCTTTTTAATTTTGCGCAAGGCAAACGAAGTGCGCAGTATTTGAAACGCTGCCTTAATTTAGCGCAAGACAAGCGAAGCGCGTAGTTCAAGTTAAAACGGAGCACTGCTCCGCCCTGAGGAATATATTCCGCAAGAAGTCCCACGGCTATGCCGTGGGTGCAAGAGGATAAGCTAAATGCTGTTATATCCTTTTTGAATATTAAAAAACCGCAATCAACTCTCCACCATGAAAATGCTAGTCGTCATGCATCAAGCATCAATTTCATGCTTAGTTTGATACCCACCGACGAGCCGGGTTTTCGAACTTTTCCATCAAGCCTGTCTTCGGACAGGCTTTTTTTTTGAAAAAGCCGATATGCTGTTGAAGAGAATACTTAAAAAGATGAGTCAGGTTGTAATGAAAAATAATTATGTACTTCTTCTGGTTTCCACACTTGTTTTATCCGGCTGTACTCCAGTGCTGCCTGAACAGGAACGCCCAATGCACTGGGGACGGGAACTACATGAAGAACATAATTTTTATCAGATCAGCGATGAACTCTACCGAAGTGAACAGCCAAGCCATGAACTGACGCCCTTATTAAAACAATATGCCATTAATGTGGTGATCAACCTGCGTTCACGCGATAAAGATACAGATATTTTGTCAAATGAATACCTCAAGCTTAAGCATATTCCCATTCATACCTGGGCTATGAATCGCGAGGATTTACTGAACGTAATGCAGTTGATTCAACAGGCACGGCAAAATAATGAAAAAATACTTTTACACTGTTATCACGGTTCAGACCGTACCGGTGCCAGTGTCGCCATGTACCGGATTATTTTCCAGAACTGGAGCATTGAAGACGCAGTACGGGAAATGAAGCATGGCGGTTATGGCTTTCATTCCATTTGGCGCAATATTGAAAAATTATTTACCCCTGAAAATGTAAAATGGATTCGCGAGCAACTCGCGAATCCATCTACAGAAACTTCGGTTAAGTAAGAGAGTTAACGCTTATCTAGCGGCACCCAATCATTCACCCAAGCTGATTTCATATTCAGGCTGGCATCAGACGCGATTTTCTTACGCAGTGCATCTGCTGTTTCACGGTCTTTAGATGGACCGACCATAATACGCACACCTTTAGATGTCTGGCTCTTGGTGACCTTGTAACCTTTGGCTCGCAGTTTGGCCGCAATGGCATCAGCATTGGCTTCATTGGCAGCCAGGGCCACCTGCACCATCCACTGCTTATCACTTTCACCTTCAAGGAGTTTGCGGGCTTTTTCAGCTTCAGCCTTTTTCTTGGCTTCTTCTGCTTTATGCTTCTCTTCAGCTTTGCGCTTCTCTTCTGCCTTACGTTTTTCCTCAGCAGCTTTATGCTCAGCTTCTTTTTTCTTTTCAGCCGCTTTGTGCTCTTCCTCGGCCTTACGTTTTGCTTCAGCTGCTTTATGTGCTTCTTCAGCTTTACGTTTATCTTCTAGTTTACGTTTTTCTTCTGCAGCCTTCTGCTCTGCCTGTTTCTTGGCAGTATCAGCTGAAGTTTGGGCTTTTTGCTGCTCAAGCTTCTGCTGTTCTAACTTTTTTTGTGCAGCAGCCTTGTCTTCAGCCAGACGTTTTTGCTTCGTCTGTTCATCTTCAGCCAGTTCAGGCGGAATATTGTCTGAACTTTGCTGTCCCATACGATGAGCATTCAAAGCGGCATATTCTTCAGCCGCACGACGTGCTGCATCTGCCTCAGCCTGCTGTTGCATGGCTAAAAATTCAGCTGCACGGGCTTCCTGTTCAGCCACTGCTTTTTCGCGGTCACGACGCTGCTGTTCCAGCAGACGTTTTTCTGTTTCCACATCGACTGTTAAAGAACCTAATGAATTGTTGACTGTATCTTTTGATTCTACTTCTGCAGCCAGTGCCGGGTTTTGCTGACGATCCTGATGAATTTCATTTTGGCCTTTCAGGAGTAATGCTGCCAATAAAACACCACCACCTAGTAAAACAACGCCACCCATCCAGCGTTGTTTGTTATTCATTGACATTCTTCCAAATACTCCCATACCGCTTCTAAGGTATGAAATGATCCACATACCAAAATCAGCTGATTATTCTCTGTTTCATCCAGCGCTGATTTAAAAGCTAATTTTACATTGTCAAATTGTTCTATCAATTCACCTTGCAATGCATCAGTCAAGAGTGTGACCTCTGCCGCACGTGGCACAGATAATGGTGCAATTTTCCACAAATGAACAGTGTCTTTCAACAACTTGACGACAGAATTTATATCTTTATCTGCCAGCATGGAAAATACACAAATGACTTCTTTATATTTCTTTTTGTAATTTAAATAATTGTGCAATTGTTTTAACAGGAACTCTACCCCATGCGGGTTATGCCCGGCATCAAAAATTACAGTCTTATTCTGAATTTCTCGAACTTCAAAACGTCCCGGCAATTTAGCTGCCTGAATTCCTTCCGCAATCGCTGTCTGGTTGACTTCCAGATCACTCAGCAAGATCGCTGCAACCGCTGTCGAAATATTATCCAGCGCCAGTGAACCTGACGGTAATTTTAAAGTCGTACCTGATGATGCAAATGCCCAGGTTTTGCCATCTTCAAAGGCTTCATAGAAATAATCACGGTTGATAGCATACAACGGCGCATTACATTCAGCAGTTTTATCCAGAATGGCTTGTGGAATATCTTGCTGACCGCCAAAAATCACGGGAATACTCGGACGGATAATGCCAGCTTTTTCAAAGGCAATTTTTTCGATGGTATCACCAAGCCAGTCAGTATGATCCAGTCCGATATTGGTGATGACCGCAACATCCGGATTAACCACATTGACCACATCCAGACGACCGCCTAGTCCGACTTCCAGCACCCACACATCACACAGTTCATTTTTAAAAATCACAAATGCAGCAAGTGTGGTTGCTTCAAAGAATGACAGGCTTAAATCGCATTCGCGACGTGCCCGATCGACTTCAACAAAAGCATCAATCAGCAACTGGTCTTCGACTTCAACCCCGCGTAATTTCACCCGTTCATTGAAGCGATATACGTGAGGAGACTGATACAGTCCGACCTTAAAACCCTGAGCATTAAGAATGGCAGCCAGAGTCGTGGTCGTTGAACCTTTACCATTGGTTCCGGCAACCGTCAGGACTTTAGCCTCCGGATTGATCACCCCCAGCTTTTCAGCCACAGGAATGACACGTTCCAGACCTAAATCAATTCCCGTAACGTGAACATGGCTCCAATAATCGAGCCATGTATCAAGTGAATCAGTTGCTAATGGTGCTGTATTCAAGGCAGGTTCATCAATTTCGTGATAATACGATAAACTGTATCACGTAATGCATGACGGTGAACAATCTGATCGATTACACCATGATCAAGCAAATATTCAGCGCGCTGGAACGGTTCGTCCAGTTTTTCACGCACGGTCTGCTCGATCACACGTTTACCCGCAAAACCAATCATCGCTTTCGGTTCAGCCAGATGCACATCACCCAGCATGGCTAAAGATGCAGTTACACCGCCGTAGACTGGATGGGTCAATACCACCACATAAGGCAGACCTGCTTCTTTCAAACGCTGAATCGCTGCTGAAGTACGTGCCATTTGCATCAAAGACAGCATGCCTTCCTGCATACGCGCGCCACCAGAAGCTGCAAAACAGATCAGAGGCTGATGTGTTTCAATCGCACGCTCCGCTGCCTGCACAAAACGGTCACCCACTACAGTGCCCATAGAGCCGCCCATGAAGTCGAATTCAAATGCGGTTGCAATCATTGGTACACCTTTCAGCAGACCTTGCATCACGATCAGTGCTTCAGTTTCACCTGTTTTCTTTTGTGCTTCCGACATACGCTCTGGATAAGCTTTGCTGTCGACAAATTTCAGTGGATCTTTGGCAGTAAATTCCTGACCCATTTCAGTCTGTACCTGATCAAAGAACCAGTTCAGACGGTCACGTGCTTTCATTTTCAGATGTTCATCGCATTGTGGACAAACATAAGCATTAAATGACATTGCAGTACGTGTCACCAAAGCATGACATTCAGGGCACTCAATTGTTGGCTCTGTGAATGTCGCTTTTAGGGTGGTTTGCTCATCAGGTACATGAATGCCCGGAACAATACGCTCCGTCCATGGGGTCGATGGGCTCAGAATTTTGCCTGATTTCACTTGTTGACTCATACTATAACTCATCGAGCGCTGCTCGAAGCTCCTTGACTTTATTCACCGTCGCAATAACGGCTTGTTCTGGCGCGAGGGTTGCAAACTGTTTTACAAACGCACTTCCCACAATAACTGCATCGGCAGCAACACCCATCGCTTTCGCAGATGCAGCATCACTAATACCAAAACCAACGCCTACAGGAACATCTGTCTCTGCCTTAATTTTCTGAATACGTGCAGCGGCTTCAGATACATCCAATGTCGCAGCACCCGTTACGCCTTTCAGCGACACGTAGTAAATAAAGCCATTGGCCTGTTTTACTACATGCTGAATACGCTCATCAGTTGAGGTCGGAGCCAACAGGAAAATCTGATCCATTTCATATTTTTCCAGCACTTGACCCAGATCTTGAGCTTCTTCAGGAGGAAGATCGACCAGAAGCACGCCGTCGACACCGCATTCATAGGCATAAGCCACAAACTTTTCATAGCCAATGACTTCAACCGGATTGAGATAACCCATGAGTACCACTGGTGTTTCGCGGTCTTTCAAGCGAAATTCTTTCACCATGTGCAGTGCATCTAGGGTATTGGTGCCACCGGCCAGCGCGCGTTCAGCGGCCAGAGCAATCACCGGACCATCTGCCATTGGATCTGAAAAAGGAAGACCCAATTCAATCACGTCGACGCCAGCGTCCACCATCTGGTGCAGCAAAGGTACGGTTACCTCTGGATGCGGGTCACCAGCCATAACATAAGAAACTAAAGCTTTACGCTGTTGAGATTTAAGTTGTCCAAATCGTGTGGCTAAACGTGACATAGGGCTGAGCTTTCCTTAAGGTGTTTCAAACTTGAGACATTGACTATGTAGAAATACAAGACATCGCATTGTAACGCTATTTTTTGTACATTGAACAGTGTGCAACATCGACCTCTGGCATTTCATTTCCTGTGCGAGGATTTCAGAACAACCCGAAGGGATCTATTTACGATTATTTTGATTTTTTTCTCAATGATCAAAGATGCCTAATTTTGGCATTCCCTAAAATGTTGAATATTTAGATAAACTTATTTTTATCATGGAAAAATTAATAAAAATGCAGGTGTTAGCGCATTCATTTAAAGTTTTCTGAAATTGCAAAACCTGTTTTATACTAGCCCCATTCTCTTATTTTTTTATCTCCTATGCAGACTGACTCTGAAGGTACAGTGCAGGCGCGCGCCATTGCACTGTTGCCGCTTATTGTATTTTTAACCATCTTTTTAGGTAGCGGGATCTATCATTCTCTGATCGGAACTGAATTTGCGTTTTATCAGATTAAAGCGCCTGTTGCTGCCCTGCCCGCGATTATCTTGGCTGCATTAGTGTATCGTGGCAAACTCAACCAGGGTATTGAAGAATTTCTAAAAGGTGCCAGCCATCCCAACCTGATTCTGATGTTCATGGTGTTTATGCTGGCCGGTGCTTTTGCCAGTGTCAGCAGTGCGATTGGCAGTGTTGATGCCACTGTACAAATGGGCCTGTCTGTTATTCCTCCGAGTTTTGTCTTACCGATGCTTTTTGTGATTTCGGCATTTATTGCGACGGCGATGGGTACCTCAATGGGAACTATTGCCGCCTGTGCACCGATTGCCTTTGGCTTTGCACAAGTAACCGGGATTCCGGTGGTTTATGCGATTGGAGCCGTGGTCGGTGGAGCAATGTTCGGTGATAACCTGTCCATGATTTCAGATACTACCATCGCTGCAACCAGCAGCCAGAAAGTTCAGTTACGTGACAAATTCAGCGTCAATGTCTGGATTGCTGTACCGGCTTCCATCGTCACGATTTTGATCTATATCTTCAATGCTGGCAGTTCCAGCCCCGTAGAATACAAGGACTTTAACTGGATTCTAGTCTTGCCTTATATTGCGGTCTTTTTACTGGCTTTTAGCCGTCTGCATGTTCTGGCGGTTTTAACCATCGGTGTCGTGTTATCGGGTTTATTCGGTCTATTTGCTACGCCAGATTTCAATATCCTCAAGCTGAACACTTCCATTTATGATGGCTTTGTCGGCATGTTTGAAGTGGCATTGTTATCCATGTTTTTAGGTGGCCTGTCTGCGATCATGCAACGTGAAGGTGGTTTACGCTGGCTGATCGAACGCATCTACGCGCTGACTCGCTTATTTAAAGTAGGCCGTCAACGTGCCGGTGAAATCGGGATCAGTTTCTTGGTCGTATTTTCCAACCTGTTTGTGGCAAATAATACTGTCGCGATTATTCTGGCTGGTGATATGGCCCGTGAAGTGGCGAAAGAATACGGGGTTGATCCAAAACGTGCCGCCGCCCTGATGGATATTTTCTCCTGTGTGGTACAAGGTCTGATTCCTTATGGCGCACAATTATTACTTGCCTGTTCAATTGCCAAACTTTCTCCAGTCGAGCTAATCGGGGGCGTGTATTATTGCTGGATTCTGGCAATATTTGCGGTGATTGCAATTGCTTTCCGGTACCCTAAATTAAAAACAGCTTAAATTAAGTCATGAGATAAAGCGGCCGATGATGGCCGTTTTTTTATGCCTGATCCTGTTTTAATTGTTTTCTATATTGCAATAAAGTCCGGCCTGTTGCTGCCTTATAAGCTCGGGCCAAAGCTGACTGGTCAGAATAATCCAGTTGCTGGGCAATCTCGGTCAGGCTTAGAGGCTGATGCAATAAACTTTCACAGCGCCTGATCCTTTCCTGCTCCAACAGTTTTTTAAAAGAACTACCTTGCTCATTTAGTTGACGTTGTAAAGTGCGGGTCGATACAAACAGTTGCTCGGCCAGCTGTTCAATTTTAATGGCCTGCTGTCTGCTTCTTAGATGCTCCGCGACCACTTTTTGGGCCTGACCCAAAATACTTTCCACAGGTCGTTTAGCTGCAATCGCTTCTTCAGCCTGACGAATCAATAACTGTAATAGCATTGGATCGGCCTGTTCCGATTTCAGGTTCAGTCCCTGTATATCCAGTTCGAAGCCATAATCCTGCTGTGAAAACTGCACTTCCGCAGCATAGAATTTTTGATAATGAATTCGGGCAATTTCTGGCGCATGGGCAAAGCGCACCTGACGCAAGAGCAAAGGATGATCCTGCAAAATAAAACGTCCCAATTGCACCATGGCTGCGATGGTCAGCTCATTCAGCAGGTTATAACGCTCATCCTGATAGATCCAATACAATTCAATACTCTGCGCATGCTGTCTTAGTTGCAATGGGACAAATTCACTCCCATCAATGACCAGTCGCTGAAAACGCATGATGTAGCCGATGATTTCAGGAATACTGCTGCTTTTGGAAACCATATAGCCCAGCACACCAAAATGCTCTGGCCGAATGCACTGCACAATTTCAAAAATTAACTGCGGACATACTAGCTGTTTTTGGGTTCTTAACAGAATGCTATTAAGAAAATCGAGGGGCACTTGGGCATCAAAAGGCTGATCAATCAGTCCAATGAGCTGAGGTTGTAGATCTGCAAGAAACCCTGCGGTTAAAGGCTCTATATTTAAGCTACGCAAATAGGTGGCCCATAACTGGATATAACCATTGGAGATTTTGATGTCCTGCATGAGCGCGTCCCTGTCTCTGCTGCGAATATATATTTTATTTTTCTTTGGCGTAAAATGTATAAAAATTGGCCATACCTGTCAAAACAATTTGTGCAATTCTGAACATACTGTCAGCATCTCCAGAAAAAGAATGAAAGCAGATGAACGCACCTTTAAAATCTTACATACAGCCTGTGGTACGCAGCAATCTTGATTTTAAGCTGAGTGAAATTCCGCGTTACTGGTTTGGTGGCGATCCATTCCTGACCCGTATGTTTGATGCACTGAGTCTGACCTTTCCTGATGGTGAACGTTATTTCATTCAGAGCGTGCGACTATTCCGCGACCAAATTAAAGATCCAGATCTGCAAAAACGGGTAGCTGATTTTATCCGTCAGGAAGCACAACATGGTATTGCCCATGACAAGATGAATAACCTGATGCGGGAACAAGGCATGCCGGTCGATCAGTTTATTCAGCGTCTGAATTACATGATGAACTATGACCTGAAGAACCGTTCACCTGAGTACAATATTGCAGTCACTGCAGCCGCGGAACATTTGACCGCGCTCATGGCTGAAACTTTTTATGGGCAAAAAGATACTTTAAGAAATGCCCATCCTTTTGTCCGTGCTATGTTTGCCTGGCATGCGATTGAGGAAATGGAACATCGTGATGTGGCTTTTGATGTTATGAAAGATGTGGCAAAAACGCCAGAATGGCTGCGTCAATATACCTTGCTCATCACGACTTTTCTGATGTTTGGTTTTACCATTTACCGTGCCAATGTCATGCTCAAACATGATGGCTTTAGCCCGCTGCAACGCTTGCAAATGAATATCCGTGGCTTACCGTGGTTCTTTGGCAAAAAGGGGACTCTGACTCGTATGGGTAAACAGTATCGTGACTGGTTTAAAAAGGATTTCCATCCATCCCAGCACCCAGTGATTGCTCAATATGATGTTTGGGTAAAAACGCTGGCAGAAACCGGCGATCCGATTCAGGCAGGAGAAGCCTTCTGGCAAGCTGCAGAAGATTAAACCTAGAAATCAAAAAGCCTTCAAAATCGAAGGCTTTTTTAGGAGTTTAAAAGTTAATAAAATAGGTTACCACTTGGCATAGTGCTGTTCTAAAAGTCCATATTCATTGACCAGTACAATATCTTGGCCATCCTGCCGGATAGTCCCTGATACTTTTGCTTGCCACTGGCTAAACTGGCTGCCGACCAGACGCAGATTCAGATTTTCATAACGGCGCCAGCCTGTGTGTACATTCAGGTTCAAGCAGCCATCTAATGACTGGATGTTCCAACGTTCGTCAGATTCCTGCTGAAACAACACATCCGCCACAGGATAAATTTTGCCATTTACCCACAAACAGTTTTCATTACCAAAGCTTTCATTAACACCGGAAGCGAGATTGATCCCGATACGGTTATGATTGGCATCCCAGAAATTACAAGATAGCCAGAACCAGGCAGTTTCAGGACGCAAAAAGCCACAGGTATCATCCAGAGAGGCGAAGGTGCGCTCATTAAACTGGATGGTTTCACCCTGCTTATTTACGAAATAACCTTCACAACCCAAAGTGGTCAATTTCTGGGTATAGGTCCAGCCATTGATTCCGGTCGGACTGCACATACTCAGCGGATCTGTACCTGCACAGAAAATTCGGGCACTAAGCTTGATTTCACCATATTTGGTCACATGGATATAACGCACCCCATTGGCATGCTGGATATCAATCTGAAAGGGAGATTTGTGAAAATAACTATGATTAAATAATGGCTGTTCGTCTAGCACCGTATTGCGCGAGAAGAAATTGATCGCATTCCATTCCTGCACTTCGTTAGTACTATGGTTATAGATGTAGAAAAAACTGTGCCCAGCCCAAGCGATATCAGCAATCGCAAGGCCAATCGTATAATGTTCGTGTTGAATACTACAGAATTTAAATTTTTTATATTTTAGTTGCTTACGCCATCCCTTGAGTACATCACCATAGGGATTTTTGTACTGGTACGCATTGTAATCAATACTTTTTGGAATTTCTTTGAAACGTCCGTAACGTGGTTGTCCATTTTCCTGAATTAAATCCATTAAGACATTCCATCTCAATCAAAAACTATTTTTGCTTGAAGCTATTATGCCGATTATTGAGATTTGATAAAGAATTTTTTAAAACCGTTCGTCAGCTCTTCCGGCCAATTCTGCTTAAAATAACCATTTTAATTTTTTGAATGAGAAACTGATTTTTTGCTGTTTTATCCAAAACTTGAATAATTTTTATCCTATTTTGAACCAGATTGCTTCTTCCTATTACTCTCTAAAAATTTTCTTACCTATAAAAATAAAAAATCGTGCTGAATAATTCAACACGATTTTTCTTAATCCACCCTGCCCTCCTTTTAGAAAGAAGGGTTTTCTCCCCTCTTTGAAAAAGAGGGGCTAGGGGGAGATTTTACATCTCGACCATTTCTACACCATCAATACGGGCAACGGTCATCAAGTCTTTATCACCACGACCAGAAACGGTCGCAATAATGATTTGATCCTTGTCCATGGTTGGTGCAAGTTTAGTGACATAAGCCATCGCATGTGAACTTTCAAGCGCAGGAATAATCCCTTCGATCTTGGTTAGATCACGGAAACCTTGTAACGCTTCCTGATCATTAATCGGCACGTAGTTCACGCGTTCCATATCTTTCAGGAAGCTGTGTTCCGGACCTACGCCTGGATAATCCAGACCAGCAGAAATTGAATGCGTTTCAATGATCTGACCTTCTTTATCAGACATCAGATACGTACGGTTACCATGCAGTACACCGACATGACCCGCATTCAGTGGTGCAGAGTGCTTGCCAGTTTCGATTCCTAAACCTGCAGCTTCAACACCATACATTTTCACATCCTGGTCGTTCAGGAATGGATAGAACAAGCCCATCGCATTTGAACCACCCCCCACACAAGCAACCAATGCATCTGGAAGGCAACCTGCCTGTTCCTGAATCTGACGACGTGCTTCACGGCCAATAATGGACTGGAAGTCACGAACCAATTGTGGATATGGGTGCGGACCTGCCACCGTACCAATCACATAATAAGTTGAGTCAACGTTGGTAACCCAGTCACGCATCGCTTCGTTCATGGCATCTTTTAATGTTTTAGAGCCACTTTCTACAGGGACAACTGTTGCACCTAGCAAACGCATACGGTAAACGTTCATCGCCTGACGTTTCACGTCTTCAGCACCCATGAACACCACACATTCAAGACCTAAACGTGCTGCGATGGTTGCCGTTGCTACGCCATGCTGACCGGCACCTGTTTCCGCAATAATGCGTTTTTTGCCTGAAAGTTTAGCCAGTAAAGCCTGACCAATCGTGTTGTTTACTTTATGCGAGCCGGTATGGTTCAGATCTTCACGCTTTAAGTAAATTTGCGCACCACCCAACTCTTTTGACCATCGCTCAGCATGATATAAAGGACTAGGACGACCTACGTAGTAGGCTAGATCACGGTCGAATTCTGCCAGAAACTGTTCATCATCTTTCATGCGGAAATAAAGCTTTTCCAGATCTTGTAAAGCCGCCATCAGAGTTTCTGACACAAAACGCCCGCCATGGATACCGAAATGTCCACGCTCATCCGGGAATTGGGTATAGTCAATCACGGGCTTGTTGTGATTAGTACTTTGCTGATCCACGATGGACTCCTTGCATAAAGCGTTCTATGAGTTGTTGGTCTTTTATACCTTTTGCGGATTCGACACCACCACTAACATCAACAGCATAAGCCTGTGTGGTGTGAATTGCCTCCTCGATATTGTCCGGGTTTAAGCCCCCAGCCAGGATCAAGGGAATATCTAATTGAGGAAAAGTGCTCCAGTCAAAGCTGTGTCCGGTGCCACCTTTTAAATCAGGATGCCAAGCGTCTAACAGTACTGCGCTGGCTCCTGCTGCCTGATAACGTTGAATTTCAGCGACTACGTCCAGATCAGGTTTGACCTGAATCGCTTTGTACCAGCGACGTCCAACTTGCTGGGCAATGGCCTGACATTGTTCAGGGCTTTCATCACCATGAAATTGCAAAATATCTAAAGGCACTTGTTTCAATACAGTGGCAATTTCATCTGCCGTTGCATTGACAAATAAACCGACCACTTGCACATAAGCGGGAATGTGTTGCAGCAAGCCTTGTGCTTGTTCAATGCTCACATTGCGCGGACTTGGAGGATAAAACACCAAGCCAATTGCATCTGCACCCGCATGCACAACACTGTTTATATCTTGAATTCGCGTGATTCCGCAAATTTTGGCACGGGTACGCATCGTTTTGGACTCTAATCCTGATTTTCAATCTTCATTTTGCTGATCTTGCTGTGCGTGACTGTTAAATTGTCTGTTCACACTAACAAAATCAGATATTGGGGCGAATCATTGTAATGCAATTTTAAGGGGTTGAGTGAAGTTCAGGCGGATTATTCTGCATTTCCGTTGTTTAAATGGCATACAGACTTTATACTTCGCACAAATGCAACGAGTCCTAGCTTTGAGCTTTAGGGAAGTTGGTGAAAGTCCAACACTGCCCCCGCAACGGTAACCATGAAACGTATATCAATTTAAATCTTATGATTTACACCACTGTATGAACAATATGGGAAGGTGGATATACAGCGAAGCAATCATAAATTAGAAGATGCTTGGCACATTGAAGTCCGGAGACCTGCTTGTTGTGCCCTTAACTCAATCATTCACGTGGGGTGAATGTATGGAGCAAAGTCATGTCTACTCTGTTTCAGCCTACTACTTTAGTGGGCGCAATTGCACTTGCAATGGGTTTTTCAACTTCAGTTTTTGCTTCAGAATCGCAAGATCAGCGTGTGGTGAATGCTGCTTTAGATACGATTGTGGTCACGGCAACTCGTTCTGAAGAAAAAATTGGTAATGTGCCTGCGCGGATTAATATTATTGAGCCAAAGATTTTGGAACTATCGCCAATTGCATCACTGCCTGACTTATTAATGACTGACCCAGCGATCACAGTTGTTCAAAGCGGCGGTTATGGTCAAGCATCTTCTATTTTCTTACGTGGCGCCGAATCTGATCAAGCATTAGTCTTGCGTGACAGTGTGCGACTAAATTCAGCAACCTCTGGCGCTGCTTCGCTTCCATTTATTGATACAACAGACATCAAGCAAATCGAAGTTCTTAAAGGACCAGCATCTGTTCTATACGGTACAGATGCAATTGGTGGTGTTGTACAACTTATCACAAAAACACCAACTAAAAACAGTGCTTTCATCACTGGTGAAATGGGTGAAAACAATACCTATAAAAGCATCATCGGTGCAGACTTCGCCCAAGACGGTTATTATGCTCAGGTTCGCGGTCAGCGTTTAGAGACTGATGGCACACCAGTAAAAGATTCAAAAAATGCGTCTAATGCATCCTTTGATCAAAAAGGCTATAGCGCAAAGCTGGGAATTGAACAGGATGGCTATGTTGCATCTGTCGATTTCAGTGAGAACCAAGGAACAAGTCAATACGATAATAACGGCAACAACATCAGCCAAGATTTTAAAAATCAGATTATCAATTTAAAAGGCCGTGTGAATCTCAATTCTAATCTTTCTTTAAATGCTCGCTTATCACAATTTAAAGATGATATTGATCAAAACAGTTCAACTGATTTCATTCATAGTAAAACTCAAGAAGCTGAGTTGTATGGGCAATGGCAATTTACGCCTCACCAGAATATTTTATTAGGTAGCACTTACAGAGAAACTCAAGGTGATGTGATTTCTTATGGTTCTCCTTATAAAGGTGATATAGATTCTGCTGGTTATTACATACAACATCAATATCAAAACAATGGGTTAAATACACAGCTTGGTCTACGTGTTGAAGATAATGAAAAGTTTGGCACACATACTGTTGCACAAGGTGCCGTACGTTACCAACTGCTGCCATTAACCAGTATTTACGCCAATATTGGTTCTGCATTTAAAGCGCCAACGTTGAATGATATGTACGCCTACGGTGGTAACCCAGATTTAAATCCAGAAGAAAGTATTTCTTATGAAATTGGTTTAGATCAGAAATTGGCTTACAATATTTCTACTGGATTTTCGTTGTATTCGACAAAAGTTGATAGCTTAATCGATTATGACAATACCAAAAACTTAATGGAAAACATTGATAAAGCAAAAATTGAAGGTGGTGAAGCCTACATCAAGTGGCAAGATGACAACCTATATATCAATCTTGGCTATAACTATGTTGATGCAAAAGACGAAAAAACGAATGCTAGTTTAAGCCGTCGTCCGCGCCAAAGCGCAGCTTTAACTACTGGCTGGGCTGATGACAAAATTGGTTTTTCTACCACACTAACGGCAAATAGCTCATACGACAACAGCGCCTATGATGATATTACGATTCCAGGGCATCTCAGAATTGACATGCACGGTTTCTATAACATCAATCCAAATATGAAAGTTTTTGCAAACATTCAGAATATTGGTGATACAGGTTATAAAACCGCTTACGGTAGCGGCAGCTACTACATCAACGGCGGTCGCCTCGCTTCTGCAGGTGTAACTTTCCGCTACTAAAACCCGCATAACAACAAAAACTTTAAAACAGCGCAGTTTATGGATAATGTAATGACCGACATTATCCTTTTTTTATTGCGCCAACTTTTATTTCTTACGACTACATAAACGCAACTTTCACTTTCAAACAAGGAACGAACATGGGCCACCGTTTAAGTAAAATCTACACCCGCACAGGCGACTCAGGCACAACAGGACTGGGCGATGGTTCACGTGTCGCCAAAGACGACTTACGCATTCATGCATTGGGCGATGTCGATGAACTTAATGCCTGCATTGGCGTATTGCGCTCACAAATTACACATAGCAGCATTCAAGACAAAAACACTTGGGACAAATCGCTCAGCCTGATCCAACACTGGCTATTCGATTTAGGCGGTGAAGTCTGTATCCCCAATTACCACCTCGTACAACCGCTTGCGATTGAATACTTAGAGCAAGACATTGACCGCATGAATGAAAGCCTGCCAATGCTCAAAGAATTTATTTTACCTGCAGGTACATTGGCATGCAGTTATGCACATCAAGCTCGTGCTGTATGCCGTCGTGCAGAGCGCAGCGTGATGTCGGTTCACTCACGCGACCAGAATATTCAGGCGACTTCCCTGCAGCTATTAAATCGCCTATCTGACTGGCTGTTTGTGGCTTCACGCACCTTGCAACGCGCTGAAGGTGGTTCTGAGGTGTTATGGCAAAAAAATATCAATGAGACCATTGATCAATAAATCCACTAAAATATATTTAATTGCACGGAAAATTCTGCGCCAACGGTATTTGCAACAAAGTGTTTCAGGCGCAGAATATTGCAATACTCCTGTCACAACTCTTCATCATTATGTTTTCATCTTCACTTTTTCAGGTTATCGCAGCATGCGCATAATCGGACATCGCGGTGCGCGTGGGGAAGCGCCTGAAAATACACTAGGCGGTTTTCAATATATTCAGGATATCGGGATTCGCGCAGTCGAATTTGACGTACGCCAGCTTAAAGATAATGCCCTGATCATCATGCATGATGATAACTTTGTACGCACTACCGGTTTGCAAAAACCCCTCTACGAATGTAGCCGTCAGGATCTCAGTCAATATAACCACGCAGTGAAATGGTCAGAATGGAAAAAGGTCGAAGCCACTCCCATGCTGGATCAAACCCTAACCGTGATTCATAACTTTGATCATATTGAAGTTGAAGTCAAAAGTGTAACGAGCCAGGCAGATGCCGAAAAAATCACGCTTGAGCTTGAACAGCAGTTACAGGGTTATGAGCATTCAGTCGTGATTACCAGTTTTGATCCAAAAATTCATCAGGCTTTGCAACAGCAAAATTCCAGTTTAAAACGCGGCCTTCTGATTGAAACAGATGTGAAATATCAGGCGATTGATCAAGCTTTAGAACTTGGATGCTGCCAGATTGGCTGGATGAATGAACTGGCTAGCAAAGATATTATTCAAGCCACACAAGCTGCCGAACTCACTATCAGCGTCTGGACCGTAAATGATGTTAATCGTGCCAGAGAATTACGCGACTGGGGTATTCAGGGTCTCATTACCGATTATCCGAAGTTAATGATGCAACATCTTTAAATAATCCAAAATGCAAGATTCTATACATAGATCATTTTTGTTTAAACCTTGAAAAACAATTTAAAGAAAAATCCATGACTGTAATCTTGTTTAACTTTAAATGACGGGATTGTTTACAAATTTATTTCTCTGCAATCTAGTAGAAAAAATGAACATTCATTTGACTCATTTTCAGAAAATAAATTTGATTAAAAGCTTCAAAAACCTCAGTGATTTACTCGGAAATCAGAGCCTGTCTAGCCCGCGAAAATGGTAGTTTCCCTCCTATTTATTCTGTTACCGATAAGTACAGTACAACCGTACAATAATGCTAGTGATGCCCTAGGGGGCATGCTAATATGAATGAATTAACCGCTGTTAAAATAGACAATAGCGGCCTCTGTTTTTTGTTATACCTTCCCAGGTTCCAGGAGTGCTGTTGGAGATGAATGCTCCCCTACCTCAAGCCCCAATTAACTGGGTCGCTGTGTTTGCTCTGGTAGTTTTACCCATTGTAGCTGTTATCGCGATTCCGTTATATGCGTATCACTATGATTTTAGCCTTGCCGCTTGGATCAGTATGTTTGTTTTGCTCGGCGTTAGCAGCCTGGGGATTACAGCGGGCTATCATCGTCTTTGGGCACATCGTGCTTATGAAGCGACTTTACCTTTAAAAATCATTTTAATGATCATGGGTACCTTTGCGGTGCAGAACAGTATTCTGTACTGGGGTTCAGGTCACCGTACCCATCACCGTCATGTCGATGACGTGGAAAAAGACCCATATTCAATTAATAACGGCTTCTGGTATGCACACCTGGGCTGGATGCTGCGTGACTATCCTGCTGCAGAGCCAAACTATAAGAATGCACCAGACCTGCAAAACGACAAAGTCGTTATGTTCCAGCACAAATACTATGTGCCTCTAGTAATTGCAGTACATGCTGCAATCCTGTTGCCAATCGGCTGGGCTGTAGGCGATGTCTGGGGTGTATTGTTATTGGGTGGTCTGGTTCGTTTAATCCTCAGCCATCACGTGACCTTCTTCATTAACTCACTCTGCCATATGTGGGGTTCACGTCCTTATACGGATGAAAACACTGCACGTGACAACTTCTGGTTAGCGATTGCTACTTGGGGTGAGGGTTATCATAACTACCATCACATTTTCCAGTACGATTACCGTAATGGCGTGAAATGGTGGCAATATGACCCAACCAAATGGTTAATCTGGACTTGCTCTAAACTGAGTCTGGCTAAAAATCTGCGCCGTATTCCAAGCTTTAATATTAAAAAAGCTGAACTGGCAATGAAGTTTAAATATGCCGAGCAGGATCTGGCAGTATATGGCCATAATGTCAATGAAGACATTATCAATGTGAAAAGTAAGATTGCTCAAGAATATGAAGCCTTTACTCAAACATTGAATGACTGGGCCAAACTTAAAGAACAGGAAATTCAGGTGAAAAAAGCTGCTGTGGCAGAAAAGATTCATCAGATGGATGACAAGCTTAAAGTTGAATTCCAACTGGTTGAACAGCGTCTTTCTCATCATCGTGAAACACTGAATCTGTTAGTGCGTAATTTGAAAAAAGCGCCTGTCTCTCAATAAGACTTGAATTCTCAAAAAAGCTCCTGAAATCAGGGGCTTTTTTTATTTCTACTCATCTTACTTATACTTCCCTTTTACAACAGTTTTAAACAGAGATCTTTGTTATATTGCTTTTATTGCCTAAATATTTTGACTGCTATGTATTTTAATTCTCGATATCAGACTCTCCCTCCTCGCCTTTACCATCATCAGCCTCCGCTACCTTTAAAAGGTGCTAAAGCGGGACATTTTAATGCTGCGCTTGCTGATCATTTGCAATGGTCTGAGGAAGATAAAGCACAATGGGTCGAAATCTGTAATGGTCAAAAAACCTTTGCCGAATTTGAACCTTTGGCCATGGTGTATGCCGGCCATCAGTTTGGTCAATGGGCAGGTCAATTGGGTGATGGACGCGGTTTACTGATCGCCCAGATTCTGGATAAAGATCATCAAACCATTGACCTGCATTTAAAAGGTGCAGGCGCAACGCCTTATTCACGTATGGGAGATGGTCGCGCAGTGTTACGCTCGGTAATTCGGGAATATCTGGCCGGACATGCCTTAAATGCGCTAGGTGTAGAATCCAGTAATGCTGTCGGCTTTACCTCTTCCGCTCAAGGCGTACAGCGTGAAAAACTGGAACCGGGCGCGATGCTATTACGGACGTCTGACTGTCATATCCGGTTTGGACATTTTGAATGGATCAATCAGTATCAGCCAGACTTGCTGCCTGTATTCACACAAAAATGTATGGAATGGCATTATCCGCAATGTCTGCAAGCAGAACAGCCTATTCTGGCATTTGCCACTCAAGTCATTCAGTGTACTGCAGTCATGATCGCCAAATGGCAACTGGTCGGATTTGCGCATGGTGTCATGAACACCGACAACCTGAATATTACCGGTTCAACGCTAGACTTTGGTCCTTATGGGTTTATGGAGCGGTTCCGTCCCAACTGGATTAATAACCACTCGGATTATCAGGGTCGTTATACTTATCAGCAGCAACCAAGCATCGGCCACTGGAACTTGTGGATGTGGCTGAATAACCTGATTCCATTATGTCCTGAAAACTATGATGAAGAACAATGGAAACAGGATCTGGCCCAATGTCTGGAACATTATGAACCGACCTTCCTGGAACATTATAAGCATGGCCTAAACCAGAAAATGGGCTTACCGAATTTTCACAAAGACAGCTTTGACTGCGCCATGGCTTTTCTCAGAATCTTGCAAAGTGAGCAACTCGACTATACGCAAAACTTTATTCGCCTGCAAAATCATGAATATGAAGCAATTAAGGATGAGTGTTTGGATCGCCGTCAGTTTGAAGCATTCCTGACTCAATACGAAGCGATCCGTGACCATCAGGATATTGAAGAATTAGATGCAGCCATGCAGCTCGTCAATCCGCACTATATCCTGCGCAATCATATGGCACAGAAAGCAATTGAACTGGCTGAGCGGGATGATTTTTCCGAAGTCGATCGCCTGTTTAAATTATTAAGTCAGCCTTATTTAAAACAGCGAAATCTGGAACACCCTGAAGATCTAGGGCCATTGCCGAGTGATGTGCCTGAAGTCATGGTGAGTTGTTCATCTTAATTTATTCACAAGACGACCAAAAACTGTGGATAATTTAAGCATTATCCACAGTTTTATTTTGATTTATTCGTAACTTATGACCTTACATCAAATCTCAGCACAGATAGCGCTAAGTTTACCTGAAGTCACTGTGACTCAGTCTTTCGGTGAAGGTTGTGATGTATTCAAGGTGCTAGATAAAGTCTTTATGCTTCAGTTCTATCTTCAAGGCAAAGCTGTCATTAATTTAAAAGTAGCGCCTGATCATGGTGCTATGCTGCGAGATACTTATTCTTATATCCATGCGGGCTGGCATATGAATAAACAACACTGGATTTCAGTGTATGAAGATAATGAACTGGATGAATCTCTGGTTAAGGATCTAGTACAGAATTCTTATGAATTAGTAATATCGAAATTAAAGAAAGCAGAAAAAGTACGAATTGAATTATTACGAACATTAGAAAAATAAGTGCAGATACCACCGATGACTAAGATCAAACCAATAACATTAAAGACAAAGCGTTTAATTCTTTGCTCCTACCACTGTGGTGATGAAATCAATTTATTTCAAAACTATTTTAGCGATCTAGCAGCATCAAAATATTTGCAAAGACATCCACATCGGAATCAAACTCAAACTCGACAAACTTTAGAAAACTGGGCGGAACAAAAGTGGGAAGACTCAGACCCTGAGTTTATGTGAATTATTGCAGATCATTTAACTCAGCAACCTACGGGTATTTTGATCTTTATACAAAGGCATGACATTGGAGAAATTCTCTTCGGACTTGGAACTCCTTATCAGGGACAAGGTTTTATGTGTGAAGCGATGACTTCGGTAATCCAATTTCTAAAACAAAGCCAAAAACTGACGAAAATTGAAACCTTTTGCGCTACTGAACATTTAGCGTCAAGACAAGTATTAGAAAAAACAGGTTTTCATAAACAGCAACTGCTTCATGCTTGGACCATCTTTCCTTTATTGGGAAATGACCTTAAAGACTGTATTCAGTATATTCTGCCACTAAGATCAAAATAAACCTTAACTCATCTAGAAGCTTTAGATATTGCGACAATATGAAAAAAAGCCCTATCATTTCTGGTCGGGCTTCTTCTGATTGGAGATTTTAGGCCTAAGCATTCCTTTTATTCAGAAACTTAAACACGCCAAACAACACCGCAATCCACACCGGCAACATCAACACTGACAACATAAAGCCTTGCGTCCACATGATGTATAAAATCATCAGCATAAAAGCTAAAACAAAATAGTTACTAAACGGCGCAAAGATCGCTGGGAATCTGGTTTGAATCCCCTTTCGTTTGATGGTTTGTCTAAATTTCAAATGAATCAAACTGATCATCATCCAGTTCAATACCGCAGCTGCTACTACAATATAAATCAGGTAACTCAACGCTTTTTCAGGCACAAAGTAATTCAGGATCACACAGCCAAAGATCAAAAATGCTGAGAACAATACCGCAGCCACAGGCACACCATGTTTATTTACGCTCTTAAATAATTGTGGTGCATTCCCTTGTTGAGCCAGCCCCATCAACATACGGCTATTGGCATACATGCCACTATTACAGACTGAAAGTGAGGCAGTTAAAATAATAAAATTCAGTAAATGTGCAGCCCATTCAATCCCCATCTGGCTGAAAATCATTACAAATGGACTATGATCTAAATCGCCTAAATTCAGCTGATTCCATGGTACAAGTGAAAGTAATACGGCAAGCGAACAGATATAAAATAAAAATACCCGAATCACAGTTTGATTCACGGCACGTGGAATGTTCTTGTCAGGATTTTCGGTTTCTGCCGCTGCCATACTAATCAGCTCAATGCCGCCAAAAGCAAACATCATAAAGGCGAGCATATAAAACAGCCCATCAAAGCCATTCGGAAAAAATCCACCATGAATCCATAAATTGCTGATCGAAGCGGTTGAAGTTGCATCAGCAGTGAGGAGTAAATATATGCCAAAGATAATCATTACAATGATGGCAAAGACTTTAATCATCGATAGCCAGAATTCAGACTCACCATAAATTTTGACATTGGCCAGATTGGCAAGGGTTACCGCCAAAAAGAAAATGAGTACAGATACCCAGGCTGGAATATGTGGCCACCAGTAATTGATATATTTGCCAATGGCGGTCAGCTCTGTCATTGCGACCAGAATATATAAAATCCAGTAATTCCAGCCGGTTAAAAAGCCTGGAAATTTACCCCAGTATTTAAATGCAAAATAACTGAATGAACCAGTCACAGGCTCATGCACAATCATCTCGCCTAACTGGCGCATAATCAGGAATGCAATCAAACCACCAATCAAATAGCCCAGAATAATGGAAGGTCCTGCGGACTGAATAATCTGTGCGGACCCCAAGAATAATCCGGTTCCAATGGCCCCGCCCATAGCGATCAGCTGGATATGACGATTCTTCAAACGACGCTGTAGTTGCGGTGTTTCACTCTCCAAGACACGCTCTCATGATGAATAAAAAACCGAATTGTAGCGGGTATCCAACTAATCAACTAATACATAAATTTAAGTTATTAATTATTAAACTTTTATTTTTTTATATCTACTAAGATAAAAAGAAATATAAATAATTGATTTCATAATAGATGCTAGTAAAAAGGTATTTATATTTTAAAACTCCATACCTTCATAAATAGAAACGGCTCTTTTTTGATGAATTATTGCGTTGCATTAAACGCCTCATGGTAGACCACTTCTCCATGTGGAATAGATCCATTAAATGCAATGACTTGAAAATATTCTGGTGGAACATCCTTGAGGTAAAGTTCTGAAAAGGCCTTAAACCCGAAACGACCATAATATTGAGAATCACCGAGCACTACACATCCTTCAGCACCCAAATTTTGCAAGCGATCTAAAGCTGCTTGCAGAAGTAAAGTGCCGATTCCCTGTCCTTGCTTTGCAGGTAATACCGAAATTGGGCCAAGACCGTACCAGCCAGTTTCACCTGAAGAGATACTAACAGGTGAAATAGCCACATGGCCTACCAGCTGGTTATGTTCAAGTGCAACTAGAGAAATCGTTAACTGCCCATGCTTACGTAAAGCATTGACAATAAATTGTTCAGTATGACTTGAATGGTCAGCATTTTGAAAAGCCGCTCGGGTCAATTCAGCAATGGCTGGAATATCTTCTAGCCGTTCATCCCGAATGATAATTTTCATTATTTTGACTCTCTTATATTGATCATTTGCAGAAACAAAAAAAAGCGAACAAACCAATAAGTCTATCCGCTTTTCTCTAATTAATTCGAATATTAGTCCTCAGGATATTCAAAACGATACCCTACACCATAAACAGCCTGAATCCACTCATGACGGTTTCCGGTTTCTGCCGCATCTGAAATTTTACGACGCAGGTTTTTGATATGACTATCAATCACACGGTCTGCCACGTCAAAACTGTCCGGATTGATATGATCTAGTAATTGTGCTCGTGAATACACTTGGCCGACATGCTCCAGGAACAGCTCTAGCAAACGGAATTCAGTCGGGGTCAAGTTCAAGGCTTTTTGCTGATACCAGATACGCTGTTGTGATTTATCCATACGGAATAAATCATTGCTTTCCGGCTCAGCTTTACGGTCTAAACGGCGTAATACGGCCTGTACACGGGCAACCAGTTCTTTTGGACTAAATGGCTTACAGATATAGTCATCCGCGCCCATATTCAGACCCAGTACACGGTCAATTTCTTCGGTACGCGCAGTCACCATAATGATCGGCAAGTCTGACTGTTCACGCACTTTACGGCAAATGGTCAGACCATCCATACGCGGCACCATCAAGTCCAAGATCATCAGGCTCGGTTTACGCAGGGTAAAACTATTATATGCTTCTTGCCCATCATGAAACACGCTGACTTCAAAACCAGCAGCCTCTAGATAATCTCGCACCAACAGGGCAAGTTCGACTTCGTCTTCAACCAGCATGATATGTTTCATGAATATATTTTCCTTTATGGTTTCAATTGCTTAGGAAAACTTAGTTTGCATCGTAAACCACCTAATGGTGAATGTGCAAAGCTTAAGCTACCACCCATAGCCTGAGTAATTTTACAAGATAAGGCCAGACCTAAGCCTGTCCCACCGGTGGCACGAGTACGCGAATCATCGACACGATAGAAACGTTCACCAATGCGAGTCAGCTGCTCATCAGTCAGACCGAATGGACTGTCATCGACATATAAGGTCCATTCTTTCTCATTCTGTTCGGTATGAATATGTACCTGGCCACCGGCTTCTGTATAACGAATACTGTTGCTGAGCAGGTTGGCTACGATCTGCTTGAAACGGTCCAGATCCAGATCAACTTCAGCACCGTCACCTTCAACAGTCACTTTCAGGTCAGCCTGTTCAAATTTAGGCTGAAAGTTCATTAATTCCTGCTGCACCACATCCCACGGATTAACAGTTGCATAATAAAACTGTAATTGCTGGGCATCCGCTTGTGCTAGAGCTGCCAGATCCTGGGTCAGTTTTTTCAGGCTGGTTACCTGTGCCAACATCGATGCAAAATGCTCTGGTGTCGGTTTACGGATTCCATCCTGCATCGCTTCAATTTGTGCCTGCAAGACTGCCAGCGGAGTTTTCAGTTCATGTGAAGTATCTGCTACCCACTGACGGCGTGAAGTTTCATGCTGATCCAGAATCACTGCCAGTTGATTCAGTTCATTAGACAGATCACCCAGCTCATCATTACGTTTCACTTTTACCTGATGCTGATAATTACCACGAGTCAATTCACGTGTTCCATTCAACAAACGCTGAATCGGTTTTTTAAAATAAGTTGCCAGCAATAATGCAGCAATCAGACTGGCTAGAATACTTAAACCATAAACTAAAAATAGGTAACGTTTCTGATTACTAAAGAAATTAATACTTAAAGCATCATCTTGGTCTAAAACCGGTTTCAAACCCAAATAACCGACCACCTGATTTTCAACCATGATCGGACGATAGGAAATCTGCTCATCTGATGCTTCGCCTACTACAAAACGACGTTTGGCGTCATAGAGTGACAGGCGTGAACTCAGACCCAGACGGTCTGGCATCTGGATGAACTGCTTCTTGCCAGTAGGCTGCTGGACTGGCTGTTGACCGCCATTATTGTCTTTACGGTCAGTTCTAAACAGGTTCTGATTGGAGCTAAGTGGAAATCTTAAACCTTCAAAGGGCTGGAATTGTGATGGCAAGTTAGACGCCAGAATACGCAATTCTTCTTCATTGACTGAGCGCGGTGTCAGATTTGGCTCGACCATACTTGAAGGCGCTACAGTGGCTAAAGTTTGCTCCTGAAAGTAACGCTGCTGCAAGGCAATATCATACTGACGGCGCAACCACCAGCGCGATAAACGGTCATAATCATCCGGTGCAGCTTCACCTTCGATTTGCAGAATCTGCGCCTGAATGGCGTTACCCCAGTCTTCATATACCGTATAGACATCAGCCAGATTCTCGATCACATGATCCAGCTTCTGCATTTCTACATCCGCCACATAGCGGGTAAAGTTGCGCTGCATATTCAGATGCAATACGCCCAGACTCACCGTGGTAATTACCAGGGTGGTCAATAAAACAGTCAAAAACAGACGTAATGCAATCGGAATACGGCGAACCTTCAAAGTAAAAATCTCAGTTTTTCTTCTCTATATTCATTATTGTAGCGAACACAGACTTAAAAAACTCTCCATTGTTTCTTCATCTTTATTATTTAATCTTTACTCATCAAAAAAATCAGCTCTTGTATGGGGTAAAAACATGAAAGCAATGACAAAAATCGCCTTAATCAGTGCCAGTGTTTTATCGATGGGTGCATTGACTGCCTGTCAATCGACTAGCAACGTGAATGAGCAGAAAGATCATTCTCGCATGATGAAACATCATGAAGGTCAAAAACAGCATCGTCTTACTCCAGAGCAACGCGAGCAGTTCAAAGCCGCTCGTGCAGAACGCATGCAATTGCATAAACAGATTCAACAGGCCTGTGACGGCAAAGCTGCAGGCAGTGCAGTCCAAATCAAGGCGGGTGATAAAACCGTTGATGGTCAATGCAAGATTTCTTTCAAACCCGACCATAAAGGCATGAAAGCTCAACGTGGTGAATTCCGTGGCATGCGCGGTGAACATCGTCCGATGCGTGATGAATTCCGAGGTGGTATGAACCGTGGAGAAGCATTAACGGATAGTCAACGTGCAGAAATGGTTAAACAGTATGATCAGCGTTTATCAGAACGTCAGGCTTTACAAACTGCGTTTGCCAACGCTTGTAAAGGTCAAACCCACGGCAAGGCAGTTCAAGTGAAAGCGGGTGCTCAAACTATTGATGGTCAATGTATCGTGCACTTCCAGCCGAATGCACCCATCAAGATGACTAAAGCTGCATCTTGATCTTCTTCTACGTTTCTTATTCCTTCAAATTCAGGCACCTTCGGGTGCCTTTTTTTATGGCTGACTCCTCAGTCCTCTTTTGACCATTCATATTTTGCTAATTCCTACAAAAGTCTTTGCAGTCAATATGTTTACTGTTCTGTGCAGATTAATCTTTGACTTTATAGTCACCAAGAAAGCCGCCTGAAAGCTTGTATGGCCGGGCAAGATGTTGCACGATTAGATTCATAGCAATACGTGTCACTGAAGGCACGTTTCAATTAATTTAGGATGATAACGCTGGTCTAAACCAGTATTGAGGAAACCGATATGCCACAATACAAAGCGCCCTTACGTGACATGCAATTCGTTCTACACGAATTATTAAATGTTGAAGAACATTACGCAAAACTTCCTGCGTTTCAAGAAAACGTAAGCCGTGAGTTGGTTGATCAGTACCTAGAAGCTGCAGCTGACTTCTGTGAAAATGAATTATCTCCTCTAAATCAAGTAGGCGACCGTGAAGGCTGTACCTGGAATGACGGCGTTGTAACAACACCGACTGGCTTTAAAGGAGCGTACCAGAAATACATCGAGCTAGGCTTCCCTTCTCTTTCTGCGGAAGAGCAATACGGCGGTCAAGGCTTACCAAATTCTTTAGGTATCACTATTTCTGAAATGGTGGGTACTGCGAACTGGGCTTGGGGTATGTACCCTGGTCTGTCTCATGGTGCAGTTCGTACTTTAGAACACCACGGTTCTCAAGAACAAAAAGACGCTTATCTGCCTAAACTGGTTTCAGGTGAATGGACAGGTACCATGTGTCTGACTGAATCTCATGCAGGTTCTGACCTCGGCATCATCCGTACTAAAGCTGAGCCACAAGCTGATGGTAGCTATGCAATCTCTGGCGAGAAAATCTTTATCTCTGCTGGTGAACATGACATGGCAGAGAACATCATTCACATCGTACTTGCTCGTCTGCCTGGCGCGCCTAAAGGTACTAAAGGTATTTCTCTGTTCATCGTACCAAAATTCAACCTGAATGCTGACGGTTCAATCGGCGAGCGTAACGGTGTACGTTGTGGTTCAATCGAACACAAAATGGGGATCCATGGTAACGCAACTTGTGTCATCAACTTCGATAACGCAAAAGGCTTCCTGATCGGTCCTGAAAACCGTGGTCTGAACTGCATGTTCACGTTCATGAACACTGCACGTATCGGTACTGCTGTACAAGGTCTGTCTGCATCTGAGGCAGCGTTCCAAGGCGCTTTAACTTATGCTAAAGACCGTCTGGCAATGCGCTCTCTTTCTGGTCCTAAGGCACCTGAAAAAGAAGCAGATCCAATTATCGTTCACCCAGCTGTACGTAACATGCTTTTAACTCAAAAAGCATTTGCTGAAGGTGGTCGTGCACTGGTTTACCTGTTGGCTCAATATGCTGATGTGGTTGAACAAGGTACTTCTGAAGAAGAACGCAAGTTCGCTGACAATATCCTGTCACTATTAACTCCAATCGCAAAAGCATTCCTGACTGAAACCGGTTCAGAAGCTGCGAAACATGGTGTTCAAGTCTTCGGTGGTCACGGCTTTATCTCTGAGCATGGCATGGAACAAATCGTACGTGATACACGTATTGCCTGCCTGTACGAAGGTACCACTGAAATTCAAGCACTGGATCTGTTAGGCCGTAAAGTACTGGGTACTCAAGGTGCGATGTTGAAAGACTTCACCAAGATCATCCACAAATTTGCGGAAGCGAACAAAGACAATTCTGCAATGAAAGAATTTGTTGAACCGCTTGCGGCATTGAACAAAGAATGGGGCGACCTGACCATGCAGATTGGTATGCGTGCGATGCAAAATCCTGAAGAAGTGGGTGCAGCTGCAGTAGATTACCTGTACTTCTCTGGTTATGTAACACTGGCTTACCTGTGGGCTCGTATGGCACTGGTTGCTCAAGAGACTCTTGCTGCAGGTACCACTGATGCTGACTTCTACAATGCTAAATTGACGACTGCACGCTTCTACTTCAAGAAAATCCTGCCACGTGTTCGTTCACACGTTGACGTGATTGCAACTGGTGTAGAACCGCTTATGTCTTTAGATGCTGAACATTTCGCATTCTAAGCTGATGCAGTTTTAAATGCATAATAAGAAAAAGGACGGTCATCTTCAGGCAGTCCTTTTTCTTTATAAAGAGTTACAGAATTAACCTTTAGTTGTCTAACATTCAGATTTTTAATGCTTTAGACTGAGCCAAAACAATCCAATTAAACAATAAAACAGGTGACATACTATGCCAATTTATAACGCGCCACTTGCTGACATGAAATTCATCCTGAATGATGTTTTCAATGCAGAACAGTTCTGGCAGGCGAATGAAAATCTTGCCCACTTGGATACTGCCACAGCAGAAGCCATTCTTGAAGAAATGGCTAAGTTTGCGCAAAACGTCATGCTTCCTCTGAACCGTACCGGCGATGAAGAAGGCGCAAAATATGAAAATGGCAATGTCACCACACCAGCTGGCTTTAAAGAAGCATTCAAACAATATGCTGAAGGCGGCTGGATCGGTCTGGGTGCAGATGCAGAATGGGGCGGCCAAGAAATGCCGAAAATGCTCACCGTACTTTCTGATGAAATGCTGTTTGCAACTAACCCATCTTTCATGCTCTACCCACTTCTTTCTGTGGGTGCAGGTATGGCTTTAAACAGCTATGCATCTCAAGAGCAAAAAGAAACCTATCTTCCTAAAATTTACTCTGGCGAATGGTCAGGCACCATGTGCTTAACTGAGCCACATGCCGGTACTGATCTGGGTATTATCAAAACCAAAGCTGAACGTAATGAAGATGGTACCTATAGCATTACCGGTACCAAAATCTTTATCACTGGTGGTGATCACGATCTTGCTGAAAATATCATTCACCTGGTACTGGCAAAAACACCTGATGCGCCTGCCGGCTCTCGTGGTATTTCCCTGTTCATCGTACCGAAGTTCCTGGTCAATGAAGATGGTTCAATTGGCGAACGTAACCCGGTAGGTCCAGGTTCAATCGAACACAAAATGGGGATCAAGGCATCTGCAACTTGCGTAATGAACTTTGACGGCGCCAAAGGTTATCTAGTTGGTAAAGAAAACGAAGGTCTGGCAGCCATGTTCGTGATGATGAACTACGAACGTCTGTCTATGGGCATCCAGGGTCTAGGCGCCTCAGAGTTTGCTTATCAAAATGCTGCACAATACGCGACAGATCGTTTACAGGGTCGTAGTGCACTTGGTGCTCAATCACCGGCTAAACCGGCAGACAGCATTTTAGTACATGGTGATGTACGTCGTATGTTGTTGAATGTTCGTGCGAATAACGAAGCATCTCGTGCTTTTGCGGTGTATGTCGGTCAGCAACTGGATATCACCAAGTTCTCGACTGATCCTGAAGCCGTGAAAAAAGCTAATGACCGTGTTGCGCTGTTGACACCAATTGCAAAAGCTTACCTGACGGATACTGCATTCCAGGCAACCCTAGATGCACAAATGGTCTTTGGTGGACATGGTTATATCCGTGAATGGGGTATGGAACAATGTATCCGTGACCTGCGTATCTCACAGATCTACGAAGGAACCAACGGCGTTCAGTCTCAAGATTTAATCGGCCGTAAAACCATTAAATGTGGCGGTGCGTACATCGGCGAATACATCGAAGAAATTCGCGACTTTGCGAACCAGTTGGATGCAGACCTGAACTTCATTAAAGATGCAACTTTAGATGCAGCTACTGAAGTCGAATCATTGACTCAGTTTGTACTTGAAGCTGCTGGCGAAAATGCAGAATTCCCGAATGCTGCAGCAGTCGATTATCTACATGCAGTAGGCCTATTGAGCTTCTCTTATATGTTTGCGCGCATTGCCAATGCTGCAAAAGACAAAGATGGCGAGTTCTACCAAAACAAACTGGCACTGGCGCGTTACTTCACGCAACGCATCTTGCCTGAACTTGCACTGCGTATTACTAAAGTGAAAGCCGGTTGCGAAGTAGTGATGAATTTCTCTGAAGATTACTTCACGACTCAAGCTTAATCTTGACGTGAATCCATATAAAAAGCCCTGCATCTGCAGGGCTTTTTATACACTATACTTTTTCAATCAAGATCGTATCTGGTTGCGTCGTTATTTTAGGATTGAAATGCTTATTTACTATTTTAATTCCCCCTTGCGACTCTAGAGATTCACACAGTTCAAGTACCTTCTGCATCTCTTCAGCCTTGATCCCCGCGCCCAGGATTAATTTTTTTCCTGCTTCTAATTGACTAATTTTTGTTTGAATTTTGTCCAACATTTTTTTCTCCTATTTATTCAATGTAGTTCTCATACAATATAACAAGTTAGTACAAAAAAGTGCAAAAGTTCAAATAATTTCACTTGTATTTTATTTTTCTCTTTTTGTGCATGATCTTTGCTAGTTCTTTCCTGTTCATATATTATTTCACATGAAAAATCAGGAGGAGAACATGAGTAAATCTGAATCTAAAGTAAAAAGAATAGAAACTCTCCTCGACCGTTTTGGCAACCTTGCTGTTGAAAGTTTCCATTATCTTGCGCTGTTCATTATTGGCTGTATGGTGATCTGGTCCGCAGGTCATACCGTATTTGACATTTTAACCGTCAAACAGTTTGCCACCATTGACGATATTCTTTTGCTGTTTATCTATCTGGAACTTGGTGCCATGGTCGGCATCTATTTCAAGACCAATCATATGCCGGTTCGGTTCCTGATTTATATTGCAATTACTGCCCTGACCCGTTTACTGATTTCCGATATTCAACATACGCACAAAGCCAGCATGGATCAGGTCATTATTACCGGTTCGATTCTGATTCTGGCTTTTGCCATCCTAGTGGTTCGTTATGCATCCTGGACCTATCCATCCGTCATTCGCGACAAGCATAGCGAAAAGCCATTGCCAGAAGGTAAAACTCCACGACCTGAGGATGATGAGTTGGCATAGTCATAGAAAAGTCCCCCTTTGCAAAAGGTGAGAAGCACTGCTTCGCAAGAGGGTAATTAATCACCTCTCCTAACAAGAGAGGGAGTTTCTTTTAACGATTATTCATCAACACATAACGTCCATTTTCATAAATCCAGTAACTTCCGCGTGGTGGGGCCGGTAATCCCAAACGCTGCCAGTCACTAATCACTGTATATCGCGAACTTTCAATGCGAGCCACATTTGGATCACCATTCACCCAGCTATAGCTATTGGAATTCTGGTAAATCGTGGTCGGTGCCTGATACTGGATATTGAACCCGCTTTGGCTTTGGGCAGGAGGATAATATCCGCCATGGGATGGACGTTGCGGATAATAAGGCCGCTGCGAATGAGGCGGTTGTGGTGCATAATGAGGACGCGATGGAGGACGATGCTGGGGTTTAGAACGATCAACACCGGTATAGCCTACCCAGGCATTATCCGCCCAAGCGGGCACTGCAATACCGAACAGAAATGAAGCCAGCAATGCACCTGAAGCTAATTTTTTCATAAGTGCGTCCTCCAAAGATTTCTGCCTATATTTTAACCAAAACCCATGCAGAAAATATGGGTAAATCTCCTGCTGCTGCAAAGTTTTGTAATTGATTCCATGACTTTAATAGGCTTGCGTGATGAGCGCTGAAGTGCGTATGCTAATATCACTTTTTTAATGCTTTGAGTTGCATACTGTGTCTGATTTAAATTTCGATCGTTTATATGAATATTTTTGCAAGGTACCCAGTGTTCAAAAAGGACTGATTGATAGCTATGGCTCGGATGGGAAACAGGCCTGGTGGTTTAAATTTCAGATCAACGTTGATCATCCTTTAGCATGGCAAACTGTGCAGGAACTGGGTCATGTCCTGAACTATATTTCTAAGAATGAGCGCCTGCCGACTCAGTTTCTTCCAGTTTCTCCCCCGCCGTATATGAATGGTGTAGCCAAAGATTTCCTGTCTTGGGTGATCCAGTGCAATCATGCTGACTTTCCACCAAATGTGGTATGTGACTGGCTAGAAGCACGTTTACCAAATCCGGTGGATGATGAATCTCAATGGAAAATCAAGACTGATATTTCTGAACTGGATGAGCTGACAGATAAAGAACTGGATCAACTGGTTCCGCCGAATCCAGAATCGAAAAGCTAATACTAGAAATCTCCCTAAATCCCTCTTTATCAAAGAGGGATTTTCTCCCTTTTTTAAAGGGAAGTCAGGAGGGATTTAAAATCAAAACGTCGACCAGCCACTCCATTCCATAAAACGATAGAGCCAGTATTTCCAGAATGACTCTTCAGCATATTGAGCATAGTCCACGCTCATGGAACGGCCATTCAAATTAGACCAGGCCGTATTGAAATACTGCTGCGCATCGCTAAAGACTTCCGCCTGAGGCTGACCCATCACACGCAGATTGGTTTCCAGATTATAATTTTTCAGGTTACGTGCCGTGAAATTGGCAGAACCTAAAATCATTTCAGCTTGCTGGGCACCGTATTTCATCAGAATTTTGTTGTGACATTGCTCGCCTTGAGTGTTACACCAGCGTACCGGAATACCAGCTTTATGCAGTTCTGAAGCCACCTGCCGGTTAGGAATGCCATTTTTTTCACGACCAAATGCATCTTTATTTGGATCAAGTAAAACCCGAAGTTTCACTCCGCGCTCATGCGCTGCAATCAACCCTTTTACAATCTTACGTTCTGACAGATAGAACATGGCCAGATCAATCTGCTCATCTGCTTTCGCTGTTTCAAGCAGCTTTAGAACTCCCTCATAAATGGCTTTTTCAGTCAACACCTGAACTTGAGGCTGGTTTTTTTCCGCTTCAAACTCACCTGCAATCACAGCCGGCATATTGGCTTGAGACATGATCCCGACTGCCTGTTCTGTCGCAAGAATATCAGTCGCTGTTCTGCCCCAAACCAGTAGACCGATATTGGAATGCCGTGAACTGCCATCATGTGGGTTCATTGAAGTGACCAATGCTTTCCAGCCCTGATCTGTATCCACGACCAGTGTTTTACGATGATTGGCCTTGAAATTAAATAAGTCGAAATAACTGCGTAAGGTCACTTTTTCTGGACCAAACGGATTCGGCAACCAGCCTTTTTCCGGATTATTGCCAATCCCCTGACAGCACAGATACCAGAAACCTGACCAGCTTGGATTAGAAGCACGCAGCGGTGTCAGATTGGTTTCGATTACATCTACTCCCGCCTGACGCAGTTCACGATAATGCTGTGCTGTAATTCCACCGTAGACAGAATTAATCGGATCGGTAATAAATTTGATTTCCACTTCAGGCTGCATTAATCGCTTGTTAAGTAAGGCCTCTGTGAGCTGTTTGCTGAGTGCCTGATGTTCCTGTTTAGAGGCACCGGTTTGCTGATTAAACAGGAACATATCCAGCACGATCAGGGATTTTGCTTCCTCAACCATCTTCAGCATTTCATTAAAAATCTGATGATCCAGTTGTTGCTTGCCCTGTGCATCCAGATAAGTCTGATCGACCAGAAATTTCACCTGTGCATGGCGCAGCTTACCCGTGTAATTCAGCCCTTCAGGTAACGGTTTATAAGTATGATAAATTGCTGAAGCCAGATAACTGGCCATCAGCACACCAATGATCAAGGCCGCATAACGGCGATTTGACCAGTTCAGTTTATTGTGAATTCGTTGAAAGATACGCATAAGAAAAAACCTAACCCAATATGCTCAGGCTAGGTTTAATCTGATGATTTTTCAAGTCTATTTCAGTGACAAGACTTGGATTCAGTCAGTTATTTCAACTGAATCCTAGAAATCATATTGTACACCGACTGTGAAATTACGTCCGATTTGTGGAATATTCGACAGGAATGAACTATGTGAGTAGACCTGATCATCGAGCAGATTATTGGCTTTAAAATAAACCCGATAGACATTTTTATCAGCAATGCTATTGGCATAGCTTAAGCCGACATTGACCATGTTATAGCCTTGGGTTTCATCTTCATAACTGGCCGTTTTGTCCTGATTGAAGACATGATAATACTCTGCCATTCCTGACCAGCCATCGGCAAAGTCTGCTTCAACCTTGGTCCCTAAACGGCCTGCTGGAATACGTGGTGCATTTTCACCCTCAATTTTGCCGCGTACATAATCACCGAACACACCTAACTTGTATGTGTCATTTAATGCATAAGTAGCTTCTGCTTCAGCCCCATAGAAACGGGCTTTATCTTGGGTATATTCTACCCCACGCAAATTTCCATTTCTGGCGGTTGTCGCACCGTAGATATAGTCATCAAACCAGTTATGATAAATATGCGCATGATAATCCAGCTTGTCACCTTCATATTCAAAACCCAGCTCTAGGTTATTCGAGCTTTCTTTTTCCAGATCAGGATTACCGACTTCATAGGTATTGGTGGCAAAATGCAGGCCATTGGCATACAACTCTTGCGCCAGTGGTAAACGTTGCTGATGTGAACCTACAATGGATAACTTATAGTTCGGGGCAAATTCCCAATTCGCCGCTGCTGAAGCAGAGATGCCTGTGCCTGAATAATTTTTCTGTTCAGATTCAACTTGTACTTTTTGATGATCGACACGTGCACCCAGTTCGACATGCACATCACCGAGTTGTTTATGCTCTAAGGCAAACAGACTGTATTTTTCAGTTTTGGTATCTGGCATGACCACACTTGAACCATGAATATGATGTTCTTCATCATCCTCGTCACCATCTTCATGATGATCATGTTCTGTAGCAGCCAGATTGATTTTCTGCTGGCTATATTGGGTGCCAATTACGCCCTCCCAACCAGCAACCGGAACATGGACTAGTTCTAGACGGCCATCGTAGCCTTTGCTTTTGAAATTACTAATGACTTCATTTTCTTCCAGCTCATCATGCTCATAATCAGTAAAGCTGGCATGGGCACGTAACTTGTCAAAACCAGCAAAAGGCTGTTCCAGTTCAGTACGTACTTCATAACGTTCAGATTTCAGATCTACCCATGGTCCGCCATGCTCTTCATCATGCTCTGCGGTAGCACCCAGCTCTGGACAGCCATGGAAATGATCACCATGCAATACACAGCCATGATATTCATGACTATGCCCCGGCAAGCCATATTCATCCTGACGGTTGCTATAAGACAGGCCAACGAAACCACGATCATGAATCCATGATCCACCAATATTCACGGTCTGTCCTTCAGCAAAGGTATTACCTACACGACGTTCTTTGTGAAAATGTGAATGATCGCCATGGGGTTCTTCTACTACATAATCAGGCGCAATATAGTCATTGGCCTTATGTTTGGTACCTTCGACACGCAGGGCAAAATTTTCACCGACTGCAGCAGTCACGCCTGCTCTTGCCAGTTTTTCATCACTGCCCGAGTTGTAACGTAGTCCAACAGTCCCTTCCAGACCATCTTCCGGCATTTGGGTTGGGATCTTCTGATCAGTGACATTAACCAGACCACCGACTGTTCCCGCGCTATAGAGCAAAGTTGATGGGCCACGAATCACTTCGACCTGTTTGGCCAGAATCGGATCAACCGTCACCGCATGGTCAGGAGATAAGGTCGATACATCAGCCGTTTCTGAAGCATGCTGCAAAACTTTGACACGTGGACCATCTTGTCCTCGAATTACCGGACGGCTCGCTCCGGTTCCATACTGATTTGAATACACCCCAAGTTCATCTGCCAGCGCATCACCAATAGTCGTCGCACGTTCAGATAAAGCTTTCTGATCCACCATCAGATCAGCAACTGCAAAATCTGCCGCAGTCTGTACCAATGGATGAGCTTGTACCTGAATGGTGTCCATGGTTTGTACAGGCGTAGTAGAAGATGACTGTTCTGCAAATACCGTAGGCGCAACTACAGCAAAAATTGAGAGTGTTATTAGATTCTTAGAAAAGGACATGACCCAAGCTCAAATTCAGCAATTTCGAATAGTGTTATAATATAACATTTCATTGCTTTTGCAATCCTTTACGATAATCAATGAGATATTTTATTAGAATGTCGTTTGAATATTTTTTATTGCAATAAAATCCTATTTTTATGCCCTTTACTTTATCTCATGCAGTACTCGCTCCGCCTATTTCATATTTAACTGGCAACCGGCTCCCTGTTGCTGCGTTGGCGATTGGTAGCATGGTTCCAGACCTGTACCGGCTTTTCACCCATAAAAATTCTAATATCACCCATTTATGGTCTTCGCTGATTCATCCTGATTTATGGATTGGTCTTATTTTTTGTGCGGTCTGGTACCTGATTTACCGGCCAGTGATTTATCGTTTTATTGGCATACAGCATGACTTAAATATTCATAACTTATTTTCAGCGTTCAGATTTATTTGCGCTATGTGTATTGCAGTGGTGATTGGGACAGCCACTCATATTATTTGGGATGGTCTGACCCATGCGGATTTTCGAACCTTTGCCTTTTATGACATTCTCAGCCAGCAGTATCAAATTTTAGGACGAACTTATCCACTACACCGGATTTTACAGATCGGGACTTCTGCCCTAGCTCTACCTTTTATCCTGTGGATGAGTCTGCATTACTATAAAACTCATCGGCAATATCTAAGCGTCAGTCACAAGATCCTCATCTTTTGCTGGGGTCTATTAGGCCTCTCTACGCTCACAGGTTTATTTTCGACATGGGACTATATGCGCTACATTCCGGATGAGGTCTGGCGGTCTGATCTGTATTATTTTACCGGCCGCTCTATCAATGAATTTAGCCAGGGCTTTTTAATAACCTTTAGTCTGGGCTGTCTGCTATTTTTATTTCTGGATCGTGATCGGCGTATGGGCTAGCATAATCTCCCACTTCCTGCTTATTCACTTTAAAATGATACTGTTTTTGCCTCAAGTTCTTGTGACAACATTCCCAAAGAGGCATAATCCTACCTTTGCTAAAGGCGGTACGCTGTTTACGTATACGCTTCCTTAACCCATATAGTTGGATTTTTAACGCTATGATGCGAACTCATTACTGCGGTTCTTTAACCGAAGCTCAAATTGACCAGACCGTAACATTATGCGGTTGGGTACACCGTCGCCGTGACCACGGTGGTGTCATCTTCCTTGACATGCGTGACCGTGACGGTCTTGTTCAAGTGGTTATCGACCCAGATACACCTGAAGCGTTTGCAACAGCAGACAAAGCACGTTCTGAATACGTATTAAAAATTACAGGCCGTGTACGTCGCCGTTATGCGGGTACTGAAAATGCCAACATGGTGAGTGGTCAAATCGAAGTATTGGGTAAAGAAATCGAAGTTCTTGCTCAGTCTGAAACTCCTCCGTTTCCATTAAATGACGAAAACACAAGCATTTCTGAAGAAATTCGTTTGAAATATCGTTTCTTGGACATCCGTCGTCCTGAAATGATCGATCGTTTACGTTTCCGTTCTAAAGTGACCAACCTGATTCGTAACTATTTAGACGATCACGGTTTCCTGGACGTTGAAACTCCGATCTTGACTCGTGCGACTCCTGAAGGTGCGCGTGACTACTTAGTTCCAAGCCGTGTATCTAATGGTAGCTTCTATGCTCTTCCACAATCACCACAGCTGTTCAAACAGTTGTTGATGGTAGGTGGTGTAGATCGTTACTACCAGATCGCTAAATGTTTCCGTGATGAAGACTTACGTGCGGATCGTCAGCCTGAATTCACTCAAATCGACATCGAAACATCGTTTATGAGCGATGACGATATTATGGATTTGATGGAAGGCATGACTGTTAAGATGTTCGACGAACTTCTTGGCATCAAATTCGACAAATTCCAACGTATGCCTTATTCAGAAGCAATGCGTGACTACGCTTCTGACAAACCAGACTTACGTATTCCTTTGAAACTTGTTGACGTTGCAGACTTGATGCAAGACGTCGAGTTCAAAGTATTCGCAGGTCCTGCAAAAGATCCTAAAGGCCGTATTGTTGCACTTCGCGTACCAGGTGCGGGTTCACTGCCACGTAGTGCAATCGACGAATATACTAAATTCGTTGGTATCTACGGTGCGAAAGGTCTGGCTTACATCAAAGTTAATGAACTTGAAAAAGGCATCGAAGGTCTTCAATCTCCAATCGTTAAATTCATCGAGCCTATCGTGCTGGATCTATTGAAACGTGTTGGTGCTGAAAATGGCGATATCGTCTTCTTCGGTGCAGACAAAGCCAAAGTTGTGAATGATGCAATGGGCGCACTTCGTGTGAAAATTGGTCATGACATGAACCTTGCAACTTGCGAATGGGCTCCGCTTTGGGTAGTTGACTTCCCGATGTTCGAAGAAACTGATGATGGCAAATGGACTTCTGTTCACCATCCGTTCACGCTTCCTAAATCAAGCGTTGAAGATGTGAAGAATAATCCAGGCGAAGCATTGTCTGTTGCTTATGATATGGTATTGAATGGTACTGAAATCGGTGGTGGTTCACTGCGTATTTATACTTTGGAAATGCAAAAAGCGATCTTTGAGGCGCTGGGTATTTCTGAAGAAGAAGCAGAAGAAAAATTCAGCTTCTTATTAAATGCATTGAAATTCGGTGCGCCTCCTCACGGTGGTTTGGCGTTCGGTCTGGATCGCCTGGTGATGTTGATGACTGGGGCATCTTCAATCCGTGACGTGATTGCATTCCCGAAAACCAAAACTGCTGAATGTCCATTGACTCAAGCACCTGCACCAGTTGAACCTACTCAACTACGTGATTTGGGTATTCGCTTACGTGAAAAACCAAAAGCTGAATCTCAAGAATAATTTCTTGATGATTTAAGTAAAAAAAGCCCTGTTCTAGCAGGGCTTTTTTATTGCATTGAGAAGCCTGCACGACAGTGGCATAATAGCTTCAGTTTCTATTTTTAGGTGATTTGGCAATGGCGATGCGTCCTGCTGTTCGTAACCGTGGCATCATGCTGATCGTGTTTTCAGTCGTACAATGGCTGTTCATGCGCTATATCCTTGCAAACAACCTGTTTAACCTGGACACCAATGACCGTATTGTGTACTTCTGTCTGAGCAGTATTTTAGGTGCACTTGTCATTTTTGTAGGCCTGATTTATATGGTGCTTAAAGGCAATCCTGATCAAGAATCTTAATCAGGCAAGCTGCATATTATGTACGCATTACTCAAGAATTTCTCCAAACTCCCGTTAAGATTCATTCAAAATTTGGCGAAAAGTGTTGGATCACTTCTCTATATCACGAATTCATCGATTCGCCGTACTACAGAAATTAATTTAGGAATTGCCTATCCTGAACTGTCAGCATTGGAACGCACACGACTGGCAAAACAAAGTGTCCAAAGCCAATGCATGACCTATGCCGAGTCAGTTAAAATTTGGGGTTCTGAACCTGAGTTTGCATTAAAACAAATCCGGAATATTCATCATCCAGAGATTTTTATTGATGCACTGAAAAATCCGAATGGAACTTTGGCAGTCGTTCCTCATTTTGGCACTTGGGAGCTGCTTAATGCCTGGGTGAATCAACACACTAGTCCATTCATCATGTATAAGCCAAGTAAAAATCCTGATATTGATCGGTTTATGCTGGAAGCACGGCAGCGTTTAAATGCTACCCTTGTTCCAACTGATGAAACGGGAGTACGGGCTTTATTCAAGCATCTAAAACAAGGTGGATTCGCTGCCATTCTTCCTGACCATGTGCCCAAAGAAAGTGGTGGTATTTACTCACCTTTTTATGGACAGAATGCTCTATCTTCTACCCTGCTCTCTAAATTGGCTGCAAAAACCCAATGCTCTGTGATTGGTCTAAGTTGTTTACGTCATGATGATCTAAACGGCTTTGATATTCATGTAACTGAGTTATCAATTGATATTCTCTCTAAAGACTTACAGCTTTCTGTAGATACCTTAAACAAGGAAATGGAGCGAATGATTAACATTGCTCCAGAGCAGTATTTGTGGGGATATAAACGGTTTAGGAAGTTGGAAAATGACAAAAGTTTATATTACTCATAGTAAAAATTAGCTACTTAAATTAAAACTTAAAAATTAGGTTTAAAATGAAAGATCAGAAAAAAATTCTTTTTATTATTGATCATCTTAAAGGTGGTGGTGCAGAAATTATGACTCTTAATCTTGCAAAAAAACTGCAAGAGAGAGGCTATGAAATAAACATCATAACCTTAATTAATATAAATAATTATAAAGAAAAGACTATGAGTTTCAATATTCAATCTATTGATTTTCCTATTAAATTTGTTAGTGGAAAGTTATTAATAGACAAAAAATTAGAATCTAGTAAGAAAGAACAACTCCAGTCTCTTATTGATGAAATAAAACCTGAAGCTGTTATATTAACTATTTGGTATGCATATTTAAGCATATCATTTATTAATCATCCAAATATATGGATATGGTCACAAGCAGACATTCTTCCTGAATTTAATAAAACTTTAAACCCGATTAAAATATTAAGAAATATATATAAGAAGAGAAAATTTATTAATAAATTTAAGGAAGTGTTTTCAAACAAAAATTTTATCGTACTTAATAAAGATTTAAAATTGAAATATTCTCAAATTTTAGAGAATTCTAATATAAATGTTATTTATAATGGATTAAATTTAAAAGATACAATACAATCTGAAAAGAAAGAAAAAGTATGGGATATTTGCTATGTTGGTCGTTTATCACCTTCCAAACAAATTGAACATGCTTTATTTGCTCTAAAAAATTCTCATATTATTAAAAATATGATTATTATTGGTGATGGAGCAAGAAAAGACAAACTTTTAAAATTAGTCAATCAACTAAATATTAGCGATCGTGTTCATTTTACTGGCTGGGTGGATGAGCCTATCGAGTATATTAAAAAGAGTAAAATATTAGTTCTCCCTTCTCAGACAGAAGGCTTCGGTCTTGTTATTGGAGAAGCTCTATTAAATGGCACTCATGTCGTTGCATATAATTGCAGCGAAGGAGTATCACATCAATTTTTTACCCCTGATATGCAACGCGGTCTAGTACAACCAAATAATCGTGCAGAATTAAAAAATTCTATCGAAGATATATTAGAAAATCCATATCAAATTCCCCCAAACTTATCAGAACGTTACGATATTAAAGAGATGGCTGATAAATTTATTAAGTTAATCGATTAACCGTATATATTCCGCAACAGCATAACTTTGGGTAAAAGATGGATTCAAATTTGTTGAATAATTATCTACCTCTTTTAATGCTTGATTGATTTTAAGCGAAAGTTCAAAAATATTGCCTACAGCAACGAGATTATTAGCTTGTAAAATTTCATTGGGACCTGAAGGGCAATCAGTACTTATAACGGGAATACCCAAAGCTAAAGCTTCTAAAATTACTAAACCCAACCCTTCAAAATCAGACGACAAAACCATAAATTTTGCATGCTTAATATATGGATAGGGATTTTTTTTGAAGCCTGTAAAAATAACCTTGCCTTCTATCCCTAAATCTTTAACCAATTTTTTAGAAGTTTCTAATAGTTCACCAGTCCCGACCAAAACCAGTTTTTCTTGAACATTGGCTTTTGCATAAGCTTTAATTAAAATATCATGTCGTTTCTGTTGCTTAAACTTTCCAACATTTACAATATATGGTTTTTCAATATCAGGAATATATTCATTTGCTGTTGAAACCACTTGTTCCACATCAATCGGATTATAAATTGTAGTAATCCGACTTTTTGAGCCAAATACTTTAATAAAGTCTTTTTCGACACCCTTACTTACTGCTACACAAGGCTTGGCTAAATAAACTTTATCCAACTGTTTTTTCATTCCCTCTAATCTTTCACCATATTCTAAACTCGTCGTGTTATGAATGACTAAATGAACATTCGGTAACTGACTTTTTGATAATATAAAATCAACAGGAAATAAGTTTGATAGGACAAGATCAGGGATCCCAATATTTTTAATAACAAACCGATCAAATGCTTTTGCTGCAAAACTGGCACGCATAAATTTAGGAATTGCACGATACTTTTGATAATCAAAAAAGTGAAGTTTTACGCCCTCAGGAATCGGTAAATCAATAATATTTTTAAAATAAACAATATGTGCTTCATGACCTGCATCAATTAGGCCCTTTGCCAAGGTTAAAGCAAAACGTTCAGCGCCATTTCCCTGTAAAGTAAAAATGGCTAATACGATTGTTTTTTTCATGAAGCACTAATCCTGAATAAATTTTTCTTGATCTAGATTGATCAATCTTTTTTCTGCCTTTCCCATGACCTGCAAATATCGTATAGCCATAGTTATTTGTCCCGCTAACCGCCTTTTTTTAAACTTGTATTTTTCTTTGATAGAGATGAATTCAGGTTTAAAGTGTTCAGAGCGCCCAATGGTCGAATCAAAACTCTCTTGTTGTAAGAGACCATAAGCGCCAAGCTGGTCTTCTTGAATAATCACTGCAGGTTCAACTTGCAAACACTGTAACTCATAAGCCGAAAATATAAATCCATCTGCAATTGCTGGTGCTGTTTGCGCCAAACGATTTAATAATTTTTGCGCGCCACTCGGGTAGAGGATATAACCTGCTGCTCCAGTACGATCTTGATATAATTCATATAATTTGACCTGAGTAGAACCTAAGATACACACGGGTGTCCGACTAATAATTTTTTTACGACTTCTTACTTCTAGATTAATTAAGTCCACATCTGAAAATTGATGCTGTTCAATTTCGTTTAAAATTTCTTTTGTATTGGAAGCCAATACGGCATCATCTTCAAGAATTAAACAGGGCTGATTCCTTTTTATTACTTCTTCCCAGGCTTTTTGGTGACTGAGAAAGCACGCTACCTCAACTTTACGCAAAGGCCTTTGCCAGCCAAAACCAAATTTTTGGTATTGTTCTTCACTCAGATCAGCAACTGAAAATGCTTCTAATATTTCAAAATCCAGTCCTAATTTCCCAAATTGTCTTTTTTGAAAATCACGACGATCCTGTGAACTTTTTAAATTGATAATTAAAGTATTCACAATTACCACCACCTGGTTTTTTCACGCGTATGACGCTGCTTAAAACGGGAATAGACATTATTATTTTGCTCAAGCTGAAGCCGATCAAAAATTTCCAGTACAATTTGCCCAAGTGGATGAATATCGCAGATCTGTTCCAAACGCCAGCGCATATTCCGTAAAGTATCATCTGTGCCTACCGAAAATGCAGATGTACCGTCAAATAGTGCATAACGCTGGTTTTGTAATAAATGCTGATGTTGCTGATTTACTACTAAAGACTGATCACATAAAAAACGCTCAGTTTCCTGTAGTTTTAAAGTATTAATAAGAACCACAGCATTCATAAGAATCGCTTTTAAAGTAATATCTTCATCAAAATCAATAAAAGTATCACATGCTGAAATTAGCCAGCGGATATTTAGCGACTGTATAAGAAAATCCCGTTCAGTCATCCATAATGCTTTAAATTTCGCATAATTATTTTGAGTATCAACCTCACGGCGAATCAAGACAATCAGACTGGCATGGTAATAATTTAATTTAGGCTGCCCAATAAATTCTGATTGCAGCTGTTCGATATGTTCATTGAGATCTTTGGCTGAACCATGCGTATAATTCGGAGTATCGCCCGCGATCATTTCAGTTTTTAATTGCTCAATATCAATATCATCGAATTGGGCATAAACCTTGTCAGCACCAAAGCGACGCTGATGTCGGCTAAATGAAAACCATTGTTCAAACTTACTTTTCTTTCTTACAGGCATGTTTAAACCATTTAATTTGAATTACTGCCAAGCATCCTTGATCCACTGGGATGGCAACACATACCGATACCATTTACCCCCACCACCATTAATGGCATCAGGTGGGTTAATCTCCCCATGGAAAATAATAATTTTTACGCCCTCAGGCTTTACTGGCGGCTTGAAATAAGCCATTGGAATTTTTTGTAGGCAATGGTATTTATAACTTTTGCACCAGCTATCCGGCCAATAGCTAAGTTTCCTCTTCTGGTCTACATACCAAGACAGATAAGCCTGCTCATTACGGAATTTTTGACGGATTTCATCAAAGTGTTCGCGGAAATAGGCCAACAGACCTGGAAAAGCTCCGAGCTTAAAGCGATAAACTGAACTATTCCCAGTAATACGCCATGGTCGTTTCCAGTCATGGATAATCAGAAAGTCACCCGGATGCGTAAAGAATTCATCAATATTATCGACAATGACAACATCCAGATCTAAAAATAAAGCATTGCCTTTCAAACCATAGAGATCAGGTTCAAAGGTAGATAGCTTGTTCCAGCCACGCTCAGGCGCACCTTCAGGCAATGCCAAAGGTGGAATAGGAAAGCATTGCACATTTGGATCAATCCCTTCAGTACGGTCAGTTAAACACACCATTTGAAAATCAACGGTAGTGTGTCGCTTCACCATATTGTAAAGGCGATTGACATATTCAGACCCATATTTTGTGCCCCATTTCATACAGATCACAATATTTTGCTCAGGTGATTGTTTACCCTGAGTCTTAAGGTCATTTTGCTTTGCGTTCATGCACCCATCATCCACCTATGCAATATCAGTATCATACCATTACTGGTACTGACTGAACCTATTGCTTTTCATTTCCGCACAGTTTACCGTAAATCTTATGAAAAAATATAATCTTCATTTTTTCATCACAAGAATTGAATATTTTTCCAGCAGCTTAGATCGAAATAAAGTTCATATTTGAATGATAAATATAGAACAACACTAATTTTAGTCGTTCATTACGCTTATTAGTTTATTTTTACAGTAAATATATAACTTTCCAAAATATGAAACTCGTCATTTTTCTGCAATTTATTGACTTCTCTACCTAACAACTTAATAGTTTTAGTATTTTTCCTAAGATTCAATAAAAATAAAAAAGGACTCAAACGAGTCCTTTTTTATTTACTAAACCTCTTGCGAAAGTATCGTTTTACCTAATTTTTGAATTGGCTAAAACCTTATAAAATGTAGCTTTAGGCTGTTTAAATTTTGACTAACGCAAGAAGTCTACTAATTCACTTATTTTACATAAGTTAACCAGTGTGCATATTTAGGGTCTTTACCCTGAACCGCATCAAAATAAGCTTTCTGGATTTGAGTTGTGATTGGACCACGTACGCCTTCACCAATTTGACGGTCATCATATTCACGGATTGGTGTGACTTCAGCAGCAGTACCAGTGAAGAAAGCCTCATCTGCAATATAGAATTCGTCACGGGTAATACGGCGTTCTACCACTTCATAGCCAAGATCTTTAGCAATGGTAATAATCGATTGACGAGTGATACCGTCTAGCGCGCCACCAGCGATGTCTGGAGTGTGAATTACGCCATCACGTACCAGGAATACGTTCTCGCCTGAACCTTGGCATACATAGCCTTGCGGATCAAGCAGCATTGCTTCGTCATAACCTGAATGTGCCACTTCTTGGTGAGCAAGAATCGACAATGTGTAATTACCAGATGCTTTTGCTTTACACATCGTCACGTTTGGATGATGGTGTGTGAATGATGAAGTTTTTACGCGAATACCTTTCGCCATCGCATCATCACCAAGGTAAGCACCCCAGCTCCATGCTGCAACTACAGCATGAATAGTATTGTCAGTTGCGGCAATACCCAATTTTTCAGAGCCAATAAAAATAATTGGACGTAAATAGCAAGATGCCAATTTATTTTCACGAACCACATCAATTTGCGCTTGTTCTAAAGCTGCGTGATCAAATGGAACTTTCATTTGATAAATTTTTGCAGAATTGAGCAAACGTTTGGTGTGTTCTTTCAGACGGAAAATAGCCGTTCCATTCGGGGTTTCATAAGCACGGACACCTTCAAACACACCCATGCTGTAATGCAAAGTATGTGTTAATACGTGAGTTTTCGCCTCACGCCAGTCTACTAGTTGTCCATCTTGCCAAATAAAACCATCACGATCAGCCAAATTCATGCCACAAACTCCAATTTTTCACAATTATTCACTATCCAGTGCAAATAATGCACTTGGATCAATCAGTCTTTGCCATAACTTGCAAACGGTCTTTCGGGTATCGTGCCAGTCGCTTGCAGACACTTGCATGGATTGATTTGCAAGGGCTAAGCGGTGGCTCTCGGCGCGTTCACGGAGATAAGCTTGAATCAGAGCAGTCGCATCGTCGCTGGATAAGCAACCTGATTTTGCGGCATCCTCAAGGATTCTTACATTGTCGGAGTAATGGGCGAGATCTTTATTCGTCCCACTCCAAGCTAACACCGCATACTGTGCCATAAATTCGATATCAACGATACCACCTGCATCTTGTTTTAAATGAAAAATCCCATCTTTTTTTTGCTCTTTGGAAGAACCCAGATGATCTTTCATTTTCTGACGCATTTTCAGAACTTCACTACGTACATGACAGATATCGCGTTTCTGGGTAAGAATCTTACAGCGTAGTGCTTCAAATGTCTCTCTCAGGCTATCTTCCCCAGCAATGGAGCGTGCACGTACTAAGGCCTGATGCTCCCATAACCATGCATTTTTCAACTGATATTGCTCAAATGCTTTCAGACTAGTGACCAGTAGCCCTGCTTCTCCAGAAGGACGTAGACGGGTATCGACTTCATAGACACGCCCATCCAGTGTTTGTGTGGTCATGAGCGACATAAACTTCTGTGCCACACGCATGGCAAACTCAAAACCGCTAATCGGCTTGAGACCGTCCGTATCTGCCTGCTCACCCATATAATGAATGAAGACTAGATCCAGATCCGAACCATAACCCAACTCAATGCCACCGACTTTGCCATAGCCAATGACGGCAAAAGCCGTATGTTCTATTGAGCAGCGCTGCCCTTCTGCATCCAGCGGAAAACCATGTCGTTTGGCCACAATCTGATAGGCCAGATGCAGCGCAGCATTCACCGAGACTTCTGCAATATCTGTTAAGGCATCCGAGACTTTCATTAAAGGACTTTCTGCCAGTACATCACTGGCAGCTACCGCAAGGACATTGGATTTTTTAAACAGGCGCAGCACTCGCATCTGGTCTTCGACTTGGTCAATTTCAATTCTGAGCAATTGCTGACGCAGGCTGTCTTCCAGATCCTGACGTTTAGGCAATTCGAAATCCATCGACAGGAACTCATCCAGCAATACCGGATAATGGGTAAGTTCCTCACAGATCCAGGGGCTGACAGTCGCCATCTTGACCAAACGCTGTAAAGCACCTTTACTTTCAATCAGCATCACCAGATACACCGTACGACGCATGACTGATTCAACCAATGGCATCAGGCGAACCAGTGCAACTTGCGGTTTATCTGATTCTAGAATCGCCTCTATCAGATAAGGCCAAAACGTTTTTAAACGTTGAATGGCTTTAGCTGGCAATTTTTTTAAGGCATGACCATGCCAGAATTCATGCACCAGATTTTTTGCATGATCATCCAAGACTTCATTCAGCTGTTGTTCCAACTGAGAAAAACTTTTGCCTTGAGGCTCTGGTCCATTTTCCTTGATCAAGTGCTCAAACTGGTAAATCACTTTAGCGCGTTTTTGATCCAGCACTTCCATAAAGGCGGACCAGTCTGCAAAGCCTAAAGTATCCACAATACGTTGACGTAAATCTGGCTCAGTCGGCAAACATTGGGTTTGTTGATCATGCAGCGCCTGAATAGCATGCTCTACCCGACGAAGGAATAAATAGGCATCTTCGAGATCAGTCACCGCCTGTTCATCCAGAAGTTCAGCCTCATCCAGATGATTCAAGCTGACCAGACATTGCCGATCTTGCAGCTCTAACTTGGCTCCGCCATAAATCAGCTGAAAAACCTGCACGATAAATTCAACCTCACGGATCCCGCCTGCCCCAAGCTTGATATCGTCTTCAATATTGCGGCGCTGTACTTCACGCTCAATCATTGCTTTCATTTCACGCATCGCTTCGAAAGCACTGTAATCGACATATTTACGGAAGACGAAAGGACGGGTCATATCCAGCAGTTCATCACCTTCTGGACTCGGATTGACGATGCGGGCTTTGATCCAGGCATAACGTTCCCATTCGCGGCCATGCTGGCTGAGATATTTTTCTAGTGCGGCATGACTGATGGCTAAAGCAGAACCATCACCCCAAGGGCGCAAGCGCATATCGACACGAAATACAAAACCTTCAGCAGTGATATGATCCAGCAGATAGATTAACTTTTGTCCCCATAGGATACAGAACTGCTGAACGTCAATGCATTTACGCCCATCCGTTTCACCCTGTTCATCAAAGGCAAAAATCAGGTCGATATCACTGGAAAGGTTGAGTTCCTGAGCGCCCAGTTTGCCCATCGCAATAATAATAAGATCTTGAACTTTACCGTTATAACCAACTGGCTGACCATATTTGGCGACTAGAGGAATACGGGCAAACTCTTTGGCAGCGCAAATGCAGGCATCGGCGAAATCAGACAGCTCGCGAGTCAGCGTGATGACATTGGTAAGTTGATTGGCATCCTGCCAGATCCAGCGAAACATCAGACGAGCACGTAGAATACGTAAACTACGCATCCACATGGTTTCATCACTGATATTTAATAAATTGGCCTTAATTAAGTTTTGAATCTGTTCAGTGCCGAGTGATCCCTGAAACTGATCAATTGCATAATCCTGATTCAATAGATCTTGATGATTGGCCAATACCTGTTCTGCATACTGACTGGCTCTTAAGGTTTTCTGCAATTGTACCGCGTCCATCACTCGGTGATTCCCTCAAAACTTTTATTTAGTTATAGCAGGAGTTCAGGCCGAGTGGGAACGGTTTTAAAAGAAATTTATGATTTTCAGGACTTTTCAGTATGCAGATCTTCAAGTACCAATGCCTGATGATCATTGGTCACTTTAGGTAAATACACAATAAAGGTGGTTCCAGCGCCTTCTTTAGAATCTACGGCAATCTGTCCATGGTTCAGATCTACAAAACGCTTACATAGTACCAGACCTAGACCTGCGCCTTTCTCATTGTCTGTGCCTTTTAAGCTCACCGTGAGATTTGGTCTAAACAGATTTTCCATCTGTTCTTCAGTCATACCGAGACCAGCATCCTGAACAGTGATCTTGACTTGCTCACCTTCCATTTCAGCAGCCAGAATCACCTGTCCACCCTGATCCACTGGAGTAAATTTCAGAGCATTCGATACCAGGTTCTGCAAGACCGAAGTAATCATGTTGATATCAGCATGTACCTTGATATCTTCAGGAACCTGGTCAATCAGCTCAATATTCTTTTTCAGCGCCAGACTTTTCAGTACATCACAGACAATTTTAGTAGACTGTTTTAATTCATAATTAATCGGATGATAAACAAAACGTCCACCCTCTGCCATCGCCCAGGTCAACAGACTTTCTAACAAGTTATACGTCGATTGAGCCGTATCATATAAATAATCAGAAATACTCTGGATACTGGATTCATCCAGAGTGTCACGTTCCTGCGCCAATACTTCCGAGAAGCCTAACAGGCCATGGAAAGGTGCACGCAGGTCATGAGCAATAATCTGGAAGAATTTGGTTTTACTAAAGTTTTGTGCACATTGTTGTTCGTATAACTCTTTTAGTTCAGTATGCTCTTCATTCAGTTTGACTCGCTTGACTAAAGTTTCAGCAAATTGCTGAACAATAATAATATCTTCCTGATCAAACCCTTCAGTCTGATCATCAAAGAAAACCACCTGCCCTAAAGACTGCCCTTGAGCTGATTTTAAATTAAATGCCACCAGCCGCTGATGGGCGACACCAAGGCTTTTTACGTAATCTGATAATTCTGCATATGCAGGATGATTTTGATCGATCACATCCATTTCTTGTAAATATTTAGGGATGTCCACATTCTGTGGTACGTGTAAACCGCGAAAACCGAGCGGACAGCTGTGCCAGATATAGGGTTCCGTATGGAATCCGATGATACAGGTCTTGGCGCCGAGTACTTTACGCGCGACTTTACAGAAGGTGTCTAATAAATTGTCAGAGGTATAGACACCTAAAATGAGAGATATACGGCACGAGCTTAACTGCTCCGTATTCTGACCGATCTCTAGCAGTTTTAGTTCCATGTCTGCCTCTCTGGATGTTATGGAATAGAGAATAAAAATTACAACCGACTAAATTGATACAATCAATAACAAAGATTCTATATTTACTCAACGTTAAAATCTCATTTATGGACCAAAGGATTTGTTAACTTATTTCTCTAAAGATACATTCATTGTTTCAATGCATTGATATTTAAATATTAAGAATTACTTGAGAAAATATTCTCCTTATAAAAAATTACATATAATTATTTGAAATTCCTGAATTCATTTCAAATTGTTTCGATATCACCTTAATATCCAAATTATACGAAGATAAAAACAGCTCACTTTTCTTCTGATCTTCAGGTAAATAAAAGCCTTTGAATTTTCAAATATATAGATACTACCTATTGTCACTTTCTAGAAAAGTAGAGCGCTGATAATATTAACTTTGACCTAAATCTATTTCTACCTTTTAAATATTCTTAACAATCATAAAATATTGAGAAATTTAAATAGTTTATTTATGCACTAAAACCTATTTCTTAAGTAATCAAAAATATTAAAAGTTTACATTTTTTTACAGTTAACAATGACTTATAGGAACATTCTTGAATTCTTATAAAAAATTAAAATTAATTAGAGTGAATAAAAAAGCGACAAAATGTCGCTTTTCTTTAATTCAGATTACAATCAGTTATCTGAAATCAGGGCAACTTGCTGCACATAGTTAAACAGCTTTTGCTTTGAGGCTGCCACTTCTTCTTCCGGTGCCTGATTTTTTAGATCACGATGCACACGTAAATAATGCTGACGTAAGGTATGACGCTCTGTCGCATTATAGGTTTTGGTAAATTCGTTAATCGCAGGATCACCATCTTTCACGATACGGTCAACCCAACGCTGCAATTGTGCTGTCTTTTTCAAACCCTGTTTCGGAGTCAGATAAGACAGAATCACGGTTTCATTTTCATTACGGAGTAATTTACCAATACGTGAAAATTGACGACGGCGTGCTTCATGTGAACTGATTTGCTGGACATCCAGCAAAGCTTCAATCAGACGCTCTTCAACGGGTAAATTTTTAATTTGTTTCGCACTCAGTTCTGCCAACTGTGCGCCTAAAGCAGCCATACGCTGAACTGCTTTTTTCTGTTCGGTTTTACTTGCGCGTCCCTCTAAAGATTCAAAGTCTTCTTCAGTTAAACTGCTCGGTCGACGTGCCACGATTAATCTGCCTCATAAAATTTTGCCGCAAACAGTGCCTGAATTTCAGATAAAGCCTTTTCCTCATCTGCACCTTCAATCACTAAGCGTAAAGTTGTTCCTTTGCCCGCACCAAGCATCAGCAAGGACATAATATTTTTGGCATCAACCAATTTGTCCGACTTGCCAATCTGGATACTGGAACGAAATTTGGTGGTAACTTCAATGAGTTTACCTGACGCACGCGCATGTAAACCTAGTTTATTAATTACGTCAACAGTCGTATCAATCATGACCAGTGCTTCATTTCTCGGTGGAGGACTTGAATAGACCATTTTGCCTCAAGCGCTTTTTTTAGTCTATCCACAATATAAACAGAACGATGTTGGCCGCCAGTACAACCAATTGAGATGGTCATATAATGACGATGACCCTCAGCAAAGGTCGGCAGCCATTTGTCTAAAAAGTGATAAATATCCTGAAACATGTCTTCGACCTGATCACTTTTCTCCAGGAATTCCTGTACTGATTGATCGAGGCCTGAGTATTTGCGCAGTTCGAGTTCCCAATGCGGATTCGGCAAATGACGGACATCAAAAACATAATCAGCATCCAAAGGAATTCCATGCTTATAGCCAAAAGATTGCAGAATCACAATCAGGTTATCGGTCTGCCCCAGCTTGTACAGCAAGGTATGTTTCAGATCATGCACGCTTTTATCGGTGGTATCGATATGCACTGTGGAACGGAGTTGGATCGGCATTAGCAGGACTTTTTCTTCCTGAATACACTGATGCAGGCTCTTAAAACGAGCAGCCAAAGGATGCGGACGGCGTGATGCACTGAAACGGGCAATCAGCTCCTGATCCTGCGTGGTCAGATAGATGACATCTACCGTACCATGCTGTTGCAACTGTTCAAATACATGGTCGAATTCCTGCAAATCTGCACGGGTACTACGTACATCCACCCCAAGCGCTAACTGTTCCAGATTATTTTCACAATCCAGCTTCGCCACAATTTCAGGAAGTAAGGCCAAAGGCAGATTATCAATACAGTAATAACCCAAGTCTTCAAGTACCTGCAATGCAGAAGATTTACCTGAGCCAGATTGTCCTGTCATAATTAAAATGCGCTTCATGCCTTACGATCCTTTTACTTATCCAGCTGCGTATTTGATCTGCAGATTATCAATCAGACGAGTTTTTCCTAATTTTGCCGCGATCAGAATCACGACATCCTGATTAAACTCATCAATTTTCTGTAATTCCGGTGTACGGGCTTCTACATAGTCCACTACCAGACCTGCATCTGTCAAAGTTTGGCGGATACCTGCCAGTGCTTCCTCCAAAGTTTTACCTGCATGTAACTGCTGCTCAGCAGTTTTCAGACTTTGAAAAATAACCGGTGCTGTCGCACGTTCCTGCTCGCTTAGATAGCCATTGCGTGAACTGAGTGCCAGACCATCTTCAGCACGGGCAATTGGTACACCAATCACTTCCAGCGGAATATTGAGGTCTTGAACAAACTGACGAATCACAGCCAGTTGCTGATAGTCTTTCTGACCAAAGAAGGCATAGTTGGGCTGAACAATATTAAATAATTTAGTCACCACGACCGCTACACCATCAAAATGACCTGGACGCTGTAAGCCGCACAGGTCATTGGTGATACCAGACACACTGATATTGGTTAGACGTGGCTTGTTACCATACATCTGCTCTACCGTTGGGGCAAAGACAATGTCACAACCTACATCTGCCAGTAACTGCTGATCCTGTTCTAAAGTACGTGGATAATTATCAAAATCTTCATTTGGTCCAAACTGGATCGGATTAACGAAAATACTCACAACAACGACATCACACAGTTTACGCGCCTCACGCACCAGATTCAGATGCCCCTGATGCAGGTTACCCATGGTCGGGACAAAACCAATAATTTTACGCGCAGAACGTGCAGGATTGAGCGAAGCAGATAATCCTTGGATGGTTGTTTCTGTTTTCATGTTACAACTCGACTTGGAATGTTTGTTCAGGTGCTGGGAATGAACCATCTAACACAGCCGCATGATAGGCCTTAAATGCATCCAGAATTGCAGTCGCACCAGACTGTTCTTTCATAAAGTTACGTACAAATTTTGCGGTGTGGCCAAAGGTCAGACCGAGCATGTCCTGAACGACCAGTACCTGACCATCAGTGGCTGCCCCTGCTCCAATGCCAATCACCGGAATATGCGGGAATAGTTCAGTAATTTCCTGACCCAATTGTGCAGGCACACATTCCAGTAACAACACTGCTGCACCGGCTTCAACCACCGCCTTACAGTCAGCAATCAGTTGATCGGCCGCTTCACGGGTACGAGCCTGTAGCTTATAGCCACCAAAGACATGCACCGACTGTGGAGTGAGACCCAAGTGAACACAGACTGGAATCCCGTTACGGGTTAGAATCTGAACGGTTTCCGCCAACCAGGTACCACCTTCCATCTTGACCATTTGTGCACCGGCTTGCATCACCGTTTTTGAGCTTTGTAACGCATCATTCAGAGTGGCATAACTCATAAATGGCAGATCAGTCATAATCAGTGCATGCTTATTGCCACGGCGAACCGCTGCGGTATGGTAAGCCATATCTTCTACAGTCACAGGCAAGGTTGAATCACGACCCTGAATCGACATACCCAAAGAGTCGCCAATCAGAATACTGTCAACTTCAGCAATTTCCATGGCTTTGGCCATACTGGCATCATAGCAAGTCAGGCAAGAAAATTTGCGTCCTTCCGCTTTATATCGTCTTAAATCACTGAGACTGATCATGAAGATGTTCCTCTATTATTGAAGTTCTCTCGAACATGCCAATAATTAAAAATTAAATATTTGCCCAATTCGTGCGATCAAAAACCCTTAAGGTTGATTGCTTGACGATGTCCAGGTCTTTTAATGTATTTCCATTGAGCTGCAAGTTGGCATCAATATCCAGTAATGGCACCAATACAAAATCACGTTCCAGCACGCCCACATGCGGTACGGTTAACCGTTCATTTTGAATCTGCTCATCACCGTAAATGAGCAGATCCAGATCCAAGGTACGCTCACCCCAATGGCGTAGACGTACACGCCCAGCCTCCTGTTCGAAGGTTTGCAAACGATCCAGCAGATCCAGCGGTGCTAGATCCGTAATTAACTGTACGACAGCATTAAAATAATTGGGCTGATCTTGTGGCCCCATAGGTGGGCTTTGATATAGATGCGAGGTTTTGACCTGTCCCAGACTTGCCAGCTTTTGCACGGCTTCAGCCAGAATCTGGCGTGAATCGCCCAGGTTACTTCCTAAACCGATATAGGTCACTGTCATTGTGTAGGCCCAAAAATAACCTGGCTTAAATCACGCTGCACCCGTTTACGCTTGGTAATTGGATGGTCTGCACCAATGTCACCGCTGGCACCGGCCGCCACATGAGAAACCGGTTTGCTACGCTCATTCTCAAATTTGGCTTTACGCGCACGACGGCTACGTGGTTCCGGCTCATTCACCAGAGGTTCAATCTCGGTTACTACATCTTGTGCAGCCAGACGCTGTTCCAGATGTTCTTCCTGAGAAGCCTTGCGACGGCTCTTGGCACGCTGACGATTATATTGGGCAATGGCACGCTCTTTTTCATCGCTGCTCATTTGCTGATAGGCTTCCCACCAACTTCCCATGCCCTGTGCAGTTTCATCGCCTGATTTTTCACGCAGCAACAAAAAGTCAAAGCCGGCACGGAAACGTGCATGACCTGATAATGCTTCAATTTGCTGTGGTTTTGGATTGAGCAAGCGGGTTTGCATTTCCCAGACTTCACGAATGAAAGTTTCCGCAAAGCGTGGAATCACGGTACGAGTGGCCTGACGTTTCAGTACATCCAGTCCTGCCTGCGCACGTGCTTCCGCCGGCACTACACCTTTGGACAGATAGAAATCACAGCGCTCCAGGAACGGTTGCCACAACAATACCGCATAGAAGAAAGCCGGGTTGATGGTCTTGCCAATTGAAATACGCTGATCGGTATTTTTCGCTGCCAGTTCAATAAATGCAGTAATGTTTGGTTTGATATCCGCAAACAGCTGACGCCAGATGCCAAAATCGATCAGCATTGGCATCACACGATTCAGATGTCCCATAGTGAATAGCTTTTGCGATTCATCATAGAGACGGTGTGGAGACACATCACGTAGAAGCTGGGTCATTTCCGGAGTGAAAATATCCAGAATGGCTTCATCAATACTGAAATTGAGTTTGGCTGCAAAACGTAAAGTTCGCAGCATCCGAACCGGATCTTCCTCAAATCTTAAAGTCGGATCACCCAGTAAACGCAGTGTTTTATGTTTAATATCATCTACTGCATTGCAAAAATCCAGCACGATACCTTTGCGTGGCTGATAATACATGGCATTGATTGAAAAATCTCGACGAGCAAAATCCTGCTCAATGGTGCCCCAGTTATTATCGCGCAGGATCATCCCTGCTGCAGAGGTCACCGCTTTTTTAGGAGGCGCACGGAAAGTTGCCACTTCAACCAGTTCACGGCCCGAATAGACATGCGCCAGCTCGAAACGTCGTCCGATAATCCGACAACGCCGTCCGAACACTTCTTTAACCTGAGCTGGTGTAGCATTGGTCACTGCATCGAAATCTTTGGGATTTAAACCCAGCATCAGATCCCGGACACCACCACCTACGATATAAGCTTCATAGCCTGCCTTAGTTAAGGCATCAATCACATCGAGAATATAAGAAGGTAATTGAGCGGTTGATAAACCACATTTTGACGCGCGCAAAGTTTGCAAAAGACGCTGTCTCCTACGTCTGAACGTAAAATTCTAAGATGACGCTAATCATATCGCTTACACCGCTAAAGGGCAATTTGATTATGTCATTCTCATGGTTCAGATGGATGGCTTATTTACGCTAAATTCAGCAGGGTTACAAAGCCAGTCTATCCTTGTTTTTGGCAAATAAGGCCGGCCCGATTCCTTTGACCTGTTGAATATCTTCAATTGTTTTAAATTTACCGTTTTTCTGCCGGTATTCAATGATCGCTTCCGCTTTCTTCTGCCCGATGCCATTTAACTGCTGTAACTGCTCGATACTGGCCTGATTCAAGCTAATTTTATCAGTAGCTGAAGAGGCGGATAATGCAGGTTTAGCCAGATAATGATTGTTTTCAGAAACGGGGGTAGCAGCAGCAATTTTCTTCTTCAGGCGTGCATCATGCTGCTGCTGACGTACTTTCCATTCTGCATAATCGGTTGCAGTTGCATGTACTGTTTCAATTGAAGTATAGGCCAGCCAAATGCCTAGCAGGACAGTATTAATCCATGCCGGACCTATGCGATGTTGTACTTTGTTCATGAGCGGCTCTTTGTTTTAATTCTAATTTGGCCTGTTCCCAGAGCTGATCCAATTCAGCCAATGACAGGCTTTCCAGGTTGAGTTGCTGTTGTTCTGCCTGATCTTCCATCAGGGCAAAGCGGGTCCGGAATTTATGGATTGTGCCCAATAATGCCATCTCGCTTGAGACACCAAGTTTACGACCAACATTCACCAGTGAAAATAAGCAGTCGCCAAATTCTTCGAGTATTTCATCGGAATTTTGTCCAGCAACGGCTTCTTTTAGCTCATCCAGTTCTTCTTCCAGCTTGCCATAGGCACCCGCGACATCTGGAAAATCAAAGCCGATTTTGGCGACATTTTTCTGGATCTCATCCGCCTGTTGCAGTGCGGGTGCATGCTTAACCTCATCCAAACGTGAACGTGGCTTACCCTGTTTTTCTTTCTGCTTGATTTCTTTCCAGAGCACCGAGACATCTTCAGGGCTCAGCTGTGCAAACTGTTCCGCCTGAAACACATGCGGATGACGACGGATCAGTTTATCGGTAATCGCCTGCACCACATCCTGAAAATCAAAAGCGCCCTGCTCGCTATACATTTGTGACTGAAATACGACCTGTAAGAGCAAATCACCCAGTTCATCCCGCACCTCATCAGCTTGGCCAGAACGCACCGCTGCTTCAACTTCATAGGCTTCCTCAATCGCATATTTGGTCAGAGATTCGGGAGTTTGCTGCCGATCCCATGGACATTTTTCACGTAACTCACGCATGACTTGGAGTAATTGTTCCACTGTAAAACCTCTTCTTTACCAAATAGCCGCATTATTTTGCCTGTTTCTTCCTATGCTCAAGAAAAAAAGACAATAAGGAGATCAAGCACATGCACAGTATATTGATTAGTGGTGCAGCACAAGGAATTGGTGCCGCGACAGCTAAGCTATTTTACCAGCAAGGTTATAAAGTCGGAATTTATGATATTAATCATGAACAGGCAGAACAATTGGCCCAGCAACTCGGTGAACATGCCAAAGCCGGCTTTCTGGATGTAACCGATTATACTTCATGGGAAAGAGCCTTATCTGAATTCGCATCCTGGGCCGGTGAAATCAATATTCTGGTAAATAACGCCGGAATTTTATATTCCGGTCCTTTTGAAGAAACCAATATTACAGATCACCATCGTACCCTTGACGTGAATATCAAAGGCGTCCTGAATAGCTGTCATGCTATGCTGCTTTGCCCTATTTAAAGCAGGCTTCCTTTGCTCGGGTCATTAACCTATCTTCAGCATCAGCGATTTATGGCCAAGCGGATCTGGCTTCCTATGCAACCAGCAAATTTGCGGTTCGTGGTTTGACTGAAGGCTTGGATATTGAATGGCAAAAATATAGCATTCGGGTATTCGATGTGATGCCGCTTTTTGTTAGCACTGCAATGGTGAAAGATATGCAGGCTGAAAGTATCAAAAAAATGGGCGTGCATCTAAAAGCTGAGGATGTAGTGCAGGATATTTTCAAACTGGCACAGCTAAAAGATTCAATTTGGCAAGTGACGCATCATCCGGTCGGATTCAAGAGTAAGTTTTTATTTCACTTATCTCGAATAAGTCCACAGTTCGTTAACCGGCTGAGTAATTTAATGATTGCCAAACAATAAGAAATATTTTGGGCTTACTCTACTTTTAAACAGCTTGATGAATCTGAATCGCTGGAAATCTTAGGCCTTTACAGGAATGCTCGCTTTGCCAGGCCACAGTGAGCATGCAACCCGCTAAGATATAGTTTTGATAGGCATAAATTCCAATTTCTGGATGTTCACAACGTCCTCCATCCTGATGTGGATGAATCTGGGTATTCAGCTCATTCAGGTTTATCCGGATTCCAAGTCCTGACGCTTTTAGGACTGCCTCCTTGGTGGTCCAGACTTTAAACCAGTATTCAGGATCATAATGTAATGCTTGCCACTGTTTCAGCTCTTCAGGATGAAAAGCATGTTGGGCTAAGGCTTCAAAACGTACATTTCGATTAAGTTCTTCGATATCGATCCCCAAATTCTGAATACTTTTGCTTGTTGCTAATGCATAGAAGTTTTGGCTATGAGTATGATTAAAGCCAAAGTCTGGATAGGCCGGAAGATAGGGTTTGCCGTATTCGGTGGCAGCAAAATCTGAAGACTGGACCGGTCGATTGAGTTGTTTTGAAAGTAACTGATTACGATAGTTATAAATTAATTGTTTACGCTGCTGAATATAGGTTTTCCGATCTAAGTCTTGTAAATGTCTAAATCGTGGTGCCAGCGCAATCCAATCAATATGAATAATAAACTTCAAAAATAGTCGCCCTTATAAAAAATGTTACTTTTAGGGCTTTCAGTATAAATCAACCTGATTGCCTCTCTGACAAACTATAGCTAATATCTTAAAATATATTTTAATAAAACTTAAATAAAACAATAAAATATACTGTAAATCAAAATAAATAATTGAGCTTTCAAGCTATTTTTAATTGAATAAAAAATAGTTACAATCCAACTACAATTTTATACATAGAAAAAACAGAGGGTCATATCTTTAAGCAAATCATACTCAGTACTGCAATTGCTGCACTATCATTTTCAACACAAGCTGGCTCTTGGCTAGAAGCTGCTACTGCAGTTATGGGAGCTAGAAACGGCGCAATCATGGATCAGGCTGAAGCAAATATGGAGCGTAGCCGCGCACAGGCGAATGCTGCTGTTGCACGTGCAGACCGTGCTTATGCTTCCAATTATAATAATGCTTCAAATCAAAATAACGGTGTCTACTCAACAACATACTTAAAAGGATTAGATTGTACAGATTTGGCAGTAGAAGCGCGCAGCTTTGAACGCACCTTAGAAGCAAGTCAAAATGCACTCAACCAGGCGAATGCTCAAGCCAATAATCCTGTTTCTAAATTGGCAGGTATTGCAAGTGGTGCATTATCTGCTTTTGCAGGTCAATCACAAACAGTTGCGCGCGCAACTGAAATTACCAATGCTTTTACTGGCAATAACAATCAAAATAATATTGCTGCTTCTCAAGCCGATGCTGACGTAGCTTTAGCTAATCTTGAAAATATCCGTATTTATCAAAACGCAGATTCAAATACCAAGTGCGACATATTTGTAGTTAGTTGAAAAAGTTAGGTGTATTAAAATCATTAGACTTTTTTCAACTCGCAATTGGAAAGCACCCAATGAAGCAATACACCCAACTTTCTCAAGATGAAAGATACGAAATTTATGCTGCTTTGAAAAGCAAATCTTCAATCTCTACCCTTGCCAGGGAGCTTGGACGTTCTCGATCAACCCTTTATCGTGAGATCAAAAGAAATACTGGAAAACGTGGATATCGAGCTCAACAGGCAGAGAAATTTTCAAGTCAAAGACGATATCGATCCTCTTCACAAATGACGGATTTTGCTCTCGTTTATATTCGTTATCTGATTGGCTTAGATTGGTCTCCTGAGCAAATTTCAGGTGCTTTAACACAACGAGGTTGGCTTGATGTGCCTTCACATGAATGGATTTATCAGTACGTCTATCTAGATAAATCTAAAGGCGGTAAGCTCCACATTCATTTAAGACATCAAAAGAAATATCGTAAACGAGGCTATAAAAATACAGACCGTAGAGGCCAACTCGTTGATAGAACAAGTATTCACTGTCGCGATGAGGTCATCGAGAAACGTCAACGCCTAGGTGATTTTGAAGGTGATACCGTGATAGGCAAGAATCACAAGGGGGCATTATTAACTCTGGTTGAGCGCAAAAGCTTGTATGTACATATCGTTCATTTGGGACAAACTAGAACCACAACTAAAACGATCTCGTGTGCTTTAGCATGTTTGCGCAGCAGTCATGCCTACAGTGTAACCTTTGATAATGGTAAGGAGTTCTCCGAGCACCGGCGGATAACGGAAGCAGGGATAGAGACGTACTTTGCAGATCCATACAAGTCGATTCAACGAGCCAGAAATGAAAATACCAATGGTCTGATCAGGCAATATCTGCCAAAATCATCTTCGTTTGATGAAGTGTCAAATGAACAAATAGAGCAGATAGAATTTGCTCTCAATCATCGCCCTAGAAAAACACTAGGCTGGTATACGCCTAGTGAAGTTATGGCTGGTTTTTATACTGTTGCACTTGCTGCTTGAATCCGCCAAAAGCAAAAAAATGCTCAATCTAAAATATGAATAAATAAAAAAGCCTGCTTTTGCAGGCTTTTTTATTTAAATATGGCAATTAACCACGTTTAAATTTTTTCTCGGCTTTCTTGAATTTTTGTACATAACGACGGCGACGCGCAGCAGTACGTTCATCCAATTGTGACTTACGGCCTTCAAACGGGTTCTCTGAGGTTTTAAATTCAATTTTTACCGGTGTACCTTCAAGTTTGTACACTTTACGGAATACGTTTTCTAGGTAGCGGCGATAGTCCGCAGGTGTCTTATCTACCTTATTACCGTGAACCACGATGGTCGGTGGATTCTGTCCGCCCATATGCGCATAACGCATCTTGATACGACGACCTTGTACAGTAGGTGGTTGGTGCGCTTCAGTGGCATCATTCAGGATCTGGGTCAACTTCGCTGGTGATACTTTCAGATGTGAAGAATCATAAGCACGGTGAATCGATGGATACATCTCCCCGACCCCTGTACCATGTAACGCAGAAATCAGGTGGATTTTAGCCCAAGGAATAAAGTCAAAACGACGCTCTACATCGAGCTTACATTGTTTACGATCATATTCAGACATGTTGTCCCATTTATTGATCGCAATCACCATGGCACGGCCAGCTTCCAGCGCATAACCGATCAGGTGCAAGTCCTGCTCTACAATGCCTTCACGAGCATCCACCACGATCACCACTACGTGCGCGTCTTTCATCGCCTGTAAGGTTTTCACAATTGAGAATTTCTCAATCATTTCATCAACCTTACCTTTACGGCGTACCCCAGCGGTATCAATCAGGGTGTATTGACGACCATCACGCTCAAAAGGAATATAGATCGAGTCACGCGTCGTTCCTGGCTGGTCAAACGCTACAACACGCTCTTCACCCAATAGACGGTTTACCAGTGTCGATTTACCTACGTTTGGACGACCAATAATTGCAAGACGTAGACCAGTATTCTTGTCATGTTCTTCCGGACTTTCATCTTCAGGCACACCTTCAAGTACTTCTTCCAGCATTTGCTGTACGCCACGGCCGTGGCTGGCAGCAACCTGCATAGGCTCACCCATACCGAGTTTATAAAACTCAACCAGAGCAGCTTCAGCATGTACACCATCAACTTTGTTAGCTACAAGGAAAACTTTCTTGCCCAAAGTACGCAGTTCACGAGCGATCTGTTCATCAGATGCCAGTAATCCGGCACGTGCATCGACCACAAAAATGATCATGTCAGCTTCATGGATCGCGGTTTTAGACTGCTCAGCCATGTAGGAGTCAATACCACCTTCATTTTCACCGATACCACCGGTATCTACGACAATGAAAGATTTGTTTTGATAGATCGCATCACCATATTTACGGTCGCGTGTCAGACCTGCAAAGTCTGCCACCAATGCGTCACGGCTCTTGGTTATCTGGTTAAACAGAGTTGATTTTCCGACGTTCGGACGACCAATGAGCGCAATTACGGGTTTCATAGATTAACCTTTATTCAATATCAGGCTGTCTAAAAATGGCCTGAACATCAGAAAGTTTTGGAAGAAAAAGGGAATAGGATTAAAGCCTAAAATAAATAAAAACACGGGGCATTGAATATTCAATCACCCCGCGTAAAAAATACGGTTGGCTTATTTTAGCATAAGCCAAACAAAAATTAACGATTCTGCCAGATGCTTAATGCACCCTTGCGAGTCGAAACATAGAGCTGGTTGTCAATTACGCGTAAATGACGCACTTCACCAGAAGTTTTAGCACGGCCAATAATCTGTCCTGTTGATGGATCTAACAGGTGCAGTACTCCGTCTAGATCACCTACGACAAGTTCAGTTCCAAGCATTACCGGATTGCTCAGCTGACGATTCAACAACTGGTCATTTTCCCATAAAGGCTGGCCAGTGGTAATTTCATAAGCGCTGATTTTACCATCGGTTTGGGCAACAAACACGCCATTACCAACCACTTCCGGTCGCTGGATACTGCTAGCATCTTCACTCCAGATTACCTGTTGTGAAGCCAGATCAAATACAGTCACCTGACCTTGATAGCTAGTGGTCACAATAAACTGACCTGCTACGACAGGATCACCGTCAATATCGATCAAACGCTGAATGTCCGAACGACCATCAGAAATCGCAACACGGCGCTGCAATTTAGGCACACCACTTAGGGCATCGATTGCATAAATATAAGCATTTGAAGTCGCAATCAATACATTACGTGCATCTAAAGGCACTGGAGCCGCCATGCCACGCAGGCTAAACTGGACATTCGGTAAATCGTAGGTCCATACCTGAGCGCCTGAAGCCACTTCGTGGGCATATACAGTACCATCATTAGTAACAGTAATTACGCGACCTGCATGAACCAGTGAAGGCGCCAAAATGGCACCAGTCAATTGTGCAGTCCAGCGTTGTTCACCAGTCTGCTGATCTAGTGCGATCAGTTGGCCTTTATTACTGCCAACCACCACGATCCCATCAGCGGCTTCAACGCCAGAGCTTAAAGTATCTTTGCTGACTTTTTTCTGCCACAGGCGCTGCTTGCCATTAAAAGCAGTGACTTCACCCTTAGGGTCGATCGCAAATACGACTCCGTTATCCGCATCCAGACGTAAACGTAGCGGATCAGCCTTCTCTGTTGAAGAAACACTGGTCGAAAATACAGGAACAAGTGTTTTAGTCTGACTGATTTTTGGAAGTGGATTCGGTTTTACTTCTGGTACTTTATTGGTCTTACCCGCACAGCCAGCGAGTGCAAGAGTTAAAACAGTTAAAGCACAGGTGATTTTATATGTTCTGTTCATTCAGCTTCTTCCACTTGTGTTTCTATAATTGGGCGTTCGATTTCCGGGTCATCGACCAACACGCCTACGCTTTCGAGCTTAATTTGTAAAATTTGACGTTCTTCTTTACGTTCAATCAAAGCATCCCATGCACTTTGATATACTTTTTTGGCATTTTCAATATCATTTTTGGCAACATAGATATCGCCACGAGCTTCATCAGCGGTTGCTTTAAATGCAGGTTCAGTGACTGCATCTAAAGTTTTCAGGGCTGCATCATATTTTTTCTGTGCTAATTGTGCATAAGCCAGACGCAATTTAACAACCTGAACTAGGCCTTTATCGTCAACTTTAGAGTTTTCAACTTTTTGCAATGCTTTCTCAGCGGCAGCATAATCTTGCTTGTCATAAGCCAGTTTCGCCATGACCAGCTGGGTTTGAATCGCTTGGGCCGAATCCGGTGCTTCTTTAACAATCTTGTCTGCAGTTTCAGACAGCTTGGCAAAAGCATCACCATCTGCAGCCTGTGCTTCATCCATCAATTGCTGAACCTTGGCAGTCTGCATTTGCGATTCTGCCAAGTTTTTCTTCTGCCAATATTCCCATCCGAAAAAGGCAATCAGCGCAACCAGAATCCCGATAATGATCGAAGAACCATACTTCTTCGTGAAGGATTTCAAACTTTCAAGTTGTTCATCATCAGTCATTGCGCTCATGCGATTACCTTTTTCCTAATGTTTTATCGATTATTTTGAAGAAATTTTAGTACTGAAAAATGCGACAAAGTCAGCAAATGGCACAGTAGATTGCTCTGCAGTCGCCAGCTCTTTCACCGTAAAGCTTTGTGTTTCAAGTTCACGCTCACCGATAATGGCTGCATATAAAGCACCGGCCTGATCGGCTTTTTTCATTTGCGATTTCATTGAACCCTGAGAGCCGACTTTCAGACGAATATTACTGCCTGCAGCTTCCAATTGATCACGAATCTGTTCAGCCAATACCAGTGCTTTACCTTGAGAAGCAGGATCGGCAACCAGGAATACTTCGCAATCACGTACTGGCGTATTGTCTTCCACCTGTTCCAGGAGAAGCAATAATCGCTCCATCCCCATCGCGAAACCAACTGCAGGCACAGATTGATCCGCTTTGCCTTTCAATTGACCGACCAAGCCATCATAACGACCACCAGCACACACAGTACCTTGCGAACCTAAGTGAGTAGTGGTCCATTCAAATACGGTTTTGTTATAGTAGTCCAGACCACGTACCAGTTTCTGATTGATGACGAAGCTAATACCGGCATCTGACAAATACTGTTGTAACTGGTTAAAGTGTGCCAGTGTTTCTTCACCCATAAAGTCGTGAAGTTTTGGCGCATTTTCTAGAATGCTTTGAGTTTTGGCATCTTTGGAATCCAGAATACGCAGCGGATTAGTCGTCAGACGACGTTGAGAATCTTCATCCAGATCCGCTTTATGCGCTTGCAGGAACTCTACCAGTGCCGCACGATACGCTGCACGTTCATCAGACTCGCCCAGTGTATTCAGTTCAAGTTGAACTTTGTCAGCAACGCTCATACGTTTCCAAAGGCGCGCAGTCATCAGAATCAGCTCTGCATCTTGATCAGGTGTTGCCACACCAAAGGTTTCCACACCAAACTGGTGGAACTGACGATAACGGCCTTTTTGCGGTTTTTCATAACGGAACATCGGTCCGATATACCACACTTTCGGTGTTGCACCACGAAGCAGGTTATGTTCCAGCATCGCACGTACACAGCCCGCTGTTCCTTCAGGACGTAAAGTCAGAGACTCAGGCGGATTACCTTTGTCCAGGAAGGTGTACATTTCTTTTTCAACGATATCTGTGGCATCACCGATCGAACGTTTAAACAGATTGGTCTGTTCAACCATCGGCAAACGGATCTGTTGATAGCCATAGGCATCCATCAGACCTGACAGATGCTGTTCAAGACGTCTCCAAGCTGGGGTTTGCGTTGGGAGAATGTCATTAAAACCTTTGATTGCGACGATTGAACTCATGATCTACTCAGAAAAACTTGTGCGAATAATTTCTTTTGATTTGGCTTCTTCAAGCTCGGAAACACGTTGACGAACCATTGATTCGATTTCATCAACCAGTTGATTGGTATCGATTAAATGACTCTTTTCACCATTACGATACACCAGTGAGCGCGGACTTGCACCTACTACACCAATATCGGCTTCTTTGGCTTCACCCGGACCATTCACTTTACAGCCAATCACAGACACATCCATCGGAACACGGACATCTTCCAGACGTTCTTCAAGGGTCTGCATTACTTTAATCACGTTAAATTCCTGACGTGAACAGCTTGGGCAGGCAATGAAGTTAATTCCATTAGAACGAAGACCCAGCGATTTCAGGATATCAAAACCAATCTTGATTTCTTCTTCAGGCTCGGCTGCCAGAGAAATACGCATGGTATCGCCAATGCCTTCCATCAGTAGACCGCCAAGAGCAATCGCTGATTTTACTGAACCGGTACGATACACACCCGCTTCAGTCACACCCAAGTGCAGTGGATTATCAATCTGTTTAGACAGCAGACGATAAGCATCCATAGTCAAAAACACATTTGAAGCTTTAACCGATACTTTAAATTCATGGAAATTCAGACGATCCAGAATGTCGATATGACGCATCGCAGATTCCAGCAATGCTTCACCTGTTGGCTCGCCATATTTTTTCTGGATATCTTTTTCCAGTGAACCGGCATTCACGCCAATCCGCATAGAAATGTCATTATGACGTGCTGCTGCCACGACTTCACGAATCTTGGCTTCCGAACCGATATTCCCCGGGTTAATACGCAGACAGTCTGCACCCAGATCAGCAACAGCCAGCGCAATTTTATAGTCGAAGTGAATATCTGCGACCAGTGGTACGTCAACTTGCTTACGAATTTCACCAAATGCGGCCGCTGCTTCCATACTTGGAACAGAGACACGCATGATGTCTGCGCCTGCATCCACACAACGCTGAATTTGAGCAACAGTTGCTGCGACATTGCAGGTTTCAGTATTGGTCATTGACTGAACAGTGATCGGTGCATCACCACCGACATAGACAGAACCGACACGGATTTTACGTGTTGGACGGCGCTGAATTGGATTTACGATCATGATTTCGCCCTATCTGCTCACCATTAACGTGATAAACGGAAATCTGCTTTTCCGTTAACCGTATAAGGTGACAATGCAATACTTTCATTATTTAAACTGAGTGATACTGCTGTCGCATCATCCAGTCGGATCTGGAATGGCGCTTCACCGTTCAGCTCTATAGTAGACGCCTGACGACCAGTGGCCAGCACGTTACCACCTGCATCTACAATATGCACAGAGGTCGGACGGCTAAAATCAAGCTTGAGCTGATCACCGGACATGGCAGCACCGGCATCCAGATTTAAAATTTCGACATCAGAAGAGGTGTCCGCAACTTCGGCACTATTCTCGCTGCTCTCTGACCAGTTCTGGATCATGGCGACCAGTGCACCCAAGATCAGTACTATAACCAGTGCAATCAGGCCACGCTTTAACCATTTGCGGTTACGATCACGTTTTGAACCTGGCAATTTACCCATGATCTTGATTGGAGAATCTTTCAGGGCGTGCGTTGCAACCATACCGGTATCATTGGCATAAATTTCATCAAAACGCTGAATCAGGCTAGAAGCATCGACACCGAGATATTTGGCATAGGTGCGGTAATAGCCCTTGATAAAGGTCGCTTCAGGCAAAGATTTATAATCATCCTTTTCCAAGGCATTCAGGGTCTTTACCGGAATATTGAGTTCTTTGGCAATGTCTTCAAGCTCACGTTGCTGATTAATACGAATCTTGCGTAAGTACTCACCTGGACGCTGAACATTTCCTAACGCGTTTGGAGCTACGCTCGAATTATTCGAATCTGAATTAGGATTTACTTCCATACGGCCTCAGTACTGTACTGTAATTGCAAATAACGTTGGTATTCCGGGCTTTCAGGGAACAATGCACGTAATTGATTGACCAATACCTGCATGCCTAACTGATCGCCACTGGCACGCGCAGTGCGAATGCCAATCCAGAGCGCACGGGCACTCTGGTTTTTCTGCCCCACGCCACGTACAAACTGTTCATACATTTGAGTCGCGGCCGGGAACTGCTGGTTCAGATAAAAAATTTCTGCCAACTCTAACATTGATATATACGAAGCGCGATTAGCCTGTAGTGCCTGTTTGAATGATTTTTCAGCATTCACCAAATCACCCTGTTTCAGGTAAATCCGTCCCATATTTTCAAGGGCACGAAATCGCTGGTCATAACCTAAAGTTGCGCCGGCAATTTCGAACTGCTCGATCGCATCTTTATAGCGCTCAAGCTGATATAAATAGGTGCCGTAGTTATTTCGTGCCTGGGCATTTTTGGGATCTGCCGAAATTGCACGCTTGAAATAACCTTCGGCCTTTTCAAGATTAGGTTTGCTGCCTTCCTGCTGAAGCAGCACGCCCATCATCATATTGGCTTGCGAATCACGCGGATTAGTTTCCAGTGCCTGATCCAGCGCACGTTTAGCTGAATCCAGATCACCGTTTTTAAGATATTCAACCGCCAACTGAGTACGAACCTTGGTGGCTTTTTCCGGGTCCTTCTGACCCAGATCTGGCGTTTGACACGCAGTTAAAACCAAAGACCCACATACTACTGAAACCAAAGCAAGTTTAGATGTCAGATTACTCAATTGGCGACCTCTTGTTATCCTTGTGAGCGCATAATCTCGTTGGACTGCGCAATTTTCTTTTTCCACTGTTCCGCACGACGGGTACGGTCAGCGACTTGTCCTACCAGTTGTCCACACGCAGCGTCGATATCATCACCACGTGTCTGACGAATCGTACACACAAAACCGGCATCAGACAAAGTTTTTTGGAAAGAAATAATCCGGTTACGGCTTGAACGGCCATATGGCGCATGCGGGAACGGGTTAAATGGAATCAGGTTAATCTTGCTTGGCAGATCTTTGAGCAGCTTGATCATCTGCTGGGCATGTTCAGGCTTGTCATTTACGCCATCCAGCATTACGTATTCGATGGTTACGTGCTTACGCGCACTTTCATTACCATCTTTAGTGATATAACGCTGACAAGCGGCAATAAGCTGCTCTAGCGGATATTTTTTGTTGATTGGCACCAGTTCATTACGCAGTTCATCATTGGTTGCGTGTAATGAGATCGCCAAAGCCACATCAATATCTTGTGCCAACTGGTCAATTTTCGGCACGACACCAGACGTTGAAAGCGTCACGCGGCGTTTAGACATGCCATAAGCAAAATCGTCCAGCATAATGCGCATAGAATTTAATACAGCGTCATAGTTCAGCAATGGCTCGCCCATACCCATCATCACCACGTTGGTCACTGAACGCTCACGCTCAGCCACAGGCACTTCTTCCATATAGGAGTAGTTTGCCATCCACAACTGACCGATGATTTCAGCTTGAGTCAGGTCACGCTGGAAACCTTGCTTACCGGTTGAACAGAATGAACAGTCCAGGGCACAGCCTACTTGTGAAGAAATACACAGGGTCTTACGTGAGCCGGTCTTGTCTTCTGCCGGAATCAGGACAGTTTCAACCAGAGAGCCGTCACCATCACCGACACGGAATACCCATTTACGGGTACCGTCTTTGGAATAGTTTTTATGCACCACTTCTGGCGCTTTAATTTCACAAATCTTTTCCAGTTTTTCACGCAGCTTGCCTGAGATATTGGTCATCTCGGCAAAATCAGTCACGAAATACTGATGAATCCATTTCATCACCTGACCGGCACGGAACTTCTTCTCGCCCATATCTTCGAAGAATTTTTCCATTTGCGGACGTGACATGCCTAGTAAGTTCACTTTTTCCACAGAATTTTGCTGTGCAGGAGTGGACGGAGATTGTTGCTGTGCATCAGAAACTGCTGATGTAGCGACCACTTCAGTACTCATGTGTATACCTAAACCATGTCTAAAGATGAAAGGAGAAGCTCAATATCTGAGCAAAGAATTATTCAGAGAATAAAAAAACCAGATAAGTATAATAACACTTATCTGGTTTGAATACTGCGTATTAACGAGTACGTGGAGCAATCTCAGTTTGCGCGAAGAAGTAGTTAATTTCGCGGTCAGCAGATGCTACAGAGTCAGAACCGTGAGCAGCGTTTTCGTCGATGCTTACAGCGAAGTCTGCACGGATTGTACCAGGAGCAGCTTCTTTAGGGTTAGTCGCGCCAAGGATGTCACGGTGAGCAAGAACAGCGTTTTCGCCTTCAAGAACTGAAACAACAACTGGACCAGAAGTCATGAATGCAACTAGGTCACCGAAGAAACCACGTTCTTTGTGCTCAGCGTAGAAGCCTTCAGCTTCAGCTTGAGTCAGGTGTTTCATTTTAGTCGCAACGATTTTAAGACCTGCTTTTTCGAAACGAGCAAAGATGTCACCGATGTGGTTTTTAGCAACTGCGTCTGGTTTTACGATAGATAATGTACGTTCAATAGCCATGATTGGCTCCTTAAGTCAATTGTTGACATGAAAATTTGCCGCATTATACCGAATAATGGACTTTTTTCTGCCTTTAAACTGTAAAAAAATTGCTTTTTTCAATTGGCAATTAACGTGCTTCGTCAATCCATGCCATTTGAATGGCTTCCAGAAGCCCTTCGGTTGATTTGGTTGGATCATCTTCAAAATCAGGAAGTGCACATACCCAGGCATGCAGGTCAGTAAAGCGAACCCATTGCGGATCCACGTCTGGATGCGCTTCATACAATTCAATCGCGATATCGAGGGTATCAGTCCAACGTAAACCCATGTCTATTCCTAAGCCTATTTACTGTGATGTAGTACTTTAGCAAATCTGCAAATTTCTGCGAGCCTTTGCCAGATCATCTCGTAATTTTTTACAACATGATATTAAAAAAAGGTGCCGTAAATACAATCATGGTGGCTACCAGTGCGCCCAATATGGCTCCTACCGCCACATCACTCGGATAATGCAAGCCTAAAACCATTCGAGAGATCGCCACCAGAATGGCAAATGGCAACATTAAAAACAGCAAGAAAGGTACGATATAACCCAGTACGATTGTGACCATCACCGCATGCAAGGTATGTCCCGAAGGAAAACTAAAATGGTCCAGCGGATGCTCACAAAGCCGAATCACCTGATGCACCTGGTAAGGACGTGGCCGTACTGTTTTGGTTTTTAAGAGTTTATAAATCAGGGTCCCAACCATACTGCCAAACACCAGATAAACAATCTGTAAGGTATACATCAGACCCTGAATCAGCCAGACGGCAATGAGCATCAAATACCAGAATACGCCATTGCCCAACCGGCTAATGATTTTAAAAAAAGCCGCAATGCGTTCTGAATGTGAAAAATGATTAAGATAAATACAGCCTTTTAAATCAATTTCTAAAAACTTTAATTTTGCATTCTGAAATTTCATTGTAGAGCTCTTATTGTTTTATGCCCTGCATTTCAGGTTTTGTACGACTGAAAAATAGAGCTTGTTCAAATTGACGCATGAGATAATCGCTATTCACCTTTTTTAGTTTCTTAATACCTGCATCCTTCTGTAATCGTTATAAATCGCCTAATTCAAACATCTAACAGATGAATTCTTACTACTATCCCAACCTACTCAGCCAACTTTTCCGATCATGTTGCAGCTGTAAACAAGTACATCCATGATCATTAGCGATCATTGCTCCACCGCTGGCCATCGCCTCCTGCACTATATTTTCTAAGCTTTCAATCCGACCTATCCCTGAACTGTTAATAGATAATTTATTTATACTGGTATTCAGTGAAATAAGTCTGAATTACCACATTCAATTCATTCTTTGAGAATAATTATCTAGCCTTTAACAAAACCTGAGAAGGATCGAATGTGCTTCGAGTATAGTGCAGTTATAGCGCCCAAGACTTTGGTGAAAATGTATCTGGAAGCCGCTTCTTGCCTTGCTCTTACTCAAAATTTGGTTATTTCAAAGCATTTAAAAGTTAAAGAGATATAACTATCCATACTTTTGATCAAGTATGAAATTAAGGTGTGACTGTTTTATGAATTGATTTATGGGAGCTGAATATTTCTTACATTATTAAACTTGCTGATGCTTTACGCCTGTTCTATCTGCCTTTTCAATTTCTTTACTATACTTCTGCTCAACTAATAACCGATTAAATACCTGATTCATGCCGATGGATTCAACTTATAAAATAATTGCCATTTTGGGATATGATTTATTTTTTGAGATCACCTTTTATCCTCAAATTCCCAGTCAGGCAACAAATCTACTCCAAACAATAAACATAAAATTGGAATTAAGACAGCTAACAATAAACTTAATGAAAACCAGCTAAATCCCCAATACATCACGATAAATAATCGTTTGGATTTGTTGCTATAAAGTTTCGGTATTTTTAAATTCGACTCCACATTGCTCAAGCTCTTAATCACCTACTCCCACTTCAGTCCAAGCATAGATATGATTTTCCATATTAAAAATTCAGTTCGATCTTTCATCTTATCTTCTTATATTTATTTAAATTATTATTTGACTATATAAAAACCCACTCTAGTGAGTGGGTTTTCGCATTCAAATCAAATGATTCAAGAAATTAGTTTTTCTCTTTATCTATGATTTTGTTTGCTTGAATCCAAGGTATGAACGAGTACAAAACACTGTTTTGTACGAAGTGCAAGGAAGCAAAGCATTGCTTTGAATGAAGCGCAAGGAATGAAAACCACTGCTTTCCTTTCTTTGAGACACACAATTTTAACTAAGGATGTCAGTCATTTTTACAAGATATAAAAAAGCCCCTGTTATAAAACAAGGGCCTTGTAACTCAGAAATTAGAACTTAGTTCTTTTCTTTGTCTACGATTTTGTTTGCTTGAATCCAAGGCATCATCGCACGCAGTTTAGCACCAGTTTGTTCGATACCGTGTGCAGCGTTTTGACGACGACGAGCAGTCATAGATGGGTAGTTCAACGCACCTTCCTGGATGAACATCTTCGCGTATTCACCAGATTGGATACGTTTAAGCGCATTACGCATTGCTTCACGAGACTGTTCGTTGATTACTTCAACGCCAGTTACGTATTCGCCGTATTCAGCATTGTTAGATACTGAGTAGTTCATGTCCGCGATACCGCCTTCGAACATCAAGTCAACGATCAGTTTAAGTTCGTGTAGACATTCGAAGTAAGCCATTTCAGGCGCATAACCAGCTTCAACCAGAGTTTCGAAGCCCATTTTAACCAGTTCAACAGCACCACCACAAAGAACTGCTTGCTCACCGAACAAGTCAGTTTCAGTTTCTTCACGGAAAGAAGTTTCGATGATACCAGTACGGCCGCCACCTACACCTGAAGCGTAAGAAAGCGCAACATTACGAGCATTACCAGAAGCATCTTGGTGGATCGCGATTAAGTCAGGAACACCTGAACCACGTTGGTATTCAGAACGTACAGTGTGACCAGGAGCTTTAGGCGCAACCATGATTACATCTAGGTCTTTACGTGGAACAACTTGGTTATAAAGAACAGAGAAACCATGAGCAAATGCAAGAGTCGCGCCTTCTTTGATGTTTGGCTCGATCACGTCGCGGTAAAGTTGAGCTTGGAACTCATCTGGAGTCAAGATCATTACTACGTCAGCTTGAGCTACAGCAGCAGGAACTTCAGCAACTTTAAGACCAGCGTTTTCAGCTTTTTTCCAAGAAGTAGAATTCGCGCGTAGACCAACAGTTACGTCAACGCCAGAATCTTTAAGGTTAAGCGCGTGTGCGTGACCTTGTGAACCGTAACCAATGATTGCTACTTTCTTAGATTGGATAATAGATAAGTCGCAGTCTTTATCGTAAAAAATTTGCATTGCTGTCTCCGCTTAAATGCTTGTGTGTCCGTTTCATCAGGCAATGATCCTTGATCACATTGCCTGAAGCCCCCTTCTTATTAGAATGAGGAAATAATTTAGAAAATTTAGATGGTTAGTACTTTTTCGCCGCGTGCGATACCTGATACGCCTGAACGCACCACTTCCAGAATCGTGTTTTCCGCTAATGCATCAATAAAACCGTCGATTTTCTCAGTCGTACCCGCGATTTGAATCGTGTAAGTTGTTGGCGTTACGTCAACCACCTGACCACGGAAAATATCGGTCGTACGTTTGATTTCATCACGGGTTGCGCCTAAAGCTTTCACTTTGATCAACATCAATTCACGTTCAATATGCGCACCTTCAGACAGATCCACCACTTTAACCACTTCTACCAGCTTGTTCAGCTGCTTAGTGATCTGTTCGATCTTGTGATCATCACCATAAGTCGTCAAAGTCAGACGTGAAAGTGTTGGGTCTTCAGTTGGCGCAACGTTCAATGTTTCAATGTTGTAGCCGCGTTGTGAGAATAAACCTACCAAGCGAGAAAGCGCGCCTGCTTCGTTTTCTACGAGTACAGAGATAATATGTCTCATTTCGTGCGCTCCCCTTTTGCTAACCACATATCCTGCATCGATTGACCCGCAACCAGCATTGGATATACGTGTTCTGTACGGTCAACCATTACGTTAATAAATACGCACTTGTCATTGATCGCCATCGCTTCTTCAAGCTTAGACTCAAGCTCGTCTGCATGGTCAATCTGAATACCTACATGACCATAAGCTTCCATCAATTTTGCAAAGTCAGGTAAAGACTCTACATAAGAGCTAGAGTGACGGCCTTCGTAGTTCATGTCTTGCCACTGTTTCACCATACCCAGGGCACGGTTGTTCAGGCATAGAATTTTAACGTTCAAGCCATATTGCTTACAGGTAGAAAGTTCCTGGATACACATCTGAATAGACGCTTCACCAGTAATACAAACCACTTGCTGATCTGGGAATGCAAGCTTAGCCGCCATTGCATATGGCAGACCCACACCCATGGTACCTAGACCACCAGAGTTGATCCATTGACGAGGACGCTTGTAGCGATAATGCAATGCACCGAACATCTGATGCTGACCAACGTCAGAGGTAATGATCGCTTCGCCATTGGTGACTTTGTCTAGAGCACGAACCACTTGCTGAGGCTTCATCGAACCATCAGTCGGTACATCGAACTTCAAGCCATGAACCTGACGCCATTCATCAATCTGTTTCCACCATGCCGCAATCGCTTCAGGATTTGGCTTGGACACATTCATTTGCTTCAACTGGTTCAGCATTTCGTTCAGCACAGGTTCTACTGCACCCACGATTGGAATGTGCGCCATGATGGTTTTAGAAATGGTCGCCGGATCGATGTCAATGTGAATGACTTTCGCATTCGGGCAGAATTTCGCCGGGTTATTGGTTACACGGTCATCGAAACGCGCGCCTACACACAGAATCACGTCTGCATTGTGCATGGTCATGTTGGCTTCGTAAGTTCCGTGCATACCCAACATGCCGATGAATTGTGGATCATCGCCCGGGAATGCACCAAGGCCCATCAGGGTATTGGTAACCGGGTAACCCAATAGATGTGCAAGCTCAGTTAATTGTGCTGAAGCATTGCCCTGAACCACGCCGCCGCCTGAGTAAATCACTGGGCGTTTCGCATGAATCAGTTCATCAATCGCTTTACGGATTTGACCTGAGTGACCACGATATGGTGGTTGATACGAACGCATCTTCACTTTTTCAGGATATTCGTAAGCAAATTTCTCTGCCGGGTTAGTTGCATCTTTAGGAATATCAACAACCACCGGACCTGGACGGCCAGATGACGCGATATAGAATGCTTTTTTGATAATTGCCGGAATTTCGCTGGCATGGCGAACCTGGAAGCTGTGCTTAACGATTGGGCGAGAAATACCGACCATATCAGTTTCTTGGAACGCATCCTCACCGATCAAATGGCTTGCAACCTGACCAGACAGGATCACCATTGGAATGGAATCCATATAAGCTGTTGCAATTGGAGTTACGGTATTGGTTGCGCCCGGACCTGATGTCACAAGCACGACACCAGTTTTACCTGTTACGCGCGAGTATGCATCTGCCATATGGCCGGCAGCCTGTTCGTGACGTACGAGGTAATGATTAATTTTGTCTTGTTGAAATAGCGCGTCGTAGATATGTAGAACTGCGCCGCCTGGATATCCAAAAACATGTTCAACGCCTTCATCCGCTAATGCGCGAACGAGCATTTCACCACCAGATAAAAGTTCCAACGTGATTCACCCTAATATTATTCACTGCACAAATGGGAGGCATTTGCAGTGTTCATTCATTAACTGTCTGCACTGTTATAGCACATAAATTTCATAGTTTTCATAGCAATAGGAAAAAAAATCTGGTCTCTTTACTGTTCGAGCAATACAAGACCTAAAACATGTTGGGATAAACATATTTTGCTTAGCTTTGTTCAATTTCTCGGCTAGAGAAATCGCCCACTGCATGAAATGACACTTGTTCGAAGGGTGATCGATCTAAGGCATATAAAACTACTGCAGCATTCTTGTGTTTTCAGTCTGTAAAGTCAAGTTTAAAAAACAGGCTATTATTGTTTATACGTCTAAAATTTGCTGCTTTTACAGACAATTTCGACTTTAACTGTGGTTTTTAGCTTTAAAATTTTAATTTAAATCAATAAATTTCATATACTTAAAACTTTAATTTTATAAATTTTTAATATGTCTTATATAAAAAAATTGAATGAATTTTTAAGAAATTCAATGCAACTGTTTATAAATAAATTTCTTTTTATATAAAATTACTCTTTTTTAGCATTAGCTTGAAACATAAAACCACTACTGATCACAAAATTAATTGAATTAAAAATCATCTTATGGCAAAAAACTCTCTACAATAAAAACTCTATTTAACCGCTTGAAATTTTCAGGACTTTTACTGATGAAAAGATCTTTCCTGACCGCATTAAATTTTGCTACTACGCTTGTTTTAGGTGTAGCGAGCAGCTCTGCTTTAGCGATTGAATATTATAAATGGGTAGATGCCAAAGGCGTGACTCACTACACTAAAACCCCGCCTCCTAAAAATGCCAAGCACAAAAGCAAAGTAGAAACCTATGGCTGGACCAATTCCGCGCCTACACCATCAAGAACAACCGAAAATGAGAACCAGACCGAAACGGGTAACTCAAATTCATCTGCACCTGTGCCTGTCGTTTCTGAAAATGAGCAGCAACAGCGTGAAGCCAATGAAGCTTTACAACGTGGTCAGTCTGAGCGTGTAGCTTTCTAATCATACTCGTCTGTCAATTTAGATTTTTCCTGCAGAATCCCATCCGCAAAATTCACTATAAGTGCATTTTGCGCTATGCTGTGCCTCATAATTTTTTAACCGTTCTCTTGTATTACGTATATGACTACTCACATTGACTCAGAATACCAAGCCAGTGCGATTGAGCCTCAAGTCCAACAGGACTGGGAATCTCGCAAAGCCTTTAAAGTTGCCGACACTATAGAAGGTCCACGTCGTTATATCCTCTCGATGTTCCCTTACCCAAGTGGCAAACTGCATATGGGTCATGTGCGTAACTATACTATTGGTGATGTAATCAGTCGTTTCCACCGTTTAAAAGGTGAAACTGTATTACAACCAATGGGCTGGGATGCTTTCGGTCTTCCTGCAGAAAACGCTGCTATTGCACACCAGGTCGCTCCTGCAAAATGGACGTTCGAAAATATTGATTACATGCGTAATCAGTTGAAGAAACTTGGCCTGTCTGTAGATTGGGATCGTGAATTCGCAACCTGCACACCAGAATACTATCGCTGGGAACAATGGCTATTCGTTCAGCTTTATAAAAAAGGCCTGATCTACCGTAAACTTTCTACAGTCAACTGGGACCCAGTAGACCAGACCGTTCTTGCCAATGAACAGGTTGAAAATGGTCGCGGCTGGCGTTCAGGTGCATTGGTTGAAAAACGTGATATCCCAATGTACTACTTCCGCATTACTGACTATGCGCAAGAATTATTGGATGACTTAGACACACTCAAAGACGGTTGGCCACAACAAGTCTTGACCATGCAACGTAACTGGATTGGTCGCTCACAAGGGATGGACATTACCTTCCCTTCAGCGAATCCAGACATCTATGCAGATGGTTTAACAGTATTCACCACACGTGCTGACACTTTAATGGGTGTAACTTATGTTGCAGTTGCAGCAGAACATCCAATGGCATTGAAAGCAGCAGAAAATAATCCTGAGCTTCAAGCATTCATTGAAGAATGCCGTATGGGTTCTGTGGCAGAAGCGGATCTAGCGACTGCCGAGAAGAAAGGCATGGCAACAGGTCTTTCTGTAAAGCACCCTGTAACAGGTGAAGAAGTTCCTGTTTGGATTGCAAACTATGTATTGATGTCTTATGGTTCAGGTGCGGTGATGGCGGTGCCTTCACACGATGAACGTGACTTCGAATTTGCCAATAAATATGGCTTAACCATCAAGCAAGTGATTGATGCCAAAGGTGCTGATGATAGCGAGTTTGATGCAAAACAATGGCAAGAATGGTACGGTTCTAAAGAAGGTAAACTGGTTAATTCAGGTGAATTTGATGGTTTAGATTTCCAAGGCGCATTTGATGCTTTCTTGGCAAAACTAGAACCACAAGGTCTTGCCAACGTGAAAGTTCAATTCCGTTTACGTGACTGGGGTGTTTCTCGTCAACGTTATTGGGGTTGTCCAATTCCAATGATCAACTGTGACACGTGTGGTCAAGTTCCAGTGCCTGAAGACCAGCTTCCTGTTGTACTGCCAACTGACGTGGTTCCAGATGGTTCAGGTAACCCACTGAACAAAATGCCTGAATTCTACGAAACCACTTGTCCTTGCTGTGGTGGCGATGCGCGTCGTGAAACAGACACGCTAGACACATTCGTAGAATCTTCTTGGTACTATGCACGTTATGCATCTCCAGACTTTACCGATGGCATGGTGAAACCTGAAGCGGGTCAAACCTGGCTTCCTGTCAATCAATACATCGGTGGTGTTGAACACGCGATTCTACATTTGCTTTATGCACGTTTCTTCCACAAATTGATGCGTGATGAAGGTGTGGTACAAGGTAACGAACCGTTCACTAACTTGTTAACCCAAGGTATGGTGCTTGCTGATACGTATTACCGCGAAGCGGAATCAGGTAAGAAAACATGGTTCAACCCTGCGGACATCGAGCTTGAAAAAGACGAAAAAGGTCGTATCACTTCTGCGAAATACAAAGAAGATGGTCAAGACGTTGTCGTTGGCGGTCAAGAGAAGATGTCGAAATCGAAAAACAACGGGATCGACCCGCAAGCGATTATTGACCAATACGGCGCAGATACTGCACGTGTGTTCATGATGTTTGCTGCACCACCTGATCAATCACTTGAATGGTCTGATGCCGGTGTTGAAGGTGCAAACCGCTTCCTGAAACGTGTATGGCGTTTGGCAACAGGTTTCCTTGAAAAAGGTAATACTGCGACTGAATTCGATAAAGCCGCTCTTTCTACAGCTGCGCAAGACTTACGCCGTAAGACTCACGAAACCATTCAGAAAGTGGGTGATGACATCGAACGTCGTCACGCATTCAACACTGCGATTGCAGCAATGATGGAACTGTTAAATGCGAACAACAAGTTTGAAGCGAAAGATGATAATGACGTTGCTGTAGCACGTGAATCGATCACTACGCTTTTAATTTTACTTGCGCCATTTGCACCACATTTAAGTCAGACTTTATTGGCTCAGTTTGGAATCGAGTTAACTCAAGCGCAGTTCCCACAAGTGGATGAATCTGCATTGACTCGTAATACCCAAACCATCGTGGTTCAGGTCAACGGTAAACTTCGTGGCAAACTTGAAGTGTCTGTGGATGCATCTAAAGATGACATTCTTGCGCAAGCGAAAGCCTTGCCTGAAGTTCAACAATTCCTGACTGGTCCAACCAAGAAAGAAATTGTGGTGCCGAATAAGCTAGTGAACTTGGTGGTTTAATTTAATCCCCCTAAATCCCCCTTTGCAAAAGAGGGACTTCCCACTTCAAATAAAAAATGAAGTCTCCTCCCTTTTTTAAAGGGAGGTCGGGAGGGATTAAATTTAACCTATCCTTAACCATCTCCTTGTAGGAGAGGGAAATTCCTTCTCCCTTTGGAAGAAGGTTTGGATGAGGGAAAGGATTTCACAATTCCAAACAAAGCCCGTTGCCAGCCAACGGGCTTTGACTTTACAATCCGGTTCAGGATTTCAAATATTTCCCTGAGGGAAAAAGAGGATACTCATGCATTTAGGCAAACGTTTAGCAGCAATTGTTTTAACTTGTGGTCTAAGTGCAGGCCTCGTTGGCTGTGGCTTTCATTTAAAAGGAACCAATCCGAGTTCCGCACCTGTAGCTTACTCAGTCATGAGTCTGGCCTTGCCTGACAATACTGAAGATCTTCAGGAAAAACTAGCCGTTTATCTGGGTGCTGCCGGAGTACAGCTGAGTAATGCACCTAATGCTTATGTCTTACGTGTCCTAGATTACACCCCTCGCCGTCTAGAATTGAATGGCAAACTGGTAGAAACCTTATTGCGTCTGAATGTTACTTTCCGAATTGAAGATGCACAAGGCAATCCGGTGACTGAACCTCGTACAGTAATCGCGACCCGTACCTATCAATATGATATTGAAACCGTGAATACGGATGACCAGGAACAAAAATTCTTAAATCAGGTCCTGATTGATGATGTGGCCCAGCAGATTGCCCGTCAAATTTCATCGAATCGTTTGCCATTGGCAAAACCAGAAACTTCGACTCAACCAGCCAAATAAGACGACCCAATGAAACTTGATTACCTCCAGGCATTAAAACGTGTCAATGAAGCTCGCGGTGCCTGGGTGTTGCATGGTCAGGAACCTTTGCTGGAACAGAATCTGGTAGATGCCTTTCGTAGCAGCTGGCAAAGCCGTGAAGTTGAACGCCAGCGTTATGATATTAGCTCTGCCTCTGACTGGAAAAATGTCTTCAATGCTTTAAACAGCCTGTCATTATTTTCTAGCCAATTGGCAATTGAAGTGCATGGCAATATCAAACCTGATGCCAGCGGTCTCAAACTGTTAAAAAACTATCTGCAACAGGACAGTGATAACCTGCTGTTGGTGGTCATGCCGAAGCAGGATTCCAGCAGTCTGAAATCCAGCTTTTTCCAGACCATTGATGCCAATGGCGTGAATGTATCACTGGTAGCGAACTACCCAAAAGATCGTCAACAGATCCTCGGGATTGAAGCGGAAAAACTGGGAATTAAGCTGGCCAATGATGCCTGGCAATGGTTAGAGCAGCATCATGAACACAATTTACTAGCTGCCAAAAATAGCCTGATGCGAGTGGCGGATACCTTTGCTGAAGTAGATATTATCCAGATTGACCATCTGTATGCCTGCTTGCAGGACCAGTCCCGTTACAACACCTATGACCTGAGTGATGCCCTGCTCAATGGGAATCTAGCGCAATCAATTAAGATTTTCCAGTATCTGATTGCATCAGGCGAGCCAATGAGCCTGATTTTGTGGAGTATCAGCAAAGAAATGCGTCTATTGATGCAATTATTTGAACAGCCACAAAATGCCTTACAAATCGGTATCTGGAAGACTAAAGTGAGCTTATATCAGCAAGCCTTGCGTCGTTTAAGTCCACAGCGCTTTTTAAGCTGGCCTCAGCTTTTGATCCGGATCGACGCTGCAATCAAAGGGATGTCCAGAGAGAACCCTGAACATCTGATCTTGCAGGCCATTGCTGAAATGTGTGGTCAAAGCTTGTTTACATCCCCGAGTGCCTAACTAAAGAAACGCGCGAACCAGCCTTTGCCTTTTTTCTTTTCCTGTGTTCGCAGATAACTCAACATATTGTCCCGTACTGCTTCGACATAATCCTGATCATCGTGCTGAATATGGTTGATGAGCCATTTGGACAGAAGACAATGCAAATCTTTTTCAATGGACTGACCTTGCTCAAACTTCAGGCGATAATCATTTAATTTTTTGACAAATAATTCATGTATACCGCGATGTGAAGTCAAATATTGATAACTCACCTGTTCCAGCAGGTTTTCTTCAAAGCTGAAATGTGACTGGGTATAGTCGATTAAATCGTCTAAAACCTCCCTGATTTTATCGCGATCTCCGGTACTTTTGACCTGCTCTAAAGCATTTATATAGTCCAGAATCTAGCGATGTTGATGATCAATCACCTCAATTCCAATATTGTAACTTTCATTCCATCTATGAACCTCATCAATTTTCTTAGTAAAGTCGTATTATTTTTTCGCTCATTAGCAGCATTATGGCGTATTTTTATCAGCAGTTTAGTGGCCAGGTTTTTGCATGTAGTCTATCTAAGACGTACTTTATACTCCCATGAAGTTTTAATTGATTAATCATATGATCAATATTTTTCAGATAACTAAATCGTATAAAATTTCATCTAAAAAAGATGATTTTAATAGGAGTAGTTCAATGAATCCCTTATATAAAATCAGGTTTTATCTTATATGTTTTTTTAAACCAGGCAGTGGAAAATAGTTCTCATTTTAAATAAAAAAAATTCACGTTTTATCCTAATTTCGCTTTTATAATCAACTGTTATCCTACGACCCAAATCTGAATCCATATGCCAAAAATAAAACCTACGAAACTCATTATGGCGATTGTAATTGCCATCCTGGTGGCAGCCACTGCCTGGTATTTTCTGAAACCTAAAGAGCAGCAGCCACAATACATTACAGCTGAAGTGACCCAAGGGGATATCGAAAATTCGGTACTGGCAACTGGTGTACTTGAAGCCACCAAAATGGTCAGTGTCGGTGCCCAGGTTTCGGGTCAGGTTAAAAAAATGTATGTGCAACTTGGCGATCAGGTCAAACAAGGCCAACTGATTGCCCGAATTGACTCTGTTCGTCAGGAAAATGATTTAAAGACTGCTGAAGCCAGTATTAAAAACCAGATGGCACAGCTTGCCGTGAAACAGGCCAACCTCGCTAAGGTGGAAGCCGAGTATAAGCGTCAGCAAGCCATGTATGCCCAAGATGCAACCTCGCGTTCAGAACTAGAATCTGCATTAGCCAGCTACAAAACCGCTCAGGCAGATATCACCGCGATTAATGCACAGATCGAACAGTCACGTTTAACTCTAGCCACTGCGAAAGAAGATCTCGGTTATACCCAAATTGTGGCGCCAATGGACGGAACCATTGTAGCGATCGTGACTGAAGAAGGTCAGACTGTAAACGCCAATCAAAGTGCACCAACGATTGTGAAACTGGCGCAGCTGGATACCATGACCATTAAAGCGGAAATTTCTGAAGCCGATGTGATGAAAGTTCAGGAAGGTCAAAGTGTTTACTTCACCACTTTAGGTGACAGTGAAACCAAACACTATGCAACATTACGTCAAGTTGAACCTGCACCGGACTCGATCAATACCGAAAGCAACAGCACATCGACTTCATCATCAAGTACTGCGGTGTATTACAACGCCCTATTTGATGTACCGAATGAAGATGGTAAATTACGTATTGATATGACTGCTCAGGTCTACATCATTTTAGATGAAGCGAAAAATGTGCTGACTATTCCTGCCGCAGCGGTGCAAACCTCAAACCGTCCGCAGCGCCGTGCACAAAGTCCCGATAGCGATAAAACACAAGCCAATAATGCTGCCGCTCCTGCTGATGCGAAACAAGGTGAAAATAAAACGGATCGACCTAAACGCTTAGAACTCACTGAAGCAGAAAAAGCCTTGGTTAAACAAGGAAAAGCAACTGTATCGATGGTTCGTGTATTACAAGCAGATGGTTCTGCAAAACCTCAACCTGTATTAATTGGTCTGAATAACCGCGTCACAGCTCAAGTCATCCGCGGCTTAAATCAAGGCGATAAAGTGGTGATTGCAGATGGTTCAGATACTTCAAATGATTCAGCTAAACGCAGCAATCGTGGTGGTGCTGGCGGCCCAATGAGAATGTAATTATGAGTCAAAATCAAACACCTCTACTTGAGGTTAAGAATCTGACTCGTGAATTCCCCGCCGGTGAAAGCACTGTTCAGATTCTTAAAGGGATTAATCTTGAGATTTATCCCGGTGAATTAGTGGCAATCGTAGGTCAGTCGGGTTCAGGTAAATCAACCTTAATGAATATTTTAGGTTGCTTGGACAAACCCACCAACGGTAGCTACAAAGTTAAAGGACGTGAAACCCGCGAGCTTGAGCCTGATGAATTAGCTCAATTGCGTCGTGAGTATTTCGGCTTTATTTTCCAGCGCTATCACTTATTGGGTGATTTAAATGCTACGGGCAACGTTGAAGTACCCGCAATTTATGCCGGTGCCGATGCGACCGAGCGTAATGCTCGTGCCAAGCAATTACTGACCGATCTAGGACTGGGAGACAAAACCCAAAACCGTCCGAGCCAACTGTCTGGTGGTCAGCAACAACGTGTATCGATTGCTCGTGCCTTAATGAATGGTGGTGATGTGATCTTGGCCGATGAACCCACCGGGGCATTGGACAAAAACAGTGGTATTGAGGTCATGCGCATTTTGCGTGAACTGAATGCCAAAGGTCATACCATTATTTTGGTTACCCATGATCATAACGTTGCTAAAAATGCCACGCGCATTATCGAAATTTCAGACGGGAATATCATTTCAGACAAACCGAATGTGCCTGAAGTTGATGATGGTTTCGAGAAAGAAAATCTGGTTCGAAATGAACAAAAGAAAATCTCGAGCTGGCGTTCTGCAGTAGACCGTCTCGGTGAAGCTTTCCGTATGGCCTTATTGGCCATGAATGCACACCGGATGCGGACCTTCCTGACCATGCTCGGCATCATTATCGGGATCGCGTCGGTGGTTTCAGTCGTTGCCCTCGGTAATGGCTCACAAAAGCAGATTCTGGAAAATATCAGCAGTCTTGGGACCAATACCATTACCGTGTTCCAAGGCCGGGGCTTTGGGGATAATTCCCGAACTGCACAAGTGAAAACCTTGATTCCTGATGATGCTACTGCCCTATCGGAACAACCTTATGTCGATGGTGTCAGTCCATCGGTCAACAGTAGTGTCACCGGACGCTTCAAAGAGATCGAAGCATCGACCACGGTCAACGGTGTCAGTGAAGACTTCTTCTATGTCAAAGGTATGAACTTCGAGTCAGGTCAGCCCTTTGATAAAGAAAGTGTGACCGAACAAGCTCAGGACGTGGTGATTGATAGCAATACCAAAAACACTTTCTTTGCGGATGGCACTAATCCTGTCGGTCAAGTCATTCTATTGGGTAGTGTACCGAGTCGGGTGATTGGCGTCATTGAAGAACAAAAAAGCATGATGGGCAACTCAGACAGCCTGAATGTGTATTTGCCTTATTCAACCGTCATGAGCCGTATGCTGGGACAATCCAATGTACGCAGTATCATTGTGCGTATTAAAGATGAATATCCAAGTGCGGCTGCGGAAAATGCCATTTTAAGCCTATTGGTACAACGCCATGGTGCTCAAGATGTGTTTACGCAAAACTCCGACAGTATTCGTGAAACCATTCAAGAAACCACTCAGACCATGACGCTTCTGGTTTCGGCTATCGCCGTCATTTCCCTAGTGGTCGGTGGTATTGGTGTGATGAACATTATGCTGGTTTCGGTGACTGAACGTACGCAAGAAATCGGGGTACGGATGGCGGTCGGTGCGCGCCAAAGTGACATTCTGCAGCAATTCCTGATTGAAGCTGTTCTGGTTTGTATTCTGGGCGGTATCTTAGGCGTATTGCTGTCACTCGGTATCGGTCAGCTGATTACCCATTTTGCTGAAGGAACCTTCCAGATGGCATACTCAACCACATCGATTGTCGCGGCCTTTGTCTGCTCAAGTCTGATCGGTATTGTGTTCGGCTTTATCCCGGCACGTAATGCAGCCCGTTTGAATCCGGTCGATGCACTTTCTCGAGAATAAGGAATCTGATATGCATACTCTTACCAAACTTGCCAGTGCCCTGATTCTAGGGAGTTCATTGGTCGGCTGTGCGGCCGTGGTGAAAACGCCGTATGAACAACCTGCTGTACAGGTACCTAATAACTTTCAAAACAGTAAAGCTGTAAGTCAGCAAATTCATGCTGATATTCTCGCAGATCAATGGTGGACTCTATTTAAAGATCCCCAATTAAATAGTCTGGTGAATGACGTACTGGCAGCCAATAGTGATCTGGCCGTGGCCGGGATCAATTTGCAGCAAGCCCGTATTCAAGCCAGACAGACACAAAGCCAGCAAGGTGTACGTATCAGTGATGCTGGTTTAACCACACGTAGAAGCTTTGATCTGGAAGATGGCAGCAGTTCATCCGGTTTTGGGGTTAATTTCCCTGGCTTAAGCTATGAACTGGATCTGTTCGGTAAACTGGCCAATCAGACTGAAGCAGCGCGTTGGGAGGCCCTGGCATCTGAAGAGGACTTACAGGCGACTGCACAAAGTCTGATTGGTACGACTGCTCAACTGTACTGGCAGCTGGGTTATCTAAATGAACGTTATAGCGTGGTTCAACAAAACCTGGCGACTGCACAGCGTACGTATGATCTGGTCAATGTCCAGTATCGTGCCGGTGCAGTGTCTGGTCTCGATCTGACTCAAGCTGAACAGGCCATTCAAAGCCAGCAAGCGACCTTAAGCCAAATTGAACAGCAGCGTGTGGAAACACGTACGGCACTGGCAGTACTCATGAATATGCCTGTGCAACAGCTTTCGATTCAGGAACCTCAACGTTTACCGAATATTGCCTTACCGTCGATTGAAGCTGGCTTGCCTGCTAGCCTTCTCTCCCGCCGTCCTGACTTGAGAGCCACTGAACTGCGTTTGCGTAAAGCCTTGGCCAACAAGGATGCCAACAAGGCCAGTTATTATCCTTCGATCAGCCTGACTGGCAGCCTAAGTACTGGCGTAGGCACCAGTTCATCATTGTCAGATGCACTTAAAAATCCGGTGGCGACCTTAGGCGCAGGACTCAGCCTGCCATTCCTGCAATGGAATGATATGAAACGTGATTTACAGGTGAATGAACTGGAATACGAAAAGGCAATTATCCAGTATCGTCAGACCATGTACGAAGCTTTTGCCGATGTAGAGAATGCCCTGTCTAATCGCACTGAACTCACCAAACAGGTTGCGTTACAACAACGTAATGTTGAACTGGCTGAACGTACAGAACGTTTGACTGAAGTGCGTTATCGTAATGGTGCAGTGGCATTGAAAAATCTGCTGGATGCACAAGAGACTACACGTAATGCCCGTCTGTCTTTGGTGCAAACCCGACAAAGCCAATACAATGCTTATGTGACCCTGATGCAAGCTTTGGGGGGTAGCCCGATCAAGCAACTGCCTTAAGCAATACATTTAACTCAATAAAAAACCGCTGTTAGTCAGCGGCTTTTTTTGAAGTTTACATATGCAGATAAGCATTTACATTGTTGAGCTGTTCAATAGAAGGCTCATGTCCTAACAGACTGCCTTTTTCCAGCCATTGACGGGCAATTGCAATATCACGTCCTACACCAATGCCTTTGGTATATAAGCACCCCAGATGACTATAAGCATCGGCATTCACCTGCGCAGCCGCTTTACGATAGCACTGGATTGCCTGATCCAAATTGGCTTCAATACCAATTCCTTGTTCCAAAGCTTCACCTAAAGCATTTAGTGCGAGACCATTATGCTGGCTCGCAGCCTGTTGCAGATACTTCAGTCCTAAAGCCGTATCTTGCTCCACCTTCTTGCCCTTTAAATGCATCATGCCCAATTCGGCCTGTGCTTGTGCATTTCCCAATTGAGCTGCCTGATGCAGATAACGTTTGGCCTGTTCCTCATTCACTGCAAAGACTGGATAAAAATCACTATAAGCCTGATACAAATACCAGGCAGCCTTACTTGAACCTTTCGCCACCGCCTGATTCAAATATTGAATTGCTTTTTCTCGTGTCGGTAGTGGATATTCAGGCAAGCCATAAAAACGTCCCACTATATAAATCAGATCAGCTTCAGACTGTGCTGCAAGTTGCTCTTGCTGTGCGATTGCCTGAATCATTTGGGTAGCTTTAGTCGTATCTTTGGCTACCCCCACTCCGTTTAAATAGCAGAGTGCCCGACCCATATGACTAAATCGATGACCAGGATCGCTTTGCAAGGCATGTTGATAGAGTTCAAATGCTTTCTCCGGTTCATGTGCGACCAGATAGGATTCAAAATATAGTGCGGCAATCAGACTCAAGGCCTGAGGATGCTGAGTTTGTGCTGCTTCAGACCAGTAACGAAATGCCATGGTTTCATTTTTTTGCACATACCAACCATGAAAATAGGCCAGACCGATCAGAGTTTTGGCCTGTGCATCTTTATGTTCTTTGGACTGCTGTAATAGATGCTGAAACACCCGTTGACGTTGATCAGGATCAATAGTGCCGAGTAACACGCCAGCATAGTAATCATATAAACCACTCTGATCACCAAGATGAATACAGCGTTTAATGAAACTCAAAGCCTGCTGTTGATCTTTGGGCAAGATTTTGCCATTTGCATAGGCTTCGGCAATATCCTGATTGGCCGCCAAGTGATCCTGCTGTGCTGCCAGAAACAGATAATGGATCCCCAAACTTAAATCTTGCGCTGCACCATCTGCCAAATAATATTGGGCTAACTGATACTGTGAATTGGCATGTCCCTGCTCGGCATTTCGAATTAACAGTTGCAGACGTTGCTGTTCTGCAGTGTCATGATCAGATTCGGACAGCTCAGTGATGCGATACTGCGCATCCAGATGACCGCGCGCGACCGCATACCGATACCAGTACAAGGCTTTTTCAGGATTATTTAATTGGTATTGATGACCATCATAGATCTGACCTAAATGATAGGCTGCATCTTCCCCACCTAAACTATAAGCTTTTTCAAGAAAGCTAATCGCTTTTTCCGTGCTCTGCTCACGCCCCTGTCCGTTTAAATGCATCAAGGCCATACCCACATAAGCCTGTGGCAATTCCTGCTGCTGGGCCAGCCCCTGATAAATTTGATAGGCGCGTTCATAATCCGGATAATGTGGATCCGTACTTAGACGGGTTGCATATTTCAATTGAGCATCAATCTGCTCAATCCATAGATCATGATGCACGGCTTTGGCCTGATCACGTTTCACCGGATCAGGACGTTTCCACATCCAGATTGCTAAAGCCCCAATCCCCAAAACCAGCACTAGCAAAAACCACATAGCTGCTCCAAAACCAAAAGATTGTTTTTGTTATATGTATAAAAATTCATTTTAAACTTAGCATAAAAAAAAGCACAAATTGTGTGCTTTTTTTGTTGACTTAATTAGGCTTTCAGTCTTTTGCTATCAAGCTTTTTCAATACTTCCGATACCGCAACCATGGCGAAGCTAGAAGTCACTACCACTGCAGAACCATAACCACCACAGCGCAAGCCTGCGCTTGCACAAACATCTGCACTCGAGAATGGATTATCGATAGAGTAGACGCAAGTGATCCCAAATTTTTCTTTTGGCTTTTTACAGATGCCTTTAGCACGTAATTGCGCACGTAATTTTGCAAGCATTGGATCCTGTTCGGTTCTGGATAAATCGGCTACCCGGATTTTTAACGGATCCAGTTTACCGCCTGCTCCACCGGATACAATCAATGGAATCTTGTTAAAACGGCAATGCAGCATCAAGGCAAACTTTGCTTTGACGTCATCGATACAGTCCAGAATGATGTCAGGATTTCCTGACAGAATTTCTTTCACATTTTCTGGCGTCAGATAATCATCAATCAGATTGATTTTAATTCGAGGATTAATCGAGCGGCAGCGTTCTGCCATGATCTCGATTTTTTCACATCCCAGTGTTGCGGTCATGGCTGGTAACTGACGGTTAATATTCGATGCTGCGACCACATCCATATCGACCAGTGTGAGCTCGCCAATCCCGGTACGTGCCAGTGCTTCGACTGCCCATGAACCAACACCACCAATTCCGATCACCATCACATGACTGTTTTCATAATGATGAAAGCTATCGTCACCATAAATTTTGGCTACACCCGCAAAGCGGCGGTCATACTCATCATCTTGAAGCAGATCAGTCATAGGTCATCAATAGCAAGAAAAACACCAGAGTATTTTAGCAAAATCATGGGCACTTTACTGCCACTAAAATCCAGATACAAAATCAGTCAAAAAAGCCTTCTTGCGCCATCGCTAAAACACGTAAAATCGATCAAATTACAACCATAATAAACTTCACAATATTTCAATTAGGATTACCTTAAAGGGAGTCAGATCAGCATGCTATTTAACGCCCTTTTTGCCCTGATGGTTTTACTGTTCCTGCTCTATCTTTACGGTTTAACCTTTAAAAAGCAGAAAAACTATTATCTTAGTATCATGATCCGTATCCTGACTTTGGGATTATTTGCCTTGATTATTTTGGATCAATATGAAACCCAGACCCATCTTGCTCTGGTGCTTCTGACCTGGGTACTGTTTGAGAGTAGTGAAAACTTTTATCGCAAGAAACTTTCTGCGAGCAAATAAAAAAGAGGCTTTCGCCTCTTTTTCACTGTTCGGATTATTTATTCATAATGAAGAAATATTCACGATAATATTTCAGTTCAGCAATCGAATCACGAATGTCATCCATGGCTAGATGCGAAGCATTTTTCTTCAGGCCACTCATGATTTCAGGACGCCAGCGTTTTGCCAACTCTTTTACTGAAGATACGTCCAGATTACGGTAATGGAAATACTGTTCCAGTTCAGGCATTAAACGGTGCAGAAAGCGACGATCCTGACAGATCGAGTTACCACACATAGGCGATACTTTTGGATTCACCCATTTTTTCAGGAATTCAATGGTTTCACGTTCTGCATCCTGAGCAGTCAATTTACTGCGGCGTACGCGCTCAATCAGGCCAGACTGACCATGCTGGCGAGTATTCCACTCGTCCATCGCATTCAGGATACGGTCAGATTGATGCACAGCTAGCACGGGCCCTTCGGCAAGAATATTTAGGTTATCGTCCGTTACAATCGTGGCAACTTCAATAATCTGGTCATTGTCTGTATCCAGACCTGTCATTTCCAGGTCAATCCAAATCAGGCGGCTATCCGGGGTGCTGCTCATAAATGTGCAATCTTATTAGGCTATAAAACATTTATAGTAGCAAATTTATTACGTCGATGCTGTAACTGACACCCCGCTTCATGCTATTTTTGCCATCTCGCTCCCATGGTTTTTTAGGATTTGAATGGCTTTAATACGTAAACGTCGTTTAACTGAACAACAACAACGTCGTATTCAAAAACAGCATAAAACGCGTCAGGAAGAGATCGATACCTCTCAAGACCTGGAAGGGCTGGTCGTGCAGCATTATGGCCGCCAGCTTGAAGTCCAGGCCTTGTCCGTACCTGAACAGCATCCTGAAAAACCGGTCGTGGCTGAAGGCGAACCTGAGCCCTTCTGGAAGCCGATTGAACTGGGTAGTGTCTGGCGCTGCCATACCCGAACCAACCTGGAATTGCTGGTAACAGGCGACCGAGTCAGATGGCAGGCTGATCCAAATACCGGACTCGGCATTATTACGGCGATTCATCCGCGCACTTCTTTGCTGACCCGTCCTGACCGTTACCACAAGGTTAAACCGGTTGCCGCCAATATTTCCCTGATTGTGATTGTGTTTGCACCATTGCCTGAGCCAGCCCCGGGTTTGATTGACCGTTATCTGGTGGCTTGTGCAGATGCAGAGATTCCAGCACTTTTAGTGCTCAATAAATCAGATTTGCTTAAGGAAAATGATCCGATTCTGGATTTGTTTAAAGAATATAAAGATTTGGGTTATGAAGTCATGCAAACCCAGTCCGATGGCGATCTGACAGAACTGTCCGCTCGTCTGAATGAGGAAACTGTAGCGTTTGTCGGTCAGTCTGGTGTGGGTAAAAGTACGCTGATTAATGCGATCGTTCCGGATGCTGCACAGAAAACCAATGTCATTTCTGAAAACTCAGCACTGGGGCAACATACCACGACCTCCACACGTCTGATTTCCTTTGGTAATGACGCTGCTCTCATCGACTCACCGGGAATCCGTGAATTTGGTCTCTGGCATCTGACCTTGGACAAAGTCCAAAGCGGTTTTCCGGAAATTGAAAACCTGCTCGGTCACTGCCAGTTCCGTAACTGCACACATAAACATGAAAAGCAGTGTGCCTTACGTCAGGCAGCCTCGACAGGGGAAATTTTGCCGCGCCGACTAGACAGCTATTTACGTTTAATTGACGAAATTAACGAAGCGCAGCAAAAAAATTAATTTTCTTAAGGCTTAGCCCTTGAAGCGGTGATTTTGATCACCATATTTATGAGCTATACTCTTGGCAATTTTAAAATTGTAATTAGGTGAATTGTGGAACGTTGGTTCGAGTTTATGGGGAATCACCCCTTCTTGTTTGGAACACTCGCGGTACTCGTGGTTGTATTCTTCATCATCGAAGGTCAACGTAATGGTCGCAAAATCTCTCCGCAATCGCTGGGAATTTTAGTTAAAGCAAAAAATGCCATGCTGATTGATTTACGTGATGCCAAAGACTTCCGTGAAGGTCACATTAGTGGTAGCCGTAACATTCCATATAGCCAAATTACAAAACACGTTGATGAGTTAAAAGCATCTGATCGCCCGTTGGTGTTCATTTGTAATCTTGGGCAAGTTGCAGGTTCTGCGCTTCAACAGGTAGGTCATGCAGATGCCTACCGTCTGGATGGCGGCATTACAAACTGGAAAGCTCAAGGTTTACCTTTGGTGAAAAGCAAATAATCTGCGAACAGGAGATTGATCATGGCTGAAGTTACTATCTATTCGACGACAGTATGTCCGTATTGTATCCGTGCAAAACAGCTCCTTGAGCGCAAAGGTGTTGCATTTAAAGAAATTAATTTATCCAATGAAGCCCCTGAAGTACGTCTTGAATTGATGCAACGCACCAATCATCGTACCGTGCCACAGATTTTTATTAATGAACAATTTATCGGTGGTTTTGATCAACTTTATGCCCTAGAGCGTGAAGGCAAACTAGACGAATTATTGGCTTAATCTACTAAAACCTACCTCATATCAAGGATTAAAGAATGAGTGAAGAACAACAAGCTCAACCACAATTGGCATTAGAGCGTATTTACACTAAAGATATTTCTTTTGAAGTTCCTGGGGCACAAGTTTTTACCAAGCAATGGCAACCTGAGTTAAACATCAACCTTTCTTCTTCTGCAGAAAAAATTGATCCGACTCATTTTGAAGTGGCTTTAAAAGTTGTGGTTCAAGCGACCAATGAAGGTGATACAGCGTTTATCGTTGACGTGACTCAAGCAGGGATTTTCCTGATTGATGGCGTTGAAGAAGAGCGTCTGCCATACATTCTTGGTGCTTACTGCCCGAACATCCTGTTCCCGTTCCTTCGTGAAGCGGTGAATGATATGGTGACTAAAGGCAGCTTCCCGCAATTACTGCTTACACCAATCAACTTCGATGCTGAATTTGAAGCGAACATGCAACGTGCGCAAGCTGCTGCTGTTGAAGGTCAAGCTTAATCACTTGATCTTGAAGTTAAAAAAGGCCGCAATAGCGGTCTTTTTTATGGCTTATTTAAAGGCTTGATGCCCCTGCTTTTTAATCTGATCCATTTTCACTGTGAGAGTTTGGGCTTTGGTTAGCTGATTGGCTGCAACAAATTGTTCAGCTTGTTTAATCTCTTTCAATAAGTCAGTTAACAATCCCTGATAAGCCGTAACTTTCGCATCTTTGGATTTTAGCTTTTGCAGACCTGAGGGTAAATTTTTCTGGCAAACTTCCACAGATTTTTGCATACCTTGCAATGCTGCCCGCGCCTCTTTGCTATCTTTGGCAGATTTGAAATTTTTTAAATGATGGTCAATTTCATGCATATTGTCATGATAGTGATTTTCTTCTGCCATGCTCGACGTGGTGATCCCCACTGTGTCCATCACAAAAATCATGCTGATTAAAAAATTTTTAAACATCCTTATTATCCTGTATTGTTTTTATATTAAACATCTTAGTGGGAAAGTCCTGAAAGATAAATTATTTTGATCCGAATTCTTGTATCCCTTGTCATCAGACTTACATCATTAACAATTAAAGTTAAAAATAAAAACCCCTCAATAATGAGGGGTTTTCTTTGCTGAAAATTGATCTTTTAAAAAGACTTATTCTGCATCCAGCATCAGTTCAGCACTCATGCCTACTGTGTTATAACCCGCATCGACATACATGATTTCACCAGTGATCCCGTTTGCCCATGGTGAGCACAGGAACAAGGCTGCATTACCGACATCTTCAATGGTCACATTGCGTTTTAGTGGAGCCACTTTTTCATTCAAATCCAGCATTTTACGGAATGATTTAATGCCAGACGCCGCCAATGTACGGATTGGACCTGCTGAGATCGCATTCACACGGATACCTTCTGCACCCAGGCTAGATGCCAGGTAACGTACACCTGCTTCTAAAGAGGCCTTCGCCAGACCCATCACGTTGTAGTTTGGCATCACACGCTCAGAACCTTGATAAGTCAGCGTTAACAGGCAGCCTTGACGTACAGCCAGTAATGGCTTCGCAGCACGTGCCATCGCGATAAAGCTGTACGCACTGATGTCATGGGCAATCTTGAAACCTTCACGGTCGGTTACATCAGTAAAGTCACCATCTAGGGTATGTGCTGGCGCAAAACCGATTGAATGTACGACGCCATCCAGACCATCCCAGTGTTTTGCCAGTTCTGCAAATGCATTGTCAATTTCTGCATCTACTGCCACATCACAAGGAAAAACCAATTCAGAACCGAATTGTGCAGCAAAATCATCTACACGTTTTTTCAGCTTTTCATTTGGATAAGTAAAAGCGAGTTCTGCACCTTCACGATGTAATGCCTGAGCAATACCAAAAGCAATTGATAATTTACTTGCAATACCTGCGATCAAGAAGCGCTTACCCGCCAATAGTCCTTGTGCCATGTGAATCTCACTCAAAATAATTTATATGCATGATGCCAAGTCTAAAGCATTTTAGAAATTGCATAATGCGCCTTTTTTCACTGGATCATAAATTGGAATCCAGTTTCCGACCGATGTAGGGTTTTATCTTAAATCGCCAGATGTAAAGCCTGATGGGTATTTTTCCAGAGCTGCTGTGCTAGTTCATCTTGATCCATGTGCAGACTCTTGGCCAGGCCTTGCAGGACATAAGGCAGATTGGCAGGCGTATTGCGAGTTCGCTGCTCAGTAGAATGCTGGCAACATAAAGGCGTCATGTCCGGACAATCGGTTTCAAGCACCAGATATTCCGGCCCTACCTGTTGTACCACCTGATGCAGTTTTTTAGCATTCGGATTGGTGATTTGTCCTGTTATTCCAAGCTTGAAGCCCAGCTTGATAAAGGCTTTGGCTTCTTCAATCCCGCCACCAAAGGCATGGGCAATACCGCCCTGTTTAAACTGATGCTGTTTTAGAATCTGTAAAACATCGGCATGAGATTTACGGATATGCAGTAACACAGGTTTATCAAACTGCTGCGCCAGTTCCAGCTGTGCAGCAAAAAAATCTTTCTGTTTCTGAAAAAGTTCCGGCTGTTTATGCCGTTTATCGAAAGTATCCAGACCAATTTCACCAATGGCAATACAAGGCTCTGTGCTTAATAACTGCTCCAGATCCTGTAAATGCTCAGGTTGATGCTGCTCAATATAAAATGGATGCAGGCCGGGTGCCAGATGACTTTGAGGCGCATTGTCTAACTGATTAATAAAATGATGCGTCTGCAATAAATCCTTAAACCGGCTCTGTAAAAAACCAATTAAGACCAGATGCTCCACCCCTGCTGCTTTGGATGCATAAGCCAGCTGTTCCCGATCATGATCGAAATCGGGAACATCAAAATGGGTATGGGTATCAAATAACGAAACCATCAGCGTGCTTTGGCAGGAGTTGCAGGCTCGGCTTCTGAAGCAGCGTTCTCTGTTTGAGGCAGATATTCAGGTTTCAGAATGCCATTCAGCTGTTCATAAGGAATGACCAGACGTGGCAAACCCACCACATAAGGACCAATCTCATATTCGGCATATTGCAGCGCCAGTCCCTGTTTAGACAGGTAAAAATTATCTGTCAGCTTAAATTTCCAGGCCTGTTCATATTCAGCTACATCATTGGCCAGTTTGGATTCCATCACCCAGATTTTAAAAGCCTCATAAGCTTTGGCTTCGAGCTGAGCCTTTTGTTTAGGCAGAATGATATCATCCAGCTTAATCAGCTTTTTCTGCTCAAGATCAAAATTGTAGTAGGTTTGAGCAGAAGCGCCATGCGCACCACCGAGATAATGGGTACTGTTTAAGACCACAGTCGCGAGTGGATCACCAGATTGTAGAATTCTCGGTTTGATCATCAAGCTGATACTATGGCTGGCACTGAGTGCTTTCAACTCCTTATCCAGATTCAGGAAAGTCTGCATATGCGGCTGAATCTGCTGTTCAAGCTGCTGTTTTGGAGTTTTGACATTGGCTAATGCAGTTTTTGGTTCGGAAGCAGCGGCTTCAGCTTCACTTGCTGCAGATGCTTTCGCCGGTTCAATCGCATCAATAGACAAAATGCCCTGTAGCTGCTGCAGAATCTGCTGATCTATCCATTCATCGATAAATGGCTGATTGCTTTTCAATCTCTCGATAGAAATCTCAGGACAGTTTTTTCCTTCACATTCAGGCAAGGCCAGTTTCAGCTTCTCAGTATCACCACTCAGCTTCAGCACTTCAGGCTGAGCCTGTACCACTTCAGGCGCAGCAGGCTCTTTCGGCTCTTTTTCCTTAGGCTGGCAGGCACTCAGCAAAACCGCTGATGCCAATACTGACAGACATAAAACATTCTTATAATTTGACATGCATTAACCTTTGTTCAACATCATTATTTATCCTTGCAGGACCTACCTGTTAGAACATATTCTGATAAATATCCACTTTCAAGACTTGTTGTGTTTGTTCTTTGGTTAAATAGATGTCCAGTTGTTTGGCATCTTTGCTAATTTCCTGACTACGATAATGTAAGCCAATTCCTTCCTGATCGAAGAACCAGTCCGCCTGCCCCCAGTACAGTTTTTTTGGTGCTTTCTGCTGGACTTCTGCATTATTGTCCTTTAACCATTTTTGGTAAGCCTGCTGCACAATCTGATCCATCTGCAATTGCTGCTCAGGATTGATAATATCTAGCGGACTGAGTATTTTTTGCTGCACACGGTCAGCCACAAAGAAATAATAGCGTTCATTGACGCGGATATTTTCCTGAGTGCTGTCTACCCCAATTTGCATTAACACAAATTGATTGCGCTGATAAGGAATACGGGTATACAGCGATAACTCATAGGCTTTATTCAGTTTGAGCTGGGCTTGCCAGGCATCTGATTTTTTTACATACGCATTAACCGCCTGCTGCAGACTCATATCCTGCTTTAGGCCAATCTGATCCTGAATGACTTTTGCTTGCTGCTTTTCAATAGACTGGTTTAGCCAGGAATCAGCTGTCTTTAAGGTTTGAATATCCAGATTAATACAGTTTTTAGTTTCACAAAATGGCAAAGCAATATCGGCCGATTTCTCCTGGATATTCAGATAAGGCAAAACTTTGGCTTTTTCTTCAGGGGTGACTGCTGCAGATTTTTTCTGTTCCGTCACTGGCTGTTCTTTTTCATTTTTATCACATGCACCAAGTAACAAACTGCAGCCAATGACTGAACCGAGCAGGATTTCCTTACTAAACTTCATGATTTTTTAGAGATATAAGTAATGAGTCGTCTAAATGTAGCACAAAATAAAACAGCTTCCGGAGAAGCTGTTTAACATTTTCCAAGCCTGAAGGCTTAGTGTTCGCGTGTGTTACGGAATACGATATCCGGATAACGTTCCTGCATCAGCTGTAAGTTCACTCGGCTTGGTGCAAGATAAGTCAAATGACCACCACCATCAACAGATAACTGGTCATGGGCTTTTTTCTTGAATTCATTAAATTTCTTCTCATCTTCGCAAGATACCCAACGTACTGTATTGATGCTCACCGGCTCATAAATACAGTCCACCTTGTACTCTTCTTTCAGACGATACGCCACCACTTCGAACTGCAGCACACCCACAGCACCAACAATCAGGTCATTGCTGTTTTGTGGCATGAAGACCTGAGTTGCACCTTCTTCAGACAGCTCTTTCAGACCTTTTTGCAGCTGTTTTGACTTCAACGGATCTTTCAGACGGACACGGCGGAACATTTCCGGTGCAAAGTGCGGAATACCGGTAAATTGCAGTTTTTCACCTGAAGTGAAAGTATCACCGATCTGGATGGTACCGTGGTTATGCAGACCGATAATATCACCCGGCCATGCTTCTTCCAGATGCTGACGGTCACCAGCCAGGAAGGTCAAGGCATCGCTAATGCGGATATCTTTATCGATACGCACATGCTTCATTTTCATGCCTTTTTCATACTTACCTGAACAGATTCGCATGAAAGCGATACGGTCACGGTGTTTCGGGTCCATATTGGCCTGAATCTTGAAGATAAAGCCTGTAAAACCTTCTTCATCTGCCTCTACTTTACGGTCTTGAGTTGGATGCGCTTTGGGAGGCGGTGCATATTCGCTAAATGTATCCAGAACATGGTCGACACCGAAGTTACCTAAAGCTGTACCGAACAGCACTGGAGTTTGACGGCCTGCCAGGAATTCTTCACGATCTAATGGCTCATTGGCCATTTGTACCAGTTCCAATGATTCTTCAAATGCCGCCCAAGCCAGCTCACCGACTTTTTCACGTAAATCAGCATGGTCATAGCCATCACGAACTTCGATATCAGTAATCACTGAACCAAAACCGGCTTTATAGACATAGAACTTTTCTTCGAGCAGATTATAGACACCAGCGAAGTCACGTCCTGTACCGAGTGGCCAGGTAATCGGGACACATTTAATTTTCAGGACATTTTCGATCTCATCCAGCAGCTCTAAAGGCTCACGGATTTCACGGTCCATTTTGTTGACGAAAGAAATGATAGGAGTGTCACGCATACGACACACTTCCATCAATTTGATGGTACGTTCCTCGACACCTTTTGCACCGTCAATCACCATCAGCGCTGAGTCTACCGCAGTGAGGGTACGGTAAGTATCTTCCGAGAAATCTTCATGCCCCGGGGTATCCAGCAGGTTAATCATCTTGTCCTTGAACGGGAACTGCATGACGGACGTGGTGATCGAAATCCCACGCTCTTTTTCCATTTCCATCCAGTCAGAAGTGGCTGCACGATCCGATTTACGGCTTTTCACCATACCTGCAACCTGAATGGCCTGACCCCATAACAGCAGTTTTTCTGTCATGGTGGTTTTACCGGCATCGGGGTGGGAAATAATAGCAAAGGTTCTACGAGCCTTTACCTCTCTAGCTAATTGATCTTTAAACATGAGAAAAATCTACAATATGTACACAGTTATGTACACATTTCTAAATATGTACTAAAACTGAAAAAGTGGGAATTCAAAATTGGCGTAATTGTAGCAGATTTGAATAGGATTTTACTGATTGCGGATATGTCTTGATTTATCCACAATTGAAAGTATTGTTATCTTTTTAATCTATATCTTTGCTTCGGACTTTTCGGCTTATCAGGAATGGTGCGTTTAATCAGACCAGCTTCTATTGCAGGATTTAAGTAATTCCTTTGGAATGTTGCTCGATGAGTTAATCCAACCAATTGCATCAATTCAGCTAAAGTATAATCTTCTTGCTTCATTGCCGAAAGTAAACGCTGAACTTGGTCGCTCACTTGTACGTTAACTTGAGCGGTAACATGATCGCTATCTTGAGCGGTATCAGTTGAACTAAGAATGGCATCTAAAATCATGTGTAAGATGAATTCTATAAACGGGGCTGAATCAGTACGATCTGTACTTGCTTGCAACGCTTCGTAATAAGCTTTTTGATTTTGGTAAATCAAGCTTTCAACTGGAATATTGGCAAAGATTGGATTCCATCTACTTAAAATCAATGTCTGCCACAACCTCCCCATTCGACCATTACCATCTGCGAATGGATGAATAAACTCAAACTCATAATGGAATACTGAACTTTGAATCAGTGGATGTATATCGCTGTCATTCAACCAATTAAGTAAATCAGCCATCAAACGGTTAATCTGATTCGCAGGTGGAGCCATATGCACTACTCGATCACCTGACATTACACCGACACCACCATGACGATACTGACCGACTTCATCAATTAAGCCTGTCATTAAAATTTGGTGCGCTTGTAATAGGTCTTTTTCTTGGCTTGGTTGCCACTGCTGAAATGCTTCATAGGCTTTAATGGCATTACGTACTTCCTGAACTTCTTTCGGAGGTGCAATCACAGTCTTACCATTTAGAATCGCCGTGATTTGTTCTGTACTTAACGTATTCCCCTCTATTGCAAGAGAACCTTGAATAGTACGGATACGATTGGCTTTTCTGAGTTTTAAGCTGTCCTGAATTTCCTCTAAAACAGTCAAACGCCCTATATTTTCACTGATCTGAGCAATCAGATGAATGATTTTTGAGGTGATGGTATAAGGCGGTTGGTATTTCATAATAGACCTACTTTGGTAAATTTATTTTTGAATGAAGTTCACAGCTTTCACCCCAAGCAATTAAGCGTCCTTCAAACTCAGGAACTAAAAATTCAATAAATTGATTTAAATCATGTTTATAAATTTTAAACTCTTCTGGCTGTTGAACATATTTTTTATAACGCTCTTTCCATTTACCCGAACTATCTCTCTCGTTTAATAAATCGGGTTTGCCTGTTACTTTTAAAGTAAGCATCAAATGCTTAATGTAAGCTGGATGATGTTCCATCAAGTTATGAGCTACACTCACCATATCATTAATATTGTTACCTACAACGTAACCAAATTTTGCACTTAAAATTGAGTTGACCACTGTTTTATAGGGTGCATGTAAAATGTATTTAGGTGTACTAATACCCATTAGCTCAAGCTCTTTACGGATGGAAAACCACTGAAAGTTGAATTGACTATCGGTAAGGTAATGAGTTTTTATCCATAGTTTAGTAAACTCGACCAATAATTCAGATTTAGTTTTTGATGGAACTTTTGTATCAAGATCAACCTGTTCTAGTGATTCGATATATTTCTGAACTTTTAGTTTATCTTTTTGATTCTTACTCTCTTGTAAATAACTATGACGTAAGCCTAATTTTTGCTTTAGCTTTTGATATTCAGCTTCATAATCAAAAAAGTATATTTGCTTTGTAGCTTCGTTCTGGACTAAGTTTTGGAATTCGACGAACTCAGTATTCCACTGATTAATGATTTGATTATTCTTTATTTCAGGCTTTAAATAATGACACTCTAAAGTAAAAACTTTTGTTTTAATTGATTGAGCGACTGTAGAATCATTCACTACAAAGGCATTTGCATTATTGTTGTAGTAAATATCTTGCATTGACTGCTTCTTCGCTTTTTCTGTTGGTTCAAAATGATTAAAAATCCACAGTAAGCAAGCATTGTTATCTTGATAAAAAATCTTACGATCAATAATCACATTCAAAAAAGTTGTAGAAAGTTGTCCTTCAAAAACAACTAATTGCTTTTTATATAATGAAGATACATCTGGTCTACGCCATTGCTTTAGATCAATACTTTTACGAACTTGCTCAATATGAATATCACTAAAAGCTTCATCTACTTGAAGGCTTTTATATATGTTCTCTTTCAGCAATTTATGTTGTTGAGTTTCTTTCGCAATTTGATACTTTAGAGCAGTTTTTTCTTGCTCTGATAACTGTTTGATATGCTTTACAGGACATTGGAAGTTTGGATTATTTTCCAACTCAGGAATATGTTTAAAAAAAAATGTTGCCGAGGAATTGATCTCCATGTGATCTATACGTCTGGCAAGGGTCACTGGGGATTGGCACCAAGCGCAAGTAAAATGAGGCTTGTTTTTATCCCGTTTATATCGCTCCCTTATTTGACTACGCCATTGAGTCAGCTCCATTTCAGACTGTTGAAAGAATACATTCACATCAATCCACATATTTTGATCTTTATCAACAATATGAACCAACTTCATGTATCCCCTCAACTTGCTTATCAAGCCAACATTAATATTGCCTTTAATCTAACCTTTACTAGCCTTTTTACCAATAACATTTTTAATAATTTCAACGACTTTTTCACTTTCAAATTGAGTTTTAAAAACAACGTCTACATCATCTCTGACATTTTGAAATAAAAGTTCTGCATGTTTAATTTTACGCTGCTCTTCTTCGGATAAGGTGTAGTTTGCCTTATCTTTCGTTTCAATCAACAAATTCAAAGTTTTCTTTCCACTTTCATACGGCTTTGTTGCATAAAGATTTTAAAGATAGAGCTTTCCTAAGTTGTTTAAATTTAAGTGACAACTTGGGTGTGAGGTCGGCCGAGCTCCGTAAACTTATTTAAGATGGCCACACGTGCATGAATCTCGTTGACTTGGCTATCAAAATTCCGAGCACTGAGCTTATCGCCTAATAATTTGATGCAGTGCATCTTGGTTTCTACCAGACTTCGCTGATGGTAGCCCGACCATTTTTTCCATAGTGTCCTGCCTAAACGTTTAACAGTGCGAAGTAATTCATTTCGCTCTAGCGAATGAACTTTTGTATCTTTCCAAGGCTTCGCATTTTTTCTGGGTGGAATAATCGCATGGGCATTTCGATCTGTGATCAACTGGCGACACCGCTTTGTGTCATAAGCACCATCGGTATAAACGGAGTCAATATGCTCATCTTGAGGAATCTGATCGAGTAAATCACCAAGTACTTGTGAATCACTGACATTATTTGTCGTAAGCTGAACGGCACGTATTTGCAGTGTTTCAGCATCTATACCAATATGCAGTTTACGCCATTGCCGACGGTATTCAGGCTGATGCTTCTTACGCTTCCATTCGCCTTCACCTAAAAATTTTAAACCCGTAGAGTCGACGAGTAGATGTAACCCATCACGACTTTTCTGGTAGTTAATTTGAATATCAATATACTTTTGTCTTCTACAAAGCGTCGTGAAGTCTGGTGCTGTCCAATCTAATCCGCAAAGTTTAATTAAGCTTTGAACAAAACCAGTAACCATGCGTAAAGTGAGTCTAAATAGAGATTTGATCATCAAACAGCATTGAATCGCTATGTCGGAGTAGGTTTGACTTCGACCTTGTTTGCCTTGAGGTTCTGCATACCATTGTGTTTTTGGATCGAACCAAATGGCAATATTCCCACGATTAATGAGAGCTCGGTTATATGCGGGCCAATTGGTTGTGCGGTAGATTTTGTGTGTAGGCTTCTTCATTTGGAAATTATATTGCCGAAGGAGTCCTTAAGAACAGCTTTGTGCAACAAAGCCATTCACTGAGCATTTTTTGCTTAAGCACAAGTTCAGACTGAAGCCACTCAATATCGTAAACCTCAAAAGCTTTGACCAGATCATCAAGCACAAAATGAACAGCTTGATTTAGATTCTTCCATTTACCATGACGTGCCACTTGTTCCCTTAAAATACGATATATAATTTCACGTCTTGGGTATAACTGCTTGTCGTAACGAGCTTTGACTGCAATGATTGCCTTTGCACTTTTGGCAAGTGTACTGTTCTGAATAAACTCCACCCCACCAAGCATTTGCACATAAGCAATTAAAATATCTGAATAATGCCTTTGGAAAATTTTGGCAGGCAAGTTATTCACCTCAGGTCTTAATGTATTTATCTGCATTAAAAGCTGTGCAATCTGGAATGGCTTGAAAGGGATTGAAACCACATCCCCCATCATTTCTAAATGAAAAGCTGACTGCTCACTCAATGGAAAATCATTCTGCTGCATTCTTTTTATGATTTTTTCTTTTTGATCAATATATGATTGATTCTCCGTTTCTATTAATTCATTATCCAATTCACACTGATAGTAGTAACAAAAGTTTAACCATATATCCTGCTCAAACTGCTCTAACCTTGATAATTTTTTATCAATCATAATTTATTAAAATACAGATAATTGCATAGCATAATACTACTATATTTCCAGATATGCGTACTGCTCTATTTTAAACATTTTCTAAATTTTATAGTTACCCCATCAATGAACTGATCTAATAGTTTTAACATTATAGGTTGATTTCCAGCCAATATTTAAGGTTAAAAAATTAGTTCTTTTTTCTAATTGCGATAATCACAAAAGGATCAAAGATATGGGCTACTTAACATCTAAAGAAATTCGCCACAAACTCAAAAATTGCTCTGCATCGACTTTATGGCGTTACCAACAACCTAATCAAAAAATGTTCGAGCAACCAATGCCTCAACCTATTAAGAAATGCGCTGGCTCTACTAGCCTTTGGGATGAAGAAACGTTTAACGAATGGCTAATCAAATATTTCAATAACAACCAAATGAGTAATCTGTCTATCTAGACAGATTACTTAATTTTTTCCACCATTTTTTATAAGCCTTCGACATCTCTTTTTGATAATCATAATAGTCATATGTCCCCTGTTCCCCAGGCATCACATGACCAACCATCAGTTCCGCAACATCCCTACTTGTAAACGCACTGAAATTTGTCCTTGCTGTACGCCGCAAATCATGCATAGACCAATGATCCATTTCAATTTTATAATTCTTCCTTGCAAATTGCATGAAGTTATAAGGGGTATCTGTTGGCCCACTACGCCCCATTGGCTCTTTGCCATTTTCATGTGGGAAAATGTATTCAGAATTACTCAAATCCATTGCAGACTGAAGCCACGGTTTGATCTCATCAATAATAGGTCGAACAATGTCACCTTTACTTTCTCCTGTCTTATGATTTTCATACGGTACTGTCCATGTATTTTTACTAAAATCAAAATCTGATTTCCGTGCAAGCCTCAACTCACTATATCGATTACCATAAAACAAACATAACTTGAGAAATAAAACATTCCTTAATGATGTTCTAGACTCATCACAAATTTTAAAAATTAAAGACAACTCATCATCTTGTAATACTCGAACAGTTTTATTTTTCTTAATATTTAAGTCACGCTTTCCAGTGATATGTCTTATGGGATTTCGCTCAATTAATTTTCGATTAATCCCCCAATCCAAACACTGCTTTGTATTCGTAAGAATGCGATCAGTTATCGATGGCGACTGTTTAAATTGCTCTTCTAGTAAATCTAACCACATATGTAATGTAATTTGCTCAGCAGGTATGCTACCTAACTTTGGGAAAACATAAAGTTCAAATGATCTCAAATATTGATCTGCATTTTTTTTGTTTGGAATACTATATTTCGTATGCCACTCACGAAATAACGCTTCAAAAGTTATAGCCTCTGTGATCTTGTGAAGTTCTACTTTTTTATGAATACGTGGGTCATGTCCCTTTTCTAAAATTGCTTTCATTTTCTGCAATTCAATACGAGCTTCTTTAAGGCTCATATTTGGATAGGTTCCCAAGTCTAAACGAGCTTGCTTATCGTTATATCGAAAACGCATCTGGAAAGTGAGCTTTCCTTTTTGAGAAACACGAACGCTCAATCCATCTTGATCAGGCTCCGTATGTATTGCTGAACGTTCACGATCTAGATTCTTCTTAAGCCACGTATCTGTTAAAGGCATTTTACTCCACCTGTGTACATATTTTTTTCAAATAGAAAATTCTAGAAAATATGTACACACATATGTACACAAACATACTGACTAGACTTGAAATCTATTGAACGGGGTTGAAAGACATATCAGACAAAGAATAACAATATTTTTATATTTTTACAGTACTTACAATGGTTTTATTATTATATTTGAAATAGGTTAAATGGGCTTGAAATGGTGTCAAATATTTGGGTGGGAAATAATGGCGAATGTACGTCGCTGAGCGACCTGCGCCGCTAACTCATCTTTAAAACTCATGGAAAATACCTACTGCAGAACCGCAGTGCTCAAGATCAAATACGATCAATATGAAAAAATTGACGATATTGTAGCAGATTTCTAGAGCCAATAAGCAGCCCTATAAACTGGAGAAATCGTAGTTTCCCATTCTCTTTTCCGGTTGAACTGATATTTTTTTGACTCGTTTATTTAGCAGATTGAATTCACTACTCAATCTAAAAATTATAAATCGATAACCACATAAATTTTATAATTTACAATTGATTAGTTTAATAAAAAAAAATTCTAAATAGTGATTTAATGAATTTAAGAAACAAAGGTCCTAGCTTCAAGTTGCTCAACATCCATCGGTTTACCCAGCAGATAGCCCTGCATCTGCTGACAGCCCAAACGGGTCAAAATTTCCGCTTGCTGCACAGTTTCAATTCCTTCAGCCTTTACTTTCAGGCCGAGTTTAATGGCCAGCTGAATAATACTTTCCAGAATCATTTCTTCCTTGGAACCTGCACTCAGACCCTGAATAAATTCCTTGTCAACTTTTAACTCATCGACAGGCAGGTTTTTTAAATACAGAAAGCTGGAATGCCCAGTACCAAAATCATCAATCGCTAGCTGGATGCCCATTTGACGCAACTGCTGCAAAGTCCGGATACTCGAATCAATATGATGCATGGCAGTCGATTCAGTAATCTCAATCATCAAATGTTGAGGATCAATTTTATATTGATTCAGAAGTTGCTCCAGCGTACTGATCAGATGCTTATGCTCAAACTGAATTGCAGATAAATTGACTCCGATCGGGAAAAAATCAGCATGATCAGCTTCCCAAAGCTGAATCTGTTTACAGGCCTGCTCCAAAGCCCAGTAGCCCATCGGAATAATCAGACCGGTTTTTTCTGCTCCGGGAATAAACATGTTCGGACCCAACAAACCATGCAATGGGTGCTTCCAGCGGATTAGCGCTTCTACACCACAGATCTGCTCATCATGGGTAAATTTTGGCTGATAAACCAAGATAAATTGCTGCTCTTCTACTGCTTTATACAGATCATTGATCAGTTTGCTCTGGCTTTTGCTTTCATGCTGATCGGTCGAGAAATTAAAAACAGAATAGGTATTCCGTCCCTGATACTTGGAAGTCAACATGGCGGCATCTGCATTGATCAGCAGATCCTGCAGATTCTGACCATGCTTCGGATACATGGTGATCCCGATACTGCCCGAGATATTAATGGTCTTGCCACTGATCTGGAAACTTTCCTGAATCAGTTCCAGAATCTTTTCTGATATTTTCGAGGCCTGTTCTACTGAAGTATTTTCTAGCACCAGCAGAAATTCATCACCACCGATGCACAGCAGTTTGGAATCATCTCCCAGAATTTGATGAATACGATAAGCCAGCTGAATCAGTAGCTGGTCTCCAACGTGATGGCCAAATACATCATTCACGGCTTTAAAGCGATCTAGGTCAATGTATAGAAAAGCGATTTCATGCTGGGCATCTTGCTGCCGGTCAGAAAATAGCAATTGTGCATATTTGACCAGATATAATCGGTTTGGCAGTTTGGTGAGATTATCCTGAATCGCCTGATTCGCCAGCTCTTTATTGGCCAGCATCAGCTGACGGTTACGTGATTCAAAGCGTAACTCCAGCATGGCTACACCAAATGCAGTCACCAGTACCAGACAACTAATCAGTATGACTGAAAATAACAAGTCATAATGGGAATGACTGATCTGGCTCAATGGATGGGCATCTTCATAAAAACTGAGTGCCGCCATACCCGTATAATGCATCCCGACAATGGTCAACGTAAGCATACTCGCGACCACGAGCTTCATCCGGATCGTACTTTGTACTGCCTGTCGATATTTGAATGCCACCCAGAAGCTGAGTCCCGCTCCACTCGTTGCAATCAGGATCGAACAGATCATTAATAAAGGGTGATAGGTAGTCACATGATTTTTAACATTCAGGCCCAGCATCCCCACATAGTACATTCCTGACATGCCTAGCCCCATCAGAACAGCACCTAGAATCAGACGGGCACAAGGCAAGGTTTTACGGGTGGTGAGCCAGATGGCAAAGGTTGCTCCTACAAACCCAATCATATAAGAACTTAAGGTGAGTGCAGTATCGATATCATAAGCATCAGGAAAATGAGCTGCCGTCATGCCGACATAATGCATTCCCCAGATCGCCAGTCCCAGCAAGCCACCGCTAAACAGTAAAATAAGGGTTTTCAACCTTAGCGACACATTACGAAATAGAATCTGCTCAAGCGTAAGCGTCAAATAGCAGGCAATAAATGCCACAGCCATCGATCCAATAAGCAGACTGACATCATGATGAGCATGAATCATATAAAATGTTCCATCTGGGCGATCATTTTTATTTTATTGCGCAGCTGTATTCGCACGATTCCCCGCTAAATTTACGCCCTATAAAAAATAAAATACTCTTTTCAGAGTTCATCCCGGCTGCTTCAAACTTGAAGCTATATACAAAATTTATTGCAATATTTTTATCTCTTCAGTAGCTGGAGTGGAGTTTAAAATTGCCCTGAATCGATAAAATAAAAAATTCAGCTTATATATTAGAAGTCTTTGAGATTTTATCAATTGATTAACTTTAATATTCCAGCTTTTTTATTCGACATAAATCACAAATTTTTCTTTTTTATTTAGTTACATAGCACTTTATATTTAATTGATATTGCATTTTATTTGCACAAAAAAACAGCCTATCGAGATAGGCTGTTTTTAGAAATCATATTATTTTATGTGAAAGTTACTGTTTAGACTGTGCTTGAGCATAGTCAGCCAAGACATGCGCGGCTTCCAGTACAAAAGCTTCTTCTTCCGGTAATGCTGGACGCTCTTTGGCTTTCATTTTTGCTCGAGCTTCAACCATGGCATCCAGAGAAGCCTGATAACTTTCCCAGTTCGGATAAGGTTTCAGGCCGGTTGCAGCACGGCGGGCATTTTCAGCTTCTAAAGCTTTACGCTCGATATCCAGCAACTCAGCTTTACGCTGTTCCAGATCCAGAACTACACGTTTTTGGTCTTCGACTTTTTTCATGGCCGCTGTACGCTGTTCCAGATACTTGAATTGAGGGTTCTGAGCGACACGCTGTTGAGATAACTTGGCCAGTTCCGGTACATATTTCTGTACCACACCTTCACGTTTAAATGGTGCAGTTGGAATCGTATCCCACTCTAGGGCATTTTTAGCCTTACGTTCACCAAATTCTTCGTTATAGATATCGACCAGTTTGATATCCGGAATCACGCCCTTATTTTGGGTACTACCACCGGTCACACGGTAGAATTTACGCTGAGTCAGCGTTGCTTGACCATGCGCCAAGCTATCCAGCTGAACCTGTGCAGTTCCTTTACCTGTTGTGGTACTACCAATCACGATGCCGCGTTCATAATCCTGAATTGCTGCTGAATAAATTTCACTTGCAGATGCAGAAGCCAGGTTCACCATTACTGCCAATGGGCCAGCATAGGTTTGTGCGCCGCCATCATCATCTTCAAAGACGCTGACATTACCGTTACCATCACGAATCTGAACTACAGGACCCGATTTGATGACCTGTCCCAGCATGCGTGCCACTTCTTCAAGTGAACCACCCGGGTTATTGCGTAAGTCCACAATAATACCGGCAACATTCTTCGCAGCCAGTTCTTTCAAAGCTTTATTGGTATCTTCTGATACTGAACGATAGTCGGTACCCGCACGACGGGCACGATAGTTCAGATAGAAAGATGGAATTTCAATCACACCGTACTGATATTTTTTACCATCACGCTGGATTTCAACGGTACGGGTTCTAACCCCGGCATCTTCTTCCTGAATCACATCACGTACAAGACTGACATTACGCGCCTGTCCCATGGTCGCACCCGGGCCTAATAACTTCAGCGTTACTTTGGTGCCGCGCTTACCACGAATCAGGCCAACAATTTCATTGCTCGGCCAGCCGATTACATCGACCATCTGTTCGCCGTCTTGAGCAACGCCAACAATACGGTCACCTGATTTTACCTGTCCTGATTTGCTGGCAGGCCCACCTTCTACAATGGTTTCAATCTTGGTGTAATCTTCATTACCACGTTCCGGACGAATCGACACCCCAATCCCTTCCAGCTGCAATGTAGTCTGACGGTTCAGCTCCATCGCATCTACAGGCGGGAAATAATTACTGTGCGGATCATAAGTCAGCATCATCGCGTTGAGGGTTTTGTCCAGTACATCATCGCTCTTGATCCGGCTAAGACGTTCTAACTGACGGGTATAACGCTTAGTCAGAGTTTGAGCAGGTGTTAAATCTTCCGGCCCAGTCAGATCCTGGCCATTTGCCAGTTCTGGATTGGCTTTGAGTGCATTCTGCTTAGCTTGCTCTTCTTCCTTACTGATCGTCAGGTTAATCAGCTGAGAAAGCAGCATTTTTGACCAGTGAGCACGTTGTTCAGCCTGAGTTTTAAAGAATGGCGCTTTTTCGCGATCCGTTTCGATATATACATTCTTCTGATTCAGGTTTTGCGGTTTTTTCAGTTCTTCCAGCATAAAGGTATAGAACTGGGCTAAACGCTCACGATACTGTGCATGAATTTCATAAGGGCCAGACAAATTACCAGCTTTCAGATTGGCACCGAAAGTAGCGCCATAGCGTTTTTTATAATCTTCTATTTCAGATGCCAGAAAAAGACTGTGATCTGCATCCAGACTGTCAATATAAAAATCAAAGATACGCTGTGAAGTCTGAGCATCCAGACGCATATTCAAATAATGTTGGCGATCAACGAGAGTTGCCAGTTGTCGGGATACCAATGCCTGTTCTTGAGAAGGTTGAAGCACTGCTTTGCTGACTACTTCTTTACCATCAGCTGCAATTGCATCATTCACCACATGGGTAAAAAATAATCCGCCTGTCGCAATCGCAACTGCACAAGCTATTGTTTGAAATTTCATAAATAATTCGTACTTCCTTGGCCTCAAGACCAATTTGACCGTGTTGCTTTTCGAGCAGAACTTAAAGTATTCAGCATCTTAAACAACTTAATATGTTTATGTCGTGTAGTTTTATCATATTCTGTGCTGACAAAGTGTAGCAAATCATTGCAGAATTCAGGTATTGTTTTCCCCGAAAATTCTAAAATGGATTCCGCATATGATTGGCGCATTGATGCTCGACATCGCAGGCACTACCCTTACTCAAGAAGATATTGAACTCTTGGGTGCACCACAAGTCGGTGGTGTGATTTTATTCGGTCGCAATATTGAATCTCCTGCCCAAGTCCGTGCCTTGACTGATCATATGCGCCAGGTTCGTCCAGATATTCTGATTGCAGTGGATCAGGAAGGTGGCCGTGTACAGCGCCTGAAACAGGGCTTTACCCTGCTGCCTGCTACGGGTAAATTTGGTGAGCTTTACCAGACTGATCGTGAAAAAGCACTGGAACTGGCCGAGAAATGTGGCTGGTTAATGGCCACCGAAGTACTGGCTGTCGGAATTGACTTTAGTTTTGCGCCTGTGCTGGATCTGAATTATATTAGTGATGTGATTGGCGACCGTAGCTTTGCTAAAAATATTCAGGATATTATTCCACTGGCTGGTGCTTTCCTGAAAGGTATGAAACGTGCTGGTATGGCTTCGACTGGCAAACATTTCCCGGGACATGGTTCGGTTAAGGCCGATTCGCATGTGGCCGCTGCCATTGATATGCGCAGCTATGAAGAAATCCAGCAAAAGGATATGCAGACTTTTATCCAGTTACAATCACAACTCGATGCGCTTATGCCTGCCCATGTTATCTATAGTCAGGTTGATCCAAATCCAGCCGGTTTCTCAGAATTCTGGATTCAGAAAGTGTTACGTCAAGAACTTGGCTTCGACGGCGTACTGTTCTCGGATGATTTAAGCATGCAGGCTGCCTGTGTGGCTGGCGGTGCTGATGCCCGGATTCAGGCGGCATTAAAAGCAGGTTGTGATATGGGATTGGTCTGTAATGATCGCGCAGCACAGTGTATTGCACTTGAGGGCATTCAGGATCTGCTATTGCCCAATCAGCACCGCCTGGAACGCATGCGCGGAAAAATTCCAGAGATTCGGATCGGCACTGAACTGGATCTTGGAGATGAATGGCGCCAGATCCGTGATGAAATCAGCCAGTTTAAAGATCAGGTTCTGTAATTTTTTAATGATCTGAATACGACAAAGGAACACGACAAGGTGTTCCTTTTTTATTATCATGTTGAAAAGACTGCTATATTAATGAGCAGCATTGAATTAAAACAACAATAAGGTCAGGACGACATGACAGAATCTCTTTCACAACATCGCCATATTTCTTTTACTGCACACTATACTGGCTATATCTGGTACAAAATGGGGATTTCACATCCGGTATTTGCTACCTCTAAAGGTAAATTCCTTGCCAAACTGGTTCATCCACTGGAGTCATGGGCTGAACGTCATGTAGGCGGCAGTATGCGCACCACCCTGAAACAGCGTCATCAAATGATTGACGAACACCTAGGTCAGTTAATTAGTGAATATCCTCAATTACAGGTACTGGAAATTGCCAGTGGCTTATCCCCACGCAGCTGGAATTTTAGACAGAAATTTCCCGGGATTAATTATCGGGAGCTGGATCTGCCCGATATGGCTAGGATCAAAACCAATGCTTTGCAGCAGATTGATCAGGATGCCCCGGAAGTATTGAGTGCCGATATTTTTAGTGCAGAACTGGCGAATATTTTTAAAGTCTTTGACCCGCAGCAACCTCTCGTTATTATTAGTGAAGGCCTGATCAATTACTTTGATCAAAAAATGCTGTTTACTTTACTCAAAGGCATTACCGAATATGGTCAAGACTTTAGTGAAGTGCATTATCTCAGTGATATTTATCCTGAACCGGTCAAAAATAAACTGGCGAGCTTTATCTGGGCCTGCAGCCGTCTGCTGAAATTCATGTCACGCAGTGCGTTTACCTTTCATTTTAAATCACCTCAAGAACTACAGCAGTTTTTTCAGCAAGCTGGGTTTATGCAGGTGGAGGTCGAACAACCAAAACGTTATTTTGCAGAGCCTCGACAGCAGAATCCTCATTATGAACAGGATGAACATCTAGGCGATTTGGTCTGGATGATTCATGCAGTGAAAAAAAACAGCGTTTAATTACGCTGTTTTTTTATGAATTCTATTGTTTAGATGACTGCATCGAATACTTCAGCCTGTTGAAGGGCTTTCTCTTTCTGGACAAAGCGTAGTAAACGCTCTGCCACATCAAAACTGCCATGCTTGAACAAAGCACGTAACTGAGTATCATCATGTTCGAAGATCAAACATTCGATCTTGAATTCGCCTTCTTCATCTTCCAGATACAAAGCCAGATCACGTGGATATGCGGCTGCCAGATCGGTTAATCCAGGTTCCAATTCCAGCAATACCCCAAAGAAATTCATATCAATAATTTCTGCCTTGAGTACCAGATCAGAATGACGATGACTTAAATAACGCTGTGGATCCTGAACCGTAATCCGCTCTTCACCGCGCCGTTCGATCTGCTGCATCTGTTCACGGGTGAACGGGATAATACCTTCGAGCTGATCAACCGGTTCATCACGCAAGAAAGTTGCAAACAAATGCATGGTTTCTTTACGGCGCTGTAACTGAGGCACATGATCTGCAGAAGCAATCTGCACATACTGCATGTTTGGACATTGCAGGGCAAAATTGGCATTCTCATGTGGCAAGGTAAAGCTGTCATATTGCCCACAAGCCACCAAAACTTTGCATTGAGGAATCGGTACATTGGTCAGTCTTAAAAGACGGTTACAGTTGATATCATAGCGGTCCTGCTCAGTGGCAGTAAACTCGGACATCTGCTTAAAGAACAACCGTTTTGCTGTTGGCGACATACGGGTTTCTTTTAAACGTGCATGATTGACCAGATACAGAATCACCGCTTGGCCGAATTCATCCATGCGCTGTTCTTTCATTAAATGCAGAGATTCTTCCAGCAGCATGCGCCAGCTTTTACGGGTCTTTTGCATCACACCCATTAAAATCATACGGTCTACCAGTTCAGGGCGCTGATCCGCCAGACAGGAAGCCACCACTGAACCCAGAGACATTCCCAGAATAGCCACCTTAGGCAATTGCATCTGATCCAGCCATTGGCCTAGCATCGCGGCCAGATCTTCGAGTTCAAGTGTTCCTGCAGATAAGCCGGTATCAACGTTAGTAATTTGCTGGTTGGCCCCCATGGAAGGTAAATCAATTAAAATAATAGGTCCCGCATCAAATAACTGTTCTACACAATATTTGTAAGAATTAAAGTTCTGAAAAGCTCCCCCAATAATCACCATTGGGCGCATATGCAAAGTATCAGAACGCGCAATGGCCATATACTCGATTTTCCAGCCATCGATCCATGTCGTACGTGCTGGTTGCTTGAAACTGTGCTTATCATAAAGATCAAAAAAACCATAATGGCTATGTTGGTCCAATGCCTGGGCATCCATCTGGATAATGGAATTCATATTCCTTTCCTCCGTCCTTGCCTTATTTTTATTGTGCAAGTCATTATTTACAGATCTTATGCTTCAGGATTATTCCGATTATCCTGAACACGCATCCTGCGCTGTAGTAATTATATCAATGACATCTATGTCGCTACATTTCATTCTATACAGAGCGGCTTTTCACAAGCAACTGATTCGACAACCACTTATCTGCTTTTAAAGATAAAACAATTTCAAAATGTTTAGAAACAGTGAAAAGCTTATGATTTTTAAGTGATGGGCTTCATTGTCCGGCATCAGACTGTTAATATCAAAGTGAAATTTCTAAGTGATTGAACCGCTATGCAAGAGTCTATTGAACAATACATGCAAACGGTAGGACAGCAGGCACGCCAGGCTTCTCGCATTTTGGCTCGTGCGTCTACCCAAACTAAAAACAGCGCATTGTCAGCAATTTATACCGCTTTAGAAAACAGTCAGGCCGCTATTCTGGCTGCCAACCAGATTGATATGAATAAAGCTCACCAGAACAATCTGGACAGTGCCCTGCTTGATCGCTTAGAACTCAACCCCGCACGCTTTAAAGGTATGTTACAGGGCCTGAAAGATGTGATCAGCCTGAAAGATCCAATTGGTGAAATTACCGATATGGCTTACCGTCCTACAGGCATTCAGCTTGGCAAGATGCGTGTGCCTTTAGGCGTAGTGGGCATGATTTATGAATCACGTCCCAATGTAACTCTGGAAGCTGCTTCACTGGCATTGAAATCCGGAAATGCGATTATTCTGCGTGGCGGTTCAGAAGCTTTGGAATCTAACCAGGCCATTGCAACTGCCATCCAGCATGGCTTGAAAGTAGCAGGTTTGCCTGAAGCGTCAGTTCAGGTGATTAACACAACTGACCGTGCTGCGGTTGGCCAGCTGATTACCCTGACTGAATTTGTCGATGTGATTGTACCGCGTGGTGGCAAAGGCTTAATTGAGCGCATTACTGAAGAGGCACGTGTGCCTGTGATTAAACATCTGGACGGGAATTGTCATGTTTATGTTGAAGCACAGGCTGATCTGCTCAAAGCACTGCCCATTGCTTTAAATGCCAAAACCCATCGTTATGGCGTATGTAATGCCATGGAAACTTTGCTGGTTGATGAGAAAGTTGCAGAAGACTTCTTGCCTCGAATTGCTGAGCTGTATCAGGAAAAACAGGTAGAGCTTCGTGGTTGTCGTGAAACCCAGCGTATCTTGGGCAATCAGGTAGTCGCAGCAACAGAGGAAGACTGGTACACCGAATATCTAGGTCCGATTCTGGCAGTTAAAATCGTATCAGGTGTTGAGGAAGCTATTGAACATATCAATAAATATGGCTCGCATCATACCGATTCAATTATTACGGAAAATTACAGCATCGCTCGCGAATTTTTAGCTGGTGTAGATTCGAGTTCAGTCATGATCAATGCTTCTACCCGTTTTGCTGATGGTTTTGAATATGGTTTGGGTGCGGAAATCGGCATTTCGACAGATAAAATTCATGCCCGTGGCCCGGTTGGCTTAGAAGGCCTGACTTCCCAGAAATGGGTAGTCTTCGGTGATGGTCAGATTCGTCAGTAAATAGATAATAAAATCGGCCTTGTTCGCAAGGCTGATTTTTATGCATTGAGTTGATAAAAGACATGTTCAAGTAAATATGCAACCTTTATAAAATTGCATATAATTTCTTCATATCCATACCTAAAAGATAGAATAAATAAACATTATTTTTAAGAAATATAAGCTACAGTTTGATAGATCATTTTTTAACAGTATTTTATTTATAAATGAAAACTATGAACTGATAAATTTTAATTATTATTGTCGCTATGGTCGATAATGCTTAAGTCTAATCGGCTAAAGTCTATCTAGGACAGTAAAAAAACCCATGTTAAAACATGATCACAGACCTATCTTGTGTCGCTTTTGCCAGCAGACAGGTCAACGAAATGGATGAGAATTTTAATTAGAATCGGGTAAACAATCGTGTCTAAATCAGTATTAGTTATTAATTGTGGCTCTTCTTCAATCAAGTTTGCCCTATTGCTTGAAGAACAGAATTTCCGTATTCACGGCTTAGCTGAGAACTTAGGCACAGAAAATGCCCGTATTAAAGGTGTGACTGTCGGTAATGAACCCGTCGATATTCATATTCCTTTTGCAGATCATAAGAAAGCGCTAGAAGTAGGTTTAGAGCGTCTAGCGAATTACAAGCCGGATGCCATTGGTCACCGTGTGGTACATGGCGGCAGCCTGACCAAGGCAGAACTGATTACTGACGAGATTATTGAAAAAATTCGCGAAGCAACTCCACTTGCGCCTTTACACAATCCGGCTCACCTGATCGGAATCGAAGCGACTAAACGTTTATTCCCAGATTTGCCACAAGTCGCAGTATTCGACACAGCTTTCCATCAAACCATGCCGGCACATGCTTACCGTTATGCCCTGCCTAAATTCCTTTATACCGAATATGGCGTACGTCGTTATGGTTTCCATGGTACCAGCCATGCTTATGTATCAGATCGCGGTTCTGAACTTGCGGGCAGCTTCAAACAAGGTGGCTGGTTAACAGCGCATCTCGGTAATGGTAGTTCGACCTGTGCCGTATGGAATGGCCAAAGTGTAGATACATCAATGGGTCTGACGCCACTTGAAGGTGTGGTGATGGGTACCCGTAGTGGCGATGTCGATCCAAGTTTGCATAGCTTCCTGGCTGCAAACTTAGGCTGGGATGTATATAAAATTGACAAGATGCTCAACAAAGAAAGTGGCTTGCTTGGTTTATCTGACAATCTGTCTAATGACATGCGTACTTTGATTGAAGCCTCAGAACAAGGCAATGAAGATGCGACTCTTGCGATTGAAGTATTCTGCTACCGTCTGGCGAAATCTTTAGCTGCTTTAAGCTGTGGTCTGCCACGTATTGATGGTCTGTTTTTTACCGGTGGTATTGGTGAAAACTCGGCGTATATTCGTGAAAAAACCATGGTTTATTTACCACATTTCGGTTTCAACCTGGATAAAGACGCTAATAGCAGTTTGAAGCGCGGCACTGAAGGCCGGATCGATAACGGTACAGGCCCACAAATCTGGGTAGTTCCGACTGATGAAGAAGGCCGAATCGCAAAAGAAACTCATTATGTGGTAGAGCATGAAGTGGAGCAAGCTACTGCAAAAAAGTCTGAACCTGAAGCTGCGCTTGCATAAGCAAGCCCGGTTCCCTTTTACCTAATTTCTATTATTGCGCGACTGATATTACTTATGAAAACGATTTTATTGGTGCCGACCGGGGAAGACGTCGGCTTAACTTCAGCCTGTTTAGGTTTGGTATATGCTTTAGAATGCCAAGGGGTAAAAGCAGGTTTTGTGAAACCTTTTTCACAGGAAAAAAGCCAGGAAACAGATCGCACTACAGCACTCTATCGTCATTTATCCCAAAGTGAAACTGTTGAACCGATTGCTTATGAAAGCCTGATTCAACGCTTTAATCTGGGTGAAACAGATGAATTGCTTGAAGATGCAGTACGCCTGCATCGTGAGATTGCCAAAAATCACGACCTGATTATTGTTGAAGGTTTGGTACCAAATAGCCGCGATACCTTTGCGCCAAGCTTTAATGCAGCCTTGGCGCAGGCACTAGATGCCAAAGTCATCATTGTCAGCAATGCTGATATCAACCAGCCTGAAGTGGCAGCTGAAAAAATTGAAAGCCAATTACGTTATTTAGGTGGTTCCTCTTCTACCCGTATGGCTGGCGTATTGTTTATGCGCACCAAAGGCTTACCAGAAGATTCTGCACAGATCCCGGTGACTATTGATCCCGGTTTACGCCTGATCAGTGATACCAACAAATTTATAGCAGCTATTCAGAAAACCCATGCCCATATTGGTTCTGAAAAGCTTCCAGTCATTGGTCTGGTTCCATTCAGCAATACTTTAAGTGTGCCACGTATTTCTGACCTAGCAGCACATATTTCAGCAGACTGGGTCAATCTGGGTGAAGCAAAGCAGCGCCGTGTTTTACACAGCAGTTTAATTGCGTCCAATATTGAACATGAATTACATAAATTCGTGGCTGGCGAACTGATTATCAGTGCATCAGACCGGATTGATGTCTTGCTGGCAAGTAGCCTGGCGAGCAGCAATGGCATTCCATTGGCAGGTTTGGTGCTGACTGAACATTATGAGCCAAATTCGACTGTATTGGAGTTCTGCCAGACAGCGATTAAACATGGTCTGCCTATTCTGCATACGCCACTCAGCACTTTTGAAACTGCCCAAAGTCTAGCCAATTTAAGCAATGAAATTCCATGTGATGATACTGAACGTGCTGAACAGGTCACTCGTTTTGTGTCCAGTCATTTAAATGAAGAATGGATTGCACAGCTAATTAATGGTTCTTACAAGCCACGTCTGTCTCCTTCTGCATTCCGTCATGAGCTAGTACAAAAGTCGATTACTGCGAAAAAACGTATTGTGCTTCCGGAAGGTGATGAGCCACGTACCATTCAGGCGGCTGCGATCTGTCAATCTCGCGGGATTGCGCACTGCATCTTGCTGGCAAAACCGGAAGAAGTGGTTGAAGTTGCCAAAGCACGTAATATTGACTTACCGCACGATCTTGAAATTATTGATCCCGACCTGATTCGCGAGAATTATGTCGAAAAAATGGTTGAACTGCGTAAAGGCAAAATCAACGAATTGCAGGCACGTGAACAGCTACAGGATACTGTCGTACTCGGTACTATGATGCTGGCACTTGATCAGGTGGATGGTCTGGTTTCTGGTGCAGTACATACCACAGCAAATACCGTTCGTCCTGCTTTCCAGTTGATCAAGACAGCACCTGAATATTCATTAGTCTCTTCTGTATTCTTTATGCTGCTGCCAGATGAAGTCTATGTCTATGGTGACTGTGCGATTAATCCAGATCCGGATGCCGAACAACTGGCTGAAATTGCAATTCAGTCTGCTGACTCTGCAAAAGCCTTTGGCATTGATCCACGTATTGCTATGATTTCTTACTCTACCGGGACTTCAGGCACAGGTGCAGACGTAGAAAAAGTCGCGAAAGCGACTGAGATTGCTAAACAGCGTCGTCCTGATCTGTTGATTGATGGTCCACTGCAATACGATGCCGCTTCAGTTGAAAGTGTGGGCCGTCAGAAAGCACCTGACTCACAAGTGGCTGGTCGTGCCAATGTGTTTATCTTCCCTGACCTAAATACCGGTAACACCACTTATAAAGCAGTACAACGTGCGGCAAATGTCGTAAGTGTCGGTCCGATGCTACAGGGTTTGAACAAGCCGGTGAATGACCTGTCACGTGGTGCGCTGGTCGATGACATTGTGTTTACCATTGCTTTAACTGCGATTCAGGCAGATCAGCAAGCTAATTAATTTTCTTTAACACTCACAACCATCCGGTCAAAAGATCGGGTGGTTTTTTAGTGATCTATTTAACAAACTTTCTCAATAATCATTGAAGGAGCTATAATCTACAGATTGTCTAGCTCAAAAAATTATGCAAGTTCGTAATCTGCTCTATGAGTAAATAAAATTAAAATAAAAATATTGATGACACAAAAGAAATGCCAGCCGATCGGGCTGGCATTTACCACTTTAACAGATCAGATTTGCCTATTTTAAACTTACATCCAGTTTGAGTATTTAAGCCAAACCAGAATAAGTCAGGCAACGATCATACTTATACCGTGGTCCATTCTTTGAGCACATCTTCTGCTGTTTTATTCAAGATCACGCTGTCATCTTTCACTTCGCTTACCCAGCTAATCGGAATCAGATGATGCTCATTATTCTCGTCATCACTTCTTGTCAATTTAATCTTGTCCTGACCTTCTAAATGATCCACTTTACCAACTTGAGTACCATCTGAAGCAATTACTGAAGCATGTTCTTTGATGTCATTTGTATTAAAGTTACTCATTCCAATTGCCCTATTTATAGAAGTTGAGAGACCTCAGTTTAAGCCCTAAAAAATTGGCTGTGTGTAAGGGTTTTCAGGCTTTGGGTTTTTCTAGGTTAATAATGTAATGAAGAAAAATAACTGTGTCACAGGCATGTTGTGGCAAGACCAAGATGATTGAAATATTGTTTTTTTTATTAAGGTAATTTGAAGATTTGAAGATTTGAAGATTTGAAGATTTGAAGATTTGAAGATTTGAAGATTTGAAGATTTGAAGATTTGAAGATTTGAAGAT
>NZ_KB850111.1:128037-550692 GCF_000369625.1 Acinetobacter variabilis
TGAAGATTTGAAGATTTGAAGATTTGAAGATTTGAAGATTTGAAGATTTGAAGATTTGAAGATTTGAAGATTTGAAGATTTGAAGATTTGAAGATAGGCTAATTTTTTAGCTCTTAAAATGTAAAAAAGAAGATAAAGCTTAAGCTTGATCTTCTTTCTGGCCGTAGAACCAAGTAGCAGCGATATAAAGACTAAAAGCAATTACCATCAATACACTAGTCAGGGTCATAAAGAAAACTCATCATTCATTTGATAAGCGCATTATGTAAAAGTTTTATGACAGTTATATGACAATGATGAAATTTCCATAATTTTAATTAATTAATAAAAATCATATATTTATAATAAATTTAATTATATTCAAATAAACTTTAAGCTGAAATATGACAGTAAATATGACAAAAACCGGTCATTTTTAACCAATCTTTCAGCCAAAGTAATATGCCTTATTGCTTAAACTATAAACTTTTGGCCAATGTCCCTGCAAAACGCCCACAACCAGATTCATTTGTCTTATAATTTAGCCCGCTAGCTAACAGCCCGCTCAAGAGATATTTGTATGACAACTATTATCAAGCAAGATGACTTGATCACATCGGTTAAAGATGCGCTTCAGTTCATTTCTTACTATCATCCACAAGACTTCATCCAAGCGATGAGCCGTGCGTACGACCGTGAAGAGAACAAAGCTGCGAAAGATGCGATCGCGCAAATCTTAATTAACTCACGCATGTGTGCAGAAGGCCACCGCCCTATCTGCCAGGATACTGGTATCGTCAACGTATTTGTTGAAGTGGGCATGGATGTTAAATTTGATTTAACCATGAGCCTGGACGATGCGATCAACGAAGGTGTACGTCAAGGTTATCTTGAAAACTCTAACGTGCTTCGTGCATCTGTACTGGCTGACCCTGCTTTTGGCCGTAAGAACACCAAAGACAACACGCCTGCTGTGATCTATCACAAACTTGTTCCAGGTAACAAAGTAGACATCACTGTTGCTGCTAAGGGTGGCGGTTCAGAAAATAAATCTAAACTGGCAATGTTGAACCCGTCTGACTCAATCGTAGATTGGGTACTGAAAACTGTTCCAACTATGGGTGCAGGCTGGTGTCCTCCTGGTATGCTGGGTATCGGTATTGGTGGTACTGCTGAAAAAGCCATGATGCTTGCAAAAGAAGCATTGATGGAAGAGATCAACATGGACGAATTGCTGCGTCGTGGTCCACAAAACAAACTTGAAGAACTTCGTATCGAAATCTTCGAGAAAGTAAACGCATTGGGCATTGGTGCTCAAGGTCTTGGCGGTTTAACCACTGTTCTAGACATCAAGATCAAAGATTATCCTTGTCACGCTGCGGGCAAACCAGTCGGCATGATCCCGAACTGTGCTGCAACCCGTCACGCACATTTCACGCTTGATGGTTCAGGTGTTGCGCATATTCAAGCACCAAGCCTTGAAGACTACCCATCAGTCACTTGGGATTCCTCATCTTCTAAACGTGTTGACCTAGACAACATTACCCAAGAAGAAATGAACTCTTGGAAACCAGGTGATACATTACTTCTTAACGGTACGATCTATACTGGCCGTGATGCTGCACACAAACGTATGGTAGACATGCTGAACAACGGTGAAGAACTTCCTGTTGATCTGAAAGGCAAATTTATCTACTACGTAGGCCCTGTTGATCCAGTAGGTGACGAAGTTGTAGGCCCTGCAGGTCCAACAACTGCGACTCGTATGGATAAATTCACTCGTCAGGTATTAGAAGCAACTGGTCTTTACGGCATGATCGGTAAAGCGGACCGTGGTCCTGCTGCTGTTGAAGCAATTAAAGACAACAAAGCAACTTACCTCATGGCGGTTGGTGGTGCTGCATACCTCGTATCTAAAGCAATCCGTGAAGCTGAAGTGGTTGCATTTGCTGATCTGGGTATGGAAGCGATCTACAAGTTCGTAGTGAAAGATATGCCTGTTTCTGTTGCAGTTGACGTAAATGGTACATCTGTACACGCGACTGCTCCAAAAATCTGGCAAGCGAAAATTGGCAAGATTCCAGTAGTTGACGCTGCTGCAGGCTAATTTAAGCTGCATGAAAAAAGCACCCTTAATGGGTGCTTTTTTATTGGAATTTTAAAATTAATTACCAGGTTCTTGGATCCCAGAGTTTAAACGGTGTGGTTAACTGTACATCTGTAGATGGATCATATTCAGTCGCCTTAATTTTCTGGGCTTTCTTGCGGATTTTCCCAGTTTCCTGATCCTGTGCAAAAAAGTTAAAACTGTCCGATTTTAACTGGGTAAAAGCAATTTCATTGAGTCCCATACTGCTTGGCATTAGCATCAGAGGTCCCGGAACACTACGACGGGTGCTTAAATTTTCTTCATCATACTTAATAAAATAGGATTGACCCGCTTCTACTGTAAAGTCCAAATACTTAGGTTTTTGGAAGTGCAACGCACCTAAAGGGCGACTGGTACTCAAGCGATAAGTACCTGCAGGCAACTCAATCCAGTAATGATGATTATGCAATAAACTCGGAATACGATGCTGATTGATAAATAGGCTGGCAGCGACAATTTCCTGACGGTTCCATTTGGAATCCGGGCGGTATAAATAAACGATTGCAGCATCCTCATGCTGAGGTTTAACTGCCTGAAAATGATTACCCTGTTTCTGGTTGACCCAGCCACCAATCGTAAACATCCCCACCCGATGCTGTTCGACGAAGCCCGGTTTTTTTTCAAGATCAATATTTTTTAAAGTGCTGAGTGGCTGTGTAGGCTCAACTACGGCTTTTTTACCGTGACAACCCATCAGCGCCAAACTGCCGATGAGCACCATTGCGACTCCACGCATGCTTATCCCTCACTGCGTCTTTATTCTTGTATGTAAGTACTTTGCGATATATTTTTATAGCTTTCGGCATCCACGCCTAGATGTTGAGATTAGCATCTGCTTTTATCTTTTGGAAATAAAAAACGTGCGAAAACACGGGGTTTTCACACGTTTCTGACGAATAGCAATCAAGCAGATTTGCTATTCACCACCTTTAAATCAACTTTTACCGCTGTTTCTGGTTCATCATGTGGTTGACGTTCAGCAAGAAATTCTGGTGCAGCTTCACCATTAATGACTGCTTCATTGACTACCACAGTGCCTACATCGCTACGACTCGGCAAGTCATACATGGTTTCTAACAATGAATTTTCCAGAATCGAGCGCAGGCCACGCGCACCTGTATTATGTTCCAATGCTTTTTTCGCAACCGCACGTAGTGCTGAATCTTCAAAGATTAAGTCCACATTTTCCATCTCAAACAGATGTTTATATTGACGGGTTAATGCATTCTTCGGCTCAGTCAGAATCTGCATTAAAGCTTCTTCATCCAGCTCATCTAAAGTCGCAATCACTGGTAAACGACCAATGAATTCTGGAATCAGACCAAATTTCACTAAGTCAGTCGCTTCGACCTGACGGAACAATTCAGACAGCTTTTTGCTTTCGTCTTTATTACGGACTTCTGCAGTAAAGCCAATACCACCTTTCTCCTGACGCTGCTGTACGATTTTCTCAAGACCTGAGAATGCACCGCCACAGATGAACAGGATATTCGAGGTATCAATCTGAATGAATTCCTGCTGCGGATGCTTACGACCACCTTGTGGTGGAATTGAAGCAACCGTACCTTCGATCATTTTCAGCAAGGCTTGCTGTACGCCTTCACCTGATACATCACGTGTAATGGATGGGTTTTCAGATTTACGGGTAATCTTATCGATTTCATCGATATAGATAATGCCCTTTTGCGCTTTTTCGACATCGTAATCAGCTTTTTGCAAAAGCTTTTGTACAATGTTTTCAACATCTTCACCCACATAACCCGCTTCAGTTAGGGTTGTTGCATCTGCCATGGCAAATGGAACGTCCAGAAGACGGGCAAGGGTTTGTGCCAGCAAGGTTTTACCTGAACCGGTCGGACCCACCAGCAGGATATTACTTTTGGCAATTTCAACGGAATCATCTGCTTTCTTACCATTGGTCTGTACTTTCAGACGTTTGTAATGGTTGTATACGGCCACAGATAATGTCTTTTTCGCTACGTCCTGACCAATCACATATTGATCGAGCGCCGCACGGATTTCATGCGGTTTCGGTAAAGGACGGTTCGCCCAGTCATTGGTTTCGACCTGTTGACTGGTTTGAACCAAATCTAAGCATACGTCCACACATTCATTACAAATGTATGCGTCCTCGCCTGCAATCAGCTTTCCGACTTCAGACTGCGTTTTACCGCAAAATGAACAATGCTTTTGTCCTTGAGGATGTTCGGACATATTTACTCCAATATCTCAATCTCTAAAACTTATGGACGTTTCGTTAGAACTTCATCCACAAGACCGTATTCTTTCGCTTGCTGAGCAGTCATGAAGTTGTCACGGTCTGTATCGCGTGCCACTTTTTCATAGTCCTGACCGCTATGTTCAGCCATTAAACGGTTTAAACGTTCTTTAATGAACAGAATTTCACGTGCGTGAATTTCAATATCTGATGCCTGGCCTTTGAAACCACCCAAAGGCTGGTGAATCATGACACGTGCATTTTCAAGGCAGTAACGTTTGCCTTTAGTTCCTGCATTGAGCAGGAATGCGCCCATTGATGCTGCCTGACCCATACAATAAGTCACAACATCCGGTTTAATAAACTGCATGGTATCGTAGATCGCCATGCCAGCAGTCACCGAACCACCCGGTGAGTTGATATATAAATGAATATCTTTATCTGGGTTCTCAGCTTCTAAAAACAACATTTGCGCAACGATCAGGTTGGCCATATTGTCTTCAACTTCACCTGTCAGAAAAATTACCCGCTCACGTAAAAGGCGTGAATAAATATCAAAAGAACGCTCACCACGAGAGGATTGTTCTACCACCATTGGCACTAAAGCGTTTTCAATCGTTGGAACATACATAGGTTTATTTATTCCTAAATTTTTGTGACTTAATCCATAATCACAATATGAGGGATAATCAATGAAATTGCAAAATAATCGCGAATAATTCCATCATATTTTTTGCATTAGTTTTGTGAAAATCAGATATGTCAAGAAATTACTAATATGAAAAAAGGCGCACGAAGCGCCTTTTTAGGGAAAGCTTGAATTAGCCTTGTTGACGAGCTTGTTGCTCTTTCAATAAGTCTTCATAGCTTACAGTCGCATCAGTCACTTTAGCAGATGCTAGGATGTGATCAACAACTTGGTCTTCAAGTACAACTGCTTCGATTTGAGCACGTTGTTGCTTGTCATTTTTGAAGTATTCGATCACTTCATTTGGATCTTCGTAAGAAGAAGCCATATCTTCGATATAAGCTTCAACGCGCGCTTGATCTACTTCAATTTTCGCATCAGCAAGAATGCGGCTTACCAATACGCCAAGTTTAACTGATTTCTCAGCTTGTTCTTTGAACAGGTCATCTGGAAGCATGCTTGAATCAAATGCTTTCGCGCCTTGAGCACCGAACTGTTGAGTGAACTGCTGGATCATTTGTTGACGTTGACGGTCAATTTCTTGAGCAACCATTGCAGATGGAAGTTCAACTTCGTTTGCAGCTACAAGTGCATCGAAAGTTGCGCCTTTAACCTGGTTACGCAGGCCGTTTTTCACTTCACGTTCCATGTTTTTACGAACGTCAGCTTTCAGTTTTTCAACGCCATCTTCTTCAGAAATACCGAAGATTTTCAGGAATTCAGCATCAATTTCTGGAAGTTTTTGTTTTTCAACAAGTTTTACATTGATTTTGAATTGAGCTTGTTTACCAGCAAGGTTTTCAGCTTGGTAATCTTCAGGGAAAGTAACATCGATCACTTTCTCTTCGCCTTTCTTCATACCGATGATGCCATCTTCGAAGCCAGGGATCATACGACCAGAACCTAAAACAAGTTTAAAGTCTTGCGCAGCGCCGCCTTCAAATTTTTCGCCATCAACAGTACCTTCGAAGTCGAAAGTTACTTGCATGTCTTTTTTAGCCATGCCTTTAGTTTCAGCCCAAGAAGCGCGTTGTTTTTGAAGATTTTCAATCATCTTCTCAACGTCTTTGTCATTTACTTCGGACGCTTTACGTTCAACTTCCAGACCTTCGAATTTCACTTCAACTTCTGGATAAACTTCAACAGTCGCTTCATAAACTAAAGCGTCGTCTTTCATTTCAGTTTTTTCGATGTTTGGCATACCAACAGCGTTGATTTTTTCTTGTTGGATTGCTTCGAAAACTGTGTCACGAATGATGTCGTTGACAACTTCTTGGTAGATACCAGCGCCGTATTCACGACGAACTACGTTTACAGGTACTTTACCTGGACGGAAGCCGTTGATCTTCGCAGTTTTAGCAGTGCGTTTTAAACGAGCTTCAAATTGCTCATTAATACGGCTCGTCGGTACAGAAACATTTAAACGACGGGCAACGCCCGAAACCGCTTCAGAAGTTACTTGCATGGCTTCCTCTATATATTTGGTAATAACAGGTTTATAAAAATGTGCCACATTATATGACAACATTTGCAGATATACAAAACACAATACTTGAATCGTCTTTATTAATGCTGTAATAATCAAATTTATTCAGTCAAATTCATTTTTCTTTGATTAAATATCCCTTCCCTCAAATAAGAATAGATATATTGATTACTGAAACTGGACAGATCATCTCTTTAATCTGCATTTATGGATTTTTATAGTGCTTTTAGTAAACTTTTCTTTATCTTTTCTTCAATTTTTTTAAACTCTAATAATCTCAATAAAAGTAAAGATAATAATCTATTAATCAGATTTAGTTTAAATACATTAACTTAGAAACATTTTGATACACCATAACATCGCTAAAGGCAATTAATATAATTTTTAAAATCGTCATTTCCTATCTAAAAGTAATTCTTAATTTAAATAAGAATTATTATTATTCGCATACATAAATTTTATGCTTTTTTCGGGTTCCCACATGTCGTTTATCAAATCACGTAAAAAACTCGTTTCATCGGCGATTGCCTCTTCCCTCTCGATCGTAACTGTAAATGCTGTGGCTGATGAAAATGTGGTCAAGCTCGAAACTATTCATCAAGAAGTTAAAGCTGAACAGACACCAAGTTTAAAAGTAGATAATTCCGCAAATAAGAAATTTGTTGCACCCTTACTGGATACACCTAAATCTGTATCAGTCATTTCTAAACAACTGATTGAAGACACTCAAGTCACTACACTTTCTGATGCTTTACGTACTGTACCGGGTATTACCTTGGGTGCGGGTGAAGGCGGCAACCCGAATGGCGACCGTCCATTTATCCGTGGCTATAGCTCTGAAAGCTCAATGTATTTAGATGGTATTCGTAATTCAACCTCACAAAACCGTGAAATGTTTGCCATAGAACAAGTTGAAGTCACCAAAGGTTCTGCTTCTGCTATGGGTGGTGCAGGTACTGTTGGCGGTAGCATCAACATGATTTCTAAAGTGGCCAAAAAAGGTGACTTTTTAGAAGGTACTGTTGCTGGCGGTACAGATGCTTACGCACGTGTGACGCTTGATGGCAACAAAGATTTTGGCAATGGGATTGCTACACGTGTTGCCGTTATGGGCCACATGAATGAGAAAGCAGGTCAATCTGATGGTGCTGAATATAAACGTGCTGGTATTGCCCCTAGTATTACTTTCGGCTTAGACACCCCTACTCGTGCAACTTTAAGTTATTACTATTTAAAATCGGATGATACTCCCGATTCAGGTATACCATATTGGGATGCTGGTTTAGGTAAACCACAAGGTAAACCTGCGGAAGTAAAACAAGGCGTTTATTATGGTTGGAAAGATCGTGACTTCCAAAAACAAGAGAACCAAGCAGGGACAATCAAGTTAGAACATGATTTAACTGACAATCTAACCGTTACAAACACTGCAATGTACAGCAAATCTAAAAATGATTATGTCTGGACAAACCCTGATGATTCTAAAGGCAATGTAGCTAATGGCCAAGTATGGCATCGTCAAAACTCTGCCATCACAGATAGCGATACCTTTACAAATCAATTAGCATTGATAGGTAAATTTGCTACAGGTGCCATTAATCATAGCTTTAATGTTGGTGCTGAATACAGCAAGCAAGAAACTGACAAAGGTGGTTATAACATCATTAACAGTAAAGATGGCAAAGTTTCCTCAACTGGGTTTTACAGCGACTGTAAAGACCTTTCAAGCAATTGGTGTACTTCTCTAAACAATCCAACTCAAAAACCATTTTTAGATCGTCTAGAAGCCCGCCAAGACTTTGATGCCACGGTTGAAAGCACTTCTGTATATTTATTAGATAGTATTGAAATCACACCACAATGGTTACTTGATCTTGGTGTGCGCTGGGACAAGTTTGAAGCTGCACAAAACTTTCGTGCTACATCTTCAGCTGCTGCATATACAGCTAACAATGATTCAGACTTCTTTACATATCAATCAGGTATAACCTTTAAACCTGTTGAAAATGGTTCAATTTATGCAAGTTATGCTACCTCTGCCAGTCCTGTTGGCTTAAATGCTGGTTGGGGAGATAACAGCGAAACCATAAATGCTAATAACCAAATGATCGATCCTGAAGAAGCACAAACTTACGAGTTAGGTACTAAGTGGGACTTGTTAAATGATCGTTTGAATTTAACAGCAGCGATCTTCCGTACTGAAAAACAAAATACTCGTGTACAACTTGACCCAACAACTTATGCGAATGTAGGTGAAAGTAAAGTTGATGGTGTTGAATTAGGATTAAATGGTCAAATTACCGATAAATGGGATATTTCGGCAGGTTATACTTATCTTAATAGTGAATTAACAAAAAATGGTAAATCATGCCGTGGTTCAGGTTCAACAGCAACTTGTACAGATAATGCCATTTATAATGGCAACCAAATGCCTAATGTACCTAAACAAGCAGCAACATTATGGACTACCTATAAGATATTGCCGCAATTAACTTTGGGTGGTGGTGCAGTATATTCAGACAAAGTTTATGGTGATGTTGCAAACATCAAATGGGCTCCATCTTATGTACGCTACGATGCTATGGCGCGTTATAACGTTAACAAAAATGTGGATTTACAGTTGAATGTAAATAACCTTTCTGACAAACGTTACTTCACTAAAGCCTATGCTTCTCACTATGCTACTGAAGCAGAAGGACGTAGTGCAGTGTTAGCAGTCAACTTTAAATATTAATTCAATGCAACCGCATAGCCTCCTGATGGGGGCTATGTTATTTTTAAAAGACGATTATTCAGGGGTTTCTCGTGCTGCATCATATTCCAAATGTACTGAGCAAAGAACAGGTGCAATATTTCCGTGAGGAGATGAATAAGATTGAGTGGGTCAATGGCAAGGTTACCGCGGGTACGCTCTCTGCCACCGTGAAACAGAATCAGCAATTACCTGAAGATCATTCACTCACTCATCATCTCAGCAATATTATTCTGGAATCGCTGGGACAGCATGCTCTGTTTTTATCGGCGGCGATTCCACTGGATATTATTCCCCCACTTTTTAACCGCTATGAAAATAATGAATCTTTCGGCTTTCATGTCGACAATTCAATTCGTCGTATTCGCGGCAGCAGTGAACGCCTCAGAACGGATTTATCCTGTACGGTTTTTTTAAGCGAGCCGGACGAATATGTCGGTGGTGAACTGGTAGTCGAAGACACTTACGGTTATCACGAAGTAAAATTGCCTGCCGGCGATATGATTCTTTATCCATCCACCAGCCTGCATGAAGTTACGCCAATCACTTCCGGTTGTCGAATTGCTTCATTTTTTTGGGTACAAAGCATGATCAGGGATGATGCAGAGCGGCATATGTTGTTTAATCTGGATCAGAGTATTCAAAACTTGAGAGTGCAGCTGGGTGATCAGCATTCAGAAGTTATGAAACTGACCAACCTGTATCATAATTTAATGCGTAAATGGGCTGAACTTTAAAAGAGGCTCTGTCTTCAATGATCTTTATAAACAACTGGATCTATTGTTTATCAAAATATACTGAGTTGTGGCACAATTGAACGTAATAAATAACGCATTATGTCCAAATTAAGAAAATATAAAATACAATATTTAGAATAAGTGAAAATATTTTTCAATTCTTAAAGTTTATAAGAAAATCTTTATTAACATACGACTAAAATCCATAGAAAAAGCAAAAACTTTTCACGTTTTCTGGACTAAAATTAATCTTATAGGTTCACCATGCAGGTGTCTGGTCGATCCTGATGATCAAGACTTTAAAAAATACAGGATTGATCTTATTTACCCACACCTGCCTGTAAACGAATATATAGACAAAATCTATACTGTAGACCGAGCAACTGCTGCACCAAGCGAATTTGCCAGGCTACCTAAGGAGCTCTCTCATGATGTTGGCTGATCCAAGTAAAAAATACCGTCGCATGTATCAACGTGTGGACTTACCAGACCGTCAATGGCCGAACAATGAAATCACTAAAGCGCCAATCTGGATGAGTACTGACCTGCGTGATGGTAACCAGGCGATCTTCGAGCCAATGAACATCGAGCAGAAGTTCAAAATGTTCCAGATGTTGGTAAAAATCGGTTTCAAACATATTGAAATCGGCTTCCCTTCTGCATCTCAAATTGATTTCGACTTCACCCGTAAATTGATTGAAGAAGGTCATATTCCGGCTGATGTTTACATTGAAGTACTGGTTCAGGCACGTGACCATTTGATCGCACGTACTTTTGAATCTTTACAAGGTGCGAAACGCGCAATCGTGCATATCTACAACTCTAACTCTCCAACCTTCCGTCAAAAAGTGTTGAACGTAGATGTTGAAGGTGCAAAACAGTTAGCGATTAATGCAGCGCAAAAAGTGAAAGAATACGCAGCAAAACAGCCTGAAACTGAATTTGTTTTCCAGTACAGCCCTGAATGTTTCTCTGCAACTGAATTGGAAGTGGCGAAAGACGTTTGCGACGCTGTGACTGAAATCTGGGAAGCATCTCCAGAAAACAAAGTGATCTTGAACTTGCCAGCCACTGTCGAAGTCTCTACACCAAACGTGTATGCCGACCAAGTGGAATGGATGCACCGTAACATCGAGCGTCGTGATGGCGTGATCATTTCAGTTCACTGTCACAATGACCGTGGCTGTGGGATCGCAGCGTCTGAATTGGCGATCATGGCCGGTGCTGACCGTGTCGAAGGTTGTGTATTCGGTAATGGTGAGCGTACCGGTAACGTGGACGTGGCAGCAATTGCCTTAAACATGTACACCCAGGGTGTTGCGCCAAACTTGGATTTCTCGAATATCAACGAAATTATTGCGACTGTTGAAGAATGTACTGGCTTGCCTGTACACCCACGTCATCCATATGCGGGTGACTTGGTCTTCACAGCATTCTCTGGTTCACACCAGGATGCAATCAAAAAAGGTTTCGAATTCCAGAAAAACCAGGAAATCTGGGATATGCCGTACTTGCCGATCGATCCGAAAGACTTGGGCCGTGACTATGACGCTGTCATCCGCGTGAACTCACAGTCTGGTAAAGGCGGTATCGCTTACTTGTTAGAATCGAACTACAACGTGACCTTGCCACGTCGTTTACAGATCGAATTCTCGCAAATCGTGCAGCAAAAAACTGATGAAGATGGTACTGAGATTTCAGCACAAGCAATCTGGAGCTTGTTCAAAGAAACATATGTTGCGGCGAAAGATGCACATTATTCAGCGAAAAACTACAAATTGTCAGATGAAAATGGTAATCAGGTGATTGAGCTGGATATTGAAGTGAATGGTGAAACCCAGCACTTGCGTGGTGAAGGTAACGGTCCGATCTCTGCAATCTTGGATGCCTTACAATTGCCGATTGATGTCTTGAACTATGAAGAACGTAGCATCAGCTCAGGTGCACATGCCAAAGCATTGGCATTGGTTGAACTTCAAGTAAAAGGCACAGGTAAATCTGCCTTTGGTGCGGGCGTACATGACAACATCGTGACCTCTTCAATTGAAGCGATTATTGCCTGTACCAACCGCCTGATCGACCAGGATGTGTTAAGCACTGAACAGGTGATTGCTGCTGCCGTCTAAACCCGGTATTTGAATTAGCGATAATTCATAGCAGTAAAAAGACTTTAGAAGGATACCTGCAAATGGTATCCTTTTATTTATTCATACTAAAGATTTAAGGCGAATCATTCCCGTGTCTTTTCCAGCTGACTCAGTGGGCCTTGTTGTCCCACAAAAGTTCCAATTCGAACAGCCGTTAGAGCTTGAATGCGGTCGCATCCTCCCACGTTTTGAACTGATGGTAGAAACTTATGGCGAACTGAATGCCGATAAGTCCAATGCCATTTTGATCTGCCATGCCCTGTCTGGCCATCATCATGCTGCAGGTTATCATCATGAAGATGATAAAAAACCAGGCTGGTGGGATGCTTGTATTGGCCCGGGTAAGGCAATCGATACCAATAAATTCTTTGTGGTGGCGCTGAATAATATCGGCGGTTGTAATGGTTCTACTGGTCCTACCTCTCCTAATCCCGAAAATGATAACCGCCCATATGGTCCAGACTTTCCGCTAGTCACTGTGCGTGACTGGGTGAAAACTCAGGCGATGCTGTCTGACCGTCTGGGGATTGATGTGTGGTATTCCATCATTGGCGGCTCACTCGGGGGCATGCAGGCCTTGCAATGGTCGGTAGATTATCCGGACCGTCTGCAAAAATGCGTGATTATTGCCAGTGCACCGAAACTGTCTGCACAAAATATTGCCTTTAACGAAGTCGCGCGTCAGTCGATTCTGTCTGATCCGGACTTCCATCATGGCCGTTATCTAGAAAATGACAGCTATCCAAAACGAGGCCTGATTCTGGCACGGATGGTCGGTCATATTACCTATCTGTCTGAGGAAGCCATGAAGCAGAAATTTGGCCGTGATTTAAAATCTGGCAAATTCATGTATGGCTTCGATGTGGAATTCCAGGTCGAAAGCTACCTGCGTTATCAGGGTGAACAGTTTAGCCGTAACTTTGATGCCAATACTTATCTGATCATGACCAAAGCACTAGACTACTTTGATCCTTCACGTGAATATCAGCAGTCACTGGTCAAAGCGATGGCGCAAACCAAATGTAAGTTCCTGGTGGTTTCATTTACCACAGACTGGCGGTTCTCACCTTCACGTTCTGTTGAAATCGTAGACGCCTTAATTACCAATAATAAGCCTGTCAGCTATCTGGATATTGATGCTGAGCAAGGCCATGACTCCTTCCTGTTCCCGATTCCTCTGTATGTAAAATCCTTGCGCGCCTTCCTGGGCGGTGAAGAACATCTGCGATCAACACCGAAGGAGGCTGTGTAATGCGTATTGACCAACAACTTGCTGAAAAATGGATCAAGCCCGGTTCACGTATCCTCGACCTCGGTTGTGGTGATGGCGAACTGCTGGCCCATATGAGCAAAAAGCACAATATTCGTGCATATGGATTAGAAATTGATCAAGAAAAGATTGCAATTGCGATCAGTCGCGGGTTAAATATCATCCAGCAGGACTTAAACCTCGGTTTAAGCCGTTTTGCTGACCAGTCTTTTGACTATGTGGTGATGGCACAGGCTTTGCAAGCTGTAGATGCACCAGACGTATTATTGCGTGACATGGTGCGTGTAGGGAAACAGGCCATTATTACCTTTCCAAACTTTGCGCACTGGAAGACTCGTTCTTTCTTGGCATTAAAAGGGAAAATGCCGGTTTCGGAAGCCTTACCCTATATGTGGTATAACACCCCGAACATTCACCTATGTACTTTCCGTGACTTTGAAGCATTATGCGCGGAAAACAACATAAAAATTATTAATCGACTCGCTGTGAATGGGAATCAAGAAGATAGTTTGCTTAGCAAACATCTCCCAAATCTGTTTGGTGAAGTCGCAATTTATCGAGTGAGCGCTCTATGAAAAAATTATTATTAAGTACGACGCTACTGGCTGGACTTTTTGGCATGCAGGCCCATGCCGATTACGTTGCACCAACGCCTTCTGTGGCCAGCCAAGCAGCGCAATATTCAGTAATGGACATTCATAGTCTGACTAAAGCAGCTAAAGCGGGTCAGCCTGGTGCACAATTTTATTTAGCAACCAAATATCAATATGGCAAAGACGTCCAGAAAGATGAACGTCAGGCCTTTGCATGGTACAAAGCTGCTGCCGACCAAGGTCTGGCAGTGGCTCAACTGAATGTTGGCCGTATGCTGGCAGATGGTATTGGTACCAAAAAAGATGAAACACTGGCTCGCCAGTACTTCGAAAAAGCAGCTAGCCGTGGTGATAACCGTGCCAGCTTCAATCTGGCCATGATGGAAGAAAAGAAGAAAAACTACATGGGTGCTTACCAGTGGTATGAACTCTCTACCCGCGATGGCATGCTGGACAATAAAGTGATTACTTTATCTGAAGGTAAGAAAACTGCATTGGCAGCTAACTTAACCCAAGAACAGATCCGTCAGGCACGTGACCGTGCAGACAAATGGATTCAGGCACAATAAGCTAAAATTTTTAAAGAGCACCTTCGGGTGCTTTTTTTATACTTTAAAAAAACTGTAACATATTAAAAATAATAAACTATTTCTAAAGCCTATAAAGGGAATTTACATGAAAAAATTTAAGGGATATGCATCATTGCTGTTATTTTTTTCATTAGTCGCATGTACAGTCTCAACAACTTCTTACAACACTTGGAATAAGCCTGGCATAACTAGATATGAAGCAGATAATGCTCTCGCAAAATGTAAATATGATTTAGGCTTAGCCAAAATTGATGCAATGGATAGAGAAGATATGGTTAATAACTGTATGAAGGCTCAAGGTTTTAGAAATAGATAAAATTAAAAGCACCTTCGGGTGCTTTTTTATTACCGGTTTATTTCACGTAAATTGGCAAGCAAGGTTAAAATAGTCCCTCCCTTAAAGTTCAACAACGAGATTCAACATGACTTCAACTGACTGGTTATCCCAAGGCACACTGGTATTAGCAAGTAATAACAAAGGCAAAATTGCAGAATTCGAAAAGATGTTTGCCGAGCTTAAACTACCGGTTGAAGTGATTCCTCAAGGCAAGCTAAATATCGGAGATGCGATTGAAGACGGTTTAAGCTTCGTAGAAAATGCCATTATCAAGGCGCGTCATGCGTCCAAAATTTCGGGTAAACCAGCCATTGCCGATGACTCAGGAATTTGTGTGCCCGTACTCGGTGGTATGCCAGGAATTTATTCAGCCCGTTTTGCCGGTGAACATGGCAATGATGCAGCCAATAATGAAAAGCTTTTAAACAGACTAAAACCGTTACGCAAAGATGGTGAAGCGATTGAAGGTATGTTTGTGTGTGTACTGGCCTTAGTCCAGCATGCTGAAGATCCACTGCCACAAATTTTCCAGGGCATCTGGAAAGGTGAAATTCTGGAAGCACCACGCGGTGAAAATGGTTTTGGTTATGATCCATTATTCTGGTTACCAGAACTAGGAACTTCTAGTGCGGAACTGAGCAAAGAAGAAAAAAATAAAATTAGTCATCGTGGTCAGGCGATGAAACTGTTTAAGGCGAGTTTGGAAAAATAAATCTAATTCCTAAAAGGAGTCCTCCCTCCTTTTAGGAGGGAGTTAGAGGTCATTCCCTCACCCTTGGGGAGAAGGAGCCCTCCCTTTTTCAAAGGGAGGTTGGGAGGGATTCTTCCATCTCACCCCTTACTTTTTATTCTCATTCATTTCTACAAAGAACTTAATCCTCCTCAATCCCTTCCCTAATAAAGGAAGGACTTTCAAAAACTTTATACCCTCTCTCTAACTCTCTCCCAGAGGGAGAGAGAACTTTTAAATTTATAAACCCGGTACCAACATATGCACCACCACCCCATATACTCCAATCAAAATTGAACTCGCAATCGTTCCTGAAGCGATATATTTGGCTGAATAACCTGTGCCCTGATAATGGGTCTCCAGTGCCACAATATTCGCGGCGGGTGGAAGCAGGAAATACATCATCATCACAGCATAAATCAGGGCTTGATGTGGAATCGGTAACAAGAAATAAGCCCCTGCCGCCAGACCTAGAGCCAGCACAAAACGACCGCTGATCAAGATCAAACTACGTTTTAAATCACTCAGTTGAATCCTGACTTTACTCAGCCACATTCCCAGAATACACATACCGGCAAAAGTCACTAGAAGCTTGTTGGCTGCATAGCCCCATTGAATCAGCGGATGCGCTTCATAGGCACTAAAATCCCAGAAGGACAGAATCGCTGCAATAGAAAGCGCAATCACTGGCGGGGATTTCAGCATATTTTTAATAATGAATTGGGGAGCCTGTTTTTCAGCACTGACTGCCACTACTGCACTGACATTGCCAAATAAGGAACCACCAATATAAAGAGCAACAATAGTATTTAAGGCATCCGGACCAAATACAGCTAAGGCAAAAGGAAAGCCAAGCCAGACCCCATTTAAATAACTAAAACATAATGCCCGCAATTTATCTTTGGAGAAAAGAAAGAACAGGCCAAATAGAAACAGTGAGCTAAAGATACTAAAACCGATCAGCCACAAACTGCCCGGCTTATAAAACACCATGTTGTAAATGACAATCAAGGGAATCAAAAGACGTGCCAGCAAGGCCGCCATGAATGGACGGATCGACTTTAAATAATGAACGCCCCAGAATCCAATCAGAAATGAAATAAGCGGAAGGAGCAATGCCATAGGAAAGCTGAAAATGCGTAGATAGATGGGCTTTATCCTAGCATACCTATCTGTTTTCAGAGTTCACTGTTTAAACTGATCTTTTTATAAATATCATCACCAATACTGTTATTTAGCTAATAATCGGAATAACTTGTTCAACGATCTGTCCTGCTGTTTCACCCTGCTGGGATTTTTCCAGCCACTGCCACTCATCGGTTTTCATTCTCAGGAAATTGGAACAGCGCGTGCCATAAGCCGGACTTTGAATAAAGGTTGAAGACAACAACTGTTCCAGTTCATGTGAAATCCCGGTCTTCGGCAACAACTCCGGAATGATCTTGCGTTCATCTTCCAGAATATCCCAAACGGCATAATAAAGATCAGATTCAGGCATATCTGGATACTGCAGCATGGGCAGAAATTCCTGGGTAAAACGCTTGCGCAGGTGTCGAGTCTTTTCCCAATGTTCCGTGAGCAAGCCATTGGACACTACATACACGCCATGTGCTAGTACTTGTGGTGCCTCACCACGGTTACTCATATAGACTGCCTGCTCTCGATCGCCGACAAACAGGTTAAAGCCCGCATAATCACATTGACATTTTTCCAGTTCTTGAGCAAACCGGATAGGTGTCAATTCGGATTCCAGAAAGTGCTGAATGATATGTCCACGTGAAGTTGGGTAGTTATTCTTGTCATTACCCTCCCTGAAATTGGTAATCACTGCCCATCGTCCTGAAACCGTTATACCCATCCAGGTACCACCAGACTGAAGATCCTGCCCGGCAATAATCAGACTGTTCTCCCATTCATGTAATGCCTGGGTTGGACGTTGATAGAACTCATCACGATTTGAAATCAGACATAATGGCGTTTCATCCAGAACCCGCCAAGCCAGTGCCACAATACACATAATTGATGCTCTCGATCTTTACACATTGAATGTACAACATTTTTCTTCGCTTTCAGCTAAAATCTGTGCAAAACAGAATCACAAGGAACAGGAATGCTCACCTATCCAAACATAGATCCCGTTGCAATTTCGCTCGGACCTTTGCAAGTCCACTGGTATGGACTGATGTATCTCTTGGCTTTTTTATTTGCCTGGGGACTGGCGACTTATCGCTCTAAACAACGCGGCTGGACACCAGATATGGTCTCGGATCTGATTTTCTTTGGGGCGCTAGGTGTGATCATCGGCGGCCGGGTTGGTTATGTTTTATTCTACGGTTTTTCTCAGTTTTTGGAAAATCCACTTTGGCTGTTCCAGATCTGGACCGGTGGCATGAGTTTCCACGGCGGTTTCCTCGGCGTAATCGTAGCGATGTTGTGGTGGTGCAAGAAATATAAGATGGCCTGGTTCCAGACACTGGACTTTATTGCGCCCTGCGTTCCGACAGGCCTGATGTTTGGCCGGATCGGTAACTTTATTGGTGGTGAACTCTATGGCCGTCAAGTGACTGATCCAAACTTTGCTTTGGGCATGATTTTCCCGACCGATCCGCTGCAACTGGTACGTCATCCCTCACAACTGTATCAGGCGCTCTGTGAAGGCCTGATTCTGTTTATTGTACTGTGGTGGTTCAGTAGCAAGCCCCGTCCACGTATGGCAGTTTCTGCGGTATTCCTGACCGGCTATGGTCTGGCCCGTTTTATCGTCGAGTTCTTCCGTGAACCGGATAATGGTCAGCTCTTTATTGGCTGGATGAGTAAAGGACAATTCCTGAGCCTGCCAATGATCCTGATTGGTCTGTGGATGCTGTGGTACGCCTATCAGAAGAAAGTTTATGACTGGGGTCCACAGAAAAATAACGGATAATTTTGCTAAATATTGCGAGGCATCTGCCTCGCTTTTTTATATTTAAAATATGCTAAAGTGCTTTTTATCTTTTCTGTTCACACATCATCATGCTTGAGTTCTGGTTCAATCCGCAGGTGTCAATCCTGAAAAAACTGCTGTTCTTTGTTGTGATTGCTGCAATTGCCGTAGGTCTGTACTGGATGGAACCTTTGCCTTTAGATGCCATCCTGATGTTTGCCGGTACCGGAATTATTTTTCTGATTTGTCGTTACTGTAAAATTCATTTCGCAGCAAAAAATCCGACTGGCCTGTTCTATCGTGTCCTGACCTGGATTCCGATTGCCTTATTAATCAGCCTGATTTTTATGAACATGAAACAGGGTGAAATCTTGCTGCCAGGCGCTCAGGGAATTGCCTTTATGGCTTTGGCAATCTGCCTGTTTTCGCCTCTGTCTTTGCTTAATCAGAACAAGCCGGATTCAGGTTCACCACATGCTTGAATTCTGGTATTCCGAACACTGCAATCGTCAGCTCAAGCTCATCATTATTATTACGGTATGTATCGTAATTTACATAGCATCGACTGTAACGAAACTGGGTTCGATATTTGTTGGAATCAGTCTGGCGATTGGAATGCTGATGCACGTCTTGCGTGAATTCAGATTAAAGCTTTCTCCTGAAAATCCTTATGCTGAAGGTTTTCGTGCTTTAACGATGGCGATTCCGATTGTGGCAGTAATTAGCCTGATCGGTTATTTACCCAAAACAGGTGAGATCGGAGAAACTGTAGCGCTAGGTCTACAATGCTTAGGCTTTGTGGCGATTGGACTGTTTATCGTGTCGATTTATAATCAACGTGCGAAACGCTTCGAAGATTGAACCATTTCGCGACTTTCATTTTTAAGTTCTGAAATTTTCAGCGTCGGATTTAAAGATAGGAATCCAGACGGTAATACGTATATTTCACATTGGAATTACGATAGACCGCATAGCCATTCTGTTTAAAATCAGAAACCCAGGCTGAACCAGAATACGCTGCAATATGACCATACTGATGCTGTGAAGTCCGGTCGATAATATAGATATCACCTTTTTTCGGACGGTCAAAAGACAGGTTGATTTTTCGATAGCCCAATTGCTGCAGGGTGTTACCCCAGTCAGCTGCGGCAACAGGATGATTCACAATTTTTGCGCCTGAAGACTGCAATCCGACGCGAATACTGCGTGCACATTTCTGTGTACTGGTACTGCGGGTAATGCCTTGCAGGTAGCTGGTGAATTTTTCAATATCGAAACGCTGGCCGTTCATTGCACCGAAAGTCTTGCGAGATTCAGAGTTTTTGTTACGAGCTGACGCAGAGGTATAGCGCTGAGGCTGACGTTTGGAATTTTGTCCCGATTGGGAACGAATTATGACGTTCGCTTGAACAGGAGCATGCACTTCGCTCATATTCACTTGATGATCATAAATCATATTGGACCAAGTACTCCTCGCCTGTAAGTTTGGCTTTCAAATCTTCAACACGCGGTGAATACTAGACGGTTAAATGTTACTTTTCACGTTAAAAATGTAAATATATTTTTCCGCATTTATTTAATTTTACTTAACTTGTTATTTCTTTTAGATTTATAAAATTTACAATTTTCACAAAAAAGTTATAAATTCACTACTTTTCAAATTAATTAGCAATTCTGCTCAGACTATTTCTAAATCAATATTTGAGCGCCTTTCTGACTAAATCTGTAATTTTACTCACGATAATAAAGTCAACATTTCACTACGGGATTACATCATTCTGGCTAACAACTCTCGTATTAGACTGATTTAGTAAATTTAAATTGAGATGATGAGGAAGAAAAATATGAGTCATGATGTAAAGACTATTTCAAATTTCAATTTAGAACAATATTTAGGGATCTGGTACGAAATTGCCCGTCTGCCTATGAAACACCAACCTGAAGACAGTACTGATATTTCCGCAGCCTACAGCCTGAATGAAAATGGCACAGTCCGCGTCCAGAACCGTTGTCTAGATGGTGCGGGCAAACTCGATGAATCTATTGGGGAAGCCACTATTGTTGATGCAGAACATGGCAAACTGAAAGTCAGTTTCTTGCCTGAAGGTTTGCACTGGGTACCTTTTACCAAAGGGGATTACTGGATTCTCAAACTGGATGACAAGTATGAGACCGCCTTGGTCGGTGAGCCAAACATGAAATATTTATGGCTCCTGCATCGTAAGCCGACACTGGATGAAACGACCAAACAGGAATATCTGGCCTATGCTGAATCGCTGGGTTATGACCTGTCCGATCTGATCCATACGGTACATACCGGTAAGCCAACGGCTTAAAAAAAGATAATAAAAAAGCATCCATCATGGGTGCTTTTTTATGCCCTTTTCTCTCATGTTTAATCATTTTCACTGCTATGCGGAAGTGCTCAAAAAAATGTTATGATGAGCGCAATTTTAAATTGCCCAATTCAAAGAAAAGCAATTTGCAACAGATTTTAAGAGAGACCTATGCGCCAATATCTTGACCTTTTACAACATATCCTCGACAACGGCGGCGATAAAGGCGATCGTACCGGCACAGGTACACGTTCGGTATTTGGTCATCAGATGCGCTTTGATCTTTCCAAGGGCTTCCCTTTACTTACCACTAAAAAAGTTCATTTCCGTTCGATCGTGATTGAACTGCTGTGGTTCCTGAAAGGTGATACCCATGTAAAGTATCTTCAGGATAATAAAGTGACCATCTGGGATGAATGGGCCACTGCGGAACAGACCGCACGCTTTGGTCGTCCAGAAGGTGAACTTGGTCCAGTCTATGGCCATCAATGGCGTAATTTTGGTGCCACTCAAAATGCAGATGGCAGCTACAATCAGGATGGTTTTGACCAGATCAAATGGCTGATCAATGAGATCAAGACCAATCCAAATTCACGCCGTCTGATTGTGTCTGGCTGGAATCCGAATGAAGCGAGTCAGGTGGCTTTACCGCCTTGCCATACCCTGTTCCAGTTCTTTGTACATAATGGCAAACTGTCTTGCCAGCTTTATCAACGTAGTGCTGACGTATTTCTTTTATCCCCCCAAATTAATAATTCACAGTACGAAGTTTTAGCCGCTTAAAACCTCTTACTCTTTTACGTTTATACTAACGTTTAAATTATGCACAGTATGTTATATAACTTAGTCTATGCAGTAATTTGGCGTACATTATGGATGTTAGAGTTTGTTCAAATATAAAACTAGACTTATCTAAGTCATGTTTAAATCATCATGTTCAGAACATAAAACTAGATCAAACAATAAATGTTAATGGGGTCGTTGTATTTGACGACAATGCTAAGGTTCTCCCTCTCATTTCTGAATATTTATCCTATTACTCCAAGCATGAAAAAATTTCGTATAAGTCAGCAAGTACTTATGGTAAGAATCTAACTTATTTCCTGCAATATATCCGTACCCGCCAAGATTATAATGATGATGAAAGTGATGATGTATTTATCACTGTTCCTTCATACGTAATACAAGAATATTTGACTTTTTTGAGTCGAGACCAAAATATCAGCTCATCTACTGTTAGAAATCGTGATGCGACTATACGTGCTTTTATTGAGTTTCTATGCTCATCTACAGAAGGTCATAAACCACTTAGACAAGATAATCCTTACGAGAAAGGCTATCTATCAAAAGTACCAAAACGAAAAGCTATTATTGCTTGTAATCTAGATGATCTATTTGTACTAATTGAATCTACATCTTCTGAACGAGAAAGAGTTTTACTTCAATTTTTGTACGACTCGGGACTTCGTCGTTCAGAACTTCCTCGTGTTACGCTTGAACATTTTAAGAACACTGTAAATTTTAATTCCCAAAAATTTATCTCTCGCGAATCAGATAAACCCATTTATCTAGATTACGTCCCACTTGAAGTTGAAGGAAGTAAAGGTCGTGGAAATGAACTCAAACCTCGGTGGACGTTAATTAGCTCAGCAACTATTGAGCGTATTCAAAAATATCATGCTTCCCCACTATATAAAAAATATGCAAGAAAATATGCTACGCCTACTGAGACTCCTGCATTTTTAAATGCTCAAGGGACTCCTTACACTCCATCTGCCATTAATAAATTATTAGAACGACTAAGCAAGCGTGCTATTAAGCAAGGTCATCTTGATAGACAAATATCCCCACATAAGCTCAGACATGGTAATGCTTATGCGATTTTACAATCAAATGACTTGGGGAATGACTATTTAGATCGACTTGTGATTTTACAAAAAAACTTAGGCCATAATCACCTAAATACCACTCAAATATATACCAGTATTCCTCAAGATATCTATAACTCCATGTGTGATGAAAAAGGTGATCTCTTAACTAGAGCCGAAAAAATGAAACGTTTAAGTGAAAAAACTCAGTTAAAGATCGGTATTAAGGATATAAAATGAAAAATAATGGGAAAGCCACTGATCACCTAGTAAAAATATGGGTAGACAACCTATTACAGTCCCCAAATCATCTATTAAAGTTACCACTTAGTAATGATTTTAAGAGCCCTTGGGGGGTTAATGTTCTGTCTGATTTTTTATCAAAAGAGATACCTATTACTCTGAGCGAGGCTCGACGTAGAAAACACCTTACAATGCCATTAATAGAAAAGATGGCTGAAATGCAAATTATTGTAGAAGAAGCATCAAGCAGAGAAAATTTTATTCGCCAGAGAATACTCGATTGGTATAGTAATCTGAGCTTTGATGATAAAAAAAACCTCCCCCGCTTAGCTTTATATCCGAGTAATATTTGTTTTAAATCAATAGGTAGTGAACAACGCTCTTGGGCATCTTTATCAACTCAATATGAATGGATCGCAGAAGTAATTGATTACATTCATGAAGACCTTCATAACTTAGGAATTATCTCGGCAGACTTCAAAACAATTAAAAGTCGTAAGAGAGCAATTAAAGATGCTAAGTCTGTTATCAGCCAATGGGTATCAACCATATCTGATGATATAGACGCCATGTGGGATATACCAGTTACAAAAGCCAATACAGATTTGGGTTTTAACGTAGCAATCGAACATATTCAAACCGTTCTAGGCATTTCGGAGAGCTCAGCTAACAATTATAGAGAGTTAGCTTATCCATTAACTCAAAAAATGATTGAAAAAGGAATTTTAGTATATCCAAAAGGCAACTCAGGAGCTGGAGCCGTTGAAAGCAGGAGGAAACTGCTAAATTGGTACAGAAAGCTAAACTTGAAAGAAAAAAGCCAGTTACCAATTTTTGGTAACAAAATCTCACTTGGGAAAATGCATACGAAGCAATCTCCTATTACTCAAAGTGATTTACGTTTTGATATTGTCAAAGATGCTTGGGATTTCATTCACAAAGATCTCGAAAAACTTGGTTTATTAAATACGAATTATAAAAGTGTTTCTGAACGAAATCATGAAAGGAAGAAACTTCTAGATATACCTCGTGAAACTATGAAGGAGCGTTTCAACAGATTAGCTACTCTCAAACTCAATAGTGTACTCGACTTCATCGAACCTTCTGAGTTAGAACCTTTTATTCAGATTGAACAACTTTTTGCCTCACAGATGAAAACCCTACCTTCTAATTCAGGACGAAGTAACTACACAAATGCATGCGGCCTATTTGTAGAGTTTCTATCTGAATTATACGGATCTAGCCCTTTACGAATTATCGACACTTTTGATGAGTATCTATTATCCAAATATAGAAGTTATCTTGAGGACAAAATAATACAAAACAATATATCAAGCCATCATGCAAATACTATTTTAAGTTCAGTACGTATGACATTGAATAGGCTGACTAAAGTAAAGAATTTAGAATACAGTTTTTTTGATGTACAGGGCTTCGATGTCCATAGGCAAACAGACACAAAAAAACCCTTTAGTAAGAATGAACGAATTCAAATATTAGAGGCTATCGAAAAAGCGATTTCTGAAACTCAATTAAGTTTAGAACCCTATAAAAAAACAGGTATCGGAATAAATCCTCTGGATCAACATGGAAATAGAATAAAAGGTCTATCAAATCTAGATAATGCTCGTTGGCTGTTTGAAAATTTTTTGGATTGTAAACCTGTTCATCACAATACAGCTAAAACCCATATTGAAAAGGCATTTCTCAGCATTATTAAAGATTCGAAAAAAGGTCTGAATGAGGTCTATGAAGAATGGGGAATCACACCGATGATCGGAATAGATTTATTAGTGCCTTATATTCTAAGACTCGCTCAAGTTACAGGTCTAAATACTGATTCCATACTATCCCTAGACATAAAGGATTTTGAAACTCGCCATCCAGCCACATCTAGACCATGCCTAAGATATTGGAAAGAGAGATCCGATGGGTATAAAGAGTATCATCTTGATCTTATCAAGGCGAAGATAACTTGGCTCACAGAAAGCCAATCTAGCTCTGTAAAAGAAATTTTCAAACAGGTAATTCAAATGACTAGCTGCATCCGTGAAAATATCAAGGATAGTGTGATTAAGGATAGGCTCTTCATTTATCAATCAAATAGTACTAAAAAACACGGACAAATCAGTTCTTTACTTGGAACTATCGAAAAAAATGCGAGCCCATTAGGTCATAGTATTGCTAGATTTATTGATAAATTTCAATTAAAAAATGACCATGGCCAACCCTTAATCCTTACATTAAGTCGGTTTAGACCAAGTTTCGTAAGTGAAATGCTTGAAGCTGATGTACCTATACATGAGATTCAATTGATGCTTGGTCACTCATCCTTGCATACAACTATTGGCTATATCGACTCTTTAGATTTTAATTCCATTAGCAGAAAGAGGCTCAATGAGAAATTGATGGAAATTCATCAATCAACTTTAAATAGTCGCTCCGAAGAAAAAATTAAAACAATAGAAATCAAAAATGAGGAAGAGTTGGGAGTAACATTTAAAACCAATCTAGCTGCATGCAGAAATATTTTTGATCCACCTGACTTTGTAAAAAAAATGGCTTCTTATACTCCTGGAACGCCCTGCTCGCAATATAACAAATGCTTAAGTTGTGACAACGTAATTATTACAGCAAATTATCTTCCTGAGCTATTTGCAATGAAGCGTGATTACCTAGCTATTTTAGAAAATTCACGAGTGATGGATACTCCCTACGGAAAAATTATCAAAGAAAACCTAGAACTCCTAAGTTATATTACAGATCCTGAGACTTCAGATTTTTCAAAGGAAGAACTAGAAATTGGAAAAAATAGATCCAACTATCTTGGATCTACAATAACAATTGATGGAGTAGTGTAATGGATAAGGAAGCGAAAATAAGTATATTGACGGGTTTTGTTAATCATCGCCGCTATATAATGAATGAGCTAAACACTGCTAAGAATTTAGATAGTGATCTTCATCCACAAGAATCTATAGAGTCCACTACATACATAAACGCTCTTATGGAAAGATCTGTCTCAAAAATATCTAAATTTTCCGATAATGTTTGGGATTTTAATTCTGATTATCCTAATGCAGCACAAAATGTAAAAGGCGCAAAACTGCGCATTAATTTTTTAAAATACAAAAATATTCCAAAGTTTGTGCTAACAGAACTAAAAATCATCTTAGAACTTGCTTTACTTAACAATCTTATTTTCCGACCTGAACTTAACAGCAGGAAAAATAATAAAAAAGGGATTCTTAAAGTTAACTCTTTGATTCCTATTTTTGAGAAAGGGTTAACATTTATTAATCAAATATTCATACAAATAAGTCAAGACCTAGGTTATGAATTTGTTCAAACACAGATTAAAACACTCTCCAAGGTAAATACCGAGCATTACCATGAAGCTGCCAAAAACTACGAACATGTAAAAGGTAGAGAATTAGATCAATTTTTTGAATACTTACGTAGCCCTAGTGCTGTTAAATATGTATTTGATAAGCCTCTAGCTTATGTTGAACTAAATAGTTTAAATTGGAAGAAACTTCCAAGTACTGAAAAAAAGAATAAGGAAAAAGTTTTACCCGATAATGTATTTGAAAATTTATCCAAAATAGCATCTTTAATCGTAGTGGACTTTTTAAATGCGACAGGTCAAAAATCAAAGATCTTGGATATCAATTCTTTAGAAGCTTTATACTCTAGTAAATATTCTTCTTGGGCAAATCAAGTAGGAGTTAATCATGAAATTTTGAATGCCTATATTGCAGTTCGATTGAGAAATAAAGGGTACTCATCAAGTTCCGTTTTAAGCATCATCGAGCCCTATGATTGGATGTTAAATAAAAATGGCCTAGCATGTGGATTAACACTGAGGAAAGCCCTAACTAGTCGCAACTACCAATTAGATAAACTCCGTGAATACTTCAATCTAGTCTCATATTCATGCGTGTACTTGGTGGCTCAATATACAGGTATGAGGCCATCTGAATTAGCAGAAGTAAAAGTAAAAGATTGCTCATGTTTAGTAGAGGAGCATGAAGTCTGGCTGATTAAAAGTACTGTAAAAAAGCATCAACAAGAGATTAATACAGGTTTGTTTGATGACAAATGGGTGGCTATACCTATTGTTAGAGATGCAATATTAGCAGCATCATATATAGCAAAAATTAAATCATCACCTTATCTTATCTCAAATATGGACACAGTGAGCTCTAGTAATTCACCTATACCGATGGGCAGTACTGGCATTACCCATCAGATGAATAATTTTATTGTGAAAATTTTGGATGCTACTGTAGCTAATCAAATTAAATTTTATCCATATATGCTACGCCACACTCTGACCTATCAATTGTTTAGAGCAGAAGTCGGTTTACCTTTAATATCTTTTCAATTAAAGCACTTCGTAGACAGTGTGAGTAAATTCACCTCACTTGGAGCAACTTCTTCAGTTACGTTAGGCTATGGAGAGATTGGTGAAATGCTCTCAAAGGATGGAAGCCGAACAGGTAATAAATCATTGCGACGCTCTGCTGAATTAGAAGCTGTTAAAACTGTTCACAATCCAAATGGTACATATTATGGTGGTAGAGCTGTTGAGCATAAAACTAATCTGATAAAGTTGTTTCAAGGCTATATGGCTGAAGGCTACACCGAAGAAGAAGTGTATGAAGCAATGGCTGACCAAGGAATGGCTATTGTGTATGTTGGACAAGGCATTTGTTATGGTAATAGAAATGAAGAATACGATACGACTTTACCTTGCATCGGCAGCCTAAGATGTAATCCTGCCAGATGTTCACAAGCTATTGTCACCAGTAAACATGCTCCGAAATGGCGTGAAGTCTACATCTTAAATAAAGCAAATCTTAATAAACCAGAATATGCTCATAATAGGGAGCAAATTCAGGCAGCAATTGACGAAGCTGCAATGGTTTTAAATAGTATTGGTGAAATGGTTGAACTATGAATAATCAAGCTTATGATCAAAAAAATAGTGAAGACTATGAAACTAATACGTTAAGTATTAACAAAGCACTATTAGAAATCGAGCAAGATCCAAAGCTCAAGGCCACTATTGCACAATTATCAAAAATGACTGGTATTCATCGAAATACAATTACAAACCGTGATTGGCCTATCCATAAACTAAAAGAAATCAAGGACAAAAGAAAACTCAAGAATGAGGAAAGTAAAAACCATATGGTGGTTAATGAAATTTCGTTGGGAGAAAAACTAGTTCTAACACAAAATGAAGGTAAGCGTCCGCTGAACACACCTTATGAATTCATCCTATAAGCCTTAATTTAGTCCCCACTTAAAAACAAGTGGGGACTAAAATTTATGACTACAAATCACCAGACATCCATCGCATCTCTTGCGAAAAAACGAAGAACATACAGTGCTGAATTTAAACAGCAGATCGTTCAGGCTTGTAAAGCACCGGACGTTTCAATTGCTTCGGTCGCTTTGCAACATGGATTGAATACAAATCTCGTATCCAAATGGATTCGCTTAATTGATGCTAAGCCAGGGAATGATCGCTCACCACTACCGAATAAACCTGCATTTATTGCCTTATCTTGCTCTACACCATTAGATCCTACTCCTACTGACATGTTAACGGTTCAAATTACTTTACCCCACTCAAAAGCAGAAATTGGCTTGAAATGGCAAGTATCAGAAATATCTGCTTTAGCAGAATTACTCAAGGCACTTGCAACATGATCCGCATTGATGAAATCTGGCTTTCTACCCAACCTCTGGATATGCGAGCAGGGATGGATACTATCATGGCTCAGGTGGTGAGAGCCTTTGGCTACATCAAACCGCATTGTGCTTACCTGTTCTGTAATAAACGTGGCCATCGCATGAAAGTGCTGGTACATGATGGACTGGGCATCTGGCTGTGTGCCCGGCGGCTGGAACAGGGAAAATTCCACTGGGCGCAGGTTCACCAGGGTGAAAGCATGGCGATCAGTCCGGAACAGTTACATGCACTGATCCAGGGTTTACCTTGGCAGCGCATTGGACGACAGCAGGTGGTGACGATGCTCTAAACTAGGCTGGTCCATTCTGCTATTCTCCAAACGTTCTATTTCCTCTGCGTCATGACCTCAGGCATACTGCGGTCATGAATACGCTGCCAGACTTAAGCCAACTGACCCATGAACAACTGCTGGAATTTACCAGACAGTTGGCAATGCAGCATCAGTCTCTGGCACAATCAAATCAAGAATTAGAAAAATCAAACCAGCAATTGGATGCCAAAGTTCAACATCTTTCCATTCTCACGCAAAAATACGAGCATGAGCTCGCACTATTTAAACAGCACAAATTTGGCAGTAAAAACGAACATCTCACCGCAAAACAAATCCATCTGTGGGACGAAGCGGTTGAAGAGGATATCGCAGCAGTTGATTTGGAACTGGAGCGGCTGAATGCAGATAAAACCGATGCAGCGACAGAGAAAGCCACAGTCAACAAACCTAAACGTCGACTGCTGCCGGATCATCTACACACCATCCGTATTGAGCATGAACCTGCATCAACCCAATGCAGTTGTGGCTGCCAGTTACGTCGTATCGGCGAAGATATCAGTGAAAAACTGCATTTCAGACCGGCACAGTTCTATAAGGAACAGCATGTGCGTGGCAAATGGGTCTGTGATCAGTGTGACACCCTGACTCAGCAAGCGATGCCCGCCTATGTGATTGATAAAGGCATTGCTTCACCTGAACTGCTCAGCCATGTGCTGGTATCGAAGTATGCCGATCATTTGCCGCTGTACCGTCAGCGCCTGATCTATCAGCGGGCGGGCATTGATCTGTCCAGATCTACTTTATCTGACTGGATAGGTCGCTGCGGTGTAGAACTGGAGCCTCTGGCCAATGCCTTAAAAGAGGTGGTGCTGCAACAGCGGGTGATCCATGCCGATGAAACGCCGGTCACCATCATGCGGATGGGTGATGATGAGAAAAAACCGAAGAAAGGTTATGTCTGGGCCTATGCCACTACACAGTACAATCCAGTTCAAGCGGTGATCTATGACTTTCAGGATAGCCGTTCAGGTCAGCATGCAGAAGAGTTCCTGAATGGCTGGCAGGGCCATCTGGTCTGTGATGATTACAGTGGTTATAAAGCACGCTTTAAATCAGGCGATGTCATTGAGGTGGGCTGCATGGCGCATGCACGTCGTAAATTCCATGAGCTACATGTGACTGGGAAAAGTCAGATCGCTGAACAGGCATTACTGATGATTCAGAAACTGTATGCGATAGAAGCAGAACTCAGGAAAAAGACCGATAGTACAGCAGAACACCGCCGCGAATACCGACAACAGCACAGCCAACCGGTGATGCAACAACTGTATGAATGGCTCAACCAACATTATCTGACGGTGCCATCGAGTTCTCCAACCGCCAAGGCCATCAATTACAGTCTGAAGCGTTGGCCAGCCTTAAGCCGCTATCTGGATGATGGCAATCTACCCATTGACAATAACTGGGCAGAGAACTCAATGCGTCCCTGGGCATTGGGCCGTAAGAACTGGTTGTTTGCAGGTTCGCTGCGCAGTGGACAGCGAGCGGCAAATATCATGACTTTAATCCAGTCAGCAAAGCTGAATGGGTTGGATCCGTATGCCTATCTCAGTGATGTGCTGAAAAGGCTGCCGACGCATAAAGCGACCCAAATAGAAGAATTACTACCACATCGCTGGAAATCCAACTCAAATTAAAAAATAGGCATGGGGTTCAGCGGACGCTTACAAATGAAGTTATCTATTGGTTTAATCAATACCAAGATATAAAGCTTTCTTTTGAAAATACAAATAATCAGTTAAAAAAACTAAAAGAATCGAATGATTACTATAGAGAGATGTATGAAAAGCATAAAAAGCAAGTTGTTTTAGCTGAGTTAGAAATCAACCGCTTAAAAGAACTGTTAGACACTAAAGGTATTAACTCAGAACTACTTAAACATTAGTTTTAAAAAGAGGTCTCTATTTGGATAGATGGCTTTAAATCCTCATCAAGTAAAGCCCTCTTTTATACAAAAGGTCTACTTATACTGAGAATGGATAAGCAATTGCATCATGATATTGATAACCTTCAACTTCAAAATCATCTAATGTCACCCATGTTTCAATATCTTCAAGAGTCTTAATATTAGGATTGATATGAAGTTTTGGCGCTGGATAAGGTTCACGTTTAAGTTGAACATCACGCATAAGCTCTAACTGATCCTCATAAATATGTGCATTCACAATTTTATGATAAGCCTTTCCTGCTTTATGCCCTGTAATTTGGGCCATGAGGGCTAATAATGTGAAGACTTGAATTTGGTTAAAATTTTGACCCAATGGAACATCACATGAACGTTGTGATGATGTTAAATAAAGTGTATCTGCAACCAAAGAGAAGGTATGAGTATGCATACAAGGTCGTAAGCATCCCATTTCAAACTCGCCCGGATTATAGAAAGTCAAAATTTCACCACGATCATCAGTACCGTTTCTTAAGTCGTCGTAAATCTTACGAAGCTGGTCAAACTCTTTACCTTCAGAATTACGCCAATGGCGCCCTTGGACTCCATATACTCGCCCCATATCATCTTCACCTTTACGATGAGGGTTAGCTAACCAGACTCCATTTTCGTTAGCATTTGCATTCCAAGTATTACAGCCAATAGCCCTAAACTGAGCAGCATTATCATAACCACGTAGGTACCCTAATAATTCTGCAATTGCTGCTTTCCAATAACTTTTTCGAGTCGTAACCAAGGGAAATTCATTTGCCCCTACGTTGTACTCTAAATCAGCATTAATAACGGTTAAACAACGCTTTCCAGTTCGTTTATTTTCAACCCATACACCTTCATCAACTATGCGTTGACACAAATCTAGATACTGCTTCATTTAACCACCTTAATTTCACTTCCCTCTTAATAGGTCATCTATACCCATGAAATTATTAGATTAAGCTAGATTAATTCACTTTCGCTTCAAATCTTAAAAATTCAGGACTACAAATTATTCTATTACGAGGCTCTTTCTATTATAGAGTTTCTTCATCTAGTTCTACAAACTTGTTTCAATAGGGGTAAAATTCAATGCATGTACTTTTGGGTAACTCCAAATCAAGATATATTACTAACAATTAGTTTGGCTTTAAAAAGCTCATAAATGAGCTTTTATTTATTAAAAAACTTTTCTATAAGCCTCAGAGCGACACTAGCACTCATAAAGCTACAATAGTTGTGAAAATCATCATCTTTTGCTCTATCGGCTAAATCAGAAACAGATTTAATGCAAATAGCTTTCGTCGTTTGTCCATAGTGATTAGCGCAACTGTAATAAAGACCATAACATTCCATGTCTATAGCAGCCATTTTTCTGTGCTGACCTCTGAATACTTTTTGTATATCAGCAGAAGCAACAACTGAACTCCCAGAAACCATAGGCGCAGATACTAATTTAGGGTGATTCTGAGGTCTAAATTCCTTGTAATTTTCGTAGAAGGAACGCATTTCGCTATCAATTGTCTTAGCTATAGCAACTAATTCATAATCTGCCTCTTTGGCATCAGATGCAGATTGTAATGCCCCATCTTCTGTCCATTTTCCTGCTTGCCAATCCCAACTCTTATCAGCTACAACAACATCACCTACTGAAACTGCATCTGCAAACCCACCACATATACCAGTCATGATTAACACTCTCGGTTTGAAGCTTTTTAACACAACTTCCGTTGAATGTGTCGCTGCAATTGGTCCCATTTGATTGAGATGGGCACATGCAATTTTTAATGTTTTACCACTAACTAAATTCAATTGCCCTGTTTTATAGTTGATGTTTGATCCGAGTAGCTTTTCCTCTGAGAGACTAAGTGGCCAATTTTTATAAACAGCCTCTAATTCAGGTTTTCTTAGAGCATTTAAAATCACTACATCATAATTAAATGATGTATTCTCACTCTCCGTTCTTAATACTCGTTGCACAAACTGTTGAAGAGCATTTTTCCACTGCTCCTGATCTGGTGAGACGTGCAACACACTTGTAACTAACTCTCTAAACTGATCATCAACAGCATTAAGTGTTTCTTGACATGCTGTAACACCTAGAATATGTGTAGGAGTTGGAAAAACTCGATCTTCAACTATTTGTCTAAGCAGGTTAATGCTGCTATCAGCAGATGGTTTTGCCCCCCCTCGCGCTGGCAATAATACATCTATGAGCATTAAATCAAATTTATATTGATTTAATTTTCTACTTGCATCTGCAGCGTCTTTAGCAATCAATAAATCATTTTCATCTATTCCTTGCCCAATCAAAAATCGTCTAAGTTGATTAATTTTTAAGTCACAATCATCTATAAGTAGTACATGCATTATTTTTTAGCTACCAAATTAATTTTTTCTAAAACTTCAACCAAAGCAGTTTGCCATGGTCCATATTGTCCAGTGTAATGAATAACCCCTAAAAATCGTTGATCTAGCTCCTGTTCCAATATTTCTTGCAATCCTCTAGGATCACGTTTTTCTTTGATTTGAGGTAACGTGAATTCTTCATATTGAGTAAGAACAACACTATATGTATCTTCAGTTTCACTATCAATAAATCTCAAAACGTCTGCTCCACCAAAACCTAGTGGCCGACCTCCGCCCAATCGGTCTTTAGCGATATCAAATGTCGGAATTGACATATCTACTACAGCGAGCACAATTTCCCTATTCGATATTTCAGTAATTGCACTCGATAAAGATTCAACCGTTATTATCTGGACATCTGGACTTAATATCGATCTAAGAAATGATAGAATCGAGTTTAATTTTGGCTTATCGTCTTCAATAACTAGTACGTTTTTTTCATTATACATGAGCTTCGAAACGTCCTTCACGTTCAAAAAGTTGAATTGTTATCTGCACAAACCATCGCGAATTTTTTAAGCCAAAATCAAAAGGATTTGGACACTGTGTTTTTTTCACAGATCTGACAATTCTACGAAGTTTAGGAAAACCAGAACCTCCCTCCTTACTGACTAAGTGAATAGGCAAGGTATTAGCAATGTATTTCTCTTTTAAACGATCAATTTCACTCTGTGTTAATTCACGTAATTTATCCTCCGATAAATCACTATAGACTATTAAAGTTAACAGCTTATTTGAATCATTAAATTCAGTTTCAATGTCGATATTTTTCAAATCTGATCCGAGACCTGAATGCTTCCAAGCATTTTCAAAGATCACAAATAGACAATCTGTTATAACGGCTAGAGCTGTAGTTGTCAGAGAAATTTTAATAGTATCTTGATGGTGGAAATTTGCATCCAACGCTCTGTAAACATTTTGTGTTGCTGCTTGTGCAATATTAATAGCATCAGGTAACTGAAAATCTTCATCATCAGCATGATTCGGTAATCGGAACCAATCTGAAACAACATCGCATTGCGTCTGAGTATCAGTTGAAATCCGCTGAAGCATCGTTATCAGTGGCAATAAATCAGATCCAATGTTCAAACTTCTAAATTTAGAAATCAATCCATCAAATTCATTTTTAATTTTCTCTTTAAAATCATTGGTAATATACAAATTAATATCTTTTAGCCCTAAATCAACTAAAGATTTCCAAAACAAAAAGTAACAACTAGCAAGGAAGGCTGAGAATGATAAATTTGTTTCATCAAAATCATCCAACATACCCGTAATCACTTTCAAAAATTCCTTGTTAAACCAATATTTAAATGCTCCACGGGGTTTTTCTTTAGAATTAATTTGAACAAAATCATTTACTAACTCATCTACTAAAAATTTCACTTTTTTAGAGAAATCCTCAAGAATAGCTAAAATTTCCTCTAGAGTTAGATGATTAAATTCTAAACTGTCAGACCATTCATTAACGAACTCACGCTTAGATATATCACCTGAAAAATATAGCAGTCTTTTTTCTTCCAAAGGTCCAAGAATAGTACCCCTTAAACTACCATGTCTAATTCTTAAGCTTAGATAACAATCTAATCCATCTGTAGGATCAGTTAAAAAACGTTTATATAATCGATCAATAATATCTATTAACATTGCAGATGAAATACTTGGCTGACCATCCGATACATCTTGAAGTAATTGAAGATGCTTAGCATCCACTGAGAATTGACTGACAATATCATCTATAAAACGTGTACCAGAAGACGAGCTTTTCGTAGCAATCCAACGATTAAAATCAGTTAAAATTTCTGATTCTGCCCATCTATTGATTGCTGATTCATTAACAAAAACCCTTGTTTGATTAATTGTTTTTAAACCTTTTTGCAACGTCTGATCAAAGGTCAAATCTTTAATTTCATCAGTATATTTTGTAGCATTCTTTTTATCATTATCCCACTGTAGTAATAGTTGCAGAACCTCAATACGTTCTTGTCTAATTTTTTCTGTCGTATCTAAATCATCACAGAGTGAAAGATTTTCATCTACCCATACATTAAGGAAAAAGTGGATAATTATTTTCTTAAGATCTTCATTATTATAAAATAATTCATTAATATTCTCTCTAATACCATTAACAATTATAGAGCGACAAGCCATTTTACATATATATGCGATACCTTCATTATCCGTAAGCTGATATGTATAATGTGCAATTAGGCCAACTTTCAAAAAATCTAAATTTTTAAAAAATTTCCATTTTCTATTATCAAATATATCAGAAACCTTAAATTCATTTATGATACGAGGTGAATCAATCACCCATTCATTAATTAAATCAATTGCTTCAATTACTTGATTTTTTTCATTAAATATTGCCAACCTAAACTTAGCAACCTCTCTTGACCAAAAGCCACCAAAACTATCCAACTCATTTAATAAAATGTCCAATAATTCATATTGTGCCTTCGAAAATAAATAATCTGCTAACCATAGAAAAATGACATTTCTACTAACTTTATTATCTAGTTTACCTTCTACAAACCCAAGCACACTCTCGACTATTTCATTGTTTTCTTTAGAAAAATATTCTTTCAAAAGTTTTATACCAACATCAAAAGAGAATGTTGTTATATCTTCCAAAGTGAAATTACTACTGAATATGAAATGGTTAGGGCTTTGATTATACCCAATGTCATTAGACACAAAATGTACAGTTGAATTAAGTACAACTTGGCCTATATCTAAGTTTTTATAATTAACTGCAATCTTAAATAAATTATCAATCTCATCTTGAGCACCATTACCTTGATATACGCTGAATTATCAGGAGACTTTCCCTTGGGAGATTTTAGGCAGCCAACTTATAAAAGTCTTCGGCCATTTGATTTGGTGTCTTAAAACCCAAACCCTTTTGAATTCTTCGATGATTATAAAATAACTCAATGTATTTTATAATATCTGCTTTGGCTTCTTCTCTGGTTTGATAGTTGTAATGATGCACTAACTCATTTTTCAGTATTCCCCAAAAGCTTTCAATCGGTGCATTATCGTAACAGTCTCCGCGCTTGCTCATTGAACCTTGAAAACCATATTGCTCAAGTATATTTCGATATTCATGGCTGCAATATTGACTTCCTCTGTCTGAATGCACAATCAGTTCTTTGGTTGGTTTTTGATTGTGAATAGCCATATTTAGCGCATTACAAACAAGCTGTGTTGTCATGCGCTCATTTAAGCTATAGCCAACCACTTGCTTCGTGTAAAGGTCTTTTACCGCTGCTAAGTACAGCCATCCTTCAACAGTCCATATGTACGTAATATCACTTGACCATGCTTGATTTGGTCTAGTCATTGAGAATTGTTGCTCCAGCAGGTTTTCATAGATCGCTCGATTATGGTCACTATTCGTAGTCCTTTTAAAACGCTTGTGTCGCTTACAATACAGGTGGTTCAGCGCTTTTATCTGACGTACAGCGTACATACTCATTTTTATGCCCTGAGCTTGTAAGTATTTGGTTAATCGAATATAACCATAGCTCTGCCTTGTCTCCTCATGGGCTATTTTCACCAATATCGTCTGTTGATTTCGTTGAATCGTTCTTTTGCTCACGCCTCTCTTGAGCCAATCATAAAAACATGAAACTGAAACATGAAGTAATCGAGCCATTAAGGTAATTGGAAATGAATATCTTTTTTGTTTCATATAGGCGTACCTTACTGACTTTCTTTGGCAAAGTACGCTGCTGCCTTTTTTAAAAATTCACGTTCCATTTCAGCTATTTTGAGCTGTTGTTTGAGTTTTTTATTTTCTTCGAGTAGAGCGTTTAGATCAGGTGAATACTGTTTTGTACCTGCTAAAGTTCCAGCCTTTGCTTTGGTATTCCAATTTGAAAGAGTTTGCATTGAAATGCTAAGTTGTCTAGCTGTTTCCGAGACATTGCCTTGATTGGCTTCAATTAATTTGATGGCTTCAGCTTTAAATTCTGTGGTGTAAGTCTTGTATTTCTTGCTCATGGTAAACTCCTGATGAGTGTGTTTAGTTTACCAAGTTAAAACCTCCTGTTTTTTCAGCACACATCACCTTGATGCTCACATTTTTTTATTAAACTTTTAATATTACCTATTAAAGAATTATCATCTTCTAATTCTTCTACTGAACTGAAATTTAATGCTTTTAAAAAATCATTTTCTTTAATTTCAGTAAAAAAATTCACATCATCACTAATAATTAATTTCAAATATTTATTAAGTCTAGGATCATTAACTCCAGCTTCAATTAATTTTATTATAATTTTCCCAACATTAGGTTTTAAATGTTCTAAATCTTTACTAATTTGAACATAAAGAATAGCCTCAATAAAAATCTCATAATAATCAACTAATGATGATGTAATTTCTTTAGACAGCAATAATGGAAGATTTTCTTCTATGTTATTAATGGTGTTAAAAGCCCGATATTCTAAATATGGAATTACCCATGAATCCATACCTTTTAGCCGAGGAAATGAGTTTTGACACTTCCCATAGAATGCATAAAATGAAAAGGTTTCATCACAACGATCACTTAGAATTTCGTATATCAGACCGTTTATCTTTCTACCTGACGCACTAATTAACGGGCTTAACCATTGACTAAGGCTTTCCATTCCATGAAGACGATGGTCGATAATACATCTAAGTTCAATAGCCCAAAAAGTCCAGCCATGTTGATCAATAAATGAATCTATTAATTGTCTGGCTTCACAGAATTTATCTTCTAGAATTAAATTTTGTGTAGCATTCCTAATTTCTAAATATTGATTGAGACTATTTGCTTGTGATTCTAACCAATAAGCAGCCCAATACAGCTCGTTTTTTAATGATAAGGGCTCTAATCCAATAAAGTGCCCTACTAATTTTTCTGATTTATCTTTACCTAAACTCAGAAATACATTCGCATCATCATACCCAAAGATACGAAATTGCTTTATACACTCCTTATATTCAGCTATCGAAGCACTCTTTCTTAAATTGCTCAACGTTTCTAAAGGGGTTTTTCTAAGCGCTTGCCCCTTTCTAAAGGCAAGTTTAGCTTGAGATATCTTTATAGGTTTTTTTTTAGCCATATTGATTTATTAATTAAAAGTTTCACTAAATTTTATCATTTTTTTCATAAACTTAATATTCATATAACTATGAAATAGAAAATCCACAATTGCTGTTTTAATGGATGTAAAATGATCTGATATAACTCCTCTAGCCAATCTCAACGAGATCTTAAATAAGATTTTATATCTGACATGAAATTACAGGTTTAATCTCTAATGACTGCATACCTGCTCTACTACTTAGAAAAGACCACTATCTGTAGCTCAAAAGTTTTTAAATCTTTTTTTGCGTAGCTGTACTTTTGATGTGGAATACAACGAATTATTATTTCGTGCTGACAACCTTCATTTTCAATCAATTCTGATCTTTTATTAATCGATGTATATCTATAATTAAAAGTAGAACTATCTAATTCAATATATCCACTTTTTTGTAGACGTCTAAATATCTGATACGTTTTATGATAAAAACAGTTCGATCTAAATTCTGGATAGGCATTAACAAACATCTTCCTAACATCTTTAAATTCTTCTGATCTAAAGCTTGTATTTGTCAAGAATTCAACGAAACATTCATTAAGAGATTGAGTTAAACACATAAAAAGTATACCACTATAATATAAAAATATCCCATTTTGGGATATTAAACATAATAGTACAACATCTTGAGCTATGAGCTCAATACACGATCCTAGATACAGAAAGTTGATACATGACCTTATTGCTATACGTGAGTCAAAAAAAATAACTCAGGTAGAACTAGCTTCGTCTTTAAAGAAACCTCAATCTTACATAGCAAAAGTAGAAAATTTTGACAGAAGATTAGATGTACTAGAGCTGAATGATTGGCTAAATGCGTTAGGTTTATCTATAATTAGTTTTTTAGAAGATAGTTTATTAAGTGACACCTAGAACTAAGGTTAAAATTTAATTTACATTTTCTAATTGATGGTTAAGGTTCCTAACTGTGCAAAATACAAAATGCACAGTCAAGTTTTTATACTAACCACCAACAAATGAAGCATATTGTGCATAAGATTGGGGGTATAAATTTCCTTGGCGTTCCATTTAATATTGCCAGCTATGCCCTGCTGACTCATATGATTGCGCAGGTGTGTGATCTGGATGTAGGCGATTTTGTCTGGACGGGTGGTGATACGCATTTATATGCCAATCATTTTGAACAGGCTAAACTTCAATTGAGTCGTGAGCCTTTAGGCCTGTGCCAGTTAAAACTGAATCCTGAAGTTAAAGACCTGTTTGATTTCAAATTCGAGGATATTGAAATTGTGGGTTATGAATCACATCCAGGAATTAAAGCGCCAGTTGCAGTTTAATTCCTGTTAAACCCCGGAAAATATTCAAATCCCACTTTGCTTAAAGTGGGATTTTGCATTTTAATAGCAATAATTTTTATCTGTTTTTGAGTATGGGTATGGCATTTCAGGATTTAGAAGTCGTTCATGTCGTGGCAATGGATCAGCAGCGCTGTATTGGTAAGGACAATGACCTGCCTTGGCATATCTCAGCAGATCTCAAGCACTTTAAGGAAATCACTCAAGGCGGCGTAATTGTCATGGGCCGTAAAACGCTTGAGTCGATGGGCCGTGCGCTGCCTAAACGTGTGAACTGGGTGATTACCCGCGATCCTGACTGGTCCTTTGAAGGCGTCAAAGTCGCGCATACGATTGAAGATGCCTTGACTCAAGCCGTGGCCGATGTGCAGGCTTCAGAAAAACCGAATGCTATTTTTATCATTGGCGGCGGTGAAATCTTTAAACAGACTCTGGAGATCGCTGATCGTCTGGAACTGACCCATGTTGAACTGGATGTACAGGGTCATGCCTACTATCCGGAAATTCCGGCCGAGTTCAAAAAAGTTGCGTCAGAACAACATATCGATGACAAAACCGGTATTGCATTTGAGTTCGCAACATACAGAAAATAAAGCCTATTTTCTATAAAAGATCGAACATGCAAGGACAAGACAATTCAGAAAAGCATTGGAGCCTGTGGTTATTAGGGAGTCTGTTTAGTGTATTTGTCCTGTGTTCAAGCCTTTGGCTGAGCCTGATGCTCTGGGTACAACAACCCTTGGGCAAAATTGGCAGCATCATTCTGGTTGGTCTCTGGCTTGTGTTTGCCTGTGTGGTCTTGGGCATTTATTTCACCAAGCATCTGATTTCCCGACAGGTGGATACAGTGCTTTATTTGCTGGCCTTTCTGTTCAGCTTACTGGCTTATTTAAGCATGGAGCCTCGTCAGGATCGTGACTGGAATCCTGAAGTTTCCCGACTGCTCTCCTATGAGCAGCAAGGCAATCAAGTCACCTTGCACAATATCCGTAATTTTGACTGGCAAGCAGAGGGGCAATATACCGAACGCTGGGAAAGCCGGAGTTTTGACCTGAACGACATTACCGGAGTAAACATCATTACCTCTTACTGGATGGGGCCTAAAATTGCCCATACGCTGGTCAGTTTTGATTTTGCCAATCAGAAACCACTCGTCTTCTCGATCGAAATTCGCAAAGAAAAGGATGAGAAATTTTCTGCCATTGGCGGCTTCTTCCGAAAATATGAACTAAGTCTGGTCGCCTCAGATGAGAAAGATATTGTATATACGCGTAGCAATATTCGTGGCGAGCAGGTCTACTTTTTTCCGGTAAAAATGCCGCAAGCAGAAGCTCAAGCCCTATTTAAAGAATATCTGCGTAAGGCTGATGAACTGGCCAAAGAGCCTAAATGGTATAACACCCTGAGCAGTAACTGCACGACTCTGGTCTTTGATATGGCTCAGGCAGTATCTCAACAACAGCTTCCTTCAGATTACCGCTTGCTGGCTTCTGGGTATTTACCTGATTATTTATATGATTTAAAAGCGCTAGATCAACGCTGGGATATACAAACCTGGTATCAGCGTGCACACGTTAATCCACGAGTTAGAGATACCGGTCAGATCTCCAGTCAGGAGTATTCACAACGCCTGCGTCAAGGCCTACCTGAGTCGAATTCCAGATAATTTTCCAAGTTATCTAACTTAAAGAAAGATACAAAATCAACTGGCATATATTTAATTTTTTTGTTTATATACAAATAGCTAACTCAGAATTAGAGTCTCTCTCATGCTAAAAAAATTAACAGCAATCATGATTTTAGGTTCAGTCTTTGCAATGTCGGGTTGTGAAACTGTACCTAGTACCTCATCAGTCAAAACTGAAAATAATTTACAGCTCCTGCAAAATCGTACCTGGATTGTGAACCAGATTGGTAATACCGAAATTACTACAGCACCGACAGCACGCAATATTCCAAGTCTGCAATTCGATGCAGTGACTCAACGCGTGTCTGGCGCAGATGGCTGTAACCGTATCATGGGCAGCTACACTGCCGGTAAAGATACTCTCAACTTAAGCCAGATGGCGAGTACCGAAATGGCTTGTCTGGATAATGACGGTCTGGATCAAAAATTTAAGGAGGCACTGAGCAAAGTGACCCATTATCAGGTCTACGGTAAAACCCTGAAATTAATGGACCGTCATGGCAATTTACTCATTCAGTTAGAAAGTGCAGTACAGCCTCGCTAAGTTTTGACTACAAAAAGCCTGTGTCGTGCAGGCTTTATATCTTTCATACTCATATGAACATTCAATAATCAGCACTCTACAATGATGAGGACTTAACCATGCAACAAGCACTATTTGGTGGTGGATGTTTTTGGTGTACCGAAGCAGTATTTTTACAGCTTCAGGGCGTACAGAAGGTCGTCAGTGGCTATGCGGGCGGACAAAATCCTAATCCGACCTATGAGCAAGTCTGTGGCGGTGATACCAATCATGCCGAAGTGATCCTGATCGATTTTGATGAAAATCAGATTACGTATAGTCAGTTGCTCGAAGTTTTTTTCGCAACCCATGATCCAACGACATTAAACCGTCAGGGCAATGATGTCGGCACGCAATATCGTTCTGTGATTTATTATTTTAATGATGAGCAAAAAGAAACTGCACAGCTCACAATAGATTCATTAAAAGCTGAAGGGCTGAATATTGTGACTGAACTTAGCCCTGCACCGACTTTCTATCCTGCCGAAGAATATCATCAGAATTTCTTTGCCAAGAATCCGAATCAGGGTTACTGTAATTTTGCGATTCCGCCCAAGCTGAATAAATTACAACACAAGTTTATGACGCTGCTTAAAACTCATTAGACTGGATTCTGCTTGATCATATGCCCTATTAAATTAAGGCAATAAAAAAGCGACTGAGATCAGTCGCTTTTTTATTTGAGAGCAAAAAATTAATTATCGGTTGCAAAGGCAATATCGCTGAGTCCGGCTCCACTCGCGCGTGACATCACTTGAGCAACAGTGTCATAACGTGATTCTTTATCTGCTTTCAATACGATGGTCGGTTGACGCTGTGCCTGGCTCGCCTCATTGAAACGGGTTTCAAGTTGATCCAGGGTCAGTACATCGCCATTCCACGCTACATCACCTTTGGCATTGATGCTAATGGTGACATTTTCAGGTGGTAGGTCAATAATTTCTGCAGTGGTTTGCGGCAAAGTTAATGGAATTGATGGGTTCGCAACGGTCGCTGTCACCAGAAAGATGATCATCAATACCAACATGATGTCGATCAAAGGAATGAGGTTCATCTCATTCATGCCTGTATCGTTGTCTTCACCCAATTGAAAAGCCATTAAGCTTGACCTCCAACTAAACTGTCTTGTGCTACTTTTGCATCAGCCTTCTTTGCAGAAGAATCCTGTTGCAACATGGTATCAATCAATAAGCTATGCGCATGGTCTTGCAATTCATTGCTTAAAGTACGGTTAACACGTACACAGATGTTATATGCAAGTACTGCAGGAATTGCCACAGCCAGACCCAGACCGGTCATGATTAGCGCTTCACCCACTGGAGTCGCTACTTGTGCCAGACCTGCCTGACCACTCTTACCCACGGCAACCAGTGCGTGAAAGATCCCCCATACTGTACCGAATAGACCGACAAAGGGTGAAATTGAAGCGATGGTACCTAGGACGGATACACCTTTTTCTGCATTGCCTTTTTCTAATGCGATCTGACGCAATAAAGCCTGCTCAGCTACAGCTTTACGTTGTTCAAATGCCAAAGGAGTCATTTTATTTTTCAATTGTCCTAATGCTTTAGATAATTGAGCATAGGCAATCTGTTTAAGTTGGCGAGTGCCCATTAAACGCAGCACAAAAATGGTCCATGTCGCAATCGACATTGCCAATAACACGAAATACAGTGTCTTACTGACTGCATCAGCATGTTGCCAATAAACTGAAAAGTTCATATTCGAACTCCTAATGGGTTAGCCGTTATTTGGTAATCTGAAAATCGAAAGGCTGTTCCACTCGGGTTGGATAAGCCACACCATTTTCAATATATTTGGTCAGTTGTGCACGACGTACCGCTGATTCAACTTTGCGCGTAACGGCCGGACTACAACTCGAATTTCGTGCGGTCGCAGAGACCACTTTCCCCTGCTCATTTGCAGATACATCCACCATCAATGAACAGGCTGATTTTAACTCTCCTGCCGAGAGCGACACTTTTGGTGCACGCTGCCACGATACGCCGCCGCCAATTGCAACACTTTTTGGTGCTGGCGGAGCAGGTGGAGCCGGCGGTGCGACAGGTGCTGGTGGCGCAACCGGCACAGGTGCAGGTGCTACTTTTTTAGTTTCAGTCACGACCGCAGGAACCACTGGGCTTGGTGCCGGTTTGGCTTCAACTGGCGGTGCAGTAACAGGTTTAGGCGTTTCTGCTTTCTTCACCTGCTCAATTTTTTCTACTTTTTTGGGTGGCGGTGGCAGCGGTTTTTCTACAATTTTAACTTCTTTCGGCTTTGTTGGCTCTTGTTTAGGCTCTGGCGGCTTTGGCTTCGGTAGTAAAGGTTTTGGTGCTTCCTGAAGTTTGACGAAACGGACTTTTAGAGGCTCTTTATCGACTGGTTTCAGTTCAGGTGCTTTCATCTGGCTGACTGCCCATAAAAGACCCACGTGTCCAACCAGAACCGCCGCCAGAATAGAAACGACTTTCTTTTTCATCTGATTTGACGGTGGTGGTGTCATGGGAGCAGCAACTTGACTCATTAAATCTATTTACCTCGAAGAGATGATACGAAACAAACTATCAAGCTCATCGGTTAGCACAATTAAAGTACGCCAATAATAAATGAGAAGTGTTTTCATTTGCAACTACTAATCCCACTTTTCTCCATTATTTTTGTTTCAAACAAAAAAGACATACTTAAAGTATGCCTTTTTTAAACAGAGATGCAAGTGCTTATTGGAACACGACAGTTTTATTGCCGTCGACAATGACACGGTCTTCCAGATGCCATCTCACTGCACGTGCCAGTACATTACGTTCAACGTCCTGACCCAGTTCACGCAGCTGTTCCACAGTAAAGTCATGGTTCACACGCTCTACATCCTGCTCGATGATTGGACCCTGATCCAGATCAGCTGTCACATAGTGTGCAGTTGCACCGATCAGTTTTACACCTTTGTCATACGCTTGTTTGTAAGGATTGGCACCCACGAACGCTGGCAGGAATGAATGGTGAATATTGATCACTTTCATTTCCCATTTACTTACGAACTCTTCATCAAGAATCTGCATATAACGGGCTAATACCAGCAGATCGTTGCCCTGCATCAGTTCATCGATCTGTGCATAAGCTTCACGTTTGTTCTCTTTGGTCACCGGAACCACTTCAAACGGAATACCGAAGTTTTCGACTGATTCACGTAGAGTCTCGTGGTTAGATACTACTTTAGTGATTTCACATGGCAGACCGCCGCGTGCATGACGCCATAGCAGTTCAAGCAACGCATGGTCGACTTTAGAGACCAGAATACCGACCTTTTTCACATCACTAACCAGTGCCAGACGCCAGTGCATGCCATAACGCTCTGCAACATTGGCAGCAAAAGTCTGCAACAGGCTTTCTTTACGGCTTTGCAGATTGTCCAGTTCAAACTCAACACGCATGAAGTAACGTCCGCCCTGCGCTGCTGTCGCGTATTGATCAAGCGCCGTAATGTTGGCACCCTGATGATACAAGAAGCTTGAAACAGCCTGCACGATGCCCGGCTTGTCTTCACAAGTAATCAATAAACGTGCGGTATTAGCAGTCGTCATATTCATGTTGGTTAAGGTCACTAATTAGTTAAATTAAAAAAATAAGCCGAGTATTCTAACGCGTTTCTTAGATATTCTGAATAGTTTGTTCAGATTCAGGCGGTTTAGGCGACGATAGACTGGCAAATAGCTCTGAAGAACCAAACGAATTGAGCAGGCTCTCATACGTTTGACGGCTTTCACCACGCAGGTAAGCACCTTCCAGAAACACCATCTGACGCAGTGCTTGCCAGACCCATTTTTCTTCCAGAGTGTTGGAATCGGTAATATGCCCCGACATATACAGGAAGTTGGTCCAGTTGGTCAGTACAATCCATAGGTTAATGATCAGCGCTTCAATTTCTGAATCGGTCATTTCCATCAAGCCGGCATTTACGAAGGCTTTATAAATTTTTTGTCCCTGCTGCATGACCTGTCCAGCAAAACGCGGATAAAGCTTGCGGAAATCTTCGTTATTTTCGACCAGATGGTATACATCACGGTGCAGAAAACGATAAGCCCAAAGCTGACTGCTCAGTACCTGAAAATAATGAATCTTATCATTGGCATCCAGAGCACGATCTTCCGGAAGTGCTAGCATTTCCAGCGTCTGATGCTGATACTGCTCCATCAGTTCCTTGATAATTTCATTTTTATTACGGAAATGGTAATACAGATTACCTGGACTCATGCCGAGTTCAGCAGCAATATGATTGGTGGTTACAGATCGTTCGCCACGTTCATTAAACAACTGCAAGCTGAGCTGTAAGATACGCTCTTTGGTTTTTAACGTTTTGGTTTGGGACATCCTAAAATAACCATTCAGTTCATGCATTAGCAAGGCTAACACACAAAGTAACTTGACTAATTAGAGTATTTGCTCTAAAAATTAATTAATCGATTTTGAATAATGGTAGTGCGGCATGAACAGTCACACAAAAACAACTTCAATGACACCACATTTTCTTGATAGCCAGCACCTCAATGAAATTCTGGCTCAACAAAAACACGCCTACTTACGCTACCCACTGCCGACTGCAAAGGAACGTATCGATCGTTTAGCTCGGCTTAAGCGTATCTTAGTTAAGTATCAAGATCAATTTGCCGATGCAATTAATCAGGACTATGGTAACCGCTCTGTCGGGGAAACCAAAATTGGTGAGTTACTGACTTGTCTTGAACATATTAAATATTACAGCAAAAACCTGACCGGCTGGATGAAACCGTCCAAGCGTCATGTCGGTATTATTCACCAGCCGGCAAAAGCCTGGGTACAGTATCAGCCTCTAGGCGTGATCGGCATCATCGCGCCGTGGAACTACCCTTTATTATTATCCATCGGCCCTCTGATCTGTGCGTTGGCTGCGGGTAACCATGCCATGATCAAAATTTCTAGTTCATCGGCTGCTTTTGGCAAGGTATTGGAAAAAGCCTTAGCTGAAGCTTTTCCTAAAGAACTGGTTGCCGTGGTGAATGGTGGCGGTACGGTATCTGATGCCTTCTGCCGACTGGTTTTTGACAAGATGATCTTTACCGGTTCAACAGCTGTCGGTAAAACCGTGATGGCAGCGGCTGCTGAAAATCTGGTACCAGTAATTTTGGAACTGGGTGGCAAGTCCCCTGTACTGGTGCATCCATCGATTGACCTGCGTGATGTGGCTCAGCGTATTGCCGTGGGCAAGCTCTGGAATGCCGGACAGACCTGTGTAGCGCCGGATTATATGTTCCTGCCACGTGGCAAAACTGCCGAGTTTATCGATCATTTTAAAGCCTGTGTCGAAAGCATGTATCCGGACATCAGCCATAATCAGGATTACACCTCGATTATCAATGACAAACAGTACAACCGCTTGCAAGGTTATCTGGATGATGCCCGTGAGCAAGGTGCGCAGATTATTGAAATCAATCCGCGTAATGAATCGCCAGCAGACCTGCGTAAAATTGCACCGACTCTTGTAACCAATGTCATGCCAAGCATGCAGATCATGCAGCATGAAATCTTTGGGCCGCTCCTGCCGATCATGGAATATGATCAAATTGACGACGTCATCGACTTTATTAATAGCCGTCCGCGTCCACTTGCATTATACTATTTCGACTTTGATCAGGCGCGTGCTGATTATGTCGCACAGCGTACCCATTCAGGGCATTTCGGGCAAAATACTGTATTAACCCATGTCGCACAGGACGATCTGCCATTTGGTGGTGTCGGTGCTTCCGGTATGGGTAAATATCATGGGCCAGAAGGCTTCTTCAGTTTGTCGCATGAACGGTCAGTAATGTCGAATCCTAAGCTGTATAGCTTGAAATACATTCTGCCTCCGTTTAATAAGCCGATCCATAAGCTGATTTCGAAGACACTTCTTCGATAAATGATCAAGGCATGAGCTATCACACGGGCTCATGCTTCGTTTTAGATAAAATCGCTTGTCTTTTAAGCGCATTTTTGATATAAAACGCCCCTTGAATGAATTCAATCCGTTTATTTTTGACTGGCCATACAGATTTGCTGTTGGCTAAATCAATGGAGTTACACCATGTCTAAGGTTTGCCAAGTTACCGGCAAGCGTCCAGTCGTTGGTAACAACGTCTCACACGCCAACAACAAAACTAAGCGCCGGTTCGAGCCGAACCTGCACCACCACCGTTTCTGGTTAGAAAGCGAAAAACGTTTTGTACGTCTTCGTTTAACCACTAAAGGTATGCGTATTATCGACAAATTGGGCATTGAAAAGGTTGTTGCTGACCTTCGTGCTCAAGGTCAAAAGATCTAAGTAAGGAGTCAGGACAATGCGTGATAAGATTCGCTTAGTTTCTTCAGCTGGTACAGGTTATTTCTATACCACTACTAAGAACAAACGTACTATGCCGGAAAAAATGGAAATCAAAAAATTTGATCCAAAAATCCGTCAACACGTAATCTTCAAAGAAGCTAAAATCAAATAATTTTAGTTTTTTGAAAAAAGCGACCTTCCCGGTCGTTTTTTTTTGCATTTTTTTTATGCGGCTTGATAAACTTTCTGTTTCTTCTGGCATTTTCTGTGCTTATTTCCCATAAAAAATTGAAATTTCATAAAATTTATTTTAAAGGAGTGTTTAGTGCCACATGACGTAGAGCTCATTATTCTGTTAGCTGTCGGTTTTGGCTTGGCCTTGGTTTTTGGCTATATCGCTGCACGTCTACGCCTTCCCCCACTGATTGGTTATCTGGTTGCCGGGATTCTAATTAGCCCGAACACCCCAGGCGTGGTCGGAGATGTGCATCTGGCGAACCAGCTGGCCGAACTTGGCGTCATGTTCCTGATGTTTGGTGTCGGGATGCACTTTTCTCTCAATGACCTGATGCAGGTCAGGCGTATTGCCTTGCCGGGTGCAGTCTTACAGATTGCAGTCGCGACACTGCTCGGGGTCGGGGTCTCCATGCTCTGGGGCTGGAATTTTGGCTCTGCCCTGATCTTTGGTTTAAGTCTGTCCTGTGCCAGTACCGTCGTGCTTCTCAAAGCCCTGGGTGATCGTGGCCTGCTCGAATCCATTAACGGGAAAATTGCAGTCGGTTGGCTTCTGGTTGAAGATCTGGTCATGGTGCTGGCACTGGTATTATTACCCGCAACTGCAGTACTTCTCGGTGGTCAGGCACTGGAAGGTAGTAGTAGCGATCAGAATGTCTGGATCACCTTAGGTATTACCTTGCTCAAAGTAGCCGGTTTCATTGCCTTCATGCTCATTATTGGTAAACGTTTAGTTCCAATGATCATGCAAGTAGTCGCACGTTTAGGCTCACGTGAGCTATTTACCTTAACTGTCGTAGCTGCAGCCGTATCGATTGCCTTTGGGGCTTATAAGGTCTTTGGCGTATCCATGGCACTCGGTGCATTCTTTGCCGGGATGGTGGTCAAAGAGTCTGACTTCAGCCACCGTGCTGAGGAAGAAACCTTACCGTTGCGTGAAATCTTCTCGATTCTGTTCTTTGTTTCGGTCGGCATGCTGTTTGATCCGCGTATTCTGATGGATCAGCCGCTTCATGTGTTGGCGGTGCTCGGTATTATCATGATTGGTAAAACCATCGCGGCTATGGCACTGGTGCTGTTCTTCCGCTACCCAATCAATACGGCGCTTACCGTCGGTGCTTCTCTGGCACAGATTGGTGAATTCTCTTTTATTCTGGCCGCACTTGGTGTATCGCTAAATCTATTATCACTCGATGGGCAAAACCTGATTCTGGCGGGTGCCCTGATTTCAATTACCCTAAACTCGTTTATTTTCTCGGCAGTGGAACCGGTACAAAAATGGATTCGCGAACGTTCGTCTTTGGCGCGCTTATTGGAGCGTAGTGGTGACCCGCTTGCCATGCTACCCGATGAAGTCTCACAGGACTATCTGCGCGATCAGGTGGTGATTGTCGGGCATGGTGAAGTCGGTCGTCGGATTACCCTGTCACTGATGGAACAAAACATCAAGGTCGTGATTGCCGAAGAAAATCGTGAGATCGTAGAAAACTTGCGTAAAAAAGGCATTGCAGCAGTTTCTGGTGTCGCAACTGAACCTGGTGTGCTGATTCAGGCTCATATTCAGCATGCACGTCTACTGGTGATCTCACCAATGGATATTATTGATATCCACAAAATCGTGGATATTGCCAAGACCCTAAACCCTGCCATTCAGATCCTGCTGTGTGCGGAAAGCAAAGAAGAAGCTGAAGTCATTCGCCGTGATAATATTGGCGAGGTGTACTATGCCAAAGAGGAGATGGCGAGAAATATGAGCAATCATATTTTGAACCAGATCGAGATTGCGCATAACCATCCACCTACGCATTATTCAGGCTGATTTTTTAAAGAAGTTGTCAGAATTGGCAACTTCTTTTTTTATTGATTGGACTGAAATTTATCAGATCGCTAAACTATAAAATTTTAAATTGCTTCTCTAATTTAACCGACTTAATTTTTCTCTTATTCTCTATTTTTTTATTTCATAAAAACAGAAAAAGCACACTTCAAGTGTGCTTTCCTGCTCGCCAGGGTAGGCAATTTAGCTCATATATTTTGGCTCTTCATCCACAACTTCAGCTTGCCATTCATTGACCTGCTGTTCCAGCAAACCATATAAAGCGGCTTGAATCATGTGTTGTGCAATCACAGGCGTTTGATCACCCAACAGGGCTTTCACCTCGTCATTAAACTGAATCATGACTAATGGCTGTTTTTTTGAGCCCGCATTTCGTAATGCCAACGCGCCACCTTCAAGTTGAACGAGTTCCAAAATCGCGTCTTGATTACCAAATAAATCTTTCAACTGTTCTATAGACATATATCCTCCATGTTCAACATGGTGGCAAAGAGCGATTGCACTTTGCATCATTAGAGTAATTGATATAGGGTTAATAATCGCAATTTCAAGTACAGCTGATCAGATTAAAATTCAACCATCTCATTACGAAAACCATCAATAAGCTGCGTCAGGTCACGATGCCATTCTCGTAATATAGCAGTATCAGGTAACCAGGCTTGTGGTGTCTGTGTGACTTTAATGATGAGATTTGAAGAAGTTTCGTCTTCAGGTTGTGGCGAACTTGGCTCGGGCGCATATTGGCAGAGACGGTAAGCACGTTTCAGCTCAGCCAGAAAACCATCTTTGGATAAATGCTGTAATACGGTCACTTCAGGTGATACCTGACCCTTAGTCGCCATGAGCTCTTCAATTGATTTCAGCGTCGGGCTCAGGTCATTCAGACGGTAATAGCGTACCAGTTCCTGTAAAAAGGCCAACAGTGCCCCATGCAGATGAAATACGGCAGCTTCACGATGAGCTTGTGCCTGCTGCACATGATCAGTCTGTTCAGCCTGCTGACAGGCCAGACGGGTGAAATAAAGTTTTTGATTGGTACGGTCCGCATGATAGCGAGCAACTCGTGTCATCGAGATTTCCTAAGCATTAAAACAAATTTTGGCTCTTATAAAGTAAAACGTACGCTCGCATTACGCAATGCAAGATTGTCTACGCTGTCGATCTATTCTGCATGATCTTGATACTTCAGACTGCTGATATTGACTCTTCAGTAAAAATCCAAACCTTTTTAAGGGCAAAAAAAAGAGCATCACACATGCTCTTTTTTATAAGGTATTATTAAGCCTGTGGCTTTTCTTCAGCTTGCTTCACACGAATCCCCTGACCATGCAGGCGCAGTGTATTTAAACCTTTAATTGCTTTAACAGCTTCACGGCCATGTGGCATTTCTACGAAAGCAAAACCTTTAGACTTGCCTGTTTCTGCATCCATGACTAGCGCACAAGATTCAACAGTACCGTATTGCTGAAACAGGGTCAGCAATTCAGCTTCTGTTACAGTGCGTGCCAAGTTACGAACTAAAATTTTCATCGGATAACCTTAAGAAGATAGGCAAAAATAATCAAAAAGCACGTGCCTACTCTACTTTTTGCGTCAAACCCAGAAAGGATAGTTTAATCGAGATCAATCCCAAAATCTAAATTAATCGACTGGCGCTCGATTAAAGCACTTTTCACAGTCTGTTGACGGGTTTTGTAATGGGTTTCTGTGACACATAAATTGCGGTTCAGATCATTAAGAAAATAGCTTTCAATTTTACGTCCCTGCTCATCTACCGTTTCACGCGCCCAGTGATTGAGGTTTTGCTTGGTCAGAATGAGCTCATTCTGTGCACGAGTCAACGCTACATACAGCACACGACGCTCTTCCTCGACATCATCGAAATCCCCTTGCGCCCGTGCATGCGGATATTGTCCCGGCGTGACATTGGCCACATAACAGACTTTCTGTTCCGTACCCTTGGCCGAGTGAATGGTAATGAGGGTCACCACATCCGTATCCGACTGGCGTTCAATTTCAGAAATAGAGACCGGATCAAGCACATACTCTTCCAGAAAATCACTCACTTGAGCATGTTTAGAAGCTAGCTGTTTAACCAATTCAAAATCACCCTGACGGCGATTCCAGTCCTTTTTATAGTTCTCGCCCAGTTGTGCTTCAATCGCCTGGACTGCCAGACCAACACAGACCTGTACTTCGGTTTTGAGTACCGCCATTTGCTTCATAATCAGAATGGTTTCTAGCGGGATCTTGCCAAATTTTTCCAGCTTGTCGGCAATGATATCCATCTCTGGCTCAGCTAAAAGTTGCTGTGACAGCTTACTCGCTCCGACATCACCCACACCATTCCACAACGTTAAAAACCGCATCCAGGCAATATCGTCCAGCGGGTTCGCCACCACACGCAACAGACTGAGCAGATCTTTTACATGTGCAGTTTCTAAGAGTTTCATCCCGCCGATGAATCGATACGGAACATTGGCCGCGATACAAGCTGCTTCAATATGTCGCGCTGCATAACTGGAACGTACCAGCACCATATGATCGGACCATTTGCTGCCTTGCAGATAATGGCGCTCTTTTATATCAATCGCGATCCATTTGGCTTCATCAAATTCATTCGGGAAAATGTGCATCTTCGGCTTAATGCCTTCACCACGATGCGCATCCAGACGTTTGTCATATTTGATTTCGGACTGATCCAGTAACCAATTGGACAGGTCCAGAATTTCCTGGGTTGATCGGTAATTCTTTTCTAGTTTAAAAATTTTTGCATCCGGCACACGCTCTTTGAAATGGTGAATATTTTCAAAATCGGCACCGCGGAAACTATAAATCGACTGCGCATCATCCCCAACACAGAATAGGCTAATATGTTCTTTGAGAGGTTCCAGCAATGCCCATTGCAGTGGATTGGTATCTTGCATTTCATCCACCAGCATATGTCGACAGATCGAAGCCACATAGTCCACCAGACCTTCAGACTGTGCCAAAGCAGTCGCCACCACAGCGAGGATATCGTCATAATCCAGAAAGCTACGCGCACGCTTACGTGCTTCATATTCCTTCATAATGTCGGCAATCTGGTCTTTGAGTCCCAGATATTCCGGCATCTGCTTTTCCAAAGACAGACTCAGTTTTTGCCGGGTATTCCGCGCAAAAGAATATAAATCACAGAGTTCTTGTGGCTTTGGCAGGTAATTCGGATTTTTCTTGTCATCACGCCCGCGAATCAGACGGAATATCATCAGCTGATCATCACGGTCAATAATTGAAAACTGTTCCAGACCAAAAGCCTTTGGAATTCGGCGCAGCAGATACATACAGAAGGTATGAAACGTCGATGCACGTAAGCCTTTGGCCTGTTCACCGAGTGCCAGCTCCACCCGTGCCACGATTTCACTCGCCGCACGACGAGTAAAGGTCAGAATCTGAATCTGATTCGCTGGTACACCCTGATCAATCAGATAAGCTGCACGCGCCACGATAGTTTTGGTCTTGCCACAGCCCGCCCCAGCCAAAACCAGACTGTGCTTGGCATCAGTCGTCGCAGCTTGTTTTTGTTGGGGATTTAATTCATCAATCAGGGTGGCTAAACTCATTTTCACTCATCATTCTGTGGATAGGTGTAGTTTAACAGATCACTCTTATTATAGCTTTGAGCTGCTCTGAAACAGACCGAACTTTTATTCTTAATTCGCTATAGGGTTGACGGCATGAATGCCGTCTTCTGGATTGGGGTATAGGGATATACCCTCAACCTAGCAAAGGATTTTTGTCACCTTGCGAACTCAAAATATATTTTGAGGATTCTCATCCTTGAAAAGTAAAATCTGCTTAGGCATTTATATTTGTCTTTTTATCAAGCTTTTGCGGCAATGACCATCTTACTCAAACACCCTGTTCCTGAATATTTTGAACAGTTTGAACAACTGCTTTTTCCAGATTAATTTCTGCATTCTTTAAGGCTTCTTCCAATAAACAATCTGGTGGATTAATTCCGATAATCTGGCTAAATCCAGTCTGATACAGTGACTCAATCCCTTCACCGACCAAACCTGCAAACGCAATTACCGGTTTATTCAATTGCTGGGCGACCTGAGCCACACCAAATGGGGTTTTTCCTAAAGCGGTCTGATGATCGATCTTGCCCTCGCCAGTAAGAACATAATCTGCATCTGCAATTTTTTCCGCTAGTCTATTTTGTTCCGTAATTAACGTTACGCCGGATTGCAGCTTTGCTCCTGCAAACGCCATCAACCCAAAACCTAACCCACCGGCTGCCCCTGCGCCGGGAAAGTTTTTAAAAGAAATATCTAAGCTTGTTTCAACCAGATCAGCAAAATGTCTTAGATTTCGATCCAGCTGCTGTACCATTTCCGATGTTGCACCTTTCTGCGGCCCAAAGATCACTGAAGCACCATTCGGTCCACACAATGGATTATTCACATCTGAAGCAATCAGGATTTCTGTATTGTTTAAACGAGTATCGAGTTGGGAAAAATCAATTTGATCAATCTGATCCAGATTACCACCACAGACCTGAATTGATTCTCCCGCAGTATTTAAGAATCGGGCTCCTAAAGCCTGAGCCATTCCAGCACCACCGTCATTGGTCACACTACCACCGAGCCCGATAATGATTTTCTTTACGCCAAGCTCCAGCGCCTGTTTGATCATTTCCCCTGTGCCATAAGTCGAGGTCAACATGGGATTACGTCGAGCAGCTTCGAGCAGATGAATGCCATTGGCTTTCGCCATTTCAATCACTGCGGTCTGACCAGCATCAACCAAGCCAAAGTAAGTTTCGATCGACTGACTGGCTAATGGTCCAGTGACTTGGCACGTTACTCGTTCACCCTTTAGGCTTAAAATTAATGCATCTACAGTTCCTTCACCACCATCTGCCATTGGTAAAGTAATACAATTTGCATCAGGAAAGACCTGCAAAATACCACGCTGCATCGCCTGACAGGCCTGTTCGGCAGTCATACTTTCCTTAAATGAATCGGGAGCTAGAACAAAGATTTTCATGAATATGATCGGCCGCGTTATAGGTTTTATACTAATTTGAAATGCATACCCATCTTACAGGCAAAGCTGAACATACCAATAAAAAAAGAGCGCTCATTGCACTCTTTTTTATACTGGTCTTACTTAAATATCTGCGGAGCTTTTTGGAACACGATGCTTGATATAGGAAGCTAAAGTCAGATAGTTAATCCCTTGGAACAAAATATCGATTGCCAGAAAAGCACCTAGAACCCAGAACGGTGCATTCGGTGACAATAGAATCAGGATACCTGTAGCTAAAGTTAAAATCCCGGAAAATAAAGTCCAACCCCAGCCGCGAAATGCTTTAAAGATAAAAGCATTCAAGACGCGAATTATTCCCGCCACAATCAAAGCAATCGCAAGCAGATTGGTCAGTACAATCGCAGTTTTCGCTGGCGTGCTAAAAGCATAATATCCCGCAATAAAATAGATGATACCGAATAGCAGCCAGAGCCAGCGAAATGTCCCATCGAAGATTTTAATCCCGGCAATCAGATGAACTACCCCACCTATCATCATCAGGACCCCAAACAGGAATACTACAGATAAGGTGGCAAAAGGCAGCGACGCTAACAGTACAATTCCAAATAACACTAATAAGGCACCCAGGCCTAAATACCATTTACGGTTTTCATGCAATTGATGCCGAACCAGATCATTTCCAACAGTCTTCATATTCTTCTCAAGTAATTGGCTATGACTTTGATTATGCTCTTAAATCATGGAGAAATTTGTTAGAAATTGACTGAGTTTATCTATAAAAATAGTAACTTATGCCGGTTTATTCAGCACTTCGTTAATTATTTTTTCCAGCCAAGTTCAATCGCCGTGATTTCATTAATCAGAGTCTGATTTAAAGATTCTGGCATTTTACTGGTGCTTTGCGATACTGGAATGTGCCCTGCCATTAGCTCAGCTTTGGTTTGGGGAAATAAAGGCTGCTGATTGGGATTAGCATAACCGACGGGGTATATCGGCTGGCCTGTAGTGAGATCATATTTATCTGAAGCGCCAAAGGTATGCAGTAATTCATGCACCAGCACAATCTTATTCTGGTCAGACTGTCTGCTTGAAGCAAATAGATTGACTGAACCAATCCGGCCTTTTTGCAGAGCCGTTGAATGTTTTAATTGCTGGGTGTGTGCAGGATCATAATAATTTAAAAAGAGAGTAACGTTCGAGGAAGGATCTGAACCTTGCTGCTGTTGCCAGGCATAGAAACGGAATTTCAGACTCCATAAAATGGTGCCAAGTAAGGAGGCCTGCTCCGGCACTTTAGGTGGCAATTCTTTGAGTTCATGTCCCAGATTAAAATAAAAATAAGTGGGCTGTCCACGGTACTGCTGGGCCGCTTTTTCCAGATATTCTTGTGTCCCTTTTAGATCCTGAGCAGACAATTGCTGGATATATTGCTGTGTAGTCGCCAATCCATCTGCATTGATCGGATGCAACAGAACAAAGATTGGTTTGTTCCAGTCCTGATTCTGATCTCGATAAGCATTTACTGCCACCACAAATAAAATCATCAATAAAATCAGGATTCGGATTTTTTTCCACATATGAACATGCCAATATATAGTTTATTTAAAAGTTATTTTTGTTTCGTTTTTTGATCTTCAGAGCGCAGATATAAAACACAGCTCAAAGTAACCAGCGACATAATAATCACCAGAATAATCATCATTCCCCGATCCATAGGAATACCCATTTCATTAATCTTTCCAAGCATGAAATACAGGATAGATCCTAATCCGATACTTAAGAACAGGAATTTATCTAGCCAAATCATGGATGATTCCTATTTTAATCTTTTATTATTTAACGCCTAGAATATCCTAGAACTGTGTTGATCAAAAATACTTAGTCATAAAAAAATGCCGACTTTCGTCAGCATTTTCTTGATGTCTTATAGCTTAGGCTTCAACCCATTTGCCATCCTGATAAACCAGCGACCATTTGGTTTGCTTGCCTTCCGGGGTTTCTGATCCAATATATTGAGACTGGTTCTTACGGCTAAATTTCACTAGAGTTGGATTCCCTTCAGGATCCACATCTGGCGCCTGCAGAATAAACTGATATTTTGGATCCAGCTGATCCGCCACAGTACGCAGTTCTGCCACTTTCGGTGCGCGAGTTTCACGGACTTTCGGAAACTTGCTCGCAGCCAGGAACAGACCTGCGGCACCATCCCGCAGAACAAAGAAATCGTCATGCTTGGTTGAACGCAGGTGTTCCATCTTGATCGGATCAACGCGCGGAGGTGCAGGCTGACCATTCTTTAAGACTTTACGGGTATTTTCACAGCTGGTGCAGGCAAAATATGGACCAAAACGGCCAGTTTTCAGCTGCATTTCACCATCACATTTGTCACATGGAATGGTTGGGCCATCATAACCCTTAATCTTGAATTCGCCTTCTTCCAGCTCATAACCTGTACAGTCCGGGTTATTACCACAAATATGCAGTTTACGGCCGCCATCAATCACATAGCTGTCCATTGCAGTGCCACAGACTGGACAACGTTTCTTCGACATCAGATCAGCGGTTTCAGCGGCATCATCATCAGACAGTGCTGCCAGAGATTCAACCGGAGTCAGGTTCAATGTACCTTTACAACGTTCTTTCGGTGGCAGGTTATAACCTGAACAGCCCAGGAAGACACCTGTTGTGCCGGTACGGATCTGCATCGGACGGTCACATTCTTTACAATGGACTGCTTCAACTTCTACAGGCTGATTGCGGCGCATGCCGTTTTCACCCTGAGCATTGGTTAGACGTTTCTTGAAATCACCATAGAAGCTGTCTAACAGATCTTTCCAGTTGCGCTCACCATCTGCCACTTTATCCAGCTGACCTTCAAGGTCTGCAGTAAAGTCGTAGTTCATCAGATTATTGAAACTTTCATCTAGACGGTCAGTAACGATCTCACCCATCTTCTCGGCAAAGAGACGACGGTTCTCCAGTTTTACGTAACCACGATCCTGAATGGTCGAGATAATGGCAGCATAAGTCGAAGGGCGACCAATACCTTTTTTCTCAAGCTCTTTGACTAAAGATGCTTCAGTAAAACGTGCCGGTGGCTTGGTAAAATGTTGAGATGGATCTAGTTTTTCCAGCTTCAGCACTTCACCGACTTTCACTGCCGGTAACAATACATCATCATCAGATTTGTTCTGACCACGAACTTTGGTGAAACCATCAAATACTAAGGTACGACCTTTGGCTTTCAGCTCGACACCATTGGCATCGACTAAAATCGTAGAAGATAAATATTCAGCAGGTGTCATCTGACAGGCCACAAACTGACGCCAGATCAGGTCATACAGACGCTGTGCATCACGTTCCACTCCAGCAAGACTATCGCCTTTCAGCGCGACATTAGATGGACGAATGGCTTCGTGAGCTTCCTGCGCACCGGCTTTATTACCATAACGGTTCGGCTTGGCTGGCAGATATTTCTCGCCGTATTCAGACTCGATATGACCGCGCACCATATTGACTGCATCATCACTCAGGAAGGTGGAGTCAGTACGCATATAGGTAATGAAACCAGCTTCATACAGGCGCTGCGCCAGCATCATGGTTTTCTTCACCGAGAAGCCTAAACGTGTGCTGGCTGCCTGCTGTAGCGTTGAAGTGATATACGGCGCGCTTGGATTGACCTTGGTCGGTTTATCTTCACGGCTAATAACTTTATATTCGGCGTCTTTAATCAGATTTAGTAAAGCGTCAGTTTCAGCTTTATTATGCAGCTTTAAAGTCTTGCCATTTTGCTTGACCGCTTCCAGACGAATATCATCTTTCTTGGATTTGGTATCTGCAAAAACCTGCCAGTATTCTTCAGGAATGAACTTACGAATTTCACGTTCGCGTTCCACGACCAGCTTTACAGCGACAGACTGTACACGTCCCGCAGACAGACCACGGGCAATTTTTTCCCAGAGCAGTGGTGAAATCATGAAGCCGACGACACGGTCTAAGAAACGGCGCGCCTGCTGGGCATTGACCTTATTGGTATCTAGACGAGATGGTTGCTTAAACGCTTCCTGAATGGCATTTTTGGTAATTTCGTTAAAGACTACACGCTGGTAGCGTGAATCATCGCCGCCGATCACTTCTTTTAAGTGCCAGGCAATCGCTTCCCCTTCACGGTCCAAATCCGTTGCGAGATACACTTCATCGACTTGCGATGCCAGTTTTTTTAGTTCAGCGACTACGCCTTCCTTGCCCGGAAGGACTTCATATTTGGCTTTCCAGTCATGTTCTGGATCGACACCCATCCGGTTAATCAACGCCTGCTGTGATTTTTCTGCTTTTTCTGCTTCAGTCAGCTTGGTTCGGGTCACCGGTTTTTTCTCTGCAGTTTTCGCAGAGCCGCCCGTCGGTAAGTCACGCACATGACCCACCGAAGATTTTACGATGTAGTTTGAACCGAGATACTTGTTGATTGTTTTCGCTTTTGCAGGCGACTCCACAATCACCAAGGCACGTTTACTTCCAGCGTCGGAAGACTTCGCCGTGCTGCTTTTTGATGTGGACCGAGGAGCGTTCGCCATATTAACCGTTTAATCCTGTTTATTTCTAAAATTAAAGTTCAGCCAAAGAATGTAATAGTGCCTTGATGTCATCAAGTTGTGTGGCTCTAAGATCAGATTCTTCATCCCAATAGAGTCCTACACAGTTTGCCTGCATATCAATAGCATAAATGCCCTTTAATGCAATGGGAAAATCTTTAAATTTGTCATCCCCATGCACCAGTTCAAGTTTGTTATCAACCACGCGGGCACGCATCAGCGGTAAACGGGCATCTGGAAGCAGCACACTATAATAGGCCACCATACTGGCACGACTTTCAGTCACCTTGGGAATATTAGTCCAGTCAGGTGCAACCACCAGACGTGGATGTAAGCCCATCTTGCGGGCTTTATCACGCATGAGTCCTAATGCCTTTTCTCTAGGACTCACACGCAGACCAAAAATAGACCCCAGTACGAAAACGATGATGACAACTGCCACCCAGATTCCGGTATTTTCCATAGTTCAACCTTTATGTTCTTATATTAGATTTGCATAAGCCCGCTATAAAAGGCAAGCACCGCTGGATAAATTTAATTTCCCAGCAGCTGCGGACTATAAATAATTTCCCGTTTATTTAACTGTATTAGCTGATGTTTGATGAGTAAATTGAATGATTCTCGGACCTCTTCCTTAGGCACGCATCGCTCTAGTAACACCTCGAAACTGGCAATAAATTTAGGCCGACGTTCTGCAACAACATTGAGATAAGGCATCAGGCGCAGACGTAAATGACTTAATTTTCTTTCAGTCACTTCATCTTGAGTTTCGACGGTTTCGACGGTTTCGACGGTAGCTAAATGCTGTTTATAAAATTTTTCAATTGCTGCAGTCTGATATTGAAGTTTACTAGACTGATTTTTAATAATTTTTATTCTGATTAACTCATCCACTAAAAGCTGAGCACATTTTTCTTCCACTTTTAAATTGGCTTTAAGCGAGTTAATTAAACTTTCTACTTTTGCAGGCTTAGAAAAGTTACTTCTTACTAAATTGGAGCAGTATTGAAAAATCAGTTTTTGAATGTCTATTTCTGCTTTTATTTGCTGAGCAATATTTGGATTGACTAATGGTTTAGCTGAAATAACTTTAGCCTGAAATTTGGCAATTTTAAGTAAGTCCGCCACATATTCCATAGAAAAGTCATTCGACATAATCTCGAAGCAAACTTCAGAGCTTTTATATTGGGTAGAAAGCTGTCCAGCAATAAAACATAGGCCAAAATCAGCAGCGTCTTTACCTATTTTAGACATCTTCAGGACTTTTAGTTTTCCTGCACTGATTGCAGGTGCAAGCCTGACGACACCGTCTAGACTAAACCCCATGGGCGTTTTGGCATAGACCAGATAAACATATTGATATTGGGCAAGATATTGAAGGAGCTCTGTTTCAGTTTTGGGTAAGTTTTCAATATCCAATAACAGTATTTTTTTCATATGCCCTCATGAGATTATTCTAATTTAGAAACATCTCATGACTATATAACACTTCGTGACCATTCCAATAAATATATCCTTTTTCAATCAACTCTTTAAGTAAAAGACGGACATCTGACTGTGGAAATAACTGCTCGAGTAAATCACGTAATTCATAAATATCTTTAGGCTTATTTCCCTGTAATTCGCACAGCTTGCGTGCGACTTCGAGCTGTACCGGATCAATTTTATTAAAGTTTTTGAACAGACCTTGCTGGGCAGACTGGATTGGAGATTGAGCAGGTTCAACCACAGGCTCTTCAGTATTGAGCTTCGAGACTACCTGATCCAAAGCTCGTTTTTCAGCAGGTTGGTTGTCATTGAGATCTAGTTGCACCCACTGTTTCAAAACTTTTTTACGGAAACTGATCTGCTCGTCATAACGTTTGACTATTTTCAGATTAATCAGCATGCCAACTACATGCTGCGCTTTGCCTGGTAAAACTTGCAGAATATTGGTGACTGAATTTTTTAAGGTTTCGAGCGTGGTCGGTTTACCACTCATCTTGCCGAGCGCATCACAGTACTTTTTCACCAGCTGCAAAGCCGGTTTTGCTTTAATGGCTTCAATACTTGGCAACTGGATTTTAGGTTTATCTTGAGCCCCTGTGGATGCATCCTCTGGCAGCACCTGAATCAGGCTGCAATCAATATCCGAAGCCTGAAGCATTTTCATCAGCATTTCACTGCTATCCATGGCTGAAATCAGCTCGACATGAGTATCTGCTTCCAGCAAAGCCATCAGCTGACCCACAATCAGGGCATATTCATATTCTTTATGCTCTGCTTCCAGGACATCCAGAATAATAATTTGTCCGCTGCTGATCCAGCTGGCCAACTCAGTCAGTTCTTCTAGAGCAAACTCGAATTTTCCGGCACAGTTAAACAGATACAAGGTCGGATAATGTTCAACGATGTCATGTAACAGTTTGGCTGTAGGAAAGTTATTTTCGAGATCAAGAAGGACAACTTTTTGGTGCATAAGGCAAGATTAAAAACTGAGCTAGAAAAATACTATTAGAGTAGGAAGTGTGTGAAAGGTCAAATAGTTTCCACCTTCCATGACGATATTTAGATTTTAAAGATCATCTTGGACGAAGTAAAAGTGGTGACTTGGTTTAGGTTTATCGAGCTTCACCTGCTTAAAAGAAAGCCCTCACGACTGGAGGGCTTTCTTTTTGCTTTCTTTTTAAAAATTATTTGTAAATTAATAATGCGGTGGACGGTTGGTGACCGGATCAAAAGCATCAATCCCTTCGGACAAATCTGCAGACTCAACACGTTGATATAACAACTGCATTTGTTTTTTTAAATCGGCAATTTCCAGATTCTGGCGAGTGACCTGCTGATTCAGCTCTTCAACTAAATCATCTAAAAATGCAATTCGCACTTGCAAATCTTCAATGGGTGCGGAAAATGACGCCTGATCATTTAGATTTTGTTGTTTAGTCATTTTAAGTCCTCATTTGGGATTTCAGGAAACATTAACATTATGGCCTATATTACTTTAAGGGATGTCCAACTGGCATTTGGCGGACCTGCCTTGCTCGACGGCGCCAACTTTAATTTGGAACGCGGTGAACGAGTATGTTTGATTGGCCGTAATGGTGAGGGTAAGTCTACCTTACTTAAACTGATTGAAGGAAGTTTACTCCCGGATAGTGGTGAAGTTTCGTTACAAAATGGCATCACCATTTCCATGCTGGCCCAAGACGTGCCAATGGATTCCGGCAAGGTTGCAGATATTGTTGCTGATGGCGCCGGTGAAGCTTCAGAAGTGTTGCGTGCCTATCATGAAGCCAGTGAAGCTTGCGTGCTCGGTGATATGGAAGCCTGTGACCGCATGGGACATTTGCAGCATCAGATGGATCAGCTGGATGGCTGGGCTTTGGAAACTAAGGTTAATTCAATCCTGAGTAAAATGGGATTGGATCCGGAAGCGGATCTTGCTGATTTATCCGGTGGCCGTAAACGCCGTGTTCTGTTGGCACGTGCCCTGCTCACTCAACCTGATGTGCTGTTACTCGACGAACCAACGAACCATCTGGATGTCGAAAGTATTGAATGGCTGGAAAAATTCCTGCTAGAACAGAATAACCTGACCTTACTGTTTATTTCGCATGACCGTGCCTTTGTGGACAGTATTGCGACCCGTATTGTCGAGCTGGATCGTGGCATTTTGCGTAGCTATGAAGGCAATTATTCACGTTACCTCGACCTAAAAGCTCAGCAGTTGGAAGCAGAAGAAAAACAAAATGCCCTGTTCGAGAAAAAACTGGCTGAAGAAGAAGCCTGGATTCGTCAAGGTATTAAAGCGCGCCGTACCCGTAACGAAGGTCGTGTTCGTGCTCTGAAAGAATTACGTGAAGAGTCTAAAGCACGCCGTTTCCAGCAAGGCAAAGTCAACATGTCAACTCAGGAAGCACAGCGTTCAGGTAAAGTGGTGTTCGAGATTGAACATCTGAGCGTGAAGTTTGGTGACAATGCACCGATCATTAATGATTTCTCGGTGCTTGTAATGCGTGGTGATCGTATTGGTCTGGTAGGTGATAATGGTGTCGGTAAAACCACACTAATCAAAGCCATTCTGGGAGAAATCGAGCATGGCGGTACAGTCAAAACCGGAACCCAGCTGGAAATTGCTTATTTTGACCAGCTACGTAATGTGCTGGATCTGGAAAAATCAGTTAAAGATAACGTTTCGGAAGGTTCAGATCATGTCGATGTGAATGGCCAACGTCGTCATATCTACAGCTATCTGCAAGACTTCCTGTTCTCGCCAGAACGTGCCCGTACGCCAGTTAAAGCTCTATCTGGCGGTGAACGTAACCGTATTCTGCTCGCCAAACTATTACTGAAACCATCAAATCTGATCGTGATGGATGAACCGACCAACGATCTGGATATGGTAACGCTGGAACTGCTGGAAGAAATGCTAGCGGAATACAAAGGCACCCTGCTACTGATCTCGCATGACCGTGCCTTCATGGACAATGTCGTCACATCGACTTGGGTCTTTGATGGCAAAGGTAATATTGATGAATATGTCGGTGGCTATCAGGATTATCTGGAACAACGTCCAGATCAGACTGTGGTTGACCAGAAAATGGCAGTCAAAAAAGCTCAAGCCAAGGCTGAAGCAGCGGTTGCACCTGTAGCACCTGCGCCAAAGAAAAAACTTAGCTACAAAGATCAGCGTGAACTGGAACTGTTACCGGCTGAAATTGAAGCACTGGAAAAAGAACAAGCTGAACTTTCCGACAAACTGGCGGATGGCTCGTGGTTTGTCACAGATGCCGCAGCAGCGACCAAAGCCTCTGAACGTTTAGGCGAAATTGATGAGATTTTGCTGGAAAAAATGGAACGTTGGGACGAACTGGAAAATATGACCAAAGGTTAATCTTTAAATCGCCTAGTCACTAAGCATCTGTATTCATACAGGTGCTTTTTTATTTTGCAGTTTTTTATTTCAAAAAGCTCTTCTGCTACACTGCTGACATCTTTGATTTTAAATATTGAATTTATGAGTCGAACGCCAGAATACCAACCCGGTGAATTTCAATGGTCATTCCTGTTACCGCAATACTGGGGTATCTGGGTGGGTATTGTATTTCTGATGATTCTGGCCATCTTACCTTGGGCGATTCAGCATCGTCTGGCAGATCTACTCGGCCAGATGGCATTTAAATATTTGAAATCTCGCCGTGAAACCACGCTTCGCAATCTGGAAGTCTGTTTCCCGGAATGGTCAGCTCAAGAAGTTCAGGACAATGCCCGTATGGTCTTTATTAACCAGATGCTCGGTGTATTTGAAACCTTGAATGCCTGGTACTGTCCAAAATGGTTTAAAGGCCGGGTACAAATTGAAGGGCTGGAACATATCCAGCAGGCTCAGGCAGAAGGTAAAGGGGCTTTATTGCTCGGCACCCACTCGACTTTGCTAGATGCCGGTGGTTATTTATGTGCACAGTATTTTGAGCCAGATGTGGTGTATCGACCACAAAATAATCTCTTGCTCGATATGCTGATTTACCGCTGCCGTGCCACCATTTATGCCAACCAGATTGACCATGATGATATGCGTGGTCTGGTGCGTAACCTGAAAAATGGCCATGCCATCTGGTACAGTCCGGATCAGGATTTTGGTTTAAAACAAGGTGTAATGGCACCCTTCTTTGGGGTACCTGCAGCCACAGTAACCGCACATCGTCGCTTATTAAAAATGACCAAGGCCGCTGCCATTCCACTCTATTTTTACCGGACTGGGGATATTAAAAATCCACGCTACTGTGTATTGATCGAGCCTGCGGTAGAGAATTTGCCAAGTGCGGATGAAGTCAATGATGCAACTCGAGTAAATCTGATTATTGAACGCCAGTTGCGCATTGCACCGACGCAATATATGTGGTTCCATCGTCGCTTTAAGACCCGTCCTGAAGGCTACGATAAAATCTATTAAGAACTAGAATCAATATGAACGGTATTATTGGCAAGAAAAATCAATGATCGGTTCCCTGATAAATCCACATTGCTTGTGTATGCCCTGCACGCTCAAAACCTAGAGTTTTATAAAATTCAGTGGCATGCTGATCAGCTACCAGAATTTTCTGATGAAATCCTGAATAACGTTGCAGCATTTCTTGCATGATCAGACGACCAATGCCCTGTCGCTGCACCTCTGGGTGAACCAATAAATGCGGGAAATACACCACTAGATAACCGTCTGAAATCGCATTTCCCAAGCCGAACAGCCGACCGTTGATACGTGCCGTCACCAGACTATGAGAATGCTGCAAAGCCTGTAAAAGTAATTGAGGTTTTTCTGCAGCTGACCATTGATTGACAAGATAGAGCTGTAGCACTTCGGATTCATTGACTGAATCATGATCAGAAATCATAACTTCCATTCAGGTAATATCCATTTTTTAATTTAAATTTTATTTTAATAATCAAATAATTATAATAAAAAAATAAGCCGAAAATAATTTAACCCGGGTTCTACATCCTGTAAAACCCGGGTTAATGAGGTTGTGCTTTCATATGTTATAATTGCTTCTTCGTTGTTGTGATTTCCCTTTCAGCATCATTTCCATGATGTTTTCATTCAGCTTCGTCTTCCTTATGAGAATATCCTTTCTCGACTCCCTGTGCTGATGAGCTTAGAATACGTGGATTCCTCTGTACTGCCCATTCGCAAGAAGCGGAAACTGCTGTAAGCAATATCGTACACTTTTCAGCTAAAACTATAGGAATTTCTCCTCATTCTTATAAGCCATCGCAATCTTATCAGTGACTTTTTTCTCTTCTTTCTCTGCCTTTTCAATTCCTTCCTGAATCGCTTCTTTGGCTTCCTGATCATCCTGATCTGTTTCTTCCAGCGCTTCCTGATGATGCTCAAATACCCGCCCAGTTTGTAAAATCAGATAAACCGGAAAATGATCTGACCCGACGTGTTTTAAACGTTCCATATGCACCAGAGCGAAATCGGTGCTGTGAAACACATGGTCAAGCGACCAGCGTAATAAAGGATAATCGGCATGGAAGGTATTTACATAGCGTCGACCGACACGTGGATCCAGCAAACCGCTGATACGCTGGAATAAACGTGTCGTGCGTGACCAGGCCACATCATTCAGATCTCCCATCACAATGCAGCTTTCATCCAGATCCTTAATCTGATCCCCTACAATCAGCAGTTCCGCATCACGTAAGGTTGAATCTTTAGCTTCAGTTGGACTTGGCGGTTTCGGATGCAGACAATAAAGCTGTACCGGTTGTCCGGAACGTAACATGACCTTGGTATGAATCGAGGGAATTTCATCACTCAGAATAAATTTAACCTCGGTTTCACTCAGCACAAGTTTGCTGTACAGATGCATGCCATACAGATTATCCAGAGGTACGGGCACCCGATAGGGATAATCTGGCTCAATGACGGCCAGTGCATCCTGCCATGCCTGATCGGTTTCCAGCGTTAAGACCAAGTCTGGCTGATGGGTCTGGATCTGTTCAATCAGTAAATGATATTTGGTATTGGTGGTGAGGACATTTGAGACAATCAGGGAAATCTGACGATCCGGATCCAGCTGATCCTGCTTGACCTGCTTGACCTGTTTTTTCCAGACAAAGGTATAAGGCAAGACCATTTTCAGCTGATACGCCAAAGCAGCGATCAGGCCGACAAAAAGCAGCTGATTGAAGGCCGTCCATGGGTGATCGACGAGGAGAAAAAGAATAAAGGCTATGAAGCCCAAAACCAGAATCTGTAAACGTGGAAAATCTGCACCACGAATCCACCATTCATCTCGGGGAATCAGCGACCAGAAACTTAACCAGATGACCACGATTGCCATGATCTGGATAAACCCTACCATAAGATACACTCTTTACTAAGTTATTATTTTTTCTAAAAGAAAAATTGCTTTATCAATTTTGTATGTATCATAAAGCAGATATTTCGCTCAAGAATATTGATGTTTTGATTGTGTAGCTCTTGCAGTCACGTCCCTTTTTGATACACTCGAATCCCTTTTGATTTTTTAACGCACCGAGGCAAAGTGACATGAAAGTAGGTCTGGTCGGTTGGCGCGGGATGGTGGGTTCCGTCCTTATGCAACGTATGGTTGAAGAGAATGATTTTGCTCATTTTGAGCCATTCTATTTTTCTACCAGTAATGCGGGTGGTGAAGCTCCGGCATTTGGTGGTAAGACTGCCCCAGCACTTATGGATGCAACAGACATTAACAGTCTGAAGCAAATGGATGTCATTATTACCTGTCAAGGTGGCGATTATACCACTGAAGTTTTCCCGAAAATGAAAGCTGAAGGCTGGGATGGCTACTGGATTGATGCAGCATCTACCCTGCGTATGGATGATGAAGCAATCATCGTACTTGATCCGGTGAACATGCATGTGATCAAAGACGGTCTGGTCAAAGGTACCAAAACTTTCGTGGGCGGTAACTGTACCGTTTCTCTGATGTTGATGGGCTTAGGCGGTCTGTTCCAGAACAATCTGGTGGAATGGGCAACTTCAATGACTTATCAGGCAGCTTCGGGTGCGGGCGCGCAAAACATGCGTGAGCTGATTACTGGTATGGGTTATTTATATAACAATACCAAAGACTTGTTAGATGATCCACGTTCTCCAATTCTGGACATTGATTCTAAAATTGCTGAATTGCAACGTGGTGAAGGCTTCCCGTCTGCAAACTTCGGTGTACCTTTAGCAGGCTCTCTGATTCCATACATCGACAAGCAGCTGGAAAGTGGCCAGTCTAAAGAAGAATGGAAAGGTCAGGCTGAAACCAACAAGATCCTGAGTAACCAGCAGATCGTACCGATTGATGGCCACTGTGTACGTATCGGCGCAATGCGTTGTCACTCTCAGGCATTAACGCTGAAACTTCGCAAAGACGTTCCACTGGATGAGATCGAAGATATCATTGCAAATGCAAATGACTGGTCTAAAGTTGTGCCAAACACTCGTGAAGCATCAATGACTGATCTGACTCCTGTCGCAGTCACTGGTACATTAACTGTACCTGTTGGTCGTCTGCGTAAACTGAACATGGGTAAAGAATACCTAGGTGCATTCACAGTAGGTGACCAGTTACTTTGGGGTGCTGCAGAACCTTTACGTCGTATGCTGCGCATCTTGATTGATTATAAAAATTCTTAAGTTTCCGTCAGGAAATAAAGCACAAAGCCGATCTTTATTGATCGGCTTTTTTGTGTAACTATTGCGTAAGTATTTTACAAAAAATAAACATCCCGTTAATCTATAATTTTCGCTATGCGATAATGACTGAGCTCACAGATGACTGTATATAACAAATTAAAGCTTGCCATTTTAGCCATTGTTGCTTCACAAAATATTTATGCGATTAATGTAGATCCGGTACAAATCCAGTCTGCACCTGGGGAATTGCTTTATGCGGAAATGAATTTCCGTCAATCAGATATTAACTTGCCCATTGAGGTAAGTTTAGCCTCGCCAGAAGACCTGATTTCTATGGGCGCCTCGCATCAGCCACCGGGTCATTTGAATTTTTTCACCCGTCGCAACAGTAATGGTACTGGGGTTATTACCATTACCTCGTCGCGCCCGGTCACTGATCGTGAATTAAATATCATTGTCAAAATCAAGGAAGGCAATGCAGCACGCCTACAGCATATCCGTACTGCATTAAGACCTAAAACTGATTTGTTACAGGCCAGCCTGAAACAGAATGAACAGCCACTCGCGCCTGTCGTAGTCGTGAGTGAAAAAGATATTGCCCTGAACTTACCGGTGAGTACACGCTATACCAATGCCCAATCAAGACCAGCCACTTCGTTTGTAGCAGAAAAACCGTTAGCCTTACAAAATACAGCACCTCCAGCATTATCAGCCAGCTCTATCCCTAAAACAGCGATAGCTGCTGTGACCCATGAGCCAACATCGAGTATTGCAGCTCAAGTCACAAGCCCAACAAAACTTAATACTGAAACTGCGGTAGCAGCGACAAGTCATAGTTCACAGCAAGCTGGTACTGTAAACACTGCGCCAGTGAATACTCCATCCAAAGCAATCAATACGGCTGTAACTCAAACAGATGTAACGCCAAACTTACAGGCTGCAGCGACAAAAGTTCAGGCTGAAACAAAACCAGCTGAAGTTGCAGTAGCCCCAACAAATAAAAATGCAACCTCAGCGCAAGTTTCTGCACCGACAAATACTGAAAACCAGATGGTGTCCAGTGATCCACTTGTCAAAAAATATGCAGAACAGCAGGCACGCAAGCAGGCGGCATCTACCACTGCACAGGACAAACCAAATTTAGTAGCTAAAACTCAGGCACAGCCAACAGCCATCAAACAAAGCACCTCAACCCAGGTTAAGCCGACCTATGTAGTACAGTCAAATGAGTCACTTTGGGGCATTGCTTCGAGGATTGCCAGTGAACAGCAACGTCCAGTGAGTGAGGTCATGCAGCAGATCAAGCGTGAGAATGAACATGCTTTTATTGGGGGTGATGCCAACCGCTTGCGTAAAGGTGCAGCACTTAATTTAGCGACCATTCATACTGCGAAAACTCCGATACAGACCGCAGCGGCTAAGTCTGTTCAAGTGCCCTCCAAACCTGCTGCAAAAACCAAATATCGTCTGAATGAGGCAGAAATGAGCCTGGTTGCCGAGAATCAGCGTGATTCCGGCCAGGTTTCTGCCAACTCAAACACAAAAGAAAATCGAACTTCGAAAGAGTTGTCATTAAAAGTTATGACAGCCCGTGAAAAAACCGTTAAATTACAGAGAAACGTAACTGAACTAGAATTGGCACTCAATCAGAAGGATCACAGAATTCAATTATTAAATGCTCGTCTTGCCCAGCTGCAACAGCAGCTTAAAGCACAACAGGCAGATAAAAAGCCAATTAATTAAAAAGTTACACATGACGATTTATTGGGATAGGCGAACTTAAGGACTCTATCCCCAAGGGGTAAAACATGCTGATTTATGTGATTCCATTAGTGATATTGATCATCGTATTAATTGTCGTAAAAAAACGACAAGATGCTCAAGAATCAGATAAAGCAAAAACTAAAACTGTAAAAGCGAAAAAACCTGGCGCTGCGTCAAAATCCACTTCACAAAGAACCAAAGTGGTCGAGCCAGCCGGAGTCGTTAAAAAATTAGCAACGCCTCTATCAGCAGAAACACGCAAGAAAATTGAAGGTCTGATTCAGGAACGTAATTTCTTTGCAGCTGAAGCGCAAATCAATCAGGCACTGAATCGCGATAATTCTCAACATGAGTTATATTTACTGCTACTCGACATTCATATCCTGCAAAAAGATGAATTTGCGATTTCACAGCTGATTAACCATGTTCGCTCTCTGGAACTGGAAGATATTCTGGCTCAGGCTGAGGTCAAAAAGCGTGAGTTTGAAAACTCTTCGGTCGCTGATCAGGATACTATTGATTTCCCAAGTGCTCAGCCACAAATCCCTCCTATACAGGAAAGTAAACCTTCGACAGATGCCTTTGCAGACCTGGTTGCCACTCCTGCTTCAAACGAACAGGCATTTGATGCATTACAACAGGAACTGCAACCAAGCAAACCAGCTGCTGTAGCGGAACCAGTACCTGATATCCAACCCTTGGAGTTCAACTTTGAACCGAAGATTCCAGTGGCTGAGCCAGTAAAAACGGAAGAAGCTTCGCCTGTATCAGATAATTCAGTTGAATTTGATCTTCAGATGAGTACTGCTGAAACCCAGACTGCTCCAACAGCAGCAACTGAGTCAGCACCGGTTATGAATTTTAAGCTTGAGCTTGAACCATCTGTATCTTTAGAAACAGAATCAGCGCCTGCAACAACAGAAGAAATCCAGCCTTTAGATTTTTCTTTCTCTCTAGACACTCCAGCACCTGCTGCGGAAAAAACAGCCGAACCTGCAACTGAGTTTGACCTGTCTAGCCTCGATATTGCAACGCCTGCAACTGAAACGCCTGCTGCGACTGAAACATCTGGACTAGATTTTAAACTTGATAATATCGAAGCTGTAAAAGAAGCTCCTGTTTCTACAGGGGTGAATTTTGAGATTCCGACAGCGCCAGTAAATACAGCAACCGATCAACATGATCCATTGGTGCAGTCTTTCCCGGAGCTGATGGAAGTTAATGAAGCGGACCTTAACCTGGAGCTGGCACAGCAATATATCCAGTTAGGCGCTTATGCAGCTGCCCGTGAAGTCATTGCTGAACGTGAAACTGAATATACAGCAGCACAACGTCAGCAAGCCGATCAGTTGCTGAATCAAATCGCATCTTAATCAATTTCCCTTTACACTAAAGCAGTCACATTTGGCTGCTTTTTTTATGATGAAAGATATTGCACTGATTTATATGGGCGGCACCTTTGGCTGTGTCGGTGACCCGCTCGCCCCTATGTCTGCCGATTTATTTATTCCAAAACTGGAACAGCTGCTTGCTACGGATCAACCGTTGATTCAGTATTACTGCGCTCCTGTGATTAAGGACAGTAGTGCCTGTACTGCTACAGACTGGTTAGAACTGGTGCAATTTATCCAAAATCTGCAATCTGAACAGCAGATACAACATTTTGTGATTATTCACGGGACAGATACCCTGAGCTATGCCAGTGCAGTATTGGCACATTTTATGGGGAATTCAGCTCATATTGTGCTGACTGGCAGCCAGTATCCCCTCCTGAATGCTGAAGGCGATGCGCAACGCGAATTTAGCGATGCCATGGACAATCTGAGCTTTGCGCTCGCTTCAGTAACTCAGTGTAATGCAGGTGTTTATCTGGCTTTTCATCAGCAACTGATTCATGCCCAGACTACCTTAAAGCAGCATACCACTGAGCTGAATGCCTTTACTGGTCTGGACGCGCATATATCTATTCAGGCCAACCAGCAAAGTTATCAGGTTACGGCAAACGATATTGCCAAAGCTCCAGATTTTAACTGCATGAGCTTGATGATGCAGCCGATTGATTTAGTCCAACAGTTCAATAATCTGAAAAATATTTTGGCCCATCCGCCCCACTTCCTATTCCTGCAAGGTTTTGGAACCGGCAATCTGGCCGTCAATCCAGAGATCGTAGATTGCATCAACCAGCTCTATGCTAAAGGCTGTATCTCGGTCTTAACTACTCAAGTGCCTTTCGGTGCCACTGATCAGCGTTATGCTATTGCTGAATGGGTTCATGATTGCAAAATTCTGCTCAATGAAAGTTATGGCCATGCTGATCTTTATGCAAAAGCCCTAAAAATGTATTTACAATATGACACGGTAGAACAATGGCATACCCATTGGTACGATTAGACAGGTTTTGAGGTCATTATGCAGCGTTTTGCGGTGGGAATTGAGTTTTGTGGAACGAATTATCGAGGTTGGCAGACTCAACAGCCGGGCGTAATCAGTGTTCAGGAAACAATCGAGAAGGTACTCAGTAAAATTGCCGATAAACCGATTATTCTGCATGGTGCAGGCCGAACCGATGCCGGCGTGCATGCGACGAATATGGTTGCACATTTTGATACCCATGCCTTGCGTTCTGAACGAGGCTGGTTAATGGGCTCAAATAGCCAGTTACCTAAGGATATCTCGATCCAATGGATCAAGGAGATGGATAATGGCTTCCATGCACGCTTTAAAGCACAGGCACGCCGTTATCGCTATATTGTCTATAACCATCCGGTACGCCCTGCCTTGCTGCATAAACAGGTCACGCATATTTACTATCCACTTGATGTCAAAAAGATGATTGAGGCAGCTGCAAAGTTTGAAGGCACGCATAACTTTGAAAGTTTCCGTGCAGCAGCCTGCCAGTCCAATCAGCCGGTACGTCATGTACGTCATTGCCGCCTGATCCAGCATGGGCCTTATCTGATTCTAGATATTCAGGCGGATGGCTTCCTGCATCATATGGTACGCAATATCATGGGCTGTTTACTGGAAATCGGTCAAGGCATGTATGAGGTTGACCATATTGACCATATTTTTGCAGCAGAAGATCGTAAAGCAGCCGGAGTTACCGCACCACCGGACGGTCTGTATTTTATTCAGGCTGAATATCCAGAGCATTTTGACTTACCCAAAATACCTTTGGGTCCATATTGGTTGAATATGCCGGAATAAGCTAATTATTTTTAATTTTTAAATCCCTCCTAACCTCCCTTTAAAAAGGGAGGAACTCTCCTCCTGAGCAAAGCTTAAGCACTGCTTTAAGCTGAAGCGCAAGAAAGGAGGGACTTAGGATGGTAATTAACGCTGCTTCCGCTTCCGATATTCCACTGGTGTTTCATTGGTCCAGCGTTTAAAGGCACGGTAGAAGGTACTCGGTTCCGAGAATCCAGTCAGATAAACAATACGCTCCACACTTTCATTGGTACTCGCTAATAAACGTTTAGCCAGACGACAGCGATAATCGGACAGAATCTGCTGGAAACTAGTATTAGCCTCACTGAGCTGGGTACGTAAACGACGTGGAGTAATATTCAGTTGAGCGGCTACAGTTTCCAAAGTCGTTTCACCGCTTTCTAAAGTAGAACCGATTGCACGACGCACTTCCCCGACTAAATCGTAACGAGCCAGTTCCTGTAATTTTTCAATCGCCAGCTGTTCATGTAGCTGCAACAGTTCCGGTTCTGCCTGCCAAAGTGGAAAATCCAGAATACTTGGATCAAAATACAAACGGGTTTCTTTCTGCCCCAAACTTACCGGACATTCATAAACCCGGAAATATTCTTCATCTGCCGCGCCTTTGGAAAAATTAAAATCGATATAGATCGGTTCAAAACGGCCTTCAGTAATAAATTTAAAGAAACGCAACACACCTGACATCGCACATTCGGTAAAGTGACGATTGACCAGACTTTCAGCAAAAGGCTGTTCACCATTGGTCAGATAGCAGCGATCATCTTCGACCACCAGCTTGGCATGAAAGGCATCACTGATCAGACGCTGATAAGCCAGTGCACGTTTCAAGCCTTCACCAAAATTCTCTGATGAAATAAACAGATGCTCAATCACCTGTCCGCGATAGAGTGGCAAATGTTCACCCAGATGCAATCCGATATCCGGGTCCTTACTGACCTCTTCTGCGGCAACCCAGAAGGCATACTGAGCACTAAGCGGAGTACGGTCATTGGTCTCCACCTGATTTAAAGCGACTCCTGCTTTCGTCAGAAGTTCTTCTGTTGGCAAACCTGCACGACGAATCGCCTGATAGCCTAAACGCAATACGACTGATGCATCCGTTAGCTGACTCACTCAAAAACCTTCCTTGTATGTACTTCATTTATACTTAAAAAGATTGAAATTAGATTAACTGTGATTGACCAAACTGACAACAGATACCATACGCTTTTTAGTTAAAAAAGTTTAAACTCATACTTCGCTTATTTTACTGACAGATGATCAGTCTAACGCCCATTACACCTTGTGTTTTGCGAAAAAATTGACTATAATTTGCGCCTTTCCAATTTATTCATTCAGGTAGGCTATGGCCAATAAAGAGGAACTCATCGAGTTCGAAGGCGTTGTCACCGAGACGCTTCCTAATACTATGTTCCGTGTACGTTTAGAAAACGGTCACGAAGTAATTGCCCATATTTCTGGTAAAATGCGTAAACACTATATTCGTATTTTGACTGGCGATAGCGTGAAGGTCGAAATGACTCCTTATGATTTGACTAAGGGTCGTATCACATACCGTGCGCGCTAAGTTTTAGCGGAAGCAAAAGCCACTCATCCAGTGGCTTTTTTATTGCCTTTTCTTTTATATCAATTCCCCTGCACATTCCCTATACTGCATTCGAAGATAATCATTTCTATTTTTCCTCTAATAAAAACAGTGAATCATTCATGCAAAAAATCTTGTTTTCTCTGATCCTAGGAATCAGCCTGAGTGCCTGCGCCACTACCAATTCGACAAAATCACGACAACTAGATCAGCAACTACAGCAATATATCGGCCAATCTGCAGAGTCAATTCGCAAGGATCTGGATTTAACTGCACTCGGTTTTAAGACCTCAAAAGCACCTGTACAAACGGAAAACGTCTGAGTTATACCGTACTTCGCACCATTTAACTTCCGTTGGGAATACCCGCCATTCAGCAAAGTGTCAGTATAGGTGCCCCTGTACGACTCGCAACTGCACCCGGCCCGGGTTATCAGGTTGAAATGCCTTGTCAGATTCATTTACAGCTAGAACAAGGGACTGCCCAATCCGTGCAATATAGCGGACGTGCCTGTTAATACTCATTTTTGCTTTTTATTCATTTTGAAGTGAATATAAGAACATTCTAAGTTGTCTTGGATTTGATGGCTACAGCTAACATCTAACTGCCTGATTATTGTTGTCTTACCTAATAATAAATTACAACAGTTCCTCTCACACTTTGCTACTACACTGTTTTTAAGCGTTCCTTGAGTAGGAGTGATGTGATGTTGTTAAGCAAAGGGACTCCTCTGGTATTGGGCTTGAGCATCCTGTTGCTCGGTCTGTCAGGGTGTGCACAGACACCCACGATCAGCCAGGCCGACCGTGAAGCTTATTTACAGCAATTTATTGGCCAGAGCAGCCAGTATATTGATCGCAATTTAGATTTGAAACGTTTGGGTTATCAGCAAATCAGTGAACCTGAGCTCAGCTCCCAACAGCTCAGCTATGTCGTAGAACGTCCTGTGACCGTGCCCTTACCGATTGCCCAATTTCCGGCAGCAGGTACAGGCACAGTTCCGGTTCCAGTCACTGTGAGTCCTGCATCAGGGTATGATGTGAATTTGCAATGCAAGATTACCTTTTTGCTTAAAGACAATATTGCAACTTCTGTCAGCCTTACGGGTCGAACCTGTTAATCAAAATCAGTCATAAAAAAACGCAGCTCAAGGCTGCGTTTTTTACGTAGAAATACTGAGTAACTTAATTCAATGCAGTCACAACTGCCTGACCCATTTCCACCGTACCCACTTTAGTCATGCCTTCAGACATGATGTCAGCCGTACGCAGACCTTGGTCTAAAACATTACCTACCGCATCTTCAATAGCTTTTGCAGCCGCTTCTTCACGGAAGGTATAACGCAGCATCATGGCTACAGACAGAATAGTTGCCAATGGGTTTGCCAGGTTTTGACCTGCGATATCTGGTGCAGAACCATGGCAAGGTTCGTACATCCCTTTACCATTTTCATCCAATGAAGCTGATGGCAACATACCGATTGAACCAGTCAGCATTGCAGCTTCATCAGACAGGATGTCACCGAACAGGTTTGAAGTCACAATCACATCAAACTGCTTAGGCGCACGTACTAATTGCATCGCAGCATTGTCTACATACATATGAGACAAGTTAATGTCTGGATATTGCTCTTCTTTCAGTGCAGTCACGGTTTGTTTCCAAAGCTCAGTCACTTCAAGCACGTTGGCTTTATCGACTGAACATACTTTACCGTCACGCAGGCCAGCAAGTTCGAACGCAACTTTGGCAATACGCTTGATTTCAGATTCTGCATAAACGTCAGTGTTAAAACCTTGTTTTTCGCCATTTTCCAGTTCACGGATCCCGCGTGGCTGACCGAAGTAAATACCGCCGGTCAATTCACGTACGATCAAGATATCCAGACCAGAGACAATTTCCGGTTTCAAGCTAGAGGCATCAGCCAATTGTGGATAAAGAATCGCTGGACGTAAGTTCGCAAACAGATTCAACTCACTACGTAGTTTTAACAGGCCACGTTCTGGACGGATTGAACGCTCAATCGTATCCCATTTTGGACCGCCTACAGCGCCGAGCAGAATTGCATCTGCTTTTTTCGCCTGTTCAGAGGTTACCTCTGGATAAGGTGAACCGTGTGCATCAATCGCAGCACCACCTAAAAGACCTTGTTCCCATGTTAAACCCAGATTGAATTTTTCATTAACTCGTGTAAGCACCTGTTCTGCGGCTTTTACAATCTCAGGGCCAATACCGTCACCAGCTAAAATCAAAATTTGTTTAGACATGAGCTTTTCCATTTATAAGGTCAGGCATCCACCTGACTAGGTTAAATTTTTTTTTCTACAAACTCTGCAATGCCATTGATGACATTATAGGGTTTGCAAAAACGACGAATCACTTTCTGCTCTTGCAACAGGTCCACACACAATGGATCAGGTGCAGAGGCATTTAATAAACTGGTGCTACGTGCATTTCGGTCACGGAACATTTTCAAGGTATAGCGTTTATTCGCCTTAAACTGCTGGAACAGATGCAAGGTCTCAGCCTTATCCTTGCTAATCGGATAGAAACGCACCACCAGTTCATGCTGCCCTTCCGGCACAGATAAATAAATCGGATTATCCTGTTTCAGGTTTTTGGCCTGCAAACGAACCAGACGCTGATCTAGCGCTTCTGGGCTGATTCGCTTGGTGGACTCATCCACAATCATGGTCCGATCTAAACGTTCAAACTGACAATCCGGTGTGCCTGCACAATAAATCAAAGCATTGGATTTGCTTTCTGCATCTTCTTTGGCATGTTTAAGTTTGAAGGTATCAATGCTCTGACACGCGGTCATCAGCACTGATACTGCACTTAGAGCAAGCCACTGTTTCCAATACGTTGCCATGATGTCTGTATTAACCTATCAAAAAAATTAATAATCTTCTGATATTAGCAAGGCCTTCGCAGTCATGCCATGACAATTTTTGCTGTTTTATGAATGAATTTCAGCAAATACCCATGGGCGTGATTGTTTGGTTTTTTCTTCGTAGGCACGAATATCATCTGCCGCCTGCAAAGTTAAGCCAATATCATCCAAACCATTTAACAAACAATGCTTACGGAATGGGTCCACTTCAAACTTGAAGCTTTCGCCATTTGGTGTACGAACTTCCTGCGCTTCCAGATCAATCGTTAACTGATAACCTTCAGCTGCTGCACATTCCTTGAATAACTGATCAACCGTTTCTTCCGGCAAGATCACCGGCAACATGCCATTTTTAAAACAGTTATTAAAGAAAATATCAGCAAAGCTTGGCGCAATCACAGTACGGAAACCGTATTCATTCAAGGCCCAGGGCGCATGCTCACGGCTTGAACCGCAACCGAAGTTAGCACGTGAAATTAAGATCGATGCACCTTGATAACGTGGCTGGTTTAATACGAAGTCCGGGTTAATCGGACGAACCGAGTTGTCCTGACCTGGATAACCTTCATCCAAATAACGCAATTCATCAAACAGGTTTTCACCGAAACCGGTACGTTTGATCGATTTCAAAAACTGTTTTGGAATAATTAAATCTGTATCGACATTGGCACGGTCTAAGGGTGCAACAATACCTTGTTCAACGGTATAAGCTTTCATATTTCTGCTCCTGCGTACCAATTAAAATGAACGGACATCAACAAAGTGACCGGCAATCGCTGCAGCAGCAGCCATGGCTGGGCTCACCAAATGGGTACGACCGCCATTACCCTGACGACCTTCAAAGTTACGGTTTGAAGTTGAGGCACAATGCTCGCCTGGCTGCAATTTGTCAGCATTCATTGCCAAGCACATAGAACAACCTGGTTCACGCCATTCAAAACCAGCTTCGATAAAGACTTTGTCCAAACCTTCAGATTCTGCCTGCTGTTTCACCAAACCCGAACCCGGAACGATCATGGCCTGTTTAATGCTAGAAGCCACTTTACGACCTTTGATCACTTCAGCCGCAGCACGAATATCTTCGATACGTGAATTGGTGCAGGAACCGATGAATACACGGTCTAACTGAATATCTGCTAAAGCCTGACCTGCAGTTAAGCCCATATATTGATAAGCACGGTTCCAGTCATTGCGCTGTACATCATCTTTGGCCTGTTCCAAAGTTGGGACCGCTTGAGACACCGGAATCACCATCTCAGGAGAAGTCCCCCAAGAGACTTGTGGTTCAATCTCTTCACCTTGCAACACCACAACTGTATCGAAGTGCGCGCCTTCATCAGAATGCAAGGTATTCCAGTACGCAACCGCCTGATCCCATTGCTCGCCTTTCGGTGCATATGGACGGTCTTTGACATACTCAATGGTTTTTTCATCGACTGCGACCATACCGACACGTGCACCCGCTTCAATTGCCATGTTACATACGGTCATACGGCCTTCGATCGACATGTCACGGAATACCTGGCCACCAAATTCAATTGCGTGACCTGTACCGCCAGCAGTTCCGATTTTACCGATAATGGCTAAAACCACATCTTTCGGTGTTACGCCCTGACCTAATTTACCGTCAACGCGTACCAACATGTTTTTCATTTTCTTTTGAACCAGGCATTGGGTTGCCAATACATGTTCAACTTCTGAAGTCCCGATCCCGTGTGCCAAGCAGCCGAATGCACCATGTGTCGCGGTATGTGAGTCACCACATACAACCGTCATACCTGGCAAGGTTAAGCCCTGCTCAGGACCAACAACGTGCGCGATCCCTTGACGAATATCGTTAATATCAAATTCAACAATATCGAACGTCTTACAGTTGTCATCCAAGGTTTGTACCTGGATACGTGAAGTATCATCTTCAATCCCAGCCACGCCCTGCTCACGCTCTTTTTTAGAGGTCGGTACGTTATGGTCAGGTGTTGCGATGTTGGCACTTAAACGCCATGGCTTACGGCCAGCAAGTTGCAAGCCTTCAAAGGCTTGTGGTGAAGTCACTTCATGCAATAAATGACGGTCGATATAAAGTAGAGCTGAACCATCATCTCGTTGTTTTACTAAATGATCATCCCATAACTTATCGTATAATGTTTTTGCTGTTTGGGTCTCGCCTGCCATGTCGATGTGCTCCACTGGACTGGGTAAATTCTTTCGCTAATTTTGATTATATCGCTGCATTCACATAAATCTAATTTATCATTTTTATTAGTTAAAAAACTTTTTGGAATCTTTTAAAACTTAAATTAAATCATAGTTTAGCTCTCTTTTTATAAATCTAATTTTCCGATCGTTTTATTAAAAATATTCGTTTTTACAAATTAAATGAGAATTATTATTATTTCCTCATCGGCACAAATTATCTGTTTTGAGGAAGATCCACATGGCACATATTCAACGTTTCGTAGAAAACAATCAGCGCATGTTCAAAAAGACATTTAGCTATTACATCATGCACATCACCGTTGCGATGTTAGTGGGCTATTTTGTCACAGGCAGTTTAACCATGGCGATTGCCTTGAGTTTATTAGAACCGACTGTACAGGCGGTTGCTTTCTTCTTCCACGAGAAAATCTGGGAAGCAAAACGCCAGCAACAGGATGAGGAAATCACCGCATAATTTTTTGTCGATCTTCCTCTTTTAGCCACCTACCCTCGGTGGCTTTTTTTATGACATAAAATAAAACATTTAAAAATGTGTATTAATTCAACATTAAACCAAGAGTTCTATATTTTTACTTTGATTTATTCTTAAATTATTACAATAATAAACTTAAGCATAAAAAAACTTTATAGGTGATCAAGATGAATCTCGCAGCTTTTGAAGCCTTTGTAAAAGTCATGGAAACAGGTTCGATTTCTCTGGCTGCAGATCAGCTTTTTATTACCCAACCGGCTGTGACCAAACGTATTCACAGTCTGGAAGAATATTTCGGGGTGAAATTATTTGAATCTGCGGGCCGTGGTGTACAGGCTACTCATGCGGCACATTCCCTGCTGCCTAAGGTAAAAAACTGGCTGAACGAGCTGGGTGATATTCACTATACCCTGAGTCATGAACAGGGTCAGGTACAAGGTAAACTGAAAATTGGCACCAGTCATCATATTGGCCTGCATCACTTACCGAGCCATCTGCGTGAATATGTACAGCAATATCCAAATGTGACGCTAGATGTACATTTTGTAGATTCAGAACAGGCACATGAACAGGTGATGGCGGGTGATCTGGAACTGGCTTTCCTGACCTTGCCACCGCATGGTGATGAACGTCTGAAATATGTCACCATCTGGAATGATCCTCTGGTTTTTGTGGTAGCGCCGTTCCATCCGCTGGCTCAGCAAAAAAACCTGTCTCTTGAAGATCTTGTGAATTACCCGAGCCTTCTACCTTCTGCGCAGACCTATACCACGCAGATTACTATGGCCGAGTTTGAAAAACAGGGTATCAAGCCGAAAACGACCATGAGCAATAACCCGCTTGAATCCATCCGGATGCTGGTTTCGATTGGTTTAGGCTGGTCAGTCTTACCCAAAACCCTGGTCAATCATGACCTGCAAGAACTGGATCTGAATCTGGAAATGAACCGTCAGCTCGGTATGGTCTGGCATCCGGGTCGTACTCAATCCAAGGCAGCTGAAGCATTGGTTCAACTGATGCAAGGCCCGTCAATTTAAAACTAATTTTCACATTTCTCTGCTGCATCAATATCGGTGCAGCATTTTGTTACCTAAATACATCGCATCTGTCACTTCCTTTCAAGTACTTTTAAAAGCATCAAATTCATTTTCCTGAAGATGAAAAATTAAAACGTACTCAAGGAAGCACAGAATGCAGATCAAATCTTCTGATTCCAAAACTTTATTATCTTCTTCTCATGACCTGCTCGAAGAAATGGGTTTATGGAAACCGCTTAAACCAACGCTACAGCCTACTCCCAACCTTGATTTTGAAGATGAACCGACGACGCGTGCCGTATTACGTAATTATTTTCTAAATACCTTTGACACCTATGAGCAACTGTTTGACTGTCTGAAGAATGAAGAAGCCTTTTATGTCAAACCGATTGCCTTACGTCATCCACTGATCTTTTATTTTGGTCATACTGCCACTTTTTTTATCAATAAGCTGTTGCTGGCTCAACTGATTCCGGAACGTTTAAATCCGCATATGGAAAGCATATTTGCGATTGGTGTAGATGAAATGAGCTGGGATGATCTGGATGAACAGAACTATCACTGGCCTAGCATTCAAGCGGTACGTGATTACCGGCATCAGGTACGTGCCCTGGTCTTGAAAGTGATAGAACATGCGCCGCTACAACTTCCACTAAACTGGCACAATCCCTGGTGGACCATCATCATGGGCATTGAGCATGAACGGATTCATCTGGAAACGTCTTCGGTTTTAATCCGCCAGCATCAGTTACGTTATGTACAAAATCATCCGCAGTGGCGTGCCAATGTCATTACCGGTATTGCACCTGAAAATAGTCTGGTAAAGGTACCGGCAGGTCAGGTCAATTTACATAAAAATTTCGAACATGCTTTTTATGGCTGGGACAATGAATACGGCCACCATCATGCCGAAATTGAAGAATTCGAAGCCTCTAAATATCTGGTATCCAATCAGGAGTTTTTAGCCTTTGTGGAAGCAGAGGGTTATCAGACAGCTAACTACTGGACTGAAGAAGGCCAGCAATGGTTGGCATTTTCTCAAGCCACACATCCTACCTTCTGGATCAAAACTGAACTGGGTTGGTCCTTAAGACTGATGCTGGAAGAAGTTCCGATGCCTTGGGACTGGCCAGTCGAAGTGAATTATCATGAAGCCAAGGCTTTCTGTAACTGGAAATCAGTACAGACCGGAGAGTCCATTCGCCTGCCAACTGAAGATGAATGGTATCGACTGTATGCAGTTTCAGGACTGGATCCCAAATTACCAAGTCCTGAGCAAGCCAATATTGAATTAAAATATGGCCCTAGCTCTTGTCCGGTGGATCATTTTCAGCATGGCGATTTTTATGATGTTCAGGGCAATGTCTGGCAATGGACCGAGACCCCGATTTATCCTTTCGAAGGCTTTCAAGTCCATCCCTTCTATGATGATTTTAGTACCCCTACCTTCGATGGCCAACATCATCTGATTAAAGGCGGTTCCTGGATTTCGGCCGGTAATGAAGCCCTGCACAGTTCACGCTATGCATTCCGGCGACATTTTTTCCAGCATGCCGGTTTTCGCTATGTTGCCGCGGAAGAGACATCACTGCAGTTTCACTCGCAATATGAAAGCGATCAGCTGATTTCCCAATATCTTGAATTCCAGTATGGGGCGGAATATTTCGGTGTTCCAAACTTTGCACAAAGCCTCATCAAACTAGCCCGTCCTTATTTTCAGAACATTCCATGCCATAAAGCACTGGATATCGGGTGTGCGACTGGACGTGCCAGCTTTGAACTGGCTCAAGATTTTGATCAGGTCACCGGTCTAGATTTTTCTGCCCGTTTTATTCAGCAAGGCGTAGTACTGGCCCAAGGAGAGACCCTGCGCTATAGCATTCCTGTTGAGGGCGAACTGGTGGAATATAAATCCTGCTCACTGGCAGAACTTGGACTTGAGCAGGCTGCCAATAAGGTCGAGTTTTATCAGGCCGATGCCTGCAACCTGAAACCTCAGTTTACAGATTATGATTTTATTCTGGCAGCTAACCTGATTGATCGTCTGCATCATCCTAAAGCTTTTCTGAGTGAGATTCATAAGCGCCTGAATATGGGCGGCATTTTGATGCTGGCCTCGCCTTATACCTGGCTGGAAGAACATACAGCACGCAGTGAATGGATCGGCGGATTTAAGCAGGCAGGAGAAAACCTGAGTACCTTAGAGGGCATCAAGGCTTTACTTAGTTCACATTTTGAAATGCTAGACGAACCTGTGGATGTGCCTTTTGTGATTCGGGAAACAGCGCGTAAATATCAACATACCCTGTCCCAAGTAACTTTATGGAAACGAACACAGTAATACCCAAATGAAAAAGCCAATCAACTGATTGGCTTTTTGTTCACTACTCAATTCCGCTAGTGGCATCCTCGTGCAGAGATTCATTGAGCTGATCTACCACAATGGCCCATTCTCCATCTGAAGCAATTTTTTCAGCCAGGAACTGGCGCTGCGCATCTGACCAGTACGGCGCCTCCATCAGGTTTACATCTTTGGGTAATTGATGCTCATGAATAAATTGGGCAATCCCTTCTGCACTTGAATCCAGACCTAACTGTGCAAATAGATGAGTCATACGCGGTCTAACTTGGGTCATTTTCATTACCTCGGCGCTTGCTATCGTTATTGTCGACTTGCTTTATTTGCTCTGAGCATAGCATGTTTATGCAGCAACAGGCATGTCAAAAAGTAGCCTCTTCTGCTTATAAAAAAGCACAACCAAAGTTGTGCCTGATTAAATCGAAAGAATTACTTAAATCGACCAGTTCTGAATTTCCCAGCCCTGTTCTTTAGCCAGTGCTTCCAGACGATCATCCGGATTCACAGCAATGGCATGATCTGCATGTTCCAGCAGAAAACGGTCATTGATTGAATCTGAATAGGCCCAAGACTCGGTCACCTCACGACCAGCCAGCCATTGTTCCAGACGGGTCAGTTTACCTTGCTGATAGCAGGCGATATTGGTCACCTTACCGGTATATTTACCGTCAATGACTTCAGCATTGGTGGCAATAATTTCAGTAATCCCAAACTCACGGAAAATCGGTGCAGTAATAAAGTCCGAAGTTGCAGTAATGCCGACAATTTCATGCCCTGCATCTTTATGGCGCTGAATCGCTTTAAAACCTTCCGGACGCATCTGTGGGCGAATGACTTTTTGCATGAACAGTTGATGTAATTCGGTCAGATAATCATGGTCATGTTGAGTCAAAAACTGGAATACAAATTCATTATAGGCATAAGGATCCAGTTGACCCTTTTTATAGTCCTCATAGAACTTGTCATTCATGGCGCGGTGATGAACGGGATCCACCAGGCCTTCATTGACCAGGAATTCCCCCCAGGAATGATCCGAATCGGTGTTTAACAGGGTGTGATCGAGATCAAATAGCGCCAATTTCATGAAAATACTCGTAAAAACTGAAATTTAAGAAAAAAATTGTAAATCTATCTCCGCTAGTCGATAGAAATTCGTTAAGATCATAGCAATTTTAACATTTTTAAACTTTGCTTTTTTTCGAGTTGGATAAAGAAATAATATTCCCCGAAAGCAAAGGCATAAATTAAACAATTTTAGGTAGCCAAATGATCGACTCAGAAGGTTTCCGACCGAATGTCGGGATCATTTTGGCAAACGATGCTGGACAGGTTTTATGGGCAAAACGCATTGGTCATAATGCATGGCAATTTCCACAAGGAGGTATCCAATATGGAGAAACCCCTGAGCAGGCACTTTATCGTGAGCTGAGAGAAGAAGTTGGCTTACTGCCTGAACACGTCCAGATTATCGCGCAGACCAAAGGATGGTTGCGTTATCGTTTGCCGTATCGATACATTCGCACGGATTCAGATCCGGTATGTATCGGTCAAAAACAGAAGTGGTTTTTACTCAAACTGACGGCACCCGTACAGAACATTCAGCTTGATCTGTCCGATCCGCCCGAATTTGATCAATGGCAATGGGTCAGTTACTGGTATCCATTAGGCCAAGTGGTGAATTTTAAACGCGATGTTTATCGCAAGGCCATGATTGAACTCTGTCAGCAATTACCACAACAAAAACCTTAAAAAAATCGCGTGCATGTGCAGATTTTTTGCTCGGCTATTGTTATAAATAAACTAAATTACCGGACTTCTAAAAAAATACGGAGCAGCACCCATGTCGAATATGCAACTGGATACCCTGAGACGCATTGTCCAAGAGATTAATGCGTCTACCAGTTTGCATGAATCACTCGATATTATGGTCAATCAGGTCGCTGAGGCCATGCATGTGGATGTTTGCTCCATTTATCTGCTCGATGAACGCAACCAGCGTTATCTATTAATGGCATCTAAAGGCCTGAAGCCCGAAGCTGTCGGTCATGTTTCTCTACATACCGGTGAAGGCCTGGTTGGTCTGGTCGGTCAGCGTGAGGAAATCGTTAACCTCGACAATGCCCCTAAGCATGATCGTTTTCTGTATTTACCGGAAACGGGCGAAGAAATTTATAATTCCTTTCTGGGCGTTCCGGTCATGTACCGCCGTAAAGTCATGGGCGTACTGGTTGTCCAAAATCAAGAATCCCAGGATTTTAGTGAAGCAGCCGAATCTTTCCTGGTTACGCTATGTGCTCAGCTTTCGGGCGTAATCGCTCATGCACATGCAGTCGGCAATATTGATGTATTCCGAAAACCAAATAATTTACCGGCATATAAAACCTTCCAGGGCGTATCCGGTTCTGGCGGGATCGCACTTGGTCGCGCCATTGTGCTTTATCCCCCTGCAGATCTAGGCGCTGTTCCGGATCGTGAAGCAGATAATATTAGCGAAGAACTGGCTTTGCTAGATAATGCTTTAAATTCGGTGCGTGAAGAAATTCAGTTCCTGGATGACAAAATGCAGGATGCGCTGATGGCCGAAGAACGTGCTTTGTTCAGTGTATTCCTGCGTATGCTGGATGAAAATGCCCTGCCATCAGAAATTAAAGCATTGATTCGTGATGGTCACTGGGCACAAGGTGCGGTTCGCATCGTGATTGATAACCATGTGGCGCAGTTTGTCCAGATGGAGGATGATTACCTGCGTGAACGTGTCGCTGATCTAAAAGATCTGGGACGTCGTATTCTGGCCAAGTTGCAGGAAGCCGATGAAAGCCATCGCGAACTGACCGATGAAAGCATCCTGATTGGTGAAGAAATTTCAACGGCTGCACTGGTGGAACTGCCTGTTGATAAGATTGCCGCGATTGTCACCACTGAAGGTGCCATGAATTCGCACATGGTGATTGTGGCACGCGCACTCGGTATTCCGACTGTCGTGGGTGTGACTGAACTGCCCATCAATACTCTGGATGACGTCGAGATGATTGTCGATGCGCATCAGGGCCGTATCTTTATCAATCCACCACGTCGTCTGCGTACCCGCTATAAAGAAATTCAGAAAGAAGAAGAACAGATTGCCAAAGATCTACGTCAATACGAGACCAAAGATGCAATTACGCCAGATGGTACCGCTGTACGTCTGTTTGTAAATACCGGCCTGATGATTGATGTGGTTCGTGGTGTACAGCGTGGTGCCAAAGGTGTTGGCCTATACCGTTCGGAAATCCCGTTCATGCTACGTGACCGCTTCCCGGGAGAAGAGGAACAACGTGCCATTTACCGGCAGCAACTGAGTCACTTTGCCAATAAACCGGTAGTCATGCGAACGCTGGATATTGGTGCAGATAAAGACCTGCCATATTTCTCGATTAAGGAAGAAAATTCAGCATTGGGCTGGCGCGGAATTCGTTTTACGCTGGATCATCCTGAAATCTTCTCTTCACAAATTCGCGCCATGCTGAAAGCCAGTATCGGTCTGAACAATCTGCATATCCTGTTGCCGATGGTGACCAGTGTCAGTGAAGTTGAAGAAGCACTGTATCTGTTAGAACGTGATCATCATGCCGTTCAGGAAGAAGAACAGGTCAAAATTACCAAGCCGCAAATCGGGATTATGGTGGAAGTGCCGAGCGTACTGCATCAGATTGATGAGTTTTCTGAACTGGTTGATTTCTTCTCGGTCGGTTCTAACGATTTGACCCAATATTTACTTGCTGTCGACCGTAATAACCCACGTGTGGCCAATGTCTATTCACATTTGCATCCAGCGATTCTGCGTGCTCTGACCCGTCTGGTAGAGGATTGTCACCGTAATAACAAACCGATCAGTATCTGTGGTGAAATGGCTGGTGATCCTCTATCGGCCGTACTATTAATGGCCATGGGATTTAATACCTTGTCCATGAGTTCTAGCAATATTTTGAGAGTCCGAAAAACGATCTGTCATGTACCGATGCCGGATGCACAGGAATTACTCAAACATGTACTAAAACTGGACAATCCACTCATGGTAAAAAGCTGGATGGAGCATTATTTTAGAACACATGGTTTAGGAGATATGGTGAAATCCACCACCCGTATGGTCAGCGCTTAAGGAGGAACTTTTCCAGGTTCCTCTGCATCAGTCGAGGTACTTATGGAATTTGTACTTATCCTGCTTATGCTGGCTGCAGCATTTTATTTTATTATTGCACCGGCCTTACGTTCGCAAAAATCCAGATATACATCTTCTGGTGGTCGTAATAATACAAGTACCAGTCACCAGTATATCCGTGAAACTGAACGTCCTAAAGCCTGTCCCTTATGGGGAATTGAAATTTCTCGTAGCCAGCAACGGCGTTTAGGCAAGAATGATCCATCGGTCATTGCGGCAAAACTGTATCGGCAACAGCTAGGAAAATTTGCCAGTTTTCAGCAGACTCGGCCTATGGCTGATGCTGATCGAAATAGATCTTCGAGTTCTGCGACCCTGCCTCGTTTTTTTCAAAATATGTTTCCCGAAGAAGCTTCTTCAACCACCCGGAGGACTTCACCGCATTCTTCGAAAAGAAATTCATCTTTTAACTATACCTGACAGAATCCCTTAAAATCAGCTTCTGCCCAAAACAGATCTACGTCTTCCTGGCCGCCCTAAGCCGCCCATAAAAAAGGGCGATCATCTTGTTGATATCGCCCTTGTTTGTGCTTGGTATAACCACGTTTTGCATTTTTCTTCCGGTCTACAAAAACCTGGCTTTTGTTGACTTCATGCATGTGTTTTGCCACAAAATTGTGGATCACCACCTGCTTGGCTGTTTTTTTCTTGGCCATTTTGCTCTCTATGTGACTTGGAGGAAGGAGTGAGATAATTATAGGGCTGACTGACTAATTTTCAAGCATATTTGCCAATGCTTTTTTAAAAATAAAGCCCATTTAGCTAGGATTTTCTGTATGCAACAATGCGAGCTATAACCAGAAAATACCCTTATTCCATTCATTATTGTTATGGGTTTCTTCAGCCAAACAAAACTCAATTAAAAAACCATTTAAAATAAAACAGTTATAAAATTCATTTTAAATACCACTTTTCACTTATTATTTTTATCCTTTGATAAAAACATATTATGGACTTAGATATTGTTATTTTCGTTTAATCCCATTCATTATTCGAGTTATTCAAAATATATAGAATTTGATATTGTCAGAGAGTGGAAAACCCATTACTTTTTAAGAGTAACCATTTAATTTTCAATATTTTAAACTTTATTAACTTTAAAAATATTTTTTGAGTGAGCTCACTCAATTATATCCTGAATTCTATTTTGTGCTGTCACACCCTTTATTTAAAGATATTGTAAATATAGTGAAACCTGATCTGATTAGCATATATTTCAATATTTTATGAATACTAGATAAACGACACAAGATATTCAAAACTTGGAGAGGAAAGATGAGCCAAGATTTTAAAAAATGCCCTGTCACCCACCTGACCACTGAAGCTGGTGCGCCTGTGGTCGACAACCAGAACAGTATGACGGCAGGTGCGCGTGGACCTTTACTTGCTCAGGATTTATGGCTGAATGAAAAACTGGCTAACTTTGTTCGTGAAGTGATTCCTGAGCGCCGTATGCACGCAAAAGGTTCAGGTGCATTTGGTACTTTTACTGTGACCAGTGACATTACTGAGTACACCCGTGCAAAAATTTTCTCGGAAGTTGGCAAAAAAACCGAAATATTTGCCCGTTTTTCGACCGTCGCTGGTGAACGCGGTGCAGCTGATGCAGAACGTGACATTCGTGGTTTTGCCCTGAAGTTCTATACTGAAGAAGGTAACTGGGACCTAGTCGGTAACAATACGCCGGTATTCTTCCTGCGTGATCCACGCAAATTCCCTGACTTAAACAAAGCAGTAAAACGCGATCCGAAAACCAATAAGCGTAGCGCCACCAATAACTGGGATTTCTGGACTTTATTGCCGGAAGCTCTACATCAGGTCACCATTGTAATGTCGGATCGTGGGATTCCGGCTGGTTACCGTCATATGCACGGTTTCGGCAGTCATACCTACAGTTTTATCAATGCCCAAAATGAACGCTTCTGGGTAAAATTCCATATGCGTACCCAGCAAGGCATCAAAAATCTGACTGATGCTGAGGCAGCAGAGCTAATTGCTAAAGACCGTGAAAGCAGCCAGACTGACCTGTTTGATGCGATTGAACGTGGTGATTATCCGAAATGGAAAATGTACGTTCAGATCATGCCTGAAACCGATGCCGAGAAAGTGCCTTATCATCCGTTTGACCTGACCAAAGTCTGGCCGAAAGGTGATTATCCGCTGATTGAAGTAGGTGAATTCGAACTCAACCGTAATCCGGAAAACTATTTCCAGGACGTAGAACAAGCAGCTTTTGCGCCAAGCAATCTGGTACCAGGCATTAGTTACTCACCGGATCGTATGCTACAGGCACGCTTAGTCAACTATGCTGATGCTGCACGTTACCGCGTGGGCGTGAATCATGCCCAGATTCCGGTCAATGCTGCACGTTGTCCGGTACATTCAAATCATCGTGATGGTTTGGGCCGTATGGACGGCAACTATGGTTCATTGCCGCATTATGAGCCGAACAGTTTCAGCCAGTGGCAGGAACAGCCAGAATTCAGAGAGCCACCACTCAAAATCACGGGTGATGCAGATTTCTGGGATTATCGCAAAGATGATAATGACTACTTCAGCCAGCCACGTGCCCTGTTCAACCTGATGAATGATGAGCAGAAACAGGCTCTATTTAACAATACCGCAGCCGCAATGGGTGATGCGCTTGATTTCATCAAGTACCGTCATATCCGTAACTGTTATGCTTGTGATCCAGCCTATGGTGAAGGTGTTGCCCAAGCTCTTGGGATGAGCGTAGCTGATGCCCAGATGGCTCGAGCAACTGATCCAGCCAAAGGCCTACCAAGCTTTCTCTAAGTTTTTCAGCTTGAACTGAGCGAATAAAAAAAACCACCCGAGGGTGGTTTTTTTATTGGTGTTAAATTAAAGCATCAGGAATATGAATTGCAGTTCAATTTAAGCGGCTTCACGTTGATGTTTAACATCATAACGGTCAGCGTTCATGACTTTGGTCCAGGCTTTGACAAAGTCACTTACAAATTTTTCCTTATTGTCATCCTGAGCATAGACTTCAGAATAGGCACGTAAAATTGAGTTAGAACCGAAGACCAGATCGACACGGGTTGCAGTCCATTTCAGGTCATGCGTTTGACGGTCACGGATTTCGTGAAGGTTTTCTTCTACCGGCACCCAGACATTATTCATATCCATCAGGTTCACAAAGAAATCATTGCTCAATACACCGACCCGATCAGTCAGTACGACATGCTTGCTTCCACCATGATTAGCACCTAGGACCCGCATTCCACCAATTAATACTGTCATTTCTGGTGCTGTAAGTCCCATCAATTGAGTACGATCGACCAGCATTTCTTCTGGCTGAGCGGAGTAGTTCTGTTTTAACCAGTTACGGTAGCCATCATGCAACGGTTCCAGATCTTTAAATGAATAGACATCGGTTTGTTCCTGAGTCGCATCTCCCCGGCCTGGAATAAATGGCACCTGAATATCTACCCTAGCTTCCTGTGCTGCTTTTTCTACTGCGGCCGATCCGCCCAGTACAATCAGGTCAGCGATACTGACTTTTTTCTCCAGACCTGCCTGAATTTCTTCAAGTTTGTTCAGCACTTTATTCAAGCGCTCCGGTTCATTGCCCACCCATTCACGTTGTGGCTGTAAACGAATACGGGCACCATTGGCCCCACCACGATAAGTCCGTGCACTGTCCCAAGCGGTATTGATCAGCTCAAAGCGACTCAAGCCGCTATCCAGCAGTTTTTCTTTCAGGTCCGCAATTTCGCTCTCATTTAAGGTGTAATCTACTGATGGAATTGGATCTTGCCAGATCAGGTCTTCTTCCGGTACATCCGGCCCCAGATAACGAGATTTCGGCCCTAAATCACGATGGGTCAATTTGTACTAGGCACGGGCAAAAGTTTCGGAAAAATACTCCGGATCACGATAGAATTTTTCGGAAATTTCCCGATACCCCGGGTCGATTTTCAGCGCCATATCGGCATCGGTCATGATCGGATTACGGCGCACATTGGTCATATGCGCATCCAATGGGCGATCTTCTTCTTTAATATTAATCGGCTCCCATTGCCATGCGCTGGCCGGGCTCTTTTTTAGCTCCCAGTCATAGTTCAGCAGCAGATAAAAGAATTCATTGTCCCAGCGGTTCGGGTTAGTCGTCCAAGCACCTTCCAGACCACTTACCATGGTATAGGCGGCATTACCGGTTTCTTCCAGGTTATTCCAGCCCAAACCCTGTAATTCGAGTGGTGCAGCTTCTGGCTCCGGTCCAAGTACATCAGCCTTACCATTTCCATGTGCTTTCCCGACGGTATGTCCACCTGCCGTCAGAGCGACGGTTTCTTCATCATTCATGGCCATACGGTCGAAGGTGGTACGCATATCCTGTGCGGTTTTTAACGGATCCGGTTTGCCGTCCACCCCTTCCGGATTGACATAAACCAGTCCCATTTGTACTGCAGCAAGAGGATTTTCCAGCGTATTCCGGTCTTCTTTATTGTCATAACGTTCGCGGGTCGCATCCAGCCATTTATGCTCTGCACCCCAATAAATATCTTTTTCTGGATGCCAGATATCTTCACGCCCACCGGCATAACCAAAGGTTTTTAACCCAGCCACCTCATATGCGACCGTACCAGCCAGAATAATCAAATCTCCCCAAGAAATTTTATTGCCATATTTCTTTTTCACTGGCCATAACAGACGGCGGCCTTTGTCGGTATTGACGTTATCTGGCCAGCTATTCAATGGCGCAAAACGTTGATTACCGGTATTCGCACCCCCACGTCCATCCTGCTTACGGTAGGTTCCGGCCAGATACCAGGCGGTACGCACCATCATGCCAATATAGCTGCCCCAGTCCGCGGGCCACCAGTCCTGACTGGAGGTTATCAGTTCCCTGTTTAACTGCTTCCAGATCTAGTTCGCTAAAGGCTTTAGCGTAGTCAAAATCAGGGTCCATGGGATTCGTTTTGCGGTCATGCTGATACAAAATATCCAAATTCAGTGCATTGGGCCACCAGTCTATATTCGAGCTACCAGCGGCAGTATGCGCTGATAGAAGGGACATTTACTTGTGCCAGGTTGTGTAGGCTTATTCATGAAGGCTTCTCCAGCTTTATAGTTAACCTGCTTGTTTTTCCAAGCTATTTCCATTATGAGCTATTTCACCTTACTGGCTTTTTTACAGAGCTTAAAGATAGACTCACCAAACACTACAATCCTGATGCCAAGCCATAATATTGTAGTAGCCATCCAATTAAGAAAAGTTGATCACTCCCATTTTTATTTTCAAATGAGCCAAAGAATTTAAAGTGACGAACATCCTTGTTAAGAAGTTTTATATTAATGTGTGTAGAACTACACTATCAAAGCCATATCGCAAAAAAGAAGTATAACGATGAGCAAAAATATTGAAGATATCATTCAAAGCCATGACATCATTTTATTTGATGCGGTTTGTGTGATTTGTAATGGCTGGGCAAAGTTTCTGATTAAATACGATAAAAAAATCCAGTTTAAACTGGTCTCTGCACAATCGGAGCTGGGCACTGCCCTGCTTAAGCACTACCAGATGTCGACAGAACATTACACCACCATGGTAGTCATTAAGGATGGCAAACTTTATACCGAATCTACTGCTTTACTGAAGGTGATGCAGCATCTCGGTTTTCCATTTTCTTTGATGAATGCTGGCTATTTCATTCCACGTTTTATTCGCGATTTTCTATATCGTCTGGTGGCTTTAAACCGCTATAAGCTATTTGGCAAAACTGATTCTTGTCTGATTCCTTCTCTCGAAAATAAACGCCACTTTCTGGAAGAGGCTGTCCATGAATTCTGATTCTGTATTAATGCAACCGCTGCGTACAATCCAGTTTGCCTTAGCTGCACTCTGGCTGTATCAGGGCTTGGTTCCAAAAATTCTGTTCCAATCTACTGCTGAACTGCAAATCTGGCAAAATATGGGGGTTAGCCTACTGCTCGCTAAAAGCTTGGTAGGCTTATCTGGGTTGTGTGAAATACTGTTTGGTTTGTGCTTTTTAAAATGGAACAGATCCCTTCTATTACATGGTTTGAATATTGCTGGACTGGGCGGATTATTACTGCTGATCGTACTCACCGACCCTTTACAGCTTATAGCCGCCTTTAATCCTGTAGTAATGAATATCGCGATGCTGATGCTTTTTGTTATCGTCATTCAAATAATTCAACAAGAACAAAGAGAAGCCCTTAGACAATAATCCGTTTACCTTCACGAATACAGTAAAACGGGTTAATCAGCTTGGATGAATGCTGGATAATATGCTGCAGTTCATTTTCAGGCTGGTCACGTGCTTCATCGGTGAGCTGGAAGGTCCGATAATGGATCGCCATTGAACAACGTGCCATTAAGTCCTGATGGGCATGAAAAGCATCTTCCGGATTCATGTGAATATTGCGCATCAATTCACGTGGTTCATAGGCACCGATCGGCAACAGCGCAATTCGTGGTGGCCCAAGGCGTTTTCGAATTTCCTTGAAATGCGGCGCATAACCGCTATCCCCAGCAAAATAGCAATGATCCTTGCCATTCAATAAGGAAAAACCGCCCCATAACGCACAGTTCTGATCGCGCATTCCACGTCCTGAAGCGTGCTGTGCTGGCGAATAGACAATCTGGATATCTTCAAAAAATGCATTTTCCCACCAGTCCATTTCAATGACATTATAGTCTTTAGGCAGGTACCAGCCATTGCCAAGGCCAGTATAGATCGGCATTTGATAGGTTTGATGCAGCCAGGCCAAGGTCGCCAGATCCATATGATCATAATGGTTATGGCTGAGCAATACGGCATCAATATGCGGCAGCTCATCCAGGGCAATGCCAGCAGGAATAACGCGCTGTGGCCCTCGGGATGCAAAAGGACTGGCATATTCACACCAGACCGGATCAGTCAGAAAATTATACGGCCCGATCTGGATCAGAGCGGTGGCATGCCCAATAAACCAGATTTGCCAGTCATCTAAAGTGGCTTCCGGCCGGTTTTGTGGCAAGGCACGCGGACGTGAAAAAAACTCGGCACGTTCCTGTTCCAGATTCACTTCCCAGGTGCTGGATTTTCTGGTGAATAACCATTTATACAAGTCAAAGCGACTTTGCTCGAGCGAATGATGCTCCAGATTCTTAAACCGCTCACCATCAAAATGATCGGAATGTAGATAATCAAATACCGGCTTGGACCAGAGATGTTTCCAACTGGACTCAGTCTCAAGCTGAAATTTTTTAGTCTTGAAAAGATCTTGCATAAATATCCACTATTTATTATTTGTTATATGCAAGACAGCATCCACTTGGAATTTTCAAACGGAGCATCTCTTTAAATCGCATACAAACTTATATACTTCGGTATTCCAGCATAGTATGAAATACGTGCCTAAGATTCATTTATGTTTTTGTTATTTTTAGCAAAACATCGAGCCAATGGAAAGACCAAAACCGATGAAAATCTTCTAAAAAAATAAATACTGGTGATCAAGTTTGTGCCCATTCTGCTTTCTAAAAAGACAGGAGAATGATCAATATTCATCCGATAATTCTCACTCCATACCTGACTGTACATGATTTCATGACCTAAATTTTTATCCCGTATTCACGTAATCACGCTTGATGCCCTTCTGACTATCCGACGAAAGTTATCTGCTGAAAACTTCATTTCCTTAAATACGACCTTGGGTCCGTTCCAGCCATACCGCTTTGGTTTGAGGTTTCACAAATAGAGTAATAATTTCTGGGTGTAGCTGTTTGATCTGCGCTTCAATCCGGTTAACGCAAGCTTCAATTTCATCAGAAGTCAGATCGTCTTTGAATTCCAGACTTAAGGAGGCAATTACCTGATGTGCACCCATTTGCTCGGTTAATACACCATTGGCGCTATAGACCGCAGCATCCTGCTGGGCAATGTTAAGTACATTTTCACGTAGTCTAGGATCTGCTGTTTCACCCAGCAATAAGCCTTTGGTTTCACGTGCCAGTAACCAGGCCGATACCGCCAACACGACACCAATCAGAATAGAGGCAGCACCATCCAGTTCAGGAATATTCAGTTGATGAGCCAGGAAAATCCCGATCAGGGCAATAAAAAGACCTACTAGCGCAGCAGTATCTTCAAATAATACGGTAAAGGTGGTCGGATCTTTACTACGTCTAAAGGCTTCGAAATAGCCCATCTTGCCTTTCATTTTACGGAAGGTTCTTAAAGCCACTGTCCAGGAGAATCCTTCACACAGAGTCGCAATACCCAGGACAATATAGTTGATCATCGGATCCTGCATTTCTTCAGGATGAATGATGTGCAGGATGCCTTGATAGATGGATACAATCGCACCCAGTGCAAAGACCATCAAGGCCACAATAAAGGCCCAGAAATACAGTTCACGGCCATAGCCAAAAGGATGGTGGGCATCTGGGCGCTGCTCTGCCTTTTTCATGCCGTAAAGAAGCAGAATTTCATTCAGGGTATCGACCACCGAGTGAATCGCTTCACTGAGCATCGCAGAACTATTGGTAATATAGGCTGCGACGAATTTAACCAGTGCAATAGCGAGGTTGCCAAATAACGCTGCATAGACCACAATTTTATTAGATTCAGATGACATTCAAAGTTGTCCTAGTTTTTCCTCAAACAGATGGATCTATTTGATTTTTCATTTTATCTCTTTGCATCTTAATAAACTGCTGACATAAATTGTTTATTGTTTTGTTGTTCTCATTTTTAATCGGAAACTTCATGGCTGTGATTGTCCTTACTTCTGCCGATCGGCATCCTCAGCTCCTAGAACTGTGGGAGCAATCTGTCCGGGCTTCGCATCATTTTCTGAATGACGAGCAAATCCTGAAGATTCGCCAGCAGATTATCCAGCATGGTTATTTTGATCAGGTGCAACTGTTCCATGTGGAACATCAGCAGCAGATTCTGGGTTTGATGGGTATACTGAACAAAGCTAGCAATACTGTTTATTGTGTCTGATGCGACTATCCTTGACTTAAAGCCTGGATTTGAGCTTATCTGCCGTTCTCAAAGGGATAGAAAAGACATCCCTACCCGGTTCTGCATCAAAAACCAGAAAGGAAGCCCTAGCTTCCTTTCTAAATATTTTTTAATTTGAGTAATACGGCTTAGGATTTAGAAAAATACTGCTCTCGCCACTCTTTCCAAAAATACATCACGATCCCAAACATCACAATCACGATTCCGACAAACGCATTTGAACTAATATGTTCGTTGTTCAAGGTTGCCCCTAGCACCAGGGCAATCACAGGTGTCATCACGTTGCTGAGTGACACTGTCGAGGCTGCCAAACGACGAATCAGCCAGAAGTAACACAGCATCGCCACAATCGAAGACAGGATCATGGTAAAACTAAAGCCGAATAGCGCCTGCATACTTGGCATTTGTGTTGGGAAAGATTGCCAGATAAAAGGAATGATTAGTAATGATCCCAATGAAGAGACAATCAAAGAACCGGTGGCTTGGGACATCGGTTTTAATGGCGCATTGATCTGTTTTACCCAGAAAATCGAGCTGATATAAGACACCATACTAATCAGCATCAGGACCACGCCCCACGGATTCACTTTACTATCTGCTGACTCCGCAAAGACAAAACTTAAACCACCGACGGCAACAGCCATACCGAGCCATTGCAACCAGATTAGGTGGTTAGTTTTCAGGATGACATGCCCAATCAGGCCAGCAACCAGTGGTGAGAAACCGAAAATTAAAGCCATTAATCCAGAGGTCAAATAATTCGCCGCCAGATAGATAAATAACTGTGCACCGATCAGGTTTAGACTGCCTGCTACATAACTCATCATTGAGGTTCGATCGAATGGCAATGGATTACGCATGGCAGCCAAGATCACCAAAGCCAGCACAGAAGCACCGAAATAACGAATGATCAGCACCCACATCGGATGAACTTCTGCAACGCTCCAGACGATCGCCAATGGCGTCGCTGCCCAGATCAGCACCAGCAAGGCATAAATACTTGCCGTCACCAGCATGGGAGATGAATTTGAATTCATAAAGGACTCAATTAAATTTTAATCAGAAAGAATTGAACTAACTTCTCGCCCAAATTCACAATCAACAATACTGATGGAGGCAGGGACGCCGCCGCTAAACTAGGATATAGGGATATATCCTCAGTTTAGCAAAAGATTTTTGTTACTTTTCATCTTTGAAAAGTAAGCCAAACCTACACAAAGCCATTTCAAATCACAATGGAATATAAGGTCATGACAGCACAATCTGACAGACATAAAAAAGCAGACCCAGGTTGCCCGAGGTCTGCCCTTTTGTAAACTCAGATTACTTCACAAGTTTACGAAGATCCTGGCTGAGATCTAAATATTTATCTGCTTCAAACGCTGCATTCTTGCTGATCAGTTTTTTCAGGTGACGCATTTCTTTTGCCGCATTTACAGTGATACCGCCAACAATAACGCCATCAGTCACACCAAACATCACGAATGATGATTCAGCGCGAAGCTCTGGATTGATTTCACCACGAACTTGCCATTCAGCAGCCGCCATGTCACCCACGAACTGGTAGTTGATGTCCAACTGATCTGTCCAGAACCAAGCTGGATTAGGCGTCGGATGCTCAATGCCCATCACATGGCGCGCAAAGATCCCTGCTTGCAGGTTGGCATTTTCCCAAGTTTCGACACGACGGTGGTTACCACAGTCACGTAATTGAGTTGCCACATCACCTGCCGCATAAATGTCTGCATTTGAAGTCTGGCAGTTTTCATTCACTTTAATCGCGAAATCAACATCCAGGCCAGCTTCTACAGCCAATTGTGCATTTGGCACGATACCGATACCATAAACTACAGCATCAGCACGAAGCTCTTCACCACCCTCAAGGGTAATCACAACTTCTTCACCGTCTTGATTTTGTTCAAGTCGGCAGTCTGCAATCTTGGTTTCCAGACGAACATCGATACCTTCCAAACGTTGTTGTTCTAACAGGAACTCGCTCAGAATACGTGGCGAACAACGGCCCATGACCATAGGCCCCATTTCGATCACAGTTACTTGGCATTCTTTGAAACGTGCAGAAGAAGCCAGTTCCAGACCGATCACGCCACCCCCAATCAAGACAATACGACGGCCTGATTGCAACACAGGTACTAAAGCTTGTGAATCTTCAAGGTTACGCAAGGTATAAACGTGTTTACCCAGCGCATCGAAGTTTGGCAGACGACGTGCTGCGCCGCCAGTGGCAAGCAACAGTTTGTCATAAGCAACAACGTCCCCATTTTGAAGTTCAACCGTTCTCACTTCAGCGTTGATTTTTTTCACGCCATTGCCACGAATGGTTTCTACACCAAGTTCCGCCAGTTTTTCTTCTGACAGAATTTCAATCTTGGTCTCTTCAGGTTTTAGAATCACGTCTTTAGACAGTGGTGGACGCTCATAAGGAAGATGCGTTTCATCACCGATCAGAATGATTTTACCTTCGTATTTGTTGCCACGAAGTTCTAAAATCGCGCTTGCACCTGCCTGGCCAGCACCTACAATTACGATGGTTTCGATGTTGCTCATGTCTTTAACCTTTTAACTCTGCAGATACGATGCCGAAGCCCGCAATCCATTCACTGATTTCTTCATAACAGTGCGTTGTCATTTCGTACTCACCCATTTCGCTTAAGGCAGCGAAGGCAGCCATCCAAGAACGGACTTCCTGACCACCACGACCACCATCACGGCGGATTTCAGCTTCAGTCATCGCTTCTAATGTTGCAAAATCAGCATTCTTGAAGGTTTCCAGCAGGGCAATATCCCATTCAGCATTCAAAGGCACGGCAACTGACGTATCCCCTGCTGCCAGCTTTTGACCCACTGCAATAATTTTGGATTGACGTGCATAACGTGCTTCAGGCGTTGGATAACGGCCTGCAATCAGGAACTCTTCCACTTCTGGTGGTACAGCACCCATTTGCGGTGTAGGTGGATCATGTGACAGACCACCGGTACCTAAAACAAGCACACGCTCGTTTTCAAGGTTTAAAGACTTGATGTATTGACCCACAGCACGGCCTAAAGCGATGGTACGCTTGGTAGTTGGCATCGGTGCTGCAGCGCCATTAATAAAAATTGTAATCGTTGGATAACGGTCAAGTTTGCCTTCACACAGGAAATGTAAGGGCTGAGTCACACCATGGTCGGCTTGCATGCGATAAGAATATGCAACGTCCACACCCTCATCGAGTACACGGCGAATCAAAGCCAGTGCTTTGTCTTCTGGCACATCAATGTGGTCATTGTCTTTACCATAGTCCCAGTCCCCTGCAGCCCTCGCGCGGATCCCCACGCAGAAACTTGGCATCAGGTCATAGAAGAAACCATTAAAATGGTCAGGGCCAAAGGTAATGATCAGGGTTGGGTCGTAAGCTTTTACTTCAGCCGCCAGTTTTTCAAACGCTTCACGAACAGCCTGTTCTTTGCGTTTTTCTTGGGGTGAAGCAAATTCCATTAAAGGACTGTGCGAAGCACAAATAAGTTTAACGGCCATGAGAGACTCCTTAAAAGGAAGGCAGCCAAGAACAGGCTGCCGAAAAGTCCATTTCAGACTAGATTTTTATTCATCAAAGAAACCTGCACGTGGTTGACGTAAACCACGGATGCCCAGGCCGCATTCTGCGTTAATCAGAACACCAGTCAGCGGGCGGTTATTTTGACGAGATGCTAAGAGCACGTAGGAACCAGTCATGTCTTCAGGTTCAGGTAAGAAGTTCAGTGGCATACCACGGGCGATTTTCTCAGGATCACGTGCATCGAGCAGACCAAGATTTTCCTGACCCAAAGATGCAGCACCTTTGATGTTCACATTCATACCTGATGGCGCAACGGCATTGACTCGTACTTTAGGTGCAAGTTCGTAAGCCAGTTCTTTCATAATGCCTACACCCGCATGTTTTGATGCAGTGTAAACCGGACCGCCACCTGCAGAATACAATGCAGAATTTGACAGTGTGAAAATGATCGAACCTTCAGATTTAACGAGCTCATCCAGTGCAGCTTTCGCACCTAAAATCAGAGATTTGGTGTTAATCCCCATAATCTCATCAAAGGCTTTTTCCAGCTGCTCACCTGAAGTATTGACGATATCGGCATAGTGATCCCAGATACCAGCATTACCCACGAAACAATCGAGTTTACCGAAACGTTCTACAGTTGCTTGAACAGCACGAACGTTATCTGCATAGCTGGCTACATCACCTTCGATCGCAAGAACTTTTCCACCGAAGTGTTCATTTAATGCATCTACTTTAGCTTTTGAACGCTGAAGAACGGCCACTTGTGCGCCCTCTTCCAGGAAACGTTCTACGAGTGCCCAACCGAGACCTGAACCACCACCAGTGATCAGTGCAACTTCGCCTTGTAGCCAACCCATGATTACTCTCCTGCCATCTCTACGTATAACGCACCATCTTCAAGTACAACTGGGAATGTTTGAATTGGGTCAGTTGCTGGTAAGCAAAGTGCCTGACCGGTTTTCAAACAGAAACGAGCTGAATGTAATGGACATTCCACAGTACCGTCATCTTCAAGGTAACCTTCAGACATAGAAGCATTACCATGACTGCATTTATCGTTCATAGCGAAGAATTCACCGCCATTGTTAAATACAGCCAGCGCATCGATACCGTTTACGCCACAATCCACTTTTAATGCTTCGCCTTCGTCTAATTCGTCAACTTGGCAAACAAAAATCTTATTCATTAGAAGAACACACTCAGGTTATGTGAGTTATAGGTAACTTGGTCAAGCATGATCTTACGGTTGAAAATCTGGAAGCCTAGGCCACCTTCAACTTTACGGATCTTGTCATGACGTTTACCACAGTAGATAACCACGTCTTTCTCTTTTTGCGTACGGTACAATAAATATGTCACGTACACGTCGTATTCGCCTTCAACCTCAGTCGACTCAACAATCACGTTGCTCACCATGTGAGTGGTACGTGATGGAGGCTCTTCAGCCCAAGCCATACCAGTTTCCAGACGTGCAACACGACGTTCCAGAAGATCTTTCGTATCGTTGAATACCCAGGTAGTAGGTGGTTCAACTGAACGACGACGGTCACGCGTTTGAGCGTTTGGTGTAGTACGTAGCGTGTAAGAGATATCTTCAGCTAGCGTGTCTAACCATTCGCGGAATTTCCAGTCATCAAGAAGCTTGGCTTCTTGATATAGGAACTGACTAATTTGGTGATGAAGTTCTAAACTGATTTGACTCATTTCATAAGCTCCTTCTCATATTCGTCAGCCGCAGCTTCAACGTCTTCCCATTTTTCATGAATCAATAAATCTGCCCAGCGGCGGTACATACCACGTGCTGCAGTTTCAGAGAAAATATAGTTCGTGATACCCGGGATACCATCTTCACGTACTTTCTCGTTGCCTTTACCCATTTCCATAATGAGTTTGTTTTGACGCGCTTTATAACCACGTAAAACTTTTTGGATCTCAATCCAGTTTTCAGAGTCATCTTGCTCCAGGAAACCGGCTGGACCAAAGGCACGCGTTGCAGAACGTTCAAATGCTGCTTGTACATCTTCTGGTGCGTCCGCATCACAGATACAGAATGCCCAAACTTCAGTTTTGTTTGGACCACGTGGGTGCCATACACGAAGCGTTGCAGTACCGTTCAACCAAGACAATGTAGGGAACATGGTGTTGTGACCCGCTAAACGAAGCGCACGAGTTTCACCTAGGCGTTCTTTCACTTCTTCGTAAGTTTCACGGAAGTAGTTCGCTACTTCACCGTCCACCCATACGTTTGCATCTGGTTTCTCTGTGAAGAAGAAGCCTGAACCGTGACCGCGTGAACCGTATTGGATCGCGTCTTTCGCAGTTTCCCAAACTGGACGAGCAGTTTGTGCAGCACCTAATTTCTTAGAAGATTCATCGTCTGGTTTTGCACCCAGCACCTGAATTGCAGATGCGTGAGAGAACAACGCGTGGTATTGGTCAGATGCGAACTGTTCGGCTGCAAATTTCCAGTTACAGTCGATTTCCCATTTGTGTACACCACCCACGATCACAGTACCGCCTTCACGACGATCTACAACACCGTCCAGGTACCAAGCGATATCGCCCATGTATTCTTCTAGGTCAGGTGTGGTTTCATCCCAACAAGCGAATACCAAGCCTTTGTAAGACTTCACACGATTAACTTCAACCAGACCCCATTGCTCTTTACATGCACCATGTGGGTAAGCACGCTCTTCAAGCGGGATGTCTTTTAGAGAACCGTCAATACCGTATGACCAGCCGTGGTATGGGCAAGTGAACGCACGTGTGTTACCACAGTCTGCGAAGCTTACGCGCATAGAACGGTGACGGCATTGGTTTAAGAATGCTTTGATTGAGCCGTCTTTTTGGCGTGCCACGATGATTGGATCTTCACCCATGTAGGTATTGAAGAAATCGCCAGCCTTAGGAATTTGACTTTCATGGCAAAGGAATAACCAGGTACGACCGAAGACACGTTCAAGTTCTAATTCGTAAATGTCAGGATCTGTATAGATAGATGGCGTGATACGTCCATTTTGTGCATCGACTAAAGCGTCGATTTCGCGCACATCAATTTTTCCACTCATGAAAAGCTCTCCTGTGACCAGATATGGCACAAAGTAATAGACTCAACTTTTCAACGATGATGGATTTTTGAGTGAATTTGCGGAAATATTTTTTTTGTTTTGATTAATAGTTTTAAGCAATTATTCTAGGCGTGTATTTTTATATTAAAACACTAATCAATCCCTCCAAGGCATTTACTTTCTAAATGACAAAATAATCTTCACGACATAGTTGCTTATAGATTATACTCTTCTGAAATTATAGTAAGACATTTTTTGGATTACTCGACGGACTGATGATATGGAATTACGACACCTCCGCTACTTCATTACTGTGGCTGAAGAACTCAACTTCAGTAAGGCAGCACTCAAACTTTACACGGCTCAGCCATCACTTAGTCAGCAAATCAAAGATTTGGAAGAGGATGTCGGTGTCAAACTGCTACACCGTACCAAGCGTAAAGTCGAACTGACCGAAGAAGGTGCTGTATTCCTTGAACAGGCCCGCCTAACGCTGGCACAAGCCGACAAGGCGATTGCCATGGCGCGTCAGGTCTCACAAGCCAAGCAGCAAATGCTGCGCATCGGTTTCGTCCCTGTCGCAGAGATGAAAATCTTCCCGTATATCCTGCCAAATCTGCGCGTGCAAAACCCTGATTTAAAAATTGAATTGCTTAGTCTGAATAATAATGAGCAAATGCGATTATTGAAGAAAGGCGAACTGGATCTGACCTTTACCCGTCACAATTTCCATAGCGATGAAATCGAAAGCCAGTTTGTGATTCATGAGCCATTGATCTTCATTTTGCCAAAAGATCATCCTTTAGCAAAATACGATCGAATTCCAGTTAAATTACTGAATGGTATAGATTTTATTATTCCATCTGCAGAACAGTCACAGACCCTGCATCATACTATTCTGGATTTTGCCAAAGCCAACGGAATTGAATTTAATGTTGTCCAAAAGGCGGATAATATTCTGTTCAATATCAACTCGATTGGTATGGGCTTGGGCTGTACCATCCTGCCAGGCTATATCGCACCATTGACCATGAACAATACCGTGATCCGCCCGCTGGATGTAGAACTTCCCTTTTTAAATCTGTATGTTAGCTATCGCAAGGATACTAATTCAGTCGCAGTGAAGAAGTTCCTGGAACTTCTGACTCGCGTATTCTACCTAGACATTAACCGCGACGAACCACATTAATTTTCTATTCTTATAGCAGCACACGTAATTTCCTCTGAGAATACGTGTGCTTTTTTGTTTTTATTTTTTCTAATCAAAATTTCATTTTATATTCATTTTTCCTATAACAGACCACATCTAGCTTGGCTTCCAACATCTCCGACCATGGCTTATTAGGTTTAATTTTTGCTCAAATTAGGCTTCTTTTACAACTTAAGTCTAATAAGAAGTCTAAGGCCCATTTTAATTTTTGAAATTCTGATTAATAGCTAAAAAGCATTAAAAATGTTTAAAAAATTCACTGAATGAAATGGTGTTCATTTGGCAGCTGTAAATCTAATATTTTAGAAAGAAAAAAGGATGAACGAAGCCATCCTTTTTTAAACTGAGTACGACTTATTTTACGCCGTGTACAGCCAGGTAGTTTTTGATCACAGTGTTGAACTCATCTGATTTTTCAACTTGAGACCAATGACCACATTGACTGAAGATGTGTGCATCAGCATTTGGCACGATGTTCAGGATATCCCAAGTACGAGAAACCGGAATCACCACGTCTTGAGTACCATGAATCAATAATACAGGTACAGTGATGTCTTTCATTTTTTCGAAGTCTAACGGGAATTCGAAACGGTCACGGTCACGTGCGCCCACTACATCCATCAAACGGTTTGATGCATAGTCATTTGCAGCAGAAGCAAAACGTACTTTAACCAGTTCGTCAGTGATCAGGTCTTTGTTCACCACGAACATAGACAGGGTTTTCTTGATACCCTCTTCAGTCAGAACAGGGTTTGCGTGTGCTTTCAGCGCAGCAGTCTGTTTTGCACCGCCAGTACCCATAGATACGATACCTAGAACACGTTCAGAATAATCAAGTGCCATCTGGAATGCCAACCAGCCACCCAGAGAGTTACCCACTAACCAGGTTTTTTCGATACCTAAAGCATCTAGAGTACGTACGGCATGATCCACCCATGCACGAATACCATAAGCAGTACCTGGTGCAACCACAGTTTGACCATAACCAATGGTATCGATTGCGATACAACGTGCTTGTTCACCAATTGAAGGCAGGTTTAACCACCAGTTTGCAGCAGCAGACACACCCGTACCTGAACCGTGCAGGAACAGAATAGGCGTACCCTCACCAATTTCATGGTAGTGAGTCAACTCACCTTCTGCAGTTTCAATCCATTTGTCTTCTAAGCCGAAGAAAGGATCTGTTTTATAATCAGGGATTTGAACAGTGCTCATCATGATTCCTCTTACAGTTTCTTGCTTGCGTGTTCCTCGATGACGAGAACTCGACGTCAAGTTGACTCATTAAAAATGATCTTTTTACAGTCTTATATTAACCGCTCTACTGTCTTCAACTGATATAAAATTACGCTTGCATACTACAAAAAATATATTATTTAAGTATTTGTTTTAACTAATTATTTTAAATTTAAAACACTGTTTAATTTAAGGTTTTGACTAGATTCTCAACTCAAAAAAAGCAGCCAGAATACTGACTGCTCTTAAAATGCGCTTAAATTAGAATTTATGAGTATAAGTTGTCGCTACGCGGTATTCCTGAAGATCTGGTTTAGTAGGATTTGCAAAATTTACATCAATATACATCGCTTGGATGCCTAAACCTTTTAACTTACCCTCTGGAACAGTGTAATTCGCAATCAGATTTAGCTCATCAGTATTAAAGTTTTGATCACCTGATTTAGCATCATAACCTTTGAAATAAACTGCAGTTGCGTTTAATCCTTTGGCACCCATTTCAGAGAAGTCATAGCCATAAGAAACATTCCATGACTTTTCTTCTGGTGCAGTAAAGGTTGCAACGCCCCAGTTCACCAGATAAGGCTGCGGCACCCAGCCACCAAGTGTTGGAAATGCAGTAGCACCAAACATTTGCTGATAACCCAGACCTACAGTATGCGCACCATGATTAACTTTTGCCCCTACTGACAGTGCCTGATTATCAATCTCACCATACAGTTTGTCACCTGACTCCGAGTTATCAAAATAACGCACATGGCTATCTAATTTGGTTTTTTCACCGAGCGCAGTTTTGTAATTCATACCTAAGTAATGCTGTTGGTAGATATCTTGAACATCTGCATACCAATAACTTGCACCCAACTCTTTTGTTAGTTGATGATCTACACCAACAATCCACATACCATCTGATTCAGCGCCATTATCAAATTGTGGTGGATTAAATTTAGTTAAATCACGGAATTGATTATCATAACGATTGTTAATCTTATCAATGTAAGCCACAGTGAATTTAGTATCTTCCAGAATATCCTTAGATTCTAACCAGGCACCGCTATAAGTTGTTAACAATTGACGTGATGGATCAAACACTAGAACTGGCGACACAGGTAATAATTCACCTACTTTCAGTTCAGTTTCCGAAACCTTAGCTTTTAAGGTTGCACCAACTTTTCCAAAATGATCCTTTGATTCTTGGCCATCATGCGGTAAAACCCAATCCGGATTCTGATCACGACCTTTAAGTTTGACTGCATGTTGAACTAATACATCAACACCGACCTCAACACCAGCACCGATATCATGGTAACCAGATTTGGCATCTAGAGTAATCCCTTGTGACCAAGAACCCCAGTTACGTGATGAATAGTCATCTTGATACTGACGGTCTAGATAAAAGTTTTTAAATTTGAGTTGAACATTGCTGTCGTCAATAAAGTCTGCATTCGCTGCAGTTGTTCCTAAACTTGCTATTGCAGCAAGCATTGCTATCCATAAGTTTTGACGACGCATGGCTTATTCCTAGTAATCAAATTAAGCTATGCCGCTATCATGCTCAACTCTAGTTTTTTTAAAAATCCGACTACAGTATTAAAATTTTTCTATTAATCTCTATAGATAGAATAAGTATGCTGAAATTTGAAAAAGACTTATATTTATAAACAATTAACTAAAATAAAAAATTAACCAGATAATCAATATAAATCCATGTTTTCTCTTATATAAATAGCCATTAGACCTCTTGCGAAAGTATCGTTTTACCTAATTTTTGAATTGGCTAAAACCTTATAAATTGTAGCTTTAGGCTGTTTAAATTTTAACTAACGCAAGAAGTCTATTATTTTTTTATAATTTAAAAATAACTTTTTATTTATCGTTTTTATGTTTAAGGAAATGTGCATGATTATTTTCTTAAAATAAATAGTAATAATTAAAATATCTTATTCCATCATTTTAATATCTTATTCATTAGACCTCTTGCGAAAGTATCGTTTTACCTAATTTTTGAATTAGCTAAAACCTTATAAAATGTAGCTTTGGGCTGTTTAAATTTTGACTAACGCAAGAAGTCTATTTTATTCCAATAAATAAAAAGCGCCCTTTCGGACGCTTTTTTTTAAAAAATTTAGCTTTTAACTATTAAGCTTGAAGCTCTTTCGCTTTAGACATAGTCAATGCCAAATCTTCAATCATATCTTCCTGACCGCCAACAGTACCACGACGACCAAGCTCAAGCAGAATTTCACGAGCAGATACGCCATATTTTGCTTCAGCACGTTTAGCAAACAGCAGGAATGAAGAATAAACACCCGCATAACCTAAAGTTGCAGCATCACGGTCAGCACGGATCTGATGAGTCATCATTGGAATGATCAGATCTTCTGCAACGTCTTGTACTTTAAACAGGTCAACACCAGTTTCCATTTGCATACGATTTGCAACCGCAACAAACAGTTCAAGTGGCGTATTACCTGCACCAGCACCTAGACCGGCAGATGCCAAGTCAACACGTGTTGCACCGGCTTGAACCGCTGAAACAGAGTTGGCAACACCCATACCTAGGTTATGGTGACCATGGAAACCGATTTCGATGTCTGAATCCAGGTTAGCACGTAAGATACCTACACGGTCAGTCACGTCTTGCGGAAGCATGTAACCCGCCGAGTCAGTCACATAGATACAGTTTGCACCGTATGACACCATTTTTTGTGCTTCTTCGAGCAGTTTTTCTGGAGAAGCCATATGTGCCATCATCAAGAAGCCCACAGTGTCCATACCCATTTTACGCGCTGCAGTAATGTGCTGTTCAGAAACATCTCCTTCAGTCGAATGTGTCGCCACACGAATGGTTGCCACACCTACATCATGCGCCATTTTCAAATGATCAACTGTTCCAATACCTGGCAATAACAGCGCAGATACTTTCGCCTGTTTCAGGTTTGGAATCACTGCTTTCAGGTATTCTTCATCAGTTGCAGCTGCGAAACCGTAGTTTACAGAGTTACCGCCAAGGCCGTCACCGTGTGTGACTTCGATTAAAGGTACACCTGCATCATCCAAAGCAGTTGCAATCGCAACCATTTGCTCAGGTGTAGTTTGATGGCGCATTGGATGCATACCATCACGTAAAGTCATATCATTAATAATAATCTTAGACATGAAGGTGCTCCTTAAGCTTCAACTGCATTTAAAACACGTTCCGCGAACATTTCTGCGGTACGTGCAGCTGCTGCAGTCATAATGTCGAGGTTACCTGCATATTTAGGCAGGAAGTCACCCAGACCTTCAACTTCAAGGAAGATCGATACGCGGTTGCCATCAAATACAGGACCGTTCACCAGTTTGTAACCTGGTACGTATTTCTGAACTTCTTTGATCATCGCGTGTACAGATTCAGTGATTGCCGCTTGATCTGATTCACCTTCAACTAGACAGTGAACAGTGTCGCGCATCATCAGTGGTGGCTCAGCAGGGTTAATGATGATGATCGCTTTACCTTGTTTTGCACCACCCACTTTTTCAATCGCACCAGCAGTAGTACGCGTGAATTCGTCGATGTTTTTACGAGTACCAGGACCTACTGATTTAGTGGATACAGTCGCGATGATTTCGCCATAGTTCACAGGTTGAACGCGAGAAATCGCTGCAACCATAGGAATCGTTGCCTGACCACCACAAGTTACCATATTCACGTTTGGCACTTCGCCTTGTTCAAGTAAAGCTTCAAGGTTCACTGGTGGTACGCAGTAAGGGCCGATTGCAGCAGGAGTCAAGTCAATCATTAACACGCCAAGCTCGTTCAGCTTACGGCTGTTTTCAGCATGTACATAAGCAGAAGTTGCATCAAATGCAATTTTGATATCGTCTTCAACAACATGAGGAAGCAGACCGTCTACGCCTTCAGCCGTAGTTTTCAGGCCCATTTTCGCTGCACGAGCAAGACCTTCAGAAGTTGGGTCGATCCCCACCATCCATACTGGCTCTAACCATTCGCTGCGTTGCAGTTTATAAAGCAAGTCAGTACCAATGTTACCTGGACCGATCAATGCACATTTAATCTTTTTCATGAACGTACTCTCTTGTATTCCCTTATTCAGCAGCAAAAGCAGCTGTTACTGAACCAAAGCCTTCAATTTCAACTTTGAATTCATCGCCCGGCTGAGCCACGACCATTGGACCCAAAGCACCAGTCAAAATGATGTCGCCTTTTAATAATGGACGGCCACGGCGTACCATTTCGTCTGCCAGCCATACCGCAGCATTTAATGGATTTGCCAGACATGCTTTACCCACGCCTTGAGAAACCACTTCGTGGCCACGTGTCATGACCATCTTGCAGTTCACAAGATCAAGATTTTCCAGTTTGACAGGCTTAGAGCCCAGAACGAATGCAGCAGAAGATGCGTTATCAGCCACGGTATCAATCAGGCTGATTTTCCAGTTTTCGATACGGCTATCGACCACTTCTACAGCAGGAAGTGCATAGTCAGTTGCACTGATGATGTCTGCATACGTGTGTTTTGCTTTGGTCAGGCCTTCTTTGATGACTAATGCGATTTCAGCTTCAACTTTCGGTTGAATCAGCAAACCTGCAGGGATTGCTTCACCATCGCCATAGGCCATGTCGGCAAACAACATACCGAAGTCAGGCTGATCTACGCCAAGCTGTGCTTGAACCACTTTCGATGTCAAACCAATTTTACGACCTACCAGACGGCGACCTTCCGACAGAGCACGCTCGGTATTTACTTCCTGAACGGCATAGGCAATATCTACGTCAGCACTTTCACCACCAAGTTCCGGGCGAATCGGTGCGATCGCAGTTTTTGAGAGTTCAGCAGTACGTAATGCTTGTGCAACTGATTCAACAACAGCAGAATTCGACATCAATATTTCCTTAAACTGCAAAAATGAGGCTTATGCCGAGAACTAAGACAGGCAAAATGTTCTGGCCTGATCATTTCGATCATTCCAATAAACAATTGCGCCTAGTATGGGCATATGAATAAACAGTTTTAGGATGAGAAAAATACGACGTGAATGCCAATAGTTATTTTATTTTTTGCAATAGCTATTATCTATAAATTAAATTTATAAAAATCAATTAAGAACATAATCTTATAATTATGAATTAACTTATATCCAACTAAATAACTCAACAATCATGACAGAACAAAACCACTGTAATCACAACTTTAGACTAAAAGATAAGACCAGTTGTTCAAATCTACAGCATTGATCCGCATCTTCTATTTCAGAAAATGCCGGATCTTGAATAATGACTAAGATACTGAATTAAATGGCTTCTTTCCATTGGACTTTAGCCAATAAAAAGTCATGCAAACTGCTGACATCGTTGACAATCGATAGCGGATTAAACTGCGCCAAGGTTTCCGGTGTATGTACGCCATAAGTCACACCCACACTTGGCATGGCAATATTCATCGCCATTTCCAGATCATAAGAAGTGTCACCGACCATAATCGCTTCATGCGCACTAATACCAGTTTCAGCCAGGATTTCAGCTAACATTAAAGGATCTGGTTTAGAGCGGGTTTCACTGGCAGCACGAGTGGCATGAAACAGATCCATACTCTTGGTTTGCTTTAATACACGATCTAAACCTTTACGACTTTTACCAGTAGCGACTGCTAATTTAATGCCTTCATCCTTTAATGCATAGAGCATTTCAGACACGCCATCGAACCAGGCATCTTCAACAGAGTTCGCCACATAATGATCTGAATAGGTCTGCAGAATATCGGCATGTAATTCTGGCACAGTTGGGAAAAGTCTCTGTGCGACTTCTGGCAAACCTAATCCGATAATGCTTTTTGCATCTGTATCAGTTAAAGGTTGCTGAAACTGTTGTGCAGCAAACTGCAGGCTCGAGACGATCTGCCCCACTGAATCAAATAAAGTGCCATCCCAATCAAAAATGACCAATTTTACAGGTGAATTCATATAAGGTTCCTAGTATTTGATTCAATGTTAATCCACCCCGACCCTCCTTTTTCAAAGGAGGGAGAGTTTCATCACAAAATAACTTTTATTGTGATATCACAACAGCTATTGGCTATCCAATGGCGACATGGATGTCGCCGTTGATCTGTGGCATAGAGAGGTGCCATCAGATCAACAGAAGGGGTTTTGTTACTTTTGCCCCCGTCAAAAGTAAAACACTGCCTACGCGATAAAATTTGATTTTATAACTACAAAACTCGGCTGTGCTTTACTTTTACCTCACCCCAGCCCTCTCCTAAAAGGAGAGGGAGAATTCATTACTGAACAACGTACAGTACTAAATAATAAAGATAAATTCTTAGCTATTTTGACTTATCACTAGCACATGCGAACTCAACGTTCCCTCTCCTGAGCGAATTTTAAAGCATTGCTTTTAAAATTCGTGCAAGAAAGGAGACTTGCGCAGCAGTGCTGCTCAGGGAGAGGGTTAACTTAAAAGCTAAAAATTACTCGTCATCTTCCGCAGGCGTTACCACCTTATCCGCCTTTTGCGCACGAAGCTGAGCCACAAGACTCTGCATATCTTCAGGCAAAGGCGCTTCAATGGTCGGATAACCCGGAATTTCCAGACGCATCGCATGCAGACATAAGCGGCGTGGCTTTGGCCCACGATATTCAGTCTCGTGACCATATTTCTCATCGCCTACCAGCGGATGACCGATGCTGAGACCATGTACACGAATCTGATGGGTACGACCAGACAATGGAGAAGCATACACCAGTGTCGCATGCATAAAACGCTCTGCTACATTCCACTGGGTTTTAGACTCTTTGCCTTCTTTAGAGACACGTACACGACGCTCACCATTAGAAAGTTCATAACGGTGTAAAGGCGCGTCAATGAGTTGTTTATCTAGCGTTACCTGTCCTTTCACGACAGCGGCATAAGTTTTTTTAATTTTATGTTCACGTAATAAATCTTGTAGCGTTTTTAAGGTACTACGCTTTTTCGAGATCATCACCAGACCAGAGGTGTCACGGTCAATACGGTGAATCAGTTCCAGGTATTTTTTACCGGTTGCAGCACGCAAACCTTCAATCAGACCATATGCCACACCGCTACCACCATGCACGGCAATTCCAGATGGCTTGTTGACGACCATCAAGCCTTCATCTTCATATACCACACGGGACAGAAGACCTTGAGCCACCTTGTCCGAAATCGGCGCTTCTGATTCATCTTTTTGCTCATAACGAATCGGTGCCACACGAATCTGGTCGCCAATCGCCAGTTTGGTTTCGGCCTTAATGCGTTTTTTATTGACGCGAACCTGTCCTTCACGAATCAGACGATAAATCCGACTTTTAGGCACCCCTTTCAGACGACTGAACAGGAAATTATCGATTCGCTGTCCATCTTGATGTTCATCCACTTCAAACCAAGTGACGCTTTGCCATTGTTGTGTAGAATTCATACAGTTACTATGACCCAAAAATACTAAAATTGATTAAAAAATGATCACTTAGGTTATGCTTTACACAAGAAACATAAGCTTAGCCCATAGGCAGATGATGCAAGGTTTGGTATAGTCAGCGCACGGAAACCATCGTTTGTGAGTAAAAGTTGAAGCATTTCAGATTTCTCTGAACTTGATTATTCAATTAAAGACTCACATGATACGGGAAGGTCCCAAAAGAATTATGCCGACGCCGAAGGCTTATTATATCGGCAAACAAAGCAAACTGTTGCGTTTAATTGTACCTCAGGTACATAAATCAGTTTGTCTGAAAAATATGTCGCCAACCTAGTTGGTTTTTAAACGTAAACTGATACACATCAGATTAGTCGCACCCTGAAGACGACTTCAGGCTACAGCGTTTGATGCATTGGATCTGCACAGTTTGTAAAGATACGACGACAATTCCGTATCAAGACACTTTCTATAAAGAAGGGATGATCTTCGAGCAATGTGACAGTGAAAGTTACTCACATCTAATGCACCGCTTGTCCGCCAGTGAAACGTTCAGGTGACTTTAATCGTTTAAAGATTGAAGCCGTATTGCCATCATCAATACGTGAATCAAAATACCGAAGCTGATCTATATTCAAGTAGACGCCGGGAATAAAAGACTCAGACCACAATGAAACTCATTGGAGATCTGGGCCATTGATCCGTGATGTGTGATGTTCGCTACGTGAATAGCGATTTTTTGCTGTGTATCACTATAAGGTGTTACACCCATGAAACGTATGTTGATTAATGCAACACATGCCGAAGAAATTCGCGTTGCACTTGTCACTGGTCAGCGTCTTTACGATTTCGATTTAGAGAATCGTACCCGTGAACAAAAAAAATCGAATATCTATAAAGGTCACGTGACTCGCGTTGAACCTTCTTTAGAAGCTGTATTCGTTGAATACGGCGCAGGTCGTCAAGGCTTCCTGTCTATGCGTGAAATCGCAAACTCTTACTACAAAGCCGATCCTCGTCAAACTTCAAATATCCGTGAACTGATTACTGAAGGCACTGAACTTCTGGTTCAGGTGGAAAAAGAAGAGCGCGGCAATAAAGGCGCTGCTCTCTCAACTTTCATCTCTTTAGCTGGTCGTTATCTGGTTCTGATGCCAAACAACCCGAAAGGTGGCGGTATCAGCCGTCAGATTTCCGGTTCAGTACGTGAAGAACTGAAAGAAATGCTGGCTTCTTTAAATGTGCCACGTGGTATGAGCGTCATTGTTCGTACCGCAGGCATTGGCCGTTCTCAAGAAGAGCTACAGCTTGATCTGCAACATTTGCTAGACCTTTGGGCACAAATTCAAAGCACTGCAAATTCAGGCCCATCACCTATGCTAGTCCATCAGGAAGCAGGTGTGGTAACTCGTGCGATCCGTGATTACCTGCGTGATGATGTAGCAGAAATCCTGATTGATTCTGAGCAAGCCTATAACGAAGCATATAACTTTGTTAAAGCAGTAATGCCGCTTCAGTTAGATAAGCTGAAAACTTATACATTGAATGAGCCTTTGTTTGCGCATTTCGGTATCGAAAGCCAAATCCAGACTGCTTATGAACGTGAAGTAAAACTGCCTTCAGGTGGTTCGATCGTGATCGACCAAACTGAAGCTTTAGTTTCAATCGATATTAACTCAGCAAAATCAACTCGTGGTCAGGACGTTGAAGATACAGCGTTAAATACCAACCTTGAAGCTGCTGAAGAAATTGCTCGCCAATTACGTTTACGTGATATCGGTGGTCTGGTGGTAATCGATTTCATCGACATGACCAAAGATCGCAACCAGCGTATGGTAGAAGCGAAACTACGTGAAGCGACTCAAAGCGACCGCGCACGTATTCAGTTTGGCCAACTGTCTCGTTTCGGCCTGATGGAAATGAGCCGTCAACGTCTGCGTCCATCATTAGAAGAAGCGACTGGTTATGTCTGCCCACGCTGTCATGGTACGGGTATGGTACGTGACCTGCGTTCTCTTTCACTTTCAATCATGCGTAAAGTGGAAGAAATCGCCCTTCGTGAACGTCATGGTGAAGTTCAGGTTGAAGTACCGGTAGAAATTGCAGCATTCATGCTGAATGAAAAACGTCACAGTCTAGTATATCTGGAACAAACTTCAAATACACGCGTAACTGTACTTCCACATCCACACCTGGAAACGCCTCACTACGAAATTTCGTATAACCCTGAAGGTTTCGCACCAACCAGTTACGAGCGTACTGAAGCAACCCGTTCAAGCGAAAAAGAACTGGGTTATGAGTCTTCTGAGTGGCATTTAGAAGAAGAACATACGCATACTGCTGCGCCAGCACCTGCTCAGCAGCAAAACAACGGCAAAAACAATAAACGCCGCAATAACCAGAATCAGCAAAACGTACAGCAAGCACCTGTTGCACAACGGGCACCTGCTCAAGTTGCAGCACCTGCAGCCAGCCCATGTGCATGGTTAGAAAACCTGTTTGTACAAAAACAGGCAACTACTGTTGATCAGTCTCGCACAGCGAACAATGCTGCTGCTGCTATTGAACAGATGGTGAATGGCGGGGCAGTGAGTCGTGGTCAGTTCGGCCAGGTTGCTCCTGTAACACCAGCAGTACATGCACAGCCAGCAGCTGTTGCAGTACCGGCAACTACCGGTAATGCTTATCTGGCGCCATCGACTGTGGCACATAAACCAGAGCGTGATCAGTCTGAAAAAACTGAACGTGAAGAGAAATCACAGCGTCATAACAAAAAAGCACGTAGCAACAAGCACAAAGAGCCACGTGAACAGGCGCAGTCTGATAATGTATCACAACATCAGATGCATGAAGAAGTGGTTCAGGTTTCTCGTCAGGAAGCGCGTGAAAACAAACGCAACTCTCGCCGTCAGCACCACAACGAGTCTGCACAGCAAAGCGATACTCACGGCAATGAGCAACAGCAAAACGTGCCACGTCGTGACCGTCGCAACCAGCAACGTCCAGAACGTCCAAATCGCCACCGCGATCCAAGTGTTCTGAATGAGCAAGCTGTACCTCAAGCACCTGCTGCCGTTGAAGCTCCAGCAGTCAATGAAAAGCAAGTGCGTGTAGAACTGGTCGATGCTCCTCGTAAAGAAGTGATGCCAACAGCAATGGTGGTAAATATTGACGAGGCGAAAAGCGAAATTGTGGCATTGAATGACACTGCTCCAGTCGCAAAACCTGCTGTTGAAGTGACTGCCCCTGCCGATGCTCCTGTAGAAGCGCCAGCTGCGGAAGAGTTCCTGGCTGAAGTGACTGCATCTGCTCCTGCAGAGAAAGCACCGGAAGCTCAGTCATCATCAAAACAGCGTGCCAGCAATGACCCACGTCAACGTCGTCGTGACCGCCGCCGTGCTGCACAAGGCCAACAGGCGAAAACTCAGCAATTGACACCATCACAGGTGCCAACACTTGGCCAATACACCATTGGCAGTCTGATTCGCCATGTTTATGGCGAAGACTGTTCAGTCCTGATTGAACAGTTTGGTCTGTTGCCAACGTTTAACCGCGCATTGCAAAAGTTCACGCAGGAATATAATGCGACTTTAACAACGGTTTCGACCGCGACCACAGAGAAAAAACCTGTAACTCGTGATGTAGAAGTCAGCAAAGCACAACCTGAAGCAGAACCTGCACCTGTGCTGGATTTAACTCCGCCTGCACCGGTTTCAGAGAAACGTGTGGCGAATGATCCACGTGAGCGTCGTCGTCTCGCTAAACTGGCTGCCGAGCAAGCATTACAGCAGGCTAAACAGCAAGCACAAGCTGAAGCAGAATCTACTGCAGCTGAACCTGCTGCAGAAGCAACGGCTCCAGCGGAAGAGGCGAAAGCTGAAAATACTGAAGCTGCACCTGCTGAAGCTCCGGTAGCCGCAGTAGAAAGTGCTGATACAACTGAAGCGACTCAAACTCCTGAGCCAGCTGCTGAAGCGCCTGTAGAAACTGCGAACGCTGAACAGGCTCCAGCTGAAGAAGTCACTGAAACGGCTACAGCTGAAGCAACTCCAGCAGAAAACGAAGCTGCGCCTACTGAAACTCCGGAAGCCGATAAAGCTGAAGAAACTGTAACAAAAGCTGAAAAACCGGCTGCCCGCCCACGTCGTCCACGTGGCCGTCCACCGAAAAAAACCAATACTGCAACTGAGTCATAATTCACCCAATTGCAGTTAACTAAAAAAACCTAGTCATTTCGGTGGCTAGGTTTTTTTTGCTAGATTTTGTCAGAATAGGTTGATTACTCTAGTTTCAACACGCTAAAAGATGGCTATCATCCGTTTATTGCATATAAATTAAACGCATTGGATACGAAAAATGATAGGACGCCCATGACCCAGACGAACCAACCCGATCTTATTGGCATTGCAGATGTCGCAGCCAAAATCCCTGCCTTCATCAGTAAGGTCCCTAATCTGCTGAACGGACTGCGACAGGCTTATTTACGTACTCCCAATACGCCCGCAGGCCTGGGTTTAGCTTTTGAAAAAGCAACACAGCGTAATCCTGAAGGTATTGCATTACGTTTTGAGGATCAGTCCTATACCTATGCTCACCTAAATGGCTGGGCGAACCAGATCGCACATTTTTACCTCTCTCTCGGTGCACAGAAAGGTGATGTGGTGGCCGTGATGGTCGAGAACCGTCCGGAGTTTATTGCCAGCGTGATTGGTCTAGCCAAGCTGGGCATCACGATTGCGCTGGTGAATACTTCTCAGGTCGGCAAAGTCCTGACACATAGTATTAATCTGGTGAAACCGATTGCGGTCATTGTCGGTGAAGAGTGCCGTGCTGCGGTTGATGAAATCCGTCATGATCTCAATATTGCCGCTGACCGTTTTCACTGGTTTGCCGATCAGAACACACAAGAAAATGCCGGACAGGCACCTGAAGGTTTTATTAACCTGGCAGAGCAGATTGACCAGTTCCCTAAATTCAATACACCGACCACACATTCGGTACAGGGTAAAGACGGCCTGTTCTATATCTATACTTCAGGTACCACTGGCTTACCTAAAGCGGTGGTCTTTACCAATAGCCGCTGGACACTCGCCTATGGCACCTATGGTCATGTTCTGAACCTGAATAAAGATGATGTGATGTACTGCACCCTGCCGCTTTATCATGCGACAGGCATTGTGGTGTGCTGGTGTGGGGTGATTGCCGGAAGCAGTACTTTTGCCATCCGCCGTAAATTCTCCACCTCTTCCTTCTGGAAAGATGTCAAAAAATTTGATGCTTCAGCGATTGGTTATGTCGGTGAACTTTGCCGCTACCTGATGGATGCAACACCGTCTGAACTGGAAAAAGGCCATCGTGTCACCAAGATGATTGGTAATGGAATGCGCCCAAACATCTGGGATAAATTCAAATCCCGTTTTGGCATCAAGGAAGTACTGGAACTGTATGCCTCCAGTGAAGGTAATGTCGGTTTCAGCAATGTCTTTAACTTTGACAATACTGTCGGTTTCTCACCAACGCCTTATGCCATTATCGAATTTGACAAAGATAAAAATGAGCTTGTGCGTGATGCCAAAGGTCGCTGCAAACGGGTGAAAAAAGGTGAAACCGGTTTATTGATTGGTAAAATTACCCGCCGCTCCCCTTTCGATGGCTATACCGATCCGGAAAAGAACAAGGCAGTCATCATGCATGACGTGTTCAGTAAAGGTGATTCCTACTTCAATACGGGCGATCTGGTGCGTAATATCGGTTTCCGTCATGCTCAGTTTGTCGACCGTCTCGGTGATACCTTCCGCTGGAAAGGTGAAAATGTTTCAACGACTGAAGTCGAAAACATGCTGACCGAGTATGACAAAATTATCGAAGCTGTGGTTTATGGCGTAGAAATTCCGCATACCAATGGCCGTGCAGGCATGGCTGCAATTACCCTGCAATCAGGAAGCACCCTAGATGAGCAAGACCTGAAAAATATGGTCAGCACCTTTAAACGCTGTCTGCCTACATATGCAGTTCCGGTTTTTCTACGCATTCAAAAGCAAGTAGAAACGACCGGTACCTTCAAGTATCAGAAAAACAAACTGAAAGAACAGGCTTTTGATCCAAACAAGACCGATGAACGCCTGCTGGTTTTATTGCCAGGGAGCGATGCGTATTGTGAGCTGACTCAAGAAATTTTTGAGAACATTCAAGCCTATCAATATCGCTTCTAAGTGCCGAAGTTGCCTATTTTTTGTTTAGATAAAGCAGAATTGTTGTATTTATAATCAAACATAGGCAACTTTGTTATTTTTTACTTGCGCTGCAATGAGATCTTGCTACAATACGCTCCATCAAACAAAGTGGTGCTTTCAGAACTTTTTAGTTTCTCTTGCACTGCACGATTAAGCCTTGCTTAATTGTTGGTTCAGGGCCGTTAGCTCAGTTGGTAGAGCAGTGGACTTTTAATCCATTGGTCCCGCGTTCGAGTCGCGGACGGCCCACCATTAAATTTGATATCCCCTGATGGGCCGTTAGCTCAGTTGGTAGAGCAGTGGACTTTTAATCCATTGGTCCCGCGTTCGAGTCGCGGACGGCCCACCATCATTTCTAAAATCTCTTTTTAGAAAATTCAATCAAAGTAGCTTTGATTACCCGAATGGGCCGTTAGCTCAGTTGGTAGAGCAGTGGACTTTTAATCCATTGGTCCCGCGTTCGAGTCGCGGACGGCCCACCATTCTCCCCTCTATATTTATCTTCTTTCAATATTCTTATAATATTTCCTATATTATTCAGTTCATTCTTTTTATTTAAGCGCAATTCATCCTGACAATTTTAAAATCGTCATTTTCATTTATGCTGTTTTTAAATTCTTTGGAGACTTTATCGCTTTTATTCAGTGATCTTAAATTCAGAATCTTTGACCAACTCATAAGCTTTAGAAGGCGCAGGATAACCCTGATCAAATAACTGCTGGTTTGCCCGTTCTTTTTCGTCGTAAATTTTTTCCAGATTCATGACCAGATGCGTTGGGCTTTTAATCATATAGTAGAACTTTGCTCCTTCTTTACGGTCCACGATCAGTTCAGTTTGTTCCGGATTAATTGTCCAGCGGTCCTTACGATAGGTCATATTGCTTTCGGTCTGAACCCGTCTGGAATTATTCACAAATACTTTGCCATAATGCACGATACTGCGATGCACTGTACCATCTGGCAATAAAGTCAAAATAAACACCGACTTCCCTTCCGTACAAGGCGCAAACCGCCCGTCACAATCAATCTGGGTAAGATAACGCCCGACATAGCTTTTGGCATAATCCGGTACAGGTTTAGGATCGACATTTGGTTCTACAGGCAATGCATTATAGGTTGCAGTCTGGGTGAGCGATTTAGCATTACGGGTGTCATAACTTTCATTGGCGGCGGAGATGACTACGCCATCTTGTGCCAAAGTTTTCGTAGTATCAGGTAAGGGTTTGCTTTGATGGTCATCACAGGCAATCAGTCCTGCAACACTTTCCAGCACAAATCCAAGCCGGCATAAACCACTTAAATGATGCGATACATTCGATTTCATTTTAAAAATATACCTGAAGGGGTGCACATCCATATAGGCAGACGACTCACTGAAAACTTATAAGTTTTAATAATGAATTCAATGGAATTTTTATGATCTTAGTGATTTTTTAAGGATTATTTAATCTCCCGTAACATTACTTAACGAATTTATTTTCAATAGATACTTTAAAAATTTAGATAAAACTCCATTCTTATAAATATGAGTCATTTTTTAGACTCAATTTTATTTTTTTCTATCAGGAGACTTGGATGGCCAATGTTGGTTTATATCGCTCTAACCGCTCAAACATGATTGCAGGTGTAATGGGTGGTATTGCTGAACGTTTTGGTTGGAACGCAAATTTATTACGCTTGATCTTCGTGATTATTTCGGTCATGAGTGCTGCTTTCCCGGGTATCTTAGTTTATCTGGTTCTATGGTTAGTGATGCCAAAAAAGAATTCTATGCCTGATTATGCTACGAGCAGAACTGATTATGAACGTCCTGTACGTACCGTGAATCAGGATAAAGACTACCGATAAAATCGTTTCCTCTTTCACCTAAATATTCATATGGTGAAATTTTTATGCCACGGTCCTTCCCCCAAAAGATCGTGGTTTTTTTTGCCTGATTTTTAGGTTTTGGCCTTATTACTATTTTACGCTTTACCCTGCTCGCCTATTCAGGATAAGTTGATACTTTATTCTTGAAATGGATTTCAGATGACGCAGGCAGAATGGGTTGTGCTTTGGCTGTGTGCGATTGCGGCATTACTGCATGGGGTCAGTGGTTTTGGCTTTCCTATGCTAAGTACGGCTGCCTTATCCAGTGAATATGCCTTAAGTACAGCAGTCACCTTGGTGATCCTCCCCTGCCTGTTATTGAATCTTTGGATGCTCAATAGTGATCCAAAACATAGCCTGTTGCAGAGCATTCGCTATTATGTCTCACGCTATTGGCCACTCATGCTCAGCAGCTTGGTCGGTAGTGTGCTGGGGGTCAAATTACTCATCTGGATCAATGAAGGCTATCTTAAATTATTACTGGGTCTGGTGATTATTTTCTATGTACTGGATCAGTTACGCTCTACTCCGCTTCGGGTCAGTAGCAGTCAGCTTAGTATGCTGGGATTCGGTTTACTGGCCGGCATGATAGGAGGTGCAACCAATGCCATGGCACCCTTCCTGATGATGTATCTGCTTAGCTGTCAGCTCTCCAAAACTGATATCGTCATCATCAGTAATCTTAACTTTATTGCCAGCAAACTGGTGCAGTTGACTTTACTCTTCCCGATTCTCATTTCTTTGCAAACCCATCAGCGACATATCCTGCTTGGAATCACGTTATTTGCTCTCATCGGTGTCTGGTTAGGGGGGAAAATACGTCATCGACTTTCCCAGCAACATTTCAAATATCTGGTGCTGTTTTTTCTATTTGGACTGGGGATTTACGCACTTTGGCAAAGTGTGGGATTATTACAACACTCTACTATACTGTTTAAATAATATCTTTTTTAATCAAACCACATATTTACTTTTATAAGAATTTCAAAAACGCTTTTAAATAAAAAAGTTGAGCAAGGAGGTTGTATGAACGACCCTTTACGCACCCCGACTGATGCCATGCCAAAAGGAATTCGAAAGGGTTGGATTTTAATTGTGATCGCTGCAGTGGTCTCTTATGGCTTGTATCATATTTTGCCTTATGACGAAAATGCCAATAAGGGATTGGCCTTACTGACCTTTATCGCCATTTTATGGCTGACCGAAGCGATTCATATCACCATTACTGCCCTGCTGATACCTATACTGGCCGTCGTCCTCGCCATGCCCATGGCCAAAGGCGATGAACTGGAACCAATTACCACACAAGCAGCACTCACCACTTTCGCAGATCCCACCATCTTCTTGTTTTTTGGTGGTTTTGCCCTGGCCTCGGCGTTGCATATCCAGAAACTGGACAAGAAAATTGCCACGTGGATTATCTCGCTTTCCGGTGGACATCTCGGTGCGTCAGTACTGGCTATCTTTTTAGTGACTGCTGCACTGTCGATGTGGATTTCCAATACCGCCACCGCAGCCATGATGTTGCCCCTAGCGCTGGGTTTACTTTCACATCTGGATGTTGAAAAAGATCGTAAAACCTTTGTGTTTATTCTGCTTGGGATTGCCTATTCGGCCAGTATTGGTGGCTTGGGCACTATCGTCGGTTCTCCACCGAATGCGATTGCAGCCAAAGCCCTCGGTTATGACTTCGCCGACTGGATGAAAGTTGGCCTGCCGATGATGTTCATTATCCTTCCGGCAATGTTAGTAAGCCTGTATCTGGTGCTACGTCCAAAACTGAATCATAAGGTGAATTTTGTCACTGAAAATATTCCCTGGACTACGACCCGTATTGCCACCATGATTTTATTCCTTTGTACCGCGACTGCCTGGATTTTCAGTAAAAAATTGACTGAAAATTTCGGCATTACACAGCCCGATACCTGGATCGCGATTCTGGCGGCCTGCATGGTAGTGATTCTGGGTACGGCTACATGGAAACAGGTTGCTGAAAATACCGATTGGGGTGTGCTCTACCTGTTTGGTGGCGGCTTGACCTTAAGTGCTGTCTTGAAGGATTCAGGGAGTTCTCTGGTCTTAGGTCAGACGCTGGCGAATGCTTTCGGTGACTCCTCTCCTCTCGTGATTATCTTTGTGGTGGCAACCTTCATCATCTTCCTGACTGAATTTACCAGTAATACTGCCTCGGCTGCCTTACTGGTTCCGGTCTTTGCCGCCATTGCCGACCAGATGGGCATGCCTAAAGAGATTCTGGTGATTGTGATCGGGATCGGTGCTTCTTGTGCCTTTATGCTACCTGTGGCGACACCACCGAATGCCATTGTATTTGGGACTGGTCATATTCAGCAAAGTGAAATGATGAAAGTCGGCTTTGTCCTGAATATCATGTGTATTTTCTTGGTTTCCCTGTTTATTTACTGGTTCTTTATCTAAGTTGAGATAAATCCAGATTCCAAATAAAAAAGCACCCAAGGGTGCTTTTTTCAGAATTATTTATATAAGAGTTCTTAAGCTCTCATTTTAAAATGGTTCAGTTCCTGATTCAGGGCAGCGATGATATCTGCGCGGCTAATAATTCCGACCAGACGCTGTTCACTCACCACCGGAATATAGTTAAAGGAACGCTCCACAAAATAGGGCACCAGATCCTGAATCGGCTGTAATGGCTGCACAGTGACTACCTTGCGGGTCATAATATGTTTGACCTGATGTTCCCAGCTGCTGCGCACATCTGCAGCACGTTTAAACCATTCTACCACCTGATACATGGCCAGCGTTCCCACCAGCTTGCCTTCCGCACTAACCACTGGCAGGCTCATCAGGTTCATTTGCTTAAACTTGTCCAGTGCATGCTGAATATCATCATTGGCATCCAGGGTCACCACGTCTTTGGTCATAATGTCCTGACAGGTAAACTGGTTGACCGCACGGGCATTGGCTCGGTCCTGCGCTTCCAGAATAATCTTTTGCAGGTCATATTCACTAATGTCCAGCAGCTCGGTTTGCTGATCCAGTACTTCCTGAATATCCTGTGGCTGAATGGTGACTTTCTGGGTCGGGGTCGGATCTTTGGAACGGGTATTTAATTGCGCCTGCTGCGGATAACGCTTGCCAATCATTCGGTTAAAGACGATCGCAATCACCATCAATAAAATCGAATTCAGCAGCACCGGATAGAAAACAAAAGCATAGCCGAGTTCATGCACCACATTGCCGCCGAGTACCGCTGTAATAGCCACAGCACCACTCGGTGGATGCAGGGAATCTGTGGTCATCATTAAAATGATTGCTAATGCCACTGCCAGACTAAAAGCTTCGGTCGGACTGGCAATAAACAAGGCACAGGTCACACCCACCACAGCAGCAATAGTATTACCTACCAGAATATTCCAGGGCTGTGCTAAGGGACTGGCCGGAACCGCAAACAGCAGCACAGATGACGCCCCCATCGGCGCGATATACCAGGCTTCAAAATCGCCCAGAATCCATAAACTCAGTAATGACGATACCGTGAGACCCAGTAGTGCCCCAATACCGCAGAGTAAACGGTCTTTGAGTGGAAGAACTTTAAAATTCGGTTTTAAGGTATTGAGCCAGTCGAGATTGGAATGGAACACGGCGCGCCTGATTTTAATGGTTACAGATTTTGCGCATTATAAAACTAGTCGCTTTAAAGATGTATTCATTTTATATCTTTTAATTACACTTAAATGGATGCTGTTTAAAAAGCTAAATCTCTCTCCAGGCGACAGCCATCCATCTAGTCCTCTTTTACGGTTCAATCCCTCATAGAATTTTCAATGAGATAATTCATGTCAGGTGATTTTAGCCTTAGCTTCGCTATGAGAATCAGGTTTAATCAGAGGTTCGATTTCGAGTAGTTCGACCTGACCATAATAGGTTGAGAAGGCCACATCTCCGGCATCTACCCCGGTGCCAATGCGAATCAGCTCGTCAACCGGAGCCAAACGGGTCGGATCAAACTGCACCCATCCTCCTTCCAGATAGGCTTCAAAAATGGCATGAAAATCGGGTAAAAATTTTTCAATTTCCACATAACCGACCACCATGCGTGCCGGAATTCCTAAAGCACGGCATAGTGCAATACCTAAATGGGCAAAGTCACGGCATACCCCTGCCCGGTGGACCAGTACATCTGTTGCAGTCGTAAACTGGTCAGAGCAGCCAGAGACATAAAAAATATTGTTATAAATCCACTGTTCAATGGCTTTTACACGCGTATAGCCGGGTGTCATCCAGCCAAATGAACGTTTCGCCATTTCAAGTATTAAATCTGAATTGCAATAGCGGCTGGCCAGCAAATAAGGTAGTACTTCATCCGGCAGGTCTGGAATTTTGACTTCATTCAGATTTTGCCTCAGATCAACCGGAATGCACGGCTGACGGGTAACTGTCGCGCTATAATTCAGTTCAAATGCTTCACAGGGCTCGAGTTGCAACCGGATATGGCGGTTTTGATGCTGAGCATCCCGAAATTGATGCCACTTGACCGGCATATTCATGGTGAGCTGTTCTTCGAGAATATTCTGATCGGGATGATGGGCGACCTGAACCATAAAAATAAATTCGGTAGGTTGCACAATCTTGTATTTTAAATGGCACTGAATTTGGTAAGTGGCCATGAAGTTCCTTATTATTAGGCATTATTATATTGTGTGAAGATTAAACTAATTCTAAGACCCCAATCGTATGAGATCAGTTTAACTTTATCGCGCTTCAGTGACCAGGATGCTATACATCTGATTTATTCCTGATTTTTAGATCTCACCCCATTGCTATTCCAGCATAAAATTGCAGCAAAGCCGCGCAAAATCTGGCATGAATGAAGACCATTTTAATTTTTTCCAAAATATTTTCAGCGTATTAACCCTTTGCCACTCCCCTGTAAAATCCTTATAATCAAGCACAATTTTTCTCTAATTTTAAGTGGATGACCATGAGTCGCGCCATATCGCATATTGATACCTTCCAAGGCTTAATTCTTGCCTTACAAAACTACTGGGCGGAGCAAGGCTGCGTCGTGTTACAGCCTTACGACATGGAAATGGGTGCAGGGACATTCCACACTGCAACATTCCTTCGTGCACTAGGTCCTGAAACCTGGAATGCCGCTTATGTTCAGCCATCACGCCGTCCGAAAGATGGCCGTTATGGTGAGAACCCGAACCGTCTGCAACACTACTACCAGTTCCAGGTTGTGCTTAAGCCAAACCCGGACAATATCCAGCAGTTGTACCTGGATTCCTTAAAGGCAATCGGTATTGATCCTTTAGTTCACGACATCCGTTTCGTGGAAGATAACTGGGAATCTCCAACACTGGGCGCGTGGGGTCTAGGCTGGGAAGTTTGGCTAAACGGTATGGAAGTGACTCAGTTCACTTACTTCCAGCAAGTCGGTGGTGTTGAATGCTACCCAGTTACTGGTGAAATCACTTACGGTCTGGAACGTCTGGCCATGTACCTGCAAGGTGTAGACTCGGTTTATGACTTGGTTTGGACCAAAGGTCAGTTCGGTACTGTGACTTATGGCGATGTGTTCCATCAAAATGAAGTAGAACAATCGACTTATAACTTCGAATATGCACCAGTAGAAAAAATGTTCGAACTGTTCGACTTCTACGAAGCTGAAGCAACGCGTTTAATCGAAGCTGAACTGCCATTGCCTGCTTATGAGCAAGTAATTAAAGCATCACACAGCTTTAACCTGCTGGATGCGCGTGGTGCGATCTCTGTGACTGAACGTCAGCGTTATATCCTGCGTGTTCGTACTCTGGCACGTTCAATCGCGACTAGCTATGTGGCTGCACGTGCGAAACTTGGTTTCCCAATGGCAGAACCTCACCTACGTGACGAAGTCCTGGCTCAGCTTAAAGCACAAGTTGAAGCAGAAGCGGCTCAAGCAGAAAAATCAGCGGAGAACAAATAATGTCTAAACATACAGTTTTATTTGAACTTGGCTGTGAAGAACTTCCACCAAAAAGCCTGAAAAAATTACGTGACGCTTTAAAAGCTGAAACTGAAAAAGGCTTAAAAGATGCCGGTCTTGCTTTCGACGCAATCGAAGCTTATGCAGCACCGCGTCGTCTGGCACTAAAAATCATCAACGTTGATGCTGCTCAAGCAGATACGCAAAAACGTTTTGACGGCCCTGCTGTTCAAGCTGCTTATGATGCTGAAGGTAAACCGACTAAAGCGCTTGAAGGCTTTATGCGTGGTCAAGGCATTACCGTTGATCAAGTTTCTACTTTCCAAGCCGGTAAAGTTGAAAAAGTTTGCTACTTAAAAGATGTCAAAGGTCAAAGTCTAGATGTACTTTTACCGCAAATTTTACAAACAGCTTTAGATAACCTGCCAATTGCAAAACGTATGCGTTCAGCGGCTAGCCGTACTGAATTCGTTCGTCCTGTAAAATGGGTTGTGTTATTAAAAGATAACGATGTGGTTGATGCAACCATTCAAGACCACAAAGCAGGTAACGTGACCTATGGCCACCGTTTCCATGCACCTGAAGCAATTACGCTTACACATGCAGACGAATACTTAGCGAAGTTAAAAGCGGCTTACGTTGTAGCGTCTTTTGAAGAGCGTCAAGCAATCATTGATGGTCAAGTGAAAGCACTTGCTGATGAAGTGAATGCGATTGCGATTGTGCCAAGCGACCTTCGTGATGAAGTAACCGCACTGGTTGAATGGCCTGTCGCGCTTCGTGCCAGCTTCGAAGAACGCTTCCTAGCTGTTCCTCAAGAAGCATTGATCACTACGATGCAGGACAACCAGAAGTATTTCTGTCTGGTGAATGCTGAAAACAAATTACAGCCTTACTTCATTACCGTTTCAAATATTGAGTCTAAAGATCCGACTCAAATCATTGAAGGTAACGAAAAAGTAGTTCGTCCGCGTCTGTCAGATGCAGAATTCTTCTTCCAGCAAGATCAGAAACAACCGCTTGCGTCTCGTAAAGAGAAACTGGCAAACATGGTATTCCAGGCACAACTGGGTACTTTGTGGAACAAGTCTGAACGTATTGCCAAACTGGCTGTCGCACTTGCTCCGATTACAGGTGCAAAAGCTGAAGATGCTGAAAAAGCGGCTCTTCTCGCTAAATGTGACTTAACTTCTGAGCTAGTGGGTGAATTCCCTGAACTTCAAGGGATCGCGGGTACTTACTACGCCCGTCTTGAAGGTGAAAATGATGAAGTGGCTGAATCTTTAGGTGAGCAGTATTTACCTAAATTCGCAGGTGACGTTCTGCCTAAAACCAAAACTGGTACAACGATTGCGCTTGCGGATCGTTTAGATACCTTGACTGGTATTTTCGGTATCGGTCAGGCACCTACAGGTTCTAAAGACCCGTTTGCGCTGCGTCGTTCTGCCATTGGTATTCTGCGTCTGGTGACTGAAAATGAGCTTGATGTATCCATCGAAGACCTGATTAAGCTGGCTCTAGCTGCTTATGGTGATGTCTTGAAAGACCACGACAAGACTTTGGCAGATGCGGTTGCATTCCTGGAAGGTCGTTACCGTGCGAAATACGAAGACCAAGGCGTTGATGTTGACGTGATCCAAGCTGTTCAAGCATTGTCACCAAAATCACCGCTTGATTTTGACAAGCGTGTAAATGCCGTTAATCACTTCCGTGCATTGCCTGAAGCGGCTGCTCTTGCTGCTGCGAACAAGCGTGTTGCCAACATTCTTGCCAAAGAAGCTGCACCTGAAGGGGCTGTGGTTGAAGCAAATCTGGTGGAAGATGCTGAAAAAGCATTATTTGCTGAACTTGCGAAAATCACACCAGTGGTTGAGCCGCTATTTGCTTCTAAAGATTACACTGCTGCGTTGTCTGCATTGGCTGTCCTGCGTGCACCAGTCGATGCATTCTTTGATGGTGTAATGGTCATGGCTGATGATGCTGAACTGAAAGCAAACCGTTTACGTCTGCTTGCTCAGCTACGTGACCTGTTCACTAAAGTTGCAGATATTTCAGTGTTACAGCACTAAGCGTAAATGCTTGAAGTTTAAACTAAACCTCGCTATAAATTAGTGGGGTTTTCTTTTGAGTAATAAAAATGAAGCTAGTCAAAGTACATGTACAAAATTATCGAAGTATTTTAGATAGTGGTGAAATCGAAATTGAAAAAATCAAAACGGTATTAGTTGGAATCAATGAAGCAGGAAAAACAGCACTCTTAAAAGCTATTAATCAATTAAATCCTGCAAGTGAAATTGAAAAGGTAAGCTTATTAAGAGACTTTCCAAGATCTAAATATGCAGAACATATTAAAGGTCAAAACATCGATGAGCTTTGTAAAAGTACACCTTTAGTCAGTGGTACTTTTATACTTGAACCTAGTGATATAAAAATAATCCAATCTACTTTCAAAGAAGTCTTAGAAACTGAGATTGATTTAACCAAAATTATTTATATAAAAAATAAATTTTATCAAGGATATAACCATACTTTAAAAAATATTAATCGTTTTACATGGGGTGAAATTAAAAAAGATATTTTAAGACTCAATGAAGCATTATCTTTAGCGAATAATACTGAGGAGTTAATTACTGCAATAAACACGTTGTTACAACAAGCATCGGGAGATCATTATTATATAAACGAGTCTCACTCAGGTTCTTTAAAAACATTAATTGAAAAGTGTGAAATAAAAATTGATGAAGATAATAAAAAAGAATTAGAACGTATAAATAAAATTTTTAAGGTACTTAATACAAATATTATTTACTATAAATTAATTAAGCACTTATATGAAAAACTACCTAAATTTGTCTATTTCAATAATTACATAAAAGTAAAGCCCTTAATTCATCTTGAAAGATTAGCTAATAGGCAAGAAAACAACCAACTTGATGATAAATACTATGATTATGGAAATATTTCTTTACTCAAGTTTTTGGGATATTCTGCAAGAGAATTAGCTAACTTAGGTAAAACCAATGAAAATCAGACTGATTTAGAAGCCTACAATAATTTGCTAGATGATAGATTTTATCGTTTAAATGCTGCATCTATAAATCTATCAAAATCTATTCAAGATATTTGGAATCCTAACAATCAAAAAGATGAAGCATCCAATTTAGAAATTTCAGCAGATGGCCAATCATTAAAAGTCGTTGTAACTGATCAATTAGGAGCTAAAGTTGAACTTGATCAAAGATCTGAAGGCTTCCAATGGATGGTTTCTTTTTTCATTGTTTTTGAATCACAAGCTGATAATGACTACAAAAACTGCATTCTTTTACTTGATGAGCCTGCTACAAGCTTACATGCATTGAAGCAAAAAGAATTTATTAAAACCATTAGTAAATTAGCTGAAAAGAATCAAACAATTTATACAACTCATTCCCCATTTATGATCTCTCAAGATGAGTTAGATTTAGTCAGAATTGTAGAATTAACAAATAGATCAATTGGTACAAAAGTTAATAATAAAATTGTTTCTACTGATCCCGCTGCACTTTTTCCTCTTCAAGAGGCATTGGGTTATAACCTTGCTCAAAGTATGTTTACTGCAAAGAAAAATGTACTTTTAGAGGGGCTAACTGATCTATGGTATTTAGAAGGAATTAATTCATTACTTGATAAAAATCTTGATTCTAATATTGCACTGCTACCTGTTGGTACATCAGCAAAAATTTCATACTACGCCTCTATGCTTAGCAATAATGATTTGAAATCTGTGGCTCTTTTAGATTCAGATACAGCAGGAGAAAAAGCAGCAACTCAAGAAACTGTAATACATTCTTTAGGTGCCAAAAATATTTTAAGAACAAAAGAATTCTTAAGCAGAGAAATTAAGAATTCAGAAATCGAAGATATTATCCGTGAAACATTAGCTAAAATCTTTCAAGATGAATATGAAATAGAGCTTAATGTAGCAGATTTAGAATCGGATAAAGCTATTGTCGATATTTTTAAAATAGCAGTAAAAGATTTTTCTAAATTTAAGCTCTCAAAAGCTTTTCTTAAGTGGGCAAGAGAACATTCTCTCAGTGACCTAACTGATCAAGAAATTCAAAATTGTACAAAGCTTATTGAAACAATAAACAAAAGGCTAAAATAAAATTTTATAAGAAGTTCAATAAAATTGAGCTTCTTTTTTTGATTTTTTCAAATAATGCAAAGATATAGCCATTTAGTTATCAATTCCCTATACTCCCCTTAACAACACTCAACAAGAAAGAAGCGCATGAAATTTCAAACTCTTATGATGGCAACTCTTGCGGGTATCGCACTTACAGCATGTACATCTCAACCGACCATTCCACAGCTGGAACTGGGTGTATTACAGGAAGTACAAAATCTCGAAGTTATTCCAGAAACAACCAACAATAAGGCGAAACTGACCAAATTCCTCGACAAATGCGTGATTGAATTTACTGGCGACATTGGCAACAACCGTTCAGTTGAACAATGGTCATTTAAAGGCATGACCCTAATTGATGCCGGCTCAGCGACTTTCCAGCGTGACGGAACCAGCACAGCACAAAAATTTGACCTGCATGATGCTGCGGTACAAAAGAACTTTGTGACCCTGCGCAATCATTTTGCTAAAGATGCCCTGACACAATGTGACTAAGTAGATCGCCCTGTTTTTTTGAAAATGGGGCTATTTATTTGAATGAATAGAAATTTAATTTTTCGCCTGATTTGACCTACTTTTTCTTCCCCTTAAAAATTATAAGATCCTCGCATCAAACTACGCTGAACCTATACTCTCTTCACAGCTTATTCATTGTTTTTGGCTGATTATCCGTTACACTGAAAACCAAACTCAGACCGCTCTTTGACGAATTCGAGGTCGATCCATAATGAATATCAAAACCCCAATTATTTTAACGACAGCTTTAATGTTCTGTGCACCTGTATTTGCACAGACCGAAACCACTCAGACCAACAAACCGATTGCACCTTATGGTGAGAATCCGAACCTGCTGCATGTGTTTGCCTATAAAGCACAGGAAGGTGTTATCAATACCGCTGAAAAAGTAGGTGAAGTCACTGAAAAAGGCATTGCCAAAATTAAACCGGGTGTAGATCGTGCCTGGGGCAATACCAAGTCAGCGGCATCAGATACCATCCAGAAAGTAGATCAGGGTGCGACTCAGGCAGCACAGCAAACGGGTCAGAAAATTCAGCAAACCCGTGAAGTCTGGCGCGGTAATTCACAACAGGCACCGATCGTACAGCAGCCTTTGAGTCAGCCATCTACCGCAACTCAAAATTCATCGGTATCACAGCCCCAGTCAAGTTCCGGTACAGCGACCAGTTATGCAGTAGATGATCTTTAAATCATCGAATTGAAAAAAGCCCATTACGGGCTTTTTCTTTTAAGCATTGAAGATAGTTGAGTCTTTCTTTAGACTGAACTCAAATAAAATCATGAGAAGATAATAAAAATGAAAAAAATTCTCCTCAGCTTTATCGCCGGCATTCTGTGTGGTGTAGCCATCCTGTACATCACTTTACTGGTTTCAGGTGAAACCGTGACCTCAATTGCTGCGATTGATGACGAATTATCCTCCATCCCGAGCCTGTCTAGTGCCGCCTCTTATAACCATAAAACCGAAGGCGAAAAAATCCAGCATATAGAACACTTGGAAGAAGCTGAATTTAGGCCCGCCTCTGGCAATAATGCCGACCTGTATCGGATCAAGGATATGTGTAAATTAAGAATCGGGACTCAGGGAGATGACATTTATAGCTATCGAACTGCTTATTTTTCGCAGAATCATCTGATTTATATGTTTGAAACCCATTATCGAACATCTTATGACAAGCGTCCCGATGAACGGGTACCCGAATTTAAGCGCGTCTATCAGGAAATTATATTTAACCCCCGGTCTGCACTGGTTCAGAGTGAATTTTTAAAATTACTAGATAAATACATTACGCCAGAAAACCGAAAAAAATGCTGATCGAATTTGATCAGCATTTGGTTTTTATTTGATAATTTTTCAATTTACCTGACGGATGGGCTGGCCTTGCTTAAAGGCGTCTACATTTTCCACCATCTGATCCACAATGCGTTGACGCGCATCAACGCTGCCCCAAGCATTGTGCGGTGTAACGATCAGGTTAGGAATTGAGGCATCGAGCAATACATTTCCCTCTTTCGGAGGCTCCACGGTAAGCACATCCGTCGCAGCACCGGCAATTTTTCCTTCGCGTAAGGCCTGAGCCAAAGCCTGTTCATCGACGATTCCACCACGCGCACAGTTAATTAAAAATGCACTTGGTTTCATCGCGTCCAATTCGGCATGACTGATTAAATGACGGGTATCTTCCGTTAAAGGGCAATGCAGGCTTAAAAAATCCACTTGTGGCAATAAATCGGCAATTGGAATACGAGAGTCATCTGCCGGACGGTTGGGCAAAGCTGCAATCAGTACTTTCATGCCAAAGGCTTCTGCCAGTCTGGCAACTGCATGGCCCAGCTCACCATAACCAACAATACCTAAGGTCTTGCCTGCCAATTCTACAATTGGCGCACCCAATAGACAGAACTGGCTGGCCTTTTGCCATTCGCCCTGCTGTACTGCACGTTGATAGGTTAAAAATGAAGTGGCCAGATTGAGCATCAGCATAAGGGTATGCTGAGCGACGGCAGAGGTGCCATAAGCCTGACAGTTACACACCACAATGCCACATGCCTTGGCCGCAGCCAGATCGACATTATTGGTGCCCGTAGCAGAAATCAGGATCAGTTTCAGTTGAGGGCATTGCTGGATGGTTGCCGCGTCAATCATGACTTTGTTGGTAATGATGACATCGACATCGGCCACACGAGACTGAATCTCTGCAGCCGATGTGGCCGGGTATAAGACCAGCTGATCAAATACTGCATGTAGTGCCTGAAAGTCCAAATCCTGTTGGTCTAAAGAAGCATAATCTAAATAAGCGGCTTTCATGGCGCTACCCTCAACCTTGTTTGACAATTTATTTTGATTGCCATTTAAAACAAGTCCTGCAGGGTTTTCAAGCAACTTACTGTCAGAAGTGGTTAATCTACAGACTTATCAATATGGTTACGCAGAGAACGGCGCACCTTATAAATCACATATACACTGAGAAAGATCAGAAAAATAAGAGAAGAACTGAGCAAGATCACTGCAGGATGCACACTTTCCGCGTGTGCAAAATTAGGCAGCATCAGTCCAAGAATAAAACAAATACTTGTAACTTGTTTGGATTGCATATATTTACTCCCTTGTCATATAAACAACCGGGAGCGGTGTGACTATTTTTCATACCGCCTAAGATCATATTAGGCCTTAGCAAACATAAGTCAAGTATTTGTTTTTTAGATAAATTTTTTGGTTAGTTCATTTCACTTCGTGTCACAAACTGTGTATTTTTGTCACTTGCGTCAACGAAACCGGAAGCGCCGTATTCATCTGTATGCAAATTCAGATGTTTATAGCTGAACATATAAAAATCAGCATAGCGTTTCATGATAATCGGATGCATGCCTACATTTAATTCATCCTGCTCCTTGACCAGTTTCATAATATGCCGATCATTCATCACTACCAGATAACGTTCATCATTCAGATTGATGGTCAGCAAGCCATTACCTTTGGCATAGATTGGAATCAGGAATTTATGGTTCAGTGCAATCGCATCACCGGTATAGCTTTCGATCTTGTTGCTGATGACGTTAAAGACCAGTGCATGTCCATAGGCATCCAGCAATAACTGGCGCTTTTCCTGCGGCAGATTGACGTGAATTCCGAGCTTAAGCAGATCCTGCTGATCCACCTGTTTATTACTCAGCAATTCACGCAAAATCACCTGTTTCTGGGCTGCATCAAAAAATTGAGTATCCAGCAATAGGTCATTATTTTTCAGGATACGTCCTAAAGCAAAACGATGCCTCGGCAGGATATTCTCAATCACCTTGCGATAATAGAACTTGCTGTTTTTTTTGACCCGGCGCATTTTCTGGTAGAAATAACTTTCATCATATTCATGCAATAAAAAGTCATACAGCAGCTCGGAGCTGGCCAGAACAGCGATGGCGTCATGGCCGGTAAATGGCAGACGCAGTACATGATGCTGCGGAAGTACGGCTTCTAGTTTCAGGTAATGTACCCGGTCTTCGGTGCAATACGGGTCATATACCAGAATATATTCCCGTTCCGGACTGACATCTTCTGCCTCAATCCGCATGCCTTCATTCAGCTCGGGCTGGTAAAACATGTTGTAGCGGGCATCTTCGACATCTTCCGGATCAATCGAATATTGCGGCACCATCGCGACCACTCGCTGAACATTCAGCAGATTGGAATATTTAATCGCAGCATAGCCACCCATGGAGCCACCATAGGCAATGCGCTGCTGAAACGGTGCAATCAGCTCGGCAATGGCTTGCAACATGTTCCACATGGAACTTTTGGGAAACCAGGATTTATGTTTGGGCATGATTCCCAAAACATTAAATTCAAATTTCGCTAATGATTTTTCGGCATTGATGCTCAAGCCCTTGGCACGGGTAATCAAATCTCCAAATGAAAAAATCAATTCTGAAGATGACCCCGGCATAAAAATTGCGCGTATATGCTCATCTTCAAAAACAATCTGCTTATCCATAACTTTCCCGTGCTGGTGAATCTAACTTTTCGGCAACAATTCACTCAATGAATAGGGCCGAAAAAGTGAATATGCTATTTTATATCGATGAAAAAGATTAAAAAGCGCAAAATATGACACAATCACTGCATCCTGCAGCTCAACAAGGGTTTAGTACAGCGGCTGAGCTTTATCAGCAGGTACGCCCTGACTATCCGGCAGATCTTAGCCCATGGCTTGCCGAGACACTGTCATTGCCTGTAGATGCAGATCTTGTTGATTTGGGAACAGGAACAGGTAAATTTATTGCCTATTTGCTTCCACTCAGCAGCCACATCACCGCCATTGATCCTGTCCCTGAAATGCTGGCCCAGTTAAAACTGGCACATCCGGATATTCATACCCTTGAAGGGATGAGCCACCAGCTTCCTCTGCCCGATCATAGCGTGAATGCTGTGTTTTGTGCACAGTCATTTCACTGGTTTTCCAATCTAGAGACCTTAAAGGAGCTGGATCGGGTACTTAAACCTCAAGGCTTTCTGGTACTGGTCTGGAACCAACGAGATATTACAGTCGACTGGGTTAAAGCCCTGGCAGATTATATTGCATCACTGGAAGGCGATACACCACGTTATCATAGTGGTGCCTGGCGTAAAGTATTTGAAGAACAGAATCTCTTTCAGCCTTATGCTGAAACGCAAATGCAACAGCTACAGCATGGCCCTGTCGAGCAGGTGGTTTCCAAACGCTTATTGTCAACCAGCTTTATTGCGGCACTACCAAAAGAACAGCAACAGCAGCTCAAGCAGCAATTCGAACAAATTATCAAAAACTATACGGACAAGGGTGCAGAAGATATGATTAATTTCCCTTATGTCACCTATATTTATGTATTCAAGAAAAATAATTAGGAACAGGATTCAATCATGCACACGATTCAATTGATGTCACGAACTGCACTTTTCACTGCCGCCATGTTTTTGATGGCCTGTGACCAGAAAAGTTCACAATCTGTAGAACAGCAGGCAACGGAAGACTCTGCATCAGAGGAAATCATGCAGGAATTGAAAACTGGACCCGTGAAAAACTTCCCTAAAACGGAAGATGATCCCCATGATATTGCTGTCTTGAATGACTATGAAGAACGTTTCCAGGAAATGAGCGCGGATCTGGAAGCTGAGCTCAATGGCATGCGCAATGATGACAATCTGACTCCGGAATTTGTCCAGCAACGTCAACGCGATCATGTCCAGTCTTCGCTAAATATGCTCAAAGATCTGGAGCTTAAAACTGAACAGGGCCGTTATATTCAGGGTTTGATGTATCAATACTGGGAACATCAGGAAAAACTGGTGAATAGTCCGAAATCTCAGGCCTCTACCGTAAATGAAGCCAGTGAAAATGTAAAAGGTCTGGGCAAATATCTACATGCCCAAGAGCAACTGGAACGCTGGCGTTCGCAATATCCAGAGATGACCACCGCAAATAAAGCCCCAGCACAATAAATAATACATTTCAGGAAGCGGACGCTTCCTGAAATTTTATATGCAGTTCTAAGATTTAACTTTCACTTTCTGAAGAATGCGTATTATTGAGCTTGAACTAAATATTGCTGCACCCCTTCTGCGGCTGCTCGTCCAGTGGCAAAACAGGCTGTCAGCAAGTAACCCCCTGTAGGCGCATCCCAGTCCAGCATCTCACCACATAAGAACACATGTGGATTGGATTTAAGCTGAAGCTGCTCTGACAGAATCTCGCGTTTAACCCCACCTGCACAGCTAATCGCTTCCTGTATAGGACGGAAACCGGTTAAAGGAATTTTCAATTGCTTAATCTGCTGTGCTAATTCAGTAGCATTTTGCCAAAGTGGCTTTGGTAACAGTTCACGCACCAGAGCAGCTTTTGCACCATCCAGACCTGCTTTCCGCCAGATATTATTCAAAGACTGCTTTTTACTTGGCTGTAATTTTTTAGCTAATTGTTCTAAGGTTTGATCCGGAAAAAGATCCAGATTCAGCTGCATTGGCTGACCCTGTTTCAGCTGTTGACGCAGTCCCCGGTCCTGTTTATAGATTAGACCACTTTCCAGACCATAGTGACTGATCACGATATCTCCCATGGTCTTGTCACCGCCATCAACCCAAGCCTCGACCCGTTTTAGGGGCTGACCGAAGATTGGCTGCATAAACTTGGACCATGGATATTCCACACCCGCATTACTGGCTTGGAAAGGTTCAATCTCACTGCAATCAAGCCATGCTTGCCATTTCCCATCACTGCCGAGTTTTGACCATGACACTGCACCACAAGCCAAAACAATCGCATCAAAGTTTTCTGTGAATGCGCAATCATTTTTTAAATCATGGATCTGTAGCTGATGATTTTTCAGATCTAGAATTTGATGACGATAATGAAATTGTACCCCTTGCTCAGTTAAACGTTTTAACCAGACACGCAATAGTGGAGCGGCTTTCATTTCTGTAGGAAAAACTCGACCTGAAGAACCAATATAAGGTTCAATGCCAAGATCTTTCATCCAGTTTTGAATCCATATCGCATCCCAGCGTTTGATCCAAGGTGCTAACCAGTTCACCTGATCATAACGCTGCACAAACTGCTCGACGGGTTCGGCATGAGAAATATTTAGGCCGGTTTTCCCAGCCATCAGGAATTTACGGGCAGCCGAAGGCTTCTGTTCAAACACATGAACTTCATAATCAGACTGGCTCAGAACTTCTGCAGCCATCAAGCCTGCCGGGCCAGCACCCACAATTGCAATGCGCTTCGTCATGGCTTATTCCGCCGAACTCGCATTCTGCCCTTGTAGCGGCTGAAACTCATCAAAACGCGTTGTATAGCCTTCCGGTTTACTAATAATCAATTGCTGGCACAACTCACCACGTTCTAGATATTTAATTTCAAAATGAGTTCTTGCCGAGTCTTGGCCAATGACTTCTTTAACGAAAGGCAGTTTCCACAGATTTTGAACCTGCTGCTCTGCCTCCTCAATATATTCAGGAATATTGCTAGCTAAAGTGATCATGCCACCAGTTTTTAAACGCGATAATAAAAACTCAAAAAATGGCATATTCAGCCAGCGCTGTGCCGGGTTATGCGGCTCAGGGTTTGGATATAAAATAAAGAACTGTTCGACTTGCGCTGGATAGAGTGCATGCACAATCCACGGCAAAGCATCAGCATGAACCGTCTGTAAATTCGGCTGTCCTTCCAGCGCATGCTGTTTTTGCATGGCCAAAAATTTCTCTCGAGTCCGCTCGATCGCAATCAGCTTGCTGTTCGGATTGGTCTGGGTAAATAGCAAAGCATGTTTACCTTTGCCCGCACCGATTTCCACACAAACCGGTTCAGAACTGATACTTTGGAAATCACGGGGGGCATGCATACGCTGTGCTTGAAATTGACGAATCGACATAATCAGATCAAACTAATAAAAACTGTATAAGTCTAACAAGTGCAGTTATATTTGCCTAATCGAAGCTTTATTTTTCTAGGGAGTGCGCTGATGTTGACCACTTTAAAATGTCCACGCTGTGGCAAACTGACCACTTGGGAAAATAATGAATTTCGTCCTTTCTGCTCGGAACGCTGCAAAATGATTGATTTAGGCGCTTGGGCCAATGAAGAATACAAACTGCCAACCCAAGATGCTCCAGCGGCTGAATCTTCTGAAGAAGACTGAACCTTTTAAAATATCCTATCGCCTTAAGCATATTCTAAATAATCACATGATTTTTATAAAAAGCTTGTAGAAAACCAACACAAGTTAACAGCACATATGCCAGTTTAATACTATGTTCTTACGCAGAAATATCACATTATTTTAGAGCAAGAACATGGGCTACATTCTTCTAAAGATCATTTTAATTGGGGTAGGAATACTTGCGATATTGTCATTAGGAATAGGAATTTTCCAACAGGATGGCTTATTTATTGTCGTTGGAGTTCTGCTTGCCATTATGACCTGGCTGATCTACGCACAAACCCGCCAGTCTTTGAATAACCCTTTTAGCAAATAAAAAGACCAGCTAAGCTGATCTTTTTACCTACTTTAACCTGCTTTTCCCGCAACGAAAGGATTATGCTGTTTTTCAAAACCAATATTGCTGATCGGACCATGTCCTGAAATAAATTGGGTTTCATCCGGCAGGCTAAAACATTCGCGCTGGATTGAATCGAGTAGCTGCTGGTGATCGCCACGCGGGAAATCTGTCCGTCCAATTGAGCCTTTAAACAGTACATCCCCTGTCCATAACAAAGCATGGTTCCTGTTATAGAACATTACATGACCTGGAGTATGGCCTGGGGCAAAACGTACTTCAAACTCTTCATCACCTAGCTTGAGAACTTCTCCACCTTCCAGCCATTGCGTGACTTCTACTTTTTCCGGAATCGGAAAACCGTAACGGGCAGACACTTCCTGAATCATATCCAGCCAGAATGCATCGTCCTTATGTGGACCAATCACCGGCACATCCCAAACTTTTTTTAAAGCACCAACTGCTCCAGCATGATCGAGATGGCCATGAGTCAGCCATAAAGCCTTGACCGTTAAGCCCAGTGCTTCTACTTCCGCTTTTAATTTTTCAGGTTCGCCCCCTGCATCAATCAAAACAGCCTCTTTACTGTCGCTATCCCAAAGAATCGAGCAGTTTTGCTGAAATGCAGTCACAGGAACAATTTTGACTTGTAACATAGGATAAGAAACCTCAAAAGATTAATGGGCAAGCGTCTGATTCAATGCTTCAAGATTAGCCTGTAACAGCGTATTGAGCAATTGCACATGATCTTCACGGTTGTTCAAAGCCGGAATATAACTGTAGCTTTCCCCGCCATTGGCCTTAAAGGTCTCCCCATTTTCCATGGCCAGCTCTTCCAGTGTTTCCAAACAGTCGGCCGAGAAAGCCGGACTCATCACCTGAATTGATTTCACGCCCTGTTTGCCCCACTCTTCAATTAAGGCATCCGTATAAGGCTTAACCCACTCCTGTTTACCAAACCGGGACTGGAAACTAATTGCATATTGATCTTCAGATAGACCTAAAGCTTCTGCAACCAGTTTGCCTGTGATCCGGCAACGATCCGCATAAGGATCACCTTTATCGGCATAGGGCTGCGGGATACCATGAAATGACATCAACAGTTTTTCCGGCTGCCCATGAATCGCCTGATAATCCCGAACACTTTGTGCCAGTGACTGAATAAATAAGGGATGCTGATAATAATCGCGGATAATCGACAGACCAGGTAAATTGCGCTGTTTCAGCACCCATTTTGCGACTGCATCATACAGAGGTGCGGTAGAGGTCGCTGAATACTGGGGAAATAACGGAAACAGAATAATATGATCTTGCGGTTGAGCCGAAATCTGATCAAGGACAGCCTGAATATTGGGATTGCCATAAGTCATGGCAGGCACCACATTCAGTTCAAATTGCGGATATTGTTCAATGAGTTTGGCCTTTACTTGACTCACCTGCTGCAGCAGAATCTCACGCATCGGTGAATCCTGACCCCAGACCTGTGCATAAGCCTGGGAAACTCGCTTGGGACGGAACGGTAAAATAAATAAACGCAGGATGAGTTGCCAGATCGGCTTGGGAATTTCAATGACACGCTGATCAGATAAAAACTGCTTCAGGAAATCGCGTACTGCCGGCACAGTCGGTGCATCGGGTGTGCCTAAATTTGCCAATATAATCGTAACTTTTGGTTTAGCTGTAGAAAACATGCAGTACGCCCGTCGTGGTATCAACCCGCTTACTTTAACAGCTTTTTACTTATTCTCTATATGGATTAATACACTGACTTATATTGAAAAGTACGATCTTTATCCAGCAAGTTACTGTCCAGCAGTTTTTGTGCCTTAGGCGTAATCTGCCAAAGCAGACGCTGACGGTCATCACGGCCTGACGGTACAATCCAGTCATTCTGGCGCATTTGCAATTTCAGGCTATGCAAGGCGCGAATATTAATCTGGGCACGGGCTACAGCATGCGCGCGCGGCATTTCCGCTCGTGCATCTTCCAGACCGGTTTCATTCAAATACTCATTCATATGCTTGGAGAAAAATTCCTCCGGCGTCGGATTAATGAATGTAGAGCCGAGAATAGCCAGCAATTGTGCCCAGGTCAGTCTCTTCTGAACTTTCAGCTCTTTAAAGTTACCATCCTGATAAGCATGCATACGGTATTCGAAGGAGAAAACTTCATGCATAGATACTTTCGGCAGGCTCAGGAAAGGGTCTACTTCACGGGTACCGCCGTCTCGTTCCAGTTGGGCCACTTTAGCTTTGAGTTGGTCAATTTCGTCATGCAAGGCTTGAGTATTCTGCGGACGTACCCAGCCACTTACCGGATAGCGTTCCAGCATTTGCGGCATGTTCAAACGTACCGCCATTTCCAGATCGCGCAGGGTGCGATAGCAAAAGACCTGATCAGCTTCCTGCTGCAATAACTGACGAAATTCTTTAAATTTTTCCTGTAATTCAGGTTTGGTATCGTGCAATGAAGGATCACGTGAGGCCGGATCTTCATGCATAAACACAATAATCGGTTTCTGCTTGGTCACAGCGTAAATGTATTCCAGGTGCATATAACCCACACCGGAAACCGACTGCTCGCCATACTGGCTACCCAGCAGAATCACCACATAATCACAGTCATCAATCTGGCGACGCGCAAATGCAGTATTTAAAGGAGTACGTTGTTCCAGCCCCCAGGAAAAGAAACCCATGCCGACCAAAGTTTGTGACAAGATGATCCGCTCTGGCTGCATTTCTGCACCAGAGGTGGAGATAAACACCTGATAACGTTTATCGAGCATTGGTTATCCTCTTTTACTGCACATTGATCTGACCGGCTAGACCCTGCCCTGACACAATATGACGACCCCAGTATAAAAATATATCTTTCAAAATTATAAGATGAGTGACGGTCGCCTAGCTGACTTCTGTCTCCATATTGCTGACCTGCCATTTAATATCGACTGGGATCAGATGCCCTAAAATCGGCTGGAGCTGTTCAGCATTTTGACCACTAACCACAAGTCGGATTTTTAGACTGTCCTTGCACTCATGTTCAAATAATAACCCATTTTTAATCAAAATTCGGGCCGTTTGTCTCGCAACCGCGAATCCTGAGTCAATTAATGTCAGCTTTTGACCAAAAATATACTGAATTGACGATTTTAGGAAGGGGTAATGTGTACATCCTAGCACTAAATAATCAGCGCCCTGATCAACAACCGGTTGTAAAATCTGAGTTAATGTCGCCAGACACTCAGGACTCATCTGCTGACCGGCTTCTACAAAAGGTACCAGATCCAGACAGGTCACCGGAATCACTTTGACCTGTGCCGGCTCGGCAAAACGGGTCATGACATCCTTAATCAGCTGTCCACGAAAGGTTGCAGGTGTGGCCAGGACGGCCACCGTTTTGGATTGGGTATTGAGGACTGCAGGTTTGAGCGCTGGCACCAGTCCGATGATCGGAAAGTTTTCGCCGTAATGCTCACGTAAATAATCCAGACTAAATGCAGAAGCGGTATTACAAGCGACGACTGCAACTTTACAGCCTTCACGATACAGCCATTCAATCGCTCGCGCAGTCAGGTCACGGATTTCTTGATCTTTACGGGGCCCATAAGGTACGTAAGCCGTGTCGGCATAATAAACAAAGCGTTCATCGGGCAAATACCGGGCAATTTCCAAAGCAACCGATAGCCCTCCCACACCAGAATCAAAAATCCCGATAGGCGCATCAGCACTGGCTTTGGGCATGGGATCTACTAAGGGATAAATCGGTTGGATAGCGCTCATAACGTTGCTAGTTGCTTGTTTCAAATGACCTTGCGACAAAGCTTAAACCTCAGGTGCTTAAATGCAAGTCTAAATCACCACTTTTCAAGCTTAAAACCGTCTCTCCAGCAGCATTTTCACCAAGCTCGCCCATCTCCACCAGATGTAAAAAAGCAGCCCGCTGAAGCAGCGCATTGATTCCAAAACGGACATGCACATAAGGGCGCAATTCATCCTGATACTGACGCATAAAGATAGGATGTTCGCTATCGACAATAATGATGTCCTGAGTTGTGGTGGTTAGTTGCAGGTAAGTCTTGCCTTCAATCTCGACCTGATCCACCTGATTTACAAACAGAGGTTCATCTTCGACCTCGATTTCAATCATTTCAACCGGCGTCTTTAGATAGAATTTTCCTTCTTCTTTCCAGAGTACCGTTGAAAACAGGTCTATCATCGGCTGACGCTTGATCAATTGACCTTCGTGCCACCATTCTCCATTGGCCAAAACCTTGAGATCCATTGCCCCACAATGCTTTGGCTGCCATTGCTCCAAAGGCGGGATTGACCTTTTGTGACTGCCCTGTGCATCTTTTAAGTATTGTGCGATATCCATTAAATTTTTATCATCGCTAGAAGCTACTTTTTTCGTCGGATTTTTCTCGGGTGCTGACTTATTCATATAAAGAAGACCTTAATGACGGAAAAATAATATGTTTCAGCCAATTGGCTTAACCTGGGTTTAAAACTATACTAGCCCAGATGCTTAAAGACACTACTATTTTTGTGTCTAGGAATTCAGAACACTCATGGCAGCACCCAATCATCCGATTATGGTTGCCACCGAATAGAAATATGAGGAGTCCTACATGGAACACATCGAACGTGAATCGATGGAGTTTGACGTTGTGATCGTAGGTGCGGGTCCTGCCGGCCTGTCTGCTGCAATCAAGATCCGTCAACTTGCAATTGAAAACAATTTAAATGATCTGTCCGTTTGTGTCGTAGAAAAAGGCTCCGAAGTCGGTGCTCATATTCTTTCAGGTGCTGTGCTTGAACCACGTGCGATGAACGAACTATTCCCGAACTGGAAAGAAGAAGGTGCGCCTTTAAATGTTCCTGTGACAGAAGATAAAACTTTCTTCCTTCTTTCAGATGAAAAATCACAAGAAGCACCGCATTGGATGGTGCCTAAAACCATGCACAATGATGGCAACTATGTCATCTCACTCGGTAATGTGGTGCGCTGGTTAGGCCAGAAAGCTGAAGAACTGGAAGTATCGATCTTCCCGGGCTTTGCTGCTTCAGAAATTCTGTATCATGAAGATGGTACGGTGAAAGGTATCCAAACCGGTGATATGGGGATTGGCAAAGATGGCGAACCGACGCATAACTTTGCGCCAGGTTATGAGCTGCATGCCAAATATACGATTTTTGCTGAAGGCTGCCGTGGTCATTTAGGTAAACGCCTGATCCAGAAATTCAACCTGGATAAAGATGCTGATCCGCAGCACTACGGTATCGGGATTAAAGAACTGTGGGAAATTGATCCAGCGAAACACAAACCAGGTCTGGTAATGCACGGTGCGGGCTGGCCTTTATCTGAAACCGGTTCTTCAGGTGGCTGGTGGTTATACCATGCTGAAAACAACCAGGTGACATTAGGCATGATCGTGGATCTGTCTTATGAAAATCCACACATGTATCCATTCATGGAAATGCAGCGCTGGAAAACCCATCCACTGATCAAGCAATATCTGGAAGGCGGTAAACGTATTTCTTATGGTGCACGTGCCGTAACTAAAGGTGGTTTTAACTCTCTGCCGAAATTTACCTTCCCGGGTGGTTCTTTAATCGGTGATGATGCGGGTTTCCTGAACTTTGCCAAGATCAAAGGCTCACACACTGCAATGAAATCCGGCATGCTTTGTGGTGAAGCAGTCTTTGAAGCGATTGCTGCCGGTGTAGAAAAAGGTGGTGACCTGGCGATTGCACGTGTGACCGAAGGCGAAGACTTCTTCGTGAAAGAACTCACATCTTATACAGACAAGTTTAACAACAGCTGGCTGAAAGAAGAGCTATATAGCGCACGTAACTTTGGCCCGGCAATGCACAAGTTCGGTCAATGGATGGGTGGAGCGTTCAACTTCATCGACCAGAACGTATTTAAAGTGCCGTTCACGCTCCATGATTTAGTGCCAGACTTTAAAACTCTGAAAACGGTCGATGCAGTGAACTTCAAGCCGAACTATCCAAAACCGGATGGCAAGCTGACCTTTGACCGTCTGTCTTCTGTGTTTGTATCGAATACGGTGCATGAAGAAAACCAGCCTGCGCACCTGAAACTGACCGATGCTTCGATTCCAGTAGATGTCAACTTGCCGAAATGGGATGAGCCTGCACAGCGCTACTGCCCGGCAGGTGTTTACGAAATCATGGAAAATGATGATGGCAGCAAACGCTTCCAGATCAATGCAGCGAACTGTGTGCACTGCAAGACCTGTGACATCAAAGATCCATCTCAGAATATCACCTGGGTAACACCGGAAGGTGGCGGTGGCCCGAACTACCCGAATATGTAATGCTTAATTATCTTGCATAAGCCTCTAAAATAATTAATTATTTTAGAGGCTTTTTTATATTTATAAGATTATGAAATACGCATCATTTAATTTTTTTGTACAAGAAAAAATTAGTATTTAATAGATTTAAATATTTTATCTGCATCATGGCGCTGCCAAATATGGAATAGGCTGTTATGGGTACAATTCATAGCTTTTAATATTTCTTCTTGGGTTTGAATTGAGTTGTAACCATCTAATTTTTTATTAAGAACCTCAAAAAATAATTTATCTGTATTATTTAATTCGTTCGGTATATCAATAATGTCTTTTATTGTTTGCACAGTCCAGATTGGTTGAGGGAGTAAATCTTCCTCATAAACCATAATAGATATCCTTACTATGTCTGTATAAGGTATTTTTATTATTACATCATCTATATTTACGCCCACAATCTGATCATGCTCTAAGCTAAAATTTTTAATTTTAGTTTTATAATTACTCGTATCTAAATTTTTATTAGCTTCTTTTCTTACTAACCTTTTTAAAAACTTAAACATACAGGCTACCTACTGAAATTAAAATAAAGTCCATTCTGTAAAAGCTTCCAACTCTTCATCATAAGCTTCAACTAATTTATATGCTCCATAGCCTCCCGCTAGACCGCCAATTATTACCCCCACTGTTGAACATATGGGAGACCCGGGGCCACAAATTCCTCCTGCAATAGCACCACCCACAGCGCCAGCTGCCACTCCTGAGCCTATGGTTGCGGCTTCTTTATAAAATTCCTTTTCTTTATTCTCAGCTGAAAAAATCTCATACCAAGCATAGGAAATTGAAATAACGACAATTACTCTGCCTAGTGGTTTCATATACTTTGCTGCTTTATCAAAAGTTCCATGGGATGCCCCTGATCCTTTAACTACACTATAAAAAACTTTATTTTTATCTGCTGTTGAAAGCGCCTGAAAATATGAATTTCTTGTACCTGTTGATGCTTTTACATAATGATCTAAGGTTTGTCTTGACTGATCTTTCAGTCTTTTCCATTTATCAGGATCTTTTAATTTCAATGCATAATATTCTAAGAATTGATCTAAGCTTTTAGCCGCTATTTTTTCTTTTTGTGATACTGCTAACGCGATTGGAGAATTCTTTTTCCTGGTCTGTTCTAAGATATCATTTCTTAATGTATGAGCCTCTTTCGAAGCATCTTTTACAGTCATTCTTCCATTTTCAACATCCTTTAAGTAATCATGACTCATTTTTTTAATTGCTTTCATATAAGCAATTCTTAAGGAGCTATCATGATCTAAAAAGTTATTACTAAAGTAAAGTGCTGTACCATGTAAGGCTTCAAGTGCTATTTCTAATTCATTTTTAACTTTAACAGGTACTTTATTTGATTCTGCTTTTTTTGTTGTACCTGTAGTTGATTTTAATTTATATATCGATTTATTAAATTCGCCATTTTCTAGTGCGGGAACACGCACTCTGGCAATTTTTGAATTATTTAAAATTAACTCTACAAAGATTAAATCTAATTTATTGCAATTATAGATTTTGGTACAACCATTCGGACCAATTTTTCCTCCATAACTTTTTTGAGTTGTCGTATTTAGTAAGGTATAGCTTAATTTTGATAAAAGGTCTTTATTATCACAGGATACCTTTAAACGAGCCGTATAAGTCATTCTTCTAACTCCGATATCTCTGCATCGTATTTATGCACCATAACCGTATATTTTTCTTCTTTATTTTCTGAAGTAATTCTAATAATTCCATCTTTGGGAACCTCTCCTGTTCGTACATTCCCCTTAGAATCAATAAGACTAAAATTTGGAGAGCTTTCTAATAATTTATTGTCTATTTTATGTCGCACATCGAACTCTAAAATATAGGAACTATTATATGAGGCAGGAAGATAGGGAATATCATGTATTGTCTTTTCCCCTGATAAAAATTGATGCTGCCCTGCCTTCATCTCAAACTGACCACCCGTCATCGGCAAAATTCCGGCACTACTGATCTCAACTTGAGAACCGCCCGCAGTTAAAACAATTTCCTTCGCTGCTGTAATTTCGATCTGATCTTCAGTGGAGATAGTTTTGATACCTTTGCGTGCAATAATATCCATCCCATCATTTTGCGCCTGTAGTTCAACTTTGCCTTTTGCGGCATAAGCTCTTAAGCCTTGTTGGGCTGCAAACAAACTGACTTTAGAAGAGGCATGCCCAATAATATTTTTCTGCGAACTTAAATTAATACTGTCCGCTGACTGGTGGCTAATTTGACCCTCCGCAGACAAATGAATATCCTGCTGGGTACTCAGCGCAATGGATTTTGGTGCTGTCAGAATCATAATTGCCTGTTTAAAGGCAGCTGCCTTGTCTTGATCTTGCTGTTCAATTTTCTCAATAAAGCTTTTTAAATTTTCAAAGATTTCAAGCGGATCAGTTTGCTGGTTTTTAGCAACATCACTTAGCGCCTGGCTCATCTGCAAGCCTGATTCAAGCTGGCTTTTCGCTGGTTCAGCATCCATATGTGAACCGTCTGCGGCTTGCTGTTTATGAGCCGAAATCAATAACCCTTTACCTGCACGGACTGCACCCCATTGGTCAGTTCTAAGTTCAAAGCCTTCACCCCGTCCTTCATTTTCAGCCTGTTCTTTTGAATAACTTAAGTTACCCAGATTGAGCTGACTGGCAGCTTGACTACTATGTAACTGTATACTGATCTGGCCAGTCGTATCATCAAAACGTAACTGGTTAAAGCCTTGCCCCTGTACTTCTTGCGAGCGAATACCACTGAGTTTTTTGGTATCTGGTAGTTGTCCTTTTTGATCAAACTTCGTCGGAGAACGTTGGCCTTCATGAATCCGACCTACCACAAAAGGCCGATCAATATTGCCATCAAAAAAGTCGACGACCACAATTTCACCAATGCGTGGCAAGAAACGGACCCCATAACCTATACCTGCCCACGGGGTCAGAACATCTACCCAGGCTGAATCTGTATCACTGTCATTGCTGCCTGCGCCACCATCGTGAGCATGGTCATCCGGACGAGTGAACAGAAAACGGATTTTGATCCGCCCCCATTCATCCACATAAATTTCTTCATCTTCTGGCCCGACTACCTTGGCGCATTGCGGATAGGCCTGTGGCCGCTGCAATAAAGGTTGATACTCAGGAACCAAGTGAATATGGCGACGTTGCAAGACTAGCTGGTTGGCCTGACGCTCACCTGCGTCCTTGGATTCTGTCATCTGCCAACAGCTTTGCTGAATTAAAGCATGAACCTGCTCATTTAAGTCTTTAGGCAAATTATTTTGGTTATAAAATTTCCTAGAGATGATTAAAAATTCTTTATCTACTGCTGGATGCTGGTCAATTTCAGGATGCTGATCCAGCCGAAACCAGTAACCCACTTGGGCATCACGTACCGTGGATGTTGCTAAAAATTGTTTGGCCTGTGCATCATAGAAATACTGCAAATTTTGGTTTATTTTCTCGATTTGTGCATCCGAGGCTAGAGTTGCCTGATCTGCATGCCTGAGATCAGTGATCCATGCCGGACTGATGTTCCAGCCTTGTTCCAATGCCAGGCTGGCATTATCCTGAACCTGACTCTGCTGGTGCTTGCTTTGTACTGAACCTATGCCTTCTTCCTGATTCAAGCGACCGGCATGCCAGCGCTGGATATGTACAGCGGTCGGCTGCAACTGTCGTTCTGCAATAAAACTGGTCATGCTATCTTCTTGTTCAGTCGCACTGGAACGATGGAAACGGATCGCCCTGCGGCTTAAAGCTTGGTAGTGGCTATTGTCATCAATTAATCTAAGCTTTTGTGCTGCAATCGGTGCAGATGAATGCACAATTATAAGCTCAGACTCATCAATCAGCCAGTTAATCCCCTCACTACGCCATAAACGGGTTAAAAAGTCATAGTCGCTTTCATTCAACTGCATAGTAAAAGGACGCACATCATAAGTTTGCTGCAAACCGGATAAATCCAGCTTGAGTGCAGCCGCAAATAATGGACTCTTACCCTGCCATTCTTTGAATAAGATTTCAGTAATCTCTCGGACACTCTTGTCCATGAACACACGACTATTACGGCGTTTATGCCATAGCGACGTTGCATCTTCCAAGGTGAGTTTATAAAGCACTAATGCACCATCACTCTGTCCCTGAGTTGCTGCCGTAATAATTCCGGAACTGCGAAATAACTGTCCTTGATCTGTGACCTGATCTATCGCTACTTGAATTCCAATAAATTCTTTAAGGGGAATCAAGGTATTAGTCGACACACAAATCAGCTCAATTTTTAGTCCCTGATTCAGGACATGTTGGCCATCAATACGTTGCAGAAAAACTTCAGAATTAAGTTTTTGATGGGAAAACTGAACAAGCAAAGCACGCTTCTGTGCGCTAAGACCCAATTGCTCTAATACTTGAGCGATATGATTTTTTATCATTTTTAATTGTTATAAATATTTTTGCGGCATTATAGTGAATTATTTATATCCAGCCTAGATTCATTGGTCTGGCCATGGTTCCGATTCATCACTGTAATTCTGGAAGAGGCTTTAATATCAAATTTTTATTTTCTGAAAGTCAGGAACTTCAAGCAGATCAAGTATTCAAAAAAAATAGCTTTCTTTTCATTTTAATCTTTCAAAAATATGGGCAAATGAATCACTCATCTACCCAAAAAATCTCTTAACCGCCTTTTTTCACCAGATAATGGAACTCTTTATTGCCATTTTCATCCAGACGTTCTTCTTGAAGCAGCAGTTCATGGCCAAGGTGCATACAAAATTTTGGAATATCCCAGGAAGTTGAATTATCCGTAGCAAAAACTTCAACTACATCACCAGCTTTAGACTTACGGATGGCTTGATGCAACATCATGACTGGCTCAGGGCAGCGTAATCCACGGGTATTCAATTGCAGGCTTGGCGTAATTTCGGCTTCAGACATCGACAGACTCAGGAATTCAAGATCAGCCTTATTTTAGCATAAAGCGGCTATCGCATTGCAGCCCGCGCTTTGAACCAATTCACAAAACCATACTGACCCGCGCGATCAAGTCTGCGCAGCATAATTACAATAGACAAGCGTATTTTCTGCGGTATGATAAAATCACGTTTTTTTAGATATTAAGAGTCTTTAGGAAAGATCATGCACGAGGAATCAGGCCCGTCGTGGGGTATGCGCGGCTTACGTAAATGGCTGGGAACTGCACCCGAAACTCGCGACGAACTGCTAAAATTAGTACAAGATTCACGTCGATTTTTAGAACCCGATACTGTTGCAATGCTGGAAGGCGTATTGGATCTGCCAGCCACCAAAATTCGTGAAGTCATGACGCCAAGAACGTCCATGATTAGCTTGCAGGAAGATGACCAACTTCTGGAAATTCTGCATGTTTTAGTTGAATCTGCGCATTCGCGATTCCCTGTGTTCTCATCTGACCAACCGGATAATGTGGTTGGTATTTTGCTGGCCAAAGATCTGCTTCCTTTCCTGACCGAGCCTTCTTCCAAAGTCGATATTCGTGCCTTGATGCGTCAGCCGCTGTTTGTGCCGGAAAGTGCGCGTTCGGATCAGGTTCTACGTATGCTGAAAAATACCCAGACTCATATTGCGGTAGTGATTGATGAGTACGGTACAACTTCAGGTCTGGTGACCCTAGAAGATATTCTCGAAGAAATTGTGGGTGAAATTGAAGACGAACATGATATTGCTGATGAAGAAGCACAATATATTGTTCCAGACCAAGACCCGAAAACAGCCAATACATGGGTAGTACAAGCGCTGACACCAATCGAGCATTTTAACAATATGCTGGATGCCAATTTCTCCGATGATGAAGTTGAAACCATGGGCGGTTTGTTATTACAAGAAATTGGTTTGGTAAATGATCTGGAAGGTCAGACGATTGAACTGGAAAACTGGCAATTTACCATTCTTGAGGCAGATTCACGTTCTATTCGTTTAATTCGAGCTGTGCGCCAATGAGAGCATATTTCGATAAGCTATTAAATCCAGCCCAGCAGCAAAAGCAGTTAGCCCTGATTTATCCCGTATTGATTGCCTTATTTGCCGGCGCTATTTTTAGCCTGGCACTGGCACCTTATCATTACTGGTGGCTGGCGATTCTCTCTCCTGCCTTACTGTATGCTTGCGTCCGTGGTCGTAGTGCGAAACAGGCCTTTGGCATTGGCTGGGCTTATGGGATTGGATTATGGTTTGTGGGTGCATTCTGGCTCTATACCTCTATTCATGTATATGGCGATACCAGTGCTTTCCTGAGCGTAATCATGATCCTGATCATGGCGATCGTCATGGGACTGTTTACTGCGCTTCAGACTTTTATTTATCGTCGTTTTTTCCCGGAAACACCTCTTACCTTCGCACCACTTTGGGTGATCTTTGAATGGGCCAAAACCTGGGTATTTACCGGTTTCCCATGGTTATTTGCAGGTTATGCTTTTACTGAGCTTTATCTGGATGCCTATGCGCCTTTATTTGGTGTATTTGGGGTGTCCTTTGTAGTGATTGTTCTGGCCTGTGCACTGGTTGAAATCTTAAGTAAACGGGTCTTCTGGATCGTTCCTTCTGCACTCTTGTTATTGGGTGCTTGGGGCGCAGCACAACTGACTTTTGTGCAAGAAAAAAATGAAAAGCCGCTCACTGTTTCTCTGATCCAGGGCAATATCCCCCAGGACCTGAAATGGTTAACTGAATATCAGGTAAAAACCCTGCTGATCTATGCCAATCTGAGCAAGACCGAATGGGGACGTGACCTGATTGTCTGGCCAGAATCTTCGATTCCGATGTTCCAGACCGACATTGAGCCTTTTTTGGATGCGATGAAAGTTCAGGCAGAAAAATCTGGAACAGCTTGGGTCACAGGTATTCCGTTCTGGGATCTGGCTGAGTCACAGGAAGCAGGCACGCCAAAATATTACAATAGCATCATGGCCACTGGTGATGAGTCGAGTGGACTTTATAAGAAGCAGCGTCTGGTGCCTTTTGGAGAATACATTCCACTCTCTGGCGCACTCAGTTGGGTACTTCCAGCTCTGCAAAACGACCCTTCGGTAAGTGGTTTTTCGCGTGGTGCGGATATCCAGAAACCATTAAATGTGAAAAACCATCCTCTAGGTGCGGCAATTTGCTATGAAGTGGCTTATCCAAACCTGACTCGTCGTAATGCAAGCCAAAGCGATTTTCTGGTGACCGTATCTAATGATGCCTGGTTTACCGGCACTGCCGGTCCACAGCAACATTTACAGATGGTGCAAATGCGGGCCAAGGAAAATGGTCGCTGGTTTATTCGTGCCACCAATACCGGGGTAACCGCGTTCATCGACCACAATGGTCATATTGTGAAACGTGCACCTATGGATAAAGAAGCTATACTCCGCGGTGAGCTCCCCGCCATGCAGGGTGAAACGCTCTATATGAAACTCAGCGACTGGCCAGTGCTGATTTTCTCCGTATTGCTCTTATTGCTGGGCTGGCGCTTCCGTCCACGTAAAGTGGATATCAGCTTTAAGTCGAGAAGATAATTTCTCTCAAAAGTTTCCCCTTTGCAAAAGGTGATCCATATATGGCGCAAGAGGGAGTTAATTTTCTAAATCCTTCCCGGCCTCCCTTTTTAAAAGGGAGGAACTATAAAAAAACCGAGGTTCATGCCTCGGTTTTTTTATCTATATGTTATTAAAACTGGATCACCAGATAAGACAACATGCTCGCCAGTGACAACATTGGAATATAACGATAGATCTGAACAATACCATTTTCAAATGCAGAGGCCTGTTCCTGTTCAAACTGTACGACCGATGCTTTTAATGCTGACCAGAAGCATAGTACGAATAAGGTACTCATCATGCTAATGGCAAAGAAACCAACCATAATCTGGCTGCTGCCTTCAGTGGTCTGCCATAAATGCAAAATTCCCTGGCTGGCTGGAAGAATGCTTAAAACCAAAAGAACAGATTTCAGCATCGACCAATGAAACTGGTTTATTTCATCCGACAATATTAATGCTTTCATACCATTCTCCTTTGGCTAAAAAAGGGCCATTAAGAATATTATGAGCTATTTTTTGTAAATAGAAAGGCTATATTTATTCACATTTTACGATAATTGTAATAGATAAATATGGGAATAATTCTTATTATAACTATCAAATCATTAATATTATACTAATATTATTAAATTCAGTTACTTATATTATATTTTATGATTGAGAGTTATTATCACTTCACCTAGTATTGAAACAACCAATCAAGTGAAGTGATATATTCAATAACTCACTAATTTATAATAATTATCAATTAAGGTTGGTAATAAATATCAGCATCAGTTCCTTCGCCACCTGCCTGTCCATCGGCACCAAAAGAGTACAAATCAAAAGCACGACCATTGGTTCCTGGAATCACATATTGCAGGTCATTATCCCAGCTGTCTTTCGGATAACCCCCTTTCACATAGCCACCTGGCAGCCAGTTCTTCGCTGTTGCCGGCTGATTTACCAGTGCATCTAGACCACCTTCCTGCATGCTTGGATATTTGCCATTGTCCAGCTTATATTGATCCAGTGAACCCGCAATACTCTGCAATTTGATGACTGTGGTATCCACTTTAGCCTTTTCACCGCGTCCCATTACATTTGGAACAATTAGGGCCGCAAGCACACCGAGAATAACAATAACCACCATTACTTCAATCAGGGTAAAACCTGAGGCACGATGTGCACGTAACTGGCTCACACGTACGGTAGGTTCAACAGCTGTAGTTGAAGGGTCTATGGCTTGATTTGGATTCCTTTTCATTCAATATCTCTCATTCATCTTTAGAAAGTTCAGGCACTTTCGATTCTTCGTAGACGTTACACATGTTATTTAAATCATATTATTCATATTCACGATTGGCAGCATCACCGCGATCACAATTACTAGCACAATACTGGCCATAAGTACTAGCATCAGCGGCTCCAGAAGCGCGAGTAATGTCGAAATCAGCGTGGTCACTTCACGGTCCTGCATGGTCGATGCCCGTTCCAGCATACGATCCAGCTCCCCCGAGGCTTCGCCACTTTTGATCATTTGTACCATCATCGGGGGGAAATAACCACTACGTTCCAGCTGGGTAGCCAGGTTCCCCCCTTCAGTGACTTTTTCAGCAGCCAGATTAACCGAATCCCGGATCACCCAGTTATTACTTACCGCTGCTCCGATGCGTAAGGCATCCACCAGTGGCACACCAGACTGGGTTAGAATTGATAAGGTACTGGCAAAACGGGCAGCATTAATGCCACGTGATAATTTTCCGAATAAAGGTAGTTTCAGAGTTAGACGATCAAAAGCATAATGCCCAGCGGTCGTTCTTAAAAAACGTACCAGCAGAAAAATACTTGCCGCACTCCCTATCAACAAAAATGGCCAGGCGATCCGGATAAAATCGCTGGCTTTCATTAAAGTCACTGTAATCCACGGCAAGGCATCTTTGCTTTGATCAAAGGTCTTGACGATATCCGGTACCACATAGGTCATTAGACCCATCACAATCGCAAAAGACATCAAGAGCAAAATAATCGGATAGATCATCGCCCCTTGAATCTTTTTCTGCATGGCGAAGCGGTTTTCGGTATAGTCGGCTAACTGATCCAAAATCAAATCCAAGTGGCCAGAACGTTCACCGGCCGCAATAGTGGCAATATACAGTTCCGGAAAACGTCCAGACTGTTGCAGTGCCTGAGCCAAGCTATGCCCTTCCAGCACCTTGGAGCGTACTGACATCAGCAGATTTTGCACATGAACTTTTTCGCTCTGCTTGCCGACGGCGCGAATGGCTTCTTCTAGCGGAATTGCGGCAGCGACCAGTACCGAGAGTTGCCGGGTCATAAGGGCCAGATCATAGGCAGTGATGCTTTTTTCAAACCATTTGCGACGGTAATACTGGTCTTTTTTCTCAACCGGATCTACGGACACCGGAATCAGCGCCTGATCCCGAAGCTGTTGCCGGATTTGTCGTGCTGAATCCCCCTCAAGCACGCCTTTTTGCTGCTTCCCTGAAGCGTCAAGCGCAGTAAACTGATATGCAGGCATTGTAATGCTCTAATTTTCCAAAATTTTGCTTAACGCTGTTGCGTCAGACCATCAAAATCATTCATATTCTTCAATATAAATTATCTGCTCACTCTAACATAACTGAACTTTGAGCACGACGAAATTTCATCAGGACCCACTCTGTTACTATGCCAAATTCTGTTCCCGTTACTGCCCCTGTTTATCGTGTTCGTGTTGCAGTGCCGGTGCATCTGTTTGACTGTTTTGACTATAGCTTGAGTCAGGAACAATATCAGCAGGCAGAAGTGGGTGCCCGAGTCGCGGTTTCTTTTGGCCGGCAAAATCTGGTCGGCGTGATTACTGAAAAATTACCGCTAGATGCTCCGATTGATCCGAGCTTCAAACTGAAAGCCATCACCGAGCTCTTAGATGACCGTGCCATTATCAATTCCCAGGTTTTAAGTGTATTGACCTGGTCAGCACAGTATTACCAGTTTCCTATCGGGGAAGTGATCCAGACTGCTTTGCCGACCTTATTGCGTCAGGGCAAACCTTATAACCTGCTGGCCCGAAACTGGAAATTGCTGGATCATGAGGCTGAAGCCAAGGTTCGCCGTTCCGAGAGGCAACAGGAAGCCTATCGGATTCTAAAACTGCATCCGGTGGGAACAACTGAGAATCTCTTAAATCTGGCCGGAATAGAAACAGCGACTTTAAAAGCGCTCGAAAAAAAAGGGATTTGCGAATGTGTCCTGGAAGCACAGGATTTTAGCCCGCAACCTGTACAACTGGCCCAGATGCCATTAACGGCCAATCCGGAACAAAAACATGCGATTCAGCAAGTGCTGAAATACCGCAAGCAATATCAGGCCTTTTTACTCGATGGCCTGACTGGCAGCGGTAAAACTGAAGTCTATCTTCAGATCATGGAACAGGTACTGAAACAGGGCAAGCAGGTACTGGTACTGGTGCCTGAAATCGGACTGACGCCACAAACGATTAGCCGCTTTCAGTCCCGTTTCCATTGTCATATTGCCTTGCTTCACTCTGGCCTGAATGACAGTAAACGCTTACAAGCCTGGCAAGCCGCTGAAACCGGTAAAGCTTCCATTGTGCTTGGCACCCGTTCTGCGATTTATACACCGATGCCGAATCTGGGCCTGATCATTCTGGATGAAGAGCATGACCTGTCTTTTAAACAGCAGGAAGGCTTTCGCTATCATGCCCGTGATGTGGCATTGTACCGGGGACATTTACAGCAATGTCCAGTACTCTTGGGTTCGGCAACACCCAGCATTGACAGTTATGCACTGGTGCAGCAAGGTAAAATGCAGGTACTGGAACTGAATCAACGCGCGGGTACAGCGCTGATGCCAAAAATCCATATTCTGGATTTAAAAGTCGCGCCAAAGCAGCATGGCATCAGCCTGCATCTGATTGAAGAAATCAAAAAACGCCTGGCCAAAAAAGAACAGGTGCTCATTTTTCTGAATCGTCGTGGTTATGCACCCGTATTGATCTGTGGCAGTTGTGGTTGGCAGGCGCAGTGTCCGAACTGTGATGCCAATTTCACTGTGCATCGGCAACCTTATCAGCATCTGCATTGTCATCACTGTGGCACCATTCATCGTATGCCTGAACAATGCCCGCAATGTCAGCATCAGGAGCTGGCCACTTTAGGCATGGGCACTGGAAAAGTTGAAGAACATCTGAATGAGCTTTTTCCAGATTCTGAAGTGATCCGGGTCGATCGCGACTCGACCAGCCGGGTGGGTAGTTGGCAAAAGATCTATGACAAGATCCAGAAAAGTGAGCCTGCGATTCTGCTCGGCACGCAGATGCTGGCCAAAGGCCATCATTTTCCTTATGTCACGCTGGTTGCAATTTTGGATATCGATTCTGGTCTGCTCAGTGTCGATTTCCGGGCCACAGAACGTACAGCACAATTGATCGTACAGGTCGCAGGTCGTGCAGGACGTGGGGAACATAAAGGGGATGTATATTTACAGACCCTAAGACCTGATCATGCGCTGCTGAATACCTTAGTCACTGAAAATTACCGCGCCTTTGCCAAGCAGACTTTGACCGAACGGCAAATCGCCCAGATGCCTCCTTTTCGTTATGCCGTGCTGATTCGCTGTGAATCCAAAGATCAGGCACAAAATACCGAATTCTTACAGAAACATGCTGCCCTGCTCAGGCAATATCCCGATCTGGTGCTGGACATCTGGGGTCCCATTCCTGCCCCGATGGAACGCAAGGCCGGACGCTATCAATCTCATATGGTGCTATTGTCCGCAGACCGTGCCCGTTTGCATTATTATGTCCGTAGCTGGTGGCTAAACCTGTTACAGGATAAGCCATCCAATATGAAGCTGACACTGGATATCGATCCACAAGAACTCAGCTAAAATATTGAGACCATCTTCATTTGATAAAGGCTCAACTTTAAGACTGGATGAAAATAAAATTTAAGGCGGAAAAATGTCGATACTGTTACAAATAGCGCTGGTTCTGGCGATTGCACTGTTAATGGTGCCACTGAGCCATAAACTCAGACTGCCAACAGTGCTGGGCTATTTACTGACAGGTTTAATCATTGGGCCGAGTGCCTTAGCGCTGATCTCTGCTCCTGAGGTGATGCAGACTTTTATTCAAATCAGCCTGTTAGCCCTGATGTTCTGGATTGGTCTGCAACTCAGACCACAACGAATTCTTCAGCTTGGGCAACCCCTGTGGTTTATGGCCATTTTACAGGTACTGAGCACGGCCCTGATTTTGAGCCTGCTGGCCTGGTTCTTTCTCGATCAGCATCTGGTTTCCAGCATTGTCATCGGACTGGCCGGCAGCCTCTCTGCCATGACGTTGGTGACCCAGTTTTTAAATAATCAGCAACAACTGGCGACCAGTTATGGTCAATCCGCTTATGCCAACACCCTGATTCATGCACTGATTGCAATTCCTATCATTGCAGCGATTCCGCTTTTTGCTGGGGTCAGTTCAACAGAACATGGCATAGCTTATTTTGCTGCCATGATGGCTACCTTTACTGGCTTATTTCTATGTAACCGCTATTTCATGCAGCCGCTCTATCGCTGGATTGCCAAAAGTGGTCGTCATGAATTGCATAGCATTGTTGCCATTGTCATTTTCCTGAGCTTACTAGTCCTGATGGATACGCTGGGATTGAATCTGTACCTCGCGGCATTATTTGCTGGCATGTTACTGGCTGATTCTGATTTCCGGATTTCGGTCGAAAAGAGTCTGCAGCCTTTTAGCGGATTATTGATTGGGCTGGCTTTTATCAGCCTGGGCATGTCATTGCAGTTTGCCGATATACTGACGCAACCCGTATTGATTATTGCCGGAACACTTTCGCTGATCCTGATTAAATTTGCGATTACCTTAGGATTGGCACGTTATTATCAACATAGCTGGCGCAACAGTACGCTACTCGCCGCCAGTGTGGCACAAAGTGGTGAGTTCGCTTTTCTGGCACTCATCATTGCACTTTCGCAGCAGATCATTACTCCAACCCTGCTCTCCCCATTGATGTGGATGGCAAGTTTATCCATGCTACTCACACCGGCATTTTACTGGTTATTACATAACCAGATTCTGCCACGACTGGATCGGCAAAATCATTTGGCAGCGACCTTTGACATTGAAAGCCTTCCACCAAATACTGCACCAATTTTATTAATCGGTTTTGGCCGTTTTGGCCAGATCATTACCCGTATTTTGCTGCAACAGCAACAAAAATTCAGTGTCATGGACAGCAATATCGAAGCAACTGAATTGCTCACCTCTTACGGTATTACCTTCTATCAGGCCAATGCGACTGAGCCAGAGGCTTTAGCTCAGGCACATCTGGATACGGTTCAGCATGTGATTGTCGCCATTGATGATATTGAAGATTCACTGCTGACCGTCCGGCATCTGCGATTAAATTATCCTGATATGTCTTTATGGGTACGGGCACGTGACCGGCATCATGTCCATCTACTTCAGGAGCTGGGCGTGGAACGAATCTGGCGAGAAACCTATGCTTCTGCACGAGAACTCAGTCAGTGTCTGCTAGGTCAGCTGAGCGGACTGTCTGAAGAGCAGGCGCAACAAAAGATCCATGAGTTTCATACTCACGATGAAAACCTGCTCAATCGTCAATTTCATCTGGATACGGAGAGCCCGTTTAATTCTGCAGGCTCAAGGAATACACTGGCAGAACTGGAGTATCTTTTTGCTCAGGATCAGCTAAAAAAAATACCAGAACAGGATACGGACACGCAACAGGACAACAACGCTTCAGGAATTGATGCCATAAGAGATGATCTGGCATAACTTGTGTTTTACAATAATGCCACCATTAAAGCAGGGTTATGGAGAATTTTATGTCTGATTTACGCCAACGCTTTTTTATTGAAGATAGCCCTGTTCGTGGTGAAGTGGTGCATCTTGAAGAAGCTTTACAAACAATTTTGGCCCAGCGTGACTATGCGCCTGCAGTAAAAATCCTGTTAGGTGAAATGCTGAGCGCCACTGCACTATTGGCCAGCACCCTGAAAATTAAAGGGCGTATCAGCCTGCAAATTCAGGCTTCAGGCACATTTAAATGGGCAATGGCTGAATGTAACCATCGCGGTGAAGTACGTGCACTGGCGGATTACGAAGAAGATCCACACTTTCAGGCAGCAGAAGATAGCAGCACAGTTTTAAAATCACTGACTAATCCAGTGCTGTTTATCAATATCGAGCCTGAATTTGGTGAGCGTTATCAGGGTATTGTTCCGCTTGATCAGGAAAATCTGGCTGGCTGTCTAATGCAATATTATGACCTGTCTGCCCAGATTCCGACACGTATCGTGCTGGCCAGTGACAACAACCGTGCAGGTGGTTTGCTGATTCAATTGCTACCGCGTAACAGTGAAGAAGAACAACGCCGTGTCGATGAAGACTTATGGCCACGTCTGACCATGCTGACTGAAACATTAAAAACAGAAGAACTGGTCACTCTGGAGGCCAATGAAATTCTCTATCGTTTATATAACGAAGAAGAAGTGCGCTTACCAGAAGTAGAACATTTGCAGTTTGGCTGTACCTGTTCTAAAGAACGTTGTGCGATTGCCTTACAGCAGATTGGTGTAGAATCGGTTCGTGAAACTTTAGAATTCCAGAATCCAATTGAGATGGACTGTCAGTTCTGTAATAGCCGTTATATTTTTACGGCTGAAGAAGCTTTGAGCCTGTTTGGTGAACACCTCAGTTAATAACCTCCCCTGTTCGGCTCAAAAAAGCACTCAATATTGAGTGCTTTTTTCATTTTATATTTTCATAAAATATTGACCAAAATTTCTCATATAAAAAGACAAATGTACTTAATTTCAAGCTTGCCACATGATTAAAATTTGCACACCGATAGAATCAGAAGATCAACGGTATTTTCAAAGTAAAAAAATCAAAAAAATAAGTGGAAGATTTTAAATGAAATTTCGATATTTAATGGGTGTGATGTTATGTGCTGTGCAGAGCTTCAGCTATGCAGCCGAAATCACGGGGACATGGAAAGCCATTGATGACAAAACAGGCTATGCACGTGCTGATGTTGAAATCAGTAAACTCAATGATGGTACTTATCAGGGTAAAGTCGTTCGTATCCATGCTATTCCAAATCGTCCTGCACATACCCATTGCTCTAAATGTAAGGGGGCACTGAAAGACGTACCTATTCTGGGTCTATCTGTCTTATCAGGTCTAAAACCAAATCCAGAAAAGAAAAATGAATTCATTAATGGTTCAATTCTCGATCCACTAACCGGCAATATCTATAAAAGTAAGGCAACGCTGAATTCCCGAGGCAATGTGCTAACGCTTCGTGGCTATGTAGGTACACCCATGCTCGGACGTACAGTGTCTTGGGTGAAAGTCGAGTAAATCTCATGTTTTTATAAATTCTCATCTGTAAGCTGTCTGACCAGATCAAAGGCTTGGACAGCTTAAAATCATTATCTTTATCTCACTCCTTATCACAAAAATATTCACCCACCCTCATCAGGATGAATGAACGTAAATTTTAACTCATATTCATTTTTCTTAATTTAATGTGATTATTGACTGGTATTTAGTGTATTTTTCACGCTATATTAATCCCATAATTTTTTTATGCCTTTAAGAAATTAAATATATTTTCAATAACATGGGGTAATGTGGCAATGAGATTCAAACTGCTTTGTTCTATCATTCTTACAGCAGCAAGCACCATCAGTCTATCTGCTTTCGCCAACAGTGACCCATTACTTGGCCACTGGAAAACCATTGATGACCGTACCGGTTATTCCCTGGCAGATGTGGTGATTAGTAAGGATGCTCAGGATCGCTATATTGCCAAAATTGTGCATGTCCGTGAGATTCCAGGGGCAGCTCGACAGCAAACTTGCACCCTATGCAAAGGTGCATTGAAAGATCAACCGCTCATCGGACTCACAATGCTTAAGGGACTGAGTAGTCATCCCGACCATAGCAATGAATTTATTAACGGCACTCTGCTCGACCCGGTTTCTGGACAGCTTTATCAGGCCCGTGCCCGCCTGAAAAATAATGGCAGGCATCTCGTCATTCATAGCCGTGCTGAAGGTGCACCGGTCGGACGCAATATGACCTGGATTAAAAACTAGTTTCGAATTCAGATTATTAAGAAAAGCTCCTTAGGAGCTTTTTTATTTTTAGGTCATGTGATAATTCACATGAATTTATTAATTTTATGCCAATCTCATCACATTTTACGCTATTGATTTTGTTACATTTTATGAATAAATTAGAGTAATAAATCTAATACGAATAATCATTGATCAACAGGCATGTTATGAAGAAAATTTTAAGTCGCTTAATGATGGGGATCACATTGGCAACAGTAGCAGGTTTAAGCCTTGCTTCTGAAGATCCACTACTGGGGAAATGGAAGACTATCGATGATCAATCCGGTTATTCTCGTGCTGATGTCGAAATCCGCAAAAAACCAGATGGTAGCTATGAGGGAATTATCGTAGAAACCCGCAGCCTGCCAGGTGCAGAAAAACTGGGAATCTGTAGCAAATGTCCAGGACAGCTTAAGAATAAACCATTTATTGGCTTGCCATTTATCTGGGATTTTAAGGCAGACCCAAAAAAACCTCGCGAATTCCATGATGGCAAGGTACTTGATCCAATCAGCGGTAAAGTTTACAAAGGTAAAGCACGTTTAAGCGCCAATGGCAAACGCCTGACCCTGCGTGGTTATGTAGGCGTTTCGGTTATCGGACGCAGTGTTACCTGGATAAAATACTAATTTTTTTCAGTTTTCCATGCCCCTGTTTCAGGGGCTTTTTTAATGGTTATGATTTGAAACAATTAAGTACAAATAAAAACTGTTTCCCTTAGCCCAAACTCATAATAATGAATCGAAGACGGTTATTTTTTATTCACACAATGATCTATCTTCAGCTGCAATTCAATCTGCTACGGACTCTGGAACAGAGTATCCATGCAACATGTATTCCTCAATTGATAGGCATGGGTAAATGTGTGTTGCAAACAACGGATGGTTTGCAAATGACAGATAAAACTATAAAAACAGATGCCCGCCTAGATCTTTGTTTCCCTGCTCAGACTGAGCTGTTCAGGTTCAAGCAGGATTTCCATAGGATAAGAGTTCCTCTTCTAGGTAGGATGCTGGTTCAAATAGCATCCCATACCGTTAGGGCACAGCGCAGCGGCCATAAAATATTATGGCATTCCCCTACTTCAGGACGACCTTCCTTTCTGAATGTCTCAAGCCTGGCTGTTTAAGGAGTAGAGCTATGACTACAATTCAATATAGAGAAAACTTTTCCAACGGTTATATCCCCTCTGAAATCATGGATGATCGTACCTTTGATTTGTTCCACTTTTCTGAAGCATGTGGCCAAAGTCCGGAATGGGTGATGCAACTCATTGAACATGGAATTTTGCCGAACCGTTCTAAAACGCATCCTGGTACCTTCCTCGGGGAAGATATTACTCGAGCACAACGGGCTTACCGTTTGCAGCGTGATTTTGATGCTTCCTTTAGTGCCGTTGCCATGATGCTGGATCTCATTGATGAAGTGCAGGAATTACGTCGCGAGGTGAAACATCTGCATTTCAAGTAATGTCTTTTAATGTCCGGTCTGCTTGAGTTAAATCAATGCGGACTAGGGCATATTTTGCTTTTTTCTTTTATTTTTTGAGTGATAAATATCCCTATGAAAACCAAAGACTGCAATAAAAAGATCAAATATATGTTCCCAGAATACCGTGATTTAATTGTGCAATTACGTGAGGAAAATCCGTACTTTGCCCGACTGTTTGAGGAACATAGTGAATTGGACAAACAGATTAGCCAGCTTGAACTCGATCCAGTCAATCATATCAATGATGATATCGATGCGATTAAACGCAAAAAACTGAAATTAAAAGACGAGATTTATCGCATGTTAAAAAATTCTGAAGCCGATCCGCTTACCTGAATGAGAACAGCTTTCTCAACCAAGAGTGTTTCAATACAAGGCTTAATCATCCGTTTTACTTAAAATGTGATTATTAAATGATCTTGGCTCTTAAATAAAGAATCTGTCCAAATAAAAAAGCCCGCATGATGCGGGCTTTTTCAGACTTAAAAAGTCATCGAATTATGCTTGTTCGATGTCTTTCATTGTCAATTTAATACGACCACGGTTATCAACGTCAGCAACTTGTACTTTCACTTCCTGACCTTCTTTCAATACGTCAGCCACGTTGGCAATACGTTCGTTAGAGATTTGAGAAATGTGAAGCAGACCGTCAGTACCCGGCAGAATGTTCACGAACGCACCGAATTCAACGATACGAATCACTTTACCTGTGTAGATGGTACCTGGCTCAACTTCAGCAGTCAGCGCTTGGATTTTTGCAATCGCAGCTTGTGCAGCAGCTTTAGTTTCACCAAATACGCGTACTGTACCGTTATCTTCGATGTCAATCGCAGCTTTAGTTTCTTCAGTGATTTGACGAATCGTTGCACCACCTTTACCAATCACGTCACGGATCTTGTCAGGGTTGATGTTGATCACTTGGAAAGTTGGTGCGTGCATAGAAATTTCTGGACGAGCACGTGAAATCACTTGGTTCATTGCATTCAGGATGTGCATACGACCTGCATAAGCCTGGTTCAATGCAACTTCCATGATCTCTTCGGTAATACCTTCAATCTTGATGTCCATTTGTAGCGCAGTAATACCGTTAGCAGAACCCGCTACTTTAAAGTCCATATCACCAAGATGGTCTTCGTCACCCAGGATGTCAGAAAGAACTGCGAAACGTTCGCCTTCTTTCACCAGACCCATTGCAATACCCGCAACTGGTGCTTTAAGTGGAACACCGGCATCCATCAATGATAGAGAAGCACCACATACAGACGCCATTGAAGATGAACCATTAGATTCAGTGATGTCAGATACGATACGGATCACGTACGGGAAGCGGTCAGCTGCTGGAAGCACGGCTTGAACACCACGACGAGCTAGACGGCCGTGACCGATTTCACGACGTTTAGGACCAGATTCACGACCTGTTTCACCTACAGAGTATGCAGGGAAGTTGTAGTGAAGCATGAAGTTATCAGTTTTGGTACCAGCCAGGGTATCTACCATCAACGCATCACGAGTATTACCCAGAGTAGTAGTGACCAATGCCTGAGTTTCACCACGTGTGAATAATGCAGAACCATGAGCACGCTCTAATACGCCAACCTGTACATCAAGGGCACGAACAGTTTTAGTATCACGACCGTCAATACGTGGTTTACCAGACAGGATGTTGTCACGTACGGTACGGTATTTAAGATCTTCAAATAATTCGTTTACGTCATCAGCAAGACCAGTTTCGTCGCCTTCTGGAACGAACTGAGCTAGCGCTTCTGCTTGAAGTGCATCAAGTGCTGCATAACGGTCTTGTTTCACCGCAACGGTATATGCTTCAGAGATTTTCGCTTCGAATGCTTCTTTCAGTTTTGCACGAAGGTCTTCGTTTTTCTCAGGTGCAACCCAAGTTGATTCTTTCGCACCAGCTGCAGTCGCGAATTCTTTGATTGCTTGGATCGCGATTTGCATTTCATCATGACCGAACAATACTGCACCCAGCATTTGGTCTTCTGAAAGTTCTTTCGCTTCCGATTCAACCATCAGTACTGCAGATTCCGTACCTGCAACGACAAGATCAAGATCACTTTCTTTCAATTGTTCAAAGCTTGGGTTTAGAACGTATTCACCGTTGATCAGACCCACACGTGCCGCACCGATTGGACCACGGAATGGTGTACCTGCAATCGCAAGTGCTGCAGAAGTACCCAGCATTGCTGCAATGTCAGCTTCCATAGTCTTGTCAGAAGACACAACAGTCGCAGTCACCTGGATTTCGTTATAGTAACCTTCTGGGAACAATGGACGAATTGGACGGTCGATCAGACGTGAAATCAGCGTTTCAGCTTCAGATGCACGGCCTTCACGTTTACCGTAACCACCAGGAATACGGCCAGCTGCGTATTGTTTTTCTTGATAATTAACAGTCAGCGGGAAAAAGTCTTGACCTGCTTTAGCAGTGGGTTGAGCAACAACAGCAACTAATACAGTTACGCCGCCCATGGTAATCAATACGGTATTGGCTTGACGCGCAACACGACCTGTTTCTAGGACAACCTGATGTTGGCCAAATTGGAATTCTTTACGAACAATATTAAACATCGACATGTTTTATTTTTTCCTGATTTTATTCTAGTGGAGACCCCTAAGGTTTGGCATTCACATCCAAATGGACGGGTAAATGACAAAGCTTAGAAGCCGACCTCACCAGAAATAAACACTATTTTTAAACACAAAGAAGGAGCGAACATTCGCCCCTTCCCCTGATCTAGCCAAAGGCTAAACCGACTTTAGTTTTCAGTAATAAAGCACAAGGCATGCAATAAACCCGAAAATAAAGTTTAAATCGAATTAACGACGTAAACCTAAAGCACCGATCAATGCAACATAACGACCGTGGTCTTTACCATTTAGGTAGTCAAGAAGCTTACGACGTTGGTTAACCATACGGATCAGACCGCGACGGCTATGGTGGTCGTGTTTGTGCTCTTTGAAGTGACCTTGTAAGTCATTGATTTGAGCAGTTAAAAGAGCTACTTGAACTTCTGGTGAACCAGTGTCGTTTTCAGCGCGAGCAAATTTAGCAATGATCTCTGCGCGATCTGCGTTTGTTAAAGCCATTCGATTTCTCCGAGATGCTTATATATCTTGATAAAAATCAAAGTAATGAGAATTCAATACATTGACTGCCGTGCATCACTACAGCAAGTTGCATATTTTAAGGGAAATTGCGTCAGATTGCAAAAATAGATCATGAATTTTGATGGTATTGGCTACCAAGCTGCCTTGGCTTATTTACTGATATGAATAAATTCCATATGGTTCAATTTACACATAATTTCAGGAATTGGACTTGATCTGGCTTATGAGTAGCTGTTTAGATAACTGCAGAAATTAACTGATCTTTTTATATTTAAAATATTTCTGATCGCGCTTAGAAATAAATGATAAAAAAAAGCCCGAGTAAACTCGGGCTTTTTCGCGCTGTAGTTTCTTCTATTATCATTTTTTATTTATTGTTTTTTTAGTGCGTTTTACGCTTTATTATTTTCAAATCTTCCTGACTAAAAATAACTTCCTTGTGTGGTAGATTTTGCCATATTGTCGAAATGCTCATAGAGGCATTTATCCTCACTCGCTGTAAGCCATTGCGTACAAAATTATCATCGAAATTTGCAAAATGTTACACTTATATATCTTTTAATTACGCTATTTACTTAAATTTACTTATTCTGCCAATTTTATCGTTCTATAAGATTACGGCAAAATTCCATTAACGGCAGATATAAAAAAGCCTTGTAGTCTCTCCCAAAACTACAAGGCTTAGCGGCTGTAAGTTTCCTCTTTCACTTACTTCACTGTAAGTTCGCTGTCTGGTGACATTCTTGTTCTTATTATGCGATTTATACCCAACTTTCCGTGTTGAGTTCTTTTGTGTGACCAATCTTCTCAAAAACCGATTAAAAGCTCCATGCGCCAATTTCCTGAATCCATGTAAGCATTTACCTACAAAAGTTATTTATTTTTTGCCAATACATTGTTACATTGTTCAAGTATTTTTTCGCTTAAACCACTTATTCGTGTGGTTCTTACACATAGCGCTTGTGTAAACGCATCACGATCTACCAGCAAGCTCACGACTTTTTTAGCTCGAGTAATCGCTGTATAAATCAGTTCCTTACTTAGTAAATTTTTGGCTTGTTGATCAAGTACTACAGCCGTATGAGTAAATTCTGAACCTTGCGATTTATGAATCGTCAAAGCAAAAGCTGTTTCTATACTTTTTGGCAGGCGTGTCGCCAGCACCCATTTTTCCAGACTCGGGAAATATACTTCAAATTGTGATTGTCCTTCTTGTTCTCTCCAGAAACAGATTCCAATATCACCATTGGACAGACCCAGCTGATAATCGTTATAAGTCATCATCACTGGTCGGCCGGTATACCAGTCGCCCTGTTTTAACTTGCCTACACTGGCCAGAAAACGCTGTTCAATCTGCTGATTGATTTTATTCAAACCCAGATCACCATGCCGGATTGCGGTGAGAATCCGGTAATGATCAAAGTGCTGAATTGCCTGCTGCACATATTGCTCGAAATCAGTCTGATCCTGAGCCTGTTTGATCGCGTCCGCATAAGCCTGATAGCCATACATCAGTTGATCATAATATGGGTCTAACTGTAGACCTGTAGTTGGGTTTATTTCTGGCAGATACTGCAGTTGCAGCTGGTCAATTTCCACCTGGTCCAGTGCAATTACTTGCAGCTCACTCGCAGCAACCACTTGCTGTTCAAACTGGTTTAAAACTGATGCTGGAACATACTCCTGCTGGATAAAGTATGCCATCGCACCAATTCGGGCGCCTGAGGCAAAACGGCGCGTCGTGATTAAATTGACCCGGTTATCTGCCAGAACAGAAGTCTGCTGCAAGTCTGCCAGTACAGTGCCGACATCCACCGAGGCCAGTTGGTCTGCATCGCCTAACAGAATTAAGCGGGCTGAATCTGGCACTGCAGCAAGGAGCATCTGTGACAGGCTTAAGTCCAGCATGGATGCTTCATCGACCACGATCACATCATAAGGCAAAGGCTGCTTGGCATGAAACCGGGGGCGTCCCAACCGCCCCAAGCCCAGTAAGCGGTGCAAAGTAACAGGTTGAACCTGCTTTAAAGTCTCCAGCTCAAAAGCTTGTAATTTTTCACTATGTAAAGCTTTCTGCAAGGCTTCCTGCATCCGCTGCGCCGCTTTACCCGTCGGAGCGGCCATCGCAATCCGGATATTGGGTAAGGCTTCATGCAGTACCGCAATCATATGTGCCAAGGTATAGGTCTTACCGGTTCCTGGCCCACCGGTGATAATATTCAGCCCCTGCTTGGCGACCATTTCCAGCGCTTGCTTTTGCTGTGGATCTGTCAGGAGGTTACGATCACGCTCACTTAAATTTACTGGCGTGATGGCTTGTGACTTGATCCGGGCGATCTGGGTGGCGACTGCCTGCTCCAGCTGCCAGTAGCGGTATAAATACAACTGCTGGTTCTCAAAAATAAAAGGTGCAATGCCTTGAGTCTGCTGACTCCGATCCAGCACCAGATGATGCAATAGAGCTGTTTGCTCGGCACTAGCCGGAATACAACTATTGCCCTCCTGCATCGCTTCAAGGAGCTGCTGAATCAGCAATTTTGCGGCAGCATCAAAAGTCGCCGAACTGAATGGTGGCTGACATAGATAGTCAATCCAGGCCATTAAATGGGCTGATTGCTGAGACACGTGAATTTGCTTATTTTCCACACAGTTATCCTCAAAGTTATCCACAGGATAATCTTCTGTTTAAACTCTTAAAATTTTATAAATCATCAAAATTATGCTGATTTTTTCTGCTCAAAATAGCCCAGAATTTCATCCAGTTTTAGAATAAATTCCAGACTAGGCTGCCAGTGATAAGCGCCTTGTTCAGCCTGACCATTCATACCGCGCAGATACAGATAAGTCGCTCCACCTAGATGCTGCTGCATGTCATATCCCTGCATGTTCACGCTTAGATAACGATGCAATGCCACCAGATATAATGCCGCTTGCAGCCAGTAACTGGAGTGAGTCATATTCTGCTGGATGGCCTCGGCCGTGTAATGCTGCTGATCCGACCCGAGAAAATTGCTTTTATAATCGGCAATATGATAGCGCTGGCCATCAAAATAAACCAAATCGATAGATCCGGTCAGATAGCGTGCTGATTTTGCCTCATTAAAATCAGGCATGAGAATATCATGCTCGGCAAACAGTTGCTGGATCTGACGAATCTGTAACGGCACATCGGTTAAAGACAGGTAAAACGGGAATTCAGACAAGTAAGTACCTTGCTGCAACTGCTCCAGGCTGAACTCTGCCTGTAGGGGTGCAGCCAGAATTTCTTTGAGCCAGTCATGAACCCGATTGAGCAGAAGATCTTCAATCATCTCATCAATGAAATGATCGAATGCCTGCTGAAAAACGGTTTCTACATCCAGTTCTGCTGCTGTCTCAGCAGGCGTCATCTGCGCCATTTCCTGTTCGAAAAACTGGATAAAAGGCTCATCATCCAGTTCTGTAACATAGCGCTGAAACTGCCCTAAGAAGTTCAACCATTCAGAGTGATCGAATGTTTGAGCGGAACGGAAAAACTGCTGCCATTCCTGACGATAAGCTTCACTCTGATCATGCAGGCGAATTCCGGTCAGGATTTTATAATTCAGGCTGGAGAGTACTTTTTGCATACTCTGCTGCAATTTCTCCGGCTGCATTTGACCTTGACGGGCCACCTGACTAAACAGGGTCTGTAAATTCACACAGGCCGTCTGATAGCCCCGAGTAAATGCCTGCTGTAACAATGGACGAACATGAAAGGCCTGATGAAATTTCTCTTTCAGTTCCTGCCAGATTTGTGGCGCCGTATTTTTAAAACGGCGGCGGATTTCCAGATTCCAGTAACTGCGATCCTGAAAATCGATATGCTCAAAAATACTGTGCAGGAAGGTTCCGGCTACCGTGCCTTTTGGAAAATTCAGCCTGATCCAGTCCAGTGGCTGACTGGCTATCTGCTGTTCCAGTTCCAGCAGATTCATTTCATCTGCGGCACTGTCCGGACGTTCAGAAGCGATGACCAGATCATCCTGCAATATCGCCTGATGCGGGAGATGCTGTGACAGCGCGGTAAAGCTGGTTTTAGTCCGTGGATAGAACTGTCGCTCCGGTAAAGGATGAGCCTGCATCTGTAACGGTGCTTCTGTCTGTTTTGCCACAATTCTAGGCGGCTCAGAAGCCAGAGGTTGTTCCAGCAGACTTAGGGCATGCTGAAAGGCCGCCTCACCTTGTCCACGCCAGAATGCCAGTCCTGAATCCGCCTGTCCGCTCTGATCTTGCAGCATGGCATAAACCCGGTGACTGGCCCGGGTCAGTGCCACATACCAAAGCCGGTGATTTTCTGCGGCATTACGGGCCGCATTTTGCAAAATCGCCTGCTCATGCAAGTCCTTATGATTAACTGCAATCACCCGGGATTGTTCCAGTACATTTTCCGCGGCTGACAGGGAAAAGTTCAGATTTCCTTTATTCACATCAAAAGGTGCATCGGCACCTAACAGGAACACCACTTTAAATTCCAGACCTTTGGAAGCATGGATGGTTAAGAGCTGTACCCCATGATCGCCAGAGAGTTTTCGCTCTTTTTCGTTATCCTTGCCTGAAGGTGATTGCAACTGACGCAAATACCAGTGATACAGCTTTTGAGCACCCTGATAATATTCACTTTGCTGACACAGGATCTCGGTTAGGTGACGTAAATTCACCACTACCCGTTCATTGTCCAGGCTCTGGCTTGCAACCAGATTGGTCCAGACCTGAAACAGATTTAAAGCATAATTCCAGGCCGTCAGAAACCCTTTTTCAAACCACATTTCCCGGATAGCATCAAAGTCGGCAATATAATGGCTCAGACCTTCGCTCTGCTCTTGCAGTTCGATTAACTTTTTCAGGTTAAAGCCCAATAAACGGGTCAATAAAGCACGTTTGACTTTGGCTTCGTTAAAAGGCTCCATGATCGCGGTCAGAACAGCTGCAACATCCTGAGCCACCGGACTGGCAAAGACGCTCTGCTTAGATTCCTTATAACAGGGAATCCCCATGCGTTGCAGACGCTGCTTGACCTGTTCCAGCGCATAATGGCCAAAACTGAGAACTGCAATATCATCCGCTTTTAAGTGCTGAACGTTGTCACCCTGCTGGAAATACAGGTGCTGCTGTTCAGACTGATTCAATAACTGGCGGATTTTCCAGACCACCTGATCCGCTTCAACATCCTGTTCACCGAGTTGAATCCAGCGCAGTGGATGCGGATTGCTCAGCGTTTTATCGATTAAATCCGGATGTGGCCGGCTCCCCGCCTGAATCAGGGTGTAATGCACCTGTTCACCAAAATCCATCTGGCGTTGAAACAACGCGTCCACCACCTCGACCAGAGGTTTTACCGAGCGATGGTTTTGGATCAAGGTATATTCACGGCCCTGCTTTTGCAGCACATCGGCACGCGCCTTGTTATAGGTCAGCATGTCGCCGCCACGGAAACCGTAAATCGCCTGTTTCGGATCGCCCACCATGATCATACAGCCGGCTTTGACCCGGTTCGGATCACGCCAGACTTTAGCCAGCAGATCATCCTGATCCTGGTTGGTATCCTGAAATTCATCCACCAGAATGAGTGGATAGCGTGCCTGTACAAACTGGGCAAAGCGTTGACCTTGCTGTCCCTGTAAAGCTTCAGCCAAGGTTCGAATCTGTTGGGAAAATGTGGTTTCACCCTGTTTTTGCAAGGTTTGCGGCAGACGGTTCTGCACACTGCGAATAATATGATATTCAAGATAGGTGGTCAGCTGCTTCAACTGTGCATCCATCTTCTCTTTGACTTCGCACAATCCATCAATGGCCTGAATCAGGCTATGTTGCAGAATCTGCTGCTGCTCTGCTTCCGGACAGCTTTTGTTAAACACTTGAGTCGTCGGCTGAAAATCGGTTTTCTTACGGCGCAAATAACACAGATTCAATAAGATCGCATGCAGTTCTGGATCAAAAAAGCTCATCACACCTTTGGTTTTCAGTGCCGCCATCCAGGTCATAAAGTTTTCACAAACGTCACTTAATCTGGTCAAAAAACTCTTATGAAAATACTTCGGAGAATTCTGGCAATACTCCCGAATGATCTTAATTTCATGTTCATGTACATCGAACAGACGCTGAATGCAGTGCTCTAGTTCAGTCAGATCCCATTCGACTTTTTCTACCTTCTGAAAGTATTGCACACGGAAATTTAGAGCATCACGAACTAGTCCAGTATAATGTTCTACTGGTTTCAACAGGTTTTGCAGATATAGATGATTGATCATATATTGCGGCTGCTGCTGGATCCATTCCCGCAACACATCATGAATCAGTTGCTGGATATACAGATCCTGATCTTCAGTCAGTTCAGCCCGTTCAATCTTGCCGCTTTCAAAAGCAAATTCACGTAATAATTTCTGGCTAAAGCTGTCCAGTGTCCCGACAAACAGCTCATCTAGCTGGTTCAGTACCAGACGTAAACGGCGCCGGGCATAATCCATGCGTGAGCCATAATCTTTTAATACCTGCTGAAATAGTGGATCCGATTCAGCCTGGATTTTGGCGGTGATTTCGACCGAATTCAGCTCCTGATGACGCTGAATGAAGGCCAGCGTTTCCTCGACTCTGAGACGTACCCGGTTTTTCAGTTCAGCTGTAGCCTTACGGGTAAAGGTTGTGGCAATGACCTGATGCGGATAATACTGATCCAGAAAAATCCGTACCATCAAACTGGATAAGGTATAGGTTTTACCGGTCCCCGCGGAAGCTTCAATCCAGTGCAGGCCGCTAAAGCGCATGTCCTGAATCGGATTGGTTGAAATCTTTTTGTTCTGGTTGGGTAACATGGTCATTATTCTTTTATCCATTCCAGATGTTCATGAATCGGCGCATATAGCGCATGGGCAAAATCATGGCAACAGCGTTGCAAGGCCAGATCCGGGTCCTGATCCTGCAAAATAAACTGCCAGTCCTGATGCAGCTGGCTGGATTCATCGCTGGCCAAAGGCTTGGCACTTTCATAGCTGTTGTTCCAGGCCTTTAGCAGTTCCTGCATCTCGGCAATAGTGATCTGCCCCTGTTCATTTTCAGTCCATTCCCAGGCCTTTTTCATCAGCAATTCGGCAGGCAATACCAGCGGCTGGGTCTGTCCCACTTCCCAAGCTTTCAGCCAGGCCTGTAAATGATGACGTGCCTGACTAGAACGCAGTCCGGAGAATTTCAGGGTTTTATTACTGAAAATGACAATCCGTTCCAGCTGCGGCGACAGTTCATCATTATTCAGATAGGCCAGCCAGAGCAGATATTCCAGCCAGACCTGTGCCCGACGTTTTTCCGAAGCGGAGGAAGACTGCATACTCAGCCAGTAACTGCTGTGCGGCACTTGCGGCAAGGTAATATGAATCAGCAATTCAGGGTTATATTGCCAAGTTTGCTGCGTTACAGGTGTCAGCTCTTTATTCAGCTGCAATAAACGTTCTTTTAGCGATTGCTGTTCCTGCTGACTGCTGAGCCAGGTCGCTTCCTGAGTTTTTCCGACCGGTAAGCGGTCCAACATCAGCTGTGGCTCAATCTCTTGATCCTGTTGTAATAGGAAATCACGGACCTGATACTGTTCCAGTTTATTCAGCAATAAGGGTTCTCGTGAACTTGGCAGATCGGCATATCTCACACTGGAAACACCGATACTTTTCAGGAATAGACGTGCTGGGAAAATCATGTCACGAATCCACTCATCCCCTTTCAGCACCCGGATTTCTTTCTGCATCAAGGCCGGATAATGGGCATTGATCCAGCTGCTGCGCTTGCCCTCTGCACTGCGAATATATTCTGCTACAGCAAACCACTGGGTCTGATAACGTGGAGTATGAGATTCGACGTAACCGATCGGATCGAACGGCTGTAGTGGATGCACATGATAGAGCTGACGGATATGCTTGGCCACGCTCAAACCATTCATCTCAACCGTTTCATCGACTTCAGCATCGGGCTGGTCTGACTGGCAAATCAAGGCAATATGCTGGATCAGTTCCTGCAATGAAGTGGATGGATCACGCGCTTCACCATCATCAACATCAAAGCCATTATAGAACAGCCATAAATTGTCCTGTGCCAGTAGCAATGCATCCAGAAAAGCGCCTTGGTCATCATCCAGACGGGAACGATCCCCTAGTTGCGGCTTCAAACTGTTCATCAGGTCAAATGGCACCTGCTGCTTCCGGCTCGGAAATTTACCGGTATCTAGATTCAGCATCACCACCAGTTTATATGGCAACGGACGGATCTGGCCGATTTGACTAAAGGTAATTTGTCCGGTCGGCTCGGCCTGATCCAGTTGCATCTCCAGCGTATTCTGAATTTCTTCCAGTACATAAGGCAATGGCAGACTTAAGGCGACCAGCTCCTGGCTGGCCTGCGGATCATCCTGATCATGGTAATCGGCCAACGTCAGCATCCGCATCTGCTTGTCAATGATTTCTGCGACCGTCTTTAAGGACTCGACGCCGGCTTCACGGAACTCATTCAAGTCTTCACGCAGATATTCCAGCCAAGTTTTTACCGGGGTACGTTGTTCCTGTTCATGCAAAATCAGCCAGTCACGGCGCTGTACCAGATCCTGATAAATCTGGATTAAAGTCGAGATGAGAGGGAAATCACTACTCAAGACCCGAGCATAGCTTAAGGTATCCTGAAACAGGGCATGTTCCGGAACTGCAAGTCCGAGTGCCAGCCGATCCAATGCAAATTTAAAACTGAAGCGATAGTCTTCATCGCCTGCGGTCAGGCTTTGCTGTAAATGCTGCTGATCCAGACCGCGTTTAAAGCCCGCTTCACCCAGTAACTGCAACATGCGCTCAACTTGCGCGTAGTCCAGCGCATATAGTTGCTGGGTCGCATTCAGGCTGAGCCAGTCGGCAAAATCTTCGATACTGAAACGTCGATGCACCAGCTGAATCCGGCCCAGTACCGCGCGCCAGGCATTGCTGACATCGAGTCGGGATACCCCGGCAATCTGAATCGGTAAATATAGATTATCTTTTTGCAGACGCTGGCTATTGCCTTCCCGTTCTCGTGGCGGCGGTGCAAAGACACTCCGAATCGCCGGTTCCAGCTCTTTCAGATTCGGGGCCAGTACCAGAATATCGCTCGGCTGCCGTGGGGCATCTTCGGTACCTTGGGCCAGCCAGTGAATCATCTGTTCTTTTAAAACTTCCAGCTGGCGCAGTGAGGAATGACAGACATGAATTTGTACCGAATCATCATCTGGTTTGAGCGGATACTGGTGTTTTTCTGGTTCCAGCAGGTACAGAATATCCGACTGGATTTTGGCCAGTAACTTGTCTTGATACTCATCCACGAAAGCATCGGCCCAGAGACCTTCTTCACCCGAAGACAGTTTGGACAATAACGAGAAATGATCACGTGCCTGCTTGCCAAAGCGGGTCAGCAAGGGATGACGCGATTCCCGGTCTTCGGCATTAAAGTTCAGCTGAAAGGCTGCAAAGAAATGCTGGATTTCGGTATCAGTCGGCAAACGTCCCTGAGATTTTTCAAATTTCTTGATGAAACGTTCCTGCACGCCAAGGTCATAACGTGCTTTCCAGTCCGGATCGACACTATCGGCCCAGTATTCCTGTGAAGGGTTAAAGTGGAAAATATAAATATCGATGTATTGACCGAGACGGCGCAAGAAATCCAGCTGACTCGGTGGCAATTCTAGCAAGGTAAAGACCACGACCTGTTGTGGTAAGCGTTTTAAAGCCTGTGCCTGGGTATCTTCATTCTCCAAACGTTCCCAGTACATCTGTTCGATGTCCAGAATCTTGGCATAATCGTCCTGAAAGACATGCTGCCACAACCAGCGTTGCCAGGCTTCCAGTTCGCGTGCCTGAATCTTGACGAAGTCCGCCACCGGAATTTCATAGCCATTTTCATCTTTAGGAATATAGATCATCTGCTCAAGATCGAGCGCGATATCCTGTCCCCAGGACGCTAGCCAGTTGGTCGGACAACGGCATTCCTGTGGCGGGCAATTCCGCGCACAATAGCCACGATAGTCCATATAATGACTAAACAGGCGCGAGACCTGTTCAGATACCCAGTACAGCATGCTCTGTTTTTTCAGCTGCTTCTCTGTACCCTGCTCCAGACGATCTGCACTGTCATAAATCCGCTTGATAATCGAATACAGCGGATGATCGATCTCTAATGGAATCTGCTCAGGCAAAATACATTTACGTAGTGCCTGAAATACCCGCCATTTAATAATAATTCGGGGAATATTGGCTTCACGGACTTGTTCGACTTCTTTTGGATTATTTAGCACCCACTGATAGGAAGTCCACTGAAAGGCACGGATCCGGTGATGAAACTGGGTATTGGCACTGATGCCCTTTTTCTCAGCAATTTTCTGGGTGAGCCAGGCCTCTACTGCAGGAGACGGTACAATAAAATGCCGCGGCTGTAACACGGCCAAGGGATTTTTTGCGCTCTGGTTGACGATACGCAGCATACTATCCAAAAGCACATCAATGCGTTGACTCTGAATAACATGAATTGCCATCGTTTCCCCTGAAAAATGAGATGGAGCAGTACTACAAAATGATAAAGATTATTTACTATACTTACTGAACTGTCTATGTCACTTTAAAACTCATACTTCAGTCAAAAAAGTTCTTTGAAAAAAGCATCTTATTGATGTTTGAACAGAAAAAACAACATCTAGCTTTAGGTAATGCCCATGAAATTAGACAAAATTCCAGATCGTATCGATCCAAGTTTAGATTTAGACAGAATTCGCAACGAGTGCTTAGAGCTAACCAAAAAACGTGCCTATTATTCTGCCGGAGCAGCTGTGATTCCGGTGCCATTTCTGGACGTGGTCATTGATGTCGGCATTCTGTCGCAACTGATTCCGGAGATCAATGCCCGCTTTGGTCTAGCCCCTGAACAGATCAGTGTGTTTGATCCTGCAACCAAGCAGGTGCACTGGAATGAACTGCGTAAACGCGGAATCGAGTTTTCCGGTCTGGTGGTGGCACGCACAGCAGTCAAAAAATCTTTGAACAATGTTGCAGCGAAAGTGATCACAAAGCAAGTCACAAAATTCATTCCACTCGGTGGTCAACTGGTAGCCGCGAGCCTCGGTTATTTTGTGATGAAAAAAATTGCTGAAGCGCATGTGGAAGATTGCTATCGCACAGCAAAAAATATTCAGCAAAAACAGATTGCTCAAAGCAAATAAATTGCCCGCCCCATTTTTTATCCTCAAAATTTTCATAATTCAGGCAGATTAATCTGCCTGAAGCTGCTTTAAAATTGTTTTCAAAATTTCGACCCGAGCGGTGTTTTTATCATCAGTGGCGATAATGTGCCATGGTGCCTGTTCTGTCGACGTACGTTCAAACATGTCGGCGGCCGCTTTTAAATAATCCTCCCAACGTTCCCGGTTACGCCAGTCTTCATCGGTGATTTTAAAACGCTTATGTGGAGTATCTTCACGCGCCTTGAAACGGGCGGCCTGCTCTTCCTGGGAAATCGCCAGCCAAAATTTAATAATTACGGTTTGATGGTTAATCAGGCTCTGTTCAAATCGGTTAATTTCATCATAGGCCCGCTGCCATTCTGCCGGACTGGCAAAGCCTTCTACCCGTTCTACCAGCACCCGACCATACCAAGAACGGTCAAAAATACAGATATCATCATCAGTTTGCAGCTTGTTCCAGAAACGCCATAAATAAGGTCGATTCAGTTCATATTTTTCCGGCGCCCCGATGGTCTGGATTTCATATTCACGTGGATCCAGCTTTTTCACAATCCGCTTGATCGCTCCGCCCTTGCCTGCTGCATCCATCCCTTCAAACAGTAAAATCACATTGCGTGGGTCTGAGCGCAGCGCCTTGGCCACCTGAGGAGACAGTTTTTTCAGTTCCGCCTTATAGTGCTCTGTCTTGGCAAGCTCTTGCGAAGGATGCTGCAATAATTCTGGAATTTTGGCTTGCTTCCATCGTCCCTCGGCTCGAACCGGATGATTAGGACAATGTTTTAAAGACTGCAAAATATGCTGCGCAAACTGCTGGTCACGCCGTTTTTCATCTTCCCCATCAATGATCAGCCAGTCTTCGTCTTTAGTAAACCGCTCTCGCAAACACTGCACGGTGTCGTACTTTTTTTTGTCGCGCCAGTCCAGGCCATGCAGTTTGTGCCATTGCATTTCACTCGGATCAATCTGATCCAGGCGTTTTTGTAGCGTTTTCCAGGGCAAATCAAACCAGACCTTGACCACATCAACATAGTTATTTTTCAGATCCTGCTCAAAGGTACGCATATCCTCCAGATAGGCATCAAACTGGGCATCATCAATGGCACTGGTCTGCATGGTGGTTCTGAGCAGATCGCTGTACCAGTTACCAAACAAGACCATGATCTGGCCCTGGGCAGGAATAAACCGTGTATAGGGTTGCCAGAAGGTCTGTTTTTCTCCTAATACTTGCGGCTGATCGGCCTTTACCTGCAAATAACGAGGATCTACCCATTCACGTAACTGTTTGACTGCTTCACCCTTACCTGCCAATTCGATTCCATTGACCAGAACAATCAGGCTTTTGCCATTTTTCTGACCTTGGGTTTTCCTTAGATCATACTGGGCATTGATCAGCGCAAGGGATAGCTTGTCTTCATCCATTAACTGGAAACTTTGTTCTTCTGTACGCATGGAGATCCCTCATCTTTTATTCTTGTGGGCAGTATAGCGAGGAGTTTGAAGGCAAAAATAGCGTTAGCAACGTTTTTCACACGATTAGATTGTCTGTTTAAACAGCAAATTGACATTCAAATAAGGAATCATTGATCAATTTGTCATAGCGAGATTGCGCCACACCCTCTAAGATTCTGAGATCGAAAAATCATATTTGAAAATACATGTCCAAACTTGCCCGATTAGATGAACTCTTAGAACAGTATTATCAGCTGAAGTATCACACTCAGCCTGAAATTTTAAGCCGTTTACAGGATGTGCAGGCATGGCAAAAGGCACGGATGCAGCGCAGCCATCATCAGCATTTTTCTGAAAAAAATAACCAGCTGATGGCCGAATATTTCCTGAATCGGCTCTATGGCGGCCCAGACTTTGACGCACTGGCCGAACAGATTGCCCGACTGATGAAATATGCGCACAAGGCAGAAAAAATGATTCCGGAAAATGCCCTGAAAACCGGAACCTCAGGCGTAGAACTGGCGATCTTGGCCGTGCAACTGGATGAACAGGTCGCAATCCAGCTTTTAGAGGATTATCCTGCCAACACACCACTGACCGATGAAATGATGCGCGTGACCTATCTGAAACTGGATCAGGGGGAAGCACGCTTGAAACAGCTGGCATTGCTGGATCAGCTAGGTGTTAGCCTGGATAAATATATGCGTTCCTTTGTGGTTTATACCGCTTTCAAGATGTGTAAAGGTGCAGCCAATAAATATCATTTTCAGGTGATGTATGAGTTTATGCAGGACGGTTTCCAGGCCATGAAACCGTTAAAATCGGCAGAAAAATTCGTGCATGACTTTACTGCGATTGAACGTGGCATTATTGATAAGGTGCATTCAGGCGACCCAATGCCATTTCAATAATAGATTCCTTTCCCATCCATGATGAGGAAGGCTTGCGGTCCTGCCTGATCCTGATATTTTCGGGTTTGTATGGCAGGACATTGCCAGTGATAAATCATATGAATTATTCGATCACTGGCGGTGAAGATTTCCGCCCACATTCCTATTTTTCTGTATATTATTCATAACAATTGCATCATGATTGCTGAATAACATCCAAGAATCTGTCATTATGCAGGCAATGCAAGATTAACCCGATTGATATGTTAGGAGTGACTCCAATGTCGAATGAAAATCAAACGCCTACCCCTACACCCGAGTCGGCACAACAGACAGACAAAGTGAGCCCATTCTTAACCACTCCGCTTCCGCAAGGCGCTCCACAAGGTCAGCAACAATCTCTAGAACAACGCCTGACCGATACCCCTGTGACTGGAACTGTCCCTAAATATAACCTGCCACGCGGTGCCAATACCGGTAACGTCGGTCCAACCACACACTTCGGCTACAAGACCGTGAGCAGTGATGAAAAAGCCCAGAAAGTGGCTGAAGTATTCCATTCGGTGGCCAGCAAATACGATATCATGAATGACCTGATGTCATTCGGTATTCACCGTCTATGGAAACGTTTTGCGATTAATATGTCAGGTGTACGCCGTGGCCAGCATGTGCTGGATATTGCGGGCGGTACGGGTGACCTGGCCAAAGTATTTAGCCGTGAAGTGGGCCCTACCGGTCATGTAGTACTGTCTGATATTAACGAATCCATGCTGAATGTTGGCCGTGACCGTCTGATTGATGCCGGCTGTACCAATGTTGATTTCGTTCTGGCGAATGCAGAAACTCTAGAGCCATTTGCCGATAACAGCTTTGATCTGGTGACCATTTCGTTTGGTTTGCGTAACGTGACCGATAAAGATGCAGCACTGGCAGCCATGTATCGTGTGCTTAAGCCAGGCGGCCGTTTACTGATTCTGGAATTCTCTAAACCAGTCTTCGAGCCATTTTCAAAACTGTATGACCTGTATTCATTCACCGCTTTACCAATCATGGGCAAAATCGTGGCGAATGATTCAGAAAGCTATAAATACCTGGCTGAATCAATCCGTATGCATCCAGACCAACGTACTTTAAAAGGTATGATGGAAAATGCTGGCTTCCAGAACTGTGATTATCACAATCTGACCGGCGGTATCGTTGCCGTTCACCGTGGCTTCAAGCTTTAAGGGTTGTACCCAATATGTGGTCACTTCTCGCACTCGGTGCTGTTGAACGCCTGATTCATCATATGATTGATCTGGATGCGATTACCCGCATTCAGCTCAATGCTTTGGCTGGGAAAATGCTGCGGGTGGTCATTACTTCACCGCAGCTGTCCGTCGATGTCTTCTTTGATGAAGGCAAGGTTCGTCTGGAGCCAACGCCAACCGGTCATACTGAAGACTCTTCGATATTTGAACAGCGCCCTTATGAAGCCAATAGTGCTCAAACTCCTGAAGCAACGGCGACGCTGCAGGTGAGCAATGTCGTAGAGCTGCTTAAACTGCTGCTTGCTGATGAAGTCGGCAATATTCCATTGCAAGGTGACTATAAACTTCTGCAAGAAATCCAGCGCATCATGCAGCAGGCTGAGCCTGATCTGGCAGCTCATTTGAGTCCCTGGATTGGCCCTGCTCTGGCACATGAAATTGGCAAGTTGCAGCTGGCTCCGAAGCATTTAAAACGCACTTTACAAAGCCAGTTATTTTTTGCTGAAGATGCCCTGAAAGAAGATAGTGGTCTCTTTGCCCCGCGCTGGCAAATGGATGACCTGAATCAGGATACTCGCATCCTGAATCAGAATTTGGATCGCGTTGAAGCCAAAATCCGTCAGCTTCAGGCACAGATTGAATCTGACGATTCTACTGATCAGCCATTTACTCCAGCTACACCTCATATTCCTTCTCAATACTAGGTACACCGCTTTATGATTCCGCATGTTTCACGTCTACTCGAACTTTGGCGCATCGCCGCGCACTATAGACTCGACACGTTGTTTCCTGCGGAAGAACTTCCTGAAAAAGCCCGGCATATTTTATCTTTGATCCGTATGCATCCGGCAGCCTGGTCTAGCCGTGAGCGTAAGAATCCACTCAAGCTGAAACTGGCACTGGAAGAAATGGGACCGCTGGCAATCAAGCTGGGTCAGTTGCTTTCGACCCGTCGTGACCTGATTCCGCCTGAAGTGCTGCAACAACTGGTCCTGTTACAGGATCAGGTTAAGCCTTTTGATAATGATGTCGCCAAGATGCGTATTCAGGAATCATTAAAAGCGGATGTAAATACCCTGTTCGCCCGATTTGATGTTCAGCCACTGGCAGCTGCCTCGATTGCACAGGTGCATACCGCAGCCCTGCATGATGGCCGTGAAGTGGTGGTCAAAGTGACCCGTCCGAATATTCGCCAGCAGATCTTGCAGGATTTTGAAATTCTAAGCTGGCTGGGTGATTTTCTGGAAAAACGTCTGGAAGCAGCGCGTGCCCTGCATTTGTCAGAAATTATTCAGGACTATCGCCAGATCATTCTGAATGAGCTGGACCTGACTCTGGAAGCGGACAATACCCGCCGTATGCGTTACTACTTCACTGGCTCCAGCATGATGTATGTGCCTGAAGTCTATATGGACAGTAAGGACGTGCTGGTGGCAGAACGGATTACCGGTGTTCCGATTTCGGATATTGCCACCTTTGATGAACTGGGTATGGACCGTGCTGATCTGGCACGTAAAGGTCTGACGATTTTCTTTACTCAGGTGTTCCGCGACAACTTCTTCCATGCGGATATGCATCCGGGTAATGTCTTTGTTGAAACTATCAATCCGGCCAATCCGCGCTTTATTGCGCTGGACTGCGCGATTATGGGAGAGCTGTCCAAGCATGACCAGATGACCGTGGCACGTATGCTGCTGGCGGTCATGAACAGTGACTTCATGCAGCTGATTCAGATTGTGCATCAGGCCGGCTGGATTCCACCAGGTACCGATCAGGACGCACTAGCACGCGAAATGCGTCGTACCGTGGGTCCAATGGTCTCCAAGCCGATGCATGAACTGGATTTTGCCGGGATTCTGATTCAGGTCATGGACATCGCCCGTCGTTTCCATCTGGAAATCCCGCCACAACTGATGTTGTTACTGAAAACATTGGTACATGTGGAAGGCCTGGGAACAGATTTATATCCTGAACTGGATATCTGGAGTCTGGCGAAACCCATCCTCACCGATTGGGTCAAAGCCCAGATGAATCCGCAAAAGAATATCAAGGAACTCGGACAAAAAATCCCGGATCTGCTTTTGGGCGCGCAGGACCTACCGACCCTGATGATCGACAGCCTGAACGGTCTGAAAAACCAGTCCGCCTGGCATGCCAAGCAGCTTAATGAATTGCAAAGCATGCGCCTGCAAATGGAACATCAGCAAAAACGTAGCTGGATTTTTGGCAGCATCATGGCCATTCTGCTTTCGATTGCGATCATTTCACCATGGTTTGTGTCAGTGATTTTGATCGTACTGGCAAGCGTACTCGCAGTCTGGCGGATTGCAAAATAACTGAAATAACCTTCTTAAAAGACCTGACATTGTTCAGGTTTTTTTATTTTTCTCCTCCCCTATGACTCCTAAGTCACTTTAGGATACATCTTGCCATTGGGCTCTGTGACCAGATGCTTAAAATATGTCCTCATTGGTCAAATATGGGTTGAACCTTTATGCAGATTTTACAAAAACATGCGCCTGCTCTGAAAATCCGTGCTGGGCATCAGGCTCGTGAGCTGATTCTGAAAGAAGGTTTGCAACCCGAACAGGTCGATATTGTGCCGGGTGCTGCAGGTGGCCCCAAGGGTATTGGCATTCAGGGACTGGATCAGGCCATTTTTGGCGAGTTTTTCCCCCGTGCCCCTCAGCGTAGAACGCTAGTCGGTTCATCCATTGGCAGCTGGCGTTTTGCCAGTGTCGCGGCGTGGGGAGCCAAAGCAGGCACTGAACGTCTTGCCGACTTGTATACCCATCTATACTTTCACAAGAAAATGACCCGTAAGGAGGTCAGTGACGTTTGTCGTGGCATGCTGCTGGATCTGGTACAAGGCAAAGAAACCGATTTAGTGAATCATCCAGATTATCATCTGACGGTATTATCGATTAAAGCCCAGCACATTTTCCAAAGTGACAAGGCGCTCCCCCTACTCGCCTCTGTAGCTGGCATTGTGGGAACTACCGCTGTAGCGCGCAAACATAGTCGCCATTTTATGCAACGTGTGATCAGCCAGCCGAATACCGGTGAACAGTTTAAAATTGCCGATGATGGATTTACTACACATTATCATGCCCTGACTGAGCAAAGTGTTTTGTCATGGCTGATGGCTTCTGCTTCTATTCCGGGCGTGATGGCAGCGGTCAATAATATTCCGGATGCACCGCAAGGTTATTATCGTGATGGTGGCTTGATTGACTATCATATTGACCTGCCGTTTCAGAGCAAAGGCATCGTGCTGTATCCGCATTTTACTGACAGCATTACTCCTGGCTGGTTCGATAAGCTGTTTAAACGCACGGCAAGCCCGGAAAATCAGGCACGAACTTTGCTAATTTCTCCCTCTCAGGAATATCAGCAAAGTTTGCCTTTGGGTCGTTTACCGGATCGTAAGGACTTCACTTTGAAGGGTTTGGATCAAGCCCAGCGGATTCAGCTCTGGAAGCAATGTATTGCAGAAAGTCAGCGCTTGGGAGATGAATTTCTGGAACTAGTCGAGAAGCAGAATTTTGCCGATGTGATGCAAAGTCTGTAATGGGCGCAGTCTGTCCGAATTGTTTGTATAATTGCCTTAATTTTTTGAACTGTTGAGATTTATGCAGAAATTTTTAGTGATCCTGCAATATGCATGTATAGCCTTTGGACTTTATCTGATTTATAGCGTTAGCATGTCGCTGTATACCCAGCAATTTGAGCTGATGGAACTGGTGGCAGATATTGGTACCATTCTGATCTGTCTGGATTTGGGTGTGTTTTTATATACTAGTAAAGGCAAACAAGGCATCACCATGGAAGAGTATGCCAAACAGCTGGAACAACCACCGTCTAAACTGGTTTATGTGACACGTAAACTGGGACATCTGGGTATTTTATTGATTATTACCAGCTGGATTGTTCCGATTATTAATAGTTAATCCAAAATAAAAAACCTCCCGATGGGGAGGCTTTTTTTAAATTTCTTTGAGATGACAGGCTTTTAAAAATTGATATGTTGAATCATACAATTCACTCGGTCTGGTCCAATCATTATCATCTACATTCGGTAGGTAAATCACCACTCCTTGACGCGCACGAGTCAACAAAACACGATAAGTATTCAGTAGATATTTTTGCTTTTCCATCTGATTGATGTTCTGCCATTTTGTTCCTTTAAATGCTTGATAACACCAACCATCCTTAAAGTAAAAATTAATATCCCACGCAACACAGCAGTAATCTAATTCTAATCCTTGAATATCAAATTCTGTGGCGACATCTTCTAAGTAATATGAAGAACGTACATCAATTGTAGAATTCAAAAACCAATCAGATGGTGTGATTTTATTTTTAACATCAATCCCCTCTGCTTTGAGTCTTCTTGCGCCTGAGCTCGCAACCATGCCGTAACGCTCTGTCCCTTTAGCTTGTTGTTTTAGCCACGACTTGGCTCTTTCCAAGTTCCTTGTTAAAACAATTGGATAGGATTTTATAACTTGGCTATAAATATGTTGTGCTTTCGTCGCATCCCCATCTAAAATTGCTTGGACAAGTTCAGCAACTCTTTCACTTCTAAACGACCTTACTGATACCGCCAAATGTAAATCAGGTTCTTTATTACCATACTGAATTAAATGATGCTTTCGGCTTTGATCTTGTATATAGACACGATCCTCTAAAATTTTCTCAGAATAATAAATCTGCCATTCAGGATAATGCTGTTGTAAAGCATCTAACCATTCGATAACCCCTGCTTCTCCAGTGTTAATCTCTTGACCGCCACCGATCAAACAAATAATCACACACCAATCTGTGTGCCGATCCATTACCTCAATCAAAAATTGTGGTTCAGATTTATCAAAGCTCTGAATTCCCTTTTTTTGCTTCATAAAGTTAGAAACTTGTTCTTTGCGCCAAGCTCTTTGTGCCTCATCAAATACTACCACCTTTTCAATAGGAGCTTCTAATGACCTTAAGTACTCATCTCGAAAGTGATGGATATTTTGAATAAAAGCTTTTGCTTTTCTTTCAGCACTTGATCTGGTTTCAAGTTGACCTTCAGTTTTTGCTGTTTCGACTGTTTGTCGAATCAGCGCTTCCCTTAGCACATCAACAAGTGGGCCATTGCCCGAGAGAAAAACTGAATGTTCTGATTCGTCTTTTTTTAGTCGCTGGTTAGCAATATTCAGCCCTGCTAATGTTTTTCCAGCACCCGGTACTCCTGTAAGAAAACAAATTGCCTTATGTCGTTTTTCTTTTGTTGTTTCAATAATATGTTCAATACGTGCTGAAGTTATTTTTAAATTAATCGCCCCTGCATCACTTCTGGAAATATCTTCAACTTGATGTCCTTGATAAAGTGCTTTCGCTGCTTCAATGATTGTGGGTGTCGGTCTATAGCTGGCTTGATTCCACTCTTGGATATTAATGTCCATACCCACATCATAATGCGCAAGAGCCTGTAGAATCATTTGGTTTAAATTGTACTGATGACAACAAATGGGTGCTCCAAGATCATCTACATCCTCCCAAATGATCTCTTGTGTATCCGCTTCAGTAGCTATAAGAATTGGAATAATTTTTTTATCATGACTTTGTGAATGAAAATTCTTTAAATCCAAGCAATAATCAATCACCTGATTTTTTGCAGTTGTAGAGTAAAAACTTTCCCCAACCTTAAACTCAATAACAAAGATTAAATTACGAATAATCAGAATATTATCAGCACGCTTCCCCATTCGAGGAATGCTGTACTCAAAGTAAAGATGACCCTTTGCTATACCAACTAAATTTGCTTTTAAAATATCTATTTGTGCTAACCAAGCATTTTTCTGTAAATCTTCAAGTGCAAATTCATGATGCTGTGCCAAATTACCTAAGATTAAGTCATTTGAGCTAGATAAAAAATCTTGGATGGAACTTTGATAATAACTTCTTAGCATTTTTAGATTCTTTGAGATTTTTTAATATTGTCGATACGAAAAACCTCCCTTTTGGGAGGTTTTTCGTTTAGAGCCTAAAGATTATTTCGAACCTTTAATCCCGGCTTGAAGTAATAGTGCTCCTAAACCACCAATTTTATTTTCTTGTGGTTTAGCCGCTTGAGGTTTCTTGCCATGCGGGCGGTCACCTTGTGGACGTGCATGCTGTGGACGTTTGCCTTGTGGCTTGCGCTCACCGCGTTGCTCATTGTCACGACGTGGTTGACGTGGTGCTTTCGCTGGCGCTTCCGAACCTTCAGGACGCATCGACAGATTGACACGGTTACGTTCCACATCAACGTTCAGTACACGAACTTGTACGATTTGACCTGGTTTTACCACTTTATGCGGATCAGCCACAAATTCATTGGCTAATTCAGAAATATGTACCAAACCATCCTGATGTACACCAACATCCACGAAAGCACCGAAGTTAGTCACATTGGTGACTACGCCTTCCAGCTGCATGCCTTCAGTCAATTGAGCCACTTCAGTAATATCATCACGGAATTTTGCGGTACGGAATTCTGGACGCGGGTCACGGCCAGGTTTTTCCAGTTCAGCCAAAACGTCCTGAACGGTTGGCAGCCCGAATTTATCATCGACAAACTCTTCAGCATTGACCTGGCGAATGATTTCAGTATTGCCAATAATATCTTTTACAGTCGTTGCTTTCGCTTCAACAATTTTAGATACCAGTGGATAAGATTCAGGGTGAACTGCAGACGCATCTAATGGTTCTGAACCTTGCTGGATACGCAAGAAACCCGCTGCCTGTTCAAAAGTACGTTCACCTAGACGTGGCACTTTTTTCAGGTCCTGACGGTTGTCAAAACGGCCATTTTCCTTACGGAAGTCCACGATTTGCTGCGCGATTGATTTGTTCAGACCTGCGATATAACCCAAAATCGCAGCAGATGCAGTATTCACATCCACACCGACCGAGTTCACACAGTCTTCAACGACTGCTTCAAGAGTTTTTGCCAGACCGGTCTGGTTTACATCATGCTGGTACTGACCTACACCAATGGACTTAGGATCGATTTTCACCAGTTCTGCTAATGGATCTTGCAGACGGCGTGCAATTGATACTGCACCACGGATCGATACATCCAATTCAGGCAATTCCTGAGAAGCCAGTTCAGATGCTGAGTAAACAGAAGCTCCCGCTTCTGAAACAGAAACACGGGTCAATTTCAGGTCGCTATTTGCAGCCATCATTTCAGCAACCAATGCTTCAGTTTCACGGCTGGCCGTACCATTCCCGATTGCAATCAGGTCAACATTGAATTCGCGGCAAAGACGCGCCAATTCAGTCAGTGAACCTTCTTTATCATCTTTCGGTGCAAATGGGTAAATGGTGCTATGTGTCAGTACATCACCTGATTCATTCACCACTGCCAGTTTCACACCAGTACGGATACCAGGGTCTACACCCAGAGTTGTACGGGCACCTGCAGGCGCAGAAAGCAGTAAATGACGCAGGTTTTCAGCAAAGACCTGCATTGCTTCAGCTTCAGCAGCCAGACGTTTTTCAGTCAATAATGAATGTTCGATCGTTGGACGAACTTTACCAAGCCAGAACAGTTTCGCAGTTTGCTTTAAGAAATCCTGACGAGATTGCGGCTGAATGGTATCCAGGTTGTATTCAGTTTCAATACGTGCCAATGGTGCATCATCTTCGCCATCTACTTTAAGGCCCAGTACATTTTCCTGACGGCCACGTAGCATTGCCAATAAGCGATGCGAAGGTACCTTGTTCAGATTTTCAGAGAAATCGAAGTAATCACGGAATTTTTTACCAACTTCTTTTTTCTCTTCGCTAGCGACCAGACTTTTCAGCACGGCAGTTTTAGCAAACATTGCTTTAAGCTCAGTGGTCAACGCAATATTCTGTGCCCAGTCATCAATCAGGATGTGCTGGATTGCATCGAGCTGGCTTTCCTGATCTGGATAATCTTCATGGCTAAAGCCCGCTAAAGCTTCTGCTGGATCCACGGCTTCAGTAAAGATTTTTTCTGCAATCGGACCTAAACCGGCTTCTTTGGCTTTAAACGATTTGCTGGTACGTTTTGGACGGTATGGTGCGTAAATTTCTTCTAGGGCATTTTTAGTTTCTGCCGCATTCACCCGTGCCAATAAATCATCAGATAATTTATTTTGTTCTTTTAGTGATTCGATTACCTTTTCACGGCGTTCATATAAATCACGCAAATACGATAAACGTGTATCGAGCTGGCGTAGTTGCGTATCGTCTAAGCCCTGCGTTACTTCTTTACGGTAACGTGCAATGAAAGGAACGCTGGCACCCTCATCAATCAGTTTGATGGCAGCTTCTACTTGATTTGGACGTACGGCAAGTTCTTTTGCCAACTGCTGAACTAAGTCAGTCATCGTGTTTGATCCCACAAGGATAAGTACTAAATGGCATGATTATAAAGACCAGGTCTATAAAATCCACCATTGTTTTTATTAATTTATATAAGCTTCAGATAACCGTATACGATCGTTTTCCAGTTTTTCCACTAAAGTTTGCATGAACTTTGCATTTTATTCTTGTTCCGAGACGATTTTTTTCGCATATAGATGTATATATTTGGTATCTATGTCTTGATTTTAACTGCAATATTTGATGCTTTAGAGCATAGTCAATTAATAGTAATGAATCGTATACTCAAAGCATATTTCATTTTTTGTTTATGACGACAATAAAGAATAAAGGAGCACCTCATGAGTTTAGTGGTACCTGCTGAAAAACCCGATGCTGTACATACCGAAACCGACCGGGTCGAGCGCATCCTGGTTGTCGATGATGATGTGCGTCTGCGTACCCTGTTACAACGTTTCCTTGAAGATAAAGGCTTCGTCGTTAAAACTGCGCACGATGCTACCCAGATGGATCGACTATTACAGCGGGAACTGTTTTCTCTGATTGTGCTCGATTTTATGTTGCCTGTAGAAGACGGCCTCAGCATCTGTCGTCGCCTACGCCAGTCGAATATTGATATTCCAATCATTATGCTCACCGCACGTGGCAGCGATTCAGATCGTATTGCAGGTCTGGAAGCCGGTGCAGATGATTACCTGCCTAAACCATTTAATCCAAATGAATTGCTGGCACGTATCCGTGCAGTTTTGCGTCGTCAAGTCCGTGAAGTTCCAGGCGCTCCTAGCCAGCAAATGGAAGTGGTATCCTTTGGCCCCTGGTCACTGGATCTGTCGACACGTACTCTGACTCGTGAAGGACAGGTGGTGACCTTAACTACCGGTGAATTTGCAGTATTAAAAGCGCTGGTACAACACCCACGTGAACCTTTAACTCGTGACAAGCTGATGAATCTGGCGCGTGGTCGTGAATGGGGTGCGATGGAACGTTCAATTGACGTTCAGGTATCACGCTTACGTCGTTTGATTGAAGAAAACCCTGCCCGTGCGCGTTATATTCAAACCGTTTGGGGTGTCGGTTATGTGTTTGTTCCAGATGGTGCTGAATAATTTTCTTATTAGAAGAAAGTAAAATATTCGTCCGTCTATCAATTTAGTTTTTAATTACGTGACAAATTCATTCGCAACTGTTTGAGGCAGGAGGTATTCATCTCTAATGTTTCTGCGATAAATTGATTACTTGCCGCAATTTGACGAGTTTTGCGAATGAAAATGGTTTTGCCTACTTTTGCCGAAACAAAAGTAGGTCGAACCGAAGGTTTCAACCTATATCTAAATTACAGATGGTTTGACTCCGGTGTGATAAGGCCTTTTAATCAACTCATAATAATTTGCTGAAGTCATAGCACAGGATTGCTCAGTGAAACTCGACCCCATCGACCCACAAAAATTTACCGATTTTGTCAGCTACTCAGAAAAAAAACGTACCCCTTGGGAACGCTTTCTGGACAAAATCAAACCGCGCTCTGCAGCAATGCGAACCACTGTACTGGTGGTCTTTGTGGTCTGTTTCAGCCTGTTCATGTCAATCTGGTTTTTCTGGCGCACACTTTATTTACCTGAAATTCAGCAACATGCACGTTATTTGGCTATGGAGCTGGAAATTCTCAATAATCCGGACCTGCGTCTTTATCATAAAGAACAGGAAGTCGATATTGATACCTGGCTCAAAAACCGGATCGGAATCGAATATGTCACCAATCCGGCTGAATATCCGAATGTAAAAGACAAGGTCATTGCCGAATTCTTTACTAACCAGATTGAAACCAAACTGGCCAAAGAATTAAGAATCGAACAGGCAACCGTTTATTTCCAGTTCAAGCCAAGTCCACGCATCTGGATTCAAACTCCAGAAATGAATGGCAACTGGGTACGTGAGCCTCTTAAAACCTATGCCAACTATAGCCCTGAACTGATTCTAGGCTGGCTGTTGGGTACGCCACTCATTGCCGGAATTATTATCCTGACCCTGGTGCGTCAGCTGAACCGCCCTTTACGCCGCTTGCAGAATGCAGCAAACAGCTATAGTAAAAATGGTTCCGCTCCTTATCTGGATACCAATCATGGTCCGCTGGAAATCCGTCAGGTGAATCATGCCTTTAACCAGATGATTTATACCTTGGATCAAACCGAGCGTGATCGTCGAATCATGCTCGCGGGGATTTCACATGACCTGCGTACACCGTTGACCCGTATCCGTCTTAGCGCAGAAATGATGCCGGATGAAGACTTTCTCAAGGAAGGCCTGATTTATGACGTCGAGGATATGGATGCCATTCTGAACCAGTTCATTTCCTATATGCGGGATGGCTCCGATGAAGAGCTGCAAGAAACCAATGTCAATGTACTGTTGCAGGAACTGGTCAAGCAGTTTAAGCCACTCGATATTCGCTTTACACCTCAAGAGATACCACTGGTTGAAGTACGCAGTATGTCGCTGAAACGCCTGATTGGTAACCTGATCAACAACTCGAAACGCTATGGTGCAGAACCGATTGAGCTTGCTGCCTATGTGCAGGACCATAAACTGATGATCAGTGTGGCCGATCATGGTGAAGGGATTCCAGAAGACCAGATTGAAGCGCTGATGCAACCCTTTGTTCGTGGAAATTCTGCGCGTACCGTACAAGGCAGTGGTCTGGGTCTGGCCATTGTCAAACGTATTGTAGATATTCACTCAGGTGAGCTGCATATCCAGAATCGGCCTGAAGGCGGTCTGGAAGCCATTATTGCCTTACCTCTGAAAACAGCAGATTCAGAGGCACCTACTGCCCCAACCACCTTGGATAAAATTCGTCAAACGCTCACTGATCACTTCTAGTAAGTGATCACAAAAGCATCAAACGACTTTTTAGTATTTCTATACAATTCATTTTAATTTTCAATAATTCAATTATTTAAAAAACATCATTTTTCATTATACCTACATTTAGCTAAAAAATTAGACCTTAGCCTAACACCTATGCAAAATACATTTTTTGATCGGTACAATCCGTATCATTATTTAAGAATTTATGAGAGTTGAAATGTCTTTAGATCGTATCCGTTTAGCCTCCCTACACAACAAAGTCATCAGCCCTGAACAAGCTGCTGAATTCATCGAAGATGGTATGACTGTGGGTATGAGTGGCTTTACTCGCGCTGGTGAAGCGAAGGCGGTTCCTTTAGCTTTAGTACAACGCGCAAAAGCAAATCCATTAAAGATCACGTTAATTACTGGTGCATCACTAGGGAACGATCTAGACAAACAATTGACTGAAGCTGGTGTATTGGCACGCCGTTTACCGTTCCAGGTCGATAACACTTTACGTAAAGCGATCAATAAAGGCGAAGTGATGTTCATCGATCAGCATTTGTCTGAAACAGTTGAACAGATGCGTAACCAGCAGTTGAAAAAACCTGATGTAGCGGTAATTGAAGCAGTTGCGATCACTGAAGATGGCGGCATCATTCCAACAACTTCTGTAGGTAACTCTGCAAGTTTTGCAATTTTTGCTGAAAAAGTGATTGTAGAAATCAATACGAATTTAAGCCCGGCATTTGAAGGCTTGCACGATATCTACATCCCGACATATCGTCCAACGCGTCAAGCGATTCCATTGACTCAAGTGGATGAGCGTATCGGTACGCATGCGATCAATATCGATCCATCTAAAATTGTTGGTATCGTATTTAACAGCGAATTGCATGACTCTCCATCTACTGTGACCGCACCAGATGATGAGACTCAAAGTATTGCCAACCATTTGATCGCTTTCTTTGAAAAAGAAGTGGCTGAAGACCGTCTACCGAAAAACCTCGGGCCTCTTCAAGCAGGGATTGGTTCAATCGCAAATGCGGTATTGACGGGTCTGAAAGATTCAAACTTCGAAGACTTGATCATGTACTCAGAAGTACTACAAGACTGTACCTTTGAATTGATCGACGCAGGTAAGATGAAGTTTGCTTCAGGTTCTTCAATTACACTTTCTGCTAAATATGGCGAGAAAGTATTTAACAACCTTGAGCAATACAAAGACAAACTGGTATTACGTCCACAAGAGATCTCTAACCACCCTGAACTGGTACGTCGTTTAGGTATTATCGGGATCAACACTGCGCTTGAATTCGATATCTACGGTAACGTGAACTCAACTCACGTTTGTGGTACCAAAATGATGAACGGTATCGGTGGTTCAGGTGACTTCGCACGTAATGCGCACTTGGCAATCTTCGTGACCAAATCAATTGCGAAAGGTGGCGACATCTCTTCAGTAGTACCATTCGCGTCTCACGTAGACCATGCTGAACATGATGTAGATATTCTGGTAACTGAACAAGGTCTGGCAGATCTTCGTGGTCTGGCGCCACGTGAACGTGCTCGTGCGATCATCGATAACTGTGCACACCCAATGTACCGTGATGCATTGAATGACTACTTCGACCGTGCATGTGCGAAAGGTGGCCATACACCTCACCTGCTTCGTGAAGCATTATCTTGGCACTCTAACTTTGAAGAAAATGGTCATATGCTTGCAGTAGAAGCTGCAGTCAAAACTGCTTAATTGACCGATTCAGAAAACGCCCTACGGGGCGTTTTTTTATGGAAAAATAAATAAACAAGGACAAATCCATCTATAAAAATCTGATCAGATTAACTTCTTAAATATTTTGAATGATTAAACTGCACTTAGTTTGGATGCAGGGCTTTAAATTCCAGTTCTTCACCCTCATACTTCTACCAAGACAAAGATTAGAGACATGACATGCGCGTAGATATTTGGTCAGATGTGGTCTGCCCTTTTTGCTATATTGGTAAAAAACGTCTGGAAGCTGCTGCAAAGGAAAGTGGGATTGAACTTGAAGTCCATTGGCATAGTTTTCAGCTAGATCCTGAAGCACCAGTCCGTCAGGAAGTTTCCAACTCTGAGCGTTTGGCACAAAAATATGGCCGCTCAGTGCCAGAAGTTGAAGACATGCAGCGCAATATTGCAGCCATGGCTAAACAGGAAGGCATTGAATTTAACTGGGAAGGCGCCAATTCTGGCAATACCTTGAATGCGCATCGCATCATTCACCTGGCACAAAGCAAAGGTCTAGGCAATGAAGCTCAGGAAGCCTTTTTCTACAGCTATATGACGCAAGGCCTGCCAATTGGTGAACGTGAAACGCTGGAAGATGTCGCAGCGCGTATTGGCCTGAACCCGGTTGAAGTAGATGATTTACTCGACTCGGATGAATTTGCGGATTTTGTTAAATTTGACCAGGAAGTAGCGCGTGACCAGCTCAAAGTTACCGGTGTACCTTTCTTCGTTTTTGACCAGCGTATTGCTTTGGCAGGTGCTCAGCCGAAGGAAGTTTTCTTGCAAGTCCTTGAAAAGGCATTAGAGGAGCCACAGGAACAGCCAGCAGCTGATCAGTGTTCTACAGATGCTTGTGATGTTCCGGCAAAGCCTGAATAAAAACTAAATCAAATCAAAAAATCCCCATTCAAGATGGGGATTTTTTATGGATGATATGAATTATTCAACCAGAAAACTAATCTTTAGATTGACACGATATTCGGTAATTTTATTGTCATTAATAACGACCTTCTGTTCATTGATCCAAGCACCTTGAACATTTTTAATCGTCTCTGTGACTTTCGCGATGCCAGTCTGAATTGCATCCTCAAAGCTTTTACTACTGCTTGAATTGACTTCTACCACTTTTGCAATTGCCATGATTCAACACTCACTCTGTGAAGATAGAAACATTCATCTTAGTTGATTTAAATTTCTCTACAGCTCTTAGCAAACAAGCGATAGCAAAAACTTACAGGGAATGAACAAATACTAATCTGTCATTACTGTTTTAAAAAAATTTAAATCTAGTTCTCTATTTTCGATAATCAACAAATAAATGTTTGCTTAAAAGCTTCTAAAACATCTAAAAAATGTATAAAAAACAATCCAAAACCGTCTAGAGCAAATATTCTAATACATTGTTTTATAGAGTATTTTATCTAAATTTAGTTGCTTTTCTTGCCGATTTGATCATTTTTTATTAATTGCCATTTGATATTATTTTTCACGTGATTTAGGACTAACTTTTCCCTTGTTCAAACTCTTGAACACCCAGATATCAAAAGGTCATGTTATGAAAACTGTTAAATTTTTATGCGCAGCAACTGTGATGGCTTTTTCTCTACAAGCTTCAGCACAAATGGCTCAAGTGGTTTATCTTCCAGATTTCCCTGTGAGCAAAGCACCAGTTGAAACTGTAGCAACAGATACTGCAACTGCAGAAACTGAAAAAGCGGCTTAAGTCTTTAAGCGAAATCTCCCAGCAGGCTGAATTCTTCAGCCTGTTTTTATTTCAGGGCTTCGAAAATTTAACTTGTTCTTCTATTTAAAGAGCATTAAAAACCTCATTATTTTTTATTTTGATTTCATTCACTTTTTATTCAAAAACAACTACCAAATTCGCTTAAAAAATACTCAAAATAATCAAGTATTTTGTCAAACAGATGCTTATAATCAGAACCTGATCTTTTATTGATTTCAGACTTTCTTGTTATGAACCAGCTTCAAGCATTAATACAGGGAAAAATTTCTCCGCAGGCAATTTCTGTGGATTTTTTGATTGAAATGGCTGAGCGTTATCCAGATCCCAACTCTATCGAATACAAACTGGTAGAACTCGCGGTCAATATAATCATGGCCAAGACACTGGATAAAGCACTCAAATATATCTAGAGAGCTAAAATGAATGCTTTAGAAAAAGCAAAATTAATTAAAGAATTAAATGAATTGGGGCAGCAACTAGAACATAAATCCCTCAGTTTATATGAAGCCGCCCGAACCAAAAAACGACTCCAGGATATTTTTCATCTCTGTGATGAACCTGTTTTTAAAAATCAGATTTTAAGTTTTAAATCCCGTGTCCAGCCGGAGATGGCAGCACATCAGTTTGCAGCGAGCACCCAGTTTCATCACCGTTATCGCGGTTATTTTAAGGACCTTGTCCAGCTGCAACAGGCACTCACTGCACATTCAGAAACAGGTTGGGCCTTTTTTCATCAGCCACAAAAAGGCTGGCAAATCTGGTTGGGTCCTGTAGACCAATCTGATTTTTTACATAGTGAATGGGATGAATTAGTAAATTCCCGCAACTGGCTTTTACAACAACAGCAACAAGGCGCATATTTTCCTCTCGATCCCCAACTGGATATTCCGGCTTTATCTGTTCAGGATGCCGAATTCGATACGCTTACCCTGGAAATCGCGCGTTATCATCAGGGCAGTTTGCAGATCCAGACCAAGATCACTGCACCTCAACTGTCTAAAACAATTAAACCTGATTTAGACAGAGCAACTAGCGAAACAGAAGAAGCTAAAACAGCTGAGCTGTCTATAGAAATAGACAACACAGATAGTTCATCCTCTCTTTTGATAATAGATGAAAATATTACTTTCCCTGAATCTATACAGCTAGGTGAATTCTCTGCTCTGCTGCATCCATTAGAACATGCTGGAGCGACTATACGGCGTCTCTGTGCCCTAGAATTACAACCGACTGTCTCCCAACCGGCCGATCTGGAAATAGCGCTATATTATGCCGAGGAAGAGCACTGGCAGGCACGTCCTGTTTATCTCTCCATGCAGACCGATCAGCAAGGGCAAGGTCTGAAATATCTGATGCTCTTAGGCGCACCGAGCCTCTTGCAGGCCAATTCCTGTATCCAGCACTGGGGCACGCAACGTGGACGGCGTTGTATAGAGATAAAATCCATATCATGGGCAGCTTTAGGTGCCTGTCTTGATCAGATAGATCTTTTCAGTGAAATATATCTGCAACAAGCCGAAACGGTCTGGATGCCTGAGGAAAGCTATGCCTATATTCCGGCTCGGTGTATTCATCAAAAGAAATTTATCAATTTTGAGGAAGCGCCCGCTGATTTTTCTACTCCAATTTTATTGCTACAGGAACATCAGAAAATTCGGGTGATTCATGGAGAACGTCGCCTGGCATTGTCCAATCAGGAAATCGCTTATCCTTATTTAATGCTCAAACGTGATAAGGATTTGAATTGGCAAAAAATTCATCAAATTGTTTTAGGATTGTCACAGCCGGTACGGGTTTTAGATTTTTATATGGCAATTCAGGCACAAATCATTAAATAATTGATGTAGTTATGTAGTTTATCCTTGCTTTTTTTCCTTATTTTTTAGAAAACTAGCGCAGTAAATAAAATACGATAAGAGCAAGAATCAACTCATGCGAATAAACCAAATTACTCGAATCTTATTGCTATCACTTGGCGTGGGATTAAGTAGTAGCCCAGTTTGGGCAGAAGCATCTCCTACAGAACCTGCAGAAACAGAACAGCCTACAGGTACAGGTACAGGTACAGGTACAGGTACAGGTACAGGTACAGGTACAGGTACAGGTACAGGTACAGGTATTTTAGATCAGATTCCACGCTTGATCGATGCCACGCCTACGATTTTACCTGAACAGTCAGACGAAGCGATGGTGCCCACCACCGAAGAAACAGAAGATAAATCTTGGGCTGACAAAAAGCAGAAAAGAATCCGTGAATGGGCAGACCGCACCGCACATAAGATTGATAACTGGTTTGGCCAGACCAACCCGGATGAGCCAGCAACTGCGACTTTGCGAATCATCCTGGATAATAGCTGGGACAAATATGAAAACTATGAAATCAAGCCGAGGATTCGAGGAAAAATCAAGCTTCCAACCTTGGAACAAAAGTTAAGTCTGGTCTTTGGTGATGACAGCCTGGATAACGAACTGGATAGCAATGTCGCAATTACCAATGAAAATCCTGGCAATGCCCGGGATAAAAATCTGGATATTCGCCGTACCCGTGAAAACAACAGCTCGTTTGCACTACGCTGGTCAGAATTTTCAAATGGCCTACCTTTCGATAGCGATCTGGATCTGGGGGTACGTTCTGGGGATGATATCTATGTACGGGCCAAAATCAGTAAAGACTGGGCGATGCAGAATGACTTCTCTTTTCATGCCGAACAGATTTATCGCTATGGATTGCAGAGTGAAAATTATTTGCGGACCAACCTGGAACTGATCCATGCTCGTCCCAATGAGGCCTTTTTTTCCAATCAGTTAAGTTTAACCTATGCAGATGAGCAGGAAGACGATTTGACCTGGGACAACTATACCTTCAGACAGCATCAATTTTTCCAGGGCAACCGCTTTAACTATGGCATCTATACGGGCGGCTATCTGGATGATAAAGATTTACGCTTAAATCGCTGGGGACCTTATGTGTCCTGGAGACAGCCTTTCTTACGTGAATGGTTCTTTGTGCAAGGCGACCTGAACTATCTGAATGATGACCGACTGGACCGAAGCCATTATCTGGGTGCGATGGTACGTCTTGAGGCCATTTTCTAAATTTGAACAAATCCGAAACTATAAAAGCCCATAAAATATGGGCTTTTTAATGACTGAATCCAATAAGTTTTTATTGGCGGTGCTCAACCGTTGTAAAGGCAATACGATCACTACGAATCACACGTTTTTGCTGCAAAGAAGGCTGTTCCATCTGTGGCATATTCCATACTGCGCGGTCTGTACGCTGCATTCGTTTTACTTTTGGCGCTTCTTTTTTCATTGGTGCCTGAAAAGTAATACGATCGCTACGAGTCACTTTTTTGGACTCAGTATCGGCCATTGTGGCTGCGCTTATTGACATCAGAATGATTGCACTCAGACTCATCATCAGTGATTTTTTCATGGGAGAATTCTCTCAACTTAATAATCGTTATTATAAATTAATATTTTAATTATTATCTATTTTTTAGATTTAAAACTTAAAGGTATTTTTTTATTCTGGCTATCGCTTTTTTAAATCATTAAAGGGGAATTCAAGTCTTAAACGATAAATTCAGAATATAAAAAATCCCTCCGTAGAGGGATTTTTGAAATATAAAAATTAACCCAACAATAGACTGTTAATACGTTTTACATACTCAGCCGGATTTTCTGGTAGGCCACCTTCTGCAATCATCGCCTGATCAAAGATTACATTGGCCAGATCATCAAACTGGGCAGAACCTTCCAGTTTTTTCACCAATGGATGTTCCGGATTAATTTCCAGAATCGGCTTAACATCAGGTACAGGCTGACCTGCATCTTTCAGCATACGGATCAGTTGTGGAGAAAGCTCCCCTTCTCCTGTGACCAGACACGCTGGTGAATCAACCAGACGAGTCGTTACACGCACCTCTTTAGTTTTATCTTTCAGAGAATCTGTCAACTTTTCAACCACAGGTTTGAACTGTTCAGCAGCAGCTTCAAGTGCTTTTTTCTCTTCCGCATCTTGTAAATCACCTAGATCCACTGCACCCTTAGAGACATTTTGCAATGGTGTACCATCAAACTCATGCACGAAGTTCATTGCCCATTCATCAACACGCTCTGACATCAGCAATACTTCAATGCCTTTTTTCTTGAACACTTCCAGTTGTGGTGAGTTTTTCGCAGCATTCAGGCTTTCAGCGGTAATGTAGTAAATCGCTTTCTGGCCTTCTTTCATGCGTGCTTTATAGTCCGCCAATGAAGTGCTCACTTCATCATTGGTCGAAGTTGCATAGCGCAGCAGTTTCAAGATACGTTCGCGGTTACCGAAATCTTCACCCAGACCTTCTTTCAGCACCGCGCCAAATTCGCGGTAGAAAGTTTTGAAGTTTTCCTGATCTTTTTCATCTTCAGATTTTGCCAGATTATCCAAAGTGGTCAGAATACGGCGGGTATTGCCTTCACGGATGGTTTTCACATCACGGCTTTCCTGCAGCAATTCACGGCTCACGTTTAATGGCAGATCGGCACTGTCCACCACACCCTGTACAAAGCGCAGATAGTTTGGAATCAGGTTATCCGCATCATCCATAATGAAGACACGTTTCACATAGAGTTTGATGCCGGCTTTGGCTTCACGGGTGAAAATATCCTGTGGTGCCTTGCTTGGGATATAAAGCAGTTGAGTATATTCAGTACTACCTTCAACACGGTTATGCGCCCAAGCCAATGGTGCAGCAAAATCATGGGTTAGGTTTTTATAGAATTCGGTATATTGCTCTTCAGTAATCTCAGATTTATTCCGAGTCCACAGTGCGCTGGCCGAGTTAATCGCTTCCCACTCATCGGTCTTCACATATTGACCGCCTTTTGGTGTTTCCCCTTCAGCAGCTTCTTCTTCCTGCCAGACTTCTTTTTGCATCTGGATTGGCAAGCTGATGTGATCTGAGTATTTATTGATGATCTGTTTGACTTTATAGCTTTGCAGATAATCCAGCGCATCTTCACGCAGATGCAGGATAATATCGGTACCACGACCTTCTTTAGTGATTTGTTCAACTTCGAATTCACCAGTACCGCCACTGATCCAGCGCACCCCTTCTGAGGTATCCGTACCGGCACGACGTGATTCTACAGTAATCTTATCAGCCACAATAAAGCCTGAGTAGAAACCGACACCAAACTGGCCAATCAGCTGCGCATCAGCTTTCTGATCACCCGTCAGTTTTGACATAAAGTCTTTGGTCCCTGATTTGGCAATCGTCCCCAGATTTTCAATGGCTTCTTGCTGGCTTAAACCGATCCCGTTATCTGAAATAGTAATAGTTTTATTTTCTGGATCGAGGCTAACACGTACGCGAAGGTCAGGATCATTTTCATAATATTCAGGATGGTTGATCCCTTCAAAACGTAATTTGTCACACGCATCTGAAGCATTAGAAATCAATTCACGCAGGAAAATTTCAGGATTTGAATAAAGCGAATGGGTCACGAGGTGCAGTAACTGCGCTACCTCAGCCTGGAAACTGTGTTTTTGTACGCTTAAATCGCTCATGAATCACTCCTATTATTTTAGATACAGATGTTAACTGCTGCCTATATGAATGGAGTGAGTTCAATAATTTTCAATAGCATCAAAATAATTTTTTCGCAAAAAATATTTTTATGACTTTCATTTTTATCAGTTTAATTGATGGGATGGACAAGACTTAATAAGGCCCCAGTTTATAGATACGATCGAAATGCAGATCCAGCTGCTGCTGACGCATGTTATAAACCTGACTCAAGCAGGATACGGATTCCTGGCAGCGGTCACGAAATTGCAGCCATTTCACCTGATCGCGTTGAATTACCGAACGTGTTCCCATCGGCACCATACGGCGCAAGATGTTATAGCTGGTACTCATTTTGACATCCGCATCATTCAGCAAACGATGTTCACAAATTGTTTTCTCAGTCGCAGTTGTCGCTTTCTGACAATTAAAACTGGCAGCATAACTCTGTGAAATAAACAGCGTACTGAAGATCAAAAGACTCTTCGACAAAAAACTCATGCTTTGATCTTCCTTATTATTAAGTCGTATTCAATTAATATTTACTTTATTCGTTTTAATATATTTGAGTATTGCCAATCTGCTCAATTTCAATACGTTATAAATCGTTGTTATTTTGAAAAAAAGCCCCATTCTTGATGAAGCTTTTGGAAAAAGTAAACCAAAAAATTGGAGCTTAGAATTTATAGCTATAACCGATCGTATAAACCCAAGGATCGATTCCAAATTCACCTAAATTAATTTTTGTCCCATCAGCAGTCTTTGCTTCCAGATCTGTATCTAAGTCTGCATAACGTGCATCAACAAAGACACCCCAGTTTTTTGCATCCGCTGGCTGGAAGTTAAAACCGACTTGGCCAGCTACCCCATAAGCAACATCTGCATCAAGCTTTGCTACACCTAATGCGTCTTTTGCAGTTTGGCTAAATTCTTCATCCCATGGAATGAATACCGTAGCACCTACACCGATATATGGAGTAAAGCGGCTTGAATTTTTAAAATTATATTTGGCTGTGATTGTTGGTGGTAGATGTTTTAATGATGCAATTTTCACATCACCCGCCATCTCAACATCATGTTTAAATGGGGTAGCCAATAATAATTCGGCTGAAATATTGTCATTGAAGAAATATTCGACTGAAGGAGTAAAATTGAGTTCGCTACTTGCTTTAGCATCTTCAACTACACCAGGAATCAGGTCAGTTTCCTGAGTAGGTGCTAATACAGAAGCCCCCACTTTCACTTGCCATTGCCCTGCCATCGCAGATGCTGAAAGACCCATTAATGCAATTAGAGCTATTTGCTTTAACATTTTAAAATACCCCCAAGGGAAAAATAATTATTAAGAAAATATTTCTTAACTAATAATAAACATGGCTTAAATTAATATGCAATAGAGATTATAAAACTAAATTTTATTTATTATTTAAGTATATCTAATTATTAAATATTTATTTTAAATTGACTATATTGGTTGGTTTTAAATACCCAGTAAATTAATCAGGTTAATATAACAATATTCAGAGTAAAATAATCAGGTTTATATTAATTTTATATTTAAATATATATTTTAAATACATCTTATAATTTATTTTAAATCCAGGAAAATCTGCTCCGGTTTATATCAGAGCAGATTAAAATTGACTTACAGAACCATGGCTGCAATCCAGCCAAAAATCATAAGTGGAATATTAAAATGAATGAAGGTTGGAACCACACTATCCTTCATATGGTCATGCTGACCATCCATATTCAGACCGGATGTTGGGCCTAGGGTTGAATCTGATGCTGGAGAACCGGCATCACCCAAAGCAGCCGCAGTCCCGATGATTGCAATAGTTGCCGCAGGACTAAAACCAAATTGAATACAGAGCGGTACATAAATAATCGCCAGAATTGGAACAGTCGAGAATGATGAACCGATCCCTAATGTAATTAACAGACCAATCAACAACATCAGGAAAGCAGCCAGTGCCTGGCTATCGCCAATCCAGTTCACCGAAGCTTCGACTAAGGCTGGTACCTGATTAGTCGCTTCAATTACGGCAGCAAAACCTTGCGCGGCAATCATAATAAAACCAACCAGAGCCATCATACGCATACCGGTAATGATCACATCGTCTGCTTCTTTCCATTTAAAGATTCCGGCACAGCTTAAGATCGCTACACCCACCAGACCCGCAAGAATCATCGAATCTGAATAGAGCTGTACTGCAAGGGTTGCAAAGACAGCAACCGCTGCCATCCAGATAGTAAATTTAGCAATTTGTGGCTTTGCTGATTTTTGTTCCACACCCAGTTCCGCAGAGATACTTTGCTGCTGTTCCACATGGATATCTTTATAGAGACGCGGCTTACGGTAGCTGATAAACATGGCCACCAGCAAACCCACGAACATACCTGAGACCGGAATCGCCATCGCAGCGGGAATCTGGTCATAAGTAATCTCAAAGCCATAGGGCTTACCAAAGGTATTGATGTTATGGCCCAAAATATCGTTCAGGAAGATGGCACCAAAACCGACTGGAACCAGCATATATGTTCCCACCAAACCAAAGGTCAGCAGACAGGCCACCAAACGGCGATCCAGCTTCAGATGGTTAAATACTAGCAATAACGGTGGAATCAGAACCGGAATAAAGGCGATGTGTACCGGAATCACGTTTTGCGAGAAAACGGCAGCCAATGCCACGGTACAGAAGATCAGATATTTAACCTTGTTCTGTGCCTTTTCTGATGCCTCACCTTTTAAGGTAGTAATCATTTTATAGGCCAGCAAGTCAGGCAGACCGGAACGTGCCAAGGCCAAAGCAAAGGCACCCAGGATGCCATAAGCCAAGGCAATTTTAGCGCCACCACCCAGACCATTGTTAAATGCGTCTAAAGTTCCCTGGAGGCCAAGACCTGCCAGCAAACCACCCGTAACAGCACCAATGACCAAGGCAAAAACCACAGGTACACGTGCCAATGAGAGTCCAAACATGACTCCAATAGCAGCAAGAATTGCGAACATAATGAATTGGGAATGAGAGAAAACGGCTATTTTATCAGAAAATCCGGATAAAAATTCTTCCACTTATCCCTTGCCGAGTCACATTCCCAATCTCCGTATCAAGTGGCCGCTGTTAATTTTTGCTGAATAAAATTATGAATCAGATGAGCCACCTGTTCCGGTTGGCTCAAAATTGCCCAGTGATTGGCATTCAGTTCTATCCGGGAAAAATCTTCTACCCATTTTGGCATTTCATCAATCAGATCCGGGCCAACAAACTGGTCCTTCTTGAGCACAATTGCCTGTACCGGACAGACCGCAAAACGCTGTCTAGGCCGAGATAAACGCGGCAAAAAGTTCGCCCTATACAGATTGACGCCATATTTGCCGTCTTTCACAATATTCTGGTTTAGCGGCAGATTTTCCTGCTGTTCCAGCTGACTGATCATTTTGCCCCAACGTTCTGCATTAAAGAAATTCCATGCTGTAGGCGCTATAAAAGGCAACTGGAATACCGCGATATACCAGAACCTGGTCATCTGTTTAAAAAACTTGGCCTTATGCTGTTTAAACTGTTCACGCATCCAGAAAGCAGCATGATCCAGACATGGACCTGACATGGTGCTAAAAGACAAAATCCGACCTTTAAATTTAGGTTCGGTGGCTGCTTCCCAAGCCTGGATTGACCCCCAGTCATGAGCCGCAAGGTGGAAAGCTCGTCCTTGCAAGACCTGATCAACCACTTGCTCTAAATCTGCACACAGACGTTCCAGACGATAATCCCGAATTTCCTTGGGAACGCTGGAGTCTCCTGCTCCGCGCACATCATAGGTCACCACAAAATAATCCTGAACGAGGTGAGAAATCACCGCTTCCCAAACATCCTGATGGTCAGGATAACCATGAACCAGCACCAAAGCCGGTCGCTCAGGCTCGCCCCAGGTTTTCACATAGAGACGTTGATGATCGCTGGTATCTACCCACAAGCTATGTTTTTGCATAGATGTATCCTTATTCGCTGATTGACTCTTTTATTGTTGAAATAGGCACGATTTATCAATGCCAGCTTATTTTTGTTGTTCTAGTATGCATACAAGACCAGAAAAAAGAATATCCGCATGAGCCTATTACGAAAAATTCAGCAACTGCCTTTGTTATCCAAATTTATCCTGAATCGCTATGCCCCCTATCGTGGAGCAGGAATTGTCATTGATGAGATGGACTTTGCCAATTATCACGTTCGCGTGAAAATGCCACTGACTCGCAAGAATCAGAATATTGTCGGAGTACATTTTGGTGGCAGCCTGTATTCCATGGTCGACCCTTTTTATATGTTATTACTGATGCACCATCTGGGTCCGAAATACATTGTCTGGGATAAAAGCTCTACCATTCAGTTTCTAGCACCAGGACGTGGAACGGTCTATGCGGACATCCGGATTTCTAGGCAGGAAGTGCAAACAGTGAAAGAACTGGCAGCTGACCATAGTCCGGTTTATCGCCAGTATCAGCTCAATATTTATGATGATTCCGGTGTGCGTATCGCTGAGGTACAAAAGACCGTTTATATCCGCCTTAAACAAAGTAAAGGCAAGCCTCGAGAAGCTAAATAACGAAATTGAATAAACTAAAAGCGCCATTGAGGCGCTTTTAAATCTATCTGGAGGATAGTTCTGTCGATTAACGACGACGGTTATTCTGTTCGATCGCTGCACCAGCACCACCACCGATGGCACCACCAATTGCAGCACCACCTGTACCGCCAAAGATGCTTTTACCCACAGCAGAACCTACAGCACCACCGACACCGCTATAGGTCGCATTACGGTTTGAACCGCCTTGAGCTTTACTGCCGACTGCTGCACCGGCACCACCGCCAACTGCTGCACCAACACCACCACCCACTCTGTTACCTACACCACCACCCACTGCACCACCAAGCGCAGCTGCGCCAATACGCTGATCTTTAGCAGACATATTTTCACAGCCTGCCAACATAAAAGTAGAGATAGTTGCAACAGCTATTACGCTCATTAACTTTTTCATGATCTTGGCCTTCCTTCGTGCTTTGACTTAAGATTAACCTGATTTTAAGGAGCGATTCATAACAAGATGTTAAATCTTGAAACCCTCATGATTTATTTTGTAAAGAGCGCATGAAAGATCATGTTCTATTGATGATTTATCTATATTTAGAACAAGTAACTTCCAGATCATTTGACCTTTTCTAGCGATATAAATATGAATAATTTGGGAAATAAAAAAGCCACCCGAAGGTGGCTTTTTAAAATGATTTAGCGGCTAATTACAGACCGTTAAATTCATCGCTGAATGCTTGGCTTAACGCTTGATCTACATCAGAGAAGTCATTGTGCAGTTCAAATTCTGCAGCTTCTGCTTCTTGACGACGACGCTCTAAGTGGTAAGCCAGACCTGTACCCGCTGGGATCAGACGACCTACAACTACGTTTTCTTTCAGACCGCGTAGATCATCTTCTTTACCTGTTACAGCCGCTTCAGTTAACACACGAGTAGTTTCCTGGAACGATGCAGCAGAGATGAACGAGTCAGTAGAAAGCGAGGCTTTGGTAATACCCATCAATTGACGTTCAAACTTCGCAGGGAACTTGTTCTGCGCAAGAACAGCTTGGTTCTCTTGCATCACACGGATGTAATCCACTTGTTCACCTTTGATGAAGCTTGTATCGCCACCGTCAGTGATGTCCACTTTACGCAGCATCTGACGTACGATCACTTCAATATGCTTGTCGTTGATTTTTACACCTTGCAGACGGTAAACGTCCTGAACTTCGTTCACGATGTAGTTGGTCAACGCCACTTCACCTTTCAGACGTAAGATGTCATGCGGGTTCTGTGGACCATCAGAAATGGTTTCACCACGGTTCACATGTTCACCTTCGAACACGTTAATGGTACGCCATTTCGGAATCAGTTCTTCGTAGATCTCAGAACCATCATCCGGAGTAATCACCAGACGGTTTTTACCTTTGGTCTCTTTACCGAAGCTTACAACACCTGACACTTCTGCAAGGATTGCGTGTTCTTTCGGTTTACGTGCTTCGAACAAGTCAGCAACACGTGGCAGACCACCGGTAATATCACGAGTACGTGAAGATTCTTGTGGTACACGACCAATTACGTCACCCACACCAATGGTTTCGCCATCACGGACAGAAAGAATGGTGTTTTGTGGCAAGAAGTAGAACTGTTCGCCGCCATCTACTGTGTCAAGCACAACAGCTGGACGTAAATCTTTACCAGAAGCAGGACGTGCTGTTACAGGCAAGATTTCAACAGTGGTCATACCAGTTGCATCATCAGTTTTCGATGTTGCAGTTACACCATCAGCGATTTGGCTGAAGCGAACTTTACCGGCAACTTCTGTAACCAGTGGATGTGTATGCGGATCCCAAGTCGCTACGATACCGCCTGCTTCTACAGCTTCGCCATCTTTCAGCAAGATAGACGCACCGTATGGCAGTTTGTAACGTTCACGTTCACGACCTAAGTCATCTGCAATACCGATTTCACCTGAACGTGAAGTTGATACCAAGTGACCTTTGGCATGTTGTACAGTTTTCACGTTGTGGAAACGTACAGTACCTTTATTACGAACTTGTACGCTGTTTGCAGCAGAAGTTCGGCTCGCAGCACCACCGACGTGGAAGGTACGCATGGTTAACTGTGTACCCGGCTCACCAATCGACTGAGCAGCCATAACACCTACAGATTCACCTGGGTTTACCAAGTGACCGCGTGCAAGGTCACGACCGTAACATTTCGCACAAACACCGAAAGTAGATTCACAAGATACCACTGAACGTACTTTAACTTCGTCGACACCTTGCTCTTCCAGGTAGTTTGCAAGTTTTTCGTCGATCAATGTGTTACGCGGCAGAATAACTTCTTCAGTACCCGCACGTTTCACATCTTCAGCTACTACACGACCTAGTACTCGAGTACCCAGGTTCTCGATCACGTCACCGCCTTGAATGAACGGAGTCATGACAAGACCAGACAACGTACCACAATCCGGCTCAGTGATGACCAAGTCTTGCGCAACGTCTACCAGACGACGAGTCAGGTAACCAGAGTTCGCTGTTTTCAGTGCTGTATCGGCCAAACCTTTACGCGCACCGTGTGTTGAAATGAAGTACTGAAGTACTGTCAAACCTTCACGGAAGTTTGCTTTAATTGGAGTCTCAATGATCGAACCATCCGGTTTCGCCATCAGACCACGCATACCAGCCAACTGACGAATCTGAGCTGCGGAACCACGGGCACCAGAGTCAGACATCATGTAGATGCTGTTGAATGATTTCTGTTTCTCGTCTTCACCCTGTTTGTTCTTAACAGTTGTGAATGACAAGTTGTCCATCATCGCTTTCGCTACCTGGTCGTTAGTACGCGCCCAGATATCGACCACTTTGTTATAACGTTCGCCAGCAGTTACGAAACCTTGTTCGAACTGTTGTTCGATTTCACGAACTTCAGCTTCTGCTTTCCCGATAATCGCTTGTTTTTGTGGTGGAATGACCATGTCTTCCATACCAACAGAAACACCAGAACGAGTCGCTTGACGGAAGCCAAGGTACATCAATTGGTCAGCGAAGATAACAGTGTCTTTCAGACCCAGTTTACGGTAGCAAGAGTTGATTAACTTAGAGATGTTCTTTTTGGTCATCTCAACGTTAATTTGCTGGAAGTCCATACCTTCAGGCACAACTTCCCAAAGCAGACAGCGACCAGGAGTCGTATCTACGATAATCGTTTGCTGTTCACGTTCGCCGTTTTCGTTGATCACGGTTTGATGTACACGTGCTTTCACGCGAGCGTGCATATCCACCTGACCAGTCGCAAGCGCACGGTTTACTTCGTCAGTATCCGCGAACACCATGCCTTCACCTTTGGCATTTACCGCATCACGAGTGATGTAGTAAAGACCCAAGACAACGTCCTGAGACGGTACAATGATTGGCTCACCGTTCGCTGGAGACAGAATGTTGTTGGTCGACATCATTAACGCACGAGCTTCTAACTGAGCTTCAAGTGTTAATGGTACGTGTACCGCCATTTGGTCACCATCGAAGTCGGCGTTGAACGCAGCACATACGAGTGGGTGAAGACGGATCGCTTTACCTTCAATCAGGATAGGTTCAAATGCTTGAAGACCTAGACGGTGAAGCGTCGGCGCACGGTTCAACATCACTGGATGCTGACGAATGACTGATGCTAGAACGTCCCAAACTTCTGGAGTTTCACGCTCAACCATTTTCTTCGCAGCTTTAATGGTTGTAGCCTGACCAGATGCTTGCAGTTTCGCAAAGATGAATGGCTTGAACAGTTCAAGCGCCATTTTCTTAGGAAGACCACATTGGTGTAAACGCAGGCTTGGACCTACGGTAATTACCGAACGACCAGAGTAATCGACACGTTTACCCAATAAGTTTTGACGGAAACGACCTTGTTTACCTTTGATCATATCTGCCAAAGATTTAAGCGGACGTTTGTTAGAACCAGTAATCGCACGACCACGACGACCGTTATCCAGCAATGCATCTACAGATTCTTGCAACATACGTTTTTCGTTACGTACGATGATGTCTGGAGCCGCAAGATCAAGAAGACGTTTTAAACGGTTGTTACGGTTGATCACACGACGGTAAAGGTCGTTCAGGTCAGAAGTCGCGAAACGACCACCTTCAAGTGGTACAAGCGGACGAAGATCTGGTGGAAGTACTGGAAGTACGTTCATCACCATCCATTCTGGCTTGTTGTTCGAATCGTTAAATGCTTCCATCAATTTCAGACGCTTAGAGGCTTTTTTAAGCTTAGTTTCTGAAGTTGTATTTGGAATTTCTTCACGTAGACGCGCAATTTCAGCTTCAAGATCGATATCTTTAAGCAAGTCTTGAACTGCTTCTGCACCCATTTTCGCGGTGAATTCGTCACCGTGTTCTTCTAACGCATTGAAATATTCTTCATCGTTAAGAAGTTGGTATTTCTCAAATGGAGTCATACCTGGGTCAGTGACAACATAAGATTCGAAATACAATACGCGTTCGATATCACGTAGCGTCATGTCTAATAAAAGACCGATACGGCTAGGCAGTGATTTCAGGAACCAGATGTGCGCAACTGGAGACGCAAGCTCGATGTGACCCATACGCTCACGACGAACTTTCGCAGTTGTTACTTCAACGCCACATTTTTCACAAATGACGCCTTTGTATTTCATACGCTTGTATTTACCACACAAGCATTCGTAATCTTTTACTGGACCAAAGATTTTGGCACAGAATAAACCGTCACGTTCTGGTTTGAACGTACGGTAGTTAATGGTTTCTGGCTTTTTAACTTCACCATGAGACCACGACTTAATCATTTCTGGTGACGCAAGACCAATACGGATGCGATCAAACTCTACTGGAGCATGACCGTCGGAATCCGTCTTTTTGCGCATGATATCGAGCAAGTCTTTCAATTTTTTTCTCCGTGTGTCGAGGAGATTTTCACTTCCCGACTGGGTCACAAATATTGTTTTTTAACTGAAATTTGGAATCTCCCCTAACCCCTCTTTACTAAAGAGGGGAACTCCCCCTTTGAAAAAGGGGGCCGGGGGATTAATTAATCACCATTTTTCAGTTCAATGTTGATACCTAAAGAACGGATCTCTTTGGTCAATACGTTGAACGATTCAGGCATACCTGGGTCCATATAATGGTTACCATCTACAATGTTCTTATAGATACGGGTACGACCTTCAACGTCATCCGACTTCACAGTAAGCATTTCTTGAAGCGTATATGCTGCACCGTATGCTTCCAGTGCCCAGACTTCCATCTCACCGAAACGCTGACCACCGAATTGTGCTTTACCACCCAGCGGCTGTTGCGTTACTAGAGAGTAAGAACCAGTAGAACGCGCATGCATCTTGTCGTCAACCAAGTGGTTCAATTTCAGCATGTACATGTAACCTACAGTTACAGGACGATCGAAACGTTCACCAGTACGGCCATCGTACAATACAGTTTGACCCGTACGTGACAAGCCAGCAAGCTCAAGTAATTCTTTGATCTGACCTTCTTCAGCACCATCAAATACTGGAGTTGCCAGAGGAACACCTTTACGCAAGTTACCAGACAGTTTCAAGATTTCTTCATCAGTCAGGCTGTCAAGATCTTCTTGCTGACCGCCAACCTTATTATAAATCTTGTCTAGGAAATCACGCAGTTCAAGAACTGTACGCTGTTCTTTCAGCATCTTGTCGATTTGATCGCCAAGACCTTTAGCAGCCATACCCAAGTGAGTTTCCAGAATCTGACCCACGTTCATACGTGATGGTACACCGAGCGGGTTCAGTACGATATCTACTGGTACACCATTGGCATCGTGCGGCATGTCCTCAACAGGCAGGATGTTAGAAACTACACCCTTGTTCCCGTGACGACCCGCCATCTTATCACCAGGCTGGATACGACGTTTAACTGCCAGGTAAACCTTAACAACTTTCAATACGCCAGTTGTCAGTTCGTCACCTGTAGAAAGTTTGCGTTTTTTCTCAGCAAATTTCTCATCAATTTCAAGACTCTTCTCTTTCAGGAACACTTGAATTTGAGTTAAACGTTCAGCAATTGCTTCATCACTTGGTTGGATATCAAGCAGATCAACAAGCTCTAAACCAGATAACAATTGTTCAGACAGTTTGTCACCGCGTTTAGTAGTACCGCCACCGTTAGATTCCTGACCTTTCAACAGACGTACAATACGTTCACGTGCTGCTTCTTCGAAGATTTTGTATTCTTCTTTCAAGTCTTTACGGTAAGCATCAAGCTGAGCTTTTTCAATTGCTTGAGCACGTTCGTCTTTTTCAAGACCGTCACGTGTAAACACTTGAACGTCGATCACAGTACCTTTAGTACCCGATGGAACACGTAAAGAAGAATCTTTTACGTCAGCCGCTTTTTCACCGAAGATTGCACGAAGCAGTTTTTCTTCAGGAGTTAACTGAGTTTCACCTTTAGGCGTCACCTTACCTACCAGGATGTCACCCGCAGTCACTTCAGCACCGATGTAAACGATACCTGATTCGTCCAGTTTAGAAAGCGCTGCTTCACCCACGTTCGGAATATCGGCAGTAATTTCTTCAGCACCCAATTTGGTATCACGTGCAACACATGAAAGTTCCTGGATGTGAATAGAGGTTAAACGGTCTTCTTGAAGAACACGCTCAGATAACAAGATCGAGTCTTCGTAGTTGTAACCATTCCAGGTCATGAACGCTACACGCATGTTTTGACCAAGCGCAAGCTCACCGCCATCAGTTGATGGACCGTCAGCCAGAACGTCACCACGACCTACTTTATCGCCCAGGTTCACAAGAACTTTCTGGTTGATACAAGTGTTCTGGTTAGAACGTGTGTATTTGATCAGGTTATAGATATCTACACCTGCTTCGCCCGCAACCATTTCGTCTTCGTTGACACGAATTACAACACGCGAAGCGTCAACAAATTCAATACGACCACCACGTTTCGCGATTACACATACACCAGAGTCATGTGCTACGTTCGCTTCCATACCGGTACCAACCAGTGGTTTATCAGCAATTAACGTAGGAACAGCCTGACGTTGCATGTTCGAACCCATCAATGCACGGTTGGCGTCATCGTGCTCAAGGAACGGAATCAGTGATGCTGCTACAGATACAACCTGCTGAGCAGATACGTCCATATGCGTCACTTTTTCAGGAGGCATACGTACGAATTCACCTTGGTGACGTACAGAAACGAATTCTTCAGACAGGTTGCCATCTTTATCTACTGCAGAGTCGGCCTGTGCAATCACAGTACCTACTTCTTCAATCGCAGATAGGTATTCAACGTCATCAGTTACGCGACCATCAACCACTTTACGGTATGGAGTTTCCAAGAAACCGAAGTTGTTACATTTCGCATAAACAGACAGCGAGTTGATCAAACCAATGTTTGGACCCTCAGGAGTCTCAATTGGACATACACGACCGTAGTGAGTTTGATGGACGTCACGTACTTCGAAGCCCGCACGTTCACGAGTCAAACCACCAGGCCCCAGTGCTGATACACGACGTTTGTGTGTAATTTCAGACAACGGGTTGTTTTGGTCCATGAACTGAGACAACTGGCTTGAACCAAAGAATTCTTTGATTGCAGCAGCCACTGGCTTCGCATTGATCAGGTCTTGCGGAGACAGGTTATCAGTTTCAGCTTGAGACAGACGTTCTTTAACAGCACGTTCTACACGAACCAGACCTACACGGAATTGGTTCTCGGTCATTTCACCCACAGAACGGACACGACGGTTACCCAAGTGGTCGATATCGTCGACTTCACCTTTACCGTTACGGATTTCTACTAATGTTTTTAATACATCAGTGATATCTTCGTTCGAGAGAATGCCTTCAACTTCGCGTGACTTCTGGTCAGTACCCACTTCGTAAGGACGACCCAAACGACGGTTGAACTTCATACGGCCGACTGGAGACAGATCATAACGCTCAGAAGAGAAGAACAGGTTGTTGAACAGGTTCTCAGCAGCTTCTTTTGTTGGTGGCTCACCTGGACGCATGACTTTGTAGATTTCTACAAGCGCTTCATCACGGCTTACTGTGGTATCAGCACGTAATGTATCCGCAATAAACGGACCACGGTCGATATCGTTAGTAAACAGGATATTGAACTGTTTCACGTCGCCTTCTGCAATTTTCACCATGATTTCATGGCTCAGAACAGTATTGGCTGCAATCACATCACCATCTTTCAGTGGTATGTCTTCAGCAGTGATACGTTCGTACAGGTACTCATCAGGAACAGAAAGCTTCTCAAGACCAGATGCTTCCATTTGACGTACATGACGTGCGTTAATACGTTTACCTTGTTCAACAATGACTTTGCCGTCTTTGTCAGCAATGTCGAACTGTGCCATTTCGCCGCGCAGGCGCTCTGGAACAAGATCAATCTGATAGCTACCCATGTCCAGATACACAGGTACTTTCTCGTAGAACATGTCGAGAATTTGTTCGTTGGCATAACCCAACGCACGAAGCACCACAGTCGCAAGCAATTTACGACGACGGTCAATACGTACGTAGACCAGGTCTTTGGCATCGAATTCAAAGTCTAACCATGAACCACGGTAAGGAATGATACGAGCTGAATAAAGGACTTTACCGCTTGAGTGAGTCTTGCCTTTATCGTGGTCAAAGAATACGCCCGGTGAACGGTGCAATTGCGATACAATTACACGCTCGGTACCGTTAATCACGAAAGTACCGTTGTCTGTCATAAGCGGCATTTCGCCCATGTAGACTTCTTGTTCACGTACGTCTTTGATTGATTTAGTTTCGCGATCTTTCAGGATCAAACGAATTTTTACGCGCATTGGTGCTGCATAAGTTGAGCCACGAAGGATACATTCGCGTACATCAAACTCAGGCTTACCAAGACTATACTCAACGAATTCTAAAGCAGCATTGCCAGAATAACTTTCAATAGGAAAAACTGAACGAAATGCGGCTTGGAGACCGATATCTTCGCGGTTTTTTGGTGATTTGCCATCTTGTAAGAATGTTCTGTACGAGTCGACTTGAATCGCGAGCAGGTACGGAGCATCCATGACGCTAGGCAATTTACCAAAATTCTTACGGATCCGTTTCTTTTCGGTATATGAGTATGCCATCTGGAGTCCTCGGAAAGTGTAAACCAAGCCCGCCTGCAGAACGGGCTCAGAAGGAATTACGCTGGCCGATATGGCCACCACTCTTTACAAATGCTGCAATTTTTAGTGGTATTAAAACGCTTAACAATATTTTTTTAATGAAAAATATTGGTAAGCGTTTGTTCATTATGTTTATTTTTAATTTGTATGAATTTTATATCATGCAAACAAAAATCGAGCCGATTATTGTAACGCAAAAAGGCTGATGACCCAAGAGCCATCAGCCAATTTTTGGAGCCGATTATAAAAAACCGGCTCCTTTAAGAAATTACTTAAGAGTAACTGTAGCACCAGCTTCTTCAAGTTTTTTCTTAAGCTCTTCGCCTTCTTCTTTAGAAACGCCTTCTTTAAGAACTGTAGGTGCGCCCTCAACCATGTCTTTAGCTTCTTTCAAGCCAAGACCAGTAGCTTCACGAACTGCTTTAATTACAGCAACTTTGTTAGCACCGAAAGAAGTCAACTCAACGTTGAATTCTGATTGTTCTTCAGCAGCAGCAGCAGCGCCAGGAGCAGCAGCAACAGCAACAGCAGCAGCAGATACGTTGAATTTCTCTTCGAAAGCAGAGATTAGTTCAACAAGTTCAAGAACAGTTTTTTCTGCAACTGCGTTTAGGATTTCTTCGTTAGTTAAAGCCATGAGAATAACTCCAAATGGAAATTGAATGGTGTGGAAATAAATTTAAGCTTATGCAGCTTCTGACTCGTTTTTCTCTTTGAGCGCAGTAATAAGGCGACCCAATTTCGAAATAGGAGCTTGAAGAACGTTTGCAAGCATAGTAAGCGCTTTTTCTTGGTTCGGAAGGTTCGCGATTACGCTAACTTCAGCACCTTCGTAAACTTTGCCATCAAATGCAGCAGCTTTAAGTTCGAATGCTTTGTTAGTTTTTGCGAATTCTTCGAACAAGCGTGCAGCTGCACCCATGTCGTCTTCAGAAGTCGAGAAAGCTAAGATTGTTGGGCCAACAAGGCTGTCGTTCAAGATATTGAATTGAGTATCTTGAAGAGCACGTTTAGCCAGAGTGTTACGCACGATACGTGTTTTAACACCTAGTTTACGAGCTTCAACACGAAGAGCAGTTAATTGCTCAACTGTTAAACCTTGGTAGTCAGCAACAACAGCGGCAAATGCAGTAGAAGCAATTTCACTTACTTCAGCTACGATCTGTTTTTTGCCTTCAATAAGAAGAGCCATTGTAAAACCTCCTAACGGTGATTTATGTGCCTGATACAAGCACACTCCCAATTCGTGAATTCATCTCTGAAATCACACGCGGAGGATGAACAAATCACACCACCGCGTCTACGCAGGCTGAAATATTAAGAAAGAAGCATAAAACTCCCCTCGCCTGAGGTCTTTGACGCTGATAAATTTACATTTATCAATTCAAAGTCTGCCTAAGTTCGCAAGAGACGGAGCGTTTCTTGCGTAAAAATCAAAGCAGCGCTTTGATTTTTACTCAGGGCTTTAAAATTCTGTATAAGTTTAAAACTTATTTAGAAACGTTTGCTACATCAACGATCAGACCAGGACCCATAGTAGAGCTTAGAGTGATCTTTTGGATGTAAACACCTTTAGAAGTAGCAGGTTTTGCTTTCTTAAGGTCAGCTACAAGAGCTTCAACGTTTTGACGAACAGCTTCAGCAGAGAAACCTACTTGACCGATCGCAGCGTGGATAATACCCGCTTTGTCTACACGGTAACGTGCTTGACCAGCTTTTGCATTTTTAACTGCAGTAGCAACGTCAGGAGTTACAGTACCCACTTTAGGGTTTGGCATTAAGCCACGTGGACCAAGAATCGTACCCAGTTTACCAACAACGCGCATTGCATCAGGAGCAGCAATCACTACGTCGAAGTCAAGGTTTCCGCCTTGGATGCTTTCAGCAAGATCGTCGAAACCAACAACGTCTGCACCAGCTTCTTTCGCAGCTTCAGCAGCAGCGCCTTGAGCAAATACAGCTACGCGTACAGTTTTACCAGTACCTGCAGGAAGAGTAGTCGCGCCACGAACAACCTGATCAGATTTACGAGGGTCAACACCCAGGTTTACAGCGATGTCCAAAGATTCTTTGAATTTCGCAGCTGGAAGGCTAGTAAGAACTTCTACAGCTTCTTCTAAAGTGTAAACTTTCTGTGCTTCTACAGCAGCAGCAATGGCTTTTTGACGTTTAGTTAACTTTGCCATGTCTTATAGCTCCACTTCCAAGCCCATAGAACGTGCAGAACCAGCGATGGTACGTACACGCGCGTCTAAATCAGCACCAGTTAAATCTGGTTCTTTAGTAGTCGCGATTTCTTCCAATTGAGCACGAGTCAACTTACCAACTTTAGTTTTGTTAGGTACAGAAGAACCCTTTTGGATACCAGCAGCTTTCTTAAGAAGAACAGCAGCAGGTGGAGTTTTCATGATAAATGTGAACGACTTGTCGTTGTACACAGTGATCACGACTGGAATTGGCAGACCAGCTTCAACTTTTTGTGTAGCAGCATTGAATTCTTTACAGAATGCCATGATGTTAACACCACGTTGACCTAGTGCAGGACCAATCGGTGGAGATGGATTCGCTTTACCAGCTGGAACTTGCAGCTTGATATAGCCGTCAATCTTCTTAGCCATTTCAAATTACCTCTGGGTGCAAACGCCGCTAGGCTCCCCAATGATTTCAAGTAACGATACCGTTACAATAACAATGCCTGATTTGCACGCAAATCAGGCGTTTTCAACCCGAACAAATTAAACTGTTTTTTCGACTTGGCGAAATTCCAGTTCAACCTGAGTTGGTCGGTTAAATACGTTAATAGTCAGCGTTAAGCGTGACTTGTCGTAAAGCACTTCTTCCACCACACCTTTAAAGTCAGTGAATGGACCGTCAATTACGAGTAATTCTTCGCCTGGTTCAAACATGGTCTTAGGACGCGGTGCTTCACCAGTATTGCGTACACGTGCAAGAATTGCATCAGCTTCTTTTTGCGTAATTGGAGCCGGTTTTTCAGCCGTACCGCCAATAAAGCCCAGCACTTTTGGACATTCTTTCACGATATGCCAAGTGTCATCGTTCATTTCCATTTCGACTAATACATAGCCAGGAAAGAACTTACGCTCTGATTTACGCTTCTTGCCATCCTTCATTTCTACCACTTCTTCGGTAGGAACAAGGACTTCACCAAAGCTATCGGCAACAGCGCTACGCTGGATTCGATCATTAAGCGAACGCATTACTTGTTTTTCATAACCTGAATAGGCATGAATAATGTACCAACGTTTCATAGCTCTCTTACCCGATAATAAACTTCATTAACCAGCCTAAAACATAGTCAAAGCACCATAGAACAATGGCTGCTATCACTACAACAGCAAGGACTTGCCAAGATGTGGTCATAGTCTCTTGTTTGGTAGGCCAGGTCACTCGACTTAACTCGATTCGTGCATCCTTAAGAAGACGAACAAAGCCTTTGCCTTGATGGGTGGCGTATAATAAACCGAATGCCACAACGATACAAGCCAAAATTACCCCAACGCGCACCCAAATATCATTCGCAGGCGCCCAGTATGCAGGTAAGTATTGGTTTACCATCATAGCACCGACCAATAAAATCAAGGCGATAACCCATAGAACAATGTCTAATGGAGAACTAGAACTTACATCTACAGCAGGATTATTTCTTTGAGGAATTGCCGCTTCGCTTAATGCGTCGCGTGATTTATCATTCGACATTTTTGTACTCGTCGTAGGTTTCGCGACTTATTATATGACCAGTTTTGCCGACATCAAGCGTCTTTTGAAAAAAACTTGGCAGGCCAGGAGGGACTCGAACCCCCAACATTCGGTTTTGGAGACCGACGCTCTACCAATTGAACTACTGGCCTGTAGATAAACTGGAGCCGAAACTCCAGCTTATTTTCTATTCTATGATTATGCAGTTACTTTAGCAACTACACCAGCACCAACTGTACGACCACCTTCACGGATCGCAAAACGTAGACCTGGGTCCATTGCGATTGGGTGGATTAGTTCTACTGACATTTCTACGTTGTCACCAGGCATAACCATTTCAACGCCTTCTTTCAAAGAAATCGCGCCAGTTACGTCAGTTGTACGGAAGTAGAACTGTGGACGGTAACCGTTAAGGAATGGAGTGTGACGACCACCTTCGTCTTTAGAAAGTACGTATACTTCTGCATCGAATTTAGTGTGCGGTTTGATAGAACCTGGTTTAGCAAGTACTTGACCACGTTGTACGTCTTCACGTTTAGTACCACGAAGCAAGATACCACAGTTCTCACCAGCACGACCTTCATCAAGAAGTTTACGGAACATTTCAACGCCAGTTACAGTAGTCTTAACTGTGTCTTTGATACCCACGATTTCAACTTCTTCACCAACTTTGATGATACCAGTTTCAACACGGCCAGTTACAACTGTACCACGACCAGAAATTGAGAATACGTCTTCGATTGGCATCAAGAATGCTTGGTCGATTGCACGTTCTGGTTCTGGGATGTAAGAGTCAAGCGCTTCAACAAGAGCTACAACTGCGTCTTCACCGTATTGACCAGCTTCACCGTTAAGTGCAGCAAGTGCTGAACCACGGATTACAGGAGTGTCATCACCTGGGAAGTCGTAAGTAGAAAGAAGTTCACGAACTTCCATTTCAACCAGCTCAAGAAGCTCTTCGTCGTCTACAAGGTCGCATTTATTCAAGAATACAACGATGTAAGGTACACCTACCTGACGAGAAAGCAGGATGTGTTCACGAGTTTGTGGCATTGGACCGTCAGTCGCAGCACATACAAGGATCGCGCCGTCCATCTGAGCAGCACCAGTAATCATGTTTTTAACATAATCGGCGTGGCCCGGGCAGTCTACGTGAGCGTAGTGACGAGTTGGAGAATCGTATTCTACGTGTGAAGTATTAATTGTAATACCACGTGCTTTTTCTTCTGGTGCAGAGTCGATTGCAGCGTAGTCTTTCGCTTCACCACCGAATTTTTTAGCACATACAGTTGCAATCGCAGCTGTTAAAGTTGTTTTACCATGGTCAACGTGACCGATTGTGCCCACGTTAACGTGTGGCTTATTACGTTCAAACTTAGCCTTAGCCATGTTAATCTTCCTCGTTTACGTCGAACACAATTCTGAGTAAAACCCAGCTCCGACATATCGTTTAAAAAAAACCAAACACCAAATACTTGAAAAGCAGACTAAATAGCCTGCTTTTGAAATATTTTTGCAACCACGTTGCCAAACTGTAATCTGGAGCTCTTATCGAGATTTGAACTCGAGACCTCTCCCTTACCAAGGGAGTGCTCTACCACTGAGCTATAAGAGCAAATATTAGTACTTCAAACAATGGAGCGGGAGACGAGGATCGAACTCGCGACATGCAGCTTGGAAGGCTGCCGCTCTACCAACTGAGCTACTCCCGCACGATGTTGGTACTTACCACTTTGAAGTCTTAAAATTGGTGGTGAGGGAAGGATTCGAACCTTCGAAACTTTCGTAGCGGAGTTACAGTCCGCCCCCTTTGACCGCTCGGGAACCTCACCATTTTTTACACTTACATCAGTGTCGTTCTTTACTTCGCATTCCAAACTCTCTAAGATGGTGCCGGCACACGGATTCGAACTGTGGACCTACTGATTACAAGTCAGTTGCTCTACCAACTGAGCTATGCCGGCGTTTCCTAGTGTTTCGTACGTTTCGTATCGGAACGGTGTGCAGTTTAGCAAAACTTAGAATCCGTGCAAGTGTTTTTTTCAAAAAAAACGCCAAAAACTCACAAAATCAATCCGTTTGATGATAATTCAACCGCTTTGATCACTGCGCGAGCTTTTATTTGGGTTTCATTCCATTCTGACTCAGGATTTGAGTCCGCAACCAGCCCTGCTCCCGCCTGAACATAGACCTTATTTTCACGAATCACGCAGGTACGAATGGCAATCGACATATCCATTTCACCATGCCAGCCTAAATAACCGACAGCGCCGCCAAAAATTCCGCGTTTTACTGGCTCAACTTCGTCAATAATTTCCATGGCACGAATTTTTGGCGCACCAGAAAGTGTTCCCGCAGGGAAAGTTGCCTTAAAAACATCCAGTGCATCGACATCATCACGTACTTCACCTTGTACATTCGACACAATGTGCATCACATGCGAGTAACGTTCGATCACCATTTGATCAGTGACTTGTACTTTACCGATTTTGGATACACGACCGACATCATTTCGGCCCAAGTCAATCAGCATTAAGTGCTCGGCAATTTCTTTTTCATCAGACAGCAAATCTTTTTCCAGTGCCAGATCTTCTTCTTTGGTCTTGCCACGTGGACGCGTACCCGCCAGTGGACGAACAGTCGCAATGCCATTTTCCAGACGAGAAAGAATTTCAGGCGAAGAACCCACAATATGGAACGGCGTATTGTTTTCTAGGGTCTGCCCTTGTACCAGGAACAAATAAGGCGATGGATTAAGGTGACGTAATGCGCGATAGACCTGTAAAGGCTCACCATCGAAATCAGAAACCATACGATGACCTGGCACGACCTGCATCACATCTCCGGCACGAATGTACTCTTTTACCTTTTCAATGGAGGCAATAAAGTTGTCATGTCCAGTTAAAGACTCAAAATGCGGTGCTGTATGTTTTTCTGCTTTCAGGCTTACCGGTGTGGCCAGAATATTTTCCAGCTCATCCAGCTGCTGCTGTGCTTTGTCATAAGCTGCCGGATCCGTTGCATCGGCATGTACAATCAGGAACAGAGTATCTTTCAGGTTATCAAATACGATGACGGTTTTGGACAGCATCATCCAGATATCTGGCAAGCCTACAGGATCGGCTTCAGGCACATTTTTTAGCTTAGGTTCGATATAACGTACTGAGTCATAACCAAAATAACCGACAAGACCACCGGTGAAGCTTGGCAGACTTGGCAGCTCTGCCTGGGTTGGCACCTTAAACTGCTTCTGGAAATCACGAATATATTGGAAAGGATCGCTGCAATGCTGCTTTTCAATCGAGCCATCTGGATGCTGAACTGTGAGTTCACCTGCATTGCAGGAAAACACAGTAGATTCACCCAAACCGATAATTGAATAGCGCGCCCAGTTCTCTCCCCCTTCCACAGATTCGAACAGATAAGCCTGTTGGTGTTGTTTCAGACGGGCAAAGATAGATAAAGGAGTATCTGTATCGGCTAGACGCTGACGGTATACAGGAATCAGGTTGTAGCCTTGAGATGCAAGTTGCTGGAATTGAGCTGACGTTGTCATTCGGTTTTTCTCTTTAAATTGGAGTTACTCAGTATGAAAATGGAATTGGACTGAGCGACGCCATCGAAAAACCTTACAACTATTCATCTTATTTCCTTCGTACCTTATTTAAGCAAGCAACTCACGTAGATCATCGACAATTTCTTGAGGATCACAGTCTGCTATATTTTCACCATGATTATAGCCATAGCTGACTACAATACAATCTATACCCGCACGGCGCGCAGCTTCAATGTCATTGACCGAATCACCAATCATCAGCACCTGATCTTTGGTCACACCATAATGTTCCACACAATGCAACAACTGACGCGGATCTGGCTTACGCTCGGCAAAGCGATCACCAGCAATGGTGTCATCAAAGTATTTCGCCATTTCGAGGATATCCAGAATACTGCGTGCCGGTTCTTCTGGTTTATTGGTCACACAGATCAGTTTTTTGTCATTAGCCTTACCCCATTCCAGAAACTCGATAATTCCATCAAATGGCTTGGTATCTACACAAGGATCGGCATTATAAATTTCCAGGAACGTCGTAAGTAATTCCTGATGCTGGGCAGGTAATACTTCTCCCACCAGATGTTGGAGTACACTTTCACAGAACTTGGACGTTCCTTTACCGATCCAGACCCGTACCTGTTCCTCAGTCACCAGTGGTAGCTGCAAGACATTCAGGCTCATATTCATGGCCCGATACAGATCATGGGCTGAATCCACCAAGGTGCCATCCAGATCGAATAAAATCAGCTTACGTTGTTCTAGTTGTGCAATTGACATCCTGACCCTCATTTTCTTTATTTGCAGCCATAAAAAAGGCATGCGTGATGCATGCCTCGATTGTAACCAATCATGGGCTTATTTAAACAACACCCAAGCGATAATCGCCAAAATAATCAGAACGATCAGTGAAATCAGTCCAATAGATGCATTTTTCTGTGCTTCTTTTTCCTGCTCTACACGAGAAACAGGCTGTTCCACCGGAATTGGGGCTGGTTCTGGCTTAACTGAGCTCAGGTCTACACCCTCAGCAATAGGCGCAGGTTTTGGGATACCTACATTGGTCGGCATACCATCACGGGTCAAGTTGACTGAAGCACCACGCTCTCTCAATTCTGGAATACCCTGATCATTCATCTGCTGGGCAGGGGTTTTCTCAACCGTTTCGATTTCTTCAACCACTTGCTCTGCTGTTTCTTCAACTTCTGGCGCCACTTCAACAGGCGCTACAGGTTCAAAAACCAGAAATTTCAAGCTGGCAAACTGGACTACATCGTCTTGTTTTAATCGCGTTTCCTGCTCAATACGCAAGTCATTCACGAAAGTGCCATTAGATGAGCCTAGATCCTGTACCCACAGTGCATCGTCTTTCAGTAGAAAAGCAGCATGCTTACGCGAGATTTCCGCAGCCTGCAGCACAATATCAGCCGCCTGATGACGCCCCACCAGCATGTCACGGTCAATCGCTATTTCCTGTCCGGTCAAATCGTCGGTAATTGCCTGTATTTTCCAAATCATGAAATCTACTTCTCTATTCTCTTTGACATTATCATAACATGCTGTATGCAAATGCGAATGGTCTAGCTTTTGGGTCTAAGTGTGGTTGTTGTAACGGTATTTCTACTTTTTTCAACCTGCTGGACTGGCTGCTCTACCACTTGTCGCTGAATCCCCGGCTCAATTGCTACCGGTGTAGCCACTACTGAGGCTGACGGCGTTGGCGCACTCGGAACATTCTGGTAGGACGAATTCGTCAGTGGTGTCTTGGAAACTGGAATACGCTGTTGATACACATCTTCAACACTTTCCGGTAGCTTGGCAAAATTACCGTCTGAATCGAGTGCCAATTGCAGGCTATAGAGTTGACCATAACGTTGCTGCGTCAGTTTACGCACTTCATTTCTATCTCCCACAATCGTTGGATGGATAAAGATCAATAAGTTACGTTTCTGATTAGACTTACCTTCTGAGCGAAACAAACGTCCCACCCCTGGAATTGCTCCCAGACCTGGTACTGCCTGGCGTCCATAACTGGTATTGTCCGAAATCAAGCCACCTAATACGATCGTTTGTCCATGTTCTGCCAGAATCGAGGTTTTGATCGCACGTTTGCTAGTGACCAGATCTTGCGCTTGACCCTTATTGGCTTTTACATCTGAAACTTCCTGTTCAACTTCCAGACGTACCGTACCATCTTCACCAATGTGCGGCACGACTTTTAAGGTTACGCCGACATCTTTACGCTCAATGGTGGTATAAGGATTAGCAACACCTGCGGCTCCTGTAGAAACTGAACCTGTCACAAAGGGTACATTTTCACCGACAACGATGTAAGCCTCTTCATTGTCCATGGTCACAATCGACGGTGTAGACAGCAGATTAGACTTGGTGGTTTCTTTTAAGGCCTGAATCATCGCGCCGTATAAACGGCGTGAACCATCACTGCCTTCACGATAATCACCAATCACTAGCGAACTGCCTGCGCCTACGGTACTCGCTGCACCCGTACCACCGCCAGTAAGATAACCCGCTGCAATATTTTTCAGGCTGGTGCCAAAATTATCAAAATTGATCAGACCAATTCCGCTGCTGATATCACCCAGGGCCCATTGCACACCCAACTGATCCGCATCTGTCCCTTCTACTTCAATAATTGCAGCTTCAATCAGAACCTGTTGACGGCGTACATCTAACTGATCAATGGCAGATTCGATTTCACGCATCAGTTGCGGGTCTGCTTTAACCACCAGAGAATTCTGCGTGGCATCCGCAATAATACTGACGCCATTGGCATTAAAGCTGCTAATCCCGCCTTGCTCGGTTTTCATGCCAGTATTGAGCTGAATATTGGATGCGGTTGAGCTGTTTGAGTTAGTAGTACTGTTGTTATTCAGGTTATTAGTCGGATTATATGAAGACGAACTAGAAGAAGAATTATCTAAACCAGTATTGACTGCTTGCCCTGTCACTAATCCCTGCAAAATTTCCGAAAGATTCTTGGCACTGGCATATTTCAAACGGAAGACTTTTAAGCCACCCAGACGGTCTGCTGCAGGCACATCCAGCGTTTCAATAATCTGACGAATGCGCTTGCGTGTCGCCGGATCACCCTTAATCAGAATCCGGTTAGTACGCACATCTGCCATGACCCGCACCCGCGAACCACGCAAATCTTTAGCTGCACCAGTTGCTGCCATAGAGTCAATCAGCTCGATCATTTCTTCGGCCTGGCTGGATTGCAGACTAATGGCTTCAATATCATTCTGACCCGTGCCATCCAGATTACGGATGATGGTTTCCAGCTGATAGATATTGGTCGCCCTGTCCGACACAATCAGTGCATTGGTACCTGGAACAGCAGCCAAATGAGCAAACTGTGGCATCAATGGACGCAGGGCCGGAATCAGGTCATTCGGATTGGTATTTTCCAGCCAGATCACACGTGTGACAATCTGGTCACCAGTCGCACGATGACGTGCATCATAAGGAATCCCGGAGCTTTTGACATTACTATCTGGAACCAATTTGATGGTATTTCCTGAAGGGATGGCCACTACACCATTGACATTCAAGACCCCTAAAAACAGGTCATAAACTTCATTTTTATTCAGTGGCTTGTTGGAAATGACCGTGACATTGCCTCGAACCCGGGGATCTACCGCAAAATTTTTACCGGTAATATCCGCCACTTCATTAATGAATGCGGTTAAGTCTGCATCCCGAAGATTGATTTTCCAGGTTTGCGCATAACTTGCCGTACTGACCATAGCAACCAATGGTGCGGCCACACAGAATGCCCATGCTGATCGATTATTATTAAATAAAGCCATAAACTTTTGTGTTTCCTAACCCTATGCGTGATGACACATCACTTCAAATCCTGTTGTATGGTCATCACCTGATCACCACGTTTTATTTCGAGTTTGACCTGACCTTCACGTCGAGCCTGTTCCAGTAACTGTGCTTCGGTTTGTCCTTGTGACAGGGTCTGACCATTCAAAGACAAAATCCGGTCTCCCGGTCTTAATCCCAAGCGATTACGCAGTGCAGCCGGTGTCCGTGAAGTGACTTCATAACCACCCTCTGCTGCACTTACCCCCATATTCTGTAAATACTGGTCCTTATTTTCCTGCATCTGCTGGATGGCTCGATTGATTTCACTCTGTGGCGAAGGTTGTTCGGGCATATCACTTTCCGTATGTGTCGGAGGCATCGAATTTGAAGATGCTGCTGAGGTATCCGGCACGATTGGCTGGTTTAAACCATTTTCCAACCCTTTAAACAGGATTTCTTGGGTAGCACCGCTTGATTTACGCAAAATCACCCGGTCCCAATACACTTCAGCCAGCGTAAAACCGCTATTCCCTAATACTTCTCCGACCCGATAACGGTCAGACTGGTCATTAATTTTCAAGACTGCTGAAGAGTTATAGCTTGGGCTCGCTACCACAACCCCCTGCAAGACAATATTGGCAGTTTCAGCAGTATTCGTTGCGTAAGTATTTTCCTGAAATAGTGAAAAGGCACTAATGTTCGGCACTTGAGCCTGTTGTGACCCCAGTTCTACCTGATCAATCTGCATCGCTTGTGGTGGAGCCACCAGAAGCCAGAATAAAGCAGCCAATTTCCAGCATAAATACAGAATCAGCAGAAACAGTAAAATTGGAGCGATACGCTCTGTCTGTTTCAAATCAATATTTTTAAAATAATCAAGTGGGCTTGCCATCAGTTGAAGCCCCCCATTAAAGGCTGACGGGTACTAATCACATAAGTATCCAGTCCAGCTTTACCGGTATAAGAAGGGGTATTGAGTAAAAAGCGCTGTGTCAGTTGAATATCCAGCATCAGGCTTGGATCCAGTTTAATACTCAACATACGTTGATCGCGATTGTCGCGCACGTCCAGCAGCAACTGACCATTCTCATCGGATAGCTGACCACTCAGAACTGGCACATTCATACGCTCCTGACGCTGGGCAAACGTGTAAATGAGCTCACCACCGCTCCACTGCATCTGGCCATCTACATGGCTAAAGCCTTGCTCTTTTTTATATTTAAAATCAAGTTCTTTAAACTGAATCGGGTTGGTTGGCCATTGCCAGTCAGCTATCTTCTTTAAAGTTTCAGGTGCAAGTTGTCCCTCAAGATTTTTGACGGTTAAAGTTTTATTCAGACCATAGCCCATCACACCCGAAAACTGGGTATTACCGCTATGCAGATCAATATTCGCCCCTAATCTCAGCAACAACAGGTCCAAAGGACGAACCTGCCAGTTCAGACTTCCCTGAAGATTACCTTTTTTCCAGTCCGCACTTCCCTGCCAGATATTCCCGCTAACATTATGTAAGACCTGATTATTCTTATAAAATTTTGAAATTAACCAAGCTGCAGGAACTTGCAGAATTACAAAGACAAAAAAGGCTAGAATTGCAAATATCAACCATTTTAATGTTTTCGGCTTATTGCTCATCCCGCCACGACCAACCTATCCAATCGAAACCCCTAAATTTATAGTTTTGTCATTTTATAATCACATTATGCACACTTTTTCTCTGACGCCAATTCATAGGCATAAAAAAACCAAGCAGGATGTGCTTGGCTGATCAATCACAGGCCGTTTGTAAATAACCTGATGATGAATAATAAGGCAGAAGGATTAGATTACAAAATCTTCCAGTTTTGCGCCCTTCTCTAATTCAGCAACTAACCAGCGTGGCTGTTTACCGCGACCAGTCCAGGTGTCTTCCGGATTGCTTTTACTGCGATAACGTGGCTCTACAGACTTACGTGCAGTTTTTTTACGTTTAGAAGCACCAAATTCAAGAAGCTGTTCAATCGTTAAGCCTACCTTATCGGCAATCTCCAATACCTGATGATAAGCATCTTCAATTTCCTGATCTTTTTTCAAAGCAATTAAAGACTCAGCTTCTGCTTGTAAACGTTTTAACTCTTCAACTGATAAATTTGTAATGTCTGGCATCATGTTCTCCAATAAATAGCATTATTTCTTTTAATAAATAACGGACCCATCATATTTATATTAAGTGTAATATTCAATATAAAATTTTAAATGTATAACAATAAACTTAAAGGTCATTACAAAATTAATCATTAAATTAGAGATGAAACACTAATATTAAATGGCATGTTGTACAGTTAATTCCAGCGATTTTATTTTTTCTCGAATATTTTCAGGTATTTCAGTTTTCTGCATATTTTTATTTAAACATACAATTACTGCTTCTGAAGTAGCCACGATACTTTGCTGCTGTTCACTCCATAATAAATAATGCATTCTGACTGCACTATTCCGAATTTCATCAATTCGTGCCGCCACTTTTAATTGATCTGGGTAAACTACAGGTTTTAAATAACGGCATTGATTCGAAGCCACCACTGTTAAAATATCTTCATCAAAAATATTTAATTTACCCAAATAAGCCAAACGGGCACTTTCTATATAACGGTAATACGTGGCATTATTAACATGCCCAAACGCATCCATGTCTCCCCATGCAACAGTTTGCGAATAAATCACCGGATATTGTTGTAATTCTGACATTATTTCCTCAAATTCTGATTTCGATAAAATTAACATTCGATTCAAATACGGCATTTAACTGCTGTATTAAATCCTCTCTTCCCTGCAATACAGATTTAATTCTCAAATAGCTCATGCGGATGTCATCTGGATAGAGATCCAGCAATTGCTGAGCTTCTTCTACCCGGCCAGTTGCCTGCAGAATATGCCATTTGGCAAAACTTAATATAGGCAGTGCAGTATATTTTGCACCCCAAACTGAGATCTGCTGCTCAATATCTGCATAATCTGGAAACTGCTTTAATAACTGCTGCTGGAACCATAAATAAAATACATCCTGATTAAATTGGAGTTCCAGTAAATGTTTAGCAAGGCTTTCATGCTCAACACTCATTTCCGGTATTCTAAATAACAGTTTCAACCATAATAGCTTGACTTCATAGTCACGGTTAAATATGTCCTGTTTTAAATCCAGATAACGTTGTTTTAAATATTCTAAATCATCTTCAGTGGCCTGGTCATAAGCTATTAATAATTGCTGCAGCCATATTTTTTTTACTTCTTGGTCTAAATGTCCATATTTGGTTGAACGTAAATATAACCAGGGAAACTGTAAGGCAAATTGCCCCCATAAAGCATTTAAACGCTGCTCATAAGCGGTTTTGACTCGTCTTAACCAAGGGGATAACTCATGCTGATTTAAAAATTCTAAATGCGTTAATGCCTGCTGACCATCCTGCTGCGATAAATAGATTTCAATTCGCTGTAATTCTGCCAGTTCAAATGCCATAGGATTGGACTGATTTAAACTACTCAATGCTTCGCTATATTGTTGCTGTCCCCAAGATAATCGGGCATCAATAATATGCTTGAGCAATCCCGACTGATTAAAAGACTGCTGGATAAAATCCCGTTGATCCTGTGCAGCATTTAATAACCAAACCACAGCTAACTGCTCATAAGGATGCAGGCGTGCAAAGCTGAATACCGTTTCATGTTTACGCCGTTTAAAGCTGAGATAACGTTTGGTCGCATACCACAGCATATGCATCAGGAAGCTGATTGCGATGAGTAGGCCCACCAGAAACCAGAAAGTGGTCTGGATCTGTAGTTCGCGCCAGTACAAATACACATAGCCCGCACCATAACCATAGCTCAGTACACTCAAGATCGCTAAGCCCAACAAACCAACCAGTAAATAAGCAAGTAAAATCTGTTTCATAAGCAATTAACCGATCAGGGTACGCGTATTGAGCTGAGGAGTAGGCGTCTGAGGTGCTGCCTTAATTTGCTCCAGTCGTTGAATCCATTGTTTGCTTTGCACATCTGGAAGTTGAGCCAATACCTCGATCACACTTTTCAGGGCTTGCTGGAAAGCTACCTGTTGTCCTTGTTGCACACTATTTTCTGCAATCAGTAAACGCAGCTGAGCTTCTTTTAAGACCAGATTACGCTGCATTAAGACTGCACTCGGCTTCTCGACTGATTCAATCTGAATCCAGCGCTGCCAGAATGAGCTTTGGGATGTAGCGCGGTGCTGATGCTGCACCTGGATTTCCTTTTCCATCTCAACATCAATCTGTTGCAGTAATTCTTTTAATTTATTCTGTTGTACTAAACGATTGTTGATGAACTGCTTAAGGACTTCTCGATCCTTGTCAATCGCCTGATTCAGGCTACCCAGAAGAGCAGGTGCCAGTTCTAGATGTTCAAGCTGATTGGATAATTGATTCAACTTTTCCATAGCCATTGCATATTGTTGCTGCTGCAAGGCAAACTCAACCAGATCCAGATATTGCTCGACCAAAGGCAGATCATCCTGCAAATCAGCTACAGGAGTATCCTGAACTGTCCCCTTGTTCGGTGTTTCAGGGTTTGCTGCTTGGCTCGTAGCAACCTGACGTTTTAAAGCCACTAGCTGATCATTCAGATTGGTATTCTGCTGTTGCAGCTGCTTAAAATTCTGGGTCAATTCAGTCTGTGCTGAATTCAAACCAAACAGGTCATAGCTCAGCTTGGCAATCCACGCCAAGCTCAAGATGAAAAAAACAATGAATAATTTTTTCATGCGTTTCCTAGTACATCAGTAGCTGCTGCAAAATCGTCGATCCGCTTAAGTCCTCTAACTGAGCGAATTGAAAACCAGCCTGATGTTGCTGTTGATATTCCCCAAGCATGGCAGCCAAACGTGGCCCTAAAACCAAATACAATGCCCGATTAATGAGATGCGGATACGGCTGCATCAAGGCTAGCCAGTTAAGCCAGCTCGCTTCACTGCTGACCAAGACTGCATAACAAGGATTAGCTTCAAGACTCGTCAAATGTTTAGCTAATATCTTAGAAGCAACTGGCGGACACTGACGATCATATAAAATGAAATTCAATATATGAATTTGCTGATCCTTTAAATGCTGCATCATAAACTGACGCCCACCCTCACCTCGCCAAAAAGCGACGGTTGATCCGGTAGCTAACTGCTGCAGTACAGGCAATTGCAGCATCCCTTCCGAAGTCTCCACATCAGGCACATAACTCTGGATACCGTAGCTTGCTAAAGCCTGCTCGGTAGCTTTACCTACAGCGACCCACTGGATACTTCCAAGATCATGCAATGATAGACCTGCCTGCTGCAAATATTGCATGCCAATCTGGGCAGCGTTCGGACTCACGACGACAATCAGTTTTGCTTGGGGTAGCCGCCTAAACAAACTGGCCAGCTCATCCTTATAAGGCTGCTGTACCAGTTCTAGCAAGGGCAACTCTATCACCGGAATCTGCGCTGTCTGTAGGGCTTGCGTTAAATTTGCAGCACGATCACTCGGACGGGTATTAATGAACAACATTATTTTGAATAAAGGGCTTTCAATAACTCGCCTGCGCCCTGATCTAGCAAAGCTTTGGCCAGCTGCACGCCCAATTGCTCTGCATCTGCCATGTTTCCGCTTTGCTGTGCACGTAGCAAAGTTGCGCCATCTACACTACCGACCCGGCCTTCAATCGAAATGACACCTTCGTTTAAAGTGGCATAGCCTGCGATTGGCACCTGACAGCCACCTTCCAGATAGGCATTAAAGGCACGTTCGGCACGGACACACGCATCAGTTTCTGCATGTAATAGAGGCTGGATTAAATCTAATACCGCTTGATCTCCACTCCGGCATTCCAGGCCCAATGCACCCTGTCCTACTGCGGGTAAACTTACTTCAGGCACAATACTATGACGAATACGATCTGCAAGGCCCAAGCGTTTTAAACCGGCACTGGCTAAAATAATTGCATCATACTGACCTGCATCCAGTTTGGATAAGCGTGTACCGACATTACCGCGTAAATCGATAATCTCAAGGTCCGGACGCTGTTTTAAAATCTGCGTTTTACGGCGCAAGCTCGAAGTTCCGACTTTGGCACCTTGAGGCAATTCGTCGAAACTGGCATAAGTATTTGAGACAAAAGCATCCAGTGGATCTTCACGTTCACAGATAACTGCCAAAGATAAGCCTTCAGGCAAGGCCATCGGGACATCTTTCATTGAATGGACTGCCAGATCGGCACGGCCATCTAGTAAGGCTGCTTCTAATTCTTTTACAAATAAGCCCTTACCGCCAATTTTAGCCAATGGCGTATCAAGAATTTTATCGCCCTGTGTAACAAAAGTGACTAACTCGACCTGAAGTCCAGCATGCAGGTCCTGTAAGCGTGCACGGATATGTTCCGCCTGCCAGAGCGCAAGTGGACTTTGTCGAGTAGCAATTTTTAGGGTCTTCATAAATTTCAATAAACAGTCAATGAGAATAATAGTCTAAACTTAACCTGCTCACTTGAAAATGCAAGCGAATTTATGCATGTTTCAATGCTGTTCCAGACGAACTCATTGATCCGTTTAGAGTTTCTGAATCCGTTCCCGCAAGAATGGCAAATGACGCCGACTGACCGCCAGACGCTCTTCCAGTTCACGACAACGCACCTGATACTGGCCGGAACTTACCACTTCCAAGCCTTCCAGATAGTGAACCGAAACCAGTGCATTACGGTGAATCCTGATGAACTGATGTCCAAACTCCTGTTCCAACTCCTTCAGGGTTTCATCAATCAGGACACTGCCGTTTTTATGGCGTACAGTCACATATTTTTGATCCGCCAGAAAATAATAGATATTTTCAACTGGCACCAATTCGACCCCGCGATAGGTCTTTGCCGCAATTTGATGGCGGCTGATATTGATTTCTTCCATATTTTCTTTTTGTTTTAGTTGGCTCATTTGAGCTTGGGTAAGTTTAATTAAATGCTCTAAAACCTGTGCCAATTCCTGTTGCATCACCGGTTTAAGCAGGTAGCCGTCTGCATTAGACTTGAATGCATCCAGCGCGTGTTGGTCATAGGCCGTACAAAAGACAATAGCCGGCATTGGGTCGAGCTGACGCAAATGCTGCGCACAGGTCAAACCATCCATTTCAGGCATTTGAATATCTAATAAGATGACATCAGGTTCATGCTGATGAGCCAGATCAATTGCTTGACGACCATGTGTAGCTGTTGCAACCACATCATGCCCCAGTTGAGAGACTAAACGTGATAGTCGCTCGACAGCCAAAGGCTCATCGTCACAAATCAGGACGTCCATTTCTCCTCCTTAATCCAGTCAACATTATTCATTTGATTATAAGTTAACTGTGATTTCCTTGATTTATTTTTATTTATAGCGATATTGCACAACCGTGGTAAACACCCCTCCACCGGCGAAAGTCTGAAACGTCATCGTAGGTCCGTAATAAGCTTCCAGACGCTGTCTGACATTTTCAATTGCAATACCATGTCCCTTTTTTAATGTTTTATTATCCTGCGTATAAGGGTTTGTTATGATGATATTAATTTGATTTTGCAAGATTTCAATCAATATGCTTATGGTACTCTTTGTCAAAATTTTTTCAACTCCATGGAAAATACTATTTTCCACTAGGGGTTGTAAAGTCAATAATGGAATTTGGACTTGTGAGTATAAGTCTTTGTTTTCTAATTTCCATTCGACCTGTAAACGCTCTCCCAGACGAATCTGTTCAATCTCCAGATAGCGCTGGCAGAGTTCAATTTCTTCCTGCAATTTGACCAGTTTCAATTCCTGAAAACTGGCCCGAAATAAACGGGACAAATTCAGCAACATTTGTTCGGCTTTGTCCGGGTCGATACTGATCAGGCTGATTACACTATTGAGACTATTAAACAGAAAATGCGGATGAATCCTAGCCTGCATGGCCTGAATCCGTGCATTTAATTCACTGTGCTGCTGCTGCGCCCATTGTTCACGCAAATACAAATAGCGAAAACAGAACATACCTAACAGGATACCAAAACTCAGATGTAGGCCGACCTGTTCCAGTGCGATTGCCAGACTCAGTCCCTGAAAATTCAAATTACTGCCAAAATAAGTCAGTACATTCAGACTGGTCGTAGTTACCAAAACAATCGCCTGCAACAGCAGAAATCCGCAGATTAATGCCAGCTTAATCCCCATGCGCTGAAAATGCTGATGAAAAAGCTCGATTAGCGCTGCAAAACATAACAGTATCCAGTTGATATACAGCATATATTGAAGCAGATCTGCCAGATTGAGCGCTTGCCAGGATTGTGCTTTTGCCAAGGCCAAGACCATGGCCAGCACATTGCCGCCAATAAACATTTCCAGTAAATAGTGCAGCTTGCCAATCTGGCTAAAAAAATAGGAGCTTTGCGCTGATCCAGTCGGAGATGTAAAAGATTGATCGACTTGGACTTCGGCAACGGGCTTTGAATTTGTTATACTCTTTTTCGTTCTACTGCTTTTAATCTGATTGAGCCGACATGACCACATCTTCTAATTCCTCAAATCCATCACAAGCCCAGACTTCGGGTATGTGGGGCGGTCGTTTCTCTGAAGCGACTGATGCTTTTGTTGCTGAATTTACAGCATCTGTTCAATTTGACCAACGTTTTTATAAACAAGACATTGCAGGCTCGATTGCACATGCAACTATGCTGGCAAAAGTTGGCGTACTGACCGAACAGGAACGTGATGACATTATCGAAGGTCTGACTGCCATTAAAGCAGATATTGAAGCAGGTAACTTCGAATGGCGCATTGACCTTGAAGATGTGCATATGAACATTGAGTCGCGCCTGACTCAGCGTATCGGCATTACCGGTAAAAAATTGCATACGGGCCGTAGCCGTAATGACCAGGTTGCCACAGATATCCGCCTGTATGTACGTGATGAAATCGATGCGATCCTGGAATTACTGAAAAAATTGCAAAAAGGCATCCTGGGTCTGGCAGCGAAAAATACCAATACCATCATGCCAGGTTTTACCCATCTGCAAACTGCACAGCCAGTGACTTTTGGTCATCACTTAATGGCTTGGTTTGAAATGCTGGTACGTGACTCTGAGCGTCTGATTGATTGCCGTAAACGTGTTAACCGTATGCCACTCGGTTCTGCTGCTCTGGCAGGTACGACTTACCCAATTGACCGTGCTTATACCGCTGAGCTTCTAGGTTTTGAAGCTGTAGCTGAAAACTCTTTAGATGCCGTTTCTGACCGTGATTTTGGTATCGAATTCAATGCTGCGGCATCTTTAATTATGATGCACCTATCACGTATGTCTGAAGAAATGATCCTGTGGACATCGGCTCAGTTCAAGTTCGTAAATATTCCAGACCGTTTCTGCACTGGTTCTTCGATCATGCCACAGAAGAAAAACCCGGATGTACCTGAACTGATCCGTGGTAAAACCGGCCGTGTATATGGTGATCTGATGAGCCTATTGACCTTAATGAAAGGTCAACCACTTGCTTATAACAAAGATAACCAGGAAGATAAAGAGCCATTATTTGACGCGATTGATACCGTTCGTGGTTCATTGGTGGCATTCGCTGACATGATTCCTGCATTGGTTCCAAATATTGAAATCATGCGTGAAGCTGCACTTCGCGGTTTCTCAACGGCGACTGACCTGGCAGATTATCTGGTAAAAAATGGCGTGGCTTTCCGTGATGCTCATGAAATTGTGGGTAAAGCGGTAGCTCTAGGCGTACAGGAAGGTAAAGATCTGTCTGAACTAACACTTGAGCAACTGCAACAGTTCTCTGATCTGATTCAGGCAGATGTATTTGAAAAAGCCCTGACTTTAGAAGCATCTGTGAATGCACGTAATCACATTGGTGGTACTGCACCTGCACAGGTTGAAGCTGCGATCGAACGTGCGCATGCTCGCCTAGAGAAACTTTACGCTTAATTGCTTTCGCTTTAAATTGGAGTATTGATATGTCTCGACAAGTTTTTTGCCGTAAGTATCAACAAGAAATGGAAGGTTTAGACTTTGCACCATTCCCGGGTGCAAAGGGTCAGGAACTGTTTGATACGATATCTAAACAGGCTTGGCAAGAATGGCTGAAACACCAGACCACGCTGATCAATGAAAAGCGTTTAAACGTGTTTGAACCGGATGCGAAAAAGTTCCTTGAAGAGCAACGCGAGAAGTTCTTTAACAATGATGAATCATTGGAAAAAGCTGAAGGGCTAAAGCCTGAGTAAAAAACAAAGCACTGCTTTTCTTTTTTACGCAAGACAAGGACAAAGTCCGCGTAGGCAAGCATTTAAAAAGAGTCTCTTTTAAGGCTCTTTTTTTATTGGAAAGAGTACTGCTCTAAAAATTACGCAAGACAAGCAGCTATGAGTTCATAGAATAAAAAACTCCTTACATGGAAATTTTTTTATCTAAGCTCAAGCTTTTCTTTTACGTAAATTAAGCGAAAGGTATCACTTCGAATGCCATAAAAAAAGTAACCTATAAAAAGAATTCCCTTTTTAATTTGAAAATTATTTCTTCACCAGAACATGAGTTAAATACCTGGCAAGAGACTCCTCGAGTATTCTTTTTCTATAGATATTCTATTTCTCTTAAAAGCACTCTAAAAACTATTCTAACTTTCATGAAATCGAAAATTATTGAGCTAAAAAACAGGCTTAAAACCTGTCATTTTCCTACCGTGTTTTTTAAATTTAAGCAGCTATTATCTTACTGAAAAGCAATCAGATTTGTATCAAAATAATCAATTGTAAATTCTGTATACATTGCTCTCACAAAACACAACATTCAGCTACAAGAAACCACATGATTTTGTGTAAGGCACTCCCTATAATGACTAGCAAGAAGATGAGATATCTTTGAATAACTATAATAATAACTGAGAAATACCCCCGATTTCATCCCAGTTCTTCCCCCAAAGGCTGGGTATTTTTTTGCCTGTTATTTTTATATTCTCTATTTTTAGCTATAAAAAAAGCCCCTTTTAAGGAGCTTTTATTGATTAAGGCTGTTTCAGATATGGCCAAGCTGCTTTTAGGTAAATAAACATCGACCATAAGGTCAGTACCACAGCTGTATATAGCAACGCATAAGCCAGCATTTCTAGCGGTGGCCAGTTCAGCAGAAATACTGTAATCGCAATCATCTGAAACGCGGTTTTGTATTTACCCACTGTAGACACCGCCACACTGGTACGCGCACCAAGTTCAGCCATCCATTCACGTAAAGCTGAAACTGTAATTTCCCGTGAAATAATCACAATGGCTGCAAAAGCCATAGAAACTGAAGGTTGCCATTGTACCAATACAATGAGTGCAGCAGCGACCATCAACTTGTCTGCAACCGGATCTAAAAAGCGACCAAAAGCAGACGTCTGATTCAGAGTACGCGCTAGATAACCATCAAACCAGTCAGTGACTGCAGCCACTACAAAAATTGTCGTTAAGATAATATGCCGAGTCACATCAGGACTGGTTTCATTAAATCCCATTGCCGGTGGCCAATATGCGACCAATAAAAAAACCGGAATCAGGATAATACGAGCCAAGGTCAAGATATTTGGAATATTCAGGATACGACCTGTAGTCATAGACACCGCCAATTGTTCCCCTCATGTACGATGAAAATGCACACTTTTTTCGAGGTTTAATCCATCATTAATACGCTTCACTTTATACGAATTGACTTGAAGTGTCACTAGGCAAACACCGTCACTGTCTGTCTGGCCATCGCAATCAGCCGATTTTCTGCATCCCACAGATAGGCATGTTCTGTTGAATAACCATCAGCCGCATGGTCGGTAATCACTTTATATTTAAACCAATCATGTAGCTGATGCTGCACTGGATGCACATAGGTTACAGTCCAGGTCAGGCTGCTCGCCGGGGCCAGTGTCTGAAACATCGGTAACACCCCAGGTGGCCAGATATCAAAAATGGCCATCAGGTCAGCTAACTGAAATTCACGGTCAGAATGTTGATCTGGATGGAAGCGGCACCAGCCTTCAAAATCAGGACGTACACTTGAACTGCACGGCAGATTCAAATCCGCCCATCTGAGTTCAAAATGATCAAAACACTTTGGAAGCTTGAACTGTGCAGGAATCTGGAACAGGATTTCAGGAGGAGCATAATCCGGAGCCTGGATTTCCTGATGTACCTGAATGCTAGAATCGCGCGCTACGCCGAAACTGGCAATCAGAATGCTTTGAACAGCGTCATCCTGCCATAGACGCACTTCGATGGTAGTGACCGATTTGCCTTCACGCAGAATTTCCTCAGTCAGGCGTGCTTTGCCTTCCTGTACCGGGCCAACAAAAGTCACACTGGTACTCAGCAGACGTTTAGCAGGATCATTGATTGTTACCACGGCTTTTTGCATCATGACTGCAGCCGCAAGTCCGCCGTAGATGGTTCTCCCTTGCTCCCAGCCTGTCGGCATTTCAATCCATTCTTGCTGCGCAATTTGTGCGTACAGTGCTTGCAACGACATATCGATCCTTCAACTTTGTCTGATGAACCGATATATTGCTGGAAAAATCTATGAATAGAAATGACCTTTGACTCGAAGGTCAATGTGCATTTTTGCACTTGTAATTGATATAAAACGATTACTCATGCAGAACTTTATAAATCATCCGGGCCATCACAGAACCCAGACCTGGTACGAGTTGCAGGTCTTTTTCTGAAGCTTTAAGCACGCCCTGAATCCCGCCAAAATGGGTCAATAAATCACGACGGCGCTTCGGCCCCAGTCCCGGAATCACCTCCAATACCGATGAGCCACGTTTTTTATCGCGTTTGGCCCGATGCCGGGTAATAGCAAAACGGTGGGCTTCATCACGTACCTGCTGGATTAGATGCAGGGCCTTATGATCTTCTGGAAGCTGAATCTTGCTGCCATCGGTAAAATGCAGAGTTTCCAAACCTGGCTTACGCCCTTCACCTTTAGACACACCAACCATAAAGGCATCCAGTCCAAGTTCCTGCATGACTTCCATCGCCATATGCAACTGCCCTTTACCACCATCAATCAGCAGCAAATCTGGCAGCATGGCTTTTTTATAACGACGGGTTAAGGCCTGACGCATCGCGGCATAGTCATCACCTGCCTGAATATCATTGATAGAAAACTGACGATAATCGCGTTTGCGCGCGCCTCCACTATCAAAGACTACGCAAGAAGCAACCGTATCTTCACCCATGGTATGCGAGATATCGAAACACTCAATCCGATCTACCGGCCGTCCCACCACCTCTTCTAACTGATGGAAACGTTCATTCAATTCAAAGTGATTAGCCAGCTTGCCCTGAATGGCATGCTGCACATTCATCTGTGCCAGTTCCAGCCATTCGGCACGGGTTTCCCGGACTTTGGACTTGATCTGAATCTTCTTATTAAAATGTTGAGAAAGTGCGGCTTCAAGTTCCTTCCGATCTGGCATTTCAATATTCACGATCAGTTCAGATGGAATTTCATCAGCAACCTGAAAATAGAAATTGGCAATAAAATCCGAGAGCATTTGCCCCAGATCATCACTCAGCATATCCGGAAAATAGCCTTTACCGCCGAGCATCTTGCCATTACGCACATGCATGATCTGCACACAAGTCACCCCTGCCTGATAGGCAATCGCCAGAATATCTGCCTCACCTTTGACTTTATAAATCGCTTGCTGGGCCTGTACATCACGCAGTAACGCCATCCGGTCACGATAAAATACCGCTTTTTCAAATTCCAGATTTTCTGCGGCTGCTTCCATCTTGGCAATCAGTTCCTGATTCAGCTCTTTAGTATCGCCTTGCAGGAAGCGAATCGAGTTATTAACATCTTCCTGATAATCCTCAGGTGAAATCAGGCCGACACAAGGGCCGGAACAGCGCTTGATCTGATATTGCAAACAAGGTCGAGTACGATTGGCAAAGAAACCATTCTCACAGGAACGTACATTGAATAATTTTTGCAGAATAACCAAAGTATCGCGAGCATTGTAAGCACTCGGATAAGGTCCAAAAAACTTGCCGACCTGATGTTTGCCCTTGCCGCGACCGCTGGCAATCCGCGGATAAGGCTTGTCTGCAGAAACAAAAATATAGACATAGGATTTGTCATCACGCAGCATGATGTTATACGGCGGACGATGCAGCTTGATCAGGTTTTGCTCTAAGAGTAAAGCTTCAGTTTCTGAACGCACCACCAAAGTTTGAATGTCATAAATCCGTGCCACCAAAGCTTGAGTCTTGGGATGATCAAGGGTTTTGACAAAATAACTGGACACCCGATTTTTCAGGTTTTTGGCTTTTCCCACATATAAGAGTTCGCCATCTTTGCCATACATCCGGTAGACCCCGGGTAAGGTGGTCATATTGGCCAAGATTTTTTCAATATGAGGGCGTGCGTTCTCGTTCACCTAAAACCTATTTTTCACCTGCAATATGCAGATATATGTGATGTTTAATGTGTCATTTTCAAGCGATGACACAAAATTCATCCGAACTGTCATCCAAAGTGAAACAGGTTATGCCCAGACCGCCGTATTTATAAGCAACCCAATATGGTGTGATTGCTAAAAGCTATAAGTCGCCTGAACTAACTATGCTATGCTCGACAGGTTCAATCTCGAGATGATCCAAGATGACAAGTTCCCAATCCGGTATTCATGTTGTGCAACCTGCCACCTCTAGCCATAGCCAGTCTGAGCGTGACCGTTTGATTGGGAAACCGCGTTTTCATTTTGAACCTCAGACTGTGATGCAGTTGCTAGGGAACGGATCATCGGTCAGGATGCCGCCTTAAATGAAATTGAAAAAATGCTGCATGTGGTCAAGGCTGACTTTTCCAGTCCAGAACGTCCGCTTTCGGTTACCTTAATGCTTGGCCCGACCGGTGTCGGCAAGACTGAGACGGTACGCCTGATTGCCGAAGCGATTTATGGCCGTCCAGATGCTTTCTGCCGGATTGATATGAATACTTTAGCGCAGGAACATTATGCAGCTGCCCTGACCGGCGCGCCTCCGGGTTATGTGGGCTCTAAAGAAGGCCATAGCCTGTTTGATGAAACCGCTATTGCCGGAAGCCATACCCGCCCCGGCATCATGCTATTTGATGAACTGGAAAAAGCCAGTACTGAAGTAATTCGTGGCCTGATGAATGTACTGGATACCGGCCGACTGACGTTGACTGCTGGTACCAAAACCATCGATTTTCGTAACTGCATGATTTTTATGACCAGTAATGTCGGTGCACAGGCCGCGCAACAATATCTGGAAAAACTCAGCTATCTGCCGCAGAAAATGCAGCAATTGTGTCTAAAAAAAGTACCGACCCAGCAGATCATTGAAAAAGTCATGCAGCGCAAGTTTGATCCAGAGTTCCTGAACCGGATTGACCGTACCTTGCACTATCAGGCCATCCAAAATGATGTCCTGCCACGACTGGTTGAGATTGAGCTGGATAAATTAAATCAACGTCTACAACACCAGAAACGACAGATTCACCTCACTGATGCAGCCAAGGCTCATTTTTATCAAGGCCATGACATCCGTTATGGAGCCCGTCATCTGGGCCGAAAAATACGGACTGAACTGGAACCAATCTTAGCGATTTATTTCCTGAACCATCCAGAACAACTGCAACTCCATCTGGACTGCATTAATGGTCAATTGCTAGTTCAGCCTCAATCATCCAATTCCAATTAAACTGTTTGATGCGCTCGAATCGCCTGAATCAATGCATCCGGGTCTTTAGGTGAAATCAGGACATATTTTTGCCGATCTGCCAATGTATAGCTGACTTTTAAACGCTTGAAAGACAAAGCAGGTGCAATTTCTGAGTGATCTGTAGGCTGGATATTTTGAATCGAACCAAGTGGAATTTGCCAGCTCAGCCATAGGCTTTTAATGGTCAATTGCCCATCTTGGACGATATAACGGGTACTCCAAACCGGCCACCAGACCAAGATGATTGTGAGTATATAAACTGCGGTATGTACCGGATATTGAGCCATCGTCCCTTTGGCCTGCATGGTCAGTAGTAATTGCAATAACAAACCGCTCATACAAATCAAGAATGCCAGCAGCCACCAGTCTTTTTTGGAACGAAATACACGCATCATCTTCCCCCTATTTTGTTTTATCTTACACAAAATCAGAATGATGTGGTGAATCTCTATAAGTAATAAAAAACGCCCTGAGGGGCGTTCTATATTTTGTTTTGCAGCTTAGGCAAACAGATAAGGACGAACAAAGATCAGGAAGAAAATACCTAGCATCAGGAACCATTTCAGGAAATAGTACAGCTGGCGGTTTTGTGCTTTTAAAGCCTTAGCCTTGACACGAAGTTGATAAACATAACCAAAGACCTTGTTTAAGCCACCGGTCTGATCTCCGACTTCATTCGGTGAACTGGCTGCCGTCATTACCTTTTTGCCAAACCAGTGATTAAAGCGTTCCATCCAGCGGGTTTTTAAAGGTCGCTCGACATCTGCAAAGAAAATGATCCGGTTCTGGTCAGTCTTGTTTTCGGCATAGTGGATATAAGTTTCATCAAATACCACGCTCTCGCCGTCGCGCCAGGAATAACGCTGACCATCGACATCGATAAAGCAGCGGTCATCATTCGGGGTCATTAAGCCCAAGTGATAACGCAATGAACCGGCATACGGGTCACGATGACGGACCAGACGGCTGTCAGGTGCCAGCTCGGTAAACATGGCCGCCTTAATCGTTGGCAAGGTTTTGAGCAAGGCGGTAGTTTTTGGGCAGAGTTCTGCTGCAGAGGGATGCGCCGAGTCATACCATTTTAAATAGAAGCGTTTCCAGCCCGTCTTAAAAAATGAGTTAAACCCTAGGTCATCATATTTACTCGAAGCCTTGATCCCACCTTTCTGATAGAGCGCCTGTGCTTCGTCACGAATCATTTCCCAGTTTTCATCCAGCACTTTTAGGTCTTTAAAATGCTGCGTATCGATATAAGGCTGATTCGGTACGCGTGAAAAGGCGTACATCAGAAAATTGATCGGTGCAAACAGGGTCGAATGGTCAAAAAACTGGCGATAAAAAGAATGCCGAACTGTGCCACGTCGCTGAATATATAACGCTGAGATGACAAAGATGGCCAAAATAATCCACTTAAACATATCAATACCCAAAAAGAACGGGGAAAAAATAAAAAAGTCACATCTGAGCCGCATTATAACAAAGCTGCTTTTGCTCTCCCTACCCGCTTGTAGAACACAGCGTTGCATACATTTTCTTACATCCATAGCGGCTGATTTGAATCTCAATTGACTATTTTGACCAAAACACCACACAACAAACATTCCCTATCTGGTCAATTTGCGTTATAAAAACACCGCGACAGCAATAAAAAAGTGAAATTGAAACAATAACTTCATTACACTGCGATAACGGTTCACTGTATTCCTGATATGACAACACCTTGATTGAGCGATAAAAATTGATGACCCTTGCGTCACGGCTTGATACAACTTGTGTTGTTCTTTTTGGATATAGTTATCGTAAGATTAGCGAAGTAAAAAAGTGCGCGGGAAATGCGCGCTTGCTTCACAACATCAACTTAGAAGTCCTCCAAAATAAAGGAGATCAGGGCATGATCCACGCTGGCAATGCCATTACCGTCCAAATGCTTGAGGACGGAATTGCAGAATTCCGCTTTGACTTACAAGGTGAGTCGGTTAACAAATTCAACCGTGCAACGATTGAAGATTTCAAGGCTGCGATTGACGCAGTTTCCGCTGCTGACATTCAGGGTTTAATCGTGACTTCAGGTAAGTCTACATTTATTGTAGGTGCTGACATTACTGAATTCGGCGATAACTTTGCTCAAGGCGAACAGGCAATTGTTGACTGGGCACTACCAGTTCATGAAATTTTTAACAGCTTCGAAGACCTGGACATTCCTAAAGTTGCCGCGATTAACGGTATGGCACTAGGTGGCGGTTTCGAGATGTGCTTAGTCTGTGACTACCGTGTGATGTCAGAACAGGCGCAAGTCGGCCTGCCTGAAATCAAACTTGGTATCTTCCCTGGTTTCGGTGGTACGGTTCGTTTAAGCCGTCTGATCGGTATCGACAATGCAGTTGAATGGATGGCCATGGCTACTCCGAAAAAACCGGCTGCTGCACTGAAAGATGGTGCGGTTGATGCGGTTGTTGCTGCAGACAAACTGAAAGATGCTGCGATTGACCTGGTGAAACAGGCGATTCACGGCCGTTTAGACTGGCAGGCAAAACGCCAGGAAAAACTGGATCCAATCAAGCTGAACATGCTTGAGCAAATGATGGCGTTCAATACGGCGAAAGGTGCGGTTCTTGCAAAAGCAAACCCTGCTCAATACCCAGCGCCTAAACTATTGCTTGATTCTCTTCAGGCAGGTGCAAGCTTACACCGCGATGAAGCGCTTAAAGTTGAAGCTCAAGGCTTTGCGAAAGCTGCGGTAACTCCACAAGCGGGTGCGTTAATCGGTCTGTTCCTGAACGACCAGGTGGTGAAGAAAACTTCTAAGAAATATGAACAAGGTGCACATCCAGTGAACCAGGCTGCCGTTCTAGGCGCAGGAATCATGGGTGGTGGTATTGCTTACCAGGCGGCAAGCAAAGGCACTCCAATCATCATGAAAGACATCGGTAACCAGCAACTTGCACTGGGTATGTCTGAAGCAAACAAACTGCTGACCAAGCAGGTTGAACGCAAGAAGATGAAGCCGGCGCAAATGGGTGAAACCCTTGCCCGCATCCGTCCTACTTTAAGCTATGACGAGTTTAAAGAAGTCGACATCGTGATCGAAGCAGTAACTGAAAACCCGAAAGTGAAAGGCATCGTACTGAAAGAAACTGAATCCAAAGTACGTGAAAACACGATTATTGCGTCTAACACATCTACGATTTCAATCACGCGTCTGGCTGAAAATCTGGAACGTCCTGAAAACTTCGTCGGTATGCACTTCTTTAACCCGGTACACATGATGCCACTGGTAGAAGTGATTCGTGGTGAGAAGACTTCTGCTGAAGCGATTGCAACGACTGTTGTTCTTGCTCAGAAAATGGGTAAAACACCAATCGTGGTCAATGACTGTCCGGGCTTCCTGGTAAACCGCGTACTGTTCCCTTACTTCGGTGCATTTGACCTGTTACTGAAAGATGGTGCTGACTTCCAGCAAATTGACAAAGTGATGGAAAAATTCGGCTGGCCTATGGGTCCTGCTTACCTGATGGACGTGGTTGGTATCGATACTGGCGTTCACGGTGCAGAAGTCATGGCTGAAGGCTTCCCGGATCGTATGAAACCTGATTTCAAAGGTTCAATCCAAGTAATGTACGAAAACAACCGTCTGGGTCAAAAGAATGACGTTGGTTTCTACAAATACGAACTTGACCGTAAAGGCAAAAAAGCCAAAGTGGTTGATCCAACTGCATACGAGCTTGTGGCATCTGTTGCAACTGCTGAAAAACGCGAATTTGATCCTCAAGAGATCATTGACCGTATGATGCTGGCTTTCTGTAACGAAACTGTTCGTTGCCTGGAAGACAACATTGTTGCAACTCCAGCTGAAGCAGATATGGCGATGATCATGGGTGTAGGTTTCCCTCCATTCCGTGGCGGTCCATGCCGTTATATCGACCAGACTGGTGTAGCTGAGTATGTTGCACTTTGCGACAAATACGCGCACTTAGGTAAGGCTTATGAAGCGCCGCAATCATTGCGCGACATGGCTGCTAACAACAAAAAATTCTACGGTTAAGGAGTGACGTGAATGGCTACTTTAAATCCACGTGACGTTGTGATTGTTGATGGCGTACGTACTGCCATGGGCAAATCGAAAAACGGTATGTTCCGCAATGTACGTGCCGACAGCATGTCAGCTGAACTTATCCGTGCGTTGATGGTTCGTAACGAATTTGACCCGAATGAAGTTGAAGATGTGATCTGGGGCTGTGTGAACCAGACTCTGGAACAAGGGATGAACATTGCGCGTAATATCGCATTGTTAGCTGATCTTCCTAAGACTGTTGCAGGTCAAACGGTTAACCGTCTGTGTGGTTCTTCTATGCAGGCAATCCACACTGCGGCTGCACAGATCGCGACTAACCAGGGTGATATCTTCATCATCGGTGGTGTAGAGCATATGGGCCACGTAGGCATGATGCACGGCATCGACCTGAACCCTGCTGCATCTAAGCACTATGCAAAAGCATCAAATATGATGGGCCTGACTGCTGAAATGCTGGGTCGCATGAACGGCATTACTCGTGAAGAACAGGATGCGTTTGGTGTAGAATCTCACCGCCGTGCCTGGGCTGCGACTGAAAATGGTATGTTCCAGAATGAAATCGTAGGCATTGAAGGTCATAATGCTGACGGTTACAAAGTTCTGTGCGATATCGATGAAGTGATCCGTCCGGATGCGAACCTTGAATCGTTCAAATCTTTGCGTCCAGTCTTCGATCCGAAAGGCGGTACAGTAACTGCAGCAACTTCTTCAGCCTTGTCTGATGGTGCATCTGCAATGTTGCTAATGTCTGCTGAACGTGCTCAAGCTTTAGGTCTTAAGCCACGTGCTGTAATTCGCTCTATGGCGGTTGCAGGCTGTGATGCTGCGATCATGGGTTATGGTCCGGTTCCGGCAACACAAAAAGCGTTGAAACGCGCTGGCCTGTCAATTGCTGATATTCAAACCTTTGAATTGAACGAAGCATTTGCAGCACAAGGTCTGTCTGTTCTTAAAGGCTTAGGCATTTATGATAAGCAAGACATCGTGAACCATAACGGTGGCGCGATTGCATTGGGTCACCCATTGGGTTGTTCTGGTGCGCGTATCACAACAACATTGTTAAACGTGATGGAACAGCAAGATACACAAATCGGTCTTGCGACGATGTGTATCGGCCTAGGTCAAGGTATTGCAACAGTGATCGAACGTGTTTAATTCTTAAATACTTCGAGATAAAAAACCCCGCTTATTGCGGGGTTTTCTTTAGGTTTTTTGATCAGTAGTTATTGTGCGATACAAATCTTTTATATGCATTTAATATGTGTACAGATTTTCTATTTAATTCTGTTTTTGCTTCTTCTATTGGAAGCCCATCTAATTTTAACAATTTTTTTAAAGGTTCTATTAATCCCTCTATAACACTGTTCAATTCAGCTGAGAACTCAAATTCAAGTTCATAAATACATTCTGTAATCTCTTGATATGGCATAGGGTAAAAAGTTTCCCCAGTACTATTATCAATCATATTTATTTCATTACATAAAAAAAGAAACGACTGCAGAATTTGCTGTTGCAGTTCTGCAGTCATTTCAAGTGGTATTAAATGTGATTCTATTAATTCATTAAGAGTAAGAAGCTTTATGGATGTATTATTCACAAAAATTTAACCAATTAGTTCTTCGATATCAGTACTTTCAAGACGTAGTTCTTCTTCTGAATATACAATATTTTTTTCGCCTTTTTTAATATTAGGCTCAGCTCTGATCCAAGATTTTTCCTTATGAGTAAGATTAACTAACTCAAAAGCTTCTTTTTCCACTAAGTTTTGAATTATAAAATCTAGTCTATCTCTTTGCTCAGTACTCAAATTTAAAATATTGGGGTTAAAATCATCGCGCTCAAAGCGGAAACCATTTTCATCATTAATTAGTCGGACAGAAGTTTCTGGTGTACTAATTCGGTTGAATCCATACGAACGAAAACTATTATAAACACTAGGAACTACCGGCCCATATTGCCACTTTTCGATTTTATCCTCAAAAAGTGGAATACCTTTCTTCAAAAAATCACAATAAATATAATAAAGAATTTTTTGAAGTTTAACGTGAGTAAAACTAGTATTTGGAAATTTCTGATTCACATACCAAATAATATAGTTAGCAAAGTTTAGAGCATTCATGTCATACCTCCACTAAATTACCCATAATTAATTTACGCCGTATTATAGATCTCTTTCATAAATCAAAAAACGATCTTCTTTTTGGTTAATATTTGCACTCCGGATTTCTTGGCATTCGTGCATAATCTGCGGATGAAATACATCGATTCAAACAAGCTTTCTGATCTTCAGTTCAAGCGATACACAGGCATCTCATGGTCAACTTTCTATTTGATGGTTGAGCAATTGCAAAAGCATGTCTCTGCCAAAGGCAGACCGCCCAAGTTAAGCCTGGAGGATCAGGTTCTGCTCTGTCTGAGCTATTGGCGGGAATACCGAACCTTATTTCACGTTGCGACGAGTTACGGGGTTTCAGAGCCTACAGCCTCAAGAATTGTCCGTCATATTGAAGACTGCCTGATTCGGTCCAATCTGTTTAATTTACCCAAAGATTTACCCGAGGGCGAAGGCATCGACTGGAATGTTGTGATCGTGGATGCCACGGAAATTCCAATCCAAAGGCCTAAAAAAACAGAAGAAAAGCTATAGCGGCAAGAAAAAGACGCATACCTTTAAAGTACAGGCCATGATTCACTACAAAACTCAGCAAATTCTGAGTTTATGTACCAGTCGCGGTGCAGTGCATGATTTCGAGTTGTTCAAACGCAATTTAAACCAGATTCCTTCAGGAGCCTTTGTTCTTGCGGATAAAGGCTATCAGGGGATTTATGTGTTGTATCCGAATAGCCTGTTGCCCTTAAAAGCCAAAAGACACTGTAAATTGGATCCTGAATTGAAAATCTATAATCAGGAAATCAATAAAAGAAGAATCGGAATTGAGCATGTATTTGGCAGCCTGAAAACCTTCAAAATCCTTGCTGAGCGTTATCGAAATAGAGGTAAAAGGCTTGGTTTGAGATTCAATTTAATCGCTGGAATCTACAACTTGGAACTGAGCAAAAATGATTTATGAAAGAGGTCTTATCTATGTTTTTATATTTTTATAAAGAGAAAATAACTTTTTCCTTAGTTTCTTTTTAACATGTGCGACCCAGCTTGTCACTCTCATTTTACATCTCCACTATTAATCAAAATTATAAGTAGAAATATATGTTATCCCTTTGTAATTTTAGTTGAATATTCAACCAATAAAATAATATTTATTAATCACTTAAATTTCATACGTGTATGATCAAGCCTCTTTTTTCCTATTTCCTTAAAAGGGTTTATATGAACATGCTTAAAACAATGATCGCAACTGCAATCGTAGCGACTTCTGCATCTGCAATGGCAACTGAAGCTCAAGTTGCGCCAGCAACTGTTGTAACCAAAACAACCCAAACTATTGCTAAAGAAACTGCTGCACCTGTACAAGCGAAAGTTGAAGCTGCTCAAGCGACTGTTGCTGCAACTCAACAAGCGGCTGAAACTAAAGCTGAAGCAGTAAAAACAGAAGCAACGACTCAAGTAGAAATGGCTCAAGCTACAGCAGAACAACACGTTGAAGCTGCGCAAACTGAAGCAGTAGAAACCAAAGATACGGCTGCTGAAAAAGCAGAAGTAAAAGCCGAGAAAAAAGGCTGGTTCTCTTGGTTTAAAAAAGCAGCTTAAGATTTTTTAAGCATAAAAAAAGATGTCCGGGTGACATCTTTTTTTATTTTTGGCTCTCTCTGATTTAAAGCCAAAAATCTAAAAACTGTATAAATCTCTTATTCGACTTTTTGGGCTAGCATAGTCGCAAAATGCTGCTTGATCCGGTTGCCCTGTTCATCTACACGATGTAATTCACCTACATTTTCATTGTATTTCACCAGATTCCAGCCTTTATAATAGGCACTAAGCTGTCCCGGCTTAAAACTAAACGGAAAGTCTGGCTGTACCGGAATATCATCGGTATCCATCGCACAGACAATCAGGTTATAACCGCCCGGCACTGTCGCCTGCTGCATCTGTGCAATAAGAGGTGGAATGGTATCGGCCTGTAGGAACATCATCACTACCGTACAGCAGATAAAGTCATATTGGCCCTGAATACTTGGGTCAAGATTTAAATCTCGTTGCTGAACCTGAATATTCCCGATTTCTTCGGCCTGAATGATCTGTCTTAAGGTCTGCAGACTATTTTCATTCACATCCCAGGCATCAACTTCAAAACCGTTCTGGCTCAAATACAGCGAATTGCGGCCTGAACCACAACCGACATCCAGCGCACGGCCACCCTTTAAATACGGCATAGCCGCCAGAATTTCCGAATGAGTCGGGCTTAGCTGATATTTTTTGCTGAAGTAATTCTCAGGTTTGCAGTAAAAACGCAGCTGACATTCTGCATCTTCACTGGCAGAAATAATCTTATGCCATACCTGTGGTTCAATAAACGGTGGTTGCTGCTCTGGCGTAAATACATGTTCAGACTGTATATGACCTGACTGATCCAGCATGGCAAAATGCAGCTCACCTTTAAGAACGGTCAGCTTTGCCCAAGTCCCCGCTTTGGTATTATGTGGCTGCTTGAACCCTTGTGGAATAGCTTGCTGTGACCAGACCGGAAATTCTTTATAACATCTCAGTTGTTGCATAAAAGCTTGTGCTCCCTATCTTCTCTTTCCGTCTGCAAGTATGCTTCTGGATATTCATTTTTCTCAAGCATAGTTGGTTCTATTACAGATGAGAACTGGTACATCTTTGATGTAAGCAATGCAGTAAGACTGATCGATCTAGCAAGAAAACCTCAATACAATTTAGCGCATAAAAATCCATAAGACCCTTATATTTAGAGTTTGTTCTCTGCTTCTTTAAGAGCCTGCTGATCCACTTGAGTCATTTGCTGGTTAAGCTGCACTATTTCCTGATAGAGCTTATTGAATTGCTTTAAGGGTGCATCTTCATAGAACATAAAGGTCTGGTTTTTCTTTTCCCATTTATTGTTTTTCAGCACCAGAAATAACTGGTCTGCTTTGGCCAGACTCTGTTTCTCAATTTCAAAAATTGCATGGGCATTATCCTGCTGCTGATTGGCTTTCAGATTATCTGCCAGCTGCTGACGATAACGGCTTTTAATGTCCAGCTGTTTCACCTGCTCTAACTGCTGGGTTGCCCGCTGTTGAATTATCTGTTCATAGCCATCGACAATTTCATGCACACGCTTCAGCATGGCTTCGGTTTCTTTATAGTCTTGAGCCTGATCTTTGGCTAAGCGGTCAATATCCAGAAAACGATCCCAGTCCGCTGCTTTGAGGTCACGTAAATACTGATTGCGAGCCTCGGCACGATCACGCATCTGACCCAAAATAAACTGAGCCATCACAGCATAATCCCCGTCCAGGCGATTATCTTCCAGATCAATCTGAATCGGTTTAGACCAATCCTGTGCCTGCTGCAAAATAGATCCGGTTTTTTCTTCCAGTACCGTTTCATATTCCTGCAAATCGGCCTGCTGTTTTTGCTCTACAGAATTTTGATAAAATAACCAGATCAAAATTACCAGTACCACTCCAGCGATAATCATAAAAACACGGGGCATCTACACGCTCCAGGTCTGTCATCCAGATCTTATTGATTTTTTACACTATGCTTATTTTTCCAGCATAATTCAAGACATAGAACTTTTCACATTTGTGAATGTGCTTTCTCAATACTGAAAAATGAATCCAGTAAAAAGCCTGAAGAAAGGAAATAAGTTTTTAACCCACCCTTTCTCCATGACGTGATCTGGCTATACCGAAACTGACTGACCTGATCAGCCTGGCCCACCGGATTGTGTGCTAGCGCGAACCAAAAGGCAGACTGAGCTCAAGCCGATTCGGATCAAACTGTTCCCGGACGATCTGGACATTGGTGGCATTCCGGTCAATACCGAAAGGTTGCAGAATTACATAGATTCCGTTTCTTGGATCTGAAGACTGCAAGCCTTGCGCTACTGCCAGTACATATTCTCGGAACACAGTAGGCAAACTGTCCAGATCAGGATTAGGCGCTGCTGCCCCTATGTCAATATTTGCAACAACATCACCATCGACACTATAAGCTTGGATATCGCGTTCAATTTTCATCAGGCGCATCTGCAAAGCCTTACGCTGGCTGGCACCTTCCTGATAAGGCGTGATTTCCGTCACAGCACGCATTTCAGGCTCTGCCATGACAGTTAAGGTGGGAAGTACCGTTGTTTCAGAATGAGCAGGAGTTGCGTGACTCAATATAGGGAGAGTAAAAGCAGTACAGGTCAGCATCAGGCCCAAGCTTTGAATGGATTTTAGGAGATTCATCTTATTACCCCTCGGTTGGAAAAGGGAAAGCGTCAGATTAAATCTTACAAGTAATACAGCTTCTTATTGTTAAGTTTGATAAACGGTCAATCGAACCCATTACACCCTGATAAAACCAACCATCAAATCAGGAACAAAGCTCCTAAAAAACATAAATTAATCAAAGGTTAAATTTAAAAAAAGCAAAAATCCCCGGTTTGCGGGGATCGATCTGCATTACTGGCTCGTCCTTTAAGGAGATCTTGGAAATTGTGCTACAGGGGATGGATTGTTGTAGTTTTCTAATAAGCCCAGATTCACCTTGTCCAGATTGATCTGTAATTGAAGGCCACGCCCTGGCTGCATGCTGCTGCTACGATCGATCCCGACATTCTCCAGCAGTGTATACAGCCCTTGGGTTGGATCACTAGATTGTAAGCCTTGGGCGATGGTCATCACATACTGTTGCAGTGCAGGTGACAGTAGACTCAAATCTGGAGCTTGGGTCGGCTTGATATCGAGGTTTGCCAGCACATTTGGATTGACCATGAAATTCTCTGCATCCTTGGTTCCTCGGATTACCTGATGCTGCAAGGCAAGACGATTGGCTTCATTCTCAATAAATGGAACATAGCCAGTTTCATTACTCATTTCAGGTTCAGCCATAATGGTCATCGTCGGCAAGGATAAGCACCGGTTTCTGTTCTTCCGCGTGTACTCCTATGCTCAATGTACCTAACAGAATCCCAAATAAAGATGTTTTTATACTATTCATGGGCTTTCCCCTACTTCAAATTTCACAACCTGAATGCCTTCATCGGTTGCTAAAGTCTGTATTTAATCTAGTTATCTATTAGATTACCTTGATTATTTAGAGAACTCATTCCTGTTCAGATGGATGGCAAAACAAGTTAATTCTTGGGCTGAATCAAAAATTACAGGCAAAAAAAAACCTCAAACAATGTTTGAGGTTTTTTCGAATATGGTGGCGAGACCCAGGATCGAACTGGGGACACACGGATTTTCAATCCGTTGCTCTACCAACTGAGCTATCACGCCGATGCGGTGTATTAAGCCGTATCTGGACACATTAGTCAATCAAAATTATGAAAAAAAAGATTGAGTGTCTGAATTTTGGCCTAAAAAAAAATCCCTGATGGGATCAGGGATTGAAAACTTTAAAATCGTTTTGAATATGGTGGCGAGACCCAGGATCGAACTGGGGACACACGGATTTTCAATCCGTTGCTCTACCAACTGAGCTATCACGCCGATGTCGCGTATTAAACAGTTTCAGCTCTTAATCGTCAAGTACATAACGTATAAAAATCACCAAATGTTTACTTTTCCATCGATTTGCATGTTTATACAGCAATATTTTTCAATATTCTCAGCAAATACCTGACTAATAAAACAAATTGAATCTGTTATTTACAAAAAAAGCAGCCCGAAGGCTGCTTGAAATTTATCTGTATTTAAATTTTTTCAAGATTTGCCAGACAGCGGTGAATGGCCCCACATCCCGGTACGAATGCTTTTACTCCTTTTTCCTCTTCCATTCGGCATGCCTCACTCACCAGCCTTTCTGCAACCCCGCGTCCACGGTTGGCCGGATGCACCACAATATTTTCCAGGGTTCGGCTTTCGCCTTGTCCCGTGCACCAGATGGCGCCGATGATTTTGGTGTTAAATTCTGCGGTATAAAGTAAGGTATACTGTGCAAGGTTTTGCTCTAGATGTTCAATGGCATCTGCCCCATCACTAAATTCAGGGCTAGTGTCATACAGTCGCTCAAGCTGGCTGCGCACTTCGTCGTTTTCTAGAGAAGTATAAGCATGTACGGTAATAGGCATTGATAAACCCTCCTGAGCAATCTAATATGCGGTGACGTCGTCACGGCGAAAATATTTTCTACATCAATCATTTTGACGTATTTGAGGAACGTGTCTATGACAGATCGTATCAGTGAAGTGGTAAGAAATACCAACGAAACCAAAATTCGAGTTCGTTTGAACCTCGATGGTACTGGTCAAGGCACTTTAAACACTGGTATTCCATTTTTAGATCATATGATTGATCAAATCAAGCGACATGGGCTGTTTGATATTGATATTCATTGTGATGGAGATCTGGAAATTGATGACCATCATACCGTAGAAGACTGTGGTATTACCTTAGGTCAAGCGTTCGCTCAGGCTTTGGGTGATAAAAAAGGCTTACGTCGTTATGGACACTTCTATGCGCCGCTTGATGAATCTTTAAGCCGTGTGGTGGTGGATCTGTCTGGTCGTCCGGGTCTGTTTATGGACATTCCATTTACCCGCGCCATGATTGGCCGTTTTGATGTAGACCTGTTCTCTGAGTTTTTCCAGGGCTTTGTCAACCACTCGCTGATGACTGTACACATTGACAACTTAAAAGGTAAAAACAGTCACCACCAGATCGAAAGTGTATTTAAGGCATTTGCCCGTGCACTGCGTATGGCATGTGAAGTTGATCCACGTGCTGCGAATACTGTTGCTTCAACCAAAGGTACCTTGTAATGACCCGTATTGCCCTTCTTGACTATGGCATGGGAAACCTACACTCAGCAGCCAAAGCACTTGAACACGTCGGTGCAACGGTAGATGTAACCAATGATCCAAAACTGATCGCCCAAGCCGACAAAATCGTTTTTCCGGGTGTGGGTGCGATGCGTGACTGTATGCAAGGCATGCATGAAGCCGGAATTGATGAAGTCGTGCGTAATGCCGTGTTCAACAAACCGGTGTTGGCCATCTGTGTCGGCATGCAGGCCCTGATGCGACGTTCCGAAGAAAATGGCGGTGCGGATGCGCTGGGTATTTTTGCAGGTGAAGTCAAACATTTCCCTGAAATGGCAGGTTTGAAAGTACCGCATATGGGCTGGAACCAGGTACATCAGGCCGATCCAAGCCATCCAATGTGGAAAGACATTGCTCAGGATGCACGTTTCTATTTCGTGCACAGTTACTATGTAGAACCGCAAGATCCAAGCATCGTGGCAGCGACCTGTAACTACGGTATTGATTTCTGTACTGCCCTGCATAAAGACAACCTGTTTGCGACTCAGTTCCATCCGGAGAAGAGCCATACTGCAGGCCTTCAATTGCTAAAAAACTTTGTGGATTGGAATATCTAATCCAATATATTCAAAAAGCTCGCATCATGCGGGCTTTTTTATGGGCTACAGTTTAAAATTTTATTTTTGAAAAATAATTCACATCCAAGCTTCCTTCTCTAAGGTATGCTCTATTCAACCTGAATATTCATCAATGGAAGATTCTTTAATCATGGATACACAGCCAAATGATGTCATACCGAGTAAAGAGACAATAGCGACTTTTCCACCTTTTCAAAATATCGCACCTGAAAATATTGTGGTGATTAACAGCATTCAGCAATGTGAAGCTCTACGTGAAGAACTTGAGCAGATTTCGGTCTTTGGTCTGGACACTGAGTCCAAACCGACTTTCAAGGTCGGTGAAGTTTCCACTGGTCCGCATTTGGTTCAGCTGGCCACTCTAGAAAAAGCTTACCTGTTTCAGATGAATGCTGCCATTTGGGATTTTCTGAAACCGATTTTTGCCAATCGAGACCAGATCAAAGTCGGTTTTGGCCTGAAAAATGATGCGCATCTCTTCCGTAAAAGAGGCATTGAGCTGAACAGTGTCATTGAACTGTCAAAGTGCTTTGGTGCGTTCGGCATTAAAAATCCTCTTGGATTAAAAAATGCGATGGCTTTGCTATTTCAGGTGAATTTTCCTAAATCGAAACGGGTTACGACATCGAACTGGGCGAAAAAACATCTCAGTCAGGCACAGATTGAATATGCGGCTGCAGATGCCTATGCACCTTTACTGGTCTTTGAAGAATTGCTGCACCGTGGCCTGAGTCCCAAGGAAGTTCCCAATACTTCACTAAAATTGAAAATTCGCCCGCATTCAAAAATTTGAATGAACAGAAGATCAGTTTTCTAGCGAAATATCATTTTGATATCAGACTCCCTCAGGAGTATTGCAAAGAATAAAAAATTGAAGAATAAAATCTTGTCACTCCAGCATATCTTCAGACAGGTTTTCTTTTTTCATACCGTTTAAGAGTTAGAAATTTCGACTTTATTTGCTAAGATGAACTCACTGAAATTCATTCTAAAGATTGAGCAAGGAGCGAAAGCATGCTGATCATCCCTGCAATTGACCTGAAAGATGGCAAATGTGTCCGTTTAAAACAAGGTCGTATGGAAGACGATACCGTATTTTCTGACGATCCAGTGGCAACAGCACAGCATTGGGTAAATGAAGGCGCTCGCCGCTTGCATTTAGTAGATTTAAATGGTGCTTTCGCAGGTACACCGATTCATAAGCCAGTGGTAGAAGCGATTGCTAAATCACAGCCAGAATTGCCTATCCAGATTGGTGGCGGGATCCGCTCACTGGAAACTATTGAGCACTATCTGGAAGCAGGCGTGTCTTTTGTGATTATTGGTACAAAAGCAGTACAAAATCCTGAATTTGTAGAAGAAGCATGCAAGAAATTTGCAGGCCATATTATTGTGGGTATTGATGCCATGAACGGCATGGTAGCCACTGATGGCTGGGCGAATGTCACTGATGTAAAAGCGACTGATCTGGCAAAACGTTTTGCGGATGCAGGCGTGTCTAGTATTGTTTATACCGATATTGCTCGTGACGGCATGATGCAGGGTGTCAACATCGAGCAAACCGTACATCTGGCACAATATTCAGGTCTGCCTGTGATTGCTTCAGGTGGTGTAACAAATATGGATGACGTGCGTAACCTGAAAGACCAGCCTGGTATTTTAGGTGCGATTACTGGTCGTGCGATCTATGAAGGCACTTTGAATCTGCGTGAAGCACAATTATTGCTGGATGAACAAGAAGCGCTATAATAGCGTCTGCTGAAAAAGAGGTCTGTGGACCTCTTTTTTATTGTTCAATTTTTTGATCCTCTCTCCCATGTCGACACCTGTTTCCCAAACTCCCTCTACTTGGAGAACGAAAGTTCCTCAACTTGCTCTGATCCTGATTACCATCATCTGGGGCGGCAGTTTTATCACCGTACAATATGGCCTGCATTTTAGCAGTCCCGTGATCTTCGTCGGGCTACGCTTTGCAGCGGCGGCAATTGCCGTTACCTTGCTTTCGCTGAAGCATCTGAAAGGCATAACACTCAAAGAAGTGGCAGCGGGTGCCCTCATCGGGGCGGTGATTGCAATCGGTTATGGAACACAAACGGTGGGTCTGCAAACGATTAGCAGTAGTGAATCGGCCTTTCTGACTGCACTATATGTTCCATTGGTGCCCCTACTACTCTGGCTGCTGTTCCGTAAGAAACCGCATTTTATGACCTGGATCGGGGCTCTATTTGCCTTTCTTGGTCTGGTGTTTTTGACGGGCAATGGCTTTGGTGCCATTCAGCTGAATTTTGGTCAGGCGCTGACTTTACTTGGTTCAATTGCCATTGCGCTTGAGATTATTTTTATCAGTCATTTTGCTCCAAAGGTGAATACCCGGCGTGTCACCGTGCTACAACTCATTTTTGCCTCGCTATTTTGTTTTCTGATGGCACCGATGCTGGGTGAAACTCAGTTACCTGACTTTCACTGGCATCTGGCAGGTATTTTGGTCGGCCTCGGTATTGTCAGTGCCTGTATTCAGCTGGTGATGAACTGGGCACAAGAAATGGTAGATCCTTCTCAAGCTGCGATCATTTATGCGGGTGAACCGATCTGGGCAAGTTTATTTGGACGTATGGCGGGAGAACGTTTGCCTGCGCTGGCACTTCTAGGCGGATTGATGGTGGTACTTGGGGTGATTGCCAGCGAATGGAAACCAAAATTTTTCAGAAAAGAAAAAATAGAAGAGTTGAAGGAAGATCTTTCCTAAGCTTATGAACTCCCCCTCTTAAAAAAGGGGGAGTTATTTATCTAAAGAAATATAGCTAACTTTATTTGGTATACATCGGTCGATTGTCATTCAGACGCATAATGCCGCGAATCGCGCGATAGACAATCCAGATCCAGGAAACAAAGACTATAACCAGACAGAAAGTGGATGCGCCAAAAGCGACGCCTGCAAACAGGTCCGGATCTTCATGGGTAAAGAACAGGAATAGGAATGGCACAAAGGCTACAATATTCCAGAATAGATACCACCAGAAACTGCGGATTTGCCAGGTAAAGTGACTTTCAAAAATCGAACCTCGTACATCCGAGCGCTTCACATAGTTAATAATCAGTGCAATCACTGCCAGCAAGCCACCACTAAAAATGGCCACGATATATAAGATATAAAGAATCAGGGTTAGCGTGCGATTTGAGTCTTTATCAATTGAATAGTTCATCTACGCTCCTGTGGTTGTTTCTAGATATTCAGGCTGTTGAAGGGAGAAATCAGCCATATAATCAAAATGATGTTAAAAGCTATAGTACAAAAATAAATTTGCCGGAAGGGTTGTTTTTGTGTTTTATGCCGTAATTTTTGCTGTGCCAGCCAAGCTGCCGGCCACCCTCCTAGAAATGCCACCAGATGCAGGGTATTTTCTGGAATACGGCGATTGCCCAATTGTGCCGCTTCCTTATCCTGGGCATATAGCCAGTAACTGAGAACATTCATCAGGCTCACCAGCAACAGGATCATTCCACTCAACAAGCCGGCTAAACTTAGTCCCACTAATACCAGAATATAAGCCACAGAAGCAACCTGCATCGGCTGTAGTTTTTCTTGCTGGCTTCGGCCTGATGTTTTAGTTTTTGTTTTTGCCGTTTTGGTTTGTGATGCTTTCAGGTACATAACCTGCTGGGCACGATAACGGCCCTGCTCGTCCAGAATCACCAGATAATCCAGCGCACAGCCGACAATTGGCCGTGGACCGGGACGGGCAAAATCCTTGATATGCAAAAACACGCGATCTTTGGCCGGATCATTGGGCTGAATAAAGCCATAGCCTTTGTCATCAAACCATTCCACTAAACGTCCCTGATCGCGCATTTTGCCTGTTCCTGTTTATTTTAAAGTTAAGCTGTCACGAATTTTAAACGTTCAATCAGCATGTTACGCATCTCTTCCGGATTTTTTTGCAGAATATCTTCACCGGTACGACCTTCAGCCGCATTTTTCTGTGCCACTTGTAAACGCATCATCCAGAAACGACCCGCAGCCATTGCCAGGTAAAGCTCCAGACATGATTTTTCATCTGCAGTTAAAGGGCGAATAGTTTCATAGGCTTTTAAAAAGGCATTGGCCTTTTCTTCATTTAAAGTAACCTCCGGATAATTGGTACAGAAGTCATTTAAAGTAATCGCGATATCAAACAGGAATTCATCTTTATTCAGTTCATAAAAGTCCAGAATTCCTTTCAGCTGATCACCCTCAAACAGGGTATTGTCACGAAACAGATCCGAATGGATAAAGCCACGTGGACGATCTGGATATACTGCGGTTAAAGCTTCATACAGGCCCAGAAGTTTGCCTAGTAAGACTTTATCTGCTGCGTTCAGGCTTGGTTTAATTTCCTGTGCTACGTTATACCAGTAGGCATGGTCACGGACAAAGGCACGCTCAAGTTTAAAATCTTTCAATGCCACATGCATTTTGGCCTGAGCAATGGCAATCGCTTCCACATGCGCAACGGTAGATGGCATCGGATGCTCACCCATCATACGTGGCGCAATTTGTGCGGGCTTATTTTTTAGCGTGTGAATGGCTTTACCTGAGTGGGATAAAGGCACCGGTACGGCCAGACCTGCCTGCCCCAAATGCTGCAAGACCGGCACCAGTTCTCCGGCGGCCTGTTCATCCATATCTTCAAAAACGGTCAGCACATATTGCTGGTTTTCGCAGACCAGAAAATAGTTCGTATTCTGGATACCTCCTTGAATGGGAATCAGATCAATCACCTCAAGTCCATAAGGTGCTGCGAAATCCTGAACTTCCTTTAAAGTCAAAGTGGTATAAACCGACATAGAAAACCTGCGAAAAAACTTACATATTTTTGCTAGAATACCGTTTCCATCTACCAAGGTGTAGCGCTTGCGTGGGTGAGTTTCATAATCGGCTGTAATAATTGGAAAAATTTATGCTAGCTAAACGTATTATTCCTTGTCTGGACGTCGACAACGGTCGCGTAGTCAAGGGTGTTCAGTTCCTTGATATTCGTGATGCGGGTGACCCGGTAGAAGTGGCACGCCGTTATAATGAACAAGGTGCCGATGAAATCACTTTCCTTGATATTACCGCTACACATCATGGACGCGACACCACTTACCGTACCGTTGAGCGTATGGCTGAATCTGTATTCGTACCGCTTACCGTAGGCGGTGGCGTGCGTAAAGTCGAAGATATTCGTTTACTGTTAAATGCAGGTGCGGATAAAGTCAGTATTAACTCGGCAGCAGTCTTTAACCCTGAGTTTGTACAGGAAGCCTCACAGCGTTTTGGTGCGCAATGTATCGTGGTGGCGATTGATGCCAAAAAAACTGGCGAGAATAAATGGGAAATCTTTACCCACGGCGGACGCAAACCGACCGGTATTGATGCCCTGGAATGGGCAGAGAAAATGGCCAGCTACGGCGCAGGCGAACTGTTAATTACCTCTATGGATGCCGATGGCACCAAAGCAGGTTATGACATTCCACTCATGCGTGCTATCAATGACCGCGTCACTGTACCGACGATTGCCTCTGGTGGCGTAGGCAACTTGCAGCATCTGGCTGACGGGATTATCCATGGTGGTGCCGATGCAGTACTTGCCGCCTCTATTTTCCACTTTGGCCAGCATACCATTCCTGAAGCCAAGGCTTATCTAGCTGCTCAAGGCATTGAAATGCGTCTCTAAACAACAGCCTTCAAATGAAAAAGAGCGTGAATATCACGCTCTTTTTTTTATGGATTATTCTTAGGAATCATTTAAATTCTGGACAAAAAAAGGAGTCTTGCGACTCCCTATAAAAACCAAGAAGAACTACAGCACTTGGTATTTTTGACATTTACAATATAACTCAATCTGTATGCAGGTTGATAAGACTTTCAATCATCAACAGACGCAAATATAGGTGAAATCCTGAGCACAATATTGACAATATATACAGAATTTATTGACAAATCACGACAGGGCTAACCAAAGTGAGAAATGGTTAACATTTTATGTGGCAGATTACTCGAATTTTAAGTTATTTAATCACGATCTTTAGCCCATTTAGCCGGGAAATAACGCTGGGTTAAGTGGGTTAAGCGCGTAGAGATCTGCTCCGGCAAGGCAATACCAAGGGGATTTTTTTCCTGTAAATCTGCTGAAGAAATCACCCGGGTTCCCATCAAATAATCAAACCAGGGCTTGGTTACACACCAGTTGGCATCTTGGTTACTGTTCATATGATGATCATAATGCCAGGGAATTTTTTTTCTGGCCCATTCTGGTTGCAGATGTGCCCGCCGATGCATATAAAAATAATTGCCTGCACTATATAGCGTGGCCAAAAACATGCCTTTGGACAAGGGATAAAAAGCCAGCCCGAATACGCTCGCTGCGACGGCCAGTGAACCGATTTCATTACGGATTCGCCAGTTTTTCAAACCTTCAACATAGGCATAATCAGAAAATCTGGTCTTGCGAACTTCACGATGATGTTCCCAATGTGAGCGCATGCTGTCCGGCACTGGGCTATAACGCGTCTGCCCTGCCCGATGGGTACCATGCAGCACATATTTATGCGCGAACCATTCAAAGCCATTGGCTACGACCAGTCCTGCTAGAAAGCCTTTCCACATGATCTTTTCCTCCCTGTTTGTTTACACTATAGGTCAAACAAAGGGCTAGATATTGACCGATAATTTCAATATCATTGACAAAAAACGACAGAACAAAAGAATTAAAAAATGCACGTTCCCCAAGATTATGTCGGTTCGGTATATGGTGGTTTAGGACATTTGCTTTTGGACTATTACCAGCTCAAACAACTGGACATTCCCAAGAAATTGTTTGCGATCCAGAACCTGGAGCGTTTTGATTATATTCTCTGGCGTGATCTGCTCAGCCAGCTGGACCAGGAGTTGCAGCGGCCAGCACTCGGCCTGGAAATCGCGCAACTGGTGCAAGCCAAGCATCTGGGTATTATTGGCTATCTGGCATTATCCAGTGAAACGCTGGGCGAAGCCTTTATGCGTTATCATGACTATCATCGCCTGATCTATGATGGCAGTCCCTTACAGGTCAGTCTGGATCGAGATTACCTGTCTATTTCCTGGAGTGAAATTCCGTTTAAAGTGAGTACGCAACTCACAGATGAGATTGCCATCGCGCTCATGACTGAATTTATTCGCTCAAGCATTCTGGACCAGCATCAACTGCATCTGCATGAAGTCCATTTTCAGCATCCGGTCAATAAAAATATTGCGGTCTATGAACAGTATTTCCGCTGCAAGGTCCGTTTCGGTCAGGCCAGAAATCAGGTACTGATTCCTGTGAGTGAAATGTCGACTCCTTTAAAGAAAGGTGATCAGACCTTACAGAAATTACTGATGCAACAGGCAGAAGCGGTGCTGGAAAAACTTCCGAACTCCACCCAGATTGATCAACGCTTGCAACAGGCGATTCTGGTGGGTCTGCAGAAAAATATGTTCCAGATTGAACATATCGCCAAACAGATGAATTTTTCTGTACGTCAGCTACAACGTTACCTGCAAAAACAGGGCCAGACCTATCAGCAGCGTATACAGGAAATCCGCTGCATGATGGCCATGCAATATCTAAAAGATCCTCATCTGAGTTTGCAGGAAATCAGCATGCTGCTTGGCTATTCTGAACAAAGTGCATTTCAGCGTGCCTTCAAGCAATGGACCGCTCAGACACCACAACAATGGCGCTCAGAATATCTGGAAACCCAGGTGCAGGAAAAATTTCTGGACTATCCTGCTACCGCAGAGATTAATGTCCCATATCAGATTTAAAAGTTTGAATAAAATAAAAAAGCTCCTCATCAAAGGAGCTTTTTTCTAGCCGGAATAGTGATTAAGAAATTTCTATAAAAATGGATTTTCAATTTCATCTGCATCATTGCGTTCAATTTTTTCTGGCAGATCCGGTGTTTCTTCGAGCTGCTGCACAATATCATTTAACAGTGCTTGTAAGACTTTGGCTGCCTTGAGACCGGCCTGGTCTTTGGTAATTTGCAGATTGCCATACACACTGACACAGTCCAGATCATTCTCAACTGTCAGGTCATGAATCGCATGCGATTCGGTTCCATTTTCAAATGCTTTAAACATTAATTTCCACTCTGTTTTATTATTGTTACTCACCTGTCTTCAGCATGCTACCTGAAGCCTGCTTTTTACAGCAAGCTCCTTTTCACTATTTCAGCAGCTGCAGTATGTATTGTAGTAAGGCCTCAATCAGCTGTTTAACAATCGTATCCTGGGTATCATGATCGATCCCGTTCTTATTGACTGATGAGCTCGTATTACTTGTACTGGCCGAACTTGAAGCCGACGGTTTGAACTCACGCTGCAATTTTTCCAGATCTTCTTTCGGCACGTCTTCAGCACACTGGCTTTCTGCATCCCAATTCGAATAGGCAATTTTCTGGTTAGCCTTCACAGCATTCGCAGTCAACGGCAGATGATAGGTATTACGTTTCTGTTCTTCAGTTAACTGAGGAAACAGGTTAATGCCAAGCTGCTCTTCCAGATAACAGACACTGACAATGCGAACCTTGAGCGAATTATCATTAGGAGCATAGTAGGCACCAATGGCTCCAGTTTTCGGCATATAGATTGCTTTGTACACGGCAGTTGGTACAATCACACCCTTGCCAATAGTTTTCAGTTTTTTGGCTGCAAAGACAGGCCCAGTCACTACATATACGTCCTGCTTCTGCTTGGTCACAATGGCCCGGGTCGCTTCTTCTAGCTCGCGCCAAACCTGCTGATTGTTCTTTGGTGCCTGCGGAACCATATTGGCCAGCGAGAAACTGTCAGACTGTGAAGCTTTATTTGGCATATCTGCATTTGGCGCCATATGGCCACGGTCATAGCCTGAGCCACGATAGTCAGCCAAAGTCGCACGATGAGCAGCATTTAGTCGTGTTTCTTCATGGAAGTTGTCTTCACGTGGAATTTTCTGGCTCAGACGCTTCGGTGTTAAAGCCTCCGCCACCCACAGTGGCGTTTTGGATACACCCGAATAACCCACATTAAAGCCATTAAAACACAGTGAATAACTGTCTTTTTTCAGGCTGTCTTTCATCAGGTAAGGCGGGATGTCCCGGTAAAACTGTTCCAGACAGCTCGAATTCGATGTAGAAGGCAGAGAAATCCACTGACTGATTTTTTCCTGGCCAAACGCAATCGCAAAACTCCCGGAAGCGACCATTGCCAGGATCACTTTCACGCTATTTTCATTAAAAAACTGAAAAACTGAATTCTTCGACTTACGCTGCTTCTTTGCCATGCTACACGTGCTTTTAAGATCAAAATCGGGGGTTTTGCGAGCTTAACAAGCCATGTATATGAAGTATATCTTACCCCCTTTATTTGCCTAATAATTACACAATCTATCCCTATATTCTTAAATCTTGTAACAAAGTGTCGTTTTTTTAGTGAGCTTTCAACGCGGTTTTTTTACCTTTAAGTAGCTTTGATTGTGACCTCGTCTTGAGTGTGCAAAGCTAATTGACTACTCAAATTACGTACAATTATTAGCAATGGAGTTAATTTATGAATTCCAAACTATCTAACAAACTATCTAAGTTATTAGGTCTCGGAATATTTACAAGTGTGATCAGTGCCGGCGCATTCGCTGAGCCTCCTGTACAAGCGGGTGAAACACTTGAAAGCTTGTCTAAAGCTAAAATTAGTACCACTGTAAATGGTCAGCAAGCCTCACTGGAAAGCCTGGTGAATTCTGGACAGATTCGTCTGGTAAACCAGCCAATGTCTGCACCTGCTCAGCCAGGCCAGCAGCCACAACAATCAATGCCAAATCAGCCAATGCAAACACCAGGTATGCCTAATGCACCTGTTGCACAACCAGAAATGCCGGATACCAATCCGGCTCCAGCCAATCTTGAGTCTGAACCAGCAGCCCCTGCTACAGAACAGGAAATGACTATGGGTGAAGCTGTAGAGCAACCAGCTCTTGAAGAACAGCAAGCTGCTGCACCTGAAGCGGCTGTGATGACTGAGCAAACTGAAATTGCGGTAGAAGCTGAAGCTGATCCTGCGGTAGATGCACCTTTAAACGCAGCCCCTGAAATGCCGGCTGAGACAGAAGCAACAGAACAATAATTTGTTATAAAGCTTTCTAAATTCTCTCCCCTAAAAAAAACCAGAGCCTTGCTCTGGTTTTTTTATTTTTACATCTCGATCTGGCTACCCAGCTCCACTACCCGGTTGGTCGGAATCTGGTAGAAGTCGCTGACTGGACTGGTATTACGCTGCATGGAAACAAACAGTTTTTCCCGCCAGGGTGCCATTCCCTCTCCCACTGTATGCATAATCCGTTCCCGGGAGATAAAGAAACTGATCTGCATCAGGTCATATTCAAAGCCCCATTCTGCATACGCATGCTGCAATGCTTCCGGGATATTAGGCTGATCCTTAAACCCGTAATACATCGTGACTCGATAAAAATGCTCACTGAGTTTTTCTAGTTTGATGCGTTCTTCATCGCCTACAAAAGGAATATCCCGGGTAATAACCGTCACCAGAATATTGCGCTCATGTAGTACCTTGTTGTGCTTGATATTATGCAACATCGCATGCGGTACAATGGTCGGGGTTCCGGTCAGGAAAATCGCTTCACCCGGCACAAACTTGGTGCCTCCACCGATTGAAATACTCTTAATAAACAGGTCAATTGGTAGCGCATCTTTTTCTAGACGGTTCAGGACCAGTGCACGACCATCTTTCCAGGTCATCAGAATCGTAAATAATGCCGCCCCGAGCAGAATCGGTACCCAGCCACCTGATGCAATTTTTAAAGACGTTGAGGCTACAAAAACTAGATCCAGCATCAGGAATGGTGTGGCAAATAACACTACTTTCCAGATTGGCCAGCGCCAGAAACCATAAGCCAGAATACTGATTAAAATGGTACCACACAGCATAGTCATGGTGACTGCGACCCCATAAGCACTCGCTAAGCGGGCACTATTTTCAAAGAGTAAAATCAAAATCACCACAGAAATAAACAGCATCCAGTTAATGAAGGGCAGATAAATCTGGCCACGTTCTTCGGCTGAGGTATGTTTTACGCTCAGACGCGGTAAATAGCGCAGTTGAATGGCCTGATTCACCATGGAGAACACCCCGGTAATCACCGCCTGTGAGGCAATCACAGCAGCTGCCGTCGCCAGACCAATCATTGGATATAAGCCCCATTCCGGAAGTAGCATATAGAAAGGATTTTCCAGTGCTTCAGGACGGCGCAGCAACAGTGCCCCCTGTCCGGCATAATTCAGTAACAGACAGGGCAACACAATAATAAACCAGGCCAGACGAATCGGCAGACGACCAAAATGCCCCATATCGGCATAAATGGCTTCACCGCCAGTCATGGTCAAAATCACGGCCCCCATGGTCAAGAAGGCTACAAAAGGCTGATCGACTACAAAATGATAGGCCCAGTATGGATTCACCATGGCCAGTACTGTCGGGGTTTGGATAATGCTCCACAAACCGAAACCACCAATTGACAGGAACCAGAGTAAGGTCAACGGACCAAAAAATTTGCCCATGGTTCCGGTACCATGACGTTGTACCAGAAAGAGTCCCGCAATAATCCCGATCGATAAAGGCTCTAACCATTGATTAAACACAGGTGTGGCAATACTCAACCCTTCAATCGCAGATAACACAGAAATTGCCGGGGTAATGATCCCGTCACCAAAGAACAGTGATGCCCCAATAAAGCCGAGCGCAATCAGGTAAATTTTCTTGTCATCAGAAATGCGTGTGGTTCGCAAGTTAAGAGCCAGCAAGGACATGATTCCTCCCTCACCGTTGTTATCGGCACGCATGATAATGGTGACGTATTTAAAGCTCACCGTCAGCATGATACACCAGAAAATCAAGGACAAAATGCCCAACACCGAAGCTTCACTAATGGCAAGGTGCGACGTCAGAAAACATTGGCGTAATGCATACAATGGACTGGTCCCAATATCTCCAAAAACAACCCCAAGCGCAGCCAGCGTAATTACCGGGAGAGCTGCTTTCTGTGCAGTGCTTTGCATATATCATCTTCGTTTTTAACAAGCATTTTTGCGAATCATAGCACTGCGCTCAAAGTTTTTCCGCAAATCAATTGTTTCAAGCTTGGCAGACTGGCTTTTTTTCTATATCATCCACGGCCATGGTGAGGTGTCCGAGTGGCTGAAGGAGCACGCCTGGAAAGTGTGTATACGTTTATAGCGTATCGAGGGTTCGAATCCCTCTCTCACCGCCAAGATTCATAAACATGTAATCACATGTTGTAAACGAAGGCTTAAATCTAAAGGATTTGAGCCTTTTTTGTTGCCTAAATTATGAGGTGATGCGTTAAAAATAAAAGAATAACAATACAAGTTACATAAATGATGCCGGATGGCTGTTGAATGACACTGAGGAATATTCGAGCATGATCTTATCTTGGTAAAAAATGATGGATCGCTATGAAAGATGATGAAAAGCCCCTAAATTTTGATGATGATAATGAGCCTCTAGATTTCGAAGATGAAGAGTTCACTGACGATAAAAAAGAGGACGAAATGTACAATCCGATCACTAAGGATGGATCAAGTGTAGATCCTGCAGATGATGGCACACGTCATCTTCGTCCTGAAGATGGTGATCCGCTAGAAGTTGAGCCTTAAGCCCTAGCCCAATTTTATATTGGGCTTTTTTTATAGTCTAAAACCCTAAAAGTAAGCATCTTGGACAGATGAATTAAAAAAGGATAATTCATTTTACTGGTTATTTTTGAGATGAGTATTGCTTGTTTTTTTTTACAGATTTAAAGATGTGAAGATATAGGCTGGGATATATTTAAATAAATTCTTTGGATAAAACCATGATATATCCATTTTTATTACTTTCTTAACTTTATGTTCTTCTTTTAGTTTATTTATATGATGGAGACAAAAACTGGCATAAAAATAGCTTAATTTAATTGTCATCATCGCTATGTTATGGTGGAATCAAAACAGGATAAAAGGAGAATAAAAACCAAAAGATAGAAAACGTTATTGCTTGAGCCTTCCTTATTTGGGTTAGAAAAAAGTGGAAACACTGCTATTCGGAGAGTGGACATGAATAACAGCGCAAACTACATGAAACAGATAAAAAATGCCAAACGCGGTGGTTATACCCCGACAATTGCCAAAGACGTCAACAAACATAAGATTCAAAAAGCCCTAAAACTAATTGAACAGTGGAGAAGTCTCGCTCAAGAACTCAAACCTCAAATGCAGTTTGATATGGCCTTTACTTTAGAGGAATGCGCACAAGACCTGGATCGGATACTCAAAAGCAGATAATTCCCTTTTAACTTATTCATAATAGATTTTAAATATCAGTCCTTTACCCTTGCCCATATCACCGATGTGGGCAATTTCATGATTTAAATGTAGATGCCTGAGTGAAGATGATTCAATGATCAGCATTAAAAAAATGGTTATAAGATTGAACGGTTATTTTTTGGCTTGCGCCCTTAAGAAAAATCTGTAAAATGCACTCCACAACGCCGGCATAGCTCAGTTGGTAGAGCAACTGACTTGTAATCAGTAGGTCCACAGTTCGAATCCGTGTGCCGGCACCATTTTCTTAGCCTCGCTTTTTAGTGAGGCTTTGATGTTTCTGGGCTTGGTATTTTTATCTAGCTTGTCTCTAGTCTTTAGATCGCCTGTGCTGTCACCTGCACATATTTTACAATCCCCTCCTGATATAACTTCTGGCAAAGCTTTGCCGTCATCCGGATTTTAAACTGATCCAGTCCTTTGCCTTTTTGTTTCAAGTTCTTTGAATTTAAATGCTGATTTACATAATTAGCAAAACCTGAAAATACCGCTTCGGACAGATCTTCAACCTGAATATTCTTGAATTCAGAATTTTCCAGACAATGATAAAGCTCATTTTTCGACATCAGGTTTTTTAAATCGACATCGGCGGATTTCAGCAAAAACTGATATTTACGCTTTTGCAGCGCATTCAAGCTGTTCCATTTTTCAGACAAGATCAGATGATGAAAGCCAATCCGTGCATTGGCGTTCAATACACTGCATACCTGTTCGAGAAGTTCGGGAACGGGACTATGATAGGCAGCATCCAGACACAGCACCACATCAAAGCGCTGGGAAAAATGCATGTCGTTTAAACGCAGGAAAGAAGCCGGATAGATGGCATTGAGATCAGGTAAATGCTGTTGAATATTCGCCACACAAGCTGGCTGAAGTTCCACACCGGCCAGATATTGCACCTGATAGTGTTGTTGCCAGTGCAACAGGCTGGCACCTTGGCCACAGCCCAGATCCAGCAATTTGTCTTTTGAATTTAAACCAACCGTTTCTGCCAGATGGTCAGCCAAAGTTCGACAGGCAGCTACATAATCCTGCTGCCCTGCCTGCCAATAACCCAGATTGCTCCAGGGCAACTGCGACTGGTCTCCCAGCAACGATGCATCAATTGCATATTTGTGTTGAGGAAGACGCTGACGAAGTGCCTGAAACCATTGCATCAATCAATAACCGAGTTGGGGTGCTACCTCGATCTTAGGTTTAAGCCCTTCAAATGGCAACGGTGCCCCCATAATTGCGGCAATTTTCATAGCAGATGTCACTGCAGATTCCAGGATTGGCAAACCGTCCGACGACCACGAACCGCAGTAGAAGACTTTACGGTTCATTTCCAGATGACGATGCTGTAATTCTTTATTGAGAGCGATAGTATTGGCATCCACTACCGCACGGGTCAAGGTCACTGAGGAAATCACTTTTTTCGGATCAATCTCAGTCACAGGACGCCAGGTCTGGAATACCGGAGATTTACCCACCAGACTCGGTTCAACCGCATTCAGCCAAACCGTAAATTGCTGACGGGTAAACTTGCGATCCATCATATAGCTGAGTACAGCCCAGTCCTTACGCTTTGGAGGCATCACGCTGCTATCACGGTGAATGACCAATTCGCCCTGTTCGAATTTGAATTTCTTTAACAGCTCTATATCACGGCCAAACTGCTCATGATCCAGGAATTCATCAATATGATTGGTTGGTGTCGCAACCACGACACGATCAAAAGTTTTCGACAAGCCGGCTGCATTTTCTACCAGTACTTTGTCACCCTGCTCTTTCACCGATACGATCGGCACACCACTTTCAATGTGAATGCCTTCAATCAGTTTGTCTACCAAAGCTGGAGTTCCACCCTGCATACGTAACAAGGCATCACCATCCGTTAGCTGACGCAGGAAAATCAATAAAGGTTTGGCTGGCCATTCACCAATGGTTTTCGGGTTACAGGTACAAATGGTATACAGCACCGGCATCACTGCACCATGCCAGAACACTTCTTCAATCTCGTTACGATTGATAAATTCTGCTAGGCTAATGTCCTGATTTTTAGATTTAAAGAATTTTGCCAAGGCTGTTTTGAGCTGTAACAAACCTTTGACCAGACGCCAGCCATATTGCTGGATGCCTTTGCGGTTATTGATAATCGGAATATTGCCAATCCGGCTACGTGACGTGGTTAGCCAGGTTTCTACCCGGTCTTCAAACAGCCAGCTACAGGCCATATAAGTACGTACCGGGTAAGTTTTAATGCCCAGATGAGTCGCCAGACTTAAGGTATTTTTCCACAGATAAGGATTCATCACACGTAAAGGTGCGTCAATGAGGCCTCCTTCAAATTCGAGACTATGACTGTCCATGCCACGACCTTGAAGCGCTTCAAAAATAGTAATGCGATGTCCTGCGTCCTGAAGAATTCTGGCAGTAGCCAGTCCAGCCATGCCACTACCAATTACTGCGATATCCAATCTGATCATCCGTCATTGAAAAACTAAAAGAAATTATGAACCATGCTTTCGGCAAATAGGTTATTAAAATCTTCCAGAATACTTTTTTTTCGTAAGTCTGAGTTAACGTAACTTTACAAATAAATTACATTTTTTGAATAGCAAAGAACGCCTTTATATAGAGTGACTTAAACCTTCATCATATTTAAATATTTCAAAATAAATCTTTAAAAAACAAATGATTTAATTAACCAATTTTTTAATAATCGGTTTACAAAGACCGCAAAACACTCTATAATATGCAGTACAAGAAAGAGATAAATTCATAGAGATAAACAAAATGAATTTATCCCAGAAACTCGTAAAAACGACAAGAAATTCCAGCGCATTAGAAAAAAAGCCTCTGCTTGTGCAGAGGCTTCTTTGTTTTCAGACTGACTGTATTATTCGGCCTGTACCGCGATTTCACCAAATTTACCCTGATTAAAATCTTGAAATGCCTGAATAATTTCTTCCTTTGTATTCATCACAAATGGGCCATAACCTTGAATCGGTTCATTCAGCGGCTCACCGGTCAAGAGCAGAAATTTAGCGTCCTGATCGGCCTGTAGCTGAATTTCAGGATCATCATCGCGCGCAAACATGACAATAGAGCTATCCAGTACTTTTTGACTGCCATTTACCATCAGCTCACCCGCCAGTACAACCAGCAAAGCATTATGTCCGAGAGGTACATGCAACGTAGTTTCATACTCCGCTTTTAGCTCGCCGTCCCAGACATTTACCGGACTAAAGGTATGCGCAGGGCCATGATGACCTCCGAATTCTCCGGCAATCACCCGGATATATCCTGCACCTTCATCCATTTCAATCCGTGGAATCTCAGCTGCAGTAATGGCCTGATAACGTGGCGCGGTCATTTTGTCTTTAGCTGGCAAATTGACCCAGAGTTGAACCATTTCAAACAGGCCGCCCTTTTGAGAAAAATCTGGAGAATGAAATTCTTCATGCACCACTCCGGCACCTGCTGTCATCCACTGTACATCACCGGTCTGTATCGTACCGCCACCACCACTGGAGTCCTGGTGGGTCACTGCACCCTGATAAGCCAAGGTTACAGTTTCAAAGCCACGATGCGGATGTGAACCTACGCCATGCTGCTCAGTAGTTGATGCAAAGTGATACGGCGCTGCATAATCCAGCAACAAAAATGGACTAATAGCCTGCCCCAGACGATCATAAGAAAACAGGTTTTTCACCGGGAAGCCGTCACCGACCCAGTGCATGTTTTGATTACGGTAAACACCAATGACTTTTTTCATCTTTTACTCCTATACGCAATAGGATGAACATGTAGCCATTTTAAGCTTTATCAGCAGTCATCAATACCGTACTTCTAGAATGCAGTATTTCAATTATAAGACGATTCGACTCTTAGATTTCTGTGTAGCTACTTATAACTTTAGCTTTGCTCATAAGACGTTAATTTAAGTAGTCATGGGCAGTAGACAATAAAAAACCCAGCGCTGAGAGCTGGGTTTTTTCAACTTCGATAACGTGTTATCGAATTAGATTTTACCGACCAGGTCGATTGAAGGAGCAAGGGTCGCTTCACCTTCTTTCCATTTTGCAGGACATACTTCACCTGGGTGAGCGTGTACATATTGAGCCGCTTTTACTTTACGAAGCAGTTCTTGCGCGTCACGACCGATACCACCCGCGTTGATTTCAACGATCTGGATTTTACCGTCTGGATCGATCACGAAAGTACCACGATCCGCCAGACCATCAGCTTCAATCAGCACTTCAAAGTTTTTCGCCAAAGTCCAGGTTGGATCGCCGATCATTGGGTACTGGATTTTACCAATCACGTCAGACGTATCATGCCAAGCTTTGTGCGTGAAGTGCGTGTCTGTAGATACTGAGTAGATTTCTACGCCCAGTTTCTGGAATTCAGCATACTGATCAGCAAGATCGCCTAATTCTGTTGGACAAACAAATGTGAAGTCAGCAGGATAGAAGAATACTACAGACCATTTGCCTTTCATGTCTTGCTCAGACACTTCAATAAATTGGCCATTGTGGTAAGCAGTTGCGTTGAATGGCTTAACTTCAGTATTGATTAAACTCATAAGTCTATTCCTATCTATTCGTGAAAGTGTGTGTTCATTTGATGTAGTTAAGAATACGCAAAAACTATCAATAGGTAAAACCGTAACTTTTAATAAAAACTATCGGTTTTTTAGATTTATAATTCCTTGTATTTTTATCTTTCTAATTTGTTTAATCAATTTTGGCGAATTCACTTTCTTGAAAATGCTGTATAGATTTCCAGGCCGATTTTGCTAAGGCTGCTGCATAATGTTTGGGAGAGGTTTGAACTCGACCAGATAACCAGCTCCGGCAATAACTTTCAGTGGGTCCAATGATCAGTGACATAAGCAGTTCCAAGGGAACAGCTTGTAATTGATTGGCATCTATCTGTTGAGCCAACCATTGTTTTAAGTCTTGATTGCGCTGCTGATTCGACTGCTGTAACTCCTTTTTAAAGTCACTGCTTTGAACTGTATGATGCGCAGCATAAAGAAAGCGGGCAAAATCAGGATACGCTACGACCCAATCGATATAACTCTGAATCACCGCCTGTATGCCTTGTTCAATACCCTGAACTTGCGACAAAGCCTGTAAACGCTGCTTCGACTGATCCGTAAGTGCTGCAATATATAGTGCCGCAATGATCCCCTCCTTGTTTTTAAAATGATGGTAGATCGCCCCAATACTGGTATCGGCCTGATCACGGATCATTTCAATCGTAGTCGCAGCAACACCGGTACGCAGAAATTCTGTCAATGCGCATTCCAGAATCTGACGTTTGAGTAAAGCCCGTCTTCCCTTAAGAATCCTTTCCAGCAATTCCATGTTTTGCATTTTTAATATTTAAATCCTCTCTATTTTTAAAAGCAGGCTGGCAGCCTGATGTCTGGTTTTTGTCAGATGCGCCAATACAGAATAATATTCTGTATGAGAATATTATTCTGATTAAAAATAATATACAGGAAGTTATAGATGAGCCAAGCCCTAAAAATCTGGAACAGCTTAGAAAATAAGCCAGCCGGTAAGTATCTTTTTTCTAAATTACTTTGTCTAAAAGCACCTTATTTCGGCAGTATTTCTCCATTGTTTGAAGATTTAAAGCCTGGATATTGCGCAGTGAGCATTAAGAAACATCGTGCTGTGCTGAATCATTTAGGCACTGTACACGCGATTGCCATGTGCAATATGGCTGAACTGGCAGGCGGCACCATGACCGATGCAACCGTTCCAAAGACCCATCGCTGGATTCCCAAGGGTATGCAGGTCGAATATGTCAAAAAAGCCACCACTGACCTAGTTGCGATTGTAACACCCGCCGAGCCTAACTTTATATGGAACGAAGGCAGCGATTATCTGGTCAATGTAGAAATTAAAGATATTGCAGAAGAAGTCGTGTTCCGGGCGGTGATCACGATGTGGGTTTCAGTGAAAAAATAGAAGAACCCAGATATGAAAAACCCGCCAAATGGCGGGTTTTTTTGATGATTTACCTTTCTAATATCGGGATTAAAACGGAAGATCATCATCCAGATCGGCTGCCGGTGCTGCTACTGGAGCAGGTGCAGACTTCGGCGCATAACCACCCTGGTTATTTTGGTTATTGTTGCCATAACCACTGCCCTGATTATTATTAAAACCGCCTTGCTGAGGCGCTGAGCCATAACTACCTTGTGGATTATTGCCATAACCGCCACCCTGGTTATTGTTATTAAAACGTGGCTGGTTAAAACCGTTATCGCCTTGCTCGCCTTGTGGACGACCAGAATCCAGCATTTGCATTTGCTCACCACGGATTTCCGTTGTGTAGCGTTCTTGACCGCTTTGATCTGTCCATTGACGGGTACGTAATGAACCTTCGATATAAACTTTAGAACCTTTGCGCAGATATTGCTGTGCAATTTCACCTAAACGGTTATGCAGCACAATACGGTGCCATTCGGTTTGCTCTTTACGTTCGCCCGTATTTTTATCAGTCCATGAATCGCTGGTTGCGATAGAGAATTGAGTGAGAGAACCACCATTTGGGAAAGTTTTGGTCTCAGGATCTCGACCTAAAGTACCAACTAAAATGACCTTATTAACACCACGCATCAGACGTACACTTCCTATTTATTTCTATATTTTACTTTATAAGAGTTATGTTTAAATGGCTACCTCTTTACCTAACAAGTGCGTTAATTGTTGTCGCGAAACATCATCAACCTGCTGTTTATCGACCTTGACAAAGGCGACTTGCTGTTCAGACATGACCACAACCTCTTCAATACCACGAATCGCTAAAAGTTGAGAAGTCCATTCATCTGTTTGTTTACTCTCTGGCAGACGAAGCACAAGCGATGAAAGATAGCGTGGTTGAGCCAACCCAAAACTCACGAGCAGCCAAATTATAGCAATTGCCGATAAAATACTCCAACCGAGCGAAGTGTTGTTGAGTAACAACAATTGTCCACCGATAATCCCGCCAAAGAATGCGCCCAGGAACTGACTACTGGCATTCACGCCCATCGCAGTGGCTTTGGATTGAATTGGTGCTGCCTTAGATAGCCAAGATGGCAGTAAAGCTTCCATGACGTTAAAGGCAATAAAGAACAGCCCTAATCCACCGATCAGCACATATTTGGATTCAAAGCCAAAAATCATGATCAACAGACCCAGAATAATACCGCCAATCGCTGTCAGGAAAATGCTGCGCATCTTGCGGTATTTCTCTGCCAGTACAATGCTCGGAAAAGCAAAGAACAGACTCACGACCAGCAGCGGCAGATAGACCCAACCATGACTCGATAATGGCAGTTCAGCAACTTCAATCAGTTGCGATGGCACATAAATAAACATCGCTGTAAGTAGCAAATGCAGGGTAAATACCGAGATATGCAGACGGTTCAGGTCCCCCATTTTCAGGACCTGTTTTAGCTGCTCCAGATAGCCCTGCTGAAAATTTTTATGATGACGGGTAACTTTAGGGACCATCAACAACATCGCAATCGCGGCCAATCCCATCACTGTGGTCACCCAGAACAGACCAGAAATGCCGACCAGTCCTGTCACCCATGGCCCCATGGTAAAGGCTACCACAAAGGACAGGCCGATACTCATGCCCATCACCGCCATGGCTTTCATGCGGTTTTCTTCACGGGTCACATCAGCCAATAAGGCCATTACCACCGCTGAAACTGCTCCACCACCCGCAATCGCACGACCGATGATCACACCATAAATAGTGTCAGACATCGCTGCAATTGCGCCACCTAGAGCGAATAGTAGTAAGCCCAAAACCACCAGTGGCTTACGGCTATAGCGGTCTGCAATCAGGCTAAACGGAATCTGCAAAATGGCCTGTGTCAGGCCATAAATCCCCACCGCTAGACCAATCAATGCCGGCGTAGCATATTTATATGACTGCCCTGCTACAGAGAATACAGGGATGATCATAAACAACCCCAGCATGCGCAGTGCGAAAATACTGCTCAGGGCAAAGGTCGAGCGACGTTCTAAGGCATTCATCATAAAGTCTGGCGATCGAGTTAGTTAATCTTGATGCGCAGATTATAGGCCATTCCGCTCAAAGGAATGCATGAATTTTATTTGAAATAAAGATAAGGACTATCTGAAAAATAAAAAAGCGTAGACGGAGCTACGCTTCTGTTCAGTGATCACAGGACTATTTGCCTGCTTTTAATAACTGACGCTTGGTATATTGGATCGAAGCAATGACTGCCCAGATAATGAAAGCTACACCGATCAGACCCGTTATCACTTCAGGAATATGCACACCGGTACTGCTTGCCAGCATGATAAATGCCAGAGCACCAATCGCATAGTGCGCGCCATGTTCCAGATAGATATAGGCATCCAGCGTGCCTTTATCGACCAGGTAAATGGTCATCGAACGCACGAACATCGCACCGATGGCCAAGCCTAACATGATGATTACCACGTCAGATGTAATCGCGAAGGCACCGATTACACCGTCAAAACTGAAAGATGCATCGAGTACTTCCAGATAAAGAAAACCACCAAAGCCAGCTTTTACCACGCCAGTCGGTACACCTTCAGCATCGTGACGAACGGCATTACCCTCTTCGTCTACTTCCGGTTCCCCGCCCAGCATATGGCTTAGGACCTGTACCCCGATATAAATCACGATCCCCCAGATCCCAGCCAGAATAACATCCAGACGTTTCGCTTCTTCAACCTGGAAATCCATGATTAATAAGGCAATCAGGGTAATAAACACTGACATCGCCGGAACGTTCGCCAAATGCGCCAGACGGCGTTCCAGCATGCGGAACCAGTGGGTATCTTTTTCTTCATCCAGGAAGAAGTTCAGGAATACCAGCATCAGGAAAGCGCCACCAAAGGCAGAAATCTCGGCATGATGTGCCATCAGTTTGGCCGAATATTCTTTTGGTGCATTTAAGGCGAGCTGCACCACTTCCATAAAGCCCATATCCGCAGTCACGGCCACAATGACCACCGGGAAAATCAGGCGCATCCCGAAAACTGCAACCAGAATCCCGACTGTCAGGAAAATCATTTTCCAGAAATGATCCCAACCGCGCAGGACGGATGCATTGACAACCGCGTTATCAAACGACAACGACACTTCCATAATCGCCAGAATAGCGGTGATGGTCAGTGCTGTGAACATGGTTTGCAGGCCCGCTTCCGGACCATGGGTAAATCCCCAATAAGCAGACAAACCAAGGCACACGATCGAAAATACGATTGAGAAACCAAAATGTTTCAACATATATATCGACCTTAGATAAATTTCATTAAATGCATTTCTTTAAACGTAGAGAAATACTAAGACTAAAAGTTGTCCCAATTATGAAACTTTTGCCGCATAAACCAAAGCACTTCCTGAACCATTTTTAGGTATTTTCTGCTTTTCAGATTTGCTGATCTTTTAAACAGATTCATCTTTGCTATAGTGCTGGATGTTTTGACTTCAACTGCTAAGGATTTCAGTATGAGTTTCTCTCAAGACGTATGGCAACGTAATCTCGGACTTTATCAAAAGACATTGGCGCTGCCTTTTAACCAGCAACTGGCGCAGGGAACATTAAACCGTGAAGCTTTTAGTCATTATGTAATTCAGGATGCGCATTATTTACTGGCCTATGGTCGTGCGCTGGCGGTCTGTGCAGCCAAAGCTTTTGAAGCAGATGACGTGATCCAGTTTAGTGAAGCCGCTAAAACTGCCATTGTGGTCGAACGTAGCCTGCATGATGGCTTTATGCAGGATTTTGGCATCAGCAAAACCCAATTTGAAAATACACCTTTGACTCTGGCCTGCCATCATTACACCTCTTATTTACAGGCAACGGCTTGGGCAGAAAGTTATCCGGTGGTTCTGGCTGCCCTTTTGCCATGTTTCTGGATCTATGCGGAAGTGGGTAAGGATATTGTCGATAAGGCAGCGCCGAATAATCCGTATCAGGCCTGGATTGATACCTATGCCGGTGAAGATTTTCATACAGCGGTACGCAATGTAATTGCCACTGTGGATCGGGTGGCAGCGCGGGTCGATGCTGATACTCTGGAAAAAATGCATCAGACCTATACCCATGCAGCACGTCTGGAATGGCTGTTCTGGGATAGTGCTTATGAACAACGCCAGTGGCCGGGTCTGGATGATTAATTTTAGTGTCTATTCACTGAGCCCTGTCCAATGCAGGGCTTTTTTATTTTTAAGCCAAACCATAAATGATGAAAAGTGAAGCTAATTTCGATGTAGGTATACATCATAAAATTTAACCCACTAGACGTTTTGAAGAAAGCAAATTCACTCCACGTTTTTACCCAGTTGCTTTAGTACTGATCTTTTGACCAATATCCGACACAACTTGACGTTTAAAATACTTTTATTTGCACTTGAACATTTTTCATTCGGTATCATATAAAGGTTTTTGATGAATTTTCTAGGATCATTGCATGAGCCAAAGTCACATCCGTATTCGAGGTGCACGTACCCACAACCTGAAAAATGTGAACCTTGATATTCCACGCGACAAGTTTGTGGTGATTACGGGACTGTCTGGTTCAGGTAAGTCCTCACTGGCATTCGATACGTTATATGCGGAAGGTCAACGCCGTTATGTAGAATCTCTGTCTGCCTACGCGCGTCAATTCCTTTCGCAAATGGAAAAGCCGGAAGTTGATTCGATTGAGGGCTTAAGCCCGGCCATTGCTATCGAACAGAAATCGACTAGCCATAATCCGCGTTCGACTGTAGGTACCATTACCGAAATCTATGACTATTTACGTCTGCTCTATGCACGCGTAGGTACACCTTACTGTCCGGAACACGACCTGCCTATGGTGGCACAGACCGTAACTGAAATGGTCGATGCGGTTAAAGAACTGGAAGAAGGTACTGCACTGTTATTGCTAGCGCCTGTCGTGCGTGAACGTAAGGGTGAGTACACAGCGCTATTTGAACAACTGCAAAGCCAAGGCTTTGTACGTGCACGTGTCGATGGCGAGATCATGGAAATTGATCCGCCACCCGAGTTGGACAAAAAGAAAAAACATACTATTGAAGTCGTGGTTGACCGCTTTAAGGTCCGTGATGATCTCGGTAACCGGATTGCAGAAAGTTTTGAAACTGCACTGCGTCTCGGTGGTGATATCGCGATTTTGTCTTGGATGAAAGGCGAAAATGATGATCGCGTGTTTTCTGCCAAACACTCCTGTCCGGAATGTGACCGCGCTGTGGCTGAACTGGAGCCACGCCTGTTTTCATTTAACAATCCCTTCGGTGCCTGCCCGGTCTGTGATGGTCTGGGCACCCGTAGCCATTTCAGTGCGGACAAATTGATTCCCAATCAGGAGGTCAGCATCAGCCAGGGTGCGATTCGTGGCTGGGACCGTCAGCGTCCATATTATTATGGCATGCTGCAAAAAGTAGCTGAGCATTTTGGCTTTTCTCTGGAAACGCCTTGGAATGAACTGGATGCCAATACCAAGAAGAAATTCCTGTACGGTACCGGCAAAGAAAAAATTGACCTGAGCTATATTGATGAACGTGGTCGTCGTCATAACCGGGTGATGCCCTTTGAAGGTATTTTGCCGCATCTGGAACGTCGTTACCGCGAAACCGAAAGTAATTATGTCCGTGATGATCTGGCGCAGTATCTATCCAATGCCGCTTGTGATGCTTGTGATGGTTCACGTCTGAATGAAATCTCGCGTAATGTGAAAATTCTGGACAAAACCATTGCCGACGTTACCCGCATGTCGATTGGTGATGCAGAAAGCTATTATCAGGGGATTAATCTGGAAGGTGCCCGCGGTGAAATTGCGGACAAGATTTTTAAGGAAATTCGTGAACGCCTGCACTTTCTGGTATCAGTCGGTCTGAACTATTTGAGCCTGTCCCGTTCTGCTGAAACCCTGTCTGGTGGTGAAGCACAGCGTATCCGTCTGGCCTCACAAATTGGTGCTGGTCTCATGGGCGTGATGTATGTGCTGGATGAACCTTCGATTGGTCTGCATCAGCGTGATAATGATCGCCTGTTACAAACCCTGATTCGTCTACGTGACCTCGGTAATACTGTTTTAGTGGTCGAACATGATGAAGATGCCATTCGTGCAGCAGACCATATTATTGATATTGGTCCGGGTGCCGGTGTGCATGGTGGCCATGTGATTGCAGAAGGAACTTATCAGGAACTCGCTGAAAACAAAGATTCCCTGACGGGTAAATATCTGTCTGGCAAACTGAAAATTGAAGTACCGAAAAAACGGGTTCAGCCACCAAAACCGGAAGAACAGATCAAATTGATGGGTGCTGCCGGGCATAACCTGAAGAAAGTCGATCTGACCATTCCATTGGGAATCATGACTTGTGTCACCGGTGTTTCAGGTTCTGGCAAATCTACGTTGATTAACCGGACTCTGTTGCCACTGGCAGCGACTCAGCTGAATGGTGCAACCACGCTGACTGCCGAGAAGTTTGATTCAATTGATGGTCTGCAATTTCTGGATAAAGTGGTTGATATTGACCAGAGCCCGATTGGTCGTACGCCACGTTCGAACCCAGCAACTTATACCGGTTTGTTTACTCCAATTCGTGAACTGTTTTCACAGACTACGGAAGCCAAAGCGCGTGGTTATACCGCTGGCCGTTTCTCGTTTAACGTGAAAGGCGGACGCTGTGAGGCCTGTGAAGGTGATGGCATGATCAAGGTAGCGATGCACTTTCTGCCGGATATGTATGTGCCGTGTGACGCCTGTCATGGCAAGCGTTATAACCGTGAAACGCTGGAAGTGAACTACAAAGGTAAGAATATTTCCGATGTATTACAGATGACCGTTGAAGATGCCATGCATTTCTTTGATGCGATTCCAGTGATTCATCGTCGTCTGGAAACTTTGCATCAGGTTGGTCTGGGCTATATCCGTCTGGGTCAGTCAGCGACCACTCTTTCTGGCGGTGAAGCGCAGCGTGTCAAGCTGGCGCGTGAACTGGCTAAACGCGATACCGGTCAAACCCTGTATATTCTGGATGAACCGACCACAGGTCTACATTTTCATGATATTGCCAAACTGCTGGATATCTTGCATCAGCTCCGTGACAAGGGCAATACCATCGTGGTGATTGAGCATAACCTGGACGTGATTAAAACTGCCGACTGGGTCGTGGACTTAGGCCCTGAAGGTGGGTCGGGTGGCGGTATGATTGTCGCGGAAGGTACGCCTGAACAGGTCGTGAAAGTCAAAGCCTCACATACCGGGAAATTCTTAAAGCCATTATTAAAATAATTTAATCCTCCCCAACCCTCCTTTTTCAAAGGAGGGAGAGCTCCTCTTTTAAAAAGAGGGGCTTTTATTTTTGACTATGCGATTGAGCGAATATTTGCAGCCAATTGTGCCAGCGTTTGATCATCCGCCCTTCGACCATCATGTGATGAAATATAGCCCTCATAAGCATCAAAATACTTATCAATCGAAGAATTAATTGGCTGCCAGTTTTCATGGGTATTTTTAGTCTGATGTATTGGAAATAGCTTTGCATGCACATGATCGACACCAAATCCCTCGAACCCCATTGCTGTTCGGCCAACGTCATCAAAATAACGATCCAATTTTAGGGCTACCTGCTTGGTATATAAAACCAGATTTTTCAGCACCTGGTCACTCAGTTCAAAGGCATAGCTGGAATAATGCTGTTTTGGAATCACTACGCTTGCGCCTAATGTATTGGGAAATATAGTAAGAAACGCCATAAAATCATCATTTTCATCGATTAAATGACATGGCAATTCCCCTTTTACCATTTGACAGAAAATACAATTTTTACTCATTTTAAGATCCCCTAAATTTTTATATTTTTTAAAAATTTCAGTGAAATTTACTTTATTTTTTAACAATATAAACTATAAAAGTTATGACTCTTCAGAATGTTTAGCTTAAAAAATTCAGTTAATTGGCTTAAACCTCAGCCACGACATTGCGTCCTTTCGCTTTAGCCTTAAATAGCGCCTCATCGGCCTGTTCCAGTAACGCAATCCATGACTCTGCGCCAATCGCCACCCCAATACTCACCGATACATGAATATCTTCATCAGCTGAGGTCAGAATAGAATGCTCAGCGACTTCAGTCCGGATTTTATTCGCCAGCATGAAAGCATGCTGCATCTCGATATTTTCAATCAGGACCAGAAATTCGTCTCCGCCATAGCGAACCAGTAGATCCGAAGCTCGAATATTGGCTTTTAAGCGCTCTGCAACCAGCTGAATCACCTGATCACCAATAATATGCCCATATTGATCATTTACCTGTTTGAAGTGATCCATATCAATAATCATCAGGCAGGTTCGCTTAAACTGGGTCGGATGCGTTTCCATAAAACGGATATATTCATCGAGCGCAAAACGGTTAGCCAGTCCGGTCAGGGAATCAGAATGGGCAATATTTTTCAGTCGAAACTCTAATGCTTCACGCTCTTGCAGCGTATGCTGCAGTTTTTGAATTGCTGTAAATAAGGATTCAGTAGGCCGGTCTGTTTTTAGTTTTGATTGTGCTTGCTTCCGTTCAGATCCAGTAGACAAATCAAATAAAATTTTACGTGCGCGAATTAAAGGAATAAAGATGCGTTTACGCGCAAAAATCATGGTCAAAATTGCCGTAATCAGGGAAATTCCAGATAAGGCCACCGTCCAGATCAAATGATTCAGACTGTGGCGCATTTCCTTAATCGCCACATCTTTGGTGTATTGCAGTAAATAGTTCTGCAAATCAATCACTGTTGTAAATTTATCTACAATGGCTTCAGTCAGCTGAGTTCCAGTTAAATAATAAGGACGCTGTTGTCGACTATCTTCAATCAGTCGCTCCACAATCGGTAAACCTTGCTGAATAAATTCAGTACCGACCCGTTGATGTAAACGAATAAATTCATCGGTTTTGTCCTGAACAGGCTGTAGCGTATCAATAATATCCCAGAGGTAGCGTACCTGATGCTGGACCTGCAAGGAACGGGTAATGTTTTGCTCTGGAATCTGGGTTCCAAATGTCACATGTGCCATGACATTTGACGCTACCCGACCCGATTGATCCCTGAGATCAGATAAAAATAGGATTTCACTCATGTAATTATCCAAACGGGCAGATGGAGTCGCAGAGGCAATCACTACCCCTTTCAGAATTTTACGACTACTATCCCAGGCACTAAACATGGCAAGAATGGCCTGATCCATTTCCTGTGCAGTACGTTCCGGGCGAGGTATCTGAGTATAGAGATCGACCTGCTTACGCCCATATTGCAGACTAGGCTTTAACTCAGATAAAAGTTGCTGGCTTAGGTGATTAAAACCGACCTGATCGAGTGCCTGAGCTGTCATCTGCATCTGTTGATCGACTTCCTGACGGTAATCGCTTAACTCCTGCTGATGTTTGGCAAATTCCTCAACCGAACTGGACATAACTTTGTTGGCGGGTGCCCGTTCACGGGAGATTTTATTGGCGAGATCGGTGACCTGTTGTAAGGCATCAAGCTGCTGATAGGTTTGTTTTGATTTCAAATAATGTTGAGTACTATCAATAATCAAGGGAATACAAATACACAATAAACATAAAATAATGATCGACATCGACCAGTACAGATGTTTGCTGATTTTCTCAGAGCGCAAAGTATTCATCTTGATTTTTAGTCCTTCACATAGATCAAGGACTCCCCATTTAATAGTAGATAGATTATACAAATAAACACCTACTCATCATCAATATTTCTTCCCAATTACGTTGATTTTCAGAAGGTTTTTCTTATGTTCTTAAAGGTTTTAGCTCTTTATATTTTCAGGATTTTCTATTTGTTATCACTAAAACATAAATAGGAATGAAAATTTCATAATTTAAAATATAAGAAAATTAAAAAACTCGCTTTCTGAACTATTTACACGTGCAACAATTAGGTGCATAATGCACCGCATTAGGGCGAGTTAAATTATTCCTCAGCAGATTTTTTGATTTACCCGCAAATTTTGGCGAAAAAACCTCAATTCTTTATAGAAATTGAGGTTTTTTTTTGCAATTTTATAGAACAAGACTATTTTTAAATCGAATTAACGCACCATTAAGGTGCATTAAAGAGTCATCTTTGACGGCTTTCTATACTTGTTCTTTCATCTTCTTTTATGAAGTAATCCGTAAACTGAGATTTCCAGAAAATTTAGGTAAAAAAAAGCCCAACCTTGGGGAAAGCTGGGCCGATAAAAACAAAAATATGTGGAGAATCAGGCTAAATCACTATGAAAGTGTGAACTCTAACTTGATTTTCATATTATGTAAAATTCCCCCCAAAATGTAAAGTCGATTGCTTCAGTCAAGATTATAAAACATGCCCATCTAGCTTAAAAAACAGACATTCATTCTGAAGCTCGAGCTGATTATGCTCTAAAATTAAGCAATCCAGTCATAGACATGTTGCACCAAACATCTTGCACTTCTTGACACATTTATGAATTAGCTCACTGATTATTAATTGTTTTAATAGATTATTAAATTAAAATTGATCGTACTAAGTGATTTAAATAATCACACAATTTCTCCTTAATTTTTAGTCAAAATCTATATTTAAATTCTAGCTTTTTGTTATACAAGAGTTTTTATCTAAAATGGCTTCCGAGCGTGATACTTGAATTTTATACAAAATTAATACAATGATTTAGCTTAAAAAAATAGCGATTTCGAATTGGATTGACTTAATAAATTGTCACAATACAATACGTTCCTGTTGTACATCTTTTGTAACAAAATGGTAAATATCATGAAAAAACTCGGTTTAGCCACTGCTTTATTATTAGCCATGACCGGTGCTCAAGCATATCAATTCGAAGTTCAAGGTCAATCAGAGTTCATCGACAACACTGTAAATGACAAAGATTTCACTGGTGCTGTTCAAGGTACTTACTACTTCAAAGATGTAGACGCTTCTAAAGGTCCTTTAGCTGAAGCTGCTTTCATCAACCAGGCATCTAACGTTTCTGCTGCTTATACATATGGCGAATATGATGTAGATGCTGATGATAGAGACCAGACTTCTCATACTTTCGGTGTGAAAGGTGAAGCTTACATCCCAACTAAAGTTGTTCCTGCTTATGCAAGCGCTTCTTATAGCCATACAATTACTGATGGTAAAGGTGGCCAAAATGATGACAATGGCGACCGTTATGCATTAGAAGTAGGTGTACTCCCTATTCCTAACTTCCTGGTAGCTGTAGGTTACACAAGCGTTGCAGACCAAACTTCTTATGACGCTTTCAACATGTTCAACAACGGCGTTGCTAAAGCTGCTCTTGAGTCTCGCACAATCGATGAAGACCAAGATGCAATCACTGCTCGTACTAAATATGTAGGCGCAATTGACGGCACTAACATGTCACTTGGCTTCGAAAGCGGCTTGGTTTATGGTGAAGATACTGCTTACAACCTAGGTACTACTTTGTACATCAACCCTAAATTAAGCGTTGGTGCATCTTATATGGAATCTAGCTACGCTAATTCTCCAGACAAAGCTTGGGGCGCAAACGTAAACTACTTCATCACTCCAGCAGTTGCTGTAGGTGCTAGTTATGTGAACTCAAACTACGAAGCAAATCTTGCTCAAAATGCTGTAGTTCGTGATACACAAACTGTAGGCTTAAATGCTAAATTCCGTTTCTAATTTCTGAATTAGTGATTGAATAAAAAAAGGACGCATCAGCGTCCTTTTTTATTGGATCAAATATTTATTCTGGAGAACGGACCAGACTTAAAAAGTGCAGATGACGTTCATATTGGTCAATGATGTCCTGGATTAAATCTTCCTGAGTCCATTCCATCACATCATAGTTTTGTCCTCCTTCCCTTAAAAAGACTTCTGCCTGATAAGACTGCGGAGAATCTGCATCCGGCATAAAGCTCGGTGCTAAAGTTTGGGTAGCAATGACCTGATAAATGAAGTTCATTTCATTCTGATGATCGACACGTAACTCGATCCCATCTTCCAGTTTAAAGATTTTCACCTGGATGTGACGACGTTTCAGTTCAGCCTGAAAACTGTTATAGGCTTTGCTGACCACCGTATCAATATAATCACGTACTTCATCATGCGTATGCGGATAATGCATAATTAAACCGAGTCGCTGTTGCCAGCTACGCGGGTTCTGAATGGCTCGTGGGGTAATGCGTGCAGCTTGTAGCGCATGCATTTTCGTTACATCCAGATGCAGGGCCTTAATCAGTCCCCAGCAAATCAGCAGCATAATGAATGTGAACGGTAAGGCACTCATAATCGTAGCCGACTGCAAGGCTTCCAGCCCGCCTGCCAGCAACAGAATGATGGCCAATAAAGCCATTAACACGGTCCAGAACAGACGCTGCCAGGTCGGTGAATTCTCGGTTTTAGCAGTGAGATAATCCGTGACTAATGATCCTGAATCTGCTGAAGTGACAAAGAACAGAATAACCAATACCGTAGCGATAATACTGGTGACTGAATTAAATGGCAGATTACCTAAAAATTCGAACAGCGCTACAGAGGAGTCACGTTGTACTGCTTCAAGCAGATTGGTATTGGCTTCATGCATGATGCTGAATAATGCAGCATTACCCATAAAGCCCATCCAGATCAGGGTAAATCCGGTAGGAATCAGTAGAACCCCAACAATAAACTCGCGGATACTGCGGCCTTCGGATACTCGGGCAATAAACATCCCGACAAATGGCGACCAGGAAATCCACCAGGCCCAATACATAATGGTCCAGCCACCAATCCAGCCACTAGGCTGATAGGCATACAGATTAAAGGTCATGCTAAACAGATTAGAGACATACTGGCCGGCATTTTGGATGGTGGTCTGCAGAAGATAGATGCTTGGACCGGCAACAAAAACAAAGATGAGTAGCAGTAAGGCAAGCAGCAGATTCAGTTCAGCTAGGCGTTTGATGCCCTTATCCAAACCAAAAAATACGGACATTGATGCCATTACAGTGACGGCAATAATCAAAATGACCTGAGTACTGGGGGTCTGCTCAACTCCAAATAGGTAATTCAGACCCGAATTAATCTGAGTCACCCCAAAACCTAAAGTTGTCGCAACCCCAAATACTGTCCCTAAGGTGGCAAAAGTATCTACCCCGTCTCCGATTGGGCCATGAATCCGGTTGCCGATCAGTGGATATAAGGCGGAGCGAACTTTTAAAGGCAGATTATGTCGATACGCAAAATAGGCCAATGACAGACCCACAATGGTGTAAATCGCCCAGGCATGCAGGCCCCAGTGGAAGAAAGTCACGCGAATAGCTTGCTGCGCGGCCAGTACAGTTTCTGGTTCACCAGCAGGCGGTGTGACATAATGCATAACCGGTTCTGCAACACCGAAAAACATCAGGCCGATCCCCATGCCTGCGGTAAACAGCATGGCAAACCAGGATGCCTGGCTGTATTTTGGCTGACTATGGTCGGGCCCGAGTTTGATTTTCCCCATATCAGACAGGGCAATATAAATCAGGACAATCAGAAAGATCGCCACGGAGAGGACGTAAAACCAGCTAAATGAAGTGGTAATCCACGCATTCATTTGCTTGGTCAACAGGTCAAATGAATCAGGTGCCAGTATTACCAGTCCCAAAAAAATGGCGATAATCACCACTGTACTAATGAAGACATTCGGATTGATATTGGCAAACCAGGATGAAGGTTTGGAAGGCATAGATCCCCCATTTTTTTAATAGATTGAATGCCGGGAGGCTTGAATCATTATTGATAAGTAAAAACATTCTGATCGAGAGAATTACGATCAAAGATACGTTTTGGACCTTAAGATTTTAAAATATTCAGGAAAATAAAGCCGTTAAGTTACTGTAACCAAGCTATACAGCTCTGTACGTTCTATTCCTCAGGCTTTCTATGCTTATGTTGTATATGAGTCTGTTTAGGAAGATGGGAAATATACTGTAAGGCAATCAGACGCGAGACTATTAAGGCCAGATACATCACCCCGACAAACATCTGGATAATGGCCAACATCCGTGCGACCGGGCTGACCGGCATCACATCAGATAATCCTGTAGCAGACTGTACACTAAAGCTCAGAAAGAGCAGATCCAGCCACGGCTGATAAGCCTGCAACTCAGGATCTGAAAAGCTGTAAGGCACCCATAACTGGCAAATGCTATAGAGAAAAGCGAATCCCCAAGCCAGTAGTGTAAAGACTGCTCCTGCTGCAAACAGCTCATCCTTGGTCAGATAACGGTCATGAAACATATAACGTAACAAGCCATATGCTGCACTGAAATAGGCGCTGGCTTCAAACAGATGAGCAACGATCATGATCCAGGTATAGCGTAGCCCCAGCACAATCAATGACGAAAAGAAGATGGCGCCTGCGACAAAGATGAGTCCCAGAATGGTAAACATCGGAGTCTGACGAATCACCTTGGCAATTACCAGCAAGACCACCACCCCTAGCATCCATGTACCCGCGCGATAAGACACACTGTCATAACTCAGCATCGACAGGGTCAGAATCAGTAATTGTAGGCATAGCAGCCACGCAGAAGGCAGATACTTAAAATGGGTCCAGAATCGTAGCAGAGAGTGCTTCATGAGATTTGTCTTGATGTCCTATCGCACATCATTATTGTTATCGCTGGCTTAACATAGCATGATCTAGCCAATGGTTAGAAACAGGATTGTATAAAAATTATTGAAATCTTAGTCAAAAATGGCCGTATTTAATTTTAGATAAACTATCCTAAAGTCTTCTTCATTGAGTAGCTCAAGTATTCTATCGCTATAAAAAAAGCCCCCATCAGGAGGCTTTTTTAGGACATCAGATCTTAGTGATCAGATGCACCTGAGATACCAATACCTGTTTGTGAACGAACAAACTGTGCATCGAAAGCTTTGCGTTCTGCTTGTGCTTTCACTGAGCGGTCTGTAATGGAGAAGAACCAGCAGCAGAAGAAAGACAGTGGCATCGCAAATAATGCGGGACCATTAAAAGGAACGACTGGTGTATCTGAAATCGCGAAAGTATCTACCCAAACGGCTTTAGACAGTACGATCAGTACTACCGCAGTCACTAGACCAACCACACCACCAATGACAGCGCCACGTGTGGTCAGGCCTTTCCAGAACATAGACAGTACCAGTACCGGGAAGTTGGCACATGCGGCTACCGAGAATGCCAGACCTACCATGAAAGCCACGTTTTGCTTCTCGAACAGGATTCCCAGGATCATCGCAAAGATCGCAAGACCAAGAGTCGCAATTTTAGACATGCGCAGTTCAGATTCAGGTGTAGTACGGCCTTTCTTGAATACGTTTGCATACAAGTCATGTGAAATTGCTGAAGCACCTGATAGGGTCAAACCTGCAACTACCGCAAGAATCGTTGCGAATGCTACTGCAGAAATGAAGCCCATGAACAGGTCACCACCAACAGCATCTGCCAGGTGAACCGCAGCCATGTTGTTACCACCCACCAGCTCTAGCTTGCCTGTAATTGCCATTTTCGCAATGTCCAGGAACTGCGGGTTATTCGCTACATATAGAATCGCGCCGAAACCGATAATGAAGGTTAATAGGTAGAAATAACCGATAAAGCCTGTTGCAACAACCACTGATTTACGTGCTTCTTTGGCATCTTTTACCGTGAAGAAACGCATCAGGATATGTGGCAGACCTGCTGTACCAAACATCAGCGCCAGACCAAGAGAAATCGCATCGACCGGATTCGAAGCCAGGTTACCTGGACCCATAATCTTGGTTGCATCTGCAAGGCTCAGGTCATGTACTTTAGAGAAAACCTGAATCGATTGTTCAAACATATTGGTGAAACTAAAACCTACGCCTTTCATGACCATGAAAGCCATAAACGTCGCACCAGACAGCAGCATTACTGCTTTAATAATCTGTACCCAGGTCGTTGCCAGCATGCCACCGAACATTACGTAAGCCATCATCAGCAGGCCAACAATCACCACAGCAATGTTGTAGTTCAGACCGAAGAGCAACTTGATCAACTGACCTGCACCCACCATCTGTGCGATCAGGTAGAACGCCACCACAACCAGTGAACTTAATGCTGCTAAAGTACGCACCGGTTTTTCTTCCAGACGGAACGACACTACATCAGACAGGTTAAATTTACCCAGGTTACGCAAACGTTCTGCCACCAGGAATAAAACGATTGGCCAACCCACCATAAAGCCTAATGAGTACAGCAATCCGTCAAAACCGGACAGGAACACCATCGCGGAAATACCGAGGAAAGATGCTGCAGACATGAAGTCACCAGCAATAGCCAGACCGTTCTGGAAACCAGAAATCCCGCCGCCGGCAGTATAGAAATCATTGGTATTCGTGGTTTGTTTGGCAGCCCATTTGGTAATAAATAAGGTTGCTCCAACGAAAATCACAAACATGATAATTGCGTGCCAGTTGGTCGCTTGCTGCTCCGCAGCACCCAGATCTGGTCCAGCAAATACCATTGCCGAGCTGAGCAAGGTCAGCGCTGCCGCTGCAAGCGCTTGATATGAAATCCCTTTCATCTTAGTGTTGCCCCTTTTCTTTTGTAATCGCTTCCACTTCCTGAATTGCTTCTCTGTTCAGCTGATCAAGTTTATTATTGGCAATGTAGGAATACACCCAGCACAATATAAAAGACAAAATAATGATACCGATACCTAGAGGTACACCCCAGGTCGTTACACCGCCAGAAATTGAAGACAATAGAAATTCTTTGTTGTAGCCAACAAGCAACATGAAACCGACATAGACAAATAGCATGATGCCGGTTAAGGTCCAGCTCAGCGTACTTTTTCTACGTACCATTTCTTTGAATTTGGGATTCTGTAGAATTCTTTCTACTTGTGCCTCATCCATAGTTACACTCCTGTAGCCCCACCATGGGCTTACTATTTTTTAATTCGAATTATCACTGTTGCAAAATAACAACATTTAGAATGACTTGTAATTTAGACTTTGGTCGTTAAAAAATGATCAATTTAAACTGCTGAGTGCATGATGCGGTATCATAGCATCATGCACAGTACACATCAGGCTATATGAACAGTTGGCTCATCATAGGGGTGCTCGCCCTCTATATCACTTTACTCTTTACTTGCGCTTTCTATGGGGAAAAACATGCCAGTCGGCTCAGTACCCGTGGCCGCATGCTATTGTTTAGTTTAACTTTAGGCGTCTACTGTTCTTCCTGGACATTTTATGGCGCGACCGGTGCTGCGGTTCGTGAAGGGATTATTTTCCTGCCGATCTATCTTGGTCCCCTGCTCTTTGTCGCGATTGGTTACGATATCTGGCGCCGTCTGGGACGGGTACGCCAGCACCATGCCATTTCTTCAATCGCGGACTTTGTCGCTGCACGTTATGGTAAAAGTGGGCCTCTGGCTTCGCTAGTCACCATTCTGGCGGTGATTGCCATCATTCCTTATCTGGCCTTACAGTTACGTGCAATTGCCTTGAGTGCGGCGGTCATTCTGGAACCCTCCGCAGGGATTGCCAGTACCACCAATAGCGTACTGTTCCTGACTGGCGTCCTGGCAATCTTGGCGATGATTTTCGGTACCCGGCAGATTGCCAACACTGAACAGCATGGCGGTCTGATGCTGGCTGTCGCCTTTGAGTCCTTCGTCAAGCTATTTGCCCTGCTGGCCGTAGCCTGTTTCTTCATTTTTGAAGCACCAGAAAATCTGCCTCAGATCAGTAGCGATATTCAGTCTACCTTCCATGATGTACAGCTGTTTGGTGTACCGGAAAGCTTCTGGGTACAGACTTTGCTGGCTGCACTGGCGATTATCTGTTTACCGCGTCAGTTTCATGTCGCCGTAGTTGAATTACGGGATGAAAAACATATCCGTGGTGCACGTCGCTGGTTTGCCATTTATCTGATTCTGACCACACTAGCAATTATCCCGATTGCCAGCTGGGCACTGCATGCGGCACCTCAATACCTAGCGATTCCTGATGTCGCAGTGCTGTCTTTACCGCTTAGCTATAATCAGGACTGGCTGACTTTATTGGCCTTCCTAGGGGGCTTCTCGGCCTCGACCGGCATGCTGCTGGTATCTTCAGTCGCTTTATCCATCATGCTAAGTAATGACCTGATCATGCCAGCGCTCTGGCGTTTAAACCTGATCTCACGGCATGACAAGCGTTTACCACTGGTACTCAAATTTACCCGCCGGATCTGTATTCTGGCCGTGATGTTGATGGGCTTTCTGTTCTTCAACTTTTTTAATGATATTGACCAGCTCTCAGTCTTTGGTCTGCTGGCTTTTAGTGCTGTGGCACAGTTCGCCCCTGCTCTGATTGGTGGTCTGTATTGGCGTGGTGGGAGTAAGCAAGGCGTGTATGCGGGTCTGTTGACCGGTTTTGCTTTGTGGTCTTATACCCTGCTATTACCAACGATTTTGCGCAGTCTGCCAGAAGCCTATCAGCAGTTCAGCCAGAGTTTTCTGGAACAAGGGCCTTTGGGCTTGAACTGGTTACGCCCTGAAGCCCTGATCGGTTTCGAATCTTTTGATCCTCTGACGCATGGTGTGGTCTGGGCACTAGGCCTGAACACATTCCTATATATCTGGGTCTCCCGGATGTTCCGCCCAAGTGTGGCTGAACAGATTCAGGCGGAAAGTTTCTTCTACTATGAAACCAAGCCACTTCCATCACAAAGTCCATCGACTGATGTCAGCTACTCGCATCAGGATGTGGCCCGTTTAAAAGTTGGTGACCTGATTACGCTGGCCAAGCGCATTACCGGTGAAGGCCCGACCATGCAGGCCTTCCAGCAGTTCTGTGCTCAAAACAGTGTGGAACTGAATGAAAATAGCAGTGCCAATGGCATGTGGTGGCGTTTCACCGAGCAGTATCTGGCCGGTACCATTGGTGCAGCATCGGCACGTACCTTGCTGACTACAGCGATGGTCAATAATGGCCTGGCGCTTGGTCAGGTCGCCAATATTCTGGATCAGGCATCACAATGGCAGCGTTTTAACCAGAACCTGATCATGACCATGATCGACCATATGACCCAAGGGGTGAGTGTGGTTGATGAAAACATGTGTCTGGTCGCCTGGAACAACCAGTATCTGAAACTGTTCGACTACCCAAAAGATATTGTTTATGTCGGTTGTCCAATCGCTGATCTGATCCGTTATAACGCTGAACGCGGTGAATGTGGTCCAGGTTCGGTTGAAGAACATGTGCGTAAACGGATTCACTGGATGCAGGTCGGTAGCGCGCATGAATTTGAACGGATCCGTAAAGATGGCCGCGTGATTCAGATGCGGGGTAATCCGATTGAAGGTGGTGGTTTCGTGACGACCTTTGCCGACATTACTGCCTTCCGCGAAAATGAAGCGGTACTAGAAGCCCGGGTTCAGGATCGTACCCAGCAGCTCGCCGATGCCCTGTCTGAACAGCAACTGGCGCGTGAACAGGCCGATAAAGCCAATATGTCCAAGAGCCGCTTTATTGCTGCCGCCAGTCATGACCTGTTACAGCCAATGCATGCTGCACGTCTGTTCAGTACGGCGCTGGAGCAAAGCGTACAAAGCGAAGAAGATCGCAAGACCCTGCAGCAACTAGATCGTGCTTTGCATGGTGCAGAAAGCATGCTCTCAGCCCTGCTGGATATTGCCCGACTGGAGGGCGGTACGATTCAGCCGAAACGCCAGGCTTATCCACTGCATGATTTATTAAGTGATCTGGAACTGCAATTCAAATCCATTGCGGCACAGCGTGGCATCAAACTGCGAGTGCATGATGCCCAGTTCTGGATTGACACCGATCCACAATGGATTCGCCGGATTATCCAGAACTTTGTCAGCAATGCCCTACGTTATACCGCCAAAGGTAAGGTCGTGGTCGGTGTACTGCGTTCTAGCAACCGGCCAAATCATATCCGGATCGGGGTTTGGGATACCGGTCCCGGTATTGCTGAAGAACAGCGCATCAAGCTGTTCCAGGAATTCGAGCGTTGTGGCCATACTTCGCCTTGGGGTGAACAGGGTCTGGGGCTTGGCCTCGCTATCGTGCAACGTATGACCGGACTACTGGATTATCCAGTTCATGTTTCTTCCGAACTGGGCAAAGGTTCCTGCTTCATGATTGAAGTACCGTTGACCGCAGCACCGAAAGTCGTTGCCGCCCCTGTTCAGGCTGTGCCATTGAAGTCCAAGGCCTTTAAGATTCTATGTCTGGACAATGATGAAACCATTCTGGAAGGCATGTCGACCTTATTGACCAAATGGGGCTATCAGGTCTTTAAAGCCACCGAACCAGAACAGGCAGCCGAAATGATCCAGCAGGAAAATATTCAGGTCTGGCTGGTCGATCAGCATTTAAACCAGGACAAGATCGGTCTGGACTTTATTCTGGAACATCGTAGTAGTGATATTCCGGTGGCATTGATTACCGCAGATTCTGATCCGGAACTGCCACAGCGCCTGAAGGATTTAAATATTGTCCTGCTGAAAAAACCGTTAAAGCCTGCTTCACTCCGTTCCTGGTTATCCGGTCTGAAAATCTCCGGTAACTAGAACTTTTTATTTCCATCTCAATGCCTATTTTAATGATTTAAAAATGGGCATTTTTTATACTGAATAAATACCTTTCTTTACCTGGCTGGCAAAAAAATCAGGCCAATGTGCTAAAAGCACCAAATTTCACATAATTCCTGCTGATAAATTGCTCAAAATTATCATTTCAGCATTCTCTATGGCAAAAGCCACCAAATCTATTAATATACATGTGTACAACTAGTTACAATTATTTAAGTTACTGTTTAAATTAATTTTTAATCCTATTTTATGGCAGATAGAACTTTGGTCGTATTTTTAATACAACAGGCTTAGCTCTAAAAATAGACAATATAAGAAACGATCAGTTTCCATCTGACAATGCCTAAATCCTTTTGGCAGCTGGTCTATTTGCACTGCTAGATAGGAGTTATAAAAATGAAACTCGATGAATCAATTGCTCAGCTTCCCGCACAGACTCAGCAATTCCATCGCCAATATGGTGCTAATGCCTTATTACCCAGCATCGACTGGGCACAAATGTTTAAATACAGCAAACTCGACGATACCCAGATTCAGGCACTTGAAACCCTGTATCAGCATGCAGTTCCTTTAGCCCTGCAAGTTTTTGATGAACTGCATTTTGATGTCTTTGAACCTTATGCCTATAAACCGCAAGGTTTAGGTTTATTTGAACGTCTGGCTGAACAGGAAAACAAGTTGATTGAATCTCTGGAAGCGGAAGCCGAAGATTTACCAGCAAAAACCCGTCATCAGATCTGGAGTATGCTGCTGCGTGGTGGCGCTGTTCTGGTCTTTAAAGCGTGGCTCGGTAAAGTAAAGAATGAAGAAGATTGTCTGGACACGACCCAATTTGATGAACTCTCTGATCTGCTCTTTATCAAAACTTGCCCGCATGAACTGGCAGAGCACCTACAGGTCGATCCGAATAGCACAGACGAGCATGTGTTCCTGATGTATGAGGATGAAGTTTATCTGGACCGTTTCAATAGTCTGGAAACCGCTGCCCTGTTTGTTGATCTTGGTGTTTATGATGCGACTTTCCTGAGTCTGCGTGATGACCGCGTGGCAGAATATCTGATCTCCAAAGGCTATGTCACTCAAGAACAAATTGATGAATTGCAATCCGCACTGAATCCCATGTTCTGTACTGATGTTACCCAAAAACAGGATTATATTGCTTAATCCGCAATATTCTCTCAATAAAAAAGACCTCTTCTGAGGTCTTTTTTATTATGTAAGCTGCATCACTTACATTTTCTTTTCTTCAATATTCAAGGCATTAATAGCAAGCACAGCTTGGGTACGGTTTTGTACACCCAGCTTACGGAAGATTGCTGTCACGTGCGCTTTAATGGTGGCTTCTGAAACATCCAGTTCATAAGCAATCTGTTTGTTCAGCAAGCCTTCGGCTACCATCATCAAGACACGGAACTGTTGTGGTGTTAAAGACTGAATCCGTTCTGCCAATGCAGTTTCATCTGCAGCACGCGGATCGAAGTTCATGTTGGCTGGCAGATTGGGTGGTAACCAGATTTCTCCTTCGAGGACTTCGCGAATTGCTTCACCAATATGGCTTGGATGTGCCGATTTTGGAATATAGCCCATCGCACCATGTGCAATCGCACGCTGGATAATGCTAGCTTCTTCGTGAGCAGAAACGACAATAATTGGAATCGAAGGATATTGTGCGCGAACGTGGACCAGAGCAGAAAAGCCCGATGCACCTGGCAGGTTTAAATCCAGAAGGACAAGATCAGGCTCAGGACCATTTTCTAGACGTTCATAAAATTCATTGACTGCTGCAGTTTCATGAATCTGCGCTTGTGGCAGACTATAACGAACAGCTTGGATCAGAGCATGACGAAACAGTGGATGATCATCAACGATTAAAATATTCATAGGACGTGAGAGAGATCTTGTGCACAGTAGCTCCTATTCTAACCACACAAGCCAGTTTATGGATATGCAAGATCGCCAATTTTTTAAATAATGTGGAGTTTTTCTTTAATTTTTTTAAATTTTGGCTTATTTCAATAATCCTTTAATTCTCATCACTTTTTTATATATGATTTATTTCTATTCTGCATAGCTTATCTTTATTCAATATAAATATAGTTATCAGCCATTTATCCAGCTCTATCCGTTTCAGAAGCACATTTTCCGCTTATATAGAAAAATCAGATAACTTTTCAGCATTTCGTTATTTTACACCTACTGCGGCAATCGGGATTAATAGGGTCATTCCGAGCTTAACCATTTTTAGGTACTTCACATGTCCCATTTTTCCGAGCAAAAACCTTTAAACATCGTGGCTGTTTCTGGCGGCCTGAATCACCCATCTAAAACCGAAGCATTGGTTCAAGCCATTCTGGATGAACTGGGTGAAGCGACGCCAATCAATGTACATTTCATTAAATTTAGCGAAATCGGCCAGCTTTTAGGTGGTGCAATTTACCGTAACCAGTTACCGCAACGCGTGCAGGATGATCTGGCAGCCGTTGAAGCAGCAGATGCCCTGATTGTTGGTACGCCTGTTTACCGCGCTTCATTTACGGGCCTGTTCAAGCATTTCTTTGACTTCGTAGAACAAACGGCGCTGGTAGATGTACCGGTTCTTTTAGCAGCTTCTGGTGGTAGTGACCGTCATGCGCTCGTTCTTGAGCACCAATTACGCCCATTATTCAGCTTCTTCCAGGCACAAACCTTACCAATCGGGGTATATGCCACAGATCGTGACTTTACGCCTGAATACACCATTCACAGTGAATTACTTCGTGCCCGTATTACTCTGGCAGTGGCTCGTGCCCTACCAATCCTTGAATGGGCACCAGCAAAGGGGCAGCGTGCTGAGGTCATTAAAGAAAAATCTCAGCAAGCCAACCAGAACCTAGGCATCAACAAGCAAATCGAACAGGAAGAAGTTTTACCTTCAGCTGCAGTGCCAAGTCTGGATGCCGCAGAATCCCGTTTGCACAGCAAGAAAGCGCCAAAGACTCAAGTGGCTTAATAGCCGCTTCATTCAGAGGGTAAGAATAATGTCTCAAGATAAAAATATTGTATTTGCTTACTGGGTTCCAAATGTCAGCGGCGGTCTGGTGGTCAGCGACATCGAACAGCGTACTGACTGGAGATATGACTATAATGTCCGTCTGGCGCAAACTGCTGAGAAAGCAGGTTTTGATTATGCCCTGACCCAGATCCGTTTTACTGCGGGCTATAACGCTGAAAACCAGCATGAATCAGTCAGCTTCAGTCACGGCATCCTGGCAATAACTGAACGCTTAAAAGTGATTGCCGCGATCTTGCCGGGCCCATGGAAGCCTGCGCTGGCAGCGAAGCAGCTGGCCACCATTGACCATCTCACCAACGGCCGAATTGCGATTAATGTCGTAAGTGGCTGGTTCCGTGGCGAGTTTGATGCAATTGGTGAAGAATGGCCGGAACATGACGAACGTTATGCACGTTCAGAAGAATTTATTCGCAGCCTAAAAGGGGTCTGGACTCAAAATAATTTCAGTTTTGATGGTAAATACTACCAGTTCAAAGACTATACCTTGAGTCCAAGACCGCTACAGAAACCGCATATTGAAATCTTCCAGGGGGGAAATTCTCGGGCAGCACGTGATATGGCATCTCGCGTGTCTGACTGGTACTTCACCAATGGCAATACGCCGGAAGAGCTGAAAAAACAGATCGATGATATTCGTGAAAAAGCCAAAGCGAACAACCACTCTGTAAAGATTGGCGTGAATGCGTTTGTGATTGCACGTGATACCGAAGAGGAAGCGCAAGCAGTACTGCGAGAAATCGTGGCCAAAGCCAATGTTCAGGCGGTGAAATCTTTCGGTGAGGCAACGCGTGAAGCGGGTGCAGCCAGTAAGGAAGGTGAAGGTAACTGGGCCAAATCTACGTTTGAAGATCTGGTGCAATATAACGATGGCTTCCGTACCAACCTGATCGGGACGCCACAGCAGATTGCGGAACGTATCATCGAACTGAAAAAAGTCGGTGTTGATCTGGTTCTTTCAGGCTTCCTGCACTTTATTGAAGAAGTGGAATACTTCGGTAAAAAAGTCTTGCCACTCGTGCGTGAACTCGAAGCGCAGCAAGCTGAACAGCAACAAAAAGAACAAGAAGCTGAGCTCGTTTAAACTATAATAATGCTCAGCATAACGATTCATTCCCTCAAGGCTCGGCTTGAGGGATTTTTTTTATGCAACACAGTGTTCTCGGCATAAAGATAGCCGCCTGCTTTATTCTTGACTAGAATGAAGCCAAACTCGATGAGATAGAAATTTAAATTATGTATACCGGTATCGTACAAGGCTTGGAAAAAGTCGTGGATATTCGCCAGGACAATGGCTTCATTACTATTGTTGTGAGCAACGAAAATCAGTTTTTTCAGGATGTCTTTATTGGCGCCAGTGTTGCGATCGACGGCGTCTGCCTCACCGTAACGACCATTGATCAGAAGCTAAATCAGATTCACTTTGATATCTCCGATGTAACCCTTGCTCTCACTACCTTAAAATCTCTTCAAGTGGGTGATGAAGTGAATGTCGAACGCTCTGCCAAAGTCGGTGCAGAAAATGGCGGGCATAATCTGTATGGACACATCGAAGGTACAGCGATCATTAAAAATCTGGAATATCGCGGTGAAACCTACCATATCGACATTCAGATCCCGGATGGCAATATCAAATACTTTTTCTTAAAAGGGTTTATTGGTCTGAACGGCTGCAGCCTGACCGTCAATCGCGTCGATCGTGCCAATAGTGAAATCTCGATTGATCTGATTCCCGAAACTTTGCGTCTGACCACCTGGAAAAATGCCAAAGTAGGTGATGAAGTCAATTATGAAATTGACCAGACCACGCGTACCTTGGTAGATACCTTAGAAAATATTCACCAGCGTTAAAATGAAAGAGCCGCTTATACCATAGGCGGTTTTTTTAACTGATCATTCTGCCTACGTCTACGTTTCTATACAGAATTTTCAGGTGGAATGAATAAAATAATCTAATTCCAATTCAGAACGTTATTCCCATGCAGTTGATCTGGTTCCGCCAAGACCTCCGTATTCATGACCATGCCGCACTCTGGCATGCGACCCAGCAAGGTCCTTGCATTGCATTAGCAGTCCTCTCTCCCGAACAATGGCAACTGCATCAGGATGCCCGGATCAAAACTGATTTTTATCTGCGACGGCTCAAATATTTAAAACAGCAGCTACAGCAACTGAATATCCCACTTATCATATTGAATATTCCTTTGTGGGAAGATTTGGCGCCAGAAATATTGAATCTATGTCAAAACCTGAAGATTGAAAACCTGCATACCAATATAGAAGTCGGCGTCAATGAGCTGGAACGTGATGCTCACGTACAGCAATTGCTGCAACAGCAGCAAATCAGGGTCGAGGTCTATCATGACCGCACCCTGTTTCCCCTCGGCAGTATCCGGAACCAGTCCAATCAACCGTATCAGGTCTATAGTGCCTTTAAGAAAAAATGCTATGAGCGGCTAATTCTGGATGTACCCGCCTGCTATCCTGAGATTGAAACTCAAGATCCAATCCAATTACCTACTGATTTCATCAATGTTGATCTGGAAAAATTCTCGGCAGATTATGTAGTAGAGCATGCTGCCCAACTTTGGTCTGCGGAAGATCGAACTGCCTTGGACCTGCTCGATGATTTTATCGAAGACAAAATGGCTCATTACAAAACCGACCGTGATCTGCCTGCAGTTGATGGCACCAGCCGTCTCTCCCCTTATCTGAATATCGGTATCGTTTCAGTTCGTCAATGTGTGCAGGCACTTTTTCAGGATGGCTATTTCCAGATTGAGGATGTGGGTCAACAGACTTGGTTGGATGAACTCTTGTGGCGAGAATTCTATCTACAGACTCTGTTTGATTTTCCACGTGTCTCCAAACACCAACCATTTAAGCAAAATACCCATAAGATCCAGTGGCGCAATGCTCCCGAAGACCTAGTTGCCTGGCAGCAAGGCCAGACCGGAATTCCGATTGTGGATGCCGGCATGCGGCAAATGCTGGCGACAGGCTGGATGCATAACCGGGTCAGGATGATCACTGCGATGTTCCTGTGTAAGAACTTGCTGATCGACTGGCGACTGGGTGAAAGCTGGTTTATGCAGCATCTGATTGATGGCGATCTGGCTGCGAATAACGGTGGCTGGCAATGGTGTGCGTCAACTGGCATGGATGCCGTGCCCTACTTCCGGATTTTTAATCCGGTCAGCCAGTCCCTGAAGTTTGATCCCAATGGAGACTATATCCGCGAGTGGGTGCCTGAACTGGCGCATCTGGATGTCAAATCCATTCATGAACCTTATGCCAAAAATCCTGATCTGGAACTGGATTATCCAAAACCGATTGTCGATTTAAAAGCCTCTCGTGTACGAGCCATAGAAGCCTTTAAGCAGATTTAGAAGAAACTATCACTTCATCTAATATGAAAAGCCTCCAGTATCAGAGGCTTTTTATTTTCATATCAAGAATAAAAACTTGGATCAGGCACTTTCCCGGTCAGGATCCACTCCCCAACTTCCTGATATTTATAATCTACCGGATCATGTAAGGTCTGGGTGCGAACATTACGCCAGAAACGGTCCAGATTCAGTTTGGCCGTGGTCGCACGCGCGCCCATCACCTGAAAAATATTCTGGGTGATATAGAGAGATGTATTGGTGGCCGCGATTTTGGCTATGGCAATCGCAACTGAAACTTCACCACGCTGTTCAGCAGTGAGATCATTGCCCAGATCCCAAGCAGCTTGTAAGGTTTGAATCGCTTTATCAGCTAGCAAACGCACGCTTTCCAGCTGCACATAAAAATCGGCAAAATGCTTCTGGATAAAGGGGTCATTCACTGCATCTTCTACCAATGATTTTGACCAGGCTTTTTGGGTTTGTACGGTTTGTTTGGCCACTTCAAATGCACCTTCTGCTACACCGAGGAACAGATGCACAAAAATCAATTGGGCAATTAAAGGACGTAAGCTTGAATACGGCGTACTGAGTGGACCCGGATTTAAAAGCAATTCATCTTCATGAATTTTGACCTGCTCGAAATGACTGGTGCCGCTATCAGTCTGACGTTGACCCATATTATTCCAGTCACCGAGAAAACTTACGCCCTTACGTGCTGTTGGAATTACCCCAATGAGTAATTTTCCAGCGTCGTTATAGCCTGAGCACAGTAAAATATCGGAATCAATAGAGCCAGAACAGAAACTTTTATTTCCATCAAAAATATATTCTTTTTCAGCAACTTTTGTTGCGGTAGTACGACGGTCCAGTGGATTTAAGGTATTGCCCCAGAACAGGTTTTCCCGAGCAGTCTGCTCAAACCATGGACCATATTGTTCCGGTTGGGAAAATAATTGAACCGTTGCAATCAGCAAATGATGAAACCCATAAACATGTGCCAATGAACTATCGACTTGGGCAATGATTTGAATGGTTTTAAAAATCGTCTGCCAGTCTGCTTCCTGACCACCATACTGTTTTGGAATGGACAGGCCCAGCAAGCCACTCTGGCGAATCAGATCACGCTCGGCTTTAGGATTACCGCCCTGCTTGTCACGAACTGCGGCCGTTTGGGCAAAAGTTTCTGCCAGCTGCTGGGCAATTTGCAGGGGAGATTGATCTAAATATTGTTGTCGTACATTCATTCTTTTGACCTAAGTTCAGCATGGTTTTAGCTTAGCAGATTGCAGCTTGGCACTATATTCGAAAGCATGCAGAGCTTATTCCTGAGACAAAAATACCGGCAAATAATGCCGGTATTTGAACGTCCCAAACTTATGCTTGATTGCGCTGCACTTCAGCAATCAATTGATCTACCACCTGTGGCTCCGCCAATGTTGAAGTATCACCCAGACTATCCAGTTCATTGGCAGCAATCTTTCTTAAGATCCGGCGCATAATTTTTCCTGAACGCGTTTTAGGTAAAGCGGGTGCCCAGTACAAGGCATCTGGCGTTGCCACTGGCCCTAAAATTTTACGTACCCAAGCTACCAGTTCACCGCGCAGCTGTTCAGTACTTTCAGTCCCTGCCTGCAAGGTGACAAAGGCACAAATCCCCTGACCTTTGATGTCATGCGGCATACCCACCACAGCCGCTTCGGCAACAGCTTCATGGGCCACCAGTGCACTTTCAATTTCTGCCGTACCCAGACGATGGCCTGAGACATTGAGTACGTCATCGACACGACCAGTAATCCAGTAATAGCCATCTTCATCACGACGTGCGCCGTCACCCGTAAAGTACGTTCCCGGATAGGTCGAGAAATAAGCTTCAATAAAGCGACCCGGGTCACCCCAAATGGTGCGCATCTGACCTGGCCAGGAATCTTTAATTACCAGATTGCCTTCTGCCACCCCTTCAATTTCCTTGCCTTCTGCATCGACAATGGCTGGTTGTATACCAAAAAATGGTCGGGTTGCAGAACCCGGTTTCAGGTCAGTCGCGCCCGGTAAAGGCGTAATCATAAAACCACCGGTTTCGGTTTGCCACCAGGTATCAATCACTGGACAGCGGCTTTCACCAACTACCGAGTAATACCAGTTCCAAGCTTCCGGGTTAATCGGCTCACCGACCGAACCTAAAATTCTCAGGCTGCTACGATCACTTTCCCGCACATAGGCATCCCCCTCACGCATCATGGCACGAATGGCAGTTGGTGCGGTATAGAGAATGGTCACATTGTGCTTGTCGACGATATGTCCGGTACGTGCCCAGCTTGGATATTGTGGTACCCCCTCAAACATGACCGTGGTTGTACCATTAGAAAGCGGACCATACAGCACATAGGAATGCCCGGTAATCCAGCCGACATCGGCAGTACACCAGAACACATCATCCTGTTTGATGTCAAAAACTTCGCGGAAGGTGCAATTCACATAAGTCAGATAACCGCCTGTGGTATGCAGTACGCCCTTAGGTTTTCCGGTTGAACCCGAGGTATACAGGATAAACAGTGGATCTTCCGCATTCATCGGCTCAGGCGGACAGATCTCATTCACGGTCATAATTTCCATGTGATACCAGAGATCACGTCCCTGTTGCATTTCCACCGGATTGCCAGTGCGATGTACAACGATGACATGTTCAACCGATTCGGTGCCAGCAATTTTCAGCGCTTCATCCACATTGGCTTTCAATGGAATGGCTTTACCACCACGCATACCCGAATCTGCGGTAATCACCATTTTGGCCTGACTGTCCTCAATCCGGCTAGCCAGAGAATCAGGTGAGAAACCACCAAACACCACACAATGCACTGCACCAATCCGGGCACAGGCCAGCATGGCAATTGCGGCTTCCGAGACCATTGGCATATACAGCACCACCCGGTCGCCTTTTTTAATCCCGTTTTTTTTCAGAACATTGGCGAAACGGCAGGTTTCATCATAAAGCTCATGAAAAGAAATAATCTTGTGACGGGACGGATGGTCCCCTTCCCAGATAATCGCCGGTTTATAAGGATGTTCCTTAAGATGGCGATCCAGACAGTTGGCACTGACATTGAGCTGGCCATCTGCAAACCATTCAATTTTAAAATTATCTTTATCAAAACTGGTATTTTTAACCTGGGTAAAAGGTTTGATCCAGTCCAGGCGCTGTGCCTGTTCAGCCCAGAACTGATCCGGTTGTTCAATGGATTGCTGATAACGCTCAAAATACTCTGTATCAGTGGTACGTGCGGTTTTCTTAAATTCTGCTGGTACTGGATAGATTTCTTTCATTGTTCGCTTCCTTGATCTTGTTCTATCTCATCACGAGAGCTTGATGGCATTTTGTTGATTGTTTTTTATGCATAATGGCAGTATGTACTGCATATTTCAAATCCTACAATCATGCTTTCGTCGTAGATTATTTATTCAAATTCAATCAGAATAACTTCGGATAATGCTCAGCTATGGCCAAAGTCAGCTAGATATTGCTATCGTTAAATAAAATGAGTCGCCCACTCTCGCTGTATTTTATACAGGCTTAGGATCTTGCCCATGAATTCAACTGAACCTTCCTATTTCCCTCCTCCTTTTCCTGCAGCAGATCATCCCTTATCGATCAGGGGCCGATTTGGACGTTTGAGTTTTATTGCCTGGTCTGCATTTTTACAGTTTATTTTCTTATGCAGCAGTATTGCGCTAGGTTTAAGTATTGATATTGTGAACATTGCCAGCCTATCGGTAGATTCAAACTGGCAAATTTCCCTGCATGGCTTATCCAGCCTGTTTGCCTTGGCGATCATGCTGGTCTACCTGTATTTCGGTATTGTGATTACGGTACGGCGCTTACACGATCTAGAACGCAGTGGCTGGTGGATGCTGCTATTCTTCGTGCCTTTGATCAATCTGTTTGTCTGGATTTATATCCTGCTTTTTCCGGGAACAAGAGGCAGCAATCAGTATGGCCCGATACGTACAAGCCCCGTCTGGGAAAAAATTGTGGCCTGGCTGGTAATCATTTTTACCGTACTGAGCCTGTTGGCGACGACTGCGTTATTCTCTTATATGAGTGAAGGTGAGCCTTCAAGAATCCCAAGTGAAGTGAAACAAAAAACGACTGAGTTCTTTTAAGACAGTTGTGTCTGTTTTACATAAATATATTGTGTATAAATTTCGTTGTTATTAATTTTTTGCTGTAGTTGAGGCAAAATAAGCGAAATTTAAATTGTGGAGTTTTTGTGGCTGAGCAAGAAAATACTTTAAGCCAGGTAACTGAAGGGACGACTGAGCTCCTGCATCAAGCGACTGAAAAAACTGCCCAAACCGTGATCGAACATACCTCCAAGTACAATGATGCCTATAGCACCATTGATAAGATCATGGAAGGTTTCTGGGAGCGTGTGCCTTATTTCTGTATTGCGCTAATAGTCATTGTCATTTTCTGGTTACTGTCAAAACTATTTAAGTTTTTTGTCCGTAAGACTTTAGAAAACCGTACTTATACCCGACAGAATCTGGTGCTGGTGCTGAACCGTGTCGGTAGTACCGTGATTGTTTTCTTTGGCGTATTAATCGGGCTGGTGATTGCAATTCCAGGCTTCACCCCAGGTCAGCTGATGAGTGCGCTTGGGATTGGTTCGGTGGCGATCGGTTTCGCATTTAAGGATATTTTCCAGAACCTGCTCTCAGGCGTACTGATTTTGCTGGGGGAACCCTTCAAGATTGGCGATGACATTATCGTGAATGGTCTGGAGGGTACCGTAGAAGATATCCAGATTCGTGCAACCTTTTTACGCTCGCCAGATGGTCGTCGTATCGTAATTCCAAATGCTACGGTCTATACCAGTGCAGTCACGGTGAATACTGCTTATACCCGTCGCCGCTGTGAATTTTCGGTCGGTATTGGTTATGAAGATGATATCCAGAAAGCCAAGGATATTATTACTGCAATTCTGGATAAAGATCCGACCATCCTGAGTCAACCTGCATTTAGCGTCAATGTGATTGCACTGGCAGACTTCTCGATTACCCTCAAAGCATTATGGTGGGTCAATACCACTGAAACAGGCATAGGTACCTCAATCAGTGCAGTTCAGGAACGGGTAATTCAAGCCTTTGCTGAACATAACATTTCGATTCCATATCCGGTGCAGGAAGTGAAAATCTATCGTGGCGATGGCCATGAAGATGCTTCAGCTCGCGCTAAACAGTCGACCTAAAACATACGAAATTGCCGTTTCAGTACGGAGAATACGGTTGCCAAGGCTCACTGCCTGGCAGCCGTTTTTTATGAACAAATCGACCTCATAAGGAATAAAGCCACCTTCCGGGCCAATGACAATCGTGCAAGGATGCTGAAGTGCGTATGGCATCGGCTGTTCCGCATAAGGATGTGCAACAAAGGCTGGACGGTCAGCTGTAATAAGTCCCGGTAAGATATCTTCGACAAAAGGTTTAAAGCGTTTATACAGCTCAATTTTCGGAGCAAGCGTATCCCCTGCCTGTTCTAAACCAAGATCTACATAATGATTCAGCTGCTGCAAAAATGGTGTCTGCCAATAGCTTTTATCCACCCGATAGCTATGCAATAAAATGATTTTCTCTACGCCCATGGTCACAGCATCCATGATCAGACGACGCAAAACTTTAGGACGTGGTAAAGCTACAATTAGAGTAACAGGCAGCTTTGCAGGAACTGCTTCTTCTTGAATCGGTTTCAATAAAACTGCTTTTTCAGAAGTTTCGACAACTTCAGTTACATACCGTTTCCCTTCCCGAATTCCGACTTTTAATGTGTCACCGACCTGAACCTCAAGATGCTGTTGCAAATGTTCCAGCTGCCGCTTTGACGTAATTGACCATAGATCAGATTCGGTTTGGCGGGGATCAAGCAGGACGATATTCATAAAAAATTAACTCAACAAATCCATCACTGGATACGCGGAAACGTCATCCACAACTGTGCGAGGCAGGACTCTTTTTGCCTGATATAGGTTCTGCGATATCTCTGCAAAAAGATGGTATATGACGAGTTTTGTGGATGACAAATGGTTTTGTTACTTTTGCCGAAACAAAAGTAAAAGAAAGAAGAGTTCCTAGCATTAAATCTATAAAGATAAGGCTTAGTTTTAACCTTATACAGTCAATCCATGAAAATCAGCTTCTTCACAAATCAGAATATAATCAAAGATATTGATCAATCACCTGAATATGCTTTTCAAGTGAACCCTGATTTTGCTGCATCATCTTTTGAGCAGCAATATTCAAGCTTTCAGCTTTAGCTGAATTATTCAAAATCTCTAGTAAAGTCTCAGCCGCCTGCGTGGCATCCTGCACCACTTCTACCGCATGCGCCTGCGCAAACTCATCTACAATTGTCTGAAAGTTAAAATAGTTTTTACCCAGAATCGTTGGAACATTTAGCGCAATCGGCTCCAGAATATTATGCCCACCACCTGGTTCATTTAGAGAACCACCAACATAACAGGCTTGGCTCAAGGCATACCAGAGCCACATCTCGCCCATAGAATCCGCCAGATAAACCTGAGTATCAGCTTCAATGCGCTGTCCCAAGCTACGGCGCTGGGTCCTTAAACCTAAGGACTGTGCAGCTTGGAACACCTCATCGAAACGTTCCGGATGGCGTGGCACCACGATACAAACTAATGCTGGATTTGCATCTAACGCAGCTTTAAGCTCAGACATCAATTGCTGTTCTTCAGGTGCATGCGTACTGGCGAGAGTAATAATCTTCCGGCCTTGCAAAGACCATTCCTGTCTCAACCCTGCCGCATGATCAATAAATTGCCGGGGTGCCATGATATCAAACTTGATATTGCCCAAGACCTGAGTTTTTTCTGAAGCGATACCTAGGTCAATATAACGCTGCTGGGTTGCTGTATCCTGAGCCAAAAGAGCCGTTAAATTCTTAAGCATGCCACGGGTTAGGCCTTTGACTTTGCCATAGCCTTTGGCGGATTTTTCAGAAAGACGGGCATTCAGTAATAGGCAAGGCACATTAAAATTCGGTGCCTGATCAATCAGATTTGGCCAGAGCTCGGTCTCCATCAATAACAGCAATTTAGGCTGATATTTTTGATAAAAATCACGAATCAGGGTTTTCTGGTCAGCTGGTAAATATACAGCCTGGAATAAGTCTAAATAAGGTTCTTTCAAGAAGAGAGATTTGGCACGTGCCTGCCCGGTCTTGGTGGTATTGGTCACTAGAACTGGATGCCCAAGTTTTAAATAGTGTTCAATTAAAGGTTGAGCGGCATTGGTTTCCCCTACGGATACCACATGAAACCAAATCGCCTGCAGGTTTTTAGGGGACTGGAAAGGACCAAAACGTTCCAGCAGTTCTTGTTGTAATTGTTCCGGACTGGTCGCACGTTTACGTATACGGGATTGATAAAGCGGTTTCGCTAGCGCCAAGGCTGCGTTATACCAGAATGGAGTAGCCACATTGCGCCCCAAAACAGATTCAATCGGCAAAATATAACAGAGCCACATCGACATGTTAATCGATGTGGCTCTTATTTCGAATTATTCTATGGTGCTTAATACCTTAACTTCTGCCAAAGTTGGATAATCAATATAACCTTCAGCCACCTGACTACCGATCATATTTTCCATTTTCAGCTCATTCAGCGGTGCATTCTGAAGCAGACGCTCGTATAGATCAGGATTCGCAATGTAGGCTTTACCAAATGCGACTGCATCTGCCTTTTCAGCTGCCAGTAGCTCAATCGCATCTTCACGACTCAGCTGCATATTAGCAATATAAGGTACTCCACCTGAACGCTCCTTCATATATTCAGAAATACTGTCTTCAGCCAGATATTCACGAGTAAAGAAGAAGGCAATCTTGCGCTTGCCCAGCTGCTCCATGGCATAGCCAAATGTTTCACGTGGATCATTATCACCCATGTCATGATCATCGCCACGCGGCGCAAAATGCACCCCTACACGATCCGCACCCCATACTTCAATCAGTGCATCAGTTGCTTCTAGCAGGAACCGTGTACGGTTTTCCACTGAACCACCGTATTCATCTTCACGCTGATTGGTTTTACTTTGCAGGAACTGATCAATCAGATAACCATTGGCAGCATGTAATTCAACACCATCAAAACCGGCGTCTTTAGCACGAATCGCAGCTTGCTTGTATTGCTCGGTAATCGTGTGAATTTCAGAAACTTCCAAAGGACGCGGCGTAACGTATGGACGTTTTGGACGTAACAAGCTGACATGACCCGCCTGTTGTACTGCACTTGCAGAGACTGGTGTTTCACCATTTAACAGATCCGGATGCGATACACGGCCAACATGCCAAAGCTGGGCAATGATTAAACCGCCCTTCTCATGAACCGCTTGAGTGACCTTTTTCCAGCCTTCGACCTGAGCATCGGTAAACAGTCCTGGAGTATTTAAATAGCCATTGGCTTCTTCAGAAATCACTGTAGCTTCAGAAATGATCAGGCCAGCACTTGCACGTTGCGCATAGTATTCAACCATCATTGGGGTTGGAACGCGATCAGCAGTTGCGCGGCTACGGGTCAGCGGCGCCATGATGACACGGTTTTTAAGCTCTAACGCACCGAGCGTTAAAGGAGAATTTAATTCAGCCATCGTTACTCCCACCTGTTAAAGGTGTTGTTGTAGGTGTTCGATAAATTGCTGAATCAAAGTTTCATTGCGGGAGAAATATGACCACTGTCCATGCTTGGTCGCAGTGATCAGGCCAGCCTGCTGTAATACCGACAGGTGATTGGACATGGTGGACTGGGAAACCTGGCCCAAACATTCAATTTGACCTGCACAGACCCCACGTTGAAAGCCACCACACTCTTCCGCAGACAGATATTGCTCCGGAGATTTTAACCACTCCAGAATTTGTCGACGGGTCGGATTGGCTAAGGCTTTAAAAATTAGATCAAGGTCCATAGGCACATCACAATCAGTGGCGCAACGAAACTTCATTCAGCATCTGCGACCATTATATCGTATTTTTTCGATTTATATATCGAATAATTTAGATATAAGAGTCACAGTCTGTTAAAGCTTTGTTACGCCAGCTTTTAAACGATTTCTTACAGGCCCTGTTTCAGGCTTGCTTCGATAAATTTGTCCAGATCACCGTCCAGAACTGCGCCAGTATTGGAGGTTTCTACCCCTGTACGCAAATCCTTGATACGTGAGTCATCAAGGACATAAGAACGGATCTGGCTACCCCAGCCGATATCAGACTTGGAATCTTCCAATGCCTGTGCAGCTTCATTACGTTTATTCATTTCCAGCTCATATAACTTGGCACGTAATTGCTTCCAGGCATGGTCACGGTTGGCATGTTGTGAACGCTGGTTCTGACATGCCACCACAATACCGGTTGGAATATGGGTTAAACGCACTGCAGAGTCAGTTTTGTTAATGTGCTGACCACCCGCGCCTGACGCACGGTAAGTATCGGTACGGACATCTGAAGGATTGATTTCAATTTCGATATTGTCATCCACTTCAGGTGAGACAAACACGGCAGAGAATGACGTATGACGACGGTTGCCCGAGTCAAAGGGTGATTTACGTACTAAACGGTGTACACCAGATTCGGTACGTAACCAGCCATAGGCATACTCACCTTCGACACGAATCGTCGCAGATTTAATCCCAGCGACATCCCCGTCAGATTCTTCCATTAATTCAGCTTTAAAACCATGACGTTCGATCCAGCGCATGTACATACGTAGCAGCATAGACGCCCAGTCCTGTGCTTCGGTACCACCTGAACCTGCCTGAATTTCTACATAGCAAGGGTTTGGATCCATCGGGTTGCTGAACATACGACGGAACTCAAGCTTCGCCAGTTCTTCTTCAGCCGCATTCAGCTCAGCCTGCACATCTTCAAGCATGGCCTCTTCATCTGCTTCAACCGCAAGGTCGAGCATTGCCTGGGCATCTTCGAGCTGGGTCGTTAATCCGTCCAGTACATTCAGTACATTTTCAAGCTCGCCTTTTTCTTTGGCCATGGCCTGAGCACGACTTTGGTCATTCCAGATCGCCGGGTCTTCTAATTCACGCAGGACTTCTTCTAAACGCTCTTTTTTCAGATCGTAGTCAAAGATACCCCCGTAGTGTTTGACCACGTTCGTTTAAGTCTTTTAATTGGTTTAGATACGGATTAATTTCCACGTGAATTTCTCTCAATCAAAATTAGGTATAAATTCTTAGGTCAATATTATATCACAGTCTATTTCGCCAATTTATAGCGATAAATCCATCTTTAAAGCTAAGTAAGAAAATATTAATCGCACATTTTTTAATTACAAAATTTGTCAGCTTGATAAAATAGCTAAATATTATTTTTAATACTTTCTCATTCTATTCTTAAATATATTTCGCTGTATTTTTATACTCGGTTTTTGATTCATTTTAAAACCCTAAAACCCATACAAAACAAGATAAAAAATAGCATTTTCAATACATTCCACAATATCTACACATTTTTAATAAAACAAAACATTTCATTTTTAGTTTTTAAATTCAATTAGTTATTAAATGAAAATTACATAATATTACCTTACTCACAATGTAGTAACTTTCCTTTGATTGACGATTATTGGAATTGGTCTAGACTTAAAGTTGTAACAAAAAGTGTATTAATTTTAGCCATATTTTCAGAGGGGAGTATCCGCATGAAAAAACTAGCAATCGCTTCAGCATTACTTTCAGCCGTAGCTCTTACAGGTACAGCAGCTCATGCTTATCAAGTAGAAGTGGGTGCATCTGCAGGCCTAACAGACCCGGATAATGGTAGCTCAAGCGGCTCTTTTGGTGTTGATGGCACATACTACTTTAATCCAGTTGAAACACGTAATGCACCATTAGCCGAAGCAGCCTTCCTTGATCGTGCAAGTAATGTGAAAGCTCAATATCAATATGATGATTACGACTCTTCAGAACGTCACCGTTATGGTGTAGGTGCTGAATACTTCGTACCAAACTCAGATTTTTATTTGAGTGGTAGCGTAGGTCGTGATGATTCTAAATACGACAATGCACCTGATTTTGACGAAACCGTTTATAGTGCTGAAGTCGGTTATTTACCTGCACCAGGTCTGTTAATTGCAGCAGGTGTGAAAGGTTATGACAATGACTATGATGACGGTGTAGATCCAACTTTACGTGCTAAATATGTGACTACCTTAAGCAATGGTAAAGACATTAACCTTGAAGCTGGCGCTGCCTTTGGCGACCTAGATGAGTACAACTTAAAAGCTGACTACTTCATCGACAAAACTTTAAGTGTTGGTGCTGATTATCAAAGCAAAGACAATGGCCCTTATGACTCAAATGAATTTGGTGTAAGTGCACGTAAATTCTTTAATGAACAAGTAAGCTTGGAAGGTCGTGTAGGTTTTGGTGAAATTGGTAACCAAGACTACAACAAATTTGGTCTAGCTGCGAAATACCGCTTCTAATCCAAACTAAGAAATTTCATTATAAAAAACCCATCTTCGGATGGGTTTTTTATTGCACTTTAAACAAGCATTTAGGTAGTTTTTGCACATTGACGGGGCGATTATTATCTGTACAATTTGTTACAACTGTTCATCAAACAGTCATATTTTTATAACAAAGAGAGGACTCTAAATGCTTAAGAAACTTACTCTTGCTACAGCACTTATTGCTAGCCTAGGAACTGCTCACGCTTATCAAGCTGAAGTAGGCGGTACGATTGCTCTGGTTGATCCAGACAATGGGGATACTTCTACTGGTTTCGCAATTGATGGAACTTACTACTTCAATCCAGTTCAAGTTAAGAACTCGCCTCTTAATGAAGCAGCATTTTTAAATCGTGCAAGCAATATTAATGCAGCGGTTTCTTATATTGATTATGATTTATTTGATGTGACTACATTTAATGTAGGTGTTGAATATTTTGTTCCAAATTCAGATTTTTATGTAAGTGGTAATATTGGTCAATCATCTACTGATACACCAATTGGTGATGATGACACAACTATATACTCAGCAGAATTAGGTTATTTACCGGTTCCTGGTCTATTACTGGCTGTTGGCCTAGCTGGTTATAACAATGACGCAGGCGATGATGTAGATCCAACCTTACGTGCCAAATATGTTACTCAAGTCGGTCAATATGACATGAACTTTGAAGGTGGTGCAAGCTTCGGTGATCTTGATGCTTATAGCCTCGGCGCAGATTTATATTTAGACAAAACCTTCAGCGTTGGTCTGGGTTACTCTGATTCCGATATTGATAATAGTGATGTCTTCACTATTCGCGCGAAGAAATTCTTCAATCAGCAAGTTAGCCTAGAAGGTTCAATTGATTTTGCTGACGAAGGCAATATCTTTGGTGTACGTGGCGCATACCGCTTCTAATCTGCAAGATTAAAAGTTAAAAAAACCGCTCAATTGGGCGGTTTTTTTATTTGAATAATTTATTGCTCCAGATGAGCAATTCGCATTTGCAGGCTGACATTGCCATTAAAGACATTTTTATCCAGTTCATAGACCAGACGTACATGCTGCTTCATTGGATCAAATTTGTATTTATCGATAGCATTAAAGGCAATCGCATCCATAACCTGTCCACTCTCTAAAGCAACACGTAATTTCAGATGTACATCCTTGAGCCAGCGGTAATCCAGAATCTTAAAGATGCCTTCAAAAATTGGTTGAGGAAACTTTTGCCCCCATGGACTTAAGTTTTGCAGTAAATCGACTGTTTCAATTTGGAAAGCTGATGCCGGTAGTTCCCCATCAGTCCACAGCGTAGCAGTAAATAGGCTTTCATCCATCTCTGCAATCAGCTGTTCAAAGACCTGTTTAAATTCAGCAAAATGCTGCTTTTTAATGGTTAATCCCGCTGCGGCCGCATGTCCACCGAAATGGCTGACCAGATGCGGATACTGCTCTGCTATCCGTTCAATGCTATCCCGGATATGAATCCCTTCAATGGAACGTGCTGAACCTTTGATATGAATACCATCTTCATCAGCAGCAAAGACTATACTTGGACGATGGAACTGTTCTTTTAAACGCCCTGCTACAATCCCGATCACACCCTGATGCCAGTGCTGTTCAAACATGATCAGTGCGGCAGGCAAAGTATTCTCATCGAGCTGGATTTTTTCCAGTTCAGTCAAAGCTTCCTGCTTGATTTTGCCTTCTACCTGACGACGTTCGACATTCAGTTTATTCAGCTGTTCTGCGAGTGGATAAGCGGTTGCCAGATCCGAAGCGAGCAAACACTCAATCCCGATATCCATGGTTTCCATACGACCCGCTGCATTAATACGTGGACCAAGTACAAAACCCAGATCCTGCGCTTTGAGCGTGGCAGCATCACGACCAGCAATTTCCAGCAAAGCACTGATACCAGGTCGGCAAAGATGCTGCTGAATCCGTTTTAAGCCAGCATCCACCAGAATACGGTTGTTATAGTCCAGACTTGCAACATCTGCATAAGTGCCTAAAGCCACTAGATCCAGATAATTGGTAATAACCGTTGAAGATTTACCGAGCTTTTTACGATGAGTCGATAGATTCGCCAAGACATAAAAAGCTACCCCCACTCCCGCCAAGGCCTTACTTGGAAAATCACAACCTAACTGATTGGGATTGACTACAGCTTCTGCTGCAGGTGTAGGCTTGGTGGTTAAGTGGTGATCGGTAATAATCACCTGCATACCATGATCCTGCGCCTGCTTCACACCTTCATGACTGGAAATCCCGTTATCCACCGTAATTAAAAGATCCGGCGTAAAATTGGCAAAAGCCAGATCTGCAATCGCAGGTGTCAGGCCATAACCATACTTAAACCTATCAGGAACCAGATACTCAACATGGGCACCCATATCACGCAGGGCTAAAACCATCAGTGTTGTACTGGTCGCCCCATCAGCATCATAGTCACCGACAATTACGATTTTCTGGCCAGTATCTATAGCCTGATCAATTAGCTGAATTGCTTCCGGCAAGCCTTTCATGGTCGGAGCCAACAGATGCTTGAGTTTAAGCTCCAGCTCCTGTTCAGATTCCACACCACGGCGTGCCAGAATGTCAGCTACAAATGAAGGCACGCCCTGAAAAGATTCAGGGCGTGTCAGTAAAGGTCTTTGCTTGATTTCAAGTTTAGGCATTGTTATGGCATCAATCGTTGTAGTTTCCACGCCCCATCGATTTTTTCATAACTCAGGCGGTCATGTAAACGGTTTGGACGGCCCTGCCAGAATTCATAATAATCTGGCTGCAAACGATAGCCGCCCCAAAATCCCGGTTTATCCAGCTCTTCCTGATTGGCGACCTGCTGATGCAGATCCCAGAAACGTTGCTGTAGTTCTTCACGACTCGCAACCATACCGCTTTGCGGGGTACTGATATGAGCAGCGATCTGACTTTCACGTGGACGTTTATGATAATAGTCAGTTGATTCTTCTTCCGAAATTTTAACTACCTTTCCGCTAATCCGGATCTGACGTTCCTGTTCCTGCCAGTAAAACAGTAATTCTGCATACGGGTTTTCGGCCAGATCCAGACCTTTCTGACTATCATAATTGGTATAGAAATCATAACCCGCTTCAGTGGCACCACGCAGCAACACTGTGCGCACATGCGGACGACCCTGTGCATTTGCGGTTGCCAATGACATGGCATAGGGTTCATGCAGCTGTGCAGCAAGTGCATGGTTAAACCACTGCAAAAACTGCATATGCGGGTTGGGATTGACCTGATCTTCGTGTAGCTCGCCTTTTTGATAGTTCAGACGCAGTTCGCTTAGATCCTTAATCAGATCGCTCATTTACTCTTCCCCCATTTAAGCGGCGTTGGCACGTACCGCATCAGCCAATGAATTTGCCAGTGTGGTCACCTCTGCAAGATCCTCACCCTCAACCATGACACGGATCACCGGTTCAGTCCCTGATTTACGGATCAGTAAACGGCCACGGCCTTTGAGCTGCTCTTCAGCTTTGTTAAATTCTGCGGTCAAAGCAGGCACTGAGTACGGGTCAAACATGGTATTCAGACGTACATTCACCAAGACATTTGGCAATAATTTAAAATCAGCCACTAACTCGTGCAGTGCTTTCTTCTGCTCGACCATCACGGTTAAGACTTGCAGCGCAGCAATAATCGCATCGCCTGTGGTGCTCTTGTCTAAAGTCAGGATATGGCCTGATGGCTCACCACCAATCGACCAGCCTTTTTCTTCCAGACCTTGCAGTACATAACGGTCACCGACTTTAGCACGTAGCAGCTCTACTCCGGCTTTTTCCAGCGCCAGTTCCAGCGCCATATTGCTCATCAAGGTACCGACGATACCCGCCGGCTTGTTTTTTGCCTGAGTCGCGAGGATATACAAAATATGATCGCCGGTAATTTGCTCACCGTTTTTATCGACCATGATCACACGGTCTGCATCACCATCGAAGGCTATGCCTAAATCAGCCCCATGCTCAACCACTGCTTTTTGCAGATTTTCTGGATGAGTCGAACCACAGTTCTCATTGATATTCAGACCAGTCGGTTCGTCATAGATGGAAATGACTTTTGCACCCAACTCACGGAAAACCGCAGGGCCAACGCTGTAAGCTGCACCATTGGCACAGTCAACAACAATGGTTAAATCATTCAGGTCTAAATGGTATGGGAAGGTTGATTTACAGAATTCGATATAACGGCCATTGGCATCTTTCACGCGGAAACTTTTACCCAAGTTCGCGTTATCTTCTATCACCAGTTCTTTTTCCAGCTCCTGGTTGATCTCATCCTGCAAAGCATCAGGCAGTTTTTTGCCTTCACTCGAGAAAAACTTAATCCCGTTATCAAAATATGGGTTATGTGACGCAGAAATGACAATGCCGAGGCTGGCATGCAAAGCACGGGTCAAATGGGCAATGGCCGGCGTTGGCAAAGGTCCAAGCAGATGCACATAAACACCTGCCGCATTGAGTCCTGCCTGTAGCGCAGATTCCAGAATATAACCCGATAAACGGGTATCTTTACCCAGTACCACCAATGGTTTGTTTTTTTTGCTATTTCGTTTTAATACTTTTCCTGCCGCAAAACCTAATTTCAGGGCAAATTCAGGTGTAATCGGTAACTCACCAAATTTTCCACGAATACCATCGGTACCAAAATAACTCATGCTTTGTCTCACTTCTTAGCGGGTGATTTACATCATCCTTTTTCATTGTGCAACACTGTACACCAAAACAAAAAAGCCGTCATGAGGATGACGGCTTTTTTAGAGTAAACAATCAGCGAAAGTTAGCCCATACGGTAGTTTGGCGCTTCTTTAGTGATGGTTACATCATGCACGTGAGACTCAGACATACCGGCAGATGTGATTTTCACAAACTTGGCATTTTGACGCAGATCATCAATGGTTGTAGAACCGGTATAGCCCATAGAAGAACGCAGACCGCCCATCATCTGATGCACGATATTGCCCATTGGGCCTTTGTACGGTACGCGACCTTCAATACCTTCAGGAACCAGTTTTTCAGCACCGGCTTTAGAGTCCTGGAAGTAACGGTCAGCAGAACCAGTCGCACCAGCCATCGCACCCAAAGAACCCATACCACGGTAAGCCTTGTAGTAACGGCCCTGGAAGAATTCAACTTCGCCCGGTGCTTCTTCAGTACCCGCCATTAATGAACCTACCATGATGGTACTTGCACCAGCGCCAATCGCTTTGGCCATATCGCCAGAGAAACGGATACCACCATCAGCAATCAATGGAATCTGTTCTTTCAATGCACGTGCAACAGAATCAATTGCAGAGATTTGTGGCATACCAATACCAGCCACGATACGAGTCGTACAGATTGAGCCAGGACCGATCCCTACTTTCACTGCGTCCGCACCCGCATCAAGTAATGCAAGCGCAGCATCACCAGTGGCGATGTTACCGCCGATCACTTGAACTTGTGGGTAGTTCTGTTTCACCCAGCGTACACGCTCGATCACACCCGCAGAGTGACCATGTGCAGTGTCCACAACAATCACATCTACACCAGCATCAACCAGTGCTTCTACACGGCTTGGTGTTTCAGCGCCAGTACCGACTGCTGCACCTACACGTAGACGACCTAAATCATCTTTACAGCTATTTGGATAAAGTTCCGCTTTACGGAAATCAGTCACCGTGATCAAGCCTTTTAATTCGTTGTTTTCGCCAACAACGATCACTTTTTCAATACGGTTTTTTTGCAATAAGGCCTGAATGTTTTCTTTCGATTCGCCTTCACGCACAGTCACCAGACGGTCTTGACCTGTCATGATATTACTGACCGGCTGTTCCAGATTGGTTTCAAAGCGTGTATCACGGCCTGTCACGATACCCACCACTTTACCGTCTTTAACTACGGGCACACCGCTGATGTTATTCGCTTGAGTCACAGCGATCAGTTCACGTACTGTAGTTTCTGGGGTAACTGTGATCGGATCTTTCACCATACCGGCTTCAAATTTTTTCACACGGCGTACTTCTGCGGCCTGGGCAGCAATATCCATGTTCTTGTGCAAAATACCGATACCACCATTTTGTGCCATCGCAATTGCCATACGTGACTCAGTCACAGTATCCATAGCTGCTGAAACAAGTGGGATATTCAGGTTAATGCCGCGAGTCAGGCGTGTCTTTAGAGAGACATCTTTTGGGAGAACAGTAGAGTAGGCAGGGAGTAATAGGACATCATCGAAGGTTAACGCGTCTTGAACGATGGTCAACATAACAGTCTCACTGGTAATTTCCGTGCGCTATTATAAACAAATTTAGCTCTAAATTTCATTGCAATTGCAAAATTTATTTTGTCTAAATCTGGACTTAGATTTAATCCGAATATCTAAACCTGTAAATTTGACTATTCAATCAACAATTTAAATATGCCAGAGCGGTCATCATATTTATTCGGTTTACAAAATCCCCTACTAATTTTTTCTCCCATAAAAAGCAGAGTCCATACCCTGCTTTTTAAATCTTGAGTTTGGATTTAGCTCACCCGTTCGAAATTATCATCATTTTCGGCTTCATCCGGCTCAATCTGGATGAATGGAATCATATTGTGTGCCATCCGTGCCTTATTGCACTGGGCATCAGCAATCTGAACTTCTTTACAGGATGAGCTACGTAGTTCGTACATGCCACAACTCACCTGTTCGCCAATGCTACCTTCGAGCGCAATACAACGCGGATTTTTTTGATTGGTTCCCGCCATGCATGAATAGACGGAAGTGACAGGTTCAGTATAGTGCTCAGGCATGGGAATCCCCTCTGCCCAATAAAATGAAACCCTGAAATAGGCGCAACATGCGCCACAACTTAAACATGCATCTTGTGTAGGAACTTGAGACAACATTTCTTATAAATTCTCGTCATCAAAAACAATTTTTTGCAGGCGGAAAATATAAAAAATGTTGTTTTTCTACTCAAGAAAAAATTTAAAATTTTCTTGAACTATTCAGGACAAGTAAAAACAGTTTCATCCATTAAATCAGTGCCACATTCCAGTGTTTCAATCCAGTCCAGAAACTGGTTAATCTGTTCTTTACCCACAAATGGTGTTCCATGCTGCGGCACAATCATGTCGACATCCATGGTACGTACCATCTGCACCCATAAACGAATCACCTTGTTATTGCACATGTAGCGTTGGTGAAATCCCTTCATTTTCGGAATGTGCGCCGCAAAATTTTCCAGTGGCTTTGAAGCATCCTCGACCATTGACGCGCCCATATCACCAGAAAACAGGATCTTGGCAATCGGGTCATAAAACTGGAAATTACCGACTGAATGTAAAAAGTGTGCTGGAATGGCAATAATGCTGGATTGACCGAGTGGAATGATCTGACCATGATCCGGCAATTCAACCAGACGATCCAGCCAGTTACCTTTCATACGGTCACTCATAAAGGCTGAATTCAGATGCGGTAAGAAACGCGCCCAGAGCTTGGAAGCTACGACTTTGGCTTCGGTATAGACCAGCCAGCGCGGCATGGACGTAATAATGTCCGGATCCTGATGCGATGCCATCACATAATCCAGATTGCTTAACCGGGTATAGCGGTTCAGTTCCATGGTCAACGGTACATAGGTCAAATCACCACCCGGATCAAGTACTGCAGCACGCTCATTATCAATAATCAGGAATTGGTTTGCCTGTACACCTTCACCTTTTACCAAGCTGGTAAAACTGATGCATTTATGCGTTCCATCATCATAAAGTACTTGTGATGTAGTACGTTCAAAAGCCATGCCCATTCCCCAAAATTTTTATGTAAAAAATGTATATTCTATAGGTGAATAACATATATTTATTTAGAGAAACTTACAATAAAAATCAGATCAATATTATCTATAATATCAGTTAATTAAGTCACATTTTTAGGCAAAAAATCCCGAGCAATTAGCTCAGGATTTACGATATCTTTAACACTCAAAATAAATAGTGTTGTGCCAATGCTGCCAGACCAATTATTAAGAAAACCAAAGCGCCAATTTTATGAATGAGCGAAATTGGTAATTTTTCTGCCAATTTATTACCAATAAATACCGCTGGTGCATTTACCAACATAATACCGATCGTAGTACCCAAAGTGACCCAACCAATACTGTCAAAGCGCGCGGCTAAAGCGACTGTTGCAATTTGAGTTTTATCGCCGATTTCTGCCAAGAAAAACAACACAAATGTGGCACCGAATACCCCATATTTTTGCCATTTATTGATACTTTCTGATTCATCATCCAATTCATCGGGAATTAACATCCACACCGCCATCGCAATAAAACCAAGCGATACAATCCACAGCAAGACTGTTGGGCTAAGCACTGTGGTGATCCATTGACCTAAGACTGCGGAAACGCCATGGTTGACGACTGTCGCCAAAAAGATTGCGAAGAGAATTGGAACAGGTTTACGAAAACGTGCGGCAAGTAATAGAGCAAGCAGTTGCGTTTTATCGCCCATTTCAGATAAGGCAACAACAGCTAATGAGATCAGAAAAGCAGAAAGCATGATGTGTTTCTCTGGCCAGCAATTTACATACCTATGACTCACCCCTCCTGCCAGCCATATCTGCAGAGTGGTAAATCAAAGGTCTTGCCAACAAAAGAAAGCTTCGAGAAGCTCATTTGGTTCTTTGCTATGATGACCATGCCCTGTTGAGCAAATATGTTGACCATCACCCTTCTGCTTTGCGCAAAAGGCGGCTACTCCCCAATGAAGTGCGCTCATTATAGCCAACCGTGTTTATATTTACAAATTGTCATATTAAAAAACCCTGCCGAAGCAGGGTCTTTATTTTTAAACATTCATGAATCAGATCAAGAGCGTACGAATATCCTTTAATAACTTGGTCAGCTTATTGGTAAAGCGTGCAGCATCTGCGCCATTAATTACCCGATGATCATAAGATAACGACAATGGCAGCATCAGACGTGGATCAAAGCCCTCACCATTCCATACCGGTTGCATAGTTGCTGGAGAAATACCCAGGATCGCCACTTGTGGCCAGTTCACCAACGGCGTAAATGCTGTACCACCAATTGAACCCAAGCTGGTAATGGTAAAATTCGCCCCTTGCAGATCTTTAGGTGACAATTTCTTGTCACGCGCTTTCTGGCTTAACTCACCCAGCTCAATAGCAATCTGCTTAATCGACTTCTGGTCCGGGTTACGTAATACAGGAACAGTCAAGCCATCTGGCGTCGCAACCGCAATGCCCATATGGATCTCATTACGTAGCAAAACTGATTTACCATCATCAGACAGGTGACCGGCAAACTCGCGCTCTTCTTTAAGCAGATAAGCCACAGCCTTGATAATGAAAGCCATAATGGTCAGGCCAATACCTTCTTTCTTGAAGTTGCCTTTCAGCTCATTACGCCAAGCTTCCAGCTCAGTGATGTCTGCTGCATCAAACTGGGTCACTTGTGGGATGTAGTTATTTAGCGATAACTGCGGAATCGAAACCTGTTGCAGACGCGTCAAAGCTTTCTCTTCTACCCCACCAAAAGCACTGAAATCAGGCAGTTTTGGCAAGCCTGCAGGAGCTGCAGCTGCCGCAGGTGCAGCTGTTGTTTGCGGTGCAGTCAGACGATCTTTCACATACGCAAACAGGTCTTCTTTCATTAGACGCTCATGCGGGCCAGAAGCTTTCACTTCTGCCAATACCACACCCAGTTCACGAGCCAGTTTACGCACAGCAGGACCGGCATAAACTTTGGCATTGGCAGCATTCTGCTCTTTGCTAAGCTTGTCTGCACTATGCATTTCAGGCGTCACAGCAGCAGTGTCAGCTTTTGGCGCTGCGGCTGGTGCAGGCGTAGCTTTAGCTGCAGGTGCTTCTGATTTTTCCGCTGGAGCAGCAGGTGCTGCTTGTCCTTCAGCTTCAATCGTAATCAGTGCCACGCCTTCAGAAACATTCTGGCCCAGCTCAACATGAATCGCCTTAATCACTCCGGCAGTCGTGCTTGGCACTTCTACTGTCGCTTTATCTGACTCGACCACAATGATGCTCTGATCTTTTTCAACCGTATCACCGACCTGTACCAGAATTTCTGCTACAGCTGCCTTGTCTACACCCAAGTCAGGTACTTTTACTTCAATATCGCCTGCAGGGGATGCCGCCTGTTGTGGTGCTGTTTCAGTTTTGACTTCAGGTGTTGCTTGAGCTTTTGGCTTTTCTTCCGCTTGAGGCGCTGCTTGCTCAGCAGCTGGTGCCGAATCTGTAGTTTTCACTGTCAGAATCAGCACTCCTTCTTTGACTGAATCGCCCTCCTGAATATGAATCGCCTCTACAGTACCAGCAACTGTACTTGGTACTTCAACTGTCGCTTTATCAGATTCAACCACGACCAGGCTTTGATCAACTTCAACTTCATCGCCAACCTGAACCAGAATTTCACCCACCAGGGCCTTTTCTACACCAATATCCGGCAATTTCACTTCTACAGTAGATGTAGAAGTCGATTGAGAGGACTGTTCATTTTGACTAGAGGCTTTGGGCTGATGTGTCGCCACTTCCTGCAGGATTTCCTCATCAGGCAATTCAGTTGGGGTATTTTCCGAAGTTTTGTCAGCAGCATCAGCTTCCTGACTTTCTACCGTACCGGCATCATCTTCAGCCTGCAGTTCGATCAGGACAATACCTTCAGATACTTCATCACCCTGATTGATCAGGATGCTTTTAACTACACCTGCTGAAGTGCTTGGCACTTCAACAGAGGCTTTATCTGATTCCAGCAGCACAATACTTTCATCTACAGCGATGGTGTCACCCACCTTCACCAGGATTTCTGCCACAGTTGCCTTATCTACACCAATATCTGGAGTCGTAATTTGCATGATTAGTTCTCCTCTTTGTAGTCAGCAACTGGATGCAATTCAGGAGTCGCCTGAGGTGCCCAAGCCACCGGACGATCAGTATCTAACTCAAAGCTAGAGATCGCGTCTTTCACTAAACGTGCATCGACTTCACCTTCATCTGCCAGTTTTTTCAGGGTTGCCACGACAATATGCGCAGCATCGACACCAAAGTAGCTACGCAGATTGCCACGTGTATCTGAACGGCCATAACCATCGGTACCCAAGGCTACGAACGGACGACTGTCTGGAAGATAGGCACGAATCTGTTCACTATAGGCGCGCATGTGATCGGTGGCCGATACCACAATACCGTCCTTGTCACGTAACTGCTGAGATACCCATGGCTCTTTCGCTTCTTCAGCCAATGGATGCAGGCGGTTATATTCTTCACATGCCATACCATCGCGAGCCAGTTCGTTAAAGCTGGTCACGCTCCAGACATTGGCATGAATCTGATATTCCTCACGCAGGATTTTTGCGGCCTTGATGACTTCACGCAGAATAACGCCTGAACCCATCAACTGAACCGTCGCCTTTTCGTCTTCTTCCAGCAGATACATACCACGCTTGATGCCTTCTTCTGCACCTTGTGGCATTGGTGGATGTTCATAGTTTTCGTTCATCAGAGTCAGGTAATAGAACACACGCTCCTGATTCACATACATACGTTGCAGACCATCATGCACGATTACGCCAAGCTCATAGCCAAAGCACGGGTCATAAGAGACACAGTTTGGAATGGTGTTGGCCAGAATATGCGAATGACCATCCTGATGCTGCAAGCCCTCACCATTTAAGGTAGTACGGCCAGCGGTTGCACCTAGCAAGAAACCTTGCGCCTGTGCATCACCTGCTGCCCAAGCAATATCGCCGATACGCTGGAAGCCGAACATTGAGTAGTACATGTACATCGGGATCATTGGCAAGTTATTGGTTGAATAACTGGTCGCCAAGGCTGCCCATGCACTCATTGCACCGGCTTCGTTAATCCCTTCCTGTAACATATGACCGTCTTTGGCTTCACGGTAATGCATCAACTGTTCCTGATCTTCAGGGGTATATTGTTGACCATGCGCTGCATAGATCCCCAATTGACGGAACATCCCTTCCAGACCAAAGGTACGTGCTTCATCCGGAACAATCGGGACCACACGGTCCTTGATTGCTTTCTCTTTTAATAAGGCAGAGATTAAGCGGACCATGACCATGGTGGTGGACTGTTCTTTACCGTTTGAACCTTTAAGCACAGCATCAAAAACAGAGAGCTCAGGAATCGGTAAAGATTCGCTTTCTTTGCGACGTGCTGGCAGATAACCACCCAGTGCCTCACGGCGTGCCTTCATATATTTAATTTCAGGCGAGTTTTCGCTTGGGCGGTAGAATGGAATTTCTTCCAGTTGTTCATCAGTAAAAGGCAAGTTGAAACGATTACGTACGTATTTCAATGATTCTAGCTGCATTTTCTTGATTTGGTGCGTCTTGTTCACCGCTTCAATTTCATCAGACAGACCATAACCTTTTACGGTTTTCGCCAGAATCACCGTTGGCTGACCTTTGGCCTTGGTCGCTTCTGCATAGGCAGCAAAGACTTTGTATGGATCATGACCACCACGGTTCAGATTATCGATATCTTCATCGCTCAGGTCTTTGACCAAAGCTTCTGCTTCTGGATATTTACCAAAGAAATGTGCGCGTGCGTAGGCACCACCTTTCACCTGATAGCGCTGGTAATCACCATCCACTGCTTCTTCCATAATCGCTTTGAGTGCACCAGATTTGTCTTTATCCAGTAGCGGATCCCAGTGACGACCCCAGACAACTTTAATCACGCGCCAGCCAGCACCACGGAATAATGACTCAAGTTCCTGAATGATCTTGCCATTACCACGTACCGGACCATCCAGACGCTGCAAGTTACAGTTCACCACCCAGATCAGGTTGTCCAGCTTCTCACGACCCGCCAGTGAGATCGCACCCAAGCTTTCCGGCTCATCCATTTCGCCATCGCCCAGGTACGCCCAGACTTTACGGTCTTCTTCCTTAATCAGGCCACGGTTCATCAGGTACTTTTGAATATGAGCCTGATAGATCGACATGATTGGACCGAGACCCATCGATACCGTCGGGAACTGCCAATAGTCTGCCATCAAGTAAGGATGAGGATAAGAAGGCAGGCCTTTACCGCCGACTTCACGACGGAAATTATTGAGATGCTCTTCAGTTAAGCGGCCTTCTAAAAATGAGCGGGCATAAATCCCCGGTGCACAGTGACCTTGATAGTAAATCAGGTCGCCACCGAAGCTGTCGTTATTGGCACGGAAGAAATGGTTAAAACCCACATCATATAAAGTGGCAGATGAAGCAAAGCTGGCCAAATGACCACCCAGGTCATCACCGGATTTATTTGCGCGAAGCACCATTGCCAAAGCATTCCAGCGTATCAGCGCGCGAATACGGCGCTCCATATCCTGGTCGCCCGGCATCGCAGGTTGTTCTTCTACAGAAATAGTGTTTAAGTAGGGAGTATTTAAACGCTGAATAGGAACATGTTTGGCAATTGCGCGTTGATAAAGTTTTTCAAGTAAAAAGGCGGCGCGCTCGGTTCCCATGTGCTGCAAAACGGAGTCAAAAGCGTCTTGCCATTCTTGGGTTTCTTGAGCGTCGGTATCTCCATAAAACGCCATAATCTACAGTTCCTGAAAGCCAAATTGATCACTTATATGTATCATATTTACGGCTTATGCAGGTATGGCTCTGGCTGAATGCGGTTCTGGAGTACTATTTATTATCTAAATATCCATTGACACTTTATTACACAAAGTAACAAAAAGAAGTCAATGATGGCGATTTTTTATACGACAGTTATAATTCTCGGTGATAATATAATATCTAAAAGCAATTAGACCGAACTCCTTCTCTACTCCCTGGAAGAAATGTTCAGCCTAATTGCCTTAAAAGCGGTTTGATTGATATTTTATGAGTATCAAGTATCAGACGCATTAAAGTATTTCAGTTATTTTGAGCAAAGCTACGTTTAAGGTAACATTGCTAAATAAGTTGAAGGATTTTTACGTTGACCGTCTTTTACTACTTCATAGTGTAGATGAGGACCTGTACAACGACCTGTACAACCTACATTCGCAATATGATCACCGGCTTGCACCTGATCTCCCACACGTGCAATCAAGCGTGAAGCATGGGCATAACGAGTAAGGTATCCATTACCATGGTTAATTTCGACATACTGACCATAACCTGTACCCCAACCCGATTTGGTTACGATACCAGGACCAGTTGCGTAGATCGGTGTACCGCTTGCAGCAGCCAGATCCAGGCCTGAGTGATTTTCAGCACGGCCACCCATGGTACGACCACCGAAACTTGAGCTGACACGTTTCATGTCTGGTAATGGATGAGCCACTAGCCATGAATAAGGGTTATTTGAAGATGCAACTTTGCTGGATGAAGAATTGCCATATTTTTGGGCAATGGTCTGATTATTCAGTTCAACCGGTTTTTCAAATAGCTGAACATTTAATTTGGTTTGTGCGGGAATATCAATATCTTCAGGATGGGTATAAGAACCCTGCGATAAAGTACGTGTTAACTGCTCAAGACGGTCAGGTGTAGCATCTTGTTGATTCAGATCCACTAAATCTGCAAAAGCTACTGAAGCAGCTGAAACCGAAATAGAAAATGCCAATAGGATACGTCGCATAGGCATATGCATAAAAAACCTCTCTAAACTGCTAATCGAGTTTCTTGAAGATCTCTTCCTTGATATCCACTTTAAGAAGCGCATAAGATTAAGACATAAACATGTAGGAATTATGTATGTCGGAACCTGTCAACGTTTTTCAAAAAACAAGAAAACAGATAAAAACAGGAAACTTTTCGTTTCTCTCATCACAAGTTTCTGCATGGCAGAAGCTTACGAAACTCGTACAACCGCTATTGCCTCAACCCGAACAATGGCAAGTTGCCTGCTATCAAAATGGTGTGTTAACGATTACCGGTGAAAACCAAGCCATGATTTCTCAATTGGCCTATCTTCAAAAGCAATACATCTCACAACTCTCTCAAATAAACGAATTAAAAGATCTCACTAAAATCCAAGTTTGCTTAAGGAATCCATCCCCTGTTCAACCGGTTCCAGAAAAATCTGAAAGAGCCTTGAGTCCAGAAACACAGGAATTACTCCGCGGTGCTGCTGACTTTATAAGCGACCCTAAGCTTAGCCAAGCTTTACTACGTTTGGCAAGCAATAAAAAGTAACATTGCAATGAGATGTAATAAATTCCAATGTTGTTTTTATGTGACAGGTATCACATTAGATGCGGCTAAGTTATAACACAAAGACACAAAGACAAGGACTTATGTCACAGTTACATAACTAATTGGACATTGAGTTACGTCATCAAATGTTACAATTTCATAGCTGCTTGGGTCACTTTTCACGTTACGCAATAGTTGGTTATTCAAAGCATGCCCTGATTTGTAGCCATCAAATTTGGCAATAATCTGGTGGCCTAGCAGGTATAAATCACCTACTGCATCCAGAATCTTGTGACGTACAAACTCATCCGAGAAACGCAAACCTTCTTCATTGACCACGCCGGTTTCATCTACACCGATCGCATTTTCCAAGCTTGCACCCAAAGCCAGATTATTGGCTTTCAAGTAGTCAAGGTCTTTCATAAAGCCAAATGTACGCGCTTCACTGACTTCATAAACAAAGGTTTCTGTAGAAAAATCGATGCTGGCAGACTGATGCTCTTTTTTGAAGGCAGGATGATCAAAATCAATAGTGAAATTTAGCTGAAAGCCGTCATGTGGGCTAAAAATTGCCCGTTTATCATCGATCAGGGCTTCAACAGGTTTAATAATTTTAATAAATTTCTTTGGTGCATCTAGTTCTTGCAAGCCGCCCTGCATGAGCAGATAAATGAAAGGTCCGGCACTACCATCCATAATGGGAACTTCTGAAGCTGACACTTCAATAATCAGGTTATCAATACCTAATCCCGCAATGGCGCTCATCACATGCTCGATCGTACCGACTTTGGCATTTGACTGAACCAGATTTGAACACATGAAGGCTTCCTGGATCAATAGGGCATCCGCAGGAATATCGACAGGTGGCGCCAGATCAATACGACGAAACACAATGCCCCCATCGGCGTGGTGTGGCACAAAGTTAATCATAACCTTCTGCCCACTATGAAGACCGATTCCGCTCGCTTTCACGATACGTTGCAGGGTACGTTGTTTCAACATGCTTTTTATCATCTGTTCACCAATAAAACCGCTATACGTTAGCATATTTGGCCATTGATAAAAAACAAAAGGTGGCTCTAAAGCCACCTTTTCTGTGCAATCATAGTAAACACATGCTGTTACATATTACTTACGCTGTTGATTTTTAAGGTAATCTTGGATGCTCATTGGTGTTGGGCGTGGGCTAGAAACTGAAGCTGCAGGATTAGCTGCTGCACCTGCTTCATTTTGCTGACGCTGAATTGCCGGTACATCATCATCTTCAACTACTGCCGGAGATGATGGACGTGCTGCCTGTACATTCGCGCGTTTAGTTGGCTCAACCGAATCTGCAGCATGGCGAGTCAAACCAGTCGCAATCACCGTTACACTAATTTCATCACGAGCATCCGGATCAAATACTGTACCGTAGAAGACCTGACCTTCGTCCAGATCCACGATCTGGTTTACAACATCAGTAATTTCTTCAATTTCACCGAAGGTTACGTCATCACCGCCAGTCACGTTAATCAGAATACCTTTAGCATTCATGATGGTGACATTATCCAATAATGGGCTGCGAATCGCCTGCTCTGCTGCCTGACGTGCACGGTTTTCACCACGCCCCAAGCCTACACCCATCATGGCATAACCACGCGTACTCATTGCAGTTTTCAGATCGGCGAAGTCAAGGTTAATGTGACCAGGACGTACCACCAGATCAAAGATACTACGTACTGCATTCAACAGTACATCATCCGCTTTTTTATACGCATCCTTCATTGAAATATCACGAAAGACTTTCAATAGACGCTGGTTTGGAATGATGATCAGAGAATCTACGTGCTGTTCTAGCGCTTCAATCCCCTTCTCGGCAGATTGCAAACGGCGTTTACCTTCAAAGTTGAATGGCGTAGTCACGACACCAACAGTCAGGATGCCCATTTCTTTGGCAATTTCAGCAACGACTGGCGCAGCACCGGTACCTGTACCGCCACCCATACCGGCAGTAACGAATACCATATCGGTACCTTCAAGCTGCTGGCGGATCAGTTCACGGCTTTCTTCTGCTGCCGCTTGACCGACCTGTGGATTTGCTCCAGCACCCAGACCACGTGTACTTTGCTCACCCAGCTGAATTTTAAATTCGGCTTCCATGCGATCCAGTGCCTGTTTGTCTGTATTGGCACAGACGAACTTTACGCCCTGGATATCGGACTGCAACATATGCTGTACAGCATTACCACCCGCACCACCTACACCAAATACAGTGAAACGGGCTTGACCATTGCTATCGCTATGATCTTCTTCGAAAAATTCAAATGAGGCCATGACCTATAAAATTCCTAATTCATAATTGGCAGTCACTAAGCCCGTATACTGCCTTAATCTTGATAAAAATTGTTTTTAAGAATGCTGCTCAAGCAGGCACTTGTCAAGTACAAGCCCAATTAACTACAACTTCCCAACAATATTCACAATAAAAATCGCTTAAAAGATCGCTTTTAACGTTTCGTTAAAACCTGACCATGCCCGTTTAATGCGCTGTGTAACTGATAACTTATCCCCGTCTTCAGTTTCAACGAGGGTTTCCTGGGTATCACTCTGGCTAAACATCAGCAAACCAGCCACTGTTGCGTACTGGGAACGACGTAAAGCTGCTTGGTGCTGTTCATCCGCATAGACCTGTACCGGCGGATTGCCCAGATGCGCGGACACACCCAAGGTACGACGTACAAAGCTGACCATACCTTCAATCTGACTGGCATCACCAGTCAGCACCACACCATGATAAAGGCCTTGCATTGCGCCATGGTTCACCAGTTCATCACGCACCAGACCCATGATTTCTTCATAACGTGCCATGATAATTTCAGTCAGTTCAATCCGGCTGATAGTTTGTGGTCCATCAATGCCCTGGAACTGAATCATATGCTCTGGTTTAACCACTTTCAGATCAACACAGCCATAGAGCAATTTCAGACGTTCTGCTTCTTCTGTGGTCGTCTGTAAAACCGCTGCAATATCACGGGTGACATGTTCACCACCACGCTGGATGGTATGGGTTAGCGCCAGACGGCCATCCAGATAAACAGCGACATTGGTGGTTCCCGCACCGATATCCACCAGACACACGCCATATTCTTTTTCATCTTTGAGCAGGCTGGCTTCAGCGGTAGCCAGACAGGACACCACCATTTTCTCCACACCGATATTGGCCCCTTTTAAAGCGCGGTCAATATTCTGCATGGTGCTGATCGGTAACATCATCAAATGATAATGCCCGGTCATGCTATGTGCCGACATACGGATCGGGTTGAGTACCCATTCCGGTGCATCATCCAGCTCGAAGCCTAAAGGTACCGCACTGACCAGATAGTGATCTGAGGTGACATGACTGGCCTTGGCCAGCTCAAGTGCCCGCACCACTTCACTGGTCGTAATTGAATGTTCACTATTATCAATGGTGGTACTACCCGAGGCATAAAAGCTTTTTAATTCAGCACTTGGGATCGAAATCCACGCAGAATGCACACGACATTCAGCCATATCTTCCGCTTCTTGTACGGCGTTTTTAATGGCGGTAATGACTTTATCGAGACTGACAATTTTTCCTTTATTCATGCCTCGGTTACGAGCGGTCGCCATCCCAATCACTTGGATATTGTCTGGCGCGTGTACCTTACCAATCAAAACTGAAACTTTGTGTGTCCCAATGTCAATCGCCACAACCGAGGGAACAGCTTCACTCATTATTAACTACTACCATTACGTGTTTGTTAGATTTATGGCTTTATAAGGCCTCTAGTTTTTAAAGCCGGTCATTATGGCTTTACTGTCACATTATTCTCAACGCCCGTGTCATTAATGGTTACAATAAATTGACCATTTACAATTTTAGGCGGAATTGAATTTTTCCATTGAATCGCCAATCCATTACGATAACGCAGGTCAATCGCTGAAATTTTTGACCATACCGGTTTTAGTTCGCTATAGGACAGATGACTCAAACGTTGCAATTTGCTCATGGTCTGGTCTTTATCGACAATTACACGCAAACCTGAATCAAACTGCATAAACCACGTCATTCGTTCAGTTAAATATAATTCTTTTAAACGAATACCTTGTGGTAAAAATAACTGATTGATTTCATTATAACGTCGCATCATGGTATTTGCATGAGTAGAGGGTCCATGCAGCAACGGTAAAGCTGAATAATCTTTAGAACTGACTTCAGTGAAAATAATGCCACTATCACTCAGCAGTCGTCCTGTACCCCATCGGGCAATAGCATGATGCGGCATTACCCGGACATGAATCTTGTCTGGCCAGGCACGAGATACCACCACACGGTCCACCCAGGACAATTCCAGTGCGCGGTCACGAATCGATTCCAGGTCCGAAGTGAAATAGTTTTCAGTCACAATCGGTGATACGTACTGCATGACCTGACGCTCTTCAGCTGCTGAACGCGTTCCTGCCACTTTCAGCTCTGCTACCTGAGCATCAGTCATCACCTTGTACAGGCCAAAAATCCCAAAAGCCAGCACCACCAGCGCGACACACAACAAGGCCCAACCACCCAGGTTGGTCAGTTTCTCTTTGCGTGTCGGCGGCTTGTCGTGAATTGAGGTAATCGCAGCACGTTTACGGCGCATGGTTGCTGGGAGTTGAGCCATAACTTAGTATGCCGCACCGTTTAATGTTTGTTCCAGAATCGCTACACAGAGCGTATCAAAACTATAGCCAATTGCTGCAGCCGCTTTTGGTACCAGAGAGTGACTGGTCATACCCGGAACTGTATTCACTTCCAGTAACCAGAACTTGCCCTGCTCATCCTGCATTGCATCAATACGGCCCCAACCACTTGCACCCACTGCCTGGAAAGCACGTAGGGCCAAGGCTTGCAATTCTTTCTCTTCAGATTCGCTCAAGCCACATGGAATGCCATATTCCACATCATTACGCTGATATTTAGCTTCATAGTCATAGAAAGCCACATCTTCTGGCGGTTGCAGACGAATGACAGGTAAAGCCTGACCATTCAGAATCACAATGGTAAATTCACGGCCTGTGATCCATTTCTCTGCCATAACCACGGCATCATGTTCAGTCGCTTTGGCAATCGCATCGGCAAAGTCTTCTACTTTTTCAACTTTACTCATGCCAATACTTGAGCCTTCGTGTACAGGCTTAATGATCAGCGGCAAATCTAGAGCAGATACAATTTCTTGAGCATTCGAGTTTTTGGTCACGATCCGGTATGGCGCAGTAGGTAATTCTGAACCCTGCCAAACCTGTTTGGTTTTGACTTTATCCATACCAATGGCAGAACCCTGTACGCCTGTACCGGTATATGGAATATTCAACCATTCCAGCGCGCCCTGAATCTGGCCGTCTTCACCGCCACGGCCATGCAATACCACAAACGCACGATCATAATTTACCAGCTCGGTAACACTACGCTCTTGTGGATCAAACGCTTCTGCATTGATCCCAGAACGCACTAATGCCTCAAGTACGGCGGTTCCACTATCTAGCGAAACCTCACGCTCTGCAGATTTACCACCCAGCAATACGGCAACTTTTCCGAATTTTGAAGCATTTGACACGTTTATATCCTTAAACTTTTTGAATCTGTTCAATTAGTCATAACATGACTATTTTACTTTACATATAAATGATTTTGAGCAAGTTCGATTGAGATTGCTCCAACATTACCTGCGCCTTGGGTTAATAACAAGTCATTTGCTTGCAATACCTTTTTCATCACCTGGCTCAGGTTCCCCTCGACCGGATCAATCAGAATTGGTTCAACTTCCCCACGTAAACGAATACTACGAGCCAATGCACGGCTATCTGCACCTACAATTGGCTTTTCCCCTGCCGGATACACTTCAAGTAAGAGCAGTTGATCGACTTGTGAAAGCACTTCTACGAAGTCATCAAAACAGTCACGGGTACGGCTAAAACGGTGCGGCTGGAACATCATCACCAGACGGCGATCTGGATGGCTGGCACGAGCGGCTTTAATAGTGGCTTCTACTTCTTTTGGATGGTGACCATAGTCATCGACCAGTTTCACATCACCGCCTTCAAGCTCGAATTGGCCTTGTACCTGGAAACGACGACCTACACCACTAAAGCCTTCCAGTGCGCGGCAAATAGCTGCATCGGATACGCCTTCATCTGTCGCAATACCAATTGCAGCCAAGGCATTGAGTACATTGTGCAGACCCGGTTGATTTACAGTAACACGTAGCGGCTCACGATCTTTACGTAATACGGTAAAGTGGCTGCGCATACCTTCTTGTACAACATCGACAGCACGAATGTCATTGTCTTCATTAAAACCATAAGTCAGTAATGGACGACCAATACGCGGCATGATTTCACGGATATTGGCATCATCACCACACACAACCGCCAAACCATAGAATGGCAGTTTTTGCAGGAACTGGATAAAGGTGTCTTTCAAGACATCGAAGCTACCCCCATAAGTATCCATATGGTCAGCATCAATATTGGTTACCACGGCAGCCATTGGTTCTAGATACAGGAATGATGCATCTGACTCATCGGCTTCTGCCACGATATAACGGCTCGCACCCAAAGCGGCATTCACACCAGTACGGTTCAGCAAGCCGCCGATCACATAAGTTGGATCCAGATTTTCTTCTGCTAACATACAAGTGATCAGACTGGTGGTTGTGGTTTTACCGTGAGTGCCTGCAACCGCGATTCCGTGACGGTAGCGCATCAGCTCACCCAGCATTTCTGCACGGCGGACTACCGGTGTACGGGTTTCAAGGGCTGCCTTGATTTCCGGGTTTTCCTTATCAATCGCGGTAGATACCACGATGACATTGGCACCTTTGATGTTGCTGGCTGCATGGCCGATATAGACCTTGATACCATTTTCTTCTAATTGAGCCGTAGTTTTAGAGGCTTTGATGTCTGAACCAGAAACTTTATACCCCTGGTTTTTCAGTACTTCTGCAATCCCACACATCCCTGCACCACCAATCCCTACAAAATGGATATGCTTGATCCGGCGCATTTCCGGGACTTTAATTAATTTCTTTGCTTGGTCTGCTGGGGTTACTGGAGACATAATTTACTCGGATTACAATTCTTGAATTAAACGGACCACATGCTGGGTCGCATCGGGTTGAGCCTGACGGCGTGCTTTTACCGCCATTTCCATCAATACCTGACGGTCAAGCATCGGCTCTAATAAGGTTTTTAAACTGTCTGGCGTCAAGGTGGGCTGTGGGCAGATTTTGGCTGCCTGCTGATTGGCCAGGAATTTGGCATTCGCAGTCTGATGGTCATCAACCGCACTTGGTAGCGGTACAAAAATTGCAGCTACGCCAGCAGTTGCAATTTCAGTAACCGTTAGTGCACCGGCACGGCAAATGACCAGATCGGCATCGCTATAAGCTTGAGCCATATCTTCAATAAAAGGCTGAACTTCAACCTGCAAGGAGGCTGGTTTGTCTGCATAACGTGCGCGCGTTGCTTCAGCATGATTTTGACCACACTGGTGATAAACATTTAACGGCACATTCAACTGTTTCAAGGCTTCCGGCACACGTTCATTTAAGGCTTGTGCCCCAAGTGAACCACCAACAATCAGAATTCGTAACGGCTGGCCAGCTTTTTCCCGCTCCTGATAACGCCAGGACGGATTTAAAATTTCTGTAATTTCTTTACGTACCGGATTCCCAGTGGTCACCACTTTATTTTGTGCCGGAAAAGTATCAGGAAAAGCCTGACATACTATTTTAGCGACCCGTGACAACTGGGTATTGGTAAAACCCGCGACTGCATTCTGCTCGTGAATAATCACAGGAATACCCAAGATCCGCGCTGCCAGACCACCCGGTCCTGCCACATAACCGCCAAAGCCTGCAACAGCTTCGACTTTGAGCTGTTTCATATGCTTCATGGCACTAAGAGTGGCTTTTAGAATTTTAAAGGGGGCCAAGGCTTTACGCACAAAACCATTGCCACGCACACCTTGAATATCGATTTGATAAATTGGAATATTATGGTTTTTTAATAATCGGTTTTCCATGCCTGCTGGTGTTGCCAACCAGGACACTTCGATTCCTTGTTGTTGTAAATCTTTTGCAACGGCTAACGCTGGAAACACATGTCCACCCGTACCTGCGGCCATCATCATGACATGTTTAGGCTGTTTTTGCTGAGCGTCGGTCACGGTCTAATTCTTCAATTTTAAAAATGAAACAGGAGGTCTAATTTAAGTCATCAATTGTAATCACAAACGCTTGCCCTTGAAAGTTTATTTACCTTATTTCAACAAGCGTTTCATTGTTTTTTTCATACTAATTTGAAGTTTAAACTAGTTTTATTATAAGGTCTGCATTTTTCCTTAGACTTAAGTGAAATATCAGCATAATTTTTGAATATTTTTCATTTGATCTTTTTTTAGCTATCCCCTAAATCTATATATTTTTCACTATTTACTGTCCGTTTTTCCATTTAATTCATCCTATTAACTTATGCCTAAATCATATAAATCTGAATAAAATTTTATGTTATCCCTATATCTAAATAAATTTTTTCAAATTGATCTGCATATTCCTTAAATGGATTCAAGCATTATAGATGTCAAAAATATCAATTCGTGACTTATGGATTATTTTAGCCGGTTATCTGGCGGCCATGCATGTCGGTAAACTGTCTGCTGTTATTCCCATTCTGCAACAGGATTTAGGCTTAAGTTTTACACAAACCGGGTTTTCTCTATCTTTAGTGCAAGGGGCTGGGATGCTGTTTGCCCTTTGTATTGGTGCTTTTTCGGAAAAAGTGAGTTTAAAGCGCTGCCTGATTCTGGCGTTAATCATTTTAGGACTGAGCAGTATCGCTGGCCTCTGGATTCAGCATGCCACAGCCTTATATTTCTTCCGCTTTACCGAAAGTATCGGATTTTTAACTATTTCCTTGTGTGCGCTGCAATTGTAAAACGGATCAGCCAGCCTGAAACACTGAATTTTAAAATGGGACTCTGGAGTTCCTATATGGGCGTGGGTGTCAGTCTGGCTGTTTTTATTATTCCTGTTTTACTCGAATACCTGAACTGGCAAAATATTTGGGCCATTCTCGGCAGTCTATGCTTGATTATTGCAGGCATCATTAAACGATATCTACAAATAGATTCAGCAGCATGTGCACCCAACAGGACGACTCAACCAGCACCATCAAATACTTCATTCTGGCAGATTATCATTGGTGGAATCATCCCGACCACTGTTTTTGCTATTACTTTGCAGCATGCCCCACGCGCCAATGCCGTAGCAGCCAGTATGGGTCTGGTTTTACAGCTTTCAGCCTGTGCTCAATTTTTTGGGCCGCCTTTGAGCGCAGCACTGGTTTCGACCACACAGAATTGGGCTTATATCGCGGCAGTTACCGCCAGCCTCTCCATATTAGGAATCTTAATGACCTTGTTTTTATTCAAGCGTTATGCCCAATAAAAAAGAGCCTCGGATGAGGATCTTTTTTATTATTGAAAGCTTAGGCTTGATCCAGACCGGCTTCCAGTACATCAAACAGATCATCTGCAATGGAGGTACCAAACTGGGTATCAATTTCACGGATACAGGTTGGACTGGTGACGTTAATCTCAGTGACATAATTACCAATCACATCCAGACCAACAAATACCAAGCCTTTTTCTCTGAGATAAGGACCCACTTGCGCTGCAATGGCTCTATCATTCTCAGTTAATGGACGCGCTTGACCTAAGCCACCTGCTGCCAGATTGCCACGCACTTCACCATTTTGCGGAATACGGGCCAGACAATATGGTACTGGTTCGCCATTGATCATCAGAATACGCTTATCCCCTTCTACAATTTCAGGAATATAACGCTGTGCCATAATCGGCTGGTTACCATTGTTGGTCAGAACTTCAATGGTTGAGCCGATATTAATACCATCCTGATAGATACGGAAAATTCCGGTGCCGCCCATACCATCCAATGGTTTTACAATCACATCAACATGTTCTTTTAAAAATTCACGGATCAGGCTTTGTTGCGACGTTACCAAAGTCGGAACTTGCAGGTGCGGGAACTGAGTAGCAAACAGCTTTTCATTGCAGTCACGCAGGCTTTGCGGTTTGTTGATAATCCATGCTCCTTCACGTTCTGCCTGTTCCAGAATATAAGTGGTATAGACAAAGTTCATGTCGAATGGCGGATCTTTACGCATCAGCACCACATCATAAGCCGCAATCGATTCTTTTTTCTTTTCACCCAGTTCGTAGTAATGGTTATAGTCTTCAAATACCTGCAAAGGCGAGATCAGACCAAAGGCCTTCCCTTGATCGATATATAAATCTTGCTGTAATGCATAACCGAGTTCATGTCCACGGCGTGCAGCTGCCCATAACATGGCCATGGTTGAATCTTTTTTCAGGTTTACATTTTCGATGGGATCCATCACAACAAGTATGCGCATGTCTGTGTGCTCTTTCTTAAAAATACATTAGCAAGGAGTATAGCCTGTGCAGTTTCTTTTGTTTATGGTGATTTTGCATGACTAATTTTGTATAAATGCTTAAAGACTTTAATCAACAAGAGCATTTATCATGCAGCAGGCAATTGTCGGCTTTCATCTGGATGAAGAAAATCATTGGGTCGCTGAACTGACCTGTGGTCATGGTCAGCATGTGCGGCATGATCCACCTTGGCAAAACCGTCCTTGGGTCATGACCGAACAAGGCCGTAAAGAAAAACTGGGCGTCTTATTGGACTGCAAAAAATGTGAAATACACGAAGATTAATATCTTCTAAATCAAATCAGTATATATACTCACCCTGAGTATTTTATCTTGATATAAAATTGATTAAAAACCTGAATAAAAAATAATAATACCTTGTTTGAAAATGCATCTAATTTTATAATTTAACGATTATTTTTCGAAATCATGGTTCCCAGCATAATAATAAAGGTACTGACCCCACCAATCAGTAAACTCATCAGGGCAATTTCCAAGGTGATTTTATGATGCCAGCTCTGATCAGGAATCCAAGGCAAATGCAAATTTTCCCCAAAGATAAAGTTAATAGTACATATAATCAGAAAACCAATTGTTGTAGAGATTAGTAAAGTCACCACTAGGTTTTTCCACATCTTGTAGCCCACTAGCATGACAATAATGGCTAAACCTACCACCATTATAATCGATACAAATAAAACACTGTTCCAGTAATCCATTCCTAACACTCTTATTTTAAATTAATTAAAATTATGAAATTCTTATAATTAATTACTTAATGTTTATTTTAATATAGACGGATTACAATTTGTAAACAATGATCATAACTATCTTATTCATTTTATTTGTAAAGAGGCTTTATGAGGTTTAATTCATGCTTTAATGAGTTTCTTTTAGGGTGTGTTGACACTTTTAGCTTAAAAAATAGCGAAGTAGTAAAATCAAATCGCCAAACCCAATTTTACTATTCGCTATGCCTCGTACCATGCTGACAGATCAACACTGGCAAAAGTTGAAAACTATTTTGCGTAATTTATCTATTCATCACAACTCAAACTTACGTAATTTTATTGAAGCTATTCTCTATAGAATTAGAACAGGCTGTCCGTGGCGAGATATTCCTTCCTATTTCGGTCAATCAAACTCTATTTTCAAACGTTTTAATCGTTGGTCAAGCAGTGGTAAGTTGCTTAGATTATTCAAATTATTAGCATCATGCCCCGATATGGAGTGGATTTTTATTGATGGCTCTCACGTACGTGCTCATCAACATTCTGCCGGTATAGCGAATCAATCCATTTCTAAAAGTGTAGGAGGAAACTCCTCAAAAATATATTTGATTGTTGATGCAAATGGCAATCCTGTTGATTTCATGATTACCGATGGAACCACACATGACGTCAAAGTTGCACCTGATTTAATATCAACATTAGACTTAAAAGAGACAAAAGTGGTCTGCGCAGATAAAGGCTACGATTCAGAACCACTGCGTGAACAGATCAGAAAAACAGGGACAAAAGCGAATATACCAAAGAAAATAAATAGCCAATCGAACAATGATCATATGGACTGGTATTTATATAAAATCAGGCATTTAGTTGAAAATATGTTTTGTAGATTAAAGCAGTTTAGAGGAATAGCTACTCGATATGACAAGCTCAAAAGAAATTATCAAAGTGCTGTTGCCTTAGCCTGTATATTTTTATGGCTACCTTTATAGGTTTAATTATGAACAGTAAATGTCAACAGACCCTAAAAATATTGTTCTTTTTGATAGAAAAATTTTGATCAAGATTTATATATTAGACTTCTTGCGTTAGTCAAAATTTAAACAGCCCAAAGCTACATTTTTATAAGGTTTTAGCCAATTCAAAAATTAGGTAAAACGATACTTTCGCAAGAGGTCTAATATAACTTATCGAATTTAAAGTTTATCTAGATCAAAATTTCTATCTTATTATTTCTTTCAAATACAGTCGCCTGAACAGAATTTTTCTTCCCATAAAAAGTAAAGCCTTAGATTACTAAGACTTTACTTTTTATCTGGTGAATCAGGTCTTAGATTCCGTATTTCACACGATAAGCTTCCATCTTCGCCAATGCATCATTATCGCCTTTTGCATCTAGGTAATTCATTAAATCTTTCATGGTAATCAGTGCATGTACTGGGATTTCTAGTTCTTTTTGCACTTCCTGAATGGCGGATAATTCACCTTGGCCTTTTTCCTGACGGTCAAGAGCAACCAGTACACCTGCAATTTGTGCACCAGCATTTTTCAGGATAGTGACCACTTCACGAATCGCAGTACCAGCTGTGATCACATCATCAATGATCCAGACTTTTTTCCCTTCCACTGAAGCACCTACCAGCACACCACCTTCACCGTGATCTTTGGCTTCTTTACGGTTAAAGCCCCACGGCACGCTTACGCCATGATTTTGAGACAGTGCCACTGCTGTAGCTGCTACAAAAGGAATGCCTTTGTATGCTGGTCCAAAAATCACTTCAACATTGTCACATCCAGTTAATTTTGCAGCATAGCCAGAAGCCAGTAATGACAAGGCTTCACCGTCATTGAGCAAGCCAGCATTAAAAAAATAAGGACTCACACGTCCTGATTTTAAAGTAAACTCACCAAATTTAAGCACACCACGTGATAATGCGAGTTCGATAAAAGCTTGCGGGTTAAAATGAGCTGGCGTTGACATGAGGTGCTCCTAAATCCATTAATTAAGGGTAAGACTTGCGCATGATACCAAAGAGTAGCTATCCAGGTGATCAAAAAATTCTTCGTGTCGTTTCAATTAATGTCAACGGTTTACGTTCCTCTGTCAGCAAGGGCTTGCTAGAGTGGATCGAACAGTCTGATGCCGATGTGATCTGCATGCAGGAAAGCCGGATTACCCATGCGCAGTGGACTGACAAATTCAAGCCTGAAGGCTGGTATACTCACCTGTTCCCTGCCGAGCGTCCAGGTTATGCCGGTACAGCGATTTACAGCCGTCTGCCTTTTGTTTCGATTACCGATGGGCTGGGTTTTGAACTAGCTGATTCTCAAGGCCGTTTTATCTCGGCAGAATTTGACTTGGGTCTGGAAAAAACAGCGCATATCTGTTCCCTGTATTTACCTTCAGGTTCTTCGGGCGATGAAGCGCAGGCACGTAAAGATCACTTTCTGGAAGAATATGCAAAAATCCTGAAACAGTGGCGCGATGAAAATAAATCGGTGATTGTCTGCGGTGACTATAATATTGTGCATAAACGTATTGATATTAAAAACTGGTCGGGCAACCAGAAAGCCTCGGGCTGTTTACCGCACGAACGTGCCTGGCTAGATCATATCTACGATGAACTCGGTTACGTGGATACTTTCCGTGAAGTCCGCAAAGAAGCCGAATTATACTCCTGGTGGTCAAACCGTGGACAAGCACGCGCCAAGAACGTGGGCTGGCGGATTGACTATCAGGCCTGTTCCCCGGACTGGAAAGACCGTACTGTAAATGCCTGGGTCTATAGAGATGAATGGTTTAGTGACCATGCACCCGTAATTATTGACTATAAAATCTAAAACTGACCTAAAGATTGAGTGAACATTTGTTCACTCAATTAAGGCTTATCTCTTACATGACATGACGTATTTTTTGGGTTTATCTCAATGTAATAACATAGCATTATAGCGCTACGGCACAAGGACATGTCAGGACGACAACATAAGGACAGGACGCCGTAGGAAGAAAATAAAACAAACTATCAGATTTAGTTTGTTTTGCATGGATGTGACATTGGACGTTGGATCGAGACCCGCATGATCAGGATGATTAAATGCGGGTTTTCTCTTTCTATCATTCCCAAATTTTTATTTTTCTTATTATTTAGATTGTTCTTTTTCTTGCTGCTCATATTAAAGCTGCTTGATGTCATTTTGATGACATGACTTTTCTGCTATTTAAAATTTTTTCCTTTTTTTCATTTGCTTTTGCATGGTCTGCTGCTGCCAATTTGGTTAAGCTAGTTCATGATTTAAATTTTTTAGATGGCAGCTATGTTAAAAATTTACGGAATTAAAAATTGTAGTTCGATGAAGAAAGCCTTTGATCTGCTGACTGAGCAAGGTCTGAGTTATGAATTTCATGATTATAAAAAACAGGGCATCGATGCAGAAACCATCAAAACCTGGCTGGATGCCTTGGGTCAGGATGTAGTCCTGAATAAGAAAGGCACTACCTGGCGTAAACTTACTACTGAAGAGCAGGAAAATGCGCTTGCCAATGAAAATAATCTGATTACCACTTTAACTACTCATACCAGCTTAATCAAACGTCCGGTATTACAGACCGCAACTGGTTTTATCGCTGGTTTTGACGAAGCCGCTTATCGGGAGTTAAAAGACTAATCGTTCGATAAATGGGAAGAATAAAAAAAGCCTGACAGAGGTCAGGCTTTTTTTATGGTAGTTTTTAGAGAACGGTTCTGATCCATTATTTGGCACGAATCCAGGTCTGGTTACGACCTAAAGCAGACACGCCGATATAACCGCGTAGCTCAAGCTTCTTACCACCATCTGTCAGGTTGCCTTTCAATTTGTAAGTTTTACCAGATTTTGGATCTAGGATCGAACCACTGTCATAGCTGGTTCCGCCTGTATTTTTCAGGCCTTTCACAATCGTCAAACCTTTCAGCGATTTATTGTGATACGGACCTTCACATTTTGTACAAGCATTTTCTTCACCCGGTGTTAATACCGATTGGATGCTTGCAGATAATGTCCCATTTTTTTGCTCAGTAAATTTTACTATAGCCTTTGGTTGCTTGGTTTCGTCGTCAATCGTTTTCCAAACGGTACCATTTAAAGGATCTGCAGCATTGGCCAGCGCAGATAAGCCGAGTAGTCCTAACATTAGCGTAATTTTTTTCATTTTTCTTCATTTCCCTAGTCTGAGATAGACCGATGTAGTATTAAAAAGTCACAACATTTTTGCAATTTTTACCTGTGACTATTTAGTGTAACCTTGTAAATATTGTTGGTAAATAATCAACATAGTCAATAAAAGCAGAAAAAGATGGAAAGAAGATGAAGATGAGCCCCGTGACGAAACAATTAATTACAGAAAGTCTTTTAAAAGCGACCATCCGCGCGCCTAGTCGGTTCAATCTTCCTCCAAGCTCCTTACGGGTCGCACTGGAGCAGATGTGCAAGATTTTTCCGCAAGATAAATCCGTACAAATCCGTTCGCTCCGGCTGGCAGGTGTACATGCCGAGGAAATCAAACCACAGCAGGAATCCAGCCAGCTGATTTTCCATATTCATGGTGGTGCTTTTTATCTCGGTTCCTTAAATACCCATCGTGCCTTTATGACCCAGATTGCCGCTCGCACCCAGATGCAGGTACTGCATATTGATTATCCTCTGGCTCCTGAATCTGCTTATCCTGAACCTTTGGAGGCCCTATTTGATGTCTATAATCTGTTATTAGATCAGGGCATTCAGGCTAAGGATATTATTCTGTCCGGAGATTCGTGTGGTGCTAATCTGGCGTTGGCATTGGCACTCAAATTACAGCAGGAAGGCCTGCCCCAAGTGAGTGGGCTAATTCTACTTTCCCCTTTCCTTGATCTGACCCTGACCAGTGAATCACTACGCTATAATCAGAAACATGATGCCCTGCTGTCGATTGAAACCCTGAAAACCGGGATTCAGTATTATGTACCGAGTGCAATGGATCGTGGTGATCCAGAGATTTCCCCATTTTTTGCCGATCTCAGTGGTTTGCCGCCGATACATATACAGGTGGGATCTAAAGAGATTCTGCTGGATGATGCCACACGCTTCAAGGAAAAAGCGGAACAGGCGGGTGTCGAGGTTGAATTCAAGTTATATACCGGCATGTGGCATAATTTTCAGATGTTTAGTGCCTGGTTTGAAGAGGCCCGACAAGCGCTGGCGGATCTTTCGGAATTTGCCCATCGTCTAGATCAAGACTAGAAATTTAAAAGAAGCCATAAAAAAGGTCAGCGATTGCTGACCTTTTCTGTTCATTGATTATCTATCGCTTTTTAGATCTGGCTTACCTGCGCCATCGCAGTTTCAATTGCCTGCTTTTTCGCAGCATCGCCCATATTGACGCCTTCAGCACGAATCACGTGCACATCAGTTACGCCAGTAAAGTTAAATACAGTTTTCAGGAAAGCTTCCTGGAAATCGACTGGGCTTTGTTCGCCATAAACACCACCACGGCTACTGGCAATATAGACTTTCTTTTCACCTGCCAGACCCACTGGGCCATTTTCTGTATATTTAAAAGTACGCCCTGCCACACTAATGCGGTCAATCCAGGCTTTTAAGGTAGAAGGTAGGCCGAAGTTATACATAGCGGCCCCAACTACCACGATATCCGCCTGTAAGTACTGCTGTAAAATCTGTTCACCTAAAGCCGCCTGCTCAAGATTCTGACCCATCAAAATTTCAGCAGTTAAATGTGGAATCGGCTGTGCAGCCAAGTCCAGATATTCGAGCTCAACTGCTTCACCATGTTTCTGTTGAAGCTGTCCCACAATAGCTTGAGTCAACTGACGGGAAATAGAGGCATCACCTAAAATACTGGAATCGATCTGTAAAATTTTCATTGCTTAATTTGGTCCGTTCATTGTTCGGGAATAGACATAGCTTAATAAATTTTAAATAATGAAATAATGGGTTTAAATAAAACACTTCATTGCGTATTTAGAACAATAAATTCCCAACTTAATTTTTCTCCTTTTTTTTAATTTTTGATAAATATTACTGATTATCAATGAATTAATTTTATGTTGTATTTCTGTAAATAATTAAAGCAATATTTTTTTTCTATCTTTTAAAAACTTAGCAATAACAATAAAGGTCAGACCTGTTGTATGAAGCGAATGTCAGCAATATTACAAAAATTCCAGAATCATCGACTCAAGAAATATCTGATCGAAGATGAAGTAGTGATGAACTGGGGGATTTTGAAAAAGTGTATCCTGATGCTGGCACTTGGCTGTGGCATACATATAAGCTGGCTAAGTTGGGATCTGTTTGTCCTGTCACATCCACAATACTGGCAGCATGTCCATATTGACGTTGTTCGTTCCCAGGTTCACATGAATGGCCTGTTTTTACTGGCGCTGGTTCTTTTGATTTATCCCTGTTATAAATTTCAGGGCAATGCGCTAATAGAACGATATTTTCCCTATCTGGCAGTGGGTATCTTTGTGGTTTCCCTGTGTCGGGATGCGTATATCGTAGGCATGATTAGTCCGGAGCCACAATTGCCTATGTCTGCCTGATGACGGTAGGACTGGTCCTGTTTCACCGGAGACTGATCTATAGCATGCTGATTCCGGCCTCACTGTTTCTGGTGACTTGTGCCTATTTAAGCTTTAACCAACAACTGCCTTATTCACCACTCTTTAATATTCAGGACCAGTTTTTCCATAATAGCTTCTGGCTATTATCAATGCTGTATTTTATCCTGCCGATTCTTGCTGTCTGTATGATTTTATTTGAGATTTTACTCAGTCAATGGCGCTATCGTGAACAGCTGATTAACCATCTCAGCCAGATTGATCCCTTGACCAACTTGTTTAATCGCTGCAGCATTAATCAGTTTCTGGATCAGTTAAATAGTACTGCGACTTTTAACTATGCCCTGGTGCTGCTGGATCTGGATCATTTTAAAAAGATCAATGACTACTATGGACATCACAAGGGCGATGAAACACTGGTACAAGTCAGTGCGGTACTGAACCAGCAATTACGTGAAAGTGATGTGGTGGGCCGGTTCGGTGGTGAAGAATTTATTCTGGTCCTGAATAATTCCAGCCTGGAAAAAGCTCAGCAGGTTGCAGAGCGTTGCCGAAGCGCGATCCAGCAACTACAGATTTTTAGTGATGAAGGACAGTTAATTCCGGTGACTGCCAGCTTTGGTATTGCTATTTCAAAACCAGAATTACGCCCGCAGCAACTCCTGAGCCAGGCCGATCAGGCCCTTTATCAGGCCAAAGCCAATGGACGGAATCAGGTAAAATCTTATCTGGAACCTTTGAAAGTTCAACCAGCCTGATATTTTCGGCTTTATTCACTTTAAAGCATGTACCCGAAAAGCTTTAAAGTGAATGCTAGAGCTGCTCTAAACGCTGTAGCTGTGCCAACAATTCTGCTTCATTAAATGCGCCGGTCAAACGTAAGCTGCGAATCTCCTGCTGCTTAGTATCGAGAAATAAATAAGTCGGTGGTCCCAGAATTTCCCATCGGTTAAGTAAAGTCTGATGGGTAGTATCATACTGACTAAGATCAAGCTTGATCAGAAAATAAGGGGCTAAGGCCTGCTGAACAGCAGCTGCCTTTAATACTTTATGTTCAATCGGCTGACAGGCCACACACCAATCAGCATAGACATCAATAATGACCTTCTGCCCTTTCGGTACTGTAGCCAGTAACTGTTCAAATTCAGTAGCTGTTTTTGCTATATGCCAACTCGCCTGTTGTTGGGCAGTTTCAACAAAAAAGCGCTGACTATGTTGATACTGACTATATGTAATATAAGGCACGGCGATAGCCAAACAGATGATATAAAGCCAGCGCAGTCCGGTATTTTTCCAGAATAATCGTGCTAGAACATAGGCAACAAAGCTTAAGCCCAGCCCTAGCGACAGCCACTGCAATGCAGCTTCTGAAATCAACGGACGGATAAAATACAAGGCCAGAGCCAGCATGATGAAAGCAAAAAGCACTTTCACCTGATTCATCCAGTGCCCGGCTCGGGGTAGAATGCGTGCCCCCATAATACTGGCCAGCAGCAACGGGGTACCCATACCGAAACCTAAAGTAAATAGGAGCACTGCGCCTTGCCATTGGTTCTGGGTCTGGGAAATAAATAATAATGCACCGGCTAATGGTGCCGTCATACAAGGCCCGACCAGCAAGGCAGAAACAGATCCCATGACCGCAGCGCTGACCAGAGTTCCCCCTTGCTGCATCGCCTGAACCCGGTCCAGACGCTGTGTCAAACGCTGTGGCATTTTAATTTCAAACAGGCCAAACAGGTTGAGGGCAAATACCACAAATAGTGCACTAAATGCCATCAGGGTGGCAGGTTGCTGTAACCAGCGCTGAAAGTTGAGTCCGGCTGAAGACGCGATCAAGCCCAGTACCGCATAGACTGTGGCCATACTGCTTACAAAGCTTAGGGCAATCATCCAAGCCTTGATGCCTTTGCTATCACGAACAATCAGTGAAGTCAGAATTGGCAGCATCGGCAAAGAGCATGGCGTAAATGCCAGCAAAATGCCCAAGCCAAAAAACAATAGTAATCCATAAGCTAGCGAACTTTCAGCGAGACGTGCAGACCATTGCTGATCTTGTGCCGAGTCGCTGCTGGATCGTGTAGAAATGACTTCGACGATTTTGCTGTCTGTATTTCCTGATTCTAGATCATCAGCAGAATTTGCCATAATCCGGTTGTGTTGCGAGGAAGAGCTGCTTAGATCTAGTAACCTTTTATTACCCGAGCTAGTAGATTCAGATTGCACCAGACCGGATAAGTCAGTCTTGAATTCAATGGTTTGAGGAGGATAACAAAGCCTGTCTTTGGCACAGCCTTGCCAGCTGACCTGATAAGTTTGACCCGCCTGTGTCGGAATCTGAACTTTTAATTGCTGATAATAAACCTGGGTATGACCATAGTTTTCATCATATAGATCTTCAGCGGGTGGTAATTGCAAGGTCATCGGCTGACTTCCCTGCTTTAGCTCTACCTTATGCTGATAAAGATAATAGTTTTGCGGAATTTCCCAGCTAAGTTCAGCCTGTTGCTGAGTGACTGAACTGATACTCAGAGGGAAAGCCTGCTCAGGCGAAAGCAAAGGTGCTTCTGCCTGAGCAATATTGCTAAGCAACACTGTGCCCAATAAGACTGGAGAAAATACTTTTCTCCCGATCTTAAACCGTAGTACTTTGGTCATATCGAAATAAGAGCAGCTTAGAATAGGAACGATACGCCCAAGCCTGAGAAGTAACCTTTATTTTGACCTTCCAGATCCACCCCGACACTGGCATCAAGTTGTACCTGATCATTCAATGCATACATGACGCCAGTGCCTAGCGCATATTCATTATCCTGACTTTCGGCTTTGCGATAGATCAGTTCTGAATAACCTGACCAGCGATCAGCAATCTGATAGCCTAAAGTCGGAATCGCAGTAATCGCCCAGTTGCTATCCTGCCATTCATAACGCATGGTCAGTGCAGTATTCACCAAATCATTATATTGATAAGCAACTGCTGAGCTCAGACTGTAAATATCTTCTTCATTGCTAAAATTAGCATTACCTGTGGCAATAATGGCTTCAGCCATCAGCGCCATACTGAGTTTTTCATCATCCAGATCAATGGCTTTTTTCAGGCCAATACTGACATCGCCCAGGCCATCATCCTCTTCAGTCTGGCCATTGAACTTGGTTTGTGACCAAGCCGGACCGGCCCAGCCTAAACGTAATTCCAGATCATCAGTCAAACCGGTACGCAACAAGACATCGGCATTTAAAGTGGTTTGTTTCAGCTTGCTTCCATCCACAGTCGCTTCGCTATAAGAGAAACTCGGTAAACCCTGTTCCCAAGCTAACTGACCCACTGGAACTGTACTGGTGCCCAGACCTTCACCTGGTCGGTCAAACTCTACTGCTGCACAAAGCTGTGCACTCACACCCATCAGTGCCATCAAACCCAATATTCTTAAAGTTGTCTTCATCTTGCTGGAGCTCTTTCTTAAAATTTAATGTAATTCCTTGGTCATTTTTGCGCCATGACTACGCAATAATTCTAGGGTCTGTTTTTCTTCTTCCAGTGCTTCTGCCCAGTTAATTTCATCAAAATCACAATCAAAGAATAAATCACTAATCGATGACAGAATGGTTAATCCTTCTTCATCCTTGCTGTTTGGATTGACTTTTTCTTCTAATAGGCGCTGCACTGCAGGTACACAGGCTGCACTGGCCGCATCCCAAAGTGGGCCATAAACTTCTTCAGCATCCCAGAGATGCAAATTGACTTTGGCCTGGATCAGTGCTTCCAGAATCTGTAAATGTACGTCCAGACGTTGCTGTTTTTCTTCGGCAGTTAATGGACTACCCGCTTCATAAGCTTCGCACACTTCTTCCCACCATTTGAACAGACCATCCGACCAGATGGAAATGACTGGGCCTTTTTCCAGATCAATAAAATTCGGGTTAAGTCCATCTGCCAAAAGCTGTTTGACCTGACCCAGATTAAGTTCTTCGAGTGCTTGCACAAAAAGCTGTTGTTGCGCAGTTAACATGATGAAGCTCACTTCAAATTCGTTTTTCACTATTATGCCGAATAAAGCAGGATTTGTTTTGTTCTCATTCGTTTATTTTATCTAAAATTGAAAAAAGCCCCGTAGGGCCTTTTTCATCTGCGAATTATTTATTGTTCTAGATCTGTACCTGTATCTTCTTCCGCAAGTTTTAGCGGAGTGCTACGTACGTTATCTTTTTTCTCAATCACATGTTCCAGACTGCGTTTTAAACGGTCAATAGCACCATGAATGGCAGTATCAACATTATGACCATGATGGTTCACGACAATTGGCTTCAAGCCGGCAGGACGTGCTTCGATCATGCAGCGAATATCGTCATCGCCTCCTTTGGCGGCATTTTCATCGCTAAGATGCACTGAGAAATGGGTAATACGCTCACTGTGGCGCTGGAATTCCTGATTTAATTCGGTACGAACGTAAGTAATTAGACGATCACTATTGCGAATGTTTTTATCGGTACGGAGTTCAATGTTCATAAAATACCATCCTCAAATCATTTTAACTTTTTAGTGCAGAATTTTTATCTTGGCACGTGTATAGCTTGCTGTTTTATATTGCATTTCACATCTTCAAATCGCTTTGGATAAAACCCTCCAGATTGAATGATGAACACATTTTTGAGTCTGCAGAACCGTGTTCCTATTACTTCGAATATCGGTCCTCTGTTGAAAATATGCAAGTGATATTTTGATTTTTTTAGCAAAAGGACAACCGATCGTGACAACTGCTTACCGGATCATGATTGACCTTCCAGATTTGGGACAATCGAAATACTATTCACATGACTTTCCCAAAATTAAAGCAGTCTTTGCCCTGTTCATAGAGGATCTATGTCTTTACTTTAACCAGCTTCAAAATTGAGTTTCTATTCTTAAAATTAATAGACCTCTTGCGAAAGTAAAAACCACCTCAATATAAATTTCATGAGATATCAGAAATTAAATCGTTTTTCAGATTCTGAATTCAAACGCTTGGTTGGCGTACCTCGATAAGTTTTTACTGAAATGGTCGATGTTTTAGAAAAAGCAGAATCACTTAAAAAGAAATCAGGTCGTCCTCATACTTTAGCTATAGAGGATCAGTTGTTATTAACGCTCAATTACTTACGCAACTACAGCACTCAACTAGAATTGGCGGCATACTACCATATCGCTGAAAGTAATGTGAGTCGAACCATTAAAAAGGTTGAAGATGCTTTGATGAAATCGAGATGTTTTACTGCCAAAACGAAGTATTACCACAGCAGACGAACACTTTAACTGGGTCATTATTGATGCGACAGAATGTTCAATAGAACGCCCGAAAAAAAACCAGAATAAGTTCTACAGTGGTAAAAAGAAGAAACATACACTAAAAACCCAAGTGATTTATCATCCGCAGAGCAAACAAATCATAGGGATCGATGTATCAAATGGCAGTCAGCATGATATTAAACTGGCAAGAAAAACGGTTAAGAAGTTTAAACATTGTGAATATGTTCTGACGGATTTAGGGTACTATGGATTAGAACAAGAGGGATTTAAGTTATTGATGCCAATCAAGAAAAAGAAGAAGTTACCTTTATTTGATGCTGAGAAAAAGTACAATAAAATGCTTGGAAAAAATACGAGTTGTGATCGAACACATCAATAGTCAATTGAAAACATTTAGAATATTAAGTGAACGCCATCAAAATAGACGGAAAAGATTCGGTTTACGCATTAACTTAATTGCTGCACTCGTAAACCGGATAAACTTGCAATAATGACTTTCGCAAGAGATCTAATTTAAATATAAAAACTTAACTTCATTTAAATATCCTATAAACCTTCTTCTCCCAATATCTCAAATTATCATCAGCTCAAGACGATGAAATATTTCTGTCAGCGATCAATTTTGACTTTATTTTTACTTATTAATCTGTATCCTTAAGCTGCTTTCTCGGGGGAGATATTTAAATGAAATTTACACAAATCGCGGCACTTTGTGCATTAGCTTCAACAGCAGCTTTCACTCAGGCAGCAGTTTGGCAAGATTTTAGTTTGTCAGCTTTATATGGTGAAAACTATAAAGCACCATTTGCAGCGGGTAATGAAAAAATTGATCAATCAACCATTACTGCTGAATATGCAGCTGGTTTAAAATATGGTGATATCTTCGCCTTTGCTGACCGTACCAATAATGACTTCGGTAATGAAACTTACTTCGAAGTTGCACCGCGTTTAAGTTTAGGTGCAGTCACTGGTCAAAAGCTTGAACTTGGCCCAATTAAAGACGTACTTATTGCCACTACTTGGGAGGGCAATAGCGGTGCGAGTGACTTTAATAACTACCTATACGGGATCGGTTTTGCACTTAATATTCCATATACTAGCTATGCAAATATTAACTTCTACAAAGCTGACAATGACCTGCAAAAAGATGATTATCAAATGACGATCACTTATGCAGTTCCATTTAAAATTGGTGGCGAAGAATTCCTGGCAGATGCTTTCCTGGACTGGTCAACCGCTGAAGGTCCTGATCACAAAAGCGAATTGAACTGGACTTCACAATACAAATGGAACGTTGGTAAGCATATCTCTCCTGAGACTAAACTTTACCTCGGTATTGAACATTCTATTTGGAATAACAAATTTGGTACTGACGTTGATCAACACGATGTCAGCGCATTGGTTAAATACCACTTCTAAGTTTTTAGAATGAATAAAGCAGGACTTCGGTTCTGCTTTTTTATTGCCTAAATTCAGGTTATGGTTAGATATTCTCTTTCTTTTTTGGCATCTGCTTATGAGCTTTATTATTCGTCCTGCTCAAATTCAAGATCTGGAACATCTACTCCCGATCTACAATGCTGAAATCTTATACGGAACCTCAACCTGGAATAGCACGCCAAAGACAATTCAGGATTTTCAGAACATGCTAAGTGAATTAAGTGCTCAGCAATTTCCTTTATTGGTGGCTGAACATTCAGCATCCAAGCAAATTGCAGGTTATGCGGATTATTCTACTTTTCGGCCCATCCAGGGCTTTAAACACACTGTTGAACATTCTGTCTTTCTTCATGCAGATTTTATTGGGCAAGGTCTGGGCAAAGCCCTGATGCTCAAGCTGATTGAACATGCCCAGCAAAATGCAATCCATGTTATGGTCGGTGCCATTGACCATGAAAATCAGGCATCGATTGCCTTACATGAGAAATTAGGCTTTAAACAAACCGGTTATATGCCGGAAGTTGGACAGAAATTTGGACAATGGCGCGATCTGGTATTAATGCAACTCAACCTGAACTAAACCAAAATATTTTATTTTTTATGTAAAACTTAATATAAACAGGTCAATAATCTGTTAGAAAAATTGCGGATAGATAAAATTTTCTATTAAAACCAGAATAATGTCAGTTGAGTAAAATTATGAATAAATGGCTTATCTTTATCAGTATTCTCCCTCTGAGTAGTTTTAGTTTCGCCAATTCAGACTTTGAAACTGAACTCCGATCCGAATGTGCCAAGGTGAAAAGCTATGCCAACTCGGGAAGAAAATTTTATGATCAGAAACAGTATCAAAATGCGCTAGGACAATTTCAACAGCAAGCTTCCTGGTCTGCCTTTTGTGCAATGCATAGTGAAAATAGCGATGTATCTTTTTCCGAAAATGCCATTACCACTGCTTTTAATAATGTCGGCTTAAGCTATTTTAAATCAGGAAAGCCACAATGGGCACGGGCCTGGTTTTCAGTCTTTCCTCAGGCCAAAAGCAGTCAATTTAATTTAAAACAGCTTCCTCCCCCGCAAAAAACTCAAAACTTGGCTGGCATCTATATACAGCATGCTGGCTTTGGTCACTGGAATACCATTCAAGTCAAACGGATTAAAAATTCTTATCAGATTCATTTTAATGGGTTATATATGGGACTAAATAGCATGATTTATGGTCCAAATATAGGTGAATTTAAAACCACAATGCCTGTTAATAAAAATCAAACGGCCTATCGATCAGATGATTGCAAAATTAACCTCAATTTTGCTTTTGATCCTAAACAGGGGCAGCAGGTGATTTTAAAACAGGACAGTGGCAGTTCAGGTTGTGGCTTTGGACATAATGTCTATGCAGATGGGCATTATTTAAAAGTTGAGTCCTAAATGGAGTTGTTAAAAAAGCCCGCGATTGCGGGCTTTTTAATAGGTATTAGCAGCAAATCAGTTTACACAACGATATCTGCCAGATTACCTTTCTGTTCCAACCAGTCTTTACGGTCACTGGCGCGTTTTTTTGCTAGCAGTTTATCCAGTAAACCTGAAGTCAGGTGCACATCATCCAGATCCAGTTGCACCAGACGACGAGTATTTGGATCTAAAGTCGTTTCGCGAAGCTGGCTGGCATTCATTTCACCTAAACCTTTGAATCGGGTGATTTGCGGGTTCTTGCTTTTACATTTTTTCAGGATGCCTTCCAGTTCATCTTCATCCAGCGCATAGTGCACATCTTTAGCATCATCGATACGGAATAAGGGTGGCATCGCCACAAACAGATGCCCTTCTTCGACCAGAATCGGGAAGTGTTTTACGAACAGTGCACATAACAAAGTCGCAATATGCAAGCCATCCGAGTCGGCATCGGCAAGAATACAGATCTTGCCATAACGCAGTTCAGACAGGTCATCTGAACCTGGATCGACGCCAATCGCGATTGCAATGTTATGAACTTCCTGAGAGGCCAGCACTTCATCCGAAGAGACTTCCCAGGTATTTAAAATTTTTCCGCGAATCGGCATAATCGCCTGGAAATTCTTGTCCCGTGCCTGCTTGGCTGAACCACCCGCAGAGTCCCCTTCCACAATAAACAGTTCAGACTGATCCAGATCATGTCCGACGCAATCTGACAATTTCCCAGGTAAAGTTGGACCAGCGACAATTTTCTTACGCTCAACTTTCTTGGCCGCTTTTAGACGGCGACCTGCTTTGGAAATCGCCATTTCTGCCAGTTGCATAGCGATGTCTGAATTCTGGTTCAGCCACAGTGCAAACGCATCTTTGGCAATATTCTGTACAATGCCTGAAGCTTCACGGCTGGATAAACGTTCCTTGGTCTGACCAGAGAATTGTGGCTCCTGGAATTTCAGTGACAGGATGTAGTTCACCCCGTCCCAGACATCTTCTGCAGACAGTTTCATATTCCGTGGCAACAGGTTACGCAGTTCGCAGAACTCACGCATGGCATCGGTCACGCCAGAACGTAAGCCATTCACGTGAGTACCACCTTGTGCGGTTGGAATCAGGTTGACGTAGGATTCCTGAATACTTTCTCCACCTTCCACATTCCAGCAGATGGCAAATTCTGCACTGGCACGCTCAGCGTCACCTGTCGCCACAAAAGCAGGAGCCGGAATGATTTCACGGTCTTCCAGCTCATCCATCAAATAGTCGACCAGACCATTTTCAAACTGCCAGGTGATCTTTTCATCATTGATCTGGTCGATATAGTTAATTTGCAGACCAGCAGCCAATACCGCTTTAGCTTTTAAGTTATGTTTTAGGGCTTTAAGCGCGAATTTTGGAGAATCGAAATATTTGGTTTCCGGCCAGAAATGAACAGTTGTCCCTGTGGCACGTTTCGGTGCCTTACCTTCTAACACTTCTAACGGTGCAGTCGGTTCACCATTTTCAAAGGCCATTTTATACAGGTTGCCGTGACGCTGAACTTCAACTTCTACGCGGCTAGAAAGCGCGTTGACGACCGAGATCCCCACCCCGTGCAGACCGCCAGAAAATTGATAATTATCGGTACTGAACTTACCACCGGCATGCAGTTTGGTCAGGATAATTTCAATCCCGCTCTGACCATATTCTGGGTGAATATCGACAGGCATACCACGGCCATTATCTTCAACTGATAATGAACCATCCTTATACACCGTGACCGTGACTTTATTGGCATGTCCCGCGAGTGCCTCATCGACCGCATTATCAATCACTTCCTGCGCCAAGTGGTTTGGACGAGAGGTATCGGTATACATGCCCGGACGACGACGCACCGGATCTAGACCAGATAAAACTTCAAGAGATTGAGCCGTATATTTAGACACGTTATTCGGTTTCCTTTTTTATGCAGTCGGATAAAAACTGTAAGAGCAGCGGAATTTTCTCCGCAAAATCATCCATGCCATGGCTGCCATTGGCCTCGGTCATTAGCAGTGCAGGTGGACGAGCTGAACTATAATAGCGATGTGCTTCACGATAATCCAAAACTTCATCGCCTTGTTGTAACAGCACTAATATTTTGTCTGCATCTTGCGCAGTTGGTAGTGCCATGGCTTCGAGCTGGCCAAGATCTGCGTCATTCAGGCACCAGTTCGGATGAACCTGCAGGGGCAATTCATCATCAAACAGTTCACGAAACAGTTGCCATGGTCGCATTGCCGGATTGATCAGTACAGCCGGCACATGCGCTTGAGCGACCAGATATGTCGCATAGAATCCCCCAAGACTACTGCCGACCAATGCCACCTGATCCATCGACTGGATCAATTTAGAAATCTTCTGAATTGCAGCCATCGGCGGCATGTTCAAATCGGGTAAATGCACCTGAATATCCGGGTACTTGGCACAGTATTGTTCCAATAACTGGCCTTTAATCGAGCTGCTACTACTCTTGAACCCATGCAGGTAAATGATATTCATCGGCAATAAATAAAAAACAAACAAAATGTCAAAATTTAATTTAAAAGTGTGAAATACACTTCATTTTATAACCGCTTAACTTAATTGCTTAAATTGTCTGACAAAAAAGCCTTTAATGTTATGCAATTCTCGCTATTTTAAGAGTATTCCGAATAAATTGAGAATCAAGAATACTGAAAAAAGAATTTATACCGTGAAGTGCTCAAAAAAGAAAGATGTCTACGGCTCATATAAAGGATAGGATCAAATGCCAAGTTTAACGCCATTGCATGAAACCTATTGTCGATGGGACCGAACTCCGCTTAGCCAGGCAGATGTCCTGGAAGGCCTGGCACAATTGGTCACCATGCGCTTTAGTGATATAGTACAGGAGCTGATTAAATCGATTCAGCGTGAAATTTTAATGAGCGTATTCGGGCTGAGTGAAAAAAATTCCAAAACTTTCCAGAATATTCCTTATATCGTACGTCTGTATCAAATGTCTTATGACATGATCTTTCATTATGGCAATACCCTGATCGCGCCTGGACTGCGCCGCATTATTGAAAGATTTCCCAAATTACATAATAAACCCCTGACCCCGACCATGCATTTTATGGTCAGTGCCCTGAACGGGATTATTGGCGATTATCTGCTGAAATATCAGAATCCTCTCGCCTTGCCGATGCTTATTTACGATCATTATGGTTCTCTGCAACAAGGTGAGCTAACCGGACGCATTACCCTATTTGTGCATGGTCTGTGCATGAACCATCTGGACTGGTCAACTCGTAAATACCCGGGTATTGGGGAAAAATTGCTGGCTCAGCGCGACCATAATACCATGCTGTACCTGAACTATAATACCGGACGCCGCATTTCAGCCAATGGCCGCAGTCTGGCCAATACCTTGCAAGATCTGGTCAAACGTAATCCGGGAATTACCAGTATTGATCTGATCGGACACAGTATGGGCGGTCTGGTGTCACGCAGTGCCCTATTCTATGGCAAACAGAATGTCTATGACTGGATTCCGATGGTGGAAAATCTGGTCTGTCTAGGTTCACCGCATCATGGTGCGGTATTGGAACGTTTTGGTTTTAGCTTGCAGGAAAAAATTGGACATTTTCCTTTAGTGAAAATTGTGGGACATGTGGTGAATATTCGCAGTAACGGGATTCTGGACTTACGTCATGGCAGTGTTCGGGATGATGACTGGGAATATAATCCGGTACGGATTGGCTTTATGGACGATAACCGTAAACCTGCACCGATTCCTGCGCATATCAATGCCTATCTGGTGGCAGGTACGATCGAGTTTGAACACCATACCAACAAAACGCTTAATGTGATCGGCGATTATCTGGTCAGTGTCAAAAGTGCCTTGGGCGAACATTCCCATCCGCGTTTTGACCTGAAAGTACCTGATGCCCATAAGGCGATTTTCTATGGCCTAAATCATTTTGAAATTCAGTATCATCCACTGGTAGCTGAACAGATTGTGCGCTGGTTCTATCCAGGTGTGGAAGATGAAGCCTATACGCAAATTCATGAATATGTGACCGATCTGGACAGTATTGAAGGCATTGCCCTGACCTGATCGAAGGTAAAAAATTTGGTTCGCCTCTAAGAGAGTAATAAAAAAAGCCAGTCTGTAGACTGGCTTTTTTTGATTCAGATTTTGAAAATCAGTATTTATCTCTTAGACGTTTGACGGGCGCAGTCTGATATTTGCGGAATAATTGCCACAGGCTGATCAGCAATAAGATACTGAAGAACACCAATGACCAGACCGGTAAAGATTGCCCCAGGAACGTCCAGTCAATGGCAGCACATTCACCTGACCCATTCAGTACCTGCTGTAATACCGATTTCATCGGCAAAGTTTCCAGCCAGTAATCCAGACCTGGGCCACAGCTCGGCACTCGATCTGGGGGCAGATTCTGTAACCAGACATGCCGTGCAGCGACACCGACTGACCATAAGATACTGAGCGAGCCTAAGAAAGCATAACCACGCTTCATGGCATTGGATTTCGGATTATGCAGCAAAGCAATCAGGGAGATAATCCCCAGTCCGATTAATCCGATTCGTTGAAACACACACAATGGGCAAGGATTCAGCCCCTGTCCATGCTCAAGATACAAAGCAAATGCCATCCCGGCAACAGATGCCAAAAACAACACACCACTCACGAAGCGATAACCCCATTGCATGGTTAATCCTCTTATTTATTATCGATATTGGGCTAAATATTCAGTAAAACTGATCGTGTTATCTTGCTCGAGCTGCTGTTGTTGCTGCAATGACTTTTGTGACAATTCATTGAAATATTTAAGTGTTTCTTTGCTTAATCGATGTGATTCATAGAGATTGCTATGCTGATGGGCCAAATGCTGGCCAAATTGCCACATGCTGCTGTGACTACGGATATCTCCGACAATCAGGGCTGACAAGGTCGCATCAACTTCATCAACACGGATCTGCATGGCTTGCATAGCATTGTTATATAGATTAGTTTCATAAGCCTGATCGAGCAATTGAGCCAGTGGCTGCATACGTTGCAAATGCAGATTACACCAGTCTTCAATCATATAGCGCTGGCCATTTTCCATAATCGCAGCGTTATAGGCACGACCACGGTTGACCACTTCAGCCTGATTCTGGTCAATGATTTCCTGTTCGGCATCCAACAGCGCCGGGCTGTCTTGCAATAAGCAGTACAGTGCCACTACTTCCAGGAAGCCGGCAGTATCTTCATTGATCCCGATCGCGCTATACGGATTGACATCGACAGCACGCAGCTCGACATAGCCAATCCCGCGATTTTGCAAGGCTTGTGATGGAGTTTCGCCTTCTTGAGGTACCTGCTTTGGACGCACCAGACTGTAGTATTCATTTTCAATCTGTAGCACATGGTCATTGATCTGAATTGGCTGACCATTGGCATCATCCAGACCCAGACGGGTAAACTGTTTGTACGGTGTTTTAACCGCTTTTTGCAGACCTTCCAGATAATCCTGCAGATTATTGTAGTGAATACCCAGCTGTTTCTGTGCTGAATTCTGGTAGCCAAAACGTCCCATCCGTAATGCAGTCGAATAAGGCGTATATAAAGTACCGCGTACCAGCGGGAATAAATGGTGATCGCGTCCAGTCATAAAACACTGGCAAACTGCTGGACTGGCGCCGACCAGGAAAATCACCAACGGGGTTAAACGAATAAAGTTACGGATCAGCCCCATATAGCGATGGCTGCGATAATCCTGCAAGCTTAAAGCGCGCAGCTCTTCATCAGTTTCCTGTTCTTGTAGCGCTATAAAGAAATGATCCGGGAAAGACAGATTATAGTGAACCCCGGAAATGGTCTGCATACGGCGACCATAACGCACGCCTAAACCATGACGATACAGCGTTTTAAATAAGCCAATATTGGAGCTGCCATATTGCGCCAGCGGGATATTTTCATCCTTACTGTCGAGCATGCACGGCATAGACATCGGCCAGAGCTTTTCATCATTTTTCAGATGACGGTGTACAAAGGCATGAATGTCAGTCAGATAGTTGAGGGCTTCAGTAATACTCTCTTTCGGTGGAGTAATAAACTCCATCAAGGCTTCAGAATAATCGGTCGTAATATGCGGATGTGTCAGAGCTGAACCTAAGGCATGAGGATGCGGTTCCTGTGACAGGAAACCATTGCTTTGCATACGCAAGCTCTCACGCTCGATACCGCGCAGCATTCCTTTGATGAGCGACGAATCTACCCATTCCGGTAATACATCATGGGCAGTCGATTCAGGTTGACTCATTACAATCTCGCTTAATGGGGGGTAACTATTAAAATAGAATCATCGGTTTAGCTTAGTATACCGCGATTTCCAGACAGCACATGCTGCCCTGCCTAGTTTTCAAGCAAACCATTGATTTTTAGTTAGGCAAATTTTTAACACAAAGTTTCTCTATAAGACATGTGAAATTTGTGATTTTATTGACAAATAAATGCTAATAAATTGTAAACATTATGAATTATCAAGATATTTTAGATTTCTGGTTTAGTCCTGAGACTCAACCCAACTGGTTTGCCAAAAGTGACCAGTTCGACCAAAGTTTGAAGGAAAAATTTGGCGATATTCTGGAACAGGCGAGTAAGGCTGAACTATGGTCATGGCGTAAGAATGCTGACGGCCGGTTAGCAGAAATCCTTGTTCTGGACCAGTTTTCACGGAATATTTTTCGGGATACGCCGGGTGCTTTTGCCCAAGACAGTCTGGCTTTGGCACTGGCTCAGGAAGCCATCAGCCAGGATCTGGACAAGCAGCTGAGCCCGGAGCAACGTTCCTTCCTTTATATGCCTTTCATGCATAGCGAATCTAAATTAATCCATGAATTTGCGCTAAAATTATTTCAGCGCCTCGGCAATCCAGAAAACCTCGAATATGAAATTAAGCATAAAATCATTATTGACCGTTTCGGACGCTACCCACATCGCAACCAGATTCTGGGTCGTGAATCCACCGAGGAAGAATTGAGTTTCCTGACCCAGCCAGATAGCAGCTTCTAAAGGTCTGTAATTCGCTGGATCATCCTATCAGGAGAACGAAGATGAAAAAAACTGTCATTGCCCTGACCCTTGCGACGGCAGCCCTGCTTTCTGGCTGTGCAACGACTCCGTCTAAGCCGCTGACCTTTGACCAGCTCGGCCAGTACAGCACCACCCCACTGAACGCCAACACCTACCGCATCAGTTTTCAGGCGCGACCTAATATGAGTTTCGGTACGGCCGAAGAAATCACCCTGCTGAAAGCCGCTCAAACTACGGTACAAAATGGCTTCCAGTTTTTCCAGGTATTGAACGATCCTAGTAACCGTACCCAGCAACCACCGCGTCAGGCAATTGTCTATCCGGCGCCTAGCATCTATCCATACGGCTATTATCGTCCTTATGGTTATTCCCGACGCTATCCGGGATTCTGGCCTGATCCATTCTATGATCAGCCCTATACTGTTACTTTAGATCCTGCTCAAGTGGCTTATACCATTGAGTGCTTTAAAGCCGGTCAGGAACCGAAAGATGCCTTTGATGCCCGCTTGATTTTACAATCACTTGGCGCTAAATATGGAGTAAGTCCATCCGGCCAAGTACTACAACCACAGCCGGCCACGCCTCAATAACAGGATGATTTATGCAGAAAGAGCAGCCGTCATCAAGCTTACAACGCAGTAAACGCTTCGCGACCATTGCACTGGTCGTTGCAGTACTGGCTTGGCTGGCGCTGATGATTACTGCCAAACTGCTGCCTGAATATGTCTGGCTGATTCATATCCTGATGCTCTCTGCTGAGGCGGGTGTGGTCGGTGGTCTGGCAGACTGGTATGCAATTACCGTACTGTTCCGTAATCCTTTTGGCCGGCTGCCGATTCCAAAATTTTTACGTGACCATACTGAAATTATTCCACGCAATAAAGCCCGGATTGCCGAATCTATGGGTCGTTTTGTGCAGGAAAATTTCCTTTCTCCGCAAATCGTGCAGCGCAGCCTGGCCAGTACCGATTTAAGTCTGGCTGCCGGCCGCTGGCTGGCCAATCCACAGAATAATGCTCAAGTCACACAAGTGATTCAGCAGACTGTACCTAAAGTATTTGAATTTGTCGGGCAGGAACAGATCGCCGGATTTATTCAGAGCAACAGTGTGCAATGGGTCAAAAATACCCAGATCAATACCTTGGCCAGCGAAATGTTACGCGCTGTTTTAAAAAATGATTTCCATCAGGATGTGCTGCAACGCGGCCTGGATGTGGTGCATGCCTGGATGACCTCACATCCCGAACAGACTCGTGAGCTGACCCGCACTTTATTCAAGGAAATGGGGGTCTGGAGACTGGCCAAAGGCGCCAGCTGGATCGGCATTGATGTGCAGCAGCGCAGTATCGATTCCGTGATTCAGCGGGTGGAAGCCATGTTGGCAGATCCCGACCATCCTTGGCGGCTTAAAATTGAAGAAACTGCTCAAGAACTGATGCAGCAATTGGCAGATTCTGAAAGTATGGCCAGCCAGCGACTTAATGAAACCAAAGATGCCCTGCTCGACAGTCCACAAGTGCTGAATTTTATCAGTGGTGCAGTGGTCATTTTATGCGATGCCATCAAGGCGGATTTGCAAAAGTCGGATTCAGGGATTGCAGAGAATCTGCGAGTTGCCATTCAGCAAGTCGGTGAGAATATTATTTCAAATACCTCAGTGCGTGAGTTACTGAATAAACGTCTCAGTGGTATCGCTGTAGACTTAAGTGACCAGTACAGTGAGAAAGTGATTCGTTTTATCAGTGAACGTATTCATGAATGGGATTCGACCGAGATGATCGACAAGATTGAAAACGAAGTCGGTGGTGACCTACATATGATCCGGGTCAATGGTGTCGTGGTCGGAGCCTGTATTGGTCTGATCCTTGGGATCATCCGCGCTGCAGTCGAGCATCTGATTTAATTGGTGTTTTAGCTAGAGATCCCATCTGTTAGCGAATGTTTTTTACCTTCTAAAACTTCTTTCTTAATTCTCATTGATAGAAAACAATTATTTGGGTGGCTGATTTCCTGACATATCGACCAGCAATCCGGCAAATTTGCGTACAAAAGGCAAAAGCGTTACCACAATTGGAAAAGCAATTGCCCAGGAAATCATCCAGTTATGAAACCAGAGCGCCATGAAGCCTTCAATCCAGCCCAGATTGCGCAGCATGTTGATCATGGAAATAATCCCACTCATCAGACAGGACAAGATAAAAGGCACAATGACCAAGGCCCATTTGGCTGGAAGTTTGGGAATATTGCCGATGATGGTCGGGTGCTGTTTTGAATCCATGCTGACTCTTTTTATTGTTTCAATCAGGCTAATATAGGCCATTTTGATTGCTGGATGATTCATTTTTTATAGCAAAGTTTGCAACTTATTTATTCTGCTCTTTCTCATGTGATCCTTCATTGATGACCGACCGATGGATAGAAACCATAGGCTGTTAATCGTATATTTTTTATTCCCCATAAATGGTTTTACCTAAAGAGTCGGAAATTTGCTATATTTGCTGTTTTTCTGCGATATCTATTTTCGACTGATTATGAATACGGCAATCCAAGCAGCTCTCGATCATGCAGTGCAAACTTTACAGGCACAAAACGTACTCCCATCTGACTGGAACAATACAAGTAATTTGACGCGTACCAAAGACCGCAGCCACGGTGACTTTGCATCAAATATTGCCATGATCGCGTCTAAAGCTGCGGGTATGAAACCGCGTGATTTAGCAGAAAAAATCCTTGCTGCCCTGCCTGAAGTGGCGGATATCAGCAAGGCAGAAATTGCAGGCCCAGGCTTTATTAACTTCTTTTTAAATGCAGACCAGCGTTTTGCTGTGCTGGATCAGATTCAGGCTCAACAGGCAACGTATGGTCGTACCCAGGCCAATGCGGAAAAACGCGTTCAGGTTGAATTTGTTTCTGCGAACCCGACTTCTAGCCTGCATGTAGGTCATGGTCGTGGCGCTGCTTATGGTATGACTGTTGCAAATCTGCTTGAAGCGACAGGTGCCAAAGTTGACCGTGAATATTATGTCAATGACGCTGGCCGTCAGATGGATATTCTGGCGACTTCAACTTATTTACGTTATTTAGAGTTGACGGGTCAGGAACTGGTGTTCCCGAAAAATGCCTATCAAGGTGACTACGTCAAAGAAATCGCACAAAGCATTATTGATAAAGACGGCGATATCTATGTTCGCCCTGTTGCAGACGTTTATAAAGATGTCCCTGAAGACGTACAGTATGCTGCCGAATCGGATGCTGAAGGCAATAAAGTGGTTGTTTCAGGTGATAAAGAAAAACACATTGATGGCCTGATCTTTAACTCACAAATTTTATTAAATGAAGGTTACCGCGTCTTCCATCAGGCTGCGTTAAAAGCCATTCTTGATGATATTAAAGATGACCTCGGTGAATTCGGGGTGACTTTCAATCAATGGTTCAGTGAAGCGACTTTAACTGAAAAAATTGATGAAGCGCTACAAACTCTAGATCAGCGTGGCTTCCTGTATGAAAAAGATGGCAACATCTGGTTCAAGTCAACTGAATTTGGTGATGAAAAAGACCGCGTGGTTAAACGCCGTAATGGTCAAACCACTTATTTCGCCTCTGATATTGCGTATCACCTAAACAAATTACAACGTGGCTATACCGATATTATAGATATCTGGGGTTCAGACCACCACGGTTATATCGCACGTGTAAAAGCCGCGATTGATGCTCTGGGCTATGACTCGAAAAAACTGACTGTACTTCTGGTTCAGTTTGTCAGCCTGTGGCGTGGTGGCGAGATGGTACAGATGTCCTCTCGTTCAGGCCAGTTCGTGACTTTACGTGACCTGCGCAAAGAGGTCGGGAATGATGCAGCGCGTTTCTACTATGTCATGCGTAAATCTGAACAGCACATTGACTTCGACCTTGATCTTGCCGTATCTCAAAGCAAGGACAATGCCGTGTATTACATCCAGTATGCGCATGCGCGGATCTGCCGTATGTTAGAAAAGGCAGCCTCTACAGGTGTGAACTTTGATGCAGCCACTGCACGTGGTCTGGCAGCCAAACTTGAGCTGGAAGCGGAGACTGAAATTCTGGCAAAACTGGCAGCTTATCCAGAGATTGTTGTTCGTGCTGCAAACAGCTATGAACCGCATCAGATTGGTAACTACCTGAAAGAGCTGGCTGCGCTGTTCCATGGCTGGTACAACGACAACAAGGTTCTGGGCGATGATGCAGAATTAACTCAGGCACGTTTATTGTTATCTGTAAATGTTCGCCAAGTGCTGCGTAACGGTCTGGAACTGCTTGGTGTATCTGCACCTGAGTCAATGTAAAGCACTGCTTTTACATTGACGCAAGACGAAGAGCTCTGCTCGAAGTGAGCATGTAAGCAAAACACTGTTTTGCATGCTCGCAAGGCGAGAGCTGTGCTTAAAGTAAGCATGCTAGTCATTGCCGTTTATCTGCTGAATAAACATTTTGTAACGTTAGCTATGTGCTTGAAGATGTAGATAAATTAAAATTCTGTGTGATTTGTGATCTAGATAATGACTTTTCTATCATGATTACATAGGATGAAGTTATAGTAGGGGCATAACTGCTGTTATGCCTTTTCTATTTGCCCCGATAAATAAGAGGAAATCCCAAGTGTTTGGAAAAACGCAGCGCGGTGTATCTGAAAGACCGAATAAGCCCAAAAAGCCACTTATTCCTACCTGGCTCGGCACACTCGTGATCATTTTAATCGTGTTAAGTTTTTTAATGGCACTCATGCTGTGGAAGCCATGGGAACCTGTTAAACCTAAAAACCAGGCTACGGCTGAGCATTCTCAAGAAGAAGATACCAATAAAGACTACCGTTTTTATGATCTGTTGCCACAGCAGCAAGTGACACCGATTCCTGAAAAAGCGGTTCCTGAAGCAAAAAATCAGGAAGCAGTGGTGATTGTAGAGGCACCAAGACCTGAAGTTGATGAATCAGAAACAGCAACTGAGCCAGGTCTGGATGCAACCGAAGCCCCAACTCCTGCTTCTGCAAGCTATATTTTACAAGTTCGTAGTTTTGATGACCCGGATCAGGCAGATGCCCGCCGTGCAGAAATTATTCTCAACGGTTTATCTGCAGATGTAGTCCGCAGCGTGGAAAATGGCAAGGTTTGGTATCGTGTCGTGTCTGGACCTTATGATTCAGCAGAATCTGCGATTATTGCACAGCAAACCTTACAGCATAGTGGTATTGATTCGATCGTGGTCAAACGATAAGGTTTAAATATAAAAAGCGCCAGATGGCGCTTTTTTTCCCTCTCCTAAAAGGAGAGAAAATCTCCCCCTTTAATAAAAGGGGAATGAGGGGAATTTACTTATTCTGAGTCAGCAAATATTTAATCCCTCCAACCTCCATTTGAAAAAGGGAGGCTTTGGGAACTTAAATAGTGTTACCTAGCGCCTCACCCATCAATACGGTTGAATTGGCTTTAAACTTCTCATCCCATTGCATCTTGTTTTCTTCAAACAGAATAACAGCGGTTGAACCTAGGTAAAAACGGCCCAGCTCGGCACCTTTTTCTAAGAAAAGATTATGCTGGTTTAGCTCAATACGGCCAGAGGGTTTTACTTTGCCAGTCGCTACAGTTTCAATGCCAGCCACAATCATCGCGCCAACTAGAACCACTGCCATACGACCAAGTTCGGTATCAAACAGACATACCATACGTTCATTACGGGCAAACAGGCCCGGAATATTTTCGGCCGTGGTCTGGTTGACTGAGAACAGTTCACCCGGTACATATAAAGTTTCAGTCAGAGTCCCGGAAAATGGCATATGGACACGGTGATAGTCACGTGGTGACAGATACACTGTCGCAAACTCACCATTCTTGAATGGCTGTGCCAGCTGTGGATCAGCAATCAGGTTTTCAACCGTAAACTTCTGACCTTTGGCTTGGAACACATCGCCATTTTCAATTTTACCCAGTTGGGAAATCGCGCCATCTGCCGGAGATACGATCGCAGTTGAATCAGCATCGACCGCACGCACCCCGGTTCTTAGTCCACGGGTAAAGAAATCATTAAATGATTTGAATTTTAAGGCATTGGTCTGCTCGGCAATCGACATATCAATCCCGTATTTGGTCTTGAACGCTGCGATCACGGCTGTTTTTACAATCGGATTTTCGCTGGCTGCAATTTTTCCCACCACACGGGACAGGCGATGCTGTGGCACCACTTTTTGGGCCTGGATAAACAGTTGTTGTTTTAGACGCGATGTGATGCTCAAGATGGCACCTCTCCTGTAGCGATTGGACTATCGAGGCGGTTGCCCCATTCACTCCACGCACCATCATAGGCTCGAATTTTCCAGCCGAATAAGCGACCCAGAATATAAGCCAGACCTGAACGGTGATGGGACTGACAATACACCACAACTGGTTGATCCAGATCAAATCCCAGTTGTTCCAGACGCTGCTGAGTACGTGGTAAAGGATGTAATTTTAAATGATTTTGCCGGTTAAGGGCAGTACTCCACTCAAAATGACGTGCGCCCGGGATGTGACCACCGCGTCGCGCGGCTAGACGCAGGCCAGTATATTCATCTTCTGTACGGCAATCCCATACCTGAATATTTTCATTTTCAATGAGTTGTTTTAGTTCATTATAATCGATCTGAAATTCAGCCTTTCTTTCAAGATTGACTGGAACCAGATGATCGACAGGTGTAAATATTTCCTGATCTGATGAAGTCGGTAGTCCTGCACCCAGCCAGGCATGAATGCCGCCATTGAGTAAACTGGTATTTTCAAAGCCCAAACAATGCAGGTTCCAGAGCAGACGCCCTGCCCACGCACCGCCTTCATCATCATAAGCCACGACATGATGTTCAGGAGAAATATTCAGATAACGGATTAAAGCTTCCAGCCCTTCCGCATCCGGTAACAGGCCCATGGCTGTTTCCTCCTGACGAACCAGCAGCTTGGGTTGCAGATGTAAGGCATGTGGAATATGCAATTGTTCATAAACCGACGCCCGGCTTAAATCAGCAATTCGAAGTTTTTCATGTCCCAAATGTGGAACCAAATCTTCTGCTTCAATCAGCAGACCAAAGTCAAAGGCGGAAGCTGTCATCTTAGTAGTTGTCATTGCGGTTAAATCCTTTTGATCTTAGCACAGCTCATTTTTTCAATTATGTTGTTTTTATCTAGATCCTTAGCATAATTTTAGCTAAAGCTAATTCAAGAAAGACCATCCTCTAAGAAAAAACCGCCTCATGATTGAAGCGGTTTTTTGAATAAAGCAGATATTTTTAGGCAGGTTCTGAGATATTGAATACCTGACGCAAATATGCCAGGAAGGTATCATTATCCGTCATGGTTTTTCCTGGACTATCGGAAATTTTCGCCACGGATTGACGGTTGCATTCCACCAGTTTCAATACGATATTTAGCGGTGTCTGTCCCATATCATTGGTTAGATTGGTTCCAATCCCAAAACTGACCTGGAAGCGATCTTTAAAGTATTGATGCAATTTCCAGGCTTTTTCCAGATTCAGACCATCACTAAAAGTCAGCATTTTGGTTTTGCTGTCAATTTTCAGCTTTTTATAATGCGCATAAGCTTTGTCACCCCATTCATAGGGATCACCACTGTCATGACGCAAGCCATCAAACAGTTTCGCAAAGTACAGGTCAAAGTCACGCAGGAAAGCATCCATACCGACTACATCAGTTAAGGCAATTCCAAGGTCACCACGGTATTCTTGCACCCAGGTTTCCAGGGCGGCTTTCTGGAAATTACGCAGACGCACATCTAACGCCTGAAAGGCTTGCAGAAATTCATGCGCCATGGTGCCAATCGGGGTAATACCCAACTCTTTGGCTAAATACACATTACTGGTCCCACGGAACACGTGTGGTGCAGCTTTATTGAATTCTTCGATGACATGCTTTTGCCAGTCAAAACTATAACGACGGCGGGTACCAAAGTCCGAGACCAGGAATGGCGGATCATTCGGATTCTGCGCGGCATCATACTGTTTTAAAAGTTCGATTTTGGCCTTAAGACGGCGCTCACCTTCAGCCCGGACTTCGGGTGTACGAATGCGGCTAAAATACAGTTCATTCACAATGGCCAGTACAAAGATTTCAAACATCATTGCCTGAACCATGGGGCCTTCAATAGTAATATCCAGGCGGCCTTCATTATCGATGGTGGCCTTAATAAAACGGCGTTTGAGCTGGAATAGTTCCAGATAATCCACAAAATCGCTTTTGATAAAACGCAGGCTGCGTAAATATTGTAATTCGTCTTCTTTAAATTTGAGCTGACACAGCAAATCCAGTTGGTGATTCAAATCATCCAGAATATCCGTCAGCGGATATTCCGTATCTTCCAGGTTGCGACAACGGAAATGATAGACACTATGCGTTTGTGGAAACTTGTGTAATACCACTTGTAGCATGGTGAATTTATACAAGTCAGTATCTAACAAAGAGTGGATAATTGGAGCCATAACTAAGGGAAATATCGCTGTGCTTATCCCGCATTAAAGCATAAAAGTTTAGGCAATATTGCAGGATTTACGTACAGCTAGCTGAATTATCGACAAAAGTTCAAGAAAATAAACTGCTTCCTGCTCGGTTATTTGACTGCTTTCAGCCCATTTTCCTGTTCCTTGATAATTTTCTGTAGCTGCTTTTCCTGACCGATCACCTTGGCAAATTCAGCTGTGGTTTTTTGTCCGGTTTTCTTGGCTTGGGCATCACAGTCGACCTGACGCAGCTGTTTGGCAATGGAGAATTCCATTTTAAACAAGGCGCCCATCAAAGCCGTATTGCCACGGTTGTCCCGGGCGCAGCGGTCTGCCCCTTTGGTCAGTAAGGTATTCACGATACCCTGATGGCCATAATAGGTCGCCATCATCAACGGGGTATAACCATCTTGATTGCGTACATCGACTGGAAAGCCATGTTTTAAAAATTCATTGATCACTTCGCTATTGCCGATTTTAGCAGCAGCAAAAAACAGATCAATCAATTCCTGTTGTGAGGTCATCTGAACGCTTGCCGCAGTTTTTGCAGGGGAGACATTCTTCACTTCAGCAGCAGTTGCGAATGCGGAGCTAAAAGCAAGAATACTAGCTAAAAATGCGTGTGGCAGAACTTTCATGATGAACTCCAACAGAAATCGAAAGGAAAATTTAAGTCTTGAAAGACTCAATTGACCTGAGATGAAATAAAAAACGGAGTGCCTGTAAAACTCCCCCTAGGGTGCAGGAAAGGTTTGGAGTATTACAGGACTTTTTGGAGGTGATGCGCTATGCCCTAGTCACCAGTTCCTCAAGACCAATCGGAATTAGTCTTTTAATTTTGCAGCTTTGACCTTAACGATGGCGATGTCGCCATTTACAGCTTTGGTCATACGCATACCGTAGTCCGCATCTGCCTTATAGAAGTAAGACAACATAATGTGCTTGGTTTCTGAATCTTTGACATTGCCTAAGTCAGCCGCCAGATTCATGATCAGGTCATCTTTTTCTTTGGCAGTATAAGAGCGGTAAAGTTCACCGGCTTGCTTGAAGTTTTGCTCTTTGGTACCGATCTGCTGAACATGACCAGTCAATGGAGTTTCAACTGCACGCGCTTTTTCAGTCGCCGGTTTAGGCTCTTTACGGCTTGGCTCGTAGTTCACATCAGAGTCACGTTCAGACACATTCATGTGACCTTCCTGGTTGTTGTTGTTCACATTCACCACAGGACGGTTTACCGGAATTTGCTGATGGTTCACACCTAGACGGTACATTTGTGTATCTGAATAAGAGAAGATACGGCCTTGAAGCAAACGGTCTTCAGAGGGTTCGATACCTGGTACCAGATTACCTGGTGCAAATGCAGCCTGTTCAGTTTCATTGAAGAAGTTCTTCGGCATACGGTTCAGCGTCAATGTACCGACTTTTACTTCTGGAACCAGATTGGTTGGCCAGATTTTGGTTGGATCTAGCGGATCGAAATCAAAGCTGTTCAGATCTTTAGGATCAAGCACCTGAATATATAGATCCCATTTCGGGAAATTACCTGCATAGATGTTGTTATAAAGATCGTTGGTCAAGTGGTTGAAATCTTTACCTTGTTGAACAGCCGCTTCTTTGACGTTCAGGCCCTTCACGCCCTGTTTAGAGCGGAAGTTGAATTTTACGTACTTGTATTCGCCTTTGTTGTTATACAGTTTGTAGGCATGTACACCGAAACCGTCCTGTTCGCGGTAGCTGGTTGGGACACCTTGCTTGCCATAAACATAAGTCAGCATGTTGGTTGCCCAAGGCTGGCTAGACAAGAAGTCAAACACACGGTTGGCATCTTGTACATTTGTGACCGGGCTTGGTTTCATCGCATGGATGAAGTCCGGGAATTTAATCGCATCACGGATAAAGAAGACTGGCGTCTGGTTACCGACTAAGTCCCAGTTACCTTCCTGAGTATAGAATTTGATGGCAAAACCGTGAGGATCACGTAGGGTTTCTGGTGAACCTTTACCATGAATGACGGTAGACATGCGCACAAAAACTGGAGTTTTGGTACCGGCCTTGAATAAAGAAGCAATTGTTAAATCAGACAGATCTTTCGTAGTAACGAATTCACCATAAGCACCTGTACCACGTGCGTGAACCACACGTTCAGGAATGCGCTCACGGCCAAAACGTTGCAGTTTTTGAACCAGTTGTACATCTTGCAACAAAGTTGGACCTTGTGGACCCGCAGTGATCGAGTTTTGGTTATCACCGACAGGTGCCCCGTTATCTTTGGTTAATGGCGCAGCTTGTGCAGCTGTCACCGTTGCAAGCATTGCAACAAGTAATGAGTGCTTAAACATTTCTAAATCTCTCAATTTAATACCTTTCCTGCATGCAGCTAAGATACTTGAGAGCAAAAAATAGATAAAACAGATAATTTTTATTATTATGATCGTGTTTTTAGATAACTTAAAATATTATCAATGATAATCAATAAATTAAGCCCATTTTTTAGACATTAACTTAATAATAGATGAGTCTGATCTTGCTACAATGGCGGCAATTTTGAATCTGACTGAAATTGATTATGCGTGCATTATTACAACGGGTACTCGAAGCCAAAGTCGTGGTCGATGGTGAAACCACCGGAGAAATTGGCAAAGGTATTCTGGTTTTTCTGGGCTTAGCTAAAGAAGATAATCTGGAAAAAGGCAAAAAACTGATTGATAAAATATTGAAATATCGCTTCTTTGATGATGAGCAAGGCAAGATGGGCTGGAATGTCAGTCAGGCCGGTGGCGGTTTACTATTGGTGTCCCAATTTACCTTGATGGCGCAAACCCAAAAAGGCTTACGTCCAGATTTTGGTCCAGCCATGCCGCCAAGCGATGCCAAGGCCTTATATGAACAGTTGGTTGAATATGCGCAAAGCCAGTTCGAAAATGTACAAACCGGTATTTTTGCGGCCGATATGAAAGTGCATCTGATCAATGATGGACCGGTAACGTTTAATCTGGAAGTTGAATAAACCGTCATTGTTTCAGAATGAAAAAAAGCCCTCTAAATGAGGGCTTTTATATGATAATCCTCCCCTAACCCCTCCTTTAATTAAAGCAGGGGAATTAGCAGTTATTTACCAGTTTTCTCTTTAATAAACTGACGTGCCATTTTAACTTTATCTTTGACCGGTTTTGGCAGTTTAGGCGGAATCATTTTCGCAACCTGGTTAAACCAGACTAGCAGACCAAAATCACCTTCCATTTTAATCGTGCCACTTTGCATACCGGTCATGAATGCAGTCGGATCACCTTTAAGCAACGTTTTTACACCCTGTTCACTATCAGCAAATTGCAGCACAAAATCAGCTTTCTCTGCATCACCTGAAACGGTATCGATATGACCATTATTCACAACGATCTGACGTGCCATTCCCTCATCTGTTCCGATCTGGATACGGAACTGGCGTTCATGTACCAATTCAATAAATATCGGGCTAGTACGTGCTAACTGCTTCATACGTAACGCAAGACCTGCGACCAGCAAATCAAGTGGATCGGTACTGAGGTCAACCAGAGGAAGTTTGAGCACAGGAATGGAGGACAGTTTCATGAAATTATGCCTATTCTAATTGTACGAAAATTGACAAATATCCTAGCATAGATCAAAGCTAGGCAGATGCAGGACTTTGTATCATATTTCTAAACGAAAAATGCACCCGCAGGTGCATTATTTCGCTGATATTAGAGAACTTAACGGCTAGATAGCTGCTGCTGGTCATCTTCATACACTGGTGTATGTTCGATATAACGGCGTTTAGCCAAAGCACGCTCTGCACGTCGATCTTCACGCAATAACAGTAAGGTCACTACGACTATCACGGCCGTTAAAGCTGTCAGATAGCTATATGTCATCGGGAGCTCAAACAAGGCTTGAGTACCTACTCGAATCACTTCGATCAGGCCCCAGGCCAGCATTCCCGCAGCCATAAAACTTAACCAGCGACGATAAGGCGAGAAGAAAACAGCAAGCACAGCCGCGGCGACTAAACTAAAGCCTACGAGAGTTGCTAGATTCGCTGTTACCATATAAACCCCTCCATCCAAAAGGATAGTGTGTATGCTTGATATTGCAACTGTACTACCTATTGAATTTCGTTAAATCAATAAAATGAAATGTGTTGATTTGTATCTCTATGCATGCATTATGCTGAGTTTTTTGCATAAAAAAAGTCCTATTTTCTCCCCTTACGACATACTCTGTCGCGATATTATTTTGTCATTACATTTTTTATTTTCACAGTATTTGTGGATCAATTGCTGCGTCGATGTTGGCGTGTCATTACAAAATCATATGCCCTTTCATTGACTTAAAAAAATATTTTCCGTTTAAGATGATCGGGGTATTTATAGACAAGCTGCGCCGTCCCTCGATAAAAGTTAAGCTAAAAATATAAAAAAACGCGACCCTAAGGCCGCGTTGGATTTTACCGCAAAGCTATGTATTACGCGCGGCTCAGATCTTTATCATGTACACCGAGCAGGTAGAGCACGCCATCCAGCCCCACACTGGAAATGGCCTGATTGGCATTCTGACGAACCAAAGGTTTGGCACGGAAAGCCACCCCTAGACCCGCAATTGAAAGCATTGGCAGGTCATTGGCACCATCACCCACAGCGATGGTCTGCTCCAGAGAAATTCCCATATTGTCGGCAATTTCACGGAGCAATAAAGCCTTGCGTGCGCCATCCACAATATGACCTTTAACTTCGCCTGTCACCACGCCATTCTGCACATCCAGAATGTTGGCATGAACTTCATCAATTCCTAGTTTGGCTTGCAGATATTCTGCAAAATACTGGAATCCGCCAGACAGAATCGCAGTACGGTAGCCCAGTGCTTTCAGGGTTGAAATCAGACGTTCTGCACCTTCAGTCACGGTCAGACGTTCTGCAATTTTTGGCAATACCGATGCATCCATGCCTTTTAATAAAGCAACACGAGCACGGAAACTTTGCTGGAAGTCCAGCTCGCCCTGCATCGCGCGTTCAGTAATTTCAGAGACTTGAATACCCACACCTGCTTCGATCGCCAGCTCATCAATCACTTCCTGCTCGATCAGGGTCGAGTCCATGTCAAAGCAGACCAGACGGCGATTACGGCGGTAAGCATTATCTTCTTGTACTGCCACATCGACATTCAGGTTGTTCGACAGGCTTAAGCAGGCTGCACGCATGGCTGCTGCATCCAGCATCTGGCCTTTCAGACCAAACTGTACACAGGCACGTTTAGGGCCAGTATTGGAACCATCCAGCTCAGGACGGCCAGAAAGACGGGTCACGGTTTCAATATTGAAGCCCTGACTCGACACAATCTGGGTCACGGCTTGCAGATGAGAGGCATTTAATTCCGGGGCCAATGCCGTTACGATATAACGCGTGCGGCCACCTTCTCTTACCCACTGTTCATATTCAGCAGCAGAGATTGGTTTAAAGCGCACTGTTAACCCGATATCATGTGCTAGAATCAGGATTTCCTTCATGGCTAATGCTGTTGCAGTTTGGTCATCAGACGATACAACAATACCTAAGGTCAGTTGATTATGAATGACCGCTTGCCCCACATCTAGAATCTGTAAGGAATGAGCGGACAAAACCTGCATTAATCGTGTAAATTGATTAGGCTGGTCGGGTCCTAAGAATGATATAAGAATGATTTCTCGCATGAATTGACTCGGGTCTGAGCTACAACTATTGTTAGAATCATAATCGAAATTGAACAGAATTGCCTTGGAAGTTTACGTTGAATGCGCCTAGACAAGGGCTATTTGCTAGCCTACTGATTGTAAGTTTTGCTCTGCATACCTTTTTACTGGTATTGGCAACGACTCACCAACTGAATGATAACCGTGCCAACCAGGGACAGCTCATGACGAGCCAACTGGTCACAGACAGCCTGGCGGAGCTTGAACCGGCGAACCGCGTTTCTCTGGCACTTCTGGCCAACCGTTATGCGACTAACCCAAGCGTTGCTTCAATTCGCATCCTGGATACGAAGGGTCAGGTTTTAGCCACTGGTGGGCTGACCAAGACCCGTGATGGGGAAGTTTTTGTCCGTGATGCCCTACAAAACGAGAAAAAAGTCGGTGTGATTGAAATCACCCTGATTGAGCCAAGTATTGGTGAAATTCTGCGGACTCAATGGCTTGCCATTCTGTTCTCTTTTATTATTCATGGTCTGCTTTGGGTCGGTTATCGTGCGGTAGCGCGTCCAAGCCGTACCGAGTATCTGGCACGTATCAATAATGAATCGCGACTGAAATTCGAGATTCAGACTTTGACTCAGGCATTGGAACAGGAAAAGCATAATGCCGCCCTCGCCATTGCCCAGGCACAGCAAGCTCTGAAAAACAAACCGAAAGAAAAAGACAGCAAACCGGTGGTACTGGATACCGATAGCCTGAGCTTGAACATTCAGTTCTATGATCCAAAACAGTTGCTGGATAGTGTGAATAAAACGGTATCGGTTCCTTATTTCAATTTGTGCCAGATTTTCCTGAACAAAGCCACTGAACTGTGCATCCAGCACTACAAACTGAACAGCACGGATATTTGTACCGTGCACAAGTTTGATGAAAAAGGTGCCAGTATCAGTATTGCGGCAGACAAGCCAGATGCCCTCGTCTGTCTGACCATGATCAGTTCAGTATTCCAGTTACTTTCGGAAGTCCTGTATAAGCGTTATCGTGAAGAAAAACGTTTTGTCCTGCAGACACGTAGTGCGATTTCTTCAGCTGTTGAAGAAATGCAGCTTAATTCAGTTCAAGCCGCAGAACGTCTGGTTCAGCAACTGGTCGCTAAGGAAAGTGCACTGCATGTTCCTAATGCCCTGTTGAAACAAATCGCGGACCACTTTGAGCTGGTCAGCATGCCCAATCCGACCAATGTCCTGACCCGTCATGCTTTTGTGGTGAATGGGATGGATGCTGAAAGCGCCGAGCTGGCACAGACTTTTAGAACCGAAATTCTAAAATCCAAACAATCCAAAGCCTCATAAATGTCCCTGAATGTTGCAATTAAAAAAAGCCGGATCCAATATCCGGCTTTTTGATGGGTACAAAACAAATACGCCAGCGTGTCTTGGACTACCCTTTAAATTTTTAACTGTTTTTGTTCCAGCAGATATTGCTGGGCATTATAAGGCTGGGCCGGATCCTGACAGGGGACTTTATGCCACTGACCCTCGGCATCTAACTCCCATGCATTTTGACAATCTTTTAAATAGCTGATCAGGCCATCTTTATAAATCCGTTTTTTCAGCTCTGGATCCAGCACCGGGAAACAGGTTTCGACCCTGGAAAACAGGTTGCGCCCCATCCAGTCGGCACTGGCACAATACAGTTTCTTGGCGCCGCCATGTTCAAAATAATAAACCCGGGTATGTTCCAGGAAACGTCCAACGATTGAACGGACCTGGATATTTTCTGACATGCCGGTGACTTGTGGAATCAGGCAGCAGATTGAACGCACAATGAGGTCAATTTTCACCCCGGCCTGTGACGCCTGATAGAGGGCAGCAATCAATTGCGGTTCAGTCAATGCATTCACTTTGATGATGATATGCGCGGCTTTTCCAGCTAGGGCAAATGCCTTTTCCTGCTCAATCAGTTTCAGCAGTTCGCTATGCAGGGTAAACGGTGCATGCAGCAAGGCCTTCAGTTTGGCCATTTTGCCCATGCCGGTCAGTTCCTGGAACATGCGGTGCACATCTTCACAGATATCCGGCTGTGTGGTCATCAGGCCGTAATCGGTATACATACGGGCATTCCCGGCATGATAGTTTCCGGTACCTAGATGCGCATAACGCAGTAGTTCCTGATTTTCACGCCGGACGATCAGAATCATTTTGGCATGGGTCTTATAACCGACGATGCCATAGACCACCACTGCCCCGGCTTCTTGCAGGATATTGGCCACCATAATATTGGATTCTTCATCGAAACGCGCCCGCAATTCAATCACGGCCGTGACTTCCTTGCCATTCCGTGCGGCTTCTGCCAGCACCTGAACAATTTCCGAATCCGGACCACTGCGATATAGCGTCTGCTTGATCGCCAGCACCGCCGGGTCCTTGGCCGCTTCGCGCAGTAAAGTAATCACCGGCTGGAATGAATCAAAAGGATGATGCAGCAGCACATCCTGTGCCTTTAAAATTTCAAAAATACTTTTCTGTTTACGGAAAATTTTCGGAATGACCGGACTAAAATGCGGATACTTTAATTCCGGACGCTCAAAGCTGGTACTCAGGCGGGACAAATTGATCGGTCCATCAATCCGGTACAGCTCCTGTTCCGTCAGATCAAATTCATCCAGCAAATAGTCGATGATGTTCTGTGGAGAGTCATTTTCAATTTCCAGACGTACTGCACGACCAAAGCGGCGCGAACACAGTTCATCTTTTAAAGCCACCGCCAGATCATCGACATCTTCCGACAATACCAGATCGGCATTGCGGGTAACCCGAAAGGCATAACATCCGGTCGCTTTCATGCCGGGAAACAAATCACTGATATGCTGCTGGATGATCGCAGTCAGAAAGATCTGGGTGGTATTGTTTCCGGTGACATCTTCCGGAATTTTAATCAGGCAGGGTAAGGAACGTGGTGCCGGCACAATTGCCATCTCGATTTCACGGCCAAAGGCATCTTTACCTTCCAAGCTGATAATAAAGTTCAGACTTTTATTCACCAAACGTGGAAAAGGATGTGAAGGATCCAGACTGATCGGGGTCAGTACCGGTTGCACTTCTTTGGCAAAAAAGGCTGCAATCCAGGCCTTATGTTTTTCCAGAAGATCCTGGTATTGAAGAAACTGAATCCCCTGCGCCTGGAGTTCAGGCAAAATTGCATGATTCAGAACCTCATACTGTTTGTTCACTGTGGCATGAATGGACTGGGACAGTTCTTGTAGAATCAGCTCGGTGGGTACAGCATCAGGCGTCCGGGTAGTCGCATTCAGATCTTGCTGTTTCATCAGCCCGGCAATCCTGATTTCAAAAAACTCATCCAGGTTACGGGAAAAAATAATCAGGAAGTTTAAGCGCTCTAAAATCGGTAAATTCGGATCGAGTGCTTGTGCCAAGACACGACGCTGAAATTCAAATAAGGAAAGTTCCCGATTAAAATAGGTCGCTGACGAATGCTGAAATTGTTCCATGCCCTCTCAATGCTGCTGATTACAGTCTGTTGTTTCACATCATTGAGGGGCGATCTTAGGCAGACTTCATGACACTTATGTTACAAAGCTCGATAAATCCATATAAATTAATATTTTAATTTTTCACCGTATAAAAAATCATGCTATGGCTCGTTGGGCGCCGTCATCAAATTGCAATTAAGTGTCCGTTTTTTCAGTTTGTCTGCCAGCCCAATAAGTGGCTAAAACAGGTCCTGAAATATTATGCCACAGGCTGAAAATGGCACTTGGAACCGCAGTAATGGGAGATGCAGCAAAATGGGTCGCCGCCAAGGCCACACCCAGACCAGAATTCTGCATCCCCACTTCAATGGATACTGCACGACAGTCAATTTCTGCCAAGTGAAATATGCGACTGGCCCAATAACCCAGTAAATAGCCCATCCCATTGTGTAAAGCCACAAGCCCTAAAATCATTAAACCAGATTCCAGAATCTGGGTTTTGCTGCCGGCAATAATTGCCGCCACAATTGCGACAATGGCAATCACTGAAATTACTGGCATTACCTGGATATAGCCTTCTACCTTGGTTTTTAGAAGGGCGCGGATAATCAAACCTAAAATGATTGGAAACAGCACCACTTGCAGAATCGAAATCAGCATGGACAAGGCATTAATTTCAATCCATTGGCTGGCCAGCAGATAAAAAATTGCCGGAGTCAAAAGCGGTGCCAATAAAGTTGATACCGAAGTACACGCCACAGAAAGGGCTGTATTGCCCTTGGCCATATAGGTAATCACATTGGATGCGGTGCCGCCTGGACAGCAGCCCACCAGAATTACACCAATCGCAATTTCAGCCGGAAGCTGGAATAGCTGACAGAGCAAAAAGGCTAACCCTGGCATCACCATAAACTGAGCCACGACCCCAATCGCGACGGCCTTAGGACTTTGCAAGATACTTTTAAAATCGCCTAGCGTCATGGTCATGCCCATACCAAACATGATCAGACCCAACATCCAGGGAATGTATGCACGTAACCAGACGAAAAGATCCGGCAGCATCAGAGCAATGGCTGAAAATAGAATGACCCACAGAGCAAAGGTCTTTTGGACAAACTGGCTAAATTGAAGAAGTGCTGACATGGGGAAATCCAAGTGTCATGAAAAAGAAATCAAGGCATCTGTGGATGCCTCAAAGTAAACCAACCATTGCATAATGGCAAATGGTCCTAATCACCTTAAGTCAGCGCTTAGACTGCATTAATAATATCTTTCAGATAAATCCGTTTTACGCCCTGTGCCAGCATGTCCTGCCAGGCATGTTGTAGCGAACCATTCAGGTCTATGCCTTTGGTAGCATCCGCAATGACATAGGCCTTAAAGCCGAGTTTACAGGCATCCATCGCGGTCCAGGCCACACAAAAATCGGTCGCGATACCCACGATAAACACGGTATCGATGCCACGCTCACGTAAATAGCCGGCCAGACCGGTACTGGTTTTTTGATCAGCTTCCATAAAGGCAGAGTAACTGTCGATATTTTGATGAAAGCCTTTACGGATAATCAGTTGGGCTTGCGGAAGGTTCAACTCCGGATGAAATTCAGCATCCTCAGTCCCTTGTACACAATGACTCGGCCAGAGGACTTGAGAACCATAATCCAGCTGAATCGTGTCGTAGGCTGCTTGGGCAGGATGATTGTCTGCAAAGGAAATATGCTCTGCCGGATGCCAATCCTGAGTCAGCACAATATTGTGAAAGTACTGCCCCAATCGGTTGATATTCGGAATAATCTGATCGGCATTGGTAACAGCCAGATTTCCACCCGGGGTAAATCCTTTTTGTACATCCACCACAATCAGCGCCGCATTCTGCATCATTTTCATCCCTTGAAATCTGAGTTTGCATCCAAGCATAGCTTAAAACTAAAGAAAATTTTTAGCCCTTTAGGTAAAAATAGAATGACTCTGCATTCTGATAAAACGTATGATGAGTTAACTGTAAAAGCTATTGCTCTGCAAAACATAGAAAGAATTTGTCTTTAGCTGAACTGATACTAGAAAATAAAAAGCCTGCATCAGTGCAGGCTTTTTGGATATTCATCTTTTTATTTTTAAACTTTGGTACGGCTGACCAGGAACAGCATACATACCGCAGAGATTACGATACATGGAATCGCTGCCGAGATCACCCCCTGCTGCACCGAAGCCTGCTGTCAATAGCTGACCCGCAATTGCAGGGCCAAGCATGGCACCGATATGACCAACTGCAGAAGCAACACCTACCCCTGTACCACGTACTTCAGTCGGGTAAACGATACTACCGAAGGCATAGAGTACGCCCTGACAACCAATCACGAAGGCACCTGCCAATGCTGCGGCCATGTACATCTGTTCAAGTGAGCTTGCACCGTTCAACGCTAATAAACCCGCCAGGATACCGCCATACATCAACAGAATGACATACGCTTTTTTCAGACGATCCGTCAGCATACCCAGAATCACGGTACCAATCGTTGCAGTCACCATGAAATAGAACTGTGCAGTTGAACCATCTTTACGGGTGAAGCCCAGCTCCATAAAGAGTGAAGGCAACCAGCTCAACATGATGTACATCACCATCAGGGTGAAGAAGTAGCTCACCCAGATACACAGCGTACGAAGTAGGTTGTCAGAGTTAAACAAATCCTTGAATGAACCCTGAGGAGATGCTGCACGTTCTGCGGCTGTCTTGTTTTGTGCCTTTATGTATTCTTTAGATTCAGGCAGACACACCATCATCAGAGGAATCACAATGATGGGCAATAAACCACCCAAGTAAAAAACATTTTTCCAGTTTGCACCGAATTCAGTTGCTGCGATTAAAGACAAGATTGCAGCACCCACTGGCATACCACAGTACATCAGGCCCACGGCACGTCCACGGTTTTGTGGAGCCACGACTTCAGAAGCCAGCGTGATTAAGATTGGCATTGCACCGCCAAGACCCGCACCCGCCAGAAAACGAACTGCCAGCAAACTGTGGAAACTGTTCACCCACACGGTACATAAGGTAAATAGTGCAAAAATTGCGGTTGACCAATACGGCCCGCAAATCGACCACCGACCAGTGCACCAGGCAATAAGCCCAGAATCCCTGTACTAAAAAACACACCCAATTGTGAGCTATCAAGACCAAAGTGCTCACGAATACCAGCAGCGGCAATCCCGGCAGCCTGAATATCTAGGCCTTCAATCACAGCGATCAGAAAGCAGATCCCTACCGTGATGATCGCGTGCTTATTGTCTGATTTTTCCATTGGAATATCCCTGTTCAATCAGCGTTCAAAAGAGAGGCCATCATCTATGAGCCGCTAAAGAGAATTAACTACCAATAAGTTGAACAATTGGCTCGGATATACTGAAAAATCCAGAAAATTAATGACTTTAAGATGCTGTTCGATAAAGTCAAAAAAGCAATTAATGAGGAGTATTAAAATCCCAGTATTTTTGGATTTAGACTTATACATCAAACCCGGAAATTCAACAGTGAGAAAAATTCGGTGCCGATCACCAATACGAAAAAAAAGATTAGTTCAGGCATTTTTGCTTTTTATTCATCATAAATGAGATTTATTATTCGATATATTTTAGCTCTTAATTTATCGAATATAAATATTAATACTCCCCTAAAACGCCCTAAAAGAATGTTTTCTAAATCTATCTAATTCACTTAAGTGACTTATTCTATGTATTTTTTACTGAAAAAATGAATTCATTAGCTTTCATACTGCTGGAGGATAAAGGATGATTTGGACAGCAAAAAATCATAACGATTAAAACTTGATTGTTGCCTGGAGGCTTTGTATAAAGAATTCAGTGGCTTTTACTAAAGCATATTGTTCTTATGCGTTTGATCAGTCATAATTTGCATAAGCAATATTCAATTCAGTGCAAATCTATTGAATTTGCTACAAATCAAAATACAAACCCATCCCAAATATGTTTTCTCATTCTCTTCGGATGGACAAATAGGATAGTTTTTTAAAATGACTCAGCAAGCACAGACCATTCAGGGTTCCATTGTCGCAATCGTCACCCCCATGTTTGAAGATGGCAGCGTAGATTGGAAGGGTCTCGAGAAGCTGGTTGAGTGGCATATTGCAGAAGGCACTAACAGTATCGTCGCGGTTGGTACTACTGGTGAAGCATCAACGCTCAGCATGAGCGAACACACTCAAGTGATCAAAGAAATCATTCGTGTTGCCAACAAACGTATTCCTATCATTGCCGGTACAGGCGCAAACTCGACTCGTGAAGCAATCGAGCTGACTCAGGAAGCCAAAGAACTTGGCGCTGATGCTGCCCTGCTGGTTACTCCTTACTACAACAAACCGACTCAGGAAGGTCTATACCAGCATTATAAAGCGATTGCTGAAGCGGTTGACCTACCTCAAATTCTTTATAATGTTCCAGGTCGTACTGGCGTGGATATGGCCAACGAAACCGTGATCCGTCTGGCAGATATCCCACAGATCGTGGGCATTAAAGATGCAACAGGTGATGTAGCCCGTGGTGCTGCCCTGATTGAAGGTCTGACAGGCAAAAACATGACTGTTTACTCAGGTGATGATGCAACTGCCTATGAGTTAATGGGTCATGGTGCCAAAGGCAATATTTCTGTGACTGCCAACGTTGCACCAAAAGTCATGAGTGAAGTATGTGCTGCTGCCATTGCAGGAGATGCGGCAGGTGCTGAAGAGATGAATGCTCAGGTTGCAAATTTACACAATATTCTATTTTGCGAATCAAACCCAATTCCTGTGAAATGGGCTCTCCATGATATGGGCTTAATTGGTACAGGTATTCGCCTTCCATTAACACCACTTGCAGAACAATATCGCGCTCCGCTTCATGAGGCACTTGTAGAAGCGAGCGTCATTAAATAAAGAGCAACGATTATGCAATTACGTTTAGGACTTACCCTGGCACTTTCAGTATTCAGTTTAGCAGGTTGTAGTTCAATGGCCTTTAAAAACGGTACCTTGGACTATAAAGAGACAACCACGCTGCAACCATTACAATATCCTGAAGGGTCAATGGTTCGTCCTGCAACGCCTTTGTACCCTGCTCCGACCGTAGATCCGCTTGCCTTGGAAAATGCACCAAAGCTTGAAAATCAGCGTGGTAACCGATTTGCGATGCCACGTCCTACTGCACAGCCAGTAAATTCAACTCAAGCAGATGAAACTCAAGAAAATTTTTCGGGAAAGCCGCAATTAGTCACTGACGGAAATCAAAATCCACTGCTCAAAATTGATGGAAATGCTGCTACAATATGGCAATACACTCTTGCCACGCTTAGCAGCCTTAACCATTCTATCGTTGGTCAAAATAAAGATCGTTATGAAGTAGCGATTCAGGTCGATCAGCAAACCTATGTTTTAAGACTCTCTCCCGCAGGTTCGAGTAACACCCTGGCTGTGTTTAATCCCGATAACAGTTTTGCCGACCGCGAAAAAGCAGCAGAACTGTTAAACCAGATTTACCAAAATTGGCCAGCCTAGACATTTTCTAGGCATTTTTTTTGTAGAAGGTTCCCTCATGTTAAAACAAACCTTGCTCTATACTGGTAAAGCGAAATCTGTCTATACCACGGACAGTGAAGACCACCTGATTTTAGTTTTTCGTGACGATGCGTCCGCATTCAATGGCGAAAAAATCGAACAACTGGATCGTAAAGGTAAGGTGAATAACCGTTTTAACGCCTTCATCATGGAAAAGCTGGCTGCTGCTGGTATTGAAACTCATTTTGAGAAACTGCTGACACCGACTGAAGTGCTGGTGAAAAAACTTAAAATGATTCCAGTAGAATGTGTAGTACGTAACTATGCTGCGGGTTCTTTATGCCGTCGTCTGGGTGTAGAAGAAGGTAAAGAGTTAACGCCTCCAACATTCGAATTGTTCTTCAAGGATGACGCGCTAGGCGATCCAATGGTGAACGAATCTCAAGCGATTGCTTTAGGTTGGGCGACTGCTGAACAACTGGCAAAAATGAAAGAACTGACTTACCAAGTGAACGATGTGCTTAAAGCATTATTCGAAGCGGGTAATATGCTTCTGGTTGACTTTAAACTTGAATTTGGTGTGTTCCACGACCGTATCGTACTGGGTGACGAATTCTCTCCAGACGGCTGCCGTCTATGGGATAAAGACACCAAGAAAAAACTGGATAAAGACCGTTTCCGTCAAGGCCTAGGCGGCGTGGTTGAAGCGTACGAAGAGGTTGCTGCACGTTTAGGTATCAATCTTGAAGATATCTAAGCACTAATAATGCTTCAAAGAACCGGGCAAATAGCCTGGTTTTTTATTGTCTAATCTTATGATCGAAAAAATGAATTTTATTAATAAAAATGATCGTTTTTACATTATTCAATGCATATCTTAATATTACTCCATTCCGGCAACATCCTCAGCAGATGCAATCCATCTGATGTTGCCGACCAGATTTATACTCTTACCCTCTAGGATGTATCTCCCCCAAGACATCCTATTTCAGCCCAATTCTCCTTGAATTGGGCTTTTTTTTGTTTACTGCTGCTGTTGTTCCTGCTGCCAGCGACGTTGTTGCAGACGTTCGCCTTCCACTTCACGCTTATTACGTGCCGATTCGTACAGTTTGGTGCCTTTCAGCTCAGGCGGCAGGTAATCTTGCAAAACAAAATGTTCCGGATAGTTATGCGGATACAGATAATTCACTCCATAACCCTGCTCTTTCATCAACTTGGTGGGTGCATTACGCAGATGTAAAGGCACTGGCAAATTGGCCGTTTTTTCAGCCAGATCCATCGCCTTGTTAATCGCGAGATAGGTACTATTACTTTTGGCACTGGTCGCCAGGTAAACCGCACATTGTCCCAGAATAATCCGGCATTCCGGCATACCAATCGCTTGAACTGAGCGGAAGCATTCACCCGCTAGCAACAAAGCATTCGGATTGGAATTGCCAATATCTTCTGATGCCGCAATCAGCATACGGCGGGCAATAAAGACCGGATCTTCACCACCTTTCAGCATGCGTGCCATCCAGTACAGGGCAGCATCCGGATCACTACCACGAATCGACTTGATGAAGGCCGAAACCAGATCATAGTGCTGCTCGCCAGACTTGTCATAACGGGCAATATTCTGCTGTGCGACTTTGACCACAATCGCATTAGTAATGATATTTTCCTGATCAGCCTCAAAAGTACTGGCAATCAGATCTAGTAGATTGAGTGCCTTACGCGCATCCCCTGCGGCAAACTGCAATAAGGCGTCAAATTCTTCAATCTGGATATAGCGTTCCTGCAGGAATTTGTCAGTATGAATCGCCTGAGTCAGTAAAGTCTGAATCGCTTCGTCACTCAGCGCATTCAAGGTATAGACCTGACAACGTGACAGCAAGGCACTGTTGACTTCAAAAGATGGATTTTCCGTCGTCGCGCCAATCAGGGTAATTTTGCCTTTTTCGACGGCATTTAGCAGTGCATCCTGCTGGGATTTATTAAAACGGTGAATCTCGTCAATAAACACTACAGGCGTCAGCAGATCACCACTTTCCGCAATGACTTCACGCAATTCTTTCACACCGGTATTGAGTGCAGACAGGCTGATAAATGGCCGGTCCACCGCTTGGGCAAGTAGCAAGGCAATCGTGGTTTTACCTACTCCAGGTGGACCCCAGAAGATAATCGATGGTAAATGTCCCTGGTCAATCATCTGACGTAGAGGTGCATTCTCTCCAAGCAAGTGATCCTGCCCGATAATTTCTGCAAGGTCGCGAGGCCGCAAGCGTTCTGGAAGCGGGATATGACTGTCTGACATCTTATTATTGGCTCAAATTAAATTCTGCTTTCATTTTAACACTGGTAGTTTTGATTCCAATATTTCAAACATTTATGAGAAAAATTTAATTTATGTAAGAAATCTCTATTTTTTTTACAATGAATGGATTAATCTTATGAAAAGTAGATAAATAGAACATGATTAATTACAGGTTAATAACCTTGTAAATTTCACATTATCTCATATTAATTAGAATGGACTTGAGCAACTGATTGGATGCTCTTTGGGTGGTATCGGTGGGGATGCATGAAGCATAATAAATCTAGACGAACAACTGCAGAATGCGCTGATTCGCTTATTTCAACCTCGATACAATCTTCTAATGAACAACAGGCAAAATCCAGATTATTACAAGATCTGATCAATGATGTGCCGCATCCACTCTGGGTGCTGGGCAAGGATAATATTGAATATTTTAATCAGGCACTTTCGGATTATTTAGGTACCAATTTAAGTGAATATGGCCCTAAAGAATGGCAAAGCCTGATTCATCCAGATGATCAGCCAGCGTTTTCTGAGCAATGGCATACTGCCCTGAATCAGCAACAAGGCTTTAATACCCAGTGCCGGATTAAATCGGCTGATTCCAGCTACCGTATGTGTGCCTTGGCCATCAAGTTTCAGCATACAGCAGAACATCTGCTGCAATGGTCAGTATCACTGACCGATATCCATGAATATTTTGAGATTCAGCAACAACTGTCTCAGGTGATTTCTACCCAGAAAAACATGCTGGATGCCAGTGTCGATTGTATTAAAGTGATGTCTCCACAAGGCGAAATCCGTCATATCAATCAGTCAGCCTGTCATAAGTTAGGGATTGATCCTGAACAGCAGCCTGCCCCGCATTCATGGTTAAGCCTGTTACCCGCTGAAGTTAAAAAAACCGGACAACGCGCTTTAAAACAGGCTGCTCAAGGTTTAAATAGCCATTTTGTAGAAAAAGCCCAGACGGAGAATGAGGACCCACAATACTGGGATCATTTACTAACTCCAGTATTGGACGAAAATAATATTCCCCAAAATATCCTGTGTGTTTCACGCAATGTCAGTCAGCAAAAAATAGCTGAAAGCCGTTTAAAAACCGTAATTCAGCGTGATGAGCTGACGGGACTGTATAACCGCAATGCCTTTTATAAGACCTTTAAACAGGTACTGCTAAAAGCCAAGCAACAGCAAATAATGGTTGGCCTGCTCCTGATCGACTTAGACTATTTCCGGCATATCAATGACACTTTGAGTCATATTGCCGGGGACCATTTGCTGCATGTCTTGGGCAAGCGTTTTCAGGCCTGTTTTGGCTCAAACAATATAGTCGTTGCCCGTCTGGGTGGCGATGAGTTTGCTATTTTAGTCAAAAACCTGGAAAACGAAGCCCAGCTGATTAATACTGCACAACTGGCCTATGCCCAACTGGAACAACCAGTGAGTTATGTCGGCCATCGTATGAGTATCGGTATGAGTATTGGTTGTACCGTTTATCCGCGTGATGCCCAGAATAGCTCTAACCTGCTGAAATGTGCCGATATTGCCCTGAATGATCTGAAAAATAGTGGTCGTGGCGGGATTCGCATGTTTAATCAGGAGATGTTCAGGTCACTGGAAAACATGACCAAACAACTGACGCTGGCACGCAAGATTATTCATGCGGATCAGATTATTCCTTATTATCAGCCTAAGGTTCGCCTCTCCGATGGTGAGGTGATTGGTTTCGAAGCCTTACTGCGTTGGCAGGATCAGCAACATCAAATCCAGTTACCCTCTCATATTTTTTCTGCTTTCCAGGATTATGATTTAGCTTCGCGCATCAGTGAAACCATGCAGCTAAAAGTCTTTGAGGATATGAGCCGCTGGCAAGCCGAGGGTCTGGATATACTGCCAATTTCAATCAATGCAGCTCCAGTTGAATTCCTGCGCGATGACTATGCTGAGAAATTCCTGGCTCGTCTGTCCCGATTCGATATTCCTGCACATAAGGTTGAACTGGAAATTACCGAGCAGAGCTTATCCGAAGGCGGAGCCAATTATGTGATCCGGGCACTAAACCTGCTGAAAAAACATGGAATTCATATTTCTCTGGATGACTTCGGTACCGGTCATTCTTCCCTGACCCGTTTGCAGGAATATCCAGTCGACTGCATCAAGATTGATCGTAATTTTGTAGAACGCATGAATAATGATCCGTCTGCGCTGGCCATTGTCAAAGCCATTACCCAGATTGGTTCCAGTATTTCTCTGGATGTATTGGTCGAGGGTATTGAGAATACCGAACAGCTGGACACGCTGATTAATTGTGATTGCCAGATCGGACAAGGTTTTTATTTTTATCGTCCTATGTCCGGGTCTTCAGCACAGCAACTGCTACAACAGGCGGCTTAATTTTTTTATTTAATCATTTGATTGGACTGGATTGCGCTAACAGTTAGCGCACCCAGCGCACGATATATTCATCAATTTCATCTTCATCAATATCGACTTCACTTAAGCAGCGACCAGCAGCAGATTTTTTGGCCTGAATTACGCTTTGTCGTGAACCTGTCTTCAGATAATGCCAGGATGGCAGGCTTTTCCCTTCAGCAACTCGGCGATAAGCACAACTTGATGGTAACCAGTGAATGGTGCCCAGTTTCTCAGGTGTTAGCTGGATACAATCGGGCACATATTGCAGCCGGTTCGGATAATCCGAACAGCGGGCGGTTTTACAGTCCAGTAATTTACAAGCCACTTTGGTATAGGCGACTTCGTGGATGTCTTCATCTTCCAGCTTGATCAGGCAGCAAAGTCCACAACCGTCACAAAGTGCTTCCCATTCTTCTGGCGTCAGCTCAGTGAGACTATATTTTTTCCAGAAGTATGGACGTAAGGCATCAGACATAATCAAAACGGCTATGGTAAAAATCAGCTTATTATACCAAGTCTCAACAAAGGAAATGTAGGGACGTGAATCTTATTAATATCACGTAAACTATTGTTAAATCAGAGACAGTACATCAACAAAACACTAACAGTGCCCAAAATTGAATATTCCTATACTGGATTTGAGAATAAAAACACATGGAGAATTGATATGTTTCGCTGGGCTATTATTTTTGCTGTGATTGCCTTAATCGCCAGTCTACTCGGTTTCGGTGGAGTAGCAGGCTTATCTAAGGATTTCGCGATTATCTTATTGGTGATTGCCGTTATTCTTGCCATTGTTGGTTTCCTTTCTCGCGGCAAGGTCTAGCGACTGAGTTTTGCTTAAGGAAAAGTTTCCTACAGAAAAAACAAGAGCCATTTGGCTCTTGTTTTTTATGCGCCCAAAATGGATTACGGTTTGATATGGCGTGGTCTGAAACCAGCAGCGACCAATGCGGCCAAATACGCCACTACCCCGACCACACATAAAATCAGCACTTCCAGTACACGCATCCACTGTGATACATCACCATTGTACCAGCTCAGTGCATAGGCCAAAGCTGCAATCATCACCACATTGGCAAACATGAATTGCACAAAGATTTTTTTCCAGTGCGCCCCAAAACGGAAAATATTGCGTTGATGCAGATAAAAATACAGCAGACCCGCATTGACCATGGCTGAGCCAGTCGAAGCCAGTGCCAGCGCCATATGTTCTGCTTCCCAATGAATCAGCTTAAAGAAACCGATAAAGATCACGTTCAGAATTGCATTGGCTGCTACTGCCATTAAACCGACGCGTACCGGTGTACGGGTATCCTGCTGGGCATAAAAGCCGGGAGCAAAGACTTTAATCAGCATAAAGGCAATCACACCGCCACTCATACATTGCAGTGCCAAGGCAGTCATCTGGGTATCTTCAAAAGTGAATTGTCCGCGTTCAAATAATGCCTGAATAATCGGTGTTGACAGCATGAACAGGGCAATACTGGCTGGCAAACCCACCAGTACGATGACTTTCGCCGCCCAATCCATCATGCCACGGAATTTTTCCGGATTCTTTTCTGTATGCTGAGTGGATAAAGACGGCAGAATCACGGTACCAATTGCCACGCCAATCAGACCCAATGGTAACTCGGTCATCCGTTCAGCACTATACAGCCAGGACACTGAACCGTCCTGCATGAAAGAAGCCCAAACCGTATTCAGTAACAGGTTGATCTGGGTGACGGATACGCCAAACAAAGCGGGTAGCATCAGTTTCATGATGCGATCCACCCCTTCATGCTTGAAGTCTACTTTCGGTGGAATCAACAGGTTTTTACGCCATAACTCTGGAATTTGGATTGCCAGCTGCAAAATCCCGGCAATCACGACTGCCCAGCCTAGCGCCATAATCGGCTCTGCCATAAAAGGCGTGAGCCAGAGCGCACCGGCAATCATGGCAATATTCAATAAAACTGGAGCAAAGGCTGGCGTACTAAAAGAGCCATAACTGTTCAGAATACTGCTGGCAAAAGCCGTCAATGACATAAACAGTAGGTATGGAATGGTCAGACGGAACATGTCTGTGGCCAGCGCAAACTTTGCTTCATCGCCATGGAAGCCTGGCGCATAGATATACATGATCACAGGTGCGGCAATGATGGCAATCATGGTCAGGGTGGTCATGAAGGTAGCTAGGCAGCCAAAGACCCGGCTGATCAGGATCTGCACTTCAGCATGGGTACGGTTGGTTTTATATTCTGTCAGTACCGGAATAAAGGCTTGGGAGAATGCCCCTTCTGCAAATAGCCGTCTGAAAAAGTTTGGAATACGAAATGCCACCACGAAGGTATCGAAATCTTTACCGGCACCGAATACATTCAGTAAAACCACATCCCGGACCAATCCCAGAACCCGCGATAACATGGTCATCGCACTGACAATTACGGTCGAACGCCAAAGCGCCATCCTATTCACCTAATAATTAATTTGGGCCTATTGTAATGAAACTTGCAAAAGAAGTTCATTGCTTAATCACATGACTTCCTGAAGGGTCATGGGTTCTTATAATTTTGTAACTGGGCACGAAAAGCACACCAGTCAAAATACGGTCCCGGATCGGTTTTACGTCCCGGTGCAATGTCCGAATGTCCGGCAATATGCTGCTGCATTTTTGGATAATAGTTTTGTAAACAGGCGGTGACTTTGACCAAGGCATCATATTGTGCCTGTTCAAACGGTAGGTCATCACTGCCTTCCAGTTCAATCCCGATGGAATAATCATTACATTCTTTTTTGGCCAGATAGCTGGAACGACCTGCATGCCAGGCCCGGTCATTGAAATTCACAAACTGCAGTACTTCACCAGAACGCAAAATCAGCAGATGTGCAGATACCTGCATGCCTTCAACACTCTGAAAATACGGATGCACTGACCAGTCCAGCTGGTTCTGAAAAAACTGTTCAATATAGCCACCACCAAACTGTGACGGTGGCAGACTGATGTTATGGATCACCAGTAACTGGATGTCGGTATGTTCAGGCCGCTGATTAAAATTTGGAGAAGGGATCTGGCGCGCCCCGAGCAATTGCCCGTCCCGGATTTGAAACTCAGCTGCCTGTTGCATAAAACTGTCCTGTACAAAAATAAAATCTGCAATATCAGGATTGCAGCCGGCTTAATGCTAAAACTTTCATAGGCAAATCTCAATTCATCCCGGCAGACTGTATGAAAAATCGCTCATTTTAATGTAACGGTGTTAAGATAACGCACAATTTTTCACGGCTAAAAAAGATACGGAAATACTCATGAGCATATCTCAGGCTTTGCTAGAACAGTCGATTCAGATCAATATTCAACAGGCACTCTCCGAAGATATTGGCGATGGTGACATTACTGCCCTGCTGACTCCTGAAGATGAACAGGCGACTGCCACGATTATTAGCCGTGAAACAATGGTTCTTGCTGGTCAGCCTTGGGTCGATGCCTTGATTCAGGCCTATGATCCGAGTGTAGAAGTGATCTGGCTAAAAAATGACGGCGATCATGTCGCTGCCAATGAAGCTTTTCTAAAACTGGCCGGTTCTGCACGTAGCTTGCTGACTGTAGAACGCCCTGCTCTGAACTTTGTACAGACGCTGTCTGCAGTTGCGACCAAGACGGCAAACTATGTCAAAGAGCTGGAAGGTTTGAATACCAAGCTCTTAGATACCCGTAAAACGCTGCCAGGCTTACGTATTGCCCAAAAATATGCAGTCGCTATCGGTGGTGGTCAGAATCACCGTCTGGGCCTATTCGATGCTTTCTTGATTAAGGAAAATCATATTATGGCGGCTGGTGGCATTCGCCAGGCGATTGCCAAGGCACACCAGATTGCACCGGGTAAACCGGTGGAAGTGGAAGTTGAAACCTGGGATGAACTGAATCAGGCCCTAGAAGCCGAGGCTGATATCGTGATGCTGGATAATTTCAGTCAGCAGCAAATGATTGATGCGGTCAAACATGTGGCTGGCCGTTGCAAACTGGAAGCTTCAGGCAATATCACCATTGATAACTTACGTGAAGTGGCGAGTACAGGCGTAGATTATATTTCGATGGGCGTATTGACCAAAGATGTGAAGGCTATTGACCTATCGATGCGTTTTAATGGTTAAAGTCTTATTATTTAAAAAGGGTGCCATAGCACCCTTTTTCTTATTCTCAAGGATATAAATCATAGAGGTTGAATGGCCTCTACTCTGTTAATTGGTATCACTTCCTCGTTCCATATTTGCACCATCGCGGTTTTCATCACGAGAATTCGAGTCACAGGCAGTTAAACCCAGTACAGCAAATACTGAAAATGCCATCAACCATATTTTCATGTTATAACCTTCTGAATGAGATTTGGTTGAAAGATCATCGCTTAAAACAGGGGTTACACAGTAGACAGATCCTGTTCATTTTTTGTCAGGCAATGTGTAGCTATAATAAAAAACGCATCCGAAGATGCGTTTTTTACAGCTTGAAAGACTTACCAGCCCAAAGCTTCTTGCTGTTTCTTGATCAGTTCCTGAATCCCTTTTTCAGCCATGGCTAGCATGTCATTGCATTGCTCACGGGTAAATGGCTTATCTTCAGCAGTCCCCTGAATTTCAATAAATTCACCTGCCTGAGTCATCACGACATTTAAGTCAGTCTGACAGTTTGAATCTTCTTCATAGCAAAGATCTAGTAGTACTTCATCTTTAAAGATACCTACAGAAATTGCAGCCACTAGACCCTTAAGTGGGTCCTGTTTGATTTTCTTTTTCTCAAGCAATACATTCATGGCATCAATCAATGCTACTGCAGCACCCGTAATTGATGCAGTACGGGTACCACCATCTGCCTGGATCACGTCACAGTCAATAGTAATGGTATTTTCACCGAGTTTTTTCAGATCGACCATTGAACGTAGGCTACGACCGATTAAACGCTGAATTTCCTGAGTACGGCCACTTTGTTTGCCACGAGCAGCTTCACGATCACTACGGGTATGTGTTGAACGTGGCAGCATGCCGTATTCTGCTGTTACCCAGCCTTGGCCCTGACCTTTCAGGAAACGTGGTACAGAGCTGTCCACACTGGCAGTACACAGCACTTTGGTATGACCAAATTCAACCAATACGGAACCTTCCGCATAACGTGTATAGTTACGGGTAATTTTCACTTCACGTAATTGATCTAATGCTCGTTGGTCGATACGCATAATAGGTCCTGCTGTTGACTAAAAATAATTGCGGCTCAGTATAACAGAAGCCTCCGCCAAGATTGGGACAGAGGACAGATCATTTACAAAATCACTGGACACGCCTTGCTTGTATAGATTTTTCAGTCCATCTGCTCTACTGCGATGGGCAGATGTTTTTTGCTAAACTGCAGATCTGCTGAAGGAAAATCCCTATGTCTTTACGTGAAGAACGCAAGCAACAAAGCCGTCAGGCCCTCCTCGATGCTACCTTGGCATTGAGCAGCCGTGGCCATGCATTTAGCAGCATCAGCCTGCGCGAAATCACTCATGAAGTCGGACTGGTGCCTGCCGCATTTTATCGACACTTTCAGAATATGGATCAGTTGGGACTGGAACTTCTGGATCAGGTGTCGATTCATCTCAAAGGTGTGCTGAATCAGTTGGGACCTGCAGACTTTTCTCTGGATGAGCTTTCATCTAAGATCGAACTGTTTTTTCAGGCAGTTGATGCTCATCCCGAAGCCTGGACATTTGTCAGTGCCGAACGTTGGGGCGGTTCCAATATTCTCAGACAAGGGATTGAGCGGGAAATTCATTATCTGACCCAAGACTTGCGGCATACCTTGGAACAGATTCCAGCCACCCAGCAATCTCCTTCTCCAGCCGAGTTAACTGCACTGGCACAGATTCTGGTTCCTCTCGCATTAAACTGGGCTATGGGCTGGATTCAGCTTCAGGCACAGCCTGCTCTTGAACTGCGACAAACTCGGATAAATGACTTCAAAGCCCAAAGCCTAAAGCAGTTAGAACTGTTATTTCGTGGAATTTTATCTCAAGCCTGAGATCTCATCTGAGTGAAATCTATTTCGCAGTTCAATTTTATCCTGATATAAAAAAACCCACATATAGATGCAGGTTTTTAGATTCATGCAGATCTGGTGTTATTTAGCTTTACGCTCTTTCTCAACCAGATAATTTACCACTTGAACTACTTTGGCACCATCGCCCTGAACTACATACTTACCGTTCACAGTTACCGCTGGTACACCGCTTAACTGATAAGTCGCAGCCAGATTTTTGGCCTGTGCGATTTTTGAAGAAATCGGGAATGATTTATAAGTGGTATTAAATTTCGCTTCAGAAATACCATAACGGGTATAGAACTTGGCTAATTGAGCCTGTTCCAGAATTGGCTGTTTCTTCGCATGAATATCATGGAATAGCTGCAAATGTGCTTTTTGACGAACACCTAGAGCTTCAGACACATAATACGCACGAGCTGCCTGTTCCCATAGCGGATTCATCGCGGCTGGGGTACGTACAAAACGTACATCTTTAGGCAATTTTTTTAACCAGCTTTGCATGTGTGGTTCAAGAGAATAGCAGTGACCACAGCCATACCAGAAGAATTCACGGACTTCAATTTTCCCCGGCTTTTCAACTTTTACTGGATTCGCCAGGACTTGATAGTCTTGACCTGCTACAAAGTTGGCCGCCATTGCACTGCCAGAAAATGCCAAAACAGATGCGGCTACAGTGCCTAAAATAAATTTTTTCATTGGGATTATCGTCCTCTAAATCATTATGTCTAATTTATGGCTTCACTATAAAGTAATTATGCCGGTTTCGTTTTTATTCTGTGAACTTTTTTACAGCTTTTATCGCTTTTTTTTCCAGAATCGCTACACTAAACAAGTTTACTGATTTACAAGAAGTTAAATCTGTTTATACCGCCTCTGGGCGAACTTAAATTTTAAATAATCACGACTGATTGAGGTGACACCGATGTCGCAATTGAATGTTGATCCACAAGAAATTGCCAAGTTTGAAGCATTTGCAGCTATATGGTGGGATCAGCATTCCGAGTTCCGCCCATTGCATATGATCAATCCCCTGCGCCTCAACTGGATTGATGAACATGCCGGTGGCTTGAGCGGCAAGAAAGTGCTGGATGTAGGCTGTGGCGGTGGAATCCTGTCAGAAAGCATGGCGCGCCGTGGTGCTCAGGTGCTGGGCATTGATATGGGCGAAGCGCCACTGAATGTGGCACGCATCCATGCCGAGCAGGAAGGTGTCAGCAATATTGAATACCGTCAGATTCCAGTAGAGCAACTCGCAGAAGAACAAGCCGGTCAATACGATGTCGTGACCTGTATGGAAATGCTGGAACATGTACCTGATCCAGCCTCTATTATTCAGGCCTGTTATAAACTGGCCAAACCAGGTGGTCATGTCTTCTTCTCGACCATTAACCGTAATCCAAAATCTTATCTGTTCGCGATCATTGGCGCAGAATATATCTTGCGTATGCTGGCCAAAGGTACACATGATTACAGCAAATTCATCAAGCCGTCTGAACTGGCGCATGACATCCGTAATGCCGGTTTAAAACTGAAAGATATGACTGGCCTGCATTATAACCCGCTGACCAAGCGTTACTGGCTGGCACCGAATGTCGATGTAAACTATATGGTGTACACCGTTAAAGAAAGCACGCAAGAGGCCGACCAATGAAGGCGGTTCTATTCGACCTCGATGGTACTTTAATTGATACCGCAGCTGACTTTATCCGGATTATCCAGCATATGTGCCGTGAAGCCGGCCGTGACGTGGTGGAAGCTGATCTGATCCGTACCCAGGTTTCAGAAGGTGCACGTGCTATGGTCAAATTGGTCTATCCGGAACTGCAACTGGAAGATCCAGTGTTTCTGGATCATCGCCAGCGTTTTCTGGATATGTATGGGGCAGATATTGCTGTGGATACAGACCTGTTCAGCGGAATGTATCCTCTACTTGAAGAATTAGAGGAAAATGATATCCCTTGGGGAATCGTGACCAATAAACCGCGCTGGTTGAGCGAAGCCTTACTCAAAGCTTTAAACCTGACCGAGCGCTGTGCCGTACTGGTCTGTCCGGAAGATGTGACCCGAACCAAGCCAGATCCGGAGCCAATGTATCTGGCTGCCGAGCAGTTACAGCTGGCTGCAGAAGACTGCATCTATGTCGGTGACCATCCACGTGATATTGATGCAGGCCGCAATGCCAAGATGTATACCATACTGGCAGCATACGGTTATTTACCACTGCAATACAAAGATGACTTAACAGCCTGGCAAGCCGACTATATAGTGAATACAGTGAATGAGTTACACCAGCACATTCAAAAACTGGTCTTGAGCGAGCCAAGTGTCCTGTCTTGATTCCTGAAACTACTGAAGACACTTAACAATAATAATGAGGAGGTAGATAATGAAGTATTCAGAATATCAACCTCGCCCCGATCTGTTAAAAGATCGTATCATCCTGATCACAGGTGCGGGCGATGGCATTGGTCGTGCAGCAGCAATCAGCTATGCTCTGCATGGAGCAACTGTAGTTCTGCACGGGCGTACCTTAAACAAGCTTGAAGTTATCTATGATGAGATTGAAAGCTTGGGTGCGCCGCAACCCGCCATTCTCCCATTACAGTTATCTAGTGCCTCTGAACGTGATTATGAATTATTGCTCGACACGCTCGATCGCCAGTTTGGCCGTTTAGACGGGATTTTGCATAATGCCGGTATTTTAGGCGAGCGAGTACCACTGGCAGATTATCCGGTTAATGTCTGGGATGATGTCATGGCGGTTAACCTTCGTGCGCCTTTTGTGATTACCCAAGCCCTGTTACCCCTGCTGGAAAAATCCAAACACGCTTCTGTGGTCTTTGCCAGTTCCGGTGTAGGGCGCGAAGCCCGGGAATGCTGGGGCGCTTATTCAGTTTCAAAAATTGCCATTGAAGCAGTGAGCCAGTTATTTGCCAAAGAACGGGTCAATTCGAATATCCGCTTTAACTGTATCAATCCGGGTGCTACACGTACCGCAATGCGTGCCAAGGCTTATCCGAATGAAGATCCGAAAACCTTACCGGCACCGGATTCCATCATGCCAGCCTATCTGTACCTGATGGGTGAAGATAGCTTGCATATGAACGGTCAAAGTATTGATGCGCAGGACTAATCTTTAATTAACACCTATTTAAAAGCCAATGTCAGCATTGGCTTTTTGTTTTTTTTAAACTCTATAAAGATAAGACCCATTTGAAAGCTGGCTTATTCTTCTGCCCCATTCATCCAGATTTCAGACTGAATCAGCCAGACCTTTCTTATTTCTACAATACTGTCTTTATTCAGTTCGCTGCAAATTCCCCTATACTAGCGCCAACAGATTTTTATTTGAGTGCAACATGACTGACTTAAACAACATCACCGTGACGACTTTGGAAGATGGCATGGTCTCTCTGCTGGTCGATCAGCAGCCGATCTCTGAAAAATACGGCATGAAGTTTGATGCCAGCATTGTCGATGACATTCAGGCACTCGAAAATGGTCAAAAACTGAAACTGTTTGACCAGTTTGTCTTTTCCCATACCGATCTGAATTTTGAACATTCCTATCATTATGTGACGGGTATCGAAAAGCTGGACGATCGTTATCAGGTAGCGAAACACTTTGTCTATCGCATCAAGATCGAAGGTCAGCCTGAAATTGAACATGTGATCAGCAATCAGGGCAAAGCAATGACAGCAGAAGATGTGCGTACTTTTATTCAGGCACATGTACAGAAATCCCTAAGTGACTATACTGATCTGAACTATGCCTATTAAGATCGTTCATTAGATCCCGAAAGAGCACATTTACACATGATGCTCTTTTTTTATCCTTAAATTCTTTAAAAAACAGACATAAATCGTTTTAACAAATCAATAATATAAAATTATTCGGTTTTCCAAATTAATATAAAATTTTTATAATGCTTTTCAAGTTAAATCAAAGCGAAGGAAAATTAAATGGCAGACCAAAAACGTAAAACTGAAACTATTCGTCGTATTGAAAACTTGCAGTTATCAACTGCCCTGATTTTGGCTTTAGAAGATGCAGTCGAGGCAGAGTCTGTGGCTGAAGCCATTCAGTCCTTACAGGGTTTAACGGAACAGTGGAACTGAAAAATTGCAATGACCAAATCAAGATCCGGTGTTTAAAAAGAATATTTTTTCCACTAATTTGAGACGGTTTTGATACACAATTCAGGACATTGCGCTTGCATCTTGATCCCGGTTTTGCTGAAATGCCAATGGGGCTGGGCATAACTGGTCAACTGACTGAAGTGCATCCTAAGCTTATGTAAAATCATGGCATAATCATAATTTCTCTGTAATTGATATAAAACTTCAGCCAGTTCTTCACAGTTTCTCTGCAATTTTTCCATACATTAGTTACTGTAGAAAATGAACAATTGAATGAGGGTTCAACATGAAAAAGGTTCTGGTAGCATTGGCGATGTCCTGCAGTGCATTCATGCTGGCAAATGTTGCAAACGCTGCCCCTCATTTCAATGATGAACAGCGTATGGAACGGGGTCCGGGTCATCATCAGGCCAAGAAAGCGCGTGAGTTCCATGACGATCACCAAGACCAGTATGATAAACGTCGTATGCGTGAAGAACGTGGTGTTAAACGTCTGCAAGAGTTACGCTGGCAGCCTGGCTATGTCATGCCGCAGCATTATCGCAGTAATGGCTACAAGGTCGAATATAAGGATCATAAACTGCCTAAACCAGACCGTAAGCAGCAATGGTACAAAGTCAACAATGACTACATTCTGGTGAACTCTGAAAATAACAGTATTGTCCGGATCATCGGAGACTGATTCAGAACCTGATGCAAAGCCCAACCTCGTTTGGGCTTTTTGATTTTTCGGATGAGCCTTTTTAGGCTTTTTCTTATTTTAGAGCTTTCCTTTTAATCGTGGCTAATCTCCTAAATTCCTTCATGAACTTAACAATTCCACTAAACTGGCCTCACGCTTTCTATTCACTTATTCGCTAATTTAATCTCATCGAAAACATGTACAGATTTTTAGGTGAGAGCCATGAAAAAAGTTTTAACTACAATTGCCTTATCTCTTAGTGCGCTGGTTGCTACTTCTGCAATGGCAGCACCGCAGCATCATGATTCACGTTATGCACCGCATAAATCAGCACCGCACTGGGATCATAAAGACGCGAAAAAATGGGATGATCGCCGCGATGACCGTCGTTACAACAACCGTGGGGTTAACCCAAGCCGTGACTGGCGCGTAGGTCAAAAACTGCCAAACCAGTACGACAACCGTCGTTTTGAAGTCAATGGCTATGAAGCACGCCGTCTGCCGAAAGCAGGTAAAAACCAGCAATGGTACAAAATCAATGGTGACTATGTGCTAGTCAACGATCGTAACGACAAGATTGTTCGAATCATCAACTAATCATTCTCTTTTCTGCCCTTCTAGCAGACACCTGAAGCTCGCTTCAGGTGTTTTTTTATATCTGTACTTCCACTTCAGTATTTTTTCATTAGAATCAAAGCTAGATCTTTAAATGTTGAAATAGGCACAGCTATGACTGCAGCAGAAACCTCACCGAGCAACACCTTGCAATATGTGCACTGGTTTCGCCATTCTGCGCCTTATATCAATGCTCATCGCAATAAAACTTTTGTGATCATGTTTGATGGTGAAGCGGTATTGCATGACAACTTTCAGCACATCATTCATGATATTGCCCTGCTCAATTCTTTAGGAATCCGTCTGATTCTGGTACATGGCGCGCGTCCGCAGATTAACCAGAATCTGGCTGCGAGTGGTTTCGAGACCCCTTTCCACCAGCAGCGTCGGGTGACGACTCGTGAATCCTTAAGCTGTGTACTGAATGCAGTAGGATCGATCCGTTTACAGATTGAGGCGCTATTATCGATGGGACTGGCCAACTCACCTATGTATGGTGCGCGCATTGATGCCGTTTCAGGAAATTTTGTGACAGCCAAACCTTATGGCATCCGTGACGGGGTCGATTTTCAGTTAACTGGTGAAGTTCGGGCCATTGATACCGATGCGATTCAACGTCATCTGGACAATCATAATATTGTGATTCTCGGTCCGACCGGCTATTCAACCACAGGTGAAGTTTTTAACCTTCTAGCTGAAGAAGTCGCAACCAAAACTGCGACTCGTCTCAAAGCCGATAAACTGATTATCTTGGGTCGACAGCATGGTCTGCTCGACAGTAAGGGTCAGTTAAAACGGGAAGTAACCCCACAGCAACTGGATGACTATATTCTTTCTGATGAACAGGATATTGAAATTCGGCTCCAGCTCAAGGCCGCTCAGGAAGCGTCCCGAAATGGCGTCAATCGCGTTCACCTGATTTCGTATACCTATGACGGCGCCTTGCTGGAAGAACTGTTCACCCGGGATGGTTCCGGCACCATGATCACCGATGCGCATTATGAAGAAGTGCGTATGGCCGACATTCAAGATGTCGGTGGCTTGATCCGTTTGCTCCGCCCCATGGAAGAAGAAGGTATTCTGGTTTACCGTTCGCGGGAGCGTCTGGAAAATGAAATTGACCAGTTCGCCGTAATTGAGCGTGATGGCATGATTCTGGCCTGTGCTGCCCTGTATCCGATTCCAACTACGGGCAATGAACTGCGTTCTGCAGAAATCGCCTGCGTTGCAGTAGATCCAAGTTACCGTCAATCCAACCGCGGTAGCCAGATTCTGCATTATCTGGAAGATAAGGCCAAAAGTCTGGGTATTCAGCAACTGTTTATTCTAACCACCCGTACCGCACACTGGTTTCTGGAACAGGGCTTTGAACCGGCATCAGTAGATGATTTGCCCGATGCCCGACAGGCTTTTTATAATTATCAGCGCAATTCAATTGTCTGTAAAAAGTCACTTTAAAGTGACTTTTTATTAGCTCTCATATCTCTATTTTAGATAACGATATTCATAAAACCTGTATTCAGTATAAAAATCCTATTGCTGATTTTCTAATAAGCATATCTGGCCACTTTATTTAGAATAAATAATTTTATATTTCATTATCTTATATTAATTACTCTTTCTTCCTAAATTAATGTGTAAATCACTTTCCTGCATAAGTTTTGCACTTTTTTATTTATCTTTTTTATTCATTAGAAATTCCTGAATAGTTATTTTTTTAGAAAAGTAAAAAGCTTTAGCGTATGCCTAAGTTCTTCATTTCACATTTCTAAATTTTCAGGAGTTCTGATTCATGCGCCAATCACACATTCAATTATTCACAAAAACTGCGGTCCTTAGTGCTGCGGTGGCTGGCGTGATGATGCTTTCTGGCTGTGGCAAAAAACAAGAAGCCGTGACCCTGAATATTGGTTTCCAGAAATATGGCGTACTGCCGATCTTAAAAGAACGTGGCACCTTAGAAACGTCATTAAAAGAAAAAGGCGTGAATGTGAAATGGGTTGAATTCCCGGCTGGTCCTCAGTTGCTTGAAGGCTTGAATGTCGGCAGCGTATCTTTTGGTGAAGCCGGTGAAGCGCCACCGATTTTTGCTCAAGCAGCGAATTCAAATCTGGTCTATGTGGCCAATCAGCCTGAAGCACCGAAAGCTGAAGCGCTAATCGTACAAAAAGACTCGAAAATTCAATCTGTACAGGATCTGAAAGGCAAACGTATTGCCTTAAATAAAGGCTCAAATGTTCATTACTTACTACTCAAAGTCCTTGAAGCCAATAATCTGAAACTCAGCGATATCGAAGTAGTTTACCTGCCACCTTCTGATGCCCGTGCCGCTTTTGAACGCGGTGCTGTCGATGCCTGGGTGATCTGGGACCCATTCTTCGCTGCAGCAGAACATCAGATTGGTGCGCGTGTCATCGCAACGGGTGAGAACATCGTCAGTAACCATCAGTTCTATCTGGCAGATCGCAAGTTTGCTGAAGCCAACCCACAGATTATTGAAGCTGTCGTGAATGAACTCAATCTGACCACTGAGTGGGTCTCTGCTCATCAGGATGAAGCCGCCAAACTTCTGGAAAAACCGACAGGCCTAGCATTTGATGTATTGAAAACGTCTATTTCACGCATGGGCTTCGGTGTTCAACCTCTCACGACTGACGTGATTCAAAAACAGCAACAAGTCGCCGATGCGTTTTATGCGCAGCAGCTGATTCCACAAAAGCTGAATATTGATGCAGCAATTATTAAATAACAGCAGAATAATTCGAGAATAAAGATGAGTCATATAAAAACAGTTTCTTATATCAGCTTAGCGCTATTGAGCTTTAGTCTGACTGGCTGCCATAAACAGGAACCACAACAAACGACTGCTGCAGACACCAAAGCAGCACAACAGGTACAAAGCATTGCAATTGGCTTTCAAAAATCAGCCTTAAATCTGCTGGTGGCACGCGATGAAAAGCTATTAGAACAACAATTTCCCAATGCCAAAATTGAATGGAAAGAGTTTCCGGCAGGCCCACAAATGCTGGAAGCACTGGCAGTCGGGGCAGTGGATTATGGCTATGTGGGAAATACCCCACCTATTTTTGCACAGGCGGCAGATAAAGCCCTGAGCTATGTGGCCTTTGAAAAAGTGGCGGGGAATTCTTTAGCTGTGGTCTTGCCGAAAGACAGTGCTATTCAAAACATTCAACAGTTGAAAGGAAAGCGGATTGCGGTTCAGAAAGGTTCGAGCGCGCATGAACTTCTGGCCAAAACCCTGGAAAAAGCCGGCTTAAGCTGGTCAGAGATTCAAGCCGTTTGGCTTCCCCCTGCGGATGCACGTGCTGCTTTTGATAAAAAAGCCATTGATGCCTGGGCAATCTGGGATCCCTTCCTGGGTGCAGCCGAGTTCGACAGCCAGGTTAAGATACTGATTGAATCCAGTGATTTTCCGCAAACCTATTCCTTTTACATCGGCAATCCCGAATTTATTCAGAAGCATCCGGATAGTCCCGGCAAGTTTATCCAGGCTTTAAATGCATCTGACCAGTGGATTCTTAAAAACCAGGCTGTAGCCCTAGATATTTATCAGAAAAGTACCGGTCTGAAACCGGATGTAGCGAAGATTGCATTTGAGCGTCGTCTTAAACCTTCGCCGGTACAACCATTAACGACGGAAGTGATCAAAGCCCAACAGAATATTGCCGATCTCTTCCAGCAGGTTCAACTGATTCCCAAAACCATCAGCGTCCAGCAACAGATCTGGTCGCCAGCGGCCACACATTGATGAGCAAACAAGATCATTTAATTTAAGGAATATTACATGAAAATTTTCTGGTTTATCCCCACTCATGGCGACAGTCGTTACTTAGGCACCAGCAAGGGCGCACGTGTTGTAGATCATGCCTACATGAAGCAGATTGCGGTTGCGGTCGACAATCTTGGTTATGAAGGTGTATTAATCCCGACTGGCCGTTCATGTGAAGATCCATGGTTAACTGCAGCCAGCCTGATTGATGCCACTAAAAAACTGAAATTCCTCGTCGCGCTGCGTCCAGGTGTTACTACGCCCGCCCTGACTGCACGTATGGCTGCAACCTTTGACCGTCTATCTGGTGGCCGTATATTGCTGAACCTGGTGACGGGTGGTGATGAGCAAGAACTAAAAGGTGACGGCGTTTATGAAGATCATGCAATACGCTACAAGACTGCGGCTGAATACACCACCATCTGGCGTGAAATCCTGACCCGTTCACATACAGGCAAAAGCTTCACTTTCCATGGTGAACGCTTAAGTGTGGACGAGGCCAAACTGCTTTATCCACCAGTTCAAAAACCATATCCACCACTCTGGTTCGGTGGTTCTTCAGATGCAGCCGTTGAACTGGCCACTGATCAGGTCGACACTTACCTGACTTGGGGTGAACCGCCTGCAGCAGTCAAAGAAAAAATTGAAAATGTCCGTGCCAAAGCGGAAGCGAAAGGTCGCAAGCTGAGCTACGGTATCCGTCTGCATGTGATCGTGCGTGAAACCAATGAAGAAGCATGGAGAGCAGCAGACGAGCTCATCCAGTATGTGGATGATGCCACCATTGCTGCTGCACAAGCGAAATTCAAGCAAATGGACTCTGTCGGCCAACGTCGTATGGCTGAGCTGCACAATGGCGACCGTAGCAAACTCGAAGTGTCTCCGAACCTGTGGGCAGGTGTAGGTCTGGTACGTGGTGGTGCAGGTACAGCGCTTGTAGGTGATCCAGAAACTGTGGCAGCACGTATTCAGGAATATGCTGATCTAGGTATCGATACCTTCATTTTCTCAGGCTACCCACATCTGGAAGAATCGATCCGTTTTGCGGAACTGGTATTCCCATTGCTTCCATTAGAAACTCAACAAAAACTGGCTCAGCCAAACTTGACTGGTCCATTCGGTGAGATTGTGGCAAATAACTACACTCCAGATGAGAACAAGAAGGCTGAGAGTGTTCAGGAGCCAGCTTAATGTCGAAAGTCGTTTCAGTTGAAACCCTCGCAGAAAAGAAGGTTTCACGTGGAACACAGCTTGGGCAGCGTTTGCTGCCTTGGTTAGTTCCTGTCGGATTAATTCTACTCTGGCAAATCGCGTCAAGTACCGGTTTGCTGGAAAGCCGCATTTTGCCTGCACCGAGTGCCGTAGTCATCGCGTTCTGGAATTTACTGCTTAGTGGTGAGCTTTGGACACATGTCAAAGTCAGTGCTGGTCGTGCCTTCAGTGGTTTGTTAGTAGGCGGTGGCCTAGGGCTAATTTTGGGTCTACTCAATGGCTCATCCAAAACGGCTTCTACCCTGCTGGATACCACCTTACAGATGATCCGTAATATTCCGGCTTTGGCCTTAATTCCACTGGTGATTCTCTGGTTCGGGATTGATGAATCAGCCAAGCTGTTTCTGGTGGCCATTGGTGTGTTTTTCCCGATTTATATCAATACCTATCATGGGATTCGTTCAGTCGATCCACAGCTGATCGAGATGGGCAAAAGCTATGGTCTGACTCGCTGGCAGCTTTATAAAGAAATCATCCTGCCAGGGGCAATGCCTTCAATTCTGGTCGGTCTACGCTTTTCACTCGGTCTGGTCTGGGTACTGCTGATTGTGGCGGAAACGATTTCTGCCCAGTCCGGTATCGGTTATATGACCATGAACGCGCGTGAATTCCTGCAAACCGATATCGTACTGGTAGGTATTTTACTGTATGCCCTGCTCGGTAAACTGGCAGATGTCCTGGCTGTAGCCTTCGAACGATTCCTGCTGCGCTGGCATGCTGGCTATCAAAAATAATTGAAAAAATATTAAGGAGCATGTGATGACTGATCTCAGCTTAGGGCGTCTTGCCAATGATTCGACTGCAGTGCAGGAGCCTGCTGCAACCGATATCAATCCCAATGCCGTTGCGGGTGCTGAAATTATTATTGAACAGCTGCACAAGTTCTATGGCTCAGTGAAGGTACTGGAAGATCTGGACCTGCATATTCAGCCGGGTGAATTTCTGGTGATTGTTGGACGTAGTGGCTGTGGTAAAAGTACCCTGCTCCGTCTGATTGCCGATCTTGAAAAACAGAGCTATGGCGAAATTAAATTCAAGTCTGCGCGTCATATCCGTGAAGGCATTACCGCTGATGATATCCGTGTGATGTTTCAGGATCCGCGTTTATTGCCATGGCGGAGCATCGAACAGAATGTGCAACTCGGCCTACCAAAAGACCGGCATGACAATGCTTCACAAATGCTGGAGAAAGTCGGCTTAAAAGAGAAAGCCGGGCTCTGGCCTTCACAACTGTCTGGTGGTCAGCGTCAGCGTACTGCCCTGGCACGCGCCTTATCACATAAGCCGCGTATTTTATTGCTAGATGAACCACTCGGTGCACTGGATGCCTTGACCCGTCTGGATATGCAGAACCTGATTGAAAAATTATGGACTGAACAGGGCTTTACCGCGATTCTGGTCACCCATGACGTGAGTGAAGCCGTACAACTGGCTGACCGGATTATCCTGCTGGATAAAGGCCATATTGCCAAAGAGTTCAAAGTTGATCTGCCACGTCCACGACAAAAGAATGTGAAATTCGCCGAACTTGAACAGCAGGTTCTGAATGCCGTTCTGGCAACCTGAAATGTGAGGGAAACCAGAATAGCTGTTTATTCTGGATTCCTTATTTCGAATCAAGAGAATATCTTTCTCACTGATTATTTATTCAGCAATTGGCAAAATTTCAACTTCATTCATTAATTTTATTTTAACTTTATGATGCCTCAAGGTAATAATTAGTACTTAAAAAATAATCAACCTTTTCAAAAGCTTGGTTTTTAATTCCTCTGCCTTAAACCGATACTAATTGTATCTTTAATCTAAAGAATAAATCATCATTATTCATAAAATTAGCGCCTGACTTGATGCACAAATCTGATGATTTGACGTACAATTAAAAATTCCCTTTTTTAATTGTTTTTAATATTTGCTGATGGAACAAAAAAAGAGTACTCAAAAACGCAACCAGCTGCTGAATGCTGCACTCGATGTTTTTTCCCTATACGGTTTTAATGGGGCGAGTTTAGATGAGATCGCACAAATTGCAGAAATGCATAAGTCGAATATTTTCTATTATTATGAAAATAAAGAGGCGCTCTATGTAGAGGTTTTAACGACCGTTCTACAAAAATGGCTGGCACCTTTACAAATGCTAGAAGCTGATCTTGAGCCTGAAGAAGCGATTACCAATTATTTGATGCAAAAAATTGAAGTATCGCGTACCCAGCCTAAAGCTTCACGCCTGTTCGCTCTGGAAGTGATTCAGGGTGCGCCGCACATTTTAGAAATCTTAAAAGGTCCATTGAAAAAACTGGTCAAGCGTAAAGCCAAAGTGATTTCAAACTGGCAGGAACAAGGCAAGATTTCTAAAGATATCGATCCTGAACTGCTGATTCTGAATATCTGGGCCGTGACCCAAAACTATGCAGATTTCGCGACTCAGATGGAAATGGTAACAGGTAAGACCTTGCGTAACCGCAGCATGCAACAACGGATTATCCAGCATACTGTACATATGATGCTGTACGGCGTACTTCCGCGTACACAAGAAAAATAGGTCAACGCAAAAAGCATTTGGCATACGACCATAAATTTTATGGTCGCCGACCCCTTCTCTCACCCTTTGTTATTATTTTAACGTTTGATATAAATTCAATAATTTCTGCGCACCTAGCAGCAGATTCTCTTCCCAGTCCAAATGAGCACTATCATCTGCACCGTCAGTAATATATTTAACTGAAATTAGGCGCACATCCAATTTTCTGCATACCTTGGCCAGCGCATAGCCTTCCATATCCACCAGCTGACAAGCCACTTTCGGCAAGCCTGTTTCAAAGCTGTCCCCTGTTCCACAAATTCCTTTCGGTAAATGGGCAAAAAACGGTTCCAGATCAATTGCGCCTGGCAAATGATCATCCATCGGGGTAATACCAACTTCAAATCCTAGTGGTGAAACATCCATATCACGTTGTACAAAACGCTTAACTTCGACCAATTCATGCGCTTTGAAATGGGAACTGCCTGCGGTGCCGAGATTAATCAGGGTCTTGCAGCCAGTTTTCTGAATCACTTCAAAAGCCTTAAAAGCAGCATTCACCTTGCCGATGCCACTATAGTGGACTTCCACACCTTCTGCTTCGAACAAACCTTTGGATTCACTGGCCAATGCCATAATGAGTGCCGAATCTGACATGCAAACTACCCGAGACTGAGGAAACCGTGACATTAGAAAGCAAAATCCGGGCAATGAAAAGCGGGTTTTTAGATTTCTATTTTGCAGATCTTTCACTTAAATAACCACAGAAGATTCTTGAATGGCACACTTTCTTCTTGATGTGTTTCGTGATTTTTCAATAATTTTTTTGCATAAAAACACAACAACAAGACGAATCGTTGAGATTATGGCAATATATAGCCTTTCCTATTTTTCAATTCCCTGATTTCACCTATGCAGCTGCTCCGTCTCAATGCTTTAGCGTCACATTTTGAATTGCCAAAAACCGCCGTTACAATTGGTAATTTTGACGGCGTGCATCTGGGTCATCAGGCCATGATCAAACAGTTAAAAGCTGTTGCAGAAGCTGAACAACTAAAAACTGTTGTGATGATCTTCGAGCCACAACCGCTTGAATTTTTTAAAGGTTATGAAGCACCCCCACGTATTTCTTCTTTGCGTGAAAAGGTAGAATATCTAAGTGAACTGGGTGTGGACTATATTGCGGTCGCCAAGTTTGATCATCATTTCCGAAGCCTGAGTGCCGAAGCCTTTGCCGACATTCTGAAAGATAAACTGAATGCAGCACATCTGGTCTTGGGAGATGATTTTCACTTTGGTAAAAACCGTCAGGGCAATAGTGAATTCCTGCGAGATTACGGATTTAAGGTCACCAACCTGCATACTATTGCGTTAGATGGTGAACGGGTCAGTTCTACCCGCATCCGTCAGACCCTGCAAGCGGGCGACCTGGCTCTGGCAGCCAAATTACTGGGACGTCCTTATAGTATTACCGGCCGGGTGCAATACGGCGACCAGATTGGCCGTACCATTGATTTCCCGACCATTAATGTCCGGTTAAACCGGCATAAACCCTGTCTGCAGGGCATTTATGGAGTTGAGGTAGTCTGTGAAACCGGATCACTCAGCGCCAAGGTTCAGCAGGAAAATCCTGAACAGCCGGGTGTTGCCGGCTATGATCAGGGCAGCCTGTTTGGTGCCGGTCATGTGGGTACCCGCCCTGCGATCAAACAGACTCATCCGGAATGGCGATTAGAAGTACATTTTCCTGATGTTTCTGCTAATCTGTATGGCCTGTTAATGCGGGTAACCTTCTTGAATTATCTGCATGGCGAAAAAGATTATCCTTCGCTTGAAGCGTTAAAGGCCGGAATTGATGATGATGTTGAGAAACTGCTTGAGTTTCGTCGAAAACACCCCACATTTCCCTTTTAATGTCCCGTATTTTTATTGTAAAACGTGTCAGTCTAATGACTGATTAAATTGGAAGACAACTTGCATGAGCGATAAGCAAACTCCTGAAAATGCAGTGGATTATAAAGCCACGCTGAACCTCCCAGGTACTGACTTTGCAATGAAAGCAAATCTGGCAGTACGTGAAGCGAAATGGTTAGAAGAGTGGTATGCCGATGACATTTATCAGCAGATTCGTGCATCGCGAATTGGCAAGAAAAAATACGTGCTTCATGACGGCCCTCCATATGCCAATGGCCAGATTCACCTAGGTCATGCAGTCAACAAGGTACTTAAAGACATCATCATTAAAAGCCGCATCATGGACGGTTTTGATGCGCCTTATGTACCGGGCTGGGATTGTCACGGTCTTCCAATTGAACTCAAAGTTGAAGAAAAAGTCGGTAAGGTTGGTGTCAAAGTGGATGCACCTACTTTCCGTAAAGCTTGCCGCGAATATGCATTGAGCCAGGTTGAGCTACAGAAAAAAGACTTCATCCGTATGGGTGTGTTTGGCGACTGGAGCAATCCTTACCTCACCATGAACTTCAAGCAGGAAGCCAACATTGTACGTTCACTCGGTGAAATCGCGAAAAATGGCCATATCCAGCCAGGTCTTAAACCGGTGAACTGGTGTCTGGACTGTGGTTCAGCACTGGCTGAAGCTGAAGTTGAATATGAAGATAAAAAATCAGATGCAATCGACGTGGGTTTCACCGTGGTTGATCTGGCGGATCTGTCTGCACGTTTAGGTGTTGAAGTTAAAGACTCAACTGATATCGTGATCTGGACCACAACGCCTTGGACACTTCCTGCGAACCAGGCGGTTGCCCTGCATGCTGAAATTGAATACCAACTGGTTAAAGCACGTGGTGAAGATAAAGCTGCACAAAACTTTATTCTGGCTAAAGATCTGGTTGAATCTGCAACTGAGCGTTATGGCTTTAATGCGGTTGAAGTGATTGCTGATTTTACCGGTGCGAAACTTGAGAATCTGGTACTGCAACATCCTCTAATTGCTGAGCGTCAAGTGCCAGTGATTCTGGGTGAACACGTCATCGCAACCAGCGGTACCGGTGCTGTACATACTGCGCCTGGCCATGGTGTGGACGACTATAAAGTTGGTCTGCTGTATAACCTGAAAGTAGATAATCCAGTGGGCGGTAATGGTGTGTATTTACCGACTTCACCACTATTTGCAGGCGAGCACATCTACAAGGCCAATCCCCAAATTATTGCGGCACTTGGCGAAGCTAACAAGCTATGGGCACATAAGCCTATCAAGCATAGCTACCCGCACTGCTGGCGTCATAAAACTCCGATTATCTTCCGTGCGACCCCACAATGGTTCATCAGCATGGATGAAAAAGGTCTGCGTCAGGGTGCGTTGAATGCCATTGAAAATGACATCAGCTTTGTACCGGATTGGGGTAAAAACCGTATCCAGGCGATGATCGAAGGCCGTCCGGACTGGTGTATCTCACGTCAACGTACCTGGGGTGTACCAATTCCATTCTTCGTGCATAAAGACACCAATGAATTGCATCCTCGTACACCTGAACTGATCGAAGAAGTCGCGAAACTGATCGAACAGGAAGGTATTGATGCCTGGTATAACCGTGAAGCTAAAGACTTCATCGGTGATGATGCTGAGCAGTACAACGCGGTTCGCGATACCTTAGATGTATGGTTTGACTCTGGTACAACCCACTATGCAGTGCTGCGTGACCGTGAAGAATTGACCGATCCAGCTGATTTATATCTTGAAGGTTCTGACCAGCACCGTGGCTGGTTCCAGTCTTCATTATTGACCTCTATGGCAATCAATCAACGTGCGCCATACAAAGGTCTGCTGACTCACGGTTTCGTGGTCGATGAGAAAGGCCGCAAGATGTCGAAATCGCTGGGTAATATCATTACTCCGCAAGACATTATCAAGAACATGGGTGCAGACGGCCTGCGTTTCTGGATCGCTTCAGCAGATTACCGTTATGAAATGACCGCAGGTAAAGAAATCTTTAACCGTGCGTCAGATGGTTATCGTCGTATCCGTAATACCCTGCGTTTCTTGTTGGCAAACCTGAATGGTTTCAACCCGGCAACTGATGCTCTACCTGTAGATCAACTGATTGCACTGGATCAATACATCCTGCAACGCGCGAATGATGTACAGGAAACCATCAAGAAAGCATATGAAGATATGAACTTCCATATCGTGACCAATGCCTTGACCAACTTCTGTATTAACGACCTCGGTGGTTTCTACTTAGACATCATCAAAGACCGTCAGTACACCACTAAAGCAGACTCGCAGGCACGTCATTCTGCGCAAACTGCGCTATATCATCTGGTACAAGCCTTTGTACGCTGGATGGCACCAATCCTGAGCTTCACCGCTCAAGAAGCATGGCCACTAATTCCAGGTCAAAGCGAGAAATATGTGTTCACTGCTGAATGGTACGATATTCCAGTCTCAGCACAAGAAAACCTGTTGTCTGAAGCAGACTGGCAAACCCTGATTGCAGTCAAATCTGCGGTCAACAAGCACATTGAAAATGCGCGTAACGAGAAACTAGTGGGTTCAAACCTGTCTGCCAAAGTTGAGCTGTGGGCCAATGATGAACTGAAAGCTGTTCTAGACCGTCTGGGTGATGAGCTGCGTTTCGTTCTGATCACTTCTCAGGTAATCGTGAATCCGTTTGATGCTGCTCAAGGCAATGACGCTGAACTTGAAGGCCTACGCGTAAAAGTATCTGCGGCAGATGGCGAGAAATGTGTACGCTGCTGGCATGTGCTTCCTGATGTGAATACACATGCCTCACATCCAGGACTATGCGGTCGTTGTATCATTAACCTCCCGAGCGGCCAAGGTGAAGAGAGAAAATATGCCTAACCCACAGCAGAAAAAGGGTCTGTTCCAGTTCTATCCTCACAATTTGTGGTGGATCGGACTGGCTATTCTGGCGATCATTCTAGATCAATGGACCAAATGGATTGCGGTAACACATCTGGAATATGCAGATCCGGTGCCCGTCCTGCCCTTTTTAAATTGGACACTATTACATAACTATGGCGCTGCCTTTAGTTTCTTGTCCGATGCTGGTGGCTGGCAACGCTATTTCTTTACCTCTCTTGCAGGTTTAGTGTCTGTGGTTTTCGTGTTCTGGCTGATGCGTATGCCAAAGAGCATGAAAGTCTTGCCACTAGCAGTTGCCCTGATTCTGGGTGGTGCTATTGGTAACCTGATTGACCGCATTTCTTTAGGTTATGTGGTCGACTTTATTCATGTCTATTATCAGAACAGCCACTTCCCTGCTTTTAATATTGCGGATAGTGCCATTACTTTAGGTACGATTCTGCTGCTGATTGATACGTTTTTCCTGGAAAAACACCGAATTCAACGTGCACAGGCGCAACATGACTGATTTTATTAATCCTAACGAGGAAACTCGTGTTAAAGACGGCTCTAAAGTCGAGCTTCATTTTTCTGTCGCGATCGAAAGTGGCGTAGAAATTGACAATACCCGTAGCCGTGAAGAACCGGTAAGCCTGACCATTGGTGATGGCAACCTATTACCAGGTTTTGAAAAAGCTTTAATGGGCTTGCGTGCTGGTGACCGTCGTACTGTCAGCCTTCCGCCCGAAGATGCTTTTGGTCCGTGGAATCCTGAAAATGTCCAAAAATTTGATACGGTGAAATTTGGCGAACGTCCGATCGAAGGTCACATGATCGAGTTTGAAGACAAGGCCAAATCGACTTTGTATGGCGTAGTAAGATCCGTAAATGATGATATTACCGAAGTGGACTTTAATCATCCGCTTGCAGGTAAAAATATCACCTTTGAAGTCGAAATCTTCAAAGTTACTCCAGCTGGCCAGCAAGGCGTGAAGCTGATGTAATATCGGCTAATCACATGATTTAAAAGAGCTCCTTCGGGAGCTTTTTTAGTTTCTGGATACAAATCCTCTCTAGTCTCTGTTCAGAAATCTGATTAATTTAATTTGATGAGCATGCGATAAGAAAGGGAAAGATATGAAAATTTATATTGTGGTTGGCAGTGTGCGTGAAGGACGTACAGCAATTAAGGTCGCACATTGGGTACTACAGGAAATTAAAAAATATGGTTTTAGCACGCTTGAAACCGAACTTGTCGACTTAAAAGAATGGGATCTTCCGCTTTTTGCTGGTTCTCATCCCCCATTGACCGGTATTTATGATCAACCGAAACAGCAGGAATGGGCCGACTTTATCGCTCTTGCGGATGCATTTATTTTTATCAGTCCTGAATATAACCATGGCTATAGCCCAGCATTAAAGAATGCGCTGGATTATCTAGCCAAGGAATGGCAAGGCAAACCGGCAGCTTATATCGGTTATGGCGTCACCAACGGCTCACGTTCCATTGATCAGATCCGTCAGGTCGGCACTCAGCTTGGCATGGTGGATACCAATGCGATTGTAGAGCTGCGGGACATTTTTAGTCGCAATAAAGACTACAGCTTTGAAGGAAATGAATTCGACAATAAAACACTTAGAGATGTCGTGGATAAGCTGATCCAGTATGTCAGTGCCTGAGGACGACAGCGATGTGCGCTTTAGCCTACAGGCAGCGCAGAATTTGTCGGCTATTCTCACTTTCAGTTCAAGGCTATAGTTTGATTCATAGACAGACAGGAAGTCTGCAAAGCGATACAACAACAATAAAAAACGCAGAGTAACAGGACGTTGACAGGTCAGACAGGAGTCAGATCTGAGAAGCAAATCCAGAAAAGTCTCAACAGGATGTTGGGGCTTTTTTGTATTTAAAATCTGGTATTTTTTTTAATAAAATCAGATCTCTACATTAAAGCCTATATTGATGTCACAGGCTGCTTACCCACCGCGGATTCCCCAATTTTCCAATGGACTTTCTCGCAGATGAATCAGAATATGATCAGACGGAATGCCCAATTTTCCCAAGCTTGCTACAATCTACTGATACAGTTTGCGCTTGGTCTCCAGACTCCGTTCAGCGAAGCAGTCAATACCGATCAAGGTAAAGTATTCAGGCTGGGCCAGATGAGTCATCTACTGAAAACGTTGGGCTTTATGTACCACCAGCCGGATATTATGGTCATATTCAGGCAGTTGAAAGGCATTTTTCACACATTGAAATACGCTGTCGAATAACTGCTCTTCATCAGCCTGGGAATACTGTTGCCAGACTTCAATTTGAACGGTAGGCATGCGCTTTTCCTTTTTATTATTTTATTGAATTCTTTTAGATATTTTTCATTGAATAGAGAGATGAGCTTCAATAAGGCCTCCTATCTCTACCATATCGTAAAATTATCCTGAGAACTCTGGAATTAATCGGATAAATATTTTCAAGTGACCTTGTCGCCTCTAGCCTACAGCAGATGCGGTCAATGCCTCTACTCGGTCTTTCTGACTCGGGTTATATTGAGTGCATACCAAGACAGGAAGTCTTGCAAAAACAAGAATAAAACATCGGCAGGATGCTGATCGATACCGGAGGAAAGGTATCTGAGCTAAATTTGAAAAGGCCCTCACAGGAGTTGGGGCCTTTTTCTTTCATTGTGTTATTAACTATTTAGCTTTTTACTGAGGTGCGGTCATCTTAAGCAACTTGGCTTTTGGACCATCTTCAATCACCCAGAGTGAGCCATCTTTGGCCTGAATCGCACCACGAATCCGCTCTTTCATATCCAGTCGCTGTATTTCTTTTGCAGGATTTTGAGTGGTATCAATTACAATCATTGCCTGAGAAGACAGACCTGTAGCTAAGGCTTTATTTTTCCACTGAGGAAAGATATTACCTGTATAGAACAATAAGTCTGAAGGAGAAATTACTGGAGTCCAATCTAGTGCTGGTGCTTCGAACTCTGGTCGGGTACTGTGATCTGGAATCGGCTTGCCATCATAATGATCCCCATTGGAGACGATCGGATAGCCATAATTTTTGCCTTTTATCACTTTATTCAGCTCATCACCACCTTTTGGACCCATTTCAAGCACCCAAAGCTGCCCTTGTGGATCAAATGCCAAACCGAGAGGATTACGGTGTCCCAGACTCCAGACCTGCTTGGCAATTTCGCCCTGATTCATAAATGGATTATCGGAGGGGATTGAACCATCATCATTCAGACGAATAATCTTGCCGGCATTAGATTTCATGTCCTGGGCTGGATTAAATTGCTGACGTTCACCCGAACTGATCCAGAGTTTATTATCTGAGCCAAAGATAATCCGGTGCCCATAATGGCCTTGTCCTGAAGAAAATTTCGGTACCTGAGTCCAGATTTTCTTAATCTGAGTGAGCTGTGGCGTGCTCTTGGTGAGATCTAGCTTGCCACGAACCACGACTGCACCATAACCACCCTGCCCCTGTTCGGCATAACTGAGATATACCCACTGATTCTTGGCAAAGTCAGGATGGAGTGCGATATCGCCTAAGCCACCTTGTCCGCCATAGGCCACTTGAGGAATACCCTGAACAGTTTGAGTGCTGCGATTGGCTGGATTAAATAATTTTAATTTTCCTGATCTTTCGGTAATCAGTAAACGCTGATCTGGCAGCTCAATCAGTGCCCATGGCTCATTCAACTGCGCAAATTCTTCGACTTTATAAGCTTGCTGTGTGGTTTTGGCAGCGGATTGTCCAGCTGGGGATGCTGAAGTCTTGTCTTGGGCACAGGCAGTCAGGCTATAGGAACCCAAGCCTAATAATAAAATTGCTGCTATTTGAGTCTGTTTCATTGTTATTCTTCGTGCTAATTTCATTCAGATAAGTACCAATTTAGCATTCCAGACAGCGGCTAAAATAATAAAAAAGTAAAGGAATCGTAAGCGGATATAACATAATCTCAATAAGATAGCTGATGCATTAATTGAGTTTTTTATTATTTAATACAGGCTGAATCGCGAAGAATTTTCGCCTTATACAACTGCTGATCGGCTGTTTTTAGTAAACGATCAACATTTTTATAAATATGCTCTGCATCCATAATCGCTGCTCCGACACTGATACTGATCCAGGTTTTGTCATTCCCACGATTGGCATGTTCTAAATTGAGCTGACGAATAACCTCGCAAAGTTGCTCGGCAAAAGCTTTAGCTTCCTGCCAGGAAATATCTGCCAGTAAAACTGCAAATTCCTCTCCACCATAGCGGGCCAGAAAGCCATTTTCAGGCAATATTTGCTGAATAGTTTGAACCAGTGTTTTTAAAATATAGTCACCTTTGAGATGGCCATAATAGTCATTATAGTTTTTAAAATAATCCACATCGATCATATAAACAGCCAGCGAAGATTGGTTTGCTATCGCATGCTCATATTGCTGCTGAAGCTGTTCATTTAAGGCAAAGCGATTATAGGCACCTGTCAGCGAATCCAGCCTCACCTGCTGCGCGAGTTTCTCATTGAGCAAGGTGATATCACGCGTACGGCCCTGAACCTTCTGATCAAGTTCTTTATTCAGTCGCAAAAGCTGCTTGTTTAACAACTCGGTATTAATACTTTGCACCGCATAATCACGGCTGAGCTGAAAGGTAATTAAATAAAATAGGCACAGGAGGTATAAAATGCAATTTCAACTGAATCAATTACCTTAAGCGCAAGTAAATAGTCATGCAGGAAGGTCAGGCAGACCAGCACCACCGCAATAGAATTGATCTTGGAATAACGCACATGCGATTTGTGCATGCGGTAAGCGCCATAAAGCAGATTAATAAAAACCAGTATGCAATACTAAAGCTTTGGAAAAAGAAGCTCTGGAAGATATAAGGCAGCGTAAACAGGGTCACAGCCACATTGATACTAATTAACAAAGCTGTGATTTTTAATAAATAAGGATTTAACAGTCGATACGGCAATAAATAGATATAAATCAAGAAGAACAGAGTCGCCAATTCAGTCAGTAAATACTCAAATCGTGTGCCCCATACCCAGGAAATATTCGTGAATAAAGTATAAATGAATGGGACTGCAAAGAAGCTACGCAGGCTCAAGCACAAAATAAATAACCCTAGAAACAGCAGCAAATTACCTGCTTGCGTTTTAAGGCTACGAAATACTGCAAAGAACACCATAAAGCAGCCAATCATCAGCAGAACGCCACTGATCACACTTAAAGGAATTACCTGATCATAAAACTTATCCAGAATAGGCTAGTTAAAGCCAATAAACATGCTGTTTTCCAGCCCGCCAGGGATATAGTGATAACTTGAAGCCTGAATGGTAATCGTCACTTCCCGCTGTGAGGGAAAGAAAGAAGCCAACTTTGGCGCCATCATGGTCTGATGCTGACCATGTATGCCTACCTGCCCTACTTCTATCAGGAGATGATCATCGACATACATGTGATAAGCCCCATACTGATAAGGCACATAAATATAAACCGCATGATTGATGACTGATTCAGGCAGCCTGAAGGCTTTTTGAAAAGTTCCAATATGGTCTTTATGACCTGTTAAGGTCAGGAAAGAATTAGGTAAATGAACTTTTTCAGCAGCAAGAGTCTGATTAGAGGAAGTTAACTGAGATGGTCGCTGCCCAGAAGTGGGATCAATCAGCTGATTGGGGTAGAAATCCCATTCGCCATCAAGTTTGACATACTGATGATGATCAAAATTTAATTCTGTTACAGCGTATAGCTGTCAAGAAATCAAACTGAGCCATATCAACACAAATGTGTTTATGAGAATCTGCTGCATATGACTCAGAGAATAAAAAAATATTTACACGAGTAGTATAACATTTCACAACTGATCGGAGATTATACAGCCGTAAAAATTAGTCGTTAAAGATAAAAAAGGTTTATATGTTATATAAAAAAAGCCCCCTGCGCTAGCAGAGGGCTTTTTAGGAATAATGAGCTGGCGATGACTTACTCTCACATGGGAGACCCCACACTACCATCAGCGCTAAGAGGTTTCACTTCTGAGTTCGGGAAGGGATCAGGTGGTTCACTCTTGCTATGGTCGCCAGCACAACTG
>NZ_KB850112.1:0-26993 GCF_000369625.1 Acinetobacter variabilis
AAGTGCTGGCAAATAAGGAAAAGGGTTGCGCTCGTTGCGGGACTTAACCCAACATCTCACGACACGAGCTGACGACAGCCATGCAGCACCTGTATCAGAGTTCCCGAAGGCACCAATCCATCTCTGGAAAGTTCTCTGTATGTCAAGGCCAGGTAAGGTTCTTCGCGTTGCATCGAATTAAACCACATGCTCCACCGCTTGTGCGGGCCCCCGTCAATTCATTTGAGTTTTAGTCTTGCGACCGTACTCCCCAGGCGGTCTACTTATCGCGTTAGCTGCGCCACTAAAGCCTCAAGGGCCCCAACGGCTAGTAGACATCGTTTACGGCATGGACTACCAGGGTATCTAATCCTGTTTGCTCCCCATGCTTTCGCACCTCAGTGTCAGTATTAGGCCAGATGGCTGCCTTCGCCATCGGTATTCCTCCAGATCTCTACGCATTTCACCGCTACACCTGGAATTCTACCATCCTCTCCCATACTCTAGCTAACCAGTATCGAATGCAATTCCCAAGTTAAGCTCGGGGATTTCACATTTGACTTAATTAGCCACCTACGCGCGCTTTACGCCCAGTAAATCCGATTAACGCTTGCACCCTCTGTATTACCGCGGCTGCTGGCACAGAGTTAGCCGGTGCTTATTCTGCGAGTAACGTCCACTTATCCCAGGTATTAACCAGGTAAGCCTCCTCCTCGCTTAAAGTGCTTTACAACCAAAAGGCCTTCTTCACACACGCGGCATGGCTGGATCAGGGTTCCCCCCATTGTCCAATATTCCCCACTGCTGCCTCCCGTAGGAGTCTGGGCCGTGTCTCAGTCCCAGTGTGGCGGATCATCCTCTCAGACCCGCTACAGATCGTCGCCTTGGTAGGCCTTTACCCCACCAACTAGCTAATCCGACTTAGGCTCATCTATTAGCGCAAGGTCCGAAGATCCCCTGCTTTCTCCCGTAGGACGTATGCGGTATTAGCGTCCCTTTCGGAACGTTGTCCCCCACTAATAGGCAGATTCCTAAGCATTACTCACCCGTCCGCCGCTAGGAATCAGGTGCAAGCACCCTATCCCCGCTCGACTTGCATGTGTTAAGCCTGCCGCCAGCGTTCAATCTGAGCCATGATCAAACTCTTCAGTTAAAATCATTTCGAGTTTTATAAGTAAAACTCTTAAACTTGGCTCATCAATTTCCTGACTTAAATTTCGCTCAAATAAACTTCGAGTAATTCAAACCAATCAATCAATGAAAATAATTTCGATCAATCAACCAGTAAAAATCCACACAAGTTGTTCTTCATAATCTCTTAATGATCTTTCTAACATCTCGTCAATGCCAGAAGCTGGACTTCGATAAACTTAACAACTTAGCAATCTGCTTCGTTCGTTTCCGTCTATCTCGTCGGTATGGGTGCATTCTAGAGGATTTCAGAATCATTGCAACCCCCAATTCATTATATTTTTCACGTATGTATCTTTTTTCTACGAATTTCGTTAAAAAATCGCTTTTTTATCTAAATTTTGAGCGTTTTTCTTCAATAAAAGCCATATTCATTGCAATTCAATTTAAAACAGTAAAATTTATTAAGACCTGATAACTATCAAAAAACTGTAATTTTTAAATAAGGCCGTAAAATTTAAGGGCTGTATCCAGAATTTTCCGAAACTTTCTTATATCAGGTTATATATTTTGCTGTTTTTTATCCGACTTGTATATATGGGGCTTTTTGTAAGGTCAAAATCCTTGCTGTATACAGATTTTTCTTAACACTCTGTTTTAAAGAACAAAAATAAGGATATGATCTTTCTAGGTTTCAGATCATCCAGAAATCTTACTTAAGCGCAGAAGAATAAGCAGAAGATTAAAATCGATTAAGCCACATTTGAGTATTTATCTTTTATCCAGTGCTGCATCACTTCCTCAATCACTTCTTTCTTACCACTATAGTCTTCAGCAGCAAACAATAATTTGGCCCGACGTGGCAGGCGTTCTTTGACTAATGAAAAGAGTAAATAGTGGGAGGCAAGATCTAATTGCTGAAATAAGGCCTGTACCTGATCCAAAGATTTTTGTTTTCGCTCAGCAGACTCATATTCGAAGAGAAAACGCAAAATGAAATCGATGTCTTCATCAAACATCTGTTCAGTCTGGTATCGATACACCTTATTTACCTTTCTTTTTATAGATGAATTGAGATTCAAAGATGATTCATTCATCTCACCATGGATTTAACCCGAATCCAAGCTGATTCATCCATCTTTGTTTTGAATTTATTGAAGATTGAACATATAGCCAGACAACACCAATAAAAAAGGAAGAGATCTCTCCCAAAATCTCTTCCTTAGAATTGAATCTTTACCCGATCCATTATGTCATTATTATAGTTATTCACATTATATTAACTTGTCTCTTTACTTAGAGACCTGATCAATTATGGAGTTGTCTGTTATTGATCATTACCCTCTAGATATGCTTTTTACGGAATCTCTAGACGAATAAATCTTATACACAAAAAACCTGAAATGCAAGCCAAATGGAAAAATTTAAATGTTGTTTTTATAAGGTTTTTTTTGAATTTCTATATTTATATAATTCATATACAACTTAAAAAATAAAAGCAGGCCAAAGCCTGCTTTTATTTCAATAACTTAGAACCAGCCTTAGTCAACGAAGGTCACTTTTGCAATTGCTTTTTTGCTGGCCTGAATAATTAAAGTTACGTTCTCTTTCACAAAAAAAGACGCATCAACCGGTTTCCAGTCCACTTTCACAGTGCCGCGGCCTAAGGCATCTTTAGCTTGAGCAGCATTTTTGGTTAAGCCAGCTTCACGTAAAATTGAAGTAATGAAGATCTCACCACCAAATTCGCCACGTGAAATAGTCACTTCTGGCGTACCTTCAGGCAGTTCACCTTCAGTAATGATATTACCTGCACCTTTATGGGCATGCGCGGCAGCTTCAGCACCGTGAAAACGTTCTACCAGTTCCAGGGCAAGAATGCGTTTCACTTCCTGCGGATTACGGCCTTCTTCGATTTCTTTCAGCAAGCCTTGAATTTCTTCTATTGACTTGAAGCTGAGCAGATCTAAATAACGCTCAATCAATGAATCCGGCATAGAGAGGACTTTCTGATACATCGCGCCCGGTGCATCAAATACACCAATATAATTGCCTAAAGATTTAGACATCTTGTTCACACCATCCAGACCTTCAAGAATTGGCACAGTAATACACACCTGTGCTTCCTGGTTATAACGGCCTTGCAGGGTACGGCCCATCAACAGGTTAAAGGTCTGGTCTGTACCCCCTAACTCCACGTCAGCTTCTAAAGCAATTGAGTCATAACCTTGAACCAGTGGATATAAGAATTCGTGAATCGCAATCGGTTGCTGGTTGTTATAACGCTTGGTGAAATCATCACGCTCTAACATACGTGCAACTGTTTGTTGTGATGCCAATTGAATTAGGTCAGCTGCAGTTTTTTGTGCAAACCATTCCGAGTTAAACACGACTTTGGTTTTGTTTGGATCAAGAATTTTAAATACTTGTTCCTGATAGGTTTTTGCGTTTTCTAGTACCTGCTCGCGTGACAATGGCGGGCGGGTTGCACTCTTACCCGTCGGGTCACCGATCATCGCAGTATAATCCCCGATCAGGAAGTACACTTCATGACCCAAGTCCTGGAATACTTTTAATTTATTGATTAAAACTGTATGACCTAGGTGCAGATCCGGTGCAGTTGGGTCAAAACCCGCTTTAATTTTTAAAGGACGATTCTGCTTTAATTTCTTCAGAAGGTCTTCTTCAGAAATAATTTCGTGGGTGCCTCGTTGGATGAGGGCAAGTTGTTCTTCAGCCGGCAGGAAATTTGACATCACAAAATCCAAATACATCAGTTATTCAATTTGTGCGATATACTAACACTTTTTCAGCACATTGCAGGCTTAAGAATAATCATGACAGCGATCTATATTGGGGTAATGACCGGCACAAGCATGGATGGTGTCGATATTGTTGCTGCTTCTTTTGATCCACTTCAGCTTCATGCTACCCTCACCTTGCCTTTTGATCCCGATCTTCGTGATGAACTGATGGCACTGACTTTGCCAGATGACAATGAAATCGACCGCATGGGCAAAGCCGATGTCGCACTGGCACAGATGATTGGTCATGGCATCAATACGCTGATTGAAGAAAATAATTTAAACAAATCGCAAATCAAGGCAATTGGATCGCATGGTCAGACCATCCGGCATCGTCCTGAACATGGCTTTACCCTGCAAATTGGTGATCCAAATATCATTACTGAAATCACCCAGATTCCGGTCATTTCCGATTTCCGTCGTCGCGATCTGGCTGCTGGCGGCCAAGGTGCACCTTTAGTCCCCGCTTTCCATCAAGATATTTTCCAGCATGAGAGTATTCACCGTGTGATTCTGAATCTGGGCGGCATTGCCAATGTGAGTATTCTGCCGGCAGGTCAATCGGATCAGGTCTATGGCTTTGATACAGGCCCTGCCAATATTCTGATGGATGCCTGGTGTCAGCGTTATACCGGCCAGCCTTTTGATGAAAATGGTAACTGGGCAGCTTATGGCACACCAATCCGTAGCTTATTGGACCGTTTACAGGAACATGAGTTCTTCTCAAAAGAGCCACCTAAAAGTACCGGCCGCGAAGACTTTAATCTGGAATGGCTGGATGAACAGATTGCTGATTGGCGCAATGATCTTCAATATGATGAACTTGAAGATACACCAGAGAATGTGCAAGCTACTTTAATGAAGCTCACGACCCGTGCGATTAAAAAAGCCATTTACCGTTCCGGCCTGGATACCGGTGAAGTTTATGTTTGTGGTGGTGGTGCCTATAATTCACATTTATTGGAACAGTTACGCTGGCGTTTGCGTAAACATCATTGGAGCGTACAAACCACAGCCGACCTTGGCTTAAATCCGACTTGGGTGGAAGGCACGGCTTTTGCCTGGCTGGCGATGCGTTTTATGAATCAACTCAGCGGCAATCTGCCGGCTGTGACAGGCGCATCCGGTTATCGCGTTCTAGGTACGATTACCTCTGTATAAAAGCAGCTTTAAGCTCACTATATATAGTTATAAAAAAGGTCTGCATATTTGCAGACCTTTTTTATGATGAAGAACCATATTTAGATCATGTCTAAATTCTTCCTAACGCATCATTAGTTTGGCATTTTCATTTCTAAATGCACGCAGGATTTGCTGTCCTGCCCGACCGGTCGGGCTTAAACCCAGACGGCTTTGTTCCTGACGAATCGCCTGACGAGTTTTATCCCCAATCAGACCATCTACCTCACCAATATCATAGCCACGGTTTAATAGGAATTGCTGGATCTCGCGACGTTCCGCACGTGACGTGCCTGGATCATCGGTTGGCCAAGCTGCCCGAATGCTTCCCTTACCTTGTAAGCGGTCAGATAAATGTGCAATCGCTAAAGCATAACTTTCTGCTGCATTATAGCTGTAAATAGCATCAAAGTTTTTAAAGACTAAAAATACCGGTCCATTTTCGCCTGCAGGTGCCAATAAGCCAGCCTGAGAAGATTCTGATAAATTGCCCTGTAATAGCGGAGTACCGTCAGCACGCACCACACCACGGTTCATCCAGCTACTCAGTGATTTTTTATTGCGTCGGCCTTCGCCTGCAACAGACATACCTTGTGGAATTTTTACTTCAAAGCCCCAGGGTTGGCCAGTCTGCCAGCCACGTTTTTTCAGGAAATTGGCTGTAGAAGCCAGTGCATCAGGAATACTGCCGACTAAATCACGACGACCATCCCCATCAAAATCAACCGCCAGCTCATCATAAGTCGATGGCATAAACTGAGTATGACCAAAAGCCCCTGCCCACGAACCTTTTAATTGGTTTTCATAGACATCACCCCGTTGCAGCAATTTCATGGTGGTAAAGAACTCACCACGGAAATAACTTTGACGACGACCTTCACAACTCAAAGTACCTAAGGCCTGTAATAAAGGATATTTTCCGGAAATATCTCCAAAATTACTTTCTACACCCCATACGGCTACGATCGTTTCCGCCGGCACTCCATAGGCTGCGCTAATCCGGTTTAATACCTCACGATGTTGCTGCAGTTTTTGTCGACCCAGCTGTACACGTTCTTCATCCACCAGTCCGGACAGATAATCCCAGATTGGGGTCGAAAACTCAGGCTGATAATTCAACTTTTCAATCACAGAATAATCAGGTGTTAAATTTTGCGTATAACGATCGTAGGTTGAACCACTTACGCCTTGTGCAATCGCCTGACTGCGCAAATTGGCAAGACAATTCTGAAAATTATTTTGGGACGCATAATTGACCGGACTGCTCGGCACAGAAGACATATCCGTTGATGTCACACGCTGACCATTAATAATCAGTTCTGCCTGTGCCTGTGTAGCAGCTAAAACCAAAGAACCAACAAAAAGTGCAAGCCGTTGCATAAGACCCTTAAATATTTAGATTTTGAATTATGTTTCTACCTTAGCAGTTCATGATGAAAATTAAAGCGCCAATACGTAAATTTAAATTCATAATTCCTACACTTTTGAATTCATTTTGTAGCTTTTAAATTTAAAAAACTTATCCACAAACTCATTTTAAATTCAAATTAAGCTTATTTTTAAATTTAAATTCAAAACTCAGGAAAACACTTTTGAATTTAAAAAATGATTGTGGATAACTTGTCTTTAGATCAGAACTTTCCAATCAACCAAAGGCTTCTGGTATATAGCATTTCTATTTTGAATTCATTTTTATTAGGAGTGCCTATTTTTAAATTCAAAACTTTAAATTCATTAATCAGCTTTTAAATTTGAATTCATATTTTTGAATTTAAATTTAAGCAGCGAAGTTTAAATTCAAAGTTCATTTTTAAATTTGAATTTATTTTTATGAATTTAAATTCAAAATCTATTTCCAGTTTTAAATTCAAACTTAATGTTAAGTTTATCCACAAGTGAATAACCTAGAATTCAGCTCAAAATAGCAGCAAATTAAATTATTGTATTTATACTCAATTGATCAGTTTACAAGCAATTGATTTTAAAAATGATCCGCCCAATGGCAAGGGATTTTTAAAGAGGCGCAATCATGCCTGAATCTGGACAAATAAAAAAGCGATCACCGAAGTGATCGCTTTTTTTATCAGCAGCTTAGAGCTTAGATGGTCATATCTTCGCTCAATGCCAGCGGATTTGGCAAAATCTTCGCCAGTTGACGACATAAAGTGGTCAGCTGAGCGCTGTCTGTGGGCATCAAAGTAATGTGGCCAATCTTGCGACCTTCACGCTCTGACTTGTTATATAGATGCAAGTGAGCGCCTTCTAAAGCCAGGACATCTTCAGATTTGGGATGCTGACCGATAATGTTTACCATGACGGTTGGACGCACCACTTCAGTTGAACCCAGTGGCAGACCTGCGACCGCACGAACATGGTTTTCAAACTGCGAGCAAACAGCGCCTTCAATCGACCAGTGACCTGAGTTATGCACACGTGGTGCCATCTCGTTTGCATACAGGCCTTTGTCTGTCACAAACAGCTCAAGAGTCAATACACCCACATAATCCAAGTGATTCAGCAGGCGAGTGATGTAATCCTGCGCGACTGGTTGCAGATCCGCACTATTGGGTGCCGGAACAATCGAGTGCGACAGGATGCCGTTGTGGTGATGATTTTCAGCCAATGGCCAGGTTTTCACATCACCATTTTGACCACGTACCGCAATGATCGATACTTCACGCGAGAAAGTCACAAAACTTTCTGCGATCAGTTCACCAGCAGGGCCGAGTTCCGCCCAAGCCTGATCAATTTGATCAGCTGAACGTAAAACAAACTGACCTTTACCATCGTAACCACCACGAGAGGTTTTTAGCACGATCGGCAAGCCAAGCTCAGCCACGGCCGTCTGCAAGCTTTCCAGTGAAGTTACCGCTTTATACGGTGCAACCGGAATTTCCAGTTCATCAAATAGGGCTTTTTCAGACAGACGATGCTGTGCGATGGCTAAAGCCTGACGTGGTGGATGCAAATCTTTGTTTTGCGTTAAAACATCGATATCAGCCAATGGTGTATTTTCAAACTCCAGGCTAAAGACATCTGCGCTATTGATAAAGTCCTGCAAGCCATTTACAGCTTTGGTGGAGAAAACCGGACCTAAAGCCGCAGAAGGGCAGTCCGTATTGGCTTCAAAGAACGTACATTGAATATTTAGAGGTAGTGCGGCTTGTGCCATCATCCGACCTAACTGGCCGCCACCAAAAATACCGATGGTTTTATCCATTGTGTTTGATCCCGTATTAAGCTTGGACTTACATTTGACCTGGAATATTGTTACTTGCGACTTTCTCGGTTTGTGCCGCGCGGAAATCTGCGACATTTTTTGCGATCTCTGGACGGGTTAAACCTAAAATCTGTGCTGCCATAATAGCTGCATTGGTTGCACCGGCAGGACCGATCGCCAATGTTCCTACGGCGATACCCGCTGGCATTTGCACGATAGAAAGCAATGAATCGACACCATTTAAGATCGAAGATTTGACGGGTACACCCAGTACTGGCAGATCAGTTTTGGCTGCACACATACCTGGTAAATGCGCTGCACCACCTGCACCGGCAATAATCACCTGAATACCACGATCAAGCGCTTGTTCAGCATATTCAAACAGACGGTCCGGGGTACGGTGTGCGGAAACGACTTCGGCTTCAAATGGGACACCAAGCTGCTTGAGCATATTGGCAGTGTGTTCGAGAGTTGCCCAATCCGATTGAGAACCCATGATAATACCTACGAGAGGAGTATCTTGTGCAGCAGCCGCATTCATTGCAAATTTTCCAGAGATTAAAGTAAGAAAGATAAATCTCGACGAGAGAGCCAAGCTTGAATAGGAAGGCATATTATAGACTGATTTTTCAGCTTCATAAAATTTAACGGTCAAAGCAAGGCTCGATTTTTCTTATTTTTTTAGCGGATTCTTAAAAACTGGAATAAAAATAGGGAAGTAGTGGCTAGTAGATGATTTCAGGAACTGCGGAATACAAAATAGACACAGCCACAGAGACATAGTGCTGCCCATAAATAATCCAGTTTAAACGGCTGTTTGAACAAGAAAATCATAAAGGGAACAAAGACCAGTAGAGTGACGACTTCCTGGGTAATTTTCATTTGACCTACCGCCAGTCCCTGTTGGGCTAATAATTTGGTTGCTGGAATCATCAGGCTATATTCAAACAAGGCAATGGCCCAGCTAAATAAAATCGCCTGCCACAGCGGTGCATCATGCGGCAGGAATTTGAGATGTCCGTACCAGGCCAAGGTCATAAAACAGTTGGCAATCACCAGAAGAAATAGAGCCGGTAGCATCTGCATGCACTCTGCAAAAAGTTCGGGCTTATTTTACGATTTATTTTGCCAAAAGATATTCCGGAAGCTTGAAAATTTCCCTGAATTTGTCTGTGAAACAGGATTTAAAAAATCCCGCAGGAATGCTTGAACTTTGACTATCTTTTCGGTCAAAGCCTTGCTATCGTTGCTTGCAAATCGAATAAATCATGGCAACAGCACCAGTACAAAGTGATGTGTCAGGCAAAATGGAGTGAAGTAGATGCATCTGCATATTTTGGGTATTTGTGGCACCTTTATGGGTTCACTGGCATTACTGGCACGTGATCTGGGCCATAAGGTGACAGGATCGGATCAAAACGTTTATCCACCGATGTCGACCCAGCTGGAAAATGCAGGCATTACTTTAATGCAGGGCTACGACCGTAGCCATTTACAGCCGCATCCGGATCTGGTGATTGTCGGCAATGCCATGAAACGTGGTATTGATGCCGTGGAATATATGCTGAATGAAGGCCTGCCTTATATTTCAGGCCCACAGTTTCTGGCAGATCATGTGCTACAAGGTAAACACGTTTTAGGTATAGCCGGTACGCATGGTAAAACGACAACCACCACCATGCTGGCATGGGTACTGGATCAGGCCGGTTTAGAACCTGGCTTCCTGATTGGCGGTGTCCCGCTTGGCTTTTCTGAAAGTGCGCGCTTAGGTGGCGGTAAATACTTCTGTGTTGAAGCCGATGAATACGATTCTGCTTTCTTCGACAAGCGTTCCAAGTTCGTGCATTACCATCCTAAAACTGCGATTCTGAACAATCTGGAATTTGACCATGCTGATATCTTTGATGATCTGGCAGCAATCCAGAAACAGTTCCACCATTTAGTGCGTACCATTCCAAGTGAAGGCCGCATTATTGCGCCAATTACTGAAACAAATATTGATGAAGTGTTAGAGCAAGGCTGCTGGACACCTGTTATTCGCACTTCATTAGACACCAATGAGAAATCTGAGCTTTATGCTGAACAGCTTTCAGAAGATGGTTCTCACTTCAAGGTATTGCAACACGGTACTGTGAAAGGCGAAGTGAAATGGAATATGACGGGTCAGCATAGTGTAGCCAATGCACTAGCAACCATTGCTGCTGCTGAGCATGTCGGTGTCTCTATTGAAACAGCTTGTGAAGCACTCTCCAACTTTGGCGGTGTTAAGCGCCGTATGGAACTGCTGGACACTGTACGCGGCATTGAAGTCTATGATGACTTTGCCCATCACCCAACTGCGATTGATACCACCCTTGATGGCGCACGCAAGCGTCTCGGTGAACGTAAGCTGTGGGCAATTATTGAACCACGTTCCAATACCATGCGTATGGGCAGTCATAAAGATGGCCTAGCACATTCCGCGCGTCTGGCCGATGAGGTGATCTGGTATCAGCCAGAAGGCCTGGATTGGGATCTGCAACCGGTAATTAATGCTGCGCCAAATAAAGCTGTAGTCGCACGTACTCTGGATGAGATTATCCAGACCGTAGTGGCTGAAGCAGGTGAGGGCGATGCGGTGGTAATCATGTCCAATGGTGGTTTTGGCGGTCTGCATCAAAAACTGATTAGTGCTTTAAAAGCTTAAAAATTTATATAAAAAAGCCCGTAATAGCGGGCTTTTTTATTTTAAAAATTTGTCCCGTCCTGAAATAAGTTTACACCTTAAGAGACTTATTTTATGGAACATGCACAAGAACAACGAGTTAAACGCACACAACGTGATTATAGCTTCGCCTTTAAAATGATGGTTGTACATGAAGTAGAAAAAGGGCAAATTACTTATAAACAAGCTCAGGCAAAATATGGTATTCAAGGAAGATCAACTGTGCTGGTATGGTTACGCAAGCACGGACAACAGGACTGGACTTCGAATATGCCGACTTCTTCTAAACGCCAATTAACCCCCCAACAACGAATCCGCCAATTAGAAAAGCAGTTAGCCGCAGAAAAGCTTAAAACTGAATTTATTCAGGATGTGATTTATCACATTGATAAAGAATGTGGGACTGATCTTGGAAAAAAGTATACCGAGCACGTTTCAAAGATTGGCAAAGCCAAAGAAGACTAAGCGTTTCACGTTATTGTCAGTGGTTGGGAATCACCCGACAAGCTTATTATCAAGCAGAAAAACGTGCTCAAATGACTGCACAAGCAACTGAACAAATACTTGAGTTGGTTATGGAATATCGTTGTCTCATGCCAAGTATCGGAACACGTAAGCTGTATTGGCTTATTAAAGGCAAATTGTTGCAGCGTGGTTTAAAGTGTGGACGGGATCAGTTATTTAAAATATTGAAAGAGCATAATTTATTGATTCGCCCCAAGCGTCGCTATACAAAAACTACGGATAGCAAGCATTGGATGAAGAAGCATCCAAATTTATTAAAGGATTATTCAGCAGTGCAAGCCAACGAAGTCTTTGTTAGTGATATTACTTATGTTGAGAGTGCTGAAGGCGTACATTATTTATCCTTAGTGACAGATGCTTATACCCGTCAGATTAAAGGTTATAAGTTATCGAATGATATGCGTGCGGAGAATGTTGTGCAGGCTCTACATATGGCGATGCAGCATGTGACGGATCGAGCGACAAGGATGATTCATCATTCAGACAGAGGCTCTCAGTATTGCTCTGAACTATATCAATCGGCATTACGCCATTATGGGGTATGTCCTTCTATGACAGATGGAGGAGACTGTTACCAGAATGCATTAGCAGAGCGGATTAATGGAATATTAAAGCAGGAGTTTTTAATTACACGATGTCAAACCATGAAGGAGTTAGATCACTTAATTGCGGAATCTATTATGATTTATAATTGCTATAGACCACATTTAAGTTTAAATATGAACACCCCGAATCAGACGTATGAGCAAACTAAAACCGAGCTAATTGCTTAACTCGGTTTGAAGTGGAATACTGTCAATCTATTTCAGGACAAGACAATTAAATTCGCTTTCTATCTTTTTTAAGAAAATAGACCCTCATCCAAGTTCAAATCAACTTTCTTATTTCAATGTTAAAACAGCTAAAATTTATCTTTTTTCTTTTCATTATCTTTTGTTGCAATATGGACATAAGACTCATTGCAGTCTTTGAGTGCCCTAGGCACAATCAATAAGAACAACAGCATTTCGATCCTCTTTTATCTTTAACCCTCCTGATGATTTTCCAGGCTGTAAAGGCAGCAAAAAATAGCTTTATCCCTCTTGTTCAGACCCTCATTCCCCTAGGAGATCTGTCATGACAACAATGAAAGCCATGGTTTATTACGGCGCCAATGATATCCACTTTGAAGAACGTCGCATTCCCCACATTCTGCAACCTACTGATGCCATTATCAAACTTAGCAAAGTCACCATTTGTGGTACTGACCTCGGGATATATAGCCAAATACTTAAAAATATAGAACAATAGAAACATGGGATATTCAAAAGATTTTAAAGACAAAGTCATAGAAATTATGACTAGAGATAAAATGTCTGTGCGAAAAGCAGCACAGCATTTTAACGTCTGTATACAGACGATTCAGAATTGGAAAAAGTCCACTGTAACTAAACCTATTCCTGGTCGCCCAGCTAAAATTAGCAAAGAGCAAATATTGAATGATGTTGAACAATATCCCGATGATTACATCAGTGAACGGGCAGAACGTTTTGGTGTCAGTACACATGCAGTATTTAATGCGCTACATGCTGCAGGAATATCGCGTAAAAAAAGACGTTAAAGCACCCTAAAGCAGATCAAAATCAACGTCGGCAATTTCAGAACTTGATTGAATGTTTAGAACAACAATTACCACTGGTTTATATCGATGAAAGTGGTTTTCAAAGCGAAAGTACGAGATCGCATAGTTATAGCCCTAAAGGAGCGCGAGCTGAAGCTGAATTTAACTGGCAGTTAAAAAATTGTAGCAATGCGATTGGCGCATTAATCGAAAATAGATTGCTTACAGTTGGAGTATTTGATTGTTCAGTGAATCCCGAGGTATTTGAATGCTGGATTGAACAGGATTTATTGCCAAAGCTGAAAAAAACCAGTGTATTGATTATGGATAATGCCACCTTTCACAAAGGAACAAGGCTTCAGGAGTTGATACGTTGTGCAGGCCATTACATTGTGTGGCTTCCTAAATATAGCCCGGACTTAAATCCTATAGAAAAAATGTGGTCACGAGTAAAAATGATTCGCAATAAATTTAGAGTTAAAGATATTGATAAATTGTTTAAAGATTACTGTAATGATTTATTTAGTATTTAGCTATAGAAAGGTAAAAACCCCGAAATTGAGGAGGTTGCAAAAGAAAAAACCGGCAGCTTTAATGGCCGGATTCTCGGTCATGAAGGTGTTGGTATTGTGGAAGAAGTCGCTTCCGCAGTTCAAAACTTTAAAAAGGGCGATCAGGTGATTATTTCCTGTGTCAGCCGCTGCGGCACCTGTGAAAACTGCCAGAAACAGCTGTATGCCCATTGTAGAAACGAGGGTGGCTGGATTATGGGTTATATGATTGACGGCACTCATGCCGAATATGTCCGAACTCCATTTGCCGATACTTCTCTCTATCATTTACCAGAAGGTTTGAATGAAGATGTTGCGGTCTTTCTTTCCGATATTTTGCCGACCTCCCATGAAATTGGTGTGCAATATGGTCAGGTCAAACCGGGGGACAATGTGGCGATTGTCGGTGCCGGCCCGATTGGCATGAGTGCCTTGCTCACTGCCCAGTTTTATTCTCCAGCCAATATCATCATGGTCGATGTAGATGACAACCAGCTAGAATTTGCCAAAAAGGTCATGATTGAAATGACTTAAATCATTATCGACAACAAAAAAAAGTCCGCATAGCGGACTTTTTTATTTTTTAGCGTCAATTAAAAATAGGGAATATAACCACGCTGTTTATAACCTTGAGGAGAAGCAAGATTGGCCTGATTTTCATCCAGACGATAGAGCAGCTCCAGGAATCCACTCAACTGTTCCTGTTGCAATGCATGAGGTTCAAACTGGCCTAAACCAAAACGTGAAAATAAAGAAGAAATTTCACTATGTTTATGAACATATTTCATCGACCATTCCGAGAAATGTGGACGTTCTACTGTTGCATCCTGAAAGCGAAGCACCTGATGATGGCGTGGATCACGGCAAATACTCTGGAACAGATTTTCTACCACCTCTGCTTCACCTTCCAGACATTGAAAAAACTTGCCATGGGAATAATATAAAACCCCGTTAATCTGATGAGCTTTATTAAATTTTCTCGCTACAGATAATATATCACTAAGATCCTGTAATAACTCTTGTTCAGATTCTATACGCTCACTGGCGTAGCAAAGCTGTAGCATAAGGTCATCTCACTGCAGAAAGAATTAAAAACATAATTTAATCAATTATTTTAATTTTAGTCGATCATTTTTTAAGCAAATATCCGTTTTTGCTTACATTATTTTAGGTTTGCTTTTCCAAAGAAAACTTATAACAATTACTTCCTGAGAGGAAATCAATGATTTCAGATATATAGCAATAATAATGAAGGAGTGAAACCTGATGTTAAAAGATCTGATTTTCACTGTAGCGTTGTTGTGTATATGTTTTATGCTTTTGATTATGCTGAATGAACTGGCCTTGACGACCGAAACCAACATTCTGCTCAGTTCAGTTTTTATAGGCTGGACGCTTTTACAGTTTGTTCGCCGTCGTATGTTTTTTTATATCAGCGTAAGCCTGATGATGGGAATACTTACGCTGTTAGGCAAATATGAAGAAGTGTTATGGAACAGCATAGGCCTGATGGCAGGTTATGGCGTATATAACCTGCTGCAGCATATTTCTGTACCTGCACTTAAGGGCAAATTACAACATATCTCTATCTTGGATAAGTTTAATTCAATTGCTAAATAGCAGCTGCAACATCCTGTAGGCTGCGATCACGTTTAAACATGACATCTACATAGGAACACTGGGGAATAATTTTTAAGCTATTCTTGCGGGCAAAGTCGACCAGCACATCCAGCATTTTGCGTGCTACGCCTTGACCACGTAAGGAATTATCTACCCAGGTATGATCAGCCACGATGGTCGATGCTTCTTGCCACTGATATGTAATTTCAGCAAGACGTCGACCATCTTCCTCCATAAAAAATACACCGCCGCGTTTTGAATCTTGATGTTGAATGTCCATACTGAAGGCTGATCCCTTAATAAAATTATTGGTTTATTTAATTTAAAACATCTTCTTAAAGAAATAATATGAATTATTGTTAAGTTTTTAATATTGGATGAAATTTTTTATTTTCTTTCATCATTTCCTGTGATTTTTTTCAAATATTGATAACTTTTTATTTCTCTATTTTGCCTGATTGAGGGTGATGCAGTTTGAGTGATCACATATCACCCCAAAAATTTAATTTTACCTACTCCCTAATTGAGAAAGACAGGATTAGAATGCAGCATCTTTTTACATGCAACTTCGTATGTCTGACTCATCTTCCGCTTCTTCCGTCACCAAGCAATGGATTGGTGTCATCGCTTTAGCCTGTGCGGCTTTTATTTTTAACACTACCGAATTTATTCCTGTGGCATTACTGAGTGGAATCGGGCAAAGCTTTGCCATGTCCGCCACTCAGGCCGGCATCATGCTGACCATTTATGCTTGGATCGTGGCCCTACTATCTCTTCCGATCATGCTGCTCACTAAAGCCATAGAACGGCGTTTTCTACTGATGCTGGTCTTTGCGGTCTTTATTTTAAGTCATGTGCTGTCCTATTTTGCCTGGAGTTTTAGCACGCTGGTGATCAGTCGGATAGGGATTGCCATCGCACATGCCTTGTTCTGGTCGATTACCGCTTCACTCGCGGTTCGGGTTGCACCGAAAGGTAAAGAGTTTCAGGCACTTGGTTTATTGGCCACAGGAACAGCGATGGCGATGGTGCTCGGTATTCCATTTGGCCGGATGATTGGTGAGGCGTATGGCTGGCGTAATAGTTTTGCCCTGATTGCGTGTCTCGCATTGATCATTTGCCTGATTCTGGCCAAAACCTTGCCATTGCTTCCAAGTGTCAATTCAGGCTCCCTCAGCAGCTTAAAAAGCCTGATCAAACGTCCCAGCCTGATGCTAGTTTTTGCCCTCACTATTCTGGTGATTACGGCGCAATTTACTGCTTATAGTTATATTGAACCGTTTTCCCTGAATATCGCCCACTTTGATTCAGCCCAGACCACAACTTTACTTCTGGTTTATGGCGGGGCAGGATTCCTAGGCTCCTATCTGTTTGGCCGTTTTGCTGCGCAGTTCCCAAAAATGACTATTCCTGCTTTTACTTTTGGATTGGTTATTTCCATGCTGCTGTTATTACCACTGTCGAGCACAGTCACAGGCCTCTCTGGCTTATCTCTGCTGTGGGGTTTGAGCATCATTGGTTTCAGCCTGGCCCTACAATCTAAAACCCTGAATCTGGCTGCAGATGCTACAGATGTTGCCATGGCCATTTATTCAGGCCTGTATAATGTCGGTATTGGCGGAGGAGCTTTGCTTGGCAGTATAGTCACGCTTCAGATTGGACTATCGAGCATTGGCTGGGCCGGAGCAGGGCTGGCGATCCTTGGATTTCTGCTTAGTCTTTATTTGGTTCAGCGCCTAGACTTTTTGCCCAAAGCCGCTGATTAAACGCTGCTTTTTGTAAAATAATTTGTGATTATGCATAAAATCTGTCATGCTCATCTGATATTGAGCAATTGCTCAAACAGAATTGAGTTTGAACAAGGGGAGTAGCCTCCTCCAAACGTTTAAAAATGAAATTTCAGTTTTTAAACGTGTCAGAATATCGTCATTACACTTTGCAAAAAGTCGGTATCTGAGCATCTTGAAATGCCACTGGATCTCCTCCAGTAGAGCACAAAGATGTAGGCAAGACCTTGATCATGTTGTTATAGATGTTTTTCATCTGGCAGCTGGTCAAGGTTTTTTTATGGCCAGTCGTCCGATGTGGAGAATTCACATGGAAACAATTGGTACGCTCTGGCTGTATCTTGTCTTTTTCGCAATTGTCGCCGTCATGCTGGTGATCGATTTTGTCGGCTTTAAACATCAGCATGGTCAGGAAGTAAAAGTCCGTACCGCTGCCTACTGGAGTATCGCCTGGGTCAGTGTCGCGACTTTATTTGGTGGTGGATTATGGCTGTATCTGGAGCAGACTGCAGGTGCGGCAATTGCCAATACCAAGGTCATGGAATACTTTGCCGGTTATCTGCTGGAAAAATCCCTGGCAATTGATAATGTCTTTGTCTGGCTGATGATCTTTGCCGCCTTTGCCATTCCACCAGCGCTACAACGTAAATTGCTGTTATATGGTGTACTGGGTGCAATTGTGCTCAGAACAATCTTTATTTTTATTGGTGCCTGGTTTGTACAGGAATTCTCCTGGATTCTGTATCTCTTCGGTGCGTTCCTGGTGTATACCGGCTTCAAATTCCTGCGTGGTCAGCATGAAGAAGGCAGCAATATTGAAGATATGGCCATTCTGAAATGGCTACGTAAACATATGCGTATCACCCCGCAACTTCAGGGCGATAAATTCTTTGTCCGTCAAAATGGTTTGCTTTGGGCAACGCCGTTATTCTTGGTGCTGATTCTGGTCGAAGCCTCTGATGTGATCTTCGCAGTCGATTCTATTCCTGCTATTTTTGCTGTCACCACCGACCCCTTCATTGTGCTTACTGCGAACCTGATGGCAATTTTAGGCCTGCGTGCCATGTTCTTCCTGCTCTCAGGTGCAGCCTCAAAAATGCATTATCTGCCTTATGGCCTAGGTTTGATTCTGGTCTTTATCGGCTTTAAGATGCTGATGCTGGATGTATTCCATATGCCGATCTGGATTTCACTGAGCTTTATTGTGATTGTCTTGACGGTGACTGCGATTTTGTCGATTCGTCATAGCAAGAAACATAACGAAACTACGCTGTAAAGCTAATCATAAAAAAAGCCTGCTGATGCAGGCTTTTTTATTTGTCTATAAGCTCAGCTGCATACGCACGCTCTGTTGAAATTATTCGTGATTGTCTGATCTCATAAAAAATACGCATGGTTAAATATGAATGTTCATATAAACATGCTAATTTTTTCAGCTACAATCAATCGAAAAAATCAAAAAGCGCAGGTTTTAAATGTCTTCTATCATTGCAACGACGGCAATACGCGGTCGCTTCCTGGATATCAAGAATACGGTTGCCCAAGCGCGTGAAATTCACGACCAAGTGCGATATGTAGAAGATGGCTTGCTCATCAGCCAGAATGGTGAGATTCAATGGTTTGGCAGCTGGGAAGAGGGGCAGCAGCATCTGCCTGAAGGAGTGCAGGTAGCTCATTATCCTGAGCAGCTGATCGTGCCAGGTTTTATTGATACCCATATCCATTTCCCGCAAACCGAAATGGTCGGTGCTTATGGGGAACAGCTACTGGAATGGTTAAATACTTATACCTTCCCGACTGAGATCCAGTTTCAGGATCCAGCCTATAGCCAGAAAATTGCACAGTTTTTTATTCAGGAATTGCTGAAGAATGGCACAACCACAGCTTTGGTGTTCTGTACCGTTCATCCGGCTTCGGTAGAAGCACTGTTCGAAGCGGCTACAGCACAGAATATGCGTCTGATTGCCGGTAAAGTGCTGATGGACCGCCATGCACTTGAAGCCCTGACCGATACCGCAGAATCCGCCTATAGCGACTCTAAAGCCCTGATTGAGAAATGGCATGGTAAGGGACGTAATCTTTATGCGATTACGCCCCGTTTTGCTCCAACCTCAACCCCTGAACAGCTAGAAAAAGCAGGTCAGTTAAAAGCTGAATATCTAGATGTCTATGTCCATACTCATCTCAGTGAAAATAAAAACGAGATTGCCTGGGTAAAAGAACTCTTTCCGGAACGTGAAGGCTATCTGGATGTCTATCATCATTATGGGCTGACCGGTGCTAAATCCGTATTTGCGCATTGTGTGCATCTGGAGGAAGGGGAGTGGGAGTGCATGCATCAAACCGACTCTGCGATTGCCTTCTGCCCAACCTCAAACCTGTTCCTGGGTAGCGGTTTATTTCCGCTGAAGAAAGCTTGGGATAAAGGCGTGAAAGTCGGCTTGGGTACTGATATCGGGGCAGGAACCTCCTTTAACCAGCTCCAAACCTTAAATGAAGCTTATAAAGTACAACAGCTGCAAGGAGAAAAACTTTCGGCTTTTGAATCGCTATATCATGCGACCTTGGGTGGTGCGAAAGCCTTAAGTCTGGATGACCGCTTGGGGAATTTCAATGCGGGCAAAGAAGCAGACTTTGTGGTGCTGGATCTTAATGCCACCGCTTTACAACAACTGCGTCAGAGCAGAGCCAAAAATATTGAAGACACCTTTTTTGCACTGACCATGCTGGGAGATGACCGTAATATTGCAGCAACTTATGTCTATGGACAGGCTGTCTATGTCAAGGCCCAATAAATCGCGTCAGCGCAGGATCATTTTGGCTGCAATCGTCGCCGTCTGTGCCTTTGCGCTGAAGAGAGATTCACAGCAGCCCGAAAATTGATTACATTTACAGCAAGTAAAACAGGTGCATCTCAAGCAAGGATGTATTAAAATTGCTGCAATTCAGGTGTTGCAGGTCAACACCTTTTTTATTTTGCTATTTTTATTTTTTAGGTATCTACCCATGACCGTTCAAATGAGCGTAATGATTTCCGCTGAAGAAATTCAAGCTAAAGTCAAAGAGCTTGGTGCTAAAATCGATGCACACTATGCCAATAGTGACAAAGAGCTTGTACTTATCGGTTTGTTACGCGGTTCAGTGATTTTCATGGCAGACTTGTGTCGTGCCATTACCAAGCCACATGAACTCGACTTCATGACTGTATCCAGCTACGGCGGCGGTACGATTTCGAGCCGTGATGTCAAAATCCTGAAAGATCTGGACGGTGAAATCCGTGGTAAAGATGTGCTGGTGGTTGAAGATATTATCGACTCAGGTAATACCTTAAGCAAAGTATTGGAAATCTTGCAAACCCGTCAGCCAAACTCAATTGAACTATGCACTTTGGTGAGCAAACCTTCACGTCGTGAAATCGAGCTGGAAGTAAAATTCCTGGGCTTTGAAGTCGAAGACAAGTTCATTGTCGGTTATGGCCTGGACTATGATCAAAAATACCGTCATATTCCATTTATTGGTGAAATCGGTCTTTAAGAACCGGTTTAAAAGAAGTGGCTTCGTGCCACTTTTTTTTATTTCTTGAATCATTTCAGTAACACAGCAAACAAAAACGCAACAGCCCGTTGCAGGACATGACTTTTTTCAGGGCTTTTCTTGCCGCAAGATAAACCTGATGTAAAAACAAAGACATGATAACAAGGAGTATGCTGATGTGGTCAATTATCGTTGCAATTGTAGTGGGTTTTATTGCGGGTCTGGTTGCACGCGCAATTCACCCTGGTGATGACAAGGCTGGATTCATTGTTACGACCCTGCTGGGGATTGCCGGTTCACTGGTTGCGACCTTTGCCGGACGTATGCTGGGCTTGTACTCCCAAGATTCTGCCGCAGGCTTCATTGCTTCAGTGATCGGTGCCATAGTCATCCTGTTTATCTACAATATGGTGACTAAACGTAAACGGATCTAAGCTCTGCTTGGCATAAGTTTCTTTCATAAAAAAAGAGCGCCTAGATAGGTGCTCTTTTTTTATTTGCTGATCATGGTCAGAATTTTACAGGCCGAATTCTTTGAAGCCTTGTTCAATCTGTTCTGCCGGCTGAGCGCCCATGACCTTAAAACCATTCGAGAAAATAATCGCTGGAGTGCCATTTACACCGAGTAATTGTGCCAGCTGTTTATTACGTTCAATTGGATTGCTACAGCTCTTTTTCGATTTAGGCTGTATACCTTGACCAATCAGGTCTTCCCAAGCCTGGGCCGGATTTTTTTCACAATAAACCTGTTTAGATGGCGCAATTGACTGCTGTTTTAAAGGCAGGATGAAGGTATAAATAGTGACATCTTTGAGTTTTTTCAGCTCTACTTCAAGTTGTTTACAATACGGGCAATTTGGGTCAGAAAAGATGGCAAGCTGACGTTTTCCTGTCCCTCTGACTGATTTAATCGCATCCTGAAGCGGTAACTTTTTCCAGTCGACACTATTTTGTTTGAGTAATAAATCCTGAGTCAGATTATGCTGATCCTGGATCCGGAACATTGAACCGGCCAGCAGGTACTGGGCATCTTCATTCAGATAGACAATCTGTCCCTGCATGGAACCACTATAGATTCCTTTCATTTCGGTAGGCTGAATATTTTCAATTTTCAGGTTGGGACTGTTTTTTGCCAGATTGGCTTTAACTGTATCCACATTGGCAAAGCTGAGGCCAGGGAATAGGGTCAAAGCCAGCAGCATATTTCTTATTTGCATGAATGTCCTGCTCAGGTCCAAGTTAAATGTGTTTCGATTCTAGTCTTTTTAAAAAGAAAATTCTGACTATTTTATGTAGCTTAATATTCAAATCGAATTGATCAATCATGTTTCACGTGGAACATTAACCCCTTAATGCTGATTGACTTCTACCGAGATATGCACGATTTCTTCATGAATAGAGATCGCCTCACGGATTTGATCGGCACTAATGGGGATTCCCGTTTGAACGGCAACAAAACAGGAAAATTTACCTTTACCGACTCTCGATACATGCAGGTCAGTTAAGTGTAGGTCGTTCCCATATTCAGCAATGACTTCACGTATTTCTTCGACCACTGGGGCATCCATATCGGCATCCAGTAAAGTCTTGGCACTTTGCTTTAGCAGGCCAATCGCCCAGCGTGCAATCAAGACTGAGCCGACCAGTCCCAGTACTGCATCGAGAAAATCCCAGCCCATATATTTTCCGGCAATCAAAGCAATAATAGCCAGAACAGAAGTTACAGCAACAGCAACCACATGCAGAAAGGCCGCTTTATAGTTCAAGTCATGATGACCATGATTATTATCATGCTCGTGATGGGAATGCCCATGATGATGATCATGGTGATGGTGCCCATCATCATGCAGCAACCAGGCACAGGCCAGATTAATCAATAGTCCTAAAATCGCGATTGGAATGGCTTCGTTATAATGAATCTGAACTGGCGAAAAGAGACGTTCTACTGAATGAATCGCCATAAAACCGGCTACCACAAGCAATAAAATTGCACTGCTATAACTGGCCAGAATTTCAATCCGCCAAGTGCCCATATTAAAGCGGGGATCATTCGCATAATGACGGGCCGCTTTATCCACTGGAGCGTAAAACCTCGTGGTTCAGCACGAGGATATAAGCGACTGGAGTAAACCACATGAACGACACGAAAGGTCGTTTTAAATACTTGTACTATAGTCACTATTAAGAAAAATACTGTTAAAATAATTGGATGAAGACACTCAAATTACGCATAAAAGACAAACATTGCAAGGTGCTAGACCAATTAGCATCAGAAGTTAATTTTGTTTGGAATTATGTGAATGATTTAAGTTTTAAACACCTCAAAAGAAAGGGTGAGTTCTTTTCAGCATTCGACATGGCGAAGTACACTAAAGGAACTTCGAAGCTGTGTGGGTTGCATAGCCAAACAGTTGATGCGATCAGAGAAGAACTTGTCACCCGAAGAAAACAGTTTAAAAAAGCAAAGCTCAAATGGCGTGTCAGTAATAAGAAATCAGCAAGAAGATCGCTTGGGTGGGTACCATTCAAAAGATCAGGACTAAAGTATGCTGATGGATATGTTGAGTATGGAAAAATTAAGTTTGGATTATGGGATAGCTACGGTTTAAGTAAATACACAGTAAGAACTGGCTCTTTTGTAGAGGATAGTCGTGGACGTTGGTATGTGTGTTTAGTGGTGGATACACCTAAAGCGGAAAAAGCTAACACAACCAAAGCCATCGGTATTGATTTGGGTTTAAAGGATATTGCCACCTGTTCAGATGGTACAGTCATTTCAAATCCAAAATACTATCGCCATTATGAGCAGAAGCTAGGTGTTGCTCAACGAGCGAGAAATAAGAAGCGTGTACGTGCATTACACGCCAAAATTGCCAATAGTCGTAAAGACCATTTGCATAAAGCCAGCACAGCGCTGGTGAAGAATAATGCACTAATCATTGTAGGTGACTTGAGTGCAAGAAAACTAGTGAAAACCAAAATGGCAAAATCTGTTTTGGACACAGGTTTTTCTGCACTCAAAACAATGCTTCGATATAAATGCGAGAACGCTGGAGTGTTGTTTGAAGAAGTCAATGAAGCCTATACCACCCAGATTTGTTCGTGCTGTGGAAATATATCTAACAGTAGTCCGAAAGGTAGGACAGATCTTGGAATAAGAGAATGGAAGTGTGTGGAATGCGGTACATTCCACGATAGAGATAGAAACTCTGCACTCAACATTCTTGCGCTTGGGCATAAGCGTCTAGCTGTAGGAATCCCCTTGCTTTAGCTAGGGGAGGATGTCAAAGGCAAAGTAAGCCAGCCCCAAGGCCAACACATGCGAGCCCATATGCCAGCCATCGGCAAGCAAAGCCATTGACTGGAAGATCCATCCCCCTAATACTTCCAGCACCATCATAACGGCGGTTAGAATCGTGGCAAACAGAATCTTTTTCTGCGCGAGTGGATTACCTTCATCAAATTGATGGCTGTGCGAATTGGCGGTATGTTTTTGCATAAAAGGAAACTATTATTAATACCCCCCCAGTATATTTATTTTTGGAGATTTATGGTGAGTCATGTACATGATGATAAAAAAATATTAAACCGGGTACGGCGCTTGCAAGGTCAGATGAACGCCGTAGAGCAGTCTCTCCTGAATCCTGAAGCAGGCTGTATTCAGGTCTTGCAACAGGTTGCAGCCATTAAAGGTGCTATAAACGGTTTGATGAATGAATTGATCGAAACCCATTTAAGAGAGCATGTCATTGGGGAAGCTGCGGTTAATGAAGAAGAATTGGCTGAGTTTTTAAAATTATTAAAACGTTATGGCTGATTGTTTAGTTCAACATTTTTGTTTTCTTTACAGCAGGATAATTGACCGCTTTTTCATCTAACCGATACACTGCCACCCATTCTCTTCTTTCTTCCACATCATTCTTTTTAAAATGTGGTGAAACTTTTACGGCAGCTACATGACAGAAAATATCTCATGGCGACCTTTCGCCATGGTCAGTCTTGCATTGATTATGGGTACTATCGGCACAGCACTGGCAAGCCCGCTTTACCCCATTTATCAACAGATCTGGCATTTATCCCCAAGCCAGATTACCTATATTTTTGTCGCCTATATGTTTGGCTGCCTGGGTACCTTGTTATTCCTGGGACGTACCAGCAACACGATTGGTTTCTTAAGAACCCTGCAAATTGGTCTGGTATTTATTAGCATTGGCTTGGTCATTTCAGTTTTTGCCGAGAATGCGCTGATTTTGTCGGTGGGTCGTTTTATCATTGGTATTGCTTCAGGCCTGATGACGACTTCAGCAATGCTGGGCATGATGCAAACCATTCCAGAGACTCATAAGCAGCTTGCACCGCAATTAGTATCAATTTTGACGGCCATAGGCTTTGGTTTGGGACCGTTTGTGGGTGGGGTAATTGCGCAGTTTTCTCAAGCTCCATTAATTACTCCATACCTCCCAATTATTCTTGGGGCAGTGCTGTGTTTTGTCGGATTATTCTGGCTAAAAACCCCTGCTTTTGAACGCCAGCCTTTTAGTATTGCACCGAAATTACTGCGTCCTGAACCTCAGTATCATGCTGTGTTCATGATTGTGGGATTAACTGCATTTAATGCCTTTGCTGCTTTCAGTTTATTTGCTTCACTGTCACCGTCTTTTGTGCAGAATATCTTACCCTGGCATGGTCCTTTGGTCAGTGGTACCGCCATTACCTGCATTTTGCTGATTTCTGCTGTGGTGCAGTTCTTTGCTAAAGCTGTTCCTGCAAAGAAATGTCTGAATATTGGCTTGATAATTATGCTGGTGAGCTTGGTTAGTCTTGCTCTCTGCATGATCCTTAAAGCAAGTATCTTGTTCTTTGCCAGTGATATTCTATTCGGGATTGGACATGGTTTTGCCCTGATGGGCGCATTCGGTGTAATTCATGCGATTACAACCTTGCAAAACCGTGCAGCCGTGATGTCGACTTACCTGTTTATTGGCTATTTGGGCACGATTGTGCCGATTATCGCGGTGGGATATCTGGCTGATCACTTCGGCTTAGGATTTGCCGTGATCAGTTTCTGTGTGGCGATCAGTGCACTCTGTCTAATCCTTTGGTTATGGCATCAAAAACTGCAGGTAAAAGCCTAATAAAAAAGCCCACATTTGAGGGCTTTTTTATATAACTTAAGGATTATTTTCCAATACAGAATGTAAAAAACTTAATTTAACTATTTTATATCAATCAGTAGACTTCTTGCGTTAGTCAAAATTTAAACAGCCCAAAGCTACATTTTATAAGGTTTTAGCTAATTCAAAAATTAGGTAAAACGATACTTTCGCAAGAGGTCTAGTTAATTAAAAATTATATTTCTGGTGCCTAATAAGTGACTATTTATAAATTTAATGTAATGAAACAGTTTTACCGAATTGTATACCTAAAAGTTTATTCTTAGGGTCGTCTCCACTTAATCTAATAATAACTGAGTTATTAAAAGACTCTTTTTCTACTTCAGTTAAATATTCAAACATACTGTCATAATTTTCTTGATTCAGTGACACGATATATTGTTTATTCGAGTTCTTTAATTGTTCATTAACAAACTTAAACCATTGAGCTCTAGGAATTGCATCCATATCAGCAAAAAGCCTATTATCGTGCCAAAGTACATCTATTTGATGTCGTTGACCTTTCGTTAGAAGTAACCAATCAAAACAAACTATACGTGCTGAATTTACCCCATCTGATGAATCGCTTTGCACCTGTACAGTTAAATTATATCTAATCTGATTATCTCCTGAGTTATTATCTAATACGATTCCAGCCGGTAATCTTGGATAAAGTCTATTTACTAATTCAATGAAATCCCTATTAAAATTATCTAACGGTTGTTCTTGAACGTATTCAAAAGCAAGTCTATCTTGATCTACTTTACTCTCTTTAATCAGCTGGCCTTGGAACTGTTGTCGTTCTACCACCTGTAGAAACTCATTAATACGGTCTCTTTCCTCTTTAAATGCAGCCACTTTATTGACAATCGAAGTATATTCATCAATAGCTTTTTTACCGTTTAAAAATTTCAGCTGCTCGTCTCTAAATTTAGACCTTTTAGTAATTATTTTATTTAGATGTTCGATTTCATTTAATAATTCTAAACGGTCTTTAAGTAACCTATTTTTACGATTAAATGCTAGAGAATTATGAAATTTTTCAACTGCTGTGAAATGCTCTAAGGTTTCTGGTCTGAAAATTTGTTGTAAACCTTCATATAATTCTAAAAGAGTAAGCGTCCGCTGAACACACCTTATGAATTCATCCTATAAGCCTTAATTTAGTCCCCACTTAAAAACAAGTGGGGACTAAAATTTATGACT
>NZ_KB850112.1:31288-32773 GCF_000369625.1 Acinetobacter variabilis
GCTGCTTTACGTAGAATTTCATTGGCACGCTTTAATTCTTTAATTTCACGTTCCATTTGCTTCATTTTTTCTTGATCAGATATCTGTTGTACTTTAATAGGATTTTGCTGATCTAAATGCTTTTGATGCCAGGCACGAAGTGTTTCAGGAGTACAACCAATCTTAGGCGCAATTGCTGTGATTGCAGCCCAAGTAGAAGGATAATCTTTTTCAGATTCAATCAATAATTGAACCGCTCTTTCTCTGATTTCAGGGGTATATTTTAATTTTGTCATCGGGGTAGTCTCTCAGAATATTGACTCTCCGACAAACCCGGTACGGTTCATTTCAGCAATTTGAAATTCTTGTAAGTCATTTTCTAATTTTGATATTTCTCGATTTAACCATGTACAACGTAATTTAGGTTGTGTTCCAGTGGTAATCATATCTTTTAAGATAGGATCATTTTCCCAATTTTTAATGTAATGATTAATCTTATCTAAATCAGCTTTGTTCTGTTTCTTATTAAGAATTAGAGATATATCAAGTCCTAAAAGGAAGCTTGTACGAAGTAATGCTTCATAATCTGATTCTTTATATAATTGTATAGGATCTAGGCAATCTTCTCGTTTATATCTAGCAAAACGTTTATATAAAGATCTAAATGTTAAGCCTTTAATTTCTTTACCATTTATGGAAAAAAAATCATGTGTATCAAGCCACTCAATAAATTTGGTAGGTTTATAAAATTCACCATTAATAGTTATTTTTTTACCATCCCCTGATCGAGAAACTTTAAAAATTTTATCTTTATGTTCAAATTCTAATGTGAAAATCCAATCTGGAATGACTGTAGCAAGTGTTTTATCTACATTTGCACCAAGACAGTGATGTATTAATCCTAAAGCTAGGGTTTTACCTACACCATTAGCACTACTATCTACTCTAGTGGACTCTTTACTGTAGGCACTATTCCCAAGAATGAAAGTAATTCCTGTAGGCTTGAAATACAGTGTTTTAAAACTCTGTTGATCACAACTTAAAGAAATTAATCTCATCAATTAGCCTTTTTACTTATTAATAAACCATCCGTACTAGCTTCTATTTGCTTTATAGCAAAAAGCAAATCTATAGCTAACACTAGCTGAGTAAAGTTCGGTTTAATTACAGAAGTAGTATTATTAAATTCTACAATTTTCCATAACTCTTCTATTGTCATAGGCGCTACTAATAACGTATTAATATATCCAGCTACTGTCACTAAAGAGGATGAAAAACGTACATGCTTATGTGGTAGCAACAGAGGTGGTCCCACTTGTTTGAACAACTAAAAGCGTATTTATAAGTGATATTCCGCTCTAGTTAAGCCACCTTGTTTTGTTGGGGTAGCTGATCATAGTAAAACTCATTTGGTGTCATTTTGTCTAGACTCGAATGAGGTCGTTTCAAATTATAAAACTCAAAATATGCACTTAATTGCTTTTTCGCATCTGTGACACTGCTATA
>NZ_KB850112.1:35193-277570 GCF_000369625.1 Acinetobacter variabilis
ATAATTTGGTTTTGATGAACATCAAATTCAGCACTCAATTCAGCAAGTGTTTTTTCTGCTTTAATCGCAGCAAGTGCTACCTTAGCTTTAAAATCATTTGAATGATTTCTTCTTGGTCTACGTGCCATAAAATACTCCATATATTGATGTTTATAACATCATTTGAGGAGCAGAATATCACTTATAGGAGTTGTTCAAATTTACGGATCCATCTCTCAACATTGTCTGGATGTTCATAAACATCACAAGTTTCAAAAAATTTAGCTAATATTATTTCAGCTACTAATTTATAAGCAATTAAATTTTGTCCACTCATAGATCTACTTCTAATAGAAAGAGGCAAAATTTCGTCTATCATCCATATATATCTTAAATCTGCACACTGTGGATCAGTATCAGGTATTAAATCGAGGCTTCTCTTATAGATTGAGTTAATCTCAATTGCTAAATCTTGCTTTAAATGATCTCCTGTACGTTCAATAAAATCATCTACTTCATAGGCACGATAAGAATTTTGTCTTAGTCGCATAGCAATACCAGGTGATAATTTATTTAAAAGTAATTTATCTTCAAAATTAGGTACTTCAAAAAATGAACTAGAGCAATCTAAATAATTGGTATGTACTCTTTCAATTAAATTATTAACTAATTCAGATAACATTCCATAATCTATATCTTCTGGTAAGTCACCTAAAGGACAAGTGTTAAGGATTTCTTCTTGAATATCTTCATTTAACTTTAAAAATGCATCTAGTAAATGCCTACTAGCAAATGGCTCACAGTTTGTTAATTTTTTTTCCTTTTTAAAATTAAATAGTTTATTTTGGACAAGTGCTGAAACACCTTCAAACCTATCATTAATCACAAAATAATATTTTTCTACCGTTCCCCATTTTTGTTCTAATTTATCAAAATCTGTAAAAGCCTTTTCCACTTCACTTACAGGGTTAGAATTAGTAGTGGGTTTAGGACCATATACTTGAAAATAACATTTTTCCGCTTCCACCCAACCATCATTCCCACCATCGCCCCAACGTCCAGCTGGAGTTACAGCTTGAAATCCTTGAACTGAATGGTGCATAACATTAGAAAAAAGCTTTTGAAAACTTTCTCCGCTTGATTCATATACTTTTAATTTAAACATCAATAGACTTCCTTCATAAATCATTTTTCAACCAATTTAATTGTTTATCTTTCACCCAATCTAAATTGTATATGCCAGCAAGTAAATTAAACCGCAGGTTTAATCGTTTACGACGATTTCTATATACACAAGATAAAATCTTAAAACATTTCATCCTTCCAAATACATGCTCTACTTGAATTCGTCTACGACCAATCTCTTTATTTAACTTTTTTAATTCAGAATCTAGTTGTTCAGTTTTCTTTGCTTTAGATGGCATGAGGCATCCAAAACCCAATTTCTTTATCCCTAAATACCCCTTATCAACGATAAAAAAGGGCTTAAATTTTAATTTCCTCATGCTTTTTTTGAATATTTTAAAATCATGCATGCTTCCATGACTTCCACATACACTCAGTATTTCACCTGTTGTATAGTGCATAGATAGCTGAAATTTAAAGGTATGTCGCTTTTTTTTACCGCTATACCATTTCTTCTGTTTTTTTTGGACGTTGAACTAATATTTCAGTTGCATCAATCACAACAACTTCCCAATCCACTTCATCTCGATTAGGAAGTTGTTTTGGCAAGTTAAATTTTCCAGAACGGATTAAGGTATCTTCAATAACACGTGTGATACGAATTGCACTCGTTTCAGATACACCGTAACTCATACCAAGATGAAAAAATGTTCGATATTCTCTCCAATATTCTATACATAAGAGCAAACGATCTTCCAACGGTAATTTATGCGGTCGTCCTTTACCAATATGACAAGGTAAATGCTTATTTAGCTCGGCCAACATGAGGTTAAATGTAGCCCAGCTAACACCGGTAAGCCTACGAAATTTAACGTCTGATAATTTTTGAATATCTTTGAATTTCATCCAAGAATTATCCCTTGAATTAAATAATTTTGCTGATTAATTTAAGATCAAATAAATTGTACGTTTTTTGATTTATGACGGAAGTCTAATCTATAAAAGAATTTTTTAGACATATTAACCAATTTTTTATTATCGATAACTTGCGATATTTTTATAGTTAATAAGATCCTTTGTAAAGTTATAAAAGCTTATAACTTTTTAATTATTAAATTATATTACTGCTAATTAAATAGAGAGAAAAATCTAAAAATCATGAAACCATTTCAATTTTTACCATTACTATCAATTTTATTTCCCACAATAACTCAAGCTGAAAACTTATCAGTTATACCTTATTTCCAAGGATATGGAACATATGAGTTTGGGGTTATTGTGAAAAAGCTAATGCCTAAAGAACAGCATGTATGGTGGGATTACTTATCAAATGAAAAAAATATTAAATGGTTAACAAGTGGATCTAAAGAAATTATTAACTATGACGGCTCTATAGAATCTTCTAGACAAGGTTTGGTCCGTATTAATGTTTTAGGTAGTACCCCAACAATTCTCAAAGATCGTAAGTATGAACTCCCTTGGACAATAACCTATAAGGGGGGACAGGCAAGATTTGGAGTTACGAAAGTATTGTTAGAACCTGGAGATATAACTAATGGCTGTTTTGGTTATCCAACAAGTAATTGTTCATTTGAACATATTCCATCTTTAAAAAAGCAGGGGATTATTACTAAAAAGATTTGTTTAGATAAAACAAAAAATTCACTTGTATATGAAGCTTATCAACTATCTGCTGCTGGAAAAAAAACCACTTATCTTTACAAGGTAAACAGTATTGGATCTGGTGGAGATTCTACAAGTTTTGAACTTTACTACTCATCAAATGCACAAGAATTTTGTTCTCAAATTGATGTTTTTTAATTAAAGGGCTTATTTTTATAACTTATTGATGTAACTTTTTGCCAATTTTACCTTATAAAAAAAATACTTGACTATTTCCTTCATGGGGTTGTTTCCTTAAATAGCTAAAACAACCCTATTTTTAAAAAAAATTAACCATAAGTTATTGTTTTATATTAGAAATATTTTAAAAAAGAATCAAAATTATTTTTTTTGGTAGCTTATGCTAATAAATAAAGTAGTTTTACCTCACTCAACTAAATCTCTTTGAGTTTTGTTCTTTAATTTAACGAGTGTTGTAAAAAGATTCAGGACATTGCCCTTTTATAGAATGTAAATTTTTATTATTTAGACTAAGTATTAAAAGACCCACTGAAGTGGGTCTTATTTTAATTTCTTTTTTAACCTAAGCCTATTACGACTTGAGCTCCCTGAAAAGTATTACCTGAAAAACTTGATCCACCAATACTAAGGCTTTCTTGATTTCCAGTAATATTTAAGCCAATTGGCCTTAGATCCAATTTGGAAATAACTGCAGAATCACTCCCTGTCTTTTTAATTCTCAAAATTTTTGTAGTTCCAATAAAAATCTCAATTACCCCTTCTTCAGGTTTAGTGACCTCAACACCTTTTACAGTTGGAACATTTCTATCAACTAACAATATTAATTCTTTCGTTGATGAATTTTGCACAGCTTGAAGCCAAATTACAGGACCTGGGCCATTTCCGACTAGCAATGGTAATTCACTACCTAAAGAAAATGGAAAACCACCACCTAAAACCTTATTGCTACATAAATTAAGCGTTTGGAATGCTTTGTAGTCTGTTGGAAGATTATGAAGACTATACATTACTTATCCTTCGCCTTAACAGTTGATCGTGATGGAGGGTTACTTTTGAAATGTTCATCTATACGCTTTAGAAGTTCTTTTTTAGGATTTGGAACTATATAAAGACCAATAAAATAACCAATACATGCAATACCTACTGCCACAAAACCTGTAACCACCTCATATGGTTCTAACTTTGTTGCATAACCAAGTTGTTGAGCTATAAATCTTCCCACACTTGTAAGAAGTAATCCAAAACCTATAAAGAACACACTGCTTGAATGAACCGTACCGGGTTTGTCGGAGAGTCAATATTCTGAGAGACTACCCCGATGACAAAATTAAAATATACCCCTGAAATCAGAGAAAGAGCGGTTCAATTATTGATTGAATCTGAAAAAGATTATCCTTCTACTTGGGCTGCAATCACAGCAATTGCGCCTAAGATTGGTTGTACTCCTGAAACACTTCGTGCCTGGCATCAAAAGCATTTAGATCAGCAAAATCCTATTAAAGTACAACAGATATCTGATCAAGAAAAAATGAAGCAAATGGAACGTGAAATTAAAGAATTAAAGCGTGCCAATGAAATTCTACGTAAAGCAGCCGCTTTTTTCGCCCAGGCGGAGCTCGACCGCCCACACAAATAATGGTGGATTTCATCCATAACAATAAAGATCGATATGGTGTTGATGCGATTTGTAGGATTTTACCGATCGCAGCTTCAACCTATTACCGAACTTTAGATCTCGCGGACAATCCAGAACATCGAGCGAAACGAGATCTACATGATGAGCATCATGCTGAACAAATTCAACGAATTTGGAAAGAAAGTTCAGGTCGATATGGTGTGCGTAAGGTCTGGCAACAATTGAAACGTGAAGGTTATGTTATCGCACGTTGTACAGTTGCTCGATTGATGCAGAAGCTAGGTATACAAGGTGTTTGGCGTGGTAAGAATAAACAAACCACCCGTAGCCGAGATGATCAAAAAAGAGCAGATGATTTAGTGAAACGTAATTTTAATGCTGATCATCCTGACCAACTGTGGGTGAGTGACTTTACGTATATTCAAACTCATTCAGGCTGGGTCTATACCGCCTTTATTATTGATGTGTTCTCACGAGCAATTGTTGGTTGGAAAGTATCGACACGGATGAATACAGATATGGTGCTCGATGCATTAGAGCAAGCCTTGCACGATCGAGGCATGCCAAAGAATGTGATTCATCATTCCGATAGAGGTGTTCAATATCTTTCTATTCGCTATACCAATCGTTTAGAAGCTGCAAATTTACGAGCATCAGTCGGTACAACTGGTGATTCATACGATAATGCTCTGGCTGAAACGGTGAATGGCTTATACAAAACAGAGGTGATTGAATATTTAAAAGCAGATTGGCAAGGTTTAGCAGATGTACAACTTGCGACACTAAACTGGGTAGATTGGTTCAATAAAAAGCGTGTACACAGTGCACTGGGTTATGTATCGCCTTTTGAGTTTGAAGCAATGTACTATGATAAGATTAACCCGTTAGGTCAGGTGGCCTAACTTAAATAAAAAAGTCTCCGACAAACCCGGTACGGTTCATGAAAGCAAGTCAAATCGTCTTTGAGGGCTTTTAAGGTGATAAAAATCCACAATAGTGAGTGGGTAATCCATGTGAGAGGTTAAGCTAAATCCTGCTTCCATAACAGCATCTTCAACTTGAAGTGTTACCTCTACTGTTTGATTTTCTAATCCTTTATTTTGCACATCTGATTCACACAAATATGAGTTAATCCGATTATATGTATATTTATTAATTAATAAACTAGATATGTCTCATATTGCATTCACCTAGCCAGTTAATTTTTTAGCTTACGTTTACCTATTTCTTAAATCTCTTAAATTTTCACAGAAGATCTATTTTTCATGGGTAATATGGGTAACAGCCTTTCTATACAAGCATTTCACCCTGTTACCTTTATTTATTTATTTAGGTAACATGGGTAACGATTGAAGGCGGAATATAGACCTGTTACCTCTGTTGCCTGTTCCTACTTTCAATAGGTAATGCTTGAAAGTCTTTATTCATGCGGTTGTTACCTATGTTACCCATATTACCTTCATTTTATGCTTCCCAGCTAAAAATAGCCTCTTTGACGGCGTAAACCTTCACTGAATTTTTCCGTGATGGCAAACGAACAGTTTTTTGGCTTTTATTAGAATCATGATCTAGAAGGTTATAGGCTAGTAATACTCTTGCTACTTTTTTGCTGTCATATCCCTTACTAATTTCATTTTTGAACTGTTCAGGCAATACATAAAACAACTTTTCGCTATTCTCTATCTTCCAGTAGCCAACACGATTGTGAATGCGCTCGATATGGTTAGGGTCGGGTGTAATGGCCTCAAATCGACTTGATTCGTTCGCTTCAAAGAATGCCTTAACATGAGCCATGATTTCTCGATTCTCATAATCTCCGACCTGCTCAAAACTGCCCAGCCATTGATTAAAGACCTTTTGTACGGCGTTAAATGCTGTGCCTCTTTTCCAACCTGTAATATTGGCCTTAGTTGCAAGTTCTCCAGCTGTTGCCACCAATGCAAAGTAATTAGCTACCCGGACAATATGGCCTTGTGATTGGTTCATGGTTAAAGCTTGGCGATACTGCTCTAAAAGCTCTCTAGCTTCGTCCATGTGCTCACCTTTATTGCTGGTCAGGTACTCAAGCCATGCAATGCCAGCTACGCCGTAGCAGTCTGCCATGCGCTTACTAAGTTCAATAGCTTGTTTCGCTCCACTCTTTGCAAAGTCGATACAGTCAAAAATACCGTACTCTGACTGATCTATATCAATATCAGCTAGGCGTATTTCCTGTCCTAGCTTAATTTTTTGGCCTTGTTCGATCATAATATCTTTAAGGCTTTTTTCACCACTAGATAGGAAAATAACCTTCCATTGATGCGTAGTTCTTGCTGTTATTTGTTTAGTCATTCGTGACTTACCTGAACCATTAGCAAGCATGTAGATAATATTGCCTAGCTCTTTTGGATTTACTATCTCTCCAATTTCATCCAGCACCAAAAAGCCATCATTGTGCATATAAGCTGTATGTTCTAAGGCGTTCCCTGTGGCTTTCCATGTCCTATAGAATTGCTTTGGGTTACCCCATACAGAACTAGCAAGGTTTAACGCTGTGCTTTTCCCTTTAGAAGTGCCACCCTTAATATGAAAGCCTCCGCCTTGCTGGTTAAGAGGGTCCAATAACTGCCCAGCAAAGGCCGTACACAATGAAAAAACTAATAAGCTATGATTCTCTACCAATTGCGCTATATTGCTTTTCCATTGCTCTAATGTGCCTTTACTTTGGTAGCGATTATCTAGAGTATTATTTGATTGATAGACGATTAAATCGCCGTTACTACTCTGTCCGATCTGCTTATGAGGTAATACAAATACGTCATCATGCCAACCAACCCGATCCACACATAAGGCATATCGATCTGCCTGATAGCTCATTAGATAGCATTGAAGAAGATTTCTTGCTCGCTGGTCTGGTGCAATGGTTACACCTTGATAGGCTAGGGCTTTGCGTAGGTCTGCACCATCAGTCTGGAATAACTCCATAGATAGAGCCTGGATATGCTCTACCTCGTTATCATCTTTCCAATTAAGCAATACACCCCAGTTATTACTAGAATTATCTCTAGTCTTTGCAATGACCAATACAGGACTTGAAATAAAACGCTTTTGACTTATGCCGTTCTTATCTTCATCAACGAAGAACAGCCCATTCTCTGTGATGTGGAAATGTCCATTTTCCCATTTCATCGGTTTAGCCAAGTGGCCTTTAGGCAAAATACTTTTCGATGGTAAAGCCTCGATAGCTTCATCAATAAACGCCAGCACCTCACTTAAACTTTCATCTTGAGTAAATTCGATCTGAAATTCGCTTACACCAATTTTTAAATACTGGCATAGCAATCTAACAGCCGTATTTTTTTCCAGCTTTTGAAATGACTCAAGGCACATTTGTTCAATTCTGACAGGTAAATAAAGCTGCTTATAGCCTGCCTGTGAGAGCTGATTAATCACAAATTGGATTTGTTCAAAATCAAATGGCTTGAGTTCTGTTTGGTATTTGTTGCATAGGGTCGGCAATATAACCAATACAACGGCGTACCCAGTTTGGGCAATCTTAAAGAATGATTCTAGGCTATAAGTGATAATAACAGGTTGGTCATAATTAAAATGACCATATTTTGCAAAGCCTTTAGCAAGCCCATCTGGTATAACAGCTACACGCTGTTCATCTTGCATAACAGCACATTGTATAAGCTCCATGTACCCATTATAGATAGGCATAATTAAAGGTTGTTTATAATTAACACTATTTATATTTACATTGCTTTGGTCAACGTAGATTGGCTGTTCAGGACTGCCAAAACGTTTAATAAGGGAATACTTTTTATAACTTTCATCTTGAGAGTGCAGTATTGCGCAAGATTCTAATATCATCTTTGGATGATTAAGTTCAATAGTATTGAACATTTGGGATGATACTTTTTCCATACCCTAAATAACTCTGTAACCATCTAAGGATATTAGTTTTCATACCTATCGAAAGTACTATTAATATCCTTAAATAACTGATTAGAAAAAAATAACATGAGGATTCATGTCGAAATAATTTGTCTATTCCATTTAATTTTTACTAATACGCTCAAGAATCCATTTTTCTATATCTGATTCAATCCAAGCGACACGACGTGTAGAGAGTGTTATAGGTTTTGGAAATTCATCTTTTTTCATTAATGCATAAATTGAAGAAGCCCCTAAACCTGTTTTTTGCTGGACTTCTTTACGACGAATTAAGCGAATAGAAGAGATAATAGGTTGTTGATCTTTCATTGACATATCTAAATGAACTCACATAAGCATTCAGACACAAAATAAAGTACAGTAATAAAGTCTTATTTTAGAAAACAAAAGCCTAGGAACTTCCTTTAGTTTAAGAAAAGGAAATTCTCTTTTAAGCCGGATTAAAACCATTGCAAAAAAGGTGGTCTAAGCTATATTTATGTGAAAACACATTTGTGTTTTACTAATTTTTGACTGTTTACATTCTGTATTTCCAGTTTGTGCTTGTGATTGCAGTTAAAAATACTGGTAATGACTGGTAATCATTACCACCTGAATAGGGCTTCTTAGGTACTGGTAATACCTTTGTTAGCCCTTTTCTTTTGAAGTTAAATGAACTCCTTGGATAACACTGTATCAAATATCAAAGCTCTCGCAACTTTTCTTAAAGCATCTCCTTATGTAAGAATAATCAATTGATTTATATAAAAATATTAATTTATTTATATTTTTATATACCTCATTTATATCCATTTATATTTTCATGGGAATAAATTAAAAATTCGATGAAAATTGCTTTTTTTAGCTTGGAAATATAAATTCCATTTATATTTCATTGAATTAATTTGTTACATTTAGCCTATAGATGACTTTCTAGCTTGATTAAAAAAGATCAGATTGTCTTTAAAGATCAAGGAAAAAATAAAGTCACTCCACTTCTGCATCATCTTGATACGCTCATCAGCATATTCAGCTTTGTTATACACAGCACGCACACCAAATGATGAGTGATTTAGGCATTTTTCAATAGCATCCCGATTAAAGCCTTGTTCATTTAAATGCGTACTAGCTGTTCTACGTAAATCATGAATGGTGAAATCTGGAATATCTGTTAATGCTAATGCCGATTTTTGTGCGGTATTAAAAGCATTGTGGCTGATATGAGTTCCTGGTTTACGTCCTACAAAAACATATGGCTCATCACCAGCTATAGTTTTAAGTTCCTTAAGAATATCGATAATTTGATCAGACATATACACAATCATTTCCCGGCTATTACCAGTCTTACTATCTGCTTTTGTTTCTGGGATAAGCCAAACGCGCTTATCAAAATCTATATGTGACCATTGAGCTCTCAATAACTCAGACTTTCTTAATAGGGTGAGTAAAGATAGCAACAAGCCTAGCTTTCGAGGCTTATATATACGTGATGCCAAAAGAGTCGTATAAAACTTTTTGATTTCATCTGCACTTAGATATCTATTTCGTGGCCGACTTTTAAATACGTGTCGTGATGGAATAGATAACACTGGATTGAACTGTACCAATCGAAGCGTCATTGCATAATCAAACATGCGTTTGAGTAGACCTCGAACCTGATTAGCTGCTGCATCATAGCCTTGTTCTTTCTTACGCCATATCACACGATGTATATCATCTATAGAAATGTCTTTTAGAGGGATATGACCTATAAATGGATAGATATCATTCTTCAGACAGAGAATCATATTGTATGGATTCTTTCTATCTTTTCTGATGACTTCATTTAAATAGCGTTCGCCGTAGTCTTTCAACAGGATACTATTGGCTCTACCAGCCTTCTTATTATCTTTTTCCTGCTTTGGAGAAATTCCCTTTGCTGCCATAGAAGCAGATTCATCCCTAATTTGTCTGGCTTCCTTCAGAGATAGATCCGGATAGCGACCAATCACTAGTCTTTCCTGCTTACCCTCGAATGTATAACGATAGTGCCAGGACTTAATCCCCGATTCCTTTACCTCAATAAATAAACCGTTATTCAGCTTATCCTTCACTGAGTACCGTTTTTCTTGTGGCTTCAGATTTTGAATTTCCCTATCAGTAGAAAAAACCAATCCAGTAGTCTTTGGCATATCTTTAGTCACCCCCAGAAAAAATACATTTTTAAAGTCACACAACTAATAAGTGACTAAAAAAATCATAGCACTAGATGAATCCATAGAACATATTGGAATAATAAAAAGAAGTAAAAATAGCACTAAGTTGTTAAAACTTAATGCTATTTAGTTTAAATTAAATTTAATTAGAATTTCTTAGAATATAAATAGAATTTTAAATTACTTTCCAATACAGAATGATCCAAAGATCTTACCCAGCAAATCATCCGCACTAAAGTCACCCGTAATCTCACCCAGTGCATTCTGTGCCAAACGTAAAGACTCTGCGACCAGTTCACCTGCATTATAAACAACAAGTTGCTCACGAGCTTCAGCCAAATACATTTGAGTGCGCTTCATTGCGTCTAAATGACGGGTACGGGCAATAAAGGTATCTTCTTCTGGCTGGAAGCCTACATGCGCTGTAATCGCATCTATGAGCGATTGAACGCCAGTTTCCTGCTTGGCTGAGACAGTAATATGACGGAAGCCGCTAAAATCTCCCATGACAGCATCGGCACCGGTCAAATCCGCTTTGTTCCCGATCAGGACCAGACGTTTCGGCTCGAGATGTTCGGCAAAATATTCTTGAGCGAGTTGTAATGGGTCATCACCTTGGCTCAGGTCATAAACCAGCAACAGCAGATCGGCCTGTTCAATTTCTTTAATCGCGCGGCGAATGCCTTCTTTTTCCACGATATCGCCGGTTTCACGCAGACCAGCAGTATCGGTCAGGGTAATCGGCAGGCCATTCAATGTGATCTTTTCATGTAATACATCACGGGTGGTTCCGGCAATATCGGTCACAATCGCACGTTCATTACCTGCTAAGGCATTGAGCAGGGAAGATTTGCCTGCATTGGGTTTACCGGCAATCACCACTTGCAGACCTTCACGCAGTAACTGACCCTGACGTGCAGATTGCTGAACCTGAGTGACGGCATTCGCCACGCCATCCAGCAGATTTAAAATCTTGCCATCAGCCAGAAAGTCAATTTCCTCTTCCGGGAAATCGATCGCCGCTTCGACATGCAAACGCAAATGAATCAGCTGTTCCAATACCGTATTGACCTTGGTCGAGAATGCCCCTTGCAGCGAACGCACGGCAGACCGGGCAGCAGCTTGGGAGGTCGCATCAATCAGATCGGCAATCGCTTCTGCCTGCACCAGATCCAGCTTGCCATTTTCAAAGGCACGCATGGAGAATTCACCGGCTTTGGCTGCAGTGGCACCCAGTTCCAGCAAACGGCCCAACAGTGCATTCTGGATCACCGGGCCACCATGGCCTTGCAGTTCCACTACATCTTCACCGGTAAAGGAATTCGGATTCGGGAAGCAAATCACCAGACCTTCGTCCATTACTTCACCGGCTGCATCATAGAACTGGCGAAACCCAGCAAAACGCGCTTTGGGCAAATCTTTTTGGCTCAAAGCCTGGGCAATTTCATAAGACTGGGGACCCGACAGGCGAATGACACCTACACCGCCACGTCCTGGGGGAGTTGCAATCGCAGCAATCGTAGTTCGGTCGAGCATAACATTCACCTAGAAAAACTTAAAAGTACAGCAAAAAAAAATCCGCTCAAGATTACCATCTTAAGCGGATTTATTCAGCCCATCAGTACAACTTAGTTGACTGGTGTTGCCTCATCGCGTTTAGCACGGTCTTTGGCAACCGACTTGTTGATCAGTGTTTGCTGCAAGATCGTGATCAAGTTGTTCACAATCCAGTACAACACCAGACCTGCCGGGAAGAACAGCAAGAATACTGTAAAGATCACTGGCATAATCTTGAACACTTTCGCCTGCATTGGATCAGTTGGTTGCGGATTCAGCATCTGCTGAATATACATGGTCGCACCCATGATCAATGGCAGGATGAACCAAGGATCCATTGAAGATAAATCCTGGATCCAGAACATCCATGGTGCATGGCGCAGTTCTACAGATTCCATCAGTACCCAGTACAGTGCCAGGAAGATTGGCATTTGCAGTAACAATGGTAAACAACCGGCAAGTGGATTCACCTGCTCGCGTTTGTACAGTGCCATCATTTCCTGAGAGAAGCGCATACGGTCTTCACCGAACTCTTCTTTCATGCGTTGCATTTCAGGTGCAATCACACGCATTTTCGCCATAGAGCGGTAGCTCTTCGACGACAATGGCCACAGAATCAGTTTAACCAGTACAGTTAACAGAATGATCGCCCAGCCCCAGTTACCCACTAGACCGTGGAAGAACTCAAGACCAACAAACAGCAGTTTGGCAATTGGCCATAACCAGCCATAGTCTACAGTCTGGTTCAGACCAGTCGCCAGATCTTTCAGCTCTGATTGAACTTTTGGACCAGAGTAGAAGGTCGCATCGATTTCAGCTACGGTACCTGCAGGCACATTGAAAGTTGGAGAAGTAAAACCAATGATATTCATGTTATCAGTTGATTTACGTGATTCCAGCTTCGCGCTGTAAGCTTCACCATTAGCTTGAGTCAGCTTCAGGTTACCCGGCACCCAGGCACTCACAAAGTAGTGCTGAACCATCGCAACCCAGCCACCTTTGGCTTCGGTATTCAGTTTTTCTTCAACAAAGTTGTCAAATTTTAACTTGTTGTAGTTTTCATCCGGTGTACCCCAAGCGCCGCCCAGGAACGTTCCCAGTGTGAAGATTCCCTGATCAGATTTACCCGGGTCTTCAGAGTTGTCACGTTTGATCTGACCGAACATCTGACCTTGCCAGGTCTGGCCGCTGCGGTTGACCACTTTGTGATTCACAACTACCGGATATTCACCTTCAGTAAAGTTGAAGGTTTTAATGACTTCTACACCATCAGCCGTTTTAAAGACCATAGGTACAGAAAGTACTTTGACAGTTTCGCCATCTTTATTTTTAGCGGCTTTGGCATCTGCCAGTGTATAAGCCGTTTTTTCCAGCTCATAGGTTGGACGGCCATTACGGCTACTGTCCGGTCCATTCAGACCGATCAGGCCCGACTGAGCGACATACGTCCGTTTCGCATCGCTTTCCAGCATGACGAATGGTTCATCGCTGTCTTTATTCTTGTCATGATTGAGTAATTCAACACGAACAATATCACCACCTTTAGGATTGATCCAAAGATGATAAAGGTCAGTTTGTACTGAAATAAGCTGCTGACTTACAGGTGCGGTGGCATCCGTTGCTTGCTGCGCTGGCATATTTGCTTGTGGCAGATCAGAGGCGGTCGTCGCCGTCTGAGCATTTGGCAAATCTGCAGATACTTCATGTGAAACAACCGCAGCTTCTTGCTGTGGTTTGGTTTCAGCATTGCCATAATCTTTTTGCCACGCCAAAATGAGCAAATATGCGACAACAAACATGGCTCCGAGAATTGCAATCCTGGCCCATTGTTGCATATGTATTACCCCAAGTGGTTAGAGTGATTTTGGTTCAATAAACGATCACGAAAGGGTACAGCAACGTGAAGCGTTTGAGAATCTATTTGCTGAAATGAAATAAAACGAATCGCTTTCGGGGGAACCGGATCATATCCAGAGCCACCCCACGGATGACAACGGCAAATACGCTTAGTAGCCAGCCACACACCACGTACAGCTCCATGTGTATGGACTGCTTCCAAGGAATATTGAGAACATGTTGGAATATAACGACAGCGTGGTCCCAATAAAGGACTAATCGCAATCTGATAGAAACGTATTAACCAATGCAGTAAACGTACCATTGGCCATCTCTACTTTTGTGGGGAGGATGATGCTATTTTGGAATGCTTTTTGGCAAGACGGTTGAGTTTCTGCCAGGCAAATTGTAATTGCTGATACAACTCTGCGTTCGGTACCGCTTCTATACCTACTTTAGGCATAACCACAATATCCAAATCATCTAGTTGCTGTTGATGCAGGCGAAAACTTTCGCGAGCAAGTCGTTTTACTCGATTTCGTTCGTGCGCACGGCGCACTTTTTTCTTGGCAACAACTAAACCCAAACGGCTGTTTGGCAGTTCGGAATGTTTTGCAAGAAAAAGGAAATGGGGTTGATGCACTTTAAAAAGCGCACCATCAAAGACTCCTTTATAATCTGCAGCACAGCGTAAACGAAGCTCTGTACCAAAACTATAAAGTGTAGTCATAACACCCAAAATCGGCAAAGCCTAACTGATTAAACAGTTAAGCTGTGACGACCTTTTGCACGACGGCGAGCTAGAACTTGACGACCAGCTTTAGTAGCCATACGAGCACGGAAACCATGAACGCGTTTACGCTTTAATTCAGATGGTTGGAATGTACGTTTCATATTGAAACTCCAAAAATGATCTTTCTATAAAGGTCCGCGATTTTAGTGCTCATTGCTTGAGCTGTCAATGCAAAAGCCATTTTCTTTTCAAATAAGACTGGAATCAAAATGTAAATAGGGATTAAAAAAATTGTATTCAAATACCTATATATAAGTTAACCACAATATAACCATTTGTTTTAAAATCAAATATAAGTTATTAACACTTATATCAACATAGTTATCCACAACTTATGTGAAATCTAAATTTAACTCTTGAGTTTTGAATTTAAATTTAAACTTTTCTCAGTTATCCACAAAAGAACGAAATCTTATAAATAAATTCAAATTTATAAATTTAAATTTATTATTATTAGGGTGGACTTTTTCTGTGGAAAAGGTAATTTTGTATTAAATAAACAAAAACTTAGTTTGTGGATAAAACTGTTTTTATTAATTTTATACTTTGTGGATAACTTTGTGCTATATTTTATCCACAGCTTGCGGATAAACTTATCCACACCAGCTTTTTAAATTTAAATTTATCCACCATGACTACTTTTTGCGCAAAATCTGTGGAAATTGCCATGACAGATGTGGATAACTTGGTTAGAATGGCGACCCGCTTTGGTCGCGGTCAGCCTTTTTTGATTAACAATGGAATGAATAGGGGATTCACATGCTTTGGACAGACTGCTTAAATCGCTTGCGACAAGAGCTCTCTGGAAATGTCTTTACAATGTGGATTCGCCCATTGGTTGCAGAAGAGCTGGACGATACCCTGCGTCTTTATGCACCTAATCCGTATTGGACGCGCTACATTCAAGAGCATCATCTGGAACTGATTTCGATTTTGGCCGAACAGCTATCTGAAGGTCGCGTACGTAAAGTTGAAATTCTGGTGGATTCCCGCCCAGGTGCAATTTTATCTGCCAGTGAACAGCCAGCGACGACAACAGCGGCTTTGGAATCTGCACCTGTGGTTGCGCCAGCACCGCGTCCTAAGAAAGAAAAAGAAGATTCAGGCAAAAATAGCCGTAAACGTCAGCTGAATCCTTTATTTACCTTCTCGTTATTTGTTGAAGGCCGTTCTAACCAGATGGCGGCTGAAACCTGTCGTAAGGTGTTAACTCAACTCGGTGCTTCGCAGCATAACCCGCTATTTTTATATGGCCCGACTGGTCTGGGTAAAACCCACTTGATGCAGGCAGTCGGGAATGCATTATTACAGGCAAAACCCAATGCCCGCGTGATGTATATGACTGCAGAAAGCTTTGTACAGGATTTTGTCAGTTCCTTACAACAGGGCAAGGTTGAAGAGTTTAAGAAAAACTGCCGTTCACTGGATCTTTTGCTGGTCGATGATATTCATTTGCTCGCAGGTAAAGAAGCCAGTCTGGTGGAGTTCTTCTATACCTTTAACGCGCTATTGGATGAATCGAAGCAAATTATCCTCACCTCGGATCGTTACCCTAAAGAATTGACCGAACTGGATCCACGTCTGGTTTCACGTTTTTCCTGGGGACTTTCTGTAGGTGTGGAACCACCTGATATCGAAACCCGAATTGAAATCTTGCTGAAAAAAGCCGAAAACACCGGTGTAGATTTACCACGTAACTGTGCGCTATTTATCGCCCAACAAGTGGTGGCGAACGTCCGTGAACTTGAAGGTGCGCTAAACAAAGTGGTGGCGATCTCACGTTTTAAAGGAACGCCGATTGATCTGGATGTAGTACGTGAGTCTTTGAAAGATGTCCTCGCAATTCGTGCCCGGACCATCAGTACTGAAAATATCCAGCGTGTCGTGAGTGAATATTTTCGCATTCCGCTTAAAGAGCTGGTAGGTCCAAAACGTACCCGTATTTATGCTCGTCCACGTCAGCTTGCAATGGGTCTGGCACGTGAACTGACCGGAGATAGTTTCCCGGAAATTGGTATGGCTTTTGGTGGTCGAGATCACAGTACAGTCATGCATGCCTGCGAAAAAGTACAGAGCTTGCGTGAAGAAGATCCGATCTTCAATGAGGACTATAAAAACCTGCAACGCCTGTTGCAGAGTTGACCTAAAACGCTCAAATTCTGTTCTTGCTATGCGGCCTGTTTTGCCGCATAGTTAACTGCTAAAAATTCAACTTTTATCTTATTAATCTTCAGCTTTAGAGGAATGTACCGTGCGTTTAAAAATCGCGAAAGAAAGCTTACTGAATGTTCTCTCACATGTCGTAGGAGCGGTTGAACGTCGCCATACCTTAAATATTCTTTCAAACCTGAAAATCCAGGTGACTGCTGAAGCTTTGACCGTCACTGGTTCGGATCTTGAAGTAGAACTGGTGGCCAGCACACAGTTGGCTGAAGGTGCATGCTTGCAAGCGGGTGAAACCACTGTTCCAGCACGTAAGCTGATTGATATCTGTAAATCTCTGCCATCAGCAGCCCTGATTGATCTGCAAATTACCGATGACCAGCGTTGTATCCTGAAATCTGGAAATAGTCGTTTTGTGCTCGGTACTTTGCCTGCGGATGACTATCCATTATTGAATACTGAAAATACTCAAGGCACACAAGTCACTGTGACTCAGCGCGAATTAAAACGTCTGTTTGAAAAAACGGCTTTCGCCATGGCAGTGCAGGACGTACGTTTTTACCTGACTGGTACTTTACTTGAAATTGACGCTAATCAGCTTCGTGCGGTAACGACAGATGGTCATCGTCTGGCATTGTGTGAAACAGCAGCCCAATCGACAGCAACTCAACCGATTCAAGCCATTGTTCCACGTAAGGCAGTCGCTGAACTGCAACGTTTATTAAGCGTTGAAGATGAACAACTCTTGTTGTTGATTGGTCGTGAATTATTGAATGTAACCATTCGTATGGCCAGCCGTGATAAAGAACAGGCTGATATCACAGTTCGTTTCACCACGAAACTGATTGATGGTAAATTCCCGGACTACCGCCGTGTAATTCCACGTGGCGGCGACAAGAATGTGATTATTGCGCATGACGTGTTTAAGCAATCCTTACAACGTGTGGCTATTCTAAGTAATGAAAAACTGCGTGGCGTATTCCTGAACTTTAATGCCGGTTCATTACAACTTCGTGCCAATAACCCAGAACAGGATGAGGCGATTGAAGATCTGGCGATCCAGTATGCAGATGCACCACTGGAAATGTCATTCAATGCGCAATACCTGATTGAAGTGCTAGGTGTACTGGACGGTGAAGATGTATCCATGACCATGACTGAAGCGAATCAGTCTGTGCTGGTTCAGGATCCATCTCATACCGATCAGACCTATGTCGTGATGCCAATGCGTGTCTAAGCGACAGCTAAGCTAAGCCAACGCCATGCATATTACGCGTCTTCATATTGAACGTGTACGAAACTTAAAAACGGTTGCACTCCAGGGATTGCAACCGTTTAATGTTTTTTATGGCCAAAATGGTTCGGGCAAGACTTCAGTACTGGAAGCTATTCATTTACTGGCCACAGGACGTTCCTTTCGTACCCATATCCCGAAAAATTACATTCAGCATGGCGCCTCGGATGCGATTGTGTTCGCCCAATCGGAAACTGAAAAAGTCGGCATGCAAAAAATGGCCAGCGGGGAACAGCTGATCAAGGTCAATGGCGATGCGATTGCAACCCAAGGTCAGCTTGCCAAGATGTTACCCTTACAAATGCTTGATCCGCAGAGTACCGATATTATCGATCATGGTGCCAAACCACGTCGTCAGCTTTTGGACTGGTTAATGTTCCACGTGGAACCAGGGTTTTATCATGCCTGGCAATATTATTCACGAGCCCTAAAACAGCGGAACAGTCTGCTTAAATCCAAACGTTTTCTAAGTTTGTCTGATCTGGAAGCGTGGAACCAGATGCTGAGCGAATATGGTGAGATTTTGCACTCCCAACGTGTCGGCATCATGGAACAGTGGAAGCCATTTTTTGAGGATGAACTCAAACATCTATTACCGGATCTGGAGATTTCTCTGGAATACAGTCCCGGCTTTCACAGTGAACATGGCCTGCTAAATGACCTATCCAATCATCATGACAAAGATGTAGAACGGCGCTATACCGAATATGGTCCACATCGCGCAGATTTGCGTCTCAAGACCCCTTTGGGGGATGCCGATGTGATCTTATCTCGCGGACAAAAAAAGCTTTTAATGATGGCACTTAAACTGTCGCAAATCGCAATGCTGCATTCTTGTAATAAGGAAACTGTGGTATTATTAGATGATGTGACAGCAGAATTAGATTTAACCGCACAACAACGTTTAATTGAGCGATTGAGCCAGCTTGGTAGTCAAGTTTTTATTACCACTTTAGACCATGAATCAGTACAAAAGCACCTACATGATCTGTCTATCTCATATCAGTTATTCAATGTTGAAAACGGTACAGTTCAAGTTGTTGTGCAATAGTTTTTAAATTTTTACCTATCTTTGGATAAACCTATCTTTCACTAGGGAGAAACCATGAGTTCAGAAGATCAAGCTGCTTCTCAAACAGAACAAACCACTGAAAAAGCTTATGATTCCTCTAGCATCAAGGTATTACGTGGTTTAGACGCAGTACGTAAGCGTCCAGGCATGTACATTGGTGATACAGACGATGGTACCGGCTTACACCATATGGTCTTCGAGGTCGTAGATAACTCGATTGATGAGGCGCTGGCAGGTCACTGTGATGAAATTTTAGTGACTATTCATGAAGATGAATCAGTTTCAGTATCAGATAATGGCCGTGGTATTCCGACTGACATTCACCCTGAAGAAGGCGTGTCTGCTGCAGAAGTGATTTTAACCATTCTGCATGCGGGCGGTAAGTTTGATGATAACAGCTATAAAGTCTCTGGTGGTCTGCACGGTGTAGGTGTATCCGTAGTAAATGCGTTATCAGAAAAATTGGAACTAACCATTCATCGCGCCGGTAAAATCCATGAACAGGAATATCGTCATGGTGATCCACAATTCCCTTTAAAAATGGTGGGCGAGACCGATAAGACCGGTACTCGCGTGCGTTTCTGGCCAAGTGCTGAAACCTTTAGTCAGACCATTTTTAATGTCGACATCCTGGCCCGTCGTTTACGTGAACTGTCCTTCCTGAATGCAGGTGTACGAATCGTATTACGTGACGAACGTATCAATGCCGAATACATTTTTGATTATGAAGGCGGTTTGGCTGAGTTTGTTAAGTACATTAACCAAGGTAAAACCCACCTGAATGATATTTTTCATTTCACCACTCAGGCAGAAAATGGCATTGGTGTAGAAGTTGCACTGCAATGGAATGATTCTTATCAGGAAAATGTACGCTGCTTTACCAACAACATCCCGCAAAAGGATGGCGGTACTCACTTAGCCGGTTTCCGTGCAGCACTGACCCGTGGTTTAAATAACTACATGGACAGTGAAAATATCCTGAAAAAAGAAAAAGTTGTGGTTTCAGGGGATGATGCGCGTGAGGGTTTGACTGCCATTGTGTCAGTAAAAGTACCTGATCCGAAATTCTCTTCACAAACCAAAGAAAAACTGGTGTCCAGTGAAGTGAAATCTGCCGTTGAGCAGTCCATGAACAAGGCATTCTCTGAATATCTGTTAGAGAATCCACAAGCGGCTAAATCAATTGCTGGCAAGATCATTGATGCAGCGCGTGCCCGTGATGCAGCGCGTAAAGCACGTGAAATGACCCGTCGTAAGAGCGCACTCGATATCGCCGGCCTTCCAGGTAAACTGGCGGATTGCCAAGAGAAAGATCCAGCTTTATCTGAACTGTACCTGGTCGAAGGTGACTCTGCGGGCGGTTCTGCAAAACAGGGCCGTAACCGTAAGATGCAGGCAATTCTGCCGCTAAAAGGTAAGATCCTGAACGTGGAACGTGCCCGTTTTGACCGTATGATTTCTTCTGCAGAAGTGGGTACGCTGATTACGGCACTCGGCTGTGGTATTGGTCGTGAAGAATATAACCCGGACAAGCTGCGTTATCACAAAATCATCATCATGACCGATGCTGACGTGGATGGTTCACACATTCGTACATTGCTGCTGACTTTCTTCTTCCGTCAAATGCCGGAACTAGTGGAACGCGGTCATATTTATATTGCACAGCCGCCGCTGTACAAGCTGAAAAAAGGCAAACAGGAACAGTACATCAAGGACAATGATGCGCTGGAAACTTACCTGATTTCGAATGCGATTGATGAGCTGGAACTGCATATCAGTGCCGATGCCCCTGCGATTCGTGGGGAAGCTCTGGCCAATGTGATTACCGATTATCAAACTTCACAAAAGAGTTTGGCACGTTTAACTGTACGTTATCCTGCAAGCTTGCTGGATGCCTTGATTTCACTGGAAGCATTCAAGCTAGATCAGCTGGAAGATAAAGCTTATGTAGAAACTTGGGGTGAAGACCTGCGTGCTGCGATTGAAAAAATCCAGCCAAGTTTACGCCCTGAACTAAGTCTAGAACGTTTTGAAAAAGACGTTGATGGCCAGATCGTAGAAAGCTGGTTGCCACGGATTACGATTTATGTGCATAACCTGCCGCATCACTATCTGCTAGATGCCAGCCTGCTCAGCTCAAGTGAATATGCGCGTTTATTGAAAAACTCGAAAAGCTGGTTCACGTTGCTTGAAGAGGGTGCTTATTTACAGAAAGGTGAGCGCAAGATTCAGGTCAGCAGTTTCCATCAGGTTTGGCAGCACATTCTGCAAGACTCTCGCCGCGGCATGATGATCCAGCGTTATAAAGGTCTGGGTGAGATGAACGCAGACCAGCTGTGGGAAACCACGATGGATCCGGAAAACCGTAACATGCTACAAGTGACGGTGCAGGATGCAATTGAAGCAGACCGCATGTTCTCTTGTTTGATGGGAGATGATGTGGAACCACGTCGTGCCTTCATTGAAGAAAATGCCTTGAATGCCGATATTGATACCTGATCTATCGGAATAAATCGAAACGAAAAAGCGCCTTTTAAGGCGCTTTTTTTACGTAAATTTTCTATTAATATCAGATGAACTGTTTAGAATAATTTTAATCTAAGCAGTTTTTAGACCAATGATCCGCTGATATTAGGTTTCAAACAAGCCTGGTTCAGGAGAATCAAGTCTTATTTATAAAGAGGTTTATCCATGGATAGCCAGCTTGAAGAAATACGTGAGATCTGGGCAAATGCATTCTACAGTGGCGACTATGATCTGCTGCGCCACTATGAACATCAGGACTTTCAGGTGATTTTTGAACAGGAAGGCCGTGTAGAAGGAAGTTATCTGCGTTATGACCGGATTGCTCATGCGGTACAAAACGGCGTATGGAAACCGCTGAAGCCAGAAATAGAATATGAAGAATACGAGTACAATGAAGACCAGACCGAATGCCGGATCTTGATTGGACTGGAAAATAATAAACAGCGTCTTCAGGAGATCTGGAAGCTAGAGGATGAATGGAAAATTCTAGAACTTAGATTTTTGAAATCCTAAACTTTCGATGATTTATCAAGTTAATTCGAAATTTTTTAAAAATACTTGAATAGTGTTATTTTAAATCTTGCTTAAACCCTGATCAATTGTGTGGATAACTACAAAGTTATCCATATTTTTTATGTGAATAAGATAGTATTTATCCACAAGTCATATTGTGTTTCTTGTCTTTCATTTTTTAAATTCAAATTTACTTTCTATATCTTGTGGATAAGTATTTTTAAATTTAAAATAGGGTTTTGAATTTAAAAGACTAGCTGGAGCCATATCTTCTCTGTTTTTGAAATTGACCAGTTCAGGTGATTTTTTATCTGTTTTTAATGGAAAAATTATATAAATAACTTAAAAATTAATAGCTTATATTAGTGTTGTAGATTTAATTAACAATCAGCGTGGAACATATTTTAATTATAAAAATCTTCACTGTAGTTAAACTACATAATTAATTTAATAATCAAGTGAAATTTCATTTTTTTCAATGAATCATAGGGTTATAGATTTTTCTAACTTTTACTCCTATGGTTTAATGCTTTTTTAAGTTTAGTCATCACATGACCTAGAGCCAGTTTATTTAATAACCAGGCAATAGATCTGAACTTTTAAAACTAAAAATAGAAAAAATACGATTTATGAAATAAGTGTAAAAATAAAAAAAAGCGCCTAACGGCGCTTTCTATTTTTTTAATCATTCTATTTATGGGGTCAGAATAATCTTGCGGCAGTCTTCTTCACGTTTATCAAAAATACGGTAGCCTTCAGCAGCTTCTTCCAGTTTCATGCGATGGGTGATAATCACTTCTGGAGACAGCTGGCCATTTTCTACATATTCAAGTAATTGTGGCAGGAATTTATGCACATGGGTCTGCCCCATTTTAAAGGTCAGTCCTTTATCGAAGGCATCACCAAACAGGAAGCCATGAATTGGGCCAGCATATACACCTGGCACACTCACCACGCCACCACGGCGTACTGCCGCAATACATTGACGTAGGGCAAAGCCGCTCGAACCTTCAATTTTTAGATTCGTCATCACCGTTTCAAGTAAACTGCCTTTGGCCTCGAAACCAATCGCATCAATGACGGCATCAACACCACGATGACCGGCAGTATTCTGAATAATATATTCAGCTGCATCGACTTCATCAAAATTCACTGGAATTGCACCATAAGTCTGATGGGCGAAACGCAGGCGGTAAGAGTGGTGATCGACTATAAAGATTTGCTCTGCGCCCAGCATACGTGCGCAGGCAGCCGACAGTAAACCAACCGGGCCAGCACCATATATCGCAACACTGGAACCGCGAGTGACCTGGGCATTGGTTACAGCCTGCCATGCAGTAGGCAAGATATCGGTAAGGAACAGGACTTTTTCATCCGGTAATGACCCCGGTACTTTAAATGGGCCTACATTACCTTTGGGTACACGGACATATTCCGCCTGTCCACCTGGTACACCGCCATATAAATGGCTATAACCAAATAGAGCTGCACCTGGTGGAATCTGTTTTTTATTGATAATTGCACCACGGCCAGTATTGGTATTCTCACAGGCAGCCATCAGTTCATGTTCACAGAAAAAGCAGTGACCACATGCAATCACGAAAGGAATAATTACCCGGTCACCTTTTTTCACTTCTGTGACTTCAGGACCAACTTCTTCTACAATTCCCATAAATTCATGGCCAAAAATATCGCCATCTTCAGTGGCCGGAATTTTACCCCGGTATAGATGCAGATCTGAGCCACAGATGGCAGTCGCTGTCACCCTTAAAATGACGTCATCTGGTTCCTGAATCACTGGATCTGGAACGGATTCAACTCGTACATCCCGAGCACCATGATAGGTAAGAGCACGCATACGGATTTCCTCTCTCTAGTTCAACATTAAACAGACTCGTATCAAGGCTGCCAAAAATAAAAACACTTTTATTAGAGCCTTATGCACTAAGAAATCGCTGTAAATTAATGTATGAAATAAGACATCCGAGTGTTTAAAAAATAAACTTATATAGGATTTGCGTAATTCACTACAAAATATGTCAAAAATGGTTTCGATGAAGAAATCAGGGAAAAGATGGAGAGAGCAATATATAAAAAGTATAAAAAAAGAGATTAGCTCCAGTTGTAGCTAATCTCCAAGATTTGAATCAAGGTTTAAAACTTAACCTTCCTGAAAAGATTGCTCCAAACTTTCCAGCTCCATCATCAGTTCTAGCATTTGCTCTTCGGCAGTTTCCAGTTTCTGTTTCAGTTCAGTCTGCTCGTTCATGAGTTTCAGCAAGTCATCTTTACGTGCAGCTTCATATAAAGCGCTATCTGCCAGCAATTCTTCAATTTCTGCCAGACGTGGCTGTAGTTTGTCGATTTGAGCTTCACATTTTTCAATATTCTTGCGAATCGGACGAGTCTGCTCACGACGCTGGGCGGCCAGTTTACGCTGTGCTTCCTTATCTACTTTGGCTACAACTACAGGTTTAGTTTCTGTTTCTACTACCTGTCCTTTGGCTAAGGCATTCTGCGCATTAATCTGCTGTTGACGTGCTTCACGTAACCATTTGGCATAGTCCTGTAGATCTCCTTCAAATTCGGTACAACGTCCGGCATGCACTAACAGCAATTCATCACATACTGTCGCAATCAATTGACGTTCATGCGAAACCAGTACCACCGCACCTTCAAAATCCTGCAAAGCCATAGTCAGGGCATGGCGCATATCCAGGTCCAGATGGTTAGTCGGTTCATCGAGAATCAGTACATTTGGACGCTGCCAAACAATTAAAGCCAAAGCCAAACGTGCACGTTCCCCCCCAGAGAAACTCTCACATGGGGTATCCATGCGCTCACCGCTAAAACCGAAACTGCCGAGGAAAGAACGTAAAGAAGCTTCACTGATTTTTGGATCGGCGATGCGCGCCAGTTGTAGCGTTGGGCTGGCATTAGCGTCCAAAGCATCCATCTGGTGCTGAGCAAAATAGCCAATATTGAGTAATTCTGAGGCCTTGCGTTGACCATTTAATAACGGCAAATCTCCGACTAAGGTTTTGATCAGGGTTGATTTACCCGCACCATTCATCCCCAATAAACCGATGCGTGAATTTGGAGTGATTTGCAGATTAATTTTGCTGGCAATCGATTTATCGCCATAACCAATTTCCGCCTGTTCCAAGGCCAGAAGTGGTGAACTCATTTTGGTCGGTTCACGGAAACTGAAGGTAAAAGGTGTATCGACATGAGCAGGGGCGAGATCCTGCATGCGCTCCAGCATTTTAATCCGACTTTGGGCCTGACGTGCTTTGGTCGCTTTGGCTTTGAAACGGTCAATAAATTTTTGTAGATGTGCCCGGGCTTCCTGCTGTTTCTCAAAGGCCTGTTGCTGTTGCGCCAGACGTTCACTACGGGTCACTTCAAAAGTTGAATAATTGCCGGTATAGAGGGTGAGTTCCTGATTTTCGATATGCAGAATATGATCCGTCACGGCATCCAGAAAATCACGGTCATGCGAAATTAGCACTAAAGTGCCTTCATACGCCTTTAACCAATCTTCGAGCCACAAGATCGCATCCAGATCCAAGTGGTTGGTTGGCTCATCGAGTAATAGCAGGTCGGAACGGCTCATCAGGGTACGGGCCAAATTCAGTCGCATCCGCCAACCGCCTGAAAAACTGGAAACATCCAGGCGGATCTGATGATCCATAAAGCCCAGACCGGCCATTAACTGAGCTGCTTTTGATGGTGCAGAATAGCCATGAATCTCGTCGAAACGACCATGTAGCTGTGCCAGTTCTGCATCGGACAGCTGTTCTGGATGCGCAAGTTTGGCCTGTATATCCCAATACTCTTCATCGCCTGACAGAACAAAATCAATGGCCGGCATATCTAGTGCTTTAATTTCCTGAGCCATATGCGCTACGGTCCACACGGATGGACGGGTTAGTGAACCTTCATCTGCACTGAGCTCATCTAAAAGAGCCGCAAACAGGGTTGATTTTCCTGCGCCATTCACGCCGGTTAAACCAATTTTCCAGCCGGGATGAAGCTGCATGGAGGCTTTTTGAAATAACACTCGCCCACCACGGCGTAACGAAAGTTGGTCTAACTGAATCATTGAACTTACTAACAAGAGCAAAAGAGAATGCCGCTATTCTAATGGAAAGCCGGAAGAAAACAAAAAATCTTCGTTGCAGCTTATCCTGTTCAGGCTTTAAAAATTTATAGATTCATATATGATGAATTATATTTTGAGTAAATACTCTATTTTGTTTAAAAACCGAAAGATAGAGCCATCAAGGTTCATAATAATATTGAGTAGAATAAAAATGAAAAATAGATTTTTAATTTTATCCGCACTGGGCCTATGGGCTTCAAGTGCACATGCTGCCCCAGTCAATGTCTGTGTATTTGATTTACTGGGAAAATCGGGTGAATCCTTCAAGCTGCTGGAAGAGTGGGCATTGGCCAGCAAGCAGTGGGGGGCTACGGTTCAATTGATTGCTTATCAGGATGAAGCTAAAGTCGATCAGGATGCCAAAGCCGGAAAATGCGATGGCTTCTATATAACGTCCATGCGTGCGCGAGCTTATAACAAATTTGCCGGCTCCATTGATGCGATTGGCGGCGTTCCTAATAATGACATTGCCATGAAAGCGGTGAGTTATGTGCTGGATAAACGTAATACCAAGCGCATGACCACCCAGATTGGCAAGGAAAAATTTGAAGTAGCCGGTATTGGCCAGATTGGTCCTGCTTATATCTTTGTCCGTGATCGTAATATGGATAAGTTAGAACATATTAAAGGCAAGAAGTTTGCGGTTCTACATTATGACTATGCCCAAACGATTATGGTGAACCGGGTAGAAGCCGTACCGGTGAATTCGGAAATTTCCAATTTCATCCGTAAATTTAATCAGGGTGAAGTGGATATTGTGGCAGCGCCCGCTTATGCCTTTAAACCTCTTGAAGTAACTAAAGGGCTGGGGCAGAAAGGAGCCATGATCAACTTTCCGGTGGTAAATGTCACGGCAGATCTGATTATTCGACCGGATAAATTTCCGGAACAATTTGCAGCCAATTCCCGACAATGGTTTGTTAAGCAGTTACCCCGCAGCTTCGCGATGGTAAAACGGATGGAAGCAGAAATCCCACGTAAATATATTCTGAACCTGAGTCGTGAGGAACAGGTCAGTTATCAGAAAATTCTGCGTGAAGGACGCATGGATTTAACCAAACAGGGCATTTATGACGCTGGCATGATGACAGTATTAAAACGGGCACGTTGTACTGTGGAAAGAACTAATTTCGAATGCTCAATCAGTGGTGAATAGTTTTAAAATCATGTATATCTTTGTAACTACAGCGAATGAAATGTAATTCAAAGTAGCCAAGTTTAAATATTAAGAGACTGATATATTTATAAAAAAATCGGATAAAGGAAATTAAGAAAAGCTGATTTATCTTTATAGGCCAAAAAACGGCTTTTATCTGGAGTAAATGCTCTATTTTTTTGAAATAAATTTGCTTAATATTTGACGCGTGTACGGACACTCAGCTAACAACAAGATTTCAAAGGATAACTAAAATGAAAAAAACACTCTTATCATTGGCTGCATTTTCTGCATTTGGTTTTGCAGGTGTGGCACATGCAGAAAAGGTCGATATCTGTGTGTTTGACCTACTTGGTAAATCTGGCGAGTCTTTCCAGATGGCTCAGGAATGGGCGCTGGCAGCAAAAGGCTGGGGCGCAGATATCAATCTGATCGCCCGTCAGGATGAAGCCGTCGCTGACAATGACTTTAAGGCTGGCAAATGTGATGGTGTATTCATGACCGCCATGCGTGCCCGTCAATACAACAAGTTTGCCGGTTCAATCGATGCCTTAGGTGGTGCTCCAAGTAATGCCATTGCACAGCGTGCGATTAGCTTCGCTTTGGATAAGCGTAATGCCGCTAAAATGGTCACGACCATGGGCGGTAAAAAATATGAGGTGGCCGGGATTGCACCACTGGGTTCAGCTTTTATCTTTGTGCGTGACAAAAACATCAACTCCATTGAAAAAGCGGCAGGCAAGAAGTTTGCTGTTCTTGGCTATGATGATGCGCAAAAAATCATGGTTCAACGTGTAGGTGCTCAGGCTGTAGTGTCTGATGTATCTAACTTCGTAGCCAAGTTTAATAATGGTCAGGTCGATATGGTGGGTGCACCGGCATATGCGTACAAGCCACTCGAAATCTATAAAGGTTTGGGCAATAGCGGTGCGATGTTTAATTTCCCGGTACTGCATGTCACTTCTGACTTTGTGATTCGTCCGGAAAAATTCCCGGCTGGTTTCGGCCAGAAGTCTCGTGACTGGTTCATTAAAAACCTGCCTAAGAGCATGGCGATGATCAACCGTCTGGAAGCCGGTATTCCAGCGAAATATAAGCTGAATCTGAGTGCAGAAGATAAAACCAAGTACCAGAAGTTATTACGTGAAGGGCGTATGGATATGACCAAGCGTGGAATCTATGATGCCAGCATGATGTCGGTACTGAAACGTGCGCGTTGCTCTGTCGATAAAGCCAACTTTGAATGTTCACTTTCTGGCGAATAATTTGATTTTTAAGGAAAAAAGCTTAGATTTATCTAAGCTTTTTTTATATTAAACAAAGTCAGATCTGCCATTGCAGATCATAGCAAAGCAGTTAAGCTGATTAAAAATAATGCTTTCATGTTTGGTATAAAAAACAATAACATGTAGCACTTAAAGCAGATAACAAAAACAAGGCAATCAAGGAAAGCAAAATGATGCAGAGAGGATGGAAAGCCCTGGCTGTAGGTGCAGCACTCGCGGCAGTCTCAGGCCTGGCTCAGGCTAAACAGGTAGTATGTGTATTCGATCTGGTCGGCAAAAATGGCGACGTCTATGCTGTAATGAAAGACTATCAACTGGCCGCAAAAAACTGGGGTGCTGATATCGAGCTTAGGGTAAATACCAATGAAGCTGTCGTCGCAGAAGATTTTAAAGCTGGTAAATGTGATGGGATCAGTGTTACCGGTATGCGCGGCCGTCAGTTCAACCGCTTTACCGGTTCACTCGATGCGATTGGCGCGATTCCAGATTTGAACCTTGCAGTTAAAGTGATGCAAGGCCTGGCGAGTCCGACCTTTGCCAAGCTCATGGTTCAAGGCAAGTATGAAGTCGCAGGGGTGATTCCGGTAGGTGATGCCTTCCTGATGGTCAATGACCGGAGCATTAATACGGTTGCGAAAGCAGCAGGTAAAAAATTTGCTGTACTTGACTATGATGAAGCACAAAAAATAATGGTTCAGCAAGTGGGTGCACAGGCAGTCAGCGCCGATGTGACCAACTTTGGCTCTAAATTTAACAATGGTCAGGTCGATATTATTGGCGCGCCAGCTGCTGTATTTAAACCACTCGAGCTGCATAAAGGTTTGGGCAGTAAGGGCGCCATTGTGAATTATCCGGTGTTGCAGGTCACTGGTAATATCATTATTCGTCCGGATAAATTCCCGGTCGGATATGGACAAAAATCACGTGAATGGGTGAAAAGCCAGTTACCACGTGCTTTTGGAATTTTAGGTAAAATGAAGGCAGATATTCCCTCTAAATACTGGATGGATATTCCTGAGGCAGATAAACCGGGTTACCAAAAGCTGATGCGTGATTCGCGGATTGATCTGACCAAACGGGGTATTTATGACAAACGCATGATGAAGTTGCTCTGGCAATTCCGCTGCAAGCAGAATCCGAAAAACTTCGAATGTGCATTACAGGATGAGAACTATAAACAATCCTGATAAAATTACTCTGATTTGACTTTTAATCTGTACAGACTGACCATATATTGAGTGTGTTATACTCGAAATATGGTCTTTTCTTTTTAAAGACATTCCATTCAACAGAGGAATCCGCCATGAATGCTCAAGCGCTTGTGCTCACCGACAATGCCGCAAATAAAGTACGCCAGTTGCGTGACAGTGAAGGTAACCAAGACTTAATGCTCCGTGTGTATGTCACCGGTGGCGGCTGTTCAGGTTTCTCTTATGGCTTTAACTTTGCGGAAAGCCAAAATGAAGATGATGCAGAATTCGTCAATGGCGATGTCAAAATGCTGGTCGATTCTCTGAGCTATCAATATCTGGTTGGTTCAGTGGTTGACTATGTTGAAGGTCTGGAAGGTTCACGTTTTGTGGTACAAAACCCGAATGCTACGACGACCTGTGGTTGTGGATCTTCATTCTCGATCTAATACATATCAAGTTGAATAAAAAAGTCCTCGTATGAGGACTTTTTTATATCTGAAGAAAGCTTAGCTTTCTAATTTGACTGCTTCAAGCAGGTCAAAAATCACTGTAGTGACATCCTGACTCAGTTCGCGGTTATTAAATATCTCGTAGGCTGTAATAGTAATGTCCGTATCGCTCGGCAATAGACGCTGTTCCTCTTCAATCAAGTCATTGATCGGCAATAAGGTTTGTTTCACTTGCAGATGCAAAATATCCTTAAATTCAAGATTTTCATCATCTAGCTCGATCAGCTGTTCATTGAAATAAGGCAGCAAAATTGAATGAAGATAAGGTTGAATATCCTCGATATCAAAGATCTCGATATCACGGGTTTCATCAATCGTACTAATGTGGTCATTTACTTCAATTAAAATATGGTAGTAACTCACATGAATCTCCAAGAAAGTTGGCCTAAGACGTCCTACTGTTCTTCACAATAACATGAAATGAAACCGGGTTGTATTTTTACTAGCCTAAACACATAAATAATTTAGGGAGTTAAAACCTGAATTTTATCGGGTATATAACAGGGTCTTGTCTGCTGGACGCAGTTTGAAATCTTGCAGATTCTGTTCACCCAATACTGGATACATCAAGGCTTCCGGATCATTATGATGATAGAGACCCAAGGCATGGCCCAGCTCATGTGCCAAAGTTAAACGTAAATCATCTTTGGCATCAAACTGATAAATCTGGATCTTATCTCCCATAAAAATACCCTTATGAAACTGGCGTGGGGGAAAGCGCTGCTGGGCCTGCTGAATATTTCGCTGATGACTTTGCACACTGTTTTGATGAACAGAAACTTGCTGGTTAAATGAGGATAGCTGTTCCTGAAGATAGGCATATTCGCGTTTAAAATTTTCCAGTTTAGGCTTGAGCATTTCCATCTCATACTGAAGCTGTTCACGCTCGGTAGATGAGCTGGCCTGTTGACGGCGTTGCAATAGGGTTTGAAATTCAAATTCCAGCTGACTTTTTTGCTGAATCAGTCGTTGCTGCTGATCTTCTAGATTTTTCTGCGAAACTTGCAGATTGCTGACTTCACGCTGATATCTGGCTTCATCGGCAAGTAACTTTTTTTCGACCTTTTTAAAGGCTTCATAGTCCTGTTGGCGTTGATCATAGATCAGTTGAATAGCCAGCTGAGCATTCTCATCATAAACCATCAGATCATCACGATTGGTTCCTTCATGCCAGATCTGAATTGCTTCCTGACCTAATTGAATGACTTCATCACGGGTCAGGCCAAAACCCGGATCGACCTGATCAATCCGGAAACGTAGGCGCGTATCAAAAGGATGGGTTAAACGATCAGCCAGTGAATTAAATTTTAATTGTGGATGGGTCTTGGTTTGTAGATGCAAAAACAATGACACAATGAAAACGACAATCCCCAGAAAGCTTAAAAGACGCATAGTGTTTTTTAAAATATTGTTTGGCTCAATGTAGCTAAAAAAACAGCAAAATCCTAGCGTCAGAGCGATAAAGACCGTGCTTATGCACGGTTCTGCTCAGGTTAGATTATGATTTTTTACCTTTCCACTGCTCAACCTGTCTTGGCATATTGGAATGATAAATAAAACCAAGGCCTATACCATTCAATAAGAAGATCATAAATTCAATTAAATATTTCAGGTTATAGGAAATGTCTGGTTTGGTGATTAAAGGCATACAGCGTGATTTCAGATTTAAAGATCTGGAAAATAATATAGCTCAGAAGTCCAATACCTAAAATGATAAAACCTTTTCCGGAAGGATAGCGCTGAGGTACAGCCAGGATCAGCAACACAATGATGGCAATCAGAAAGCCTAAGGAAAAAGAAGCTTCAATTCCGAAGGTTTGCAGGTAATTAAAAGGCGCTAGTACCACATTCGGCGGTAAGATCAGAAGCAGATTACCCATCGGGTAGAGCAGCATGATCGCAAGCCCGGAAGCCAGAAGAAAAAGCTTAATAAAATTCTGCATACGTTTTTATTTTTAAGTTATTTATTTCATTATAGTTTAATTAAAAAAGATTCTATTGCCTATGCGTTGAGCAAAAAAAGACCGCATAAAATGCGGTCTTTTTCTCAAAGTGACAAATTATTTTTTGTCATCTTTTACTTCAGTGAATTCAGCATCAACTACGCCGTCATCTGCTTTTTGAGCTTGGTCTTCGCCGCCTTGGAATGCATTAGGATCGAAACCTTGTGCACCGCCTTGGCCTTGAGCTGATTCATAAGCACGCTGAGTGATCGGCATAATAATGTTTTGCAATGCTTCAGTTTTCGCTTTGATTGCTTCAACATCATTTTCTTTCGTAGACGCTTCTAACTCAGAAACCGCAGTTTCGATTGCAGTTTTTTCGTCAGCAGTCACTTGTTCACCAAGATCTTTTACTGCTTTTTGAGCAGAAGAAACTAGCGCATCCGCTTCGTTACGTGCTTTTGCAAGCTCTTCAAACTTACGGTCTTCTTCAGCATTCGCTTCAGCATCTTTGATCATTGCTTCGATTTCAGCATCAGACAAACCTGAGTTTGCTTTGATCTGGATAGATTGCTCTTTACCAGTGCTCTTATCTTTCGCAGATACTTTCAAGATACCATCCGCGTTGATATCGAATGATACTTCAATTTGTGGCACACCACGTGGAGCAGGTGGGATGTCGCCTAACTGGAAGTTACCCAACAATTTGTTTTGTTGAGCCATTTTACGTTCACCTTGGTAAACTGAAATGTCTACAGCAGGCTGGTTGTCCGCAGCAGTTGAGAACACTTGAGATTTCTTCGCAGGAATCGTCGTGTTTTTCTCAATGATTGGAGTCAATACGCCACCCATGGTTTCAATACCAAGAGTTAGTGGAGTTACGTCAAGAAGAAGTACGTCAGTTTTGTCACCAGACAATACTGCACCTTGGATCGCTGCACCCATTGCGACTGCTTCGTCCGGGTTCACGTCTTTACGTGGCTCACGACCGAAGAATTCTTGTACTTTTTGTTGTACAAGTGGCATACGAGACTGACCACCAACCAGAATCACGTCAGAGATGTCAGAAGTTGAAAGACCTGCATCTTTCAGCGCAATCTTACAAGGCTCGATGGTACGAGCTACAAGATCAGCAACCAAACCTTCAAGTTTTGCACGAGTCACGTTGATCACTAAGTGTTTAGGACCAGTCGCATCTGCAGTGATGTATGGAAGGTTGATTTCAGTTGCGTTAGAAGAAGAAAGCTCGATTTTTGCTTTTTCAGCTGCTTCTTTCAGACGTTGTAACGCAAGTGGATCGTTTTTCAAGTTCACGTTTTGTTCTTTCTTGAACTCTTCAACCAGGTAGTCAATCAATGCATTATCGAAGTCTTCACCACCAAGGAATGTATCACCGTTGGTAGATAACACTTCAATTTGCTGGTCGCCATCAAGGTCAGCGATTTCGATGATGGATACGTCGAAAGTACCACCACCCAAGTCGTATACAGCAACTTTACGGTCACCTTCTTTCTTGTCCATACCGAACGCAAGAGCAGCAGCAGTTGGTTCGTTGATGATACGTTTAACTTCTAGGCCTGCGATTTTACCTGCATCCTTAGTTGCTTGACGTTGTGCATCGTTGAAGTAAGCAGGAACAGTAATCACCGCTTCAGTCACTGTTTCACCCAGATAGTCTTCTGCAGTTTTCTTCATTTTTTTCAGAACTTCTGCAGAGATCTGTTGTGGTGCAAGTTTCTTATCGTTTACTTCAACCCAAGCATCGCCATTGTCTGCTTTGATGATTTTGTATGGCACCAGACCGATATCTTTTTGTACTGCCTGGTCTTCATAACGACGACCGATCAGACGTTTGATCGCGAATAATGTGTTTTTAGGGTTCGTTACCGCTTGGCGTTTAGCTGATTGACCGACCAGAATTTCACCATCTTTGTACGCAATAATAGATGGAGTTGTACGTGCGCCTTCAGCGTTTTCGATAACTTTAACTTTGTCGCCTTCAAGTACTGCAACACATGAGTTTGTAGTACCTAAGTCAATACCAATGATTTTAGCCATTTGGATGTTTCCTCAAAAATTTTTTTGTGATTTACACTTATTATCCGATATGAGAGCCGTTCAATTTTTTTCAAGTAAGTTTTTAGAAAAAATTTCACAAACTCCCGAATTTATTTAGCTTAAGCGCCAACCATAACCATTGCAGGACGTAATAAACGGCCGTTCAGGGCATAACCTTTTTGCAAGACTGTACCGATCTCATTGGCTTTGGCATCTGGTGCAATACCGACTGCCTGATGTAACTCGGCATTAAAACCATTCTCGGTATCAACTACGACCACACCAAATTTTTCTAATGTTGTCAGTAAACCTTTTAAGGTTAGTTCTACGCCTTCCCGTAACGGGCCTTGTTCTTCACCCGCAGCGAGAATTGCACGTTCCAGGTTATCTACAGTTTCTAACAGCTCTTTAGAGAACTTTTCCAAAACAGTATCTTTATGCTTTTCTGATTCGCGCTGAATGCGTTCTACACTTTTTTGTGCCTCATATACGGCATTTGCAGTACGTGCTTTTTCCAGTTTTAAATCGCCTTCAAGCTGTGCGATTTGTTCCTGTAAAGACTCAACGGTAACTTCAGCTTGTTCAGGTTCAGCTTGAGCTGTTTGTTGTTCCGTTTGCTCTTGCTCAAGTTCTTGAGCTTGATCGTTTTGCTCAGTCGCCATTGATTTACTCCGTTTAAATGGGTTCTTAAACATGTACAGTCCTTGGGCGTCAGAGTTAACTGCGTTAATACTGAACTGCCATGATTGAAATTTTTAATTATTTAAAGAAATCGGGGCAGGGGCAAAAAATTCAAGCACAAATACAGATTAATTTTAAGATTTATTTGGATTTAATGACTTTAATAAAAGCAGCATCGTATTTTTAGATAGGAATAATAATTTTTATCTGTTTTAAATATTTTTAAGACCGGTACATCATGGCGTCATTAACAGCGACCTTGTTCGGAGGAGAGAGCTGAACCAGGTTGCTGTTGCCTTATTTTTTAAACTGTTTTTCCAGTCGGATCCCTCACATATGGTCCGGCTTCTTTTTGTCCAGATTATTTTTTAGACATAAAAGCGATTAATAACTAAGCAATAAAGTATTACAAAAAAAATGAGCAACGCTATATTATTCATTTCAGATTCTATCGCTGTAGTTTCTTCTCTTTTTTAGAAATGTGTTTTCGTGGCTTATCTTTTCTCTAGATAAGCCTTTTTTTTGCCTGAAATTTGCTACGATTTTCGACTTATAAAATGGGATCATCTTCATCAAGACTATGCTGAGTGAAAACATTTCTTCTATTAAAAGAAAATGACTGGAATGAGATCAAAACTATAAAACTCAGTCCATAAAAAAGCCCTGATTTAAATCAGGGCCTCTCTTTTTATTTAATATTCTGCCTAATCACGACGATTATGTGGTCGCTGCTGTTCTTGTTTACGTCGCTGATCATTCCAGCGTGGATTATTAGAGCGGTTTTGCTGAACCCGTTTACGCTGCTGTTCTCCCACTTTCTTACGTTGTTCCAGCTGCTGGCGACGTTTACGTTCGGCCTGCGCCTGTTTCTGACGCTGATTACTCAGATTTTTGCGTTGCTGTTCCAGACGTTGTCGTTCCAGTTGAGTTTTACGCCGGTCCAGTTCTATTTGCCGACGCCGTTCCTGTTCCCAGTTACGCTGCTGAATATTTTTGCGACGTTCCAGTTCCAGTCTTTTACGCTGCTGTTCGTATTCCCAGCGTTGCCGGTCATAGCGACGGTCTTGATCATAACGATAATCATAACCTCGATCGTGACGGTCATAACGTCCGTCATAATAACCATCATCAGGAAAAGCCACACAGCCTACGGCTAAAAATGCAGTGGCTAAAGATACCGTTATTATTTTTATCGCCATAAGCTATCTCCTTTTATACAGACTTCTACATTAAAGTCGCAAAAGTGCTGTAAAAATCTCACTTAAACTCTCAATGACATCTGATTAAATTCAGGTTAGCGTATTTGGCAGATGATCTATGTACATTGATATTAAGTCTTATATAAGAATATGGTCACTAAAACCCTAATCATGTAGAAAAAATGAAGAATTATGGGAAAAGGATGAAAACTCATGGGTGCGAATAATCCGGTCACAAAATTTGTAATGGATAAGGGGCAGGGCACTGCAGCACGTTTGCTGGATTGCCTGCCGAGCTTTGCACAAGAACGTCTGGTAAAAGCATTGGATTATCCTTATGACTATCCTGATTTGGATCCTTATATAAAATGCTTGATGGCGACTCAGATCAAACAGGGACAGCACAGTTTTATTAGTGAAGATGCGGTGCAATCACGTCAACTGTTTGATGAACGCATGAAAGCTATTCAGGCAAAACCGACACCGGTCAAGGCAGTCGAGGATCTGCGTCTGCCATTGCAAAATGGCACTATCTTTGCCCGACATTATCATCCGGCACCACAGAAAAAATTGCCGATGGTCATTTTCTATCATGGCGGTGCATTTATAGTGGGTGGTCTGGATACACATGATGAGTTCTGCCGTTTATTGGCGGTGCATGCCAAGGTGCAAGTGCTCAGCGTGGCTTATCCGCTAACGCCAGAATACAGTCCTTTGCAGATGGTACAGGTCTGTGAAGATGCTCTGGCTTGGGTACATCAAAACATCAAGCAGCTGAAAATCTATAAAAACCAGATTGTAGTGGCAGGGGATAGTGCAGGTGGAAATCTGGCGGCAGTGGTTGCGCAGCGGAGTGCCAATAAAATCTATGCACCTCGCGCACAGTTATTGCTTTACCCGGCTGTCGATTTTAAAAGCCGCCATCCTTCTTTTTATGCCTATAATCAGGGCCTGGTACTTTCAGCTCAGGATATTGATCTGGTAACCAAGTTATATGCTGAAACACATCAAGTCGAACTGGATGATCCGCTGATTTCACCGACCTATGGTGAACTAAAGAATCTGTCACCTGCCTATGTGATTACCGCCCGTCATGATGTGCTGCATGATGAAGGTTCAATCTATGCTCTGAAGTTACGTGAGAATGGGGTGCGAGTGTATTATCAGGAATATACGGATCAGGCACACGGTTTTATCAATCTGACCCCAATTCATAAACGTTCTAAAAAGCAGGTCATTGAACTCAGCAAGAATTTCCGTAAATTCCTGGACAAAAAGATCTGATTCAAAAATAGATGTAATTAAGGTGTTTCACGTGAAACACCTTTTTTATTTTTTATGGATCTTGGCTTCTGGAAAGACTAAATTAAATTTAGGCACATAAAAGCTTTGTAAATATTTAGCTTTAGAAAAATCCGGGAATATATCCTGAGTATCTTGCCACTCTGTCTGAATAAGCTTGGATAAATAACCCCGAAATTGAGGGCTAAACTGATAATGCTGGGATTTCCAGGTTTGCCGGATTTTTAGCATGGAGCTTGGAAGATGATGACTATTTAAATAGAAAGAACGAGGAGATTTAGGTTTTTTAAGACTAAGCGTCATGCTTTGCACGATGAGTTATGCGACAAATCGTTTCCTGTCCTTGTTGTTGCCAATCAAACTCTGCATATTCTTTAGGAATGCCCCACAAGTGCTGACCATGCACAATAGATTCATGGGTAGAGACATAAATTTTCGGAATAGTCGAAAGACGCCGTCTGCTAATTAAAGGATGATCCATAATTAGCAATTCATCATAAGGACCCACAGGAGAATGATGATAGCGCACCAATAGAACCTGAACGACACGGCCGAGTGGAGATGGCGCAATCCGAAAACTCTGAAATTCACGAATAAAATGAGGGGTAATCCAGTAATTCAGAATAAAACCCTTCCCCTGCAAATGCCAAGGCGGAAATTGATGGACGCTTTTCTCCTGTAGTAATGCATGGCTCATTATTATTCTCTTGTCTTTAGTCGGCAGGTCACTGCATTATTAGTCATGAAAGATTAATATGTTGTGAATCCCAACCTTTCTTTATCAGTAGATGAGTTAAAAAATGTTAAAAAAATCATTGCCTGCTATCGCGTTGATCGCATTTAGCTTGCCAAGTTTTGCTGCCAATACCCTGATCGAGATGAAGACCTCATCCGGTAATATCGAAATTGAACTCTTTAATGACAAAGCACCGATTACGGTGAAAAACTTTGAAGAATATGTCAAAAGCAACTTCTATACAGGAACCATCTTCCATCGGGTCATTCCAGGCTTCATGATTCAGGGCGGAGGCTTTGATCTCAACATGCAGGAAAAAGCCAATAATAAAGCTTCAATCAAGAATGAATCAGATAATGGTTTGCAAAACAAACGTGGCACTTTGGCTATGGCACGTACTAATGATCCTAATTCGGCTAAAGCGCAGTTCTTTATTAACCTGGTAGATAACAGTTTTCTGGACCGTTCACCAAGAAATGCCGGATATGCAGTGTTTGGCCGGGTTACTAAAGGTATGGAAGTAGTCGATAAGATCGCTCAAGTGCCTACTCAGAACTATGGTATGCATCAGGACGTTCCGAAAACAGCTGTAAAAATCAACAGTGTGACCATTAAAACACCAATCGTGAAAAAGTAAGTGAAAAATAAAACATAAATGTTTTGTTAGTATTTTATTTGGAATATTATGAACTTATGTAACAATTAGTAGAAAAATGAACCAATTTGGTGCATAAAAATGAAACAGTCATGATTGGTGTGCGTTAAAAGCACTTGCTTGTGTAAGAAATTGCCCTATAATGAGCTCATACCGACGAGATAGACGGAAACGAGCGAAGCAGATTGCTGAGTTGTTAGGTTTATCGAAGTCCAGCTTCTGGCATTGACGAGATGTTAGAAAGATCATTAAGAGATTATGAAGAACAACTTGTGTGGATTTTTACTGGTTGATTGATCGAAATTATTTTCATTGATTGATTGGTTTGAATTACTCGAAGTTTATTTGAGCGAAATTTAAGTCAGGAAATTGATGAGCCAAGTTTAAGAATTTTACTTATAAAGCTCGAAATGATTTTAACTGAAGAGTTTGATCATGGCTCAGATTGAACGCTGGCGGCAGGCTTAACACATGCAAGTCGAGCGGGGATAGGGTGCTTGCACCTGATTCCTAGCGGCGGACGGGTGAGTAATGCTTAGGAATCTGCCTATTTAGTGGGGGACAACGTTCCGAAAGGGACGCTAATACCGCATACGTCCTACGGGAGAAAGCAGGGGATCTTCGGACCTTGCGCTAATAGATGAGCCTAAGTCGGATTAGCTAGTTGGTGGGGTAAAGGCCTACCAAGGCGACGATCTGTAGCGGGTCTGAGAGGATGATCCGCCACACTGGGACTGAGACACGGCCCAGACTCCTACGGGAGGCAGCAGTGGGGAATATTGGACAATGGGGGGAACCCTGATCCAGCCATGCCGCGTGTGTGAAGAAGGCCTTTTGGTTGTAAAGCACTTTAAGCGAGGAGGAGGCTTACCTGGTTAATACCTGGGATAAGTGGACGTTACTCGCAGAATAAGCACCGGCTAACTCTGTGCCAGCAGCCGCGGTAATACAGAGGGTGCAAGCGTTAATCGGATTTACTGGGCGTAAAGCGCGCGTAGGTGGCTAATTAAGTCAAATGTGAAATCCCCGAGCTTAACTTGGGAATTGCATTCGATACTGGTTAGCTAGAGTATGGGAGAGGATGGTAGAATTCCAGGTGTAGCGGTGAAATGCGTAGAGATCTGGAGGAATACCGATGGCGAAGGCAGCCATCTGGCCTAATACTGACACTGAGGTGCGAAAGCATGGGGAGCAAACAGGATTAGATACCCTGGTAGTCCATGCCGTAAACGATGTCTACTAGCCGTTGGGGCCCTTGAGGCTTTAGTGGCGCAGCTAACGCGATAAGTAGACCGCCTGGGGAGTACGGTCGCAAGACTAAAACTCAAATGAATTGACGGGGGCCCGCACAAGCGGTGGAGCATGTGGTTTAATTCGATGCAACGCGAAGAACCTTACCTGGCCTTGACATACAGAGAACTTTCCAGAGATGGATTGGTGCCTTCGGGAACTCTGATACAGGTGCTGCATGGCTGTCGTCAGCTCGTGTCGTGAGATGTTGGGTTAAGTCCCGCAACGAGCGCAACCCTTTTCCTTATTTGCCAGCACTTCGGGTGGGAACTTTAAGGATACTGCCAGTGACAAACTGGAGGAAGGCGGGGACGACGTCAAGTCATCATGGCCCTTACGGCCAGGGCTACACACGTGCTACAATGGTCGGTACAAAGGGTTGCTACTGCGCGAGCAGATGCTAATCTCAAAAAGCCGATCGTAGTCCGGATCGCAGTCTGCAACTCGACTGCGTGAAGTCGGAATCGCTAGTAATCGCGGATCAGAATGCCGCGGTGAATACGTTCCCGGGCCTTGTACACACCGCCCGTCACACCATGGGAGTTTGTTGCACCAGAAGTAGCTAGTCTAACCGCAAGGAGGACGCTTACCACGGTGTGGCCGATGACTGGGGTGAAGTCGTAACAAGGTAGCCGTAGGGGAACCTGCGGCTGGATCACCTCCTTAACGAAAGATTGACGATTGGTAAGAATCCACAACAAGTTGTTCTTCATGACGATGTATCTGAGGGTCTGTAGCTCAGTTGGTTAGAGCACACGCTTGATAAGCGTGGGGTCACAAGTTCAAGTCTTGTCAGACCCACCACTCCTGACGAAGCAAGTAATTGCAGAGTAAAGCAGAAAATCAGAACATTGAATCCTATATGATAAGCTGGGGACTTAGCTTAGTTGGTAGAGCGCCTGCTTTGCACGCAGGAGGTCAGGAGTTCGACTCTCCTAGTCTCCACCACGAATTCATTTGCAAAACACTGTTTTGAAAATGAATGAGGTGAATGCCTAAGTGGTAACCAGTTAGTTGACTAGATTATAGAATTTAGTAAGAAGTTAGCGTAGTATGCGCGTCTTATTAAATTCTGTGATTTATCACAGTAATGCAGTCCGACGAGGATGCATTAAATCATTAACAGAATATATTTGAGTTGAAATAATTTGTTCATACTCATGCAAGAGCGGAAACAGGAGATCGCAAGATTGACTGTTGAAGTGATTGAATGAGAACTAGCGAAATTAACTGAATCAAGCGTTTTGGTATATGAATCTAATTGAAGCTGTACAGTGATTAAGTTCACAAGATCGCAAACAACTACGTTGCTACACTGACTTGTAGGTGTAACGACTGTTTGGGGTTGTATAGTCAAGTAATTAAGTGCATGTGGTGGATGCCTTGGCAGTCAGAGGCGAAGAAAGACGTGATAGCCTGCGAAAAGCTCCGGGGAGGCGGCAAATATCCTGTGATCCGGAGATGTCTGAATGGGGAAACCCACCGGCTATAAGGTCGGTATCATAAACTGAATACATAGGTTTATGAGGCGAACGCGGAGAAGTGAAACATCTCAGTATCCGTAGGAAAAGAAATCAATTGAGATTCCCTCAGTAGCGGCGAGCGAAAGGGGAACAGCCCATTAAGTCATATCAGTTTTAGTGGAATGCTCTGGGAAGTGCAACCATAGTGGGTGATAGTCCTGTACACGAAAGGGCTGATATGATGATGTCGAGTAGGGCGAGGCACGTGAAACCTTGTCTGAATATAGGGGGACCATCCTCTAAGGCTAAATACTCCTGACTGACCGATAGTGAACCAGTACCGTGAGGGAAAGGCGAAAAGAACCCCTGTGAGGGGAGTGAAATAGATCCTGAAACCGCATGCATACAAGCAGTGGGAGCCACTTCGTGTGGTGACTGCGTACCTTTTGTATAATGGGTCAGCGACTTATATTCAGTAGCGAGGTTAACCGCATAGGGGAGCCGTAGAGAAATCGAGTCTTAATAGGGCGTATAGTTGCTGGGTATAGACCCGAAACCGGGTGATCTATCCATGAGCAGGTTGAAGGTTGGGTAACACTAACTGGAGGACCGAACCCACTGTCGTTGAAAAGCCAGGGGATGACTTGTGGATAGGGGTGAAAGGCTAATCAAACTCGGTGATAGCTGGTTCTCCCCGAAAGCTATTTAGGTAGCGCCTCGGACGAATACCATTGGGGGTAGAGCACTGTTTCGGCTAGGGGGTCATCCCGACTTACCAAACCGATGCAAACTCCGAATACCAATGAGTACTATCCGGGAGACAGACTGCGGGTGCTAACGTCCGTAGTCAAGAGGAAAACAATCCAGACCGCCAGCTAAGGTCCCTAAATCATAGTTAAGTGGGAAACGATGTGGGAAGGCATAGACAGCTAGGAGGTTGGCTTAGAAGCAGCCACCCTTTAAAGAAAGCGTAATAGCTCACTAGTCGAGTCGGCCTGCGCGGAAGATGTAACGGGGCTAAAACTATGTACCGAAGCTGCGGATTTGCAATTTATTGCAAGTGGTAGGGGAGCGTTCTGTAAGCCGATGAAGGTGGATTGAGAAGTCTGCTGGAGGTATCAGAAGTGCGAATGCTGACGTGAGTAACGACAAAACGGGTGAAAAACCCGTTCGCTGAAAGACCAAGGGTTCCAGTCCAACGTTAATCGGGGCTGGGTGAGTCGACCCCTAAGGCGAGGCCGAGAGGCGTAGTCGATGGGAAATTGGTTAATATTCCAATACTTCAGTGTAATGCGATGAGAGGACGGAGAAGGTTAAGTCAGCCTGGCGTTGGTTGTCCAGGTGGAAGACAGTAGGCATGCATCTTAGGCAAATCCGGGGTGCTCTATGCTGAGAGTTGATAGCAAGCCAGTTTACTGGTGAAGTGGCTGATACCATACTTCCAGGAAAAGTCTCTAAGCTTCAGTTACACTGGAATCGTACCCGAAACCGACACAGGTGGTCAGGTCGAGTAGACCAAAGCGCTTGAGAGAACTCTGCTGAAGGAACTAGGCAAAATGGTACCGTAACTTCGGGAGAAGGTACGCTGCCGGCGGTGATAGGACTTGCTCCTTGAGCTGTTGGCAGCCTCAGAAACCAGGCCGCTGCAACTGTTTATTAAAAACATAGCACTCTGCAAACACGAAAGTGGACGTATAGGGTGTGATGCCTGCCCGGTGCTGGAAGGTTAATTGATGGGGTTAGCGTAAGCGAAGCTCTTGATCGAAGCCCCAGTAAACGGCGGCCGTAACTATAACGGTCCTAAGGTAGCGAAATTCCTTGTCGGGTAAGTTCCGACCTGCACGAATGGCATAATGATGGCGGCGCTGTCTCCAGCAGAGGCTCAGTGAAATCGAATTCGCCGTGAAGATGCGGTGTACCCGCGGCTAGACGGAAAGACCCCGTGAACCTTTACTGCAGCTTGACATTGAACTTTGATCTTACTTGTGTAGGATAGGTGGGAGGCTTTGAAGTGGCGACGCTAGTTGCCATGGAGCCGTCCTTGAAATACCACCCTGGTAATATTGAGGTTCTAACTCTGCTCCCTGATCGGGAGCGAGGACCATGTCTGGTGGGTAGTTTGACTGGGGCGGTCTCCTCCTAAAGAGTAACGGAGGAGTACGAAGGTGCGCTCAGCGTGGTCGGAAATCACGCGTAGAGTATAAAGGCAAAAGCGCGCTTAACTGCGAGACCCACAAGTCGAGCAGGTACGAAAGTAGGTCTTAGTGATCCGGTGGTTCTGTATGGAAGGGCCATCGCTCAACGGATAAAAGGTACTCTGGGGATAACAGGCTGATACCGCCCAAGAGTTCATATCGACGGCGGTGTTTGGCACCTCGATGTCGGCTCATCTCATCCTGGGGCTGAAGCAGGTCCCAAGGGTATGGCTGTTCGCCATTTAAAGAGGTACGCGAGCTGGGTTTAGAACGTCGTGAGACAGTTCGGTCCCTATCTACCGTGGGCGCTGGAAATTTGAGAGGATCTGCTCCTAGTACGAGAGGACCAGAGTGGACGAACCTCTGGTGTACCGGTTGTGACGCCAGTCGCATCGCCGGGTAGCTATGTTCGGAAGGGATAACCGCTGAAAGCATCTAAGCGGGAAGCCTACCTCAAGATAAGATTTCCCCGAGACTTTATGTCTCCTAAAGAGCCGTTGAAGACTACGACGTTGATAGGTTGGATGTGGAAGCATAGCGATATGTGAAGCTGACCAATACTAATTGCTCGTGAGGCTTGACTATACAACACCCAAGCAGTTGTATATAAAGCATCAATTGATTCACAAATAATCGAAGCAACTTGATTTAGTTCAAAAGCTAGATACAATGAACACCTTAAATTAACTCAGATATACCTGTTAGTAACTCATTTGGAAAAAGCATTGGCATACACTGAAAAGTGAGACATAAGACCAAAGCAAGTATCCATAAACAGTTGTGCTGGCGACCATAGCAAGAGTGAACCACCTGATCCCTTCCCGAACTCAGAAGTGAAACCTCTTAGCGCTGATGGTAGTGTGGGGTCTCCCATGTGAGAGTAAGTCATCGCCAGCTCATTATTCCAAAAGCCCTCTGCTTACGTAGGGGGCTTTTTTTTATGCGTGGGGTTTCTAGAAAAACAAGTAAATAACCTCCTAATTGTACCTAGATAATAAAAATATAAATAACGTGAAAAGTATAATTAATTAACTTCGCCTTATTTTCTCATTGGTCTGTCTAAAAATTATTCAATTTACGACTTTAGCCTAAATTTTATTAAAAACATCTAACTTGGTAAGTTTTGCAGTAGACAAGGTTTAAAGAATCATCCATTTTATATACAAAAGTGAATGAACGTTCATTTTTTCATAGAATAAAAAAGCTCACAATTGGAGGTGAGAAAAAATGACAGCAACAACAGTGAATGTGAATGCTGTAGTGGATGAAGCAAAGTTTAAACCTTTTCATTTAAAGATCGTACTTTGGTGCGTATTTGTCGTTATTTTTGACGGTTATGATCTGGCAATCAACGGTGTTGCTTTACCTCTACTGATGCAAGAATGGAATATGACGGCAGTTCAGGCCGGAATGCTTGCGAGTACTGCTCTGGCGGGCATGATGTTTGGTGCCATGCTCTTCGGTATGCTGGCAGATAAAATTGGACGAAAAAATGTCATCCTGATTTGTGTGACCTTATTCAGTGGATTTACGTTCTGGGGCGGGTTTGCCTCTGGTCCGACTGAATTTGGCATCCTGCGTTTTATTGCCGGCTTAGGTATTGGCGGTGTTTTACCGAATCTGGTCGCATTAACTTCTGAATATGCACCACAAAAAATGCGCAGTACCTTAGTCACTACCATGTTTAGTGGCTATGCAGTCGGCGGGATTATGGCGGCGTTATTAGGTGCCTGGTTTACCCCAAGTTTTGGTTGGGAAATCATGTTCTATATCGCAGGTATTCCATTATTGATGCTGCCTATACTGTATTTGTATTTACCAGAATCTTTAACTTTCCTGGTAAAAAAACAGCAAAATGAAAAGGCTAGCAAAATTGTTCAACAGATCAGTCCTGAGCAAAATGTCACTGCAAGTACGCAGTTTGTACTGAATGAAGTGCATGCACCCGATGCTTCTATTGCCGCTTTATTTAAGCAGGGTCGTAGCATGAGTACCTTATTATTCTGGTGCTGCTTCTTTATGTGTCTGCTTATGGTCTACGCATTGGGTAGCTGGTTACCAAAACTGATGATGGCAGCGGGTTATTCTCTGGGTAACAGTTTAATGTTCCTGATGGCGATGAATATTGGTGCAGTGGTTGGAACCATTGGTGGTGGTATTCTGGCGGATCGTTTCCATCTGAAACCCGTCATTATTGGCATGTTCCTGCTAGGTGCTGTATCCCTAGTTGGATTAGGCTTTAATTCTCCACGGGCTGTGATCTATCTGTTAGTCGCTGCTGCGGGTGCTTCGGCAATTGGTAGTAGTATTCTGCTCTATAGTTTCGTGGCTCAGTACTATCCATTGGCAATCCGCTCTACTGGTATTGGTTGCGCGTCTGCAGTTGGTCGGGTAGGGGCAATCGTTGGTCCAATTATTATTGGATTCCTGTTGGGTATGGAGCTGCCACATAAAATGAACTTCTTGGCTGTTGCGATTCCAGCCATTATCGGCGCGATTTCAGTGGCGATGATTGTACGTAAAGATCTGAATGCAGAACGGAATGCTGAGACCTTACTGGCGAAACAGAAGCTGAATTCTATTAAAACCTAGTCACTTTTTGCCAATCCACTTGCTATAAATCTGAATTGAGTCAAAAGATCCCTTTCATAAGAAAGGGATCTTTTGTTTAAAGTATAAAAATCATTCATAAAAAATTGAATAAATCAAAAAATCATTGGTCTATAGACTATTTATATAAGCATTTTAATGAGAATAATAAATGTCTAATTATTCAATTATTTAGCTTTATAAAAATGTGATAAATCACACAAATAGCCGCTATTTTATGGCTGAAATTGCTCCATCATTTGGTCTTATTGTGCACTAAATCTCACTTGCGTATATTGCTGAAACTTGAATATTCCCCCCGGATATTCAAAAGGATTTTATGGACAAGTACTCATGGGAGATGAGAACGATGACAACGGAAACAGTAGATATAAATTCTGTAGTCGATAATGCGAAATTTACGCCTTTTCACTTCAATGTAGTTGCTTGGTGTTTACTCATTATCTTGTTTGACGGCTACGATTTAGCAATCAATGGTGTTGTTTTACCTTTATTAATGCAGGACTGGGGCCTAAGTGCCGTTCAAGCGGGAATGCTTGCCAGTACTGCGCTTGCCGGCATGATGTTTGGCGCGATGATCTTTGGTTCTCTGGCAGATAAAATTGGCCGTAAAAAAGTGATCATGATCTGTATCGTGTTATTCAGTGGCCTGACCTTTGCTGGTGGTTTTGCTTCAAACCCGACTGAGTTCGGTATTTTACGCTTCCTTGCCGGTCTGGGTATTGGTGGTGTAATGCCAAACCTGGTGGCACTGACCTCTGAATATGCACCACAAAAAATGCGTAGTACCTTGGTGACGACCATGTTCAGTGGTTATGCGGTAGGTGGTGTGATGGCTGCCTTATTGGGTTCATGGTTTACCCCAAGTTTTGGTTGGCAAATCATGTTCTTTATCGCAGGTATTCCATTATTCTTATTACCAGTGATCTGGAAGTTCTTGCCGGAATCTTTAGCCTTTATTGTCAAAGACAACAAACAGGAAAAAGCACGTCAAATTGTACGTCGTTTGGCTCCAAATCTAAGTGTTACAGAAACTACCATCTTTAAACTGCCACAGGAAAATGTACCTGAAGCAGCAAACGTGGTGAGCCTGTTCCGTCGTGGCCGTGCAGTAAATACGTTATTGTTCTGGGTCGCTTTCTTCACTTGCCTACTAACCATGTATGCGCTGAGCAGCTGGTTACCGAAGCTGATGATGGCAGCGGGTTACTCAATGGATAACAGCCTGATGTTCATGATGGCAATGAACGTAGGTGCAGTGGTTGGTATTGTGGGCGGTGGTATTTTGGCTGACCGTTTCCACCTGAAACCGGTATTGATGTTCCTCGGTATGATGGGTGCGATTGTGATGAGCTCAATGGGCTTTGCATCTAACCAGTTCCTGCTTTACATTCTGGTGTTTCTGGCTGGTGCAGCATCAATTGGTTCGCAAATGTTGCTATACAGCTATGTTGCACAATTCTACCCGTTGGCAGTACGTTCGACAGGTATTGGCTGGTCATCTGCGATTGGTCGTATGGGTGCGATTGTTGGCCCGATCCTGATCGGTGGCTTACTGGGTATGAACCTGCCTGCACACTTTAACTTTATGGCAGTCGGTTTACCGGTACTGATTACAGCTATTGCGGTTGCTCTCATCATGCATGAAGATGAATCTGAAAAGATTGGTTCAGCAGATACCGTTCCTGCAAAAGCTTAAAACCTAGCTTGAAATAAGAAGCCCCCGAAAGGGGGCTTTTTTATTTACTGTTCATCTAAAGCAATTTAGATTAAAAAATTATGAGTTTAAAAGTTATTAAAAAATGGACTATCGCGAGCAATGGGAAAACTTTTTAAATCCTGAAGTATTTAAAGATCGACTAATTAATATTTCGATGTACATAACTATTTATGAAATGTTGAAAGATTCAATTATTAATCGACTCAAAGACTTTTATGCTATGACTTTAATTGGTGCTAAGGATTTAGAAGGAGAGGAAGAATATAGAACAAAAGTTTTATCAAGACATAAAAATCACCTCTACGCTTCTATTTCTTGGTTAATAGAGAATGGAGTCATTAATAAAGAAGATAAAGAAAATATTGAGGCCTTAAAAAGTTATAGAAACTATTTAGCACATGAAATGAGTAATATAGTTTTTCAATGGTGAAATAAAAGACCTTATGCAAAACTTTCTATGTACATATCAATTGATTCATAAAATTGAAAACTGGTGGATTATTAATTTTGAAATGGCAATCAATCCAGATTTTGCCGATGCTAATCTGGAAGATATTGATGTTAATAATATCGAGTCAGGAAAAAAACTAATGATTGATATGGCCTTGTCAGTACTTTCAGGAAGCGAAGAGCTATTAAAAAAATTCAAAAGTAATTAATCAAAGATTTATATATGATGAACTTTCATGATGTTGGCTGAGTAAAATCAACCATTTCATAATTAAAAAATCAGGTAAACAGTTATGACTATTAAATCATTCTCCCCAATCCCTGAAGATGATGACGAGCTGCATCTTCCTGAACTGGTGTATTGGGCATCTTTAGGTGATATTGAACAGGTCGAACAAGCCTTGCAGGAAGGTTTGGATGTCAACTCTGCCGATGAAGAAGGCTATAGTGCCTTACATGCGGCAGCTGAAAATGATCATCTGGAAGTAGTGAAACTCTTGGTCAGCAAAGGTGCAGATGTCGATCATCGCAGTACCTATACCGCTTTAGAACTGGCAGAAATGGCCGGTAATAAAGATGTAGTGGCTTATCTAAAAAGCCTGAAAGGCGGTATTTAAATAAAATAAGATCAAGAAAATAAAAAAGCCTCCAGATGGAGGCTTTTTATGGTTTGAACTTAGGCCGCATCGCCCTCCAGTTCTTTTAAGATAGCGTCATTGAAAGCAGGAATGTCATCCGGATTACGTGAAGTAATCAGTACCCAGTCGCCAGTATTGCAACGGTGAACCTGTTCATCGACCCATTTACCACCGGCATTTTCCAGATCCAGTTTGAGGCTCTTGTATGAAGTCAGGTTTTTATCCTTAATTCGCTGTGCATCAATCAGAACCCATGGCGCATGACAGATTGCGGCAATTGGTTTTTGCTGATCAGCAAAATGCTGCACGATTTTCTGGGCAGATTCATTAATTCTTAAAGTATCTGCATTCACAGTGCCACCAGGAACAACCAAGAGATCATAATCATCCAGTGTGACATGATCAAAACCGGTATCAGGCGTATATGAGGTAGCAGCTTTAGTATCGCCTTTTACTGTTGCCACCTCTTCATTTTTTTCTGCCGCATGAATCACTTCAAATCCTTTGGATTTTAGAAAATTTAAAGGCTCGACCAGTTCATCATGTTCAACGCCTTGGTTTGAAGTAATAAAGAGGACCTTTTTTACCATGATTGCTGTTCCCAAAAAATGTGAGGATTTTCAGATTAACAACAAGGCGATTCTTACAATGTTGGATTTTTAGCTCGGAACTGTTAAACAATGCTAAGAGTTTATAGATAAAAAAGCCCCAACATCCTGTTGGGGCTTTTTTCGTATCTCGTGTCTAGGTATAACTCCTGTCGTACCTCACGTCCTGGTGCACTACTTTATTCTTCTTGTTTTTAGGTATTTGAGCTTGCTGCTCTGTATGTTTGTAGAATAGTCTGAACCTGAAAGCTGGCATAGACGTCGATGACATCTATCTTTGTACGTATGGGCTTACAGAGTGAAGGCCAATTTTCATAAGTCATTATATTCCTTAGAAGTGTATATCTAAGCCGATATAAGGGCCTTTAAATTCCAGTTCCAAATCTGGCGCATTATTTTGTTCGGCATCAATATTCATGATGCGATAGCCAACTTTAGCCCCTACATCGACCAGCAGGTTATCAATAAAGTCATATTGTAGTTCAGCCTGAACATCAGTCTTTTTAATATCGCTACCATGACTGTAAACCGCTTCAGCTTTAGCACTCATGCCAGTAAATGGCAGTTTTACCCCAGCTGTAGCATAGAGTAATGGACTGTATTCATCTAGATCGTACTGAGTCAGGGCACCTGCATTCAGATTTCTGACTGTACCATCCAGATTAGTCAGACCTGCACCGATATCAGCATGGGCAATGGTATCCAGCAGTTCGTAATACAGAATATAGTCGATATTATTGAGTTCGATATCGGCAGCACTCAGCGGGGTGCTTTGTTCGCTATTGCTGTCCAGATTCACATATTTGATTTTGGCATTTGGCAGTAGTGGTACTGGATGTTCAAATGCAACCGACAGTTGTGCTGTACCTTGGCGATCAAGGTCCTGTTTGTCGGCATTGGCAGACTGGCTATAACCGTCAAAATTCCAGTAGCTGGCATCTGCTTTAAGACCAATCACATCAGCATGGCCTATGCTGCTCAGTCCTAATCCTAGTAATAATGCAGTGAATAATTGTGTACGCATTTCTAATTTTCCTTACGCTTTCTTTAAATTGAGCGATTTTGTTACCTAAATACATCTTCTTAAACGTAATCAGTAAGTGCATGATATAGGTAATTTCTAAAATGTATATGCTAATGTGAAGGGCAGAATAATGGGATCAACAGCAGCACAATATCATCAAGACTATCCATTATATGTGGCAGGACAGCAGGTACAAACGGGTGAATGGCTGGAGGTCAAACATAAATATAGTCAGGAGCTTTATGCTCGTGTCGCGCTGGCAGATGCTGAAACTTTAGAAAAGGCAATTCAGTCTGCGACTCAGGCAGAAGCAGAAATGGCAGCATTGGAACCTTTCCAGAAACAGAAAATTCTGCTGCATTGTGTGAAGCGGTTTAATGAAATCCGTGAAGAACTGACTGAAATCCTGATTGCCGAAGGTGGCAAGCCACGTAAAGCAGCCGGTGCAGAAGTAGAGCGTTTGATCAATACTTTCCAGATTGCGGCAGATGCGGTCACCCAGATGGATCAGGGCCGTATTTTGCCTCTGGCAGTCACCGCTGCAGCTTCAGGCTATCAGGGCATGGTGAAACAGGTACCGATTGGTGCTGTATCCCTGATTAGTCCGTTTAACTTTCCATTAAATCTGACTGCACATAAAATTGCGCCGGCAATTGCTGCAGGTTGTCCATTCGTGTTGAAACCGGCGAGCCTGACTCCAGTTTCAGCCTTAAAAATTGCCGAGATTCTGGCAGAAACTGATTTACCGAAGAATGCCTTCTCAGTTCTGCCATGTCCACGTGATCTGGCGGATGTACTGGTTACAGATGACCGTTTTAAATTGCTAAGCTTTACCGGTTCCGATGTCGTGGGCTGGGATATGAAAGCTCGTGCCGGCCGCAAAAAAGTCACACTGGAACTCGGTGGCAATGCCGCAGTGATGATTGAGCCAGATACTGAACTTAGTGAACAGCTGATTGACCGTCTGATTGGTGGCGCTTATGGTCATGCAGGGCAGGTGTGTATCAGCGTGCAACGTATTCTGGTGCATCAGGATATTTTTGAAGAGCTGAAAGACAAGCTGGTTCAGAAACTGCAAAATCTGAAAGCCGGTGATCCGAATCTGGAAACGACTTTGCTGGGGCCAATGATCAAGGAAGCTGAAGCTAAACGTTTGCATCGCTGGATGGAAGATGCCGTAGCGCAAGGTGCCCATGTACTGACCGGTGGTGAAGTGAAAGGGGCGATGTTTGAACCGATTCTGTTGGAAAAGGTAGATCATCAACTTGAAATTTACCGTAATGAAGTTTTCGGTCCAGTCGCCATTATTGAAGCTTATAGCGATTTCGAATCAGGAATTGCCTGTATTAATAGCAGTCGCTTTGGTCTGCAAGCCGGTATCTATACTCAAAATCTGCAGAAGATGATGTATGCCTGGGATCATCTGCATGTGGGTGGTGTCATCATTAATGATATTCCGTCATTCCGTGTTGATAATATGCCTTATGGCGGTGTCAAAGATTCTGGTCTGGGCCGTGAAGGCATTCAGTCTGCGATTCGTGACATGCAGGAAGAACGTATGCTTGTCATCAAATGTTAAGCTGACCGAATCAATCAGTACTATTCCACAATCAGCATAAGGCAGGCCGGTTGTGGAATTTTGCTTTTTATTGCTCAAAAAGACAGCAGGCTAGGCAGAAAAGATAGGCTGAATAAATTAAGACACAGCTCTGTTTTTATTCAGAAGAAAATGAACAAAAAAGATTCAAAAACACTTTTTCAATTTCTATTTAATACTTGATGAGTTAAGAGCGAAAAATTGCTTGAAAACTGTAGTAAAACTTAAAAACAATATATTCCAAAAAGTTTGTATACATATAACTAATAAAATCAAGAGCTCAGCGTAGAATTATTGAGCATTTGATAAGAATAGATTATAAAAAAAGAATGTTTTAAGCAGAAATTACAGAAAAAATTTGAAAAAGTCAGTATTGTTGAACCATCTACAAGGTCGGCCTTCTGCTCAGACTTTAAGCAAGCTGTCCGGCTAGCTGACCTGTTTGTATATTAGAATTCGATGCCCAAAAGGTATAACTCTAATTCAAACACCCGAAATAATTGAAATGCTTCTTCAGTGCTCGCGACAAAACCATAACAAGCAGTATTGAATGAAGTTTAAAGTTTAGGTGTTCTATGACAGATACTCGAGAGAATTGGTCGGCACGATCAGGATTTATTATTGCAGCCATTGGCTCTGCCGTTGGTTTGGGGAATATTTGGCGCTTTCCATACGTTGCCTATGAAAACGGTGGCGGGGCATTCCTGATTCCTTATCTGATTGCGATTTTTGCAGCAGGTTTACCTCTATTATTTTTAGATTATGCAGTCGGACATAAGTTCCGCAAAGCACCACCGATGGCCTATAAAAAACTCATGAATGCAGAATCTCTGGGTTGGTGGCAGGTCATGGTGACCCTGATCATCGGGATTTATTATGCCAGCGTCCTGTCTTGGGCCGGCAGCTATATGATTTATTCCTTTGGGCAGCAATGGGGCACAGATACTCAAGCCTTTTTCTTCAATAGCTACCTGCAAAATGGTGAGGGCCTGACCTTCGGTTTCGTCCCTGTACTGTTCTTTGGTCTGGTGATCGTTTGGGCAGCCGTGATGCTGATTCTTTACGGTGGGGTACGCCGTGGGGTGGAACTGGCGAATAAAATCTTTATGCCTTTGCTGGTAATTTTATTCACGATTCTGGTGATTCAGGCGATACGTTTACCGGGTGCAGTCGATGGCTTAAATGCCTTCTTTACCCCAAACTGGGAAGCCATGACCAATTATAAAGTCTGGCTGGCTGCTTTTGGTCACATCTTCTTCTCACTCTCAGTGGGCTTCGGGATTATGTTGACCTATGCTTCTTACCTGAAACGTAAAACAAACCTGACCGGTTCAGGTGTCGTGGTGGCATTAGCTAACTCGTCGTTTGAAATCCTGGCAGGTATTGGGGTTTTTGCAGCACTTGGTTTTATGGCGTTCAGTTCAGGTGCGAAAGTTGAAGATGTGGTATCTGGTGGTATCGGTCTGGCCTTTATTGCCTTCCCGAAAATCATTTCCAGCTTAGGTGCAGGTGGTGATCTGTTTGGCTTCCTGTTCTTTGGTTCATTGACTGTAGCCGGTATTACTTCCATGGTGAGTATCCTGCAGGTGCCAATTGCGGCATTCCAAGACAAGCTGGGCTGGTCAAAGAACAAGTCAGTGACGATTATTGCGGGTGGTTCAGCAGTTGTATCCACCTTGATGTTCTCGACCCATAGTGCCATTACATTTGTCGACATTATTGACTACTTTGCCAATAACATCGGTATTGTGGGTGGTGGACTGTTCTCGATTATTTTATTGTCCTGGTTCCGTCGTCCATTGATGAAACAGCTGGAAACACATGTGAACGAGTTTGCCAGTCTGAAACTGGGTGCCAGCTGGAAGTTCATGCTGACAGTGATCACGCCTTTATCATTATTGCTGGCATTGGGTTTAACCCTGAAATCAATCATGGCAGAAGGCTATGGTGGTTATCCCGCAAGTACGCTATGGACGATTGGTGGGGGCACCCTTGCATTCTTTATTCTGGGCGCCATTCTGCTCAGTCTAGTTAAAGACCGTCATAGTTAGGAGAACCAATATGAATACATCTGCATTGATCATGATGATTTTCTCCATCGTTTTATTATGGGGTGGTCTGGTACTTTCTGTGATTCATCTGGCAAAAAATCCAGAAGAACCAGAAGACTAAAAATCTTCACATAAACACATTGTTGCTGTAAATGAAAGTCATTATCATCTTTGGTGATAATGACTTTTTTTATGGGCAGACTTATGGGAATTGCTCCCGTTACTGATGCACAAGTCTATACTGCTTTTGCAGTGACATTTTTAGCAGGTCTGGCAACCCTGGTGGGTGGGGGATTGGTGCTGTTCTTAAAAAAACCGAATTACCGGGTTTTAGCCTTCGGACTGGCCTTTGCTGCGGGAGCAATGATCTATGTCTCGCTCACAGAAATTTTAAATAAATCTATTAGTTCTTTTAGCCTGGCCTTTGATGAAAAATCCGGTTTTGCTTATGGCACCTTTGCTTTTTTATTGGGTGTGGTACTGGTCTTATTGCTGGATCGATTCGTTCCTAATCCGCATGAAACCATTGAGGCACAATCGAAACAGGATCTGAGTCAGCCGCAACTGCTAAGAACCGGCCTGCTGGCCTTATTCGCGATTAGTGCACATAACCTGCCAGAAGGATTGGCGACTTTTTTTGCGACGCTGGAAAGTCCTGCACTGGGTGCACCTTTGGCGGTTGCCATTGCAATTCATAATATCCCTGAAGGTGTCGCAATTGCATTACCGGTTTATGGTGCAACAGGCCGTAAAGACTATGCACTTGTGGCCAGTCTGGTTTCAGGTTTTGCTGAACCTCTGGGCGCTGCGCTGGGCTATTTCATTCTGGCACCATATATGAGCCATACTATTTATGGTATGGTGTTTGGGATCATTGGTGGGGTGATGGTTTATCTGGCACTAGACGAACTGTTGCCGACTGCAAAACGTTTTTCTAAAGGTCATGAAACCGTGTATGGTCTGGTCAGTGGGATGGCGGCACTGGCGACCAGTCTAGTGATTTTTAAATTTGTACAATAATAATCTCAAATCAAGACAATAAAAAAGGCAGCCGAAGCTACCTTTTCTTTTAGCAATATCATTTAAGCAGTCTTTTCAATCCGGCAATAGAAAAAGCCATCGCCTTGACCGGTTTTAGGTAGCAGCTGACGACCATGGATCTGTTCAATGCCCCAATCGGCCTCAATTTTAATTTCTTTAGCCTCGGGATGTTTGCTAAAGAATTCGACCATCTGCTGTTCATTTTCTGCTTTGAGAATTGAACAGGTGATATAGAGCAGGGTACCACCGACTTTGAGTTGCTGCCACATATTTTCTAGAATCTGCTTTTGCAGCTCTACCGTCTGGGTGATATCAGTTGAATGACGCAGTAAACGAATATCTGGATGGCGACGCATTACACCGATGGCTGAACATGGCGCATCCAGCACGATACAGTCCAGCTGTTCCGGTGCCTGCCAGGTAATGGCATCTGCAGCCTTAATTTCAACATGATCGCCTTCCAGTAACAGACGTTCAAGATTTTCAGTGACACGTGTTAAACGCTTGGCATCCTGATCCAGTGCAATCAGTTTACGCGGCTGATATTTTTCTAGAATATGCGCCGTTTTACCACCCGGTGCTGCACAGGCATCAATAACATACTTGTCATCCAGATTTGGCAATAAGGTAGCGCAGAGCTGGGCATGTTCATCCTGTACCGAAAAACCACCGATATCAAAACCAGGCAAATCAGGTACTTGTACATTGGCATCGAGAATAATCCCGACCTTAGAAATCGTACAGGCGTGAGCCGGAATTTCGTGCTCTTCCAGAATTTCCAGATAGTCCTCGCGGCTAACCTGACGTTCATTTACGCGCAAGGTCAGTGGAGCAATCTGCTTTAACTGATGACTTAGTTCAGTGAGCTGTTCTGGCCAGTCTTTTTTCAGGCGTTTAAAGAGCCAACTTGGCAGGCCATGAGCCTGATCCAGTGCTGCCTGAAATTCCGATGTTTCACGTGAAACACGGCGCAGGATGGCATTCACTACGCCACTTAAAGCCTGATAGCCAAGTTGCTTTACGGCAGTCACGGTTTCAGAAATGGCAGCATGTGGCGCGATTCGGGTTTCCAGTAACTGGTATAGGCCGACATAGAGACAGGTTTCGACCGTGTCATTATTTAAAGGCTTCACTAGCAGAGGCAAGGTAATACTTTTAAGTGCATACCATTGACGTAAAGTACCCAACACCAGTTCATGGAACAGGGCACGGTCACGGTCAGCCACTTTCTTTAAATGCAGCGGCAAAATGCTAGCCAGAGATTGTCCTTGCTGTACAGCAAGTAAGGTACGAATCACTTGGGCACGCAAGTTAAGGTGAGATGTGCCTGATTCAGAATGACTCATGCCAATAATTGTCCTACATGTAATTTTTGGGTCTGGTTAATTTGTACCGGATTGAGCGGTTTGCCGCCCGGCCATTGCAGTGAAGTGAGACACACTGCTTTTTCATCACCACAGGCTACATGCACACCCTGTTTATCAATCGCCAGAATCGTGCCAGCGGCATGACAGTGTGCATTTTTTTCTGAGAGTACCGAACCCCAAACCCGCAGGTTGTTATTTTCATCCAGAGGGATAAAAGCCACCGGCCAAGGATTAAAGGCACGGATATTACGGTCAATATTAGAGGCAGTACAGCTCCAGTCAATTCGGGCTTCTGCTTTAGATAGCTTATGAGCATAGACGGTAAGTTCTTCATCCTGCACTTCCCGTGCGGCTAAATACTGTTGTAATTTTTCTTCAGATTCCAGTACCGCTACAATCGCTTCTGCACCTTGGGTAGCCAGTTTATCGTGCAGGCTGGCTGAGGTATCTTCTGCAGTGATAGGACATAAGGTTTTATACATCATGTCACCGGTATCCAGCCCGGCAGCCATTTTCATGATGGTCACGCCAGTTTCGTGATCACCCGTTGCAATTGCACGTTGGATCGGCGCAGCACCGCGCCAGCGTGGCAGCAGTGAACCATGAATATTCAGGCAACCATATTTAGGCGTATCCAGAACCACTTGCGGCAAAATCAGACCATAGGCAGCTACGACCATCACATCAGCATTCAAGGCTTTTAACTCAGCCTGAGCAGCCAGACCTTCTTCAGTTGAAGACTTAAAATGAAGTGGTTGATATACCGGAATGTCATGTTCAAGCGCCAGCTGTTTCACAGCAGAAGCAGTAAGTTTCTGACCACGACCAGCTTTACGGTCCGGCTGAGTATAGACCGCCACAATTTCATGATCGGTTTTGAGAAGCGCAGCCAATGCAGTTGCTGCAAATTCTGGTGTGCCTGCAAATATGATTTTCACACATGAAATTCCAAATAAACTTGGCAGCTATTATAAGCTAAAAGCCAAATGGCCGCCTAATCTACAATGCACTTAACTGTTACAGCGATTATAGATTCCCACTTTTAATTAAATTTTATATAAAAAAAACTCATGCAAATTCTAAAAATTATTCATGAAAGTTTTGTATTGTCCAATCCATGATGGCGGTATAGTAGCTTTATTAAGAGATTTTTATTGTCAGCTCACCGAGACCTCTCTATAGACATTTTTTTGTCTGCATCTACAACGAATAGGTCATCTTGTAAAACAATGGCTTGTAGTATGATAGGTCTAACATTCGACTGATTTAAGCTCATTGTCAGTATGATCTAGCCAGAGTGAACTTTTTTCGGTTCATTTCAAGCTCAAACTTTGTTGGAAATATAAAATGCCTGACTATCGTTCAAAAACATCGACACACGGAAGAAACATGGCGGGTGCGCGTGGCTTATGGCGCGCAACTGGGATGAAGGATGAAGACTTCGGTAAACCGATTATTGCCGTGGTGAACTCATTCACCCAGTTTGTACCGGGTCATGTTCACCTTAAAGATCTAGGCCAGCTTGTGGCACGTCAGATTGAACAGGCAGGCGGTGTAGCAAAAGAATTCAATACCATTGCTGTAGATGACGGCATCGCGATGGGTCATGATGGTATGTTGTATTCACTGCCTTCACGTGACCTGATTGCTGACTCGGTAGAATATATGGTCAGCGCACACTGTGCCGATGCCATGGTGTGTATCTCGAACTGTGACAAGATCACTCCGGGGATGCTGATGGCAGCAATGCGTCTGAACATTCCGGTGGTCTTCGTGTCTGGCGGTCCGATGGAAGCGGGTAAAGTAAAAATCCGTGGTAATGACAAAGCCATTGACCTGATCGATGCGATGATCGTTGCGGCAGATGATAACTATACTGACGAAGAAGTTGCGGAATACGAACGTTCTGCATGTCCAACCTGTGGTTCATGTTCAGGCATGTTCACTGCGAACTCAATGAACTGCTTGACTGAAGCATTGGGTCTGTCACTTCCAGGTAATGGTTCAACTTTGGCAACTCATGCGAACCGTAAAAAACTGTTCGAACGTGCAGGTTCTCTCATTGTTGAACTGGCAAAACGCCATTATGAACAGGATGATTACAGCGTATTGCCACGTTCAATGGTGACTAAAGCTTCGTATGAAAATGCCATGACTTTAGATATCGCAATGGGTGGTTCAACCAATACTGTTCTGCATTTATTGGCTGCTGCAAACGAAGCGGGTGTGGATTTCACCATGGATGACATCGACCGTCTGTCTCGTAAAGTACCAGTGCTTTGTAAAGTTGCTCCTGCGAAGAATGACGTGCATATGGAAGATGTACACCGTGCCGGCGGTATTATGTCGATTCTCGGCGAACTGGATCGTGCAGGCCTGTTAGATACCTCTGTCGGTACGGTTCACGAAGCAACATTAAAAGATGCTTTGGACAAGTGGGACATCATCCGTACTGAAGATGAAGAAGTGTATAAATTCTTTAAATCAGCACCAGGTGGTGTACCGACTCAGACTGCATTCTCACAAGATCGTTACTACTCACGTCTGGACGGCGACCGTGAAAATGGTGTGATCCGTAATGCAGAACATGCCTTCTCTAAAGACGGTGGTCTGGCTGTGCTTTATGGTAATATCGCACTCGATGGCTGTATCGTAAAAACGGCTGGTGTAGATGAATCAATCCTGAAATTTAATGGGACTGCACGTGTATTTGAAAGCCAGGATTCTGCTGTAGATGCGATTCTGGGTGGCAAAATCACAGTAGGTGATGTAGTCGTTATTCGTTACGAAGGTCCACGTGGTGGCCCTGGTATGCAGGAAATGCTATACCCAACCAGCTACCTGAAATCTAAGGGTCTTGGTAAAGAGTGCGCACTTCTGACTGACGGCCGTTTCTCTGGTGGTTCTTCAGGTCTGTCGATTGGTCACGTTTCTCCAGAAGCTGCTGAAGGTGGTGCGATTGGTCTGGTTGAAGATGGCGACCGTATCGAAATCGATATTCCAAACCGTACCATTCACCTGGCTGTTGATGATGCGACTATGGCCGCTCGTCGTGCAGCACAGGATGAAAAAGGATGGCATCCAGTGGAAGACCGTCCACGTAAGATTTCTAAAGCATTAAAGGCCTATGCAATGCATACCACAAGCGCTGCAAAAGGTGCAGTTCGTGAAATCTAAGCTGTAAATCTTTATAGCGCAAAAAAGCACTCCAGAGGGGTGCTTTTTTTATTTTTGATAATGTCCCGTCCTGAAATAAGTTTACACCTTAAGAGACTTATTTTATGGAACATGCACGAGAACAACGAGTTAAGCGCACACAACGTGATTATAGCTTCGCCTTTAAAATGATGGTGGTACATGAAGTAGAAAAAGGGCAAATTACTTATAAACAAGCTCAGGCAAAATATGGTATTCAAGGAAGATCAACTGTGCTGGTATGGTTACGCAAGCACGGACAACAGGATTGGACTTCGAATATGCCGACTTCTTCTAAACGCCAATTAACCCCCCAACAACGAATCCGCCAATTAGAAAAACAGTTAGCCGCAGAAAAGCTCAAAACTGAATTTATACAGGATGTGATTTATCACATTGATAAAGAGTGTGGGACTGATCTTGGAAAAAAGTATACCGAGCACGTTTCAAAGATTGGCAAAGCCAAAGAAGACTAAGCGTTTCACGTTATTGTCAGTGGTTAGGAATCACTCGACAAGCTTATTATCAAGCAGAAAAACGTGCTCAAATGACTGCACAAGTAACAGAACAAATACTCGAGTTGGTTATGGAGTATCGCTGTCTCATGCCAAGTATCGGAACACGTAAGCTGTATTGGCTTATTAAAGGCAAATTGTTGCAGCGTGGTTTAAAGTGTGGACGGGATCAGTTATTTAAAATATTGAAAGAAAATAATTTATTGATTCGCCCCAAGCGTCGTTATACAAAAACTACGGATAGCAAGCATTGGATGAAGAAGCATCCAAATTTATTAAAGGATTATTCAGCGGTGCAAGCCAATGAAGTCTTTGTCAGTGATATTACCTATGTTGAGAGTGCTGAAGGCGTACATTATTTATCCTTAGTGACAGATGCTTATACCCGCCAGATTAAAGGTTATAAGTTATCGAATGATATGCGTGCAGAGAATGTTGTGCAGGCACTACATATGGCGATGCAGCATGTGACAGATCGGGCAGCCAGGATGATTCACCATTCAGACAGAGGCTCTCAGTATTGCTCTGAACTATATCAATCGGCATTACGCCATTATGGGGTATGTCCTTCTATGACAGATGGAGGAGACTGTTACCAGAATGCATTAGCAGAGCGGATTAATGGAATATTAAAGCAGGAGTTTTTAACTACACGATGTCAAACCATGAAAGAGTTAGATCACTTAATTGCGGAATCTATCATGATTTATAATTGCTATAGACCACATTTAAGTTTAAATATGAACACCCCGAATCAGACGTATGAGCAAACTAAAACCGAGCTAATTGCTTAACTCGGTTTGAAGTGGAATACTGTCAATCTATTTCAGGACAAGACATAATTGCACTACCTCAAATAACTGAATCAGATACACAGAGTCTTACTTTTATCTAAAGATCGCTTTCTATACAATCAAATAAAACCTAGACAGCTTTTAGGCTTCACAAGAATTACATCCAGGACGAATAAAATGAGTAAAGACAATATCCGAGAACATTCTGCTCCCGTCTATGAAGGCATCGAGAATGCACCGGCCCGTTCCATGATGCGTGCCACCGGTTTTCAGGATGAAGACTTTACTCGTCCGTTTATCGGGATCGCGTCAACCTGGGCCAATGTGACCCCTTGCAATATGCATATTGATGGCCTGGCACGTACAGTCGAGCAGGGCGTGAATGCTGCCGGTGGTAAGGGCATTATCTTCAATACCATCACTATTTCTGATGGGATTTCCAACGGGACTGAAGGGATGAAATACTCCTTGCTGTCGCGGGAAATTATTGCCGATTCGATTGAAGCAGTAGTTGGTTGTCAGGCCTATGATGGCGTGATTGCCATTGGCGGTTGTGACAAAAACATGCCGGGCTGCATTATGGGCTTGGCACGCTTAAACCGTCCGGGTCTGTTTATTTATGGCGGTACCATCAAGCCGGGTGAAGGTCATACTGACATGATTTCTGTATTTGAAGCGGTCGGTCAGCATGCCAAAGGCGAAATTAATGCGATTCAGGTGAAACACATTGAAGAAGTGTCGTTGCCGGGCCCAGGTTCTTGTGGCGGGATGTACACCGCGAACTCCATGGCCTCTGCGATTGAAGCCCTCGGTATGAGCCTACCGGGTTCATCAGCACAGGAAGCGGTGTCTGAAGACAAACAGATCGATTGTGCCCGTGCTGGTGAAGCAGTGATGAACCTACTTCGTCTGGACATCAAGCCACGTGACATCATGACCAAAGCGGCTTTTGAAAATTCAATTAAAGTATTGATTGCATTGGGTGGATCAACCAATGGGGTGCTACATCTTTTGGCAATGGCGCATACGGCGGGTGTGGAGCTGAGCCTGGATGACTTTGTACGAATTGGAAAAGAAATTCCTGTCGTGGCTGATGTCCGCCCATCCGGTAAATACCTGATGTCAGAACTGATTGCTATTGGTGGAATCCAGCCATTGATGAAACGCATGCTGGATGCTGGCATGCTAGATGGTTCCTGCCTGACTGTGACTGGAAAAACACTGGCAGAAAACTTGGCTGATGTAGAAGATTATCCAGAAGGTCAGCAGATTATCTTGCCATTCGACAAACCGGTGAAAAAAGATTCGCATCTGATCATTATGAAAGGCAACCTGTCACCGAATGGTGCAGTCGCCAAAATTACCGGTAAGGAAGGTCTATATTTCAAAGGACCGGCACGGGTGTTTGAAGGCGAACAGGGCGCGATGCGCGGGATTCTGGATGGTGAAGTTCAACCAGGTGAAGTAGTTGTCATTCGCGGTGTCGGGCCTAAAGGTGGGCCGGGTATGCCGGAAATGCTGAAACCGACTTCTGCCATTATTGGTAAAGGTCTGGGGGATTCAGTCGCACTGATTACTGATGGCCGTTTCTCAGGTGGAAGTCATGGTTTTGTGATTGGTCATGTCACACCAGAAGCCTATGAGGGTGGTCCGATTGGTCTGGTGCAAAATGGTGATCAAATTTCCATTAATGCGGAAACCCGTGAAATGACTTGGCATATTTCGGATGAAGAGCTTGCTGCACGTCAGGCGGCCTGGGTGAAACCGAAACCGAATTACACTCACGGGGCACTGGCGAAATTCGCCAAACTAACCTCTGGGGCGGAGACCGGGGCCGTGACTGACCTAAATCTTGAAATCTAAAGTCCTAGAAAACATTGAACATTTGTTGCTGACTTGATATAAGTTTTGCACAAGACTTATATCAGGTCATAAATATCCTCATAATAGGATGTTGAATAAAACGATCCTGCTGGCAAGGGCTGGCATGACAAAATCTTTTCGAGGCACCTCTCATGTCCCTGCTACGCCGTTGGTTTGATCCAATCCGATCGAGTTGGTTTTACCAGAAACCAGTTCGTCAAACGGTGTTATCTATTGAAGATGGCTTGAGCATCCATTTAAGACTGGATGATGTTTATAGTTATCTGGCGGTACAACAGTTACCGCAACTAGAAGAAATTCTCAGCCCGGAACTGAAGCCACTCAAAGTCATCATTTCAGATCAGCGGGCTGAACCGCCTAATCAAATGTCTTTTGATGAATGGCAGCACTATTGCCTGAATGATGCCAAAATTTTATCTAAACAGCATCGTTTCAGCTTTCATGAGACCCCAGAATTACCGACAGCTGACGCCTTAAAGCAGGCAGAAACTATCCTGAGAAATACACCGTTACGCGGACAGGATTTTCTATATTTGCTAGAAGATGTATTCCATATGCTCTGGCAAAAACAGAACGGAAAATTGCGCACCTTATATGCGATGGCTAGCCGTCATCATGCGCCGCAGAATTTTCCGGAACGAATTTTTGAGCATAGTCCGATTCTGGCCAGCTATTTCCAGTTTGGCGGACGCCAGTATCAGGCGGTAGATGACTTGTTACGTCTGACCCGTCGCCTGAAACAGCAGAGATTACTGACCGGCAACCCGATTTTCCTGATCAATCATATTGAATGGCGCGAGCATCTAATCAGTGATGCCGAAGAGCTGAATGAAATCCAGTCCATGGACCCGGAGCTAGATCTGTATATCGCTCTGGAAGATCCGATTTCCTGGTTATTGCTGGCTTATATCAAGGAAGAGCTGGCTGATTTTTATAATATCCAGTTGAATGTCTATCCGCTGTCTTATCAGGGACGGGACTGGTTTGACTGGAGTCTGGCGACGCGCTTATCCAAGCGGACTGAAGTCAAATTTACCCCATTCTGCCGGCCAACCGAGCAGGCCGTGATGCCGATGGCGCAATTGTTTTATAGCTGTCCGGAAGAGCAGCGGATTGAAGCTATGTACCAGATGCTGGAAGCGGTCTGGACTCGTGGTTATGATCTGTCTTATGCAGCGCATTTCAAGCGTATGCAGCAGGAACTGAATATTACTGAACTGACCCAGGAAGACGTTCTGGCCAAGTTGCAGGAAAATGACACCTTATGTGAAATGAAGTCCCAGCCGAATTTACCGGTCCTAGAACTGCGTATTGATGGGCAAAGTTATACATTTAATAGCTTATATCGTGTCTGGATGATTGAAAGTATTTTCAGTAATGTGTTAGAAGAAAAGTATAAGAGTGATAACTAAACTGAAAGTGACTGAATAAACATGGAAAAAATCAAAGCTGAATCATTACAACATGCACGTCAACAGATCGATGCCATTGATACAGCTTTAGTCGAGCTGATCGCTGCGCGTCAATTTTATGTTGATCAAACCACCCGTTTTAAAAAAACTGAAACTGATCTGCAATCACCGGAGCGTATGGAGCAGATCGTGGAAAATGTCAAAGCCTTGGCACAACAGCAGGGTGTGGATCAGGCGTTTATTGAGCATCTGTACCGGGAAATGTTCCAGTATTTCATTCAGCGTGAACTGAAAGAGTTTCGTCCTTAAACAATTTTCATATCCGATTTTTGCTGATGAATCTGATGAATTTCAGCACGTCTATCTGAAGCCTCAATATTTACTTGAGGCTTCCTTCTTAAAACCCTGATTTTACTCTATTCGTAATTTCTATAGCATGAGCTTAAATCAATTTAGGGTCATCAGATGACTGCTTTTGTTATTGCTATTTTTGCTTTGGCTGGTCTGATTAAAGGCACCATTGGATTAGGTTTGCCTGCGGTGTCCATGGGTTTGCTGACCATATTTATGAGCCCATTCCAGGCAGCAACTTTACTGATTGTGCCTTCGATGCTGACCAATTTCTGGCAACTCTTTGCCGAAGGTCATGTGCTGAAACTGATTTGCCGTTTCTGGCTTCTGCTGGCAGGCATTATTGTGGGTTCGGTCTGGAGTATTTTCCCGACTTTAGGCCATTCTGAATTTCATAGTGAAGCCTTACTAGGCGGGATGCTTGCTCTATATGGCCTATATGGTTTACTGGCAAAACGGATGCCAGATTTAAGCCAGCATGAAAAGTGGCTTTCTCCGATTATGGGATATCTCGGGGGTGCCTTGACCGTGGCGACTGGGGTAGTGGTAATTCCAGTCGTGCCTTATTTACAAACCCTGCATTTAAAACGTGATGATCTGGTTCAGGCCTTAGGTTTGGTGTTTACCACCTCGACGGTGTGTTTGGCAATTTTCCTGCACCAAAACCCGGTGGAAGATATGCCGATTGATTATACCATGTCGGCCATTGCACTGATTCCGGCCTTGATCGGGATGTGGTTCGGCAAAAAAATCCGTTCCCGTACCCCTGAACAGAAATTCCGGACAGTATTTTTTATCGGCCTGATCGCCTTAGGCAGCTATATGATGCTACATCAATTCGGCTGGATTTAATTCAGGATTTTTTGTACATCCGCAGAAATGAGGAACTGGCTAAAGTGCTGATAGGCCGTGCTTAGTTCATCAAAGTTCTTTGCAGCTAACAATAACTTGCGGTTGGCCCAATCTCCCGTCAGTTGGATTTGCTGAAATGCATAGAGCTTCGACAAACGTTGTGCAGCACGTTTTGGCATGATCGCGATACCTACACCATTGGCCACAACCTGGGCAATGGCGGCAAAATTTGGTAAGCGTAAGCGGTATTGAATTTCACAGTTCAGCAAGCGAGCCTGAGTTTCGATGGATTGCTGCAAAGAGTGATATTGCATCAGACCAACAAAAGGATAACTCAGACAGTCTGCTAATTTTAATGCCTGATTCGTTGCCAGACCATGCGGTTCAGGGCAGATCAGCACCAGAGGATCATCTGAAAATTCCAGAGTCTGTAATTGAGGGGCAGGAAAAAAGCTGGAAATAAGTCCCAGCTTGGCAGTACCACTCGCCAAAGCCGCAATGATGTCATTGCTCTCTGCTTCTTTGAGGTCGATCTGGATATTTGGGTTATTTACCAGATACTGTGGCAATAATAGGGGAAGGTACTCACTTTGTGCTGAAGAGTTACACCATAAGCTGATATTAGAATGGAGTCCTTCACTAAAGCCGGCCATGGCTTGAGACAATTGTTGTCCCTGTTGCAACAGGGCTTGGGCATGCTCAGCAAAAACCTGACCTGCAAAAGTCATTTTTACCCCAGCAGAATGGCGGCTGAACAGACTGACCTGATATTGCTGTTCCAGCTTTTTAATCCGCTCACTGGCTGCCTGTAAGGAAATGGCAGAGCGTTCAGCACCTTTGGTCAGACTACCTGTGTCGACTATATTGAGAAAAAGACGTAAATCAAAAAAATCCAGACGCATCTGCAGGATGCTCATATAAAAGATCAGGCCTATTTAAACAATTCTTGCGATATAAAAAAAGCAGCCCGGAGGCTGCTTGAAAATTTAAGTCTTCGAATTATTTTTTATCGACCAGGCTAAAGAACCAGTTCAGGAATAACGCAGCAAAGGTCGCTGTACCAATTCCACCGAGGTTAAAGTTACCAAAGGTTAGAGCAAAGTCACCTGTACCCAAAATAATGGTCACTGCTGCCACCATCAGGTTTTTGTTCTGTGAAAAATCGACTTTATTTTCGATCCAGATTTTCGCACCGGCAATAGTAATCAAACCAAAGACTACAATAGAGGCGCCGGTTAAAATCGCCGTTGGAATGGTATGAATAATCGCACCAAATTTCGGTGATAAACCGAGGAATACCGCAAATACACCCGCAACAGCAAAGATAATCGTTGAATAGACACGGGTAACGGCCATCACACCAATATTTTCACCATAGGTGGTCATACCCGGTGCGCCCACACCACCTGCCAGGGTAGTCGCAATACCATCCGCTACAAAGGCTTTACCAATATGCGGATCCAGATTTTCACCGGTCATGGCACCTACGGCTTTAATATGTCCCAAGTTTTCTGCAATCAGAATCAGGGCAATAGGCGCAATGATCAGCATGGCATTGGTATCAAATACAGGCGCATGAAAGCTCGGAACACCAAACCAGCCAGCTTGCTGAATTGGCGCAAAATCAATTGCAGTACCATAGCCCATCACATTACTTAAAATGTAGTAAATGAAGTAAGCCAGCAATAAACCGATCAAGAGCAATAAACGCTGTACCAGACCTTTGGTAAACACTGCAATGGAACCCATACACAGTACGGTCACCAGTGACATCCACATATTAAAGGTATTACCCATGACGTTTTTCACGGTCACAGGGGCCAGGTTCAGACCAATAATCATCACCACCGCACCGGTCACGACAGGCGGCATCAGTTTTTCAATCCAGCGGGTTCCCGTTGCCATCACCAGAACACCCATTAAGGCATAAAGCACACCACAGGCAATAATCCCGCCAGCGGCGACACCAATATTTGGATTCAGTCCGCCAGCACCTGCATAACCGGTTGCCGCAATCACTACCCCAATGAACGCAAAGCTTGAACCCAGATAACTTGGTACACGACCACCCGTGATCAGGAAGAACAGGATGGTACAGATCCCCGACATTAAAATGGCCAGATTGGGATCAAAACCCATTAGAAATGGCGCCAGTACCGTCGCACCGAACATGGCAAAGGCATGTTGTACCCCCAAGATCAGGGTCTGGGCAGGCGGTAAATACTCTGCGGTACCTACTGGTCGTGCATCGATACTACCCTCATAAGGACGCCACTTGGGAAACCAATTGGACATAAAATGAGCACTCAAAAGATAAATTGTGCACATCATACTCTTGTTTTTTAGAAGATTTAATCAGTGAAACAAAATTTTTGTTCAAATTAATTCTATGACTTTATTTGATATTTTACCGTGCGGTAAAAGTTTTTTAAATCAAAACTAAAGTTAAATCAGTGGATTAATTCCCGGAAAATTCATATTCAACTTCTATAAGTAATTTTAATTTGATATATAAATAAAGCTTTTTTTGGCTATTGACTGATCAATAAAAAAGCACATCGTGTAGATGTGCTTTAAATGGAAGAGAAAAAAATCAACCGGTATTTCGTAAACCAGCTGCGATCCCGGCAATACTCACCATCAGGGCATGATCGACCGGAGTGTGTTCAGCCTGCTGCTGTTCCAGATATAACCGACGACGTTTCATCAGTTCGGCTTGCAGTAAATGGAGCGGCAACAGATAAGGTTTACGCACGGTCATGGACTGGTCCAAGACGCCATTACTGCTGAGCAGTTTAGATTCCCCTTTTAAGGTTAATAAGGTCTGGATCGCATCCTGCAAGCGTTGACGCAGCTCTGTGCCGAGCTCTTTCAGATCTTCATCTTGGGTCAGATGCGATTCGTAATAGAGCGCGACATTGCTGTCTGCTTTGGAGAGTACCATTTCCAGCATATCAATCAGGGTCTGGAAATAAGGCCATTCGGTTAGCATCTCATCCAGAATTGTACGTTGCCCTTGATCCAGTACCTCATTTAATGCGGCACCTGTACCCAGCCAAGCCGGTAACATCAAACGAATTTGAGTCCAGGCAAAGACCCAGGGAATAGCACGCAAGGATTCAATCCCGCCGCTGACCTTACGTTTGGCAGGACGTGAACCAAGCGGCAACATTTGTAATTCCAGTTCTGGAGTCACGGTACGCAGGTATTTCACGAAATGTGGATTTTCACGTACTGTCTGACGATAGACCTGTACCGACAGATCCGTCATTTTATGCATCAGATCACGCCATTCCGGTTTCGGTTCGGGTGGCGGTAATAAAGTCGCTTCCAAAGTCGCTGCAGTATAAATTTCTAGATTTTGTAGCGCGATTTCTTCCAGACCAAATTTAAAGCGAATCATCTCACCCTGTTCAGTCACCCGGATGGCGCCTGAAATCGAACCCGGCGGTTGTGAGAACAGCGCTTGCTGGGTTGGTGCACCACCACGGCTGATCGAGCCGCCACGACCATGGAACAGGGTTAGCTGGATACCATGCTGTTTAGCAACTGCGGTCAGTTCTTCCTGCGCACGGTACTGTGCCCAGTTGGCTGACATAAAGCCGGCATCTTTGGCCGAATCCGAATAACCAATCATGACTTCATGCTTGCCCTGAATATGCTGTTTGTACCAATGCATATTAAAGAGTGTCGACATGGTGTCAGCAGCGCCGTCGAGATCTTTTAAGGTTTCAAATAAAGGTACTACCCGTAAAGGCTGTTTAATTCCGGCTTCTTTTTGCAGCAGCAAGACAGCCAGCACATCACTTGGGTATTCGGCCATGGAAATAATATAGGCACCCAGAGATTCACTTGGCTGTTCAGCCAGCGTGCGCATAGTGGTAAACACTTCCTGCACATCTGGATGTTCAATCAGGCTACCCGCTGGTTCATTCAGGTGTTTAGGTAGTAAAGGACGTTTACTTTGCAGTTCCTGCAGCAAGAAGTTTTGACGGGCCTGTTCAGTCCAGGTTTCAAAATTACCCAGACCCAGATATTCAGTAATGGCTGAAATGGCCTGACGATGACGACCAGATTCCTGACGGATATCCAGTTTGAGCAGTTCAATTCCGAAACAGTTTACCCGGTAAATCAGGTCCAGCAGACTGCTATTGGCAAGTTCTGCTAAATTGCACGCCATCAATGAGCGATAACAGGTCAGTAAAGGTTTTAATAACTCATCTTTACTTTTAATCACCCGGCTATCATCCGCATCTTTGCCATGCAGTTTTTCAGCCAGCCAGGCACGGGTGATTTTTAGACGTTCACGGATATCGCGTAAATATTCACGGTACGGTTCAGGATGTTGATGGCCTAACGCCTGTGTAATTTCATCACTGCATTGCTGAATAGAAAGTTCCCAGCGCAGGTTTTCAATATCACGCAGATACAGATCAGCTGCTTTCCAGCGCGACAACCACAATACTTCCTGAGTCACATTATGTGTCACATTCGGGTTGCCATCCCGGTCGCCACCCATCCAGGAAGCGAAACGTACCGGAGCAACATCCAGTGGTAGGGTCTGTCCGCATTGCTCCTCAACCATGCCGTTCAGTTCACGAATGAATTTAGGTACAGCATTCCAGAGGGTCTGTTCAATTGTCGTAAAGCCCCATTTGGCTTCATCCACCGGGGTTGGGCGATGTTGACGGATTTCATCAGTTTGCCAGGCAGAACTGATGAGCTGTTTTAAGTCAGCCAAGACTGCCTGACGTTCACGTGGGGTCAGTTTCTGCTGGTCAAATTTGGACAGGGCATTATTGATGCCATCATATTTCTGGATCAGGGTGCGTCGGCTGACTTCTGTTGGATGTGCGGTCAGTACCAGTTCAATCTTTAATTCACAGATTTGCTGATATAAGGTTTCTGCAGAAATTTCTTGCTGTTTGAATTTCTCAAATAAAGGCACCAGAGGATTTGGAGATTCTGTAGTTTCCTCAAATTCGCTTTGACGGCGACGACGTACCACATGGTACTGTTCGGCAATATTGGCAAAGTTTAAGAAATGAGTGAAGGCACGGGTCAATGGCAGGATTTCATGATCTTCTAAAGTCAGGAATAATTGTTCCAGCTGTTTTTCTGCTTCAACCTGTCCATCGCGAGCGCCTTTCGATAAGGCCCGAATTTGCTCGACCTGATTAAACAAATCTTGCCCCGCATGTAACTTCAGGGTTTCTCCCAGTAGATTACCCAGTAAACGTACGTCTTCGCGTAGAGGTGCATCAATCTGTTGAACCATTTTTTATATCCCTCCGATTCTTCCTTTGACTATACCCCGACTGCATGACAATCCAAGTCTTTTGCAGACAAAAGTTGAATATCATTTGTTGATAATTGGATGAATTTTAGTCCTTATACTGTTGTAAGGATCAGGCCAGATAGAAGAAATTTAACGGGAAATCGCATATTTCAGCATAAAGATCTCGATGGCCTGTTGAATGATCTGATGGCGTTGTTGCATGTCAGGTAACGGGCTTAAGCTCAGTAAGACTTTGTGATGTCGCATACCTAGCAGTAAGGACACCATCAGTTCGGTCTGATGTTGCGGATCATCAGTCTGGATAAATTGATGTTGCTGCGCCTGCTCAAAGAAATCATGCCAGGCCTGATTCAGCTTGATATGTGAGGCCGTATAAAAACGTTCCGCCAACGGATTTTTTTCATAGGCCAGTTGCATGATGAGCAGGTCCAGTTTGAGAGCTTCCGGCAGATTGGCAATATTGAAAGAACGTAAACAGATCTGATATAGCTCCTGCTGAAAATCGCTATCAGGCTGCAGAACTTTAGGAGATTCCTGCAGAATTGCCTCACAGGTTTCTTCAACCGCACAGCTAAACAGCGTGGCCTTATCCTGAAAATGATTATAGACAGTGAGTTTGGTCACACCGGCTTTCAGCGCAATCTGGTTCATGCTGGAACCATGATAACCATGCTGTAAAAACAGCTGTTTCGCTGCGTTCAGAATACGCTGGCGTTTCTCCAGATCCTTGGGTCGTCCAACCGGTATTTGCACAATTTCATCCAAAAAAAATCAATATGGTCATTGTTTTAACTGCAGAATCCTAATTAGTGTACCGGGTGGTATATTAATTAAAAAATAAGCAATTTATATATCTACTTATTTTGCCCTAAAAATGATGATTAGATAAGAGCGAACAATAATGAGCACGATACAGAGCGCACTGGCTGGCATGATCGTCCTATGCAGTATGGCTTTCTCAGGATGTAGCAAGGACAGCGCTGCAGCAGAACAGGAAGTTCCATTTGTCATGGTGACCACACCGAAAACTTCACATCAGGAATTGAAAAGCTATGCCGGTGATCTCCAGGCACGTCAGCAAACAGCACTGGCGTTCCGGGTAGGCGGGCAGGTCACCCAGCGCTTTGTCGATGTGGGCGATCAGGTAAAAGTGGGGCAGATCTTGGCGACCCTAGATGTGAAAGATGCTCAACTTCAATTAAATGCAGCACGTGCCCAGCTGGAAAGTGCTCAATCGGCCAGTAAAATTGCTCAGGATGAATTACAGCGTTTCAAGCAGCTGTTACCCACCAATGCCGTGAGCCGTTCGCAATATGATGCGATTGAAAACCAATATAAGGCAGCCGCGTCAAATCTGAAACAGGCCCAGTCTAATTATGATACGGCTAAAAACCAGACCGCTTATAACCAGCTCATTGCTAATAAAAATGGGGTGATTACTGCACGCAATATCGAAATTGGTCAGGTCGTTGCAGCAGGGCAGGCTGCCTTTGAACTGGCGATAGCTGGTGAGCGTGAAGTCGTGATTGGGGTTCCTGAACAGGCGATTTCCGAAATTAAAACCGGTCAGCCGGCCTGGGTCACTTTATGGTCTAAACCGAATGAAAAATTCACCGCTTTTGTTCGTGAGATTTCACCAGCAGCAGATCAATCGCGTACCTTCCGGGTGAAAGTGGCTTTACGCGAGGGTAATAGCCAGATTCAGCTCGGCCAGAGTGCCCGGGTGTTCTTTCAGAACAGTCAGGACAATATCCTTAGCGTTCCTTTATCCAGTGTTTCAGCGACCGATCAGCAGGCCTATGTGATGGTAGTCAAGCCGGATTATACCATCCGCAAAGTGCCGGTGCAGCTGGGTGCTTATGGCCGTGATTCTGTGCCAGTTCTCAGTGGGTTAAAGGCTGATGATTATGTGGTAATTGGTGGGGTTCATCTACTGCGTGATCAGCAAAAAATCAATCCGATTGACCGTGAAAACCGTAGTGTGAAAATTCAGGCAGGGAGTTAAACATGAACTTTAACCTGTCTGAATGGGCCTTAAAAAATAAAGGTCTGGTACTGTATTTCATGATCCTGCTCGGTTTGGTGGGTATCGTGTCCTATTCCAAACTGTCACAAAGTGAGGACCCGCCGTTTACCTTTAAGGTGATGGTAATCCAGACCTATTGGCCGGGTGCCAGTGCCAAGGAGGTGTCCTTACAGGTCACCGACCGGATTGAAAAAGAGTTGATGACTACCGGACAGTATGACCGGATCATGGCCTATTCCCGTCCGGGGGAATCCATGGTGACTTTTATTGCCAAGGACTCTTTGGCTTCCAAGGATGTCGCGGATGTCTGGTATAACGTCCGTAAGAAAATCAATGATATTCGGCATGAATTGCCGCAAAGCGTACAAGGTCCATTCTTCAATGATGAGTTTGGTGATACCTTTGGTAACATCTATGTCATCAAGGGTAATGACTTCGATTATGCGACGCTTAAAGAATATGCCGACCGTTTACAGTTACAGTTGCAACGGGTCAAGGATGTTGCCAAAGTTGAACTGATTGGTCTGCAGGACCAGAAAATCTGGATCGAAATCTCCAACACCAAAGCTACCCAGCTCGGTATTCCGGTCACTGCCATTCAGCAGGCACTGCAGCAGCAAAATGCCATGACTCAGGCGGGCTTTTTTGAAACCGGTTCTGACCGGATTCAGGTGCGGGTCAGTGGTGCGCTGAATAATGTCGAAGAACTGCAGCAGCTACCTTTACTGGTGAATGGCAAGACCATCCAGCTTGGCGATGTGGCGGAGGTTTATCGTGGCTTTACCGATCCGGCACAACCGCGTATGCGTTTTATGGGCGAAAATGGCATCGGTATTGCCGTATCGATGCGTAAAGGCGGTGACATCATTGCCTTGGGTAAAAATCTGGAACAGGAATTTGCCCATTTGCAGAAAACTTTGCCTTTAGGAATGGATCTGCAAAAAGTTTCAGATCAGCCGGTAGCAGTGAAACGCAGTATTAATGAATTTATGAAAGTTCTGGCCGAGGCCGTGATTATTGTTCTCTTGGTGAGTTTTTTCTCACTCGGGTTCCGTACTGGTTTGGTGGTGGCTTTCTCGATTCCGTTAGTATTGGCGATGACCTTTGCCGGGATGCAACTGTTTGATGTTGGCCTGCATAAGATTTCTCTGGGTGCCCTGATTCTGGCACTTGGCCTTCTGGTCGATGACGCGATCATTGCCATAGAAATGATGGCAATCAAAATGGAGCAGGGTTTTAGCCGCTTACAGGCGGCCGGTCATGCCTGGCGGACGACTGCTTTTCCAATGCTGACCGGAACCCTGATTACTGCTGCCGGTTTCCTGCCAATCGCGACAGCAGCATCCAGTACCGGGGAATATACTCGCTCGATTTTCCAGGTGGTGACACTGGCACTGTTGGTGTCCTGGATTGCCGCAGTCCTGTTTGTACCTTATCTGGGTGACAAACTCCTGCCAGATTTTAACAAGGATCTGGTGCAGAGAGCGCCATGGTATCAACGTCTCTCGGCGCGTTTACGCAAACGCTCTGAACTGGAGCCGCTGGTGCATCATGCCGGTGAACATCATGATCCTTATCAAACCAACTTCTATCAAAGCTTTCGTCGCTGGGTGAATATCTGTGTCACCTACCGTAAAGCAGTCATTGCGTCGACTGTCGGGATTTTTGTGCTATCCATTTTGATGTTTAATCTGGTACCTAAACAATTCTTCCCGCCATCGAACCGTGCCGAAATTCTGGTAGATCTGAAACTGGAAGAGGGCGCTTCATTAAAAGCGACTGAGGCTGCGGTGAAAAAAGTTGAAAACTTCCTGTCTAAACAGGAGGGGATTGATAACTATGTGGTCTATGTCGGTACCGGCTCACCGCGTTTCTATTTGCCATTAGACCAGCAATTGCCGTAAGCCAGCTTTGCCCAGTTTGTGGTATTGGCTTCATCACTTGAAGACCGCAATGAAATCCGTAAATCCTTAAGCGACCAGATTCGGGTGCTGTTACCAGAAGCCCGTACCCGCGTATCTCTGCTGGAAAATGGCCCACCCGTCGGCTATCCATTACAGTTCCGAGTATCGGGTGAAGACCTGGGATTAGTCCGTCAATGGGCACAGAAAGTTGCAGCAACGGTCGGAGATAATCCGAATACTACTAATGTGCATCTGGACTGGGGCGAGCCAAGTAAAGTGATTAAACTGGATATCGATCAGGACCGTGCCCGTCAGCTTGGCGTGAGCAGTAGCGATTTGGCCAGTTTTCTAAATAGTTCAATTTCTGGAACTGCGATTGATCAATACCGTGAAAAACGTGAACTGATTGAAATCCGTTTACGGGGTGATCAAGCTGAACGTGTCGATGTTGGTTCACTGAATAGTCTGGCCGTACCAACTACAAATAGGAGTTCAGTTCCTTTGGCCCAGATTGCCAAGATCGAATATAGCTTTGAAGAAGGCCTGATCTGGCATCGGAATCGCTTACCGACCATTACCATACGGGCCGATATCCGGACGCAACTGCAACCGGCAACCGTGGTGAATGAGTTGAAAGATCAACTTGAGCAGCTCAGAGCAGAAATGCCAAGTGGCTATCTGATTGAAGTAGGTGGAACAGTCGAAGAATCTGCGCGAGGGCAGAATTCAGTGAATGCGGGTATGCCATTGTTCCTGGCAGTGGTGATGACTTTGCTGATGATTCAGCTTAGAAGTATTTCACGTGCCTTTATTGTCTTCCTGACGGCGCCATTGGGCATTATTGGCGTGGTCTTATTCCTGTTAATTTTCAATAAACCTTTTGGTTTTGTGGCCATGCTGGGCACAATTGCTTTGTCAGGCATGATCATGCGTAACTCATTGATTCTCATTGACCAGATTGAACAGGATATTCAGGCGGGTGAATCGCAATGGAATGCCATTATCAATGCCACAGTGCGCCGTTGCCGTCCGATTGTCCTGACTGCACTGGCTGCCGTTCTAGCCATGATTCCTTTATCCAGAAGCATTTTCTTCGGACCAATGGCGGTTGCCATTATGGGAGGATTAATCGTTGCAACGCTATTAACACTGTTTTTCCTGCCAGCCTTATATGCACAATGGTTTAAAGTGAAAAAAGTTTAAATTCTGTTTAAATTTGTCATAATTTCAGGTGCGAAATATTGAAAATTTCAATATAGTAGTACCTGATTTTTTAATAACTCAAAAAAGACATACTGCTGCGGAACTCGCTTGTGCTGGGCCGTACACTTAGGTTGATTAAACATGACTCAAGACACACTCATCAAGATGCGACGTTCCGTGGCGATGGCTTATGTCTTCATGTTTTTTGCTTTGTTTACAGTGGTGAGCGGCATATTCGCCTACTGGTATGCACGTAAAATTACCCAGATCGATTATGCTGAAGTCTGGCTGCAGGCACAGGCACTCTGGATCATGCGCAATATTGTAATTTATTCGGTACTCGCCATTTTTGCAGCGCTTTGGTTCATTCCATTATTTTTCTTTGCCTGGGATAGCCAGCTTTGGGTGAAAGCCTGCACAGTCGCAGGTGTGGTATTCAGCTTTATTGCTATTATTTTCCTCATTAATGCCTGGTTCAAAGGTATCTTCAAATTTTCTCAAAACAAAGCCGTATTCTAAGCTTTCAATTTTTTTTCAGAATTCCCCTTGTAAAGCTGGGTTTAACCCCAATTTTAGACCACAGTCAATATTAAATAGAATTCCGTGAGGAGCATCGCCAGACATGGCTAAACGTGATTATTATGAGGTTTTGGGCGTCTCTAAAACCGCTAGTGATGATGAAATTAAAAAAGCCTACCGTAAGTTGGCGATGAAATATCATCCAGACCGTAACCCGGACAATCCTGAAGCTGAAGAGAAATTTAAAGAGGCTTCAGAAGCGTATGAAGTTCTGTCAGACAGCGAGAAACGCAGCATGTACGACCGCATGGGCCATCAAGCCTTTGAAGGTGGTATGGGTGGTGGTGCTGGCGGCTTCGGTGGTTTCAGTGCGGAAGATATTTTCAGCCAGTTTGGGGATATTTTCGGTGGAGCCTTTGGTGGGGGTGGCCGTGGCCAGCAACGTCAACGCCGTGGTTCAGACTTACGCTATGTGATGGAATTGACCCTTGAAGAAGCAGTGAAAGGCGTTAAGAAAACCATTACTTTTACTGCACCAGCGCCATGTGACGCCTGTGATGGTAAAGGTTCTAAAAATCCGAACGATGTTGAAACCTGTCCAACCTGTCATGGTGCCGGCCGGGTACGTATGCAGCAAGGTTTCTTCTCGGTACAGCAAACCTGTAGTACCTGTCGTGGCCAGGGCAAGATCATCAAGAATCCATGTAATAAATGTCATGGTTCAGGTGTATCTGACCGTCAGCAAACTTTGGAAGTTACTATTCCAGCCGGGGTGGACAATGGCGACCGCGTACGCTTGACTGGTAAAGGTGAAGCGATCCGTGATGGCCAATCAGGTGATCTATACGTTGAAGTCGTGGTACGTGAACACGAAATCTTCCAGCGTGACGGTGCAGATCTGTATATGGATGTGCCAATTTCAATTGCGGATGCAGCTTTGGGTAAAGAAGTTCAGATTCCGACATTAGATGGTCGTGTCAGCCTGAAAATTCCTGAAGGTACGCAAACCGGTAAACTGTTCCGCCTACGTGGTAAGGGCGTGAAACCAGTACGTTCAACCATGCAAGGTGATCTGCTTTGCCGTGTTGTTGTAGAAACACCGGTGAACCTGACTGCACGTCAACGTGAACTGTTAAAAGAGTTGCAAGCGACCATGGAAGATGAGGGCAGCCAGTCTTCTCCAAAGAAAAAATCTTTCTTTGATCGGTTGTTTGACTGATCTGGATCGATAAAAAAGGACGCTCAGGCGTCTTTTTTTATGGCTTAAATTCGGAAAAGACGTATAAGTTCATTATTAGATAGAAATAATGAGAAAATTATTCTTTTAATAGTATTGGCTTTTTAAGAAGGATTTATATCCCTCACGCAGAGAAATATAAATCCTGTCATATTATTGCGCTTCAGTTGCTTGAGCTTCTGATGCTGGAGCTTCGCTTGCAGGTGCTTCAGCAGCTTGAACTTCAGATGCAGCTGTTTCAGTTGCAGCAGGAGCTGTTTGTGCTACTTCTTCAGCAGCAAAAGTTTGTGATGCAGCAATTAACGCTATCCCGGCAAAAGTTAATTGAACTAATTTCATATAAATTTCCGGTGGTGTTTCAAAAAGTATGCTGGCGTTAAACAAATCCGTTATTAAGGTAAAAGAAAGTCAAATCAAAGGCTTTAAAATGATTTTCGAGCTTTTTAGAAAAGTTGCAACTTCTCCTAAATCCACGCCTGATTCGATGACGAATTCTACAATTGTTACCTTCAATACCGACGGTAAAAAACTTACCGATCACTTGCTTGCAACATTGAAATGCTGTGATAAAACTATCCCAATGATCACTCGCAATTCGAGCATATTGAACCCCAAGCTTTTTAAGTCTAGCTTTAAGACGTTGAACCGTTGCTAAATCCCGCTTACCCCAAACATAAGCAACAATTTCTCCAGATTCTCGATGGTAGGCATAAATAAGCCATTGTTTATTTTGCTTATTCCCTACAAAAGTCCAAAGTTCATCGACTTCAAGACATTCGTAGTGGCTTTGTTTAGGCTGAATCTGATAGATCGATTCACTTAAGGTTCGTAATACCTTGCCAATGCTGATACGCTCGACTTCAGCAATATCTCTTACACCGCTTCCTCTGACCATTAAATGTAGTATCTTGCCGGTAATACCTGAGTTACACCCTTGATAGCTTAATGCATGATCACCAATAAATTGACGTTTGCAATCTTTGCACTGATGGTTTTGTTTTCCATCTACTTTGATGCCATTTCTCTTTATATTGTTACTTAGACAGGTAGGACATTTGATTTGTAGCGTTATTTTCATAACTCTATTTTATCAAAAGCCATATTGTTTTTTTCAGCATACTTTTTGAAACACCACCAAATTTCCTTGTATTAAAAATAGTGTACTACTCAGTACACTTGGCAAAAATGTTGACATAAAATGTAGATATTGATGTTTTTTTGTGTGTACTTATGTTTGGTAATGTAATTTGATGTTATTTAAATAATTGAAATATAAGATTAATCATTAATCTCATAAAATTGAGCAAGTGGCAAAATATATAAGAAAATGGATTTTTTAATGTGATGTATGTCACATATTTGCACATCTAAAGAATGAAATTTAATTTAAATTCTAAAAGAAAAACCCCAGCGTCCTGCTGGGGTTTTTCGTATGGGTTCGCTCGGTATAACTCCTGTCGTACCTTACTGTCCTTGTGCTGATCTATTGTTATTCTTGTTTGGAACTTCCTGTTCCTGATGAGTTCATCATAGGAAACTTCCAGTATTCTGGATAGCAGCAAAAGGCCGAGATTGATGTGAGCCAAAGCGTACAAAGAGTCCGATTACTACTTTTGCCAGACAGGGAAAATACTTTATCACCTCATCATCAGGATATGAAAATCCTGAATTAATGATCTCTCTATTCATTTGACTAATAAAATATTATGAATAATCTGAAATATTAAAAGAATTGTTACAAAAACTGGTTCCTGTTAAATTTTTAGCAATCATGAGATTATTAAGAATTTGATATATAAAATTAATTTTTAGGCTGGCAATCTTGCTAAATAGGAAGAATTTAGAAGGTTATTTAATCTGTCAATTCCTCAAAACTTGCAGAACTTTTTCTAATTTGTAATCCTTGCGACCAAGGGTGTCTAGCTGAGCTAAGGCAGGTATTTGTTGTAGTCGGGCCGCTACAACTGATAACAGGTGCCTGTATGTTTAATTTAAAGATTTTTAATAAGATCTCTACCGAAGTCTTGACCTTAAAAAATGACCTTGAGCTGAATTCCGAGATTCAACTCATCACTAAATATAAAACATCTATTTGTGAAGACTATAAAAAAGCGATTGTGTTGATCTTTAAAGAACGTGGATATACCAGCTTGGAAGTTGGTCAACTACTTGATGCGTGATCCTTAAACATTCCTAAATTTAAAAAAGTATGGATTTACACTTCCATTTACCCAAGCAATCCATCGTGTTTCATCGAAAATAATGCCATGCGCTAAGGGCATATGCTTCAGTACGCGATGATGGGTATTTAATTCAATAATATCAGTAATACTTATATTGCTGAGGTGGTCAAACTGGAGTTTCAATATATTTCCCTTAAATGCAAATGATCTGAATATGAAAAATCAAGATCATACGTACCATGGAAAAGAGGTGGTCCCACTTGTTTGAACAACTAAAAGCGTATTTATAAGTGATATTCCGCTCTAGTTAAGCCACCTTGTTTTGTTGGGGTAGCTGATCATAGTAAAACTCATTTGGTGTCATTTTGTCTAGACTCGAATGAGGTCGTTTCAAATTATAAAACTCAAAATATGCACTTAATTGCTTTTTCGCATCTGTGACACTGCTATAAGCTTTGAGATACACCTCTTCATATTTAACGCTCCGCCATAATCGTTCAACCATCACATTATCTACCCATCGACCTTTACCATCCATACTGATTTGAATGCCATTTGATTTCAATACATCAATAAATGCATCACTGGTGAACTGACTGCCTTGGTCTGTATTCAATATTTCAGGTGATCCATATTTTTCAATCGCTTCATTTAAAACCGAAATACAAAAATCCACATCCATACTAATCGATACCCTATGCGCAAGTACCTTGCGGCTATGCCAATCAATCACAGCACATAAATAAACAAAGCCTTTTGCCATAGGAATATACGTTATATCCGTAGACCACACTTGATTACTGCGCAGAATAGCCAACCCTTTGAGCAGATATGGATATTTACGGTGAGCTTGATTAGCCTGGCTTAAATTTGGTTTGCAATATAACGCCTGAATACCCATTTTCTTCATTAAAGTACGTGTATGACGTCGTCCTATATGATGCCCTTGACGATTCAACAAATCACGCATCATACGACTGCCTGCAAAAGGATATTGCATATGTAATTCATCAATACATCGCATCAGCTTCAGATCTGATGAGCTAACAGGTTTTGGGCGATAATAATAACAACCACGGGAGACTTTCAGCAGCTTAGCTTGCTTAGATACTGAAATCTGAAGTGAGTCGTCGATTAACTTTTGTGGTTGAAGCGGCCCAGTTTCTTCAACACACCTTCTAAAAAATCAATTTCTAATGCCTGCTCACCGATTTTTGCATGTAACTTTTTAAGATCAATGGGGGGTTCTGATGGAGCTTTTGATTGATCGAAAGCTTGCGAGGAAGCTGAGATCAATTGATTTTTCCAGTCAATAATTTGGTTTTGATGAACATCAAATTCAGCACTCAATTCAGCAAGTGTTTTTTCTGCTTTAATCGCAGCAAGTGCTACCTTAGCTTTAAAATCATTTGAATGATTTCTTCTTGGTCTACGTGCCATAAAATACTCCATATATTGATGTTTATAACATCATTTGAGGAGCAGAATATCACTTATAGGAGTTGTTCAAATTTACGGATCCATCTCTGAAAAATATTTTTTATCTTATTAAATTCAATTATTTAAAATTAAAATCTAATTCTTATTAACTAGAATTTTCTTTAAATGAGTTTATCTCTGACTAACCATTTAATCATTATTCCTCTAACGGAATTATTTTCTTTTTACTCGTCCATAAACTATTGTTGATATGGACTGCATATCAAAATCCCTCATGACCTTCTTTAATTCTTTTCATTGATTTTTATGCGATCAATCTTAGTGTTATGAGCGAGTTTTGCTATAGTAAGAGCAATTTCGAATCAACATCAGGACTATGTTATGTCAGCGACACCACGCATTGGGATTTTAGGTGCAGGCGGCCGTATGGGACGCATCCTTATTCAGGCGGTGAAAGAAGCCGGTTACCAATTGGCGGCAGCTGTTGAGCGCCCTGAAAGCTCACTCATTGGTGCAGATGCCGGTGAACTGGCTGGCGTAGGGAGCTTGGGTGTAAAGGTTGTCGGCCATCTTGAAGAAGTGGTCAAAAACTGTGACGTGGTGATCGACTTTACTGCGCCTGCTGCGACTGTGAATCATCTTAAAATCTGCCGTGAAAATGGTGTTGCGATCGTGATTGGTACGACTGGTATGAATGACGAACAAAAGGCTTATCTGGATGAATCTGCAAAAGAAACTCCAGTGGTCTATGCAGCGAACTATTCGGTTGGTGTGAACGTTTCGATCAAACTGCTAGAACTTGCCTCTAAAGTCTTTGGTGATACGGTCGATATTGAAGTGATCGAAGCACATCACCGTCATAAGGTAGATGCGCCATCAGGTACAGCTCTTATGATGGGTGAAGCGATTGCTGGAGCACTGGGTCGTGATCTGAAAAAAGATGCGGTGTATCATCGTGAAGGGCATACGGGTCCTCGTGAACGTAAAAGCATTGGTTTTCAGACCATTCGTGGCGGTGATATTGTCGGTGAACATACTGCAATGTTTATTGGCGAAGGCGAGCGTGTTGAAATTACGCATAAAGCAACCAACCGTATGAACTTTGCAGCGGGTGCCGTACGTGCAGCAGCTTGGGTCGTTGGTCGTGATGCACGTAAATATGACATGAAGGATGTACTTGGTTTTAACGATATTCAAGTATAAATTTTCGTCAAAATCCTATATAAAAATAACTTAAAACTAAAATAAGATGACAATGGAATGAAGAAATTAATATTAATGGCGTGTGCTGTAGCCTTTGCCGCTACAGCACAGTCGACCTCTGTGCAGAATGCCAAGCTCAGCATTAATAAAAATAATATTAAAGTCTGGACCTATCAGGATGAGCGTAATCCCGTTTTTCTCTATAAAGCCGAAACCACCTACAATGTCCCGATTGAGAATGCTGTTTCTCTGATTCTGGATGTTGATCATGCAGTGAAATGGGTGCCTTATATGGGCAGTATCAAGGTACTATCGCGTGATGATAAAAAAGGCGATTTCACCCTGTATATGGTGCTGGATTTTCCATTTCCTTTAAAAGATCGTGATCTGATTGTGCAGGGTAAAATGATCAAGGATGCCAATGGCCAGATCACCATTAAGAATAAAGCGATTCAGACTGGGTATGCCCTAAACCCGAATTATGTGCGTTTGACTGATTATCAGGGAGACTGGACTTTCCTGAAACTGGCCAATAACAAGGTCAAGGTATCGACTTATGGCTATGCCAATCCTGAAGGTTCGATTCCTTTAACCTTTGTGAATATGTTTGTGCAGCAGCAGCCTTATCAGATGCTGCAAAAGATGAAAACCGAACTGGCTAAACCTGTGGCAACGCCTGTGTTACCCGAAGCTTTACGCTAAATGGCCAATATAAAAAAGTCCGCATTAGGCGGACTTTTTTATGAAGGGAATTTCAAGAGCATTGTTGCGCAGTTATGTCTTGCTGTGGGACCAGTTTCATTTGAATTAAAACTAAAAGCAAAGCAACAGCACTGAGCCCAGCACCGGCAAATGAAACCGCACTATAGCTAAGTCCCAAATCCAGCACACTGGCACCCGCGATCGCACCCAAAGCATTTCCAAGATTGAAAGCACCAATATTTACCGAAGAAGCCAGTCCAGGCGCATCATAAGCCACAGACATGACTCGCATTTGTAAAGGTGGAACCACGGCAAAGGCAGCAGCACCCCAGATGATTAATGCCAGACCTGCACCAAGAGCTGTGCTTGCCAGAATCGGGAAGAGCAGCATCATCAGCATAAGCAAGATTAAAAAGCCAATCAGGGTTTTATCTAAGGATAGATCTGCAAACTTGCCACCCAGATGATTACCAATCGAGAAACCTACTCCAATCAGTACCAGCATTAGAGTAATTAATGCCGGTGAGGCTTGAGTAAAGCTTTGCAGACTTGGCGCAATATAAGTGTATAGGGCAAACATGGCCCCCGCACTCATCACGGTAGTTAATAAAGCTAAAACGACAGGCAGGCGGGTCAGGACTTCCAGTTCCTGCCTTACATCCGGTTTCTGGCTGCTTTGGCCTTCAGGCAAGGCTTTCCATAAGGAGAACATGGTTAGCAAACCAAGCAGGGAAATACCCAGAAAAGCCATACGCCAGCCGATATGTTGTCCTATCCAGGTTGCTAGTGGCACCCCGCCAATATTGGCAATGGTCAGGCCCATAAACATCATGGCCACGGCGCTGGCCTGTTTATCTTTCGGAACGACACTGGCAGCGACAACTGAACCAATCCCAAAGAAAGCACCATGGTTCAGGCTGGTGATGATGCGTGCCCCCATCAATCCCAGATAATTAGGCGCTAATGTCGCCAGAATATTACCAATCGTAAAAATCGCCATCAGTAAAATGAGAGATTTACGTTTAGAATAACGGCTTAACCAGAGGGTCATTAGCGGTGCACCCAACATCACACCTAAAGCATAGGCACTGATTAGCATCCCGGCACGAGGAATCGAAATCTCCAGATCACGAGCGATTTCTGGCAGAAAACCCATAGGAGAGAATTCAGTGGTACCAATTGCAAAGGCGCCAACCGCCAGTGCAAGCAAAGGAAAATTAATTTTCATGGTTTCTGCTTAGTCCCAGATAGGTGCCAGTTGTTCCGGATCGACTTCGCGGCCATTACGCTCCAGGGTGCTGATCAAGGCCATTTCTTCTTGAGTCAGCTGTATCTCCTGCGCTGCCAGATTGGCAAGTAGATGTTCACGTTTGGTTGAAGAAGGAATCACCGCAAAACCTTCTTGCAAGGCCCAAGCCAGTACAATTTGTGCAGTCGAAGCCTGATGCTGGACAGCAATTCCTTGCAGGACAGGATCATTCAGCACTTTGCCATAAGCTAGTGTCATATAAGAGGTGACATCAATATTCTGTGCTTGTAGGAAATTCACCAGACGCTGATTTTGTAAATAAGGACTGAGTTCAATCTGGTTAGTGGCGATATGCTCCAGACCAATACTATCAATCGCTTGCTGGGTCAGCTCAATATTGAAATTGGACACACCAATATGCTCAGTCAGACCTTGCTGTTTGGCTTCTAATAAAGTCTGCATCAGCTCAGGAATTTGAACGCCTAAACGAGGTGCAGGCCAATGAATGAGCGTTAGATTGACTGCATCGGTACGTAGTTTATGTAGACTCTCTTTGAGACTTGGAATCAGTTTGTCTGGTGCGTAATTATCTGTCCAGATTTTGGTGGTAATGAACAGCTCGTTACGATTAACCTGACTTTCTGCAATGGCCTGACCCACTTCTGCTTCATTGGCATAAATCTGTGCCGTATCTACAGCGCGATAACCGACTTCCAGTGCTGTTTTGACTGAATCAATGACGGTCTGTCCAGACAGGCGAAAGGTACCGACACCAAATTGAGGAACAATATTCATAGCTTTAATCTTTAAGTATTTTCGATGTTGAGTATTTTGTGCTTTTTATTGTTGCGAAAAAATAGCTGAATTTGCAAAATATTATTGACCGAAAATCAATAAAAGAGTGACAAATGAAATCGACGATTGAAGAATTACAGGCTTTTGTCACTATTGTGGATAGTGGTTCTATTGTCATGGCGGCAGAGCGTTTGGGACAAACCACTTCGGGTGTCAGTCGGGCATTGCAACGTCTGGAAAATAAGTTAAATGTTACTCTTTTAGAAAGAACCACACGTAAGCTGAAACTGACTCAAGAAGGCCAGCTATTTCTAGAAAAGGCGCGCAAAATTCTCAATGATCTGGCAGAAGCTGAAGATGCTTTGCTGAAATCAGATAGTGATACGTCAGGATTGATTCGGGTCGATTCAGCCACCCCTTTTGTGCTGCATGTAATCGTGCCACTAATTCAGGAATTTATGCAGCGCTATCCCCAGATTGAAATTGAACTGAATAATCATGATCAGGTGATTGATCTGCTGGAACATAAAACCGATGTTGCGATCCGTTTTGGAGAACTGCATGATTCCAGCCTGCATGCCAGATTATTATGCCGCAGCCGTTTGTATATTGTGGCCAGCCCTGAATATTTACAGCAAAAGGGCAGACCGCAATCAGTGGTGGATTTATCGGAACACACTTTGTTGGGATTTAGTCAGCCTACGCATCTGAACACCTGGCCGATTCGGCTGGATGGCGAACCTATCATTGTAAAGCCAAAGATTAGAGCACCTAATGGGGAAACGGTTCGTCAATTGGCTTTATATGGGGTGGGTATTACCTGTCTGTCACGCTTTCTGGTCGAGGATGATTTACATGCGGGTCGTTTAGAGGCGCTATTTGAAGACCAGATTGAGCTGCATTATCAAAAAATTCATGCAGTCTATTACCGTCAGGAGCATTTGCCTAAACGGGTGCATTTATTTATTGAATTTCTGGCTCAGAAGTTGTCTAAATATTTATAAATCAATTATTTACAAATAAAGCCATAAAAAATCTGCCCTAACATGAGGCTAGGGCAGATCTAGATTTACTGATAATTGGTACAAATTAGAAATCGGCTTTCAGTACAATCCGGTAACGGGCTTTGCCTGAGTGCAGACGTTCAATCGCAGTATTAATTTCCGACATTGGGAATAACTCAATTTGTGGCGCAATATTTTTACGTGCCGCAAATTTTAATAATTGACGTAAAGCTGCTGGTGAACCTGTCGGCGAGCCAGTCACTGATTTAGCACCACCAATTAGTGAACCTGCAGAAATTTGCATGGGTTCCAGTGGTAAGCCCAGCATATGTACAGTGCCATTTGGTGCCAGTGTTGATAAATAAGCCTGCCAGTCCAATGTGACATTCACAGTACTCATTAATAGATCAAATTTACCACGAAGCAGTTTAAGCGCTGCTGGGTCACGACTATTTACTACATGGTCTGCACCCATGGCTTTTAGTTCATCAGTTTTATCCAGATTTGAAGTAAAGGCGGTAATTTCACAACCCCAAGCTTTCAGCAGCTTGATCGCCATATGTCCCAAACCGCCAATACCAATGACACCAACGTGGTGAATAGCCTGAATCTGATGTTTCAGAATCGGATCAAATACGGTAATCCCGCCACAGAGCAGGGGACCGGCACTTTCCGGATCCAGATCTTCAGGTAAGGGAATTGCCCATTGCCAGCCAGCACGGACTTTATCCGCAAAACCGCCTGCATGACCGACGATGGTTGCAACCTGACCACCGGTACACAGCACTTGCTGACCTGAAATACAGGAATCACAATGTTGGCAGTTTTCCGCAGTCCAGCCAATACCGACACGTTGACCTACTTTTAGACCTTTAGCTTCAGAACCCAGTTGCGTAATGGTACCAATCACTTCATGTCCGGCCACCACAGGATATACTGAAGATCTCCAGTCATTATTGAGTACTGAAATATCAGAATGACATAGGCCGCAGTATTCAACTTTCACTTCGACCTGATGCGGCTGAAGTTCACCCGCATCAAATTGATAAGGTTCCAGGGCGGCACCCGCAGACATTGCGGCATAGGCTTGAATAGTATTATTGGACATAGGTTCAGCTCTTATTTGAATGGGAGGATATTGTTTTAAAGTGACAGTGATTTTCATGGTCATCGACCATGCCGACTGCCTGCATAAAGGCATAACAGATCGTAGGACCGACAAACTTAAAGCCTGCTTTTTTTAAGGCTTTGGACATGTTCTGGCTTTCAATGGTTTGTGCCGGAGCCTGGTGATAATCTGCCACATCATTATTCAATCGGGGCTGCTGGGCAAAGGACCATAACCATGTGACCACATCAATCTCTTGAGATTTAAGCTGTTGCCAGGCCCGGGCATTATCGCGAATTGCAGTCAGTTTACCAATATGCCGGATTAGACTAGCATCTTGCAGTTTTGCGGTGAGTTGCTCATCTGTAAAAGAAGCAATCGTTTCAATAGAATATTGAAAGAAATGTTTCCGATAAGATTCACGTTTTCTGAGTACGGTAATCCAGGCTAAACCGGCCTGCTGACCTTCCAGACACAGCATTTCAAACAGGCGTTTTTCATCATGCAGCGCCTGTCCCCATTCCTGATCATGGTAGGCAGTATAGAGGGGATCATCAGAGCACCAGCCACAGCGTTGGATCGTCAAGGGATGCTCCTTTTGATTATCTTATAATTTAAATGTCGTCCACTGATCTTGCTGATTATCCCAGTAGGACAGTTCTGCCTGCTGCAGATCACTGAACTGGATCCACATATCCTTACCACTTTTGTCGGCATAACCGGTACTGATCAGAAGCGCCTCTTCAGTAATTTCCATGATCCAGCCCTGATAGGTCTGGCCATTGAGTACGATTTTCTGTTGATTGCCTGATTCTGCAAATTCGACCAGACGGTTGATCAACGCTTCTGACATGTAAACTTCCTAAAATTAACGTAAATATGGATAAGGGTTAACGACACCACGGCCCTTACCATTTAAATAGAGACCATAATGCAGATGTGGCGCGGTATGGCGGGCATTGCCAGTATTGCCGACATAACCAATGACATCGCCCTTTTTGACATAGTTACCGACTTTCAGGCCACGCTTATGACCATCCAGATGTGCATAATAATGCCAAGTGCCGCCTGGACCCAGAATCCAGACTACTTTACCACCCAAATTGTTATTCCGTAAATCTGCGATCAGACCAGGCGTCGCACTACGAACCTTGGTTCCACGTGGAGCCAGAATATCAATGCCCTCATGCAAACGGCCGCTACTACGCGAAGCTCCCCAAGTATCTTTCAATTCACGAGCCTGGACCCGATCTACCGGAATCGGCAGAGAAGAGGGCATACGCATATGATTCAGTTTTTTGACCAATGCCGGATTAAGCTGAACCGCAGAAGGATGTTTCGGTGCGCTACTACACGCCACCAGAAATAACATCACCAAAGAAAGCCCGACAAACGCAAGAGAATGGCGCAAAATATTTATCCTTAAATGAGGCCAGTTGATTCTTCTTGTTCCAGACTATGTCATAAATTTACGGTAGAAATCAATTTTTTCATGGCGGTTGGAATACCTGCATTGACTGCAGTTTCCGGGTTCATCCAGAAGCCTTGTAACTCAATTGCCAGATGTTCCTGCTGATCTTCATCGACTGCAAAAACCATGGCTTCAAGCTGCCAGGTAAAATGGGTAAAACTGTGGCTGATCTGGGTCTTTTGTACGAGATTTTTCAGACCCAGTTGCTGGCACAGTTGTTCAAATGCATGAGTGTCTTCAATAATTGGCAGACACCAAAGCCCACCCCAAAGACCACTATTAGGACGTTGCTGCCATAGCCATTCATCACCTGATTGGATCAACAGCACTTGAGCTGCTTTGACCGGTACCGGCTTTTTGGCTTTTTTAAAGGGCAATTCATTTTCCAGACCCTGCTGATGTGCCTTGCAATGTTGCTGCATTGGGCAATACAGGCATAAAGGCTTTTTTGGAGTACAGACAGTCGCACCGAGATCCATAATCGCCTGGGTATAGTCATGATTCCGATCAACCGGGCAGAGCTGTTCAGCAAGCTCCCACAAGGCACGTTCATGTACTGGTTTAGACAGATCATCTTCGATCGCAAAAAACCGTGCCAGCACCCGTTTGACGTTGCCATCCATGATTACGCCGTACTGACGTAAACCCAAAGACATTAAGGCTCCCGCGGTTGAGCGGCCAATGCCGGGCAGGGCGATCCATTCTTCCAGGCTCATCGGGAAATGGCCCTGACTTGCCACAATACCGGCTGCCTTATGCAAATTGCGGGCACGGGCATAATAGCCCAGCCCAGCCCAATAGGGCGCAACCTCATCCCACGAAGCTGTACCTAAGTCCTGTACTGTCGGAAAACGCTGAATAAACCGCTCAAAATATTGCAGCACGGTTTTGACCTGAGTCTGCTGTAGCATGATTTCAGAGACCCAGACCTTATAGGGATCATCGGCCACTTGCCACGGCAAATCATGGCGGCCATGCACATCAAACCATTCTAAAAGGGCATCTGAAAATACAAACATGAAGATAGAACAAACTGGAAAACGAGGCCTAGTATAACTGAAGAGACCCAGCTAAAAGATGAAAAGTCTGCTAAAACAGCAAGACTGAAAAAGAGTAAAAATGAATAAATGGAAGGGACAAGTGAACACTTCGAAAAGCATTCACTCGGGAAAAAAATTTAAATTCTTATTCTTCAATGCCCCAGCGTGCATCCAGCTTTAATACCTTGCCTTCATAACGTGGGATAATATGAATGTGTAAATGTTCTGATTTTTCCTGAAATACTTCGCCATCATTAAACCCGACATGAAAACCGGAAGGCTGATAGCGTAATTGCAATTCATTACGAGCCTGTTCAAGTAAGGACATCATGCTCTTACGTTCTTTATCTGTGATTTCAAAAAATGACGCCACATGACGTAATGGAGTAACTACATAATGTCCTTTGGACAGGGAGTTGGGTTCAGGTAACACGACAGCAAAATCATTTTTAGCCAGAATATCGTATTCGTCAAAATTACAGTACGGGCAGTTATTTTCAGTCATGATATTGGCTCCTTTCATTGAATTTATTTTTTTCAGGTATGACCCAGTTCGATCATGAGCCGGATCAATTTATCTGTTATTAGGCGAGTTGTCGTGCCAGTAATTCATACATGGCAGCCAAGCTTTGTTTTTCTGCTTCAGCATTGTAGCCCAGATCGACACCATTGGCCTTGGCGCGCTCATCCGCAAGCGGGTTGCTAAATCCATGCTTGGCATTTTCAAATACAATCACATTATGCTCGACCTTAGCCGCCTGCATTTCTTCTTTAAAGCTGGCGACATCATCCAGGCTCACCATACTGTCCTTTTCACCATGTAGAACCAGAATTTCTGCCTGTACCTGGCCTTCTTGTGCAGGTGCTTTAGGAGATAGGTTGGCATGGAAAGTAGCCACAGCTTTTAAAGGCGCATTTGAGCGAGCCAGATCCAGAGCCACTTTACCGCCGTAACAGAAACCAATTGCCGCCAGTTTTTCCGGATTGACTTCATCCTGTGCCGCCAAAGTATCTAAAGCAGCTTTCGCACGGTTCACGATAGTGTCCGGATCTTCGAAAGTCTGCATCATCCATTGATAGGCCTGATCAGAGCTGGTGGTTACTTTCTTGTCACCATACATATCAATTGCCAGCGCGGCATACCCATGTTCCGCCAGTTCACGGGCACGCTGTTCAGTATAGTCATTGCGGCCCCACCATTCGGGTGCCACGATAACACCGGCTACAGGTGCATCAGTTTCCGGTGCGGCAAAATAACCAATCAAAGTGCTGCCATCCTGCGCAGTATATTGAATTTCGCGGGTCTTGATTGCTGCCATGCTGAAGTCCTCTATTGTTGTTGAATATTTTGATTAAACTATAAAATAGCAAAACTGCTATGAATATACATGAAAAGCTCCAACTAATTCGTTTCTCATCAGTACAAAAAAAGAGAGGCAAATAATTTGCCTCTCTTTTTAACTTTTACAATTAAAGGAATTTTTATTTAATAATTTCCAGTAATTCGATATCAAAAATCAGGGTACTATTTGGTTCAATGATATCTCCCGAACCAATCTGTCCATAGGCCAGATCAGCGGGGATAAAGAAGCGGTATTTAGCACCGACTTTCATGAGCTGTAAGCCTTCTGTCCAGCCAGTAATCACTTGGGTGGTACGGAAATCGACTGGCTGCTGGCGGGCAATCGAACTGTCAAAAACGGTACCATCAATCAGGCGACCTTCATAATGCACACGGACATTACTGTTAGCACTTGGTGATTTCCCTTTACCTTCTTTCAGTACCAGGTATTGCAGACCAGATTTGGTAGTTTTAACGCCTGGCTTTTTCGCATTTTCCTGCAAGAATGCTTTGCCAGCTTTGGCATTTTCTTCAGCTTTCTGTTTCAGCACAATCAGTTCTTTGGCATCACTTTGACGTTTATACTGAGTCAGCACTTGGGTCATTTCTTCATCGCTTAAACTGGATTTTTGTCCAGCAGCGGCTGTCTTTAAGCCCTGGCTAAATGCATCTAAATCAAGATCCTTTAAAGTGTCTGCATTACTGCGACCCATCAGATAACCAAAGCTGTAACCAATCTTCTCAGCTTCACTACTTGTATTATTGATCTCTTTAGCAAAAAGGCTGCCTGAACTGAGCAGCAAAACCATTAAACTGATTTGTATTTTCATTATCAATTCTCAAAAATAAAGGAGAGCTGGTCGCTCTCCCTATTTGTATTATTTTACTTCGATTAATTCCACATCAAAAATCAAAGTGCTATGCGGAGGAATCGTACCAGGGACACCCTGTTCACCATAACCCAGATTTGACGGAATATATAGAATTGCCTTACCGCCTTCTTTCATCAGCTGCAGACCTTCAGTCCAGCCTGGAATGACTTGATTTAATGGAAACTCGATCGGTTCACCGCGTTCTACTGAACTGTCAAATACAGTGCCATCTACCAGTTTACCAGTGTAATGTACTTTCACAATTGAAGAGGCTTTTGGCTGTTTACCTGTACCTTCTTTCGTGACTTGGTACTGTAAGCCGGAAGCAGTTGTTTTAATACCTGCCTTTTTCGCATTTTCAGTCAGGAAAGTATCACTTGAAGCTTGAGCCTGTTTTGCACTATCAAGCTGCTTTTGTTGCATTTCTTTCTGGAACTGCTCATAAGCTGCCTGTAATTCTTCTTCCGTATAGGCAGGTGCAGAACGCGCATGTCCTTCACGTACACCGGTCACAAAACTGTTAATGTCCAGCTCAGGAGGAGTCTGATGCGCCACTTCATAACCGAGTGCATAGCTGATTTTAGAGACAGCAGAGGCATCTTTAGATGCTTTTGTAGTTTGAGTAGCAGGGTTTTGAGTTGCATAGTAAACAGGTACTAGCGCGGCACCGCCTAAAAGAACAGCGACGGCAATCGGTAAGGCCTTACTCATGTATTTTTCCAATCTAATGTTATCGTTGAGGTTCAGTCCATCTTAGCAGAAAATTTTAAGAAATCTTGTAGAGTGCGTGGATTTTTAGCAAGCAAATGCACCTGCTGTGTTTAAAAATAAAAGATAAAAAACCAGCCAATGCTGGTTTTTTAATTTTTCAGGATTCAATCATTGTTAGAGATTGTCTAGGAACAATGATTGTCACAACTAAAAGTATCTTTTGCAAAGAACTTAGTAGGAAAATAAGCCTTTTTCTAAAGGAAATTCAATTCTAATCGATGCACCGCCATCATTACCACGTAGGTCTGAATCGCTAATCCAGCCATTTAATTTCAGTGGGATATCCGGACGTAAATAATGGATCCAGCTCACATCAACAGCTTTTAACTCATCTTGCGCTGGAAAAGCTAAATTAGTAGTTCGGTTGGATTCATTCAACTTGGCAAACAGTACTCGAGCATTAACACGATTAAGGCGATCGAAACGAATATCACCACCTACAGAAATCATTTGACCATCACCACCCATCGCATGTGCTAATGGGTAACCATGCTGGTAAAAACCATCGGTATAAACATGATGGTTGTATGAGATGCCATCAGCACTACCATTAGTACGGGTATCTGTCCATTCAGTGTACAGCTGGAAAGGCATATTATTATAGCTAGAAGAATAATCGACCCCAGCCAAATACATTTTTTTGGCTGGTAAGCCACCGGCCTCATCTTCACCAATATATTGTGCATACATCCCCATTGGGACTTGCAGCAGTGGCTGTAGATTTAAGCGTGCATCAAAACCGGCGATTTGATTGGATGGGTCAGGTTCACCTGTGCCACCATTGTCTTTATTACCGACAGAAGCATCCCAAAGTGAGCTCAGACTTTCAGGTCGTCCTTCACCCCCCCCATTGAATAGCACGTGATGCACCCAGCTCCAAATAGGGTAAAGGTTGTGCGGTGACACGTAAGCCAATTAATTTAGCATCAGGTACAGCATCGTAGTCATCCAGTTGTCCGGCAAAGGCTTGATATTGCCAAGGTCCAATCCAGGAGAGCCATTTGTTTGTAAAAGCATCCTGTTCGGCACGCTGCATGGTCACACCATACACAGGACGACTGGCATCACCCCGAATTAAGCTGCCATCATGACCGGGTCCCCAGTAGGTCGGAATTTGTCCAGCAATCAGCCATTGATTCCACAATTTAACTGCGAGGTAAGACTCTTCCACATTCACATCTTGATCATTATCAATCTGGGGGGCTTTTTCTGCACTCACGCGCAGTCTGGCATCCCAATTTTGATTGCCTGTATTCAACTCTATACCCGCTTGGTATTGAGCTTTTTGCTGGTCACCAAAGGGTTGAGGAATATTTTTTTGATCTGTCTCAGCAAACAAGGATGCTTTGATTAACTGGTTGTTGGTATTCAAATGAGCCATGACTGAATCAATGACTTTTTGTTGATTGGTATTGCTGATTTTTGCCTGAGAAAGGGCGCGTTGAATTTCATCACCACTCATTGGCCAAGTTGACGTACTAATTTGAATAACGCCTTGCTGATTTAATCAGCTTAAATCGGTACGCAGGTTTTGGTCATTTAAAACGATACCTTGAGCAAAGGTGAGTGAGGAACTTAATGCCAAGCTGGCGAGGAGCAGTGTTTTTGATTTAAACATTCTTGTATATTCTCAGGACTTTTAAACTGTAACCACGATAGGTTTTTTAGTTGATTTTTTCAACAATGATCGTTTGGCATAAATGTAATAGAGGGTGATTTCACACCCTGCTTAAGGTAGGATGTGAAATCAAAGCTTACAATGAATTAGTCATTGTCTTTATTCGCGGTATAAGCATAAGCATAATTATAACCATAGCTACCTGCCGCCCCTTTTTGTACATCATTCAGAATCACGCCATTCACTTTGACATTGGCCTGTTCAAAACGATTCACAGTGATTTCCAGCTCTTTGATTTGTGTTTTACCATGACGGGCAATCAATAAATTTACACCCGCATATTGCGCAATAATAATACCATCTGTCACTGCAAGGATGGGTGGCGTGTCAATCAGGATATGATCAAAATGAGCAGAGGCCTGATCCAGGAAAGTCTTGAATTGATCAGTACTTAATAGTTCAGATGGGTTGACCGGACTCTTACCGCGTGTAACAAAGAACAGGTTTTCTACTGTAGAGCTTTGTATGATATGTTCATAGCTGTATTGATGATTCAATAATTCTGCTAAACCTGGCTGTACCTGGGCGTTAAAGTACTTATGTAAATAACCACGACGCATATCACCATCAATCACCAAGACCCGTTTTCCCCCTTGCGCTAAAATAGTAGCAAGGTTAGTGGTAATAAATGATTTACCAATTTCAGGTGCAGGGCCAGAAATGGCAATCACATTATTGGTCGCATTCATTAAGGCAAAATGAATCGCTGTTCGCATACTACGCAGGCTTTCAATGGCAATATCACCACTATCTTTAACTGCAAGAATAGGAATACTCTTTTTCTTCTTCAATAGTTTAATGCGGCTTTCTTGAATAGCAGAGCGCGGCACCGTAGCATAGACTGGCAGATCAAGCTCATTTTCGATTTGAGCTGCGTCTTTAATACCTGAACGCATCATATTTTTAAGTAATGCTAGTAAAACACCAATAAAACCACCGACAAACAGCGATAAAATTAAAACAATCAATTTTTTAGGTTTAATTGGTTCAATGGGCTCGACTGCAGTATCGACAATACGCACATTGCCAATTTCACCCGCTTTGGCAATCCTGAGTTGCTGATAGGAATTCAATAGTCCGGTATATAGTTGCTGTTTAACTTCGACTTCACGGAACAATTGTAAGTATTGACGTTGTAACTCAGGTAAACGTCTTAAAGTCCCATCCAGTTCTGCAATTTTGCTATTGATGGCACCAAGTTGGGCATTCATTTGCTGCATCACCGGATGCTCACCCGTATATTTAGCTGAAGCTTCTGCAACACGCTGTTCTAGTTCAGCTTTTTGTGTTTCTAATGTAATACTTTGAGTTAAGTACAATTCTGATTCTTTGGTCACATCAACCGTATTATATTGTTGACGAAAGCGGTTGAATTCACGCTCTGCAACATCAAGTTGCTGTTTTAGTTCAGGGAGTTGATCTTCTAGAAATTTAAGCGTTTGAGCGGTTTCAGCCGAGCGGCGTTCAATATTCTGATGGCTATAAGCTGTAAGAATTGCATTCAAGACTTGCGTAATATGCTGTTTGTCCTCACCTTGATAGTTCAGACCTAGTACACCAGTCATTTTTCCTTTTTCAGCCACTGAATAGCTGGCAGTTAAAGTTTGCATCGCAGAAGGTAGGCTTTGCTTGCGAATATTATAGGCTGCATCAAAACTGTCTTGACTAAAAATAGCCACTTTCCAGAGACCATATTCTGATTGTAATTGACTGATCTGATTTAAAGGTGCCGAGAAAACAACTTGATTTGTAATAGAGTCTGTCAGGTTATATTTTCCTGATTCAAAACTTAAGATTAAATTTTTATCCTGAAAATATGGTGGAATCTCAAACTGGCGGATATCAAATTTTTTTTGATTATCTTTAAATAATACCGATTTTTCTGAATATTCTGTCGCATATTCATGCTTGGCGATTAAACGATTCCAGAAACTGTCTTCTCTACCTGAAACTCGAATATTGAGATTTAAACGATCGATGACTGTACCCAGCACCAAACGTGATTTTAAGATTTCAATTTCAGCTTGAGCAGGGGATTTTTGCTCAATCATACTGGATAAGTCACCTAATAAAGCTGCTGATGCTCCTTTATTGTCTTCAACTTGAACCATTGCATCGACCGCATAGGTATCCGGTGTGGTTTTTAAGTAGAGTAAGGCACAGACCAAACTTAAAATAATACATAGGGCAATCAGTTTCCATTGTGCAATTAAGGAAAAAAATAATTCCTTTAAGTCAATGGTGTCTTCGGTGTTGGCGGTTTGGCTCATAATTTAAATATCAAAAAAGTGAAAATATTAAAAAACTTAAATATATTTTTTCCAGTCAGCAATACAGTCCTGAATGAGTTGACAAGTTTCATCAAAGAATGCTTGATCATGCTGATAAGGATCGGCAACATTTTTTCCTTGCCAGTGGCCAAGCCTGAATGTTTTACCTTTGGCAAAAGGCCAAGTCTGTTCGATATACTTTTGCTGATTTTGACTCATCACTAAAACCAAATCAGCTTTTTTAATTAGCTCTGCATTCAGTTTTTTAGCCACATGCGAACTCATATCAATTCCGAAACGTTGCATACACAGACTGGCTTTTTCATCTGCTGCATGTCCGATCAAACCTGAAATACCCGCAGATTCGATCTGTAATTGAGGATATTGCTGTTTTAAAAAGTACTCTGCCATAGGACTACGACAAATGTTGCCAATACAAATGACTAAAATATTATTAATTTTCATTATTGGCCCAAGTTATCTAGTTGATATAAAACACTAGAGAATGGAATGATCTGATTTACGACACGCTGCCAGCGTGCCAAGCCAGATGCATCAATATAGACAATATCATTGCTGCGCATTTTAAACTGATTGGCCAAACCAAAGTCAGCAATACTGGTCAAATCCATCTGGTAGACTTCTGTATGCACAGCATTCGGCTGATTACGCACCACATAAACTTTGCTGCGACTGGCAGAAAGCGGGTTAAGTCCTAAGCTCTCACCTAAGACATCACTCAGGCTCATGCCTTGATCACGTATAGGGAGGGACTGGTTTTTCCCTGATTCACCCATCACATAGATTTTCTGGTTTTCACGGTTGTTGACATATAAGGTGTCATTGGGTTGAATGAGTAAGTTATGCAGGGATAGGCCCGCTTTTTCTAGTTCTACAGTATTTAAATTGTAGCTGCGTCCCTGACGAACCAATGTCATAGAAGCATTATCACCTTGTTGTGCATTGACCCCACCGGCCATACCTAATGCGGTGTACACGCTGACAGGTTGATCACTTAAATAAAACTGCCCACCTCTCATAACATTACCCTGAACGGAATAGCGCTGACCCTGATAGGAGAGAACTCGTACAATAACGTCAGGCGTTTTTAAATAGCGTGACAGCTGACTACGTAATTCGCGGTTGACTTGTGTTAAAGATTTCCCTGCAGCTTTGTAACGTCCAATAATGGGAAATTGAATATAGCCCAGTGAGTCAATTTGATAACCGTTAGATTCGACAGCCTTTTCATTGTTAATAGCATTGGTAGGTGGGGTAATTTCAGGGTAAGCCCATAAGTAAATAGATAAAATATCACCTGAACTGAGGTTGTATTGGTGCTGTGCTGTATTAAAAAGATGTGCATAGTCCTGTTGAATATTCTGTACAGCAGGCTGAACTGCAACAATAGAGTCCTGAGTCAGTTTAATGACATTCACTGAGGTACCTAGGTCAGTTTGATACATACCTTCACTAGGTAAGTCGTATGTTTGTAGACCAGAGGTGACTGCACACCCTGTAGTAGCAATGCCACATGCCAATAAAGCAACTAATTGAAAGTGTCGCACACGTTTTCCCGAATAGTAATTTTTAAATTTTAAAATTGCAGCTATTCTACCCAAGTTAGTGAACATATACATAGCAATTTATAACTATCTTCTAGTTTATGAAAAAATTAAATGGTATTGAAGATATAAATTATTTGAGTAGGTGCAAATAACATAATGGATTCTAACATAAAACATACACCAGAATATTTTTAAGGTAATTAGAGCACAAATCATAATAGAAATTTCATAGTTTTCTGCTAGTATGCTTGCCGAAGGATTTAATCTTCATAAGTACAGTATATAAATAAGGCGTTGAAATGCTATCTATTGCAGATTTAAAAATTGCGGTGATTGGTCTAGGCTATGTGGGCTTACCATTGGCAGTAGAATTTGGGAAAAAAGTACCTGTAGTTGGTTTTGACATCTACCAAAAACGAATTGATGAACTTAAAAGTGGCCAAGACCATACTCTTGAAGTTTCCCCAGAAGAACTCAAACAGGCAAATCAGCTCAGTTATTCAGCAAATTTAGAAGATTTAAAAAGCTGTAACTTTTTTATTGTGACTGTGCCTACCCCTATTGATGAATTTAAACAGCCAGATTTAACGCCTCTTGTTAAGGCTTCGACCAGTATTGGCCACGTACTTAAAAAAGGCGATGTGGTGGTGTATGAGTCTACGGTATATCCTGGAGCCACTGAAGAGACCTGTATTCCGGTTCTGGAACAGGTATCAGGCCTGACGTTCAATCAGGACTTCTTTGCCGGTTATAGCCCGGAGCGAATTAACCCGGGCGATAAACTGCACCGAGTGACCAATATTCTGAAAATTACCTCAGGTTCTACCCCTGAAGTCGCTGAGTTTGTCGATCAGGTATATAACCTAGTGATTGAGGCAGGTACGCATAAAGCGACTAGCATTAAAGTGGCTGAAGCAGCAAAAGTCATTGAAAATACCCAGCGTGATGTCAACATTGCTCTGATTAATGAACTGGCCGTGATCTTTAATAAAATGGGAATTGATACGGAAGCAGTTTTGCAGGCTGCCGGTACCAAATGGAATTTCTTGCCATTCCGTCCAGGTTTAGTCGGTGGACACTGTATTGGGGTGGATCCGTATTACTTAACACATAAGGCTCAATCTTTGGGTTTGCATCCTGAAATTATCCTCGCGGCACGCCGTTTGAACGACCGTATGGGAGAATATGTTGCTACTCAATTAATTAAAGAAATGGTAAAAAAACGTATTCAAGTAGTAGGTTCTAAAATTTTAATTATGGGATTAAGCTTTAAGGAAAACTGTCCTGATATACGTAATACTAAAATAGTAGATATGGTCAATGCTCTGAAAGAATATGATCTCGATTTAGATATCTATGATCCATGGGTCAATAGTGAAGAGGCATTTAGCGAATATGGGATTATTCCTATAAAAGAACTCAAAAATAATGAATATGATGCAATTATAGTTGCTGTTTCACATTCAGAATTTTTAGAAATGGGAATTAGGTCTATAAAAAAACTATCTAAAGAAAAGTCTATAGTATATGACTTAAAAAGTAGCTTTAATATTATGGAGAATGTCATTCGTTTATGATTTCTTCTTTTAAAGAAAGCCTGAAAAAAAGCATTAAATATATACTGGGTCAAAAGTTAATAAAAATATTATTTAACTTAGTGCTCTTTATAGCTTTAGGTATTATTCTAGAGCCAGAAGTATATGGAAATTATAGTTTGCATTATGCATATGCTTTACTTGGATGTGCAATTGTCTCTGGTGGTCTAGATGAAGTGGTTATGAAAAAACTTCTGGATGAAAGGCCACCTACGCTTTTAGAAATGATTTTTTTAAAATCATTTTATTTTTTTATTTTTTCAGTATTAACAATATTTTTTTTTAGATCTTTAAATGAAAAGTATATATATTTATTAGCTGTATTTTTTAGTATGTTTATAGTTTCCCATGCAAAAATGGAGGCTCAAGCAAGAGGTAAAATACTCTCATTCTATACTTTATTGTGTGCTGTATTATTTTTTACTATTAAGATAATTTTAATCTCTAGAGTAGAAAATCAAGTTTATTTTTTAGGAATAGTTTTTGTTTTTGAGAATATATTTATAGCTTTTATACCATTTATAATGCAAATCAATAAAAAAGAACTAGAAATTAAATTAAAGAGTATTCTAGAAAATTTTTTATATTGTGTGCCATTATGGGTTTCTTCTGTATTGTTTATTTTAAGTGCTAGAGTTGATTATTATTTAATTAATAAAAATTTCGATATCTCTGTGTTAGGTAAATACTCCCTTATAAGTAGGTTGGTAGAGCAGTCTTATGTACTTCCAAGTGTTATATTGAGTTCATTAATGATTATACTTGTTTATAATAATAAAAATGGAGATAGAAATGAATTAAAGCTATACAGAATATCATTTTATGGAGGGTTACTTCTCGGTGCTTTGGTATTGCTATTCTCTTTAATAATATTAAATTATAAAAATCTAATGGAAACTAGGTGGATAATTGTAGCTATTATTTTAAGTCTATGTATACCATTTTCTAGTCTTAGAATAGCTAATAGTAAGTTTATGATTATAGATAATTTGCAAATGCTTTATTTAAAAAGAACTATATTGACTTTTATGTTTAGTGTTATATCTACTTACTACTTAATATCAATTGGTGGAGTTATAGGTCTGTGTTTTGCAATTTTATTTACCATAATATTTTCAAGTTTAATATTTGATTTATTGTCAAAAGATACTCGAAAATATTTTATTTTGAAATTAAAAGCTATATTTTTTTTGAGCAGGTAATATAATGCTTCCATATATGTTGATAGTTTTTTTTAGTATGATTATCTTGCTTACTAATAAATTGCTATCTGAAAAAAAAATAAATATAGTGTTTTTTTTAATATTAATATTGTCAATTTTTTCAGCTATTAGAGGTATAAATGTAGGCACTGATAATTTTATGTATGAAAATATATATCAGTCATTTGAGGTGGAAAGTTTTTCTGATCTGAAGAACTCTAGATTTTATAGTATTACCGAAAAAGGCTTTATTTATATATGTTATATTTTTAATACCATTGGATTAAACTATAATTTTTTCTTATTTTTTTTAAATGCTTTTTATCTATTTTTATTTGATTTTTTTTCCAAAAGAACATCTATTAATTATGAGCTTAGTTGGTTAGTTTTTATAGCATTTGGTTACTATACTTTTATATATAATGGTTTGCGGCAGGCATTAGCAATAATGTTTTGTATGCTAGCATTTTATTTTTATAAGGAAAAAAAGGTATTTCTTCCTTCTATTATAGTATTAGTAGCTAGTACAATTCATACTAGTTGTTTGGTATTTCTTATTGTTCCATTTTTGATTTTTTCCTCTACAAAAACTAGAATTCTTATAAATATATTGTGGACTTTGTTTTTTGCTTTTGGAGTGAGTTATATTTTTAATATTGCTGGTGGTCTAAATGAAAAATATGAAGATTACTCAGATTTTAAAACAGAAAATTCTGGAGGGGGAGAAGTTGTTTTTCTTTTAATAAATTTTTTATTCTTTTTGATTTACTGGATTAAAAATAAAGGTGAAGAATTTACCATATATTTAAATATATTTTATTTGGGTTTCATTGTTGCATTTTTTTCTTTTTTAAATGGTTATTCTGCGTCAGGTTTGATGAGGTTGAGTAAATATTTTACTTGGACTTTAATATTAATGTGGCCATATATTATTCATAAATTCAGTAAGGATAGTAGAGTAATGGCATATTTAATATTTATTGTTTTTTCTACTATATATTTTTATATAAGCACTATAAAATATGGTGGCTTATATCCTTATTATTTAGATTGAGTTAACTGATTATGAATGTCTTATATATAGTGGGTAAATTGAATTTTGGTGGGGTTGAGAAATGGCTTTTAGAGATTTGTAAACGAAACAAAAAAAATAAAATATTTCTTTGGAGTAACTGTGATGAAAATTATATAGGTAAGCTGGAGAATGAATTTTTAAATCAAAATTGCACTTTAATTAAAGAAAATATTTCTAAAAATTTATTTATTAACTTTCTACAAATGAGAAAGATTTGTAAAGAATATAAAATTGATGTTGTACATATGCACCAACATAACTTTAATGGAGTATTAACTTTTAGTGCATACTTATGTTTAATTAAGAAGAGAATTGTTCATTTCCACTCTATGAAGAAAAATAGAAATGGGTTTTTTTATAAAATTTATGAGAAAATTATGTTATGGCTTGCTAATAACTTTTCTACTCATAGAATTGCAGTCTCTGATAATGTAGGTAAAACTCAATTAAAAAATTATATAGTAATGCCTTGTGGGTTTACTCTTGCTCCACTAGATCATAATAAAAGAATAGAGTGCATGAGCAAAAAAATAATTCAGGTAGGGCGATTTGTTAGTGAGAAAAATTATTTTTTCACTATAGATCTAATGAATTACATTGTAAAAATAGACCCAGATTACAAACTATACATAGTGGGTGATGGAAATTTACGAAAAGAAATAGAAAATAAAATAGAAATACATAATTTAAAAAATAATGTAGAAATATTAGGTTTTTGTAATAATGTAAACGAGATATTAGAAAAATTTAATGGGTTAATGGTTTTCCCTTCATTAAGTGAGGGCTTGGGTTTAGTTTCATTAGAAGCACAAATGAACGGTTGTTTTTGTATATGCTCTCAAAATATTCCTAAAGAGGTTAATATAGGTGGGGCATTTTTTGTAGAGGATTATTCATATGAAAAGTGGTTTATGGCAATAAAATCTTGCTATAAGTCTATATCTAAAATTAATATAAATATTGAAAAATTTGATATAGAGGATAATTTAAATTTTTTAGAGGAAATTTATACATATGAAAGAATTAATGGTTAGCATAATGATGCCAGCTTTTAACGCTGAGAAAACTATTATTAATGCTATTAAATCTTTAATATATCAGACCTATTCTAATTGGGAGTGTATCATTGTAAATGATGGTTCTACTGATAATACCTTAAATATTTTAAATGAGCTTGCTTCTCAAGAGCCTCGCCTTAAGATTTTCTCTTTTGAACAAAATAAAGGACGTGGTGTTGCCCGTCAATTTGCCTTAGAAAAATGTCAGGGTGATTTAATTGCTATGCTGGATGCAGATGATTGGTATTATCACGATAAATTAGAAAACCAAGTTAAATTTTTTATAAATAATCCTGATGTTGATTTAGTTTCTTGTGGAATGGTTATACAAAAAAATAATCAATGTGTTGGTGTTAGAGGAGTTGGTGATAATAGAATATTATCTTTTAACAAACCTACAAAAGTTCCTGTACCTCATGCAAGTAGTATGTTTAGACGTAATATTGTCAGAAATCATACCTATGATAGTGAATTTAAGTTAGGTCAAGATATGGACTTTTTAAGACGTATTATGTTAGGTAGAAAATATGCTAAGCTTAATTTCCCTGGTTACGTTTACGATGAATACATATCAAATAATTATAAAAAGATATCAGATAGTTATCAGTTTAGTGCAAAAAGTTATTTAAAGTTTATTAGTACATATCCAATTACAGCAATAATAAATTTTTCTTTAGAATATGTAAAACTTTTAAGGCTAATTTTAATTGTTAAGCTTTATGGTTTCGATAAAGCTCTTCGTATTAGATCCCTACCAATTTCAGAACAGCTTTCTATTGAGTTTAGAAAAAATCTCGAAATGTTGAGATCTAAAGTATGATTGTTATTATAGGTACAGTTGCATCTAGTTTTTACGGTTTTCGCTCAGATCTAATCAAAGCTTTAGTTAATAAGGGTTATAGAGTTTATGCTTTTACATGTGATTATACAGAACAGGACTTAGAAAGAATTAAGGTATTAGGTGCGATTCCTGTTACTTATCCACTTAATCGGGGGGGATTAAACCCGCTTCCAGATATTATATCAACCTATCAACTTTCTAGAAAAATTAAAGAAATCAATCCTAATATGGTGTTTTCTTATTTTTCCAAGCCTGTCATTTTTGGTACATTAGCAGCTAAATTGGCTAAAGTTCCACGTGTGGTGGGTATGCTCGAAGGTTTAGGTTATACATTTACAGACCAGCCTGAAGGCTTAAGTAAAAAAATACAACTTATAAAAAAAATACAGATTTTTTTATATAAAATGGCTTTACCGCAGCTTGATCAACTTATTTTTTTAAATCCTGATGATCCCATAGACTTGCTACAACAACATGCGATTAACGTAAAAAAGGTTGAGGTTTTAGGAGGAATAGGTTTGAATTTGGATCATTATAAATATTCTACAGACTTTACTTCTGATATTTCCTTTATCTTTATTGCACGCTTACTTGCAGAGAAAGGAATTCATGATTACATCAAAGCAGCTAAAATTGTGAAGGAAAAATATCCTTTAGTTAAGTTCACTGTATTAGGTGCTATTGATAAAGATGCATTGGGGAGTCTTAAACAGGAGGAGCTAGAAAGTTTGGTAAAAAACAATATTATTGAATATCCAGGACATGTTAGTAATGTTTCTGAGTGGATAGAAAATTCTAGCGTTTTTGTTTTACCTTCTTATTACCGAGAGGGTGTACCAAGAAGCACACAAGAAGCTATGGCTATTGGGCGCGCAATTATTACCACAGATGTGCCTGGTTGTAGAGAAACGGTTGTAGATGGTGTAAATGGATTTTTAGTGCCGAAATGGAACCCTGAAGCTTTGGCAGAAAAAATGATTTATTTCATTGAACATCCAGAACAAATCCAACTAATGGGTGCTGAAAGTTATAAAATTGCCGTTGAAAAATTTGATGCTAAAAAAGTTAATCAACGGTTAATTAATATCTTAGGTCTATAAATGCTAAAACGCTTACTCGATATTATCATCGCCTCCATTGCCCTAATTCTGCTTTCACCACTTTATGCCTTTATGGCTTATAAAGTGAAAAAAAATCTTGGTTCGCCAGTATTGTTTCGCCAGGTGCGTCCCGGCTTACATGGCAAGCCCTTTGAAATGATCAAGTTCCGCACCATGAAAGATGCTGTGGACGAGCAGGGTAACCCATTACCGGACAGTGAGCGTTTAACGCCTTTTGGTCAAATGCTGCGCTCCACCAGTCTGGATGAAATGCCAGAACTCTGGAATGTCATTAAGGGCGATATGAGTATTGTCGGCCCACGCCCTCTGCTGATGGAATACCTGCCGCTTTACAGCCCTGAACAGGCCAAACGCCATGATGTAAGACCGGGCATGACGGGGCACGCGCAGGTCAACGGACGTAATGCCATTAGTTGGGAAGAAAAATTTAAACTGGATACCTGGTATGTGGAAAATCAGTCGATTTGGCTCGACTTTAAAATCATGTTTAAAACGGTACATAAAGTTTTAGTAAAAGATGATATCAGTGCCGAGGGTGAAGCGACCATGACCAAATTTACCGGTACAAAAACGGACAATCTTCATGACTGAAATCTATGCCGTGTATGGCGCTTCAGGTTGTGGCCGAAGCTTGATGCCTGTGGCTCGCCAGCAATTACAGCGTCAGAATATAAATGCCAAAATCTATTTTATAGATGACAGTCTGATCGAAGAAATGACGGTTAATGGACATAGCGCGTTAAATTATGCAGCATTTAAAAATCTAAAGGCTGATAGAAAGTCAGTTCTCATTGCGATTGCCAATAGTCAGATCCGTGAAAAAATAGCTAAAAAACTTGAACAGGATTCAATTGAACTATGGACGGTTCAGGCAGATAATGTCGTGCGCATGGATGCAATAGAAATTGCCCTCGGTGCTGCTTTAAGCCCCTTTGTGACTCTGACTTCCAATATCAAGATTGGCAAATGTTTTCATGCCAATTTATACAGTTATGTTGAGCATGATTGCATCATTGGCGATTACGTCACCTTTGCTCCCGGAGTGAAATGCAATGGCAATATCCATATTGAAGATCACGCCTATATTGGTACAGGTGCTGTGATTAAACAGGGTACACCTGACAAGCCTTTAGTGATTGGTAAGGGTGCTGTGGTCGGTATGGGTGCTGTGGTCACCAAGAGCGTTCCACCGGGTGTGACAGTTGTCGGCAATCCAGCAAGAATTCTAGAGAAAAAATAAGTTTTTAAATTTTAAAAATTCAGGAAAGATCATGTTAAACACTGCATTTGAACCATGGCCAAGTTTTACTCAGGAAGAAGCGGATGCGGTTTCCCAGGTTTTGTTGTCTAATAAAGTCAACTACTGGACCGGACAGGAATGCCGCGAGTTCGAAAAAGAATTTGCCCGGTTCGCAGAAACCAAATATGCAGTGGCTTTAGCCAATGGAACGGTCGCGCTGGATGTTGCACTTAAGGCACTAGGCATTGGTGCAGGGGATGATGTGATTGTCACCTCACGCACCTTCTTGGCCTCGGCTAGCTCGATTGTGACTGCTGGGGCAAATCCGATTTTCGCCGATGTTGAACTGGATTCACAAAATATTTCTGCTCAAACTATTGAAGCGGTACTTACCCCAAATACCAAAGCGATTATCTGTGTGCATCTGGCAGGCTGGATGTGCGATATGGATCCGATCATGCAGTTGGCTGCCGATAAAGGCCTGTATGTGATTGAAGACTGTGCACAGGCGCATGGCGCGAAATATAAAGGTAAATCGGCCGGTTCAATTGGTCATATCGCAGCCTGGTCTTTCTGTCAGGACAAGATCATGACCACAGGCGGTGAAGGCGGTATGGTCACCACCAATGATGAAAATTTATGGAAAAAAATGTGGTCCTATAAAGACCATGGCAAGAATTTTGACAGTATATATAATAAACAGCATCCGCCGGGTTTCCGTTGGTTGCATGATTCATTTGGTACCAACTGGCGCATGATGGAAATGCAGGCTGTGATTGGACGGATTCAATTGAAAAAGATGTCCGAATGGACAGCACAGCGTAATGCAAATATGGAAAAAATTTATGCTGCATTTGCAGATAGTCCATATTTTACAGTTCATCGTCCATCAGATGATTATGTACATGCTGCTTATAAATGCTATGTACAAGTTAATACTGATGCTTTACCAGAAGGCTGGTCACGTGACCGAATCATGACTGAAATTAATGCCGAAGGTGTACCATGTTTTAGTGGGTCTTGTTCAGAAGTCTACCTGGAGCATGCTTTTGATGATACTCCATGGCGTCCGAAAGAACGTTTAAAGAATGCTCAAAAACTGGGTGAAACCAGTCTAATGTTCCTAGTGCATCCAACGTTAACAGAAAATAATATTCAAACAACTAAAGATGTTATTCAGCAGGTGATTAGTCGCATATAATTCTCTAGAATTCAATCATATAAAGTGTATCTTTAGAGTTACACTTTAAACATTTATCCAAGTTTTTACCTCAATTCTCTCTAATATTTAATATGGGGTAAAAAATTATAAATAATTATTGAGAAGACACAGCAAGTGAAATCTATCATTCTACCTTTAGTTGAATCTCCACGTGCGGCTAAACAGACATTTTTAGTTATTTTGGACTTCTGCATATTTCCTGTCCTGATCTGGCTTTGCTATGCCATTCGTCAATTCGATCTGGGTGCAGAAGTCGTTCCTAATATTCCTTTTGGTACAGTTTGGGTCAGTGCCATTGCGGTATTGGCTTTATTTATTTGTGGTGTTTATCGTTTTATTGTTCGTACTTTTAATGAATTTTTTATTGTCAAATTAGGGCTGGCCACTGTTCTGGCAGTCATTGGTTTGTATTTGCTTGCGTATGCAACACATGCGTTCATTCCTACTTCTATTCCTTTGATGTTTGGCTTCATGATGTTTGCCTGGGTCTGGTTTAGTCGGGGAATAATTCGTTTCGTTGTTCGTTCTTACTTATATGCAGGCGTATCGAAAAAACGGATTGCGATTTATGGGGCAGGTTATGCAGGGCAGCAGGTTGCAGCAACTTTAAATCGTTCTAATGAACATTTACCAATCATGTTTATTGATGATAATCCTTCATTGAGCGGTCAGAATATTGGGGGAATTCAAGTTTATGCACCAGAAACTGCATTAAAATCTTTTACCAAACTTCGCATTGATGAAATTCTGATTGCACTTCCATCAGTGGGACGTATCCGCAAAAGCGAGATCGTAAAATTTTTAGAACCTGCTCATTTAAAAATTACAGAAATTCCAGGGCTGACTAAACTGGTCAATGGTGAAATTCGAGTTTCTGATATTCAGGAAGTTGATATCATTGATCTACTGGGGCGTGATCCAGTTCCTCCTGTAGCAGAACTACTAGAAAAAAATATCAAAGATAAAGTTGTGATGGTTACAGGGGCGGGAGGCTCAATTGGCTCAGAGCTATGCCGTCAAATTATTAAAAATCAACCGGTAAAAGTTATTATCTATGAGCTGACAGAGTTTGCTTTATATAGTATTGATAAGGAGTTACGTCTTAGTGCCAGCTGTGAAATTATTCCAATTCTAGGTTCGGTAGTGGATGAAAGTAAACTGGAACGAGTCATTGAGCAATATGGTGTTCAAACTGTCTATCATGCTGCTGCTTATAAGCATGTTCCTTTAGTAGAATGTAATCCATTGGCCGGCTTGAAAAATAATGCGGTAGGGACTGCCTTTAGTGTCAATGCAGCAGTCAAAAAAGGCGTCGAGACCTTTGTGCTAATTTCGACTGACAAAGCAGTACGTCCGACCAATGTCATGGGTGCGACCAAACGTATGGCAGAGCTTTATTGTCAGGCCATGGCTGAAGCCCAGAATCAAACCCAAATTAGTATTGTACGTTTCGGGAATGTCTTGGGTTCATCGGGTTCAGTTGTTCCATTATTTAAACAGCAGATTGCCAAAGGTGGACCTATCACTGTTACCGATCCTGAAGTGACACGTTTCTTTATGACAATTCCTGAAGCTTCGCAGTTAGTAATCCAGGCAGGTGCTTTGGGCACAGGTGGCGATGTATTCCTACTCGATATGGGGGAACCGGTAAGAATCCAGGATCTTGCTCGTCAGATGATTTCACTGAGTGGCTTAAAGGTGAAAGACAGTCAAAACCCCGATGGTGACATTGAAATTCAATACACAGGCTTGCGTCCAGGTGAAAAACTATATGAAGAGCTGTTAATTGACCAAGAAAATACAGAGATTACTTCACATAAGCGAATTTTAAGATCGGTAGAAAAGCATTATCCTTTAGCTGAAATTCTGGAAGTATTTAATCGTATGCATGTGCTGACAGCGACTCAGAGTGATGTGGACTGGGCGTTAATGCAGCTTGAATATTATGTCGATGGTTATCAGCGTGGTCAGGAAATTAAAGTAAATTAAATTTGGAAATAATTAGGTTGAATAACATGATTAAAAAGGCGATTCTCCCTGTTGCAGGACTAGGTACACGTTTTCTACCAGCTAGCAAATCGATCCCCAAAGAAATGGTGACGGTAGTTGACCGTCCGGCAATTGAATATGTGGTAAAAGAAGCAATTGCAGCTGGAATTGAGCAAATTATTTTGGTGACGCATTCTTCCAAAGCATCAATTGAAAATTACTTTGACCGTAATTTTGAACTTGAAACTACACTTGAGCAAAAAAATAAAACCGATTTGCTTAAAGAAGTTACTGAAATTTTACCCCCTCATGTTAGTGTGATTAGCGTACGTCAGCCACAACCTTTAGGCCTTGGTCATGCGGTACTTTGTGCTAAAGCTGTAATTGGCGATGATGACTTTGCTGTCCTGTTACCGGATGTTCTAGTTAAGGATCAAGATACTCAAAATGACCTGTCTCGCATGATTCAACGTTATGAACAGTCTCGTGCATCACAAATCATGGTTGAAGCAGTTCCTGATCATCTGGTTGATCAATATGGGATTGTGGATGTTTCTGCTTCGCCTGCGGAAGGTGAAAGTACAGTGATGCAAGGTATTGTGGAAAAACCGGCGATTGGTACCGCACCGTCGAATCTATCTGTTGTAGGTCGTTATATCCTTCCGGCAAAGATTATGCATTTACTGGAGCAGACACCGAAAGGGGCAGGCAATGAAATCCAGCTAACCGATGCTATTGCATTATTGCAGCAAACAGAGGTGGTCGAAGCTTATCGGATGAAAGGCCAAACCTTTGATTGTGGTAGCAAGCTTGGTTATCTTAAAGCTGTATTACATTATGGCGTAAATCATCCTAAACTTGGTGCTGAGTTTAAAGCATTGATTCAGGAACTTGCTTTATAATAAGAAAGGGATACTATGAAAGTCGCAGTATTAGGAAAGACCTTATTTTCAGGGGTTATTTCAGCTCTATTAGCTGAATGTGGCCATCAGGTCGTATGGTGTAATAGTTTTAATGCTGATGAACCTGCCCGGACATATTTCCAAGATGAATCTTTACAGTTACTGCTACAAAAGCAGCAGGAGTTAGGATTCTTAAACTGTTGTGATTTTCAGCATCTGACCTTTAATCAAGATGTCTTTTTTTTCAGTTTTAATGCAACTGAAGAGCAGCTGGCATTTAAGATGTTAAATACCATTCATCATGCCTGCTTTGCACACCCTAAATTGATGATTAATGCATCCACCTTTGGTTTGCATGGTACAGCGCGATTCCAGCAACTTTTACCGAATGATGACTGGGTCTATCTTCCAGATATTATTCAGGAAGGAAATGCTATACGCAGTTTCGTTCAAGCCACTCAACTGATTGTGGGTTGCGATCAGCCAGATGTACAGCTCAAAGTCAGAGAATTGTTACGTCCCTTGTTCCCTCGTGCCCAGCAATATCTGTTTATGCCTATTCTGGATGCAGAATTTACCAAACTCAGTATCTCGGGCATGCTGGCTACCCGGATCAGTTATATGAATGATCTGGCGAGCGTTGCGGAAAAACTGGGAATTGATATTGAACAAGTTCGTCAGGGTATGGCGGCAGATAATCGTATTGGTTCAGCTTATTTATTTCCAGGTGTGGGCTTTGGTGGAGAAAACTTTTCTCATGATATCCGGACATTGACCCATGCTGTGGCGGATTCAGGGGTGAAAAACCAGTTACTGGAACAGGTTTGGGATATTAATGAGCAACAGAAAGAGTTGTTATTCCGTAAGCTATGGAATTATTTCCGTGGAGATCTGCAGGGGAAGGTAGTCGCCATCTGGGGAGCTGCATTTAAGGAAAATACCCCAAGTACCCAGCAATCTCCGGTACATGCCATGTTGGCAGCATTGTGGGCACAAGGTGCGACAGTGAAATTGCATGATCCACAGGCTTTGACCAATATTGAACAGATTTATGGTCAACGTAGCGATTTAATTTTATGTGAAGACCAGTATCAGGCGGTAGAAGATGCAGATGCGTTGTGTTTAATCACGGCCTGGAAACAGTATGGTAGTCCGGATTATGCTTATCTCAGCAAATTGATGCAGTATCCTTTGATTCTGGATGGACGTAATCTCTATGACCCTGCTTATATTAAGTCACGCGGTTTTAACTATATTGGGGTGGGACGTTAATGTTAGACCAGCTTAAATCTGACCAGAATAGCAATAATGCTTTTAAAAAGCTGAATTCTGTAAAAGAACAATTGAAATCGATCCATTTACGCCAACTCTTTGCAGCAGATTCTGAACGGTTTAACCAATACTCGGTGCAATTTGAGCAGGTAGTTTTTGACTATAGCAAACATAGAGTCAATCATGATGCTGTGCAGCATCTGATTGAATGGGCAGAGACACAAAATCTAAGATCCTGGATCGGGTCTTTATTTTCCACTCAGACGATTAACTATACTGAACAACGCGCAGCTATGCACTGGGCCTTACGTTTGCCGAAAGAGGACCAGCAGCATGAAGATCTGGCAGCTGAAGTTCATGCTCAGCTAGACCGTATGTATGCTTTGGTCGAGCAGATTCATGCCGGACAACGCCGTGGCGCTACCGGTGAAGTCATTCAGGATGTAGTGAATATCGGGGTAGGGGGATCTGACTTAGGGCCGTTAATGGTTAGTCATGCGCTCTCGGATTTCAAATATCAATCTGCCAAGCCACTGAATGTACATTTTGTTTCGACGATGGATGGTAGTCAGCTATCTGAATTGCTTCATCAGTTACGTCCAGAAACCACGCTTTTTATTATTTCTTCCAAGTCATTTGGAACGATTGATACCTTATCCAATGCTCAAACAGTACGTTTATGGCTGGAAAAATCTTTAGGCCAACATCCTTCTATCGTGAAGCATCATTTTATTGGGGTATCCACTAAACCTGAAAAAATGACAGCCTGGGGAATTGCACCCGAAAATCAGCTGTTGTTATGGGATTGGGTCGGTGGGCGTTATTCTCTCTGGTCGTGTATTGGTTTGCCGATTGCACTCAGTATTGGAGTGGACGGTTTTAAACAACTGCTTGCTGGTGCTTATGCCGTGGATCAGCATTTCCAGTACAAGCCTCTGGAACAGAATATTCCAGTATTAATGGGCTTACTGGGTGCCTGGAATACGAATTTTCTGGATATTCAGACCCATGCCATCTTGCCTTATGATGGACGTCTGAAATATTTTGCATCTTATTTGCAGCAGCTGGAAATGGAGTCTAATGGTAAATCCATCCAGCGCAATGGTGAAAAAGTTCAGCTCGACACTTGTCCAATTATTTGGGGCGAAGTTGGACCAAACGCCCAACATGCCTTCTACCAGCTGTTACATCAAGGTACTCAAGCAGTCAGCTGCGATTTTATCGCCCCAGTGAAGCGTTATAACAGTCAACAATATACCTACGTCGATAATGCTGATGCTTTGATCGAACAGCATCATTTGGCTTTATCTAATTGTCTGGCACAATCACGTTTACTGGCATTTGGTAATGAAGCGCTGGATCAAAACGAATTGGCGAGCTTGCCGGCTTATAAGCAGTATGAAGGCAATCAGCCGAGCAGTACCTTGTTACTGCAAGAGCTGAATCCCTATAGTCTGGGGATGCTGATTGCATTGTATGAGCATAAGGTGTTTGTTCAGTCGGTGTTGTGGAACATCAACCCATTTGATCAATGGGGCGTAGAAAAAGGCAAGGAAATTGCCAATCAGTTATTGCCGATCCTTAATGGCGAACAGAGCGATCTGGATAGTCTGGATGGTTCAACCCAAGGTTTAATTAAAATTCTGTTAGGAAAGTCACATGGCTAAAATTCTGGTCACCGGTGGGGCAGGCTATATTGGTTCACATACCTGTGTGGAATTATTAAATGCCGGGTATGAGGTCATCGTTTTAGATAATCTCTGCAATAGCGCTGCTGAGTCTTTAAATCGGGTGCAACAGTTGACCCGGAAAAGCCTGACCTTTGTTGAAGGGGATATCCGGGATGTCCAGTTACTGGATCAAGTCTTTCAGCAAAATAGTATTGATGCAGTGATTCATTTTGCCGGTCTGAAAGCGGTCGGAGAAAGCCAGCAAATACCATTGGCTTATTTTGACAATAATATTGCCGGTTCAATCAGCCTGGTTCAGGCGATGCAGCGCGCGCAAGTTTTTAAACTGGTGTTTAGTTCCTCAGCAACGGTGTATGGCGAAAATAATCCTTCCCCTTTAAATGAAGAAATGCCTACCGGAATGCCGACCAATAACTATGGTTATACCAAGCTGATTGTTGAGCAGCTGTTAGAAAAGTTGTCTGTGGCGGATGAACGTTGGTCGATTGCCTTATTACGTTATTTTAATCCAGTCGGCGCGCATAAAAGTGGCCAGATTGGCGAAGATCCACAAGGTATTCCCAATAACCTGATGCCTTTTGTGACTCAAGTGGCAGTCGGTCGTCGTGAAAAGCTATCTATTTTCGGTCATGATTATGACACGGTGGATGGTACGGGTGTGCGGGACTATATTCATGTGGTGGATCTGGCCAATGCACATTTATGTGCCCTCAATAATCGTCTAACTGCGCAAGGTTGCCGTGCTTGGAATATTGGTACAGGTAATGGTATTTCAGTGCTACAAGTTAAAGATACGTTTGAGCAAGTGAATGGTGTGGCGATTGCATTTGAATTAGCCCCTCGTCGTGAAGGCGATGTGGCCACCTGTTTTGCAGACAATACCCGTGCAGTCCAAGAGTTGGGCTGGCAACCTCAGTATGGTTTAGAGGACATGCTCGCTGACAGCTGGAACTGGCAGAAGCAGAATCCGAATGGCTATCGTTAAAATCTTTATAGCGATATAAATAAAAAATGGGAGCTTTTGATGAACAGCTCCCATTTTTTATTGTACTGTATGCGTGAAGATTAACTCTGAATCAGTTGAGTCAATTCATCGACATAATCCTGCATTGGTCGGGGATTGTGATCCCGACGGCTTTCAATATTCAGACGCAATAGCGGTTCAGTATTCGATGCCCGCACATTAAAACGCCATGCACCAAAATTAAGGCTGACCCCATCGGTCTGATCGATCTCCGGCTGCTGATTGGCATAATGATCGAAAAGTTTTTGGATGGTCGCTTGGGTATCGGCGACTTTAAAGTTGATTTCACCACTGCATGGGAACTTGGCGATCATCTCCTCTACCAGAGAAGATAAAGATTGCTGTGTTTCTGATAATACGGTAATAGCCAGTAACCATGGAATCATGCCGCTATCGCAATAGGCAAAGTCGCGGAAATAATGATGGGCACTCATTTCACCGCCATAGGCCGCATTATGTTCACGCATGACATCTTTAATAAAGGCGTGACCTGATTTTGACTGAACCGTGATCCCTTGGTATTGCTCTACAATATCCAGTGTATTCCAGACTAGACGCGGGTCATGTACGATCTTTTCGTCAGATTGTTTTAGCAAGAAGGCCTGAGCCAGAAGACCAACAATATAATAGCCTTCAATAAACTGGCCTTTTTCATCGAACAGGAAGCAGCGGTCAAAGTCGCCATCCCAGGCAATCCCCATATCCGCACCATGCTGAATGACCGCCTCACGAGTGCTGTCACGGTTTTCAACCAGAATTGGATTCGGGATACCATTTGGGAAGTTACCATCCGCTTCGTGATGAATTTTAATAAATTCGACAGGAATATTCAGTTCCTTGAACTTTGCCTCAATCGCATCAATCACATGACCTGCAGCACCATTACCGGCATTCACCACCAGTTTTAACGGGCGAACTTTTGCAGGGTCGATATATGTCATTAGATGATCGACAAATTCAGGCAGGATATTATATTTTTTGGTTGTGCCTTTTTCTGCAACCTCATTAAAAGTACCTGTTTCAGCCAGCGCTTGAATTTCTTTTAAACCTGTATCGGCACTGATCGGACGGGCATTTTCACGCACCAGTTTCATGCCGTTATAGTCCATTGGGTTATGACTGGCAGTGACTTCAATACCACCTTGCACATCTAAGTGGAAGGCACCGAAATACACTTCTTCAGTCCCAGTCATACCTAAATCTAGAACATTCACGCCCGCATCATTTAAACCACGGATGGTGGCCTGCTTTAAGGCTTCACTGCTGAGGCGCACATCACAGCCCACAACGACTGTTTTAGGCTGGTAAATCTGAGCATAGGCACGGCCTATTTTATAGGCAATGTCTTCGTTAAGTTCTGTACCGAGTTTGCCACGAATATCATAGGCTTTAAAGCAAGTTAGTTTTGTCATGTAATCCTGCAATATCCCTCAAAAAAGGAAAAGATATAAAGATATAAAGATATAAAGATATAAAGATGAGCATCTGGTAAGCACATCTTAGCTAAGCATTTTAACAGCCTGAATAAGTCTTTACTAAAAAATTACCGAAAGACATCCTTTATGGGGGGAATACTTCAATGTTTACAGTATTTTTCACCAACACACGATACATGTACAGCATTACTTTTAATCGTATTATCTAAGATTAATTGAGTGGAGAATGCCCTAAGGTAGATAGGTGTCTGATAATATTCTGCCGCCATAGCTCTATTTCATCCGAAGTATATTGCATGGATTCCTGTGACTTTTTAGGATGATGAATGGTTTTAAATGACCCCCATTCTGAAAGTGTTTCCTTAGTAGGCCAACGTAAAGAGCGTTTCACAATCATCCGTGTAAGTTCCTTAATGACCTCTTGACTAGGCTGTGTGTTAGCCTTCCATTGAATTATTAGGGTAGAAATACTCTTCACGTGGTCATCAAGATCAATTTCAAAAATACTTAAAGCCTTGCCTTGATATTTGAATCTGAACTCAAGCAATGTTCGAGGCTGATCTTTATAGGTGTAGTGTAGCCGTGATTTACCTACCTTGGGTAAACGATGGTAATGTGGATCTTCGGAGTCTAATACGATAACCTTTGACTCATTTAAGCCCAGGATCATTTCTTTGAATGCGGTAAGGCCTTCACTGTAATATTCTAGATATTGCAGATCATCTGCGAGACCCATGAATTCACCTTGACCAATGGTTCCTAATATTGATGGTTCATCTGTCGCAACGACATCTGGATCATCAAAGGTACCTCGTTCTTCCCCATATGATCTGTTCATCCCCTTGTGTTTTATATAGCGTTTTGCGGTACGGATCGGTTGCTGAAAACTTAACAGTACTGGTTCAGATTTGATAATCACTGCACCCTTATCTGAACTTGCTTCCTGTAGATCATCAATATCAGGTTCTTCTGGCATTTTTTCAATACGATAGCTACCTTTTGTTGAACTGTTCTTTCCATTCTGTTTTTGGATAAAGTGAGAGCTAGAAAACTCAACCAGCTTAGGAAGTTTGGGTTGTATATTTTTAATTTCAAGAATTTCATTGATATAAATCTGATCTGATTCTTTTGAGTAATAGGCTTTTACCGTAATTTCTGTATTTCTTAAAGACGGACAACTAAAGTCGAAATTCCATTTCTCTCTTGATCTGTCTTGATATTTTTGTGAAATAAAGTGGGCGCCAATACTTTTATAGCAGGCTTTGATTTCACGATTAATCAGGATCCAAGAGAGAACACTGCGTATTTCAACAGAGTCATAGAGCGTAGAAGGAAAACTTTTTGACACTAATTCATGAATAATGTAATGATCTTTGGTTCTTTTTTGGACAAAGAACTCTGCATCCAAAAATTCTGGATTGAACACATTACGGGCAAAGTATGCATTATGAAAAAACAAAGCACGGGCAAGTTCAAGCTTGGGCAAATGCACTAAGGTATTTTCATAGCGATGATCAAGATCAGTCATGATCTGAGACAACTGATTTTGTTTGCTATAGATGTTGCATGTATTGTGCCAGCGTCTGAGATGTTCGATTTTATAAGTCAGAATGAGTGGCTCTGCCGATTTGTAATCTGGAGTTGGTTTTAAACATCTTTGACGTGCAAGTAAATGCATATTTGAAAATCTAACCCCGAGAGGATATTTTTTTTTCGACATCAGGTCGTTGAGTTGGAGTTCGATCATCCAAGCTTGGTTTTTTTGTTCTTTATAAATAGTCCCTATTGAACGAATAATGGCATTCTCAGGAAAGTTTTTCAGCATTATTACACCTTAATAATCTGATCATATTGTATGACCTGGTTGAGGAAGGTTCGGGTTTCTTTTGTCATTCTGTCTGTTGTTAAGCCAGCTTTTCTGAGTAACACCCACAAGGGGATAGACTCATTTTTGAGTTTATTTAGCAGAAGTTCACGTGATAAGCGCCGAATTTGATAGCAGCTAACATCCTCTTGGTATGTGCTTAGAAATTTTACGATTAATGGCAAGCTATCTAAATTCTTTTCAATAGTTGATGGGTTTTTTAATTGTTTGATCCACCAAGTTTTTGTCCGTCGAGGAGAGTCAAGATTATCGACTAATTTTTGATTTAAACGAAGTAAATATTTAACACCATCCCAATCACGTTGTCTCCAATTGACCTTTTTTCCAGAGGGAATAAATGGCATCTGTTTCTGACTGTTGGTCTCCATCAGCCACTTCTTATCATTACGGTACAGCCAAGCATAAAGTGCTGTATTCTGTTTTCTTGCTTCAATAATGGAATTTTGTGCTAAAGCTGTTAACCATGAATGGCGTTGAGCCTGGATAACCTCGGACTGTAAGTTTTCCTGTGAGGTGTCATTTGAAGGACGCATTGGGGTAGCATGGCAGGCTTTCACCTCTTTGAAGATATCTTGAAAAGACCAAGGACTTCCAGCATAAAATGCTTCAATTACAATTAAATGTTCTAAGTAGCTGAAGCTACGTCTATGCTTTCTAAAGATATTTTTAAGCCAACTATTTTCTGTGTCTATCTCACCTAGTCCATGTTGTACTAAAAATGACATAGACCAGCGTTGTATGATTTTCTGATAAATGAGTTCATATATGATGTGATGATTGCCTTTGACCATACCGTGCTTTGAGGCAAGGGTTTTATAGAAAAGCGTCCATTGCTGTAAGGTGGCAGAAGAGCTGTTTGCAAGTGAACAGAGTTCAGTGGCTTTTTGGGCAATCAAAATTTCGTCTGGGGATGCGGGTTCTTGTTCAAGTATTGGACAATTATCCACACAGGCGGCTTTGAATTCATGCTTATGGATTGGTCTGTATTTCACACTACTATTAAGTAGCTTGCCATGTTGAGGGCAGCAAGTGACGCCTGGAACTTGCCATAGTCTTGACCAATACCATTCTCCATATATTTGTAATTGTTCGTCGAAACACTGAGGGCAATAGCGTAAGTATTCTGGAATACGAACTTTTGATGCATTCAACCCCACTGTTAAGTGTAAGGCACCATGCGATGCTCCTTGCATGAATCGTAAGCAGTCCTGTCGTCTTTCTTTAGGAATAAAGAATGTATACAGTGGAAATAATGTGTGATGGTTAATGAGATACATTACGTCATAGTGTGCTGAGGGTAGCCACTGTAGAATTTTGTCCAAATGAGAGGGAAGATCTACGGTCGCAGAAACTTTACGGTTCTGAAACACTTCATCGAGGAGCTGTTTGGGACTGGTAAGTGCTAAACGTATTCCAGCACGCGCTACAGTACTATATATCAGCTCATCGACATGAGGCATCGGAAAATTAAACATACTGTTAACTCTCCCTGAGCCATTGCTCAATATCGAGCACGTACTCTGTGTGGTTTTTCAGATGTTGGTAAAAGGATAGGTGGGATTCTTTTTGACTGTATTGAAAACGTAAATCAGCACTTTCTAAGCGATGCCAAACTGCAGCAGTATTCGTGGATTTTCGAGTGGATTGAGGCGCCTTTTTCTGCTCTTCGTCCATTACTTTTTCGAGATCATTTTCATCTTTGAGCCATTGCATGATCACTGGCAACAAAATTTGTATATCTGTATCTGGATAAGACTGAAAAGCTCGTTTAATGATGTTGGGTAATAGATCTGATTGATAGCCCAATTCAATCAGTAGACGATGCATACGGATCGCCTGTGAATTGCCGTCATAGATATCGACATCATCTTTTTCGAAGTGTGCTTTTCTGATTTTCTCTTGTAAGTACAGGAGCTTTTTGTCGACTTCAGGAATAATTAAGTCTGAATACTGCGCAATTCTTGCAGGATCTCGACTAAGTAACGCCTCAATCATGGCATGGATTGGGATCATATCCTGCTCATAGGTGGTCTTCAGCAGTTTGATGGTGATACGCTCTATCCCAGTCTCAATTGCTCGGATTTGAGCCAGTACAAACAGTTTAACAACGATATCAGGTATACCTTGTGACAGTTCATACCAACATTCTCGTATATCTTCAGACAGGGTTAGGTCTGCTTTGGTCAACCATTGGTATTTCCAAAGTGTATCTGTAAACCCCACCCATTCAGACTTGACGACTTGCTGGGTGTGAGGAGAAATAGTATTTTTTTCATTTTTAATCGGCTCCCATAATACAGCGCCAAATCCAATAGCTCTTCGGGCTGATCTGAAATCAGCATCAAATATAGGGCGGGCTTTTGGGGTTCCTACCATTACGACTGGCAAACTGATGATATTGACAAGCGTGACGAAAAAATTAAGCATCTTTTTTTCACCACCAGACTTATTGACGCTTAAGTGCTGAATTTCATCAATAATTAATAAGCCAATCGCATGTAGATTGGCGATTTGGCTCATCAGATGCATCAGAGTTTCAATGCCGTGCCTTTTAAGAGCATATTTTTTCTCATAATCCGAACCAATAGCAGAATCCACGGCTCTAAAGAAATGCAGACATAAGCTTTTTAATGAACCATCGTGCGGACAGTCAATTTTAAGATAGGCAATTTGGGTAAAATTATATTTCTCATGAAAAATGACCTGAGGATATGTAGCTAGGATCCGATTTAATGTGGTGGTTTTTCCACTACCTGAACAACCAATGAAAGACATACTTTTTGCGGTTGACTGGGCTGTTTTAAAGCGAAATGCATTAATTTCACCTGTCATCATCCGTTCGTAACCATTCTGCAGATGAGTGGCTAAATTACCATTCTCAAGATTACGTGCGACATATCCATCACGAATCATAATTGCGATCTTTTGCTCAAGTGAATAGTGTCTTGAAATTGGAAGAAAGAAACTATTCATTAGCTGAGCAATCAGGTGGCTTCTGACTACCCCAGGTTCATGTTTTTCAAGTGGACTGATGTCTACAGTACATTTCAAAGCCGTTTTAATATCGTTAAAATCACGTATTGGCGGCAAGGCTTCAATGAGCGGGTTACCTTTGTATTGACCAAAGCTCGGTTGATAGATAGCTTTTACTTTCATGGTTGTTCCTCACTTCAGTCATCATCAAATAGTTGATCAAAAAATGCAGGTCGATCATATGAATCATGCTCATCGGTCTGTGCTGCATTTTTTGAAAAAGGAAGGATGTTGCTTGGCAGGTCTTCACTGAATTCACTTTCGGACAGAGAGTTTTTCAACATCTCTCGTTCTTTATCACGTGCTTTTAGACGATTTTCTTTGATCTTGGAAAGACGCTGAGCATTGCTGTGAGTCGATGCCCGCGTGGATGCAATGGCTTTTTGAATAATCTCCTCATTTGAGCGCTCTAATTCAGCCCGTGCGAGTTGCAATGACATATGGTAATTTGCTTGTATTGACTTTTGCTCTTTTTGAACTTTCCAAACCTCCCAAAAGCTGCATCCTATAAATTCTCTTGAACGTTGGGCTAGATGTGCTTCCCAGCGATCTGATGTCGAAGGAGAGAAAAAGAGATACACTTTTTCTGCATTGGCAGGATCGTATGCCACGGTTATTTTTTTGGGGCGACGTGTTGAGGTAGACCGATGCATCCAGCCATTTTCTAAGATTTCTTTACAAATATAGTAAAGGCCAAAAACCTTGATACCTAAATGAGAGAGAGTACCTTCAGTTCGGGGCAAGAGTGCAATATAAATAGCACGTTCAGAAGCTGTTCTTAATTTTCCGGTCCGGTTTTGGATTCCCCAATTCCATAACTGTAATGGAATATTGGGAAGATCTGTTGGCATATCGATATCACGATCATAGGATCTAATCTCATGTGTCTGATTATGCATTAATACAGAGTTAAGTATGATCTTAGTAAATTCATGCACAGTCAGAGTGGCATCTAAACGGTAGTCTGTGCCACCACGTTTCTTTTCTTTAATAGGCTGTACAACACCTGGCGCATATGGCTTAAATTCGGCTTGGATAGTACGAAAATAGCGTTCAATGATACCTTTGAGATCACCTCTGTATGCCGGTGCATTTTCAATTCGTATAGCAAAACTTTTTTCTAGATGTTCAATTTGATGACCAAGCAATTCACCGCGATCCGCTAAAATGGCTTCAGGTAAACCAATACAAGGCCAATCTTCAGAGCGTATTTCACGGCCAAAATTTTTACAGTATTCGACTTTGTCACACATAGCGATGCGTAGAACTTGCATGCTGGTGACATAGGAGGGATTTTCAAGGCCAACATACATACCGGTCACCATGCGACTAAATTCATCTATCATGAAATAGACAGTCGGGCGGCCGATAATGCATGCACGATCAGAATCAGAGATAAGATATATATCTGCAATTGTGGCATCAATTTGATATCGAGCACCTGGCCCTAAGACTTGAGAGTTTGTTGTAGATACTAAAGGCCTTGTATCTTTTAAATATTCAATTTGATGAGAACGTTTTTTCAGCCTGATGGTGCGGTTGAAATCTCTCTCGTAAAAATATTTAAATTGCCAAAAAGAAGGATATTCGCTCTCTGGTATATCAGGGTAACGTTCTTGATAAAGTATCAAAAATTTTCGGTAAGCGTATTTGACTGAAAATTTTTTGTCATTCAGTAAATATTGATTGATGACTTTTTTAAATAAATTTTCGACAGTGGTATCAATTAATGCACCTGTCCCTTCAGAAATGACACGCGGTCGTCCTAATTTCTTTTCAGTCACTCTTTTTTTTATACCTTTTCCCCCAGAATTATAGTAATGAGGAATAAGTGCATTAGGTGTCATGCCACGTTGCCAATAGTGCCGTAATAAACGATAAATAGTTTGCTTAGTCGCGACTTTTTCTTGTACAAGTTGGTTAATCAGATAAGCACGCTCTTTACGTTCATAAAATCGCTCATGTTCAATAACTGGTTTGATTATGGCAAAGTTTTGATCACGCTTTGTTTGGTAGATAGATCCTTCCGTTACAGTGAACAAACTGAGATCAGAGAATGGATCATCAGTCAGTTCGGCTTGCCCTAGTTCAATTCGTTGTTCGAGCTCCGAAATTGGAAAGAGTTCGGGCAATGCTTTGTCAGACTCAATATCTATCCAAACCAAATGCTGAGGATATATTTTCAGAATGCGAAACCGATGATTTAGTTTATAAACATGATTAACCTGAAACATTTTTAAGTTTCTCCAAATGTTGAATATTCCCAATCTCAATGTCCCGACCACGTATTTTTCTATAGCTTTTGGAGATATCGAACAAAAAATACCGCTGGGCAAGCAGTTCTCTTATTTCTAGAAGAGATGCGCCTGTTTCCATGGAATACTGAGTGTCAAGGTATTTGGATAGCTCTATCAGGGTAAGTTCAGGTTTTTGAAGAAAATGACTCTGATAAAAGTCTATTTTTGAAAAGATATGGATATCGTCAGTTGCTCTATTCAGTGGGTAGAGCCATTTAATATTTTCTATTGCTGTTGGTGAAATCTCTTTTTCTGTAACGACAAACCAAGGTACTTGTTGTTCATCCCAATAACGCCTTTCAAGTTCCAATTGGGCAATGGTCTTCTTTTGATCTAGGTGCGCGGACTTGATAGCTTTTATAACAAAGCAAGGAGGCTTTAGCGGGGAGTTGTTTACAACAAAAAAAGTTGAAGTAAGAATTTGATGAACATTCTTTTCGATAGGGTGCTGAATTTTTAAATCTTCAGCAATTTGCAGGGTAGTTGTAAGATCAAGTGGAATTTGCTCACGTATATCTTCGACCTCTTGAATTCTGTCTAATGCGAGAAATAAAGCTAACTCTAAGTCAGAAAATAAATGATGAGTTCTTTGGGTTTTATAACCATATACACGGCTAGACCGTTCCGTCAGGGATTTGTTATCTCTAACATTTAAAAAAGGCTTATATGAATGTAATCGCCCTTGGCCACGTCCTTCTTGTAGCCAGCGTAATTGTTGTTCTTTTGATGCCATCTGAACCCCCATACTTTTCTTTAAACCTATCACCTGATTTATTTTTAATCAATATAGTCTTATATTTTATTTTTATAAATTAAATATTTTTACTTAGTATGATTGTTTATTTCTATTTAAATATTGCTGTCAAAGTGATAATTAAATTATTTTATTTTTAATAATCAATTATTTATTTAATTTAAAGTTTGTAATTATAGTGATTAATATATTACTTTAACTTATGAGAAAAAATAAAATTTATAGATTTCTTGAGGACTAAATCAGATTTTTTACTGAAATCGAAAAATTTATATTTTTATTGTAGAGTAAAATAGTTTAATACTTTATTTTTTATAAGTTATTTATTTTATTTATTAAAATTTTAAATAACTATTTAAAGAAAGTATCATCCTTTCTTGGTTTGTGCTCTTTAAATATAGTCAAGAAATAAAAAAGCCCCATACTTGTATTTTAACATATTGAAAATATAAATATTATTTTATATATGTCAAAAAAAGTATGGGGCTTTATTACACTAAGTGTAGGCTTTATTACATAGTATTAAACTATTTTACTTACTTACATCATATAACAGGCTAATTTTATGGATTATTCAACTGTTACTGATTTTGCCAGATTACGTGGCTGGTCAACATCAGTACCACGCAGGACTGCCACATGGTAAGACAGTAACTGTACTGGAATACAATAAACAATTGGCGCTAAAACAGCGTTTACTTCAGGAATATGCACGACATGCTGACGTTCTTTGGCTTTAATACCGCTATTTTCATCAGCGAAGACAAATAATTCACCACCACGTGCCTGAACTTCTTCCATATTGGATTTCAGTTTATCGAGCATGTCATCTTGCGGCGCTAGAATTACTACTGGCATGTCATTATCCACCAGTGCCAATGGACCGTGCTTCAGCTCACCCGCCGCATAACCTTCTGCATGAATATAAGAAATTTCTTTCAACTTCAGTGCACCTTCCAGTGCGATCGGGAAGTGTGTACCACGACCGAGGAACAGACAGTGCTGTTTCTCTACAAACAGTTCAGAGAGACGCAGAATTTCATCATCATGACTTAAGGTATCCAGAAGTACCTTAGGCATATGCCATAGTCCAGCCGTGATCTCAGTCATCTGTTCAGCTGAAATGGCATTTTTCACTGTCCCGATTTTCAGTACCAGTAACATCAAAGCTGCGAGCTGGGTGGTAAATGCTTTGGTAGAAGCCACACCAATTTCAGGACCCGCTAAAGTCAGCAGACTGTAATCTGTTTCACGTACCATTGAAGATGTAGCGACATTACAAATCGTCATCGTCGTAATGTTTACACCTTTTGATGCAGCACGTTTTTGGGTATCACGCAGAGCGGCCAAGGTATCGGCTGTTTCACCTGACTGAGAAATACACACATAGAGTGTGTTATTGACAATCACTGGCGTACGGTAACGGAATTCACTGGCAATCTCGACCTGACAAGGCAGATTAATCAGCTGTTCAAACCAGTATTTGGCAATCATGCCGGCGTGGTAACTGGTACCACAGGCAATAATCTGGATTTGCTGGATTGTTGAAAAATCCTGTTCAGCATTCACCAGAAATTCTTCACGCAGTGTATTGCCATTTAGGGCTTGTGAAATGGTCTGTTTTAGCGCTTCAGGCTGCTCATAGATTTCTTTGAGCATGTAGTGCTTATATTCACCTTTAGAAGCATTGCTCACGGTTGCATCCAGTTCTTTTACTGGGCGATCCACCAACTGGCCATCAACAAATACTTCAATGGTAGTACGGGTTAAACGTGCAATATCGCCTTCTTCCAGATAGATGAAGCGATTGGTAATTGGTAATAAAGCCAACTGGTCAGAACTGATAAAGTTTTCACCAATCCCGACACCAATCACCAATGGTGAACCTTCACGAACAGTAATCAATTCATCTGGATGATCTGTATGTACGATCCCGAGCGCATAAGCGCCTTTCAGCTGTGGTACGACCTGACGAACAGCTTCAAGCAGGCTAGGGGTAGATTTCAGTGCATCATTGACCAGATGGGCAACCACTTCAGTATCAGTTTGTGAAGTGAATACATAGCCTAAAGCTTCAAGATCATCTTTCAGCTCCTGGTAATTTTCAATGATACCGTTATGAACCACAGCAACATTACCCGAAATATGGGGATGAGCATTGTTTTCAGTCGGTTTACCATGAGTTGCCCAGCGTGTATGAGCGATGCCTAATGAACCATTAATCTGTGATTCATTCACAGCTTGTTCAAGGTTCGCGACTTTACCCACACGACGTTCACGGAGCACCTGGCTATTATTGATTAAGGCCAGACCCGCAGAGTCATAACCACGGTATTCAAGACGTTTTAGGCCTTCAATTAAGATATTGCTGATATTACGTTCCGCGATGCCACCGACGATACCACACATACTAACTTCCTCTTATTTCTTGATTTTTTGCGGACGCTGATAGTTTTCTTTGGCAAATTGCTTAGAACGTTCTACCGCTAAACTGTTCTCTGCCACATCACGGGTAATCGTTGAACCCGCTCCCACTGTCGCGCCATTACCGATCTGGACCGGTGCAACCAGAGAGCTGTTAGAACCAATAAAAGCATGATCCCCAATGATAGTCTTAAATTTGTTGGCACCGTCATAGTTGCAAGTAATCGTCCCTGCACCAATATTGGAACCGCTACCGACTTCAGCATCACCTAAGTAAGTGAAATGATTCGCCTTAGAACCTAGACCAATGCTTGAGTTTTTGACTTCAACAAAGTTGCCAATATGGACTTCAGCTGCCAGTTTTGCCCCTGGACGCAAGCGTGCAAATGGACCAATCTGTGCATCTTCACCGATAACAGCATTATCAAACACGCTATATGGCTGAACTTTAGTACCCGCAGCAATCTTGGTATTTTTAATCACGCAGCCTGCACCGATTTCAACATTATCACCGAGTTCGCAATCACCTTCGATAATGACATTGATATCGATACGCACATCTTTACCAACAGTGAGTTGGCCTCGTAAGTCAAAACGGCTTGGGTCAATCAGATGTACACCTTGCTGCATCAACTGTTTAGCTTGATAAGCCTGGAACTGACGCTCCAATGCAGCCAGTTGCACACGGTCATTGACGCCTTCCACCTCAAAAGTCAGCTCAGGTTCTACAGATGCAACACTCATACCATCTGCCAGTGCCATTGCCACGATATCCGTCAGGTAATATTCACCTTGGGCATTGTCATTGCTTAAACGTGGTAGCCATTCATGTAATTTGGCATTGCTGACTGCATAAATACCGGTATTAATTTCTTTAATTTGACGCTGTTCTTCAGAAGCATCTTTATGTTCAACAATGGCTTGAATCTGACCATCTTTACGCACAATACGACCATAACCACTGGCATCTGCAAGCGTTAATGTCACTAGGCCAATACCTTGCTCTTGAGTAGCATCGAGCAGATTCTGAAGCGTCTGCTGGCTAATACAAGGGACATCTCCAGACAGGATTAGTGAAATACCATCTTTCGGCAAAACAGGTAGTGTCATTTGTACGGCATGACCGGTACCAAACTGTTCAGCTTGTTCTACCCACTGGATATCTTGGTCTGCAAATGCGGACTGAACCTGCTCACCGCCATGACCATAAATGGTAATAATATTGTCTGCATTGAGTTTTTTTGTTGTGTCGACCACATGGCCGAGTAAAGGTCGTCCTGCAAGCGGTTGTAATACTTTCGGTAAGTTGGAACGCATACGGGTTCCTTTACCTGCAGCAAGAATAATCACAGTCGTAGACATGTTCTAGTCCTAGATATGGCTTAAGCCATCGTGAAGTAAAAATAAATCCAAATACAAAGTGCTGCCCAGAGGCCAGCGATAATGTCATCCAGCATAATGCCAAAACCACCCCCAACCTGACGGTCAATGACTCGAATCGGCCAAGGTTTCCAGACATCAAATAATCGGAACAGGGCAAAGCCAATGAGTAGCCATAACCAGTTCATCTGACCTAAATAGATCAGTGGCAAAAAGGTGATGGATTGTCCTGCAAACTCATCCCAGACAATACGTCCATCATCATGCACACCCATGACTTTGGCAGTTTGGCCACAGATATATATGCCAACCAGGGACATGATGACAATGGCAAAAAGACTATTTACAAAACCTAAGTAGAGCCAGATGGGTACAAATAAAAGTGCAAAAGCTGAACCAAAAGTTCCGGGCGCTTTAGGCGCCAGACCAGAACCAAATCCTACCCCACTAAAGACAATGAGCCGGTTGATCCATGACATGCTTTTAAAATTGATCGCAAGTTTATGCAAAATGTTGATATCCGTTAAATTGAAGTGAATGATCTACGCCATCTTTTTCAAAAGTTAAACCGTGTTGCTGCTGAATGGAGCCAATTATACTAATCGAAACATCCAGATGTTTTTGCAATAATTTTTCATAATTTTGCGGGCTTATTGTAAAGCATAACTCGTAGTCATCACCACCCGCGAGTGCGTATTGCCAACGCTGTTCATCATTTAATGCCTGCAGGGCGGGACTGATCGGTAACTTTTCAAGTCCTAAAGTCGCTCCTACCTGAGAAGCTTTGAGAATATGTCCCAGATCCTGTGCGAGGCCATCCGAGACATCAATCATACTGTTGGCTAGGCCTTTTAAGGCAGTACCCAACTGACAGCGTGGGGTTGGATAATCCAAACGTTTCTGTAATGGATGACCAAGATGATTTAAAGCAAAAGCAGCATCACCCACTGTACCGGATACACAAATCAGATCACCAGGCTTGGCACCTGAACGGGGTACAGCTTTACCAATCTCTACCCAGCCCAGGGCAGTCACAGATAAGGTCAAATGAGGACTTTGTGTGGTATCACCACCAATTAAGCTCACACCAAATTGATCGCAACAATCATAGAGACCCTGACTAAAGGCTTTTAACCAGTCATGATCAATTTGGGGTAGGCTCAAGGCGAGTAAAATACTATGCGGGGTCGCGCCCATGGCTGCAATATCAGAAAGATTAACAGCGACAGATTTCCAGCCAATCGCATGAGGATCGGTGTCTAAAGGAAAATGACGTCCAGCAACAAGGGTGTCGGCACAGATGACCACTTGTTGCTGTAGAGGAGGGGTGAGCAAGGCTGAGTCATCGCCAACGCCTAAATCGACAGAATTTTTATTCTGACGATTAAAATAGGTATCGATAATCGAAAACTCAGCCATACAACAATTCGACTAGATTAGTTGGCTTGCTGTTTTTCTGCTGCACGTAAAGTTGTCGCTAAACGGTCCAATACACCATTGATGTATTTATGGCTGTCTGCACCGCCAAAGTGTTTAGCTAACTCAATTGCTTCATCCAGAACCACGCGGTATGGAATCTCAAGATGTTCTTTGAGTTCATAGGCGCCTAGGCGAAGTGTAGCGAGTTCTACACCATCAAGTGCAGAAAGTTCACGATCCAACACAGGGATAAGCAAAGCATCCAATGCTTCATGATTGGCAACCACTTGAGTCAACAATTCATGATAATAGCTGAGATCCACTTTGTGCATGGCATTGTCCACACGAGTACGTGCTTCAATCTCATGCACCGGATTGTGGCTCATCTGCCATTCATAAATTCCTTGTACAGCAAAGCGACGTGCTTTACGTTTTGCTGCATAAGTTGCTTGAAGTGTTTGCGACATAGCGTTAAATAGCCTTTAACAAGTTAACCATTTCAATAGCAGTTAAGGCAGCTTCACTACCTTTATTACCTGCTTTTGTACCCGAGCGTTCAATCGCCTGTTCGATACTATCCGTAGTCAATACACCATTAATCACTGGTAAGCCAGTGTCCAAGCCAACTACGCCCAGACCTTTGGCACATTCACCAGCTACAAAATCGAAGTGAGGCGTGCTGCCACGAATCACAGCGCCCAGCGCGATGATGGCATCGAAACGATCTGAAGCTGCCAGTTTTTTCGCAACTACAGGAAGTTCCCAAGCACCAGGTGCATGAACAACAGTGATATTATCCTCTGATACGCCATGGCGTTTCAATGTATCAATGGCACCTTCTAACAGATGTTCAACAACAAAGCTATTAAAACGACCAACTAAAATCGCATAACGGTCTTCGTTCGCGAGATGCAACATACCTTCAATACGGCGAACTGCCATAGGAACCTCGATTATTTCTCTGATGTTTGTTGTGCGGTGATGTATTCCACCACTTCTAAGTTAAAGCCGGACAGGGCATTGAAACGTAATGGAGAGCTGAGCAGCTTCATTTTTTCCACGCCGAGGTCACGTAAAATTTGTGCGCCTACACCAATGGTCTGATACTGCTGGGAAAGTGCAGCATTGGATTTTACATTTTTTGGTGCTGTCAGTGTATCCAGGGCAGGGCCTAAGTCCTGTAAATGGCGCTGGCCAATCCAGACCAGAACACCACGATCACTGTTTGAAATTTCTTTTAAGGCACGGTCCAGATTCCAGGCCGGTTCACCATCTTGCTTGTTCAGCTTTAATAAATCACGGGTTGGGTTAAAGCCATGCACACGTACAGTCGTCACGCCGTCTTCAGGCTGACCTTTCACTAGTGCTAAATGAATGTCCGGGTTACCGATTTCACGGTAACGATAGAGATCAAACACACCGTATTCAGTATCTATAGTTTGCTGATCAATACGCTCAACCGTTTGCTCATTGGTCATACGGTAATGAATCAGATCAGCAATAGTGCCAATTTTCAGGCCATGTTTTTCTGCGAAAATTTCAAGATCTGGACGACGCGCCATAGTGCCGTCTTCTTTGATGATTTCACAGATCACAGATGCAGGTTCCAGACCCGCAAGACGAGACAGGTCACAACCGGCTTCAGTATGACCGGCACGGTGCAATACGCCACCTGGCTGTGCCATCAATGGGAAGATATGACCAGGCTGTACGATGTCACTTGGTTTGGCATGTGCAGCCACCGCAGTTTGAATGGTGTGCGCACGTTCAGCTGCAGAAATACCGGTAGTAATGCCGTTGGCTGCTTCAATTGAAAGGGTGAAGTTGGTTCCGTGCTGAGCGCCATTGGCATCCACCATCAAGGGTAGATTTAACTGCTGGCAACGTTCTTTGCTTAAAGTCAGGCAAACCAGACCACGCGCATGGGTGATCATAAAGTTGATGTCTTCAGGACGCACGTGGGTCGCAGCAATCACCAGATCGCCTTCATTCTCACGGTCTTCGTCATCCATCAGGATAACCATTTTTCCTGCACGGATATCTGCTACAAGCTCTTCAACTGTATTGAGCGGCATCAACCTTCACCTTCTTTTTGATCTATACCAGACCGAATCATGACATTATTACTGCATAGTCTAACGCTTTTTAAGCAATTTTGCCTATGCTTATTGCTTTCCCTCAGGGGTTCATTGTTATACACAGTCTTGCGTAGCATGAAAAGTCGACTTTAAATGAAAGCACAGGCTTTATGCTGGATTTTTAAACGATCGGAAAGCATAAAAAACGACAAACTTATTTAAAATCAACATAACTATAAATAATCTCTTATTTTTTATGCAGTTTTATTTATTAGTTTAATACAGCCTCTAAAAATACGTATACCTCCTCATTCTTTCCTTTATAAATTTTTTACCAATCAGTTTAAAATTCTGTTTGAAATAATGAATGAATCAATCAGGCGGACCGAAGTCCACCCGAATTTAGATCAGTTTAGAAGAAGCCTGCTGGTTTGGTTGAATAACTCACTAACAGATTTTTGGTTTGCTGATAATGGTCCAGCATCATGCGATGGTTTTCACGACCAATCCCGGATTTTTTATAGCCACCAAAGGCTGCATGAGCCGGGTAGATGTGGTAGCAGTTGGTCCAGACCCGACCAGCCTGAATCGCACGACCAGCGCGGTAAGAGATATGTGCTGAACGTGACCAGACACCGGCACCGAGTCCATAAATCGTATCATTGGCAATCTTGATGGCTTCATCGAAGTCTTTAAAAGTCGTCACTGCCAATACCGGTCCAAAAATTTCTTCCTGGAAGGTGCGCATGTCATTGGAACCTTTAAAAATCGTTGGCTCGATATAAAAGCCTTGTCTCACTTCCTGACGTTCATTGCCGCCTAACAAGATTTCAGCACCTTCTTCACGGCCCGTTGCAATACAGCCTAGAATTTTGTCCTGCTGCTCCTGAGAAGCCTGAGCACCGATCATGGTCTCAGTATCCAATGGATGACCAGTCTTGATCTTTTTCACTCGCTCTACTGCGAGTTCCAGGAACTGGTCGGCAATACTTTCCTGAACCAGCGCACGTGAAGGACAGGTACAAATTTCACCCTGATTCAGGGCAAACATGGCAAAGCCTTCCAGAGCTTTTTCCAGATAATCGTCTTCTTGGTCCATGATGTCAGCAAAGAACAGGTTTGGAGATTTACCCCCAAGTTCCAGAGTCACTGGAATAATATTTTCAGTCGCATATTGCATGATCAGCTGACCCACAGCGGTAGAACCGGTAAAGGCAATCTTGGCAATGCGTGGATTAGTCGCCAGTGGACGGCCGACTTCAACGCCGTAGCCATTCACGATGTTTAACACACCTTCAGGCAACAGATCCTGAATCAGCTCAACCAGTACCAAAATACTCACCGGCGTCTGTTCAGCGGGTTTCAACACAATACAGTTTCCGGCTGCGAGAGCAGGGGCCAGTTTCCAGGCAGCCATTAGAATCGGGAAGTTCCACGGGATAATCTGCCCAACCACACCTAAAGGTTCATGAAAATGGTAGGCAATGGTATCTTCATCAATTTCGGAAATGCCACCTTCTTGGGCGCGAATACAGCCGGCAAAATAACGGAAATGGTCAATCGCGAGAGGAATATCTGCTGCCAGGGTTTCTCGGATCGGTTTTCCATTGTCCCAGGTTTCTGCTACAGCCAACATTTCCAGATTTTGTTCCAGACGGTCGGCAATTTTCAACAGAATATTGGAGCGGGTGGTCGGCGATGTTCTGTTCCATTGTTCTTTGGCTTTGTGCGCTGCATCCAAGGCCAATTCAATATCTTCCACTGATGAGCGCGGAACTTTGGTAAAGGCTTTACCATCTACGGGAGAGACATTATCAAAATATTCACCTTTGATGGGTGGGACCCATTTTCCGCCAATGAAGTTTTCGTATTGGGATTTAAATTGCACTTTTGAACCGTCAGTATTGGGATCTGCATAACGCATAATTCTATTCCTTGATATGATTATTATTGATGAATGCCGAACCACTTCTACTCTGCAAAAGTCCTCAGATTCAACATCTCAGCTCTACTATAGAGAGGGAAAAAAATCGCAGGATAAATACTTACAAGCTTGCTACAAAAGGCAACATTTGAATAAAAATAGAATTTATTATTTTTATAAATTTCAATATCTTATTGTTGTAATGAGATGATTTTAATATGTAAAAAGCATTACTGATCAGCTTGATATTTTTATTTTATATTCAGGAAAAATAGGTAAATAAAATTATTGGAAAATAAGACAGGCAGAGCTTTCTACCTATCTTATTCATCTGGCTTATAGGGCCTTATTCTCCAGCCATTGAAATAGCTGCTGATAGACCTGCTCACGAACCGGTTTTTCTGAAAGAACCAGATCATGTACCCCATTTTGAATAGAACAGAGTTGCACATCGCCCTGGATTTTCTGTGCATGTTCAATCATGTCGTGTACCTGAAGAATCACATCACTGGTTTGGGAATTACGGTTAAAACGTAGGGGATAAGTGGTTTTATGGGCATGCATCAGCAAAGTCGGAATATTTAAACGTACACCTTGATGAATTTCTTTTTGTGCTTCGTGAATGGCATGTACAAAACTCAGACGCACCCAGTGATAGCTGGGTTTTTTCCATTCCAGATCAAAATGCCATTCCCCCTGATAGCTAATATGCAGGCTGGGCACATAATGACGGTTTAAGCGGCTAGGAAATAGCATTTCCGGAAAACGTTTTCCCAGACGGCTCAATTTAGGCACCAGAAACTTTTTCTCAAAAGGTGTCATATTAAAGTCATAAAAAGGACTATTGAGCCATAAGCCTTTAATTAAGGGATGATCTGGATGATGTGCTGCATACAGGGTAGTAATTAGTCCGCCGGTAGAATGGCCACTGAGTAAAACCGTATCATGGCCTTCCTGTCCAATAATTTCGAGAGCCTGACTGATTTCTGCATCGTATTCTGATAGATGATAGACATTATAAAGTTTCTGATGGGACATATAGGATCGGCCATATTTACGTAAATCCAATGCATAAAAATCAAAACCTTGCTGATTAAAATGCTCTGCCATTTCAGTCTGGAAAAAATAATCAATAAAGCCGTGAATATAGAGGACAGCTTTAGAGGTGGGCTGGTCTGTCTTTTTGCGGATCAGTGTGGCAACTACTGTACCTTCAGTATCTGGCGGAAATTCTAAAGTGGCCTGTTCATAACCTTCACCCAGAATATCAGGTTGATATTCAAGGCTGGAAAGCGGATGGGACATATTGTTCTACTCATGATTATTTTTATTCACTTATCCTTATGGATTGGCTTGCATTTGTCAAATCCTGCTGTCTAACCCATTCGAGATCAGTAGTACCATTCAGAGAATAGCCAAATATAAAATCTCAGGTCATTAGTAACCTGATTGACTAATATAAAGATTAATAAAAAACCCCGGCATCCTGCCGGGGTTTTTCGTATTGGTTAGCTCGGTATAACTCCTGTCGTACCTTACAATCCTTGTGCTTATCTATTGTGATTGTTATATGGAACTTCCTGTTCCTGATGTAAGTATCATAGGAAAATTCCACTATCCGGGATAGCCGCAAAGAACCAGAATCGATGTAAGTCAATGCGTACATGTCTGACTAAAAATTATCCATATTTTCTGTAGAAGTGAGGATTTATTCTGAATCATGAGCTTCGATAAACTAGCCGCTTATGGCTATTTTGCCTGTTTTTAAGACAATTTTTTTATTTTAATGCAGTTAGAATATGTTGATTGATGAGGGGATAAAAAATGAAATCTATTGCAGTCTTTTGTGGTTCAGCTATGGGGAATAGCAAAAATTTTAAAGAGCAGGCCCAAGCTTTGGGTGAGTCTATTGCGAATCGTGGAATCACACTGGTTTATGGGGGTGGCCGAGCTGGTCTGATGGGTGTTGTGGCTGATAGTGCCTTAAATGCCGGTGGAACAGTCATTGGAGTGATTCCACAAAATTTGGTCGATGCAGAATTGGCTCATCCGCTGTTAACAGAGCTGCATGTAGTGAAAAATATGCATGAACGTAAAACAAAAATGTCTGATCTGGCAGATGCGTTTATTGCCTTGCCGGGCGGGGTGGGGACTTTAGAAGAAATTTTTGAGCAGTTGACTTGGGGGCAGTTGGGCCTTCATCAGAAACCTTGTGCATTTTTAAATATCCACGGATTTTATGATGAATTACTAAATTTCCTGATGAAAACGACTGAGGCTGGATTTACCCAGTCACGTTTTACCGATGCCTTGATCTTCTCAAGTTCAATTGAGGAAGTATTGGATGCTGTGGAGCATTATCATGCGCCTGAACCGAAATGGAATAAAAGCGTAAAGGCAGTAGAATCGGTATGAGTAATACCCCAACCTTGGCAATAGTCACCGACATAAAATACACTAAATAACATAATTGGTATTTCAATAAACCCTATATATAACAGTTATATAGGGTTTTTATTTTGTGTGGTGTAATTTAAGGTAGAGTAGGGTGCTTTAAGTTTTGGTCACTAATTTTAATATGTAAATCAACAATAATTACCGACATATATATTCTCTTTCTAAGAGTAGTTTACTATTTGGTATAATATTATGATGAGGTTAGGGCTTTGACTGCTACGATTTCTGTTTGGCCTTTTGGCGTAAGACATACAAATATAAGTTTTCTACTTTTTCACGTGCCCATGGGGTGGTACGCAAGAATCGCAATGATGATTTAACACTTGGGTCTATGCAAAAACATCTAATCTCAATTTTACGACTTAAACCTTCAAAGCCACCGTAGTAATCCAATAATTCATCCAAAATGTCAGCAAGTTTTTTACCGTGTAAAGGATCATTGGTGGTGTTCATAATAGATCAATCGTATTTTGGGTGGCCATTATTATAACCTGGGCTAGTTGGAAAACTAGAGAGTTGGAATGTAGGTAATGATGGACTGAATAGCCACTAAAATTCTAGACACACATAACCATATTTTGGACTGCCACTGCTGTCCCACAATTTTTACAAGAGGAAGCTTACGCGAGCTTCCTCTTGATTGATGGAGGCTTTATCGAGTGAAAATAACGCTTTTAAGGTTTTTATTTCAAATAAATTTACTGGAATTATTCTGAGTAAGCGCTGAACTGTATTAGTTCAGAGTTAATCTGATTTTTTATCTTAGGAAAGAAAATTATTTCACCTAACCTTAAAATAATGTTTTTCAGTAACCAGCTAAATTTTTATTTGTTTATAAAGACGCTCTTTAGGGTCTTCATTTGATTTTGTGACTTTATCAGCAAATTTCTTATCTAACATCAAGGCTGCATATGTTTTGGAACCTATCTCCAATCGGTCTACCTTATTTCCTTCTTGTTCAAACTCTTCAATTAATTTATTGACTTTTTTTACGCTGATATCACTCATATCTTTCAACCATTTAATTTGGGGTTCTTTTAATCTAATCTTTAATTATTGAGATTAGATTAAAGTACAAAGCGCATTTAAGGGCTAATAGCTTATGGAGTAATCACCCCAGGTTAATTAACCCGAATCGCGGATAAGAAATAAACTTGAAAAATAAGAGGACTAGAGCCATCAGTTGAGTTACCAAACCTAAAGCTTTAGCCCCGATGTTCAATAGTAACGAATTATTCTGCGTAATTGATGATTTCTTTCTGAAATTTGAAGCAACTTATTGGAAATTTTCTAAATAAAGTCATCAGTCTATAAGAATTCGAATAGCCCAACTCAGCCTCTCAGAAATTAGTTTTATCGTCATTTGGTATATTTAGGACTTGGAAAAATTAGGCTTCATAGAAATGTCATAATTTAGAGATATTAATGTCATCGAACTGGATTAAAAAAGAACAAAAAACCCACAATAGCAAGCTGTTATGACTAAAAAAATATCCAGACGTGAACTGCTTAAGACCTCCATTGCAGGCTTCGGTGCTTTGTCTTTACCCATATCTTTGACCGCTTGTGGCAGTGATGAGGATGCTTCAGATCAAGCTCAGGCACATCCTAAAGTCGCTTTTAAACATGGGGTGGCCAGTGGTGATCCCTTACAGGATCGGATAATTCTATGGACACGCTTAAGTCCGGAAGATGAAAACCTGCGTTATCAGGTGCAGTGGGAAATTGCTGCCGATCAGGATTTTCGCCAGATAATCAATACAGGACAAGTTGAAACCAGTCGGTCGCAAGATTTCACGGTTAAAGTCGATGCGGATCGTCTATCGGCAGGGCAAACTTATTTTTACCGTTTTAAGTGTGCATCGGTATATTCATCTGTCGGTCAAACCAAAACTTTAGCCACGCAAAGCAAGCTGGTGCAATTTGCCGTTTGTTCATGTTCCAATTATCCAGCCGGATATTTTCATATCTATCAGGAAATTGCCCAGCAAGACCTAGATGTGGTGATTCATTTAGGGGATTACATTTATGAGTACGGGATGGGTGGTTATGCGACTGAACAGGCTGCAGCATTAGGCCGAAGTCTGGCTGCAGATAATGCTGAGGAAATCATTAAACTGGAAGACTACCGCAAGCGTTATGCCTTGTATCGAACTGATGCGGACTTACAAGCAGCACATCAGCGTCATCCATTTATTGTGGTCTGGGATGATCATGAGCTGACCAATGATACCTGGGAGCAGGGTGCGGAAAATCATGATGTTTCAGAAGGTGATTTTTTTGCACGTAAGCTGGCTGCTTTGCAGGCCTATTTTGAATGGATGCCGATTCGTCCAGTGTCTGAAAAAGATCATTTGAATATTTATCGCCAGTTTAATTTTGGTGATCTGGTTCAGCTGAATATGCTGGATACTCGTATTTTGGCGCGTAACAAGCAATTGCAATATGCTGACTATCTTACCGCGACAGGACTAGATGTCAATAAATTTCAGACAGATTTGCTCAATCCGACGCGTACCTTGTTAGGACATACACAACGTGAATGGATACTGAAACAACTCAGCCAATCGAATGCCGTCTGGAATGTGCTGGGTCAGCAGGTGCTGATGAGCAAGATGCTAATTCCGGCCGAAATTCTGGCTGTTTTGGGGCAGATCACCAGTGGTCAGGCCACTGCAGATGTGTTGCTACAAGTGCGTCAGATGCTGACAGAACTGGTAGGCCTAAAAATACGCTATCTGCAAAATGATCCAACTTTGACAAAGGCAGAATTAGCCAGAATACTGACTGTTGTGCCTTATAATCTTGATGCCTGGGATGGGTACGTCGTGGAGCGTGAGGTGATTTATACGGCTTGTAAACAGCTGAATAAAAAACTGATTGTACTTGCAGGAGATACCCATAATGCCTGGAACTCCACTTTGAGAGATCAAGCCGGCAGTACAGTCGGGGTAGAACTAGCGACCAGTTCAGTTTCATCACCGGGTATGGAGAAGTATTTGCAGATTCCCTTAGCCCAGTTACAGGAATTTGAAATGGCATTTACTACGCTAATTGATGAGCTGAATTATTGTAATTTGAATCAACGCGGATACTTGAGTGTTGCATTTACCCCGGATCAGGTACAGGCGAACTGGATTTTTATCGATAGCATCCAGAATCGTAGTTATCAGGTTGATCAAAGCCGTGCGTATCAGCTTCAATTAGATCATGAATTAAATGAAATCAAACCGTTAAAGCAAACTGCCTAAGCTGCTTAGAGTTTAAATATCCGGGCCAATGCCCGGATATTTTTTTATAACATTTCATCCCTATAGCTATCAATATCCAGATGTTTGATCGTATTTGCAATACTGATGCTCATATTTTAGTAGCCGCGTATATAATCCGGCAAAGTGAATTAATTGCTGTTTTAGTTCGGCATACCGAGGATCATGGCTTGAATAAAAACGTAATTTTAGTCGTAGCAGGCAGGTTTTTTATAAGCCCAAAAACAGATTTTATGTAATGGGAACAAAAATCATGGCAGCCAAGGCCCAAGGAATTAAGAGCTTGGCTTTGTCCCTGATTCCGCGGATTTTAATTTGGGGATTTACGCATTGTTATGTGCATATCAACTCACCCATCAAAATAAGCCAAAAATTCTAATTATAGAATCAGTGGCTTAAACAGGATTCGGGTTAATTAAGATGTATGGTTTAATAAGTGCTGTTGTGCGATATACATGGGCTTATCCAAACTTGGTGTACATTGAATCCATGTTCCATCTGCTTGAAGCTCCCATGCACGGCGGTTATCTTGAAGATAATTCATTAAGCCATCTTGCAGAATTTGTTTACGAAGTTTTTTATCTTCGATTGGGAAACAGGTCTCGATGCGAGAGAATAAATTACGCCCCATCCAATCTGCACTGGCGCAATAAAGCTTGTTTTCGCCCTGATGGTAAAAATAATAAACCCGGGTATGTTCTAAAAAACGTCCCACAATTGAGCGGACTCGAATATTTTCAGAAAGCCCTTTCACCTGTGGGCGTAAGCAGCAAATTGAACGGACAATCAAATCGATTTGAACGCCCGCTTTAGATGCCCTATATAGGGCATCAATTAGTTGAGGTTCAGTTAAGGCATTTACTTTAATAATAATCTGCGCTTTTTTGCCTGCTTTGCTATTTTCAGTTTCAGTTTCGATGAGTTCAATCAATTGAGAATGCAGAGTAAATGGTGCATGAAAAAGTTTTTTCAATTTGACCATTTTCCCCATGCCTGTGAGCTCCTGAAAGACTTTATGGACATCTTCACAAATATCAGCATCACTGGTCAGTAGTCCATAATCAGTATAGATTTTGGCATTCATTGCATGATAGTTACCTGTGCCTAAATGAACATAACGTTTAATTTTGTCTATTTCACGACGCACGATCAGAATCATTTTGGCGTGGGTTTTATAGCCAACGATCCCATATACAACAACCGCCCCAGCTTCTTGTAATAGATTGGCAACTTCGATATTTGACTCTTCATCAAAGCGAGCACGTAATTCAATCACTGCTGTGACTTCCTTACCATTTCGTGCCGCTTCAGCAAGGACTTGCACAATTTCAGAATGTACACCACTCCGATAAAGGGTTTGTTTTATGGCTAACACATGTGGATCATGGGCTGCCTCTTTCAGTAGCTTAATGACCGGAGCGAAAGAGTGAAAAGGGTGATGTAATAAAACATCTCCGGTTTTTAATACCTCAAATATGGATTTTTTCCCATACAACACTTTCGGTAATTTTTGTACATGGGGAGGAAAACGTAACTCTGGCAAATTGAAGTTCGATATAAAGCGCGCCAGATTAAGCGGGCCGTCAATACGATAGAGTTGCTCTTGCTTAAGATCAAATTGTCCAAGTAAATAATCAATAATATTTTCAGGGCAATTTTTAGTCACCTCAAGTCTTACAGCCCGACCAAAGCGCCGTGAGGATAGTTCATCTTTTAAGGCAATTGCTAAGTCTTCAACATCTTCTGAGATAGTTAAATCTGCATTACGTGTGACCCGAAATTGATAACATCCAGTGGTGGTTACCCCTGGAAATAACTCATGAAGATGTTGCTGAATAATGGCTGAAAGTAGAATGTAGTGTTCATCCTCGCCAGAAATACTATTAGGTAACTTTACTAATCTAGGTAATGATCGTGGTGCGGGAACAATCGCCAAATCAATTTTTCGTCCAAATGCATCTTTACCTTCTAGGGTTACAATGAAATTTAGACTTTTATTCACTAGCCGAGGAAAGGGGTGGGCTGGATCTAAACTGATAGGTGTGACCACAGGTCGAACTTCATTATGGAAATAGTCCTTAATCCATTCTTTATGTTTTTCGAGGATGTCACCATACTGAATGAAATGAACACCATGTCCTTGCAGTTGTGGTAAGAGATTATAATTAAGTATTTTATACTGTTCTTCGACAGCTTCGTGTGCAAGTTTGGAAATGGTGGTGACTATATCTGAGAGGAGTGAGTTATCTGGACGAGCTCTAGCATGATCTGAAAGTTCAATTTGTTGCATTAAACTGGCAACTCGTATTTCAAAAAACTCATCCAGATTACTTGAAAAAATAATTAAAAAATTTAATCGTTCAAGTAAAGGGTATTCAGTATCTTTCGCCTGTGCCAACACCCGCTTATGAAACTCAAATAGTGAGAGCTCTCTATTTATATACTTTTTTAACGGATGTGATGAAGAGTTTGAAGACACATTTAAGGTAGTCATTTATGGCTCTTATAAAGTCAGATTGCAGCGCTGAAGGAAGCTAATAGAAAATTCTTTAAAGCCTTTGAAAGAGGTTAATTGACTCTTTGTAAATAAAAAAATGACTAATTCTGTAGAAAGGCTAAGAATTAAACTTTATTCAACTAAGCATTCTGTGACTGTTTCATGACATATTTATGACATCGTACTGTATTGTTATTTCATCTGGGTAATATTCAGACTTTTATCTGAATTTAGAAGAAAAGGGGCAACGTTGATTTAAACCGGGACAACTTGGGGGCTTAATGAGAAAAATTCTAGAAAAGCGATTTCACTAAAACTGTCATCAGTTATTCATAGTGATGTCATGTATAAAAACTAAGCTATTTTGAATTTTAACAACTGTTCAAAATCATTATGAATATAAAACCAAAAATATTGAGTTTAAGTTTAATACTTATGGGGTGCTCGTTTTCTGCACATGCACAATTAATGTTTAGTCAGTATATAGATGGTACATCTAATAAAAAGGGTTTGGAAATCTATAACCCTGACAGTTTAACAGTGAACTTAGCTGATTATGAGATTCAACAATTTACTAATGGTTCAACCACGAAATCTGCGACTTTTCAATTAGAAGGTTCATTGGCAAGTAAAGCAAAATACATTATTGGTCGAACAGAGTTGCAGGCAGTAATTGGTAATAAAGTCAATCAAGTGGCAGGACTTGCATTTAATGGAGATGATACCTTGGTCCTGTTTTATAAAGGTACTCCAATAGACCGTTTTGGTCGTGTGGGAGAGGATCCAGGTACTGGTTGGGGAGTGGGTTTTAGTAGTTATCAAAATAGTTTGTCACGTACTAAAACTTCAAATAATGTAACTTCAATTGATCCTGCAACAGCATTTGAGTTAGAAAGCGAATGGTCTAAATGGTCTGATCGAAATGAGTTTTCCCAGTATTTAGATACAAGCGCGCCTATAACCTCCCCCGTTACTCCTATCAGTTGTAATACAGCAGATACGGCGATTGCGGACCTACAATCTGCCGCAGAAAATCAACCATATGTTGTTCGTGGTGTTATTACCGCAGACTACCGTTATGACAATGGTTTTTCTGGTTTTTATATACAAACGCCCGATAGTAAAGCCAAATCCAATTTAAGTAATGCTATTTTTGTCTATCTTCCTGCAAGTAGTAAAATCACTGGAGGAAAAGTAGGTGAAGAGGTTATTTTAAAAGGTCGTTTAACCTCATATCAAAACCAACTCCAAATAGATCAACTTGATCAAAATATTCAAACCTGTCATACACAAGCATCCAATACAGTCACGGCACAGGCACTTAATTTACCGTTTACCAGTTTGACGGAGATAGCAGGAAATGTACCTAAACGCTATCAAGGGATGCTGGTTAAAATCCCACAAACTTTAACGATAAGTGAAAATTACAATTACGGTCGTTATGGTGAGCTATCTTTAAGTTTAGGTCGCTTGTATATTCCAACTAATCTATATCCTGCAAAATCTGCTGAAGCAGTTGCATTAGCCCAGCAAAATCTGCTTTCTAAAATTATCTTGGATGATGGCTATAATAATCAAAATAGAACACCATTACTTCCGCAAAACTTCAATGCCATAAATACATTAAGAACAGGTTCTGAACTGAAAAATGTTGAGGGGATTTTAGAATATCGTTTTAATGCATGGCGAATTCAACCGATACAGGGGAAGGTACAACCTGAAATTATCAAGGATACTAATTTACGTCCTTCAACGGTGATTCCAAAAGATGTTAAACAAATTCGCGCTGCGGCTTTTAATGTCTTAAATTATGATAATGGTTCAGAAAAAGGTTTCCCAACAGAACGTGGTGCAAGCTCAGAAACTGAGTTTAAGAAGCAACATCAAAAAATTGTCAGTGCTTTAAAAACAATTGATGCCGATGTGTATGGGTTAATGGAAATCGCAAATAATGGTTTTGATGATAAAAGTGCAGTGGCATACTTATCGCAAGCCTTAGGTGCAGACTGGAAATATGTCATTCCAACCCAAATGACAAAATTAGGTACAGATGCAATTGCAGTTGCGATTATCTATAACAGTAAGCGCGTAAAACCTGTAGGTGAGCCTGCAGTTTATGATGATCAGACTGAAAAGAACCGTGTCACCATGGCGCAAAGTTTCCAATCTGTAAATGGTGGAAAAATATTTACGATAGTACCCAATCACTTAAAGTCGAAAGGCAGTTGTCCTACCGATAAAACTCTGGCCGATGCTGATCAGGGTGATGGTCAAGGTTGCTGGAATGCAACACGTTTAACTGCAGTACAAGAACTTATGCAGTGGATTGCAAAAAATCCAACACAAGTGGCTAAACCAAATTATTTGCTGGTCGGTGATATGAATAGTTATGCTAAAGAAGATCCGATTTTAGCATTAGAAAAAGCCAATTATAAAGTCTTGCTCAATGACGAAAAAATTGGACAAGGTAAAACAGCCTATAGTTATGTATTTGGTGTTGCAAGTGATGCCAATGGCAATGGGGGCGCAGGAAACCTAGACCATGCAATTGCTGATGCAGACTTATATCCAATGGTGAAACGCGCTTTTGCTTGGCACATCAATGCTGATGAGCCGACGGCCTTAGACTATAACGAAGAATATAAAACAGATGAGCAAATTGCAGCATTCTATAGCGATGATGCATTCCGTTCTTCCGATCATGATCCTGTAATTGTTGATATGGATTTAAACGAAAATATATCGAGTAATCCTGATACAGGAAAAATAAGCGGTGGCAGCATGGGGATCTGGTCAATGTTAACCTTAACGGGCCTCGTTTTAGTTTCCATGATACGCAGACGTAAATTTTGATATGAGTTCATCGACTGTAAATTAAGAAAACTGACGAAATAAATTTAATCTATAAGGGGAAATTTCATATTTCTCCTTATTTTATTGAGTGCTTAAAAAATTAGCCAAGCAATAATCAAACATATGCTTATTCAAAATTTATAATTTAAGCTTGGGGCATGAAATGAAAAGTTCCCTAATGGGATAACTTAACCATTTGTTAAAAAACAATTAGAAAAAATAGTGAATGTCATGAATTTTAAACAGCAGACCTACATGATGTTTGTTTAAATTATAATCAGGTGGGGTGGTCATGTCTTTTAATAATAAACTAACTAGGTATTCGGGTTTTACATGCAGTTTATTAGTTTCTAGTATGTTTTTAACTGGGTGTAATAATGATAGTAAAGAAAATACGAATATAACGCCTGTTATTCCTCCTAAACCGCTGGAAGTCAATTTAGTACATATTAATGACAGTCATTCACATTTGGATGAGGAAAGTACTATATTAATGCTTGAAACTTCGATGGGTAAACGTGAAGAAATACAAGTCTCTAATGGTGGTTTTGCACGCGTTGCTGCGTTGATGAATACTTTGGCAAGCACTGAGAAGAATCCAATAAAAATTCATTCAGGTGATGCCATTACTGGGGACCTCTATTTTACTTTGAAAGAAGGTGAAGCAGAGGCAGATCTCATGAATAGTGTTTGTTTCGATACGTTAACGCTAGGTAATCATGAATTCGATAATACGGATGATGGCTTAAAAAAATTTATTGGATTCTTAAATGATAAAGGTAATTGTGAAAATAAAACCCAAGTCTTGAGTGCAAATGTCGAGTTTGGAAAAACTTCAGCACTATACCAAACTAACCTTGTTAAACCTTATACAGTTATGGAAAAAGAAGGGCAGAAAATTGCTTTAATTGGTTTAACGATTGCCAATAAAACTAAAAATGCTTCTCGACCAAATCAAGATACTGTATTTAATGATGAAGTAGTTACTGCACAAAAATATATTGATGAGCTAAAACAGCAAGGCATCAATAAAATTATTGTTCAATCTCATTTAGGGTACGGGTTAGAAAAAGATTTAGCCACTAAATTGTCAGGCGTTGATGTCATTGTTGGCGGAGATTCTCATACCTTGCTGGCAGATGCGAAACTTAAAAGTTACGGTATAAGCCCAGAGGGTGACTATCCCACTGTATTAAAAAATAAAGATGGTGATCAGGTCTGTGTTGTACAGGCATGGCAATATAGTTATGTCGTCGGACAACTCAAAGTCAACTTTGATGCCGATGGTAAAATTGAAGCATGTGCAGGAAAAGCCAATGTATTGATTGGCGATGATTTTAAACGTACAGCTAAAGATGCTCCAGCATTGATGAGTACGGAACTAGATTCTATTAAGCGAGATATTGAAAATAGTAACTCCTTACGTATTGTACAGCCTGATGCTATAGCTTTAAGTATTTTAGAACCGTATAAAGTCGCTAAAAACTTATTAGGCAAAGAAAAAGTTGCCATTGCTAATGATAATTTATGCTTACGTCGTGTTCCAGGAATGACCAAAGATACATCACGTTCTAGTTTAGGTGATGTCTGCAATAAAGCAGATTTTATTAATCAGCATGGGGGTGATGTACAGCAGCTGGTTGCCGAAGCATTTCTACAGCAAGGTAAAAAATATTTTAATGCAGATATTTCAATCCAAAACGGAGGAGGGGTAAGGGTAGATCTGCCTCAAGGTGATATTACGGTAGAGAAAATTTATACAGTGCTGCCATTCAAAAATACCTTAGTACAATTAAATGCAACTGGCCAAGAAATTAAAGCAGTGCTGGAAGATGCCATGGATGCTGTTACGAGTAATAACACAGGCAGTTATCCATATGCGGGTGGACTACAATGGGATGTAGATTTAACTAAGGCAAAGGGTCAGCGTTTATCCAATTTAAAGGTTCGAAATGCACAAGGTCAATATCAGCCATTAAATATGAATCAGACCTATCAAGTAATTACCATCAACTTTCTGGCTGATGGTCAGGACTTTTACACAAGCTTTAAAGACATTACTGGTGAGCGTCGTATAGATGTGGGATTAGATTATGCAGAAGCATTTTTGCAGTATGTAGAAGGGTTACCTGGTGAAAAAGGGCAAAAGGCCTTGTCCCGATTGCCAGTTGAGCAATACAGCACGCAAAATTATAAAGAATAAAAAGGATTTATTGATAAAAGATAAAAATTTTGGCTCAGACCGATCCATAGTTTTAAAAAAAAGAAGCTCCATTGAGCTTCTTTTTTTTAAAACTATGGATTAGAGAAATATTACTTTTTAAATTTTCATTCAAATTAATTTAAAAGGGGAAATAACTATTCCGATTCGTAAAGCGTATATTTGGTCTATATAGTACAATGGAAGTTGATTACATAGTTTTTGCTGGAAAATCTAAGGTTTGTCGTAATTTTTTGAAAGACGTTAAGTGATATTTAAGAATCAAATAAACTATTTTCATCATAGTGAAATAATTTGATTTTATATTTAGTGCAAATAAATAATACTGAATAATTAGTGATACAGCGCAAATTGATCTGTTTAATTTGGGAGAGTTAAACAGATTTTTTTCTTGAAAAAAATATCTAATCCCTAGCCGAAATTGTTACGGCACTAACAGCCCCGTCAAGTTATTGAGCGGGGTTTTTCTTTTCTTATTGGTGGTACACATGGATGCAGTCAATGCAAAGAGAACCTTAAATAAATTACACAATGAGTGAAAGAGATATGAAAACTTTGAACCGACATTTATAAACAGCTAACAGGTGATCACTATTGATGATAATGATGCCTAGAGAGATGGATCCGTAAATTTGAACAACTCCTATAAGTGATATTCTGCTCCTCAAATGATGTTATAAACATCAATATATGGAGTATTTTATGGCACGTAGACCAAGAAGAAATCATTCAAATGATTTTAAAGCTAAGGTAGCACTTGCTGCGATTAAAGCAGAAAAAACACTTGCTGAATTGAGTGCTGAATTTGATGTTCATCAAAACCAAATTATTGACTGGAAAAATCAATTGATCTCAGCTTCCTCGCAAGCTTTCGATCAATCAAAAGCTCCATCAGAACCCCCCATTGATCTTAAAAAGTTACATGCAAAAATCGGTGAGCAGGCATTAGAAATTGATTTTTTAGAAGGTGTGTTGAAGAAACTGGGCCGCTTCAACCACAAAAGTTAATCGATCACTCACTTCAGATTTCAGTATCTAAACAAGCTAAGTTACTGAAAGTCTCCCGTGGTTGTTATTATTATCGCCCAAAACCTGTTAGCTCATCAGATCTGAAGCTGATGCGATGTATTGATGAATTACATATGCAATATCCTTTTGCAGGCAGTCGTATGATGCGTGATTTGTTGAATCGTCAAGGGCATCATATAGGACGACGTCATACACGTACTTTAATGAAGAAAATGGGTATTCAGGCGTTATATTGCAAACCAAATTTAAGCCAGGCTAATCAAGCTCACCGTAAATATCCATATCTGCTCAAAGGGTTGGCTATTCTGCGCAGTAATCAAGTGTGGTCTACGGATATAACGTATATTCCTATGGCAAAAGGCTTTGTTTATTTATGTGCTGTGATTGATTGGCATAGCCGCAAGGTACTTGCGCATAGGGTATCGATTAGTATGGATGTGGATTTTTGTATTTCGGTTTTAAATGAAGCGATTGAAAAATATGGATCACCTGAAATATTGAATACAGACCAAGGCAGTCAGTTCACCAGTGATGCATTTATTGATGTATTGAAATCAAATGGCATTCAAATCAGTATGGATGGTAAAGGTCGATGGGTAGATAATGTGATGGTTGAACGATTATGGCGGAGCGTTAAATATGAAGAGGTGTATCTCAAAGCTTATAGCAGTGTCACAGATGCGAAAAAGCAATTAAGTGCATATTTTGAGTTTTATAATTTGAAACGACCTCATTCGAGTCTAGACAAAATGACACCAAATGAGTTTTACTATGATCAGCTACCCCAACAAAACAAGGTGGCTTAACTAGAGCGGAATATCACTTATAAATACGCTTTTAGTTGTTCAAACAAGTGGGACCACCTCTCTAGTATTTACATGCCTATGAAGAATATTTAATCCAATATTAACCAGGAATATCTATTTAAATACAAATAGAACAGTGGGTTAATTTTTTAAAAAAGTCGCTCTTGGTGTAATACAGTCATAGGCTTATGTAGGGTAGCAGGTGATATGTCATCTAACTCATTAAGCTGAACAGATCGTGGGCGGCCAATACACGCTAAGCAAAACTAAAATTGCAGAGCATGACCATCTTTTACTGAATAGAGCTGCAGACGAGGAAAATCCTCTAGAGTCGATGGATATTTATCTATTGATGATTTTACTAATTTGAAAAGTTGAGGCTGTTGTTTAACATCTAACTTTTTTGCAAATCTTGTCCAAGTAAGTGCCAAAATTTGGCAGGAAATAAATCATTCAAATTATTTCACATTCAATAATTGATCCCACTTGAAGTAGTTTTGAGTTAGCCGATCTCTTGACATGTTCCAGGTTCTATTCGGTAACGTACTTGCTCCTAAAGCCAGCTTGGTTTTGCCAAACTTATGATGGATTTCCTCAAGTGAATCCATCAGGTTATTGTCTAAGCTTATTTGCTTCATGTCAGTGAACAGGTCATAAATATGGGAAGCTTTAGGCTCCAGGCACGTCAAGATCACGCCACATTTCTTAAAGGCAATATCTTTGGTATACAAGTCATCAATCATCGTGGTAGCAATTTTAGAGAACACTAACAGGTTGTCAGTAGGTTCTTGTAAAGTCACTGCAGCTGACTTGCTGTAATAAGGTCTATACGTGTCAAACGGGTTAGATTGTACGAAGCCAATTATATAACCACACAATAAATTTTCACCTCTTAAACGAGTAACTGCATCTTGCACATAGAGGCTCATAGCTTCTTTTAAGTCGTCAATATGGTAAATCCTTTGTCCAAAAGAACGGCTTGCAACAATCTGCTTTTTTGGTGCCCGCGTATGCTCTAGCTCTATACATGAAACACCCTGCAATTCCAGTAATGTCCTATGCATGACGATAGAAAACTGATCTCTGATCATCAGAGGCGAAGCCATAATGAAATCCATGACTGAGTGTATCCCCATGCTGTTGAGCTTTTGGCTGTGCTTCCTGCCAACTCCCCAGATTTCACTCACTTCTATAGCTTGGTACAGATCTTCAGCAGAGCAAGGATCCATTGAAACTAGGTTGCATACACCGTTCAGATAAACATTCTTTTTCGCAATGTGGTTTGCTAGTTTTGCTTCTGTCTTAGATCTGCCAATGCCAATACATACTGGTAAACCAAGCCAAGAAAAAATACGCTGACGAATGTGCTGGGTATAGTCAGTTAAGTCGTAATTTCCCGCATGGGCTGTCAGATCGAGAAAACATTCATCAATAGAGTAAATCTCCTGTTCTTTAGGAGAAACAAAGTCGGACAGGACTTTCATGAATCTGCGTGACATCTCTGCATACAGGGCATAATTGCTAGAAAGCACTTGGACCTGATGCTGTTCAACGATGTCCTTGATCTGAAATAGAGGAACACCCATCTTAATGCCTAGGTCCTTGGCCTCTTGAGAGCGGGCTACAGCGCAGCCATCATTATTAGACAGGACAATTACTGGTTTATCTTTTAGACCAGGGTTAAAGATGCGCTCACAACTCACATAGCAATTATTAATGTCTACTAAAGCGTAGATTTTCTGAGAATATATGGTCATTGGGCAGGAAACCAATAAAGAAATTAACGATTTCTAAATGACTTAATGACAAAAGTAACCACACCCCAAATCACCATTTCCTGGCCATCTTGCAGATGAATGTCTGAGCAATCTGGATTTTCAGCTTTAAGCCAACGATAATTATTTTCGATCATTAAGCGTTTTACAGTGAAATCATTGTCGATCAGTGCAATCACGATGTCTTCATGTTTGGCGTCAATACTTCGGTCTACAATCAGTTCATCATCAATCTCAATACCTGCATCTCGCATAGAAAGTGAAGCGACTTTCACCACAAAGGTTGCTGCTTCATTTCTAATCAAGTGTTCATTCATGTCTAGAGTTTTATCTACATAGTCTTGGGCAGGGGATGGAAAGCCAGCAGCGATTTTCTCAGCGGCTAAAGGAATTTTCATGTAGGTGGATGACTCTACAACAGAGATTGAAGCAATATCATTAAAGCACGGTGAACCGTACCGGGTTTGTCGGAGACCAAACTTTCTGAGATGAGACGCATTGCTTCTCAAGACGTAGCGAAGCGTAGTGATCCGATGAAAAAAGTAAAATATACCCCCTGAAATCAGATAGAGCGGTTCAATTAGAACTAAACCCAACTATCGCAACACTGAGCTCTGGAGAATCTCGTCGTTTCTTAATTGCGTCGTAATGATGATCATGAAGATAAAATCAAAAAATACAGATTTTTGTGTAAATCCTGAGTAGAATTCGACTTATTTTTTCTGCAGTAAAAAAGCATGGCTTCTCACTATGCTGCTTTGCAAGGACGTTTTATGCTCGCGCTAGATATACAACATGTTCGAATGAAACAACACGCCACTGATAAGGCACAAGCGTTGCAATGTCTAGTCGATATCTTAGTCGAAGACCAATTGGTTACACCTGATTATATTCATGGGTTGACCGTGCGCGAACAACAAAGTGCAACGTATTTAGGGCAAGGAATTGCCATTCCGCATGGGACGCCTCAGTCTCGCCAATGTATTTTAAAAACTGGTATTCGTCTGGCACACTTTCCTGAAGGAGTTGTTTGGGACGGTGAAAATAAAATTTATTTAGCAGTGGTGATTGCTGCGAAATCAGATGAGCATTTGCAAGTCTTACAAATTTTGACGCGAGCTTTAATTAATGATGTCGCTGATCAAGTGAAACAGGCTCAATCTGCAGAGCAAATTATCGCATTATTACAAGCCCAACCCGCATCTTTGGCATTGCATGAAAATTTAATCGCCACCCAAGTTCCCGCACTTGATGTAGAAGATTTAATTTGGCAGGCAACACAGTTGCTGAAACAGCAAAAAATGGTGGAGTGTGGTTTTCTGTCGGGTTTAAACCTAAACAGCATGATTCATTTAGGGGAGGGGGTCTGGTCGATCACTTCTAACCAGCATGTTTTGAGCCCAGCTGTAAGTTTGGTAAAAGCGGAACAGGTTTTAAGCCATCAGCAGGAAATGCTCAAGACTTTGGTGTGTATTGCCAGTAATGAGCAACTGGATATGCAACGGTTTCAACGGTTAATGGATATTTTGTTTGATACTGAACAAGTTCATACCCTCAACCAAGAGCAAGATAGTCACCAGTTGGCGCAGTTAATTGGTGCTGAACTGATTCCTGATTGGCCATCTCGTCGTATTGTCTTAGCTAACGCTCATGGTCTACATGCACGTCCCGCGACACACTTGGTCAATATGACCAAGAAATTTGCAGGGGATATTCTCGTTGCTGTAGATGAGGGGGCTTACGTTTCGGCAAAAAGTTTAACCAAATTATTAGCCATGGGGTGTCGTCGTGGTCAAACTCTGACTTTTATTGCACAACCCGATACCGATGCTGTAGCAGGCTTAGAACAGATTATTGATGCAGTTCAACAAGGTTTAGGAGAAGAAGTTGAAGCTGTTGACCTTGTATCTCATCAGCATAGCAGTAGTGCCCCAGTCGTAAATAATTTGGAATTAATGCCTTTTGAATCACATGGCGATACGGGTAGCTGCGGTATTGCGGCATCAACTGGCCTTGCTTTTGGTCCTGCACATGTGGTGAAGCCACATGAATTTAGTTATGAACGTCGCGGACAGAGTTTTAAAGCTGAGAATGAAAAGCTTGAAATTGCACTTCATCAGGTGAAAAATAACTTACGTCAATTCATTGCACATACTGAATCTACTGCCATTAAGCAGATATTCATGGCACATTTGGAAATGCTGGATGATCCAGACCTCCTCCAAAGTGTACAACGCGGTTTAAAGCAAGGGTTGTCTGCTGCAGCAGCTTGGCATGATCATATTGAAGTGGCTGCTACCGCACAGGCTGCACTTAGCGATCGTTTACTGGCAGAGCGTGCGGCTGATTTAAGGGATATTGGTGAGCGTGTTTTGGCTGCTTTGTGCGGTGTGGCCGATGTCACAGAACCCGAGCAACCTTATATCTTAATTATGCATGATGTTGGCCCGAGTGATGTAGCGCGTCTGAATAAAGATCGTGTTGCAGGCATTTTGACCGCGGTTGGTGGAGCGAGTGCCCATAGTGCTATTGTGGCACGTGCTCTGGCTATTCCAGCAGTCGTAGGTGCGGGTGTAGCTGTTTTAAATATTGAGAACCATGCCACAGTGCTAATTAATGGGGATAGTGGTGAGTATGTGGTCTCACCCGAGCAAAATCAGATTGATCATGCCATTGCAGAGCGCCAACGCCAGCGTGAGTTGCGAGAACAAGCGGAACAGCATTGTTTAGAACCTGCCATCACACTGGATCAACATCAAGTTGAAATCGCAGCCAATATTGGCAAAGTGGGCGCTACGATACAGGCTGTGGCCGATGGGGCAGAAGCAATTGGTTTGCTACGCACAGAATTGGTCTTTATGTCACACAGCAGTGCGCCTGATGAGGCTACACAGGAAGCCGATTATCGGGTGGTGTTAGATGCTTTGGCGGATCGTCCATTAGTGGTACGTACACTTGATGTGGGCGGGGACAAACCTTTGCCGTATTTGCCTATTGAAAAGGAAGAAAATCCATTCTTGGGCTTACGTGGTATTCGTCTGACTTTACGTAAGCCAGAGTTGTTACGTCAGCAATTGGTTGCTTTACTTAAAGCAGCAGATAATCGCCCATTAAGAATTATGTTTCCGATGATTGGGCGGGTTGAAGAATGGCGAGCGGCAAAAGCAATTTTGGATGAGGTTCGCATACAGCATCCATGTGAAAACTTACAAGTCGGTATTATGATTGAGGTTCCTGCGGCAGCATTGTTGGCTCCAATTCTTGCTCAAGAAGTTGATTTTTTTAGTATTGGAACCAATGACTTGACTCAATATACTCTGGCGATTGACCGTGGTCATCCACTGTTGTCTGCTGAAGCTGATGGTTTACATCCGAGTATTTTGTTATTGATTGATCAAACTGTTCGGGCAGCACATCAGCATGGTAAATGGGTGGGCATTTGTGGTGAATTGGCTGCTGATCCAAAAGCTGTGCCTGTATTGATAGGCTTGGGCGTGGATGAGTTGAGTATGTCGAGTACCAGTATTCCATTGGTGAAGGCGCAAATTCGTGGTTTGAACTATATAAATTGCCAACAGGTCGCTCAGCAAGCCTTAAGTTGTGACAGTGCAACTGCCGTACGTGCATTGGTGGAGTAATTACGAATGGCTAAGATATTAAGCATTACTCTGAATCCTGCAATTGACCTCACCGTGCAATTGGATCAACTAAAAGTTGGCGAGGTCAATCGTCAGTTAACGGCCCAAAGCCATGCAGCAGGTAAAGGCTTAAACGTGGCACAGGTCCTTAAGGATTTGGGACATGAACTGATTGTGAGTGGCTTTTTGGGGCAAGACAACCGTCAAATTTTTGACCATCATATCCAGCAAGAGCAATTTGATAACCAATTTATTTATGTTGCAGGTGAAACACGACAAAACATTAAAGTTGCAGAAGCTTCTGGTCAGATGACTGACATCAATGGCAAGGGCTTTTTTGTAGATACCTCAGCAAAACAACAACTATGTGAACGTTTATCTCAACTGATTTTAGAAGTTGATGTGATTGTGATTGCTGGCAGTTTGCCACAAGGGTTTTCTGCAGAAGAGCTTTCGACACTGATTCTATGGTTACAGTCTGCTGGTAAAAAAGTCGCAGTAGATACCAGTGGTGTTGCGTTGAAAGCAGCAATTGCTGCCCATCCTTGGTTGATTAAGCCTAATACAGATGAGTTGACGGAAACCTACCATTTGCCAGCAGAAACGTTTGCAGAACAGCAGCATCTTTTTGCCAGTTTAAATAGTCAGATCGAACATATTGTGGTCTCGATGGGTGAAAACGGAGTGAACTGGCTTCACCGCACGCAACCCCTGCATGCTACTGCACCGAAAGTCACCGTCCAAAGTACGGTGGGTGCGGGAGATTCCTTGCTGGCAGGTATGATTCATGGCTTGTTGAGTTCAACTTCCCCAGAAGAAACATTGAAAACAGCAACCGCAATTGCGAGCAACGCTGTGACCCAAATTGGGTTTGCCCTTCCAGACTTTGCTGTTATTGAAGATTTGAAATCGCAAATCTCAGTCCAATCATTGAGTTAATACGATGCAAGAGATAAAACATATTTTATTTGTGCCACATAGTCCCGAGCAGCCGATTAATGCAGTGATTTTGGCCAAAAAACTCTCCAAAGCAGCGACAGCACTTGGTATTTCCAATGATGTGGCGACATCAGTCGAGCATCTCGATTTATCAAATGTTATTGATACAGTTGTTTTTGTTGGACAGAAGTCGGTAGATGCGGATCAACTGCGTGACAAGGTTGTGAAAGTCATTGGTTTGAATAACGCACAACACGATGCGATCATGCTTTTGCAACAAGTTCTTGAGCATTCAGATGCTTTAGATGAAACTACTGCAGCCAATGTAGGGATTACACGGTTTGTCGCCATTACAGCATGTCCAACTGGTGTTGCGCATACGTTTATGGCGGCCGAAGCCTTACAACAGGGTGCAGTAAAGCACGGTTATCAGATTGATGTTGAAACCCAAGGATCGGTTGGGGCTAAAAATATTTTATCGGCAGAAAGTATTGCCAAAGCAGATGTGGTGATCTTAGCAACGGATATTGAGGTCAATACAGATCGCTTTGTAGGCAAACGTGTATATCGCTGCAGTACAGGATTTGCCCTTAAGCAAACGGATAAGACTTTTGCAAATGCAATTGCTGAGGCCAAAGTGCTTGAAACGGGTAAGCAAACAGCCACTAAGACAGAAAATGAAAACAAAGAAAAAACTGGAATTTATAAACACCTTTTAACAGGGGTATCTTTCATGCTGCCGATGGTGGTGGCGGGCGGTTTGATCATTGCCATCTCGTTTATGTTTGGCCTCAATCCTGTTGAAGGAAGCTTTGCCGCATCCTTAAAGCAAATAGGTGCTGCAGCATTTACTCTTATGGTACCTATGCTGGCAGGTTACATTGCTTATTCTATTGCGGATCGTCCGGGTTTAACTCCAGGTTTGATTGGCGGTTTACTTGCCACACAATTAGAGGCAGGCTTTCTCGGTGGATTAGTTGCAGGTTTTATTGCAGGTTATATTGCGTTATTTTTATCGAAGCAGCTTAAACTCCCAAGTAGCTTAGAAGCATTAAAACCAATATTGATTATTCCACTATTGGCCAGTTTAGCTGTTGGTTTAATCATGATTTATGTGGTTGGACAGCCTGTTGCACAATTGTTTGAATTACTCACACACTTCCTTGCCAATATGGGGACGACCAATGCCATGATCATGGGGATTATCCTTGGGAGTATGATGTGTATTGATGTTGGAGGGCCAATAAATAAAGCGGCTTATGCCTTTACGGTGGGCTTACTTACGTCACAAACATACGGACCGATGGCGATTACCATGGCTGCGGGTATGGTACCGCCATTGGGTATGGCAATTGCAACTTTTCTGGCAAAGTATAAATTTACCAAACCTGAGCAAGATGCAGGGAAGGCTGCTGTAGTTCTGGGCCTATGTTTCATTTCGGAAGGTGCTATTCCGTTTGCTGCCAAAGACCCGATTCGAGTGCTTCCATGCGCGATCGCAGGTGGTGCTGTAACTGGGGCTTTGGTTGCATTATTTAAATGTGAACTAGTCACTCCGCATGGCGGTGTAATGGTGCTGATCATTCCGAATGCGATGAATTATCCATTAAAATATTTATTGGCGATTGCGATTGGAAGTGTGGTGACTGGTGTAGCTTATGCCGTGATAAAACAACGGTTAGAATAAGCCCTTCATAGAAGCTTTGTGAAAGCTATTTAGTGCAATAAATGAATATTATGCTCAATCCAATTTGGATCAGTTGGAGAGTCTCTGCTTGAATTTGTCCAGGTAGTAGGTCATGAGCGATATTGCTGAACCGGATTGCAACCTTACAAATCGAGCCAATAATTTCATCAACTTCTTGGACACAAAGTTCCGCTTCCTGAGTACCAAGTTTCACAAGAGCTTGTCGAGGAATATTCAGTGCCTCACCCATGATATCCATTTGATGTGCAGGAAAGTTCTAAACCTCTACTGATCGCTTCTGCACTGTATTCAAAGGCGATTAATGGCCGACCTGTGATTGCGGTTGAGGAGACCAATGTACCCCAAAGCCAATATTCACCCCATCCATTGTAGTAAACATTAAGTTTTTGAGCATGGATTTATTTCCTTTTGATACGTTGGCGAGCACTACTGTTCTGAAATGACAGCTTTGTCCGTTATAATTGTATAAACATTTTTGGTTTCTGGTAATTATGTCCTCATTGATCAATTTTCTATCTCGCTTTAGTACTGCAACTCTTCAGCGCAGTCTGAGCTATGCTAAACACATTGATAGGGAAACGATTGAATTCTTTGAGGACAAAGACGGGGTTACGATGTATGCCCAAATTGAAGGGACAGATTATTACGATACTGCAATTACCTATAATCCCCAAAAAGACCGTTTAATCGATGACGATTGCACTTGTCCGGTTGGATATAACTGTAAACATGCTGCTGCTTTAGCGCGGTTATTCTTTCAAGAATATCGTCAGGAATTTCAGCAGCGTTATGCTGACTCTCAATCCCCGCAGGGAATCGCAAAACGCCAACGGGGGGATGATCAGGCGCAGCGCTGGTTGAATGATTTTAAACGGTATTTACAACAGACTGAACCAGAGCAATCTGTCAAAACAAACAATTATTTAATTTACCTGCTAGATCAGTCTGTCAGCTTAAAGAAATTGACAGTTGATGTTCAGAAGGCCAGACGCAATAAAAATGGCTCAATTGCGGGGGAAAGTTATTATACCCAATATGAAAATATCACCAGAAAGCATCTGACTTTACCTGAACAAAAACGACAATTATTTAACCAGATTTATTATTATGCCAAAATAAACAGTGACGAACGCTTTTATCAAAGCAATCTCGATATCTCCAGCATTTTATTGGAGCATTTCAAATCTTTTATTCAAAGTGGCGATGTGTACTGGCAAAAAAAGAGCCATACTGCACTTCAATGGTCAGAACAAGGCTACAACATCGAATTTAGATGGGAACAAGGGGCTAAACAACAGACAGAGCATTTAAACATTGAATTGGTCAATGGTGATATTCGACTCGATTTGAAATTAAATCCACATATTCAGATTCTCGCGAGCCAGCCACCGTGTTATGTGGATATTCAACAGAACACGGTGGGCCAGTTATATGGTGAATATACGGCAAATCTTCTGTACCATTTTTTACAGATGCCTGATCTTCCATCTATGCTCTTGCCAGAGTTTGAGAAACTGACTCATCAATATTCAGACGTGAAAAATCTACCTCAGCCCGAGTCTATTCAGCATATTGATGTCCTTGAGGGAAGTCCCCAGCCAATTTTACGCTTCGGTGTTTTAGATAAATTTGATTGGAAATGGGAAGAGTCTGTTTGTGCCGAAATTGAATTCTCCTATGTAGGCGGACGAATAAAAGCAGGTACATCAGGTGACAGTTTTATTGGTGAGCAGCATGGCAAAATGGTGCGACAGCTTCGGAACTTAGTTCAGGAACAACAGTCAATCCAGCGTTTACAGCTATTGGTCGAATCACTGAAGTGGGTGAAAGATCTTAATTATTACCAGCAATTAAAACTGGATAAACAACGTCTTGATTCTATGGTTTTTGCGTTCTATGGAGACTGGATCAAACAGCTGATGCCCATCAATCAAATTGAATTGATTGGATGGCAGATAGAGCATCTGGAACACAGCCCATTTAAGCTGCAATATGTTGAAAATTTAAATATTTCCATCACTGAATCTGAAAGCCAACAAGACTGGTTCAATATCGGGGCGACCGTTCAGGACAGTGCAGGCAATAGCTATGATTTACTCGATGCACTTGTGGCTTTGGTGAAAGAACAGCCTGATTTACTTGATCCACGGATTTTTGGTCATCTGAATGACAGTCACATTTTCACCCTGAAAACTGCAGCGGATCAACCAGATTTGGCTTTATCCGCAAAGGACATTAAGCCGGTATTGTTGCATCTGCAGAGCATTTTACAGCAAGAAGAGCGTAGCATAGATCGCTATGATGCGAGTCAACTATTAGAATTACAACATCATCTGGGGATGGTGTGGCAGGTCAGTAATCGCCTGCAGCAATTTGCGCAGAAATTCAAACAAGGCTATCAGCAACAACTGCCGACACCACAAGGTTTTCAGGGGGAATTACGTCCATACCAGCAGCAGGGCCTAGGCTGGTTACAGTTTTTAAGGGAAACCCAGCATGGCGGGATTCTGGCGGATGATATGGGTTTGGGTAAAACAGCACAAACTTTAGCCCACTTACTCATGGAAAAGCAGGCTGGTCATTTGCAGGACAGACCCGCCTTAATTGTTGCACCCACATCGCTGATGCATAACTGGTTCAAAGAAGCGGAAAAATTTACCCCTGAGCTCAAGGTACTGCTGCTACAAGGCCCCGACCGCCATCAGTATTTTGAGCAGATTTCACACTATGATATTGTGTTAACCACCTACCCGCTCTTGGCGAGAGATGAAGAGCAACTGAAGCAATATGAATATCATCAACTCATTCTGGATGAAGCGCAGAATATTAAAAATCCGCGTGCCAAAGCTGCACAGGTAGTACGGCAATTAACAGCGCGACATCGTCTATGTCTAACTGGTACACCTATGGAAAATCATTTGGGTGAGCTGTGGGCACTATTTTATTTTCTAATGCCAGGATTTTTATATTCACAAGAAATCTTTAATAAAAAGTACCGCTATCCTATTGAAAAACGCGGTGATCAGCAGTTAAGGCAAAAGTTGGTAAACCGCATTAAACCCTTTATTTTACGTCGCTTGAAAACTGACGTTGCCAAGGAATTGCCTGAAAAAACCACGATTGAAGTCAATATTGACATGAATGAGCAGCAATCCAAGCTATACGAGGCTGTTCGCGCCACGATGCAGGCAAATATTCAGAAAATTGTGGCAGAAAAAGGCTTTAAGCGTAGTCAAATCCAAATTTTAGATGCCTTGCTGAAGCTGCGTCAGGTCTGTTGTCATCCTAGCTTGCTGAAACTGGATTCAGTTAAAACCGGGCAGGCGTATTCTGCCAAACTTGAACAGTTGATGGATATGGTTGTTCCAATGGTGGAAGAGGGACGAAAAATTCTTATTTTCTCTCAGTTTACCTCAATGTTGGAACTGATTGAACAACAGCTCCATCACGCAGAAATTGGCTATGTGAAGCTGACTGGAAAGACCAAAAAGCGAGATGAAGTCATTACAGCATTTCAGTCTGGACAAGTGCCGGTATTTTTAATCAGTCTGAAAGCAGGAGGGGTTGGTCTGAATCTAACTGCCGCAGATACGGTCATTCACTATGATCCATGGTGGAACCCTGCTGCTGAAGATCAAGCTTCAGATCGTGCATGGCGGATTGGACAGGACAAGCCGGTATTTGTGTATAAGCTGATTACCAATAAAAGCATAGAAGAAAAAATTATTGCCTTGCAGCAGAATAAAGCAGAACTGGCACAGTCTATTCTAAGCACAGATCATGAGGGAGAAGTGAAACTGACGGAAAATGATGTGATGAAATTGTTTGAGAAATTTTAGCTTGGTTACAGGTTTCCTCTAATCATCTGTAAGTATCTGAAAGTCTGGATGCAATTTTTTCCAATGTTCTCTTAATTTTTCTTTATGAACAGAAAACATAGGTAAGTCTAGTAATAGCACTTGCCATACTGACCGTGCTTTGTCCATGATCGCGTGAAGTTGTTTTTCAATAACACGCCATGGAACACCGACTTTTTCAGCCCATTGTTCAAAGTGTTTCATCTCAGCTAAATACCAATCTTTATTTTTGGCAAGATTCAATGCGAAATGAAGCTCATTTTCAATATATACACTAGTCATCAATATATCGTATGCGGGAGATAATCTTGGTGTTCTTTTGTCCTGATAAATCATACTCCAGTTTTTTAAGTGTGCATCTCCATTGGCGAGCAAAATGTTGACAAGTAAGTGGCTGGCAACTTGCTGAATATCAAGAATTTTGTTATATGAAAATTGATAAATGATCTTTCCTATCTGCTCATAATTTGTGGTGCTGTATTTCTGCTGTGGATATGCACCGAAGATCTGAGCAAAGTCTTCGATGTGAATAAGCTCTGTAGTATCAGCAGTACTCTGTCTATCAAATCTTTTGATTGCAAAAGCATATTGCTCTTGGGGTAAATTTAATGGTGGAAGGTTTTGTAAGAGTGCCATATCCACCAAGCGAATCTCAGAGACATCTATTCCGACCATTTTGGCAAGGCTCATCATAGGATATTCATTTAGCGGAACAAAAGCATGTCTGGAAGAAGGAGTTTTGACAATCCAGTCCCCGTGTAGAGACGATTCCGTTGCCTGGACTAGTGTAAAACGCCCATCTTTGGCTTTCATGGAAAACTTCATTTGGACGCCGGCCAAGGAAAACTTATTATCTGTTCGGATCTCCTGTTTTAAGATCTGATCTGGATTAGAGATCTGCAGTTTGAATTTTATTTCATCTGGAATTTCTTCTGGATCTAATGGAGTCGCAATGAGTGCTCCAGGTAAATCATGACCTAAAGCTGCCAATAACTGAAATTCATTGTCTATATGTACTTTGAGGCTTTGTGCAATCAGTTCGCGTAATGCACCTTCTGGTAGCAAGTTTGATAGCAAGGGATGTAAACGCTGATGTGTAACATAGGTCTTTTCTAAAATCCTATCCACTTGAGGATACAAGGGGGAAGTCAGCAGGCTCAAGGTCGGGCGTTGCTGATCAGAGCGGAAGGAATCTGTAAAAACCAGAATATTTTTTCCGCTCTGAAATCCCGCCAAGTATCCAACGATACCGTGATGTAATGTTAATTTCAGGACGGCAACAGTATTCATGGTTCCTCTCCTCCGAGAAGACCCTTCCATGGGTTAGTCATTAAGTCATCCTGATCTTCAATAGTGACTTTAATTTCATCATTCAATAATTGTCTGATCAAATGAACCTTATCATCAGGAATGAGCATCAGTTGAGCATTTAATCCTGCCGCTATAATTTCTAAGGTCTCTAATCGAGGGTTGCCCTGACTTTCCAGTTTTTGGTACTGCTGTCTTGAAATGCCTGTACGGGATTGCATATCAACTTGCTTTAAGCCCAATTGGGTTCGTCTTTTTTTGATTTGCTGAAGTAAAGACTTATTCATTGTAGATACATTTATTGCTTTTAGGTCCTGTAAGAAACATATTAGTTTCTTTTTTTTGAAAAGCAATTTATGACTTTATCATTTCGATCTGTAAAAGCCCTAGCTACGTAGTGATCTGAAATCACTCTGAAAATACAGTTAAAATACGCGGTTCAATTTACCTTAATCTCCTTACGTAATTGGCAGCCAGATCTGAACTGTTGGCAACTCTCTGGCAAAATTTCCTGGCAGCTCTGCATTTAACTACCTAGCGCAATCTGATAATAAATAATAACAAACCCGCCGTGCAGTTAGCATACAGTAAGTAAAGGAATGGTTGACTGTGATCATAAAAATAGCATATCAAGCCGGAGGGAAACTAGACGGCTAAGTATAGTAATATCAATAGTTTTAATACTTTAGAAACATTAACCGTCGGTTCAGAACACTATCAGATTTTCAACCTGTCTAAATTGCAAGTGCAGTTAGGTGACCTGTCCCAACTACCAAAATCTTTAAAAGTCTTGCTGGAAAATTTACTACGTTTTGAAGATCAGCTCACGGTGAAAACCGAGCATATTCATGCCTTGGCAGGATGGCTTAACGATCGAACTTCAGAACAGGAAATCCAGTATCGTCCGGCACGGGTCCTGATGCAGGATTTTACCGGTGTTCCTGCAGTGGTTGATCTTGCTGCAATGCGTGCAGCAGTGGCCAAAGCCGGTGGTGATCCGGAAAAAATTAATCCGTTGTCACCGGTGGATTTAGTCATCGATCACTGGGTGATGGTCGATTACTTTGCTAGCCCGCAAGCTTTTGACTAGAATATCGCCATTGAGATGCAACGCAATGGCGAGCGCTACCAGTTTCTACGTTGGGGGCAGGCGGCGCTCAATCAGTTTCGCGTGGTGCCGCCAGGAACCGGAATTTGCCATCAGGTCAATCTGGAATATCTGGCACAAGTGGTCTGGAGCAATGAGGTCGATGGGCAGGGCTTTGCCTTTTCTGATACCTTATTCGGTACCGATTCACAATTTATTCATCATATTCTGAAAATATTTCTTCAATTTCATCCCACTGCGGCAATTTATGCTTTTTTTTATTCACTTCGAATTGTAAACCAACACCATCAAGCACACGTTCAAATATGTCAAATGAACCTGTAAAATGGCCATTTTCCATCTCTGAAATTGTTGTTTTATTGACTTGAGTTTTTTCTGCAAGGCTTTTCTGTGTATAGCCTAACCCTTTTCTTGCCAAACGTATTTCTTTACCTATTTCACCTCGTGTAGCCATTTTTTTCTCCCGAAATTTGTTAGCCATATAGCAAACTTTTAACTAATTATGGTTAATATTCGCTATATAGCAAACTTTTATAATGATTCTTGAATAGCTAAATTGAACTTATAAGATTCAATTTAGCCTCAAATTAGGTTAATAGAATCCATATATGTATGGTAGTTCTCAATAATGAGGCAGTTGTATACCTCTTGAGAAGAGAAACTTCTTATACCTTGAATTTGAATTATTAGACAAAATTATGACTTTTAATTTTCTGTGTAATGAAGCTTTATATATTCTTAATATTTACCCTGAAGCCGAAGTCCTTCGACTACGTTTAATACAGTAGCTAATCCCTGAGTAGTCTGAATCTGTTTTATCGGAATGCCTTTGGTTAGCTTATTTGGTGACTTCATAAAATGCTGCATCCATTTAGCCTCTCCACCTGTTAGAGCATCTAGTGATATCGCAATACGAATTAAAATAATTGCGAGTTCTCCTTGACTTGAATCGGGATCTAACTGAAGCGAATTTAAAGTTTCCACTGAATCTAAATTGATAACGATAGCAAGCTGGTCCAGTGTCAAACCAAGTTGTTTTGCAGATGATAAAACAGCTTTAGTTAATACCTTTTTTTGTTTTGCAATTTTTTCTGACGTTTTATGCATGACTGATCTCAGTTTCAGACGTTGCTGATACCTAGAGTTTATACTATTTGATTATCGTTTCTCAGACATCCAATTTTTACTGAAGATATATTAAATTTGGCTTTAGATAAGGAAGCAACGGTTAAATTATTTAACAGCATGTGGTTATTTTTAGACCTTCAGCTTTAAGTTCAAGAGATCGAGGTCTGCCGATACATGCTAGATGTAAGCAAAATTTAAATGCGGCCAGTGCTTTGGCATCTTTTGTCGAGTAAAGCTGGAGACGAACATAATCTTCTTGAGTCGTAGGATGCTCTGTTGTGCTCGATTTAGCCAGCTTCAGTAATAAAGGTTGTTTCTTTTTATCTAGCAATTGTACCAAGTCTTGTCCAAGCAAATGCCAAAATTGATGGGGAAACAGGTCTTTTACCTTGCAATAAAATGATTCCAATTGATCAATTTTATTCCAGCGATAATGAATGCCGGTATGCGAAACTGTAACACGACTTAAAAATGTCTCAAGCACCGCTTTTATTTGATCTGGCTTTTTTTCAAAGATATTTTGAATATTTTCAAAGAAATAGTTCCTTGCTTTGCGCTCTTCAACGGTATCTATCATCGAGGGTTTCAAAGGTTTATCCAGATGATTTGTGTTGTTGAGATCAAATAACCTTGGGTTGTTTTTTTGAGACTTGAGTTGGCCCAGTTGTTTGGCATTTTCATACCAGTAGTTAACCAGTTCGACAGGTAAACTCATTTCTTGTGATACCCGATCTGGTTCATGATGAATTTCCAGTAAATTTAGGCACTTAAAAAACCATGCAAATGAAACTTTGGATTCTTTTGTTCCCGCGAAATATTTAAAAAAATCATGATGCTTTGAGTTAAATGAAACCTCATCTAGAATGTCTTCTACGTTACTTTTTAACCAGTCAGTTTGATCGTTGAGTAACTGCTGACTTAAATGACCAGCATGCTTTTCGAAATTGAATGGAGCAGAATCTTTTACTGTGTTTAAAAATTTGAAAGAAGGTAGGTAGCCCATCATCTTTTTTGCCAGTTGAGTATCGATGTCTGGGTGATATTTCAGTATTTTATGCCCAGCAATCAGGTAGCTTAGATGAATATAACTTTTAAAAGTTTCTGTAGGGTCAATGTGACCCAGTAAATGGGCAATCATAAACCAATGATTTTGACCATGTGTATGACGGAGTAACTCTGTCCGAATGGACTGATATTGTTCTTCAGTATAATCCGTCAGATTCTTGACTAGGGGAGCGTAATCGCAGTTGAGCAGAACGGATAAGTGATTGGCAGCCGTGTGTCGAAATGAGTGAAAAGAATAATCATGAGTTTTAAAAAGCTCGTTCATAATCATTCTAAAAGGTGTTGTCACCGTATGTTTGTTCAGCTTGCTATTTTCATTCCAATTACGGAATAAGTATAAGTTTTGCTGATTGAGTAAACGTTGCTCGACTACATGATTATGAAATAGTTGATATTCATCGGTTTTTAATAAGCAATACACAGGAACTTTGCGTTCAGCACTATCTGTTTTAAGTTGATGTAAGTTTCCTTTCTTTTTTGAGCCGTAGGGCTGAATCCATACTGATAGACAGCTCAAGCCCTCAATATCCCGCACACGTAAGCCTAGAATTTCATTAATACGCATACCGGTACGGTAAGCTAAGATATAGATGATTTTTAATGTCTTATAAGTGTTTTCTTGACTATTAGCACCTGAAAATAAGGTATCTAATTTGTTCATGAAAGCTTGATAAGTCAAAGGGCCAATAATACGGGCTCTAGGCCTATTTTGTATGGCGAGTGATTCTAATTCGAGAGATTCAGCTTCGAAAACTGTTCGTTGAAAGCTATGGAAGCGCTTCAACATCCTGCTGGTTTGACCTCTGGATTTTTTAAATTCAGGTTGGCCTGCTTCATCTGCGAGACGGGTGTTCGTAATAATTTGTGTGTAGATATTTGCCAGATTCGTATTCAGATCATCTTCGCTATCTAGATATTGTAAAGAATGTGTTAGCCAAGGCTCGGCAATCCGGGAGTAATAAGTGTAAATCGAACTATCTGCTAATGGTCTATTCTGCTGAAACGATTTTTGAAATTGGTTAGCGCAAAAATTAAAATTTTCAGCCAGTTGCTGAATCTGTTCTAATTCTGGTTTATAAAGGCTGATGAGCCATAAGGCGACACGTTTACTATACTCATTAAATTTATTAGTATTTTCAATGCAATATTTAATGATTAATGCATCGACGCTTTGATCAGTTTGTGGTGTACGAATCAGTTGTAAAAGGTCTTTGTGAATCTTTATAACATCATCCAAGGCTTGCTGAATGTCATCATTAGAGTAGGATTGACCCACAATAGATGGTGATTTTTCTACATCTGAATCAGTAAGAGTGTCCTGCTGATATTTAAATTTTGGATGAAGAAATCTTTCAAATTCTATTTCTGATAAGCCACAGGTTGCAGTATTTTCTATAAGACATTGTGAGAGAGCAGGATCAATGTCAACTTTCGGGAGTTGCATCCAGTTAAAGTTGGCGTAGTCGCGTAATAATTTATAAGTTTTAAGATTAAATGGTAACTTAATCTTATTAAAAATAAGCTGTAGATAATCTTCTACATTCTGGTTTACTGTACGAATATTTCTGCTATTAAAATGAATTAACCATAAGCGGGTGATTTGATCAGGAATAAAATTACGCGATTTACGAATGGTTTTTTCATCAATAAATAGATCTCCATAAGAGGGAGAGAGCGGTTCTAAAAATATAATGTTCAGATCTTCGATCTTTCTGATTTTTGCCGGATCTTTTAAGTGTTCAAGCAAAGCTTCTAAAGACGCTTTTTGATTTAAGCCGGAATAAAGCATGGCAGAAATAACAATATTTCCAATGATTTCATCATCAGAAAATGTCTTGCTATCTTTTGCTAGAATCCAGTAGTCCCAAAGCTTATCAAGAACTTCATCAACCTGCTGTCCCTTCTCGATCCAGTCCATGGTAAAAACCGGCTGATCACGCTGCATCTCAAATGTCAGATTTGGTAGGGGCAGGGGCTCGCTCCTATTTAGATTGATTTTTTTAATATACGATCGAAAAAATTCATGCGCATATTTTTTCCAGGCCAAGCTTGAAGCTTTACGTTTAATAAACTCATAAATTGCTGGATAGAAGGATTCAAGATGTTCTTTTTGTTCTAGTTCTATTTCTTGGAAATATTGAATTAATTCCTTTTCTACATCCGATCGAGGAGATTTCTCTTTCTCAAGACGAATTTGTTTTCTACGATTTTCTGCATATAGTGGTCGAGCTTGCTTAGTTCGTTTATTGGATGAGGACATCGAGTTCAATACCGGTAATATTAAAATAATCTTTTATTTGTTCAAGAACATGAGCAATGCTTGAATATTGTGAAATAGATAAGCTGGAATAAGGATGCGCAGCTTCTTGCTGCATCGGCTCATGACCGAATAAAGCTAAAATTTCAATTTCGCTAATTTTATGGCTGAGAAACGCACGGGCTGTATGCCGGTGCCAGTTTTCATGTTCCAAACCTAACTCTGGATGAAAGTCTTCTACAGTCGAAGGTCTCAAAGGTTGCCATTGACCATCCTGAAAGATATTTAACAGTGGGAGCTTGCTCTCTAGAATCTGCTGAATATTATTTGAAATTTCTGGCTGAATAGGAGTAATTTGAGTTTTAAAATAATGTAGAAAATCTATGAATTTCAGGAGTTCTTGTACAACAAAATGACACAGTGGAATCAAACGTCCATAGCCTTGACGCCCACCCACCTCTTTATCAGAAACCATCAAAATTTTTCTTTTCAGGTTAAAGCTTTTTAAAAAACCAGGAAACTCAGCGACGGGTCGCGCAGCAGTAAAAAGCAATAAAAAATGCCACATCCAGATATTGTAGTGATTAAAAATTGCTATCCAGTCATCTTCTTTTTGTGAAATTATTCTGAATTTGAGAGTGGCAAAGATATTTTGAATCACATTTGAAGTAGGTGCTTTGCGGCTTCCAAAGTTTTTTTCTGCAGCATATTCAATATTCTGGTATTCATCGGATAGCGACTCACACAGCTCTTTTAAAATTAAGACATATTCAGTCTGTAAAGTCAGGATATTTTGATGACAATAAGAAGTAGAAGAAGACTTATTGGCATCAATACCAGTGAGAAGGTCAGCAAGCTGTTTATTTCCAGTGCGTTGCAAAATAGTCTGATGTAAAAGAGAGCCAATTCTTATTAGTGATAATTTTGGAATATAAAATTTGGCTCTCAGCTGTTTCAAATGTTGCTGAAGGTCCTCTTCCTTAACGGGGTCACCGTCTCGCAGAGATTCAATAAATGAATTCGGGATCGGGATGTCCAGATGAACTGTTTGGTTGAGCAAGCCCTCTGGATAAGCAAAATCCTTATTTTCAAAAATTGAAAATTTACTTCTCAGATAATATTGTCCATTGCTTTGCTTGATCTGTTGGCGAGCATTTAAATTTTTAGCACGTTTACTTTGTAGACGGAGCCACTCCTGGATTTTATTTCCTGTCAGAAATGACAGCATCAGGATCAAGGATGCCTTCTTTTTTTTGATTTCTTTATCCTTGTCTTTAGAGTCTTCTTTAACCTCAACAATGTAATTTTTATATAGTTCAGTAATTAGGGCACTTATGCTTGTGGTATTAGGAAAGAGGCTGCTGTATGGCAGCAAATGTTCTTTCCGTTGAATATGTTTGGCAACCAGAGGCAGCACATAGCTTTGGCCGGATTCTGAATATGCAGCAAGGGGGGTAACGATGGTTGGGTCTACAAGTATTTGACGTGTATCTTGGTCATCTAATTGTTCTTCTATATTAAGAGCTTTAGACTTTTGACCTTTTTTAATTTCTGAACTTTCTACAATCAGCTGATCTTCATCTAAAAAATCATGTTGAAGTTGAGTCTCGATGCTCGCTTTGGCAATTTTGGCCTTATTGTTTAAAATATAAGTAAATGTAATGCGTAGATTATTCAGTAGATTTTTTTCAAAATCATTGGATGGATCTGTATTGAAATTACTTAAATATTGAACAAATTCAGTTAACGAAAGCGTAGGATCTTTAAGATGCTTTTCCCAAAGGATCATGTATTCGCGTGTATTTTGATATTCTTTATCGGGATTCAGAACCCTATTGGCCACACGGAAGCGTTGAAATAAGCGTTTTACAGTATTGAAATGTTCAGTGTAGTCTTCTTTAAAAAGCTCAGGTTTAATGTCTGGAAGGGCAATTAAATAGATTGCTGCTTTTAAGACCAGGATATTCCAGATTAAAGCGTTTTCTTCCGACTCTGCTAATTGTGCAATTGAGTTCACATACCAAGTAACTGGTGTTGCGCTAACAGTATGTTTTCGAGAGGAGACCAATGCAGCTGGTCTAGCAACAACAGAATTGGTTTCTAGATCAAAATCTAATAGATCGAGATTCAGTCCTTCCAGACATTGATCAGTTGGGTGCGAAGTCAGTAAATCAGCAACATATTGAATATGTTCGGTACGTTGGAGCTGCTCATCACCAAAGAGTTTTTCCAATGTCTGTTTTAATGATACCCCTGGAATATCAGCAATATTTTGATGGGTTGGGTTGGATTCTGACATTATGCTTTCCATAGCTGATCTGGCGTGAGAACGAAGTCCGCATTATTTAAAAGCTGTTGTACAACTTCACTAGTTTGTTCTAGTTGATCAAGCACACTTTGTCTTTTTCGGTTTATAACTTTATTGCGATAATTCAGCTGATATCGTGTGTATGAGAGTCGTTTTGCTAGCAGGTCTAAGCTCATAGTACGGTGAGGTTTGAAAGAATTTTCTTTGTTTAACTTGTAAATAGCCTCGGCAGAAATGTATTCATTTATTAAGTTATGTAACCTTTTGGGATTTAATCGATTAAGATCATAATAAGTAGATGATAGAAATTTTAGAAATTCGGAACTAGCCACATTTTTTAATAGTTCGATTTTTTTGTTATCTTTGGGAAGAGAATGGATAATTAGATTAATTTCTTTGGGTGCATTCTGAGTCCAGTATAGGAACCATTGGATATTACTGGCGATGGTATAACCGGATAGATTAGTATCTTTCCAGACGTGAATTTCGGGACGTGGATTCAAGATACCTAGATCTGTTTTTAAAGCTTTGAAAGCCTCTTGATAGCAAAGATAAATTCCAGAAAAATCAGGGTGTATACTGATTTGGATTTTATTAAAATTTTTGCACAACAATTTTTTAGGTGCGCCAAATTTTTCATTGAAATCAAAAGCCGTTTGCATATTTACTTGGTGATTATATAAAAAAATCAAGTAAATATTCGTATATTCGTTAACAGTCAGACAATGGCTAAAAATTCCATATATTGTGCATCTAAATTTCAAAAACCACTAGACCTCTTGCGAAAGTAAAAACCACCTCAATCTAAATTTCATGAGATATCAGAAATTAAATCGTTTTTCAGATTCTGAATTCCAGCGCTTGGTTGGTGTACCTCGACCAGTTTTTAGTGAAATGATCGAAGTTTTAAAAGAAGTAGAATCACTTAAAAAGAAATCTGGGCGTCCTCATACTTTAGCTATAGAGGATCAATTATTATTAACACTCAATTACTTACGGAATTACAGCACTCAATTGGAGTTGGCTGCAAATTACCATATCGCTGAAAGTAATGTGAATCGAACCATTAAAAAGGTTGAAGATGCATTGATGAAATCAAGACGGTTTACTCTGCCAAAACGAAGCATTACCACAGCAGACGAACAGTTTAACTGGGTCATTATTGATGCGACAGAATGTTCAATAGAACGTCCGAAAAAAAAATCAGAGTAAGTTCTACAGTGGTAAAAAGAAGAAACATACGCTAAAAGCACAAGTGATCTATCATCCGAACAGCAAACAAATCATAGGGCTAGATATATCGAATGGCAGTCAGCATGACATTAAATTGGCAAGAAGAACGGTTAAAAAATTCAAACATTGTAAAGAGGTGGTTCCACATGTTTGAACAACTAAAAGCTTATTTATAAGTGATACTCTGCTCTAGTTAAGCTACCTTATTTTGTTGTGGTAGCTGGTCATAGTAAAACTCATCTGGAGTCATTTTGTCCAGACTCGAATGAGGTCGTTTCAAATTATAAAATTCAAAATATGCGTTTAATTGCTTCTTCGCATCCAAAACATTGCTGTAGGCTTTGAGATACACCTCTTCATATTTAACGCTCCGCCATAATCGTTCAACCATCACATTATCTACCCATCGACCTTTACCATCCATACTGATTTGAATGCCATTTGATTTCAATACATCAATAAATGCATCACTGGTAAACTGACTGCCTTGGTCTGTATTAAATATTTCAGGTCGACCATATTTTTCAATAGCTTCATTTAATGTTTCTATGCAAAATGTAACCTCCATACTAATCGATACTCTATGCGCAAGTACCTTGCGGCTATGCCAATCAATCACAGCACATAAATAAACAAAGCCTTTTGCCATAGGGATATACGTTATATCCGTAGACCACACTTGATTACTGCGCTGAATAGCCAATCCTTTGAGCAGATATAGATATTTACGGTGAGCTTGATTAGCCTGGCTTAAATTTGGTTTGCAATATAACGCCTGAATACCCATTTTCTTCATTAAAGTACGTGTATGACGTCGTCCTATATGATGCCCTTGACGATTCAACAAATCACGCATCATACGACTGCCTGCAAAAGGATATTGCATATGTAATTCATCAATACATCGCATCAGCTTCAGATCTGATGAGCTAACAGGTTTTGGGCGATAATAATAACAACCACGAGAGACTTTCAGTAACTTAGCTTGTTTAGATACTGAAATCTGAAGTGAGTGATCGATTAACTTTTGTGGTTGAAGCGGCCCAGTTTCTTCAACACACCTTCTAAAAAATCAATTTCTAATGCCTGCTCACCGATTTTTGCATGTAACTTTTTAAGATCAATGGGAGGTTCTGATGGAGCTTTTGATTGATCGAAAGCTTGTGAGGAAGCTGAGATCAATTGATTTTTCCAGTCAATAATTTGGTTTTGATGAACATCAAACTCAGAACTCAATTCAGCAAGTGTTTTTTCTGCTTTGATCGCAGCAAGTGCTACCTTAGCCTTAAAGTCGTTTGAATGATTTCTTCTTGGTCTACGTGCCATAAAATACTCCATATATTGATGTTTATAACATCATTTGAGGAGCAGAGTATCACTTATAGGAGTTGTTCAAATTTCCGGATCCATCTCTGTAAATATGTTATGACCGATTTAGGGTACTACGGATTAGAGCAAGATGGCTTTAAATTATTGATGCCAATAAAGAAAAAGAAGAATTTACCCTTATTTGATGTTGAGAAAAAGTACAATAAAATGATTGGAAAAATACGAGTTGTGATCGAACATATTAATAGTCAATTGAAAACATTTAGAATATTAAGTGAACGCTATCGAAATAGACGGAAAAGATTCGGTTTACGCATTAACTTAATCGCTGCACTGGTAAATCGGATGAACTTGCAATAACGACTTTCGCAAGAGGTCTACTATATATAGTATTTTTGAGCTTTTTTTAATGGTAATTAAAACCAAACAGGAATCAATTTTTGATAAGTATAGTAAGTGTCCGCTGAATCCCATACCAATTTTTAATTCAATTTAGGTTTCCAGCAGTGTGGCAGTAACTCTTCAATCTGGGTCACTTTATGTGTCGGTAACCTTTTCAGCACATCACTTAAATAGGCAGTAAGCGTCCGCTGAACCCCATGCCTATTTTTTAATTCGATTTAGGTTTCCAGCGGTGTGGCAGTAACTCTTCAATTTGGGTCACTTTGTGTGTCGGCAGCCTTTTCAGCACATCACTTAAATAGGCATACGGATCCAAGCCATTCAGCTTTGCTGACTGGATTAACGTCATGATGTTTGCCGCTCGCTGACCACTGCGCAGCGAACCTGCAAACAGCCAGTTCTTGCGCCCCAACGCCCAGGGACGCATCTGATTTTCAATCGGCTTTGTTGCACAAAGATTTCATAACTATTTGATTTTAAAAGTTTTGATTATTTTTTGATCCAAAATTAAATTTATTTAAATCAGATGCTTACATATTTATGCAACAAAGCCAGTTTAATGGCGTAAAAAGGTAAAAAACCGTTAGCCCAGTCACAGGCTAACGGTTTTTGAATGATTAAAGGCGATGTAGTTTTTTACCCAATGGGTGAAATTTTACCCCAAACAATGCCCCCATAACCGCCCCGCTACTGGTTTTTTGCCAAATTTAAAGGTTATAAAAATCTTTATCAAATGCCTGTTTTAGATTGATTGGCTCGGCACGTTTTTTATGATTTAAACGATGGCGAGTGGTCGAGGCGGTCTGATAGGCACGCAGTCGCGCATGTTGCAAATTACCAATCGGACGGTTGGCTTCAATACAGCGAAACGGGGTAAATGACAAGTGTTCCATAATGTCAAAATTACCGTCATCCGGCACATCTTGGCAAGGGATGGTGAGTTTTGCCACTGTCACAAACGGGGCGTCTTTTTCATCCCATTCTTTGGTCAAGTCATTAATGGGTTGGTCTTTTAAGTTACGGCACAGCTGGATTTGCACATCAAACTCATAATCGTGCTGACGGATTTCTTGTAAAATCAGAGGACGAATCGCCTCGCTGGTGGCATTGACATCGAGATCTCGGCGTTTGATTTTGGCTTGTGACGCTTTGGTCGGGGCGACACGGATTTTCGCCATATAGTCGCCATGACGCACCGCCCCTTGTGAGTAAAAACTGTATAACAAGGTATTTTGCGGTTTGATGGTTTTAAACTTACTAAAAGCCCTAAAAGTCTTGAGGGATTCTTTGGATGGCAGTTTTTTGCCATATTGGGTAATCCAGTCAAAGGCAAATTTGGCTTGCCCTTTCGCGCCTTTGGCAAAATAATCATTTAATTGTAAAAATAGCCGTGAAATATAACTATAGTCTTGGATAGTATTACAAAAGAAAATAGGAAAATTAATCAGATTGTAGTCAAAGTTTGGGCTATCTGGCTCATCTGGCAGTAATTTGTCGCCTTTGACACCAAAGACTTTAATCGCCAACCCTTGAGAAAGCCCCAACTTGTTGTCGGCAGCCACACGAGATGAGCCGTTAGAAAAACGAATCACTGCTTCATGACGAGCGGGTTTGGCATAGATACCTTGGGCATATTCTTTGGGCAGTTTTGGTAAAATCTCAAAGTTGGCTTTTAATGCACAGTAGCCTTTAGCGTGGGCATCTCGGGTGTGATAATTGATTTTGCTAACCGTGTCTGATTTGCCGATATAGTCACGAATATCTGCGGTGATTTGGTCGATGGCTTTTTCATCGTCGCTAGTAAGCTGGTCGATGGCTGGGTCAAACTTGGCATAACGACGACCGAATAATTTATTTAACATGATGATTGTCCTTTGTTATTTTTATCAGGTTAGGTTTACTAAACCCACCTAACCTTTTTTTATTTAGATTTACTCTAATATGAATTTTCGTTAAGCTCACTCATCCATTTGAGTGCCGACAAGCTCGGTACAAAAAGATATTCACCGCCTTGTAGGGTATTAAATTGCAAAATATTGGTATGACGCTTACGAATTGGCTCATCGGGTACGGTGAACACATCGCTATCAGCGTCACTACCTGCGTGTACGCCTAGCATTGGGTCACGTTCTTCCCCAAGGTTCATAAAGTTGCCGTCATTAATCCATTGGCTTTGCAAAAACTCAAGCGTGTCCATGGCATGGGCGTTGATACCGATAAAAAATAACCCCCGCTCTTGACCATCGTCTTGGGTCACGTTGGGCGGCACGATATCGCCATACGATACACTACGGCGGATGATACGGTGAAGACGCACATCGCTTAGAATAAAATCTTTGGTATTGCGGGGGTTCATACGGCGAGCATGGGCACCAAACGGGCAGCCTTTGCCATAGGGATCGTCCGTGTAGTCAAATTTATTGTTTGCTACATTGTCTTTGCCGAGGGCTTCATCATCATGGTCTGGGCTTAGGGTGATGGGGGCACCCGAACGCCAGCGACCAAACATTTTTGCCCCCAATTTATCGGCTTTAGCTGGGTCATTGTCGCTTTGTTCAAGGCAATAGCGGTGAAAGTCAGCGACATTACTGCGGTATTTTCGCAGTACCATAAACGAACCGTTTTTTCCCAATACTTCAGGCTGTGGCATGGGAGGTACCACGCCCGCTTCACCTTTATAACCTAACACAAATTCACCCGCCGCAATCGGACGTTCGGTGTTATTTTCAAGGCTGATACCACTGCCATCAACTTCTGGGTTACTGATGCCATCGCGATAACCAAACACGTTTTTGACGTCACCATCTACGCCAAAATCATGTTCCACTAAGATTTCGATCGCGTTACGGCTGGTATCTAGATAAGGGGCAAACGTCTGTTTAAGTTCGGCAAGTTTGGCTTGCCATTTTTCTTGGCTATTGGCAATCACCGCGCCGCAAATATGAATATCGCCTTTATCACCAAATGGCGCAAGCCAGTTGCTAGGGTCATTATCGCCTTTGTCACCCAAGATATCGGAGCGGCCTGCCATACCTGCTTTGAAATTTTCTGGGAAAGAATCAAGCGAGCTTTGCGGTAAGCCTAAAGCTTTTAGCCCCTTATACGTCATCACAATGGTCAAATTGGCATCCATATCTTTTTGGAAATTTTTTGAGCCTGTGACGTTTGGTAATACCGCTTTTAGTAATTCACGACCCGCGTTGCTGTCATTGACTTTTAGCGCGACAAGCGTGCCGTAGTAAGGCGCAGGGCGGTCATGCAAAATAATAGCTTGAATATCCTCAAGCTCCATCGTGGCGATATTGGGATAGATAGCGTTCGTTGCCCGTGTCATGACGCTGTGCAGCTGCGTGCCGATTTTTTGTTTCGCTTCGTGTACCCGTTCTTTGACACTGCCTTTTTCAGCGGGTGTATCGCTGTGTTCAAGTTTGTCTTTAACGGCCTCTATACCATGCTCGATACCATCTTGTAGATGGGTTTTTAATTTGCCAAGTAGGCTTTCATTCGCTGGGTTGTCGTTATTCATGGTCGTTCCTAGCAGAGAATCTTAAAAATTTGATGCTGAAAGCTTGTTCACCATACACCACGCTAAATATCGCTTGCTTATGGTAAAATCACTGAACAAATCGCTTTTGTATCGAAATTTTAACCTAAAGCTTGCCCGTTCAGAGTACGGTTAGAATAGTACGCTGATAAACGTGATATGGTGAATACAGGTTCTAAGCGGGCTTATTGGGCTTGTTCAATGGCTTTATTAATGCCACGCACGATTTTGTCATTACGCGCAATATCACGAACCGTCAGATGCGGTACACCTACATACCAACCGGTAGCGGTAATCTGATGGTCAAGGATAAATTGCTTGACAGTCGGGCTTTTAATCCCAGGCCAACCCTCTACATTGCCAAAAATCAAATCCATGAGTTCTGGAATTTTGGTAGCAAAGTCGTTGATGTAAGCATCCCAATCGCCATCATAGGCGGTACAAAACAGTAGCTTAGTATCATTGTCTAAAAACACCAACCGCAAATCATGCAAGGTGCCTACATTGGTCGCCCCTGCAAGATTGCCTTTGGTAATTTCCAAAATTCGCTTGATACGAGCTGCCCCATCTTTGGTCAAGGGGGCGATGGCGGTGAGTTCAGACACTTTGCCTGATTTTAAGCCCTTTTCACCGGCACTGGTGACAGAATGGTCATAGCCATCATTAGCGCCCTCTTTTAGATTTGCCATGAGCATTTGGGCTTTTAATGCCACATCGTCTAATAAAGAAAGTTTTTCATTGTTTTCAGTTGTCATATTTATTGCCCTTATAGTTAGTTGATCATTAATTGAAGTGCATGATTTAAATTTATTTATCCCATTGTTTTATGATTTAAAATTTAAATCTTTTTTATTATATAAGCCGCAAAAAGCAAAAGCGTTAAAATAACTTTTATCACCCATAAAATTACACAACTAAGCTATTGATTAAAAAATGACATACTAGAGACCGTAAAACTAACAGTGTTGGCTTAAAAAATATTCATTACTATCAATAGGTTATTCACATCCCGAATATAACCTAGCTATAGAGAAGTCATTTTTCCTGTGTTGCATTTGCTAAAAAAGTTGGGATATTGACACCTTGATGATTAACTTTAGCAAAGTAGCTTGCTGGTCTAATCTCACCGTATAACTGGCTACCACTTTTTAAAACAAAGTCTATCAGTTAAAAGGTTTATCAGTTAAAAGATGTTTATCATGGCTAGGGTGGATTCCACACACCCTGTCGGATGATAGGTGTCTAATGATAGGTATAGACGAAGCGAAAAACGTGCTTTAATTAGCACGTTTTATCACAAGCATTGAAGACGCCTTTAATATGTCTTTAAGATGAATTTAAGAGGCGATGGCGTGTTTAGGTGCAGCAGTGGTAGGTGTTTTTGGGGTTGCAGTGTCACGGGTTTGTTGCGGTGGTGCATAGTTATTAGCGACAATCTCACCAAACGGTCCTGTCAAATTTGGCTTGACCAAGGTGTTTTGGGTGTCTTTCGGTAATAATGGGAAAACCAATTCAGCAAACCGATACGCCTCTTCTAAGTGTGGATAGCCTGAAAAAATAAAGTTATCAATGCCCAAATCGGCATACTCTTGAATACGCGCGGCAACAGTTTGTGGGTCGCCCACCAGTGCGGTGCCTGCGCCACCACGTACCAGTCCAATCCCTGCCCATAAGTTGGGCGAAATTTCTAAGTTATCACGGCGACCGCCATGCAAGGCTGCCATACGTTGTTGTCCCACCGAGTCCATTTGGGCAAATTTGGCTTGGGCAGCGGCAATGGTGTCGTCATTCACATGACTCAATAATTCATCAGCGGCTTGCCAAGCGGCTTCATTGGTTTCACGCACAATCACGTGCAGACGAATACCATAGCTTAATGTACGACCTTTGGCAGCGGCTTTGGTTTTAAGCTGCTCAATCTTCTCTTTGACGGCGGCAGGCGGCTCACCCCACGTCAAATAACTGTCAACTTGTTCGGCAGCCAGTGTTTGCGCCGCCTCAGATGAACCGCCAAACCACAAGGGCGGATATGGCTGTTGTAGAGGGGGGTACAGCAATTTAGCATCTTCTACTTGCAAGCGTTCACCGTTAAAAGTAAAGGATTCGCCTGTGTGCGAGCGAGTCAAAATCTCTCGCCAAATCGTGGTGTATTCACTGGCTGTCTGATAACGCGTCGCGTGGTCTTCAAAGATGCCATCGCCTTTAAGCTCTTGTTCATCGCCGCCTGTGACCAGATTAAGCAGCAATCGACCATTTGATAATCGATCAAAGGTGCCTGTCATGCGAGCAGCAAGCGCGGGTGTCGTCACCCCAGGGCGTAATGCCGCCAAAAACTTTAAGCGAGTGGTCGCATCAATGAGACTAGCGGCGACCAACCAAGGGTCTTCACATGAGCGACCTGTCGGAATCAACACGCCCTCATAGCCAAGGTTATCGGCTGCCACTGCAATTTGCTTCATATAGGTATGGTCAACGGTTCTTGCCCCTTTACTCGTGCCTAAATAACGACTGTCGCCATGTGTCGGTATAAACCAAAAAATTTTCATCGTAACCCCTGCTTGTAAGCTCAAAAATTGATTAAGATAACTCGCCTTCGGTCGTCTTTGCGTAAGTCCTATTAATAAGTACGCTATTCGGTAGTAATTATTTTGATACCGGTAATTCATTAATGAACTTTATGATTTTCAACATAAAATGATAGGATTTCCTCTCTTTTTCTAGAATTTTTCTGTCTATATTTTAGAGAATAAAGTTGAGATTTTTAGAAATTAATTATAAAAAATGCCAATTATATCAATAAGATAATTGGCGGTAGTAAAGACTTCTTTTATCCGGTGATGCGTCTATCATCCCAATAACACGGTACTACAATCAAATTGTTTTCATGTAATCGTGACCATAATCGGACACCTAAATCTCGCTGCATATTTTGGACTGTGAAGTTGGAAATCAGCAGAGTAGATTTCATGTTGTCATAACGGCTATATAAGACCTTATGCACCATCTCCAGGCGTTTTTCATGCCGGTCATGCAGGCCATATTCATCAATCACCAATAAATCAAAACTGGAGAAATGGTCGATGACTTCTTTCTCAGAGCGTGAAGCATCTGACCAGGTATCCATCATTTTTTGAGCAATTTCTGCGCTGGTATAGTAGCGTGCAGATTTTGTACTGTTATGCAGAATGTTGCGAATGATTGACGCACTCAGATGAGTCTTTCCTGTACCCGGTGTACCAATGAGCAGTAGGTTTGGATAATGGTCAGAAATAATCTGCTGTGCAAAAGCCTGACATAGTTTGATGGCATTGTCTTGTGCAGGACATGCAACTACATAATTCTTGAAGCCACGATCCAGGTAGCGTTTATTGAGCCCTGAGTTTTTGATTTTCTGTTGTAGCAATCGCTGTTGCAACTCATCTGCATAGGCTGCATGTGAGTGATGGACGGTTTCTTTGGCACACAATTTACATAGCTTGTGACCAGCGATTTCCATCAGGGGTATATGATGGGTAGGGCAAAGTGTTTCCGTTGTTTCTGTGCGAAACTGGAGCGTTTTAAGCATGGTATTCATGATCACTCTCCTAAATCCATTTGGAATTTTCTAAAAAATCCTCATTTTTTTCTTCAAAATTTGAAGATGAAGATGAAGATGAAGATGAAGATGAAGATGAAGATGAAGATGAAGATGAAGGGCATGGTTCAAGCATGACTTGAGTAATACTCGGGTTCTTCTCAGGAGCTGCTTGAGCATTTACTTTTCGTTGCTTGGCTGATGCTTGAGCATTACTTGCGGATTTCCCCCAACGTACTTGAGCTGCATTTTTAGCTTTATCAGATTTCATTTGCTGATTTTGCAATGCTTGGCTTTTTAAACTGCTTAAGAAATTTGAATGAATCTGCTCAGACTCGACTTCAAACAATTCTAGGGCCATCAGCGTATTTAACAAAGTTTTAGCCTTGGTGTGCTGCGGTAATTTCGTGATGCTACAAACAGTCGCTAGGTCGTGAGGAATGGCACCATTTTTCCAGAAATCCATCATTAACAGCAGTGCCGCACCAATTTGTTCTGCCGTCATTCGTGCAAATTTTGCCTGTAGGTCGCCAATATAGAGTGGCATCCAAATTGAAATATCTTTATGCATGTGTTCACCTTTTTATAGGTATAGAGGGGCTAAGGTCATCGATTTGATGACCTTTTATGATTGTTTTATTAGTGAGCTAGGCTCATTAACCGGAAACGGGCCTGTTGAGCCAAGTCATCGTAATGAGCTTGCCCTTCATCCAGCATTCGCTGTAGCCAGAGTCTTAATGCTTGGTGATCATCGAAGCATTTATTGATTTCCAGCAAAAAGGCCAGATTGTGCAGTTTGGGAATGTGTAGCTCATGGATTAATTCACGAGCGACCATATCTGCTTCTGGGCTAACGACTACGCCGCCAAAAAAAGCTTTACTGTTCATGGACAAGCTTCTCTGTATTCAGTCTCTCCAGCATGGCTTCAAAAGCACTACCATCGCGGCGCGTAACATTAGGGATGTAACGGCTATAGACCCGGAATAGCATTTCAGTCGTTGAATGTCCCAGCTGGCGTGCAATCCATTCTGGGTTCTCGCCTGCCGACAGCCAGAGCGTAGCTGCAGTATGACGTGTTTGATAAGCACGACGAGGTTTTAGCCCTAAATAGCGTAGCAGGGGATGCCAGACACGCTTATTGACCAGGCGATAATCAAGCGGCCCACCATCGCGATTACAAAATACAAATTCTGATTTTCCAGAATTTAAGCTTTTTTGTTGCAGAAAGGCCTGATAAACCCGATCACTCATCTGGATCGTGCGGTCAGAACCATAAGTTTTGGTTCCACCAAGCTCCCCATTCACCAATGCTTCACGAATGTGGATTTCCCGACGTTGTAAGTCCACATTTTTCCATTGCAAGCCATCGATCTCACTGGTGCGCATACCTGTGAAAAATCGAACAGTATAATAAGGCTTAAAATCATCACGAACTGTGGCAAGGATTGCGTGTACTTCCTTTAATGAAAAAGGTGTTACTTTAATCTTTCCTTGCTTTAAGTTCTTGATATTTTTATAAGGGCTATCAAATTCATATCGTTCGGCAGCACTATCGAGTATCATACGAAGCACTATCATAATCTGGTTGATTCTTGATGGTGAAAGGCATTCTTGGTTTTTTCCGTGAGTCACTTTGGCGAGGGATGAACGGAATCCAAGAATGTCTGACTTTTTAATATTAATAACAGGAATTGCGCCAAAAAAAGGGATCAAGTACTTTTTGATTACAATTTGAATTTTCTCCTTATAACTTGTACGCCACTCTATTTCTTTATCAGTGAACCAGATTTCACAGAACTTTGAAAATAGAGGTGTTTTAGAGCTGATTTCATTTACTCTGTTTTCTGCATTTTTGATTTCTTTCAAACGAGAACTTTTTGGAAAGTACTTAGCATAGTCAAAAATACCCAATAAGATTTCCGCTTCCATTCGCTCAATCACTTTTTCAAGCTTTTTGCGATTCGGAGCATTGTCTTCAAGAGCTGTTGTTTCACGACAACGGATGTTTAAGTATCGAAAATCGACACATAACTTACCGTATCTAGTACGGATGGCAGCCATAATAATATCCTCCTTATTGAAGTTGTAGGCTGTGTAGCGAGCCTAAAGTGGTTTTAGTCATATCTTCTTCAATACGCTCCCATACATATAAAATTTTGCGTCCACCAAAAGGGCGGATGTAATGAATACCTTCGATTAGAACGCTATCCTTTAACTGATTACGAATGGTACGTTCGTTATAATGGATTCGTTCTGCCAATTCTTTTGTAGTAATATAAGTAAGATTCATGTTTGTATCCTTTTATAAAGTATCACAATGGTGTTATTTAAGATCACAATGCAATAATAAATGCGTTTAATACATCATGCAAGTACTTTATTACACAATGGTGGTAATTAATGATAGTTTGTAACTTGCCTGTTCTTTTGGCGGAACGAAGAATGAAAGTGGCAGATGTAGCTCGGGCAACCGGAATGAGTAAGACGACTTTACATAAGCTTTATAATGGTCAATCAACTCGTATTGATTTTGAAACATTAGAAAAATTGTGCGTATTGTTAAATGTAGACGTTGGTGATTTATTAAAGTTCAAGCCAGATGAATAATTATTGCTAATAAAAAGCGTCATATAATTTAATAATTTTCTAGTTAGTATATTGTTTTTATTAAGTATTTTTGGTGACCAAATTTGGTCACCATTTTTTATAAGAGATTAAAAAGCTTTAATGAAAGCCATAAGGCAGTGCTTCAGGTTTTTTTAAAAATTACTCAGTTCATATTGAGTAGAATTCATGCAAAAACTTAAACATGTTGATCTATAGTTGACATTGATAGGGCACGTTTTGGTCACTTTTGGTCACGTAAGCCCACTCTTAACTGATCTAACTTAACTTTTTACTCACTTTGAAGCTGATAGCTTTATAGACTGAAAGAAAAAATGTTATTTAAAATCAACAACGAAAAAGCCCCAATCTTTCGATCAGGGCTTTTTGAATTTGGAGCGGGAAACGAGACTCGAACTCGCGACCCCAACCTTGGCAAGGTTGTGCTCTACCAACTGAGCTATTCCCGCAGGGTCGATCGATTTTTTACTTTAAAAAATGAACAAAAAAGAATTTGGAGCGGGAAACGAGACTCGAACTCGCGACCCCAACCTTGGCAAGGTTGTGCTCTACCAACTGAGCTATTCCCGCATGCCGTGTATAATACAGCATGCAAAAACAGGGTCAATAACTTTATGAAAAATCTTATGTCGATTGCATAAAATAAAAGCAATATTCTCTGTGCTTCCAGACAATTAGACAAAATTTATGCAAAATTTAATGAAATCTCGGCACAATCAAATAATTGCAGACATTTTTTGCACCGAAATAGCGGATAGAACAGGGTATACTGGACCCATATCTTGAATCGGAGTCAGGCCATGAGCTTAGAACAACAACTGAAAGACCGTTTGGCACAATTGTCACCTACTTACCTGGAAGTCGTGAATGAATCTTCGGGTCATGGTGGATATTTTCCGGGTAAGGAATCGCATTTTAAGGCAGTGATTGTCAGTGAAGCCTTTGCCGGCCTGCGTGCGGTACAACGCCATCAAAAGGTCTATGCTGCGGCAGGTGATTTGCTGTCTAAAGATAAAATTCATGCCTTGGCAATTCATGCTTTCTTGCCTGAAGAGTGGACAGGACAGGATACGTCTAGTCCGGAATGTGCACATGCACCAAAAAACTAAGAGGACTTTATGGATACCCAGCTTTTAGTCAAGATTATTCATATGTCTGCGGCAGGACTGGCCATTGTGGCCATTCTTGCGCGTGCTATTACCCTGTTTATGGGTACACAGGGCAATCAACCGAATCCAAAAGCACGTGTATTTCTGGTCGCTTTGCAGCACCTGGTGATTAGCGTGATTGCCTTAACTGGGATTATTGCCCTGTTTTTAAAGAATTTTGATGTACAGCCTTGGTTTTATGCCAAAATTATTTTATTTCTGGTGCTGATTTCATCCTTGGGCAAAGCGTATAAAAAAGATGATTCAATCCTGCTGGTACAACGCCGTGCTGGCTTATTTATTGCTGTGGTTTCACTTATTGCGATTATGGTATTGGTCATGATCAAGCCGAATTTTGGCTAAATTATTCATCAGTCAATGAACTCAAACATACTGATCATTAGAAAAATAAAGAGGGGTGTTTATGCATACTCGTGTGGTTTTTAATCAAAAAGGTGGGGTGGGGAAATCGAGTATTGCAGTCAATTTGGCAGCAATCAGTGCGCATCAGGGGCTTAAAACCCTGTTAATCGATCTTGATCCGCAGGCAAACTCCAGCCAGTATTTACTAGGGGATGATGCAACTTATTCGAGTGACAAGCCGGCGCTGGAGCCGAATATTGAAAACTATTTTGAAGATGTATTGGGGAACCAGCAGAGCAAAAGCTTAATTGGTAATGCGATTGGTTCCATTCTCAAGACCCGGGCTAAAGGGCTGGAAAGTTATCTGCATCAATCACCTTTTAAAAATCTGGATGTCATTCCGGCCAGTCCAAGTTTGGGCACATTGGCCCATGCACTGGAATCCAAGCATAAGATTTACAAGCTGCGCGATGCCTTGCAACCACTTGCTGAGCATTATGACCGGGTGTTTATTGATACTCCGCCAGCATTTAATTTCTTTACACTTTCAGCCCTGATTGCTGCAGACCGTGTTCTGATTCCGTTTGACTGTGATGTGTTTTCTAAACGGGCCTTGCAAACTCTGATTGAGAATGTCATCGAAACTCAGGATGATCATAACGAACGTCTGGAAATTGAAGGCATCGTGGTCAACCAGTTTCAGGCTCAGGCAAAACTGCCTCGCGAAGTGGTACAGCAACTAAGAGATGAAGGTCTTCCGGTACTAAACAGCATGTTGCCACCGTCGGTGCTGATGAAAGAGTCACATCAAAAAAATCAGCCATTAATTCACTTGGCAACTGATCATAAATTGACTCAGGCCTATCAATCATTGTTCAATGAGATAGAGCAGCATTAAGATCGAGTTAACTATGAAACTTGTGAAAATAAGCCTGGCGATCAGCATACTTAGCTTGCTGAGTGCCTGTGCAACGACGGTCAAACCGACCTATGTTTCACCCACTCATTATCAAACCCTCAACTGTCAGCAGCTTCAGGGGGAATACAACCGTATTCAGCAATATCTTGATAATGGTGTTGAGCCGCCTAAACGTACAGGTGTCGGCGTAGGGGTAGGCATCGGTGGTGGCTGGGGCAGCCGCGGTGGCTGGGGCATTGGTCCGAGTGTATCAGTGAATATGGGACAGTCTTCCAATACCAAACGCACTGAAACGGCACGTCTACTGGGTGAACAGGAAGCTATTGTACAAGCTGCAAAATTTAAAGCCTGCCCAATTGTTGTCCGTCAAAACACCAATAAATAGCCCTCTAAATATCAAAAAAATGCTGACTTTAAGTCGGCATTTTTTCTATCTTAAAAATGATTGCTCAAGTGACACAGTTCACAGTATTCACCAGAAAAAATGACCGATGCGCATAAAATTTTGAAAGATCCCGTCTTGTGATCAGAACACGAGATTGGTTAAGGTAATCACCTTGTCTGATATGTTTAACTACCATGATTGAAAACTGGCTCTTTGTTTTTGCAACAATAGCAGTGCTGATGATCCCTGGACCTGCCAATGCATTGGTGGCCAGTTCTGCCTATCAGCAGGGAACAGCCAAAACCAGTCTGTATATTCCCGTCATTCTGGTAGGGTATTTATACGCGATCAATGGGTGGGCTCTGCTGGTCCATCTGTTTTCACCGATCTGGCCCAGTTTTCAGGAACTGGTGCATGTGCTGAGTGCAATTGGTGTGGGCTGGATGACCTTCCATTTATTCAAAGCACGGCAACTGGAACAATATAATCAGAGTCATCCTCAGATCCGTCCCTGGCAGATGTTTAAGGGAACCTTGAAAAATCCCAAAGCAGCGCTTCTGGCGACAGGGATATTGCCGCTGTCTACTTGGGAAAGTCCGAGTAACTTTGTTCTAGTCTTTGCGATTTTTACTGGGATTGCTTTGCTTGTTGCATTGTTCTGGATGATCTTTGGACAAGCGATTCTGGCGGGAGAGTCGGCAAAAAGAAAAGCCGACCTGATTTATAAAGGGTCGGCTCTGTTTTTACTGCTTTGCCTGGTGCCCTTGTTGATCAATTGGCTGGAATAAATTTTCAATCAATAATTCTAGGCTTTCAGGCGATTTTATTTTTCTTGAGTTTCTGCTGAATAAAGCCAATCACACCAGGCATGACACTTAAAATAATGATACCGAAAATCAGATGAGTGAAGTTGTCTTTGACGATTGGCATGTTGCCAAACAGATAACCTAGGATCACAAATGAACTGATCCAGAGAAAGCCACCGATTATATTGTAAGTCAGGAAATATTTGTAATTCATACTTCCCGCACCAGCAACAAAAGGTGCAAAGGTACGTGCAAAAGGAATGAAACGGGCAAAAATAATGGTTTTACCACCGTGTTTCACAAAGAACTGCTGGGTAGCAAGCAAATGCTTTTTATTAATAAAACGTGATTCAATCTCAAATACACGTGGCCCAATATATTTACCAATATGATAATTCAGGGTGTCGCCCAGCACTGCCGCAGTGAACAGTAGCGGAATCAGTACCCATGGATCCATTGCACCCGTTGAAGCCGCTAGTGCACCTGATGCAAATAACAGGCTGTCTCCCGGCAGGAATGGCATCACCACCAGTCCCGTTTCAACAAAAATAATCAGGAAAAGAATGCCATAAATCCAGATGCCGTAATTGGTAATGAATTCGAGCAGGTGATCATCAACGTGGAGGATAAAATCAAGCAGTTCCATAGGGAAAAAACAAGCAAAAAGGTGATCAAATCCTAACAGTCTGCGGCATGAAAGTCAGTACCGAACAGGAAAATAATTGCCCGCTCATCCCTGATGGGTGAATTAAAAATTTATCTTACAAATTGGCGGTAAATTCCTATAAAACAGGCTTAGCATGAAAATGTCATTAAAATAAAAATCAAAAGGTGGCTCCCATGTTTAACCCTAAACGCCATCCCAGTGAAGACCGTGATAGAGGTAAGCGAAATAAACCTTCAATAGCAACTTAACTGGCCGGTCTTAAAATATTGAAATCCAAATAGCGTAAATATATTGAATTCTGGGGAGAGAAGGGAAAGCTCTCCTGCTGAATCGAAAGCTTAATTCTATTTAAAAAAATAAACTGCTTAATTATTATGCGGATGGGAATAGTGTGCTTAAGCCTAATAAAAATGTTAGAATACGGCGCTTATCTTTCGTTTGCCTTTCATAGTTGTTTGTCATGACTACCAATACTCAAATTACTGAAGATCGTATCCTGATTCTGGATTTCGGTTCTCAATATAGTCAGCTCATCGCACGTCGTGTCCGTGAAGCTGGTGTATATTCTGAAATGTATGCCTATGACATGTCTGAAGAAGACATTCGCGCATTTAATCCAAACGGTATCATCTTGTCTGGTGGACCTGAAAGTGTTCACCTGGAAGGCAGCCCGCGTGCGCCGCAAGTGGTATTTGAGTTAGGTGTACCTGTACTGGGTATCTGTTATGGCTTGCAAACCATGTGTGAACAGCTTGGCGGTAAAGTTGAGCCAGGTACTGTACATGAGTTCGGTTATGCAGAAGTGGATATCGTGGTACGTGACCAGCTGATTGGTCAGCTGCAAGACCGTGAAAACCAGCTGCATGTCTGGATGAGTCATGGTGACAAGGTTGCACGTATTCCAGAAGGCTTCCAGGTGACTGCAAGCACACCAAGCTGTCCGATTGCCATGGTGTCTGATGAAACTCGCCGTTTCTATGGGATCCAGTTCCACCCTGAAGTGACACATACTTCGAAAGGTGCAGAATTACTGTCTAACTTCGTACACCAGATTTGTGGTTGTCGTGGTCTGTGGACACCAGAACATATTATTGACCTGCGTGTAGAACAGCTTCGTGAACAGATTGGCAATGAAAAAGTATTGTTAGGTCTTTCAGGTGGTGTGGATTCATCAGTTGTAGCTGCGCTTTTGCACAAAGCAATTGGCGATCAGTTGACTTGCGTATTTGTAGACAACGGTCTGCTTCGTTTGAACGAAGGCGATCAAGTGATGCAGATGTTTGCAGACAACATGGGGATCCGCGTGATCCGCGCTGATGCTGAAGACCGTTTCCTTTCTGCTTTGGCTGGCGAAGTTGATCCAGAGAAAAAACGTAAAATCATCGGTCGCGAATTTATCGAAGTCTTTGCTGAAGAAGCGCGTAAGCTCGATGGCGTAACCTTCCTTGCACAAGGTACGATTTATCCAGATGTGATTGAATCTGCTGCCAGCAAACAAGGTAAGGCACATGTCATCAAGTCGCATCACAACGTAGGTGGCTTGCCTGAAGATTTGGCATTTGACCTGGTTGAACCATTGCGTGACCTGTTTAAAGATGAAGTACGTAAATTGGGTACAACTCTAGGCTTGCCACACAGCATGATCTATCGTCATCCGTTCCCAGGTCCAGGCCTTGGTGTTCGTATTCTGGGTGAAGTGAAAAAAGAATATGCTGATATTCTTCGCCTTGCTGATGACATCTTCATGCAAGAACTTCGCGCAAGCGGCTGGTACGACAAAACTGCTCAAGCTTTTGCCGTATTCCAACCAGTGAAATCTGTGGGTGTGGTCGGTGATGGCCGTCGTTATGCATGGGTAATTGCACTTCGTGCAGTTGAAACCATCGACTTTATGACAGCGCGTTTTGCACATCTTCCATATGACCTGGTAGACCGTATTTCTACACGTATCATGAACGAAATTGCTGAAGTTTCTCGTGTGGTATATGACGTTTCATCTAAGCCACCAGCAACAATTGAATGGGAGTAATTTTCTAACGAAAATTACCTATAAAAAAAGAGCGCTTAGGCGCTCTTTTTTTCATTTATACTCAAGAAAAATTAATTCTTAAGCTAAAAAATATATGTCATTACCTACTTATGATCAGTTAATGCTGCCTTTGATGAAATTATTATCAGAAATAGAAGGGCCAATTAAAATTTCAGATGCCGCCAATATCCTAGCTGAGCGTTCTGGCTTACCTGAAGAAGATCTAAATAAGGTACTACCAAGTGGTAAAAATATATTTAAAGATCGAGTTGCTTGGGCAAAGACATACTTAGTCAAAGCAGGTTTAATTCATCAACCAAAACGAGCATATTGTGAAATTAGCGATTTAGGAAGAAAAATTGATTTAAAAAACTTAGAAGCAATAACTAATGAATTTTTAGCACAGTTTGATGGATTTATAGATTTTAAATTTGGAAAGAAAAACGAAGAGGGATTAGAGGTCGAAATTTTAAAAAATTTTGAAAACTCAAATAAATTGCAAGAAACACAAACACCTGAAGAAACAATTCAGACTACGACTGAATTATTAAGGTTCAATTTGAAAAGTGATTTACTTCAAATGGTAAAGGAAAAGTCTCCTTCATTTTTTGAGAGACTTGTTGTAGATCTGCTTGTTGCTATGGGCTACGGTGGTTCACATCAAGATGCAGCCCAAGCAATTGGTAAAACCAACGATGGTGGAATTGATGGAGTAATCAGTGAAGACCGATTAGGGTTAGATAAAATTTATATTCAAGCAAAACGTTGGGAAAATACAGTAGGACGTCCTGATATTCAGCAGTTTAAAGGAGCTTTGGCGGATCAGGTTGCCAAGAAAGGCGTATTTATTACTACTTCTAATTTTAGTAAAGAGGCAATTGAATCTGCAAAGAAGTCGGGAATTGTATTAATTGATGGTGATAAGTTAACGTCTTTAATGATTGAATTCGGTTTAGGCGTACAAATAGAACGTAGTTTTCATATCTATAAAATTGATCAAGATCGTTTTGATGAAGATAATTTTTAACTCATAAAAAAGAGCGCTTCGGCGCTCTTTTTTATTATTTTTCAAATGACATTTAAGCCGGTTTAACCTGCCAGTTTTGAAGTTCTCCAAGCAAACCTTGGTCAAGTTCAGGATCATAACACTCGACTCGGTTCCGACCATTGGCTTTAGCCTGATACAGGGCAATATCAGCCTGTTTAATCAGCGCCATTAAATCCGTTTCACTACTTTCCAGAATGGCTGCACCAATTGAAACGGTGAAATCGAGACGATGCCCATGTTCCAGATTGACCATAATATTCTCGATTTTGTGTCTTAAACGCTCGGCAATTTTGAGTGCATTATCTAGTGAAGTTTCAATAAGGCATGCGATAAATTCTTCACCCCCATAGCGTGCCAGCACATCATGGCGTCGCATTTCATTGCATGTGGTTTGAGCAATCATCTGGAGCACCTGATCTCCAACATCATGTCCATAACGGTCATTGATCTGCTTGAAATGATCGACATCAAAAACCAGCAAACTGATTGGAGCAGGCTGTTTAAGATTGTTTTGGATCAGCTGTTGTACCAGATATGCGAAACAGCGTCTATTATTCAGACCTGTCAGCGAGTCAGTATGGGGGAAATTTTCAAAAGTCTGACGATGATATTCATTCAAGGTATGTTGCAGGAATACCAAACGGGATTTTAGTGTAGAGCTCCAACTGATATATAAACTGAAGGTCAATACCGGCATATAGATCAGGGAAAACAAGAACATCTGATACAGATTAGCTTGGGTATTGAAATACACACCAATATAAATTACCAATGTAATCAGACCGGAATTAATCAGACTAGGCCAGAGGCGGATCTGCATACATAAATTGGCCAGGACAATAAAGACCAGTGAAGCATATTGATAAATGAGTTTATGCGGACTTTCAGACTGATTCAGATTAAAAAACCAGATTGCACTTGCTCCGATAATCGAGGTCGGCAACAGCAGGTCAAATACAGGCAAATTCCGGTAAAAATGATACATCCAGATGGTAATCAGCACGATCACCAAGGTATAGCCTAGCTTGGTCAGAATGAGCAAATTCATAATGTCATTCAGTACCAGGATATCGGCAAGGGTATAGGAGGCATATGCCACCTGTGCAAATAGGTTTACCTACAACAAATATTTTAGAGTGAGCTGTTTCTGATGGTTAAAGTAGGCAGGTTTTAAAGACCCAAGAATACGAACAAGAGGATCGTGAAGGGCATCCTGAAGCAGGAGGCGAGCTTCTTCTTGATATTTATCTGGCATGCAGCCTTCCCACATTAAATCCAAAGAAATGAATAAGATGAATATTTATATTTGTATGAAAAATATTCTATTCTTTTAGGAATTATTTGAAAAGCATCACAAACAAATTTAGGCCTAATTCTTAAATTCTTGTCTAATAATCTTGATTTTGCTATCAGGTTACAAAGCAGACCAAGACTGTTTCGCTTTATGATGAGTGCCAGCCTGCTCCTGTTTATTCAGTGGTTTAAATACATTCCAGGGATTTGGAGAGAGCGGTTTAGTCGGTTGCAGCATATTAGGATGATAGACCCGAATCCGATTTCGTCCTGCTTTTTTGGCTTCGTAAAGCGCAATATCCGCATGCTTAATCAGGTCTTCAAGTTCCTGTTGTGGAGATTCAAGTTCAGCAATACCGATAGAAATCGTGAACTGGATTTTCTGGTCAGAATTGATGTACATCACCTGCTTTTGAATCGAGCAGCGAATCCGTTCTGCAATCATCAGGCAATCCTGTAGCTGGGTATCTTCCAGCAAGGCAATAAATTCTTCTCCACCAAAACGTGCCAGTACATCACTAGAACGCATTTCTTTACGGGTAATTTCAGCAATCAGTTGTAGCACCCGGTCACCCACATCATGACCATAATTGTCATTGATTTTCTTGAAATAATCGACATCAAACATCAATAGGCAGGTGCTGGCAGGCTTTGGCCATTGATGGATTGAACGTTCCGCCATATCCACAAAATGACGACGATTAAATAACTGCGTCAGATCATCAGTATGAGCAAGATTTTTTAAGGTTTGATAGTTCCATTCATCCAGCAAAGTGCGTAGAAAAGAGCGCCGTATGTTGATGATATTATTCCAGTTGATATAAATACTAAACGCCCAGAGAGGTGTGAAAACAACGGTGAAAATAAAGGCCTGCGATAGACTCATGAGATGAGTCACTCCAATCATGATAAACAAGGCGATAAAAATGGAACAATACAAGGCACTCTTAAACTCAGTCTGTACACAGAGGTTGGTAATTAAAATAAAGATCGCAGAAGCATAGATATAAGTCGACACATGCGGGCTGCTCGACAGCAGGAGCAGGCCAATCCAGGTCGCTGCAGCCACAGTCGTGCCCACAGGCAAAATCATGTCCAGAACCCGGATATTCTTTTGATGCTTAAACAGGTAATAGCAGCAAAACATGACAGCAATGACCAGTGATACCCGGATCAGGCCAGACAGGAAAAACATGTCAGGAATAATAAAAATATCGGCAAAGAAATACAGCAAAAAGGCGATCTGCGCCATGTAATTAATCTGGCGAAGATTTTGATGACGATGCAAATAAAGATAGTTATAAAAGTACTGCTGGAATTGCGCAGGAATATGTGCAGCGCGATGTACAAGCGCATCTTCAATTAACTGGCGATTTTGCAGATCACATTCGGCCAACTTTAATGATCTATCCGTGGTCGAGTTTTGAAAAGACATATTCGCCGTTGAATATATATTTTCATTCGAGGATGACATGTCCTGATCCAATCTTATTTTTATTGGGCCCTATTATGAACCAAATGAATAAAAAACAATCTCCCTAGAATTAGGGGGTAGCACAATTTTTAAAAAGAAAACGTAACAAAATTTTTGTTTTTGTGAACATAAAGCTAGACGGATCACATTTTTATAGATTGCTGATTTTAAAAGTTTATATAAATAAAAAAAAGCGTTTCACGTGAAACATGAGCAGGATGAATAAGTTGATTTAAACGAGATAATGCTGATTACTTGAATGATTATATAATTCATCACCAAGAACTTGATTACAGTCTTTGGAAGACTGAAGCCTTTAAGTATTTGAACTGTTCTGATGAGTAGCACATTTTATACGTATCGAAATATTTCTAAAGATAAATTTTGCGGGTAGACGCGGTACATTGTTCTATGAGGTAGACATCTTGTGATGATCAGGGAAAGATGTCTTGATACAGCATACAGCCAGAATGAACTTGCCGAGGTCAGCTCAACCATGTCGAATAATAATGATATTGAACTGTCAAATTCAGATGATTGTGAAAAGTATATCAATCAGTTCATACAGGAAGTTCCTTTACGGCGTGCGGAAATCGGGCAGGGAACCGTCATTAAACGCGCCTTGCCGAGTCGGCATAAACGCATGATTGGCGCCTGGTGTTTTCTGGATCATGCCGGTCCCACTCAATTTCCTCAGGGAGATGGTCTGGATATCGGACCGCATCCGCATATTGGCCTGCAAACTTTTACCTGGATGATTGAAGGCACCATGATGCATAGTGACAGTCTGGGTAACCGGCAATTGATCCGACCGAAACAGGTTAATCTGATGACTTCAGGCTATGGCATTTCGCATACAGAGGTTTCACCGGAAACTGAAACCAAAATGCATGCAGCACAGCTCTGGATCGCCCTGCCTGATGACAAGATCAATATGGCTCCGGCGTTTGATCATTATCCGGAATTACCTGTGATCGAAGAACAGGGCATTCAATGTACGGTCCTGGTCGGGGAATTTCTGGATACACTATCACCAGTTAAGGTTCATACCGAACTTTTGGGGGTGGATCTATTCGCTGCTGAAAGTACCCGTGCCCGTCTGAGTTTAGATCCAAGATTTGAATATGGTTTTATGGCCCTTGAGGGGCTGGCAAGTATTAATGGGCATGAACTGACTGAAGATAATATGGTGATTCTTGAACCCGGATTACAGCATGTGGATGTTGAAATTCATGCGGGTGGGCGAATCTTGCTGATTGGTGGAGAGCCATTTGAAAGCCCTATTTTATTGTGGTGGAATCTGGTGGGTCGTGATGTGGAAGAACTGAAGCTGGCCCGTGAACAGTGGATGATGGAACACCCGCGTTTTGGCACCATTCCAAGCTATGATGGCCCACGTATGGAAGCACCGGCATTTCCGGAACATATGCGAGCTTCTAAATAGTTTTCATAATTATAAGAACAAAGGATCAGTATGGCCCGAATCGCAATTGCCAAAATACAGAGCTTAACCATACCGTGGCAGGGAGAAATCAGTCATGGCCAGCATCATTACCTGACCGATAAACCTGAATCCTTCGGCGGGCAGGATGCAGGTCCTGCACCTTATGATCTGCTTTTAGGCAGTCTGATCTCTTGCACCATGATTACTTTGCGCATGTATGCCAAGCATAAGAATATTGAACTGGGCGACTTTCAGGTTGAAGCAGAATTTTTTGCTAATAAAGAAGGGCAGGAATGGATTGAACGACGCTTAAGTTTTGATACTGTTCATGATTCGGCTTTGCAGCAGAAAATTCTGGAGATTTGTGCCAAAACCCCGGTGACCAAAACCCTGTTACGCAGTCTGGAGATTCCCACTAGCCTGATTTAAGCTAAAGAGGGTACGCTATATCCGGTAGGGAAAATGTAAGTAGACTAATAAACTCTTTAATCAGATCTGGACTTTTTGCTATGCTCACGCAGTAATAACAATAAAATCATGAGTCTAATATGCGTGTTTTACATCATCTCGAACAATCAAGATCATTTCGAATCATGTGGGCCTTGGAAGAGCTGGAACTTGATTATGAGATCAAGTATTACAAACGCCTGCCAAACTATTCTGCTCCGCCTTCTTTGAAACAGGTTCATCCTCTGGGTAAAGCCCCGATTCTGGAAGATCAGAATCTGGTACTGGCTGAGTCTGCCGCCATTCTGGAGTATCTCCAAGAAACCTATGATTCGACCCATCAGTTTCAGCCGATCAGTGCCGAGAACAAGGCGCAATACCGTTATTGGATGCATTATGCAGAAGGGTCTTTGATGCCTTTGCTGGTCATGCAACTGGTGATGACCAAAGTTCCTGAGCAAGTGCCATTTTTAGTTCGTCCGGTTGCTAAAACAATTTGTGAAGGAGTGAAAAAGCAGTTTGTACAAAGCCGTCTAAAAGACCATATCCAGTTTCTGGAAGATCATTTAAGCCAGCATGAATATTTTGCCGGGCGTTTCAGTTTTGCGGATATTCAGATGAGCTTCCCACTCGAAGCCATGCAAAGCCGTACTGGTAAAAGTTATCCGGCGATTCAAGCCTATCTGGAACGGATCTCGCATCGAGCAGCTTATTTCCGGGCCTTATCCAAAGAGCAGGCATTAAAGTCTTAAAACCTTCGCTAAAAAAGAAAAGGTGCGACTTGCACCTTTTTTTTATTTTTGAATCAGTCTGGGAAACTGAGACGTTCTTTAGGGAAAATCACTTTAAAGGTGGATCCCTGATTTTCACGGGAGTCAATTTCGAGCTGGGCCTGATGTTGCATCAGTACATGCTTCACAATTGCCAGACCCAGGCCTGTGCCACCAGTACGGCGGCTACGGTCAGAATCTACCCGGTAGAAACGTTCGGTCAAACGTGGCAAGTGTTTAGGATCAATCCCAATCCCGGTATCTTCTACGACAAAATAAGCCGATTCACCATCATCATGCCAGCCCATGGTCACGGTTCCACCTTTAGGCGTGTACTTGATGGCATTGGTAATCAGGTTACTGAAGGCACTGGCAATTTCCATATCTGAGCCGATTAGGTCACAGTGACTGTCAATGTCCAGATTTAGGGTATGGCCATAATCCACGTTATAGGCTTGCGCATCATCAAACAGCTGGTTCATCAGATTCGGCATGTCAATAATCTGGTTCTTGGCAATATTCTTGTCATTTTCCAGACGGGATAGCAGTAACAGGTCATTCACCAGTGCATTCATGCGACGGGTCTGAGACTGCATCTGGTCAAAGGCGCGTTTCCAGCGCGGGCTAATATCTTCCTGATCGGTAAAGGTTTCGATATAGCCGCTGAGCACAGTTAAAGGTGTACGCAGTTCGTGCGAAATATTATCGACGAAGTCCTTACGCATCTGTTCCAGATTATGCATCCGGGTCACATCATAAGCGACCAGTAAGCGGCTTTCACCGCCAAAACGGGTCATTTTGATTTGCACATAATGATCTTCGAATATCGAAGACTTCATTTTAAGACCATCAGGTGCATCATCAATATGATGATAGTAATCAATGAAATTTGGCTGACGTAACAAACTCAGGATATTACGGCCGCGATCTTCCTGACCAATCCCTAGTAAACGTCCTGCCGCTGGATTCCACCATTCAATCTGCTGGTTTTCATCAATCAGCACTACAGCTTCTTGAAGGGCGACTAGCGAGGATTGTGCACGGTCAATCAGCTCGACCATTTCAGCCTGAACAACGCGTTCCTGACGCTGGGCCCGATAAACATTGAACAGTAAAGCGCCCCAGATTCCGTTGATATTTGGCGGTACATCATAGGGACGGTTCGAGATCCATTCATTGACCAGGTAGAGTGAACGCAACTGTGTACCAAAGAAGGCAACAAAGGCCAGAACGATACAGATCCAGAAATAACCGATGCCTAGGCCAATACAACTGGCAATTACCAGGAAGAGAAGAAGGAGACGTAAATCTTGCTTGGCAAAATCCCATAAGCTGCTGTAACGAAATCTTTTGTGCTCGTGTGACAGTTCGGGAACAGGATAGGGCTCATACATAAAACGAGATTTACCTAAAAACAATTAACCGAGTGCAACATCGACACGGGTCGAGAAACGGTAACCGGTGCCACGCACAGTTTGTACATAGCGGTCAGCGCCATAAGGTTCGAGTACCTTGCGCAGGCGACGGATATGCACATCAATGGTCCGGTCTTCAATATAGACGTTGCCACCCCAAACCTGATCCAGCAACTGCGCACGGGTATAAGCACGTTCCGGATGGGTCATGAAAAATGCCAAGAGACGATATTCAGTGGGTCCCATGTCCAGTATAGTATTGCCAAAATTCACACGCTTACTGACTGGATCTAATACCAATCCATTAGCATCAATGGATTTTTCACCACTGAGGGCATTGGAGCGACGTAAAACAGCTTTAATACGTGAAACCAGCTCACGGGTCGAAAACGGCTTGGTCATATAGTCATCGGCACCGGCGTCCAGTCCCTGAACTTTATGATCTTCTTCACCACGCGCAGTCAGCATGATGACAGGAATTTCGGACAGGTTTTCATCACGTTTCAAACGACGACATAGATCGACACCACTGACGCCACCCGGCATCATCCAATCCAGCAAAATCAATGCTGGACGCTGGTCCACAATCATTTGATGAGCCTGCTTGGCATCTTCTGCCTGTAAACATTGAAAGCCTGCCATATCCAGAGAAGTGTGGATCATTTCACGAATCGGCAGTTCATCATCAACAATTAGAATGTAGTCATCTTTCACAGCGCAATACCCTATTTCATGCAAACGGTGGACCGTTTTATATTTATGACAGGCTTATTACAAAGATTAATTATGACAGTATCATTGCAGAATAGGTAGTTCTGGAACTTTTTGCAAAGATTTGTCACAATTTAAGCTGTTATTTTATAAGAGGGTCTTAATTCAAAATATTGTAGATCACTTACAAGTAAATTTATCTGGAACTTATCTTGATTTAAAAATTATTTAACCGGATCCGCTGGTTTTTCTGTACCCAAAGTGTCTAATAAAGCAAAGAACACCAGACTACAGGAAGACAGAATTTCTTCCAGTGACTGTTTAAAGCCGCTCATGACCCAGCGAATCGCAATCTGGGTGACATAACCATTAAGTCCGGTCGAGACCAGGGAAATCTCTCGTTCAGAACGATTCAGGTTTGGCATCATCAGCATGACAAAGGTCTGAATCATACGGTCGAAACGTCCCATGGTTTCATGAATCGTAGCCTGATTATGCAGTTCCTGAACGAGCATGGCATCGATATAAATAATTCGTGCCATACCCGGATTGTCACGTAAGGTCGTTAGCAAGGCAGTCAGACCGGCTTCGATCATTTTCTTTGGATCAGAAGAGGCTTGCATCATGGCCTGCATGACATTCTGCTGTAACTGGTCAATTAGCTTGAGGAAAATGGTCTGGAACAGATGTTCGCTTTTCTTAAAGGATTCATAAAAATAACGTTCAGTCAGTTTGGCTTCGTTACAGATATCCTTCACTGTGACTGAAAAGAAACCATGACGACCATAAGCTTCAATCCCGGCCTCAATTAGCTTTTCACGACGCGCCTGCTGACGCTCAGCCATAGAAAGTCCTTTAAACTGGCGTTCCTTACTTTTACTCGCTAGTTTTTGTCCTGAATTTACTGCATCCGTCATAAAGACCATAGACTCATGTGCTTGAGATTTTAAGTATCTTATCAATAAATCCGGCTTTGACCTATGCTGAAATTCAAACCTGAAAATTGGCCCGTAGAGACATGCTGGAATTATTGACAATAAGGATTGTCAAAACTATATTGAAACGGTGTGCTGTATTCCTATGCGACAGAAAAACAGGCTGTCATGGAAGGGCAGTGTTCTAATCAAGGAAATTCAATGAAAAATTTTAATAATAAAGTCGCGGCCATTACTGGTGCAGGTTCAGGTATCGGTCAACAACTTGCGGTGCTTTTAGCAAAGCAGGGCTGTCATTTAGCACTCAGTGATGTGAATGAACAAGGCCTGGCTAAAACCGTTGAGCTGCTAAAAGGTACTGATGTTCGTGTCACAACCAAAAAAGTCAATGTGGCTAATCTGGAAGAAATGCACGCTTGGGCCGCCGAGGTCGAGAAAGATCATGGCAGCGTGAATATGATCTTTAACAATGCTGGTGTAGCTCTTAGTTCTACCGTAGAAGGTGCTAGCTATGAAGAGCTGGAATGGATCGTCGGGATTAACTTCTGGGGTGTAGTTTATGGCACCAAAGAGTTTCTGCCTTTAATCAAGAAAACCGGTGATGGTCATGTCATCAATATTTCCAGCCTGTTTGGTTTAACTGCCCAGCCAACCCAGTCTGCTTATAATGCCACTAAATTCGCTGTGCGTGGTTTTACCGAATCCTTGCGTCAGGAACTGGATATGGAAAACTGCGGCGTAAGCGCACTCTGTGTACACCCAGGCGGAATCCGCACCAATATCGCCATTGCAGCGAAAATGAATGACAGCATTCGTAGTCTGGGAATGCATCCGGAAAAATCTGTACAGAATTTCAATAAGCTGCTGCGTTGCCCACCGGAAGAAGCAGCCCGTCAAATTTTGGACGCGGTACAAAAAGACAAACGCCGTCTGCTGATTGGAAATGATGCCAAAACGATTGATTTAATTCAGCGCCTCATGCCAACTGGCTATCAGAAAGTCACGGCTTTAGCTACCCGCCTCGGCAAGCAGAAGAAAAAGTCAGCTTAAAACACTCTGATCAAAGCCCGCGTAAGCGGGTTTTTTTATGCCCGAAAACTTAAGCAGCTAAAGTATTTTATAAATCAAAAAGGCTTTGTTGCACAAAGATTTAAAAGACAGCACCTGCTTATCTGAACAGAACTCAAGTGACAACTTGGGTATGAGGACGACCTAATTCTGTAAATCTGTTTAATACTGCTATGCGTGCATGAATCTCATTGACCTGACTAGGAAAACTCCTTGCTGTTAATTTATCGCCTAATCATTTGATGCAATGCATCTTGGTTTCGACCAAACTTCGACGAAGATAACCAGACCATTTTTTCCAAATAGTTCTTCCTAAACGTTTCACTGTTTTTAATAATTCATTCCGCTCTAAAGATCTCAATTTCTGATCTTTCCATGGTTTTGCATTTTTTCTTGGTGGAATGACCGCATGCGCTTGCCGATCTGCAATGACCTGACGGCATTGCTTGGTGTCATAAGAGCCTTCAGTATAAACAGAGTCAATCCGCTCATCTTGTGGAGTTTGATCAAGTAAATCACCAAGCACCTGTGAATCACTGACATTATTGGTTGTAAGCTGAACTGCTCGTATTTGCAAGGTGTCGGCATCAATACCAATATGAAGCTTACGCCATTGGCGACGATATTCAGGTCCATGTTTCTTACGTTTCCATTCACCTTCACCTAGAAACTTCAAACCAGTTGAGTCTACGAGTAGATGTAGCCCATCGCTACTTTTTTGATAGCTAATCGCAATATCAATATGTTTTTGTCTTCGACAAAGCGTGCTGTACGAATATCGCTGATATTCGGAGCAGCTCATTTACACAGTTTAATCAAACTTTGAACAAAACCTGTGACCATGCGTAAAGAGAGTTTGAATAGAGATTTGATCATTAAACAGCATTGAGTAGCGGTATCAGAGTAAGTTTGATTTCGACCTTGCTTGCCTTGTGGTTGTGCATACCACTGAGTGTTTGGATCAAACCAAAGGGAAATATTACCTCGGTTAATGAGGGCACGATTGTAGGAAGACCAGTTAGTTGTACGATAGATTTTAGGAGCAGGTTTATTCATATTGAAATTATAGGACTGAATAATCTTTCTAGGCTAGGTTTATGCAACAAAGCCGCCACAAAGACAGAAACCCCCGGCATTACTTTTAGATCATCCGGATGACGGCCATATTTAGCCAGGCGCCCTTTGACATCACGGTAGAAGGCTCGAGCATCAGCTAAACTTTGCTGGGCGGTAAAAATCACTTCGGCATATTTGGCGGCCAGTTCACGTCCATCTTCAGACTGACCTGCCTGAACAATCACTGGATAGCTCTGTGGCGGACGAGGGACATTCAGTGCACCTTGGACATTAAAATATTTGCCACTATGAAGTGGTTCGTACTGTTTAGATGCATCAAAGAAATGACCGTTTTCTTTGTCATAGAGGAATGCATCATCTTCCTAGGAGTCCCAGACCATCTGCAAGGAAATAAGCATCAAACAGGCCGCGTTCAGCAGTTTTCGCCAATTCAATCGCATAATCGATGCTTAAATGCTCCTGAGGACGAGATTCAGGATGGCACCAACCTGCCGCATGTTGCGAAGTCGTTGGAATAAAAGCACCCAGTTTAATTTGTCGTTTAGCCATGAGAAGACCTTGTGTTTTTATACAATACACTGCTTATAACAAGGATCTTCATGGCTGAAAAATATAATAAAAATGAATCCATATAAAAAATATGGATTAAGCAGGAAATACGCTATTTAGAGGTGCTTTGCTAAGGTTTATCCAGTAGTCCAAGCTGGAAGATTAAACCAGTGCCTCGATGGTTTTTTTCTTCCAGATAAACTGGTAATACAAGCCTTGCATAATACAAAGACAGACAAATGCCAAGGCATAACCATACCAAATCCCTTGTAAACCCCACCAGCGGCTGAACATATAGGCAGCTGGTACTTCAATGCCAATAATGGCAATGATATTGATCAACATCGGGACTGTCACTGTGCCACTGGCCCGCATGATCGAAGCAAAAATTGCGCTAGCACCAAAGAACAGAATCGACCATAAGACAATGAAGAGAAGTTGCTGACCTAGGACCACGACCTGCGGGTCAGTGATAAACAAAGCCATGAGATATTTAGAAAACAGATAAGCTAGAATTACCAGACTACCTGTGAACAAGATATTCATACTTAAGGCAGTTCGAGTCACTTTATTGAGCAAATCATTTTTACCAGCACCAATGGCCTGTGCCCCAAAGACTGAAGCTGCAATGGCAATAGAAAGAGCAGGGAACTGAATATAATTCAGTACCTGATTCACGGCACCATAGGCCGCCGTCGCTTCTGCACCATAACGGTTGACCAGACCCACAATGACCAGACCAGCGACTGAAGTTGTGACCATTTGAACCCCGGTTGGAATACCTAAGCGCAGGATAGTCTTGCTGAGCTGGGGCTGATGACGAATATCTTTGATTAAAGCCCAGTCTGGTTTTAGAGGGTGACGTTTATAATTTAAATAGAGAATAAGAAATAACAGTACAGCCAAGTTACCCAGAATGGTTGCAATTGCTGGAGAGATGATCCCCATCTTAGGAAAACCAAAATAACCCGCGATCAGGACCGGTGTCACTACCAAGCCTACACCAATCGTTAGGGCAGAGGCAAACAGTGGCGTAGTACTGTCTCCAACCCCGCGTAAAATTGAAGTATAAATAATATAAATAAAAATCAGAGGACTACCAGCCAGCATCCATTGTACATAAGGTAAAGACAGGTGCATCACATCCGGATCTGTACCTAATAATTGCAAGATATTTTCAGCAAAAAATACACCCAATAGGGCAATCAGGCTGCCACCAATCAACGTCATAAACAGGGTAGAGCCAACTACACAGCGCACTTTTTCAAGATTTCTGGCACCCCAAGCTTGTCCTACCAGAACCGTAGAACCTGCAGAGAGACCAATCACAAAGGCCATCAGACAGAACAGAATCGGGAAAAATACTGCAACTGCAGCAATCGCTTGCACGCCCAACATTTGCCCCACAAAAACAGTATTAATCGTACCGGACAGGCTTTGCAGGATGTTGGTAACCACCAGCGGTAACAGGAAAATAAAAAATGTTTTCCATAAATTCTGCTGGTGAACCAATGCTTGCTGTGCCATATGACATCCTGTTCTTGATTTTTCATATATTTATCAGGACTAAATTATCCTTGATCAGCATCAAGAACGCTTTAGCTTTTCAGTAACCAATAAGTCTATTTTTTTAAACTTTGGAAAGAATATGTGCTGCTTCTATCAAGGTTTCATCTTTTTTGGCAAAGCAGAAGCGCAATAAGTGTAAATCTTTAGGCGGCTCCTGATAAAACGCTGATACCGGAATCGCCACAACACCGTGTTGTTCCGCCAGATAGTGACACATCGACAGTGCATCCAGATCAGGACGAATTTCACTGTAATCCAGATTCTGGAAATAGGTGCCTTGTGACGGCGTCCAGTGAAAACGGGAATCTGTCAGTGCATGATTAAACAGATCCCGTTTGGCCTGATAAAAACCGGACAGCTCATGAATATGTTCAGAATGTAGTTGCATATATTCGGTCAGAGCCACCTGAATTGGGGTCACGCCACAGAAGCTGACAAACTGGTAAATCTGTCTGAACATCTGCATTAAGGCTGGTGGTGCAACACAGAAACCGGTTTTCCAGCCGGTCACATGAAAGGTTTTACCAAAAGAACCAATCACAAAACTGCGTTCACGGAGTTCCGGAAATGATGCTGCAGAATGATGACGAACTTCATCAAATACCAGATGTTCATAGACTTCATCGGACAGAACCACGATATTACGATCACAAATCAGTTCAATCAGCTGCTGCCAGTCTTGCTCTGTCCATACCGTTCCGGTGGGATTATGCGGTGTATTCACTACAATCATGCGGGTACGGTCATTGATTGCATCTTTGACCTTATTCCAGTCCACAGAAAAACCAGGATATTCTAGAGCGATATGTACCGGTTTGGCACCGACCAGCTTCACGCTTGGCGCATAGCTGTCATAACTGGGATCAAAAATAATGACTTCTTCACCTGCTCGTACCGTTGCCTGAATTGCACAGAAGATTGCAATCGTTGCACCAGGAGTAATGGTGATTTCATCTACCGGATCTAGAGTGAGCCGGTCACGATGCTGATAAAGATCAGCGACCAGCCCACGTAATACTGGTAAACCATCACCCGGTGCATATTGATTAAAACCATTTTCAACCGCCCGACTGAGGGCTTCAATCAATTGTGGTGGAGCAGGAAAATCTGGAAAACCTTGTGACAGGTTAATTGCCCCGAGTTTTTGTGCCAAGGCCGACATGGTACTAAAAATAGTAACGCCCAGATTGGGAAGTTTAGAATGTAACTCAAGCATGTCCTTGGCCTCTGGCTTATCCTGTAATCGAGGATGATGTAGGAGATATAAAGTATTCGGCTTTCAGTGTAGCAGTAAGTGAATCAGCAAATAATCAGAAAAATCGAAAAGGTTGAAACAGAATACATCTTCTATTTCATAAGCATAGAGAATATAAGGTCAGGGTAAGGCTATTCGTGGTTAATTCATGTGAAATAAATACCAAGATGGATTGTTCTAAGCTTATTCCCTAAAATCAGTGCGATAAAAATAACCTCAAATAATAATTATAAAATGCTACAGAGTATTTATACGGTGCTTGAAGGCTTGGGTCTAAGCTCACAGAAGCGTGCACTTCATCTCCGATTTTCCAATGAAATTTTAAATTCTCAGGTCCTGATTCAGCGTATTGAAGGCAGGCACTGGATCAATGAGGGACTACATGCTGAATTACTTTGTTTATCCACCCATCCCTATATTGCCTTAAAGCAGTTTATTGGCTGTCAGGTTGCTGTTGATCAGGTCACTGATCAAGGTAAGCTTTTCCGGACTACAGGTATTATTACTGCAGCTAAACAGGGGCATAGCGATGGTGCTTTAAGTGTCTATCAGCTGACTCTCGAAGATGCGACTTCACTTTGGCATAAACGCCGTAATAGCCGTGTGTTTTTGAATAAAAGTATCAAAGCGATTAGTGAGATTCTGTTTACTGAATGGCAAAAGCGAAGTGGCTTATTTGCGAAAAGTTTAAGTTTGGATCTTTCCGGACTAAATCGTGAATATGATGTACGGCCATTGGTCATACAGTCCAATGAAAGTGATTATGATTTTCTGACCCGCTTATGGCGTAGTGAGGGTATTAACTGGCTGATTGATGAAAAGGAATTAATTATTCCAATCTCAGCTCAAACCATTCAGCCACAAGTCCTGCGTCTTGTTAATGGGCAGCAATATTTTCAAGCCTTAAAACGCCGTTCCATCCGCTTCCATCGCAGTCATGCAACTGAGCAATTCGATACTATCACCAGCCTAATTGCTGAGCGACAACTTGTACCAAATAGTGTTGCATTGCAACGCTGGCAAGCTATAGATCTGGAGCAGGAGCAAAACCAGCAGTTAGTGAATATTCAGCAGAGCAGTGTTCAGGATCATACCAGTTTAAGTCTGGAAGATGTCTGGAACATCAGTCCAGCTTGGACCAGTGACCTAAAGAGAGAAGATCAGGCTACATCATCCAGTCCAGCTCAACTGGATCAACTCAGTCAGCAACTTAGTCACTATCATGCCATGCAGTCCAAATATTTTAAGGCCAGCAGTAGTGTTCGTGATGCCCAAGTCGGTTACTGGTTTGAACTGCATGACCATCCCGAAATTGATCAACATCCGCACAATGAGCGTGAATTTTTAATTTTGGGCAAACACTTCTATAACCAAAATAATTTACCGAAAGATCTTTTGCTACAGCTGGATCAGCTCATGCAGTCCAGTCACTGGAAAGTTCTGGATGATGAGAGACAAGGTAATGAGCTGTATTTAATTCGTCGAGATATTCCTGTAATACCTAAATATCATCCACTACAACATCGGCCTATGGCCTATCCACAACGGGCGAAAGTAGTAGGGCCTGAAGGTGAGACTATTTATGTCGATGAATGGGGACGTGTGAAGGTCCGTTTTTTGTTTACCCGTAGTGAAGATCATCAGCATGATGGTGGTGCTGGTGCCAATGATAATGACACTGATTCGGTCTGGGTAGATGTGCTAACGCCATGGGCAGGTGAAGGTTATGGCGCCCGATTCCATCTACGTATCGGGGAAATCGTAGTGATTGATTTCTTCGAAGGGGATATTGATCGCCCCTTTATTGTTGGACGTATTCATGAAGCTGAACGTTATCAAACTATGTTTGATAAGAAGGGGCAATTGCCATTCACTAAAAAACTAAGTGGTATCCGTTCTCAAGAGGTGGATGGCGAAGGTTTTAACCAGATTCGCTTCGATGATACAACTGGACAGATTAGTGCACAGCTGCAAAGTAGTCATGGGGCCAGTCAGCTAAATTTAGGAAATCTAAGTCATCCAAAAGAAGATGAGGCTAGCGACGGGCGTGGTGAGGGCTTTGAGTTAAGAACAGATCAATGGGGAGCACTTAGAGCGGGAGCTGGCTTGCTTCTTTCTACCTATAAACAAGAAAATGCCAATGCTAATCACTTAAATACCAGTCCTGCGAAAAGCCAGCTTGAATCAAATTTGAATCATAGTAAGGCTTTAAGTGAGATTGCCAAAAATCAGCAAACAGACCCCTTAGAAGGGTTAGATCATCTAAAAAAATTTCTGGATCAGATTGAACAGCAAGATCAAAGCAAGGCTGAAACTTTCAAACAAGCTTTAATGCTGCTGTGTGCACCGAATTCAATTGCACTCTCAACTAATGAAGATCTGTATCTTTCAGCTGATCAGCAGATTAACCACAGTGCTGCGGATAATATTAATTTTTCCACACGGAAATCTTTGATTGCTCACGCTCAGGACAAGATCAGCTTATTTGCAGCTCAACAAGGATTAAAAGCCGTTGCGGCAAAGGGAAAGGTCGAACTCCAGGCACAAGATGACGCAATAGAAACAATTGCTCGTCATAAAGTAAAAATTATTTCAACTGAAGATCGAATTGAAATTATAAGCCCTAAAGAAATTGTGCTTACTGCCGGTGGATCTCAGTTAAAGATTAATGGACAAGGTGTATTTGGAGTAACAGGTGGGAAGTTTGAGTGTAAAGCGGGGCAGCATATATTTAAAGAAGGAGCCAAAACTATTTATGAGATTCCTGAGTTGCCTAAATCTGGACCATACGCTGTAGATTTTTTATTTAATAGTTTAGGTGGTAGTGGAATTGAAGGTGCTGAAGTAACTATGTTTATACCTGAAAATAAGGAAATTTTATGGGAAGGTAAAACTGATTCTAATGGTAAAACGCAATTATCTATTTCTCAAGAATGGGTTGCTTATGAAGCATTGGTAGGATTTAAGCAATGGTCAAATATCTTTGAAGATTTAGATACTAAAGATTTAGAGGAGGAATTTGATGTGGGTGAGCATGGAATTCAAATTGAAGATATTCAATAATTATAAAGGTGTTCTCTGTGAATTATTATATTGTAAAAAAAGGAGATACATTGTGGGGTATCTCGAAAAAATTTAATATTAGAGTACAAAAAATAGCTAAAATTAATAAATTGAATGGTTCTTCTATTCATAAAATACAAGTAGGTCAAAAAATACATATTGATGAGATCAATAAGATTGAAGCTGAATTGATTTTAAAAATTATATTATTAGATTTATCTTTTAAACCTATTTCAAAAGGAATTGTAAAACTAGAATATGATGGTAAATCAAAAGAAATAAATTTTAAAGATGGTGTAATTAATGATATAGAAATCTTAGATCATTCAAAAGGTTTAAAAGTTTATTATAAAAATATAAAAAGTAATTTTGATTTAATAGCTAATCATAAAACTTTACCAATAGGGAAAAAAGTTTTAAGGCTGACTTCAAGGCAAATGAAAGTCTCCGGCAGTCACTATCCTCAATCGGGTATAGTTCAACAGACAATAGAGGAAATCAAAAAATCCTTAAAAAATTTAGCAGATCCTATTGAAAAAGGGGTAAATGAAAAAATAGATACTAGTCAACCATCTATAATTTTACCTAAGCCAGTAAATAGCCAAAAAAGAACTGATTTAGGTAATAGTACCCATATAATTGCAAGCCAATTTACAGAAGAGAACTTCATACTCAATACAGTAAATAATAAATATAGAAAATTCGTTATAGACGCTTCGAAACGTCATGGATTTACTCCACATAGTCTAGCAGCTTTAATTCATGCTGAAGCTGCAAAAAAAAGTAATGGAGAATGGGATTCCAAAAGTTTTAATACCACTACAAATGCCGCAGGATTAACACAATTTCTTAAAGGTACTTGGCTTGAACTTTGTAAAAACCAAGAATCTTTAATAGGGCAATATGCTTCAAAAAATAAATATCTTACTGAGGAGCAACTTTTAAATCTTAGATTCAACTCTGAGTTTTCGATTGATGCAGCAGCTGCTTATGCAATTATAAATTTTAAATGGTCAAAACTACCTTATCAAAAATTAACAGAGCCGAGCTCAATAGCTAAATTTGCTTATCTATTACATCATGAAGGAGCTGGAGGTGCGAGGTCATTCATAAACAATAGTTTTTCCCCAGAAAGAGCAAAAATGTTATTGCTTGCACAATTTGGAAATAAGGGTAAACAAAATGCTTTAGATTATTTGAAAAGATATGACAACGATGCAAAAGTTGCTTATGGAATATGGCTAAGAGCATACATCGATGCACATATTAATATTTATGATTATGTATTGGATAAATCTAAAACTTCTGGAATAAATTTATCTTTAGATGAAACAATTAAAATTTTATTGGGGCAAATTTCTTCACCAACACCAACACCAACACCAACACCAACACCAACACCAACACCAACACCAACACCAACACCAAGTACCGAAATACAAGAAAATAAAATTGTTGGAGGCAGCGGAATTTGGGTAGATCCTTTAGCAATAAACCAGTTAAGAGTTGCCGGTCTAGCTAATGTAAAAAGTGCTACTTTTGGGAAAGTTAGAAATGGAGGTACTAGAAACCATCAAGGTATAGATTTAGCTGCTGATTCCGGTACGAATATTTTTGCGGTATGTAGTGGGGTTATTGCTATTGCAACAGATAGTGGAAAGGCATATGGCAAAATTATAGTATTAGAAGTAAACATTGATGACTTGCCTGAAAAGCAAAAAACTTATGCATCAAAAAATATTACAAACAGCCAATCAATTTATTTTTTTTATGCACATCTATCTACCATAGATGTTGAAAAAGGAGATGTTGTTGATGCTAAGACAATTTTAGGTAAAACAGGTTCTACTGGAAATGCGAAGGGAATGACTACTATATCGAAAGGGGGACATTTGCATTTCGAGGCAAGAAGTTCAGCATTGCTCGGTACAGGCTTGCAAGGAAGATTTGATCCTATTCCTTTTTTTATAACCAAATTGATTTAGGCACTTAAAATATGAAAATACTTAAATCTATAGTAATAATTAGCAGTAGCTTCTTTTCACTATCATGTCACGCAAAAAATATAGATTGGAATGATTACCAGCAAAGTGCTACCCAAATTAAAGAACCAGTTTTATTTCTGGATCAATTTGGTAGATTCTCTCAATTAAATAAAAATTTAAAATTAAGTTTAGTTGATTATGGGGGTAAAAACAAAAAATATTCTGGTGGAGATTACATTCTTAAGAGTTATGGCGTCGAAGTTTTAAATAATCAAAAAAATTATATTTTATATCAAGGTACTGTGCCTTTAAAATCAACTGTAGATTTAAAAATACTTTATCAAGATAAAAAAATAGTTGCCTTTCGGATAAGGGAATTTAGTGAATTAGATTATGTGAAAAGACCTTATAAAAAATTTATATCTAACTTTTTTATATATAATAAGTTATCAAATTTAGTTATTGAAGCTCCAGTAGTAAATTCTTCATCTGCTAATTTAGAAAGTGATTACGGGAGTATATTGGCTGGTGATAATTTTTCTTATATTAAAGAAGAGAAAAAATATTTATATAATGCCAATATTAGGGAAAGTAACAGGAAAATTAATGACTATAAATTGATTTTAGATTCAGATTTAAAGTGCTTAACATTTACTCTAGGGTGTGAAAATATTAATTATAGAAACTTTCTTAAAAAATAATTTTTTAGATTGCTACATTATGGAGAATGTAGCAATCACCGACCTTATAAATTTTACCCTTCCAAAACCTCTTCTAGCAACTCCTCACTTGGTGCAAAGTAATACGCACCATCCATTGGAGTCACGAAATGTAGCAAGCAGTCATGGATCCCATCGCCTGATGTACCAAACATACGCACTAACATGGCATCAATGATTTTCAGGTCTTTGGTATAAGCAATGAAGAATAGGCCTTGGTCACCACGACCATCTCCATAAGGCAGAGAGTGACGTAGAATTTCCATTTCCTCGCCTTCCTCATCTTCAACAACAGTACGAGCGATATGCGCATTGGCAGGTTTTACCTCATCCTCGAGTTCAATCGATTCAAGTTTGGTACGACCCATGACTTGTTCTTGAGCATCGACTTTGAGTTTCTTCCATTTATCCAGGTTATGCGCATAACGCTGCGCAAAAATAAATGAACCGTCTTGGAAAATACCAGCATCTTCACCGAGTAAAGCCACTTCAGCACGATCATCCGGAAATTGTGGATTTTCAGTCCCATCAATGAAACCGGTAATATCACGGCCATCAAAGTAACGGAAGCAAACACGCTCATCTAATACTTCAACCTGATCGCGAATACCTTCGAAGAAAGACTGACTCAAGGCGAAACAGATATCGGCACGCGTACTGGCAATATGAATCAATACATCAGCGGGAACCACAGGCATATTAAATGAACCTTGAATTGGCTCTAATTGTTTAAAACCAGCAGGTGCCTGTTCATACAGTTTTGACCAGAGTTCAGGACCAAAAGCGACAGCCGTTTTAATTTGCGCATTCGGGTGTTGGGTAATCAGGCGATCGCGTGTAGTAAAGAGCTGTTCTAATCGTTCCTTAAAATCTTCAATACTGAGATCTTTCAGACGTAAAACAATAAAGCGAGCATGATCTGAAGGTAATGGCAAAATTACAGATTGGGCTGTCATTCATGGCTCCTGTAATAAATTTTCTGTATCCAATCCTGCTATTGTGCCTGAAGCGCTATAGAGTGAATAGTATGCAGTCTGATGTTTAAGCAATTTTTTTGGCTGAAAATATTGGAAAAGTCATATAATTAGATCCTGAATTTGAATGAGTTAAATCTCCATGTCCTATCAAGTCTGGTTTGCTTATATGTTAGCCTGTTGGGTGATCAGTATTTCCCCAGGCGCGGGTGCTATTGCTTCAATGTCGAGCGGACTGAATTATGGCTTTCGACATGGATACTGGAATGCGCTCGGCCTGCAACTCGCCCTATTGGTTCAAATTGCCATTGTGGCTGCCGGGGCAGGGGTATTGTTCGCGACTACACCTTGGGCATTTCTTGCAGTGAAATGGTTTGGAGTTGCCTATTTATTGTATCTGGCCTTTTTGCAGTGGAAAGCACCAGCGCAGTCGATTGAAATTAAACATGAACTCGCACGAAAATCAGCTGGAAAACTCGTCATCCACGGTTTTCTAGTCAATATGAGTAATCCCAAGGCAATTGTATTTTTGCTGGCAGTATTGCCGCAATTTCTGGACTTATCTAAACCGCAATGGATTCAATATGTGATTATGGCTGCGACCATGGTGACGATTGATCTGATTGTGATGGCAGGTTATACCGGTCTGGCTGCCAAAGTTCTGAGTCTTCTAAAATCGCCAAAACAGCAGAAAGTCATGAATCGAACTTTTGCCAGCTTGTTCGCTGGAGCTGCGTTTTTATTGAGTTTGGTGCATCAGTAGGGAAACCTCTCCTTAAAAGAGAGGGAATTCAACGATCTCTTAAAGAATCATCTGTAAAAATTCATCTTCAGTCATGACCTCAATATCATGCTGTTTAAATAATGCAGCCGTCACGCCATCACCCTGAATTTTATTTCCAGTAAATGAACCATCATAAATCAGCTTGCTGCCGCAAGATGGACTATTGGCTTTTAAGATAGCATGGGTGACTTGAAATTTCTGTGCTAGCTCCAAGGCAGCATAAGCTCCCTGTATAAAAGCAGTAGATACATCCTGTCCTTGAATATCTGTTACTTGAGCTAAACTTTTAAGAACTTCTAATCCTGTCCCGCCTTGAATCTCTGCTGCGGGTCGGGGTATAGGCAAACCACCACTGACTTCAGGGCAAATCGTGACATATTGATCCAGCAATAAATAATCGACCAACTCTTTTACCAGACAGTCGCGGCCATCATATCGAACCTTGTGTCCAAGCAAGCAGGCACTGATCAGGTAAAATTTGCCTGCCATGTCTTAAGCCAGTTTTTTAAACTTCTGCAGGATAAAAATAGCAGCAAACAGCACTGACATGGTCAGCACAATGGTCAGACCTGTTGACGTATTCAGACCTGCACTTGACCAGAGCCCGACTGTCACACCAATTTGTGCAATCACAAAAGCCCAGATCACCATTTGACGAGGAGAATTTGCCAGTAGGCGAGCCGTCAAAGCTGGAATCACCAGCAATGCACCCATCAAAAGAGAACCGACCGCACGTAATGCCAATACAGTAAACAATGCCAATAAGAGCATAAAGATCAGACGTTGCAGTTTTGCATTCACCCCTTCACTGATCGCCATATCAGGATCAATTGCAATCTGGATTTGCGCCTGCCAACTTTTATACAGAACGGCCAATGCCAAGATAATCACAACGGCAAAAGTAGGAAGATCTGTCCATGAAATAGTGAGTAGATCACCAAATAAATAACTCAGCAGTTCCGGTCTTAAACTCGGTAAATGCTGAATGAATAGTAGGCCTGAACAGAGCAGGGTTGCTGAGCAGAGTGCCAACAATGCATCATTCGGCAAACGTGGGTCATGAAGTACCCATAAAATCGCCACCAATAGTAAGGCGATTAAGGTGACACCAGTCCATAATGGCAAACTGAGTGCACCTGCAATGGCCACACCCAATAAAGTGCCATGTGCCATCGTGTCAGCAAAGAAAGACATACGGCGCCATAACATCAGACAGCCGAGTGGTGCGGTCAGGAACACCAAGAGTGTTCCCATAATCCATGCAGGTAATAGGAGAGATAACCAATCCATCATGGCTTAAGCTTCCGGCTCAGGGTGAATGTGGGGGCGTGAATCGTGCTGGCATGGTGTGGCTGAATCACCATGCGCACAATGGTCATGATGATGCTGGTAGAACACCCGGTTGGTACCAAAAATGGCTTGATATTCTGGATGCTGCTGTACGCTTTCTGGCAGGCCGCTACAGCAGATATGTTTATTCAGGCATACCACACGATGCGTACCTTGCATCACCCATTGCAGGTCATGTGATACCATTAAAATGGCACAGCCATATTTTTCCGGCAGGCTACGCACATATTCATACAGTTCAGCCTCAGACTGAATATCTAGACCCTGCATCGGTTCATCCAGTACCAGAATATCCGGCTGACGTAATAAGGCACGAGCCAATAGGACGCGTTGACGTTCACCGCCAGAAAGCTGTTGAACTTTGGAATTTTCCAGCTTGGCAATGCCGGTATCACGAATGATTTCAGCTTTAATAGCTGAAGGGCATTTTTCTAGTGCCAACAGATCTTTGACACGTAGCGGTAAACTATGTGAAGGATTGAATTTCTGTGGCACATAAGAGAATTTCAGCTTGCGCGCCGTTTTGATTTCACCGGATTTCGGTTTGACGATCCCAAGCATGACCTTTATTAAGGTCGACTTACCGGCACCGTTCGGACCAATCAGCGTAACAATCTCTTTCTCCTGCAAAGAGAAATCAATGGCCTTTAAAATGTCACGATCATCAATATTGACCCAAATCTTGGAAAGCTGGATCAAGGGTGATGCATTCAAGCTTTGTTGCGACACTGCTGACAGATTCCTGAAATTTCGATAATGCTGTGGTGTGCACTAAAATCGTCTGAAGCCGCCAAGGCATCCAGTTGTTCTAATAAACCTTGTGCAGATGCTTCTTTAACCGCTTTACATTCAGTACAAATCAAGAACGCTGCCTGATGGCCTTCACGCGGATGGCAACAGGGAATATAGGCATTAATGGACGTCAGGCGGTGAATAAAGCCTTTTTCTAATAGAAAGTCGAGTGTACGGTACACTGTTGGTGGGGCAGCAGGACGGTCGCTGGCATTTTTCATTTGTGCCAGCAGATCATACGCACCCATCGGGCCGCTTGCATTCAGAATCAGTTCCAGTACCTCTTTGCGTAAAGGAGTGAGGCGTGCGCCACTTGCCGCACAAAGACTCTCTGCTTCGGCCAGACGCTGCGCGACATTTGGATGGTCGTGTACGCCGTGCAATGCATTGTGGTGTTCGTGCGAACATGAACCCATAGTTCACCTCAGGTGCGAAACTGAAAATTAAAAGATTTCAAATCTTAACATGAAGCGTCCAGAGTTTCGATTGGGCATAGGTATTTTTGTAATTTTGTTATATTATAACACTACTAAATTTGTCCTTATATAGCGATTTCTCTTCATGTTCCGTTTCCTTGCCCTGTGTAGCCTGGCTTTGTTCAGCACCCTAAGCTGGTCGCAAAGTCTGGTGGTTTCAACGCAGCCGATTTATCTGATTGCCAAGTCCATTACTCAAGGCGTGGAACAGCCGACTTTATTATTGGCTAATCAAAGCGGTCATGATGTCAGCCTGACCCCGGCACACCGGAAAACGATTCAGGATGCTGGTCTGGTGATCTGGTTAGGGCAGGCACATGAAGCACCGTTGGCAAAAGTGTTGAACAATAACAATAAAAGTATCGCGATTTTAGATTCGGGTATTCTGACCACTTTGCCAATGCGTAATCCACGTGGGCAAGCCTTAAAAGATACTATCGATACCCATGTCTGGCTCGATCCTAACAATGCAGTACGTATCGGTTTCTTTATTGCAGCCCTACGTTCTCAGCAACTGCCTGAGCATCGGGAGGCCTATTGGAAAAATGCGCGTGACTTTGCCCAAACCATGTTTTTGACTGCACAGCGTTATAGTTCTACAAGTAAAGCTAAACCTTATTGGTCCTATCATGATGCCTATCAATATCTGGAACGCCCATTGAACCTGAAGTTCATGGGGGCTTTGACGGATGATCCACATGTGTCACCAACCGTGGCGCAGATCAAGTATCTGCAAGACAGTCGTGTGCAGAGCAAAATGTGTCTGCTGGCAGAAGCACATGCTGGTGAAAATCAGTACCGTAAACTGAAACCGATTGTATTCCAGAGTGTCGATGAAAGCATGAGTGGGGCAGGGGACTTTATCCAGGCCTGGCAGAAATTGGCCGAGCAAACCCGTAAATGTGTGTTAAATGCCCATCAATGATTTAAAAATAATCAAGTTTTGATTAGTTTGCCAGCATTTGATCTGTTGAAAAAAACACGACTAAGGTCGGGAAAAGATTGCATGTTCAGGGGTGTAACTCTATAATGCCTGCGATTAAAAATAATCATCAGCTAAACTTGTCAAGCATGCTTGCTGTGAGTGAATAAATAATGAGCCGAACTAGTCGCTTGATTGACCGACGATTAGCGAAAGCTTTAGTCCTCTTACAAGCATTAATGATTCCTGTTTCAGCCTTGATTGGCTGGGTCGTGAAAGACTCAACCTTAGCCTTGAGTGCCGCTTTGGGGGCGTTCGTCTGCTGGCTTGCGAGTTGTTATTTTTCATGGCAATCATTTCGAGCGGCAGGAGCCCGGGCATCTAAGCAGGTTCTTTCGAACATGTATAAAGGCCTGATGGGCAAGTTTGCAATTGTGATTGTTGGTTTCATTTTAATTTTAAGCAATGTCAAGCCGTTATCCCCGGTTGCGTTGTTTTGTGGTTTTATGCTCGTTCAAGCCATGTCGTGGGTCGCTCCTTTTTGGGTGTCACGTCTACAAAAACGAGTTTAAACACAACAAAAAATTGAAAAGTTTTTTTAGGAGCAGGCGAGATATCAAGCAGCACGCGATATTCGTTTGTTCTATAGTTTTTTGACATTGACCAGGTGTGATTTATGGCTGCTGAAGAACATGCCCTTACTTCGACCGAGTATATCAAGCATCACTTGACCAATATGACCTATGGCAAAATGCCAGACGGTACATGGAAATTGGCCGAGAATGGTGCTGAAGCTCAACAGATGGGGTTCACTGCTATTCACTTGGATTCAATGGGTTGGTCAATCGGCCTCGGTATCATTTTCTGCTTGTTATTCTGGCTCGTAGCGAAAGCTGCAAACTCTGGTGTTCCTACCAAGTTCCAGTCTGCAATCGAAATGATTATCGAGTTTGTTGACTCAAGTGTACGCGATACCTTCCATGGTAAATCGCGTTTGATCGCTCCACTAGCGCTAACCATCTTCGTGTGGATTTTCCTCATGAACTTGATGGACCTTATCCCGGTTGACTGGATTCCTTATGTCGCTCAACACGTGATTGGTGGCCTGTTTGGTATTGATCCACACCACGTATACTTCAAGATCGTTCCATCTACTGACCCTAACATTACCCTTGGTATGTCATTGTCTGTATTTGCACTTATCTTGTTCTACAGCATCCGTGAAAAAGGTGTTGGCGGCTTCGTTGGTGAACTAGCACTTAACCCATTTAACCCAAGTAACCCAGTTGCAAAAGCGATTCTTATTCCAGTGAACTTGATTCTGGAATTGGTAACCTTCCTTGCACGTCCAGTTTCATTGGCTCTACGACTATTCGGTAACATGTATGCGGGTGAGTTAATCTTCATTCTTATCGCGTTATTACCGTTCTGGATCCAGTGGGCGTTATCTGTGCCTTGGGCGATCTTCCACATTCTTGTTATTACGCTACAAGCATTCATTTTCATGATGCTGACTATCGTATACTTGAGCATGGCAAGCGAAAAGCATTAATGGTATTGCCTAACTGTCACGGGATGGTTGGGCACAATTTTTTAACTTAATTTGGTATAAACCTAACCTCTGAGGAATTATCATGGAACTCACTTTAGGTCTAGTTGCAATTGCATCTGCTATCTTGATCGCTTTCGGTGCTTTAGGTACTGCGATTGGTTTTGGTCTTCTAGGCGGCCGTTTCCTTGAAGCTGTAGCTCGTCAACCAGAATTGGCTCCACAACTTCAAACTCGTATGTTCTTAATCGCGGGTCTTCTTGATGCTGTGCCTATGATCGGTGTTGGTATTGGCTTGTTCTTCATCTTCGCTAATCCATTTGTAGGTTAATCAGCTTAATTCCGAAATTCACTATTTGAGGAATTTGCAATGAATATCAACCTCACATTGTTTGGCCAAGCGATTGCGTTTGCGATTTTCGTCGCATTCTGCATGAAGTTTGTATGGCCACCACTAATCAATGCGATTAGTGAACGTCAGCGTAAAATCGCTGATGGCTTAAATGCTGCTGAAAAAGCGAAGGCTGACCTTGCAGATGCGCAAGCACAAGTGAAAGCTGAACTGGACGCGGCAAAAGCACAAGCGGCTCAATTGATCGAACAAGCGAACCGTCGTGCAGCGCAATTGGTCGAAGAAGCTCGTACTCAAGCGTCAGCTGAAGGTGAGCGTATTCGTCAACAAGCTAAAGAAGCTGTTGATACTGAAATCAATGCTGCTCGCGAAGAATTACGTCAACAAGTGGCTGCTCTTGCAGTTGCTGGTGCTGAGAAAATTCTTAGCCAGCAAGTTGACGCAGAAGCTCACAATGCCATGCTGACTCAGCTGGCTGCTAAACTTTAAGAGAGGCGGATTATGGCTGAACTCTTGACGTTGGCACGCCCTTACGCTAAAGCAGCATTTGCTTACGCTTCTGAGCAAGGTACAGCTGACTCTTGGTCAACTGCACTTGAATTGCTCAGTGCTGCGGTGCAAGACGAAGCATTTTCAGCTTATCTAAATCGCCCTGAGTTGACACCTGCTGAGCAGGTGGCACTTTTTGCTAAAGTTTTAGGCGAAGACCAAACGCCTGCAGTGTCAAACTTTTTGACTATGCTTGCTGAAAACGCACGTTTGGCTTTGCTTCCTGAAATCGCTGCAGAATATGAACAGCTCAAATCACAGAATAACAATACTGTGGATGTTGTAATTGAATCAGCATTCCCATTGACTTCTGTACAGGAACAACTTCTTACTCGTGCGTTAGAGAAAAAATTCAATGCAGCAGTAAACGTTTCTGTAGAAGTTAACCCGGCGTTAATCGTGGGTGTGGTTATTCGTGCAGGCGACCAAGTGATAGATGATTCTGCGCTTAATAAGCTTGAAAAAATGCGTACTCGTCTTCTTGCTTAAGAAATAAGAAGACTGAACTTTAAAAAGATTGAGGTATAGCGCAATGCAACAACTGAATCCATCCGAGATCAGTGCGCTCATTAAACAGCGTATCGGCGATCTGGACACCAGCGCGACCGCTAAAAACGAAGGTACCATTGTTATGGTATCCGACGGTATTGTGCGCATTCACGGCCTTGCTGATGCAATGTACGGTGAAATGATCGAATTCGACGGCGGCTTATACGGTATGGCACTGAACCTAGAACAGGATTCAGTGGGCGTCGTTGTTTTAGGTAACTACTTAAGCCTTCAAGAAGGTCAAAAAGCTCGTTGTACAGGTCGTGTATTAGAAGTTCCGGTTGGTCCTGAACTTCTTGGCCGTGTCGTAGACGCTTTGGGTAACCCGATTGATGGTAAAGGCCCTATTGATGCAAAACTGACTGATGCTGTTGAAAAAGTAGCACCAGGCGTAATTTGGCGTCAATCAGTGGATCAACCTGTACAAACTGGTTATAAATCAGTAGATACAATGATCCCAGTAGGCCGTGGTCAACGTGAGTTGATCATTGGTGACCGTCAGACTGGTAAAACAGCTATGGCGATCGACGCGATCATCGCTCAGAAAAACTCTGGCATTAAATGTATCTACGTTGCAGTTGGTCAAAAACAATCAACTATCGCAAACGTAGTACGTAAGCTAGAAGAAACTGGCGCTATGGCGTATACAACTGTTGTAGCAGCAGCTGCAGCCGATCCAGCAGCAATGCTGTTCTTGGCTCCATACTCTGGCTGTACAATGGGTGAATACTTCCGTGACCGCGGTGAAGACGCGCTTATCATCTATGATGACTTGTCTAAACAAGCTGTTGCTTACCGTCAAATTTCATTGCTTCTTCGTCGTCCACCAGGTCGTGAAGCTTATCCAGGTGACGTGTTCTATCTACATTCACGTCTACTTGAACGTGCTTCTCGTGTATCTGCTGACTACGTTGAGAAATTCACTAACGGTGAAGTTAAAGGCCAAACTGGTTCATTAACTGCATTGCCGATTATTGAAACTCAAGCAGGTGACGTATCTGCATTCGTACCAACCAACGTAATTTCGATTACTGATGGTCAGATCTTCCTAGAAACATCATTGTTCAACGCGGGTATTCGTCCTGCTGTGAACGCGGGTATCTCTGTATCTCGTGTTGGTGGTTCTGCGCAGACTAAAGTCATCAAGAAATTGTCTGGTGGTATCCGTACTGCACTTGCACAGTACCGTGAATTGGCAGCGTTTGCTCAGTTCGCTTCTGACCTTGACGAAGCAACTCGTAAACAGCTTGAACACGGTCAACGCGTAACTGAGTTGATGAAGCAAAAACAATATGCTCCATACTCAATCGCTGACCAAGCTGTATCAGTTTATGCATCTAACGAAGGCTACATGGCTGACGTAGAAGTTAAGAAAATCGTAGACTTTGATGCTGCGTTAATTGCTTACTTCCGTTCAGAACACGCTGCATTAATGCAAAAAATTGACGAGACTGGTGCTTGGGATAAAGATATCGAAGCTGAATTCAAAGCTGGTATTGAAAAATTCAAAGCGACTCAAACTTACTAATTTAGCAACTTGCTAGATTGGTGTTGGTTTGGTTCACGGAATCAACCTTCGAGGGCTCGTAAGGGCCTTCGAATACTAGGTTAAGCGTATGGCAAATTTAAAAGAAATTCGCGCCAAAGTAGCTAGTATCAAAAGCACGCAGAAAATTACTCGCGCGATGCAGATGGTAGCAGCTTCTAAGATGCGTCGTGCGCAAGAGCGCATGGCTCAAGGCCGTCCGTATGCCGAAAATATGCACCGTGTAATTGCTCATTTGGTACAAGCGAATCCTGAATATAAACACCGTTATATGGTTGAACGTCCTGTTAAGCGCGTTGGCTATATCATTGTGTCTTCAGATCGTGGCCTTGCTGGTGGTTTGAACATTAACCTGTTCAAGAAAGTGGTAAAACACGTTCAGCAGCAACAAGAGCAGTCAATTGAAGTTCAATTTGCTTTGATTGGTCAAAAAGCGGTTTCGTTTTTTAAAAACTACGGCGGTAAAGTGCTTGGTGCGACCACTCAAGTGGGCGACACTCCAAGTCTTGAACAGTTATCTGGTTCTGTACAGGTGATGTTAGACGCTTATGATAAAGGCGAATTAGATCGTATTTATCTGGTTTCTAACGGCTTTGTCAACGCCATGACTCAAAACCAAAAGATCGAACAGCTTGTTCCTTTGGCAGCTGCTGAAGAAGACAAGACGCTTAACCGTCAATACGGTTGGGACTACATCTACGAGCCTGAAGCTGAAGAGCTTTTAAATGGCTTGTTGGTTCGTTACATCGAGTCTGTGGTGTATCAAGGTGTGATCGAAAACATCGCGTGTGAGCAGTCTGCTCGTATGGTTGCAATGAAAGCTGCAACTGATAACGCGGGTGAGTTGATCAAGAACCTGCAACTTATTTATAACAAGCTGCGTCAAGCCGCGATTACTCAGGAAATTTCTGAGATCGTTGGTGGTGCCGCTGCCGTTTAACATATATTAGTTTGAATTGAGGAGACAGCAATGAGTAGCGGTCGTATCATTCAGATCATCGGCGCGGTTATCGACGTCGAGTTTGAACGTAACAGCGTTCCTAAGATCTATGACGCTCTCCAAGTTGACGGTACTGAAACTACTTTAGAAGTTCAGCAACAACTTGGTGATGGCGTAGTTCGTACTATTGCAATGGGTTCTACTGAAGGCCTTAAGCGTGGTTTGAACGTAACTAACACTAACGCTCCGATCTCTGTACCAGTAGGTACAGCGACTCTTGGCCGTATCATGGACGTTCTTGGTCGCCCTATCGACGAAGCTGGTCCTGTTGCGACTGAAGAGCGTTTACCAATTCACCGTCAAGCGCCTTCTTATGCAGAACAAGCGGCTTCTACTGACCTTCTAGAAACTGGTATTAAAGTCATCGACTTACTTTGCCCGTTCGCGAAAGGTGGTAAAGTTGGTCTGTTCGGTGGTGCCGGTGTTGGTAAAACTGTAAACATGATGGAGTTGATCAACAACATCGCTAAAGCTCACTCAGGTTTATCTGTGTTTGCTGGTGTTGGTGAGCGTACCCGTGAAGGTAATGACTTCTATCACGAGATGAAAGACTCTAACGTTCTAGACAAAGTAGCAATGGTCTACGGTCAGATGAACGAGCCACCAGGTAACCGTTTACGCGTAGCCTTGACTGGTCTGACTATGGCTGAGTACTTCCGTGATCAAAAAGACGAAAACGGTAAAGGCCGTGACGTACTATTGTTCGTCGACAACATCTATCGTTATACACTAGCAGGTACTGAAGTATCAGCACTTCTAGGCCGTATGCCATCTGCAGTAGGTTACCAACCGACTCTTGCAGAAGAGATGGGTGTTCTTCAAGAACGTATTACATCGACTAAGTCTGGTTCTATTACGTCAATCCAAGCGGTATACGTACCTGCCGATGACTTAACTGACCCATCGCCTGCAACTACGTTCGCTCACTTGGACGCAACTGTTGTATTGAGCCGTGACATCGCTTCTCAAGGTATTTACCCTGCGATCGATCCACTTGACTCTACTTCACGTCAGCTAGATCCACTTGTAGTTGGTACTGAGCATTACGAAATCGCTCGTTCAGTTCAAAACGTTCTTCAACGTTATAAAGAATTGAAAGACATTATCGCAATTCTTGGTATGGACGAATTGTCAGAAGAAGACAAACTTACTGTATACCGTGCACGTAAGATCCAACGTTTCTTCTCTCAACCGTTCCACGTAGCTGAAGTGTTTACTGGTGCTCCTGGTAAACTTGTACCGCTTAAAGAAACGATTCGTGGCTTTAAAGGTCTTCTAGCTGGTGAATACGATCACATCCCAGAACAAGCGTTCTACATGGTTGGTGGTATTGACGAAGTGATTGCTAAAGCTGAGAAACTTTAATTAGTTCCCTAATTTAGGAGATTCTCATGGCGACTATGCAATGTGACGTTGTAAGTGTTCAAGAGTCTTTGTACTCAGGCACTGTAACTATGCTAATTGCTAAAGGTGCTGGCGGTGAGTTAGGTATTATGCCTGGTCATGCTCCGCTGGTAACTTTGCTCCAACCTGGCGCGATCCGCGTTATTTTGGAAAACGGTACAGAAGAATTAATCTATGTATCTGGTGGTGTTCTAGAAGTTCAACCGCATGTTGTTACGGTTCTTGCTGATACAGCAGTCCGTGCAGAAAACTTGGATGAAGCTGCAATTATTGAAGCGCGTAAACACGCTGAACAATTGCTCGCAAATCAAAAGAGCGATTTGGACTCTGCTGCTGCTTTGGCTGCTCTTGCAGAAACTGCTGCTCAGCTGGAAACGATCCGCAAAATCAAAAACCGCGCAATGTAATTGCTGGTTTAAGATTGAAAAAACCACCCGAAAGGGTGGTTTTTTTATGGGAGTAAACCTTGAATAGTACTTCCAATAGAAAAGATGCTGTCAGTTATTCCTAGACCTAATGCCAAACCTCCTAAATACATTTTCCAATCTTGGCTTTTTTCACTTCTCATAAAATCTTCGTACTTTTGATTGGTAAATGTATGACCAATCGATTCTTCAAGAATTTCTAATAACCCATCGTTTCCAAATATATGGTAGTAGTCTAAAGCTTCAACGATCTTTCTTAATTTTTTAACAATAAATGATCTAACGCTATCATCTAAAGATTTATTATCTAAAATAGAAAGTATTAAATTTAAAGTATTATTTTTAATATCATTTATATCGTTAATGTTCAAAGTGAGTGACTTGTTATTGATTAATTCCCAAATCCTAATTTGAGAGTAGATATGTGATTGAATATCAGGGTAGAGTGATCTTGCGGTTGAGTAAAAGTTATGAACATCGAAACTTGTGTAAGAAATTAAGTCAATTAAGTCTTGCTGCCAACTATATTCATTGGATGGCTGATCAGCTCTCATAAAATCAACCAAGTCATAAATGTTATTCGCAAGTTGTATTCTTAAGCGATCGTAATTTTCACTGTCAGGTTCGACTTCTAACCCAATTGCTAAGCATTCATATGGCTGTAAAGTACCAGCATTTACATAAGGTTTGATACGTTCTAAAAAATTATAAATAATTTGAGGTTTATTCATATTTTCAAAAAATATTTGAGGAATAATCTTAAATCTTATATATGAAATGTTTTAAATAGAATGGGGAATAATCTCAAACTCCCCATTCTCCACAATCCTCACCTTAAATGTCTCATCAAATCCTTCTGCTAAACTTGATACTTCAAGCTTTTTATAGTGATGTGTGCTGAAAAAACAGGAGGTTTTAACTTGGTAAACTAAACACACTCATCAGGAGTTTACCATGAGCAAGAAATACAAGACTTACACCACAGAATTTAAAGCTGAAGCCATCAAATTAATTGAAGCCAATCAAGGCAATGTCTCGGAAACAGCTAGACAACTTAGCATTTCAATGCAAACTCTTTCAAATTGGAATACCAAAGCAAAGGCTGGAACTTTAGCAGGTACAAAACAGTATTCACCTGATCTAAACGCTCTACTCGAAGAAAATAAAAAACTCAAACAACAGCTCAAAATAGCTGAAATGGAACGTGAATTTTTAAAAAAGGCAGCAGCGTACTTTGCCAAAGAAAGTCAGTAAGGTACGCCTATATGAAACAAAAAAGATATTCATTTCCAATTACCTTAATGGCTCGATTACTTCATGTTTCAGTTTCATGTTTTTATGATTGGCTCAAGAGAGGCGTGAGCAAAAGAACGATTCAACGAAATCAACAGACGATATTGGTGAAAATAGCCCATGAGGAGACAAGGCAGAGCTATGGTTATATTCGATTAACCAAATACTTACAAGCTCAGGGCATAAAAATGAGTATGTACGCTGTACGTCAGATAAAAGCGCTGAACCACCTGTATTGTAAGCGACACAAGCGTTTTAAAAGGACTACGAATAGTGACCATAATCGAGCGATCTATGAAAACCTGCTGGAGCAACAATTCTCAATGACTAGACCAAATCAAGCATGGTCAAGTGATATTACGTACATATGGACTGTTGAAGGATGGCTGTACTTAGCAGCGGTAAAAGACCTTTACACGAAGCAAGTGGTTGGCTATAGCTTAAATGAGCGCATGACAACACAGCTTGTTTGTAATGCGCTAAATATGGCTATTCACAATCAAAAACCAACCAAAGAACTGATTGTGCATTCAGACAGAGGAAGTCAATATTGCAGCCATGAATATCGAAATATACTTGAGCAATATGGTTTTCAAGGTTCAATGAGCAAGCGCGGAGACTGTTACGATAATGCACCGATTGAAAGCTTTTGGGGAATACTGAAAAATGAGTTAGTGCATCATTACAACTATCAAACCAGAGAAGAAGCCAAAGCAGATATTATAAAATACATTGAGTTATTTTATAATCATCGAAGAATTCAAAAGGGTTTGGGTTTTAAGACACCAAATCAAATGGCCGAAGACTTTTATAAGTTGGCTGCCTAAAATCTCCCAAGGGAAAGTCTCCTGATAATTCAGCGTATATCAATAGTTTGCTCGAACCCTAACTTCAGCACTATTGGCTTTAGTTTGATATTTATTAGAAAACTTTATTTTGTACCGCTCGATATAACTTTTACCATTTCTCAGTAATGTTTTGAACCAATCTGTAAACCTGCACACGCCATAAAAAAATCAGTGATAAGTTAAATGATTCGAACAGATTTCGCTTGTTATAGCTTAATACGATAGAAGTTTAGAACAGGCAAAACTTATAATTGAAAAAAGGGAAAACTATGGCTTATCAATCTATTAATCCATTTACCAATCAAAAATTGAAAGACTACCCATCGCATAGCGATCAAGATATTCAACATGCACTCGATACTGCAGAAAAAATCCTGAAGTCGGATTGGACTCAACACGTAGATACCCGAATTGAGGTACTTCGTAAACTGGCAAGCAACATGCGGGAACGCAAGTCAGAACTGGCTAAAATCATGACGCTGGATATGGGTAAGCTGATCAAGCAGAGTGAAGGTGAAATCGAAACCTGCGCCAAAATTGCTGAATACTATGCTGATCATGCCAAAGAGTTTTTAGCGCCAGTTTCTTATGAAACGGAACTGGGAGAAGCTTGGGTAGAACATCATCCCTTAGGAATTATTATGGCGGTAGAGCCTTGGAACTTCCCATTCTATCAATTGATGCGTGTCTTTGCCCCGAACTGCGCAATTGGTAACCCTGTGGTAGCCAAGCATGCCAGCATCGTTCCGCAATGTGCTGAAGCCTTTGAACGGTTGATTCTTGATGCAGGCGCACCGAAAGGTGTGTGGACTAATCTGTTTATCAGTAGTGATCAGGTCGCAGATATTATCGCAGATCCACGTGTACAAGGCGTTGCTCTTACGGGATCAGAAGGTGCAGGGCGTGCAGTAGCGGGGCAGGCCGGTAAACATGTCACCAAATCCACATTAGAATTGGGTGGTAATGATGTATTCATTGTGCTGGATGATGCTGATCTGGAAAAAGCGATCAAAATTGGCTGTCAGGCACGCGTTAATAACACGGGGCAAGTTTGTACAGCAGCTAAACGTTTTATCCTGCATGAGAAAATTGCAGAACAATTTAAAGCGGGCATGCTCGAGGTCTTTGAAGGCTTAAAAATTGGTGATCCATTGGATTCTGAAACTACTCTTGGCCCACTGTCTTCAGCAGATGCGTTGGAAAAACTGACCAAGCAGGTGGATAAAGCTGTAGAGAATGGCGCGAAAGTTTTGACTGGTGGTAAGCCTTATGAACATGAAGGTAATTTCTATCAGCCAACTATTCTGGAAAATATCAGCCGTGATAATCCGGCTTGGTATGAAGAATTCTTTGGCCCGGTCGCTCAAATTTATGTGGCAAAAGATGAAGATGAAATTGTATCGATTGCCAATGATTCCAATTATGGTCTCGGAGGCGTGATTCATTCACAAAATATTGAGCGGGCGAAAAAGCTGGCTTCACGTGTAGAAACCGGCATGATCTGGATTAACTGGTATACCGACACTGCGCCAGAGCTACCATTTGGCGGGATCAAAAATTCAGGTTATGGTCATGAACTTTCAATTGATGGTTTCAAAGAATTTGTGCAGAAACGATTGGTAGTGGTGAAAAGCCCAAAAAAATAATATTGAATTTTTAAAATAAAGAAGCCACTTAAACAGTGGCTTCTTTTTGAACGAGATATCAACGTAAATCAGGTGTTTTCTGGTTCAGCTTCTGATGAAGCGTCTTTATCTGGGTTTTGAATCAGCATGCCTGCTAGTTTAAGCATTTCAGCTTGCACACTGACCATCTGGCTTTCAATTTTCTTTAAATCAACCTGGCTGAAATCGACCTGGCCATTCAGTAAAGGAGAAGCCAGAACCTGTTGATTGGCACTCATGATATTGCTACGTACCTGATCAATTTCCTGACTTTTTAAATTCAGTTCACTTAAGGCCTGATTAAAGCCTGTCAACTGTTGTTGTAACTTGCCTGCTGTAGCTTGCAGTTGCTGGGTATCTTTAGTATCTACCGCAGTTTGCAGATCAGTTTGGGTCTGCTTTAACTGTTCAACATAACTGCCTGCCTTGAATTGCAGATCAGCCACATCACGCACCATATAAAACATATTGCCAGACTTCAGCTCTGTTTGCGCAGTCGTCGTGCGATCACTTTGCTGTGCAGGTTCAAGATCAGTAGAAAGAGTACTTTGTTCTTGCTCGACCGGTGCTTCGGTCGCCTGTTCACAGCCCATTAATAAAATGCCTGAGCTAAATAATGCAAAAGGAAGAAGAGCATTTACAAGAATCTTGGACATGAAATCGTGGTCTCGGTGCAGGTGGTTCTAAGGCATGACTATAAGAATAAAATGTGGAGATAAAAAAGATTGTTGCAAAGTAATAACAAATATTTTGAATACAAATGATTAAGACATTAAAAAAGAGTGCCGAAGCACTCTTTTTTCACCGAGGAGGATAAAACTTATCCTGCAATAATTTTGATAATGTTATGGCTCATCACATTGGTCAGGATATAGTCACCATTCACTTTGATCCATTGCTGGTTTTTACCAGGTTTGCTGAGTCTTTTGTATTTGCTGTGGTCTACCTTGTACACTTTGTTCTGGAACTGAGCTGGTATTTTTTGACCTACGCGCCAATCGCGTGAAGGATCTATTTTCTTATGTATCTGTTTATGCTGTTGAGCGTGTGCAGGGGATTTATGCTGTGCATGCTGCTGAACATGCGTTTTTTGTGGCTGATGGTGTTGCGAGTGATGCTCTGGAGCTGCAGCAAAAGCTGAAGTCGCCACAAGTGCACTAGATAATGAAAATATGACTGCTTTTACTAAGTTTTTCATGTTTTGAACCTATCGTTATCTCTCTTGGGATAACTGCATATTAGGCTCAACTCATTGATAAATATGGAATGAAGTGTTGTAGAAAAATAAAAATTAAGTGTAAATCATGGAGGTTTTAGAGCTACGTAAATATGGTTTTAAGTATTTGATTTTAATATAAAGAATAAGTATCTATTCTTGAAATAGATACTTACATTACTGTTACAAATTATTTAGCCAATTCTGCATTGATCGTATCTCGCAAGCGAGCATCATCTGCTGGAATATTGGGTGCAAAACGCGCGACCACTTCACCTTGCTTGTTGACCAGGAATTTTTCAAAGTTCCATAGCACTTCTGGTAATTCATTTGGCGTGTTGCCAAAACTTTTCAGGCGCTCTGCAAAATCTTCGCCGCCTGTACGTTGCGGCTGAGCTTGGGTCAGATAATGGTAAAGAGGATGCTGATCTTCACCCACGACAGAGATCTTGGAGAATAGCGGGAGATCCACATTGTAGTGCAGACTGCAGAACTGCTAGATTTCCTCGTCTGTGCCCGGTTCCTGACCTTTAAAGTTATTCGCAGGAAAAGCCAGAATTTCCAGTCCTTCGGTTTTTTTCTCATTATAAAGTTTTTGCAGTCTTTCATATTGTGGGGTTAAACCACATTTCGATGCGACATTCACAATCAGCAGGACTTTGTCCTGATAACTGGACAGAGTCGTATTTTCTCCAGTGACGGTTTTTACCGGAATCTCATAAATGGACTGACTCATATTATTTCGCTCGAGTTGTTATGGAAATAGACTCATGTTTTATCGGGTCTGGGCGGTTTCAGTAAACATAAATTTTAGATAAGTTTTTGAAAAGAGTATGAAATTCAATGTTCATGCCTATGAGTCAGGTCGGCTAAACTGGTCATCAGTTGCAACCGACCTATTAAAAGACTTATTTAGCAAGCTCAGCATTGATTGCATCCAGCAGGCGTGAATCATCTGCCGTGATATCCGGTGCAAAACGTGCAACGACTTCACCCTGTTTGTTCACCAGGAACTTTTCAAAGTTCCAGAGGACTTCAGGTGGTTCATTTGGAGTCAGGCCATAGTCGACCAGATCTTTCCACCACGGACCTTCACCGATACGTTCTGGCACAGCTTGAGTCAAAGTAGCATACAAAGGATGTTTAGCTTCACCCACGACCGGAATTTTAGCAAACAGCGGGAAATCCACCTGATAGTTCAGGGAACAGAATTCCTGAATTTCCTTTTCACTTCCAGGTTCCTGTTCCAGAAAATCATTGGAAGGGAAGCCTAGAATTTCCAGCCCTTGTTCTTTTTTCTGCTGATAGAGTTTTTGCAGACCTTCATATTGTGGGGTCAGGCCGCATTTAGAGGCTACGTTTACAATCAGTACCACCTTGCCCTGATACAGGTTCAGCGTGGTTTCTTCACCCTGAATGGTCGCAACCGGAATGTCATATACAGATGCCATGTGTTTATCCTAAAGTGATTTATTATCGTTCTCTGTTGTAACGGGCTTTGCCCAATCCCGCAAGACCCATTACTGCGGCTTTTGACAGATTTTTGTATAGCGCTGTGTCAACGCAGCATATTTTAAGCAGGTACTGGATTGAAGCAGGGCTGAATGATGGGACGATCTTGAACAGAACAACATTTCGCAGCAGTACACTGCCCCAAAACGCTTAAATTGGACTAGAATGAGGGCGCAAGGAAAGTTTAAAAATAAAGTGAAAAGGCATTCATTCAGAGCAGGAAGCAGAGTCTGCTTCAGGTCTATCGACTCAACAAGGAACAGAATATGACACAGCAAGAAAAAATGCTGTCTTGGGTCATTCTTTTACCGGTCAGTGCGGTACTGATCTGGTCACTGAATATTGTCGTGACCCGCTATGTGACGGACTTTATTTCGCCGGTGAGCATCAGTTTTTATCGCTGGTTTTTTGCCTTTCTGATTCTGACCCCGTTTATTCTGCCGCGAGTGATTCGTGAACGTGCCCTGATCGTCCCGCATCTGAAACAGCTGGCAGTGCTGAGTGCATTTGGTCTGGTGCTGTATCAGGGCCTGGCGTATACCGCCGCACATTACACCACCGCCACCAATATGGGCATTATTAATGCCTTTATTCCAATTTTCACCATTTTTGTGTCGATGCTGATTCTGCGCGATATCCCGAATCGCTATGCGATTATTGGCAGTCTGTTGTCCTTTGCCGGGCTGATCTATGTGATGGGGCAGGGTAATCCGTGGGGGCTGTTGCATGCTGGCGGCCAGTGGGGTGATCTGCTGATGATTATTGCCGTATTTTTCTATGCCTTTTACGGGGTCTTTCTGAAAAAATGGCAGCTGCAGATTCCGCTCATGCTGAGCCTGTATGTGCAGATTCTATTTGCATTGCTGTATCACCTGCCGTTTGTGGCGTGGTTGGGTCTAGATGTCATTAATCTGGCCAATGCTGGCAGCGTCATCTACGCCAGTATTTTCCCGTCACTGATTGCACCTTTGCTGTGGATGATGGCGATTCAGCGTCTGGGGCCGAACCGTACCAGTATCTTTATGAACCTGATGCCGGTGTTTACTGCTTTAATTGCCTTGGTCTGGTTAAAAGAGGCCTGGACCATTTATCACAGTATTGGTGGGGCGATTATTCTGTTCGGCATTGTACTGGCCCAGAAAAAAACCATGGCGCCGGTGCTGCTAAAAGCCAAATAATTGCCTAAAAAACGAACAAACAAACTTAGTTTTTTTGCTTGAATGATCTCGTAAATAAAGACAAATAGACTTTAGTCGAGGATGGGAGGTTTTAGGTTCTTTAAAAAGCACTTTAAAAAGAGCAAGATAATTTGAATTTTTTTAAAATAATGATTGATTAATCATAGGTTTAAGCTGCTTTTTAAGAGCTAAAATATATTTGTTTTTTTTAAACTGTTCGCCCATAATACGCTCCATCGCAGATCAGCAACTGTTGCTGAAATGTCCAGAGATTTCGATACCCTCTGGATGTGATTGATACACATCCTTTTTTATGCTCAACCATCCCTATATGGTTGAGCTTTTTTTTGTCTTAAAACTTTAGTCGACTTGAAAAGAAAAATGACTGAGCAAAGGCTCAGTCACGAATAATTTCACCTGTTACGGCATCAATAATCCGGCTTGGTTTCTGGCTCAGTCCCAGATCACCATTCAGATAATTCAGATCCTGACCAAAATAACGCATGGCATCTTGCAGGGAACGTGCAGGTTCTAAGCCGGCAGGATTGGCACTGGTTGAAACAATAAAACCGCCAAAAGCCTGACACAAGGCTACACAAAGAGGATGAGTGGTCACGCGCACTGCCACTTTAGGGTGTTTGCCTTTAATCCAGCCTGGAATATCGTCATTGGCAGGGAGTAGCCAGGTGGTCGCCCGGTCTGTAGGTCGATCATTACTCCAGGACTCAATTACTTTTTCACGCATTTCTTCACTTAGATCCTGAAGTAAATGTTCCACTTGTAAAATATGAGCTGCGAGTAAAATCACGCCTTTTTCAATCGGGCGCTGTTTTAAGGTTAAAATCTGGTGAAATGCCTGTTTATTATAGGGGTCGCAACCTAAACCCCAAACAGCCTCTGTAGGGTATGCCAAGACCTGTGCAGCTTTGAGACATTCAGCTGCTTCGGCAACAGAGGTGGTGATCATGTGTATACCTTATCAAAACAAGAAGTGTCTATTGTGAACCTTATTTATGCGGACGACAACGTAGATACATGCCGGCTTGCTGGGTGCAAAAGCCAAGTAGCTCCAGTTCCATCAATTGACCGGTGAGAGAAGAAACATCCTGTTGCAGATGATGACTGAGATGATCCAAGTCCTGTCCGACCCAGTCCAGCTGGTTATAAAGTCTGAGCAAATGAGGCGGTATGTGTGCAGGAAGTTCATCCGCCATGTCATGTTGTACTTCATTTTGTAAGGCTTGCCATTGGGTCGCCAGTGCCAGTTCTTCAATCACCTGTTGCGGATGATCAATCAGAATCGCGCCTTCACGAATCAGCTGATGGCAACCTTTATGATATTCACTATAAATATGTCCCGGAATGGCAAATACAGTCTTGCCTTGTTCGGCAGCCAGTTTGGCCGTAATCAGAGAGCCGCTTTTTAAGGTCGCTTCAGCCACAATGACCCCGAGACTTAAGCCACTGACAATCCTGTTACGCCGTGGAAAGTGATGCTGCAACGGTGGGGTTTCTGGTAGAAACTAGGTAATGACGGCACCACCATGCGCAATAATCTCCTGGCGCAATTGTGCATGTTGAGAAGGGTAGGTCTGATCCAGTCCGGTTCCCATCACCGCAATGGTTCCCTGATGTTTTAATCCTGCCCGATGAGCAGCTTCATCTATGCCTTGTGCTAATCCACTATTAATATAGAAACCCTGTTCACTCAAATAAAAAGAAAAATCATAGGCTACTTGCCGGCCATGAGGACTCGGCTTGCGACTTCCCACAACTGCAATTTGGGCTTGTAGCAGGGTATCCGGCTCACCTTGGCCAAAAATAATCGGTGGTTTGTCTACATAGTGGCTGAGTTGCTGCGGATAGTGCAGATCATGGTAGAGTAGAACAAAATCACTATCTCGCTGAACTTTTTCCAGACAGCGCTGAAATTTCTGTTGTGATTCTGGAAGCGAGAAGTCTTTTAAGCGTTGGACATGATTGGCATGAATGCCAAGCGCCTGCCAGGTAGGCACCTGATCAGGCCGTATGGCTGTGGTCAGACTTGAATAATGCTGACTGATTTTATAGAAGCTCGAAAGAGAATGCTGAACTAGATACCATAACGTCAGTGTTTCCAGTTGCACGCGTGATAAAGAGTTCAGCATATCGAGACCTATATGTGTGTCTTCTTATTCTTTCAGTTGTAAAGTTAGATCAATCTATTATTCATCTAACAATGGCGCTTGAATATTGGCACCCACCTTGATAGGTAACTCACTTTCCAGCACATAAGCATAGCTCAGCTGGTCAAAAGTTTTAAAGACCATCACATTGCCAATGCGCTCACCTGGAAGCTGTACGCGCTCTTTGGTTTTCGGATCAGTCACGACTTCACCTTTCTGGTTTACGCTAAAGACATGACCAGTCTGAACCCCATGTGCCGTACCACGGTCAATCGTCACGACACTATGACGTGCTGCTGTACCAATTGAACCCAGTACACGCACAATCTGACCACCAGCAACCGTATTTTCTGCATTCACTGGATAGAACAGGGTAGGCAACATCGGATCGTATTCAGGTAATACACGGTCACCACGACGCACTTCGGCATTGTAGCTATCTGTCAATTCCAGCGTGGTAACATCACCTTCGCCACGTACTGCGATTCCGGAAGCAACCTGTTGCAGCTCTAGAGCAGCCGTGTATTTCTTGCCATTTGCATCGGTAAAGACATAAGGGTCTGCTTCACGATACACCGCATAACGCTGGCCAACCACCAGACCGTTACCACGGGCATAGACCTTCTGGCCTTTACCTGCCAGTACGCGCTGGTCTGCGGTACCGAGAATGTAAGGCGTGCCTTGAACTGAATCAGCTGCCACAATGGTATAGCGTTCAAGCCATTGCTGGATGTGCGCTAATGGAATCACTGGAATCGTATTATTTAAAGATTCAACGCGAACCTGTGGTTGTAGTGAAGTACTACCGATATAACGACTGATGATACCTTCACAGCCATCACCTTCGTCTTTACCGATAATTGGACGACCTTGATAGTCACACATCAACAGGCGATCACCTGGAAAAATCCAATGTGGATTTTTCACGTGCTTGTTACTGGCCCAGATTTCTGGCCAACGCACCGGATTTTTTAAGAAACGTTTTGAAATATCCCACAATGTATCGCCTTTTTTGACCACGTAGACATTAGGCGCACTGGCTTTTAAAGCAGGTGGATTGACGTTGCGGGCAGGAGCTGCCTCGGCTGAATATATTGTCCCCATACTCACTCCGACACAAACTGCCAGTGCGAGCATTTGATTTTTTAACCCCAAGGCACTAAAAAATGGCATGCCCTTCAAAACCTTTTTCATTATCATAATTCCTAAAATTATGTGCGTAATTGCGTTATAATAACGATCTTACACACATTTTTTTGATGAAGCATTCCCTTCATTTGGTTTTTTGATCAATGGCATAATTGAGGACGCAGTATGGCCTTATTACCTATTTTAAGTTTCCCGGATCCCCGTCTTCGTACCATTGCACAACCAGTCGAAGAAGTTACTGATGAAATTCGTCAGCTCGCTGCAGATATGTTTGAAACCATGTATGAAGCGCCAGGCATCGGACTCGCCGCGACCCAAGTCGATCGTCATATTCAGCTGATTGTGATGGACCTGTCTGAAAACAAAGATCAACCCATGGTGTTCATTAACCCCAAAATCACACCATTGACTGAAGAAACACAGCCTTATGAAGAGGGCTGTCTATCAGTTCCTCAAATATACGATAAAGTTGAGCGTCCGTCACGCGTAAAAATTGAGGCAATTGGTCTGGATGGTCAACCCTTTGAACAAGAGGCTGATGGACTTCTCGCTGTGTGCATCCAACATGAAATGGATCACTTAAATGGTAAGCTTTTTGTGGATTATCTGTCGCCATTAAAACGTCAGCGTGCCCGTGAAAAAGTAGAAAAACTGGTTCGCCAGCGCAATAAGGAAAAAGTTGCAGTTAAACGCTAAAATTATTTTCCCAAGCAGTTTTTATGATTCAACAAGCCCAATTTTGATTGGGTTTTGTTATACTCAGCCTAGATAAATTTAAGGGTTTGCCTATGGTTCTGCGGGGAGGTCTGCTACTTTCCTTTGTAGCGGTATTTCTACAGATTGCTGTATTCTTACAGCCTTTGCTGCCGAAGCAATATCAGGTTGCTCCGGTCTGTGAAACCATCACGCGTGCCCTTTTAGTTTCCTCTCATGTTCATTCTGAACATCCTGCTCATCATCTTGATCAGCATCCTATTTCCTCGGACTCCATGGCGCATGAACACGATGCTAGTCATCAGTGTCAGTACTGTACTGTCTATGGCAACCTGGTTTTGCCGCCTGAGCTTGAAGTGAAAGAAGTCCTGGATCGAATTCAGGTCAGACTATTGGCTTTTGAACAAGCCTTTAAGCATGTCTGGTTTATCCTTCAACGACTCTTTTTAATCCCGCAGGGACGGGCACCGCCACTGTTTGCATAAATCCACGTTGTTTTGCCTGGGTCTTTACTGACTTAGGCCGTGTTCAATTTATGTATTCAGTGAGATAGAAAATGGCCCAGCCTAAATTTTCTTTACAGCCCCTTGCGGCTGCGATTTGTGTTGCTTGTTATTCTTCGATGGTGCTGGCAAATGAAGCCATGCCAGTACAAACCATGTCACCGATTGTGGTGACTTCAACTGCCGGTAATGATGCTAATGGTCTGATTGTCCGTGCTGATCCGAAACAGCCGATTCAGCCAGTGCCGGCAACCGATGGCGCAGATTATCTGCAAAGTATTGTAGGTTTTAGTTCGGTCAATAGCGGAGCAGGTACCAATGGCGATGTGACCTTTCGTGGCATGTTCGGTTCACGCATTAAAATCCTGACTGATGGCACAGAAAACTTGGGTGCCTGCCCAAGCCGGATGGATTCGCCCACTTCATATATTTCTCCAGAAAGTTATGACCGTATTTCAGTGATTAAAGGTCCTCAAACGGTTCAATATGCCAATACAGGTTCTGCTGCAACAGTTATTTTTGAACGTAATCCTGAAAGCTTTACAGAAGATAAAAATTACCGTGGACAAGCTAGTGTACTTATGGGCTCTTATGGTCGTTTAGATCATAATGTTGAAGCAGCATTGGGGGATGATAAAAAATACATTCGTTTAAATGCGAGCCGATCTGTATCGGATAGTTATAAGGATGGTGATAACAATAAAGTTCCATCAGATTGGGAAAGATGGAATACCGATATTGCATTAGGTTGGACACCTGATGAAAACACATGGATTGAGTTAACAGGCGGAAAAGCTGATGGCGAAGCTGTTTATGCAGGGCGTGGCATGGATGGTTCACAGTTTGCACGAGAAAGCTTAGGTTTGCGTGTTGAGAAGAAAAATATTACAGATGTAATTAAGAAAATTGAAGCGCAAGTGAACTATAATTTTAATGACCATATTATGGATAATTATAGTTTGAGAAAAGTACCTCAGACACACGATGAAAACCATCAAATGGTAGATAATCCAATGTCTATGCAGGTAACACGCCGTACACTCAATACTCGTTTAGCTATGACAAGTGAATGGGATAAGACTCAACTTATTACGGGGTTTGATTCTCAACACAATAAACATGCTGGTGGTATGAAGTCGAATAGCATGGATATGCCATTAAAAGCTGATATGGAGTTTCAGTCTTATGGTGCTTTTGGTGAATTAACTTATCAATTGGAAGGAAACAATCGTGTTGTATCAGGTGCGCGTATTGATCGTGTTGAAATTGATGCTTTAAAAACTCAACACAGCCGCACAGAACTTTTGCCAAGTGCATTTATCCGTTTTGAAAATACTCACCCTAACCATGATGATGGTAAAACTTATATCGGTTTAGGTTACGTAGAACGTGTGCCAGATTATTGGGAATTGTTTAAAACCGATTACAAAGGTGTAACGGCAAATACTTTCAAAAAATTAGAAACAGAGAAAACATTACAGCTTGATTTAGGCTATCAGCATGAACACGGTGCATTTAATTCTTGGGTGTCGGCTTATACAGGCTTAATTAACGATTATATTTTGATGGTATATCCACAAACACAATCAAGTGGGCATGGGCATTCAATGCATATGAGTGCTAAGCAAAATACTGTCGATTCAAGAAATGTTGATGCCATTATTGCTGGTGCGGAAGCAGGTATTGGTTATAACTTTACAGATGCTATTCAAGCAGATGTTAGTGCAATGTACGCTTGGGGTGAGAATACAACTGACAATATGCCGCTACCCCAAATCTCTCCATTAGAAGCACGAGTTAACTTGCGCTATATTCAAGACAAATACAATGTTGGGTTATTGTGGCGTGTAGTGGATGGTCAAAACCGTATTAGTAAGAATGAAGGTAATATTGTTGGATACGATCTACAGCAAAGCGCAGGTTTTAGCACATTATCGCTAAATGGAACCTATAATTTAGCAGAAGACATCGATTTATCAGTGGGTATTGATAATGTGTTAGATAAAACCTATACGGAGCATTTGAATAAGATGGGAAATGCAGGTGTCGGTCTGGCGGCCAATGAACAATTCAATAATATGGGACGAAATTATTGGGCAAGAATCAGTATGAAGTTCTAATCTGATTAGATTCAGTACAAAAAGCAGGACAAAAGTTCTGCTTTTTGCTTTTTTAATTTAATAAAATTAATAATAATCAAATATTTAATTATTTTGACAATTTCTAAATAAAATAATGAATATTTTTATTAAAATATTTTTTATATATAAAACAGTTAATTATAAATATTGTGGTTTATAAAATAAACACACGTTTCAAATGTTTTAAAAAAGGTGTTGCAAGGCATCTGAAATGCTGTAGAATGCACATCCATCGGCGGTGATGAAGATTAAAACTTCTGATAAAACAGTAACTTAGCATAAAATAGTTAAGTTGGGTTTTAGAAAGGGGGTTTAAAAATAATTTTCATTACTGGTTGACTTTCTAGAGATAGAGAGTAATATAGCCGACCTAGCTTGCTACTGACGAAGTAGTAAGAAGATCATTAAGAGATTATGAAGAACAACTTGTGTGGATTTTTACTGGTTGATTGATCGAAATTATTTTCATTGATTGATTGGTTTGAATTACTCGAAGTTTATTTGAGCGAAATTTAAGTCAGGAAATTGATGAGCCAAGTTTAAGAGTTTTACTTATAAAACTCGAAATGATTTTAACTGAAGAGTTTGATCATGGCTCAGATTGAACGCTGGCGGCAGGCTTAACACATGCAAGTCGAGCGGGGATAGGGTGCTTGCACCTGATTCCTAGCGGCGGACGGGTGAGTAATGCTTAGGAATCTGCCTATTAGTGGGGGACAACGTTCCGAAAGGGACGCTAATACCGCATACGTCCTACGGGAGAAAGCAGGGGATCTTCGGACCTTGCGCTAATAGATGAGCCTAAGTCGGATTAGCTAGTTGGTGGGGTAAAGGCCTACCAAGGCGACGATCTGTAGCGGGTCTGAGAGGATGATCCGCCACACTGGGACTGAGACACGGCCCAGACTCCTACGGGAGGCAGCAGTGGGGAATATTGGACAATGGGGGGAACCCTGATCCAGCCATGCCGCGTGTGTGAAGAAGGCCTTTTGGTTGTAAAGCACTTTAAGCGAGGAGGAGGCTTACCTGGTTAATACCTGGGATAAGTGGACGTTACTCGCAGAATAAGCACCGGCTAACTCTGTGCCAGCAGCCGCGGTAATACAGAGGGTGCAAGCGTTAATCGGATTTACTGGGCGTAAAGCGCGCGTAGGTGGCTAATTAAGTCAAATGTGAAATCCCCGAGCTTAACTTGGGAATTGCATTCGATACTGGTTAGCTAGAGTATGGGAGAGGATGGTAGAATTCCAGGTGTAGCGGTGAAATGCGTAGAGATCTGGAGGAATACCGATGGCGAAGGCAGCCATCTGGCCTAATACTGACACTGAGGTGCGAAAGCATGGGGAGCAAACAGGATTAGATACCCTGGTAGTCCATGCCGTAAACGATGTCTACTAGCCGTTGGGGCCCTTGAGGCTTTAGTGGCGCAGCTAACGCGATAAGTAGACCGCCTGGGGAGTACGGTCGCAAGACTAAAACTCAAATGAATTGACGGGGGCCCGCACAAGCGGTGGAGCATGTGGTTTAATTCGATGCAACGCGAAGAACCTTACCTGGCCTTGACATACAGAGAACTTTCCAGAGATGGATTGGTGCCTTCGGGAACTCTGATACAGGTGCTGCATGGCTGTCGTCAGCTCGTGTCGTGAGATGTTGGGTTAAGTCCCGCAACGAGCGCAACCCTTTTCCTTATTTGCCAGCACTTTGGGTGGGAACTTTAAGGATACTGCCAGTGACAAACTGGAGGAAGGCGGGGACGACGTCAAGTCATCATGGCCCTTACGGCCAGGGCTACACACGTGCTACAATGGTCGGTACAAAGGGTTGCTACTGCGCGAGCAGATGCTAATCTCAAAAAGCCGATCGTAGTCCGGATCGCAGTCTGCAACTCGACTGCGTGAAGTCGGAATCGCTAGTAATCGCGGATCAGAATGCCGCGGTGAATACGTTCCCGGGCCTTGTACACACCGCCCGTCACACCATGGGAGTTTGTTGCACCAGAAGTAGGTAGTCTAACCTTAGGGAGGACGCTTACCACGGTGTGGCCGATGACTGGGGTGAAGTCGTAACAAGGTAGCCGTAGGGGAACCTGCGGCTGGATCACCTCCTTAACGAAAGATTGACGATTGGTAAGAATCCACAACAAGTTGTTCTTCATGACGATGTATCTGAGGGTCTGTAGCTCAGTTGGTTAGAGCACACGCTTGATAAGCGTGGGGTCACAAGTTCAAGTCTTGTCAGACCCACCATGAGCAAGACTTAAAGCACTGCTTTAAGGCGAAGCGCAAGGCAAACGAACGTGAGTGAGTGCGCAGGCTATAATCTGATACATCGAATCACAAATGATAAGCTGGGGACTTAGCTTAGTTGGTAGAGCGCCTGCTTTGCACGCAGGAGGTCAGGAGTTCGACTCTCCTAGTCTCCACCACTCATTGCGATGCAATGAGTTAAACATTAAGCAAACGAACTGATAGCTTATAGAGCTTAGTAAGAAAGCGGCGTATAATGCGCGGCATTGTTATTAATCTCTGTGATTTATCACAGTAATGCAGTCCGACGAGGATGCATTAAATCATTAACAGAATATATTTGAGTTGAAATAATTTGTTCATACTCATACAAGAGCGGAAACAAGAGATCGCGAGATTGATTGTTGAAGTGATTGAATGAGAACTAGCGAAATTAACTGAATCAAGCGTTTTGGTATATGAATCTAATTGAAGCTGTACAGTGATTAAGTTCACAAGATCGCAAACAACTACGTTGCTACACTGACTTGTAGGTGTAACGACTGTTTGGGGTTGTATAGTCAAGTAATTAAGTGCATGTGGTGGATGCCTTGGCAGTCAGAGGCGAAGAAAGACGTGATAGCCTGCGAAAAGCTCCGGGGAGGCGGCAAATATCCTGTGATCCGGAGATGTCTGAATGGGGAAACCCACCGGCTATAAGGTCGGTATCATAAACTGAATACATAGGTTTATGAGGCGAACGCGGAGAAGTGAAACATCTCAGTATCCGTAGGAAAAGAAATCAATTGAGATTCCCTCAGTAGCGGCGAGCGAAAGGGGAACAGCCCATTAAGTCATATCAGTTTTAGTGGAATGCTCTGGGAAGTGCAACCATAGTGGGTGATAGTCCTGTACACGAAAGGGCTGATATGATGATGTCGAGTAGGGCGAGGCACGTGAAACCTTGTCTGAATATAGGGGGACCATCCTCTAAGGCTAAATACTCCTGACTGACCGATAGTGAACCAGTACCGTGAGGGAAAGGCGAAAAGAACCCCTGTGAGGGGAGTGAAATAGATCCTGAAACCGCATGCATACAAGCAGTGGGAGCCACTTTGTGTGGTGACTGCGTACCTTTTGTATAATGGGTCAGCGACTTATATTCAGTAGCGAGGTTAACCGCATAGGGGAGCCGTAGAGAAATCGAGTCTTAATAGGGCGTATAGTTGCTGGGTATAGACCCGAAACCGGGTGATCTATCCATGAGCAGGTTGAAGGTTGGGTAACACTAACTGGAGGACCGAACCCACTGTCGTTGAAAAGCCAGGGGATGACTTGTGGATAGGGGTGAAAGGCTAATCAAACTCGGTGATAGCTGGTTCTCCCCGAAAGCTATTTAGGTAGCGCCTCGGACGAATACCATTGGGGGTAGAGCACTGTTTCGGCTAGGGGGTCATCCCGACTTACCAAACCGATGCAAACTCCGAATACCAATGAGTACTATCCGGGAGACAGACTGCGGGTGCTAACGTCCGTAGTCAAGAGGAAAACAATCCAGACCGCCAGCTAAGGTCCCTAAATCATAGTTAAGTGGGAAACGATGTGGGAAGGCATAGACAGCTAGGAGGTTGGCTTAGAAGCAGCCACCCTTTAAAGAAAGCGTAATAGCTCACTAGTCGAGTCGGCCTGCGCGGAAGATGTAACGGGGCTAAAACTATGTACCGAAGCTGCGGATTTGCAATTTATTGCAAGTGGTAGGGGAGCGTTCTGTAAGCCGATGAAGGTGGATTGAGAAGTCTGCTGGAGGTATCAGAAGTGCGAATGCTGACGTGAGTAACGACAAAACGGGTGAAAAACCCGTTCGCTGAAAGACCAAGGGTTCCAGTCCAACGTTAATCGGGGCTGGGTGAGTCGACCCCTAAGGCGAGGCCGAGAGGCGTAGTCGATGGGAAATTGGTTAATATTCCAATACTTCAGTGTAATGCGATGAGAGGACGGAGAAGGTTAAGTCAGCCTGGCGTTGGTTGTCCAGGTGGAAGACAGTAGGCATGCATCTTAGGCAAATCCGGGGTGCTCTATGCTGAGAGTTGATAGCAAGCCAGTTTACTGGTGAAGTGGCTGATACCATACTTCCAGGAAAAGTCTCTAAGCTTCAGTTACACTGGAATCGTACCCGAAACCGACACAGGTGGTCAGGTCGAGTAGACCAAAGCGCTTGAGAGAACTCTGCTGAAGGAACTAGGCAAAATGGTACCGTAACTTCGGGAGAAGGTACGCTGCCGGCGGTGATAGGACTTGCTCCTTGAGCTGTTGGCAGCCTCAGAAACCAGGCCGCTGCAACTGTTTATTAAAAACATAGCACTCTGCAAACACGAAAGTGGACGTATAGGGTGTGATGCCTGCCCGGTGCTGGAAGGTTAATTGATGGGGTTAGCGTAAGCGAAGCTCTTGATCGAAGCCCCAGTAAACGGCGGCCGTAACTATAACGGTCCTAAGGTAGCGAAATTCCTTGTCGGGTAAGTTCCGACCTGCACGAATGGCATAATGATGGCGGCGCTGTCTCCAGCAGAGGCTCAGTGAAATCGAATTCGCCGTGAAGATGCGGTGTACCCGCGGCTAGACGGAAAGACCCCGTGAACCTTTACTGCAGCTTGACATTGAACTTTGATCTTACTTGTGTAGGATAGGTGGGAGGCTTTGAAGTGGTGACGCTAGTTGCCATGGAGCCGTCCTTGAAATACCACCCTGGTAATATTGAGGTTCTAACTCTGCTCCCTGATCGGGAGCGAGGACCATGTCTGGTGGGTAGTTTGACTGGGGCGGTCTCCTCCTAAAGAGTAACGGAGGAGTACGAAGGTGCGCTCAGCGTGGTCGGAAATCACGCGTAGAGTATAAAGGCAAAAGCGCGCTTAACTGCGAGACCCACAAGTCGAGCAGGTACGAAAGTAGGTCTTAGTGATCCGGTGGTTCTGTATGGAAGGGCCATCGCTCAACGGATAAAAGGTACTCTGGGGATAACAGGCTGATACCGCCCAAGAGTTCATATCGACGGCGGTGTTTGGCACCTCGATGTCGGCTCATCTCATC
>NZ_KB850112.1:280325-566527 GCF_000369625.1 Acinetobacter variabilis
TGATCCCTTCCCGAACTCAGAAGTGAAACCTCTTAGCGCTGATGGTAGTGTGGGGTCTCCCATGTGAGAGTAAGTCATCGCCAGCTCATTATTCCAAAAGCCCTCTGCTTACGCAGAGGGCTTTTTTTATGGGAAGGATTTAGTCAAATAAATGTTATTTATGTGCTATTTCGACTAAAATATCACATAAAAATAAACTTGGGAGGCTTATACTGAACCGGTCTAAGGAGCGGATATGTCCTCAAATTCATCTTCAAGCCATATCGAATATGGTTCATCTGCTTTTAAAGCTATTTTATTCTCCTTATTTCTGGCGGGTTTTGCGATTTTCTCATCGCTGTATTGTGTCCAGCCAATGATGCCGATTCTGGCGGATTATTTTCATATCTCTCCAACACAAAGTAGTTTTCCACTTTCCTTCTCTACCATTGCCTTAGCTATTGGCCTGATTTTTACAGGACTTATTTCAGACCGTTTTGGCCGTAAACCAATTATGGTTTGGTCTTTATTCTCTGTATCAGTCTTATTATTACTCAGTGCTTTATTACCTATCTGGTCTATATTTTTAACAACACGAGTGTTAATAGGTCTCACGGTCAGTGGCGTGGCAGCCGTGGCGATGACTTATATCGGAGAGGAAGTGGCGGAGCAGGATGTGGGCTTTGCCATGGGACTGTATATTTCCGGGACTGCGATTGGTGGTATGAGTGGTCGATTGATTGCTGGAACATTGGTCGATTTTATTTCCTGGCAATCCGCGACTTTGATTATTGGATTGCTGAATCTATGTATCGCGACAACTTTTTATTTTCTATTACCGAAGTCCAGGCATTTTAAAGCTTATCCAATACAATTCAGTCGTTTTATCAGAGCATTTCAGCAGAATCTGAGTGATCCTAAATTAAGAATTCTGTTTTTACAGGGCTTTATCCTGATGGGGGGCTTTGTGTCGGTATTTAACTATTTAAGTTATCGTTTGATTCAACCACCATTTGAACTGTCTCATGTCTGGATAGGGTTGATTTCGATTACTTATCTGGCCGGAATTTATAGCTCTCCACGAGCCGCAGCTTGGAGCAGAAAGTTTGGACGTTATAAGGTGCTTGCCGCCATGCTTTGTACCATGCTGTTCGGCTTAGCCTTAATGTTGATTGATAACTTGGCTTTGGTTTTTATTGGTTTGCTGATTTTTACCTTTTCCTTTTTTGCGGCTCATTCAACTGCTAGTAGCTGGGTATCGGTGCAATCCTTACAGTATCGTGCGGTAGGTTCGTCCCTTTATTTGTTCTGTTACTACCTCGGTTCAAGCTTACTTGGAAGTTCGAGTGGACTAGTCTGGGAAAATGCCGGATGGTTAGGACTAAGTGTATTTATCGCTATTATTTTAGGATTAGGCTTGCTGATGGCACAGCGTTTAAAACCTATAAATGATTCTTCAAAATCAGGATAAGTATATATTCCTAATAAAGGTCTTAAAGCTGTTTTCGTATAAATTATAATCAAGCAACCTAAGCTGAATTCATGCTAAAATACTCGGCTTTCATCTTTGATCACTTTCCTGATCTTCCATCTGCCAGCCGAGAATTGCTAGCCATGTCTACTGCTTATACCGCTCAGACTGCGCCTAAAGCGTTGTTTGATTACGACAAATATTGGGCGTCATGTTTTGAACCCGCGCCTTTTTTGCCGATGTCACGCGAGGAAATGGACCAACTCGGTTGGGACAGCTGTGACTTTATTTTTGTCTGCGGTGATGCGTATATTGACCACCCGTCATTTGTGACAGGCATTATTGGACGTGTGCTCGAAGCACAAGGTTTCCGCGTCGGGATTATTGCCCAACCTGACTGGACCAATGTAGAAGCCTTCCGTGTACTTGGTAAGCCAAATATTGCCTGGGGTGTGTCTGCCGGTAATATGGACTCGATGATTAACCGTTATACGGCGGATCGTAAGATCCGTTCAGATGATGCCTATTCTCCAGATAACCAGCCGAATAAACGTCCAGACCGCGCAGCAACCGTCTATTGCCAACGTTGTCGTGAAGCTTTCCCGGATGTGCCGGTATTGCTTGGAGGGATTGAAGGTTCATTGCGTCGTATCGCGCATTATGACTATTGGTCAGATAAAGTTCGTCGTTCGATTCTGATGGATTCTAAAGCGGATCTGTTGATGTACGGTAATGGCGAACGCTCGATCATTGAAATTATGCATCGTCTGGCCAAGGGTGAAAAGATTCATCAGATTACCGATGTTCGTGGTACCGCATTTATTATTAATAAACATAATCGTGCAGCAAAAGCCCAGTTTGTCGAAATCGCATCCAATGATGTCGATACCATTGGCCGTGTCGATCCGATCATCAACCCGTATGTAATGAGCGAAGATATTGATGGTTGTGAAATCGAAAAAGATAAAGGCAACAGCTTAAGCCAATATCAGAATTTCCAGAAAGAAATCGTAGCGAATCCAATCGTGCGTGAAGGGGATAACCTGGACCCAGATACGCAAATCGTGCAGCTACAACCGGCATCTAAAGCGATTAAACATAAATTACCACCACGTGAATTAGCAGTGATTCGTTTGCCTTCTTTTGAAGAAGTCGCGAATGATCCTGTGCTGTATGCGCATGCGAACCGTATTCTGCATCTGGAAACTAACCCAGGGAATGCGCGTGCCTTAGTCCAAAAACATGGTGAGCGCGATGTGTGGTTAAACCCACCGCCAATTCCGTTAACCACGGAAGAAATGGACTATGTGTTTGACCTGCCATATGCACGTCTACCGCATCCATCATACGGTAATGCACGTTTCCCAGCCTTTGACATGATCAAGTTCTCGGTGAACATCATGCGTGGCTGTTTCGGTGGTTGTACTTTCTGTTCAATCACAGAGCATGAAGGTCGTATTATTCAGAACCGTTCGGAAGAATCGATTCTGCGTGAAGTGGAAAAAATTCGTGATACCGCACCGGGCTTCACAGGGATTATTTCTGACTTAGGTGGTCCAACAGCCAATATGTACCGTTTGGCATGTAAGGACCCTGAGATTGAAAAGAACTGTCGTAAGCCGTCTTGTGTGTTCCCGGGTGTGTGTCAAAATCTGCATACCGACCATGCACCGTTGACTCAGTTGTATCGTAAGGCACGTGCTTTACCGGGTATTAAAAAGATTCTGATCGGTTCTGGTCTGCGTTATGACCTTGCTGTATTGAATCCGGAATATGTTAGAGAGCTGGTCACCCATCACGTGGGTGGTTATCTGAAGATTGCACCGGAGCATACCGAGAAAGGTCCATTATCCAAGATGATGAAACCGGGGATCGGGACGTATGACCGCTTCAAGCAGATGTTTGACCGTTTCAGTAAGGAAGCCGGTAAGGAACAGTATCTGATTCCTTACTTCATCGCGGCGCATCCGGGAACTACGGATTACGACATGATGAATTTGGCGATCTGGTTGAAAAAGAATGGTTTCCGTGCCGATCAGGTACAGACTTTCTATCCGTCACCGATGGCGACTGCAACCACCATGTACTACACCGGTAAAAACCCGCTGGCGAAAGTCGCGCGTTATACTGAAGATGTGGACATCGTGAAAGGTGAAAAGCGTCGTCGCCTGCATAAAGCTTTCTTGCGTTACCATGATCCAAACAACTGGCCTTTATTGCGTGAAGCCTTGAAGGAAATGGGGCGTCAGGACTTGATTGGTAACTCGAAGCAGCATCTGATTCCAACCTATCAACCTGCAGGTACAGATGGGCAATACCAGTCTGCACGTAAGAAGAACTCGACGGTTGCGGGCGATTCACAGAAACGTACCGGTAATCCAGGTAATAGAGGCCAAGCTCAGAATAATCGTCCGAAAAAAGGCCAGATTCTGACCCAGCATACCGGTCTGCCACCGCGTGAAACCGGTGATGCGAAAAAGCCATTCGGTGGCCCTAAACCGAAAGGAAAATCAAAGCCAAAATCACGTGCTTGATTAAGCTGATAAAAAAGACACTTCGGTGTCTTTTTTTATGTTCAGACTTTATTGATGCAGCTTTTGGGTTCTCAATTAAAGTGTAAAATATTTTATTTTTAGTCGATTTAAATTTTTGAAAAATGATATAAAAATAACACTTAGTCGGAATTGTCTTACAGTTCAACCGATTTATATTGCGATCTATCAGGAGACTATTTTACAGTCGCGTATAAGGATTTAACCCTAATTTCTATTGAAATAGCAAAAAGCGGTTTTTAAGTAACCGGCAATCAAGTTTTGCTACGAATTGTATTGGTCTCTACACAGAATGGTAGCAGGGCAATTTTAAAAATAGTATGGGTTTATACTGGATAACAATAAAAGCAAGAATGATTATAAGAATGCAAGGATTGAGTCATGACCACCTATATGATTATAGGGAGTTTCTTGGTGTTCTGTGTCGTGCTCATGGCATGGAAGCAGCTAAGGAATAGCCCAAAACCACAAGACAGTGCCTTAAAACAGCGCGCTATTTTTAATCCAAATGAACAACTGACGTTTACACGCCTTAAAGAAGTGTTGCCAAATTACATTGTACTGGCACATGTTTCTTATGATGCACTACTTACCACCAAATTTGGTCGTACCCGGCACAAGTATCGTGATCTGATTGCAGATTTTGTGATTCTGGATCAGCAATACCAGATTGTTGCCATTGTAGCCGTCGATGATCCGGTGATTTTAAAACGTCCACAGCAGGCACAATTTCAGGATGCTTTGTTGACTATGGCCGGTTATCGGGTCATTCGCTATGAAGATGTACCGGAATATTATCAGTTACGAGGAGATTTCCTGCGTGAGCAGGAGCATTCCAGTAAAGACAAGAGATTTACTGCTGTGAATGATCTCAAAAAATATCATCTCTATTCAGATTTGGAACGACGTAAAGTCAAAGCATTAAGCTGATAGAACCTAAATGAAAAAAGTATGCCAAGTGCATACTTTTTTCTATTTTAGATGAGTAGCAATTAGGCCTGAATAGAAGTCTATTCAGGTTTGACGGCTACGACAGTCAGTTCCACTAACACGCGTGGATCATACAGTTTAGCTTCGACACAGGTGCGGGGCAGGGCTTGAATATCCGATACCCAGGCATCCCAGACTTCATTAAACGCTGCATAATCTTTTTCAATATCTTTGAGATAAATCGTCACAGACATGATCTGGCTTTTATCGGTACCGGCATCCGCCAGGAACTGATCGATAATATCCAGTGTCTGCTGGGTTTGACCTTTGATATCTAGATCCAGATCTGTCGCCAGCTGGCCGGCAAGATGAACCAGATTGCCGGCAATGGCGATCTCAGAAAAGCGTTGTGAAACATGCAAACGTTGAACAGACATCAGCTTAATCCTTGGTTTTTGGCATCAAGGCTGCGACTAATGCAGTCAATAGGCAGCCTATCGCAAGATAGATGGCTACATAATGCCATGAACCATCACCCCAAATCACTAAGGAGGCTGCAATCATTGGGGTAAAACCACCGCCAATAATACTGGCGACCTGATAACCGACTCCGGCACCGCTATAGCGGTATTCCGTACCAAATAGCGAGGTAAAAATCGGTTGATGCACGCTGACCACCATGTCATGCGCGACATTGGCCAGTAGAATGGCACCGACAATAATCATCCAGGTATTTTGTGCATCCAGTGCCATAAAGAACGGAAAGGCAGACAGTGCACCGATCAGGCCACCCCAAACACACATAGTTTTATGCTGAATTTTATCGGATAGCCAAGCAAAGAAAGGAATACTGAAACAGCTAATCGCACCAACCATCAGGGTGATATTAAGGAAGAACTGTTTGTCCATGCCCAGGTTGTTGGTGGAATAGTTCAGGGCAAAGTTGGTGACCAGATACATGGTCAGCAGTTCGGTCAAACGTAAGGCAATAATATAGAAAAAGGCTTTCGGATGTTTGCTGATGGCTTGCAAAATCGGCAGTTTTTCTGGATGATGATCTGCCTTAATCACTTTCTCTACGAATTCTTGGGATTCATCCTGATCACGGCGAATCCACATCGCAATTCCGATCAGTACGATACTGGCAATAAATGGAATCCGCCAAGCCCATTCAGCAAAAGCCTCTTCACCCAGTGTAGCAATAATGATCGATACTGCACCCGTTGCCAGTACCAGACCTACGCCATAGCCGACCTGAACGCCACTGCTATAAAAGGCTTTTTTGCCTTTAGGGGCATTTTCCACCGCCATCAGGGCAGCACCACCCCATTCACCGCCGACTGCAAAGCCTTGAATGGCACGCAGTGTCACCAGTAAAACCGGTGCCCACCAGCCAATAGCTTCGAAATTAGGTAAAAAACCAATCCCGACGGTAGAAATCCCCATCAGGACCACAGTCAGAACTAGCATTTTCTTGCGGCCGAGCTTGTCGCCGAAATGACCAAATACCACACCGCCTAGAGGGCGAAACAGAAAGCCAACACCAAAGGTCGCTAGTGCCGCTAAGGTGCCCATATTGGCACCAATGCTGGGGAAAAACTGGTCTTTAAAAATTAAGGCTGCAACAATGCCGTAAAGGAGAAAATCATACCAGTCGACAACAGCACCAACAAAGCTGGATAACGCCGCTTTACGCGCGCGTCGTTCTTGAATAACAGAAGAATTTACAGAGGACATGCAGGGAGGGATTCCATGAGATACATCAGAGTTGCCCTGTAATATTCGGATTTGATCGTCACGCCAATCACAGGACAGTATGCTGAAAGTAAAGGTGATTTTCAGCATCTCAGCACATACATGGATAATGCATTGCGCAGATAGAGTACTCCAAAAATTCAAAATGTAAAAACAAAGTTGCCGTATTTTTAAACTAACGTCTAATACTTGTACAAAATAGGCCTAAAGCAGCAGCAATTGTGTTTCTGTTTCACGTGCAGCGAGCTGATAAACGCCAAGCCCAATCAGCCGAAATTGCAGTTGAGGAGTAATATGCATCTCTTGAAGCAGTAAGTGTAAAGCCTGCTCCAGTTCTTGCGGGCTACGCAGCAACTGGCTGAAGCTTTTACTATGCTGCATGGTCTGAAAATTTTTCATTCTCAGTTTCACAGTAACCCCGCGGGCAGAGAGCTGCTTTTTTTCCAGGCTCTGCCAGAGCTGGGCAATTAATGGCTGCCAGTAAGGTTGGCATTGCGGTAAATACAGATCATCATCGAAAGTCGTTTCCTTGGAAATCTGCTGGCGTTCCCGTTCAGCTTCGACTGGCCGATCATCAATGCCTTGAGCATAAAGAAAAAGACGCCGTCCATATTTGCCAAAATGCTGAATCAGGATTGCTTCTTCAATCTGCTGTAAATCTCCCAAGGTTTCCAGATTCAAACTTTTTAGTTTTTCTTGAGTGACTTTGCCTACACCGGGAATTTTCTTCAGAGGAAGATCCTGAATAAAACGCTGTATTTGTGAAGGTTTGATAACACAGATTCCATTCGGTTTATGCCAGTCGGAGGCGATTTTAGCGAGAAATTTATTCGGGGCCACGCCGGCAGAAGCGGTTAGTCCAGTAGTTTGAAAAATATCTTCACGAATGCACATTGCTACTTCAGTGGCACTCGGAATCTGCTGTAAATTTTCGGTGACATCCAGATAAGCTTCATCTAGTGAAAGCGGTTCGATGACCTTAGTATAAATTTGAAAAATTTGGTGAATCTGCGCAGAGACCTGACGGTATTTGGCAAAATCCGGTTCAATCACAATGACCTGAGGGCAGAGCTTACGTGCTTGAGTCATCGGCATGGCAGAACGTAGTCCGAACTCGCGGGCCGGATAGGAGGCAGCCGCCACTACTGCCCGGGGATGATGTGAGGCAATCACCACAGGCAAAGTTTTCAGCTCCGGACGTTCACGCAGCTCGACCGAGGCGTAGAAAGCATCCATATCGATATGAATAATTTTGCGCATATCCAATATCTTAAGTGGCTTTAGCTGGATTGGGAAGAGACCAGATTAATAAGTAAACAAGCTAAAGCATTATTCAATATGAAGCATATCCTGCCTAAAGGATTCAATATCCATTTTATGGTTGAATCAGGGAGAAATAGGGTTTATTTCTTGGCCGGAGGCTTGGGCTAATCTTGGGTGGGAATACTGTTCTGCTGTAAAAATTTGATCCAGTCCTGCTCCGAGCCATAAAACACATTCAGATCCACAGTACGGGCAATGCCGGGAATTTCGCCCTGACTGGTATGCTGCCAGAAGGTCCATTTAGGCTGATCCTTTAAATCTGGCAAACCTTGGTACTCACGTACCCAGAGCGGTACGTCAGCAAATTCTCCCGCCAGCACAATGTTATAAAAAGATTTTGACACATAGAAGATCGGCTGCTTGCCATAATGGTGTTTTAAGGCATCATACATAATCCGGATTTCCTTGAGCAGCTGCTCTTTGGAGTAGTGATTGATGCATTTGCTGTCATATTCCAGATCCATGACAGGGGGCAGGGCATCCATTTTACGCGGAACCGACTCTATAAAATTCTGAGCCTGAATATTGCCATCGCGGCAAAGCCGATAAAAATGATAAGCACCGACCAGAAAGCCCTGTTCTCGGGCCTGCAGCCAGTATTCCTGAAACTTGGTATCTTTAAAATCACCGCCTTCTGTAGATTTTAAATAGACAAATTTATATTTCTGTTTCGGGATTTTCTTCCAGTCTATTTCTTTCTGATGATGGGAAACATCGAAACCATGAATCGGATAATCTGCTGCATGCGCTGATGGCTGTTTGAAAACCAGTAGATAAAGTACAGTCGTCACCACAAGCGTAATCAGCAGCCCGACTGCAATCACTGAGTATTTTTTCCAGTTGCTAGAGGTGGGAGCTGCTTTCATTGTGAGTGGTGGCCTGATTTACGGATATTCATATCGAGTATATATTCTGCCCTAGACTGGCGTGTTTTTGGGGATATGCCAGAAAATATAGGCAGCAATAATGTTAATACAGCCCAGACAGAGCAGTGAAACGTGGAAGGCATTATCCAGCTGCTCAGGGCCGAAGTAGGCACTAAACATATTCACTAGCGTACCTGCCAGTGCCACCCCGATACTCATCGACAGCATCATGATCATCGACAGGAAACTGTTGCCGCTGCTGGCATCCTGCTGGCTTAAATCTTTTAAAGTCAGCGTATTCATTGAGACAAATTGCAGCGAATTCAGAATTCCGAACACAAAGAAATGAATGGCTCTTAGCCAGATTGGGGTTTCCGCCGTAGTTAAGGCGAAACTGGCGATACACAAACCGACCAGCAAAGTATTGATCAACAAGACTTTGCGATAACCAAAACGCTGAATGATTTTACGAATAATCGGTTTAGATGCTAAAGAACCGAGTACGGTTGGAATCATCAGTAAACCGGTAATAAAAGGTTCAAAACCAAAAGCGACCTGCAACATTAAAGGCAGCAAAAACGGAATCGAGTTACCGCCGAGCCGGGCAAAGAAATTACCCAAAATGCCAATCGAATAGATCTTATTTTTAAATAATTTACTACGAAAAAGCGCGTTCAGATGAGTATGTGAATGATAGGCATAGATGAGTGAGGCAATCAGACCACTTCCGACCAGACTTAAGCTCCACCACAGGGGGTATTGTGGATTGGCAAAGTTTTCAATCCCCAGACACAAACCAATCATCGCAATGACCAGCAGAATAAAACCGCCAAAATCAAAACGCTGTACCGTCGGTTCAGTGATATTCGGCATAGCTTTAAAGGTAATCAATGCACCCAGCAGACCAATCGGCAGATTGATCAGGAAAATCCAGTGCCAGGACAGGTACTCCACCATCCAGCCACCTAAGGTCGGGCCGATCAGAGGGCCCATCAATCCAGCCAGACTCATCAGGCTCATGGCAGACAGAAACTGGGTACGAGGAATAATTTTCAGCATGGCCAGTCGTCCGACTGGGAGCAGCAAAGCACCGCCAATACCCTGAAATACCCGATAAACCAGCAGTTCATTCAGATTCTCAGACCAGGCACAGCCGAGTGAGGCCAGAGCAAAAATAATGATCGCTGCAAAATAGATATTCCGAACTCCAAAGCGATCTGCCAGCCAGCCACTCAAGGGAATACAGGCCGCCACAGAGAGCACATAGACCACCACCACACTATGCATCCGTAGCGGATCTTCCTGCAGATTCCTGGCAATCGCAGGTAAGGCCGTATTGATAATCGTGGTATCGAGGCCCTGCATGAAAAAGCCAATCGATACCAGCAAGACCAGCAGTCTGAATTCAGGTTGTAGGGATTGATGCGTAGGCGTGACATTCATGGATTTAAAAAATCATATATTTTGAATAGTTTAAAGAAATCTATGCAGCAGTGTGACTGAAATAAAAACGATTGTGAATAGGAGTCGTGTAGACAAAATGCTAATGAATTCACAGCCTGATTTCAGTTATTGAAGAGAAAGGGTAAAAGATATATTTCTATACTGTGAACATCTCAAACTTATACGGATTGATAAATAGGTCATTTTTGGAACACTTCAAGCTTCTTTGTAAGGAGCAGGCTACAAAAAATATGACAGAAATGTCATGAAAATGAAATAAAACCGTCATAATCTGGGGCAAACTTCCAGAGCTGCTGTACTGGGAACTGTCTAGTAAAAGGTTTTGTACTTATGACCATCGAGATTCTGATGGTAGTTGGCTTCTGTTTGGCCGCCTATTCCATCGTGGGGAATGATGTTCCGCAAACATTAGGAACATTTATTTCATCGAACTCACATCGCCCATGGTGGGTACTCTGGATTTACATCAGTACTATTCTGGTTGTGGTGTTAATTTATGGCTGGTTTGCCTCTGGAGTAGGGGATGCTTCTTATGGACGTCTGGAAACCATTCCTTTCCCTGAAGATGGGGTCACCTGGCTATATGTGGTACCACCCCTTTTACTGATCATTTTGACTAAATATGGTATTCCGGTGAGTACTACTTTCTTGGTGCTCACGATCTTCTCCCCGAACAGTCTGGGTTCCATGCTGACCAAGTCAATGATGGGTTACGCCGTCGCTTTCTTTGTGGCGATTATTATCTATCGTCTGGTCATGAAAAAACTCGCGGTCTATTTCAGTGAAACCCGCGATCAGCAACATTCTCCGATGTGGATGGCCTTGCAATGGTTATCTACGGCATTTCTGTGGAGCCAGTGGCTGATCCAGGATTTGGCCAATATCTTTGTTTATGTGCCGCGTCAGGTGCCGTTTGAGTTCCTGATCTTTGCCATTTCTGTATTTGTCATCCTGCTAGGCATGATTCTTTACCAGCGTGGTGGAGCTATCCAGAATATTGTCGATACCAAGACCGGAGTGACCGATGTCCGTTCTGCTACGATTATCGACTTCATTTATGCGCTGATTCTGCTGGTGTTCAAAGAGTGGAGTAACATCCCGATGAGTACCACTTGGGTATTCTTGGGGTTACTGGCTGGTCGTGAATTTGCGATTTCGATGCTGGTGACCGAAGTCAATAAACACCGTACTTCACGGAATGTCAGCAAAGATGCCATGAAACTGATGTTTGGCCTAGCCATTAGTGTATTCCTGGCGACGACTTTGCCTTGGTTCTATCACACGATTTCCGGTTAATATCTTTGTATATAAATGAAAAAAGCGAGCATCAAGCTCGCTTTTTTATGGCTTTAAATCATTGCTATCTAAAGCAGACGAGAAAATTTAAACCACAAAACGTTGCGGAGCATCCAGATTCAGCAAGGTGGTATAAATCTGATCTGCATGTTCACAGACAATCAGTTTAGCCCGATGCTGGGGTGGTAAGAAGCCTTCCTGCACGGCAAGATCAAGCTGGGCAATCAGTGGATTATAAAAACCATTGACGTTATACAGCATCATCGGTTTTTGATGCTGATTTAGCTGACCCCAGGTCGCAATTTCCAGAATTTCTTCAAATGTTCCCAATCCACCCGGCAAGGCGACAAAGGCACAGGCTCGGTCTGCCATCATGGCCTTACGTTGATGCATGCTGGTGACAATATGCAGTTCTGTGAGTTGAGGATGAGCAATCTCATAATCCAGCATAAATTCCGGAATCACCCCCACCGCTTCACCACCATGCTGAATCATGGTGTCTGCCACCTGACCCATCAGACCAATACTGGCGCCGCCATAGACCAGACCAAAACCATGTTCGGCCAGACCTTGAGAAAGTTGAATCGCTTTTTCCAGATAAATCGGTTTGTTGCCGGCACGAGAGCCACAGTATAAAGCCACTAGCGGGCGTGTTGTTTTTGGGGAGTTATCATTAAAATAATCGGTCATTTTCATTACACTTTGCATTTATTTTTTTCACCTTATCATTTTTTTATCTACTTACTATAACTTAGTTAACAAATATGACAATTCCATGAGCTGACCTCATTTTAGGACAAAATCTTTCATTCAAATTCATCCATAATCCCGGATGAAAACAGGTGAATTTCATGGTGTTCTTGATATACTGAAAGTCTGTCTTACTACAATAGAACTCACATGGGTAGTCGAAGTTGGCGCTTTAATTTAATAAAACGTCACATTATCAAGTCTTTAATTCAAGTCGGGTATCAACCTGTATCTCATCATGCAAATACTTGCCTTTCTCCTCGGTTAGAGGAGCAGATGCGATGATTTTTGAATGGATGTCAGATCCCTCTGCCTGGATTGGCTTACTCACACTGATTGTTCTTGAAATTGTACTCGGGATCGATAACCTGGTCTTTATTGCAATTCTGGCTGAAAAACTTCCACCCGAACAGCGTAATGCGGCGCGTATTACCGGTCTGGGTTTAGCGCTGTTAATGCGACTGGTGTTACTGGCATCGATTGCCTGGGTCGTAACGCTTACCGAACCGCTATTCCATATCTTTGAGCATCCATTTTCAGGACGCGACCTGATCTTATTATTCGGTGGTGTATTCCTGCTGTTTAAAGGCACCATGGAATTGCATGAGCGTCTGGAAGCTAAACCTGTAACCAAGGAAGAAAATCCGGTTCAGGCGGTGTTCTGGATGGTGATTGTGCAGATCGTGGTACTGGACGCCGTGTTCTCGCTCGACAGTGTGATTACTGCAGTTGGCATGGTTAAAGACCTGTCTGTGATGATGATCGCGGTGATTATCGCAGTCGGTATCATGTTGTGGGCCTCTAAAGCGCTGATGGATTTCGTCAACAAGCACCCGACAGTAGTGATTCTCTGTCTGGGCTTCCTGATGATGATTGGCTTCTCGCTGGTGGTTGAAGGCTTCGGTTTCCATATTCCAAAAGGCTATCTATATGCCGCGATTGGTTTCTCGGTAATTGTCGAGTTCATTAACCAGACCATGAAACGCAATCAGGAAAAAATGGTCACCACGACTGATATGCGTTACCGTACTGCGTCTGCCGTAATGCGTATGCTGGGGGGGAAACCGGCTCAGGACAATGATTCTTCTGAACCGGAAGATGTACTGGCGACTCGTGCCTTTGCTGATGAAGTCTTTGATGATAATGAAAGTGGGGTCTACCATAGCGTTATGGTGCAGGGCGTACTTGGCTTGTCAGAACGCCCAGTGAAGTCGGTGATGACACCACGTCCTGAACTGGAATGGATTGATCTGGAAGATGATCATGCCAGTATCAAAGAGCAGTTATTGCATATGAGCCATTCACGCCTGATTGTGGCGCGTGGTGAACTGGACAATATTGCCGGTGTGGTATTGACCCATAAAGTCCTGAATGAATACATCGAAACAGGTATTTTGGACTTCGAAAAACATCTGCGTGAACCAGTAATTGTGCATGAAAATGCTCAGGTCTTAATGGTGATGGATCAGTTGCGTCAGGCACCGCTACAAATGGCACTGGTATTGAATGAATATGGTTCCATTGAAGGGGTAGCGACACCGATTGATGTGCTGGAAGCAATTGCCGGTGAATTCCCGGATGAAGACCAACTAGAAGCAGCCGTAGAAAGCCTGGAAGATGGCAGCCTGATTCTGGATGGTTCAACCGATATTCGCCATGTGTCACTGCTTCTGGATCGTGATCTGGTCAATGAAACTGAAGAATACTCGACATTGTCGGGTTATATCCTGTTCCATCTGGGGCGCTTGCCGGAAAATGGTGAAAAACTCGAATCAGATGACTATATCTTTGAGGTGGTTACTATGGACGGCCACAAGATTGATAAGGTGCATATTATTGCCCCAGCGAACCGGAAAGACTAATTCAACGCCCGAAGGGCAAAGCTAAAATTTTGCTAAAATAGCCCGCATTGTCGGGCTATTTTTTATGGAATCAATATGTCAGAAGCATGTCCATGTGGACGAGGTGAATACGCAAGCTGTTGCCAGCCACTGCATCAGGGGCAGCAATTTGCCCAAAGCGCCGAGCAATTAATGCGCTCGCGTTATAGTGCCTTTGCCAAGCATGAAATTGATTATATCCAGCAGACTACTGCCCGTGGACAGCAGAAGGCTTTGGACATGCCAGCCATTGCTGAATGGAGCCGAAGTAATCAATGGCTGAAGCTGGAAATCGTGCAGGCGAATGAAAAACTGGACAAGACCCATGCGCTGGTCGAGTTCAAAGCACATTATCACGATGGCAAGCAGGCCCAGATTCATCATGAAATTTCACATTTTGTGAAGTTCGAGAATCGCTGGTACTTTCTGGATCCAACGACAGATCAACAGCTTACAATGAAACAGCCGTGCATCTGTGGCTCCGGGAAAAAATTTAAGCAATGTTGTGCGCATTTTTTATAATTTTCATATAGATTTAGCTTAGAATAGCCGCCATCTCAAAGCCTCAGGTGGAAGCAGGGCGATGTTACTGACCGTCATCTATATTATTGCAATTACCGCTGAAGCCATGACCGGAGCCTTGTCTGCCGGTCGGCGTAGTATGGACTGGTTCGGGGTCATGATTATTGCCTGTGTCACGGCGCTCGGTGGTGGCTCGGTACGTGATGTACTGCTTGGCCACTATCCCTTGACCTGGGTCAAACACCCGGAATATCTGGTGCTGACCTGTTGTGCCGCCTTTATCACCATCCTGATTGCCAAATGGATGCGTCATTTACGCAATATCTTCCTGGTACTGGATGCTTTGGGCCTCATCGGCTTTACCATCATTGGCTGTCAGATTGCACTGGAAATGGGGCATGGCTTTGTAGTCAGTGCGGTCGCCGGGGTTCTGACCGGAGTATCGGGCGGTATTTTACGTGACATTTTATGTAATGATGTGCCCTTGGTCTTCCGTCGTGAACTGTATGCCAGTATTTCCTTTGTGGCGGTCATTTTCTACTGGCTCTGCAGCAATTTCGGTCTGTCACTCGAACTGACCATTATTTCCACCCTGATTTTTGGCTTTAGTTTGCGTCTGATTGCAATCTATTTCGGTCTGGAAATGCCGAAGTTTATCTATAAGGATGATGACGAACAGTCTGCTTCATCCAAAGACGAATCTTGATATGAATTATGGTAACTGCGGGAGGGAAAACTTCCCGCAGGTGTACGCATTCGTAGTATAAAAAAATAAAAAATCAAACCTCCTGTTGGGACAGCAGCACCTCCCGTTTCACCTGATCAGAGATTTTTGTTATGGATTTAGTTTCTCGGATACAGCGCTTGCCGATCGGCAAGTTCCACTACACTCTTTTATGGGTGATTGGTCTTGGCTGGATGTTTGATGCCATGGATACGGGATTGATTTCCTTTATTCTGGCGAAAATGGCTGAAGACTGGCAGATGACCGCTGACCAGAAAAGCTGGGTAGTTTCGATCGGTTTTATCGGTATGGCGATTGGGGCGATTTTCTCAGGTGGACTGGCGGATCGCTGGGGACGTAAAACGGTATTTGCCAGTACGCTGGTGGTGTATAGTCTGGCGACTGCTGCTTGTGCCTTTGCGCCAAATCTGACCTGGTTACTGGTATTCCGTTTTATTGTCGGTCTGGGATTGGGTGGTCAGTTGCCGGTTGCGGTGACACTGGTCAGTGAATATATTCCGGCACGGGTACGTGGCCGTTTCATTGTGCTGCTGGAAAGTTTCTGGGGCTTGGGCTGGCTGGTGGCTGCACTAGTGTCACGTTTTGTGATTCCTGATTTTGGCTGGCAAGCTGCATTCATGATTGGCGGGATACCGGCACTGTATGCCATCGTAATCTGGAAACTGGTGCCTGAGTCGGTGCCGTATCTGATCAATCGTGGCCGGGTAGATGAAGCCCAGGCTCTGGTTAAAAAGATTGAGCGCAAATGCGGCGTCGAAGTTATGGAAATCTTTGAAGTTAAACCTGTGGCTGCCAAGCAGAATATCTCGTTTACCCAGCTCTGGAGTGGTATTTTTGCCCGCCGCACCTTGATGCTGTGGCTAATCTGGTTTGGGATCGTTTTCTCCTATTATGGTATTTTTACCTGGTTACCAAGCCTTCTGGTCAAGGAAGGCTATACCATCGTGCAGTCTTTTGAATACGTCCTAGTTATGATTCTGGCGCAATTGCCAGGTTATATTGCGGCAGCATGGCTAGTCGAAAAACTCGGTCGTAAGGCAACTTTAGCTGGCTTTATTGGCATGTGTGCCATCTCTGCTTATTTCTTTGGCCAGTCCGGTAGTGTCACCGAGATCGTGATCTGGGGTTGTCTGATGTCCTTCTTTAATCTGGGAGCATGGGGCGTTCTTTATACCTATACACCAGAACAGTATCCAACCAATATCCGTGCTTTCGGCTCAGGCTGGGCGGGTGCAATTGGTCGTATTGGCGGGATTGCTGCACCCTTTGCCGTAACCCATTTGATGGGGATGCCAAATGGTTTCAGTTACGTCTTTACCATGTTTACTGCAGTATTAATCGCAGTAGCTGTGGTCATTTTAGTCCTGGGTGAAGAGACCAAGGGCAAGACGCTAGAATCTATGGGTTTATAAGGTTGGTGATTTTTTAGTTGCTCAGCTGCTATAAAGTGGATATTTTTAGCCCATAAGACACGATTTGTCGCGCTGTGTAGTTTACTGCCCTTGTGCAGCACACAGCCGCGACTTAGCATAAGAAACATTGATACAAAAACGAATTTTAGGATTATAGGTTGTTATGACAAGCCTTGCGCATCATGCGACAGAAAACCGTTCCGTAGCCGAATTTACCGAACAAGCTTATTTAAATTATGCCATGTACGTGATTATGGATCGTGCATTGCCACATATCAGTGACGGTTTGAAACCGGTACAGCGCCGTATTGTCTATGCCATGAGTGAACTGGGCCTGAAATGGACCAGCAAACCGAAAAAATCGGCACGTACTGTCGGGGATGTACTGGGTAAATATCATCCGCATGGTGACTCGGCCTGTTATGAAGCCATGGTCTTAATGGCGCAGCCATTCAGTTATCGCTATCCGTTTATTGAAGGACAGGGCAACTGGGGTTCACCGGATGATCCTAAATCCTTTGCAGCGATGCGTTATACTGAAGCCAAGCTATCGCAATATAGTGAACTGCTTTTATCCGAACTAGGACAGGGTACCTGTGACTGGCAGGATAACTTTGATGGTTCGATGAAAGAACCGATCAACTTGCCGGCACGTGTTCCGAATATCCTGTTAAATGGTACTACCGGGATTGCTGTGGGGATGGCGACCGATATTCCACCGCACAACTTGCGCGAAGTGGTGAAAGGTACTATCGCCCTGATCCGTAATCCGAACCTGACCGATGCCAAAATGGCAGAATACATTCCGGGACCGGATTTACCGACCAAAGCGGAAATTATTACGCCACCCTCCGAACTGCTTAAACTTCAGACGACAGGTCGTGGCAGTTACCGCATGCGTGCGGTATATATCATTGATAAAAATGAAATCGTGATTACCGAATTGCCGTATCAGGTATCCGGTTCAAAAATCATCAGCCAGATTGCAGATCAAATGCAGGCGAAAAAACTGCCATTGGTCACTGATGTTCGTGATGAATCGGATCATGAGAATCCAACACGTTTAGTGGTGGTACTGCGTTCGAACCGTATTGATGCGGAAGCAGTAATGAGCCACCTGTTTGCGACCACTGATCTCGAATCCAGCTATCGCGTCAATATGAACATGATTGGCGCGGATGGCCGTCCACAGGTGAAATCGATTCGTCGTATTCTGCTGGAATGGATTGAAATCCGAAAAACCACCGTCACTCGCCGTCTGCAATACCATCTGAATAAGATCGAAAAACGCTTGCATATTCTCGGCGGTTTGATCATTGCTTACCTAAATATTGATGAAGTGATTCGGATTATTCGTGAGGAAGATCAGCCTAAACCGGTGTTGATGGAACGGTTCGGTATTGATGAGATTCAGGCCGAAGCTATTCTGGAACTTAAACTGCGTCATCTGGCCAAGCTTGAAGAAATAGAATTGCGCCGTGAACAGGAGGAGCTGGAAGCTAAAGCTGCCGTGATTCGTGAACAGCTGGCTAATCCAGAATCTTTAAAAACCTTGATCATCAATGAATTAAAAGAAGATGCCAAGAAGTTTGGGGATGATCGCTGTTCTCCAATCGTACAACGTGCCGAAGCCGCTGCAATTGATGAAACTGAAATGCTGCCAGCGGATCCTGTAACGGTCGTATTGTCTGAAGCGGGCTGGATTCGCTGTGCCAAAGGGCATGAGGTGGATGCTGAAAATCTGAATTTCCGTGCGGGCGATCAATACCTTAGTCATGCCCAAGGTAAGTCTAATCAGCGCGTCTATGTATTAGATGATAGTGGCCGTAGCTATGGCTTGCCAATCAATAGCCTGCCATCGGCACGAGGACTTGGTGAACCATTGAGTTCAAAACTGTCTCCGGCAAGTGGGGTAGGCTTCAAGCAGGTGTTGGTCGCTGAAGATGATGCGGAAATCCTGGCAGTCAGCAGTAAAGGCTATGGATTTAAAACCCAGGCCAAGCAGCTGGATACCAATGCCAAAGCAGGTAAGGCTTTCTTGAATCTATCTGAAGGTGCACAGGTCATGGACCTGCAACCGCTGGAAGACGCAACTCATGTTGCACTACTCAGTTCAGCTGGCCGTCTACTGGTTGTTGATCTGTCGGAATTACCTGTACTCAATAAAGGTAAAGGTAATAAATTGATACAACTTGAAGATAAAGATCAAATTTTATCCATGACAATATTGAAACTTGATGAAACAATTCAAGTGCTTGCAGGACAGCAACAATTAAAACTTAAAGGTGATGACCTGCAAAAATATATTGGGAAACGAGGCTCTAAAGGAACCCTGTTACCACGTGGATATCAAAAAGCAAATAAACTGTTGATTCAAAGATAATACTAGCATCCATGAATCGAAATACGTTATATATGAGTAACGATTCGACAAATGGATGCAATGTTGCACATATACAAGTCTAAAAAATGACGTGCAGCATTGAAAAAAACAGTTGAACTACTAAGGATTATGATTGGAGAGATTGGCATTATGGAAAAAATTTGGTTCGCTGAATACCAAAAAACAGGGATTCCAGAAACTGTAGAATTACCAGCAGAAAATACATCTCTGGTTGATATTTTTGAACGCAATTTCCAAAAATTTGGCTCACGTGATGCCTTTATCTTTATGGATAAGACTTTAACGTTCAATGAGTTGGAAGAAGCTAGTCGTAAATTCGCAGCATATTTACAAAGTTTGGGTCTGGCAAAAGGCACACGTGTTGCCGTAATGATGCCAAACGTTCTTCAGTATCCGGTCGTAGCATTGGGGGTGTTCCGCGCTGGTTTAGTACTGGTGAATGTAAATCCACTGTATACATCACGTGAGCTTGAGCATCAGTTAAAAGATTCTGGCGCTGAAGTTCTGGTCATTATTGAGAACTTTGCAAGCGTTTATCAGTCAATTATTGGCAAAACACCTGTGAAGCACGTTGTTGTTGCTTCTGTGGGTGACATGCTGGGTGCTTTAAAAGGTACTTTGGTGAACTTTGTATTACGTTCAGTACGTAAGCAGATTCCGGCATGGGATATTCCAGGTCACATCAAGTTCAATGCAGCCCTGAATAAAGTTAACCCAAGCAACTATAAACGCCCTGAATTGACTTTGAGTGATACTGCTGTACTTCAATACACAGGTGGTACTACTGGTGTTTCTAAAGGTGCTGAACTGACCCATCGTAACCTGGTTGCTAACCTGTTGCAGTGTGACGGTATCTTCCAGAGCAAATTCGGTGCGCAAGATGGCCAGCCAGATGACCGTATTTTCTGTGCTTTACCGCTTTATCACATCTTTGCTTTCATGGTCTGTGCACTTTACGGCATGTATAAAGGTCAGGCGAACGTTCTGATTCCTAACCCGCGTGATCTGCCTGCGGTGATGAAAGAATTACGTAAATACCAGCCAACATTCTTCCCTGCTGTGAACACGCTGTTTAATGCGCTTGTAAACAACGAAGAGTTCAAGCAACTGGATCATAGCCGTTTAAAAATGGCGATGGGCGGTGGTATGGCTGTTCTGCCTTCTACTGCAGAAGCTTGGAAGAAAATTACTGGCACTAACATCATTGAAGGTTATGGCCTGTCTGAAACTTCTCCAGTAGCAACTGCGAACCCACCAGCATCTGAAGCATTTAGCGGTACGATTGGTATTCCGTTACCTTTGACTGAAGTTGCAATTCTGGATGATGACGGTAATGAGGTTGCACTCGGTGAGCAGGGTGAAATCTCAATCCGTGGTCCTCAAGTGATGAAAGGCTATTGGAACCGTCCGGATGAAACCGATAAAGTGATGGTAAATGGCTTCTTCCGTACCGGTGATATCGGTGTTATGGATTCACGTGGTTATATCAAAATCGTTGACCGTAAAAAAGACATGATTCTGGTCTCTGGCTTCAACGTTTATCCTTCTGAAATTGAAGAAGTCGTTGCAAAACATCCAAAAGTACTGGAAGTGGCTGCAATTGGTGTACCAGATGAAAAATCAGGTGAAGTGCCAAAACTGTTCGTTGTGAAGAAAGATCCTTCATTGACGACTGAAGAAGTTCTGGCATTTGCGAAAGAAAACCTGACCGGTTATAAACGCCCACGTTATGTTGAATTTATGGACGAGTTACCGAAATCTAACGTAGGCAAAATCCTGCGTAAAGATCTACGTAAGTCTGCATAAATCCTGCAATTAAAAAAAGCGCCTAAGGGCGCTTTTTTTAATTCTATTTTTTCATTAGCCAGCGGTCGAAGTAAGGACGACCTACCCCGATCACACCCAAGAAAATAAACATGGTACCAAACTGGCGGTTAAATCCTCTCAAATTAAAACTGCCATAACTGAGAATATTATCTATCAGGCAATAAATGATGATCGCGACTAACCAATGCCAGATCGGCATACGTTTGATGCCCACGGCATAGAAGGCAATCCATAAGATGGCAAAGGTGAAGAGGGGAGACCAGATATTCATATTGGCACAAATGACGGCCATCAGAAATGCAACAATCGGTAATACGATTTTTAATACGCGATCCACTTGACGTTGATGCTGGCGCTGTTTCTCGAGGACATCGAACATTTCATTTTGATCAGGGCTGACCATAGTGAATCCTTAATCATTTATAAAAACACTCTATTTAACAAAATTTATTCACGAAACGCCATGCTATGATAGACATAAAAATTCTCAAGAGAAAAATCAGATGCATAGCATTAGTGGGGTTATCTATCTCATTTTGGCAGCTTGTCTTTTACCTTATGTTTTTACCTTGATTGCGAAAAAATCGGCAGGGTTTCGTGCAAAAGACAATCAGAATCCACGGGCATTTTTAGAAAAGTCTACAGGCCTGGCCAGTCGCGCCAATGCTGCTCAGCAGAACAGCTTTGAAAGCTTACCACTCTTCATCGCCTCGATTCTGATGGCAGAATATATGGTCGTTTCACAAAGTCTGGTGATGACCTTTGGGATTGCCTATCTGGTTTTTCGGGTCATCTATGGGATCTGTTATCTGGCGAACTGGTCGACCTTACGTTCAATTGTCTGGCTGTTATCCTTATTATGTCCAATAACCTTACTGCTGTTAATTATCAAAATCTCTTAAGCCAAAAATAAAGGCAGGCCGAGATATTTACAGTTCGGTATTTTAAAATCAAAAAAAATCTGTAAAAACCGTTATAATTGTCGCGGTTTTTAAAAGATATAACTTGTTAAAGAGTGATGCTATGAGCTACAGCAATATCCCAGCGGGTAAAGATGCGCCAAACGACATCTATGTCATTATCGAAATTCCTGCAAATGCAGCACCAATCAAATATGAAATCGATAAAGATTCTGATGCATTATTTGTAGACCGTTTCATGGGTACAGCAATGTTCTACCCAGCAAACTATGGTTATGTACCAAATACACTTTCTCTAGATGGCGACCCTCTAGACGTATTGGTGGTAACTCCACATCCAGTAGAGCCAGGTTCTGTAATTCGTTGCCGTCCTGTCGGTAAACTGAACATGGAAGATGACGGTGGTGTTGATGCGAAACTGGTTGCAGTTCCACATGACAAACTGACTCCGATCTACAAAGATGTTCAAGAATATACTGATCTTCCTCCATTACTGATCAGCCAAATCGAACACTTCTTCCAGCACTACAAAGACTTGGAACCAGGTAAATGGGTTAAGTTAAGTGGTTGGGAAGGTGCTGATGTTGCAAAACAGGAAGTACTCAGCTCAATTGCAGCTTATGCAGAAGCAAATAAATAATTCATTTGCTTTTCAGTTTGAGTCTTTAACTTTTTAAAGCTCAAACAAAAAAACCTGCACAATGTGCAGGTTTTTTATTATGGCTTGAAATTCGGGTGAATTAGAATAATTTCACAGGAATGTCTAACCAGATACGCCATTCGTTGGTGTCACCAATGTACTTAGATTGGTAATCATTGCTTGCACGGTAGTAAGAGTGACGTAAACGCAAGCTTGCATCTTTAGCAAAACCAGATTGAACAGTGTATTTCACCTGGTTAAAGAATTCACGTTCTTGTGCATCATTAGTAACTAACTGAGAACGATCTGGACTACCTGCTACATCAATATCCCAACCATATACAAATGCTGAAGTCCAAGATAGACCAGGAACATTTACAGCACCGAAGTCAAATGTGTATTGAAGTTGTGCTGATTTTTCATTATTACCAATGAAGTCAGACAGGTATGAGTTTGGTAGATAAATCGTTTGATGGCCATCACCTACACCGCGACCCAAACCATAGTCATAGCCTGTGTTACCAGTATTTTGTTGGTAAGCCACCATGACATTGTGCGGACCAGTATTGTAAGTGGTAGAAATAGCCCAAATATTGTTGCTTAAGTTACTTAAGTCATTTGTGGTATGAGAATAAGTATATGCACCACCGTCAGCTTTTTTATCCCACTCGGTATGATAGCCACTGAAATCGTGAGTTAAAGTGCCGCCATTGGCTACTGCATAGCTATAGTTCGCATTCACATAATGACGGTCTAAACGGTCTTTAATATCTGTACCATAGTAAGAAGCATTTAAAGCATCACTAAATTTATATTTCGCACCCCAAACAACAGCACGATCCAGCTCGTTACCATCAGAGTTGATTTGGTCTGAATATTGGTTTTTAGTAAATTTACCAGCTGTTAATGACAGGTTGTCAATTTCATTACTCGTCACTAATACGCCTTCAAAGTATTCAGGAACGAGACGTGCAGTATTTGATGCCAATACAGGAAGATCTAAAACTTGGGCACCATATACAGCAGTGGTATTAGATACACGAGCTTTCACATAAGCGCCGCCACGAGCCCAATGATCATAAGTATCGCCAGCACCTTTAACGTATTCACCTTTAGCATTGAAACCATTTTCACGAGGAATCATGCCATTACCGGCATTTTTGTTGTTTCCTAGTTTGAAAGAAGCATCACCGATGATCCCGGCACCAAAACCGACTGCACCTTGAGTAAAGCCAGAATCCAGCTTCACGATTGCAGTTTGTGCGGCTGAACTTGTATCTGCTACGCCATTTTTCTTATCACGAGATAAATAACCAGTACGGAAAAGTACAGATCCTTCTGCATCTTCTACAAAACCTTTAGACTCACTTTGCTCGCTAGCAAAAGCGGTTGAGATCAATGCAGCCTGAATCAAAACTGCCAATGTTAATTTTTTTGTGTTTTGCATTGGGAGAGAGCCTTATACAAATTGATGGAAATTTTTAGGAATTGTATAAGATTCGCTGAATAAATGTCATTTTTATTTACGATACTCCACTAAAGTCGAGGGATTTTTTTAATCTAAAGTGAATAATGGTAAGAGATTTAACAGTCTAAATCCTGACCATATAGTAAAAACACAAATAAAAACAAAGATATTTTTTAAATCTAAATTCTCTGAAGGGTATGACTCATGAGTGCATCAATAATATTTAAAATTAAAATTCTTAGAAAGTTGAGTGTTCAAAATCTTCATTTTCTGTATCAGACTATTCATTAATAATTTCTTAAAAGTGAGAATTGATTATAAATTATTGAATTTTAATTTATAAATATTTAATTTAAATATTTGTAAATCCAAAAATGCTGATAGATTTCCGAATAATAAAAAGTCATTCTATGAGAGTCACTTTTTGTTGCTTAGCACTATTTTGAACTTTTTAATCCAGAAATTTCTGAGTTCGGGTAAGAATCAAAAAATCGAATAAAGCAATTTGCTTCTTTACCTTTTATCTCTGCACCCTTTTTTAGCACAAAATTTAATCAAAGCGAAAATAGTTTCAAAATGGCGCAACTTGTAAATGATTATGTATAAGGGCGAAAAAAGAAAATAAATCTTTGAAAAAGGGCTAATGTTAAAAAGGATCTATCAAAGTACTTTTTTTAAAAATTTAAATATAATTTAAAAACAAATACCTAGTGATTTATTTTATTTTTATTCATCAGATTTCCGTTGTTTTATTCCAGATTGGCATAGCTCTTGCAAATTTCGAACTTGAGTTTAATCAATATCATAAAAACGTCTCAGACGATCTGGGGGAGTCATACAATGAAATCAACATTTAAAGTATTATCTTTTGCTTTACTAGGTGCTGCATCTTCTTTCACTTTCGCGGATGAACCAGCTGCTGAACATTCAGTTTCTGGGAATATCAGTGTACTTTCAAGCTATAACCTGCGTGGGATTACCAACACACCTGAAAATAGCGGAGCTACTTTACAAGGTGGGCTTGACTATAATCATTCCTCTGGCTTTTATGCTGGTTGGTGGGGTTCTACCTTAGATTATTCTTTGGTTGAAGAAGGCCGTGATGCTTTTGAAAATAATTTCTATGCAGGCTACAGCCATTCGGTAAATGATGATTTGGGTTTAACGATCGGTACGACTTACTACTATTATTATGAATCTGATGAAGAAACGAATGGATTTGAGCTGTTATTAGGTCTGAACTATAAAGATTTAGGTATTACAGCACAAACTCTTCTTGAAGATACGACTTGGGGGAATGCAGGGGATACTTATATCAAAGGTACCTACAGCTATGCACTGCCGAATGACTTTAGCTTAGACACCGCTTTAGGTTTATATGCTTATGAAAAGTCAGGTGACTATGTAGAAGAGACCAGTGAAAGCTTTGGTTTCCGTCATTTTGATATCGGTTTAAGTAAACCTCTTGCAGATACTGGCGTGACTGCAAGCATCAATTACATTATTGGTGGTTATGATCGTATGGATGTGAAACAAAAGAACAAAGTAGTATTCGGATTAGGTTATAGCTTCTAATTTTCTCTAAATAAAAAAAGGCGACTCTAAGTCGCCTTTTTTATTATTTAAATGTGCTGCCCGCGATAAGACAGGGCTTCCGATAAATGTCCAGTCTGAATATTTGGACTTTGGTTAAGATCGGCAATGGTTCTGGCAACACGCAAAATCCGATGATAGCCTCGTGCTGATAAATTCAGTTTCTGTTGAGCCAGTTCAATCATTTTCTGAGCTGGTGGATCAAGAGGGGCATATTGTTCCAGTTGTTTCGGACTAAGACTCATGTTTAAGACATTTTGCCGTTCGATCTGAATATTATAGGCGCTGATCACACGCTGTCTGACCGTTTCAGAGTTTTCGACAGGTTTATTGTCCTGTAACTCCTGTGCTTGTAAAGGTGGTACATCAATATGCAGGTCAATCCGGTCTAGCAGTGGACCAGAAATCCGGTTCTGATAACGCTTGATGGTTTCAGGTGAACATTGACAGCGGCTGTCCTGATTAAATGCATAACCGCATGGACAAGGATTCATGGCTGCCACCAGCTGAAAATTGGCTGGAAAAGTAATTTGCCGGGAAGCACGCGAAATCACAATTTCTTTGGACTCAAGCGGCTGACGTAACACTTCTAAAACCTTGCGGTCAAACTCAGGCAATTCGTCCAGAAATAACACCCCCAAATGCGCCAGTGTGATCTCTCCGGGTTTAGGATGTGAGCCACCGCCGACCAACGCAATGGCAGAAGCAGTATGATGCGGTGCCCGAAATGGCCGCTGGCCAAAGGGATGATTGGCATTGGCAATTGAATAGATACTGGCAACTTCCAGATTTTCCTGAGTATTTAAGGGCGGTAAAATACTGGCGAGGCGCGATGCTAACAAGGTTTTACCTGTACCAGGTGGACCGCGGAACAGCAGGGAATGGCCACCTGCAGCTGCAATTTCTAAGGCACGTCGTGGTCGCAATTGTCCTTTCACATCCACCAGATCAAATTTATAAAAAGAGTGCTGATCTAATGGACTGGTCTTAAACGGGGTCAAGGTTTCTGCTTGAGCCAGATGTGCACAGACTTCCTGCAAATGATTGGCAGCAAATACCTGAAAATCCGGGAGCTGAGAGGCTTCCTGAGCATTCGGACTAGGCAAGATCAGCTGGTGATGTGCCTGCTGGCAGGCGATTGCAATGCTCAGGATTCCTGTTACAGGCCGCAATTGACCATCTAGGGCCAGCTCCCCAATAAACTCAAGATTATCAGTACAATTTTCTGGAAGCTGCCCTGAGGCCAGTAAAATTCCTAGCGCAATCGGCAAGTCTAAACGTGAGCCATCTTTAGGTAGATCGGCAGGTGCCAGATTAATCGTCAGGCGTTTAGTCGGAAACTGAAAGCCACTATTCAGAATGGCAGAGCGAACCCGATCCTTACTTTCTCTGACTGCGGCTTCAGGAAGCCCCACAATGGTGAGGGAAGGCATGCCAGAACTGACATGGACTTCGACTTCAATTAAAGGTGCATGCAGGCCTAACAGGCCTCGCGTATAAATTTTGGCAAAAGACATATTGTTGTTCCAATATAGTGCATTATTTTTATTGTTCTCGTGTCTTTTGTGCACTGTAGTTGTGCTTATTTTTTAATCGAGATTTTTTCTTCTAGCTCTTCGACTTGTTTTAGTAAATCATTTAAACGCTGATTGGCATTATTTAGGGCAGTGCGTTGGCGTTCAAGCTCTTCTTTAGACACTAAATCCATCTTGCTAACGGCTTCATTGAGCAGGGCACGCAGATTGTGTTCCAGATCCTTTTTAGGTTGTTCAACTTGCTGCAAAATTGCTTGTAACAGGGTTTCAATCATAATCCGATCCATCGCCATATAAATGCGCGGACAGTGTAGCATTGCTGCAAGAGTGACTGACAGTATTTCAGATAAAATATAGGCTGCTTCGATTAGTAATATTGTAAAAATCCACATAAAAAATATCCAATTTGTGCAGATTCCAATACGTTATAAGTATAAAATAAAGGAGCAAGAAACATCGTGCCGGGCTTTCTAATTTCCCCCGACCTTAGGAATCTTGGCATGAAATTTGAACATAAAACCTTACTGGTGAAATAAGCCGAAGGAAAACAAACATGAAGCTCGTAACTGCAATTGTAAAACCTTTCAAATTGGATGATGTGCGTGAAGCATTATCTGAAATTGGTGTTCAAGGCATCACTGTGACTGAAGTCAAAGGCTTTGGTCGTCAAAAAGGCCATACTGAACTTTATCGTGGTGCTGAATACGTTGTAGATTTCCTACCGAAAGTCAAAATTGAAATCGCAATCAGCGACGAAATGGTTGATTCGGTAATTGAATCAATTACTCGTGTTGCAAGCACTGGCAAAATCGGTGACGGAAAAATTTTCGTAACTAACTTAGAACAAGTCATCCGTATTCGTACCGGTGAAACAGGTGCAGACGCTGTTTAATTTGGCACGAAGTTTGCTGAGTTCCTAATAACTCACAAAAAACATGGTTGGGGGATACGAATGAAAAAAATGCTAATGGCGTTCGGCTTGTCCAGCGCTCTTTTAGGTGGTTCTGTTGCGTGGGCTGAAGAGGCCGTAACAGCACCAACACCTACTGAAGAAGTCGCACTTGTTGCAGAGACTGGTGATACTTCACTTACAACAACAGACACAACTACAGCAGAGATTGCTGAAGTGGCGCCAGCTGAACCAGCAGCGCCTGCAGAAGAAGAAGCTACTCTCGATACTGGCGATACAGCTTGGATTCTCACTTCAACAGCCCTTGTATTACTGATGACCATTCCAGGTTTAGCCCTGTTCTATGGCGGTATGGTCCGTAAGAAAAATGTGCTGGCAACAATGGCACACAGCTTTGTTGCTGCAGCCGTAGTCAGTATTGCTTGGGTCGTGATTGGCTATACCTTGGCCTTTGGTGAAGGAAATGCCTTTATCGGCAGTCTGGACAAGCTCATGCTGGCTGGAATAACCACCGATGCGCTATCCGGCACAATTCCTGAAATCCTGTTCGTGATCTTCCAAATGACCTTTGCCATCATTACGGTTGCCATCATCAGCGGTTCGATTGCAGAGCGTATGAAGTTTGGTGCTTTTGTGGCATTCATTGCACTCTGGGTGATTCTGGTTTATGCACCAATTACTCACTGGGTATGGGGTGGCGGCTGGTTAGGCAACGACGGTGCGCTTGACTTTGCTGGTGGTACAGTCGTTCACATCAACTCAGGTGTAGCAGGTCTGGTTGCAGCCTACATGCTTGGTAAACGTATGGGCCTTGGCCGTGAATCAATGGCGCCACATAACCTGACTTTAACTGTAGTCGGTGCAAGCTTACTTTGGGTAGGCTGGTTCGGCTTCAACGGTGGTTCAGCATTGGGTGCAAATGGTTCTGCAGGTTATGCGCTGATCGTAACTCAAGTTGCAGCAGCGGCAGCAGCGATCTCTTGGTTAATTACTGAAAAAGTAGTACGTGGCAAAGCCTCTGTATTAGGTGGGGCTTCTGGTGCGGTAGCAGGTCTGGTGGTGATTACTCCAGCAGCTGGTTTCGTCACTGTCGGTGGTGCACTGGCAATGGGTCTGATCGGTGGTGTGGTATGTTTCTGGGGTATTACTGCCTTGAAACGTGTACTGAAAGCCGACGATTCTCTAGATGCCTTTGGTCTGCATGGCGTCGGTGGTATCGTTGGTGCGATTCTGACAGCATTCTTTGCAAGCGAATTCATCATGGGTGATGCTGCTCCAGCAAATGTAATGAGCCAACTTTGGGTTCAAGTTGAAGGTGTACTTGCAACCATCGCTTACTCTGCAGTATTAACTTTTGTGATTCTTAAAGTGATCGATCTGATCATCGGTATCCGTGTTTCTTCTGATGATGAACGTATGGGTCTGGACTTGAGTCAACATGGCGAACGCGTAGAATAATCTGCTAAAACAATAATCAATATGTTGTGTAAAACAGCCCATATGGGCTGTTTTTTTTCTATATGTTGCGTAAAACTCTACAAAGTTTGGAATTTTTGCTACACTCGGAAATCATCAGGATTTGTTCAATTAAACCGCTATGCATTGCCCATTTTGCAATACACCAGACAGTAAAGTGATTGATTCACGCCTGGCCGCTGAAGGTTGCCAGATTCGCCGCCGTCGTGAATGCGTCAGTTGTAATGAACGCTTTACCACCTTTGAAAGTTATGAAGTGGTGATGCCGCGTGTCATTAAATCTGATGGCAAGAATGAACCCTTTGATGAAGCCAAATTACGCCGTTCACTGATGCATGCCTTGCAGAAACGTCCTGTGACGCAAGAACAGATTGAAACGGTGCTCAGTGATATTCAATTACAGATTCGCCGTTTGGGTGAACGTGATGTGAAATCACGCACGATTGGTGAAATTGTCATGCAATCGCTATTTGCACTTGATCATGTCGCTTATGTCCGTTTTGCTTCGGTGTATCAGGATTTCCAGGATGTCGAAGCCTTTCGTCGTCAGATTGAACAGATGCAGCAACGCGGTGAGTTTCAAGAATAAGCATGGCTGAACTCACTCAAGATCAAATCTGGATGCGCCGTGCCATCGAACTGGCACGTCAGGGACAGTACTCCACTAAACCGAATCCGAATGTTGGCTGTGTCATTGTCAAAGATGGCATAATCGTAGGTGAAGGTTTTCACCCTAAAGCAGGTCAACCGCATGCGGAAGTTTTTGCCATGCGTCAGGCGGGTGAACAGGCACGTGGAGCAACGGCTTATGTCACTCTGGAGCCGTGCGCACATTATGGCCGTACACCGCCGTGTGCCAAAGGTCTGGTTGAAGCAGGCTTAGCCAAAGTGATTGTGGCTTGTCCTGATCCGAATCCACTGGTCGCTGGAAAAGGTGTGCAGATCCTGAAAGAGGCCGGTATCGAAGTGGAAGTTGGCATCTGTGAAGATGAAGCGCATCTACTAAATGATGGCTTCCTGAAAGCCATGGCAACCGGTATGCCTTATGTGCGTCTAAAAATTGCATCCAGTCTGGATGGCCGTACGGCAATGGCATCGGGTGAATCAAAATGGATTACTGGTGTAGAGGCTCGACAGGATGTACAACATTGGCGTGCGATTTCCGGTGCAGTAATTACCGGGATTGATACGGTATTAGCAGATGACTGCCAGCTCAATGTTCGTAGTCTGAAAGAAGTTGATGACATCAGCACAATCGTTCAGCCAAAACGGATTATTCTGGATCGTCAGGGGCGTTTGCCACTGACTGCCAAAATTTTAGAAAATCCAGAAACGGTAATGGTGATGGGGCCTTATCGTCAGGAGCTGGCTGAGTTGGGTGTGATCCAACTCGAAATTCAGCCTTTAAAAGAATTATTACAGCAACTGGTTCAGCTGCATCAGATTTATGATGTGCTGGTTGAGTCAGGCGCAACCTTATCTACCGCATTTTTACAGGCAGGACTGGTGGATGAACTCATCAGTTATGTTGCACCGACCTTATTGGGGCAAACTGCGCGTAGTATGTTCAATGCAGAATTTAGCCGAATGGCAGAACAACTTCGATTCAAGCTACAGGATGTCACTCGCGTGGGTGATGACGTGCGCTTCAGGTTAATTCCTTCTCAAGAGACACTATGAATTCAGAGTCTACGGTTTATCACAAACGCCGCCATGCGGCACGTACTACCGATGAATATCTTTTCCATCAGTTGGTTCCTTATTTGGGGAACAAGCGCCGTTTACTACATTTAATTCTGGAAGCACTTGAGAGCACGGGAACCTTAAAACGTGAAGATGGTCGTGCGCCTATTTTTGCCGATTTCTTTGCTGGTTCTGGTGTGGTGTCGCGTTTAGCACGTCAAAATGGCTATCGTGTGATTGCCAATGACTGGGAACCGTATAGCCATGCGCTGAATCATGCAGTTCTGGCTTGTACTGATGCACCTGCATTTAAAGAACTGGGTGGCTATCAGAAAGCAATTGATTATCTGAACCGTCTGCCTGAAGTGAAGGGTTGGGTGACGCATAACCTGTGTCCGCGTAATGATGAAATCTATGATCCGACCCGGGACCGGTTGTTCTTCAAACGCCGTAACGGGATGCGTATCGATGCGATCCGTCAGCAGATTGCCACTTGGCAAGCGCAAGGTGCGATTGATGACGTGGAAATGAGTGCCTTGCTGGCACCATTACTTTATTCAGCCAGTTTTGTCAGCAATACTTCAGGTGTATTTAAAAGTTTCCATCATGGTTGGGGCGGTAAGACCCAAACTGCACTAGAACGTATTGAATCACTACTTTGGTTAACGCCAAGCCGTTTTTGTGAAGATGCCAAGCATCAAGGACCTGCCGCAGAAATGTGGTGTGTGGATGCCCAACACTTAGCCAATCAAATGAGTGGTTTTGAAGTCGATGTAGCTTATCTGGATCCACCCTATAACCAGCACGCCTATAGCAGTAACTACCATGTACTGAATGCTTTAACACTCTGGGATCAGGTGGATCTGCCTACGCCAGACACTAAAGGCTTTAAGAGCGGGATTGACCGTGCTTGGCGTAAAGAACGTCCAAGTCAGTACAACTCATCCAAGCATGCCAAAGAGGCCTATGAAACTTTGTTAGCGACCATTAATGCGCGTTTTATCCTGACCAGTTATTCGACCGATGGTAATATCAGTGCCACAGATTTGTTGCAGGCTAACCTGAAACGTGGTCGTGTAACCTTGCTCACTCAGGATGTGCCACGTTATCGTGTCAGCAAACAGCGCCAGTCTGAACGTGCACGCGTACTAGAATTTATTGTAATTACCGACACGCATGCCAAGTCAGGTCCACCAATTCGTCAGTTACTGAGCCAGTTGCATCATTATGCCGAGCTGGGCGGTGTGGATACGACCGGGGTGAGTACCCAATTGGCCTTGTGGTAAGCGCAGAGAAAAAGGAAATAAAGATGTTTACAGGTATTATTGAAAGTCTGGGCAAGGTCGAGAGCCTGCAAAGCGTTGGTGGTGATGTGCGTTTACGCATCCAGACGGATCTGGATATGTCCGATGTACATCTAGGTGATTCGATTGCCACCAATGGCATCTGTCTGACCGTAATTGACTGGGGTGAGAACTGGTATGCTGCAGACGTATCACGTGAAAGTCTGGACCGGACTACACTGGCTAACTGGAAAGTCGGCCAACCTGTAAATGTCGAAAAGGCGATGCTGCCAACTACACGCTTTGGTGGACATATTGTTTCTGGTCATGTCGATGCTGTGGGTGAAATTACGGTGGTACGCTCCGATGCCCGTTCCATCTACTTTGAAGTGACTGCACCGAAAGAAATTGCCAAATATCTGGCAGAGAAGGGCTCTATAACAGTAGATGGCATCAGCCTGACCATCAATCACTTACGTGGAAATATCCTTAGTCTGAATCTGATCCCGCATACAGCCGAACGTACCAATATTAGTACCTGGAAGCTAGGCACTAAAGTCAATCTGGAAGTGGATATACTGGCGCGTTATATCGAGCGTTTATTGCTTGGTGACAAGGCCGCAGAAACTACAGAACAGTCTAAAATCAGCATGGAATTCTTAGCCGAAAATGGCTTTTTGAAATAAATTAGCTGCACAATTACCAGACAATCTAATTGAAAAATTAGACTGTTTTTTTATTTTTCGGGATAATACGTGGCTCAACTCGCGATTTTAGCCCCAGTGGACAGGTCGAATGCTCGATTTTTTACTTCATCTTGAACAGTCTTTACCTCTATTGCTGGAGCAGTATGGGGTATGGATCTATGCAATTTTGTTCCTGGTGATTTTTGCGGAAACAGGTTCGCCGTTTTTCTTCTTTTTGCCAGGTGACAGTTTGTTGATTGCTGTCGGTGCGCTGTGTTCTAGCTCTGACCTGATTACCTTGCACTCCATGGGATTATTGCTGCTGATTGCTTCGATTCTGGGTTATACCGTGAATTATTATTCGGGCAGGGTGCTCGGATTAAAGTATTTCAATGAACATTCACGGTTTTTCAAACCTGAATATATGGTCAAAACCAATCATTATTTTATGAAACATGGTGGCAAGACGATCTTAATTGCGCGTTTTATTCCCTTTGTACGTTCCTTCGGTCCTTTTGCGGCAGGTTCTGGCCATATGAGCTTTGCGACTTTCAGTTTTTATAATGTAACTGGGGGAATTCTCTGGATCAGCACTTTGCTAGGGGTGGGCTATCTGCTTGGTAATACCGCATTTTTACTGGCTGACTTGTTTTAATTTTAAAGTAGATTTTAGCTAGATAGAATAAGTTTAAACAAGGCAAGCAAGGAGTTAAGGCTGAAAAATAAAAAGACTATTTCAGCCAAATGACTATCAACTTTACTCAGCCAGATCAGAATTTTTCAGAATATAGTCAATTTCTTCTTTGGCTGCAGCGCGTAATTTCTCACGCAGTGCATTGATGGTTTGTTCAATCACAGTTTCTGCTTCGAGTTCCAGACGTAACCGTAAGCTTTCCAGCTCAGACAAAATCTGGGTATCATCGATATTTAAGTGACCTTTGGCAAAGTCGAGGACCTGATCCGGATTTTTCTGATAGCGTGCGGCATAATCCTGAACTTCAGTATCCAGTATATGACGCATTTCAGCCAGCTTCTGGGTTTGCTCGGCAAATTTTCGCTCTTCATCACGGCGTAGCTGTTCGGCATAAGCCTGTTCTTCAGCACGTTTTTCGGCTAAGGCCTTTTCGAGTGCCCGTTGTCTGCGAATGCGTGCTTCTTCAATCAGTTCGGCCTTGCGCTGTGCATACGCTGCTTCAATTTTACGCTCAGACTCTTTCTGTAACTGCTGGTCGCGGACCAGCCATTCTTCTACAGCGGTTTCAGGCTTAAGTACTTCACAGATGCGCGAGAGGTCATCGATAAAGGTCTGACGTACAGCCTCAGGCGTGTTTAACCAGCGCTGTTTAAAATCTGGACCTACATTTAATGCCACTTGCATCTCCTTGTTCACGTGATTACTTAGAGCTTAAAGGTATTTGGCTGAATGCCAAAGCGACGATATTGTTTATATTTTTCACGTCCCAGCTGTTTGGCCGGTTCATTGTTTTCAATAATCTCAATAATGTGACTAAATTTCGCATCAGGTTCAAGTGCTTCCGGATTAAAATTAAAAATAATCCAGCCCGACTGCTCTGGTAATTGAGCCGAGATACAAACGGTTGCATCTGGCTGATCGATTCCATGCGGAATAAAGCTGGCAGGATCAAAGTTCCACAGCTTTTCATTCAGTTCCTGCTGTAAGGCAGGATCAGCACACAGCAGCCAGATGCGCTCTGGCTGACGCAAAATTTTACGGCATAAACGGCAAGTGCTGTCCACTTGTCGTTCAGGACTTTTTTCAAATAAATAAAAGCTGACCTTAGCCATGCTTTTGAACGCGATTAGCCAGGAATTGCATTAATAAAGGTACTGGACGGCCAGTTGCGCCTTTATTTGGACCTGAATTCCATGCAGTACCTGCAATATCCAAGTGAGCCCAGCGATAGTCACGTGTAAAACGTTGCAGGAAGCATGCAGCTGTTACAGAACCAGCTTTAGGACCACCAATATTGGCAATATCCGCAAATGGAGAGTCCAGTTGTTCCTGATAGTCGTCCAGTACCGGCATGCGCCATACACGGTCAAATGCGTTTTGGCCGGCGGTTTCAAGTTCTGCAGCCAGCTCATTGTCTGGCGTAAACATACCGGTCAAGACTGAACCTAACGCCACTACACAAGCACCGGTTAGAGTTGCAATATCAATCACCAGAGCAGGATTAAAGCGTTTCACATAAGTTAATGCATCGCAGAGTACCAGACGGCCTTCAGCATCAGTATTTAAAATTTCAACGGTTTGACCACTCATGGTGGTGACGATGTCACCTGGACGTGTTGCTTTGCCAGACGGCATATTTTCCGCTGCAGCAATCGCACCTACAACGTGAATTGGTAAACGAGATTCACATAGTGCACGAAGCGTGCCCAGAACTGAAGCTGCACCGCACATATCGTATTTCATTTCGTCCATGCCAGCGCCTGGCTTTAATGAAATACCACCGGTATCAAAAGTAATGCCTTTACCCAGTAATACCACTGGTGCTTCTTCACGATGCGCCAGATATTCAATCGTAATAATACGGCCTGGACGGTCTGAACCTTTGCTGACTGCAAGGAAGGCCCCCATGCCAAGGTCAGCCATTTGCTGTTCATTGAGTACAGTTACTTTAAGCAGGTCCGGATATTGAGCCGCTAGCGCTTGGGCCTGTTCTGCCAGATATTCCGGGAAACAAATATTGCCAGGACGGTTACCCAGATCACGCGCCAGATTCTGACCAGTCTGTACGGCCTGAATCAATTGCAACTGTTCAGCTGTTAGCGGAGTTTCGGCAGCGATGAAATCAATCTGCTGCAGAATAAATTCATTCTTTTTCGACTTGTATTCGTCATAGCCGTAGCTGGCCTGAGTTAAAGCCAATGCAAACAGATAGTGCAATTCTTGTGGAAGTTGTGTCAGATCAACAGAAATCTGTTTGAATTTTTTTTGAGAGGCTTTAATAATGGCCTGGGCAATTTTCGCCAGTTTTCCCGCTTGTAATTCGGCAGTCTTGCCGAGGCCGATAAGGGCCGCATGCTGAGACTGGCTGACCTGTCCAATCAGGCTTAAACTTTCTGCTAGACCGGCCTTGAATTGGGAGGCTTCAATTAATGTGTCTAGGTTGTTGATTTTATATGTTGATACAGCGCTCTGAATTTGCTCTGAGTCGACTAAAATCAACAAAGATTGACTTGATCCATTCTGTGGGAATGACGTATTAATTGTAAGGTTCATATCTTGTTTTCACGCCTGTTTAGATTTGCAAATCATTCAAGCATTGAAACATTTATCCGATTAGATTTTCAATGGGCAGAGCCACCTAGGTTTTATATTTTTGCTATTCGGGTAAACTAGCACTCGTTTTATGGAGCTCATTTTGGAAGAACTAATTTGATTATTCGGCGTTATCTGGTCAAGCAAGTGGTATCGACCTCTTTGGTGGTGATTGCCTTACTGACCCTTATCATGATGGGCGGTCGTTTGATCAAGTATTTTGGTGTGGCCGCACAGGGGCGTCTGGATGCTGGAATCCTGTTCAGCATCATTGGTTATCGTTTGCCTGAATTCCTGACCCTGATTCTTCCACTTGGGTTCTTTATTGGCTTAATGCTGGTCTTTGGTCGTCTCTATGTTGATCATGAGATGGCGGTCTTAAATGGTAGCGGAATTAGCCGGCATCAGCTGGCACGTCTTTTGATTCCGATGACTTTGGTCTATCTCCTTGCACAAGGCTTTCTCATGTTGTGGGCTTCACCGTGGGGGATTCGACAGTTCGAAGCCTTGACCAGTGAGCAGGCAGTACGAACCGGCTTTGATCTGGTTCGGCCCAAAGAATTTATCTCTTCCGGACCTTATACCATTTATGCCGGAGATCTATCCGAAGATCGCAAAAACCTGAAAGATATCTTCTTCTATCAGCGTGCGGAAAAAGAAGGCAAGCCAGATGTGATGATTCTGGCGCAGGAAGCGACCCGGATTGAAATGCCGAATGATGCAGCTAATGTGGTCGACCTAGTCAATGGTCGCCGCTATGAAATTTATCCAGGCACGCCGCAATATACCCAGGCTGAATTTGAAAGCTATCGTTTACGAATCGAAAATGATAAAGAAGCAGAACTGGCCAGTGATGAAGTTGAAGCCTTGCCGACCGGACAGCTTTGGAAAAACCGTCAGGATCCTGTCGTAGCCAGTGAGCTTGGCTGGCGTGTCTTTGTGCCATTTGCCATTGTGATTGCCCTGATTTTGTCTGTAGCCCTGTCTGAAGTGAGCCCACGTCAAGGTCGCTACCTCAAATTATTCCCAGCACTGATGATCTTTGCCAGCCTGATCGTCGCCCTGATGGCGATCAAAACCCGGGTCAGTAAGGCGGAAATGGGCATTTGGGCTTATCCATTAGTCCTGATCATTTATGCTATAGCCGGTGCATTGTTCTCACGTAAACAGAATTTGGCGCCAAAAATTAAAAAACGGATTCAGCGAGTGAGGTCTTAACAATGTTAGCACGTCGTATAGTTGCCAAACATGTGACCGGAACCACTGCGCTGGCGATGCTTGGGGCAACAGCTGTTCTTTCAGGTCTGCAGGTCTTATTTACGTATTTAGGTGAATTGGGTTCCCTGAAAGAAGGCTATGGTGCCTGGGATGCCTTGAAATATGTACTCTGGGGCGCACCCAATTATTTGTATGAAATCCTGCCAATTTCGGCACTGATTGGTGCGGTACTCGGTTTGGGTACATTAGCTTCCAATAGTGAGCTGATCGTAATGCGTTCAGTCGGCGTTAGCCTGTGGCGTATTGTCGGCTGGGTCATCCGTTCAGCATTGCTATTAGTCGTATTGTCGTTTGCCCTGAGCGAGTGGGTGATTCCCTATACCAATGAACAGGCCAAAGCTGTCAAAAGCTATAACAAGCCGGTCAAAATTGGTGAGGTGAAAGGCTATTGGACGCGTGAGGGTAATCGCTTTATCTATATTGATTATGCCAATGCCAAAGGCCAGCTGAAAAATGTGCAGATGCTGGACTTTGATGACAATTACCGTCTGCGGGGTACTCTGGATGCCAAACAGGGTGAGTTTGTCAAAGATGGGGCCTGGAAATTAGATAGCACAGAACAGTTTGATATTTTACAAAACGGTAATGCGACACTGGTACAGCATGATGAGCAGCCACTGGCTTTGGCCTTGCAGCCGAAATATGTGCATATGGTCACGATTGATCCGGAAGATTTATCGCCAAGCCAGCTGGTGAGCTTTATGAGCTATATGCATGAATATAGTCAGGTACCTAAAACCTATCAGCTGGCCTTCTGGCAGAAAGTCGGTTCGCCATTTGCCCTAATTGCGCTGGTAGTGATTGCCTGTTCATTTATTTTCGGACCATTGCGTCAGCAATCCATGGGTTTCCGTTTGGTGATTGCATTATTCGCAGGTTTAGGCTTCTTCTACCTGCAGGATTTTCTTGGCTATGCCAGTCTGGTCTATGCGCCGTCACCGGCATGGTTCGTATTTATTCCTATTTTGCTGATGTTTGCTATTGGCGGCTACTTGCTCCATCGGGCCCGCTAAGCTACAGGAAAATAGAAGAAATCAATCGCAACAAGAGGCTTAAACCATCGTCTGGTCATGGCCTCTTTTTGCAAAATTCGGTAAACTAGAGCGATTAATTCGTAGACGAAAAGAGTATTTCATTATGACGGATGCAACTGCTGGCAAAATCCCTCACGTTTTGGTGATTATGGATGGTGTGGGTCATCGCGAAGCGGTCGAAGACAATGCGTTTTTAGCGGCTAAACGACCAAATTTAACTGCTATGCAGGAAAAGCATCCGCATGGTTTGATCTCAGGTTCAGGTGAAGATGTCGGCCTGCCTGATGGTCAGATGGGGAACTCTGAAGTCGGTCACATGAATCTTGGTGCTGGCCGTGTGCTGTATCAGGACTTTACTCGTATTACCAAAGATATCCGTACTGGGGCTTTCTTCGAACATGAAGTGCTGGTAGATGCGGTTGAGAAAGCCAAAGCAGCAAATGGTGCAGTCCACATTATGGGTCTGCTGTCTGAAGGCGGTGTGCACTCACACGAAGATCATATCGTGGCGATGGCTGAACTGGCTTTAAAACGCGGTGCTCAGGTTTATCTGCATGCGTTCCTCGATGGCCGTGATACACCACCAAAAAGTGCGCAACCCTCTTTAGAAAAACTGGATGCATTATTTGCTCAATATCCGGGCCAGGGTCGTATTGTCAGCATGATCGGTCGTTATTTTGCCATGGACCGTGACAACCGTTGGGATCGTGTAGAGCAAGCGTATCGTCTGCTGACTGAAGGTGAAGCAGTGCGTACTGCAGCTAGTGCAGTTGAAGGGCTGGAACAGGCTTATGCTGCAGAGGAATCAGATGAATTTGTAAAAGCGACTCGCATTGGCGACACTGTGAAGATTCAGGATGGCGACAGCGTCGTATTCATGAACTTCCGTGCTGACCGTGCCCGTGAATTGACTCGTGCCTTTGTTGAAAAAGATTTTGCTGGTTTTGAACGTAAGGTTGTACCGAATCTGGCGAAATTCGTAATGTTGACCCGTTATCAGGCGACCATTGATGCACCTGTGGCATATATGCCAGAAGCGCTGGTAAATTCTTTAGGTGAATATCTGTCGAACCTGGGTAAAACTCAGCTACGTATTGCAGAAACCGAGAAATATGCGCATGTAACGTTCTTCTTTAGCGGTGGCCGTGAAGATGAGTATCCAGGTGAAAAACGTATCCTGATCCCATCTCCAAATGTTGCGACTTATGACCTGAAACCGGAAATGAGTGCCTATGAAGTCACTGATGAACTGGTGGCAGCGATCAATTCAGGCGAGTTTGACCTACTGGTTGTGAACTATGCTAACGGTGATATGGTCGGTCATACAGGTGTGTTTGATGCAGCAGTGAAAGCCGTTGAAGCCGTGGATACTTGCTTAGGCCGTGTTTATGAAGCTGTGATGGCGAAAAAAGGTCATATGATTATTACTGCCGACCATGGTAATGTGGAGCAAATGCAGGATTATCAGAGTGGTCAGGTGCATACCCAGCATACCACTGAACTGGTTCCATTTATCTATGTGGGTCCAAGTTCTGCAACAATCGCAGAAGGTGGTGTATTGGCTGATGTCGCACCAACCCTGCTGAACTTGATGCAAATTCCGGTACCAACTGAAATGCAAGGTCGCAATCTTATTGAGCTGCACGCTTAATCTTTTATAAAACAGGTATAAGAATGATAAAAACACATGGCAAGTCTGTAGTCTTATCCTGCTTACTGATGTGTTTGAGTCATTCGGCATGGAGTGCTGTTTCAACCGAGATGGCACTCGATGAACTGGAAATGGACGAACAGGTCTATAATGAAATTCCTGTTACATCCATCCAGGAATTTGTTCAGATTTATGGCATCGTCAAAGATAATTATATCCAAGACAAAAATGACGATGTGCTTTTCCAGCAGGCCATTCAAGGTTTGGTGAGCGGCTTGGACCGCTATTCCCGCTATTTATCTCCTGAAGACTATAAGCAGCTGCGTGAATATACCGAAGGTGAACTGGCCAGTATTGATTTTGATCTGCATTTTAATCCACAGCTAAAACAATGGATGGTACAAGGCTTAAGTCCAGATGCTGACTCTGCCAAGCAAGGCCTTCGTAATGGTGTAACAGTTTATAAGATTGATGATCAGGTCTTGAGTGCGCTGAAACGTGAGCAGGTGCGAGATTTATTGACTGGTGCTATTGGCTCTACTTTAACGCTACAGCTTTCTGCGCAAAGTGTACCGATTACACTGGTCCGCAATACCAAAGTGGATACCGAGATTAAATCGACCCTACACAGCAATCAGGTTCTAGTGCTGCAGGTCAAAGTCTTCCAGCAGGATACCGCTAATGAAATCAAACGGATTATTGAAAGTTATTCAACTAATCGCCTGAAAGCGGTGCTGTTTGACCTGCGTAATAATCCGGGTGGTTTATTATCTGCAGCTGTTGAATCAGCAGATTTGTTCCTGAATCAGGGTATTATTGTCTCGACCAAGAGCCGTTCTGAAGGCAATCAGCAATTTCAGGCACTACCAGGAATTGAGTTTCAGAGCCTGAAAGTCGGTATTCTCATCAATAACCGTTCAGCTTCCGCTGCAGAAGTATTCACGGCAGCTTTGAAAGAACATAATCGTGCGTGGGTGGTAGGGGAAAAGAGCTATGGTAAAGGGGTGGTACAGAAATTATTTCCTTTGAGCAATGGCTCCGCTTTACAGATGACGGTGTCGCAATACTTTAGCCCGAGCGGCAATATGATCGAAGGACATGGGATTCAACCACATTTCACCTATCCCCTAGGTCAGGATGCGCGTGAGGAGAGCTATCTGGATCACGTCACAGACTTGCTGCTCCTGCAAAAATAATTATTCCTCTTCTTCGGTATCCAGTCCGAATTTTTTCAGACGGTAACGTAAAGACCGAAATGACATCCCCAGTTTCTTCGCGGCCAATGTACGGTTCCAGTGTGTCAGATTCAAAGCATTCAACAGAATTTCTTTTTCAATCTTTTCTAAATACAGTTCCAGACCTTCTTCGGGGAGTTTCTTGGGAATAATGATCTGATCCGAAGATGAAGTCGGCTCTGCCAGATTGGCAGTTTCTGATAAGACAGGTGCCATATGACGTAGTGGAGCAGTTTGCAGATGCTGAAGATCAATCTTGTCTTCATCACTCAAAATAATTGCGCGTTCAATAATGTTGCGCAGTTCGCGTACATTGCCCGGATAATATTGCTCGAGTAAAAATTCTTTACTCCGTTCCGTCAACTTTTTCGCAGGAATTTCCCATTCTTGGCAGATCTTTTGAATAAAATGCTCAGCGAGGAGCAGAATATCCTGGCCGCGCTCACGCAGGGGTGGTAAGACCAGATCCATCACATGAATACGGAAGAACAAGTCCTGACGGAATTTGCCTTGTTGTACCAGCGCATCGAGATCCTGATGGCTGGCACTGATGACACGGAAATCGACATCAATTTCAGTATCGGAACCGACTGGACGAATGCGTTTTTCCTGAACAGCACGTAACAGTTTGACCTGCATAGATAACGGTAATTCAGCAATCTCATCTAAGAACAAACTACCTCCATGGGCAGACTGAATTAGTCCCTGCTTGTCCTGTGTCGCGCCAGTAAAGCTGCCTTTCTTATGGCCAAACAGTTCACTTTCCATCAGTTCAGTCGGGATTGCACCGCAGTTAATTGCGATAAAAGGTCCTTCATTGCGATTGCTGAGACGATGAACCAGATTGGCGACAACTTCTTTCCCGGTACCTGATTCGCCAGTAATAAACACGGGTGCCTGGGAACGGGCAATTTTTTTCAAGGTGACACGCAATTGCTGAATAGGCAGAGATTGTCCAATCAGCAGCTTATGTTCTAGTGAATCATTGGAATTATTCTGATAATAGTCTACTGGTTTATTTAGTGCTTTTTGCAGCAGTTGCTCCAGATGCTTTTGATTGATCGGTTTGCTAACAAAGTCAAATGCACCTGCCTTGAGTGCAGCAATAGCAATATCCATATTACCATAGGCCGTTAGAACAGCTACCGGAAGGTAAGGGGAATGCTGGTTAATCCAGTCCAGTAATTGCAGACCATTGCCATCAGGAAGATTTAGATCCGTCAGACAGGCATCATATTGATGATCTGTCAGAAATTTTTTTGCATCTTCCAGACGATGGGCAATATGTGTACGGATTCCCATGCGCATCAATGACATTTGCATGAGGGTACATAGATCTTCCTCATCATCCACCAATAAAACCAGTGGTTGTTGTTCCACAATATTTCCCCTTATTCCTTTTATGCTGTTACACGTTGACAACTAATCCGAAAGCATGCGCCCTGTTCTTGTGAAATGTAGTTGAGTTGTGCCTGATTGGCTTCACAAAAACTGTGTGATAAATATAGTCCGAGTCCCGTTCCATGGATAGACGTGCTGAAAAAAGGTTTAAATAATAATTCCTGATCATGGGTGGCAACACCAGAGCCAAAATCCCGAACATCTATCCATACCTTATGTTCATATGGGTGAATATTCAATTGAATATGAGATGAATCTGGAGAATTGTGACGGATAGCATTACGAATCAGGTTAATTAGAATCTGACGTAACTGGGCTTCATCGAACTGAATAGCCAGTGGTACATCAATATTAAATTGAATCTGGTCGGCCACATCTGCTAAATCTTCCTGAATAAATAGTGGTATAAATTCATTCAGCTGAATTACGACCGGATGGGTTTCTTTATTCTTCACCATATTCAGGGTGTCCTGAATAATCCGGTCAATACGGGTAGCCTGTCGGCTGATCATCTGATGCAGGACCTGTTGCTGTTCAGGTTCAGAATCGAGATAAAGATCATTGGCCTGTACAATGGCAGCCAGAGGATTGCGAATTTCATGGGCAATACTGGCGGAAAGCTGGCCTAGAGCAGCAAGCTTTAACTGTTGCACCTGCTGATTAAGTTTGCGGGCATCTTGCAGCACGAGGAGAGTCAGAGTCTGGTGCGGCACAATCAGCTTTTGTACCTGCACATGAATATTATAACGACTCTGCTGGGATTCAAATTGAAACCGCTCGCCATTTTCCAGATTTTCAAAACGGATCAGTTCAAATAAGTCATTTTGAGATTGGTATAACGAAAATCTTTCATGGGCATACATTGGCTCAATGCCGAGCAGATGACAGGCAGCCGGATTACTGAGCACCACATGGTAATTCTCATCTAAGACCAGATAACCAGTTTCAATCTGTTCCAGAATATAGCGGTTAATATTCTGTAAGCGATATAGTTCTAGCGATTGAGAAAAATTCAGGTTTTCCAGAATCTGAAAGCGCCGTACTGCAATTTGCCCCGAGCCATAAACGACAAAAAACAGAAAGGCCAGCAGGGCACTGTTGCCGATATTGGTAAGCGAGGAAAAAGCAAAAATACTGCCGATAAAATGCTGGTAGATAATACTAATCACCGCAATTAGAGTGACGATCAGGGCTTTCTTGGCATCAAGCAATAATGAGGCTGAAAAAATGGTAATAACAAAAATCAGTCCGAGATGGACATTTGGACCCTGACTGGCCAAGGTCAATAAACTGAGAAAAAAGACATCGCTGGCAAAAATCAGAATGAACTGTGGCTGAATCAGGTGCTTTACCCATCTTAGTGTAAACAGCTGCACAGTATTGACGGCGACGCCAATCATTAAGGCATAGTGATAGAGTTTAGGATACTGATAATCCGCAGTCATATCGGGATAAGTCAGCAGGAAAATCAGCAACAGACCCGTGCTGATAATCAGGCGGTATGCGCTATACCATAGGCCCAGATGATATTGATTCAGTTCAGAATAACTGGATGTTTGCGCCATAGAAACCGCATTAAGCAGAGGGTTAAATTAAGGTTTAATCAGGCCATAGCGCATTGCAAGATGGGTCAGTTTAACATCACTATCGATATTAAGTTTTTCGAAGATCCGGTAACGGTAAGTATTGACTGTTTTAACACTTACAAACAGCTTGTCGGCAATTTCCTGCGCGCTGATACAGTTCACTACCATCATCGCCACTTGCATTTCACGTTCAGACAGTGCGTCAAAAGGGGATTGCTGGGTATCAGACAGGTAGGAGCTGGCCAGCTGTTCTGCGATATCAGCACTGAAATATTTACCGCCCTGCATGACTTTATTGATGGCACGAACCATCTCTGATACAGGTGCACCCTTGGTGATATAACCTTTGGCACCTGCCTTAAGTAAAAGAGAAGGATAAGGTTCTTCAGCCAGACCACTCACCGCAAGAACTTTGGTTTCAGGAGCAGTCTGTAGCAAACGGCGTGTGGTTTCTACACCACCGATACCTGGCATGTTGACATCTAAGAGAACCACATTGGGATGATGCTGACGGACGAGGGTAATTGCTTCTTCACCAGATTCAGCCTGTCCAATCACCTGAACATCCGCATGGTCTTCCAGCATTCTGCAAATTCCAGTACGAACTAATTCATGGTCGTCGACAACTAAAACTGTGATCACCTAGACTCTCCCTCATTAAAAAATCATTTTTTTGTTACATAAAGCAAAATAAGCTTGCAATGAAACTACAAAATTAGCAATCCTATTCGCAGATTAAATCTGAAACTTATCACATAGTGTCAAGAACAAAAAATGTTCGGCATTGTGTTTAAATGTAAGGCATATTAGAGGTAATACGCAAATCAATCTTACCTCTGTTAGTTGAGTGAAGGAATAGTGAAGAAAATAAACAAGTCTTTAAGGCATCTACTCGGCCTGTCCGTGTTAATCAGCATGAGCACGACAAGTTTTGCTGAAATCATTATGAATTCTGGCACAACAGAGGGCGGATCTAGCATCAGCTGGTCTTCTGATGAAGTCAATCAGCTCATGAATGATAATTTGAGCGTATCTGCTGCAGAACCTTCACCACCAGGTTCTGCAACTGTTACGACGACGATTCGTCAGGGCGGTGCACCAGCACCAGTACCGACAAAACCTGTGCAGATTATTGATAATAGTCATTTTAGTAATCAACCTCCTGTAAGTGCGCGTGCAGCTTTAGTGATGGATTCACAGACGGGTGAAGTGTTATTCAGTAAAAATACCAATAATGCTTATCCGATTGCGTCGATTACCAAATTGATGACTGCAGTAGTGATTTCAGATGCGCGTTTGAATATGTCTGAAAAAATTACTCTGCAACAGGCTGATTTTTCCTGTGCAGGCTGTAAGAGCTCAAGTTCTACCTTAAGAGCCGGGGACAGCATGAATCGTGCTGAAGCCTTATTATTTGCTTTGATGAAATCTGAGAACCCGGCTGCAGCCGCATTGGCGCGTACCTATCCAGGCGGTCGTGCAGCCTTTATTGCGAAGATGAATGCCAAAGCTAAAGAGCTGGGCATGAATTCAACCCATTATATGGAATCTACTGGCCTGCATCCTGGCAATGTGTCTTCTGCACGTGATTTGGGGATTCTGGTGAATACTGCTTCACAGTATGGTCTGATCCGTCAGTTCTCTACCACTGCCAGCTATGATTTTAACCTTGGCTATCGTGTATTGAAATCGAACAACACCAATTCACTGGTGCGTAATGGTGGCTGGAATATCAACCTGTCTAAAACCGGTTATATCAATGAAGCAGGACGTTGTGTCGTCATGCACACGACCTTGAATAACCGTCCTGTGGTGGTCGTGGTATTAGGTGCGGATTCAACTGCTGCACGTACCAATGATGCGACTCGTCTCATGACCTGGGTGTCTAGCTTGCCTAAACAACGTGTTTAATCTTTTTTAAGCGCATATAAAAAGCCCTGCAATTGCAGGGCTTTTTTGATTCTGTATCTTACATATTTGAAAGAATTGATTCACGAACCTGTTCTAAAGTTGCGTCGATAGACAGCATTACAGCATCAGAACATTGTTTGATCGCAGTATCCGGATCTTTCAGACCGTTACCAGTTACAGTACACACGATCACAGAACCTTCAGCAATTTTACCTGCTTTAATGTCACGGATTGCGCCACCGATAGATGCTGCAGATGCAGGCTCTACGAATACGCCTTCATACATAGAAAGAAGACGTTGCGCTTCCAGAATCTCGGCATCAGTCAGTTCATCGAACCAACCTTTAGAATCACGAACAACCGCTTTCGCATGGTTCCAGCTTTGTGGATTACCGATACGGATTGCAGTTGCAACAGTCTCAGGGTTTTCAACAGGTGCACCACGAAGGAAAGGTGCAGCACCAGAAGCTTGGTAACCTACCATTGTTGGCAGACCTTCAGGTTTAGGGCCAGTGAAGGCATCAGTGGCAGCATCGTAAATCACTTGCTCAAACTCGCCAGCAGGTTGATTCGCAACAGCTTCGGTATAACCCATCCAGTGTGCAGTAATGTTACCCGCATTACCCACAGGCAGGCAGTGGTAGTCTGGTGCACGGCCCAATTCATCCACGATTTCGTAAGCAATGGTTTTTTGACCTTGCAGGCGGTACGGGTTGATTGAGTTAACAATCGTCACAGGTGCTTTATCAGCGATTTCTTTTACCAGATGCATACCGTCATCGAAGTTACCGCGGATTTGCATGGTGATTGCACCGTACATCATCGCTTGTGCCATTTTACCCATAGCAATTTTGCCTTCTGGGATTAAAACAAACGCCTTGATACCTGCACGCGCTGCATAAGCTGCAGCAGCAGCTGAAGTATTACCTGTAGAAGCACAGATAATAGCTTTAGAGCCTTCTTCAACCGCTTTTGTTACCGCCATGGTCATACCACGGTCTTTAAATGAACCAGTCGGGTTTAAGCCCTCGTACTTCACATAAATTTCAACATTTTTGCCAATAATGCGCGGAATATTCGCAAGCTTAATCAGTGGCGTGTTACCTTCACCCAGAGAAACGGCTTTAGTAGTTGCAGACACTGGTAAACGGTCGCGATAGCGGTCAACTAAACCAGTATAACGATTGGCATTCGACATGATGATGTTCCAATTGTGTGTAGAGCTTGGCAAGGGGAGAGTGTCCCCTCGACCCGATTAATTATCAAGCGATTCTAAACGAATTCGTACAATTTCGCCATGAATGACAGGAAGAGCTTGAATTTGTTTTAACGCTTCATCCATTTTCGCTTCCTTGACAGGATCAGTCAGGATCACGATAGGAATAAGATCTTTCAGACGTGACTGCTGCAGAATTGCATCAATACTGATGCCTTCGCGGCTTAGAATAGAGGTTACTTCAGCCAGTACTCCGGTTTGATCTTCAGCATTGATCCGGATATAGTATCCAGTCGTCATTTCTTCACGTGGCAAGATTGGCAGGTCACTTAAGCTTTCAAAAGCCAGTTGTGGAATTGTACCAGCACCGTCTTCAGTATAAGAAATATCACGTACGATATCCACGACATCTGCAACTACTGCAGAAGCTGTAGGGCCCGCGCCAGCACCCGCACCGTAATAAAGTGTAGGACCAACCGCATTGGCTTGAACTAGAACTGCATTTTTCACACCATTGACATTAGCGATCAATTGCTCTTCAGGAATCAGGGTAGGATGCACGCGGAGTTCGATACCGGTTTCAGCACGACGCGCAATACCGAGGTGTTTGATACGGAAGCCCAAGTCTTCAGCATATTTCACGTCTTGTGCAGTAATTTTGCTGATGCCTTCAGTAAAGACTTTATCAAACTGCAACGGAATACCAAAAGCAATAGAGGCCAGTAATGTCAGTTTATGTGCTGCATCGATGCCTTCTACATCGAAGGTTGGATCTGCTTCTGCATAACCCAGTTCTTGCGCTTCTTTCAGGACATCAGCAAAGGCACGGCCTTTATCTCGCATTTCAGTCAGAATGAAGTTGCCTGTACCGTTGATGATGCCAGCCAGCCAGTCAATCTTGTTGGCTGCCAGACCTTCACGCATCACTTTAATAATTGGAATGCCGCCAGCCACCGCTGCCTCGTAAGCAATTTGCACAGCGTTGTCATCGGCAAGTTTGAACAGTTCATTCCCATGTTCAGCCAATAAGGCCTTGTTGGCAGTCACGACCTGTTTACCATGCAGAATGGCTTCTTTAATCACTTCATAAGCAGGGTGAATACCGCCCATGACTTCAACCACTACATCTACATCAGGTTGACGTACGATGTCGAGCAGATCTGCACTTTGTTTGACTGATTCAGGTAGATCCAGATCAGGACGCGGACGACGCGTACCAACATGGGTAATTTGAATTTCACGACCGGTGCGACGTTTAATCTCAGCAGCATTTTCTTTTAATAGTTTAAGGGCACCACCACCCACAGTACCAAGACCGAGGATTGCCAGACGAACTGGTTTCACGTCACACTCCAAATATAAACAGTTTTTTACGAGAGCCTAGATCATAGCTAAAAAAGCGGCCTGACTCTAGGGTCATTTCAGAATATCTTCATCTATAAAATAAAGTTAAATAACTAATTAAAATGAGTTATTTAAGTCGATCCAATAATTCTGATGTGCTCATATAGCCACCGAGATAAAGTCCTTCAGAACTGTATACACCCGGGGTGCCATTCACACCAATATTAAGACCCATTTGATATTGATCTTTCACAGGATTTTTACAAGTAGTCGGCGTGATAGATCCACCGGCAATGGCTTGGTCGAAGGCTGCACGACGGTCGGAATTACACCAGATGGCTTCCATAGCAGGCATATGCTGCTCGCCACGTGGCCAGGCAATATAACGTACTTCGATACCTTTGCTGTTCATCTCATCCATCTGCTCATGGAATTTGTGACAATACGGACAGCTGACATCGGTAAAGACATAGATTACATGTTTGGTTTTACTTTTGGCTGGATAGATCAACAGGTCTTCCGCTTTAAGGTTTGCAAAGATTTTCTTGTTGACGTCAGATTGCAGGGTTTCGCTGACATTATGCAGCTCTTTGTCTCCAAGACGGATGACATCACCCTGAATCAGATATTTGCCATCATTTGTCACATAGACGGGTGCCATACCTTCCAGGCTGACCCAAGACATGTTTGGTACTTCTGTGGATTTAATACCAGTGATTTTTGCGTTAATCCCCGCTTTTTTGAAATGACCTTCGAGCGTTGAAATCAGGCGTTGCTGTGCATTGCGTTCGCTAAGGTTAGAGGCTTCACCCGTCGCTGGTGCACTTGCTGTAAGCGTATCTTGCTTTTTATCTGAATTATTGGAATTGGAACATGCGCTTAGTCCCAGACCGGTAGCAAGCAGACAAGCGATAAAAATTTTGGTGCGGGCAAATGTCATAATAACCCTTTTTTCTTGGACTAAAAACAGAGCATTAGCATAGCAAAAAAAGATAGAGCTACGTCAAACTTCTCAGTTTATTCTATTTGAATCAGCTCTTAAGCCCGTGGATGATGGGTTGCGTGCAGTTGCTGCATTCTGACTTGTGCCACATGGGTATAGATCTGTGTGGTGGATAAATCACTATGACCTAGCAACATTTGTACTACCCGTAAGTCAGCGCCATGATTAAGTAAATGCGTGGCGAAGGCATGACGCAAAGTATGCGGAGACAGTTCAGCCTGAATTCCGGCTTGTAGTGCATAGCGTTTAATGGCATACCAGAAATTCTGCCGGCTCATGATGCTGCCATGCTGGGTGAGGAACAGATAATCAGTCGCTGTTTTATACAGTTGCGGACGTGCCTCTTGCAGGTATTTTTCTACCCATTCACAGGCCATCTGTCCCATTGGTACCAGACGTTCTTTATTACCTTTACCGACAATACGCAAATAGCCTTGTTTTAAATTAATCAGATCGAGACGCAGGTTAATTAGTTCCGTCACCCGTAAACCACAGGCATAAAGCACTTCGAACATGGCACGATCACGTAAACCGAGGGCAGTATTGATATCGGGTACATGAATCAATGCTTCGACATCAGCTTCAGACAGGTCTTTGGGCAGGGCACGGCCCAGTTTTGGTGTTTTATGGGCAGCGACCGGATTGTCACTCCGCAGTTTTTGTTCCCGCAGGAATTTATAAAAAGAACGTAAGGCGGACAAACATCGTGCAATTGAACGTGGACTTTTTTGCTGTTTGGTCAGTTCAATCAGCACATCGGAAATATCATCATGGTCCCATTCCGGTAAAGGTTTAACCAGACATTCAGCACACTGAATCAGATCAGACAAATAGGCATTCCGGGTATGGGGACTCACTGTCTGGGCAATCAGATAATCACGAAAACCCTGTAAGTAACTGAAAGCTTCAGGAATCTGAACTGGACTAGGAATGCGAGGTTTTTTATTTAGCATGATGTTTAATGAAGATAATTTTTAAAAGCGAGAAGCCTGATTGCTATTCTCCACTCTAGTTTAATTTTACGAACATGTCGATGTGCTATATAGCCAAGAAGAAATGTAATTAATACTTATTTGTTAATTATTCTCATTTGTTTGTATACTGTACAAAAGTCTTAGGAATTTTCACGGTGCGTTTGTCTGATTTGAAAGTAAAACAAACTGCCATCATTCGAAAAGTTAATCGAACTACTGATGGTAAAGGCGCTTTCCACGATGTTGTGGCCAGTCGCTTGGAAACTTTAGGTTTTGTACCAGGGACTCAGGTACAAGTCATTACCAAAGGTATTTTTGGTGGGGATCCGATTCTTATTCAGGTGGGGTTTACGCGTTTTGCTTTACGAAAATCGGAAGCGGCCAAGATTGAAATTGAACAGGGAGCGGCGGCATGAGTGATACCTTACGTATTGCCCTTGTCGGTAACCCAAACTGCGGTAAAACTTCTTTATTCAACCATTTAACCGGATCTCGTCAAAAAGTCGGCAACTATGCCGGGGTTACGGTTGAACGTAAAGTCGGGAATTTTACACTGCCTTCAGGCAAACCGGTACGTGTACTGGATCTGCCAGGAACTTATAGTCTGGATGCGACCAGCCCGGACGAAGAAATTACCCGTAATGTGGTTCAGGGTAAAATTGCAGAAGAAGGCCAGCAAGATACTTTCTTGTGCGTGGTAGATGCAACAAATCTAAAACTGCATCTGGGACTGGTACTAGAAATGATTCAGCTGGGTCGTCCAATGCTGGTGGTGCTGAACATGATGGATGAAGCACGCCGTCGCGGGATGCAGATCAATACCCAGAAACTGTCTGAACGTCTGGGTGTACCTGTGGTTGAAACTGTTGCCGTGCGTACTTCAGGCGTTGAAAACCTGAAAAATGCTCTGGATAAAAACAAGTTTTCTGCTCCGCAAACTGAACTCAGCGGTTTGAGTGGCGATCACCATCATCAGATTGCCAGTATTCTGAAAGATGTGGTGAATTATGCCGATCAGGAAGATAAACGTACTGATTTCCTGGACAAGATATTCCTGCATCCGGTATTGGGCCTGCTTAGCCTAGCCATCATGATGTTTGTGGTGTTTCAGGCGGTCTTTGCCTGGGCTGCACCATTTATGGACGGAATTGAAACTTTCTTCGGCTGGCTGGGCGAGTACATGGGTGGACTGATCGCTCATCCTTTATTAAACAGCTTGGTGGTTGACGGGATTATTGCCGGTGCGGGTGGGGTCGTGGTCTTCCTGCCGCAGATTCTGATTCTGTTCTTCTTTATTCTGGTTTTGGAAGAGTCCGGGTATTTACCACGTGCCGCCTTCCTGCTAGATAAATTGATGTTTAAGGCAGGTCTTTCGGGTCGTGCTTTCATCCCTCTATTGTCCAGCTTTGCCTGTGCCGTGCCGGGGATTATGGCTTCAAGAACGATTAGTGATCCACGTGACCGTCTGACCACAATTTTTGTAGCACCACTGATGACCTGTTCTGCACGTCTGCCAGTATATGCGTTGCTGATTGCAGCCTTCATTCCTGAGCAAACCGTGTGGGGCTTCATGAACCTGCAAGGTCTGGTATTATTTGGTCTGTATATGGCCGGTATTCTAAGTGCACTGATTGTTTCCTTTATCCTGAAATTTTTCCATAAAGACAAGTCTCAGCACATGCTGTTGATGGAGCTGCCAAGTTACCGTTTCCCGGATGTTAAAAACGTCTGGATTGGTTTGCTTGATCGCGGCAAAATCTTCTTGAAGCGTGTCGGTGGCATCATCTTTGCGTTATCTATCCTGCTTTGGTTCTTGTGTACGTTCCCGCAGCCGCCAGAAGATGCAACTTTACCGGATATCGATTATTCCTTTGCCGGGATGCTCGGCCATGTGATGCAACCTATTTTTGCACCATTGGGCTTTAACTGGCAGATCTGTATTGCACTGATTCCGGCGATGGCAGCGCGTGAAGTTGTCGTGGCAGCATTGGGTACGGTTTATGCCTTGTCTGCAGTTGATGAAGATGCCATGTCTGAGGGTCTGGCGGCACTGATTAGTGGCGGCGGTGATTTGGGCTGGTCGATCGCGACCGGCTTGTCTCTACTGGTCTGGTTTATTTATGCACCACATTGTCTGGCGACCTTAGCCACTGTGAAGCGTGAAACCGGTTCATGGAAAACGGTCAGCTTTATGACCTTCTACCTGTTTGGTTTGGCATATTTCATGTCATTCCTGACTTATCAAATTGCATCACATTATTTGGGTTAAACTGGCTGAAGGGAAACCTTGGCTAGATCTGAATGATCATGTGAATGGGAGATTGAGATGATTGAAATTCTGATTGTAGCGGTACTGGTTGTCTGGAGTGCACTAGTGGTATTTAAAAAGGTATTTCCGAATACTTCACGCTCAGTCTTCCAGAAGTTGTCTGATGCCTGTGCAGTCAAGGGCTGGCATACGCTGGCGAAATGGTTAAAACCGGCTATGGCCAGTGGCTGTGGTGGTAACTGTGCCTGCCCGGCATCGGAACAAAGCTCAAATCCAAAACCTAAAGCTCAGGCAGTGAAATGGAAGTAAATTTTCATTCTGTTTGAGAATAAAAACTGAGCATGCAAATGAGTAGGGGGAGTTTAGAAATAAGCTCCCTCATTTTTTTATTTTTTAGAAACTTATTGATTTATCTGGGTGAGAAGAATCCACTATTTTTCTATATATGAATGGAAACGTTATCTGATTTTCCTTTCAAGTTATGGATAGCATGGTCTTAACTTTTATTCCCATAATGACGCCAATAAAAATTTATTAATTATTAAACCGATTAAAGATGAAGATTGAACGATATTTTTTTACGCCCTGACACAAAAAATGCCAGAGAAAGTCAAAACAGAAAAAGCATTCAAAACAGCAAAGTGCTACCATTTCGTCAGTTTTAAAATAGACCAGAAAATGGGGCGAAAATGTTAATACAACGTGGTGGATTAAAAGTCGTTGCAGGACTCGGAATTTCAGGTGTTGCAGCGGTCAACTTCTTACATGACCAGGGCTACCGCGTTGCAGTAACGGACTCAAGAGCTACCCCACCGGGACATGACCAGATTCCTGCGGAAGTACAGACCAGTTTTGGCAAGTTTGACCAGAATCTGTTGCTCTCTGCCGAAGAAATTATCATCAGTCCGGGACTCGATCCAAAACTGCCTGAGATTCAAGCAGCACTGGCACAAGGTATTCCTGTGGTAAGTGAAATCCAGATTTTACGTCGTGCGACGGATAAGCCGATTGTAGCCATTACCGGTTCAAATGCCAAAAGTACCGTAACGACTTTAATCGGTCTTATGGCAGCGAATGCGGGTAAAAAAGTGGCAGTTGGGGGGAATCTTGGTCGTCCAGCACTGGATCTGACCAAAGATGATCCTGAACTGTATATTTTGGAATTGTCGAGCTTCCAGTTAGAAACCACATCAAACTTGCAGGCTGAAGTGGCTGTTGTTCTGAATATGAGTGAAGACCATCTGGATCGTCATGGCGACATGATGGGTTATCACACCGCCAAACACCGTATTTTCCAAGGTGTAAAAAAAGTGGTGTTTAACCGTGATGATTCACTGACCCGTCCACTGGTTCCAGATGCAATACCGATGCAGAGCTTTGGTTTGAATTCACCGGACATCAACCAGTACGGTATTCTCAAAGATACAGACGGCACAATCTGGCTGGCACGTGGTCGTGAACGTCTGCTCAAAAGTTCTGACATGTATATTCAAGGTACCCATAATGTGGCAAATGCCTTGGCTTGCTTAGCTTTAGGTGAAGCGATTGGCCTACCAATGGACATTATGCTGGACACTTTAAAAACCTTTAAAGGTCTGGAACACCGCTGTGAATTCGTTAAAGAAGTCAATGGGGTACGTTATTATAATGACTCCAAAGGAACCAACATTGGTGCAACACTGGCAGCACTTGATGGTCTAGGCATGGCGATCGAAGCTCAAGGTGGCAAGGTTGCTATTATTCTTGGCGGTCAAGGTAAAGGCCAAGACTTTACTGCTTTACGTGACTCATTATCTAAGTATGCGAAAGTAGCCGTATTGATTGGTGTGGACCGCCCAATTGTTGAAGAAGCGATTGCGGGTACGACTGAATTGATTCATGCGGAAAGCCTGCAGGAAGCAGTAGAAATTTGCCAGAAGCGCACTCAGGCACATGATGTCGTGTTATTGTCTCCTGCATGTGCAAGTTTTGACATGTTCTCCGGTTATCCGGAACGTGGTCGCAAGTTTGTGGCCTATGTGAATGAACTCAATTAAGAATAACAAGGATTCGTGATATGGCTGAGTTTGCTCAGACTGCGATCAATAAAATTAATCAATTTTATCAGCAGTGGGTACCTAAGCTGCCCGCTGAAGTTAATCCGCGTAATGTGCTGATTTTTTGTGTACTGGCTTTGCTGTGCATCGGTTCGATCATGGTGGCATCGGCTTCGATGCCTTATGCGGAACGGATGCATGAAAATGCTTTCCACTATGTAACCCGACATGCGATCTCGATTCTGGTTGCGGCGGGTGCAGCCTTTCTAGCTTATAAAGTTCCATTAAAAGTCTGGTTCAATAACACCTTCTTTTTATGGATTATTACTATTGTTTTGCTGGTCGCCGTACTCTTTGTCGGGACTGAGGTAAACGGCTCCAAGCGCTGGATTCGGGTAGCCGGTTTTACCTTGCAGGCTTCGGAAGTCGCCAAGGTCATGATGGCGATTTTTACCGCTGACTACGTCGTGCGCCGTGCTGAAGAGGTTCGTAATAATATCAAGGGCTTGGTACGTTTAAGCGCCATCATGGGTGCAACGGTTGGTCTGATTATTCTTGAGCCTGACTTGGGTGCAACGGTGGTAATTACCCTGACCATGCTCGGTGTATTCTTTCTAGCAGGTGCTCCCTGGATTCAGTTCGGTGTCGCTTTTATTACTTTATTGGGTGCATTTGCTGCTGCGATTGCTCTGGAACCTTATCGTTTACAACGTTTACTGTCTTTCTCGAATCCTTGGGAAGATCCGCTTGGTACAGGTTATCAGCTTTCTAATGCCTTGATGGCGTTTGGTCGTGGTGAATGGACGGGAGTAGGGCTAGGCCACAGTATCCAGAAAATGTCATATCTTCCTGAAGCGCATACTGACTTTATGTTGGCGATCTTAGGGGAAGAATTTGGTTTCTTGGGTATTTCTACCATTCTGATTCTGTCCTTTACCGTGATGGTCTGCTGTATCCGGATTGGACATCGTGCCTTGCAGCATCAATACTTGCGCGCAGGTTATCTGGCTTATGGGATCAGTATCATTTTCCTGTTACAGATTCTGGTAAACGCTGGTATGAATATGGGCCTATTGCCAACCAAAGGTTTAACCCTGCCATTTATTAGTTATGGCGGTTCATCACTTATTGTTTGTGCAGTGATGATCAGTTTGATTCTGAAAATTGATTCGACGACCCAGCAGGTCAATCCAAGCCGGGAAGAATCAAGCTTCTAGATCAGACGAGCGCTGTGGATCAGGCTGAGCATGGTCAAGTACTGTGCTCGGCATGACAGTTCCACAATTCAGGCAACGCACAAAAGTACTTTTTGCCTTGGAAAGTGGAATCAGCGGAATAAAAAATAAAGAAAAATAATTACGCTGCTGTTTTAGTTCATACCCAGAACGGGTTCGGCAGACTGGACAAAGAAACTGACTTTTCTCAATGACCTTAGTTTTCGGTCCTACACCAAAAATAAAAAACATTGTTATGGTTCTCACTCGCCTTTGTTATTGCTTTTAGCTTAAGTGAAAACCCGTTTTTATAAATAGTGACCTTGTAGCTCAGTTGTATGCGGGATTCGGGAGATGTCCCATTGTGCGACGGCTTGTTTGAGCATACGAGCAGGGCGATCCAGTTCTACGGGCACCTGACATAGGGCTTGAAGTGCTTGTTGCAAGAGCAGGGGAGCCTGATCAAGATCCAGTGCTTGCGCCAAGTTTTGTTTGGACAGTTTCTGGCCCTGATCATTCATTGCCAGTGGTAAATGCATATAGCTTAAACGCGGATAATCTAACAATTGACCCAGATAAATCTGACGTTCGGTATTATCTAAAAGATCTGCACCGCGAACTACATGGGTCATGCCTTGCAGATAGTCATCGACTACGACTGCCAACTGATAATTGATGATGCCATCACGACGTTTCAGTACAAAGTCACCCAAGTCTTTTTTCAGCTTTGAACAGTGTTGACCTTGCAGGCGATCTTCAAAACAGATTTCAACATCTTCAACCTTGACCCGAATTGCTTGATGTTCAAAAGGCAAACCTAAGTCACGACAGGTGTCTTGGTAAATATGATTGGAGCCCAGCATTTTGCGGGTACATTGACAGGCATAAACCAGACCCTGCTGGCGCAGTTGCTGAATGACATTTTCGTAAATATCCAGACGCTCTTTCTGGTAGATGATTTCGCCATATGGCTCGAATTCAAAAGCATCCATTGCACGTAGAATATGTTCTTCGCTGCCGGGATAAATACGAGGGATATCGGTATCTTCAATGCGGACTAGCCAGCGCCCCTGATGGGCTTTGGCATCGCAGTAGCTAGCGACTGCGGTAATGAGGGAACCAAAATGCAAAGGGCCGGTTGGCGATGGCGCGAACCGGCCCACGTAATTCTCTTCAGCTTTCCCTCCCTTTGATAAAGGGAGGGTCAGGGAGGGATTACTTAAAGACATGCTTAACCGTTATTTTGCTTCTCTTTGATCTCTGCCAAAGTCTTGCAGTCGATACATAACGTTGCAGTTGGACGTGCTTCCAGACGGCGCAGACCAATCTCGATACCACAAGTTTCACAGAAACCGTAGTCATCATTTTTAATTGCTTCGATAGATTGCTCGATTTTGCGGATCAGTTTACGTTCACGGTCACGAGTACGAAGTTCGATGGCAAATTCTTCTTCCTGAGTCGCACGGTCGTTTACATCAGGGAGCGCAGTGTTTTCGTCTTGCATCGTATTTAAAGTACGATCAACTTCTGACATCAGTTCAGCTTTCCATGCCATCAAAATTTGGCGGAAGTGTTCAAGCTGCCCTTCAGACATGTATTCTTCATTTTTTTTAGGTTGATAAGGTTCAATACCAAATAAGCTAGCAGTAGAACCACCCTCAGTCGTTTTCGGCTTAGATTTGCGCACACGTTTTGTAGGTTTTTCCTCTACAACATCAGTTTGTTCGTCTAAGACTTGATTTTGGTTGTCATTCGCCATTTAGGGCATTCCTCATCATATGCGTATGTAATACGCAAAAAATATGGTGATATGCAATTTTTATCCACCCTGTAGAAAGATTATCCTCCTACGGGGGTCGTCATCATATAGACTTTTTATGCTTTTTGATAGTCTTTGATGTCTGGATTATAGATATCACATTTCCTTTGGTTGCAATAAAGTAATTCAAAAAAAATAAAATGCAAAGTTAATAACCTGAAATTTCGGTATTAATATTTTGCTGGCTTAAGGTCACACGTTCGATATGTGTATCGAACTCCCCATTTTGTTTCAAATGTAATACACGATAGCCAGGTGTCGCCTGGTCTAGCGCGAATTCATCACTCTTGGGTTTGAACTGTACACTGGTCGATGGCGTTGATAAAAACTGGATACCGTGCCATTTATTGCAGGAATCCTGATGTACATGACCAAATAGAACCAACTTCACATTCTGGTGCCGGGCCAGTACATCTTTTAGATCTTCAGCATTCTTTAGCCGGTGCTGATCAATCCAGTGCGACTTCATCGCAAAAGGATGATGATGGCAAGCCACAACCACATACTGATTTCGGTATTCAAGCAATAATTGATCCAGCTGTTCCAGTTGAGCCTGTTCTACCCAACCATCTATCCGATCCTGGACTGCACTATTCAGTAAAATCAGGGTCCAGTTGCCAAAATGAATCGCATGAGCCTGATCTCGATCCTGATAAAAAGGAAAGACCTTGATGTCATCATGATTGCCCGGAATCTGGTAATAGGGCACCTGGCAAGACTGGATATATTCTAAATAACGCGTATAGGTTTGTGCGAACGGCACCTGTGCCAGATCACCAGTATGTACGAGTGCATCCATTTCTGGAAAATTGTGTTGAATATGCTGCATGACTTCATGGAAGCTCTGCTCGGGATTCATATTCGCGAATTCCAGATTGGGCTGATCCATCAAGTGGGTGTCAGAAATCTGGATAATGGTCCATTCTTGTGGTGATGCAGGATTGAATTGTTCCGATGTCATGTCTGCTCCCTTAAACCTGACGGGACAGCCTGCTGATGCTGCTGTAGCCATTGCAGTGCCATAATCACAGGTGCATTTCTAAGGCGACCATTACTCAGCAGGGTCGGAATATCGGCATAATCCAGAATGTGCAGCTGGATATTTTCCCCTTCATCCGGCATGCCAAAAACACCGCCTTCTTCAGGCAGTTCAGTCTGGGCGACATAAAGATGAAACAGTTCCGAGCAGGCACCGGCAGAAGGATAGAAACTGAAAAGATGCTGCAAGGAATCAATGGTACAACCTGACTCTTCGAAAACTTCGCGGCGAATACAGGTCTCAGGCGTTTCATTGCCATCCAGTACACCGGCAATGACTTCTAGTTGCCATGGCGTATCCTGATCATCCAGTCCCCCAATACGGAACTGTTCAATCAAGCCGAATTTTTGCTGCTGATCGTTATACAGCAGTACCCCAGCGGCTTCAGGACGATGGATGAGCTCACGCTGCAATGCAGGTGTATAAGATTCCTGATGGAAGACACGGTGACGTAACGTGACTTTTTCCACCTGAATAAATCCCCGATATAAAAACTCACGGGCCTCTATCCTAAAATCTTTTTTATTATAAGAGGCTTGTTTAATAATATTCATAACTCAGAAAAGGATGAAATAACTTATTTTTTTCATCCTATCTGAGATTTTTATGAAAACAACTGTTTTTTTTACAGTTTTACACCTTGTGGTACAATTTTTGACCAGAGCTATGGAAATCGTTTTTCATCTGGTTAAGTCCGGCTTCAATCTCTGCCTGCGTTACAGCCGGGGTCTCATCAGCAGATAACTGGCTGGCATAATCCCGCACATTCTGGGTGATTTTCATTGAACAGAACTTCGGTCCGCACATCGAGCAGAAGTGAGCTGATTTATGCGCCGCTTTTGGCATGGTTTCATCATGCATGCTGCGTGCTGTGTCCGGATCCAGGCTCAGGTTAAACTGGTCTTCCCAGCGGAACTCAAAACGGGCTTTAGACAGGGCATTGTCACGGGCTTGAGCACCTGGATGACCTTTGGCCAAGTCGGCAGCATGTGCAGCAATCTTGTAGGTAATGATGCCGTCTTTCACATCTTTCTTGTTCGGCAAGCCTAAATGTTCTTTCGGTGTCACGTAGCAAAGCATTGCCGTACCGTACCAGCCAATCATCGCGGCACCAATCGCCGAAGTAATGTGGTCATAACCCGGTGCGATATCTGTGGTTAATGGCCCAAGTGTATAGAAAGGTGCTTCCTTACAGACTTCCAGCTGCAGATCCATATTTTCCTTGATCATATGCATCGGTACATGCCCCGGACCTTCGATCATCACCTGAACATCATGTTCCCAGGCACGATGCGTTAGTTCACCCAAAGTGCGCAGTTCAGCAAATTGTGCTTCGTCATTGGCATCCTGAATACAGCCCGGACGTAAGCCATCCCCGAGGCTGAAAGACACATCATAGGCTTTCATGATTTCGCAGATTTCATCGAAATGGGTATAAAGGAAGTTTTCCTGATGATGTGCCAGACACCACTGTGCCATGATCGAACCACCACGTGACACAATACCAGTCAGACGATTTGCGGTCAGCGGTACATAACGCAATAACACACCGGCATGAATCGTGAAGTAATCCACGCCCTGTTCAGCCTGTTCAATCAAGGTATCTTTAAATATTTCCCAAGTCAGGTCTTCAGCTACACCGTTGACTTTTTCTAGAGCCTGATAAATTGGGACTGTACCAATTGGCACTGGTGAGTTACGGATAATCCATTCACGGGTTTCATGGATGTTTTGACCAGTCGACAGATCCATAATGGTGTCGGCACCCCAGCGGGTGGCCCAGGTCATTTTTGACACTTCTTCTTCAATACTTGAACCCAGCGCAGAGTTTCCGATATTGGCATTAATTTTTACCAGGAAATTGCGACCAATAATCATTGGTTCCAGTTCAGGGTGATTGATATTGGCAGGAATAATGGCACGGCCTGCAGCTACTTCCTGACGGACAAATTCAGGCGTGATTTCCTGTAAATTTTTGGCACCAAAATTCTGTCCCGGATGCTGGCGCATATCGGTACCTTCCAGCTGACGCAGGTTTTCCCGGATCGCGATATATTCCATTTCCGGCGTAATAATGCCCTGTTTGGCATAATGCATCTGGGTCACATTCTGGCCATGTTTAGCCCGGCGTGGTTTCTGAATATGGGCAAAGCGGATGTTGGCAGTACGGATATCACGTAAGCGTTGGCGACCGAACTCAGAGCTTAAATCGTCCAGCATTTCTGTGTCATTACGCTGTTCAATCCAGCCTTCACGTAGATTTGGCAGGCCTTTATTCAGATCAATTTCAACGTTTGGATCGGTATAAACCCCTGAAGTGTCATAGACCATCAGCGGTGCATTATATTCACCACCTAGGCCAGTCGGGGTTTCGCTAAGAGAAATTTCCCGCATGGGTACCTGAATATCAGGACGTGAACCTTGCAGATAGACTTTACGGGAAGCCGGCAGAATGCGGGTCAGATCACGCGCTTCCTGTTCGTGTGGAGTAAGGGGAGTTTCAGAAGAAAGATTCGTTAACTGGCTCATTGCAATGATCCTTATGAATGACATCAACGAATCAAGCACGACCAAAAACGTGGACAGAATTATCAGGGAGTAGATAAAACAAGGGTAGTCGTTTTTAGATGGCTTGATTCCTACGCAGGTATTAACCTGATCAGGTTCAACGGTACTCACTATCAAATGGCCGAAAAGGCTGATTTAAGTGATCTCAGCGAGTTATTACTCGCGCTCCGTCAAGCGAGGCTAAATCTTAGCTTAGTTGGTATTTAAAAAGTAGCTTTAAATTGGAAGGGGATGCTGATTTTTGGCTATCTCATCGATTTTTAAGAAAAGATTGTTTTAAAGACAGATGGCATCCTTAAAACAGTCTTTACCGTAGTTCTGTGAGGGTGGGGTGACTTGGGCATAATATAAAATCTGTTCAGTGCTGGAACGGTTACGATAATCCGCAGCTAAGGCACGCTGACGCTGTTCAGGATTCATGTCCAGAAACTCTAAAAATAATTGTGCCTGTGTCGATAACTTGGATTTCTGACCACGCGCCAGACCGATAATAGTTTCCAGATGGCTGGTTTCTACCGAATAACGATCACGATAATCTTCAGAGATTGGTGATTGCTCGCTGCCTCTAAACAGGAAATAAGTATATTGTTTCAGCAGATATTCGGCATCACGCTGATAGCTGCTTTTCGGATAGGTTTGCAGATAATCTTCCCAGAACAGAGCGCGAGCGGCAATATTGGCGGCTTCAAGCTGCAAACGTTTTTCGACCAAGACCGGTTCCATATTCTGCTCAGCCAGATTTTCAATAAATACCTTTTCGGCAGCCGGTAAATACGGTGCAAAGATACGCGCCAAGTATTCCGGGCTACGACGATATTGCAGCGTGCCATTGCCCTGATCCAGCAGTTCTACATAGGCCTGACCTTTATGCTTCAATAAATACTGGTCACGCGTAGTTAACTGTTCAAAGTGGCTTTGCTGAATGGTGGGATGTTGAGCCATTTCCAAGGCATATTGCTCGAAAGCACGTTGCTGGAATTCGGTACGTTCCACATGCAGGAAGCGTTGATACATTTCAGTAGAACGCTGCATCAGGTGTTTCTGCTCGGCCAGTTCCATCAGCGGCAGACACACTTTAAGATCCTGATTAATCTGTTCCAGTGCAAAAGTGGTGCGCTGTTCATTAATCTGGGACATGTTTTTTTCAATATTTTCACACATGAGGGTGAAATCGTTCGCGGGAGATTGAACGGTTTTAACCTCGGCCTGTTCCATTTCAACCTGCGGTTCTGAGGATTGCTGGCATCCGCCTACGAACAGCAAACTGCTGAAAACAAAACAAACTTTGAATATCGAATGAATTCGCGTTAACACTATGCTTCAGGACTCTATATAGATGAAATCAGAAATAACTGCCTTACTGGGAGCTATATTGTATAGATCTAATTCAAGTTCTATGTGTAGTATTGTGAATGGCTTTGTTAAGCTAGGATGCAGGATGGGGAAAGTAGGAGGAATATTGAATAAAATCGTGGATCTATAAGAGAAAAGTAATAAAAGTCATACGTAAAAAATCAAAAGAAATCTTTAGTATTGCTGGGTTTAAAGCGCCTTAATCTGATGATTTAAATGGCTGTAGGGGTGAAAACTATAAAATGAAATTAAAACTCATCGTCAGTGCCTGTTTATTGGGGGCCAGTCCCACACTGTTTGCGCTGGATCTGCTCGAAGCTTATCAGCGTGCCCAGCAGAATGATCCGAACTGGCAGGCGAATCTGTTGCAATACCAGTCGGATCAGCTCAATCTGGGCATTGCCAGCGGAAATTTATTGCCGACTGTGACTTTATCTGGAAATGTGACCCGTAAAAACCAGTCTGCTGATAATTCATCGATAGAAGGCTTGCCTGTTGAATTTGGGGAATTACAAGGTTCGAGTACGACCACACGTCAGATTGCAGTCACTGCACGTCAGCCACTATTTCGTTGGGATGCCTGGCAAGGTTATAAGCAGGTCAAAACTTCAGTAGAACTCAGCGAAGTTAATTTGCGTCTGCAAAAGCAGCAGCATATTTTGCAGGTGGCAGAAGCCTATTTTAACCTGAGTTCGACATAAAAAATAAATAAAAAAAAGCCTTAGCATCTGTAATATCTTGGTTACGAAGACAAAACATTTCAGAGCAAGGCTTTTTCATGGACTATATTACCGAATTATTTTGTATCTTGGATGATTTCTGCAAAAAGTTTAATGAATCTTTAGAGAAAGCTCTAATTTCTGATCAAAAAACAACAATGAAAAAGTCAGCTTTAAGCTTGTCTGAAGTCATGACCATTGTCATTTTATTTCATAAATCCGGGTTTAGATTTTTCAAATATTTTTATTGTCATATGATCATCCCATTTTGGAAATCAGCTTTTCCCAAGCTTCTTAGTTACAATCGTTTTATTGAAATTATGCCGCGTTGTTTGCAAGCTTTGAGTAGTTTCTTCCATCAAGTTAAAGGAGAAGATACCGGAATTTGTATTATTGATTCGACTAAATTGGTCGTTTGCCATAATCTTAGAATTAAAAGACATCGTGTATTTAAAGGCTTAGCTGGTCGTGGTAAAAGTAGCACAGGTTGGTTTTATGGATTTAAAGTCCATATTGTTATCAACAACTTGGGTGAAATTATTAATCTCAAGATTACATCGGGAAGTGTTCATGATGTTGCTGTACTTGAATCTTTAACCCAAGAGTTAAAAGGTATTTTACTGGGCGATAAAGGCTATCTGAGTAAAGCAAAAACTGAAGCTTTAGCAGCAAGGGGGCTCAGACTATTAACCCCGTCACGCAAGAATATGAAAAATAAACCCATCCAAACTGAAGAAGAAAAACAATTGCTTTGCAGAAGAGGATTGATCGAAACAGTGAATGATCAGTTAAAAAACTTACATCAAATTGACCATTCACGTCATCGTTCGGTGAATAACTTTATGGTGAATATTATGGCTGCTATAGTGGCTTATTGCTTAAATCCAAATAAGCCAACTTTCCAAAACTTGCTAAAAAGCTAAAATATTTCATCGAACTCAGGTTATTTTAATGTTTTACGTCAGCAGTCTTTAACTACGGCTTATCTGCAAGAAGAGCAGGCTTTATCAGAACAGTTAAGGATGATGAATGCCAAACTTCGAGAAGGGCTCGTGGCGAGAAGTGATGTCAGTGAAGCCAATGCCCAATATCAGAGTGCGCAAGCTAACCGGATTTCTACACAGGTGCAGTTGGTTCTAGCTCAGGAACAGTTGGCTAAGTTGATTGGAGCTTATCAGGAAAATCTGGCGGTTCTGCGTGAGGATTTCCAGTTCCAGAAACCTGTTCCGAGTAATATCGGTTCCTGGACCGAACTGGCACAAAACCAGAATCTGGAAATTTTGCAGGCACGTTTGCAGAAACGCTATTCTGAAGATGCCAAACGGGTGGAGCAGGCGGCTCTCTATCCTCAGGTTGAAGCCGTTGGAACCTATGGCTATTTAAAGCAGACCCCTGAAACAGTGTTATCAACCAATGGGGATTTTGACCAGATTGGTGTCGAGATTAACTGGAATCTGTTTACCGGTGGCCGAACCCAAAAAAGTATTCGTCAGGCGGGCGTGAATGTACAGAGAAGTGAGGCCCAACTGGATGCCGCCATTCGCAAAGCCAACACCGATGTCAAACAGTCTTATCTGCAGGTAGAAACGGATGAGGCTAAACTGAATGCACGTAAAGCAGCGATGCAGTCTTCAGATATCGTTTCTCAAGCTTCCAGAGCTCAATATCAGGAAGGTTTAAAAACCATGGTGGATGTATTACTGGCGCAGCGCAATGCCTTCTCTACCAAGACCGATTATCTGAATGCCAAATATGATTATTTGCTGCATGTACTGCAATTACAGGCTTCAGTAGGACAATTGACAGAAAAGGAACTGGCAGAGATGAATGCCTGGCTCATTGAATATGACCGTTCTTAAAGAAGGCTAACAAGTTGTCATCAAACTTTCATGATAGTCATGCTTTAATCACAGTTCATGATGTATTTTTGCCTTTTCCTGTTCAGGAGTAGATTTCCTTGAGTCCCAATAATCCTGTGCTCAGTCATCACATTTCTTCGCAATTCAATGAAGAATTGCAGGATGTAAATACCAAGTTCATGACCATGGGTGGCATGGTAGAACAGCAGGTAGCCAATGCCATTCATGCGCTGCTGGATACAGATGCTGCCATGGCGGTCGATGTGCAGTTTCAGGACAATACTGTGAACCGCTTGGAAAGTGAAATTGATGAGGCGCTCACCCTGATTTTGGCTCGCCGTCATCCCGCTGCCATTGATCTGCGTATGGTGCTTGCCATGTCCAAGGCCAATACCGATCTGGAACGGATTGGAGATGAAGCATCGAAAATTGCCCGTATTGCCCAGACTTTGTGTGAAGAGGGTGGTTCACCACGCGGTTATATGGAAACCCGACATATTGGTAATCAGGTTCGGGTGATGATTCATGATGCATTGGATGCCTTTGCCCGTCTGGATGTAGACCAAGCGCTACGCGTGATGCAGGCAGATGCTGACATTGACCGGGAATATCAGTCCGCTACCCGTACCTTAATGACTTATATGATTGAAGATCCACGGCATATTAGTCGGGTGATCAATGTGCTTTGGGTGCTACGCTCACTGGAACGCATTGGAGATCATGCACGTAATATTTCGGAACAGGTTATTTATATGGTCAAGGGCCTGGATGTGCGTCATAGCAGTGTTGAAGAAATTGAACAAAAATTTCAGCGTTAAGCAAACCTAAATAATGATAAAAAGCTTGCATTGTGCAGGCTTTTTTTATTTCAAAAATATGCTCTTGATATTGGGAAAGCTAGACAGGATAGGCGTTCCCTAATATTACTATGAGAAAAATCACATAAATAACAATTACTAATAAGCGTTATAAATTTAATTAAAAGAAATGTGAACTATTTATCAAAAAACATACAAAATTTGTATGTAATTTAGCAAAACGGGGGTTGATTTATGAAAATGGAATTATTTTCAGAAAGTGAAAAGATTTTTTCATGTGCTCATCAAACCAATAGATAAGAAAGAAAAACGAAGCTCTTTTGTTATCAGTCACATACTTCTGGTCTAAACCTAACCCTGCTTTCATTTACTCAGTGAAATTATACATTTAAGAGAAAATTCATGATCATTGATGAAAGTCAAAGAGAAGCTTCCCGAATTTACTTTTCTGTGCAGTTAAAGTTTGTGATCGCGTTAATGGGTGCGTATTTTTGAACCGTATTTTCCATCTGGATTGCTCAGGACTGGATGCATGATTTGAGCACTTATGTTGGTTACTTTTGGGCTATTTTTCTGATTTATGGTATTGCCATTATTCCAGGATTTATGAACTCATTTGCGGCATTGAGCCTGATGATGGACAGACGCCCTAAACGCCAGCCATTAGCAGTTTATCCAGGGATTACCACGTTGGTGGCTGCTTACAATGAGGCCGCGTCAATTGAAGACACTTTGGTCAGTATTAACAAGCAAAAATATCCGGGAAAATTACAGGTTATTGTGATTAATGATGGTTCTCAGGATGAAATCGCAGAGATTGTCCGCAAAGCAGAATCAAGATTTCCCTGGCTGACTTTACTGGATTTAAAGCAAAATGCAGGGAAGGCGCATGCCTTAAATGAAGGCCTGAAACTTGCCGAACATGATCTGGTGATTACCGTCGATGCGGATTCTTATCTCCATCGTATTGCTCTGATTAATATTGTTGAGCGTTATGTGGCAGATCCTCCAAATACACGTGCGGTTGCGGGTAAAATTCTGGTACGTAACTCGCGTACCAATCTGCCGACCAAAACTCAGGAATGGGACTATTTTCTGGGAATCTCGGCAACCAAACGCCTGCAATCTCTCTATCAGGGAACTCTGGTAGCACAAGGTGCTTTCTCTATTTATGGCCGTAATGCCCTGATTGAAGTCGGTGGCTGGCCTGAATGTGTAGGTGAAGATATTGTGCTGACCTGGGCCTTGTTAAATGCAGGTTATCGGATTGGCCATTGTGAGGATGCCTGCCTGTTTACCAATGCACCGACGACGCTTAAAGTGTTTGTTAAACAGCGTCAGTGTTGGGCTCGTGGCATGATTGAAGCATTTATTAAGCATCCCAGTATTTTAATCAAGCCAAGACTCTCTACATTTTTTATTTACTGGAACCTGTTTTTCCCGTGGCTGGATATTGCCTTTACCTTTGGGTTTATTCCGGGAATCATTCTGGTATGTTTTGGACACTACTGGATTGTCGGGATCATGACCTTGGTGTTATTACCAATGGCATTCCTGTTGGGCTTCTTAAATTATTCGATTGAACGCAGAATGTTTAATGACCTGGAGCTGAAGGTCCGCAAAAACTTCAGTGGCTTTTTATTGTATGTATTGGCCTATAGCTTCCTGCTTCAACCTGCCAGTATTTTAGGCTATATGGATGAAGTGTTGAGAACACGAAAAACCTGGGGAACAAAATGAACACTATGAAAATCGGATATGTATGTGTTCCTCTGCTCATGAGTTTGAGTACTGCCAGCCTGCCCAACGGATTAGATGAAAATCAGACATCAAGTGAACGAGCGGCTGGAACAGAATTCTTTCTGAGTGACGATAGCGAAGGCTTCCAGATTCGTAAATTGTCAGCGGAATTCTTGCCTCAATATGAAGATGCCGATCATTATGTGGGTATCCTTGGCAGCGCTTATCAATATAGGGCAGATGACTGGAAACGTGATGGTCAGAAAGTCTCATTTATTGGGCGTGATAGAGTCCGCTACAGCCAATGGCTGGACCTTAGAAGCAGGGTTATTTGAGCAAGGTGATCATACTTTATTGACCTTTGATGGCAGTTACCGTACCGCACTTGCAGAAAAGACAGCAGTAGAACTTTTTGCTAATCGTGACTGGGTTGAAACCCAGCCTGCACTTGATGCAGGAACGAATTTTACTTTTGTTGGTGCAGCACTGGATCAGGGTTTAGGTGAACATGTCACTCTCGTGGGGTTAGCGGGAACACAGTTTTTCTCGGATGATAACCGCCGTGATCATGGCCGCCTTAGACTGATTTATCAGCCTTCACTAGATCTAAGTCTAACGCTTCAGGCTCGTTATCGTATGTATCGCAGCAGTGAAGAAGATGTGGGTAGAGAGTACTTCAACCCAGAAGATTATCAAGAATCGATGCTCGCTCTTGGCTGGCGTCAGCGTTTTGCTGGCTGGTCTGCAGGCTTAACGGCAGGCTTTGGCCGAGAAAAAATCAATCAGGATCCGAGTCAGTCTGCCCGATTATTCGACTTAACTTACAAAGTCCTGTTCGTGGCTCGCAATTTCTGCGGATGAATGCCGGATATAATCGTAGTGCTTCGTTCTATGGTCCGAATTACGATTACCGCTATATTAAGGGTGAATGGATTATGCGGTTTTAGCACTGGATAATGAATCTTGATTTTAAGCGGTCTTTAAAGACCGCTTTTCTTTTTTAGAGAGAGTTGAATGAAGAGCTAACCTAACTATGCGTTTCTTCCTCTGCATCATCTTCAAAAGTCTTGGCAATTTTTTCAATATTCAGGCTCTTCGCCATCGCATCAAAAATTTCCTTATACACGCCGTCTTGATGATAAAGCGCGTCATGTTCACCGTGTTCGGCAATACAACCTTCTTTCATCACGTAGGTATAGTCTGCATCAATAATTTGAGACAGGCTATGCGAAATAATAATCACGGTACGGCCTTGCTTGATCTGATCCAGACTTTGTTTGATCTGTTCTGTCGCAATGGCATCCAAACTCGCCGTCGGCTCGTCCAGAAAAATAATCGGCGGGTTTTTCAGGAACATCCGTGCAATGGCAATCCGCTGTTGCTGACCGCCAGACAGTTGCAAGGCATCGGAATCATAACCATCCGGTAGCTGTAAAATCTGTTCATGAATCGAGGCTTTTTGAGCAGCAGCAATCACTTCATCCATACTGGCATTGGTTTTGCCATAACGAATATTGTCAAAAATCGTGCCCTGGAAAATATGGTTTTTCTGTAGTACCAATCCAATATGATCACGCAGATATTGAGTGTCATAATCTTTTAAATCAATCCCATCCAGTTTGATCTGGCCTTCCTGTGGTTCATAAAATTTATCCAATAGACTGATCAAGGTTGATTTTCCCGCTCCCGATAATCCCACCAGTGCAGTAATGGTATTGGGACAGATTTCCATATTGATATCCTTTAAGGCATGATGCCCATTCGGATAATAAAAATTCACGCCACTTAGCTCAAATCGGCCTTGGACAGGTGGTTTTTGCTGTCCGCTTTGCTCAATTTCAGCATCTGCTTCCAGAATATTAAAGAAGCTTTCTGAATAAATCATGGCATCATTCACTTCATCATAAATCCGGTGCAACGAGCGAATCGGGGCAGAAACGTTATTAAAGAGCAGCACATGATACATGATCATGCCGATACTCATCTGGCCATCCAGTACAAAATAGGAAGTCAGGATGATAATCAGGACTATGCCGATCTGTTCAATAAAGGTTTTTAGGCCATCAAACAGGAAGCTGGTCTGCCGGGTTTTCATCTGGTTATCGGTCAGTTCACGCTGCAAGCTCAGCTGCTTGTCTGATTCAATCGATTCCCGGTTAAAGGATTTGATGACTGTAATTGAATTGATGATGCTGAGAATCCCTTGGCTCTTTTTTTCCCGGCCATCTCTTAGACTACGGCGCCATCCACCAAGTTTTTGTGCCTGTTTATAGGTGAGCCAGAAGTAGATCGGTACAATCGCTGTGGCGACCAGTCCGACATAAAAATTGGCATAGTACATCAGCCCGAGTGCGACAATTGCACTGGTAAATAGAGGAAAAATATCAATAAAAAAGATCTGAACCAGTCGGGTGAGGGAGCCAATTCCGCGGTCGATCCGGGTCTGTAATTTTCCAGCCTGGTTATTGTCCTGATTAAAAAATGCCAGCCGGTATTTTAAAAACTTTTCAATAATGCCTTGAGCCAGATCTTGGGAAATAAAAATCCGCAGCTTTTCTCCATAAAACTTCTGCCCAAACTGGACCAGTGCATTCATCACCTCTTTACCAAGTAAAATGGCAGAGATAGTAATCAGTATATGCCAGCCTTCATCCAGCCCTTGTCCTTGTTCCAGCAAAGCATTGATACTGTCGACTGCATATTGCAGGGTCAGTGCATTGACCTGAGCAGTAAAGGAACCAATCAGGGTCAGAATGAGGGTCGCAATCACCAAAAGCCGATAAGGGCTGACAAAGGGACGAAGTTTTAAAAACAGCTGCCATAAATTCATAAGCAATTATTTTTATTGTCAAAGTTGGATTTAGTCTAGGCAGGAATAGAGGTGCTCACAAGAGTAAATGTTGTATTTATTTGTGAAATTGGATTGTAATTTTTCTGGATAAGTCTCAATCTTTTCAGCAAGATACTAAAATTTTTAGACTGATTTTAAATGACTTTGGACCTGTTTACGCCAGAACCTCAAGTGAATTTATTACCCTTTGATGGGGTGGCAGAGGATTATGGCCAGATTTTAAATGAGCAGCAGAGCCAGCAATATTTACAGCATTTTTTGGCTCATCTAGCCTGGCAAGCGGATGAAGTCACTTTATTTGGCAATCACTATGTCACTGGGCGAAAAGTCGTCTGGTATGGCGATGAACACTATCAATATCATTATTCCGGAAGTTTCAAACAAGCTCATATCTGGACACCGGGGCTATTTCGGTTAAAGCAGCATATTGAGAAATTGGTGGGTCATTCCTTTAATTCCTGTCTGGCTAATTTATATGAAGATGGTTCGCAGGGTCTGGGCTGGCATAGTGATGATGAAGCGGCTTTATATCAGGGGACATCCCAAGAAAATGTGATTGCATCCCTCAGTCTGGGTGCAACCCGCAAGATGAGCTTTAAACATAAGACAGAAAATAAAACAGTAGATCTGCTTTTGCAAAGTGGTCAATTGATTGTGATGCGTGGACAGACTCAACACTACTGGAAACATTGTATCCGGAAAACGACTCGGATTTTGGAACCCAGAATTAACCTGACTTTTCGTTATTTTTTTTCTTAATTAAATTATCTTTGATAAAACAAAAAATATTAGTTCATTAGCATTTAAAATTCTTTCTCCCTCAGGGAGAAAGTGAGGATGAAGAAATTTCTTTGGTCATTGTTTTATGATTAAAAAATGATTGATGAAGGCACTCTATTCTTGTAGATTGAAAGTATCCCAATGAACTAAAAAAGAGATTCTTTAATTCAAAAAAATAGCATCTCGAAAGATGCTATGGCTGATATTCAAAAAGAAATTTAAGGTTGTAGTCCAACCGGATGCCGATACCAGCTTTCAATCAAGAGGGCAGCAGCAATACTGTCCGCTGACAATTTTTTGCCGCGACCTTGTGCTTGATAATGATCCAGTTCATCCCGTGCTTCACGAGTGGTCAGACGTTCATCCACCATCAAGGTTTCAATATTGGTCTGATGACGTAAACGGCGGGCAAATTTTCGTGCTCGTGTCGACAGTTCAGATTCACTATCATCCATATTCAGTGGCAGGCCGACCAAAAATAAGCCTGGCTGATAGCTTTTTACGATTTTTAGCAACTCATCCCAGTTCGGGATCCCATCTTTCATGGGAAATAAAGGGAGGGGATTGGCACTTTCAATCAGGGATTGGCCGACTGCCATTCCCATTTTCTGTGTACCAAAATCAAACGCTATAATGGTGTTCGGCGCGTTTACATCAGGCATGTCCAATCTCGGAAGATAACCAGGTTCGGTCTACGCCCATTTTTTTATAGGCAGCATCCCAGCGGTCGTTATAAGGTAAGTTAAAAATCAGGTCCATATCGGATTCACAGATCAGCCAGTCACCTCGGGCAATCTCTTCTTCAAGCTGATGTTTACCCCAGCTCGCATAACCCAAGGCGATCTGATAGCGGCCTACACCTTCATTATGCGCAATCGCATCCAGAATATCTTTAGATGTGGTAATACAAACATTTTCACCCACAGCAATAGAGGAATGCCAGGTCGGCTGACCGGTATGCAGGACAAAACCAGCCTCTGGTCGCAAAGGTCCACCTTGCAACACTTCATGGGGATTGACATTATCCGCTTCAATATCCAGATCATTCAGCAATTCTTTAATTTGAATGCCAGCAGGGCGGTTAATAATGATCCCTTGAGCGCCATCTTCATCATGACGGGCCAGATAAATGACCGTGTGGGCAAAAAAATCGTCACTTGCATGGGGTGGCGCAATCAGACAACGATGAGTCAGATATTGTTTAGTCACCTGAGCGGCTCTCCAAAAGTCTATATCGTTTGTGATCGTGGTAGATGATTTATCAGGGCAAAAGACTGGATTTTCAATTCTGCAAATTGTCTATTCCTTTATTTACTTATCCCACAAAAATGCACCACTGACAACTTAGCTTTGTAGATGCTGAGTATAAAAAAACTACAAATAGGTATTTTTTATTTTTTCAATAAATCAATAAAATCAGTTTTATTTTATTGATTGATGCGACAGAATGTTCAATAGAACGTCCGAAAAAAAATCAGAGTAAGTTCTACAGTGGTAAAAGAAGAACCATACGCTAAAAGCACAAGTGATCTATCATCCGAATAGCAAAAAAAATCATAGGGTTAGATATATCGAATGGCAGTCAGCATGATATTAAATTGGCAAGAAAAACGGTTAAGAAATTCAAACATTGTGAATATGTTATGACCGATTTAGGGTACTACGGATTAGAGCAAGATGGCTTTAAGTTATTGATGCCAATAAATAAAAAGAAGAATTTACCCTTATTTAATGTTGAGAAAAAGTACAATAAAATGATTGGAAAAATACGAGTTGTGATCGAACACATTAATAGTCAATTGAAAAGATTTAGAATATTAAGTGAACGCTATCGAAATAGACGGAAAAGATTCGGTTTACGCATTAACTTAATTGCTGCACTCGTAAACCGGATAAACTTGCAATAATGACTTTCGCAAGAGATCTATTTTTAATTGTTTAATAATCAAACTAAATAATTAAATAGAAGAAAATATTAAATTTTATATTTAAAGCGGAGTGCTTTATTTTTTATTAATTTTTTATAAGTTATTTTAAACTAAAAGACTATTAATAAAAAATCCCTGCACTAGTCAGGGATTTTTTATGAAGCATGATTTATGTTTGCTGAAACTTTAACTGTCTTAACTGACGTGCATGCTGCAAGGTGGTTTCATTAATTTCCACGCCACCCGTCATACGTGCAAGTTCCTGTATAATTTCACTTTCTTCCAGATTAATAATGGTACTGCTGGCCGGATCAGTCTGACGTTTTTTCACCAGTAAATGCTGGTCGGACTGTGCAGCCACCTGCGCCTGATGGGTGATACATAGAATTTGTACATGCTGTGCCAGATCAGCCAATAAGCGACCCACGATTTCCGCAGTTCCGCCACTGATCCCGACATCGATTTCATCAAAGACCAGTACTTCAGCTTCGGTTTTTTCTGCATTCATCACCTGCATCACCAAGGCGATACGGGATAATTCACCGCCTGATGCCACCCGTGCCAGAGGTTGGGCTGGAATGCCCTTGTTGGCAGTAAACAGAAGCTGGATAAAACTCAAACCCTCACTTGATGGATGTTCCAAAGGCTCAAATTTAAATTCAAAATGTGCTTCAGGTAGGGCAAGCTGTTTCACCTGTTCGGTCAGTTTCTTCGCCAGCGGTTCGGCCGCATCACGGCGAATCTGATCCAGATGTTGGGCTTTGCTTAGAAACTCCTGATAAGAGACCTCGACCTGTTCAGCCAGAGTTTCCGGGTCTTCTAGCTGATGCAGTTGTTCAAGTTCAGCCTGCCAGGTCTCATATTCTTCTTTCAGCAATTCTGGCTGGGTGCGGTATTTGCGTGCTAAACGGTGAAACACTTCCAGTTTGGAATTCAGTTCTTCCATACGTTCCGGATCAAAGCTTTGCCGATCCATAAACTGGCGTAAGGTCGCCGTCGCATCTTCGAGTTCACTTTGGGCATTGAGCAATGAAGTGTAAATCTGGGAAAGCTGCTCGCTACGACCGGCATGCGATTCCATACGGCGTAAAATTGAAGCCAGTTCCTGCGAAATATTCTGTTCACCTTCGTCCAGGCCATTCAGGCTATAGACACAGTCCTGCATAATCGCTTCATGATGTGAAAGACGGTCAAACTCCTGCTCAATTTCCTGATAATCCGTTTGGACGACTTCCTCCAGTTCTTCCAGTTGCAGCTCCAGAGTTTCCGTACGTTGCTTACGGGTTGCTTGTGCATCTAGCGCGGCCTGATGCTGGCGAATATTTTTATGCCAGGTGCTATAAGCGTCACGTACTTCCTGAGCTGATGCATAAAAATTGCTATAGCGATCTAGCCAGTGTTTGGGATAAGGCGGTTCTAGAAGTTGCTGCTGACTATGCTGGCTGTACAGCTGAACCAGTAAGCGACCAATTTCTTTAAGTTCTGACAGGCTGCTTGGGCGGCCATTGATCCAGGCCTTGCTACGTCCAGTGGCAAAGATCACCCGGCGTAAATGAATTTCCCCTGACTCATCATCGAGTTCATGCTCTTTTAACCAGCCTGCTTCAGGGCTGTCTTCCTGATAGCTAAAGGTCGCGGTTACATCGGCTTTTTCGGTGCCATAACGCACATAATTGGTATCGGTTCGTTCACCCAGGCAAGCAGATAGAGCATCCAGTAACAGGGATTTACCTGCACCGGTTTCACCAGTAAGAACGTTAAAACCTTTATCAATATCAATAGCAAGATGCTCGGCCAAAGCAAAATTGATCAGAGTTAAATGTGTCAGCATAAACGCATCCGGGCTGCGAAAAGTTTGAATGAAATAGCATGTCAGTTGCTTCAGTCTAGCAACGCGGCTGTTATTATAAATCAGGATAAATCGATTTCATTCTATCTTAAATTTCATGGATTAATACACGCTTATTTGAATGTTGTGTCACAGGAACCAAGATCAGGCTACTGAAGTTACAAAAGATATTTTCATTTTTCTGACATGCTTGAAGGTTAAATTAAATCAGATCGGAATATATTTTGCTTATAAATGGCGGGAAAAATCACGGCATTTTCCAAGATCTGCTGAAATCACTTAAACAGCCTGGAATAAAGACAAGCAGGGGTACCCCATAATTTCATTCAAGTCAGATAAACTTCGATTGATTAGTTGCGGGTGCACATTTAAACTACAGCAATCAAAATATTACAAAATGCTTTATCTGGAGAAATGGCATGTCAGCTCAGTTTGATCATGTATCAGTACTTAAAAAATCGAATGTGTATTTTGGCGGGTTATGCATCAGCCATGTGGTGCAATTTGAAGATGGCACTAAAAAAACCTTAGGGGTAATTTTACCTTCAGAAAATGCATTAACTTTTGAAACACATGTCCCTGAGCGTATGGAAATCATTTCAGGTGAATGCCGTGTGCAAATCGCTGACAGCGAAGAGAAAGAACTGTTCCGTGCTGGTCAGTCGTTCTATGTGCCAGGCAATAGCCGTTTCAAAATCGAAACTGATGACGTGCTGGACTATGTTTGCCATTTTGAAGGCTAAACAGACCTACAGATGAGCTGTAACCGATCAAGAAATTTTGTTCTGAATCGGTTAAACTAAGCTTGATACAGAATCCTGTGAAGTTGGCTTTGCAGGATTTTTCTTTTGCTACCTATTTCCCAATTTATTTTCGAGGTCGTTCATGGCTAAACCTGAGTATTATTATGGCGTCCATTCAGTAGAATCACTGCTGGAGCTTGAGCCTGAACGTGTCTTGACTCTTTTTACCCTGAAAGGTCGTGATGATCAGCGCCTGAAACGTGTGCTGGAATTGGCTGAGCCTTTCGGCATCAGTGTCCAGCAGGCCAGTCGTGACAAGCTGGAAAAACTGGCAGGTTTGCCTTTTCACCAAGGCGTTGTGGCGGCAGTTCGTCCGCATCCAACCTTAAATGAAAAGGATCTGGAAGATCTATTGAAGCAAGATTCTCAAGTACTTCTATTAGCACTCGATCAGGTAACTGATCCACATAACCTGGGTGCTTGTATTCGTACTGCCGCAGCGATGGGTGTAGCGGCTGTGATTGTACCGCGTGACCGTTCAGCAAGCCTGACGCCAACTGCACGTAAAGTAGCAGCGGGTGGTGCAGAAAAAGTGAAGTTTATTCAGGTGACCAATCTGGCGCGTACTTTGGGTCAAATCAAAGATGAATTTAATGTACGTGTGGTTGGTACGATGCTGGATGAAAAAGCTTTACCTATCCAGAAATTTGATTTTACCGGAACAGGTGTATGCGTGGTGATGGGTGCGGAAGATACCGGTTTACGTCCAATTACCCAAAGCCAATGTGACCAGACGGTTTATATTCCGATGGCAGGCAATCTGCAAAGCCTGAATGTAAGCGTGGCAACAGGGATGGCTCTTTATGAGGCCTGTCGTCAGCGTCAAGCTTAAGTCCTTTTTATTGTTTATTCATAAATACTGTTAAAGAAGAAGTCTATGTCTCCCCGAACCCAAGGTTATGCCTTTGTCTTAATTACCATGTGTATTTGGGGAGGTTTTACCTTAAGCACGCGCTTAAGTGCCCAATGGGGGATTAGTGCCTGGGATCTGGTTGGATTACGTTTTCTATTGGCTTTTCTGATTCTGATGCCAGTCCTGATTTATAAAAAGGACACAGCCTTTTTATGGAGTAAGGAATCCTTTCTCTTAGCCATGGTCGGTGGAGTGGGGTATTGCCTGACCGCCTATACCGCTTTCCATTATGCACCTGCAGCTCATGCTGCCGTATTTCTCAATGGCTGTATTCCGCTTAGTACCGCAGTGGCTGCTTTTGTATTATTTAAACAGGGGTTTGACCGACATACCTGGATTAGTATGGCGATTATGCTGCTTGCGGTTGGTAGTATGAGCTGGCTGATGTTCCGGGAGTCTGGTGTTGCCTTGGGATTAGGCGATCTGCTGTTTTTCATCAGTGCGATGTGGTGGGGTGTGTTCACTGTACTGCTACGTCAATGGAAGCTATCTGCCTGGCATTCTATGGCTAGTGTGGCGATCTGGTCAGCCATCGTTTATGTGCCAATTTATCTGCTATTCTTCCCCAAACATCTGGATGCGGCTGAACCTTGGCAAATGGCTTCCCAAGTTCTCTTTCACGGTATTTTTGTGGTGATTGTAGCGACACTAACTTATGTGGAAGCGATTAAGCGTTTAGGTGCATTTAAAGCGGGCAGTATCGTGACCCTCGCACCATTCATTGCTGCCATACTGGCTGTACCGTTATTAAATGAACCTCTAAGTCTCGCGATTGTCTCTGGTTTGGTAGGTATGGCAATTGGTGCCATACAGCCTTGGCGCTGGTTGATGCATCAAGATAGTCTGAGTCAAAAACTGGAAGAACAAAAAAAGCAGTCCTAAAAGGGCTGCTTTTTATGTGAACTCTGACTGAGTTCGGGTTAATGATTTTGAGCAGCCATCTGAAGATACTTTTCATGTAAAGGCGTGAGATGGGCATAAAGATGTTCCAGCTCACCATCATTTAGCACAATATCATCAGCCATGGCACACTTTTGTTCACGCGGCATTTGTGCGGCAATGATCTTCTGAATTTGCTCTACATTTTGTCCATCGCGCTGTGAAGCCCGTTGAATTTGCAGTTCAATAGCAGCATCAATTAATAATGTATGTTGTGTCAGTTCATGCTGATTGGTTTCAAACAATAAAGGAGACACTAAAATCGCATAAGGACTTTGTGCTGCATGCAACTGTTGAAGAATTGAAGTGCGAATAGCAGGGTGAGTGATGTTTTCCAGTGTTTTTCGTGCTTCTGGAGAATGAAAAATATGTTCGCGCAAAGCACGGCGATTCAATGAGCCATCCTCAAGCAAAAACCAATCGCCAAAAGCTTGCTGAATCTGCTGTAGGGCTGGTTGACCAATATCAACGACTTCACGAGCGACAATATCTGCATCTACGACAGCAATCCCTTGTGCTTCAAACCATTGACTGGCAGCAGACTTGCCACTGCCAATTCCACCAGTTAAACCGAGTACAAATTTCACTTTACTGACCTAAATAGATTTTCATGATCTGCTCACCCCATAAAAAGGCAATCCAGCCGGCAATAGCAATATAAGGGCCAAAGGCAAAGGGCTGATTTTCTTTACGGACTTTAAGCAGGATAATCCCAATAATCGCACCCACTAATGAGGACAATAATACAATTAACGGTAGAAGCATAGGGCCCATCCAAGCACCTAGGGCCGCTAACAGTTTGAAATCCCCATAGCCCATACCTTCCTTACCGGTCACCAGCTTAAACAGATAGTACACCACCCATAAGCATAAGAAGCCAATGATATATCCCCAGATGGCAGAATTAGGGGTCGTATAAATCGCATAACTATTAATACCCAGGCCGAGTGCAGCCAGCGGTAGGGTATAGCGATCGGGTAATAACTGGGTGTCGAAATCAATAAAGGTGAGGGCAATCAGGACATAGGTAAAAACCAAACCAAACAGCATCTGTATTGTAGGCCCGAATACTGCCACCACTATCAGTGCACAAGCAGCTGTCAAAAGCTCAATAAATGGATAGCGGATACTGATAGGATTTTGACAGTTACCACATTTACCACGTAATAAGATCCAGCTAATCACCGGAATATTCTGATACCAGCGAATAGGAGTCTGACATTTCGGGCAGGTTGAAGCTGGCTTGCTTAAAGTAATTTTGCTTTCATCAATAATGGGCTGATCTGGATGCAAAAACAGCTGGCAATCTGTACGCCATTCCTGTTCCATCATTTTAGGGGTGCGGTAAATGACAACGTTTAAAAAGCTACCAATACAGAGACTAAAAAGCCCAACTGCGAGATAAAGCGCAGTTGGGTTTTGACTGAAATATAAAATAAAATCTTGCATTAAACCACGGAACCCATTTGGAAAATTGGAAGGTACATTGCGATAACAAGGCCACCAACAAGGACACCAAGAATTGCCATAATCAAGGGCTCCATCATGGAAGTTAAACCGTCGACCGCATTGTCGACTTCATTTTCATAATGGGTTGCGACTTTATCCAGCATGGCATCCAATGCACCTGATTCTTCACCAATTGCAACCATTTGTACGGCCATAGAAGGGAATTTATCGGTGACACGCATGGCAAATTGAAGCTGTTGACCTGTCGCAACATCTTCCTTGATTTTTAATACCGCCTCCTCATAGACCACGTTATTGGTTGCACCAGCAGTCGATTCAAGCGCATCAATTAATGGCACACCGGCAGCAAAAGTGGTGGCGAGAGTGCGGCTATAACGGGCAATGATTGCTTTATAGACCAGATCACCAAAGATGGGCGCTTTGAGCGCAGCTTTATCCAGTAAATCGCGAAATTTTTTGCTACGCTTTTTCGCTTCAAGGAAAGCAGTAATCACTACGCCAATTCCAATAATCAAAAGGAACCAATATTTTTGCATCCATTCGGACATATTGACTACCATTTTAGTAAATGCAGGTAAGTCCGCACCGAATGAAGAGAATAAGTCTTGGAATACAGGGACTACTTTCACCATCAGGATAATTGTGACGATCACAGCTACTACAATAACTGTAGCTGGATATTTCATGGCTTTTTTAATTTTTTGCTTTAACAGTTCACTTTTTTCTTTATAAATTGCGACACGATCCAGCATGGTTTCCAGAGCACCCGATTGTTCGCCAGATTCGACCAAAGAGCAGAATAGATTATCGAAATATTGCGGGTACTTACGTAGAGCACCAGCGAAAGTATTCCCGCCTTCGACTTCACCTTTAATTCCAAGCACAACCTCGCGCATAGAAGGATTTTCCAAACCTTCCGCAACAATTTCAAAGCCCTGAACTAACGGTACCCCAGCTTTCATCATAGTAGCGAGCTGACGGGTGAAGATAGTGATATCCAGTGTAGAAACTTTTTTCTTCATCAAACCTTCGAGAATATTTTTTTTCTTTTCTCGAATAGTTTTGATCGTAATGCCTTGTTTGCGCAAGTTCACTTTTGCTAAGGCCATATTTCGTGCCGGCAATTCCCCCTTGATCTTGGCGCCTTTGCGGTCAACCCCTTCATAACTGAAGATCGGTGTCATCTGGCCTTTTTTTACTGCTGCCATAGCTTTATCCTTATTTTATATTCAGCACGATCATTCGCTGGTTACACGATTGACTTCCTGTAAAGAAGTCACCCCCTGCATAACCTTCACTAACCCTGATCGGCGTAAATTGTTAAATCCTGCACGCGCGGAAGCTTCAGCAATTTCAATGGCATTGCCATCTTCCATAATAATTCTTGAAATTTCAGGTGTGACTTTCATGACTTCGTAAATACCGACCCGGCCCTTATACCCTTCACGGCATTCATTACAGCCGACTGGCTCATAAATCTGAAATTCAGGGCTTTGTAAATCTGATTCGGTAAAGCCCATTTCCAGCAAACTTTGCTGAGGAATATCAGCCGGCTTTTTACATTGTGAACACAAGCGACGGGCCAGACGCTGCGCAATCACTAGATTGACCGAGGTCGCAATGTTGAAAGAAGGGACGCCCATATTACGTAAACGGGTCAGGGTTTCCGGAGCACTGTTGGTGTGCAGGGTTGACATCACCATATGACCTGTTTGGGCTGCTTTAATTGCAATTTCAGCTGTTTCTAGATCTCGGATCTCACCAACCATGACGATATCTGGATCCTGACGCAAGAAGGATTTTAATGCCGCTGCGAAAGTCAGGCCAACTTTATTGTTGACGTTCACCTGATTAATCCCTTGCAGATTAATCTCGACTGGGTCTTCCGCAGTAGAAATATTGGTATCTTCACGATTTAAGATGTTTAAGCCCGTATAAAGGGATACGGTTTTACCGGAACCAGTAGGACCGGTAATCAGTAACATCCCTTGCGGTTTATCTAAGGCTTCCATGAATAACTCTTTCTGCTCAGGTTCATAACCTAAAGCATCAATTCCCAGCATGGCACTAGACGGATCTAGAATACGTAGAACCAGTTTTTCACCAAACAGGGTAGGGAGTGAGTTAACACGGAAGTCGATAGCTTTGTTTTTTGAAAGCTTTAATTTAATACGGCCGTCTTGAGGCACGCGTTTCTCAGAAATGTCCATTTGCGACATAACTTTTAAACGTGACGCCAAACGGTTTGCTAGTTGTAGCGGCGGTGTTGCAATTTGACGTAAGACTCCATCAACACGATAGCGTACCCGATACATTTTTTCATAAGGTTCAAAATGTAGATCCGATGCGCCCATACGAATGGCATCAATCAGTAATTTATTAATATATTTGACAATCGGGGCTTCTTCACCTTTGTCTTTTTCGTCTTCTTCTTGAGTCGGATCGGCTGTATCGACATTTACATCCAGATCGAAATCATCGTCGAAATCAAAAGTACTTTCTTCAGTAAAGTTTTGCTCGATCAGTTTCTCGAGTTTATTGTGTTCAACAATAACGGTTTCAATATTCAGTTTGGTGGCAAAACGAATTGCATCCGTTGCTTCAATATTGGTTGGATTGCTCGTGGCAACATAAAGAACATTGGAATTCTTATAAATTGGCAAAATTCGATGTTTAGTAATTAGCTTTTCATCGATATCTTCACGCAGGATTTGTCCTGGATCATAAGCGCCAATATCAAATAAAGGCTCACCAAATTCTACTGAGATCGTTTCAGCAATGGTGGTAGGGGAAAGATTATGGTGACTGACCAAATAGGCCACGATATCCGTTTTTTCTTGTTTGGCATTGGCTAAAGCAGTACGCATATCTTCAGCCGATAATACCCCTTCATCGACCAGGCGACGAATAAACCCCGTAAATCTTGGTGACCCCTGCAATGCTGTCATGCTTCAATATGCCTATCAATTCAATTTTTTTAATTTACTATTCTAAAATTATACGTTTGTTATACAAAAATACCATAGCTGAGAATGCTGCAATCTTCCTGATATTCAGTAAAAGCTTGAACTGGTCGGAAGAACCGGGCATTTTTTTCAGTGATAACAAAAAATATCCATTTTGAATAGTCTAAACTGAGAAATAGGATGAATAAAACTATTCTTTAAATTTTACAATTCCGTGTAGAATGTGCCCAATTCAAGATATGTCAGTGAAATAGGTTATTTATGTCGGTTTCGACGATTACCCCTTGGGTAGTGGGCAACTGGAAAATGAATCCAATGCAAGCAGATGCCCAGGCTTTGGTTCAAAATTTCAAAGACTTGCTTGAGTCTGCGCCAGTTTCAACAGAGAAATGTCATTTGGGTGTGGCACCGACAACCCTTGCCTTAACTCAAATTCAAACTGCATTTGCTTCTGCAAATCGCCCTGTATATACCGTAGCACAAGATGTATCACGTATTTCAGGTACAGGCGCTTATACCGGGGAAGTAAGTGCTGAATTATTGGCTGATAGCCAGATTCGCTATGTATTGATTGGACACTCTGAACGTCGTGAAATTTTTGCTGAAAGTTCACAGATTCTAAATGCTAAAATCAAGAATGCCTTAAATGCCGGCTTAACCGTAATTTACTGTGTGGGCGAAAGTCTGGAACAGCGTGAAGCAGGGCAGGCAGAAGCAGTGGTTCTGCAACAGATTTGTGATATCGCGACTGTGGTTGTAGGCGAGCAGTGGAAAAATATCGTGATTGCTTATGAGCCAATCTGGGCCATTGGTACCGGTAAAACAGCTTCTCCGGAAGATGCGCAGGCCATGCATGCTCAGATCCGTCAGGGCTTGAGCCAGATTACAGGTTATGCTGCGACTATGGCGATTTTATATGGTGGTAGTGTAAAACCGGAAAATGCAGTAGAGTTAGCAGCCTGTCCTGACATTAACGGGGCATTGGTGGGTGGTGCATCACTCAATGCTGAGTCGTTCCATCAAATTGCTCAAGCATTTGCAAATACACAATAATTAGGAGTTCAGCATGCAAACTTTTGTGCTGGTAGTACATATTATCTTAGCGATTTTGATGATTGTCTTGATTTTGGTTCAGCATGGTAAAGGTGCGGATGCAGGTGCATCATTCGGTGGCGGCGGTGCGGCAACGATCTTTGGTGCCTCGGGTTCGGGTAATTTCATGACCCGTTTGACGGCAGTTTTTACCGCATTGTTCTTTGTAACCAGTATTACTTTGGCGATTCTTGCCAAGAAACAGACCACTGATGCGTACAGTTTGTCTTCAATTCAATCAGCTCCAACTGCGCCTGCGCAACCGGTTGAAACTTCACCAACTGCACCACAAACGACCGAATAATTTTAATTAAACCTTTCTTTTTTTCAGTGATGCGACTAGAATGCGTCACAGCTGCGGTGGTGGTGGAATTGGTAGACACGCTACCTTGAGGTGGTAGTGCTTTCGGGCGTGGGGGTTCAAGTCCCCCCTTCCGCACCAACTTATAATCCAGAACATAAGTTGGTGTATGCAGCTAAAAAAACTTCTGTTGTTGCGGGATGGAGCAGTCTGGTAGCTCGTCGGGCTCATAACCCGAAGGTCGTTGGTTCAAATCCAGCTCCCGCTACCAATCAATCCTTTTTTAAAGACGCAAACTTTTAAAAGGCAGCTTAAATCTGATTTAAGTTGAGAAGGATTATTTGCATGTTGTTGCGGGGTGGAGCAGTCTGGTAGCTCGTCGGGCTCATAACCCGAAGGTCGTTGGTTCAAATCCAGCCCCCGCTACCAATCCTTTAAAGATGCAAACTTTAAAGGCGGTTTAATGATAGAATGTTAAGCTGAATGTTATTTGTATGCTGATGCGGGATGGAGCAGTCTGGTAGCTCGTCGGGCTCATAACCCGAAGGTCGTTGGTTCAAATCCAGCTCCCGCTACCAATTTTTCAGTAACAGATAACAAATATGCAGAATGATGTGGTTGTGATTGAAAAGTTCGCATCTTTTGTATATAATTTTTGCACGTTGATGCGGGATGGAGCAGTCTGGTAGCTCGTCGGGCTCATAACCCGAAGGTCGTTGGTTCAAATCCAGCTCCCGCTACCAAGTTTCTTAAAAGAGGCTCACAACTATGGTGGGCCTTTTTGCACAGTGGGATTTGAAAAAAGTTCAAATTGTGTATTAATTGGGGCGATTTACGCCCTTTTTTATTGGCTATCGTGTAGTGTCGACAATATTTGGTCAAATCTCCATGTTTCACTACTACTATAGTTTGTATTGGTTTGTAGTGGTCAAATAGATCATAAAATCGCACCAGATGACGAGAGTAAATGAAGCTATCAAATAAAACTCAAGCACTTCAGGACTTGATTGCACCAGCAGTTGAAGCCTGTGATGTAAACCTGTGGGGGATTGAATTCCTGCCACAAGGCAAACGTTCATTATTACGGATCTATATCGACAAACCGGTCGATGAAAATGCAACACCTGTTGTCAATGAAGATGGCGAAGAAGAGCAGGGTCGTGGTATTGGGGTTCAGGACTGTGTGCGTGTCACACAGCAAGTCGGCGCGATCTTGGATGTACATGATCCAATCTCAGGTGAATATTCGCTTGAAGTGTCTTCACCAGGTTGGGATCGTCCATTCTTCCAGCTCGAACAGATGTCAGGCTATATTGGTCATACCGTAGCACTACGTCTGATCAGTGCGGTAGATAACCGTCGTAAATTCCAGGCAAAACTGATTGCAGTCGACCTTGAAAATGAAATGATTCAAGTTGAAGTAGAAAAGCAACAGATTTTGGATATCGACAGTCACAATATCGATAAAGCAAACTTGGTCTATCAAGATTAATTCAATTAATAAGAATCTGAACGAATAGGTGACTTATGGCACGTGAAATTCTTACCGTGGTTGAAACGGTTAGTAACGAAAAAGGTGTAAGTCGTGAAGCAATTTTTGAAGCGCTAGAACAAGCTTTGGTTGCAGCGACTAAGAAGAAATTCTACGAGGGGACTCACTCGGAAGAAGCTCGTCTTCGTGTAGAGATTGACCGTAAAACTGGGGATTACCGTACTTTCCGTCAATGGGAAGTGGTGGCTGATGAAGATCATGAAATGCCTGCTTGTCAGGATGCGATCTCTGATGTGGATCCAGCACAATGGTCGATTGGTGATATCCGTGAACTGGAAGTAGAATCAATCGATTTCGGTCGTATTGCTGCCCAGATCGCGAAACAGGTGATTGTACAGAAGATTCGCGAAGCAGAACGTGCGCTGGTTGCCGATGCGTATGAATCTAAAGTCGGTGAGCTGATCTATGGTGAAGTGAAAAAACAAACCAAAGATGGTTTTATCATTGACTTGGGTGACAACGCAGAAGCGTATCTGGCACGTGAAGAGATGATTCCGAAGGAAATCCTTCGTCCGAAACAACGCGTAAATGCGATTCTATATAGCGTTAACCGTGAAGGCCGTGGTGCACAATTATTGTTGTCACGTGCTAAACCGGAAATGCTGATTGCATTGATGAAAAAAGAAATTCCTGAAATTTCTGAAGAAATCATTGAAATTAAGGCCGCAGCTCGTCAACCGGGTGTTCGTGCTAAAATTGCAGTGAAAACCAACGACCACCGTATTGACCCGGTGGGTGCTTGTATTGGTATGCGTGGTACACGTATCCAGGCTGTACAGCAAGAGCTCAATGGCGAGCGTATTGATGTGGTGGTTTGGTCTGATGATCCTGCGCAATATATCGCAAGCGCATTAGAACCAGCAGATGTATCTAGTATTGTGATCGATGAAGATGCACGTACTGCAGACATCATTTTCGCGACTAGTGATCAGCTAGCTCGTGCAATTGGTTCACAAGGTCAAAACGTTCGTCTGGCATCTGAATTGACTGGCTACAAGCTGGATATGATGCTGGAAGAAGAATACTACGCACGTCAGCAGAGCGAAGCACAAAAATACCTAGACATGTTTGTTACACGTCTGGATATTGCTGAAGATTTGGCGATGGCGTTGGTAGAAATGGGCTTCACCTCGCTTGAAGAAATTGCTTACGTACCGCCAGAAACGTTTGATGAAATCGAACTGGATGCGGAACTGGTTGAACTACTGCAAAGCCGTGCGAAAGAAATTGCACTTGCTGATGCATTACAACAGCAAGAAAACGTACAAGCGCCAAGTGAAGAACTTGTTGCAATGGAAGGCATGACAGCAGAGATCGCGCAAGCTCTCGCAGCTCGTGGTGTGGTAACCGTAGATGACTTAGCTGACCAAGCGACTGATGATATTGAAGATATCGAAGGTCTCGGTGCTGAGAAAGCCGGTCAACTTATTATGAAAGCGCGCGAATCATGGTTTAACTAGGAGGTAGTATATGACGGACAAGTCGATTAAAGAGTTAGCACTCAGCGTGGGTCGCCATGTTGATAAGCTCCTAGAGCAGGTTCGTGAGGCAGGTTTACCACAGCGTAAAGCTGACGATATTATTACCACCGAACAACAAGATCGCTTAATGAATCATGTGAAAAAGACACAAGGTTCAGATGGCCATGCAGGACAAATCACGTTGAAACGTAAAACGACCAGTACTGCTAAAGTGGCAAGTACTTCAGGTAAGGCGAAAACGATTAATGTAGAAGTTCGCAAGAAACATACATTCGTCAAGCCAGACCCGGAACAAATTAAAGCAGAAGCTTTAGCGAAGGCTCAAGCTGAACAGCAAGCGAAAGCAGAAGCTGAACAGAAGTCAGCACCAGCTAAAAAACCTGCTGATGCACCTAAATCAGGTACAAACAATGCAAGCAAAGCACTAGAAGCAATGCGTGCAGCTCAGAAACAAGAAACTGAGAAACAGGAAACACCTAAAGCCGCTGTTGTGGTAACACGCAAATCAACTAATAAACCGATTGTGAAAGCAGCGGTTAAACAAGTTGAAACAGCAGAACAGAAAAAAGCGCGTGAAGCTCAAGCCGCTCAATTAAAAGCAGCTGAAGAAGCAGCACGTCGCAAGGCAGCTGAAGAAGCACAACAACGTACCCTTGAGCAAATGCGCAAGATGGCGTCGAAGTATTCTTCTGAAGATACCACTGCAACCATTCGTGTGATTGATGATTCTCCACTTGCGGCTGGTCTGGTTGGCCAGGCATATGAAGACTCATTTGCGAAAGAAGACCGCGAAATTAAACGTGGTACTAACACTTCAAATACACGTTCACCGAAGAAAGGTGGTCGTCGTGGTGAAGAGCAGTCTTTCCGTGATAACTCACATAAACGTGGTTTGAAATCTAGCCAAGCGAATAAGCATGGTTTTGAAAAACCAGTGAAAAAACAGGTTTATGACGTTGAAATCGGTGAAACGATTGTCGTGGCTGACCTGGCTGCGAAAATGGCAGTTAAGGTTCGTGAAGTCATCAAGTCACTAATGAAAATGGGTGAACTGGTTACTCAAAACCAGGCGATCGATCAGGAAATCGCGGCACTTGTGGTTGAAGAAATGGGTCATAACCCGGTACTGGTTTCTGAAACTGCAGTCGAAGATAACCTGCTTGAACAGGCTGAAGAAGCACGTGGTGCGCAAACTACTCGTGCGCCAGTTGTTACGATCATGGGGCACGTTGACCATGGTAAAACATCGCTTCTAGACCGTATCCGTCGTGCCAAAGTGGCGCAAGGCGAAGCAGGTGGTATTACCCAGCATATTGGTGCTTACCATGTAACGACTGATAAAGGCACTATTACATTCCTTGATACTCCGGGACACGCAGCGTTTACTGCAATGCGTTCACGTGGTGCCAAAGCGACTGATATCGTAGTTCTAGTTGTAGCAGCAGATGATGGCGTGATGCCACAAACTGCAGAAGCAATCGATCACGCTCGTGCGGCGGGTACGCCAATCATTGTTGCAATCAACAAGATGGATAAAGACTCTGCTGATCCAGATCGCGTATTGAATGAATTGACCACCAAAGAAATCGTACCTGAAGAATGGGGCGGTGACGTTCCTGTAGCGAAAGTATCTGCACATACTGGCGCGGGTATTGACGAACTTCTTGACCTGATTTTAATTCAGTCTGAATTGCTTGAATTGAAAGCATCTGAAGAAGGTGCGGCACAAGGTGTTGTGATTGAAGCACGTGTTGATAAAGGCCGCGGTGCAGTAACTTCTATTCTTGTACAGAACGGTACGTTGAAAGTGGGCGACCTGGTACTTGCTGGTTCGTCTTATGGCCGCGTTCGTGCCATGACCGATGAAAACGGTAAACGTATCAAGTCTGCAGGTCCTTCGATTCCAGTCGAAATTCTGGGTCTTCCAGAAGCGCCGATGGCAGGTGACGAAGTTCTTGTTGTGAATGACGAGAAGAAAGCACGTGAAGTTGCCGATGCGCGTATGGATCGTGAACGTCAAAAACGTCTTGAACGTCAATCTGCAATGCGTCTTGAAAACATCATGGCGTCTATGGGCAAAAAAGATGTACCAATCGTCAATGTAGTATTGAAAACTGATGTACGCGGTACATTGGAAGCACTGCATGTTGCATTGGCTGAGCTTTCAACGGATGAAGTAAAAGTACGTATCATTGGTTCTGGTGTTGGTGCGATTACTGAATCTGACGTAACACTTGCTGAATCTTCAGAAGCGGTTCTTCTTGGCTTTAACGTACGTGCCGACAGTACTGCACGTCAAAAAGCAGATGCAGACAGTATCGACATTCGTTACTACTCAGTGATCTATCAATTGATTGATGACGTGAAAGCAGCGATGAGCGGTAAGCTGGCTCCTGAACACCGTGAAACCATCTTGGGTGTTGCTCAAGTACGTGAAGTATTCCATTCAAGCAAATTTGGTGCTGCAGCAGGCTGTATGGTACTTGAAGGCGTATTACACCGTAATAAACCGATTCGCGTATTACGTGATGACGTGGTGATCTTCCAGGGCGAGCTAGAATCTCTTCGTCGCTACAAAGAAGTGGTGGAAGAAGTTCGTGCCGGTATGGAATGTGGTCTTGCGGTGAAAGGCTATAAAGACATCAAACCTCTCGATAAAATCGAAGTGTATGATGTGCAATTGATTAAACGGAGTCTTTAATGGCGGGTAGTCAACGTCTGAAGCGTATGGCGGATACGGTACAACGCGAGTTGTCTGAACTGATCCGTCAGGAGCTGAAGGATCCACGTCTGGGTGGTCTGGTGACCATCTCAGCCGTGAAGGTGAGCCCAGACTTAGGATATGCAGAAGTTTATGTCACAGTAATGGGTCGTGAACTTGGTGATGAGCAAAGTGAAGCGGCAAATAAAGAAACACTCGATGTCCTGAATAAGGCATCCGGGTTCTTGCGTCATGAACTGAGCCGTCGGATCAAGACACGTATTACACCTCGTCTACGTTTCCATTACGACAAAACCAATGCATATGGTAACTATATGTTTGGTCTGATTGCTGAAGCAGTGAAGGACTTACCTCCTGCTGAAGACAAGAAAGATGAAGAATAAGCTTTTATAAAGCGCAATAAAAAAGCCACCTTAGGGTGGCTTTTTTATTGTTGAACTTTTAAGTAGAACTGGCTAACTATTACTTTGAATCCTGGTCATTCATTTTCTTTTCATAAAATGCACGACGGCGGGTTTTCTGCCAAGGCAATGGACGTTCCAGCGTTTCTGGCACTTCACCACTCATCGAGCGTAAACGTAAATGCAAGGCGGCTTGTGCCATCAGGTTGGCAGATACCGGTGCAGTAATGAAGGCAAATAGGGTAATCAGTACTTCGGCAAAACCTAAACGGCCATAGATGGCTGAGAAAATAATAGAAGCGATCAGGAAGCTTCCCAATCCTAAGGTACTGGATTTGGTCGGTGCATGCAGACGCATAAACAGGTCGGGTAGACGTATCATCCCAATACCGCCCACCAGCATAAAGAACGCGCCAATCAATAAAAAAATCGAAACTAGTATTTCTAAAATCAAAGGCATTTAAAAACTCCTAGTCGATGACATGGCCAGTGGTGAAATAGCGGGCAAGGGCAGCGGTAGAGACAAAACCCAGCATGGCCACCAGTAAGGCACCTTCAAACATGAAAGTGCTGCTCCAGTAGATTCCCAGAATCACCACCAGACAGGTTGCATTTAAAAATAGGGTGTCCAGTGCCAGCAAACGGTCGACGATTGATGGACCCATGACCAGCCGGATCAGACACAGCAACATGGAAATCGTGACAGCACCCAGACAAATCAGCAATGCATAAGGCAGAATGGTCATGCTTCAGCTCCTGATTGTGCGCTAAAAATTTTAATCAATGGTTGTTCATAGCGCTGTTTGATGGTTTCGATTTCGGCCTCTTCATCATCCGTACTTAAGGCATGCACCAGAATATCGCCACGGTCCTGATCAATCCCCGCAGAAACTGTACCTGGTGTGGTGGTAATAATCATTGCCAGCAATGTATTCACTTCTTCATGTTCGGTATCCAGAGGAACACGAAACCATTTTGGATGCAGATTTTTGGTCGGTCCCAGTACTAAAATTGCGACTTTAATGTTAGCGACAATGATGTCCCAAACAACGACCCAAAACAGACGCATTGCCGGGATCCACCGGATATTCGGTGTGTAATCAATGAAAGGGGCGACTATTCGGGGAATCAAAATGGCCAGAAATATTGCCATGAGTAGTGTCCCGGCTTCCATATTATGAGCCAGCATGACCCAGCTCATCGCTACAATGACCGAAACGAAAGGATGTGGGAACCAGCGTTGAAGTAATGATTCAGCCATTAAAGTCCCTCCGCCGGTTTAAGTTGATTGTCGTCGTATTTGTTCTGTTCAATATACTGTTTATCAATCTGACGCTGTTTAAATTCAGAAATATGTTCGCCATTTAAGGTATTTTCTGAAATGACATAAGGAATCAGATGGGCATTTGGATCAGGCGTTTCACCACCGTATTTGGTTTCCGGTAAATAACCCGGATCAAATGGCTGTACACTGATGAACTTACCTTCAGCATCACGTTTTAGCAATGCGGCTTCATAAATCGAATTGGTTTTAATCTGTGCTGCGGTCTGATAATTATATTGATAGATCGGTGCAGCAAAAACAACGTAGGCTGTCAGACTGAGCAATAGTAGATAAATAACCCGGTCATTACGTGCCGGTGCCTTACTTGGTAAGGCTTCATACTTGCTAAATTCTTCAGAATTTTCATCCTGTTCAGGTTTGCTTGAACGCCAGAATAAAATAAAACCGACCCGGGTAAAAGCCAGAATACTCAGTAAGCTGACCAGTAGAACAGTGAAGATAATCAGCATTTGATGCTCAGACTGTCCTGAAGCTTGCAGAATAAACACTTTACCGAAGAAGCCACTGAAAGGTGGCAAACCGGCCATCATTAATGCAATGATGAAATATACAATGGAAACCAAAGTATTCTGTTTCATCTGTGGGGCAATTTTAAAATGGTCTTTAAACTCGCCACGCTGTGAGGTAATCCAGCCGGACAGAATATAAAAGGCTGCGCCAATCAGGGTACTGTGCACCATATAGTACAAAGCACCTGCCCAAGCTTGGGTGCTGTTCATGGCAATCGCAATCAGAATAGTGCCGACTGAAGACAGGATCATAAAGCCGACGAAACGACGTAGACGTTCAGTTCCAATTGCACCGAATGCCCCATACAGTGAAGTAATCACCCCGATTACCAGCAGACAGTTCATCAGGATCTGATGGCTATATTCATCATCAAATACGGTGCCATTGACCCGGATAATCGCGTAGATCCCAACTTTGGTCATGATGGTAAACAGGGCAGCAACCGGAGTAGTTGCAACAGCATACGTTTTAGGAAGCCACAGGCCTACCGGTAACATGGCTGCCTTGATCCCGAACACCACAAATAGCATCAGCCCGCCTGCAACGGCCAGCTTATGTTCATCGCCTGCCAAAGTTGGCATCAGACGGGCAACATCAGCCATATTCAGGCTGCCAACACTGCCATAAATCATGCCGAGCCCAATCAGGAACATGGCAGAAGCAAGCAGGTTAATAGCCACATAATGCACACCGAGCTGGAAGCGTGCCTTGCCTTGCCCATGCAAAAGTAGGACATAGGATGCCATTAATAGGATCTCGAAGAACACGAACAGGTTAAACAAGTCACCGGTCAGGAAGGCACCACTAAGCCCCATTAATAAAAAATGGACCATGGCGTGGAAATAGCGTCCGCGAATATCCCATTCTTTGCTGGCATACCAAACGATTGGCAAAGCGAGTGTATAGGTCAGTACCAGCATCAAGGCAGAGAGTTGGTCCAGGACCAGTACAATACCAAAAGGGGCGGCCCATTCACTTAAAGTGTAGACACTAATTTGCCCTTGGCTGCTATTGATCAGATAGCCAACCGCCATAATCAAACCCAATAGGGTCGAAATATGACTCACGCCACGACGCCATGGCTGACGCCAGTCGGTAATCAGAGAACCAGAACCCGGGTTACCTAACAGTACTAAAATAAAGGCAGTAAAAGCCGGTAAAAGAATACTGAAAATAGGAGTGTGCTGATTCAAGAAGTTAAGAAGATCAGTCATTACGGCTCATCCTCACGTGGGTCATGTTGCGGTATTTCTTCTTTGGAATCAACGTGATCTGTTCCTGATTCATAACGGCTACGTAAGGCCAGCTGTACAATAAAGGCGGTGGTGGCAAAACCGATTACAATTGCGGTTAAAACCAAGGCCTGAGGTAAAGGGTCGGTGACCTGCGTGGCTTCGGTGAGCACTGCAGGCGAATTCATCTGAATACGGCCCATGGCAAATAAAAACAGGTTCACTGCATAACCAATCATGGCCAGTCCAAGAACGACCGGAAAGGTACGTGCCCGCAGAATCAAATAGATCCCGGTGGCAGTGAGTAGACCAATTGCTGAGGCTAATAAAAATTCTAAACTAATCATTCTATTATCCTCTTGGTACTGGACCAGTCATACTTGAGTGACGGGAGTCACCCAGAACAGAAATCATCAGCATGGTCGCTCCGACTACGGTGACATAGACACCGACATCGAACAGGGCAGCAGAAGCGAGATGCATATCGCCAAGTAATGGTGGATGGACATGAATATGGGCACTAGTCAAGAAAGGACGTGACCAGAACCATGCTGCGATGCCAGTTAGGCCTGCAATAGTCAGGCCGACACCAATCCAGATTTCATAGAGACGTCCAGATTTAGCTCCCAGCATTTTTTCTGCATGATCCTGACCAATAGCAACGTATTGAATGATCAAGGCCAATGAGGTGACCAGACCGGCAATAAAACCGCCACCCGGAAGATTATGGCCGCGCATAAAAATATACAGACTAACTACCAGTGCTACCGGTAAAATCCACGATGCTGTAATACGCAGCATCAAAGGGGAGGGGTTAAAACGGTAAGTCAGGCCTTGGGTAATGGTGGTACCATGAGCACGCATACCATCCATCAGACTCAGCACCCCAATTGCAGCAATCCCGAGTACAGTAATCTCGCCGAAGGTATCGAAACCACGGAAATCGACCAGAATTACGTTAACGACGTTTGTACCGCCACCAAGCGGAATCGATTGTTGGATGAAGAACCAGGAAATTGAATTATGGTCACGCGTCATAACCAGCCAGGCAACTGTTGCAATTCCTAGACCTCCGCAGATTGCAATCACTGCATCTCGCCAGCGTCGGGTCGGGCTGGATTCATAAGGCGTCAGTTGTGGCAGTAAAGACAGGCTCATCAGTAGCAGAACCGTCGTTACTACATCGACTGTAATCTGGGTTAAAGCCAAGTCGGGTGCCGAGAAACCAATGAAAACCATGGTGACGACCAGACCGACCGCACCACTGATCAGGATGGCCTTAATCCGTTCATGATGGAACCAAAGCATCATCCAGCAGGCAGAGAACAGCAATAACCATAGAACGATGGCCAGAACCGGTGCATGGGTCAGTTCCCGGCTACCGGTATCAATCCCATTGACTACAAGAGGGTAGCCCACCAGACCAATGGTAAACAGTACAATCCATAAAATATAACTTTGCAGTTTGCCATTTTCAGTCGCACGGCGGAAACGTCTTGAGTTCAGTAACAGATTTTTCAGGAACAGATCAAATAGTACACGACCTTGAAGTTTGCCGAGTTTTGGATCCAGATCAATTTCCCGGATTGCGCCACCTTTGGCCAGTGCAAAATAGAAAATCGCACCGCCGAATATCGCAATAATACTCATCACCAAAGGTAGATTAATACCGTGCCAAAGGGCGAGATGAGTGCCTTCAAAGGCAAAATTCTGGGTTGACGCTTGTGTGGTGCTATTTACAATCTTTTCGACCAGTAATCCTGGTAACAGGCCGACTGCGATACACAGGAAAGCCAGTAAAATAGCCGGTGCACGCATACCAAATGGTGGCTCATGCACATCTTTATTTGGGACTTGCTGGCCTAATGGACCATCAAAAAACACGCCATGTACCAGACGAATCGAATAGGTGACAGCGAAAATCCCGGCCAGTGTTCCTGCAATAGCTGCACCGATCATGACTGGGCCACTTAAGTTTGCGACCAGTTCGGTAAAGAACATCTCTTTGGACAAGAAACCATTAGTTAATGGAATACCAGCCATGGAGGCGGCAGTAATCATGGTCAGCGTTGCGGTAAAAGGCAGCATTTGCCAAAGACCGGACAATTTTCGCAGATCCCGGGTACCGGATTCATGGTCAATGATCCCGGCAATCATGAACAAAGCAGCTTTAAAGGTTGCATGGTTAATGATATGGAAAATTGCTGCTGCGACGGCGAGTGGTGAGCCAATACCCAGCAGACACATGATCAGGCCTAAATGGCTAATAGTTGAATAGGCCAACAGACCTTTCAGATCTTCTTTAAAGATGGCAAAGAATGCTGCCACACATAGGGTAAATAACCCGATAAAAGTAACAATATTATGGAACAGTGCCGCGCCTGCAAAAATTGGCAATAAACGCGCAACTAAAAACAAGCCCGCTTTGACCATAGTGGCAGAGTGCAGATAGGCAGACACCGGCGTCGGTGCTGCCATGGCATTTGGTAACCAGAAGTGAAATGGGAACTGCGCACTTTTGGTAAAAGCACCGAGTAAGATTAATAATAATGTCGGTACAAATAGAGCATGCGCCTGAATCTGTTCGCCCATCATCAGGATCTGGTCAATCTGATAGGTACCCGTAATCTGTCCAAGCAGAATAAAACCACCCAGCATAGATAAGCCGCCCATCCCGGTAATGGTCAGAGCCATACGAGAGCCGCGTTGAGCCGCTTCGTAATTGCTCCAGTAACCAACCAGCAGGAAGGAAGAAATACTGGTGAGTTCCCAAAAGATCAGGAGAATCAGAAGATTATTAGACAATGAAATGCCGAGCATCGCTGCCATAAACAGCATCAGCAGGAAATACAGTTTACTTAGAGAGTTTTTAGGGCTGAGATAGTAATAGGCATAGATATAAATCAGGGTGCCAATTCCACTAATCAGCAGAGCAAACAGCATGCCCAAAGCATCCAGCCGGAAACTGAAATCGATTCCAAGCTGGGGTAGCCAGGACCAAGTCTGGGTAATTACCGTTCCATTAAATACAGCAGGCGCCTGACTCAACAGTAATAAGAAACTGCTGAGACTGACGGCAATTGCTCCTAAAGCCGTTACCCCGCGTGAAAATTGCTTCAGCCACGAGACAAGGGTTGTGCCTAATACTAACGGTAACAATATAATAATTGGCAGCACACTCGTATCCATTGTCGTGATATAGGTTAAGGTCAACCTAGGGTGAATCTTTATCTTTCAAGGATTACAGGACCGCAAAGAGCGACCCAAAACTTCTCGATCTTGAAAGCCAGAATGATATTCAAACAGAATAAAACAGTTGTATTGCGCAACTTATAAACGATAGCAAATTCCGATTTTACAACGAAAATTGCAAGTAAAACCGATCATATTACAGGATAACCACAACATCAATGTTTTTATGTAGAACTTGTAGATTATACGTAAGCTTGATTTTGATATGGGGTGCATGCTTGAACATCTCGTACAAATTTGACCGAAAATAAAGATCAAACTCCCTGCATTTATTGATAAAAATTTATAACTTCTTGATCAGGAATGCAGAAAATCCAAACCTATTCTTGCATCCTGATTTTATTTTTTAAATTGCATTATCGTTTCAGGACTATTTAAGAAGATTGAGGCAAGCTTTGTGAATTATCCTGACTCAAGAGCTGTAAAAGCTCCTGTTGCTGTTCTGCGCTTAGCTGTTCCTGAATCAGTTGCAGAACAGACTGAGCCGTCAGGTTGGCTGTTTCTGGTTCTTGAAGTGCATCTTCAACTTTTTCTATATCAGTATGATTTTGGCTAATTTCAAGCAGCAACTCTGCATAGAAATGATCATACTGAACCTGCATTGGATTCAGATGGATGTGATGCAGCTGTTTATTTTCCAGTTTTAGACACTGAAAATCCTGAGCCTGTTCCAGCAATTCCGGCCGGTTTCCAGTCACAATAATCTGCAAGCTAGGAAACGCCTGATGCAGACGCGGTAAAATGACGGCAGCCATGTCCTGATCCAGTTGATGGTCAATTTCATCAATCAGCAAAATACCAGTACCCTCCTGACAAGGAAATAAGCTGTGTGGATTAAGCAGACAAAGGCGTCGTACAATATCTCCCACTAGTGCAATCCAGTTCCGGATACTGCTCGACAGCTGCTGAAAGCTAAAAGTGTGATCTTGATAACGCACCATTAATTGCAGCTTGGGCTGGTAATCGAGATAAATCTGGCGAAGTTCCGGCAGCACAATGGATAAAGCTTCACGCAAGGCAGTCAGGCTTGGCGTATGCATATGCGCTTTGGCTTTTTCAATTTGCTGGGCCAGCTGATCTGCTTGAATATTGTCCGATTGCTGTAACGCCTGATCTAGAATCTGGTCAATGATCTTGGCACTTTGTGCATTTTCAATATCACTGACTTCACGAAACCATTCAAAGAAACGTGCAAAAGTCGTAAAAGGAATGGCGGTAATTTCATAGGCATGCGCAGTCTGAAAAATGGCCTGATTATTTTTGCTGAGTAAATTAATTTCATTGACGAAGCGCTCAGCCGGATAGTAGGCGACCATAGGCAGACCGAGCAAAGGGTCATGTTGCCTTGCCTTTTGATAGAGACTCACCATGGCCTCGAGTTGCTGGGTTTCCGCTTTGGTAAAGCCAATGCCCTGACTATTTAAAGTTTTGTATAACTGCCAAGAACAGGATTGGGCAGGGGCTGCCTCTCCCTGTGCCGATTCAGGCAATGACCTCAAATCGTCAGGAAAACGCACCTGGATATCAATTTTGGATTGCAGGCGGTTTTGCAGGATATCCTGATCCAGCATGCTTAAACCTGCGGTACGTAAGTCACGAAAACGTGCAGAAAACCAGGTCAAAGCCTGATAACTCAAGCGCAGCAAGGTGGTTTTACCCGAACCCTGATCACCTAGAATTAAAGTCACAGGTGTTTTTTGCAGATCAAAATCAAGTTGGATATTAGAAAAGTGCAGAGCATGTTTAAGTTGTATTTTTTCGATGTGCATGGATCACCTGTAGCGTGATTTTTACATCTATGTTTTACCTTAGCCGACGGCTTGGCGCAGTGACTGTGGCATCCTGATTTTCAGTTGTTGAATGAGGTCATAAATGTGATGAATATTTAAGCTTACTTTAGCACGAGTACAGGCCACGTACAGCAGACGTAACTCTTCGTCACTAATTTTATGGTCTTTCTCGTTCAGCTTGAACTGGTAGTCATCCTCAATGTGTACCCGATCCCATTCCAAACCTTTGGCCTTATGCGCGGTAGAGATAATGTAGTCTGCTTGCCCGATTGGGGTGATTTTGGCGAGAGCAGTTTTCAGGGGATCAGTACCATGTTCATCGACCAGTTTGACTAAAGGTTTGATATCACTACCTTCATTGGTCTCGCAGTACTCGTGCACATCATGCCAGGAATTAAACCAGGCCAGCTCAGGTACATCAACCACACGCTTGCCTTGTTTCAGCATCGCAGCGGCATCAACAAAACGGTTTAATTTGACATGATCCGCTTGCAGGCTGACTTTATCGCCACGTACTAAACCGGCAAGTAATAGTTCCATAGCACGCGCATTGGTCCGACATAGAATCGCATCGCGTAGTTTGGTATGTGGTTTATTGACCACTTTGGAATTTAAGTGCGGATTACCGAGTAGGGGCACAGTTTCATTCAATGCTCCTAAAATGGCATTGGCATTCAGCGCAATTTCAGGCCCGAAACGGAATGAAGTGGTTAGACGAGATTCAGGTAGTGGCAGCTGCTGCATGGCATTCACTGCACCACGCCAGGCATAAATCTGCTGATGTGCATCACCGACGTAGATGACCTGAGTACTACGCTGTTTTAGTAAAATTCCCAGCATCAGTGGGTCGGCATCCTGTGCTTCATCAAACAGCACATAGTCGGTAGGAATATTAGGCTCAGACAATGCCCAAAGTTTCAAGTAAATATCATGACCAATCCCGGCCTGATGATTTGGATCTATCGACTCTAGCCAACGGCGTTCTACAGCGGGATAAAGTTTCTTTTGCAGCGCTTCAATATCATCTGGATGTAGCCAGCTCGGTGCCTGAATATGCCGCGGGGCAGGATATTGCGAACTGGTCGAGCAGAAATAGCCAACTGCATTCGCGACCAGACTGGCCAGACGCGAAGGCATCAGTACATATTTTTCATAACGTCCGCCCATCATCCGGCGCAAGGTCATAGGCTCAAGGCGATATTCTTTGGCAATGAAGCTCGGACTTAAACGTGGTAGACGTAACTTATCCGTGACTCCACGTGGAACACTGCGAAAAGCCAGAGAGTGAAACGTACGGCAGTCCACACCCCGATGAAACTTGTTTTGTGCTTCTGAGGCAATCGATTTATTAAATGCCAGATACATACCGCGCCGTTCCGGCATGGCATCACTGATCATTTGCAGGGTCGTGGTTTTACCTGTGCCCGCATAGGCAATGACTTTAAAAGATTTTCCCAGACGTGCGTTATCAATGGCAGTTGCCTGCTCATAGGTCGCTTTAGGCTTTTGCAGATCAGACACAGGTAGATTCATTCACGACTTAATGTTGACGATTGGCTTTTTCAACCAGACCAGATAGACCCTGACGGCGTGCCAGTTCATTCAGGACCAGTTGCGGATCCAAGTCGAAGTAACCGAGCATCACAATGGTATGGAACCACAGATCAGCCACTTCATAGATCAGGTCATTCTTGTTGTCTTCAGAGGCTTCAGTTTTAAAATCTTTAGCCGCGATCACAGTTTCAAAGCTTTCTTCACCGACTTTTTCCAGAATCTTGTTGAGGCCTTTATGGTACAGCTTGGCCACATAAGAGGATTCCGGATCAGCTTTCTTACGCTCTGCCATCATCTCGCCCAAGTATGACAATACTTCAACCTGTTCAGACTGAGCGGTTGAGGCATTCATGGCAAGCGTATGTGGATTTGTTGATTTTTCACCGTAAATTGCAGCAGGATCTTTGATTTGTGCATCCACAATTTCCCAGCCATTTGGTGTCAGTTTACGATAGAAACATGACTCACGGCCGGTATGGCAGGCAATACCACCTTGCTGTTCAATCTGTAAAATAATCACGTCCGCATCACAGTCCAGACGGATTTCATGCACAGTCTGGAAATGACCAGATTCTTCTCCCTTATGCCATAACTTATTGCGTGAACGGGAGAAATATACCGCCTGATTTTTTTCAGCAGTTAAAGTCAGCGCTTCACGATTCATCCAGGCGACCATCAATACACGACCAGTTTGATGGTGCTGGGCAATGGCAGGGATCAGACCTTGTTCGTTAAATTTTACTTCATCGAGCCATTGCACGTTGTTCATAAGGGTTTCCATTAATTGAATCAGAATATAAAAAGATGGATAGGAAATATCCGTCCATAGTGTACGTGATCTCGTCGCATTTGCGGCAAAAATCTGTGCCTGAAAAGACAGGATGTGTCGTTGGGCGTATTCAGATTATAAACCTGAGCGATTGAATCTCTAAAGTGCAGAAATAAAATAGCCGCCCTTAGGCGGCCAGAATATTCTTGACGAAATTACCAGTGCTCACCCGGGAAGATTCGCGCATAGGCCTTTTGTACCCAGTTCAGTTTTTGTGGCTGACCCACTGATGCTGAAGAGCTTGGGAACAGGTTATAACCGATCGACATCAGGACATTGTTGATGTCTGGTGCAATCGCATAGGTAATCGAAGCCAGACGTCCCAAATTGGTTGCGACTTTCTTCGGACGTTTCACAATCGCATAAGCAACCAGTTCAGCTGCCTGTTCCGGAGACAGGGTAGGCACATATTTATAGATCTTGGTCGGTGCGATCATTGGTGTACGAACCAAAGGCATATAAATTGAAGTGATTGCAACTTTATGTGAATGGACTTCTGCAGACAGACAGCGGCTGAAAGCATCCAGTGCGGCTTTAGATGCGACATAAGCCGAAAAGCGGGTGGCATTCGCCAATACACCAATCGAGCTGATATTGATGATATGACCTGCACGGCGAATCATCATTTGCGGCAGGATATTCATCACCAGACGTACTGCACCAAAATAATTCAGCTGCATGGTACGTTCAAAATCATGAAAACGATCCACTGATTCATGCACCGCACGGCGAATCGAGCGGCCCGCATTGTTAATCAGGATGTCGATATGATCGACTGAAGCAATAATCTGTTTGGACACTTCATCAATGGATTCCATGTTGTTGAGATCACATGGAAATACTGAAGCTTTACCGCCCTTGGATTCAATTTCTTTTTTTACTTGTTCTAGGGTGTCTTTGGTACGCGCGACCAGTAAAACATGTGCGCCAGCATCTGCCAGGTGATGTGCTGTCGTTAAACCTATACCACTGGATGCGCCTGTAATAAGAACAGTTTTACCTGCAATACGTTTTTCCAATTGTTTCTGTAGTCTAGTTTTCACGTTTGTTATCCCTAATTTGAAGACTGCGTTCAAATTATTTTTATTAAAAAATCAAAGATGGCTCTAACAGAGATAAGAGCGAAGATGAGTACTAATATGATAACTAATTATTTAAAAAAATCTATACATTAAACTATTGAAAATAAAATAAAAATTAGAGTAATTGCTCTATTTGTGTTCGCCGTTTCAATTGATTTTTATCATGAAAATAAATAACAAAGCAAGTGATTGTATTCAAAAAATAAATAAAAAAACTCCAGCATTTTTGCTGGAGTTTTCTGCTTTAAAATGGCGCTTAAACTGCTGTGAGAGATTGTTCCAGATCCGCAATCAGGTCATCAATATGTTCAATCCCGATTGATAAACGAACCATATCTTCACTCACACCTGCTGATTTAAGCTCTTCAGGATTGAGCTGGCGGTGGGTGGTGGTTGCAGGATGACAGGCGAGACTCTTGGCATCCCCAATATTGACCAGACGGGTGAACAGTTGCAGGGCATCAATAAAACGGGCACCGCCTTCACGACCACCTTCTACACCAAAAGTCAGAATGGCAGACGGTTTACCTTTCACATATTTTTGTGCCAAAGCATGCTGCGGGTGATCTTTCAGACCGGCATAATTGACCCATTTTACTTTCGGATGTTGTTGTAAATATTCTGCAACCTTCAGCGCATTTTCAGTATGACGCTCCATACGCAGGCTCAAAGTTTCCAAGCCTTGCAGAATTAAAAATACATTTTGTGGGCTGATCGCTGCCCCGGTATTACGCAGAGGTACGACACGAGCACGCGCTATATACGCCGCTTCACCTAAAGCTTTGACATAATTCACACCATGATAACTCGGATCCGGTGTATTCAAAGCAGGGAAACGCTCGGCATGTTGCCCCCATGGGAACTTGCCACTATCCACGATAATGCCGCCAATCGAATTCCCGTGACCACCAATATATTTGGTCAGTGAATGCACCACGATGTCGGCACCGAAATCAAAAGATTTCTGTAGGACTGGGGTGGCAACTGTATTATCAACGATGACTGGTATGCCATATTCATGGGCAATCTTGGAAATCGCTTCCAGATCAATGATATTGCCCAGCGGGTTACCGATCGATTCCACAAAAACCAGTTTGGTTTTGTCATCAATTAGGCCACGTAATGCCTCTGGATTTTGATAATCAAAGAAGCGAACTTCTATCCCTTGTTTAGGCAGCGTATGCGCAAACAGGTTATAGGTGCCGCCATATAAAGTAGACACTGAAGCAATATTGTCACCCGCTTCAGCAATGGTCTGAATCGCATAGGTAATCGCAGCCATACCCGAAGCCAATGCCAGCGCACCAATTCCGCCTTCCATAGCTGCAATACGTTGTTCCAGCACTGCCGTGGTTGGGTTCATGATACGGGTATAAATATTGCCCTGAACTTTTAAATCAAACAGGTCTGCACCGTGCTGAGTATTGTCAAAAGCATATGAGGTAGTTTGATAAATGGGAACCGCAACAGCTTTAGTAGTAGGTTCCGGGCTATAGCCTGCGTGAATCGCTAAAGTTTCTGCTTTATAAGTCATGATCGTTGGTCTTCTTGTGTTTTTTGCTGTATTGAAACTGCTCAAATATTAGCACTTGAAATATGAAGAAAAGTGCATATTTATTCAAATGAATATCTTAATTTACGATATAGCATCACCAAAATAATGCAAGTTTAGGTGTCAGAAATACTGTTTGAAAAATAAACAGGATTAAACTTGTAACAAGGCATTAACTTCACGTGAATGGCTTATGTTTTGAAGACTTTCTGCGTATAATAGCCGATTATTTTTTCGCTCATGATTGAGCAGGGGAAGTTTGTTTCTTCCCCATTTGGTTTTTCAATTGAGGAGTCCTACGTGGCCCAATATATTTATACGATGAACCGAGTGTCCAAGATGGTTCCGCCAAAGCGCGAAATTCTCAAGGATATCTCCTTATCATTTTTCCCAGGCGCAAAAATTGGTGTGCTTGGTCTGAACGGTGCAGGTAAATCTACTTTGCTTCGTATTATGGCGGGCGTAGATAAAGATTTCTCTGGTGAAGCACGTGCGCAACCGGGTATCAAAATCGGTTACCTCGAGCAAGAACCACCACTTGATCCAACCAAAGACGTTCGTGGCAACGTTGAAGACGGCGTACGTGAAGCACTTGATGCATTAGAACGCCTTGATCAGGTATTTGCAGACTATGCAGATCCGGATGCAGACTTCGATGCTTTGGCGAAAGAACAGGAAAAACTGGAAGCAATTATCCAGACTTGGGATGCGCATAACCTGAATAACCAGTTGGAACAGGCTGCAGCAGCATTAAATCTGCCTGCATGGGATGCAGATGTAACCATGCTTTCAGGTGGTGAACGCCGTCGTGTTGCATTATGTCGTTTACTGCTGTCTAAACCAGACATGCTGCTTCTCGACGAACCGACCAACCACTTGGATGCAGAATCTGTATCTTGGCTGGAACGCTTCCTGAAAGACTTTCCGGGCACCATCGTGGCGATTACGCACGACCGTTACTTCCTGGATAACGTGGCCGAGTGGATTCTGGAGCTTGACCGCGGACATGGTATTCCTTACCAAGGTAACTATTCTTCTTGGCTGGAACAGAAAAATGCGCGTTTAGAACAAGAGAACAAGCAGGAAGAATCTTTTGCTAAAGCATTGAAAAAAGAACTTGAATGGGTTCGTTCAAATGCGAAAGGCCAGCAGAAGAAAAACAAAGCACGTATGGAACGTTTCGAAGAGCTTAACTCTCGTGAATTCCAGCAACGTAACGAAACTTCTGAAATCTACATTCCACCTGGTCCACGTCTGGGCAACAAGGTGGTTGAAGTTGAAGGGATTAGCAAATCGTTTGGTGACAAACTGCTGTATAAAGACTTGTCTTTCACAGTACCACCAACAGCGATTGTCGGTATCGTAGGTCCAAACGGTGCAGGTAAAACTACACTGTTCCGTATGATGACGGGCGAACAGCAACCCGATACCGGTACGGTAACTTTAGGTGATTCTGTAAAAGTTGCTTATGTGGGTCAGATCCGTGACACCCTAGACGATAATAAAACCGTTTGGGAAGAAGTGTCTGGCGGTCTGGACATCCTGAAAGTGGGTGATTATGAAATTGCATCTCGTGCTTATATTGGACGCTTTAACTTTAAAGGCCAAGATCAGCAAAAACGCGTAGGTGAATTGTCAGGTGGTGAGCGTAACCGTTTACAACTTGCGAAAATCCTGCAACAAGGTGCGAACGTAATCCTGCTCGATGAACCATCAAACGACCTGGACGTAGAAACTTTACGTGCGTTAGAAGATGCAATTCTGGTATTCCCAGGCTGTGTGATGGTGGTATCGCATGACCGCTGGTTCCTGGACCGTATTGCGACTCACATTTTGTCATTTGAAGATGAGACTCCAGAATTCTTCACCGGTAACTATACCGAGTTTGAAGAGTATCGCCGTAAGAAATATGGCGATGATCTGGCAGCGAAGCGTCAGAAATACCGAAAAATTGGTGCTTAATCAAAGCGCATAAAAAAAACCAGCCTTCGGGCTGGTTTTTTATTTAATATTGGAAACTCATTTGGCTATAAGTATTCGATAACAACCGCGCAGCTTTTAAATGACCTTGCTGTTTAGCCTTATTCAGCCATTCTTCAGCATGAAAATAATTCTGATCTAAACCTAGACTACCTTTAAGAAAGTGTTTACCCAGTCTATATTGCGCTTCGACGTGTCCACGTGTTGCTGCACTTAAGTAGTTCCAGAAAGCATTGCGTTGATAACTTTCTTGCTGCTCTAGTTGCGCAATTTGAAAATGTTCGACTTGGCGTTGCTTTAAAGCATGGCAAAGCTTTTCAAGTTGCACAGCTTCCAGATAACAGGTGTCTGCTTCAGACATAGAATTTTCCATATCTGAATTTGTTGGTTCATCGTGAGAAAACAGAAAATGTATGACTTTTTTGAGTTTAAGCATTTTTTGTTCCTCATGTTTGCCATTATTAATAATTAATTAAACTATCCACTAAAGACTACAATATTAAGCGGTTTTATTTCGGTAATGAATTGCATGCTTTTAGTCTCATGTTAATATTTTTGTGTATTTAATGAGCAAAAACAAGCAGTAGAAATAAAAAAACTTCATTTTAAAAGTGAAGCAAATTGGAAGAAATATGAATTTGTTGTTCTAGTCGACATTTTTATATTAGGGGTTAGAAGATTTAGTTTTACTAATAAAAAAATCTTGCATAAGCATGCAAGATTTTTCGGCTTTGAAAATGAGTAAACTATAGAAATCAGATCTCCCACTCATGATTGCATTCACGGCATTTCCATTTTTTTTGACTTTGCATGAAAGCCTGCATGGAAATTTTAAAATCAGGTAAATCTTTATAGAACATGAAGCCTGCGATCAGACAGATTATAAACACGATCACAGTAGCGGTCTGTAAAGTCGTACCTGCACCATCTCCAAAAATCCACATCGCGATGCTAATGATGACCAATAGCAATAATACAAACAGGGCAGGCACCAGCATGATCAGGCTTTTAGGCACGACAGGACGCGCCGCCGGTTGACCTGGCTGAGCCACGGGCATGATTTTTGGGCTTTGACATTTAGGGCAACGATATTGCATTACAACTCCAAAATTCTAAATTACTGATTATTTTATCGGAAGATACGCAAAAACCGAAATACCGCCAATATAAAACAGACAGACAATAAAAAACCCAAGTCACAATGCTTGGGTTTTTTATTAAGATGTTGCCATCTTGAATATGGCGTCCCTACGGGGATTCGAACCCCGGTTACCGCCGTGAAAGGGCGATGTCCTAGGCCTCTAGACGATAGGGACAAATGAGGCAAATACACAGGTAAAGCAAGACTTATTTGGTGGAGTCAAGGAGGATCGAACTCCTGACCTCTACAATGCCATTGTAGCGCTCTACCAACTGAGCTATGACCCCAGTCTGTGTGAGCGCTATATTATGGATATAACGCTCAGCCGTCAACTAAAAAATAAATTAAGCTTGATCAACTGCTTCATTTTTCGGCAGTTTCAGACTCTCATTCAGTTTCTCCCAAGCTTTTACTTCCTTTTTGCTAGGGCCACCGACAACTTCCAGCGCGTGGCGCAGACGAGCAAAAGTCAGATCCGGACCAATGGTAACCATGGTCTGCATAACTGGGGTAGAAGCGGTTGAACCGGCAATCGCAATAAAGAACGCTGGCATAAAGTCACGTAATTTAATACCCATCTGATTCGCCAAATCCATCAGCGTTTGGCTGACAGTGTCATTGTTCCAGGTGAACAGGCTTTCCAGACGCCAGATCGCAAATTGCAGGCTTTGACGAACTTGTTCTTCAGAAAGTTTTTTGCTTTCGAACTGTTCTTTAGTCAAAGTCGGGAAATGGTTGAAATAATGCGCTGACCAATTCACTGCTTCAGACAGCAGATTGATCCGTGGTTGAATTGCAGCAGCGATTTCTTCCAGTTTGGCACGGTCTGCTTTCCAGGTCAGTAGGGTATCTAACAGTTCAGCAGGAGAGAGGGCTTTAATCCACTGACCATTTAACCAGTTCAGTTTCTCAACATCAAAGATTGGACCACCCAGAGAGACACGGTTAATATCAAAGTGTTCAATCATTTCAGCCAAAGTGAATTTTTCACGCTCATCTGGCATTGACCAGCCCATACGGCCCAGATAGTTCAGCAACGCTTCTGGCAATACACCGATGTCTTTATAGTAATTGATTGAAGTCGGGTTTTTGCGTTTCGACAGTTTTGATTTATCCGGATTACGCAGTAGCGGCATGTGGCACAGGACTGGCATATCCCAACCAAAGTATTTGTACAGCAACTGATGTTTCGGTGCAGATGGAATCCATTCTTCACCACGAATCACATGCGTAATTTGCATTAGGTGATCATCAACCACGTTTGCCAGATGGTAAGTTGGCAGACCATCAGTTTTTAGCAGAATTTGCATGTCGACTTGCGCCCAGGGAATTTCTACTTCACCACGGAGCATGTCATTAAAGGTACATACCCCTTCAGTCGGCACTTTCATACGGATCACGTGCGGTTCACCAGCTGCCAGACGACGTGCCACTTCTTCTTTAGACAGTTTTAGACCGCGACCATCGTAGCGTGGAGTTTCGCCACGCGCCTGCTGTTCAGCACGCATTTCATCCAGTTCTTGCGCTGTTGCGAAACAGTAGAAGGCATGACCTTTATCTACCAGTTCTTCTGCGTATTTTTTATAGATGCTCATCCGTTCTGACTGACGATATGGTGCATGTGGACCACCGACATCTGGGCCTTCTGACCAGTTCAGGCCTAACCAGCGTAGTGAGTCCAGAATCATTTTTTCAGATTCAGGAGTAGAACGCAGCTGATCCGTATCTTCAATACGAAGAATAAATTCACCACCGTGCTGTTTGGCAAAACACAGGTTGAACAGGGCAATATAGGCAGTTCCCACATGCGGGAAACCGGTAGGAGAAGGTGCAATACGAGTACGAACAGTCATAGCTGGATCTAATCTTAAATATAAAATTGCAGCTATTATAACGAAAAAGCCACATCACTTAATGCTTTATTCAACATTGAATGATGTGGCTTTTCAGGATGAGCAAAATATAACGAAGGTGGAGAACTAAAACTAAGTCTTATGAATTGCTCGGAGAAAAAATACTTTGCACAAAACGGGTAAAGCGCAGGTTTTGAGCTGCAAAAAAGCTTTGAGTCGGATTTGATTTGAACGCAGTCAGCGCTTTAAGTTCATCCTCAGTATGAAAAGCATTTTTATCAGCTTTATGTTGCTGAATTGCTTTTTCAATTGGTGAGGTTTTCACTTCAATTGCATTTACAGAGGCTTTAGGTAGCTCTGTTTTTACAACTACAGCATGGCCAAGTTGAATCGAGAACAGCATGATAAGACTTAGGATGCTGGCTGTGAATATTTTAAATTTCATATCCAAACTTCCTCCTTAGCTCTGGTTAATCTTGTTTTGTTAAAAATGTTGTTATAATACTGGCTACAATCTAATCACATTCAGATATAAAAAAGTAGAACCAGGTCACATTTTTTACAAAAAACTAATATTTCTCTGTGGAAAATTACTAAATTTCAGAATTTCCACATTTAAGTTGCCTATTTGTAACAGATAACTGTGTAGAGATCGTGAAGAACTGTCTTATATTGTAGCAGGATATTAAATTTTTAGGTGAAAATGTATCCGAAATGAATTGTGAGCATATATATCAAAAATAGAATATGATTGGATAAAATATTATAAGCACATGATTGTTAAGTGCTTTTTTATTTATATAGTGCTGGATAAAGATAAATTAGCAATGAGCTCCAATCATGAAAAAGATAATAACTTCTACTATTTTAGTATTACTTGGCGGAAGTGCCATTCCTGGCTATGCTGCTAAAGACTTTCTCAACGTTTCCCATGATCCGACCCGCGAATTCTATCAGGAATATAATGAAGAATTTGGCAAGTTCTGGAAACAGAGAACCGGGCAAGCAGTCAATTTTAAACAGTCGCATGGCGGTTCAGGCAAACAAGCACGCTCTGTGGTCGGTGGTTTGCAGGCCGATGTAGTCACATTGGCACTGGCCAATGACATCGAAGAAATCGTTAATGCAGGCTTAATCAAAAAGGGCTGGCAGAAAGAGTTCCCAAGTAATTCGGCTCCTTATACCACTACGATTGTATTTCTGGTTCGTAAAGGCAATCCAAAACAGATTAAAGACTGGAATGATCTAACCAAACCAGGCGTTGAAATTATTACGCCAAACCCAAAAACCGGTGGTGCACCGCGCTGGATTTATCTGTCGGCTTGGGGTTATGCCCTAAAACAGCCAGGTGGTAATGATGCCAAAGCCAAAGAACTGGTGAAAAAACTCTATGCCAATGTCAAAGTATTGGATTCAGGTGCGCGTGGTTCCTTAACGATCTTTGCTGAACGCGGGATCGGCGATGTATTACTCTCTTGGGAAAATGAAGCGTTATTGGCGACGCAAGGTCTGGGTAAAGATAAATATGAAATTATTTATCCTTCAATTTCCATTCTGGCTGAACCTTCAGTGGCGATTGTCGACAAGACCGTGGATAAAAATGGTAACCGTAATTTGGCCAAAGGTTATTTAAACTATTTATATTCACCAAAAGGGCAGGAGCTGGCAGCAAAATACTACTTCCGTCCACGTGATGCCAAAGCAGCAGCGAAATATGCAGCTCAATTCCCAAAAATCCAGACTTTTACTATTGATAAAGTCTTTGGCGGCTGGGCAAAAGCGTAGAAAACCCATTTTGTGAATGGAGCAATTTACGATCAGATCTCTGCGGAAAACCGTAAATGATTTTAATTACCGAACCTTAATTTAGAAAGTGGATAATTAATTATCCGTTTTTTTTATATCTAAAGCATAAAATGCTATAAAAATAGAATAAGTCTTTAATCTAGATATTTTTATTACGCAGATTCAAATCCCAAGTGCAACACATTTGTAGTTAGTTGAAAAAGTTAGGTGTATTCATAGAATCATTAGACTTTTTCAACTCGCAATTGGAAAGCACACAATGAAGAAATACACCCAACTTTCTCAAGATGAAAGATACGAAATTTATGCTACTTTGAAAAGTAAAAGTTCAATCGCTACCCTTGCTCGGGAATTAGGACGTTCACGATCAACCATCTACCGTGAATTAAAAAGAAATACTGGGCAACGTGGATATAGAGCTCAACAGGCAGCTAAATTTGCAAGTCAAAGACGGTACCGTCCTTCATCATCAATGACAGCATTTGCCTTCGCTTATATTGATTATTTGATTGGTTTGGACTGGTCACCCGAACAAATTTCAGGTGCTTTAACACAACGCGGTTGGCTGGATGTACCTTCACATGAGTGGATTTACCAGTACATTTATCAAGATAAATCAAAAGGCGGTAAACTTCATCTACATTTAAGGCATCAGAAGAAATATCGAAAACGCGGTTACAAAAACACGGATCGTAGGGGTCAAATCATTGATAAAACAAGTATTCACTGCCGAGACCAGGTCATTGATCAACGACAACGTTTAGGAGATTTCGAAGGTGACACGGTGATTGGTAAACATCATAAAGGTGCTTTATTGACTCTCGTTGATCGAAAGAGCCTGTATGTACATATTGTTCATTTAGGGCCAACAAGAGCATCCTCTCAAACGATTACTTGTGCATTAGATCGTTTACAAATGAGCCATGCTTATAGTGTGACATTTGATAATGGCAAAGAATTTTCCGAACACAAAAGAATTACTGATGCTGGCATAGAGACGTATTTTGCTGATCCTTACAAGTCTATTCAGCGAGCTAGAAATGAAAATACGAATGGTTTAATCCGTCAATATCTGCCAAAATCATCATCGTTGGATGGCGTGTCAAACGAACAAATAGAGCAGATAGAATTTGCACTCAACCATCGTCCTAGAAAAACACTAGGTTGGTATACACCGAGTGAAGTTATGGCTGGTTTTTATACTGTTGCACTTGCCGCTTGAATCCGCCTTATATAAAACATGAAATTAAAACAAAAAATAACTAAATATTACCCTGTATGCACTTTGTTTGCTCAATTGCGAAAAATAACTTTATTTCATATAGTTATATCTAATGAAGATAATCTCCCGATGCTCTTATGAAAACTCAATTAAAATCACTGGTTAGTGTTGCCTTATTGGCAACAGGTCTGACATTTACTGCAACTGCGAGCCAAGCCGCGGATCGTGAATTCCTGAACGTTTCTTATGATGCAACCCGTGAATTCTATGACGAATTTAACAAATCTTTTGGTGCCTACTGGAAAAAACGAACCGGTATTGATGTGAACTTTAAACAGTCACACGGCGGTTCAGGTAAACAGGCCCGTTCTGTGGTCGACGGTTTAAAAGGTGATGTGGTTACCTTGGCATTGGCAAACGATATTGAAGAGATCGTAAGATCTGGCCAGATTCAGCCAGGCTGGCAAAAAGAGTTCCCGCATAATTCTGCACCTTATACTTCAACGATTGTCTTCATGGTGCGTAAGGGTAACCCTAAAGGAATTAAAGACTGGAAAGATCTGACTAAACCGGGCGTAGAAATTATTACACCAAACCCGAAAACGGGTGGTTTGCCACGTTGGGTTTACCTGTCAGCTTGGGGTTATGCAGAGAAACAGCCGGGTGGTAGCAAAGCCAAAGCCCAAGAATTTGTCGGCAAGCTTTATAAAAACGTCAAAGTGATGGACTCTGCTGCACGTGCATCGATGACTACATTTGCTGAACGTAATATTGGTGATGTGCTGTTAACTTGGGAAAATGAAGCTCTGGTAACGCAAAAAACTCTGGGTAAAAATAAGTTTGATATCGTTTATCCATCTTTGACCATTTTGACTGAACCCTCTGTAGCCATCGTAGATCGTACAGTGGATAAAAATGGCAACAAATGGTTAGCTAAAGGTTATATCAACTATCTTTATTCTCCACTTGGTCAGGACATGGCAGCACGACATTTCTATCGTCCACGTAATGAGAAAGTCTTAGCCAAATATTCATCACAGTTCCCGAAAATTAAAACCTTTACCATTGATGAAGCGTTCGGTGGCTGGGCCAATGCACAGAAAACTCACTTTGTGAATGGCGCGATCTTCGACCAGATCTATAATTCGAAGCGTTAATCCATTGATTAAAAAATAAATTTAAAATATAAAAAAAGCTTCCTCGATGGAGGCTTTTTTATCGACTGTCGAAAAATAAAAACGGTTTTCTCTATAGAAATTAATATTTATCTACAAAAAGTCGTTTGGAGCTTTAGCTAAACAGAGTGATAATGTGCAGTTAAATTTTTCGCCCTATTGATTGAGTTTTTATGTCACATATTTCTGTATTACTTCACGAAACGATTGATGCCTTATTGGCTGGTCGCAATACGGGAATTTATGTGGATGGAACCTTTGGCCGCGGTGGGCATACACGTTTATTGCTTTCCAAATTGGATGAAAATGCACGCGTCTACGCCTTCGATAAAGACCCGCAAGCATTGGCTGTTGCTGCAGAACTGGAACAGGAAGATTCACGGTTTAAAATTATTCATGCCAGCTTCGCTGATTTAAAACAGGCACTGGCTGAGCAGGGTATTGCAAGTGTAGATGGTGTGATGGCTGACTTAGGGGTGTCTTCACCGCAGCTGGATCAGGCAGAACGTGGTTTCAGCTTTATGAAAGATGGCCCGCTGGATATGCGCATGGACAACTCGCAAGGTCCGACTGCAGCCGAATGGCTGGTAGATATTGAAGAAGAAGCACTGGCTAATGTGATTTTTCAGTATGGTGAAGAGCGTTATAGTCGCCGTATAGCCAAAGCGATCAAGGCTGCTGGATATATTGATACCACAGCCAAACTGGCGGAAATTGTGAAAGTTGCCCATCCAAAATGGGAAAAAAATAAACATGCTGCCACCCGAACTTTCCAGGCAATTCGTATTGCTATTAATAAAGAATTAGAAGATATTGAAACTTTCCTCCCTCAAGCGGTTGAAATTTTAAAACCAGAGGGACGTTTGGCTGTCATCAGCTTCCACTCACTGGAAGACCGGTTGATTAAGCAGTTTATTCAAAAAGAATCAACGCTTGAAGAAGATTCAGGCTGGGGAATGCCGCAACAACAAAAGGATACGCGACGTTTAAAGAAAATCGCCCGGGTCAAGGCAAGTGATGAGGAAGTTAAAGCCAATCCTCGTTCACGTAGCGCATGGCTGCGCGTGGCAGAACGTTTAGCTTAATAGGCACATCATGAAAACTGAAGTGGTTGATAAAAAAACAGAAAAGTTATGGCTGAAAAAAGTCATTGTTTACCTCATATTAATGTTGATGGTCTTCATCAGTGCGGTATTTGTCGTCTTCCAGGTCTTTGAATACCGTCAGGATAACCGCAAACTGAGTACCTATCTGCGTGAACGGGATGACCTGAATGCAGAGTGGGGACGTTTGCTGATTGAACAGCAGACCTTTGGTGCGACCGCGCAGATTGGTACCCGTGCAGTGACTCAGTTAAGGATGTATTCACCTCCGATTTCACAGAGTGTCGTAATTTCCTTACCACAACCTTCAGATGAGAAAAAATAAGGCTAGCGCTCGAACATGGTAGACAAGAGAAAGAAGCAACCGGTACGTAAAAAGCAGTCCGTCACCGAGAAAAATGCCTTAAATGTTTATATCAACCGTTTTTACATCATGTGGGCCGTGGTGCTGCTGTGTTTTGTAACACTGATCGGCCGAGCTTTTTATGTGCAGATTATTAATAAGGATTTTCTGCAAAATAAAGCCAATGCCAATATTCTGCGAACCAATACCATCAAGGCTATGCGTGGAGTAATTTATGATCGTAATGGTATTCCGCTGGCGATCAGTACGCCGATTATGAAAATCGTGATTGACCCACGTGACTATTTTGATAATAAAAAACTTTATGATGAGACCATGCTGGCGCTACAGAAAGAGCCGAATAGCCGTAAACTGAAACGTCAACTCCCAGATAAAAACCTGAATCTGGATGAGCTGGCTGATGCAGTGGGTATGGATCGTGCTGAATTGCGCAAAAAAATGGAAGAGCGTCCACGTTCACGTTATCTGATCCTGAAAAAAGAAGTGCCGCCACAACAGGCAGAACTGATCATGAAGCGTAATTTCCAAGGCGTCTATACCGAGAAAAACTATAAGCGCTATTATCCGCAGCCGCAGCCAAACTCCCAGATTATTGGTCTGACCAATAGTGAAGGAACTGGGATCGAAGGTCTGGAGATGCAGCTGAATACCCGTCTTGCCGGTCAGGATGGTGAACAGCAGATTATCCGTGACAAAAAAGGCAACCGCGTTAAAGAGCCGGAAGTGATTAAAGAAGTCGAGCCGGGTGAAAATATTACCCTGAGTATCGACTCACGTTTACAGTACATCATGTACCGTGAACTCACTGCAGCGGGTGTCGCCAATAATGCCCGCTCCGCAACGGCGATTGCAGTCGATGTCAAAACTGGTGAAATTCTGGCAATGTCTTCTTGGCCTTCTTATAACCCGAATGACAAGAATGGCTTATTAAATAAAGACGCAATGCGTAACCGTGGCGCTGTCGATTCCTTCGAGCCGGGTTCAACCATGAAGCCGCTAACAGTGGCGATGGCTCTAGAAAGCGGGAAATATACGGCCAATTCGGTGATCAATACGAGTCCAGGTAGTATGCGGGTCGGAAACCACACTATTCGTGATACGCATAACTACGGTCAGTTGACACTGGGTGGCATTATCCAGAAATCATCAAACGTCGGTGTAGCTAAATTAGCTTTGTCACTGCCTTATGAAACTTTACCGACTTTCTATAAGCGTCTTGGTTTTGGTCAGCGTTCCGCAGTGAAATTTCCGGGTGAAAGTTCCGGTCTGATTCTGCCGCCAAGTAAATGGAATGTATCTGAAGTAGCAACCATGGCCTATGGTTATGGTCTGAATGCGACTGTGCTGCAACTGGCTGATGCCTATGCCATGCTGGCGAACAAAGGTGTGAAAGTGCCTTTAAGTCTGTATAAATTGGAAGAACAGCCACAAGGCGAGCAGATGATTGATCCTCAAATCGCAGAACAGGTTCTGCTGATGATGGAAACAGCAACTTTGCCTGGTGGTACAGCAACCCGTGCAACCGTACCTGGTTATCGTGTTGCAGGTAAAACGGGTACTGCGCATAAATTGCGTGCCGACCGTAAAGGTTATTCGACCAATGAATACCGTGCTTTATTTGCCGGCGTGGCACCAGTCAGTGACCCACGGATCGCTATGGTGGTGGTGGTAGAAAACCCACAAGGCACCTACTATGGTGGTACGGTATCTGCACCCGTCTTTGCCCGTGTGATGCAGGAGTCTTTACGCCTGCTGAATGTCCCGTTGGACAAACCTTTAGAATCTCCCAAAGTCCAGTAAATAGGTGATCAATGTCAATTACATTTCAAGATCTCTACACCGTTCAGGAACCTGCTGAGTGGATGCGACAATCCTTTCAGGGTCTCGAACTGGACAGTCGCAAAGTTAAACTGGGGCAAATTTTTATTGCCCTGACCAGCTTGTCTCAACCTGAAAAAACCGCAGAATATGCCAAGAAAGCCCTGTCATTGGGTGCACTGGCCGTGATTTCAGAACAAGATCTGGATATTGCTCCAGCTTTGGTAGTACCCAATGTCCGTCACCTGATGGGCGAGTGGCAGAAGCGCTATCTGCAAGCGACTCAGCCAGTCAATGCTGCCCGTATTCTGGCTGTAACCGGCACCAATGGTAAAACCACGATTTCCCGTCTGGTTGCTGAGTTACTGATGCTGCAAGGCAAAGCCTGTGCAGTTATGGGGACTACAGGGAATGGTATTTTGCCGAATCTGGAAGCCTCTTCTCATACCACACTCGATGCCCTGCAATTGCAAAATGCCTTGCATGCCTATGCACAGGCAGGTGCGGAATTTGCCTCAATTGAAGCGAGTTCGCATGGTCTGGAGCAGAGCCGTCTGAATGGTTGTGCGATTGAAATTGCGGCTTATAGCAATTTAAGTCGAGATCATCTCGACTATCACGGTACGCTGGAAGCTTATGCAGAAGCCAAATCGCGTTTATTCAGCTTTGAATCTCTGAAAGTTGCAGTCATCAATATTGATGACGCACATGCAGAGGTGATGCTGAATGCTGCAAAAACCAATCCAAACCAACCGAAAATTTTGACTTATTCTTTGTCGCAAGCAGCCGATTATCGGGTTCAGGATATCCAGTACAGTATTTCCGGTGCTGACTTTAAACTGATCACTGCACAAGATACATTTACTGTGCATAGTCCTTTGTTAGGTCATTTCAATATCGAAAATTTGGTTGTGAGCCTAGTTGTGGTAGAGCAGGCGGGATTTTCATTAGCCGATTTAATCGCAACTGTGCCTGAGCTGAAAGGTGCACCAGGCCGTATGCAGGTCATTCGTGATGATGAGCGTTTATTTGTCGTGGATTATGCGCATACTCCAGATGCCCTGAATCAGGTCTTGCTTACGCTGAAGCGCCATGTCAGCCAAAAACTCTGGGTTGCTTTTGGCTGTGGCGGTGATCGTGACCGTGGCAAACGTCCGTTGATGACACAGGCTGCACTTGAGGGCGCTGATATTGCAGTGCTGACTTCGGACAACCCACGTACTGAAGATCAAAACCAGATTTTCGCTGACATGAAGCAGGGTATCGATTTTTCAAACAAAAGCTATCATGAAATTCATGACCGTCGTGAAGCAATCCGCTTTGTAGTCGACCAGGCGCAGCCAGGTGACATTGTAGTGATTGCCGGTAAGGGACACGAAAATTATCAGGAGATTGATGGGGTGCGACATTGGTTTGATGATGTGGTCGAGGTACAGGCCGCAATTGATGCCCAGCATCACAACCGTGATTTAGCATTTCCAGCGCATTAGGATTTCACATGCATACTTCAACAACAAGTACCGTGCCTCTAGAGCCATGGACAATTGAACAGTTACAGCAAGCCACTCATGGTTATTGGCTGAATGATAAAAAACCTGAAGGTCAGATTAAGCGGATTTTAACTGATTCCCGTCATGCCGAAGCAGGGGATGCTTTTCTGGCACTTAAAGGTGAGCGTTTTGATGCGCATGACTTTATCGCTCAAGTGGCTGAGAAGGGCTGTGGAATCGCGATTGTCAGCCAACCTGTTGACGCAGATATTTGCCAGCTAGTAGTTGAAGATACTCGTCTGGCATTGGGTCATCTTGGCGCTTATCGTCGTCAGCAAAACTCACAGCTTAAAGTCATTGCTTTGACTGGTAGTAGCGGTAAAACCACGACCAAAGAAATGCTGGGTAGTATCCTGTCGCGTCTGGCACCGACTTTAGTCACTCGCGGTAACCTGAATAATGATTTGGGTGTCCCAATGATGTTACTGGAATTGCGTGCTGAACATCAGTATGCGGTGATGGAATTGGGTGCAAGCCATCAGGGTGAAATTGATTACACTTCCAATCTGGTACAGCCGCACGCGGCCGGTATTATTAATATCGGTACCGCACACTTAGGTGAGTTTGGTGGCCGTGATGGGATTTGTCGCGCCAAGTCTGAAATCTATTCGCATATTTCTGAAACTTCGATTGTGCCTGCAGCAGATGATTATGCCGAGCAAATCCGTGCAGCCGCCAAAACCGAGAAAACTTTGAGTTTTGGTCAGGGCGGTGATGTCTATGCAACTGACGTAGAACTACATCCGCAATCTGCGACTTTCACGCTAAATACACCACAAGGCAGTAAAACCGTAAATCTACCATTTGCTGGTGAACACAATGTGCAAAACGCAACTGCAGCGGTGGCTTTTTCTTTGGCAATTGGTATTAGTCTGGATGATATCGTGGCTGGCCTTGAACAAGCTGTTGGTGCCAAAGGTCGTTTGAACTTTATACCGCATAAAGATTTTTTATTTATTGATGATACCTACAATGCCAATCCAAGCTCGATGCGTGCAGCGGCTGAAGTTTTAGCGCAGCAGCAGGGCATTCGAGTGATGGTGACCGGCGATATCGGTGAACTGGGTTCATCTGCTGCAATCGAGCATTATAAACTTGGTCGGGATCTGGTATCGGTCAAAGGCATTGATTTTGTGGTGGCTGTGGGTGAATTTGCCCCAGCTGCACAAGAAGGTGCACGTAGTACGCAATATGGTAAGAAAATGCAGGCTTTCCTGAATCAAGAGCAGGCTTTACCGTTTTTAATTGATTTGATTGAAACACATCATCCCCAGCCAATGTCTTTCCTGTTCAAGGGTTCACGTTTTACCCATATGGAAACATTGATGGCTGCATTGATGGAGAAACTCTAAATGCTGTTATGGCTATTTGATCATCTGGCGGGCTTTGATAGCACGTTTCAGGTGGTTCGTTATCTAACTTTACGTGCTTTGCTCAGCGTCTTGACCGCTATGACTATCGGTTTGGTGTTGGGTCCGATCATGATCCGTAAATTGCAGGCACTAAAATATGGTCAGGCAGTAAGTTCGTTTGCTCCTGAGAATCATGCCAAGAAAATGGGTACACCGACTATGGGTGGGGTGTTAATCCTGCTCTCGATCGGGATCTCCACCTTACTGTGGGCAGACCTGACGAATCCTTATGTCTGGATTGTGCTCTCGGTGATGGTGATTTTCGGCGCCGTGGGCTGGGCGGATGACTGGATTAAAATCCGTTATAAGGACAATGCCGGTTTACCTGCACGCAAGAAATTCTTTTGGACGTCTGTAGGTTCAATCGGTGCTGGTATTGCACTGTATGTGATCGCACAGCAGCAACCGAATCCGGTAGTGACTGCCAATATGCTGGATGTGCTGATTCCATTCTTTAAGGATCACACCATTCCATTGTCCGTGATTCCGCTGGGAATTGGCTTCATTATTTTCACTTACTTCGTGATTAATGGTGCATCCAATGCCGTAAATCTGACCGATGGTCTAGACGGTTTGGCGATCATGCCAGTTGTTCTGGTTGCAGCAGGTTTAGGGGTATTTGCTTATCTGGCAGGCGATGTACGTTTCGCTAACTACTTACATATTCCTTATGTGAAATATTCTTCCGAACTGGTAGTCATCTGTGCTGCGATGATTGGTGCCGGTCTGGCATTCCTCTGGTATAACGCTCACCCAGCTCAAGTGTTTATGGGTGACGTCGGTGCATTATCTTTAGGTGCAATGCTGGGTACAATTGCCGTGATGGTGCGTCAGGAAATCGTGTTTGCGATTATGGCAGGTGTATTCCTGGTAGAAGCAGTTTCAGTCTTCCTGCAAATCGGCTCATTAAGAATGCGTAATAAACGGGTATTCCTGATGGCACCTTTGCATCACCATTATGAAAAGAAAGGCTGGCGTGAAACTCAAGTCGTCATCCGGTTCTGGATTATTACGATTATGCTGGTAGTTTTGGGCCTAATGACCTTAAAATTACGCTAAGAAATGCATTTGAAAAAGTCGGCGCATGCCGGCTTTTTTGTTTTGGAGAAATTAAAAAATGAACCTACTGATGTGTCCTGTTTGTCGTGAGCAGTTACGCTTAAATGAACGTACATGGCGCTGTGACAATCAGCATAGCTATGATGTGGCCAAGCAGGGTTATGTGAATCTGCATGTAGTGCAGCATAAACATAGTAAAAATCCGGGTGATACGCCTGAATCTGTGCAGGCACGTCGTGCATTTCTGAGTGCAGGTCACTATGCACCTCTGCAACAGGCTGTGGTCAAGAAAATCCGTGAGCTGCGGATTGAAAACCTGCTCGATATTGGTTGTGGCGAAGGTTATTACACTAATGCCATGCAGGCTGAAGTAATGCAATGTGTCGGTGTAGATATTGCCAAAAATGCAGTTCAGGTTGCAGCTAAACTGAATAAAGAAATTACCTGGGTGGTAGGGACAGGGGCGACCTTGCCAGTGCTGGATCAATCTATTGATCTGTGTACCAGCTTATTTAGCCCAATTCCAAAACAAGAAATCTTACGGGTATTAAAGGCAAAATCTTATTTGATGGTGGTAACCCCTGCACCACAACATTTATATGCGATGCGTGAAGCCTTATTTGAGGAAGTAAAAGCACACGAGCCACATAAATTTGTTGAGCAGTTGCAGGATGCATTTAATCTGGTAAGTGAACAGGTGATTGATGCACCAATGACTTTGGCTCAAGCAGATTTAAAAAACCTGATTGCTATGACTCCCTATGCTTATAAAGCTAAACCTGAACGCCGTTTGGCACTTGAGCAGCAGGATCAATTTGATTTAATGGCCCAATTCCAGATTTATGTATTTCAGAAGAAATAAATTTAAAATCTAGAAATAAAAAATCCCTCAATAATGAGGGATTTTTTATTAGTTCAGATTATTCAATTTCTTCAATCAAGTTTTCCAAAGGATCCACCACCCGATTTGGCTGTGGTGGCTGGTCTCTTGGCGCCACTCTTTCATCATCCGGTATGCGGATTTCCTGATCAGGCAAATCTTCAAAATCATTGCTTTGTCGTTTAGGTGCTACAACCGGGGCAGGGCGATACAGAGGCGTCGCTAAAGGTGGAGAAGACGGATCATATTGTTCCTGCTCACCTTGCACTACTTTATTACGGTTAATTGGTGCTTTAGCATTACGATCCAGGCGAACCCAAGCTTCTGGTGTACCTTTTAAGGCATTCCCCATAAAGTCGGTCCAGATTGGTAAGGCTGCCACGCCACCGTATTCACGGCGACCTAAAGTTTTTGGCTGGTCGAAACCGACCCAGGCAACGGTGACTAGCTTGCCATTAAAACCTGCAAACCAGGCATCTTTAGCATCATTGGTGGTACCGGTTTTACCCCCAATATCGCTACGACCAATTCTTAAAGCAGCACGTCCTGTACCATGCTGAATCACATCACGCAGGATATTGGCCATATCATAAGCAGAACTAGATTTTAAAATACGTTCTGCCTGACGGTAATTACTGTCTTCAGCCGAGATTTTTGGTGTCTCTGGTTTTTGCGCTAGGGTCTTGTTATTGATTTCAATGGCTTCATCATCAGGAGTGAGCGCGCCTGTTGGTTGAGGGCTTTCTTCCTGAGCATTAATACACGAGATGCAGGCATATTCAGGCTTAGCCTCAAAAATAGTCTTGCCATAGGCATCTTCGATACGCGTAATAAAATGTGGCTGAATCCGATAACCGCCATTGGCGAACGTAGCATAACCAGTGGCCATCTGGATTGGTAAAACCTGAGGTGTACCTAGAGCAATGGTGTAGTTACGTGGAATCTGATTATTCTGCAAGCCAAAATCCATAAATAACTGACGTGTACGCTCAATACCGACGGTTTGTAATAGGCGAACTGAAACCGTGTTACGTGACAGATATAAAGCACGACGTAAAGGAATCATCCCTAAATAACGACCATCCGAATTACGCGGACTCCATTTACCAATGGTAATAGGTGCATCATTCACCATGGTATACGGAGTCATACCACGTTCTAAAGCCAGAGCGTAAACGAAGGGTTTAATAGTTGAACCCGGCTGACGCCAGCCTTGAGTCGCACGGTTAAATTTGGATTGATAAAAATTATAACCACCGACAATGGCTTCAATCGCACCATTATTCGGGTTTAATGCAATTAATTGGCCCTGTACCTGAGGTGTTTGTACCAGTGCCCAGGAACTTTTATTCTCATTAGGTCTTAAACGAACAATATCTTTAACTTTAACAATCTGTGATGCTCTGCTTGGTGCAGCACCTACACTGTTTGCACTACGATAAGGACGAGCCCAGGACATGCCTGACCAAGGCACAGTTACGGTTGTACCATCCTGCATCAATGCTTCAAAGCTATTATTGTTGACCTTAGTCACTTCAGCAGGGTAAGTGTTGGCATAGACACGGAAATTTTGCAGGGGCTGATCATGAGCCTCAGCACCTCGCCAGCCATGACGACGATCATAAGCTTCTAAACCATCCTGTACCGCCTGTTCAGCATAAGCCTGACGTTCACTGTGGATCGTCGTGTAAACTTTATAACCTGAATCTATGGCCTGTTCACCAAAATTTTCTACCAGTTCAGAGCGAACCATTTCACCGACATAGGGAAATTTGTTACGCGTACTGCGGTCAGGCATATCCAGTTTAATCGGTTCAGCAATGGCTTCCTGATATTGGCTTTGATTCAGATAACCCAATTGCAGCATACGACCTAAAATCCAGTTACGGCGTTCCAGTGCACGTTTAGGATTGGCCACTGGATTGTAGCGAGAAGGTGCCTTAGGAAGACCGGCGATCATTGCCATTTGCGCAATCGAAAGCTCATCTAAACTTTTGTTGTAATAGATTTTGGCTGCTGCCGCGATGCCGTAAGCATTTTTTCCCAAGAAAATTTTATTGACATATAAAGTCAGAATTTCTTCTTTACTTAAATTCTGTTCTATTTTACGTGCCAGAAAAATTTCAGTTAGCTTACGCTTTAAAGTACGTTCGGGACTTAAATAGTAGTTTTTGGCGACCTGCATGGTAATGGTCGAACCACCAGTCTGTACATCAGAGCCAGTAATGGTTTCACTGACTGCACGTCCTAAACCTTTAAAGCTGATCCCGCTGTGTTCGAAGAAACTAGAATCTTCTGCAGCGAGGAAGGCGTGAATAAATTCTTTCGGAATCTGTTCATAATTCACAGGAACAGAAAGCTTGCCACCATACTCTGCAATGAGCTTATTATCTGAGCTAAAAACTTGTAAAGGCTTTAATAAAGGTGCCTTTTTAAGCGTAGACATTTCAGGCAAAGATGGGGCAATATAGAGATACATGCCATAGAAACCCATCGGAATTGAGATCAAAATAATGATAATGATCAAAAAAAATGGATGAACAAGGCCTGAACAAGATAGCTTTTTCATAACAAGTAAGTTTTAATAAGAGCTAATGGCAAACTAATTACCGGTCAGTATATCCTTTAGATATACATATTGTTAGATGAGTTATTGTATCTGTATAAAATTATAGGCCGGCACAGATTGATGAGTTTGTTTTTATTGGGGATAAAAAAATAATAGGAATTGTATTGTGCGCAGGTTATATCGTAAGCCAAATAAGGGGTTAATAGGAGTCGATATTAGTTCGACTTCTGTTAAAGTTTTAGAGCTCTCTGTAAAGAACGGTCGGTACTGGGTAGAAAGTTATGCTTTGGTCCCACTACCAGAAAGTAGTGTCGTTGAAAAAAACATTTTAAATCCAGAAGCGGTGGGTGATGCGTTGGGGCGTGCGATTAATTTGGCCAATACCCAGTCCAGTCAGTCAGCCTTTGCGATTCCAACTTCTATGGTCATCACCAAAATCATCGAAATGGATGCCGATATGTCGGATGATGAACGTGAAGTTCAGATTCGTGAAGATGCTGAACAATATATTCCTTTCCCACTTGATGAAGCCAGCCTGGACTTCGAAGTTCTGCCAGACCGTTTAACCAATCCGAACCGGGTCAATGTCCTGTTGGTAGCGACCCGAATAGAAAATGTTGAAGCGCGTTCTGAAGTACTGCAAATTGCCAATCTTAATCCAAAAATTGCAGATGTCGAAAGTTTTGCATTAGAAAATGCATTCAAGGTGTTTTCGGATACCTTACCGATGGGGGTAAATACTGTCGGGATCCTGGATATTGGTCATAGTATGACGACCTTATCCGTCATGCAGAATAACAAGATCATTTATACCCGTGAGCAGGTTTTTGGTGGCAAACAGCTGACTCAGGAAATCCAGAACCGTTATGGATTGTCTTTTGAGGAAGCAGGTCGTGCTAAAAAAACCCGTGCCTTACCGGATGACTATGACATCGAAGTGCTGGAACCTTTCTTGGATGCTGTAGTCCAACAAGCAGCCCGTTCATTACAGTTCTTCTTCTCTTCATCTCAGTTTAACGAGATTGACCATATTTTATTGGCAGGGGGAAATGCCAATATTCCAGGTCTGGCAAAACTATTACAGCAAAAACTCGGCTACCGGGTCACGATTGCCAATCCATTCCTGCAAATGGGCTTTTCTCCTCAAATTGATATTAAAAAAATTGAAAATGACGCGTCCTCACTCATGGTTGCATGTGGTTTGGCATTGAGGAGTTTTGATTAATGGCAAAGATTAACTTACTCCCTTGGCGCGATGAGCTAAGAATTAAAAGAAATAATGAATTTGTAGCGATTTGCGCAGGGGCACTTTTTCTAGGATTGGCAGCAGCAGGTTCAACCTGGTTCTACTATGATCAAAAACTTCAGGATCAGGAACAGGCCAACCAGCTAGTGGTCAGTACTAACCAGAATCTGGATGTACAGCTGAAAGCATTGGATGGCTTACAAGACCAGCGTAATGCAATTGTTGAACGTATGAAGCTGATTCAGGGTTTACAGACTCAACGGCCGATCGCAGTCCACCTGATTGATGAAATTGTACGGGTCACACCAAGCAATATGTACATTACCAAATTTCAGCGTACCGGTGATAAATTCACTATTGAAGGTAAGGCAGAAAGTCCGAATACAGTGGCTGAATTGCTACGTAATCTGGAGGCTTCTACCTGGTATCGTAATGCATTTATGAATGCTTTCCTGGTTGCTGAAGAACCAAAAGATAAAGCGCCATCATCAGTGATTCCTCGAGTGGAAGAATCTTATGGCAGCTTTACGGTCACGGTTGATCTGGATCAAATCGCTGAGCCAACACTTAAAGAAGGACAAACACCAGCCACAACTACAGCGGAGGCATCATCATGAGTAATGACGAATTCGATGAATTAAGCCAAGACGTAGTGGCTGTTCCTAGAAAAAAAATGACAGTTGAGAAATTCTTTCAACAATTCAATACACTAGATCCAAATAATTATGGCAGCTGGCCATTATCAGTCAAGATTACCTGCTGGATCTTTATTGTTATTCTGGTTTTTATGCTGGGGTATTTCGGGTTTATTCGCGGCAAGATAGAAGCAATTTCACAAGCCAGTGCTCAAGAACAAAACCTGTTAAATGAATTCCGGGAAAAGGAATCCAAGCTGCGTAATTTACAGCAGTATCAGATTCAGTTGCAGGAGATGGAAGCACGTTTTAATCAGCAATTGGAACAATTGCCGAAAGAAACTGAAATTCCTGGCCTGGTTGAAGATATTAACCTGAGTGGGGTGAACTCTGGACTGAAATTCAAGAATATTCGTCTTGAACCTGAAATCAAGCAGGAATTCTTTATTGAGCAGCCGATCGCGATTGAAGCCACTGGGGATTATCATGCCTTTGGTTCTTTTGTGAGTAGTATTGCAGGACTTTCGCGCATCGTTACACTGCATGACTTCACCATTACAGGGACTGAAAATAAAGAAAAGAAATCTGAAATTCCTGTCATTGATTATGTGGTAAAAGCGAAAACCTATCGTTATGTAGGTAATGCAGATGCTTCATCTACTCCGGCTACAACTGATACGCAGGGAGCTCAGTAATGAATATCATTAAAATTACTTCAGTTTTAACGCTCGGATTTTTATTGGTGGGTTGTGAATCAAGAATTGATGCAGTCAATCAGGAAATGGCCAATATTCGTAATCAACCGCCATTACCGATTGAACCGGCGCCGGATTTTATTCCGACAGAAATGTTTAATTATGCAGCTCATCAGCTGAAAAGTCCTTTCCTGCCAAGCTCTTTAGCAGCCGAATTGAAAATTATGGCAGGTAAGCGAGTTTATCCGAACTTGTCACGCCAATTACAGCCTTTAGAAAGCTATCCACTCGAAACCTTAAGCATGAAAGGCAGTATGCGGAATCAGGTGGGGCAGATTCTGGCTTTGATTCAAACGCCTGATGGGGAAATTGAACGGATACAACGTGGCAGCTATATGGGACTTAATCACGGTCGTGTAACGAGAATTACGCCGACACAGATTGACTTGATTGAGATTATTCCAGATGGCCGTGAGGGATATGTGGAACGTCCACGAAGTCTGGTTTTGATTGGGCCAGCGCCATAAGTTTTAAGGAATAAAAATGAATAAGAGTATTAAAGAATTTATTTTTGGGGATGATAATACAATGAATCATGTGTTTCGTCAGTTTTCTATGGGGGCTGTCGCGATTGCTGTGATGCAAGCGGCTAGTGCGCAGGTTTCAATGACCAATGTGGTACCCATGCAGATTCCTGGACAGGGAACTGAAATCCGAGTGATGTTTAACGGTCTACCACCTCAGCCTCAAGCCTATCAGCTGGAATCTCCATCACGCCTGATTCTGGATTTTAATGAGGCACAACAAAATCTAAAACAGTCTAGTATTCCAGTTGCGACTGCTGAAGCCAGTTCATTGGATGTTAGCTCAGATGCACAGCGTTCTCGACTGACGGTGAATCTCGCTAATGCAGGTGCATTTACTACGCGTGTAGAAGGCAATACCTTTATTTTAAAAATTAATTCTGTTACTCCAGTCGCTATTACTCAGCCTGTACAACAACAGGTCGCTCAGGGGGTTACCAATATTGGTTTCCAGCGGGGGGCGCAAGGTGAAGGGTTGGTGGTAATTGATCTGGCAGGTCAGAACACACCAGTCGATGTACAGCAGCAGGGAACCAAAGTGATTGTACGGACTCTGGGCTCCAAGATTCCGGCACATTTGACCCGACGTTTGAATGTGAATGATTTTGCCACGCCCGTTTCAACCGTAGATGCAGTCAACCAGAATGGATCAGGCGTGATTACCATTCAGTCTGCGGAAAGCTATGAATATATGGCTTTCCAGACAGATAATAAGCTGACTATCAGTTTGAAGCGTCCAGAAGTTAAAGGGCCTTTACGTCCTAAATCAGTCGCTTATACAGGTAAGAAGATTTCTCTAGATTTTCAGGATATTGAAGTCCGTCGAGTTCTACAGTTATTAGCCGATTTTACCGATATCAATATGGTTGCTGCAGATAGCGTACAGGGTAATATTACCTTACGCCTCAAGGAAGTTCCTTGGGATCAGGCTTTAGATATTGTGTTAAAAACTAAAAATCTGGATAAACGCCGTAATGGTAATGTGATCTGGATTGCACCGGTGGCAGAACTAATTAAGGCTGAAGAAGAGGAAGCTAAGGCTTTAAAACAAAGCGTTGCACTTGCGCCAATTCAAACTGAATATATGCAACTCAGTTATGCAAAGGCAGCAGATATTGAAAAGCTGATTACTCAAAATAAGAGCGCATCAGGATCAGGTAATTCAAGTAATAGTACTAATAACGACGATAAAGAAAGTTTATTAAGTTCACGTGGCTCTATCTCTATTGATGCTCGTACCAATACGATTATTGTGAATGATACCCAGCCTTTCATTGATAAAATTCGCAATATGGTCGATCTACTTGATGTGCAAGTGAAACAGGTGATGGTTGAGGCGCGTATCGTTCGTGCAACCACTGACTTTACTAAAGAAATGGGTGTGAAATGGGGAATCCTATCTCAAGGGATTACCAATAATAATCACCTTCTTGTTGGTGGTAGTGATACGACTCTTTGGGATCTTAGGGAGCCTGAGCTTGATAGTGAGAGAGGGGGATGGAGTTATGAAATTCAAAGACCAGATAACCTGAATGTGGATTTAGGTGTCACTAGTCAAGGAGCAAGCCGTATTGCTTTTGGCTTAATCAGCCTTTCAGATTTTATGCTGGATCTTGAACTTTCTGCGCTACAGGCAGACGGTTATGGTGAAGTGATTTCTACGCCAAAAGTGCTCACTGCTGACAAACAAAAAGCGACTGTGGCATCTGGTTCCCAAATTCCTTATCAGTCTTCAGAAGGCGGTGGTGCTAATGCAGTGTCGACTACAGAGTTTATTGATGCAACTTTAAGTTTGGACGTTACACCAAGTATTACGCCAGATGGCAAGGTGCAAATGGAGTTGAATATAACCAGTGACTCACCAGGAAATCCGACACCAACTGGACAGTTAACCATTAATAAAAACCAGATCAATACTAATGTACTGGTTGATAATGGTGAAACAGTGGTGTTAGGTGGTATTTTTGAGCAAGAAACTCGAAATGCGCAAACTAAAGTTCCTTTCTTGGGTGATCTACCTTATTTAGGTCGTTTGTTCCGCAAAGATGTTAAATCAGATAACAAGCGTGAGTTGCTGATTTTTGTTACACCTCGAATTGTTAATGACAGTGTTTCAAGAAATCATTAATATATTTTGAATTTAACAAAATGAATAGGTGACTCCTTGCCAAGCAAAGAGTTTGAAACCTTGCCAAATATCTATTTGGTAGGGCCGATGGGGGCCGGTAAAACAACAGTAGGACGACATTTAGCAGAACTGTTAGGACGAGAATTTCTGGACAGCGATCATGAAATTGAGCGGAAAACAGGGGCTACGATTCCCTGGATCTTCGAAAAAGAGGGTGAAAAGGGTTTTCGTCATCGTGAAACTGTTGTAATTGATGAGTTAACCTCACGTCCACAGCTGGTACTTGCGACTGGTGGTGGTGCAATTACTCAGGCTCCTAATCGGGATTATTTAAAGCAGCGAGGCATCGTTGTTTATCTTTACACTCCAGTTGAAATTCAGCTTCAGCGAACCTATCGCGACAAAAACCGTCCCTTGTTACAAGTCGAAAATCCTGAACAGAAACTCAGAGATCTGCTTGCAGTGCGGGATCCGTTATACCGGGAAGTCGCACATTACATCATTGAGACTAATCAGGGAGCTGCACGAGATTTGGCGCAGCGTATTCTGAATCTCATCCTTCCAAAAAAATAAGTTCAGTTGAAAAAGTGGTTATCCCCTCATGAAAACCTTATATGTCGAACTCGGTGAACGTCGTTACCCTATTTTTATTGGCAGTAACTTGAATCCTCAGGAATTGCTTGAGTCCTATATTCATGGCAAGCAGGTGATGGTTGTCAGTAATGAGACGGTGGCACCACTCTATCTGGATCGCTATAAGGCTGCATTGAAAAATTTGGGTAAAACTGTGGCGACCTGTATTTTGCCGGATGGTGAGAAATACAAAAATATTGAACATCTAAACCTAATTTTTGATGCATTGCTTGAGGCAGGCTTTAACCGCGACTGTACGGTTCTGGCACTCGGTGGTGGTGTTATTGGAGATATGGCCGGCTTTGCCTCTGCCTGTTTCCAGCGTGGTGTCTATTTTATTCAGGTGCCAACAACGTTACTTTCTCAAGTGGATTCTAGTGTAGGAGGTAAAACCGGCATTAATCATCCACTGGGTAAAAACATGATTGGTGCTTTCCAGCAGCCACAAGTGGTGCTGGCAGATATGTCGCAGCTATCTACGCTGCCAGATCGTGAACTGTCTGCGGGTCTGGCTGAAGTGATCAAATATGCCTTACTCGGAGATGAAGATTTTCTGGTCTGGTTAGAAGCCAATATGGAAGGTCTTATTGCCCGTGATGAGCAATTGCTGGCCGAAGCGGTTTATCGTTCTTGTGCACATAAAGCTCGTATTGTAGCCAATGATGAAAAAGAGCAGGGTGAGCGTGCTTTACTTAATCTCGGTCATACATTCGGTCATGCGATTGAGTCTTATCTGGGTTATGGTAAATGGCTGCACGGAGAAGCGGTAGCCACGGGGATGGTGATGGCAGCAGATTTATCCCATCGCATGGGCTGGATTTCATTAGAAGACCTTGAGCGTACAAAAAAAATCATTTCTCGTGCGCAATTACCTATTGTTTGTCCTAAAATTCCACTTGACGATTTCCTGGCTTATATGGCTCACGACAAGAAAGTTTTAAATGGGCAGCTTCGTCTTGTATTATTGCAGCAACTTGGAAAAGCGATCATTACTCGAAACTTTGATGTCGAGTTGATGCAACAGGCGATTTTAGCTCATCAGGCATAGGTTTAAATTTTTATGACAGCATTACGTACCCCTTGGCAAAAGATTCAGCATTATTTCTGGCTGGTCTGTGGCGTATGCTGTCTATTTGCTGCCTTGGTTTTTTGGGCTATTACCGATACAGATGAAGTTGTAGAAGTAGAGAAGAAGCCGGAAACCGAAGTTGAATTACAGATTCAACCGGAAAAAGTGGCCTCAATGACCCATCTTGGTGCACTTTCTGATGAAGTTAAACCTCTTGATCTCAATACTCGCATTGTTGTCAATGTTAGCCATGAGCCTGAATTCCGTGGAACCAAATATATTGGTGAAGTAAAGAAACAGTATGCGATTGAGTTATTTCGAGTAGGTAATGAAGCCATTCTAAAAACCTTCCTGAAAAAGCAGCAGGATCGTAAGCCTTTTGTTTATTTAAGGCTTTCAGGTGAGAACCAGCCTGAACAATATGTATTGTTATATGGTTTGTATAAAACCGCAGCAGAAGCTCAACAGGCTTTATCAGCGCTCAATCTGAATCTGCCTAAATCTGTCCAGCCTAAAGTTGTGGCCATGCAACAATATGCGAGCCTGGTCAACAGTATGGGTTCGGAAGAACTGGCAAGTAATCAAAAACTTTATGAAATTCAGTTGAAAAATGTACCTTTACCGAAAGTTGATGAATCCGTACAGATAAGACCGAAAGCTCAGCCTTCAGCCCTTGTAGCCACCCCTAAAGAAAGCACCACAAGTACCACGATTGTTCGACGTGATCAGGAAGGTAATGTAGTGGAGGTACAGAAATCTCAAAGTCATGTCGAAGGAAGTCCGCGCTCATCAAATGGCAATGCTCGACCTCAAGAAAACGAGATTAGTGATCCATTTAACTAGGCCGGTCTAAAATAGCGCACAGACACTTTATCTTTATTATAAATGTGCGCTTTTGGTGCAAAAAATACGCACCATAAATAATCATAATTTTCCTTTTGTAAGCTAAATCTTTGTCATTTGTGTTGTTTTGATTTTTGCTCCTTAAGTTGGCATGAAATTTGCTTTATCGGTGCATGAATTGAATTAATCTCCCTGTTTTGGCGCGAAAATGATTCGATGAATAGGCGTAATTGTCATCTTTGTTGCTTATTTTTATCTTATCCATCAGCAAAATGAATGTTATTTTTCATGCATTCCGTCTGAAAAAGGATTATGTTGAAAAGATACTCAATGATATTTTGCTCTATAAAGCTGCTTGGCTTGCGGAGTAAATCAGACAGTCACGCACAGCAGAATTTAGATTGTTTAATAGCCTATCGGGCTTAGTGAAAAGAAGGGTACGCTATGCACATGCCATCGCCTAATAATGTAGCTCCCGCTCAAGGTTTATACCAACCGGATGAGTTTAAAGATAACTGTGGTTTCGGTTTAATCGCCCATATGCAGGGTGATGCCAGTCATGATCTGGTCAAGACCGCAATTCATAGTCTAAGTTGTATGACCCACCGTGGCGGTATTGCTGCTGATGGCAAAACCGGTGATGGTTGTGGTCTATTGCTGGCAATGCCTAAAGAATTCTTCCGTGAAGAGGCCAAACGCTTAAGCGACATTACCTTAAGTGAGATTTTTGCTGTGGGTACAGTATTCCTGAATCTGGATCCAGCATTAGCCGCACATGCAAAACAAGTCCTGGCGAAAGAAATTGAAGAAGAAGGCTGTCGTGTTATCGCATGGCGTGTTGTACCGACAAATAATGATGCGCTTGGTGAGATTGCAATGCAGTCTCTACCAGCTTTTGAACAGGTGATTGTTAACTGCCCAATCGGTGTAACTGAAGTTGAATTCAACCGTAAATTGTTCCTTGCGCGTCGTCGTGCTGAACAGCAGTTAACCAGTGATCCATACTTCTATGTGACGACCTTATGCTCAACTGTAATCAGCTATAAAGGTCTGATGATGCCGGCAGCTATTGCTGACTTCTATACTGACCTGGCTGATGAGCGTCTGACATCACATATCGTGGTCTTCCACCAACGTTTCTCTACCAATACATTGCCACGCTGGCCATTGGCTCAGCCATTCCGTTACCTTGCCCACAATGGTGAGATCAACACTATTACGGCTAACCGTAACTGGGCAATGGCGCGTACGCCTAAATTTGAAAACCCATTACTGCCAGGTCTGACTGAGCTGAATCCAATCGTAAACCGTACTGGTTCAGATTCATCTAGTCTGGATAACATGCTGGAAATTCTAGTTGGTGGTGGTATGGATCTGTTCCGTGCGCTACGTATGCTGGTTCCACCTGCTTGGCAGAACGTTGAAACGCTTGATGCTGACTTACGTGCATTCTATGAGTTCAACTCTAAACATATGGAAGCATGGGATGGCCCTGCTGGTTTAGTTATCCAAGACGGTCGTCATGCGATCTGTATGCTGGATCGTAACGGCTTGCGTCCGGCACGTTGGGTCATCACTAAAAATGGCTACATCACACTGGCTTCAGAAATTGGTGTATGGGGTTATGAACCTGAAGATGTCATTTCTAAAGGACGTGTAGGTCCTGGCCAAATGCTGGTGATCGATACTTATACCGGTAAAGTACTAGATACTCAGGATGTGAATAATCACCTGAAACGTATGCGTCCGTACCGTGAATGGTTACGTGAAAATGCTGTACGTCTACAAGGTAGCCCTGAGCTGGAAGAATATCTATGTGAGCGAGGCTTAAAAGGTGACAACCTGAAAGCGGCACAGAAAATGTTCATGGTAACTTTCGAAGAACGTGACCAGTTGCTGCGTCCAATCGCTGAAAGCGGTCAGGAAGCTGTAGGTTCTATGGGTGACGATACACCGATGGCGGTTCTGTCACGTCAGGTACGTCATGTATCAGACTATTTCCGTCAGCAATTCGCTCAGGTAACCAACCCGCCAATCGATCCATTACGTGAATCGATTGTGATGTCGCTAGAAACCTGCTTAGGTCGTGAACAAAACGTTTTCGAACAGGGTCCAGAACATGCAGACCGTCTGATTATTTCAAGTCCGGTCCTGTCTAACTCAAAAATGCATCAGATCCGTACGCTAGGCCGTACAGGTTATGAGATTGCAGATATTGATCTGAACTATGCTGAAACCGAAGGCTTAGAAGCTGCGATTGCTCGTATTTGCGAAGAATCAGCGCAAGCGATTCGTGACGGCAAAACTTTATTGGTACTTTCAGACAAGAAAATCCGTGAAGGTTTCTTGCCAGCCAATGCTGTGATGGTTACTGGTGCAGTACACCATCATCTAATCAATACTGGCCTACGTACTGATGCCAACCTGATTGTCGAAACTGGTTTCGCCCGTGATCCACATCAATTTGCCGTTCTGCTTGGCTTTGGTGCGACAGCAATTTATCCATACTTAGCATATGACGTGATCAATGATCTGGTGGCTAAAGGTGAGTTGCTGGGTGATCCAGTATATGCCCAAAACAATTTCCGTAAGGGGATTGAAAAAGGCCTGCTGAAAGTCCTCTCTAAGATGGGTATTTCAACTGTGGCTTCTTACCGTGGCGGTCAGCTGTTTGAAGCAGTTGGCCTATCCAATGAAGTTGTGGGCAAATGCTTCGTAGGTGTTCCGAGTCGTATTCAGGGTGCAACTTTTGCTGACCTTGAAAATGACCAGAAGCAACTGGCAGATTTAGCCTGGAAAAACCGTAAGCCAATTGATCAGGGCGGTATGCTGAAATTCGTCTTCGGCAAGGAATACCATGCGTTTAACCCGGATGTGATTAACTCACTGCATAAAGCAGTACGTTCTGGTAATTATGCTGACTTTAAAGAATATGCAGAGCTGGTAAACAATCGTCCGATTGCAACCATTCGTGACTTATTCAAGCTGAAAACTGACAATTCAATTCCAGTGGATCAGGTTGAGTCTGTAGAAGATATCCTGCCTCGCTTTGACTCTGCGGGTATGTCTTTGGGTGCACTATCTCCTGAAGCACATGAAGCGATTGCGATTGCCATGAACACCATCGGTGGTCGTTCTAACTCTGGTGAGGGCGGTGAAGATCCAGCGCGTTATGGCACCATCCGTAACTCGAAAATCAAACAGATTGCATCCGGACGTTTTGGTGTAACTCCAGCGTACTTAACATCAGCAGAAGTACTGCAGATTAAAGTGGCTCAAGGCGCGAAACCGGGTGAAGGTGGTCAGTTACCTGGTGGTAAAGTGAATGGCTTGATTGCTCGTTTACGTTATTCTGTTCCAGGTGTGACCCTGATTTCGCCACCACCACACCATGATATCTATTCGATCGAAGATTTATCGCAGTTGATCTTTGACTTGAAACAGGTCAATCCAAAGGCAATGGTATCGGTGAAACTGGTGTCTGAACCAGGTGTAGGTACGATTGCAGCAGGTGTTGCGAAAGCGTATGCCGATTTCATTACTATTTCTGGTTATGACGGTGGTACAGCAGCATCTCCATTGTCTTCGATTCACCATGCAGGTTCTCCATGGGAATTAGGTTTAAGTGAAGCGCATCAAGCACTTCGTGTAAATGACTTACGTGGCAAAGTGCGCGTTCAAACTGATGGTGGTTTAAAAACTGGTCTGGACGTCGTAAAAGCCGCGATCTTGGGTGCAGAAAGCTTTGGCTTTGGTTCAACACCAATGATTGCCTTAGGTTGTAAATACCTGCGTATCTGTCATTTGAATAACTGTGCGACCGGTGTTGCGACTCAGCAGGATTATCTGCGTCAAGAGCACTACATCGGCGAACCACAAATGCTGATCAACTTCTTCACTTTCATTGCTGAAGAAACACGTGAATGGTTGGCGGCACTTGGCGTATCTAGCCTGAAAGACCTGATCGGTCGTACCGACTTGCTGGAAATCCTGCCAGGTGAAACTGACAAACATGCTCACCTTGACCTGAGCAAACTGCTAGAGTCACATCCAGCAGCAGAAGGTAAAGCACAGTACTGTGAAGTACAAGGTAATGAACCATTCGATAAAGGTATTCTGGCTGAGAAGATGGTAGAAGAAATTCTTCCAGCAATCGAAGCAGGTACAGGTGGTGAATACAGCTTCACAGTAGGTAACTGTGACCGTTCGATTGGTGCACGTCTGTCAGGTGAAATTGCCAAACGTTATGGCAACCTGAGTATGGAAGCACATCCAGTTAAAGTAAATCTGACTGGTACAGCGGGTCAGTCACTCGGTGTTTGGAATGCCGGTGGTCTATATCTCAAACTGGAAGGTGATGCAAACGACTACGTGGGTAAAGGTATGGCAGGTGGTCGTATCTCGATCTTCCCGCCAAAAGGTTCGCCATTCCAGACTCAAAATACTGCCATCATTGGTAATACCTGTTTGTATGGTGCGACTGGCGGTAAATTGTTTGCTGCGGGTACTGCAGGTGAGCGTTTTGCAGTTCGTAACTCGGGTGCCTTTGCCGTGATTGAGGGTGCAGGCGATCACTGCTGTGAATACATGACTGGCGGTATTGTGACTGTCCTGGGTAAAGTAGGCCATAACTTCGGTGCAGGTATGACCGGCGGTTTCGCTTATGTATTGGACCTGGACAATGATTTCGTAGATCATTACAACCATGAGTTGATTGAACTGAACCGTATCTCAACTGAAGCGATGGAAGAACATCAGACCTTCTTGCTTCGCATTTTAGATGAACATATTGCAGAAACAGGTAGTGCTTGGGCGTACAAGATCCGCCATGAGTTTGATTTCTATAGTCGTAAGTTCTGGCTGGTAAAACCAAAAGCAGCTAACTTATTGACCTTGTTGAAAACAACTCAAGCTGATCCACAATAATTCCACTACTGCAGATATAGGCAGACCTAAGGTAATGCGAATAAAGCCTTGGGTCTACCCACGGAGAGAGAGATGGCAGAGCGCCTAAATAATGACTTTCAATTCCTGGATGTCGCACGCCAAGATCCAGAGAAAAAAGAGATTGACGTCCGCAAAGCAGAATTTGTGGAAATTTATAAACCTTTCACAACAGAAGTGGCTGCAAATCAGTCACATCGTTGTCTAGGTTGTGGTAATCCGTACTGTGAATGGAAATGTCCGGTTCATAACTACATTCCAAACTGGTTAAAGTTACTTGCAGAAGGCCGTATTTTCCAGGCAGCAGAACTGTGTCACCAGACCAATACTTTGCCAGAAGTGTGTGGTCGTGTTTGTCCTCAAGACCGCCTCTGTGAAGGTGCTTGTACCCTAAATGATGGTTTTGGTGCAGTCACCATTGGTAACGCTGAAAAATATATCAATGACACCGCTTTCGCTTTAGGCTGGCGTCCAGATATGTCTCATGTGAAATGGACTGATAAAAAAGTGGCTATCATTGGTGCGGGTCCTGCCGGTCTAGGCTGTGCTGATATTCTGGTACGTAATGGTGTTAAACCTGTTGTATTTGATAAACGTCCTGAAATTGGTGGTCTGCTGACTTTCGGTATTCCAGAATTCAAGATGGAAAAAGACGTGATGAAACGCCGTCGTGAAATTTTCACCGGTATGGGGGTTGAATTCCGTCTGAATACTGAAATTGGTACCGATGTCACTATCGACCAGTTACTCGCTGACTATGACGCTGTCTTTATGGGTATGGGAACATACACTTATATGAAAGGTGGCTTTGCTGGTGAAGACCTGGATGGTGTTTACGATGCGTTAGATTTCCTGATTGCCAATGTAAACCGTTGCCAAGGCTGGGAGAAAGATCCATCGGAATACATCAGCGTTGAAGGCAAGAAAGTCATCGTTTTAGGTGGTGGTGATACAGCAATGGACTGTAACCGTACTTCGATCCGTCAAGGTGCTGAGTCAGTGATCTGCGCTTACCGTCGTGATGAAGAAAATATGCCAGGTTCACGTCGTGAAGTAAAAAATGCACGTGAAGAAGGTGTTGAATTCCAGTTCAACCGTCAGCCAATCGAAATTGTCGGTGAAAATGGTAAAGTCACTGGCGTGAAATTTGTCACTACTCAACTCAGTGAGCCAGATAGCCGTGGTCGCCGTAGTCCGGAACCAATTCCAGGTTCAGAAGAAATTTTGCCTGCGGATACTGTATTACTTGCCTTTGGTTTCCGTACCAGCCCAGCGGACTGGTTTGCAGATGTCGAGATTAATCTGGATGGTTCTGGTCGTGTCGTTGCCGCTGAGCAGCAGCAATATAAATTCCAGACTTCAAATCCAAAAATCTTTGCTGGTGGTGATATGGTGCGTGGTTCGGATTTGGTAGTGACTGCAATCTGGGAAGGCCGTCAGGCAGCTGAAGGTATTCTGGATTATCTTGACGTCTAATCCGCTCCTTATCATTTTTAGAAAGACCCGCATTCAGCGGGTTTTTCTTTTTCTCAAGAAAATGGAGAGCTGCTAGAACGCTAAGCAAAGGAAAGAAAAAATTATAAAATTTAACAATACGGTTGAAAATTATGTTTAAAATCAAATTAATTATATAAATATCAATAAAGAATTGAGGATGAGATATCATGCGTGTATTAAAACAATCTCTCATAGCTTTGATGCTGGCCAGTACCTTGACCCTGAGTGGCTGTGGCTATAATACCTTGCAAGTCAAAGATGAAGCAGTAACGGCAGCTTGGTCGGAAGTCCAGAACCAGTATCAGCGTCGTGCGGATCTGGTGCCGAATCTGGTGAATGTCGTCAAAGGCTATGCCTCGCATGAAGAGCAGGTTTTAACAGAAGTGACCCAAGCACGTGCCAATGTTGCCGGTCTGAAAGTAGATCGTGAAGTACTGGAAGATCCTGAACTGTTTCAGCGCTATCAGGAAGCACAGGCGCAGATGACCAGTGCCTTGTCACGTCTTTTGGCTGTCACTGAAAATTATCCGGACCTGAAAGCCAACCAGCAGTTCCGTGATCTGCAGGTACAACTGGAAGGAACTGAAAACAGGATTGCTGTGGCACGTAACCGCTATATTACCACTGTACAAGATTTTAACTCTTATGCACGTCAGTTCCCGCAGGTGATGACGGCCAAAGTCATTGGAATGGATACCAAGCCAAACTTTAGTGCAGAGCAGAGTGCGCAACAGGCACCTAAGGTTTCATTTGACTAAGCTTAATCTTGGGTAATCTGCTAAGAAGGTGGCTGCAATGATGCATATAAGCGCTGTAAAACTTTGTACAGGGATATTTCTCAGCCTCATTATGAGCCTGATGAATCCTGCCTGGAGTGAAACAGCAACGGCAACCGATATAGAAGAAATGATTGTTGCACGTGAAATTTTGCAGCCTAAAACGAATCAAAATACTCAAGCTCAAAATACAGAAACTGCAGCAGCATCACAGCCACAAATTGCCAATGACATGGCTGAAGGGCAGCTTCAGCGCGACTTGCCTAGCCTGAATGAACCAGTCATTGATCAGGTAAATTTACTTAGTCCCGCTGAAAAACAGCAACTTAGTCAGCGCATTCAAAAACTCTATAATGAAGGCAAAGGGCAAATAGGTATAGTCATTATTCCGACCACGGGGCAAGAAGATATTTTTGATTATTCCATGCGTGTTGCTGAAGCCTGGCAGCTGGGTTCAGCTAAACGCGATAATGGTTTGTTGATGACCATTGCCATTAATGATCGCCGTATTCAAATTTTGACTGGTTATGGTCTGGAGGGTGTACTGCCGGATATTGTAGCGGGTCGTATTATTCATGACAAAATCACGCCGTATTTTAAGCAAGGTCAGTATGCGCAGGGTATTGATTCCGGACTAACTGAAATTGAACGTATTTTAAATTTAGATCCTGAAATTGCGGCACAGGCCGCGGATGAAATCAAAGAACGTCAGGAACAAGCTTATCAAGCTCAAAAAGCATCGCAAGCTACTTTTGGGAGTGTCATCTTTATTATTGTTGCGGGGGTTATTGGTTCCATGATCTTTGGTAAACGTCTGAGCGCAGCAACTGCGGCGGTAGCAGGTACGGCCGCAGGCTTAGTGAATGGTTTAGGCTTGGTTGCTAGTTTAATGATTGGCGCAGGTATTTTCTTTTTATTGGTAACCTCTATTGCCCAGCTGATTTTACATGCCTTTTTAGCAGGTGGCGGCCGGGGCGGCGGTAGTGGTCGTGGTGGTTTTGGTGGCGGCGGCTTCGGTGGTGGCGGTGGTGGTTTTGGTGGGGGAGGAGCATCAGGCTCATGGTAACAACTACAGATACGACAGAAATTGTCACGCAGCCTAAGCTGGAAGAACATGCGCAGCCGAGTTTTAAGCGCTGGCTCAAGCATTTTTTTTATATGCCAGCAACCAAACGCTTTTTCTCCAAGCAGGATCAACATGCGATTGCACTGGCGGTTGAAGAAGCAGAGCATGGGCATGTGGGAGAAATACAGGTGGTCATTGAAGGCTGTTTACCTTCGCGATCTGCTTATTATCAGGATACGCTCTGCCGTGCGCGACAGTTATTTGCTGAGATTGGGGTTTGGGATACCGAATATAACAGTGGGGTACTGCTGTATTTGAACCTCTGCGAGCATAAGGTGGAAATTGTGATTGACCGTGGAATTAAAAATGCAACGACCCAGCAAGTCTGGGATGAAATCTGCCAAAATATTATTCAACATCTGGCTCAACAGAAGTTTAAAGAGGGTGTAATTGAAGGTGTTAAACAGATTGGAGAAGTATTGGATCAATACTATGATCGTAAAATAGATGATTTAGAAAATGAATTGGGGAATAAACCGATTATTCTGGGTTAATAATTTTTAAATCATTTAAATCTATCATATTACAGTGGCACTGTAAGCAGGGCGTAAGCGCGGTTCGTTCAAGAGAAACCGTCACGCTGCACTACTCGAGGCAATTAAACAGGCTGAGATTGACGCAGGACAAAATGTGCTTTTACCAACACTGTAAATTGAAAAAACTAAAAGTAAGACAAAGGCGATTAAAACTGATGATAAGCAATTAAAGGAAGATTATTAAAAATTGCTAAAGAAGTGTAATTCACTGTTGCGAGAAAATTTTGAGTTAAAAAAACGCATCAAGTATGATGCGTTTTTTTTAGTAATTATCGGCAATTTGATGGGCGGTATTTAGTAGGCATAGTTCCTGCACACGTCCATTCAATTGCATTAGTAGGTACTACACTAGCATTTGCAGTGCCTGCTAATGCAGTTACAGTAGTACCATTTGTACCACCTTTATATGATGGGGTTAAAGTAATAGTATTTGCATTTGTAGCACCACCAGCAGCTGCAGTATATGTAATTGTAATTACACCTGTAGTCTCATCGATACTAATACCAGATACATTTTTTGTGACTGGTGATGTATAACCAGCGGCAAATGGGGCAGCGCTTGCTGCATTTTCAGCTACAGTTGTTTTTGCAGCACCAGCTAAACTTAAACCTTCAGATACTTTTGCACGAACTGTGTAGTCTTGATATGCAGGTACAGCAATTGCAGCTAAAATACCGATAATAGCGACAACAATCATTAATTCAATAAGGGTAAAACCTTTTTGAGCATTCATAACATTCTCCACAAATGTTTTGTTAATTTAATTATAAGCTTTGTAAGCTAATTTATAGACTGCACAAAGTGTGCCAAAGTATATTAACTAATTATTTCTTATTAAATCAATATATTGTTTAATGAATTAAAAAGCTTAAAAATCTACAAAGTAAATTTATGTAATTAAGTGACAAAAAATGTCAGGTTTTATGCGTTAAATGCTTATACCTTTGATCAGAAGGAGAGGAGTTAAAAATCAATAGATTTTAAGTTAAAATCACAAAATTAGCTGCTTTTTTGTTTATCATGTGCCCAACTCTCCACCGCCTGATATTTCCATGAAATTCACGCTCGCCCTCATCGCAGCAATCCTGATCTCCCTTGCTTGGCTCATGCCCGTGCATTACCGCCCATGGGTCACCTATACAGGTGAGCTCTATGCTTTTTTTGCGCTATTTGCCTTGGCTATCATCTGCTTAAAAGAAAAACTCAAAATTCCAACAATAAGTCTGCCATTGCTGTTACTGGCCTGTATTCCTGTTATTCAATTTCTGATAGGGCAGGTATTTTTCTTGAGTACTGCCATGATGGGCTTTATTTTTGTCTTTAGCTTTTGGTTTGCAAGTGTATTGGGTTATAACCTTTCAACAGGAGCTTATAATCGGAAAAACACTTTTACTAATTTGAGTTATGTGTTTCTGGCTTCAGGAACGATTACCGGCCTAATTGCATTGTGTCAGTGGTCTAATCTGGATTCTGTATTGCCGGGAATGGTAAATATTAGTGGTAATCAGCGTCCTTATGGCAACTTTGCCCAACCCAATAATATGGCAACATTCTTGCTCATGTCGTTGATGAGTTGTTTATATCTCTATGAAAAGAAAAAAATCCAGACCAAATGGCTACTCGCATGTGCTGCGATCATTGTAATTGGCGTGGCTTTAAGCCAGTCACGTACTGCATGGGTCGCTGCGATTGCAATCCTGCTGTATCTGGGGTTCTATCAATATAAAGGTGTTATTCGCCTGAAATGGTATTACAGCATAGCGTGGTTCATCTTTTTTGTTTCCTCTATTGTTACTTTTCCACTACTCAGTCAGCTGGCTGCCCAGCTCATGGATGCACAAGTAGTGCAAAGCCGTGATATTGTTTCCCGTGCTACAGGAGATATGTCACGCATTGCGATCTGGCAGCAAATGCTGGCAGCCATTCAGGCAGAACCATGGTGGGGGTATGGCTGGTATCAGACCAGTGTGGCATTTGTCTCAATTACCGATACGGTACAGGGTCCAGTCTGGATCCGGAGTGCGCATAATTTTATTATTGATTCCCTGATCTGGAACGGGGCAGTGATTGGTGTGCCTTTCCTGGCTTATTGCGGCTATCTGGGCTATCAAATGCAGCGCTGGGTCAAGACACCGGAGTCAGTCATTGGCATATTAATGATCGGTGCCTTTGTCACCCATGCCATGTTTGAGTTCCCACAGCATTATGCCTATTTCCTGCTACCAGTTGGTTTTATTATTGGTACAGTATTGTCACAGCGAGCTGATGTAGCTAAACAGCTTGTCATGCCATCATGGTTGATGAAAGTAATCTTCATTACCGGTGTTATTTTAATTGCAGTGATTTACCGTGATTATGATACAGCGGTGCCAAAATTGGGGCAGAGCATCCGTTATGAATTTGAGCCTGAAAAAATTACCAATCAAAAGCCGATCTTCTTGCTGACTGAATTTAATCACCGTATTGACTGGATCCGGGTAAATCCCTATACCAAGATGAGTCAAGACGAAATCCATGAATATGAAAAATTAGTGGTGAGTTATCCAACCAAATACAACTTATTAAAATATATTCGTCTGTTGGCTTACAATGGTTATGTCGAGGAAGCCCATCATCAGCTCTGGCGTTTGAATACGATTCAAAAGACTGAACTGAGTTATGAAGATGTCCTTAAAGATATGCCGAAATAATTTGAAGCTAATAAAAAAGCCATCATCATGATGGCTTTTTTATATCTTTCAGAAATCAAAGCTGACTTTGAATATAGTTTTCAATACTCACACTTTGAATCAGATCAAGCTGAGTAGTGGTCCAGTCCAGATATTCTTCTTCTTTTTCCAGAATTTCCTGAACCAGATCACGCGTCACATAATCCATTTGAGTTTCTGCCAAAGCCACTGCCTGCTGGATGGTTTCAATATTCTCTTTGACTTTGCGCACATCACATTGCAGCACTTCTTGCGTATGCTGACCGATATAGAGTTTGCCTAGGTGTTGCAGGTTTGGCAGACCTTCCAGAAATAGAATCCGCTCAATAATCTTGTCAGCGTGCTTCATCTGGCGGATGGATTCTTTATATTCTGCCGAACCCAGTTTTTCAATGCCCCAGTCATTAAACATGCGTGAATGCAGAAAATACTGGTTAATCGCTGTAAGGTGGTGATACAACACCTGGTTCAGCTGATTAATTACATCACGATTGCCTTTCATCGTATCACTCCATATAGCCTGTTGACCCATTTATCGCTATGGGTTTTTGAATAACTTATCTTAAATCAATCGAGTGAGCAATGGCGAGTAATTTATTGAACTGCAAATGAAAATCGCAATCAAAAAGCTTCAGGTGAAATATAAAGCAATAAAAACCCGCCAGAGTCAGAGGCGGGGGAGGAGTAATGATACGAGACCATTGATTTTATAATTATCGTTATCCGCTTTAGGCAGCAACAGCCAACCTAGCAGCAATCTGGGAAATTTCATCACTGATGATCATACGGGCTTCCGGAGCACAACGGCCACAACACGTGCCTAAGTCAAGCATTTCACGTACATCACGGTAACTTTCGGCGCCATTTGCAATAGCATCTTTAATGTCTTGATCTGTAATGCCATGGCATAGACAAACGTACATAGGATACAACCACAGTGAATAAATAAGATAAGAGATATTATTGATAATTGTTATCGTTTGTCAATAAAAATCATTTGAAAATACTTTTTATAGTGATTGATGATTCAGATAAAAAAATACCACCTGATAGGTGGTATCTCTTAATTTACTATAACTTATTGATTGATAACAACGATGCCATCCATCTCAACTAAAGCACCTTTAGGTAAACTTGCAACACCTAAGGCAGCACGTGCTGGATAAGGTTGAGCAAAGTATTCACCCATAATCTGGTTGACGAGCTGAAAATGAGAGAGGTCAGTTAAGAAGATATTGAGTTTCGCAATATCAGCCAATGAGCCACCTGCTGCTTCACAAACCGCTTTCAGGTTATCAAATACACGGCGAATCTGAGCTTCGATGCCTTCAACCAGTTCCATACTATATGGATCCAGACCAATCTGGCCGGATAAATAAAGTGTATCCCCGACTAGAATTGCTTGTGAATAGGTGCCTATAGCAGCCGGGGCATTTTCAGTATGGATCACTTGGCGGGACATCAATTTCTCCTTTTATCATCAACATACATCATATTAGATCAATTCACTGACAAAAGCATTATCGTTTTAAATGATTAACTGGCTTTAGATGTTTCAGCAATATTGAGCGACTGTTCTAAGCGGGTAATACGTGGAAAACCAAAATGCATGCGTAAATCACGAATAATCTTGGCAATCTGTTTACGGTTATGCACCACAATATTTACATAAGTTTTGCCATCATAATTACGTACCATTTCTACACCTGTATGGCCTTTACGACATTGATAAATCAGATCGGAAATCTGTTCATCGTCCATGGCCTGATCAATACAAAGATAGGCAGTAAAGCTGACATCATCCAGATCCTCAGTCGTCCATTGTAGAGGCATAATATTTTCAGGATGCATATGTTGTTCCTGCAATAAATTATGACAACGGGCACGATGCACAATTAAGCCACGACGAGTCAGATGACCTTGAATTGGATCACCAAGTACCGGGTTGCAGCAATGGGCGTATTTAACATCTACACCTTCTGTACCTTGAATAAGACGACCTGAACTATTCGCATTTTGATGCTGGTCATGTGCAAATAAATGGTTGGCAACCAGTTGTGGTAATAAGTCACCTACAGCAATCTGTTCAAATAGTTGCTCTTTAGTCGCGACATGACGCCATTCCAGTACATTTTTCCAGTCAGCTTCGGTCAGATCACGAATAGAACACTGAAAAAGTTTTAAGGCACGGTTGAGGGCCTGTTGACCCACAAGGCGCTGTTCATCAATATCCTGATCGCGCAAAATATTCTGAATGGCACGACGGGCTTTTTGGGTGTTAATAAAGCTGAGCCAGTCTGGGTTTGGGGTTGCAAGAACATCAGTGATGACTTCAACCACCTGGCCACTCAATAATGGCGTAGAAAGCGGTTTAGTTTCACCATTAATTTTAGCGCCAATAGCATGGTTACCGAGGAACAGGCTGGCGGCATAGGCAAAATCAACAGCAGTCGCACCCTGAGGCAATTCATGTAGATGACCATGAGGGGTATAAACCCAAATCTTTTCTTGATGCAGATAATCCAGTAATTCGCTGAACGTAGTTTTGGCGCATTCACCATCAACGAGTACGTTCAGATTTTGCATGGATGCCTGAATAGCAGAGCGACAAGCCTGAGGAGCATTTTCACCAAGGACAACACCAAAGCGTGCAGCTTTACGCATCAGTTCAGTTTGAATAGTCAGCGATAGGGTGGTCTTTTCACCTTTTAAGCGCATGGTTAATGACTGGTTGCCGCCTGGGAGGGGACGACGAATATTGTCCTGATAATTTTGAACCGTAAAACTCTCAGTCAGGATATCAGCAAGGCGGTCACAGTCAGCAATGCTCTGTAAGATAATTTCAAATGCGTGGCTATGCGTAAGTTCCTGTAGATCAATATCATTTTTTACAAAATGGCGTAATAGCTCGATATTATTGTTTTTCTTTTTAACTCGACCTTCAATCGCATATTGCTGTAGTAATTCGTTAAGTTTCTGTTCCCATTTGGCCTGATATTCACAACGTTTAGGCTTGGTTTCTAAAAGGGCGGCCTGGACATCATTGTACATATCCAGATCCAGATTCTGATAACAGAGATGTTCCAGATTATCTGCCATTTCATTCATGCCGACTAAGCGTGCCATTGGAACAAAAATTTCAAAGGTTTCTCGGGCAATACGGGCGCGTTTATCCGGGCGTAATGCTTCCAGTGTAGTCATGTTGTGATAGCGATCTGCCAGTTTCACAATAATGACACGTGGATCCTGTAGAGTCGCTTGCAGAATTTTTCGGAAAGAGGCTGCTTTATTATATTCTTTATCGCTAGAATGGCTAAGCTTGGTGACACCATCGACCAGCTCTGCAACCGTACTGCCAAATTTTTCAGTAATGTCATCTTTATTGAAGTCAGTATCTTCAATGACATCATGCAGCAGCGCTGCCATTAAGGTTTCAGTATCCAGACGCATATGGGCCAGAATACAGCTCACAGCAATAGGGTGCAGAATATAAGGTTCACCACTTTTACGGGTAATGCCATCATGGGCAATATCGGCATAATCACAGGCCGCAAGCACACGTTCGACATCGCTTTCACTTAAGTACGCGTCGATGATGATTTTTAACTGTTGCTTAGCTTCACTGACCTGTGGGCCTGGCATAAAACACCTTTAAAACTGGATTTTTTAACAAATAAAACAGAGAAAGCTCGTATGAAATGTATAACATAAAGTGGGTCAGTTTTTTCATATCAACGAGTGAAAAATTTATACTGACTTTAGAGCTAACCCTTATGTTATAACCGTTCTGCACAAAATATAAAAGTCACAGAACAAAAAAAGCCTAGTTTAAAACTAGGCTTTTTAGAATGGTTTATTCTTATTGGAAAGAAAAACCATCTAAATTTAGATTATTTGCAGAAAGTGCAAGGTCTAAACTTGAAGTTTGATAATCTTGATCACGTTGTTTCAAAATATCTTTTGATACATGACCTGCAGCGATTTCACGTAAAGCAACTACAGTCGGTTTGTCATTGTCCCATTCTACAGTTGGTTCAATGCCTTGACGTGCCAATTGACGCGCGCGTTTGCTTGCCACTAGTACAAGCTCAAAGCGGTTGTCTACATGGTCTAAACAATCTTCAACGGTTACGCGTGCCATAAGAATTCTCGTTTTGAATAGTAAATTTCAACAGACTGCACAGTATAAAATGCTTTGTCTGGAGACTCAAGTTTTAATCACTCTTCGCTTGGAGTAATTAGAGCCTGGATCAATTTTTCATGGCGGGTCGCTTGCTGGGAAAGGACCAGTCGATTAGCAATAATCACAGATTCGAGATCATGTAATGCCTTATTAAAGTCATCATTGATAATGACATAATCAAAGTTGACATATTGCTGCATGTCTTCGACTGCACAGCTAAGACGGTGTTCAATCACTTCAACAGAGTCTGTACCACGGTTGGAAAGACGCTGACGCAAATCAAACTGGCTTGGCGGAAGAATGAAAATCTGTTTAGATTCAGGAAAAAGTCGACGAACTTGTTGTGCACCTTGCCAGTCAATTTCAAGTAATACATCATGACCTTTGGCAAGTTGTTCTTTTACAGTCGCTTGTGCTGTGCCGTAATAATTACCAAAGACTTCGGCATATTCAATAAAACCACCTTCCTCGACCAGATTTAAAAAGTCTTCTTTAGTCGAGAAATGATAATGTACGCCATCGAGTTCGCCAGGTCGTTGACCGCGTGTCGTATGAGAAACAGAAACATGAAGATTGTTGACGCGTTCAAGTAATGCTTTAACGAGGGATGTTTTGCCCGTTCCAGACGCTGCAGAAACGACAAACAAGAGACCCGACATGATATTTTTCCTGATATGATAAAATATCTTCTCTATTTTAGAGTAGACCGGCTTTAAACTAAATAGTTGTACGTCGATTGTTTTACATTTATTTCAATTGTAGCGCCATAAATTGAGTGAGTATTGAGGATTTCTATGGAAATTGTTTTAGCTAACCCGCGTGGTTTCTGTGCCGGTGTGGATCGTGCCATTGCGATCGTGAACCGTGCCCTAGAATGCTTTAATCCACCTATTTATGTGCGTCATGAAGTAGTCCATAACAAATTCGTAGTTGATGACTTACGCCAGCGCGGTGCAATCTTTGTCGATGAGCTAGATGAAGTTCCAGATGACAATATCGTGATTTTTAGTGCACATGGGGTGTCTAAAGCTGTGCAGCAGGAAGCCGAACGCCGTGGTTTAAAAGTTTTTGATGCGACCTGTCCTCTAGTCACTAAAGTACATATTGAGGTGACCAAATATGCCCGTGAGGGAGTAGAAGCGATTCTAATTGGTCATGAGGGGCATCCGGAAGTTGAAGGCACCATGGGGCAATATGATAAACGTAATGGCGGTGACATTTATCTGGTTGAAGATGAAGAAGATGTTGCTGCTTTAACTGTACGCAATCCTGAGAAAGTCGCTTTTGTGACCCAAACGACTTTGTCGATTGACGATACAGCGAAAGTCATTGATGCGCTTCGCAAAAAATTTCCGAATATTCAAGGTCCACGCAAAGATGATATTTGCTATGCAACACAAAACCGTCAGGATGCTGTACGTGATTTAGCTGCACGTTGCGATGTTGTGTTGGTTGTAGGATCACCGAATTCATCCAATTCAAACCGTTTGCGCGAACTCGCGGAACGTATGGGTAAAGCGGCCTATCTGGTCGATAATGCAGATGAGCTAAAGCAGGATTGGTTTGCAGGTAAGTCTCAAATTGGTGTAACTGCTGGAGCCTCCGCACCAGAGATTCTAATTAAACAGGTCATTCAACGTTTGCAAGATTGGGGCGCAGATGTACCTCAAGAACTAAATGGTCGTGAAGAAAATATAACTTTTAGCCTGCCAAAAGAGTTACGTATTCCTGTAACACAGACTTAAATTGTTAACTATTTAACAATTTATTTTTTATTAAAAAATAGACAGATAGCTATAATGTGACAGTTATCTGTTTTTTTATGCCTTTTATCTGTTCTGTGTAGGTTTTGTAAAATTTATAGATATTATTTTTAATAGGGGGAGTTTTGGAGCTGGGGGAGAGTGTGCAAAAGAATAAAGGTTTTACGTTAATTGAGCTCATGGTGACAATTGCAGTACTAGGGATTATTGCAACGATCGCTGCGCCTTCTTTTGGAGATGCTATAAAAAAACAACAGTTAAATAATACTGCTAAAGAACTTGCCTACTTGTTTGGTCAGGCTCGTGCTCAATCTGCTGCACTACGTAAAAAGGTAACTATTAAATTTGCAAATGGTACCAATGATGCGACTACATTTTATTGGACCTCTAAGTACAGCGATATAAGGCTTACCAGTGATACGACAGATGTAGTATTTCAGCCCATAGGTCTGGTCACTAAAAGAAACAAGCAAATTGATAATCCTAGCTTTAATCCACTTCTACCTGAAAATAACACTACTAATCCTAAGAAAATTGATCAAGTAGTTCCACTCGTTTTTACAGTATGCAGTACAAAATTGGCTACTTCAAAGGAAATCAGTATTTCTAGAACGGGCGTAATTGAAAAAATTGAAAATAAAGCAGGGGCATGTTGATGATCAAGTCACAATATGGTGTTGGACTCATGGAAGTATTGGTAGCACTTTTTATTTTGGCTGTAGGAGTAGTAGGTTTCTCAGTATTGCAGCTTCGTGCACTTCAGGCGATGACAGAAGCAACTGACCGTACAATGGCCATGACAGTGGCTCGTGATTTGACCGATCGCATGCGCATTAATCGTTTAGCTTTAAATCATTATGTAACTGCTATCAACACCAAACAGTCAGAAACAGGCTGTTTAGGAAGTAGCTCTACCTATGTACCCGCATGTGATAGCCAAAAAATAGCCAAATATGATGCAACACAGATTTTAAGTAAGGCAGAAAGTTTAGGGCAGACGATTGTGATGAAACAGTGTGAGGGAAGCAGTCGTACCTGTATTTATATAGCGTGGGGAAAAACAGCGATTACAAAAGATGATATCTCTACATGTATGGCGAATGGAGTATATAAAGTTGATGCACAATGCTTGGTAATGGAGGCATATTAAGGATGAGACCACAGTCTGGCTTTACACTTATCGAACTCATGATTGCCCTAGTATTGGGGTTACTTATTACAGCTGCAGCTATACAACTTTATATTACCGCTCAAAAAAATATGGCTATACAACAGGGCGCAGCTAATTTGCAAAATAGTGCCAGTTTTGGTCTGGAATATATGTTGCGCAATATACGTCTGGCGAATTTAAATTCAGGCAAACCGATTATGGATCCCTCGATATTACATGGTGGAATTGTCTTGGATAGGGCCAATCTTAGTACTAATTCAACGTTTCAGATTACAGGCGCTGGTGCGAGTAATAACTTGATGACAGCAGGAAATATCGGACCTTCAAATTTGCAGGGAGTAAGAAGTGATCAGTTAGTAATTCAGTATCGTAATACCATTAATAATAAATATGACTGTGAAGGTACTGAAATTTCTAAAAATGTATATGTAGTTGAACGTTATTTTTTACGAGCAGATAGCAAGGTAAACAATGATCCAAACGCTGCTTTAGCATTAGCTTGTAAGGCTACCAGCTATTCTGGAGATAGCGCTCCTAAACTTGATAATTTAAATGGGGATGGTGAAATTATTATTCCTCGTGTCGACCATTTTCATATTTTATTAGGTGTTGCCAATGACACTATTGATGCTACAAGATCGCCAGCGGTTGCAGGCCAAGATGGGGTGTTAGATCGTTTTGGCTACATTAGTATTCCTAATTATTTAGCATTGGCAACTAAACCTCAAATTGTATCTCTCCAATTAGGAATGCTGGTGCGTTCACCAGATAGTGTAGGAAATAATAGTGCTGTTGACCCAAATAAAAACTATCAAATTTTTGACATTAATAAGCCCTTAATTGCTGACAATAAAAATAATTTGTATATGAGACAGGTGGTTACCCAAACAGTGGCACTGAGAAATGGATTTGGTATTCAGGAGAATCCTCAATAATGAAAGCTTTATCTGTACAGCGAGGAGCTACTTTAATTGTGGTTTTGGTTATGCTCATCCTATTAACTTTAGTGGGAACTTGGGCAATTAGAGGAAGCTTAACCTCTTTAAATATCGCTACGAATTCGCAGGCGCAGGCCCTGCTTCAGCAAGCCTCTGATGCCATATTTTTTAGTCTGGAAAATCAGACTTCCGATGATTTCACGCTAACCAATATGAGAATTGGGGATGGGATGCTGGCTTATGTATTAAGACCGGAAAATAAGGAAAAAGAACTTGTATTCTGTATTCGTGGTGGGGATGCGAATAGTCTGGAGGGAAGCCGAAATGCAAGTACTGTCTATTGGGAAGGTGATCAGATTAAAAATTCTCAACTGGGAAATGTCGGCTTTTGCAAAATTTCCCGTAAATCAGACTTTATTAGTGGCCGTTCAGCAGTAATGACTCGAGTGGGCATTCGGGCGGATAGTTCTGGTCTGGATTGGGAGCACTTGTTAGAAGGAGATGATGCCCAACTATCAAAAACTCAACAAATTCAGAAAGTGGCAGTCAACGTTATTTCTATTATTCCAAATTTAAGTGAAAGCTCTGCAACAGATATCCAAAACTGCTTATCCAATTACACAAGTTTTTATGATCCTTTGGCAGCCAATAAGACGGTAGCAGAGTGTTTAAAGGAACATAACGTGCCTTATAGCGATCAGGAAATGCAATATACCCTAAGACCTGTAAAAGGAACATCGTAGAGGAATGCTAATGATGAAATATATAAAAAAACAAGTGAATATGACACCATTTTTCCGAAAAACGATTGTCTCTAAATTTAAAGTAGCGGGAATCTCTACAGTATTAACTGCTTTATTATGTGCTGCACTTCCTATGAGTTATGCAAGCGACATCGAAATTTATAAAGTGCCTGAAGATAGTGTGGGTAATACTACGCTGATGATGATGCTGGATTTGTCGGGAAGTATGGGGTATGGAGTAGGATACAATAATACATCCATGAGTATTCAAGAGGATTATAGTGTAGTGAGTGCTAATGGCACTTTAATCTCAGGGGTTTGTCATGGTTCTAGAGATAATGTTAAATCAGATACAACCACGACCTCTTATTATACTCGTTATTATTGTGAAGTTCCTTCAAGTACTTCAAATCAAAAAGTAACAGGGTATTGGTATCCAAATGTAACTGATCCAGATAGAAAATGGGTGGCAGGTTGTGAGGCTCAAAAGAATGCGGCGGGAGGAGTTACAGGCTACCGTTGTTACGACCGCTTAACTCGATTAAAAGATGGTTTGCGTCAGGTACTTGAGGGAACAGCAACTGTGCCGCGAGTTAATGATCGTATTGTTATGGGGTTGGCAACTTTTGCCGGTAGTAATGGTTTTGTTCGTGTCCCTGCTAGACCACTCGAAGAAGTAATTCGATCATATAAAGTGATGGAAACTTTTTGGGAAGATGAGGAATATCAGGAGCTTGTGACGATTGGTACTACAATGGAAGCATATACCTTTGCGAAACCTCGTTGGATACAATATACAACTACGACACCAGGTAAAACATGCGAGTGGTGGCAAATTTTTTGTACTCCAACTGCACCTAGTAAAAAAACTTATTATCAAACATGTACTTGGAATATCATCACCTCGACATGTAATTGGAGTAGTGCAACCGAAGTAGAGCCTTCAGATTTTAAAAATACATTGTCATATAATGTGTGTACACAAGGTAATAATAATACATGTAAGGAGTTTTATGAAGATGCAACCGGGACTAGAGAAGTTCCGTTAACAGAATGGCAAACTAAAACTAGACAAGTACAAAAACAGCGTGAAGTGACTAAAAATGTAACCCAGCGTGATCTTTTACTAGAAACAATTAAAGATTTACAGGCAAATGGAGGAACACCTACACCTTATGCCTATGCTGAGGCAGCTGCTTATTTATTGGGCACGAACACCAGTATTAATGATTATAATATCCTTTATTATCAATCCTTGGGAAATAGACGTACTGCTTCTAACAATAGAAATAATAATAGATGTACCTCTGTAATAAATAGCTATCAAAAATTTCAAAAACCCGATGGAACACCTATGATAATGCGCTGGTGTAATCATGATAACCCTAATAGTTGGACACCCCCAGCAGGGTCAACTAGTTTTATTTATGGACGTGATAGTGGGGGTTATGATCGTGAAGTATTTTATAATGCAGGTGAACCTAAATCAGCTACAGCATCAGATGGTGCCACCTATTCTGGCTTTTCAAACTCAGTTAGTGATTCTATAGCTAATTCTAATTATGCCGCCCCTGTTTCAATAACTAGTCAAAAAACCAATACAGCTAAACGCGAATGTAGTGGTCAGGGAATTTACTTTTTGACAGATGGGCAACCGCAACCAGGGGGATGGGCTATCGGTGATGACGGAAAGAGTGGTACCGCTTATGCTTTGATGAAGCAAGCTTTAGGTACCAACGGTAGTGAGTTTAACTGTTCTACGAGTCCTTTAGGTAAAAGGGCGGGCTATGATACACCTGAAAATGGTTGGGCGTGTGTTGGTAAATTTACCCAAGCTTTATTAGATCCAGCAAAGAACCCAACAGGATTAAAGATTCAAACGGCAGTCGTGGGTTTTGGAAGTAGCTTTGGTGCAGGTGGTATAGAATCTGATGACGTCAAAGATGCTAAAGACTGGGGCGTAGTTGGAGGTGGTGGTTGGATCGCAGGATCAAGTCCTGAAGACGTTTCCAAGAGTATTAATAATTTTATCAGACAATTAAATAAAGATATTCCATCTATGAGTACTGGTTCATCAACGATTCCATTGGATGATTTGAACCCTGCAATTGTACAGCCTTATTCTTACTTCCCACAGTTCGAGCCAAAAGTGAATCCAGTAGAGCGTCAGCAAATCTGGTTTGGTAATTTGAAAAAATTCTACGTAGTCAATAACGGGGTTTATGCAAGTAAAACACCAAGCGATTCAACTGTGGTAGTGAAAAAGAGTAAATTGCAAGATTTAACTGATAGCTGGGCCAAAGCTGGGATTAATTATCCAGAAAATGCACCAATATTTAAAAAAGGTGGAGCTTTAAGTCAGTTACCTATAGGGTTGGGTGTTAATACAAATAAAGAGGTAGTCACTGCGAGAACTCTCTTAACTGATTATAGTTATGATGGAACTAAACCGGTAGCTGAACAAGTTTCTCGTAATTTAGATCTAGTCAAAATTGATCATACTTATACAACAAACCCGAAGACTAAAACTGATAGTACTTATTCAAGAGCTTTAATGAGCTTGCTCGGTTTCAATATTCCAAGTGATATTTCTACAACTGATCTCGATCTTTCTACCTATTCGGCTACAGTAAGACAAATGGGAAGCATTCTGCATTCTAAACCTATCCTGATTACTCAGCAGGGTAAGGCAGTAGCTGAGAAAGACAACAATACAGGTAAAATCAGTATTGGTAGTACAAATCGTGAAGATTATGTGCTATTCGGGACAACTCAAGGTTTGATCCATATTGTAAATGCAGAGACTGGGGTAGAAAAATTTTCTTTTGTTTCTAAAGAAATTATTGAAGGTCAGTCAGAAACTTTCAAAAATGAAGGAGGAAATCTGGCGGGAGGGAAAGATGCTCTTTATTATGGTATGGATGGCGAATGGACAGCACATACTGAGTATGTCAGTAAAAGTGATGGAACATTAACGGTAAAAGGTTCTTCTCGTACTGATTTGGATGGGAATACAGAAAATCTAAGTGGTAAGCAATGGGTATATGGCGGCATGCGAATGGGTGGACGTAGTTATTACGCCCTAGATTTGACCAATATTAATAGTCCAAAAATTAAATTCCATATTGATCCAAGCACAGGCAAAGTATATTCGCAAACAAATCCTGCCGGTAAATCCTATAGTGCATTAAGTAAAATGGGTCAAAGCTGGTCTAAACCTAGTCTGGGTTATATTAACTGGCAAGGTAAGCGCAAACTCGTAATGATTGTTGGTGGGGGATATGATGCAGGAGGAGCGGATGGAGATGGTTTAAAAACCCAAGGCGTACGTACAGGTTACGCAGGTTATGAAAGCTATAACTATAAGCAAGACAATAAAATCGGTGCTGGTGTCTATATCTTTGATGGTGATACAGGTGATTTATTATGGAATGCAGATTCAAGTACAAATGAGAACTTAAAATATAGCGTTGTAAGTCAGATTCGTACAGTAGACCGAAATAATGATGGAGTTATTGATCATCTATATTTTGGTGATCTTGCGGGACAGGCCTTTAGAGTGGATTTCAAGAATGATGGCGCTACAACATTTACTGCTCAAGCCACCAGAATTTTAAATCTGAACCAAGCTGATGGCACTAGCCCACGTTTCTATACTATGCCTGCATTTACAGCTCATTATAGTGCAGGTAGTAGTGCAATTTATGGTGGGAATATTGTAGTCGCTACCTTTGTTTCTGGAAATCAAAGTTCTCCATTGGTAGGTACGACAGATTCAGCACAAAAGAAAGATCCTTTAGGACTGCAATATGATGCCGTATATGGTATCTATGATTATGATATTTATCCAAGTAATGCTGAAGGGCGTTATCCAACTTCAAAAATGCAGGCAAAAACTTTAGCTGCTAGCTCTGCAACAACTCCAGTTCCTACGCAGCTAAGGTATGTAAATAATGCCACATCTACAACAACCATAGATAAAAATAATGGATGGGGTGGCTGGTACTATGTATTTAATAAGAAGTTTGATAATAGTGACGCTGCTGCAAATATTATTAAAGGTCTAACTACTCCAATCGCATTAGAAGGTAGCTTATATGTTACTCAATATGATGCGTCTAATAATGGTACAACTTCAAGTTGTGGTGCTGGGGTAAAAGGACATAGTTTTACACAACGTTTATGTCTGCCAACCGGGGTATGTAAACAAGATGCTAATTATACTTATAACTTGGGCTCAGGAATTGTAACTCCTAATGTAGGTAGTGCAGATGGTGATCCTAACAAACGCAGTCTAGTCGTACCTGATCCAAATGATGTTTGCTCAGGGCCTAATTGCAGCCCATGTAAGGGTACAGCATGTGGAACAGTGGGTGGGAAATTCTTGGAAACAGGGGGTTCCTTACGTTTTATTCCAAATCGTTGGTATGAAAAATATGCACAATAAGAAGTGGACCCTGCGTATACCACAACAAGGATTTACATTAATTGAATTAATGGTGGTAGTGGTAATTGTGGCGATTCTTGCCACAATTGCTATCCCGAGTTATCAGGCTTATGCTCGAAGAGCAATCGCTAGTCAGGCACAACAGGAAGTGCAAAAGCTAGCAGAGCAGTTAGAGCGCCATAAAGGTAAAAATTTTAGTTATCTGGGTTTTGAGCCTAGTTATTTATATAAAGATAATAATGGAAATCTTATTGGTTATAATACAAGTAACGCACAATTAAACCTGCCATTAAATAGTTCAGGAACCGCAGTTAAATATATTGTTTCTGTTCGAGATGGTACAGATGCTACTAAACTTCTAACTAATACTACCGCTTTAGGACAAAGATGGGCTATTAAAGCAGAAAGCCAAGACCCTAATAATTTTACTTTTCTTATGACTAGTACAGGAATTCAGTGTAAGAACATGACCAAGGCCAATGTGTCTTATACAGGATGCGGCACAGGAGGTATGAACACATGGTGAGAAAGCAGTCAGGATTTACTCTTATTGAGTTAATGCTTGTCGTAGCAGTAATTGCTATTCTTGCTGTAGTGGCTTTTCCTTCTTATCAGGAGCAGGTAAGAAAATCAAAGCGTACTGAGGTACAGGCTGAATTGATCGATATAGCAAGCAGATTACAACAATATAAATCAACTAATTTTAATTATAAGGTAAATACAACTACTGCGATTGATTTAACCAAAGTTGGTTTTTCTTCTACTACACCCTTATCCCAGAATGGCTTATATACACTTAATTTAAGCTTTAATACGGCAGCAACAAGTTGGGTATTAAGTGCTGTACCTGTAACTACGAGGAGTCAGAAAAATGATGGAGTCAGCTGTTTAGATGATTCCGGCCGACGTTACTGGTCTAAGGAAACATCGACTGCTACAGCCTGTAGTGGGTCACTAGCTGTAAATTCAAACTGGGACGGACGCTAACCAAATTCAAAATTGTGGATAACCAACTTTTGATCTTTCATTCAGGGCAAACTTCGCGTAAAATATTGCCCTCTATGAAAGGGGTTTGAAGTGTTCCGGTGGTCGGTACATGAATAATCCGTAAAAACTATAAGGTTCTATCATGGTTGTTATTCGTCTTGCACGCGGTGGTGCTAAAAAACGTCCGTTCTATCAAATCATTGTGACTGATAGCCGTAATGCACGTGACGGTCGTTTCATCGAACGTATCGGTTTCTTCAACCCTACAGCTCAAGGTAAAGCAGAAAAACTTCGTTTAGATGCTGACCGTTTTGCTCACTGGGTTTCTCAAGGTGCTCAACCTTCTGAACGTGTTGCTTCTCTAGCTGCTCAAGCTAAGAAAGCTGCAGCTGTTGCTTAATTTTAAGGTAGCAGGTAGCCCATGACACCAACACAGAATGTTCCCGAAGATCGTATTCAGATTGGACAGTTACGTTCAGCATATGGATTAAATGGGTGGCTCTGGGTCTATTCCAATACAGAACCTATGAGCAACATATTTGACTACCTTCCTTGGTACATTGAGACCAAAGCAGGATGGCAAATTGTCGATGTAAAACGTTGGAAACCACATGGCAAGGGCCTGGTTGTTTCGCTAAAAGGTGTGAGTGATCGCACCGCAGCAGACGCTCTGGTTGGTGCTAATGTTTGGATCTCTAAATCGCAACTGCCTCAACCAGGCGTGGACGAGTATTACTGGTCTGATTTGAAAGGTCTAACTGTGTTAGGTCTGGATGAAGAAGAACAGGAAGTGAATCTCGGTCAAATCCATGAAATGTTTGAGACAGGTGCTAATGACGTAATGGTAGTTCGCGCTACTGCTGACAGCGTTGATGGCGAAGAGCGGATGATTCCATGGCATAAAGATGTGGTACAGCGTGTTGATCTCGAAGCTGGTCGTATCTACGTAAATTGGGGCGTAGATTATTAATCCTTAACGGGATTAACGCAGCAGGAAAATGAGGAGTCTGCGGTGTTCTTTGCAGTCATTACGCTTTTTCCTGAAATGTTTGAAGCGATTACAGCCTACGGTATTAGCGGGCGCGCAGTAAAACGTGATTTGATGCAAATTCATTGTATTAATCCACGCGAATTTGCTGAAGGGAACTACAAACGGGTGGATGAACGTCCATTTGGGGGGGGGCCCGGTATGGTGATGATGGCTGAGCCATTAGCGAAAGCAATTCACCGTGCCAAAGAGCTTGCAGCGCAAGCGGGTGCAGTTCATGTTCCTGTGGTATATATGTCACCGCAAGGAAAAACCTTAAACGAAACTGCAGTACAACAATTCGTTAAATATGACGGACTGATTGTACTGTGTGGTCGTTATGAAGGTGTCGATGAACGTTTGATCCAGAAATATGTTGATCAGGAATGGTCGATTGGAGATTACGTATTATCGGGTGGCGAGCTCCCTGCGATGGTGTTATTGGACAGTATTATCCGGAGACTTCCGGGTGCAATGTCAGATGAACAATCACACGTGCAAGACTCATTTGTGGATGGTCTGTTAGATTGCCCACAATATACCAAGCCAGACCATTTTGAAGGTATGGATGTACCGGACATCTTGAAATCGGGACATCATGCCAATATTGAGAAATGGCGGTTTTTGCAGCGATATCAGCGCACTTTGGAACGCCGACCTGAGTTGGTAGAAAAAGTTGAACTGACCAAGCAGCAAAAGAAATGGCTAAAAGATGAGCGAGGGTGAGTAAAGCATTGCTTTACCCGAGCGCAAGGCGAGAAGCTATGCTTCGAGCAAACTAAACTACTTAATGTAAATTAAGTACTTAAATAGGCTCTTTATGCATTGAAGCGGTCAAGCATAAAGGGAAAGTCAATCGGGTCTATGCGATTCAGCCTCTATACCCAGCGATAATCAGACCTCTTCTGACTCGCACATATTGGAGATACCCCATGAGCGGTAAGCATCCTTTAGTACAAGCTGTTGAAAATGCTCAGCTTAAACAAGACATCCCAGCTTTTGCACCAGGTGACACAGTAGTTGTCCAAGTGAAAGTAAAAGAAGGCGACCGTGAACGTCTACAGGCGTTTGAAGGCGTTGTAATTGCTAAGAAAAACCGTGGTTTGAACTCTGCGTTTACAGTACGTAAAATTTCTAGCGGTGTTGGCGTTGAGCGTGTATTCCAAACTCACTCTCCAATCGTTGCTAAGATTGAAGTTAAACGTCGTGGTGACGTTCGTCGTGCTAAACTTTACTACCTACGTGAACTTTCTGGTAAAGCTGCACGTATTCGTGAAAAGTTGCCAGCTCGTAAACAAGGTTAATTTTAGCCTTGCTTTAAAGCAAAAAAATGCGCCTCTGGGCGCATTTTTTTATGCTCGCTATTTTTTTATAAACCTTGTAGTTTTAGTCGGTTGGCATGTTGACGGTAAACATCTACTGGATCTGGAGCAAACAGGTTTTTCAATCCTAGTACCATATTCACTTCATCCAGATGATTCCAGTTGTAGTTATCACGAATGGTTTTACCGAACTTGGCGCTACAGCGTGATACTAGGCCATCATTTTCTTTACCCCCATCAATGAGCAAAGCAGTGACTTTAAGTGCTGAGTCAGGATCAAGCAGGTTAGTGACTTGGCCTACACCTGTGAATGAATAATTGTAAATCTGCCCATCCGCATGCTTCCAGCTATAAGCACCTTCACCGCAAGCAGTGCTTGGCATACCAATTGGATATTTCTGATTAAATTTTGCAGAGCCTGCCAGGGTTAGACTGCTACCACCCGCCAGAGAGTCATGTGGGAAACTATTTGGATCCAGACCTTGAGCCCAGGTAATAGCTTTAGAAACCAGATTTATCGTACCGAGCAGTGGCGCTTCAATAGCAGTCCCTTCAGCTTTTAGAATCAGGTCTGCAACCGGCGAACCTTTGTGTGGTGCACCTACTGTGGTTAATGAAGCCACCAGCTTAGGTTCTGAACCGGCCACATAACGAATCGTTGGGCCACCATGTGAATGTCCGATCAGGTTGACTTTATCTGCACCGGTAATTGCGGCAATTTCCTTGACCTGCTCCAAAAGTTGTTCACCGCGAATTTCAGATGAGTTAAAAGGGGAGACCCGTGTCGCCCAGACATTCGCACCATTACGGGCCAGATCAGGTAAAATCTGATACCAGTAATCCAGTCCAAACTGGTCAGTGCCAACCTGAATGAAACCCGCCATACCATGTGAAAATACAATCGGATATTTGGTTTTGGCATATTGTGAACTGGCTTTCGCCGTCACCTGACTGGCCTGAGTGGAGGCGTGAGCCGTGAAGCAGGTCGCTGCCATGAGCAGTCCTGCCGTTAATACTCCATATTTCATCATTATTTCCTCATTCTTGTTGTTGTGTTAAGGCGATCCTCGCCATAATGTGGGGAATAGCCAGCTTGAAAGCTGACCCATTCAGCGTTTTGAGTTTTTTTATCTCCTTAGTTTTTTCAAGTGAAAATAACGAAAAAGCCCTTATATCTGCAGATATAAGGGCGATGAAAATTAGAGATTCTGAAGTTTTAAACGATTGGCATGTTGACGGTAGATCGCCACCGGATCTGAAGCAAACAGGCCTTTAAGACCAAACATCATATTGGCCAGATCTGTATGGTTCAGCTTGTACTGGTCATTAATCACTTTACCAATGAATGCACTACAACGGGCGACCATGCCATCATTGTCTTTATTGCCATAAGATAGAGGGCCAAGCTGCATCAGGATAGTATCGATGTCCAGTGCATTGGTCGCTTGAGCCACACCGGTCCAAGAATAATAATAGATACCGTTACGGTCTTTTGGTTTCAGATTTTTATTACAGTTTTCTGTGGAGGCTAAGACACCATCCTGCACCATCTGTTTGGCCACGCTAGCATTAAAAGAGCTAGAGCCAGTTTGGGTCAGGGATTTCATGGATGCATCGAAATCAATTTCCAGTTCGGGTTTGAACTGCCCCAGTGTAATGAGCGGTCCAATAATATAATCACCGAGAATATTGAAAGCAGTACGGGTGAGGGTATTGTTCTGAATATCGTCGGCCACTTTAGAGCCATGATAGGTGCCTGCGACCCCTGTAATGGATGCAATCTGCTGCGGTCGAGTTGCTGCTACATAAAGTACTGTCGGCCCTCCATGTGAGTGACCAATAAGATTGATTTTTTCCTTCCCTGTAATTGCCAGCACTTCATCGACCTGATGAATGAGCTGTTCACCACGGTGAGTCGTGGTATTGGCAGGCGACAATTGGGCGGCAAACACGGTCGAGCCATTACGAGCCATATCCGGCAGAATCTGATACCAGTAATCTAAACCAATGGTATCGGTACCTATGCGTTGCCAGCCTAGCCAGCCATGTACCATCAGAATGGGATATTTGGTTTTGGCATAGTCTGATTTGGCTTTTTCAGTGACCTGAATTGCACTTGCTGCCGCCTGGGTTTGTGTGGAAAAGCCAAAACCGAGGCCTGCTGCCAAGGAAAGCGCCAGCATCTGTGTTGTTTTAATAAAAGTACGCATAACCGTTCCTTTGTTCATTTTATTGTTATAAAAAGCAATCATTGCTCGGGAGTATTGATGCGCGTTAAATATTGAAGTTGGATGTCTCGATCGTGCAGACCTAATCTTCAATCACGTGCAAAAATTATTATTTTGAAGCAGAAGCATTTTTTCATGCTGATGAGCCAATTCCATGTCATTTTGGGCCACGCCCGGTGAGCACTTGTGAGCACATAAATTTGAAATTTATATACGTATGTATTTTATTATTAATTCCTTGAAATCTAAGATTGATGAATGTTTAGGCTGAAATAGTTAGAAACAAATAACAATGTTAAAAAAAGTAATCAACCCAAGAAAATCAAGGTTTTCAGAGGAAAATGGCTCTGTTAAACTCTCAAAATAGATGATTGTCGTTACTGTTTTTATATAAGAGATGAGACAAAAAAGAAAGGGAATAAGAGAAGATATTCGACGCCGTTGCAGTACTGTTTAGCTACGGCGTCAATGAGCAATTTTAGCTGAAAATTAATTGGCAAAGGGTAAGGTCCCTCTCTGATCATGGACCTGTTCAAATGTACCTACACGGAGCCGTTCTTCAGGGCGCTGGAAATGTTTCTGACGCAACTGATCAACTGCCTGCTGTTTGGCATTTTCACTCAGGCCACTTTTTAGGATGTTATCCCGCTCGCCCAAGTAACGCATCACACTGGATTTCCAATTCGCACGTTCATCATCAAGTTTTTCCAGACGTTGGGTTGCTTCAGGCCCGACCAGATTCAGTCGCATCTGACGGATTTCTTCCGCAGAACCACCACGCGCTTTAATATCAGCCGTAAGTTTGCGTAGATCTTCCAGTTTATTCAGTTGCTCCAGGTTTTCTTGCCAGTCCTGCGGTAACTGTGCAAACAGTTCTTTTAGTTTCTGGGCTTTTTCTGCTTCGCTCAGTTTTTTATCCGCCATGACTGCCATACGGTCTAAGGTATATTCATGATAGGTATCTTCAGTGCCAAACAGTCCTTCAATTTCATAATCAGAGAAAAAGCGCTTACGCAGATTCTGGGTGCTGGCATAGATACTGCGGTAGTAAGCTGGATCTTCTTGATCCAGACCTACAGGTGAAGTCAGTTCTCCCAAACCTTGACGATACTGGATATAACGGTTCCAAAGATCTAGAACTTGTGAGAGTGCAGGATCCTGATAATTTTGCTGAATATAAGCTTTAAAATCTCGCTGGATTTGTTCGAGGGTTTTTTCCCCGTACTGGGTAATAAAATATTCAAAACAGTTACTGGTCTGTTCATTGACAATCAGGCGATTGCTGACATCCATCTGCATCTGGCAATTAATTTCCGTATCCTGCTGGCTTGGACTCGGGAATATGTTATTTACGGGGCCATTAGCCAGTGCTGCTGCCTGTTGAGCGCTGCTTTCATTGGTGGATTGCGGGCCTGAGACACGTGCCTGTGCTTCATCCCTAGGAGCCAGCCATAGAATCAGGGTAATCAAGCACAATACAATGAGCGCAATCACGATCCATAGTTTATATTTCTGCATATCCTATGCACCTTTATTTTAATTATCGGATTATTTTAAATTTTGCATTCGGCAGGATAGGAGATATTGCACCTTATATGCTGTAGAAAAGTTGTAAATAATTGACAGGGGTTTTACCATTGCGCCAATTTATAAAATGTCTGACTTTTTGCCATGAAATCCTCATCTCCTAAAATTCAGCGTCGTCATATCAGCGGTGTATTTCTATTAAATAAGCCTCTAGGCATCAGCTCGAATGCTGCATTGCAAAAAGTACGCTGGTTATATCGTGCGCAAAAAGCTGGACATACTGGTGCACTAGATCCATTGGCATCCGGTCTTTTACCGATCTGTCTGGGTGAGGCGACCAAGTTTTCGCATTATCTGCTGGATTCAACTAAGCGTTACCAGACTACAGTTTTTCTAGGACATAGCACTACTACAGGTGATGTCGAAGGGGGAGTTCTGCTGGAAAAACCAGTCCCTGAACTGAATGAAGAGTTGATTCAGGAGACAATTGCCAAGTTTGTTGGTGAGATCCAGCAAGTGCCACCGATGTATTCGGCTCTGAAAAAGGAAGGTCGTCCGCTGTACGAGCTGGCGCGTAAGGGCATTGAGATCGAACGTGAAGCACGTCCAATAACCATTTATGCAATTGAGCTTTTATCTTTTACTGAAAATAGTATTACGCTGGATGTGACCTGTTCCAAAGGCACTTATATCCGGGTACTCGGCGAAGATATTGCCAAAGCACTCGGTACCTATGGTCATCTGACGTATCTGCACCGGATTCAAACTGGTCATTTTGACCTTATTCCAAGCTATACCATTGAATATCTGGAAAGCTTGACTGAGGCAGAACGTGAAGCGCTATTACTGCCAGCTTATGCACCGGTACAGCATTTCCCGCAGATTCAGGCTCCGGAAGGTCGTGCAGAATATTTTAGCCGAGGTATGGAAAGTAATATCGATCATCCGGCAGAGCCACAGGTGTTGGTCTTTGATGGTGAGAAATGCTTAGGCCTGGCTGAAATCACGGATAAAAAACGTCTGGTACCCAAACGTGTTCTTAATCTCTAGGCGCGTTGAATAACAATGGACATCGAGATTATCCTGAGTCTGGTGTTTTTTGCCTTTATGGCAGGAGCGATTGACGCTGCCGTCGGTGGTGGCGGTCTGATCCAGATCCCGGCAATTATGGGCAGTCTGCCGCAGTTACAACCTGCTACGGTATTTGGTACCAATAAGCTGGCCTCCATTTTTGGTACAGGCTCGGCTGCATTTTCCTATCTTAGACAGGTCAAACTGCCATGGGTCTTACTTGGTGTAATTGCGCTGTGCAGTTTTATTAGCTCATTTATTGGAGCAGCCAGTGTCACCTTGATTCCGGTGGATATTCTCAAGCCTTTTGTGTTGATCATGCTGATCGTGATTGCAATCTATACATTCATGAAAAAGCAGTTTGGTCGGGTACACGTCGAGCAAAAGCTGAATAAAAAGATGCTGATATTGGCAGCACTAGGCAGTCTGGCCATCGGTTTTTATGACGGAATTTTTGGCCCGGGGACAGGCAGTTTTTTTATCTTTTTCTTTATTCGTTATCTGAGTGTGGATTTCTTGCATGCCTCAGCACTATCGAAAATTGCCAATTTCACTACCAATCTTGCGGCACTGAGTTTCTTTATTCCTACAGGTCATGTGCTATTTCTGGTGGGCGCCATGATGGCGGCTGCTAATATTTGCGGTTCGCTGTTGGGTGTTAAACTGGCCTTTAAATATGGCAGCGGTTTTATCCGGATTCTGTTTCTGATCCTGGTCAGTTTGCTGATTTGCCGTATGACTTATCAGATGTTTTTAGCCTAAAAATAGATGTAAACTATTCTCAATATTAAAGTTTTTTATACAAATTCGCCTTATAAATATTCCTGACCATTTGCCGGTTTCACTCTATGCTGGAGCAAAGGCATGACAAAAACAGGAGAACAATTACATGACCACCATTTTTGAAGCATTAAGGGAAAGTCATGAAATCCAGCGTGATCTGGCAGAAAAATTACTGCAAACTTCGGGGGATTCACCGGAACGTCGTGAGTTGTTCAAGCAGCTGAAGAATGAACTGTTTGCGCATGAAACGGCAGAAGACCGTTACTTTTATATTCCTTTGATGATGACAGATCCCGGCTTGAATATTACCCGTCACGCCTTGGCAGAACATCATGAAATGGATGAAATGATTGAGGAACTGACTGAAACTGAATTTAGTAGCCCTAGCTGGATTGCAATTGCCAAGAGACTCTCAGATAAGGTTCATCATCATTTGAAAGAAGAAGAGCATGCTTTCTTCCAGCAGGCTGGGAAAATTCTGGGAGATGAACAAAAACAGGCTTTAGCGGATCAGTACAAAACTGAATATCAGCGTTATAAAGAAATGAAAAAAGACATGCTGGTTAAAAGCTAATATTGAAATTCAAATTTTCATGATAAAAAAGATGGCCAGAGTGCCATCTTTTTTTATTTATTCAGCTTTCTATTTTCCGGGTTTTATATTGCTGCCGTGCTTCCCGCATAGTCACGCCAACTGAAGCCAGCATAATACAAACCAGTGCGACCGTTTGAAGTAGCGTAATTTTTTCACCCAGCAAGATAAAACCTACTAGTGCTGCCAGAGCTGGAGAAAGACTGGAAAGCGTGCCGTAACTGGTTTTATTCAAGTGCTGGAGCGCTTTTAAATCCAGTGCATAAGGAATGGCGGTTGCCAGTACTGCAATGGTAATGGCCTTGCCCCAATATTGAGTATCAATCAAAGCAGAGGCGTTGTTATATAGTCCGATTGGTAGCAAACACAGGGCTGAAATACTGATGGCAATCGTCAGTGCATGCATTCCGATATTTTGTTGTACCACGCGTTGCCCAAAATAGATATATAGGGCCCAGCAGAGGCCAGCTCCTAGGGCACACGCTGCACCAAGCAGGTCAAAGTTACTGCGATTGGCTTCCCCCCATGGCACCATCAGCACAATGCCTGAAATTGCCAATAACACCCAGCCATAATCCTTGCGGTTCTGAATCGAAATTAAGGCCAAACCTAGTGGGCCAATAAATTCTAGTCCGACTGCAATTCCTTGCGGGAGTTTCCCGAGCGACATATAGAACAGAATATTCATCACGCCCAGAGAAGCACTATAGCAGAGCAGATCCCGCCATTTCAGGAATTGTAAACGTCGAATAACTTTCCAGGAACGGAACATGACACAGACAATAATGGCGGCAAAGCAGAGTCTTAAAATAGTGACGGTGATCGGGTCAAGCACCAGAAAAAGTTGCTTGGCGAAGGATGCACTGATCTGGTATGAAGTCATGGAGAGAACCATGTACAACACAGCAAGAAGTTGGAGGTTTGGCATGGGAGAAACTACTTATACCAGAAGGGTATAATCGAGATACAGAAGAAAGCGGAAGTATATCAAACTGGTTAATTTTTGATGAGTAGTGCAGAAGAATATTTTGTGAATGCGAAGCGGATTTTGGATCAGTGAATTTGAATTTTTGATTTCGTCCCCCACCGAAAAAATTAAATTCATAATGAATTATTGATGAGATTGTGGTTACAAATTAATCAATTTTTAATTTGATCTTAATTTTATATTTATTAAAATGGCTTAGACCTCATGGTTTGGGTCAACTTTAAAATAACAATGAAAAATAAAACGATGAAAAAATAATAAGGTAGATAATAATGAAATTAAGATTACTCTCTTGTGCTGTCTTGAGCCTTATGCTGACTGCGTGTGGTGGCTCTGATTCTGATAATAACGAGCCAGTCGCAGGTCAACCCACCCCAACCAATCCTGGTAATCCGAGCAATCCTGGAACTCCAGATAATGGTGATGGAACATCAGATATAATTTCTGAATTCTATACCTATCAGTTCAACCTGCCGAATATTGATGCTTCAGATATGGAGTCGGAAAAGCTTCTATTGGCCAGTCATAAAAATAAAATTACTGACGGCATCTTGTATGCAGATGATAACCGGGCTGTTGATACTGAATATGATCTTGATGAAGACATGACTTTCCCAGTTTATGTTACAGAGAAAGGCGTATTCCCTGCAGATCGTGCCCGTACAGCATTAGGTTATAAACTGGAAAAAGTACTGGAAAATACTTCTGAACAATTTACTAGTCGTCCCGTCACTATTCCGGAAAATAACATCAGCAATCATCGACACCTGGAGTGGTACGACCTGTCAGGTAAAGCCTTAACTGAACGTACCAATATTGCTATCGTGAAGATGTATGACGATACCGAAACCAGAGTTTTCTTTAATACTGATACTACCGATGCTGAACGTAAATATTATAATCAGTTTGCTACCAATTTTGTCGGTTTGCAGAAGGCGCGTACTTTCCCGAACGGATCTAAATGTTTCCGTATTCTGGCAGAACATCCTGAGGAAGAATTTATTGAATTTGATCCGGATATCAAAACTGGCTATCGTACACTGGCTGAATGGCAGACAGGCGAGTCTGTTCAAGAGATGGCGAAAACCATTTTAGATGGTACGATGGCTAACCTGAAATTTAAAAAGGCCGAATATAAAGACGATGCGCAGCAATATTACAAATACTTTGGGGCGATCGAATATCAGGGTGAAATTTATTCCAGTACTTTCTCGGAACATGGGGAGCATATTGATCATGCCGATTATATTGCTCAGGCAAGAAAAGCTGCCTTGGATAACTTAAGGGAAGAGGGTGCAACTCCTCTAATGCTCAAATGGACAGATTACCTGTATGACCATCTTGCTTCGGCATGTGAAGGCTATAATGTGACAGCAGCTACTGCATTAAATACAGCTATTAAAGATGCAGCGCCACGCTAAAATTAAATCAATCATCTTAAAAAAGGCGCTTGAGCGCCTTTTTTATTTAATGCTTTCTTCTTTGTGTGGTCACCGTACAGCCAATCGACGCACTGATAATAGTGGCCAGTGCCAGCCATTGCGTCCAAAATAAAGTCTCGCCTAAGAATACGAAACCGGAGAGTGCTGCAACCGCAGGTTCCAGGCTCATTAGAGTGCCAAAACTCAAAGCAGTTAAATTACGCAGTGCAATCATTTCCAAAGTAAAGGGTAAGGCACTAGCAAGAGCAGCCAAAATAACAAAATACATGAGGCTACTTGGTTCAAACACATGAGCAGGCATTCCCGCGAACAGGGCAATCGGCATCAGCACTAGCATGCCCACAAACATGCCCAGACACACGGTATGATTCCCTGATACACCAGAAGGTTTTTGTCCGGCCACGATATATAGTGCCCAACAGGAACCCGCGCCTAAGGCTAACAGGATGCCAATCGGGTCAAGCGGCTGTGCAGTCTGATCAAAGGGAAACAACAGCACCAGCCCCAGAATTGCCAGTCCGACCCAGATAAAATCAAACTTCTGCCGGGCATGAAAAAGCGCAACACTTAAGGGCCCAATAAATTCAAAAGAAACTGCAATACCAAGTGGCAGGCGATCAATCGCCAGATAAAACAGCATATTCATGCCAGCTAATGCCAAGCCATAGCTGATAATGGCTGGCCATTTGACCTGACGGAAATTGATCTGCCAGACTTTAAAAATGAGTGCCAGAATTAATGCACCAAGAAGTAGGCGCATTGTGGAAACAGTCAAGATCGGGAACTGGCCAAACAGATATTTGGCAAAGGAGCCGCTGCTCTGCATGCTGATCATCGCGATCAGCAGAATCAGCGGCGCTTGCACCATAGGTGCAATTTTAAGATTTGGCATGACTAAATTTGTTTCGATTTCTCGAAGAGCGGAAGAGCAGCATCAGCTGAGTAGGCTTAAAAATAAAAACCTTTAAGCAATAAAAAAAACCACAGCCCGAAGACTGTGGCTTTTTAAAAACCTGAATTAGAACAATACGCGAACGCGAATTGTACCTTCAAGGTTGTGTAGAGTATCGAGTGCTTCTTGAGAGGCAGTTGCGTCTACATCCATCACCAGGTAACCCACATCGCCTTTGGTCATTAAAGTCTGACCAGAGATGTTGATGCCGTGTTCAGCAAACAGATTGTTGATCTTAGACAACACACCCGGAATGTTTTTGTGGATGTGAAGCAGACGGTGTTTACCTTCAGTTAATGGAAGCGCGATTTCTGGGAAGTTCACCGCAGAAAGCGTCATACCTTTATCTGAATAAGCCACAAATTTCTCAGCAACTTCCAGACCGATGTTCGCCTGAGCTTCCATGGTAGAACCGCCCACGTGTGGAGTCAGGATCACATTTGGAATGTTGCGTAGTGGAGAAACGAATTCTTCGCCATTTGCTTTAGGCTCTTTCGGGAATACGTCAACCGCAGCACCTGCAAGGTGGCCAGATTTCAACGCTTCAGCCAGATCTTCGATCACAACACATGTACCACGTGCCGCATTGATGAAGATTGAACCTTCTTTCATTTGCGCGAATTGTTCTTTGGTCATGAAGTTACGTGTAGACGGAACATCAGGAACGTGAATAGAAACAACATCGGCATTTGCAAGAAGTTCGCCCATTGTGCCGACCTGACGTGCATTACCGAGTGGTAATTTAGTCACTGTGTCGAAATAGATCACTTTCATACCCAGGCTTTCAGCAAGGACAGAAAGTTGTGAACCAATTGAACCGTAACCAACGATACCTAAAGTCTTACCACGAGTTTCAAACGAACCTACAGCAGATTTGTTCCAGCCGCCTGCATGTGTATCTGTAGATTTTTCAGGTACACGGCGAAGCAAAAGAATCGCTTCAGCAAGTACAAGTTCAGCAACCGAACGTGTATTTGAATATGGTGCGTTGAATACCGGAATACCGCGACGCATTGCTGCATCCAGATTCACTTGGTTGGTACCGATACAGAAACAACCTACCGCGATCAGTTTGTTCGCAGCTTCAAACACTTCTTCAGTGAGCTGAGTACGGGAACGGATACCAATGAAGTGTGCATCTTTAATCGCTTCTTTCAGTGCTTCACCCTCAAGCGCTGTTTTGCGATAGTCGATATTGGTATATCCAGCTGCATTCAATGTGTCGATTGCGTTCTGGTGAACACCTTCTAACAATAGAAAACGGATTTTATCTTTAGGTAGAGATAGATGTTGGCTCATTACGGCTCCGCTACAAAGGCCAAATTTAGTCGCCGTATAATAGCACAGGAATGGAGCGGTTATACATTTCCTTGATGACTACAATATCAGCTATTTTTGCAAGTGATAGTAGTGAAAATGATAGAACTGGTTGAATTAAACTATCATTTTCAAAGGTATATTATCAAAATTGTCATTTTTTAAGGGAAAGCCCCAAAAATAGCTTATAATACTGCGCCATGCTGTTTAAGCTGCCAGTTTTGGTGCTTTAATTATCATGTTTCGCCTGCTTTGTATACAGGTTTTAATGCCTGAAAAATATACGAATAAACCGGCGAGGTCTCTCTTGTTTAATTCATGCTAGGTCTGCAAACGATGAATGCTCCAGTCGCTTTAACCCCAGAGTTATTGACCCAATTGACTGCAATTGTGGGTGAAAACCGTATTAAAACTGATGCGGACAGCCTCCAGAATTGGGGTCGTGATCATACCAAACACTTTGATCCAAACCCATCGGTCATCGTTTTCCCATCTTCGACTGAACAGGTTCAAGCAATTGTGAAGCTTGCCAATCAGTTCAATGTTGCAGTGACTCCATCAGGTGGTCGTACAGGTCTATCTGCAGGCGCTGTCGCTGCGAATGGCGAGATTGTGGTAAGCATGGACAAGATGAACCAGATTCTGGAATTCTTCCCGGCTGACCGTATGGTACGCATACAGGCCGGTGTAGTGACTGAACAGCTGCAAAACTATGCTGAAGAGCAGGGCATGTATTACCCGGTAGATTTTGCCTCTTCTGGTTCAAGCCAGATCGGTGGAAACATCGGGACCAATGCTGGTGGGATTAAAGTGATCAAATACGGCATGACCCGTAACTGGGTGCTAGGCCTGACTGTGGTGACTGGTAAAGGTGATGTGCTGCGTCTGAACAAGGGCATGATCAAGAACGCAACGGGTTATGCACTACAGCACCTGTTCATCGGTGGTGAAGGTACTTTAGGTTTAGTCACTGAAGCAGAAATCAAACTTGAGCGTCAGCCACAAGACCTGCAAGTGCTGGTACTGGGCGTACCTGATTTTGATGCGATCATGCCAGTGTTACATGCATTCCAGGTAAAAATCGACCTGACTGCATTCGAGTTCTTCGGTGAGCTGGCGATGCAAAAAGTACTGGCCAATGGTCACGTACAGCGTCCATTTGAAACTGAATGTCCATTCTATGTATTGCTTGAATTTGAAGCACCGTTTGAGCCAATTATGAACAAGGCGATGGAAATCTTCGAGCACTGTATGGAACAGGGTTGGGTGCTGGATGGCGTGATGAGCCAAACTCTTGAGCAAGTACATAGCTTATGGCGTCTGCGTGAAGACATCTCTGAGTCAATTGCTCCATTCATTCCATACAAAAATGACATCTCTGTATTGATCACTCACGTACCGGCGTTCATTAAAGAAATCGATGCGATCGTGAATGAAAACTACCCAGACTTCGAAATCTGCTGGTTCGGTCATATCGGTGACGGTAACCTGCACTTGAACATCCTGAAACCGGCTGACCTGACCAAAGATGAATTCTTTGCGAAATGCCAAGTCGTGAACAAGTACGTATTTGATACCGTGAAAAAATATGACGGTTCAATTTCTGCGGAACATGGTGTGGGTATGACCAAGAAACCTTATCTTGAATACACCCGTTCAGCTGAAGAAATCGAATACATGAAAGCCTTGAAAAAGGTGTTCGATCCAAATGGCATTATGAACCCAGGCAAACTATTCGATCTTTAATCAGAATAGATTTACAAAAGCGCATCGAAAGGTGCGCTTTTTTTATTGCTCTGTAACTGGACTTACAGAGTCTAAATAGCGTTAAGCTGAAAAGCCCGGCATGATAATTTCTGCATAATAAAGATAATCTGGGTTAAACAATATGTTACGGTTATTGGCGGTTACAATTTTAGGTCTGGGTGTGATGACATCAGGTTGTACAACCACCCAGAAAGTGATTGCAAAAGTGCAGTCTTCTTCAGATACACCTTTGGATCAGGTGCTTAAAATGAGGCCTGACCTGCGTGAAGAACTGGCAACAGTCGAGATACGTCAGTTCTTTAATCGTGTTGAGTCACCGACGGTTGGACAGGTAAAAGTGACTGAAACAGGTTTGATGGATTATTCGGTGAGATCGATTCAGACTATTTATCATTTCAGAAAAGAAGAGAAAAACTGGAAAATGCACAATACTGAAAAGCTCTATCAATGTGTACGTGGTTCAAATACCAAAACTTTCCAGAAAGCAGTCTGTCCATAATAATGTTTGATCTTTAAACAAAACTTCGTTAAAAGCGTATCTTATTGATGCGCTTTTTTGTTTTAGAAAAGAGGAATTAATGGACTCAAATATATTAGCCGCCACAATTGGTGTTATTGGGGGATTTTTAGCTTCACTTTCACTATTCTACTTAAATAGGTTTCATACTAACTACGATAAAATAAAATCAGAAAAAATCCTACGAGAAAAATTATTGTATCGTGAGAAAGATAATGAACTAGAGGCAGATAAAATTTTTATTTTTTCTTTACCCGCTCTGAAAAGAGAAGTCTATTTAAACTGTCATGTTAATTGGGATAGTGGCATCACGCTCAATATAATGAAAGGTAATGAAGATTTAATATGGTTCTTAGGATTCTGTTGGTTAAGTTTGGTAAGGTTTTTTCCTCAAGATCATTTTTCAGCAGAAGGGCATATTGATTATATTGATAAACTTATTACGGATAGGGCTAACTATCATTACTCTAGATTGGACTGTAGTGACCAATTAAAAAGTGGGAGTATTTCAAAAATAACTTTAGGATATTCGATAGCAAAAGATATTGATCAACTGATTATAGAGTTAGTAGAACAACTTCTTCCTTTTGAAGATTCTAGAAAAGAAAAATGGTTTCAAGACTGGAATACTGTATAATTTACTTAATTATCATAAGAATATAAATATATAATCTTTATTGAATTAACTTGGAAGAGCTATAAATTCTTTTAATTTTTAGTTTTTCACTCGTGCTTATGAACCGGATGATTTGAGGTTAATTCAGAAAGAGAAAAATATAATATTTTGATTAGACCCTTCAAAAAGAGAACGGATTTAAAAATAGTACTCTGCTAAAATTCCTGCTTTCTATTTTAGATAAAGCTCATTCTGCTTCATCCGGCAGACTGACAATAAAAACTCCCATGCAAAATATCCAGACCCAAAAACTGACCCGTGCCACACTCATGTTCCCGCTGGCACTGGTGCTGTTTGAATTCTCCGTCTATATCTGTAATGACCTGATCCAGCCGGCCATGTTGGCCATTACCCGTGATTTTGGTGTAAGCAGCTCCTGGGCACCATCTTCCATGTCCTTTTTCCTGTTGGGTGGAGCATTTGTTGCCGCAATTTTAGGACCCTTATCGGACCGTTTAGGCCGTAAAAAAGTCCTGCTCGGTGGCGTGGCATTTTTTGTAATCTGCTGTCTGGCGATTTTACTCACACCGAATATTCAAAGCTTTCTGTTCCTGCGCTTTTTACAGGGTTTCGGACTATCCTTTATTGCTGCTGTGGGGTATGCCGCGATTCAGGAAAGTTTTGAAGAACGCGATGCCATTAAAGTCATGGCACTCATGGCCAATGTCTCCTTGCTGGCACCACTTTTAGGGCCAGTGGTCGGTGCCTTTATGATTGATCATGTCTCATGGCATTGGGGCTTTATTGGCATTGCCTGTCTGGCATTTCTGAGCTGGTTTGGACTAAAAGCGAAGATGCCGAATCCGAATATCAGTATTCCCAAACAGCCACTCAGCTATATTATCGATGACTTTAAGCAGGTCCTGAAAAATAAGCGTTTCGTGATCATGACCATGGCATTGCCGTTGGTAAGCTTGCCATTGATGCTATGGATTGCATTATCTCCCGTGATTCTGGTTGAAGAACTAGGCTTGAGCAGCATGCAATATGGCTTGGCTCAGTTTCCGGTATTGGGTGGCCTGATTCTGGGCAATATCATTCTGCTAAAAATTATCGACAAGATGCCGCTCGGTAAAACAGTAATGCTGGGTGTGCCATTGATGCTGTTCGGAACCATTTTGTTGTTAGTGGGAATGTTGATTCCAGACTATTTTCTGCATTGTCTGATTATCGGTACCACTTGCATCAGTCTGGGTGAAGGGATCAGCTTCTCAGTATTGTACCGTTTTGCGCTGATGTCATCTGAAGTGTCTAAAGGCACGGTTGCGGCAACGGTATCTATCTTGATGATGCTGAGTTTCTTTATCGTGATTGAAGTGGTCAGAATTGCTTATGAAGTTTTTGATCTCTGGGCTTATTGCGGTGCCTCGTTTATTTTAATTGCACTCTGGTTTAGCTTGCCACGTATGCAGCTAAAACAGGTGATGCTGGAAAGAAAAGGGCGAGGGGAGTTTTAGAAGAATTCCTTCCTTTTAAATGTTTAATCGAATGAAGCTATTTACTTTATATGCCTCAAATAAATGTATTGAAGGTTCTCTCCCTATGGGAGAGAGTTAGAGAGAGGGAAATATTAATAAAATAACCTCACCCTTGCGCAGCAGTGCTGCTTATCTCCTAAAAGGAGAGGGAACGTCCATGATGGATCTAATAATGATTAGAATCCAAAAGTTAAGCTTCAGCCGGCTGCTCCAACTTCTTTAATTTCATATCAAAGATAAATGGCCCAAATGGCAGAATCGAAGCGATCAAGCCCAGAATAAACATACTCAGAGACCATTTCTGTTTTTCACAGACCGAAAATAACACCACTAGAAAAAGCACGAAAAGAACGCCATGACCCATGCCGATATATTTCACCAGAATCGGGTTATCCATCATGTACTTGACCGGCATGGCAATAAATAACAGCAGCAGAAATGAAATACCTTCAAGCAGTCCAACCAGACGTAAAGTTTTAATATTCACGCGCACTCACTTTTCTATATTCTATTCAATCAGGCTTGAGTGTACCCAATCTGCCGATTTAAGCAAAAGAAATTTATAGAATAAAATGAATTATTTTAGATACTTATATCCTAGTAATCTGCTTGGTTATTTGATTTCAACTGCCAGTAACTGCTGCCTTAAAGAGAGTAATTCTGGCAAGGTTTCCAGTAACAGACTGATCTGTTTAAGTACTAGCAGCAGGTGGGTGGAAATATGTTCCTGCTGACTCAGCTGCCGGATTTCTGACAATTGGCCTTGAATGTCCTGCTGCGGTACATTTTCAGGATTTGACAGGGCATTAGTTAAAGTCTGCTGACAGGCAGAAAGCAGTTGCAGAATCTGCGGATCAGATACTTGTTCACGATGGCTACCCAATGCGGAAATATAACTGAGCTGACTGTGACTATAAACCAGATAGCGAAAGGCATTGCGAATCAGCACCGGATCGGGATTCGGTTCGGTACTCAGACTGGAAATCATATTGGAAAGGTCAATTTGGGCATTGTGGGCCAAACGACGTGCTGTCCGATAAGCAATGCTGTTATTTTTGCCATACTGATATTGCTCCAGAATAGCCAGTAAATAGTTCAGCGTCGCTTGGGAAGACTTTTTAATATTGCTGGAAATATTCCGGAAATTCCAGTCAGGCCAGATACAACTGACCGCCAGCCAGGCAATCAGACAACCAATCAGGGTATCGATAATGCGTGGCAGAATGACTGCATAGCCAGCGCCTTTCAGATTGAAAATCAGCAGTACCACCAAGGTTGCCATCAATGTGGCCATGGCATATTTCTTGGAACGCAAATAGAAAAAACCGACACCGAAAATCACAGTAAGCAGCAACTGGCCTTCAATACTTGGTACAAAATACAGGATCGGGATGCCTAAAATGACGCCGAGTAATGTACCTAAAGTCCGCAGTTTTAACCGACTTTTAGTGGCGAAATAACTGATCTGACACACAAATAAACTGGTCAGCAATATCCAGTAGCCATTTTTGGCAAAGGGCAATAGGGAAATGGCATAGCCAACCAGAAAGACCAAAGCGATCCGCACCGCATGACGAAACAGCGCCGATTGTGGTCCCAAATGGGGTTTTAATTTCAGCCAGAAATCCGCGGGTCCACGCAGATCATCATCAAACAGGCTGGAATCATCAAAATGCTTTGGATAATCCGGACGGTAAATGGCCTGTCCATCCTGCAAATGTTGCAGCTGTTCATGCACACTCAGCAGATTGCTCAGAATGAGCTGTAAGTTTTTTACCTCAATATTCTGTGGATGCTGAGCAATCCAGTCCTGCATGGAAGCTTCTAATGCTTTGAGTGCCAGCTGATGCTGTTCAGGAAGCTGATAAGTTTCATTACGCAATACGCAAGCAGCCAATTGCTGGCAAGCAAGTGCCTGTAAATGGATATTTTTCTGAATGCGAAAAATCAGGTCGGTACGGCTAAAATGCTGGTGAATCTGCTCATAATGCAGATAGTTGGCAGTCGCCTGCTCATGGATATCCTGAGTCAGAAAATAAAGATTCAGCCAGTAAATGGTCTTGTGATTCGGACGTGAGGCTTTGAGTCGGGTCAGTAAAGAATCTTTGGTGCGGTTAAAGCTTTCAATGACTTGGGTATTTTTTAAGGAAAGCTCGTAGAGCAGCGGCTCGACATTATTCTGATTATCGGGATCAAATAATTTGGCTTTAGTCGATAGCAGCTCCGCCATCTGTTGCAGATTGATGGACAAATTTTCCTGAACCTGCAAGGTGGGGCGAATCAGGTAAAACAGAATAGAAGTCAGGCCATACCACAGCACCCCAACTATAAAATACAGCGGCTGTTCGTACCAGTGCGCATATTCTCCCAAGCCAAACATGGTGTAAATGGACAGCAATACAGTGCCAAAAGAAATGGTGGCATAGCGCTGTCCCAAAGCACCCATCAAGATAAATACAGCACTAGAAAGTGATAACCAGAGCGAAAACCAGATTTTATAGGGATGCAGAAATTCCAGCATGCTACTGACTGCAAAAAACAGCAGCATGACCAGCCCCAGATTGCGTAGCCTTAAACTTAAACGGTCATCAAAATCGGTCAGGGCAGTGGCAATTGCTCCTAAAGTGACCGGAACAATCAAGGTCTCATAGCCGAGAAGTTTTAGACCAAAAGTCGTCCCTGAAAGCACAATAAACATCTGCAAACAGTAAGTCATCAAGGCACTGGACTGAAAAGGCAACAGGGCTTTTTTAAGTATGTGATGAAGAGGATGTAACATGGAATCTGAGCTATTCACAAGAATATGATCCGTGGTATTTGACTGCCGGTTTTAAATGCAATTTAAGCGCCAATTTCAGAAGAAATGTCTACTAAAAAACGGGCAAGAAGCCCGTTTTTGAATGCTAATCATCTGTAATAAATCAGATCACACCACAGGCAATACGTTCACCGCCACCGCCCAATGGTAATGGGTTGTCAGAATAATTGTCGCCACCGGCATGTACCATAATCGCACGACCCTGAACATCAGCCAGTTTCAGACGTGGCGCAAGCAGGGTGACACGTGCAGTTCCATCTGTATTAACTTTCAATGCGGGTAAATCACCGAGATGACCGGTTGTTGGCGTACCGTGATGTGGAGCCTGATTTGGATTGTAATGGCTACCTGCAGCCAGTGCTGCGCCCATCTTGCCGTCTTTCATGGCAGGTGCACATGAACCATTTTCATGAATGTGGAAACCACGCTCACCCGCAGGAAGCTGTTTCAGATTAGTACGAATCACCAAGCCAGCCGGGCTGTCACTCAATAATACGGTACCAATCGATTCACCTACGCCCTGTGCAGAAACTGCATTCAGGGTCACGGTTTTAACATTTTCAGTCGAAGTAGAGGTTGAAGCGCAACCGGTAAAAAGTGCGGCACTGACTGCGCACAAAGCTGTAAGTTTAAATAATGAAGACATAATTATCACACCTTGATCTTTATTCTGCTTTTCGGAATCTATTGAAACAGAGCAAGGCCAAAAGCACTATAGAAAATCAGTACTTAAATGTTTTAATTTGTTTAACCCAGTCAGTCTTGTGATTTCGGTGCCTTGTTACGGCGCAGACGGAATTTTTTCTTCGGTTCAACCTCATGCGCCATAGTGGCTTTAGGCATCATCAAAGGTTCGTTCAGGTTGCTTTCATGCAGCCATTCACGCCAGATGGCCAGTAGTACGGCCAGAATCACCGGTCCAATAAAGACACCAACCAGACCAAAGCTGGCAATACCACCCAAAACACCAAACATAATCAGCAGGAATGGAATCTGTGTTGCACCCGAAATGACCAGTGGACGAATCACGTTGTCCGCTGTACTCACAATACAGACACCCCAGACCATGACGCCAACGGCTTCAATGGTTTGTCCTTGCGAGAACAGCCATAGCGAAACTGCACCATAAGCAACGGGAGGGCCAAAAGGAATTAAGGCAAAGATAAAGGTGATAATGGTCAGTACCATCGGGTTCGGTACACCAGCCACGAAATAGCTGATACCTGCCAGCAAAGACTGGGCAATTGCTGTTAAGCCTACCCCATAGACCACCGCACGTGTGGTATCTGAAATTGTCGCCAGATAATGGTGAATACGTGGACCGACTACCATCTCAAAGGCTTTACGCACCTGATTCAGAATGGTATGACCATCACGGTAGAAGAAGAATAACGACAGTACGGCAAAACACAGCTTGAAGACATTTTTACTGATTTCATTCAGTACAACTTTACCGTAATTCAGATGACCCTGAATCCAGACGGAAATGGTCTGTGCAATACTGTTTGGATCGGCATTTATCTCATTCAGGGTACGGGTAATTTCCTTACCTACAAGTGGCAGGCCACGAATAAAATCTGGAACGCTAAGATGACCTGAGAATACCTGTTTTTGCAATTCAAAATACAGGTTCCGACCTTCGTGCTGCAGCATAAAAATGGCAAAAATAAAAGGTAGACCAAACACCAGAATCACACCCAGAATCATAATAGTCGCACTCAGTGTCGGCCGATTGCCACTTATTCTTAAGATCGACTGATACAACGGCCAGGTCATGTACGCAATAATGGCTGCCCAAACTACAGGAATGATGAAATACTTGAGTATGTGAAAACTCAGAAAAATCAGAATGAAAAACAGTCCAAATAATAAGACTTTTTGTAGTGTGGGCGCGTATTGTTGCACTGAATTTAGAAGCTCATTTTTTTAGGTCATGTCAGGCATATTAACTGAAAAAAAAGCGATCGAAAACGATAGTACAGGAAGTAGTACGATTATTTTCCTAAGAATAAAAAGAAGAGGCTAAAAATAACAGAACTAGAACCATTGGCTTGGATCGTCAATAATGGCATTCAATAAAGGTTGCCATTGATCCTGTAATTCCCGGTACATCTTCTGCTGTTTGTCAAAAATAGACAGGCCTTGCATGGCCAGCCGGCTATAGGGCGCACGTTCAGAAATCCAGGCAACCGGTTGCTGATCAATTTTATTGAAAAACTGCTGAATGTCCTGATTGCTGGTTGCATTAGGTTTGGTGCGGTTGGCGAGGAGCAGAATTTCAACCTTGCCTTTACGGATGCGTTTAATGTCCTGCAAATGCTTGAGAAAACGGCGCGTAGAATCAATATCAAAAAATGAAGGCTGCAGCGGGGTAATGATGGCATCTGCTTCACTGATTAACTGCTCGGCATGATCTTCATTCAGCGCTCCGGGTGCATCGATGATCAGATATTCCAAGTTTTTAGGCGCATCCCCAATCGATTTGGCATTTCGCCAGTCCAGACTCTGAATCGGCGCTGCATCTTTCGGGCGATGTTTCAACCATTGCAAGGTCGATTTCTGGCTGTCCGCATCGGCCAGAGCAACTCTATAACCCTTTTGCGCCAGGGCAGCTGCCAGGCTAATTGCAGTAATGGTTTTACCACAGCCGCCTTTCTGATTTGCAACTAAAATTGTTTTCATGACCTTGGATGATTTAATTCTGCTCCCGCCTAGCATATCATTCTTTGCAGGCTTACTGGATGGCAGACACTTTCAACTTCAGTCGAAGGTAGGCAGCAAAATAAAGCAGATTAGGAAGATTGAATGTCCATTGGAATGGCTATGCTGATTGGTGCCTGTATTGGAGTGGTTTTAACTACCCTGATTCTGGGCCAGACGCGAAATGGCCGAATTAAAGCAGAATATGAACAATATATTGCCGAGCTGGAGCTGGAACATCAGCAAGCTTTAGTTGCTGCACAAAAACGCAGTGTGAATACCAGTCGTGCGGTACTCAAAGGCAAAATGGCCGAGCAATTGGCACCGATCATGCCAGAGTTTCAATATCTACCTAGTGATGCCAAATTTTTAGGCGATCCGGTGGATTATGTAGTCTTTGATGGTTATACCGATTTTCGTGATGGTGAAGGGCTGGCTGAAGATATTGAAGTGGTGTTGATTGATATTAAAAGTGGGGGTGCACGTCTGACCAAAGGCCAGATGGCAATTGCTCAAGCCATTCAGGAAGGGCGGGTACGTTTTGAAACCATCCGGATTGATTTTGAAGACTGAAGGACAGCAAGCTTCAACTCTACACTATGGATAAACTGATTATTGCCGCAGCACTGTTTGCGCTTGGACTATGGATCTGGTCGGAATACTTTCGGGCGATTCCGAATCTGGAGCAGGCGGGAGTACTCAAAAATTTTCAGGTAGAATCGATTGAGCCGCATCAGGCTGAATATCGCGTACTGGCTAAACAGTATTATGGGCCTGAGCGGCGTACCATTCATCCAGCCAGTCCAGTGGTGGGAAGCTTTAATGATCTGGCCTATGTCAGCAATATTGATCTGTTACTGGCCGCACCGAAAGTATCCAGTACTGTATTTAAACCATTCAAGCTTGAGCAGGACAGGCGTTGTTTCAATATGACCGCTACAGACGCACAGGCCAATCCTGCGAACATTCAACCTCATTTGCTGAACCTGAGTGTGATTGCCGCCAGCGAAGTTGTTGCCAATAAGATTCGCCGTTTAAAAGCAGATCAGCGGATCTGGCTGCAAGGGGACTGGGTACAGGTCAAATCAGCGACCAGCCAGCAAGAATTTCAGGTTGGAATAGGCAATCCAAGGTCAGCCCAATGCCGTCTGTTTAGAATAACTGATTTAAAAGTGCTGGATTAAAGCGGTTTATGTACTCGTGCCAGCAGCATACGCTGACCAATCTTTGGAATACCTTCTACATCGATATAATGAACTTCATCCAGTTCAAACCCAGCCTCTAAAAGAGCGGTTTCAATATCCCGGTTGAGATGACAGCCATCTGCCACTTTCTTCTGAATCGGGGTGAGTAAATGCTGCAAGCGCTGAATGTTGAGATGCTCTCGGTTTAATACATGCTCAACCAGATGAAAATGGCCGCCTGGCTTCAGAACCCGGTAAATTTCATGCAGACTTTGATGCAGATCTGGAATACTGCATAAGGTCCAGGTTGATACGATATTTTCCAGACTATTTTCTGCGAAAGGCAGAGCCTCTGCACGGGCCTGAATCTGTTCGACTGCAAAAGGGCTTTGACTGATGCGCTGCTCAGCCAGTTTAAAAATGTCCGGGTTAGGTTCTAGCGCATAGACTTTATCTACGGCCTGATAAAAAGGCAGATTCAGCCCTGTACCGAAGCCAATTTCCAGAACTTCACCTGTAATAGGCAATAATAATTCGCGGCGTAAATCCATCAGGGATGGGGTCTGCATAACCTGATTCAGCAGATGCGGAAAAATATGTTGTTGATAGAATTTATACAGCATGGTCGCATTCAAATGATTCTTAGACAGGCTTAGATTAACCGAAAATAATCAGATTAGCTAAAGCTCTCCGCTCACCAAAATTGATCAACTTGTTACTAATTTCAACTATTTATTCATTAAAAAAATTGTACTATCAAGCAAGATATTCTTGAAAAGATTTGATGGAATAAAGACAGAATTATGTTCAAACATCTTCGATACTATGCCTTGGCGGCCAGTCTTTTACTACCGCTTTATGGTCACACTTCTGTAGACCATAATGTTGCCAAAGGACTGCCACCGATGGCCAAAGACCAATCTATTTCAGTCTTGCAGCCGTTTAAAGGTGATTTCCGTATTTTGGGATCAAAAATTTATACCGACGACGAGCAGGCTAAGTTCTCTCCGATCGATTATGCGGTGAGTTGGGGGCTGTTTGCACAACCTGAAATTGCCCGGCACATTACAGTCAATCAGTATAACCGTTATCTGAACTGGAAAATGGATCGCGTGCCAGTGCCCATTGAACAGGCCAAACAGATGGTATCCAATATGCACATCATTCCTGCCAATCCACAAATTGCCAAAGCAATTAAACAGGTGAAACGTGGTGATCTGGTGCGTTTGCAAGGTGAACTGGTGGAAGTACGTGATAAAGATCTCGTCTGGAAATCTTCCTTAACCCCAACCGATACTGGTGATGGTGCTTGTGAAGTGTTTCGGGTCAGCTCAATCAAGTGGGTTGAGAAAGTAGGTAAAGGTTAAAACTGGAAAACTTTTAAAGCTTTCCAAAAGGGTGGCCTAGGGTGCTTCTGGGTGACCAGGCTTTATTGATATTTAATTTATTTTAGCCTCAGAGTTTTTCATTTTTAAATTGAACTACTTCTTCAAAAAAAATTTAATCTTAAATATGAATGTCATCTTGTTCTGTTATTTTAATATAAAAACCGCCAGAAATAGGCGGTTTTTTATTTGGCAGAAGAACTTATTTGGCAGCCAGTGCTTCACCTTCAAAGGCAATGCCATCCCAGCCATTTTGCATGAACTGGCGGATATTCTGGTGATCCGTTGCTTTTGGTGTTGCTAATACAGCCGCATAGTGTTCGGCAAACAGGCTCAAGGTTTGTGTCTGATCCAGACCATTCAGTTGGGCAAATGAAAATACCTTGGCACTGCCTTGGTTTTCAGTGGCAGCATTGGCCTGTTGACCATTTTTAAAAGCAGTGGGTGTATGAGCATAGCGCGCATCGATATATGCAATCACATCTGCAAATTTAGCTTCGCCCGCAGCCAATTGAGCCAGTAATTCCTGAGCCATGTGGATTCCCTCTAGACTTAAATCAATTTGAATGGCGTCGAATATACCAATTTTTTGGCAAAGATCCATGTTCATTCTGCAATTTTAGGTGCATGATGTTATTCATTATTCTCGTCCCACATGGTGGCTGACGAAAGATTTAAGATCGAATAAAGACGGAGTAGACATGAACTGGCTTTTGGTGGCAATGGGCGGCGCGATTGGGGCAACACTGCGTTATGGAACAGGAATGTTGATTGCCAAGCCACAGATGCTATTTCCGTGGCCGACCTGGTGGATCAATATTATAGGTTGCCTGTGTGCCGGGATTTTCTTTGCCTTTAGCCAGAAATACAGTTTCCTGCAAACCGAAGCACGGCTATTTTTGATGGTAGGTATCTTGGGCGGCTTTACGACTTTCTCCAGTTTTGGTCTAGAAACTTTTCAGCTGCTTAAGCAGGGTGCAGTCACGATTGCCCTAAGTTATGTGATCTCTAGTGTGATTGTCGGAGTATTTATGCTGGGGGTGGGCTTTTATTTAACCCAGCTGACTTTGGCACAAGCATAAAAAAGTCAGGAAATTGGAGGTAATTTCCTGACATAAACCACGATTTAAATTGAGAGAAAAATCGGAGGTTTTAAGTTTAACCACGTTTAAAACGGGCAAAACGTTTGTTAAAGCTCGCTACGCGACCTTCATTACTGGTTTGACGTTGCTCACCGGTATAAAACGGATGTGAAGCACTCGAAATATCCAAGGTGACATAAGGATAGGTCTTACCTTCATATTCCTTGGTCTGGCTAGAAGTCATGGTGCTGCCAATCACGAAGTAGGCATCAGCATTAGTGTCATGAAATAAAACTTCTCGATATTCGGGATGAATGTCTGGACGCATCGTAATATTCCTCTTGTAATTTAAGAGTAATGTTATAATGTAACATTTGATATTTCAAGTGAAGTAGGGTTACAGCTTGTAAGCTTATTACTGTAACCTAACTGCGACTTGGCACAATTTCCTCAAATACATCACTCAAATTATCATGTACTTTCAAATGAATCAGGTTCCAGTACTGTCCGGAAATAGTACGGTTTACCATCAGGGTATCTGGCGAAGGTTTGAATACATCCCAATATTTCAGAGAAGGTTTGAGTAATTCCATTCCATCATGATGTGCTGAGTTTTCAGCAAAATCATAATTGGTAGTTAAAGGACGCATCAGTACTTCTAGCCATTGCTCATACAGATCGGCCGGGAATTTTCCAGTCTCTGTCAGGGTATGCAGGGCATCTAGTTGCTGTTCAATGGTCGAAATATCCTTGTCACGAGCTGCATGGATCAATTCCTTGAAATGAGTAATGATCTCGGTAGAAAGGGTTTTAACACCGCCGTAATCGTAAATAATCACCGAGCCATCTTCACGGAAGGCGAAGTTCCCTGGATGCGGATCACAGTGGAAACGTTTCAGATAGAAAATTTCCTGACCAATTGCACGGAATAGACGGCGGCCTAGGGCATTACGGGTTTCTAGCGGCCATTGGCTGGCCGTTTCCATACTTTCACCCTGTTCCAGGCTTAGGGTCAGAATATGACGGGAAGAGTATTCGCTAAATACTTTCGGAATCACAATTTGATGATCGAGCGATTCATGAAAGGCACGCGCCACTTCCAGATTCTGAGCCTCAATTTCATAATTGAGTTCATTGTCCAGACTATGCTGGATTTCCTTAAATAGCTGATCCTGCAACTTGCGGTCAATTTTCAGTACACCCATCAAACGCAAAGCGAGACGAACCTGTTTCAGGTCACTTTCACAGGCTTCTTCCACTCCTGGATATTGCACTTTGACCACAACCTGCTGGCCATCGGGTAGAATCGCTTTATGTACCTGTCCGATCGAGGCTGCGGCAAAAGGCTGCTCATCAAACTGCTGGAATAGATCCTGCAAAGACTTGCCCAATTCTTTTTCGACCTGTGATTGAATCTCTTTAAATGGCATCGGTGGAGCCTGACGCTGCAATTTGGAAATGGCTCGAGCAACTTCAGGCGGAAAAATATCTTTATATTGCGAGGCAATCTGGCCGACTTTCATCACCGCACCTTTCATTTCCCCCAAGGTATCAGCAATCTGTACTCCAATATCCTGAAATAATTTACTGCGTGCAGCATTTTTCTGCTCTTCATCCGCAGTTAAATTTTTAATCGAATTGGATAGGGTTTTACTTGCAATACTTGCGGTCATTCCAGCCAATTTCATAAAGCGGCGACCAGGCGTTCGAGCCGTTTTTGCCATGCGAGATTCCTCAAAATCACCATTTTTATGGGTGTATTTGATCATAGGTGACAAACTATAAATTGCCTATATTTAATTGTAGATGTTATGTTGCAAAGCTTCTCAAAGTGTTCATATTTGCTTGATATTGTTCACTTGATTTATGCAATTTTTAAACCATTTTGTCGTCTGTACGGCAGTTTTTGAATCAATTATTTAATTATTCTGAAGAGAGCAAAGCACGATTTTTAAGTTCCTTTACATGATGAAAGGCTTAAAATAATGGCACCTCAAGATCAAGAAATTTCAATGAAAGTCTATCGATATTTTACTGGCAAAGATGATGTGAATTTTTGTGCCCGTGTGACCAAGGCACTCAATGAAGGCTATGAACTTTATGGTGCACCGACCATGACCTTTAATGGAACAGATGTCATTGTCGGGCAAGTGGTGATTAAGGAAGTGTCAGATGAGTCTGAGATTCCACAGGGATTAAAAGATGCATTAAATCAGTAATTCAATGCATCTTTTTAAATAATAAGAGGATTAGGCACGCTGGCTTAAACGTTTGTTATTGCCATAAAGCCGTGCCAGCAATAAAACACAGGCCACGCTCAGACCGACAATCAGACCGACCCAGACGCCTGCCGCCCCCATATCTCCAAAACGGGACAAATAAACCCCCACCGGGAAGGCAATCAACCAATAGGCAATCATGGTGATCCACATTGGGCCTTTGGTATCCTGCATACCGCGTAAGCAGCCTGCAGCACTGATCTGCCAGGCATCCATCAGCTGATAGGCCACTGCAAAGAGCACCAGATAAAGCGCGATCTGGGTCACCATCGGGTCAGAAGTATAGAGCGCTACGATTTCACTACGGAACACCCAAAGCATTAGCATGATCAGCAGAGCTAGAATCGTCGCGGTCATCAGACCTAAACCTTGTACTCTACGCATGGCATCCCAGTTCTGTTCACCATAGTAAGTTCCCACCCGAATGGTCAGCGCAATGGCCAGAGACATCGGAATCATGAATAATTGTGAGGTAACGGAAATAGCAATCTGGTGAGCGGCCACAATGGTTTCACCTAATGGACTCAAGACAATCGCTGCGGTACTAAAAATACTCACTTCAAAGAAAATTGCCAGTCCGATCGGAAAGCCCAACTTTAAAATCCGTTTCAGCCAATATCCGTTCAGCTTTTCCCAGTGACTAAATGGCTGACTGCTTTGATAAACCCGATTTTTAAAAATATACAGTGCCAGACTCGTTAACATGAGCCATTGCAGAATGGCCGTAGCAAAACCACAGCCAGCACTGCCCAGTGCCGGAATAGGGCCGACCCCATACATAAAAATAAAGTTTAATGGAACCAGAAGCAGTAGCGCCATGAGGCTAATGGCAGTGACCGGACGCGGGTAACCAATGGCCTCAGAATAGCCGCGTAAAGCCGCATACATAGTCACAGCAGGCATACCAAAACCGATCGCATGCAGGAACAGGCCAGCTTTAGGTTGCAGGCTTTCTGGGACACCTAGTAAAGGTAAAGTGAGAGGCAAAACTTGTAAAACCAGACCCGCAATCACCCCAAGGATGAATGCGACCCACAATGATTGCCGCGCAATTGTAGCGATTTTTTCAGGTGTACGTGCGCCTTTGGCTTCCGCCACTAAAGGTGTAGTGGCGATCATGATACCGCTAAAAAGCAGCATGACTGGAATCCATAACCCGACACCAACTGCAATCGCTGCCAGGTCAGTCGGTGAGAGACGTCCGGCCATAATGGTATCAATCAGGCCCAAACCTGCCTGGGAAAATTGTGTGACCAGAATGGGCAACATCAGATGGAACAGCTGTTTTAATTCATAACGACGGGTTGTGGCTGTCAAAACATTAGACACAAAAATTACTCATTAGTGATCATGTGCTTAGAGATAAGGTTTAGCGTTGTAAAGTGAGAAGCACACCAATAAAAATCACCACGCCACCTAAAAGACGTTGCCAGTTCACCGGCATTTTTTCATTGCCCAGCAGACCAAACTGATCGACGATCATGGACATCACCATCTGACCAAAAATAATCATTCCGGTCAGTGTCAGGAAGCCCATTTTAGGTGCAGCATAAATGCTCATGCTGATCGCATAAACACCTAAAAATCCACCTAACCAGAGATACCAGGGAACTGCAATCAGCTCCTGTAAGCCTGGTTTGGGATGTGACTGAAACAGCACGATGCCGGCAAGTACTATTGTACCAATCAAAAAGGAAAAAAATGCAGCTTGAATAGGAGAATATAAATATTCTTTTAATTGGGTATTAATAGCCGTCTGTAAGGTCAGCAAGACCCCGATTGCAAAGACCAAAGGCAATAAAATAAGGAGCTGGGAGGGTATTTTCATAATTTTAACTATCTAATTCTATTTAAATTTTTAGGCATTAGGCGATGGCGATTTTAATTTTAGCAGTGTTGTTGTCGAGTCATGTTAAAATTACGCTAGATCTTGTAGTTGTTTTTGAGTAGTTCTTTGGCTGAATTGAATCCTGCACTTATTCCCTTATCCTTGTATATCCATATGCCGTGGTGTGTACGTAAATGTCCGTATTGTGACTTTAACTCGCATGCCGTGCCTGATGGAAAACTCTCTTTGGACCTGGAACGGGAATATCTGCATGCGCTGGTAGAGGACTTTAAAACTCAGGTTGATTTTGCCCAAGGCCGTTCGATTCATAGTGTATTTATCGGTGGTGGAACGCCGTCACTGATCTCTGCTGCAGGTTATCAGTGGTTATTTACAGAACTAAAAGCACTGATTCCTTTTGAAGAGAATTGTGAAATCACACTGGAAGCCAATCCAGGTACAGTGGAACATGATCCATTTGCTGGCTATTTAGCAGCTGGTATTAATCGTCTTTCGATAGGCGTGCAAAGTTTTAATACCGAGCATCTGAAAAAGCTGGGCCGAATTCATAGCAATGAAGATGCGATCTCGGCGATTGGCCTGGCGCGTGACGCAGGATTTCAGCGGATTAATGTCGACTTGATGCATGGCTTGCCTGAACAGACACTGGAGCAGGCACTCAATGACCTGAAACTGGCGGTCGAGAATGGTGCTACGCATATTTCCTGGTATCAGTTAACCATTGAGCCAAATACCGTATTTTTCCGTACTCAGCCGATTTTACCGGTCGATGAAGTACTAGAAGAGATTCAGGAACAGGGCGAGGCTTATTTAAAAGCCAATGGCTTTATCAATTATGAAGTCTCTGCTTGGCGTAAAGAATTACCCTCGGCACATAATCTGAATTACTGGCAATTTGGTGATTATCTGGCCATTGGAGCAGGGGCGCATGGCAAAGTGACTCAACTGGATGGTGTTTACCGTTTCCAGAAAACCCGTTTGCCTAAAGACTATTTAGCCAAAGTGCCAGCCGAACATTTGCAGTTTAAGCGCATCGAAGCGGCAGATATGCCGTTTGAATTTATGATGAATGCCTTACGTTTAAATGATGGTGTGGAAGCGAAGCTTTATCTTGAGCGAACAGGCTATAGTCTGGATACAATGAATGAATTGCTGACTTCACTGCGTCAACGTCAACTGATGGTAGAAGATACGAAACGTCTGACATGTACTGAGCAAGGTCACATCTTTTTAAACTCTGTGCTGGAAGAGTTTCTTTAATTGCCTAATCTATCCGAATAATTAATCCAATTTAAAAAGAAAAAGCCCGATGAGTTACATCGGGCTTTTTCTTCTCTGTCTACTATGCATTTAAGCCATTCGGATTAACGATACTTAGGCGGTAACTTGTGATGCGGGCCATTGTGATGATTTTTGTTGAAGAAGCTTTTATGATCTTTCTTGCCAAACTTATCATGACGATCATGCTGGTTAAAATGCGCTTTAGGAGGTGCTTTATCGAAACCACCTCTATGCGGCATTGGTTTCTTATCAAAATGATGCGCTGATGGCGTTGGATGACGATGATCCGGTCCAGGCGCCGCCATTGCAGACATGGTAGCTGTTGTTGCAATCAAGCCAATCATTAAAGAAGAAACTAATTTTTTCGTGATCATACTCATATTTATTCAATGAGTTCATCATAGGAGTCAGCGATGTAGGGAAGATGGAGCCATAGATAACACTTTTGTAAATTTCAGAATTTCTTTCAATTTTGTATTTAAATAATTAATAAATAATAAATTTTATTAAAAATTCTATATTTTTATGGGCAATTTTTGATTTTAAAATCATCAAAATTCTTCTCCGTTTCTTCATGTTTTAACGTGAGTGAAATCAGATGAAGAAATTTAGGACAAGATGATGAATGAAAAGCGAATATAATATTTAATTATCTTTTAAATTCGCAGATTCAAATCCCAAGTGCAACACATTTGTAGTTAGTTGAAAAAGTTAGGTGTATTCATAGAATCATTAGACTTTTTCAACTCGCAATTGGAAAGCACACAATGAAGAAATACACCCAACTTTCTCAAGATGAAAGATACGAAATTTATGCTACTTTGAAAAGTAAAAGTTCAATCGCTACCCTTGCTCGGGAATTAGGACGTTCACGATCAACCATCTACCGTGAATTAAAAAGAAATACTGGGCAACGTGGATATAGAGCTCAACAGGCAGCTAAATTTGCAAGTCAAAGACGGTACCGTCCTTCATCATCAATGACAGCATTTGCCTTCGCTTATATTGATTATTTGATTGGTTTGGACTGGTCACCCGAACAAATTTCAGGTGCTTTAACACAACGCGGTTGGCTGGATGTACCTTCATATGAGTGGATTTACCAGTACATTTATCAAGATAAATCAAAAGGCGGTAAACTTCATCTACATTTAAGGCATCAGAAGAAATATCGAAAACGCGGTTACAAAAACACGGATCGTAGGGGTCAAATCATTGATAAAACAAGTATTCACTGCCGAGACCAGGTCATTGATCAACGACAACGTTTAGGAGATTTCGAAGGTGACACGGTGATTGGTAAACATCATAAAGGTGCTTTATTGACTCTCGTTGATCGAAAGAGCCTGTATGTACATATTGTTCATTTAGGGCCAACAAGAGCATCCTCTCAAACGATTACTTGTGCATTAGATCGTTTACAAATGAGCCATGCTTATAGTGTGACATTTGATAATGGCAAAGAATTTTCCGAACACAAAAGAATTACTGATGCTGGCATAGAGACGTATTTTGCTGATCCTTACAAGTCTATTCAGCGAGCTAGAAATGAAAATACGAATGGTTTAATCCGTCAATATCTGCCAAAATCATCATCGTTGGATGGCGTGTCAAACGAACAAATAGAGCAGATAGAATTTGCACTCAACCATCGTCCTAGAAAAACACTAGGTTGGTATACACCGAGTGAAGTTATGGCTGGTTTTTATACTGTTGCACTTGCCGCTTGAATCCGCCATTTAATTAATTGATCTGGAAACTAAAATTAGTCAATTTAAGTTACAAAAAAAGCACTCTAATGAGTGCTTTTTTTCATCTTCGCAATATTAGATTGCAGTGATGTTAGTCGCTGTAGGACCTTTTTGGCCTTGAGCTACGCTGAAAGAAACCTTTTGGCCTTCAGCTAAAGTTTTGAAACCTGAACCTTGGATTTCGCTGAAGTGAGCGAAAACGTCTGGACCATTGTCTTGTTGAATGAAGCCAAAACCTTTAGTTTCGTTGAACCACTTTACTGTACCGGTAACTGTGTTAGACATAATATAACCTATTGAATCTTATGGATTTATAGTCAAAATTTCAGATGACTAGCTGTAACTTTGAAAAATAAAAAGGATGGAGCTTATTGATCTTTAAAACGAAGGTTTATGACTAAAACTGCGATACTTAAAAGAAGACTAACCAAAACAAGAATTTTTCTAGTTATCGCCATCATACCCTGTATTTATAGATATTCAAGTAAATTATATGGATTATTTAATAGACGTCTGAAAATTATAGATATAAATTTGTGTAGTTTGTGTACGCAGCAGATTTTTCTTTGTATCCAGTCATCATTTTGACATATGAAAAAGAGCGCCGTAGCGCTCTTTTTAAAGCTAAAACCTAAACTTTTGACTTAGTAATCAAAACTGAAGTGTTCTGCTGCCAGTGAAGTCATGGTTTTGGATGGATTCACCATTGCTTCAGCATGGCCTTGGGCACGTGGCAATAAACGCTCAAAGTAGAAATCAGCAGTTTTAATTTTCGCTTTGTAGAACTCTGGAACTTCTGCACCATCACCAGCAACCAGTTTCGCTGAAGCCACTGCAGCTTGTTGTGCCCAGAAGTAAGCCATCATTACATAGCCTGAGAACATCAGGAAGTCCACAGAAGCAGAGGATACGATGTCACGGTCTTTACGTGCTGCCAGCATGATACGTACAGTTAACGCATTCCACTGTGCACATAGCTTGGTCAGGTCCCAGGCAAAACGGCGCATGTATTTATTGCGTGCATGCTGTCCACAGAATTTCAGAATTTCAGCGGTGTAATCACGAATCACTTTACCTTTAGAGGTTAGCAGGACCTTACGACCAATCAGGTCAAGTGCCTGAACGCCAGTCGTTCCTTCGTACAGGGTAGAGATACGTGAGTCACGAACGATTTGCTCCATGCCCCATTCTTTGATGTAACCATGACCACCAAATACTTGCATACCGTGGTTCGCTGCTTCATAACCCATTTCAGTCAGGAAGCCTTTCAGAATAGGGGTATAGAAACCTAAGTGATCATCCTGCTGTTCAAATTCAGCAGTATCACCACGCAGCAGGGCATCATTCATGTTATCTGCGATTTTTGCTGCATGATAGATCATGGCACGACCACCTTCAGCAATCGCTTTCTGGGTCAACAGCATACGGCGCACATCGGCATGGTGGATGATCGCATCCGCCACTTTTTCCGGATCTTTTTTACCAGACAGGGCACGCATCGACATACGTTCTTTGGCATATGGTAATGCACCCTGGAACGATAATTCTGCATGACAGATACCTTGAATTGCGGTACCAATACGCGCGGTATTCATGAAGGTAAACATGGCATGCAAGCCTTTGTTTGGCTCGCCAATTAAATAACCCACTGCATTATCAAAGTTCAGTACAGCGGTTGCAGAGGCACGGATCCCCATCTTGTGTTCAATCGAACCACAGTTCACGGCATTACGTTCACCGATGCCGCCATCTTCAGTGGCAATGAATTTCGGTACGATAAACAGGGAAATGCCTTTGGTGCCTTGTGGTGCATCTGGAAGACGTGCCAAAACGATGTGTACGATGTTTTCAGTTAAATCGTGTTCACCCGCAGAAATGAAGATTTTAGTACCAGAAATCGCATAAGTACCATCAGCTTGTGGTTCTGCTTTAGTTTTTACCTGACCCAGATCGGTACCGCATTGTGGCTCAGTCAGGCACATGGTTCCTGACCAGGTACCTGCAACCAGATGCGGTAAATAGGTATTTTTCTGTTCATCAGTACCATACTGGATGATGGTATTGATACAGCCCACGCTCAAACCTGGATACATCTGGAAAGACCAGTTTGCCGTACCCATCATTTCTGATTTGATCAGGTTTAAAGACATCGGCAGATTTTGACCGCCAAATTCTTCAGGATAAGACAGACCTTGCCAGCCACCTTGCACGAACTGATCATAAGCTTCCTTGAAGCCTTTCGGTGTGCGTACTTCGCCATTTTCAAAGTGACAGCCTTCTGCATCGCCAGTCTGGTTCAGCGGAGAAAGTACATTTTCACAGAAATCTGCCGCACCTTCTAGGATCATGTCTACCGTATCTGCATCGGCATATTCGCCATTTGACAGTTCTTGGTAATGTGCAGGGTAATCAAGCACTTCATTCATTAAGAAACGAATATCACGTAAAGGAGCTTTATATGCTGGCATGCGTTTAATCCTGATTAAAATAGTTTTGGATTATCTGTATCGATTCTATGATTATTCACATTGGGGATAAAAAAACATTGATAAAGACAACAAATAAAAATGTCAGAAAAGCGAATCGAGAAGATCAGACAAGTTTAAAGATTAAATAAAGGAACTCTCCATCTTTAAATAAGACACTTATATTTAAAAATGCTTATCTGTCTGGACTTTAATCAATATTTAGGGAGATTGTCTAGGGGTGTTTTTGTATGAATTGTACACGAATGTTAGGGTCTAATCATTGGATAAATCATGTCATTAAATCCAATTTAATTTTATTGTTTTTAATGAAAGGAAAAGAGTGAACGATTTAATGACTAACCCGTTCACCTCAAAAATATTCAGAATTAAAGAAAATCTTTCAGCTCAGGTTTTACCCCGTTCCAGATATAAAAAGATTCAATAGCCTGACCGACCAGCATGCCAAAACCCTCAGAAGTAGGGATGCCACGGGCTTGAGCTTGATCCAGAAAAGTGGACGGTTTGCCATAGGCCATTTCATAGGCATGTTTAAACTGTAGAGCTTCAGGTAGTACCAGCGCATCACCACTAAGACTGGCAGAAGTCGCATTAATTACAATATCAAACTCACCGGCTAAATCAGTTAAGGCAATGGCTTGCAGTTCTGCTTGTGGAACAGCGTCTTTTAGATCGGCAACCAGTTGTTCTGCACGTGACAAAGTACGGTTAGCAATAACAATCTTCTTCACACCGGCCTGTACCAATGGATAGATAACACCGCGGGTCGCGCCACCAGCACCAATAATCAGGATATCGGTATTTTCCAGAGTCCAGTCAAGAGCACGAATAGCCTCGACTAAGCCTTGTCCGTCAGTATTGTCACCATGCAGAATGCCATCTTTCATCCATAGGGTATTCACAGCTTTGGCGATTTTGGCACGTTCGGTAAGGACCTGGCATTGGGCAAAGGCCTGTTCTTTGAAGGGCACAGTCACATTCATGCCAATACCGCCCTGAGCAAAAAATTCCTGGATATTGGCTGTGAAACCATCCAGTAGGGCAAGGCGTTTGGTATAGGTCAGATCGACCCCGGTTTTAGCAGCGAAAGCCTGATGTAGTTCAGGAGAGCGTGATTGTTCGATGGGGTTGCCAATAACGGCAAATTGCTTGCTCATTTCACCATGTCCATGTGCGGAAATGGCCATTAATATACGTGAAAATGCAGGAGGGCTAAAGCCTGTCAGCAGTGAAAAGCAGGCTGGAGTTTAAAGGTTTAGGAACTACAGATTTCAATAATATGTTCGACAAAAAGCAAGGCCATACTAAAGAGGGTTCCGGCAATCGTGAGGACACTCACAAAAATGGCAACTACATCTAGAATCAGGTTATGACTGATGACAGCGGTACTAATCGCACTAATACCAAGCGCCAGAAATAGCCAAAAGGCCAATGTAGCAGGATTAAGGTGAAGCTTAAACATTGTTATTTTTACCTAGCAGAATTTATCTTTATCAGAGTCGAGATCTAGGAGTAGATCCTGAAATATCTTTCTGAGTTGCAGTATAGAGGATTTATCCATTAAAAAAGCCCTCAATCTGAGGGCAATTTGTATTTAAATATTTTGATTGCTTTATTTATTTTTTAATTCTGTTAACCAGTCATGCGGTTTAAGGTAGTAATCGGTTAAGCGCTTTTCTGGTGATCCTTCAGCCCATTCCGGGCGGTATAACCAGCCGGTAAGAGGTGGCAGGCTCACTAGAATTGATTCAATCCGGCCACCCGTCTGCAGACCAAACAGTGTGCCACGGTCATATACCAGATTGTATTCCACATAACGGCCACGACGATACAGCTGGAAATCACGTTGTGCTTCAGTATATGGCTTGTTCTGATTGCGCTGGAAAATTGGCAGAATGGCCTCTAAATAGCCATTGCCTACGGCCTGCATATATTGGAAACAGGTTTCAAAATCCCATTGATTCAGGTCATCAAAGAATAGGCCACCGACACCGCGCTGCTCATCACGATGTTTTAGATAGAAATAATCATCACACCATTTTTTATGTTCTGGATAAACCTCTTCGCCAAATGGAGCACAGAGATCATGCGCCGTTTGGTGCCATGACAGCACATCTTCATCATTTGGATAGAAAGGGGTGAGGTCAAAACCGCCACCAAACCACCAGATTGGATCCTGACCTTCTTTTTCCGCTACAAATAAACGTACGTTGGCATGTGAGGTCGGGACATTCGGATTTTTAGGATGGATGACTAACGATACACCCATGGCTTGGGCTTTAGCTCCGGCTATATTTGGATGACGTTCAGTGGCAGAAGCGGGCAGTTTGGAAATATTGATGTGAGAGAACATCACACCGCCTTTTTCAATCACCGTACCATTTTGCAGTACGCGTGAACGGCCACCGCCACCTTCAGGACGTTCCCAGTCATCAATTACAAATTCAGCTGTGCCGCCACCGGCACGTTCCTGCTGTTCCAGCGTGGCACAAATCCGGGCTTGCAGGTCGAGGAGAAAATCGCGAACGCGTTGAATATCTGCAGAGGTGGGATGCTGCATCAGAACCCTCATAGGGAAATAAAAAGACTGATAACATCAAAGCATAAAATGGCCTAAAAATTAAGGTGTTTTTCTGGATGCTCACCATCTGTAACAACATTCAACCTAATGTTTTAGAGCAATTTGCTTCAGCTCAAATCCGACCAGACTACTAGGTTGAATTCTTTTTTTGAGCTCCGCACAATAACCCTAACAGCGCTCTATGCAGCGCATTAACCTGACTGATAAGGTGGTAGGCATTCATGACTGTGCAGGCAAATTCTCTCATTCAAAAATATAATGTCCCCGGTCCCCGCTACACCAGTTATCCAACCGTACCTTATTGGGAAGAGTCAGGATTTTCACTAGAGCTCTGGAAGCAGACACTAAAACGTTCTTTTCAGGAGTCGAATGCGACTGAAGGCATTAGCCTGTATATCCATCTGCCATTTTGTGAAAGTTTATGCACCTTTTGTGGCTGTCATAAACGGGTGACCAAACGTCATGAAGTCGAGCAGCCTTATATACAAGCTGTGCTGAAAGAATGGGAGCTGTATTATGAGTTATTAGAAGAAAAACCCATCATCAAAGAAATTCATCTCGGCGGTGGGACACCAACGTTCTTTTCAATTGAACATTTAACCCAGCTCATTCAAGGTATTTTGTCCAAAGCCGAAATTGCAGCAGAACATGAATTCAGCTTCGAAGGTCACCCAAACAATACCACGCGTGAGCATTTGCAAGGCTTGTATGACCTGGGCTTTCGTCGGGTGAGTTATGGCGTGCAGGATTATAATGAAACTGTACAAAAAGCCATTCACCGGATTCAACCTTATGAAAATGTTAAACAGGTGACTGAATGGGCAAGAGAAATTGGTTATGAATCGATTTCGCATGATCTGATTTTTGGCCTGCCATTTCAAAGCCTGGAGGATGTCTTAAATACCATTGATCAGACCAATTCCCTATTACCAGATCGTCTGGCTTTATATAGCTATGCACATGTGCCTTGGATTAAAGGGAATGGCCAGCGCGGTTTTAAAGATGCGGATGTACCGAAAGATGAGATCAAGCGTCAGTGCTATGAAGAGGGTAAGAAAAAGCTCCTGGCGCATGGTTATCATGAAATTGGTATGGATCATTTTGCGCTAGAAAAAGACAGCATGTACCAGTCCTTTCAATCTGGAACTTTGCACCGCAATTTTATGGGTTATACCGCGTCTAAAACTCAGGTGATGATCGGACTCGGAATTTCTTCGATTAGTGATAGCTGGTATAGCTTTGCGCAGAATGTGAAAACCATTGAAGAATATTATGAACTGCTAGAGCAGAATCAGATTCCAGTGGTGAAAGGGCATATCCTGACTCAGGAAGATCTGATTATTCGCAAACATATCCTGAACCTAATGTGTAGCTTTAACACCTCTTGGGTAAAACCTGACATGCAGTTTGCTGAAATTGATGAAGTTCTAAAGCAGCTTGAGGAAATGCAGCAGGATCAGCTGATCAAAATTGAAGACTCTTCAGTCACGATTTTGGAGAAAGGGAAACCATTTATACGCAATATTTGCATGGCTTTTGATTTACGTTTAAAGCGTCGCATGCCAGAGAACCGGATTTTTTCGATGACGATTTAAGAATCTCTCTTAGGATCTTATAAATCCCTCCAAACCTCCCTTTAAAAAAGGGAGGCTTCCCTATACTTATATAAAAGGAAATTTCCCCTCTTTGAAAAAGAGGGGGCAGGGGGAGATTCTTTTAAAAATCTTCCTTCTGATACATATGCGCCATACGCTCATGCTTGGTTTTGAGGTATTGCTCATTGAAAGGATTTAAGCCCACAGTGAGTGGTACACGGTCCACTACATTAATGCCTTGCTCTTTCAGTGCATCGATTTTTAAAGGGTTATTGGTGATCAGGCGGACGGCTTTTACACCTAGGTGATCCAGCATGATGCTGCACATATCATATTGACGTGCATCTGCAGGTAAATTCAGCATCAGATTGGCATCGACCGTATCATGTCCCTGGTCTTGCAAGGCGTATGCACGGATTTTATTGGTTAGACCAATTCCGCGTCCTTCCTGACGTAAATAAAGAATGACACCGCGACCCACTTCATTAATCAGTTTTTGTGTTGCCTGGAGTTGAGGGCCACAGTCGCATTTTAATGAAGCAAAGGCATCACCGGTTAAACATTCAGAATGTACACGCACCAGCACAGGTTCATCACTTGGTTCTTCGAGGCCTTTGGAGAGCGCGACATGTTCTTCGCCAGTCTTAGGGTCTTGAAAAACAGTAATTTTAAATTCACCATGAGCGGTCGGTAATCTTGAAGTTGCGACAAATTCGATAGGCACAGCTGAACCCGTAAAATCCTAATAAAGTAGCTAAAGTATAGCGTAATGCTTAAACATTAGTAGAATTGCTCAGCTGAATTTATGAAGAACATTTTCTTTTTTGTAGAAAGCGAACGATAATAGTTGATAAATAGTAAGATTATTCAGGATAATCGTAGCCTGCAAATTTTTCACCCCGACGAGATCGCTGTTTAATATTGCATCGCTAGAAGCGTAGTTGAATTGAAGCTGCTACAATTCAACTATATGATCGGTTATTCCCCATTGACCTAGCTTAAGATTTTGCCAGGCTTTAGAAGGCTTTGCCATATATGCTGTATACAGAAATACCAACTCAACGCCCTGTAACACCGTTGCTTGATGCGATCGATCATCCTGAGCAACTGCGTGCACTCGAGCAAAGCCAGCTCACACAAGTGGCGGATGAGTTACGTCAATTCATTTTGTATGCTGCGGGTCAGAGTGGAGGACACTTTGGGGCCAATCTGGGTGTGATTGAGCTTACTGTCGCTTTACATTACTGCTTTAATACGCCACATGATCGCCTGATCTGGGATGTGGGTCATCAGGCTTATCCGCATAAGGCGTTAACCGGACGTCGTGAACAGCTCACTACAATCCGTGCAAAAGATGGTCTGGCTGCATTTCCGGCACGTGAAGAATCCGAATTTGATACTTTTGGGGTAGGGCATTCATCTACCGCCATTTCTGCTGGCCTTGGCATGGCTCTGGCGCGTCGTTATCAGAACAATCCGTGTGAAGTCGTATCAATTATTGGTGATGGGGCCATGACCGCAGGTATGGCTTTTGAAGCTATGAATGATGCTGTGGCACATCAGGCTGACCTGATGGTGGTTCTGAACGACAATGATATGTCGATTTCATGTAGTACTGGCGGTTTTGCCAAGCATCTCGCTGCAATCTGGGAACGTGGCGAATTCGTCAACGTAACTGAAGATGGTGAGGCTTATGTACAGCCGCACCCGGAATGGCTGTATAACTCGCGTTTACATCAAGCTGCAACTGATGCCGCAGATAACCTGTTTAAAGCCATTGGTTTTGATTATTTTGGTCCTTATGATGGCCATGATGTTAAACAGCTGGTACACGTTTTTAAAGCCTTGAAAAAACGTAAAGGCCCACGTCTGATCCACATCTATACCAAAAAAGGTAAGGGCTTTGCGCCAGCAGAATGTGATCAGATTAAATATCACGCGATTAGCAAACTCAATGCAGTTGCAGCCCCTAATCCAGCACCCAAATATTCAGATGTATTTGGACAATGGTTATGTGATGAAGCAGCACAAGACAAACGTTTATTGGCAATTACTCCAGCGATGTGTGAAGGTTCGGGCATGGTGCAGTTTGCCAAAGAATATCCAGAGCGTTTCTTTGATGTTGCTATTGCTGAGCAGCATGCAGTAACGCTTGCCGCTGGTATGGCTTGTGAAGGTTTAAAACCGGTCGTCGCAATCTATTCAACTTTCCTGCAACGTGGTTATGACCAGTTGGTGCATGACGTGGCGCTGCAAAATCTGGATGTGACGTTTGGGATCGACCGTGCCGGTCTGGTCGGTGAAGATGGCCCAACGCATGCCGGTGCTTATGACTATGCCTATATGCGTACCATTCCGAATCTGGTGATCATGGCACCAAAAGATGAGAATGAGTGCCGTCAAATGTTGCATACGGCTTATCTGTATCATGGTCCGGCAGCAGTGCGTTATCCTCGCGGGAATGGACTGGGTGTGGAAATCCAGAAAACCATGACCGAGATGCAGATCGGTCAGGCAGAATTGTTGCTCAGTCTGAACGAACAATATGATGAATATGTTTCGATTCTAGCATTCGGTAGTCGAGTTCAAGCTGCAGTTGAAGCTGCTCAAGTATTTGCCAGCAAGCATGATGTGGGTGTACGCGTGGTAAATATGCGTTTCATCAAACCACTGGATACCAAAATGTTAAACCAACTGGCCCATTCAACCAGCCTGTTTGTTACTGTTGAAGAACATGCAGTCATGGGCGGCGCAGGAAGTGCAGTGAATGAGTATCTGGCTGAAGCTCAAATTGTTAAACCAATCCTGAATCTAGGTTTAGCGGATAGCTTTATGGCACAAGCAACACATAGTCAAATGTTGCAACAGGCAGGACTTGATAGCCAAGGCATTGAAAAATCAATCAATGAAGCCTGGTCAAAGCTAGGTCAAAGCGTCCTGTTATAAACTCTTAAAAAGTTTCGACACATTTTTTCCCAAAAAGCCCGAATATTTGCTAAAATATGCGGGCTTTTATGCATTATTCTTTATAAGTATCTTCAAATTTGTAATGGGTGTTCAATGGAACCTATGGTGGTGATGGCTGCGCGTGCGGCTCAATTAGTTGGTCAAGAGCTTTTAAAAGCGCATCAAAATCGTCATAAACTCGATCTGCAAGTCGAAGAAAAAGGCATTGATGGTCCGGTAACGCGTGTAGATCGTTATCTGGAACAGTTGACCATCGATACTCTACGTAAAAGCTATAAAAATCACAGTTTCCTTGGTGAAGAATTTGGTCTGCAAGAAGGTAAAGGTCACGACGCTGATTGGTGTTGGGTGATCGATCCACTTGATGGCACACTAAACTTTATCAACGGTTTTCCGCATTTCTGTATCTCTATCGCAGTTCAGCACAAAGGTGTAACTCAGCACGGTGTTATTTATGACCCTGTGAAAGATGAGCTATTCTCTGCGAGCCGTGGTCGTGGTGCGATGCTGAACCAGCGCCGTATCCGTGTAAATGTTAAAGACAGTCTGAACAATACTTTCCTGGCAGTTGGTCATGCTTACCGTACTAAACGTAATGGTGAAGTAGTCTCTTATGCCAAGAATCATTTTGATGCATTGCTCAATGTGACTGAAGCAGGTGCACAATTCCGTCGTGGAGGTTCAGCTGCCTTGGATCTGGCTTATGTCGCTGCTGGTCGTCTTGATGGTTACTTCGAGCTTGGCTTGAAACCTTGGGATATTGCAGCAGGCGAGTTAATCGTGAAAGAAGCGGGCGGTACTGTGGTTGATGCGCGTGGTGGTAGCGATTCTATGGAAAATGGTCAAGTTTTGGCCTGTTCAATGAAAATGCTGAAACCTCTTATGCAAGCAGTTGTTCCTGCTTGGGGTGACGCAGCGAAATAATCGGGTTTAACGCCGTAAATCGAATATTAAAAAGGTATCTCTCGGGATGCCTTTTTTATTTTTTGAAAATAATTACCTGATAAATATCTTCATATTTAGATAATTCACAGCCTTGATAAAAAAAATTGACTAGCCGGAGAATTAATTACATTTCTTTTCTTGTTTAAGTCTTAGAAATTGATGAAGAAATTAGCAGTTAAACAAAATAATCTGAAAAGCGGATGACTTTATGAATAATCCTGCTATAATCTGCGCACGCACTTAATTTCTGTTCGTCACCTGAACATTTCTCTTCTTATCATTGTGTATGCGCGTGCGGTCCAAAGAGAGGACGATATCTCGCGCCCCAATCGCTAAAGCGATTCCTTCAGGTTATGCCGTAATCATGCGTGCGTTATATCACATCGTCGTTACTCGGATCGCCGCTGAATCATCTCTTTTCAGCGTTTAATTGCTGTACCGCTTTTTGTCGATGTCCATTTGACTTTATTTTTAATGGAGCACCCAATTTCCGGGTGGAATACTCTATGAGCAAAACTTTTGCTGAATTTTCTTTGCATGAATCGTTACAACAAGCCCTTCAAGGCTTAGGTTTTACTACTCCGACTCCTGTACAAGAACAATCTATCCCTGCTGCACTAGAAGGTAAAGACCTTTTAGTATCTAGCCAGACAGGTTCGGGTAAAACTGCTGCGTTCCTTCTCCCAACTTTGAACGCACTTGCTAACCAAGATACTTTCGTACCATTTAAAGAGCGTATGAAAGCGGTGACTCAACCGACTATTCTGGTGATTTCACCAACTCGTGAATTGGCACAACAAGTATGTCAAGACGCGATTGCATTTGTACGTCACATGAAAGGTGTTCGTATTGCTGCAATTATGGGTGGTATGCCTTTTGGTAAACAAATCCAGCAGTTAAAAGGTGCACAGGTTGTTGTAGCAACTCCAGGTCGTTTACTTGACCTTGTTAACCGTCGTCAAATCAAACTTGACAAAGTTGACTCGCTGATCGTCGACGAAGCTGACCGCATGCTAGACCTTGGCTTCTCTGAAGACCTAGAAGCAATCGGTGACTTGGCTGCAAACCGTAAACAAACACTGATGTTCTCTGCAACTTTCGCTCCACGTATCATTACCCTTGCTGAACGCATGATGAATGAGCCAGAGCGTATTGCAATTGAAACTGGTCACTCTACCAACACGGACATTACCCAGACTTTACACTGGACTGATGGCTTTGAGCACAAGAAAAAACTTCTTACTCACTGGTTAAACGAAGAAGATGTTGATCAGGCAGTGGTCTTTGCTTCTACTCAAGAAGATACAGATATGCTGGCTGAAGAACTTGCTGAAGCAGGTTTGTCCGTTGTTGCTCTACATGGTGCGATGCCACAAACCGTTCGTAATCGTCGTCTGCGCAGCATCCGTGAAGGTCGTGCAAAAATCCTGGTTGCAACTGACGTTGCAGCACGTGGTCTTGATGTACCGACAATCTCTCACGTGATCAACTTTGGTCTTCCTATGAAGAACGAAGACTATGTACACCGTATCGGTCGTACAGGTCGTGCGGGCCGTACTGGTAAAGCAATTACTTTAGCGACTTATCGTGAACGCGGTAAAATCCGTGCACTAGAAGACTTCCTTGAAGCTCGTCTAAATGTATCTGAAATTGAAGGTCTTGAGCCATCTCCACCTCCTGCACGCGGTAGCCGTGATGGCGCTGGTCGTGGTCGTGGCGGTCGTCGTGATGGCGGTCGTGGCTTCGGTGGTGGTCGTCGTTTCGAAGGCGAGAGCAACTTCAAACGTCGTGAAGGTGGTGATGACCGTCCACGTCGTAGCTTCGATGACAAACCTCGTGGCGAACGTCCTGCGTTCAGTGGTGAAGATCGTCCACGTCGTGACTTCAACAACGATCGTCCACGTCGTGAAGGCGGTTTCGGTGATCGTCCACGTCGTGACTTCAATGAAGACCGTCCACGTCGCGAGTTTAACAATGATCGTTCGCGTCGTGACTTCGGTGACCGTCCTCGTTTCGAAGGTAATGATGACAACCGCGGTAACCGTGTAGATTACAAACCACGTCGTGAAGGTTCATTTGGTGACCGTCCAAAACGTGATTTCGGTGATCGTCCTGCTTCACGCCGTGAAGGTGGTTTCGGTGACCGCCCAAAACGTGATTTCGGTGATCGTCCAGCACGTCGCGAAGGTGGTTTTGGTGATCGTCCAGCGCGTTCATTCGGTGATGACCGTCCAGCGCGTCGCAACTTTGATGACAAGCCACGTGGCGAGCGTTCATTCGGTGAAGATCGTCCACGTCGTAAATTCAATGACTAATTGAATAATGTCTGAAAAAAAACCAGCCTGAGTGCTGGTTTTTTTATGCATTGATTTTTTGTTTTTTCAGCATAAAATGCCTACTTCATCGTAAGCATCCGGCTAACACAGCCTTACCAAGCGATCCTATAAGCCTTAATTTAGTTCCCACCTAAAAACAAGTGGGGACTTAATCCATGAACATGGATATATATTCAGCAACACCTCCTGTTGCTAAAAAACGCCGAAAATACAGCAAAGAATTCAAACTCAGTATTGTCAATGCCTGCAAAAATCCTAATACCTCGATCGCTTCGGTCACACTGCAACATAGTATTAATGCCAACCTTGTCAGTCGTTGGATCAGGATCTTCAGCCATCATGAGGGTGCCGTGCAGGATCCTACTCATGTGAATCCAGCATTTATTGCTTTGCCTTACACTGCTGCAATCAGCCAACCTATTGATGAGAGGATCACGTTGTGTATCACCGTGCCTCATACGAATAATGATATTCAGCTAAAATGGCAGACATCAGAAATACCTGCCTTGGCAGAATTACTCAAGGCACTTGCAACATGATCCGCATTGATGAAATCTGGTTGTCTACTCAGCCCATGGACATGCGTGCAGGTATGGATACGACCATGGCTCAGGTGGTGAGAGCCTTTGGCTACATCAAACCGCATTGTGCTTACCTGTTCTGTAATAAACGTGGCCATCGCATGAAAGTGCTGGTACATGATGGATTGGGCATCTGGCTGTGTGCCCGGCGGCTGGAACAGGGCAAATTTCACTGGGCTCAAGTTCACCAAGGTGAAACCGTGGCCCTCAGCCCGGAACAGTTACAGGCACTGATCCAAGGTTTGCCCTGGCAGCGCATTGGACGACAGCAGGTGGTGACGATGCTTTAAACCAGGCTCGACCATTCTGCTATTCTCCAAACGTTCTATTTCATTCTTCTCATGACCTCAGGCATACTGCGGTCATGAATACGCTGCCTGACTTAAGCCAACTGACCCATGAACAACTGCTGGAATTCACCAGGCAGTTGGCGCTGCAGCATCAGTCTCTAGCACAATCAAACCAACAATTGGATGCCAAAGTTCAACATCTTTCTATTCTCAATCAAAAATACGAGCATGAACTGGCGCTGTTTAAAAAGCACAAATTCGCCCAAAAGAATGAACACTTAACGGCAAAACAAATCCATCTCTGGGATGAAGCGGTTGAAGAAGATATTGCCGCGGTTGATCTAGAACTGGAACGGCTAAATGCAGATAAAACCAATGCAGCGACACAGAAAGCCAAAACCAATAAACCTAAACGTCGACCACTGCCAGATCATCTACACACCATCCGTATTGAGCATGAACCTGCATCAACCCAATGTGCTTGTGGCTGCCAACTCCGTCGTATCGGCGAAGATGTCAGTGAAAAACTGCATTTCAGACCGGCACAGTTCTATAAGGAACAGCATGTGCGTGGTAAATGGGTCTGTGATCAGTGTGACACTCTAACTCAGCAAGCGATGCCCGCCTATGTGATTGATAAAGGCATTGCTTCACCTGAATTGCTCAGCCATGTGCTGGTATCGAAGTATGCCGATCATTTGCCGCTGTACCGTCAGCGCCTGATCTATCAGCGGGCTGGCATTGATCTGTCCAGATCCACTTTATCTGATTGGATAGGTCGCTGCGGTGTAGAACTGGAACCTCTGGCCAATGCCTTAAAAGAGGTGGTGCTGCAACAGCGGGTGCTGCATGCAGATGAAACACCGGTCACCATCATGCGGATGGGTGAGAATAATAAAAAACCGAAGAAAGGTTATGTCTGGGCCTATGCCACCACACAGTATAATCCAGTTCAGGCGGTGATCTATGACTTTCAGGATAGTCGTTCAGGCCAGCATGCTGAAGAGTTCTTGAAAGGCTGGCAGGGCTATCTAGTCTGTGATGATTACAGTGGTTATAAAGCACGTTTTAAATCAGGCCAGGTGATTGAGGTGGGGTGCATGGCCCATGCACGTCGTAAATTCCATGAACTGCATGTAACTGGGAAAAGTCAGGTTGCTGAACAGGCCTTAGTGCTGATTCAGAAACTGTATGCGATAGAAGCAGAACTCAGGAAAAAGACCGATGGTACAGCGGAAGACCGCCGCGAATACCGACAACAGCATAGTCAACCAGTGATGCAACAACTATATGAATGGCTCAACCAACATCATCTGACAGTGCCATCGAGTTCTCCCACCGCCAAGGCTATCAATTACACTCTGAAGCGTTGGCCAGCCTTAAGCCGCTATCTGGATGATGGCAATCTACCGATATGCAACAATTGGGTAGAGAATCAGATGCGTCCCTGGGCGTTGGGACGCAAGAACTGGCTGTTTGCAGGTTCGCTGCGCAGTGGTCAGCGAGCGGCAAACATCATGACTTTAATCCAGTCAGCAAAGCTGAATGGCTTGGATCCGTATGCCTATTTAAGTGATGTGCTGAAAAGGTTACCGACACACAAAGTGACCCAAATTGAAGAATTGCTGCCGCACTGCTGGAAACCTAAATCGAATTAAAAAATAGGTATGGGATTCAGCGGACGCTTACACTTCATCAACTTTTTCTGGGCTTATGATGATCCGTAATCTGAAAGCGTCTTTTTATAGTCTTTCATATTATTGAGGAGTACATGTCCTACATTGCAGTAATTTTGCTTTTATGCAATCTGATTTATTATGTATATCATTTTTTAAATGGATCATAGTCTGTTAAAATCGCGTCGAAATAAAATTTTTGATTACTAGAAATATATGGCCAGGCATGGAGCATTATGTTTTCCATGAACTTGACCCTTCATTTTCAAATGCTAACATGTTGAACTTCGTTCTTTTGTCATATGCATGCTGAAAAAATGCAGGAATAAACTCAGCTATGAAAAATCAAACAGCGCAGGATCCTCAGTCTTTGATTGAAGTCAAGAATTTGAGTTTCAAGCGGGGTGAGCGTGTAATTTATGACGATGTCAGTTTAAACATTCGTCGTGGGCAGATTACCGCCATTATGGGACCTTCCGGAACTGGTAAAACCACTTTATTAAGGTTGATCGGTGGGCAACTGACGCCTGAACAGGGTCAGGTTTTACTGGATGGTAAAGATATTGCCAAGATGTCCCGTTCCGAGCTTTTTTCCGCACGTGCACGTATGGGGATGCTGTTCCAGAGTGGCGCTCTGTTTACCGACATGAGCGTCTATGAAAATGTTGCCTTTCCGATTCGTGCGCATACCAAATTGCCTGAACATCTGATTGCTGAAATCGTGGCTTTGAAACTCGAATCAGTAGGACTGCGTGGGGCAGAGCAGATGATGCCTTCAGAGCTGTCTGGTGGGATGAATCGCCGTGTCGCATTGGCTCGTGCGATTGCACTGGACCCGGAACTAATCATGTACGATGAGCCTTTTGCCGGGCAGGATCCGATTGTCATGGGAGTTTTGACCCGACTGATCCGCTCTCTACGTGAAGCATTGGATTTAACAACCATTATTGTTTCGCATGATGTAGCAGAGACTTTATCGATTGCTGATTACATCTATGTGGTCGCAGAAGGCAAAATCCAGGGTGAGGGCACAGCAGAGGAATTGAAAAATCATCCTTCAGCCTTTGTGCAACAGTTCCTAACCGGTTCGGTTGAAGGCCCGGTAGATTATCAGTTTAGTCATCAGGCTTATTTAAGTGATGAGGTACGTTCATGAATGCCATTGCTGCCTTAGGTAGACGCGTTATTGAACGTGTTCAGGGGATTGGTGTTGCAACACTGATGCTGTTGCAGATTCTCTTTTCCATGCCGACCTGGCTTGGAGTAAAGCTGTTTGTTTATCAGATGTATCGGGTTGGGGTGTTGTCACTCTTGATTATTGCGGTATCTGGCCTGTTTATTGGTTCGGTACTCGGTTTGCAGATGTATACCATCCTGTCGACATTTGGTAGTGAAGCGATGCTTGGTACTGCAGTGGCTTTAACCCTGTTACGTGAATTGGCACCTGTGGTTGCTGCCTTACTGTTCGCGGGTCGTGCCGGTTCTGCTTTAACCGCCGAAATTGGTCTGATGAAAGCGACCGAGCAATTGTCCAGTATGGAAATGATCGGGGTTGATCCCTTAAAACGGGTGATTTCACCACGCCTTTGGGCCGGTATTTTTAGCTTGCCAATGCTCTCAGTGATCTTTGCTGCGGTCGGGATTATGGGCGGAAAAATGGTAGGCGTTGATTTTCTGGGTGCTGATGAAGGGGCATATTGGAGTGGCATGGAAAGTACCGTGCGATTCTATAAAGATGTCCTGAATGGCACCATTATCAAGAGTTTTGTTTTCGCATTAATTTGTACCTGGATCGCGGTTTATCAGGGTTATGCCTGTGAACCAACATCAGAAGGTATCGCAACTTCTACAACACGTACGGTCGTCTATTCTTCGCTGTGCGTATTAGGTTTTGATTTCGTGTTGACTGCGGTCATGTTCGGAGGTATTTAATGAAATCACGTACTAGTGAGCTGGCCGTTGGTGTTTTTGTCATTCTTTTCGGGATCGCCCTGTTCTTCTTGGCGATGCGTGTCAGCGGTCTGGTAGGCACCAATATTTCTGATAGCTATCAGATGACAGCGACTTTTGAAAATATAAATGGCATCAAACCACGCGCTAAAGTTGCTTTAAGTGGGGTGAAAGTCGGTCAGGTCGATAAAATTACACTTGATCCGGTGACCCGTTTAGCCACAGTCTATATGACACTGGATGGCTCTTTGACATCCTTTAATGCCGAGCAGCTCAAGCAGGTTCAACAGGAAGCCCTCGAAGAGTTACGTTATAGTTCAGACTATACCGCAGCCGATCCTGCGCAACAAAAATCAATGGAAAAACAACTATTAGACAACATGAAATCCATCACCAATATTGATGAAGATGCTTACATTATGGTAGCAACAAATGGTTTATTGGGTGAAAAGTATCTGAAAATTATTCCAGGTGGCGGTCTGACTTACTTGAAACGTGGTGAGCAGATTGTGAACACTCAAGGGACCATGGAAATTGAAGATTTAGTGACGAAATTTATTACCGGCGGTGCCGGAAAATCGTCAGATAGTCAGGAAAGTGCCTCAGAAGAAGCTGCATTTTCAGAAACAACAGATGCAGAACCTGCATTTGTTGAATAACAGATTGAGGAGATTTGAGTGAAGACTTTAGTAAAACAAACGCTTGCTGCAAGCATTCTTTCAACAATGGTTGCTGGTACAGTGTTTGCTGCACCGTCTGAAGCCCCACCTGCTTTTATTAAAAGAGTTGCAGACAATTTGATTGATCGTCTTAAAACCGATCATGCCAAATTGCAGAATAATCCTGCGCTTGTGAAAACGATTGTCCGTCAGAACCTTGACCCGTATATCGATTCACAATCGTTTACTCGGATCGTGATGGGGACTTATGCGACCAATCAGTATAGTACTGCGGCGCAGCGTGCACAGTTTGAAAAAAACTTCCGTGAAACCCTGATTGAAAATTATGGTACGGCTTTCTCTAAGTTCAGTAACCAGACTTACAGCGTTCGTCCTTACAAGGCGACTAACAACAAAAATCCTGTGGTGACCATCGACTTTAATAACAAAGGCGAGAAAATTCCGGTTGCTTTCCAGCTGGTTGATAAAGGTTCACAATGGAAAATCCGTAACATCAATGTGTCTGGTATTGACCTAGGTCTGCAGTTCCGTAACCAGTTTGCGGCTACAGTAAAACGTAATGGTGGTAACCTGGATAAAGCCATTGCTAACTTCAAGCCAGATGCTGAAGCGGCGATTGACAAGAAAAAATAAGATAGGTGAGCTGTGATTCAATTCAATAATCAGGAACTGCAGGTTTCAGGCAAGATTGACGCTGACAATGCGCAGAGCTATTACTTAGATGGTCTGCGCGTCATTCAGTCACAGGACAAGTTTCCTGTGATAGTTAATCTGGCTGGACTTGAGCAGGGTAGTACTTTGGCTTTGGCAGTTCTGGTGCGCTGGTTGCGCCAAACTCCACAAGCACGAGGACTACAGTTTAAAGCGGTTCCTGAGAAAATGATGAAGATCATTCAGGCCTGTCATTTGCAGGATGATCTACAGATCATTCAGTAAATAAAAAAGCACCGAAAGGTGCTTTTTTATTGCCGGTATATTTTAAAAAAAATTCCTCCTTTTCTCAAAGGGAGCTTAGGAGGGATTAGTTAATTAACCTCTCCCTAACCCTCTCCTGAAAGGAGAGGGGACTTGTATTTTAAAAAAGTGGAGAAAATGGGCCTAGACTCGAACTTTAAGCAAATATTGGAAGTCTTTTCTCTCTGGGCGAGATTTAAAGCACTGCCTTAAATCTAAGCACAAGAGAGTTAGAGAGGGTTAATTCTGACCTCACCCTTGAGCAGCAGTACTGCACATCACCTGAAAAGAGAGGGAAATTTCTCCCTTAGGAGAAATTAGGAGGGATTCTAAATCCACTTCTTCCATCTAAAGTAAATCAATGGCCCAATCAAAAAGCCCATAATAATAATGCTCACCATCACAAAGCTCATCGAACCTTGAGCGAAGGGCAAGACATCAGTGTTCATCCCGTAAATACTGGCAATCAGCATGGGTGGGGCAAGCATACTCGGTAAAATCGAGAAGCGACGGATCGTATCATTCTGTTCAGTGTTAATGAATCCGGACGTGGTATCCAGCAAGAAGCGGACTTTCTGGAACAGGAAGGCATCATGCTCGACCAGTGAGCGAACGTCTTCACTGAGTTCCCGAATATCCGCATCATAAATATGACTGCCTAAGGCTCGTGGACGTGACAGGAAGGTAAGTACCCGTCGTAAATCGATCAGACACAGCTGAGCTTTTCCGAGCATATCTTCCAGTTGGGCCAGACGGGTAATCATGTCATCCAGATCGAGGATCTGCTCACGATGCCGGTTATTCAGAACTTCAGTTGAGTATTTTTCCAGATCCTTATGTACATCTTCCAGAATATCGGCCAACTCATCCAGTTTGGCCTCGAGCAAACCCAGCAAAATCCAGGTTGGATCTTTATAGTCAATATCATAATCATTGCGACGCGCACGGGCACGAAAGGCCCGGAAAGCTACCAGCTTTTCACCACGTAGGGTAAAGAGCCGATCTTTATGCAAAATGAAAGCGACTGTCTGAACCGTTGCAAGGATGCTGGCATCATCCTCATGTTCACTTTCGACCTGATAATTTTTATTTTTCGTTAAGAAATAGGTACTGATGTGCAAAATACCATCATCATCACGGTAAAATCGGGCACTCGAAGAAATATCTTCCAGAGATTTTAAGGTGGGCAGGTTTTGCTTATAGGCATCCAGAATCCATTGCTGTTCTTCCTGTGAAGGCGCAATTAAATCTATCCAAACCAGTTCCGGATGCAGGTCGAAATCACCATTGATGGTGGCATCTTCTAGGCTACCGCGCTCTGTGGCGTAAAAGGCTTCAAGCATGCTGTCTTTTCTCCCTTGCGCAGTATGTTAATCTAAATGCGTGTATTTTAGACAAGGAATTGAATAAAAACACTGATTGTGCAGTTATTTTTGAAAAAAAACTCTCAGGCGCTGCCTGCGTACTATATACCGGCAATGCAATGGTGAAAATGATGAATTCTATCGCAATTTTCTGTGGCTCAGCGCTAGGTTCTGAACCTGGTTATAAACAAATTGCTGAAAAGGTAGGCCAAACCCTGGCAAAAAGACAGCAAACACTAATTTATGGTGGGGGTCGTTCCGGATTAATGGGCATTGTAGCAGATAGTGCCTTAGCTGCAGGGGGCGAGGTCATTGGTGTCATTCCAAGATCCTTAGTAAATCGCGAACTGGCACATCCGCATATTACCAAGTTGTATGTGGTCGATAATATGCATGAGCGTAAGACCAAAATGTCAGAACTTTCCGATGGTTTTATTGCCATTCCCGGTGGGGCTGGAACGCTAGAGGAAATTTTTGAGCAGTGGACTTGGGCTCAACTCGGGATTCATAAAAAACCTTGTGCTTTTCTTAATGTCGATGGCTTTTATGATGATCTGCTTAAATTCATTCAGATGACCACAGACAAAGGTTTTACCAAGCCACGTTTTACTGAAGCTTTGATTGTGAGTGATGACTTCGAAGAAATTTTGCAGAAATTTCAAGATTACCAGCCGCCTGAAGCAAAATGGGGTATGGTCGATCAGGAAGATCTCGTAAAATAGGGATTTCCTATTTGATCGTTCCGAATTCATGAAAATTATTACCGTTGCAGCTGCCATTATTTTGAATTCTGATCAGCAGCTGCTGGTGGTTCGTAAGAAAAATACTGACTGTTTCATGCAAGTCGGTGGCAAGTTGGAACCGGATGAAGCACCTGAACGCACCCTGCTACGTGAAATTCAGGAAGAAATTGGCTGTCAGGCTGAGATTCAGCAATTTATCGGGCGTTTTGAAACTCAAACTGCCAACGAACCGGATCATCAACTGGTCAGTTATGTTTATCTGGTGCAATTAGATGGCAAACCACATATTGAAGCTGAGATTGCCGAGATGAAATGGGTGGACCTGAATCAGAAAGATGTGAAACTTGCACCATTGACTACAGAAATTGTCATACCCTGGGTTAAAAAGAACTTATTGGTACAAGCCTGATTTAAAGTTTGGCTCCTGCCAGACAAGCGGCATAAATCTGCTGGCAGCCCAGTTTTTCCAGTTGCTGGCTTAAAGCTCGAATCGAGCTGCCAGTCGTAACCACATCATCGATAATCAGAACCTTACGATAACGAACTTTTGAAGAGGTAGTGACCCTGAATTGGGCTTCAATGTCTTCGATACGTTCCAGACGGCTTAAACCTTTTTGTGAATGTTGCTTGAGTCGTTCAATGGGCTGCCAGACGGGAACTTGTAAGTGTTTGGCAACATGCTTGGCCAGTAATAGGGATTGATTATAGCCACGTTCGACCAGCCGTTCGGTTGAAATCGGCATAGGAACCACTGCACTGACTTTAGGAAATTTTAAGGTCAGTAATGCACCTGCCAATAAAGGTTCCAGATGCAGCTTTTGTTCATATTTAAATAATTGAATCAGGCGATCCATTGGGTAGGCATAGTCACACGCCACCTGAAACTGCATTTCCTGACGCTGAATGGTCTGATGTGCCCAAGGTAACTGTTGCCAGCAATCCTGACAGACAGAATGCAGGTTTTGATAATCTGTCTGGCACAGCTGACAAGGCTGTAAACGATTCAGCCAGAGTTTACCCTGTTGTAACAGCTTAAACATAGGCATAGCGTGGAGCCTCAGGTAGCCAGCGTTTTAATAATGCATCCGCCTGTTTTGGATAATCTTTTAGCATCTGCTGGGCGACATAATGGGCCTGATTCAACAAGTGATCATCACGTTCCAGCTTGGCTACACGGAAACCCATATCACCGGTCTGTTTGGTACCCAGTAATTCACCTGGACCACGTAATTCCAGATCTTTCTCGGCAATGATAAATCCATCATTGGTTTCACGCATGATGCGCAGACGTTCCTGACCATTTTGGGACAATGGATTTTTATAGAGTAAGGCACAGAAACTGGCTTTGGCACCACGACCCACCCGGCCACGCAGCTGATGTAGTTGTGACAGGCCGAGACGCTCGGCATTTTCAATCACCATAATGGACGCATTCGGGACATCGACTCCGACTTCAATTACGGTTGTAGCAATGAGTAGCTGCAGTTTGTTGTCTTTGAATTCCTGCATGACTGCCTGTTTTTCATCGGCTTTCATCTTGCCATGTACCAGACCGATATTCAGTTCAGGAAAGCGTTCCTTAATTTCGGCAAAGGTTGCTTCTGCAGCTTGGGCATCCAGTATTTCAGATTGCTCTACCAAGGTACATACCCAATAAGCTTGCTTACCTTCAGCACAATTCGTGGCAATCCGTTGCAAAACCTCTTCTCGCCGATCTAACGGAATAGTCACAGTCTGGATCGGAGTACGGCCCGGTGGGAGTTCATCAATAATCGAAGTATCCAGATCCCCATAGGCTGACATGGCAAGCGTGCGTGGAATCGGGGTCGCGGTCATCACCAGTTGATGCGGCGACATGCCATCCAAGCCTTTATTTCTCAAGGCTAAGCGTTGATCGACCCCAAAACGATGCTGCTCATCAATAATCACTAAGCCCAGTTTGGCAAACTCGACATTTTCCTGAAACAGGGCATGTGTGCCCACCACCAGATCCGCGCTACCATCACGGATCACTTGCTCTGCTGCAGCACGCGCTTTACCTTTCTGTTTCCCGGAAAGCCAGGCGACATTTAAACCGAGTGGTTCGAACCAGCGCTTGAAGTTGAGGTAATGCTGTTCGGCCAGAATTTCAGTGGGTGCCATCAGCGCGACTTGCCAGCCTTCTTCTAGGGCATGACAGGCTGCTACGCCGGCAACCAAGGTTTTTCCTGCACCCACATCACCCTGCACCAGACGCAGCATCGGTTTATTCTGCTTCAGGTCTTTAGCAATTTCTTTGGATACACGTTTTTGCGCACCGGTCATTTCGAAAGGCAAACCAGCCAGAAGCTGTTTGGCATAGGTTTTACTCGGGGAGAATGAAGGGGCTTCAATCTGCTGAATAAAAGCACGCCGGGTCAGCAAACTAATTTGATGTGCTACCAGTTCCTCAAAAATCAGACGCTGCTGTGCCGGATGTGAGCCTTGAGTGAGCTGCAACATATTGGCGTTCAGCGGCGGATGATGAATATATTCCAATGCCTGCTTCAGGCCATAACCATTGCTAAATTTTTGTGGCAACAGTTCAGGCAAATCATCACTATGCAGTTCTAGTGCCTGTTTAATATATTCCCGCAGCTTGGGCTGAGTCAGTCCTTCGGTTGCCGGATAGATCGAGGTGAGTTGGGTATGAGGCAGAGGTGTATGTTCAGTAATCACTTGCAGCTCTGGATGATACATTTCCAGGCCACGCGCACCGACTCGCACTTCACCAAAGACTCTTAAACGGTTACCGAGCTTGCAGCGATTGGTAATGCCTTTATAAATATGATAAAAGCGCAAGGTTACTTTGCCAGAATCATCATCCAGTAACACCGCCATGGACTTGCGTTTACCGGGAGGGAAATCAACCCCTTTCACGACACCTTCCATCAAATAGCTGCGTCCCACTGTCAATTGATTCATGGGAATGATCGTGCTACGGTCTTCATAGTCACGTGGTAGATGAAAAAGCAAATCATCAGTATTAAAGATATTTAGTTTTTCGAGTAAAGCAGCGGCGGCATTGCCAACGCCTTGTAACTGATGGACTGCAGCCATGTCCCCTCAACCAGGTCTGTGATTCGGTGTCGAATGCATATTTTATTTATTGGTTATGGTAAAACATCCGAGCGGGTAGCTAAACAATTATTTGAGCAAGGTCATCAAATTAGCACAATTAGCCAAAGTCCCAAAACAGATTCATTCGCAACTCATCTGATTCAAGATGTGCACACTCTGGATTTAAGTGTAGTCGCTCCGATAGATTGGGTCTATGTGTTACTTAGTCCCAAACAGAGTTGTGTCGAAGCCTATCAGCATACTTATCTCGATTCGGTTCAGCCAATCGTTACTGCCTTGAAATTTCATCCGGTAAAAAGAATGGTGGTGGTGTCATCAACCCGGGTTTATGGACAGAATGCGGGTGAAAGCGTGGATGATGAGACTGAAATTCATTCGAATGATGCTCAAGGTGAAATTCTGCATCACATGGAACAGGCGTATCTCGCCGCTTATCCTGAACAATGCACCATTATCCGCCCAAGTGGGATTTATGGGACTTCTGTGGCACGTATGCAGAAAATGGCAGCATCAATGACCAGCTATCCGAATCTGCATTGGTCGAATCGGATTCATATTGAAGATTTATCACGTTTTCTGGCTCAGATGATTCACGTGGAACATCCTGATTCTTCATATATTTTGACCAATAATCAGCCAAGACTTCTGCATGAAGTCCTGCAATGGTTCCAGCAGCAGATGGGCGTACCTATATTGAAAGTGGAAAGTGACAGGGTGACGGGTAAAAAGCTGTATGCCACAAGAATTGAAAAGATGGGATTTGAATTACAATATCCAGATTGTTTTCAGGATTATGTAGAGTTGATGAATAAGACTGATTAATAAATTTGGAAGTTCCTCCTTCCTCTGGGAGGAGGTTAGGAGGAGGGTTTTTTAAATCACCTCTCTCTAACCATCTTCTAAAAGGAGAGGGGATATCTATTATTTTTTATTAATTCTCAAGCAAAAAAAAGAGAGGCCAAAACCTCTCTTTTCCTTTACTTAAGCTTTACTTTTTCTTGCGTTTCGCACGTTTCTTGGCTTGTTCAGCCGCAACTGCATCTAATGCTTCTTTCAGCTCTTCATCGGTAAAGGACGTGATGTGATGCAGCATTTGCAGCTTCACTTCATCCAGTACCAGATCTGCATACTGCGCAACATTGGTTAGCTGCTCATCATAGACAATGGCATTGTCTTCGTTGGTACATATATAGCCTTTTTGCGTCAAAACTTTGATAAAGCTTTGGAATAAGGCTTTATCAAAGAATTCTGGTGAGTTGAATTCATATAGTACAGAAAGGCGTTGCCCCACCAGATGACTCAGTTCTTCCACCTGACGGGTCGAAATGTTGCCTGGTCCACGCTGAGTGATTAAAGCCAGTGTCATATAGTAACGTTCCAGACTTTGGGTCACTGGAGCAGCCAGAACTTCAAGCTGGTGATGCGCTTCAGTATTTGGTGCTGGTGCTACCAGATTTTCACCATCTTCACTGATCAGGTTAGTTGCAAGTAAAGCATCGATATATGCGTCAACTTGTTGCTGAATTTCGTCTTCTTTCCATTTCAGGAACAGCTCGGCTTTCAGGAACGGATAGAGCGTACTGCTGGCATTAATCGCATCTTCACGACGAATCATGCCGTTGTGTTCTACCAGTGCTGCAATCAGGGAAGGCAGTACAAAACTATGCACGATGTTATTACGGAAATAGGTCAGCAATACAGCCTGATTATCTTCAATCGCAATAATATCGCCCAGAACATGTTTCACCCGTTTGATCAGCTTGAGCTTCATTGCATAGGCAATAATCTCTTTACCTGAAAGTGAGGTAATTTGCATACGCTCATCATAAGGTAAAGCCACCAGCAGATTACGGTAGGTATCCAGCTGCTTGATACAGATTTCTTCGTCCAGGGTATGTTTCGGTGTTGCCAATAAAATGAGTGACAGCAGTGAAACCGGATTCACCACGACTGCACGGTTGATATTTTCCAGAATAGCTTGGGCAGAACTATTGACTGCATCAGATACCGGCTGCGGAATCGGATCATCATTCTTTTCAATTTTGATATGTTCTGCACCATGCTGTTTCAGGATGTCATCCAGAAATACCGGTTCACCGAAATTCAGATGGACCTTGCCAAAAATACGTTCAATTTTGCGCAAGGTTTTCAGGATACCGAAAATAGATTCTGCTTCTTTCGGCTTGCCGTTCATCTCACCGACATAAGTACCACCTTCCATCAGGCGTTCATAGCCGATATAAGTCGGAACAAAGACAATTGGCTTGGCCTTGCCACGTAAATGACCATGTATGGTCATCGCCAGCATGCCGGTTTTTGGTGGCAGCAGACGACCAGTACGTGAACGGCCACCCTCGATAAAGTATTCCAGTGGAGTATTACGCGACAGCACGCTATACAGATACTCTTTAAATACAGTGGTATAAAGTGCATTGCCGCGGAAGGTACGACGGATAAAGAAAGCACCACCACCCCGTAAGATCTGACCCACAAATGGCATGTTCAGGTTATCGCCTGCCGCAATATAAGGCACCATTAGGCCACGGCGATAGATTACGTAAGACAATAACAAATAGTCGATATGACTGCGGTGACATGGCGTATAGACAATTTCATAATCTTTGGCCAGTTCACGCACTGTACTGAAATTATGCACTTCAACACCGTCATAGAGCTGGGTCCATAAACGGGTCAGGGCTTTATCGGCGAAACGCACGGTAGAATGAGAATAGTCCGATACAATTTCATTCAGATAGCCAATCGCACGACGTTCTGCTTCCAGTATACTGATTTTGCTACGGATACTTTCGTTACGAATAGCCGCCTGTACATCCGGAGATTTAATCAGGCCATGCATCACATTACGGCGATCTGACAGGTCAGGGCCGAGAATCACTTCACGCTGTGCATCTAGATAATCATTTAGTCGGCTAACAATATAGGTCGCTGGCGCTGAATTTGGATAGGTTTCTTTGGCAAAGTCCATGAGGGCGCGTAAAGATTGCGGCTCATGAAACTCCAGATAAGACTGGCGGCCATGCAGACCGATATTCACCAGCTGTTTGACTCGGCTTGGTGTTGACCAGGTATCGGTAAATAAAAGCTTGAACCAGGAATCTTCTTTTTCAGGATCACGACCCCAGAGCACAGTGACCGGTACTAGTTCCACGTCTAGTTCAGGATTTTTTTCGAGTACTTCAATCAGACGTAACAGACGTGGTGGAAAGGCATGTGGTGGTGAGCTAAGCAGATTATTCTCATCATGGTACTGCAGGAACAGCACTGAAGCCTTTTCCTTGCTGTCACCAATCTGTAGAGGATCGAGCGCAGGTGGCATATTTAAACGGCGAGTTTCTGCATCAACTACCAGCGCATTACTGCGTGAATGATTCTGCAAGATATAGCAGACAATTTTCTGCTGCGCTGCCGGAGTCTGGTCAGCAGTAGGAGTTGTCACTTCACTTGGTACTTTCCCAAGAATATGTGGGGTGACCACAAGATCAAGTAGCTTACTTGAAAGCTTGCGATACATTTGACCAAAGCCACTCTTGGACATAGTTACTCCTAATTTTACTGACCAAAACTACAGAATTTCTGAGGGAATTTATTTTGATTGATTATAAAAACAAACAATATGTCATTTTCTGACAAATTCAATCGAAGTGGTTCAATTTTAGCGCGAAAGCAGATGTTTTTCCTAGTAAGTTGCAAGAGCAGTTGACAGAACAGTCAATCAATCTTTAGAAGATTGCTTGGATTTTATGGCAGAATATTCAGAATAAATTGTATAGATTTATTTCTACACTTCTGGATCTTGCCAATATCACACAGGTTGCTTATGAATGCCTTAACACAGGAACTGGTCGAGCTGCTCAGTTTAGAAAAGTTAGAAGAAAATATTTTCCGGGGAATTAGTCGTAATCTGGTAGGCAAGCGCGTATTTGGTGGGCAGGTTCTGGGACAGGCTCTACGTGCTGCGTCTTATACTACAGATCGTCCTGCGCATTCATTGCATGCCTATTTCCTGTTTGGTGGCGATGTCAACGCACCTATCATTTATGAAGTAGACCGTATCCGTGATGGCAAAAGTTTCGTCAGTCGTCAGGTTCGCGCCATTCAGCATGGCCGTACCATTTTCATGTGTATGGTTTCTTTTGCGCATCAGGAAGAAGGCCTGAACTATCAGATTTCAGAACCTGAATATCCACCGGCAGAAAGCCTGAAAAATGAAGCAGAACTCACCCGGCAGATTATTGAATTTATTCCGGAAAATGTACGTGCGTCTTTCATGCGTGACCGTCATGTCGAGATTCGTCCTGTAATGCCGGTGAACCCATTCCAGCCGCAACCGGAAGCGCCGAATTATGCGCACTATATCCGTACTCATGGAAAGATCGCTGCAGAAGTGGATGAGATTTCCCTGCATCAGGCGATTGCTGCTTTCTATTCAGACTTTACCTTAATGACCACGGCGCTACGTCCGCATGGTTTGAGTTATCTTTCACCAAGCTTGCAATGTGCCAGTATTGATCACGCCATGTATTTCCATAAACCGTTCCGGGTAGATGAATGGATGTTATACGACATGGATGCTACTCAAAGTGCCAGTTCGCGTGGTCTGAACTTTGGCCGCATGTGGCAAAATGGTGAGCTGGTCTGCAGTACCACACAAGAAGGCCTGATCCGTTTACGTGAAATTGAAACCCAATAAAGTATACTTTTAATTTAAATAAAGCCGGATCCCAGATCCGGCTTTATACCTTTTTAAGCACGGCTCTTTATAAAAAATTACTCGATTCTCTAGCACTTGCATGGCATAGTGCCCTTAAGATCAATATTAAAAATGCATGTGAAATGAGCTTAAATACGCAGATTTTAATTGCCGCCGTAGTGGGGGTACTGTTTGGATTTTTACTGACTTTATTTCCGCAAAGCACATTTTTTAATGTCGGCCTGTACGGGATTGGAATTGCCAGCAGCCTTTTTATTGGCCTGCTGAAAATGATTTTGATTCCTCTGATTTTTACTTCAATCGTGGTTGGTGTGTCTAATCTGCAGGCGGGGGGGCAGCTGAGTCGAACTTGGAAAATTACTTTGCTGTGTTGTGTGACCACCACCTCATTGGCACTGATTCTTGGCCTCACTTGTGCACATCTGTTTGATGTAGGGAGAGGTGTGGATGTGGTGATGTTTCAGGATGCCATGGCTCAGCATCAAACGCCTGATACCTTAACGCCGTCGTCTTTCTTTACTAATTTTATTCAGAATACCCTAATCAATCCTTTTAAGGCCTTTGCTGATGGCAATGTCCTAGCCGTTGTAATTTTTGCTCTATTTATCGGTGTGGCTCTGGTCGCAGGTGGAAACAGCTTCCGTACTGTGCGTAAACTCAGTCACCAGTTTTTTGACATCATGATGTTGATGATTGGCTGGATCATGAAACTGGCACCGATTGGGATTTTTGCATTACTCGCCAAGTTAATTGCCACTGAAGATATTTCAGTACTGAGCCGTCTGGCCGAGTTTGCGGCAGTCGTGACAGGGACCACAATTTTTCATGGGATAGTGGTGTTGCCGTTATTGCTATGGATCTTCGGAAAAATGAATCCACTGACCTTTTTTAAAGGCACCCGTAGTGCATTAATTACCGCCTTTGCCACCAGTTCCAGTTCGGCAACCATGCCGATTTCTTTAAAGTGCGCGCAGGAAAATCTAGGGGTACGTCCGCAAACAGCCGGTTTTGTGATTCCACTTGGCACGCAGCTGAATATGGATGGAACAGCACTTTATGAAGCAGCCGCAGCTTTGTTTATTGCCAATCTGATGGGGCTGGATCTAACCTTAGGTCAGCAGCTGGTGGTTTGTGCCACGGCAATGATTGCGTCCCTAGGTGCACCGGGTATTCCAAGCGCCGGCATGGTCACCATGATCATGGTGCTGCAATCGGTGGGGCTGCCTGCTGAAGCGATTGCGATTTTACTTCCGATTGACCGTCTGCTGGATACCGTACGTACTGTGGTCAATGTACAGGGCGATATGATGATTAGTGTGGTGGTAGATCGACATACCCGCGAGCCTGAAGTGCCAGTTTAATCTTTGTCTAATTCAGCTTTATCTAAGTCTGGATTCCAGACAATTTCCCAGAGATGACCATTGGGATCCTGAAAATAACCTGCATATCCGCCATAAAAAGTCGTGTGTGCAGGTTTAATAATTTTAGCACCGGCACGTTCTGCCTGTGCCATTGCTTGATCGACTTCTAAGGGACCATAGACATTATGCCCCAGAGTCATTTGAGTCGGACAGATTGGGCTTGGCTCCAGACCGGTATCTTGCTGGATACTACGCTATGGCCATAAGGCAAGCTTAAGACCAGGTTGTAATTGAATAAAAGCCACCGCGCCATATTCAAACTCTTCACCCATAATTCCTTCACTGGGAAAACCCAGTCCGTCACGGTAAAAGTGTAGTGAAGCTTCCAGATCGAGCACACCGAGGGTAATCACAGAAATCCGTGCTTGCATAACTCCCTCCTGATTATGATTGTTATATTTCTATCTTAGGACAAATAAAAAGCAGGGAAGCGATCCCTGCTGTTAGAAATTGTAATAACAGGCAAGCTTAAGCGACTTTGAGAGTAGCACGTTTGGCTGCCTGTGAATGGTTGAGATAATGCAGCGCATCATCGGTACTGCCTTCATACACCGGATCATACCAGGGCATTAAGTAGCCGAGCTGTTGGGATACTAACCACAGTGGATTTGGCAACAGGCGGTTATCTAACTGGGAAATACGTAACCATTCTTTCCAGATCTAGCATATTCGGATCAGCACCCAGACGTTCCCATTCAGTATTGTAGAGTGCATATTTACCCAAGACACAGGTCATATGTTCTATCGTCGCAATGATACCGAGACGAAACAGATCCCATTGGTGTTCTAAGATTTTAGGAATTTCGAGACCGAATGGCTGATCGGCGAGCAGCTTGTTAAATAGGAAATGCATGATATTCAGATTGCGCTGGATATCAATCTGGCGTTCAGATCAATATTCTTTATTGGCCGAATTATGTGCCTGGGCATGCATGGCTTCCTGACGGATAAACGCCTACACATCATGCTTTAATTTTTCGTCAGTGATCTGGGGGAGGACTTTGTTATATAAACGGCAGAACCAGAGTTCACCCGCGGGTAGAATATTGTTAATTTCATTAGCGAAGTAACTGGCAAAGGGCTGATCAGGAATCCAGTCGACTGGAGTGTCTTGCCATTCAAAGCTGACTTTGCGAGGCTGGATAAAATAGGAAATGGAAGAGCCAATTCTTGTTGTTTTGAAGCGCGAAAGTAAAGACATGGTGTGAATCCATCACTGCTTGATCAAGACAGTATGAAAAAAATATCCCGAATTGCAGCAGGCAATACGGGACATTCTTTTATCCGATGAAACACATTCGGCTTATTTTTGTGGATCCTGTTCGACAATCTCAGCTGGATCGGCTTCTAGAGGCGCGTCCAGATCATTCAGTTCACTGGCAGTGACTTCATGAGCGCTGTTGGTTTTATCTTCATCTTCTAATAATTCAATTGGTTCATCAGCTTCGTTTAAATCATGCATTGAAGCTTCAGGAATGCTGTCCAGATCAAATTCAGGTGCTTGATTCAAAGTGAAGTTCAAACGGCCGCCCATCACACTGGCCAATTCTTCCAAACCTTGCTTGTTTAGAGAAGAGAATAGTTGAATCGAGAAATCCAGCTTCATCTTTTTCAGTTTGGCTTTCACTTCTTGTAGCGCTTTCGAAGCGGGGCCACGGTTCAGCTTGTCGGCTTTGGTCAGCAGGACATGTACGAATAATTTACGTGAATACGCCCATTCCAGCATCATCACATCAAAGTGTTGTAGCGGGTGACGGATATCCATCAGCAACACCAGACCTTGCAGGCTCTTGCGGTGAATCAGATAGTTTTCCAGTTCTTTCTGCCAGACAATTTTCATGGCTTCTGGGACAGCTGCGTAGCCATAACCCGGCAAATCGACCAGACGCTGATCCGGATTGCCAAGGCTAAAGAAGTTGATCATCTGGGTACGGCCTGGTTTTTTGGACGCACGGGCCAACTGTTTCTGATTGGTCAGGGCATTGATGGCACTCGATTTACCTGCATTAGAGCGGCCAGCAAAAGCCACTTCATAACCGGTATCTTCTACACACAAGCTCAGCTTGGGTGCACTCATCAGGAACTCAGCTTTGCGTAACCAGTTGAGGGCTTGTACCGAATATTCAGTAATGGCTGGATCGACCTTTTTTTCATAGCTGATCTTTTGCTTTGGGGCATTTGATGCCTTACTGTTTTTCGACTTTCCTCTGCTGTGATGCATGACTCAACTTCAATGACTAATTATACAAGAAGCTATTATAAAGGAAGTCGGGCGGGCAAGCGAACTTTAGAATTGTTCAATAGAATAAGGGTATTAGAGATTGATCAGACTAATCGGTGACTGGATGCTAAAATATTCCTTAGTCGGTTCAACGACATCACCCAGAATATGTTGATCCAGACTGGTATAGAACTGCTCCACAGCCTGATCCAGAATGCCTTTTAATCCGCAATTGGTACGTAATATACAAGGTGGATCATTACATTCTACAATCTGGTTATCACGTTGTAGAATACGCACAATCTGTCCTAGCTGAACTTTCAGGGCAGCCGGATTGAGACGGATTCCACCCCCTTTACCGCGAGAGGTAATGAGCCAGTCCTGTTTCGCCATAAAGTAGACGATTTTCATGGCATGGTTCTGCGAAATCTGTAAGCGCTCCGCCAGCTCGGCAATCGTATAAGGCAGATCACGAGGTTGTGCAACATACATCAGTATGCGCAGCGCATAGTCAGTAAATTTATTCAGTTGCATGATAATACTGATGTTTTTGACGAAAAAAATTAGGGTTAGTCTAGCATACCAGACTAACCCTCTGTTTTTATTTTAAGCTGAAGAAGCATTTAGTGGCGTACACCACCTGTGCCAAAGGCTTCGCTATGAATGTTCTCAGCAGGGATTCCGCGAGCGACAAGCGCTTTTTGCTGTTCAGCCATAAATGGCATTGGGCCACAGAGATAGTAGTCTGCATTGGCTGGTAATAATGCGCTATCTACAGTGCTTAAGTCCAGTCGACCGGCAACATCATAATCCTCGCCCAGTTTATCGCTTGGGTGCGGGAATTCATAAGCAGTCATTGTGCTTAAACGTGGGTATTTGGCTTTCAGGTCATGAATATGCTGTTTCATTGCATGTACCTGTTTGCTACGGCAGGCATGAATGAAAGTCACCGGCTGCGGCATATCCAGAGTCACCAGCTGGTTCAGCATGGCTACCATTGGAGTCAAGCCTACACCACCACTGATGAACACATTACGTTTGTTCGGATCGATCAGGTAGAAGTTACCTGTCGGTGCAGAGACTTCAATTTCCGAACCTTCTGGCAGGCTGTGTAGGGTATTGGATACCCAGCCTGGAACCATGTCGCCTTTCTGGTCTTCACGTTTCACCGAGATACGCAGGTAATCCGCTTGTGGGCAAGTCGATAGAGTATATTGGCGTGGCTGTTTTAGGTTCAGCTCAGGCACGAATACACGTACTGAAATGTATTGGCCGGCTTCATATTTTGGTAATGGACCGCCGTCAACTGGAGTCAGGTAGAACGAAGTGATTTCATCACTTTCCACGACTTTCTTGGCAATCTTGAAGTTGCGCCAGCCTAACCAGCTACCTTTAGTCTGTTCATGCTGGTCGTAAATCGCTTTTTCAGTTGCAATAAACAGATCCGCCAGTTGACCGTATGCTGCAGCCCAAGCATCAATCAGTGGATCATCCATAGAAATGTTCAGCACTTCACTGATCGAATATAAAAGGTTTTCCCCAACAATACCGTAGTCCGGTGCCTTAATATTTAAGCTCACGTGCTTGTGTGCGATCAGCTCAACCACGGGTAACAGCACAGATGGATCTTCGATATTTTCAGCATAAGCCAGAACCGCACCTGCCAAGGCTTGTGCTTGAGCTCCACTGCGTTGATGTCCCATGTTAAAGGTTTCTTTCAAATCAGGATTATTGCCTAGCATGCGGTTATAGAAATAACCGGTCAGGGCAACCCCATTTTCACGAAGTACAGGAACAGTGGCTTTTACAAGGTCAATTTGCTGTGGAGTCATAGTTGATCTCTCATGGCTGTTATTTATAAGATGTATTTAAAATACATCTTATAAAATGCTTTTACAATATACTAAAAGCATAAAACCATAAAAAAATTATGGGATATAAAAATATCCCATAAAAATGATGTTTTCGATCGGAGAAAGGAGGGTTATTTACGCCCGAAGAGGGAACCTAATAGACCACGCACAATTTTCTGGCCGGTACTACCACCAAGACTACGTGCTGCACTTTTAGCAAAGGTACCCACAATATCCTGAGTAAGTTTTTCACGTTGCTTAGCTGTACGTTCAGCTTCTTTTTTGCTGTTCACGTGCCAAACGTTCCTGTTCCTTGGCTTGCTGTTTAGCTAGAACTTCCTGTTCTTTGGCTTGCTGTTTGGCAAGTTCCGCGGCTTGAGCCTGCTGCTGACGTTCCAGTACTTTTTGCTGTAGCATCTCATGCGCACTGTCACTGTCAACTTCCTGCTCATAAATACCAGCCACGATGGTTTGTTGCATCAGTGCCTTACGTTCTTCTGGTGTAATCGGGCTAAAAGAGGAATGTGGGGGCATGATCCAGCCACGTTCAACAATCTGCGGAGTCCCTTTTTCATCCAGACAGCTAATCAGCGCTTCACCCATAGCAAGTTCAGTAATCGCTTCCTGCGCTTTAAATTCTGGATTGGCACGGAAGGTATCTGCCGCCGTTTTGACTGCCTTCTGGTCTTTAGGTGTAAAAGCGCGTAAAGCATGCTGAATGCGGTTGCCGAGTTGCCCTAATACGCTTTCAGGTAAGTCGAATGGATTCTGGGTGACAAAGTAAATCCCGACACCTTTGGAGCGGATCAGACGCACCACCCGTTCAATCTTGTCCTGCAGGGCGGGGCTGGCATTATCAAAGAGTAGGTGGGCTTCATCAAAGAAGAACACCAGTTTCGGTTTGTCCAGATCACCCACTTCTGGTAACTGTTCAAATAACTCTGACAGCATCCATAACAGGAAAGTGGCGTACAACTTCGGTGTGTTCATCAGCTTGTCGGCAGCCAGCAGATTGATATTGCCGCGGCCTTGGCTATCCGTTTGCAGGAAATCCATCAGGTCTAGTGCTGGCTCACCAAAAAATTTATCCCCACCCTGATCAGCAAGCACGAGCAGGTTGCGTTGAATCGCACCGAGACTGGCAGGTGAAAGATTGCCATATTCCACTTTAAAGTCTGCAGCATGTTCACTGGCATAACTCAGCATGGCTTTCAGGTCTTTAAAGTCAATGAGTAATAATCCCTGATCATCGGCAATCCGAAAGACGGCAGACAGTACGCCTTCCTGGGTATCATTCAGATTTAGGATGCGGGCAAGCAAAAGCGGCCCAATTTCGGAAATCGTAGTACGGATTGGATGACCCTGTTCACCAAACAGATCCCAGAACACGACCGGCGAAGCTTCAAAAGGAAGTGAGTCAATATTTAGACTTTTAATCCGTTCATCAAACTTAGGATTGCTTTCCCCCGGCTTGGCCAGGCTGGAAACATCGCCTTTGGCATCGGCAAGGAACACGGGTACACCAATGCGGGAAAAACTTTCTGCCAAAACTTTCAAAGTTACCGTTTTGCCGGTTCCGGTCGCGCCGGCAATTAGTCCGTGACGGTTGGCAAGCTGTGAGTGCAGTACAATATCTTGCGTGGTATCACTGGTTTTTTTAGCAATAATGATTGGTGTGCCCATAAATTTTCCTATTGTTATTTATTCATTTTTAAGTTTTTTCATTTCTTGTAGTGCATGCTGAATATCTTCAATCAGATCTTCCGGATGTTCTAGACCAATACAGAAACGAACCAGAAAACCCTCTTTCAAATGTGAATGTTCAAGCACACGCATTTCTTTTAAGTTATATAGCATGACCAGACTGACAGGACCACCCCAGCTAAATCCAAGCTTAAACAGTTGTAAGCTGTCACAGAAATTGCGAATATCTTGCAACTTGTAGTTACTGTCAAAAATCACGCTGACCAGTCCGGCACTGTGTCTTTGCTTGCAAATTTCTTTCCAGTTTTTATGACCGGCATTGTCAGCATCAGCTGGATGTAAGATTTGAACAAATTCTGGTTGCTGTTTGAGCCAGTCTAATAAGGTTAAGCAGCTTTGTGATTGATGTTCATATCGGAGTTGCATCGAAGCCAGACTACGTTGTATCTGAGCGACATCATCACCTGATACTGAAATACCCTGAATGGCATGCGCACGGAACAATTTGTGGTGCAGTTCTTTATTGCGGGTCACCACTGAACCCATTAGGATATCACCGCCACCACTTGGATATTTGGTCAGGGCATGCACAGTCATATCGACACTTAAATGATCCTCACCAAAATCAAATGCATTAAAGGCAAGGCCTGCACCCCAGGTATTATCCAGCGCAGTGAGGATATTGTTTGCTTGAGCTTTCTTGACCAAGCGACTTAAATCGGGAAATTCTAAAGTCACAGAACCTGCTGCTTCCAGCCAAAGTAGTTTAGCTTTTTCCGAGGGATGAAAAGTATTCGCGTCTAGCGCATTATAGACTTTGACCTGAATACCATAGCGGGTTTCCAGATTGCGTAGATGTTCCATGTTTGGACCATAGATATTGTCCGCAACCCACACTTCATCGCCCTGGCTTAAAAAACAAGAATTCACGAGATTAATCGCGGATAAACCACTCGGTGCCAGCAAACAATATTGACCACCTTCGATCTGGGCAATGCTATCGCCTAAGGTAAATGTCGTCGGTGTACCATGCGTGCCATAGCTATAGTCATAGTCATCAGTCCAATGGCGATTAAATAGGGCATCGGTATTGTTAAAAATAATAGTGGATGCACGAAACAGGGGAGGTTGAATACTCGAAATGTATTGCGGGGCCTTTCGTGGTGCATGAATCAGCGCTGTTTGAGGATTTTTTTTCACGTGAATGCTCTTAAATGTAATCAAATATTGCTTTAGCTTAAGAGAATCTCATTATTGCTGCTAGTTATGTTGTGAAATGTTGAAAAAACAGACATTGCTAAAAAGTTGGCTTCATTTTTGCAAAACCTAAAATCAGAGAGCTACAACAAAAGGTTTAGGCGCATGAAGTCGCAGTTAAAAGTACATTATTTTCAGCATATTGCTGGCGAGGGCTTTGGTAGTTGTATTGATTTTTTAAAGCAGCATCAGGCGCAAATTACTGCGACTGAATTCTTTGCTTTACCCGTCGATCGTCCACTGGATATTGAAGCTTTGCCATCAGTCGATGAAGTTGATTTACTGATCATCATGGGAGGCACCATGAGCGTCAATGATGAAGCAAATTATCCATGGCTCAAGATCGAAAAACGCTGGTTACGCCGTTATCTTTCTCAAGGCAAGCCGACAATTGGTCTATGTTTAGGCGGGCAGTTGATTGCCAATGCCTTGGGTGCGGCCGTCAGCCGTAACCAGGAACAGGAGCTAGGCTGGACCACGGTACGCAAAGTCGCACATGTACCCGAGGATTGTTTTATCTTGCCTGAACAGTTCGAAATCATGCAATGGCACAGTGAAACCTTTGAACTGCCTAAAGGAGCGATTCATCTGGCAGAAAATGAAGCCTGCCGTAATCAGATGTATCAACTCGGCAAGAATGTTTTGGGTTTCCAGTTTCATCCGGAAATCACCCGGGAAACTTTAAAGCTGTTTTTGGAAAATGAAGAAGAAATCTCACAATTTTCTGGAAAATATGTACAGGACATTCAACAACTGCAAAGAACAACCAAAAATAATTTTATTCAAGGAAATCAAATATTAAACCAAGCCATTCAATATGTTCTGGAAAAAACGGCCTAGTGGGCAAAAAATAAACAATTGATTTCCCGAATAAATTGAAATACAGCAAGAAAAACCGTAAAAGGGATTTGCTTATGCAATAAACAATGGCTATAATAAGCGACCCTTCGATAGGAAGGGGGTTAACTGCGAAGAAAGTAGTTAACTATCGTTACAGTCGTGGCATCGATCACGACCTTAGTGATATTTCACTGCTCTTGACACTTGCCTTTAAATAGTGGGGTGAGATGCGTCAAGAGTGATTCTTTATATATTTGGCTTGGAGTTAACTGGTATGTCTAACCAGAGAATTCGTATCCGTCTTAAGTCTTTTGATCACCGTCTTATTGATCAATCAGCTCAAGAAATCGTAGAAACAGCAAAACGTACTGGCGCACAAGTTTGTGGTCCAATTCCAATGCCTACACGCATTGAACGTTTTAACGTTTTAACATCACCACACGTTAACAAAGATGCGCGTGACCAATACGAGATCCGCACTTACAAACGTTTGATCGACATCGTTCAACCTACAGACAAAACTGTAGATGCATTGATGAAGTTAGATCTTGCAGCTGGTGTTGATGTTCAGATCGCATTGGGTTAAGGCTTTCGGGTTAATTAACGCTCTAAGTTAATTAGGCCGCTTTTTTAGAGGTTTATGCACATGGCTATTGGTTTAGTCGGTCGCAAGTGCGGTATGACACGTATCTTTACAGATGCTGGTGTTTCTGTGCCTGTTACAGTGATTGAGGTTGATCCTAACCGCATCACTCAAATCAAAACGCTTGAAACTGATGGTTATCAAGCGATTCAAATCACTACTGGTGAACGTCGCGAATCTCGCGTAACTAACGCTCAGAAAGGTCACTTTGCGAAAGCTGGTGTTGCTGCTGGTCGTCTGGTTCAAGAATTCCGTGTTTCAGAAGCTGAGCTTGAAGGTCGTGAAGTTGGCGCTACTATCGGTGTAGATCTGTTCACAGTTGGTCAAATCGTTGATGTAACTGGTCAGTCTAAAGGTAAAGGTTTCCAAGGTGGTGTTAAGCGTTGGAACTTCCGTACTCAAGACGCTACTCACGGTAACTCTGTTTCTCACCGTGTTCTAGGTTCTACAGGTCAAAACCAGACTCCTGGTCGCGTGTTCAAAGGCAAAAAAATGGCTGGCCATTTAGGTGCTGAACGCGTAACTGTGCAGGGTCTTGAAATTGTATCTATCGACGCAGAACGTTCAGTTCTAGTGGTTAAAGGTGCGATTCCTGGCGCTACTGGTGGCGACGTAACTGTTCGTCCTACGATCAAGGCCTGAGGGGAAATAACGTGAATTTAAATACTGTTTCCGGCTCTGCTGTTGAATTATCAGAAGTTGCGTTCGGTCGTGAATTTAATGAAGCTCTTGTACACCAAGTTGTTACAGCTTACTTAGCTGGTGGTCGTCAAGGTTCTAAAGCTCAGAAATCACGTGCAGACGTTTCTGGCGGTGGTAAAAAACCATTCCGTCAAAAAGGTACTGGCCGCGCTCGTGCTGGTTCTATTCGTAGCCCAATCTGGGTTGGCGGTGGTAAAACTTTTGCTGCTCGTCCACAAGACTGGTCTCAAAAAGTAAACCGTAAGATGTACCGCGGTGCTATGCAATGCATCTTGGCTGAACTTGTTCGTCAAGATCGCTTAGTTCTAGTTGAAGAGTTTGCTGTTGCAGCTCCAAAAACTAAAGAATTGCTTGCAAAACTTAACGACTTGAATGCTACTCGTGCATTGATCGTTACTGATGCTGTTGATGAGAACTTGTATCTAGCTGCTCGTAACCTTCCACACGTTGATGTGGTTGATGCGACTGCAATCGATCCTGTTAGCTTGATCGCGTTCGATAAAGTTGTTATGTCTGTAGCTGCTGCTAAGAAAATTGAGGTAGAACTCGGATGAACAACGAACGTTTATATCAAGTCCTGCAAGGACCTGTTTTCTCAGAAAAAGCACAAGTTTTAGGTGAAACTGCTGGTGTTCAAGTATTCAAAGTTGCACTTGATGCAAACAAACTTGAAATCAAAAAAGCAGTTGAACAATTGTTTGGTGTAGAAGTTGTTAAAGTTAACACTACGATCACTAAAGGTAAAACTAAACGCTTTGGTAAAACATTAGGACGTCGTTCTGATGTTAAAAAAGCATACGTCACCCTGAAAGCTGGCCAAGATGTTGAAATGGCTGACTTGGGCGATGCCGCTGAAAGCGCAGCGGAATAAGGACGAAAACTATGCCTATTCAAAAATGTAAGCCAACGTCTCCAGGACGTCGCTTTGTAGAGAAAGTGGTTCATGATCACCTTCACAAAGGCGCGCCTTATGCTCCACTAGTTGAAGCTAAAAAACGTACTGGCGGCCGTAATAACAACGGTCACATTACGACTCGTCACGTTGGTGGCGGTCACAAACAACACTACCGTTTAATCGACTTCAAACGTAACAAAGACGGCATTCCAGCTGTAGTTGAGCGTATTGAATACGATCCAAACCGTACTGCGCACATTGCGTTGTTGAAGTATGCTGACGGTGAACGTCGCTACATCATCGCGCCTAAAGGTTTACGCGCTGGTGATTCAGTTCAATCTGGTAACGATGCTCCAATCCGTCCAGGTAACTGCTTGCCACTTCGCAACATGCCTATCGGTTCTACTCTTCACAACATCGAACTTAAAATCGGTAAAGGCGCGCAGTTAGCTCGTTCAGCTGGTACTTCTGTTCAGTTGTTGGGTCGTGACGGTTCTTACGCTATCGTTCGTCTTCGTTCAGGCGAGATGCGTAAAATTCATGTTGAATGCCGCGCTGTGTTGGGTGAAGTATCTAACTCAGAAAGCAACCTTCGCTCACTAGGTAAAGCTGGTGCATCACGCTGGCGTGGTGTTCGTCCTACCGTTCGTGGTATGGCGATGAACCCAGTTGATCACCCACACGGTGGTGGTGAAGGGCGTAACAAAGGTATTCAACCTGTAAGCCCATGGGGTCAAAAAGCTAAAGGGTACAAAACACGTACCAACAAGCGTACGACTAAGATGATTATTCGCGACCGTCGCGTTAAGTAACAAGTAAAGGAATCTGACAATGCCTCGTTCTCTGAAAAAAGGCCCATTCGTCGATGCGCACTTGTTCGCTAAGGTTGAAGCGGCTATCGCGGCTAATAACCGTAAGCCGATCAAAACTTGGTCGCGTCGTTCGATGATCCTCCCGGATTTTGTTGGTTTAACAATTTCTGTACACAATGGCCGTAACCATGTTCCAGTGATCATCTCTGAACATATGGTTGGACACAAGCTTGGTGAATTTGCACCGACTCGTACCTACCGTGGTCACGGTGTTGACAAGAAATCTAAACGTTAATAGGTGCTATGATGGAAGTAACTGCTAAATTACGCGGTGCCGCTATCTCGGCACAAAAAGCTCGTTTGGTTGCAGATCTTATCCGCGGCAAATCTGTTGCGCACGCCCTTAACATCTTAAACTTCAGCAACAAAAAAGCTGCAGTATTGGTTAAGAAAGCGTTGGAATCTGCAATTGCAAACGCTGAACATAATAACAGTTTAGATGTAGACGACCTTAAAGTTTCTACGATTTACGTTGATGAAGGCATGAGCCTGAAACGTATTATGCCACGTGCTAAAGGCCGTGCAGATCGTATTACTAAGCGTACTTGTCACATCACCGTTAAGGTAGGGGTTTGATATGGGTCAGAAGGTTCATCCAATCGGTATCCGCCTAGGTGTTGTGAAACGTCATAACGCTAACTGGTATGCGAGTCCGAAACAATACGCTGAATACTTGCTTAAAGATTTGCAAGTTCGTGAGTTTTTAACTAAAAAACTTAAGAATGCAATGATCAGCAATATTCTTATCGAACGTCCAACAGGCGCTGCTAAAGTAACTATTAGCACTGCTCGTCCTGGTATCGTAATCGGTAAAAAAGGCGAAGACATTGAGAAATTACAACGCGAATTAACATCTATTATGGGTGTTCCTGCGCAAGTAAGTATCAACGAAATTGATCGTCCAGACTTAGACGCGCGTCTAGTTGCTGAAGCTATCGCTTCTCAATTGGAAAAACGTGTAATGTTCCGTCGTGCTATGAAGCGTGCGGTTCAAAACACTATGCGTGCTGGTGCGAAAGGTATCAAAGTAGAAGTTTCAGGCCGTTTAGGTGGTGCTGAGATTGCTCGTACTGAATGGTATCGTGAAGGTCGTGTACCTCTACATACTCTTCGTGCAGATATCGACTACGCGACTATGCGTGCTGAGACTACTTACGGTACGATTGGTGTTAAAGTTTGGATCTTCCGTGGTGAGATCTTGGGTGGCATGAAACAAGTCATGAACCCAGCTCCAGCTGAAGAACGTCCAGCTAAACGCGGTCGCGGTCGTGGTGAAGGTCAAGAGCGTCGTGGTCGTCGCAATGATCGTTCTGCTGAAAAAGGAGAATAATCCATGTTGCAACCTAAACGTACTAAATTCCGTAAGGTGCAAAAAGGCCGTAACACTGGTCTAGCTCACCGCGGTAGCTCAGTATCTTTTGGTACTATCGCACTTAAATCAATCGAACGTGGTCAAATGACTGCACGTCAAATTGAAGCAGCGCGTCGTACAATTAGCCGTCGTATTAAACGTGGTGGTAAAATCTTTATCCGTGTATTCCCGGACAAGCCAATTACTTCTAAACCACTTGAAGTGCGTATGGGTAAAGGTAAAGGTTCTGTGGAATACTGGGTTTGCCAAATCAAACCAGGTAAAGTCTTGTACGAAATTGATGGTGTTAACGAAGACCTAGCTCGCGAAGCGTTTACGCTTGCTGCTGCTAAACTTCCGTTTAAAACCACTATCGTGACTCGGACGGTAATGTAATGAAAACTAAAGATCTACGTGAAAAGTCGGTAGAAGAGTTGACAGCTTTGCTTGATGAGCAACAGCTAAACCAATTCCGTCTTCGTATGGCGAAAGCAACTGGTCAATTGGGTAAATCGCACGAAGTGCAATTGACTCGCAAGACTATTGCTCGTATCAAGACCCTCCTTACCGAAAAACAGGGGAACGGACAATGAGTGAAAATACAGTCCGCACGTTAACAGGCAAAGTAGTAAGCGACAAGATGGAAAAATCTATCGTTGTTCTTATCGAACGCCGTGTTCAACACCCGTTGTATGGCAAATCAATCCGCCGTTCAACAAAATTACATGCTCATGATGAGAACAACACAGCTAAAGTTGGCGACGTTGTAACCATTAAAGAAAGCCGCCCAATGTCTAAAACTAAGTCATGGACTTTAGTTGAAGTTGTTGAAGCAGCTGCTGAGTAATTAACGTTCTTGTTGCATCATCGGTCAATTTCGAGTACTCTTTGAGCCTTTCGAAATTGTGACCGGTGATGCTCGGTTTTGGAGTAGGGCAATGATTCAGACCGAAACTATGCTCGACGTAGCAGACAACAGTGGTGCTCGCCGCGTACAATGTATTAAAGTACTTGGTGGTTCACATCGTCGTTATGCTTCTGTTGGCGACATTATTAAAGTTACTGTAAAAGAAGCAATTCCACGCGCACGTGTTAAAAAAGGTGACGTGATGAATGCAGTAGTTGTACGTACAAAATTCGGTATCCGTCGTCCAGACGGTTCAGTGATTCGTTTCGACGATAACGCTGCTGTTATTTTGAACAACAACAAAGCGCCGATTGCAACTCGTATTTTCGGACCAGTGACTCGTGAACTTCGTACTGAACAGTTCATGAAAATTATTTCATTGGCTCCTGAAGTTCTATAAGAGGCGATCATGGCTAAGATTAAAAAAGGCGATCAAGTAATTGTGATCGCAGGTAAAGAAAAAGGCAAACAGGGTACTGTTCTGTCTGTTTCTAATGACCGCGTTAAGGTTGAAGGCCTTAACTTGGTGAAGAAGCATCAAAAGCCGAACCGTGTTACTGGCGCTGAAGGCGGCATCGTAACTCAAGAAGCTTCGCTTCACATTTCAAACGTGGCAATTTTTAATGCTACAACCCAAAAGGCTGACCGTGTTGGTTACCAAACGATTGATGGCGTGAAAACTCGCGTATTCAAATCTAATGGTGAATCAGTGGCGGTAGCGAAGTAATAGGTTGAAAAAGGCAATGGCCAGACTTAAAGCACGTTACAACGACGAACTTAAAGCTCAATTAAAAGAACAATTGGGAATTAAGAATGTGATGGAGATCCCTCGCATCACTAAAATCACTATCAACATGGGTGTTGGTGCAGCTTCTGCTGACAAGAAACTCCTTGATGGTGCTCTTTCTGATATGCAAGCTATCGCTGGTCAAAAACCAGTTCTTACGTTAGCTCGTAAATCTATCGCTGGTTTCAAAATCCGTGATGGTTGGCCGATTGGTTGTAAAGTTACTTTACGCGGCGAACGTATGTACGAATTCTTAGACCGTCTGATCTCGATTGCGATTCCTCGTATCCGTGACTTCCGTGGTTTCTCTGCGAAATCATTTGATGGTCGTGGTAACTACTCAATGGGTCTTAAAGAACAGATCATGTTCCCTGAGATCGATTTTGACAAGATTGACCGTATTCGTGGTATGGACATTACCATCACTACGACTGCTCGCACCGATGACGAAGGCCGTGCGCTAATGCGTGCATTCGGCTTCCCGTTCAAATAAGAGGTCGAAATGGCTAAGAAAAGTATGATTAATCGCGAATTGAAACGCGAAGCTACTGTTGCTAAATACGCTGCAAAACGTGCTGAATTAAAAGCAATCATTGCAAACGTAAATGCTTCAGATGAAGAACGTTTCGATGCGATGATGAAATTACAAGCATTACCACGTAATGCATCTCCAGTACGTCTACGTAACCGTTGTGGTTTAACTGGTCGTCCTCATGGTTACTTCCGTAAGTTCGGCTTAAGCCGTAACATGGTACGCGATAAAGTAATGCAAGGTGATGTACCTGGCGTTGTTAAGGCAAGCTGGTAAGGAGCACTATAAATGAGTATGCAAGATACCGTTGCCGACATGCTAACACGTGTTCGTAACGCACAAATGGCAAAGAAACAAACTGTTTCTATGCCTAATTCTAAGTTGAAAGTTGCGATTGCTAACGTACTTCAACAAGAAGGTTATATTTCAAACGTAGAAGTTGCTGAAGTTGAAGGCAAAGCAACTCTTACTTTGACTTTAAAATATTTTGAAGGCAAGCCAGTTATCGAAACTGTGAAACGCGTAAGCCGTCCAGGTCTACGTCAGTATCGCGGTAAAGATGCACTTCCAAGCGTTAAGCAAGGTTTAGGTATTGCAATTGTTTCTACAAGCAAAGGCATCATGACTGATCGCGCTGCACGTGCTGCAGGCGTTGGTGGTGAAGTTATTGCTTTTGTTTCTTAATAGGTGATTCCTCATGTCTCGTGTGGCTAAAGCCCCAGTAACTGTACCTAACGGTGTAACAGTTACTCAGAACGGCCGGCAGGTCGAAGTGAAAGGCAGCAAAGGTACATTGTCTTTCAACCTGCATGCGCTGGTCGAGCTAAAACAGGAAGACGGTACTCTAGTTATTGCTCCTAAAGCTGAATCTAAAGACGCTTGGATGCAAGCTGGTACTGCTCGCGCTGTGCTTAACAACCTTGTAAAAGGTGTAAGCGAAGGTTTCGAACGTAAGTTACAACTTATCGGTGTTGGTTATAAAGCTGCGGTTAAAGGTAACGTTGTTAACCTTAACCTTGGTTTCTCTCACCCGATCGACTATACGCTTCCTGAAGGTGTAACTGCTGAAACTCCAACTGCAACTGAAATCGTACTTAAATCTGCTGATAAAGCAGTTCTAGGTCAAGTCGCTGCAGATATCCGTGGTTACCGTCCACCAGAGCCTTATAAAGGTAAAGGTGTTCGTTATTCTGACGAAGTTGTACTTCGTAAAGAAGCTAAGAAGAAATAAGGCGCGAGGTTCTTATGAACGAAAAGAAACAATCCCGTTTGCGTCGTGCGAAAAGCACACGCTTGCACATCCGTGCATTGGGTGCGACTCGTTTGTGTGTAAACCGCACTCCGCGTCACATCTATGCTCAAGTTATCTCAGCAGATGGCGGCAAAGTATTAGCGCAAGCTTCTACTCTAGACGCTACTCTACGTGCGGGTACTACTGGTAACGTTGAAGCAGCTCAGAAAGTAGGTGCTTTAATCGCGGAACGCGCTAAAGCAGCTGGTGTTACTAAAGTTGCATTTGACCGTTCTGGTTTCAAATATCATGGTCGTATCAAAGCCTTGGCTGATGCTGCCCGTGAAAACGGCTTGGAGTTCTAATCATGGCTAAAGTTGAACAAAACGAAGGTCTTGTTGAAAAGCTGGTTGCCGTTGATCGTGTAGCCAAAGTTGTTAAGGGTGGTCGTATCTTCTCTTTCACAGCATTAACTGTTGTGGGTGATGGTAATGGTCGCGTAGGTTTTGGTCGTGGTAAAGCGCGTGAAGTTCCAGCTGCTATTTCTAAAGCACTTGAAGCTGCTCGTCGTAACATGATTACTGTTGACCTTGTTGATGGTACTGTTCAGCACCCTATCAATGCTCGTCACGGTGCAAGCCGCGTTTACATGCAACCTGCTTCTGAAGGTACTGGTGTAATTGCTGGTGGCGCGATGCGTGCAGTTTTAGAAGCTGTTGGCGTACGTAACGTATTAACTAAATGTTATGGCTCTACAAACGCTGCTAACGTAGTAAACGCGACTTTTAATGGTTTGCGTGATATGACTTCTCCTGAGAAAGTTGCTGCGAAACGTGGTTTAACAGTAGAACAAATTCAAGGGTAATCAATCATGAAAACGATTAAAGTTACCCAGACTAAATCTGCATCGCACCGCTTGAAAAATCACAAGCTGAGCCTGAAAGGTTTAGGTCTGCGTCGTATTGGTCATACTGTAGAAGTGCAAGATACGCCTTCTAACCGTGGTATGATCAACCAAGTCTACTATATGGTTAGTGTAGAGGAATAAGCCATGACTCTGCGTTTGAATACAATTGCACCTGCAGAAGGTGCTAAGCGTGACAACCTTCGTTTAGGCCGTGGTATCGGTTCTGGCGTTGGTAAGACTGGTGGTCGTGGTATCAAAGGTCAAAACTCACGTAAGAGCGGTGGTACTCGTCCAGGTTTCGAAGGTGGTCAAACTGCACTTTATCGTCGTTTGCCTAAATTCGGTTTCACTAGCCAATTGGCTTTGAAAACTGCTGAAGTACGTTTATCTGAGCTTGCTAAAGTTGAAGGAGACATCGTGTCTCTTGAAACTTTAAAAGCTGCGAACGTTGTACGTAAAGACATGACTCGTGCTCGTATCGTACTTTCTGGTGAAATTACTCGTGCATTCACTGTACAAGGTGTCGCATTGACTAAAGGCGCTAAAGCTGCTGTTGAAGCTGCTGGCGGTAAAGTCGAGGAGTAATCCCCAGTGTCTATGACTCCTAGTTCTTCAGGTCATGTCAACATGATGAAAGGCCAACCATTTCATGTGAAATACCGTGAAATTATTCGTCGAATGATGTTTCTCATTGGTGCGTTGTTGGTATTTCGACTAGGAGCGCATATTCCAGTACCAGGGATTAATAATGCTGCGCTAGAAAATCTGTTTAATGCAAACCAAGGTACCATCCTTGGTTTGTTTAACATGTTTTCAGGTGGTGCATTAGAGCGAATGTCGATTCTTGCTTTAGGGATCATGCCATATATCTCTGCATCGATTATCGTGCAGTTGATGTCTACTGTGGTTCCTCAGCTCGAAGCCTTGAAAAAAGAAGGCGAGCAGGGCAAACGTAAGATTAACCAATACACACGACAAGGCACGCTGTTCCTTGCACTTGTGCAAGCAATCGGTATGTGTGCTGGCCTGATCAGCCAGGGAATTACCCTGACCTCTGGTCTAGCTTTTTATGTTCCTGCAGTAACCTCATTGGTTGCGGGGACCATGTTCCTAATGTGGCTGGGTGAACAGATTACCGAGCGTGGGGTGGGCAATGGTATTTCCATGATCATCTTCGCAGGTATCGTTGCAGGATTGCCGACTTTAGTTATGCAGTCTCTAACTTCAGTTGATAATGGCCAGTCTAGTCTAATTGGACTAGCAATTTTTGGTCTGTTATCGATTGCTGTACTAGCAGCGATTGTGTTTATCGAGAAGGCGCAACGTCGTATTCCGGTGAACTATGCCCAAAAGCAGCAGGGACGTCGTGTATTTACTGCACAGCAAACGCATTTGCCATTAAAAATTAATATGGCGGGTGTAATTCCGGCAATTTTTGCCAGCTCTTTACTTTTGTTCCCAGCGAGCTTAGGTCAGTGGGTTGGTAGTTCGGATCCAAGTGCAGGAATTATCAAGCGTAGTCTACAAGACTTGGCATTGGTGTTATCGCCTGGTCAGCCGTTGTATTTGGTGCTCTTTGGTGCGTTAATTATCTTTTTCTGTTACTTCTATACAGCACTGGTATTTAGTCCTAAAGAAGTGTCAGAGAACTTGAAACGCAGCGGAGCTTACGTGCCTGGTATTCGTCCAGGTGAGCAAACTGCTCGTTACTTAGATCATATTCTCAATCGTTTGACCTTTATTGGCGCGATATACATCACTGTCATCTGTTTAATGCCGATGATTCTGCAAAGCTCTTTTGGTATTCCATTTAGCTTGGGCGGAACATCGTTGCTGATCGTGGTAGTGGTGGTGATGGACTTTATGGCTCAGCTTCAAGCACATCTCACCTCGCACCAGTATGACAATCAAACGTTAATGAGAAAAACGACTGCTCATCCTAAGGGATAAGCGCACTTAGAGGTTTCATCATGAAAGTACAAGCTTCTGTAAAGAAAATTTGTGGTAGCTGTAAAGTTATCCGTCGTAATGGGGTTATCCGCGTAATTTGTAGCGCAGAACCTCGTCATAAGCAGCGTCAAGGTTAATCTGATCAAGACCTGTTGATTTCAGTAGGCGAATTGGGTTATTATCCGCCCCTCAAGATTTTTGTGGGGCGGTTGATTATCTCTACTGCCTTTTTGGAGAAAATTGAATGGCTCGTATTGCCGGTGTAAACATTCCGGATAACAAGCATGCTGTTATCTCTCTAACGTACATCTTTGGTATTGGTCGCCACACTGCTAAGTCAATCTTAGCTGCTGCGGGTATCCCAACTACTACTAAGATCCGTGAATTAGATGACGCTCAGCTTGATGCGATTCGTGCAGAAGTTGCCAAGGTTCCGACCGAAGGTGATTTACGTCGCGAAATTTCCATGAACATTAAACGTTTAATGGATTTAGGCTGCTACCGCGGTCTTCGTCATCGTCGCAGCTTGCCTGTCCGTGGTCAACGCACCAAAACTAACGCACGTACCCGTAAAGGTCCGCGCAAACCAATTAAGAAATAAGATTTCTGGAAGCTAAAAGATGGCTAAAGATACTCGCACACGCAAGAAGGTCACTCGTACCGTCTCTGAAGGTGTTGCACACATTCACGCTTCTTTTAATAACACCATTGTGACTATTACCGATCGTCAAGGTAATGCACTGGCTTGGGCCACTTCAGGTGGACAAGGCTTCCGTGGATCACGTAAATCAACTCCGTTTGCTGCTCAGGTAGCTGCTGAAGTTGCTGGTAAAGCAGCTTTAGATTACGGTTTGAAAAACTTGGACGTCCTTGTTAAAGGTCCTGGTCCAGGTCGTGAGTCTGCGGTTCGTGCATTAGGTGCAGTGGGTTATAAAATTAACAGCATTACCGATGTGACTCCAATCCCTCACAACGGTTGCCGTCCACCTAAAAAACGTCGCGTGTAAGGAGAAACATTCATGGCTCGTTATATTGGTCCAAAATGCAAACTCTCTCGCCGCGAAGGGACAGACCTGCAATTAAAATCTGGCGTTAAACCATTTGACGTCAAAACTAAAAAACACGCTAAAGCTCCTGGTCAACATGGTGGAGCTCGTGGCGGTAAACAATCTGAGTACTCACTACAATTACGTGAAAAACAAAAAGTACGTCGTATGTACGGTGTTTTAGAGCGTCAATTTAGTAACTACTACAAAGAAGCTGCTCGTGTGAAAGGCGCAACTGGTGAAAACCTGTTGAAACTGCTTGAAAGCCGTCTTGATAACGTTGTTTATCGCATGGGTTTTGGTTCTACACGTGCAGAAGCTCGTCAGTTAGTATCTCACCGTTCAATCACTTTAAATGGCCGTCGCGTTAACATCGCGTCTATCCAAGTTAAAGCTGGTGACGTGATTGCAGTTCACGAAGGCGCTAAACAACAATTACGTATCAAAAACGCAATTGAATTAGCTGCTCAACGTGGCATTCCTTCTTGGATGGAAGTAGATCATTCTAAACTAGAAGGTACGTTCAAAGCTGCACCGGATCGTTCTGATTTACCTGCTGAAATCAACGAAAGCTTGATTGTAGAATTGTATTCTAAATAATCCTTGAGGTAGCAATATGACGCGTACTGCAAATGAGTTTCTAACTCCGCAAGCGATCAAGGTCGAAGCGGCAAGCGGGACCTCGGCAAAAGTTATTCTAGAACCCTTAGAGCGTGGCTTTGGTCATACTCTGGGCAATGCTTTACGTCGCATCCTTCTTTCTTCTTTACCTGGCGCTGCTGTGGTAGAAGTTGAGATTGAAGGTGTTGAGCACGAGTACAGTACTTTGGAAGGCTTGCAGCAGGACATCGTCGAGCTCTTGCTGAACCTAAAAGGATTGTCTATTAAGCTGTTCGATCAAAATGAAGCTTATTTAACATTAGAGAAACAAGGTCCAGGCGACGTAACTGCGGCTGACCTTCGTTTACCTCATAATGTTGAAGTGGTTAACCCTGAACACTTGATCGGCACGCTAAGTGCATCAGGCAATCTGAAGATGCGCCTGAAAGTGGCTCAAGGCCGTGGCTATGAGACTTCTGACTCACGTTTTCCAGAAGGCGAGACTCGCCCAGTGGGTCGTTTACAGTTAGATGCATCTTACAGCCCGATCAAACGTGTGTCTTACACAGTGGAAAACGCTCGTGTAGAACAACGTACTGACCTTGATAAACTGGTCATTGATCTTGAAACCAACGGTACAGTTGATCCTGAAGAAGCAATCCGCAAAGCGGCAACAATCTTGCAACAACAAATTGCAATCTTTGTTGATCTTCAGAAAGATCAAGCTCCTGTGGCTCAAGAACCTCGTGAAGAAGTTGATCCAATTTTGCTTCGTCCAGTAGATGATCTAGAGCTAACTGTTCGTTCTGCTAACTGTTTGAAAGCAGAAAACATTTACTACATTGGTGATCTTGTACAGCGTACTGAGGTTGAGTTACTTAAAACTCCTAACCTTGGTAAAAAATCGCTTACTGAGATCAAAGATGTTCTGGCTTCCAAAGGCTTACAACTCGGCATGCGTTTAGAGAACTGGCCACCAGCTAGTCTCCGTATGGACGATCGTTTCGCCTATCGTAGCCGTTAATTAAGTAGGACTATCACCATGCGTCATCGTAATAGTGGTGTGAAATTAGGCCGTACAAGCAGTCATCGTAAAGCGATGTTCCAAAACATGGCTAACTCTTTGTTCGAGCACGAGTTGATCAAAACAACTGTGCCTAAAGCAAAAGAATTACGTCGTGTTGCTGAGCCTTTAATCACTTTAGCTAAAGTCGATACAGTAGCAAACCGTCGTTTGGCGTTTGCTCGTACTCGTTCAGCTGCAACTGTTGGTAAATTATTTACCGTTCTTGGCCCTCGTTACAAAGAGCGTAACGGCGGTTATCTACGTGTTCTTAAAGCGGGCTTCCGTGCAGGTGATGCTGCACCGATGGCTTACGTTGAGCTAGTAGATCGCGAAGTTAACTAATTTCGTGTAGAGCAGCAAACATTGTTCGAAAAGGTCGGTTGAATAAACCGGCCTTTTTTATTGTCTTGCATTTACCTATTATCAGACAGTTTAGTAATTTGTCCTGAAAAGATAAAAAATAATCACTTTTATTTAAACTTGACATTGTGTATTGTCAATTTTGTGCTTTAATAAAAATATATGACAATGCTCAGGTAAAAGAAGAATATGGAAAAGCAAGTTGATATTTTAATTGTAGGCGCGGGGATCTCGGGAATTGGTCTGGCAGCCCATCTTTCTAAACATAGTCCTCAACGCTCATTCGAAATCATTGAACGTCGTGAAAGCTTTGGCGGTACATGGGACTTGTTTAAATATCCTGGCATCCGTTCAGATTCGGACATGTCGACTTTTGGTTTCAATTTTAAGCCTTGGAAAAAAGAAAGCGTATTGGCTTCCGGTTCAGCAATTAAAAATTATCTTGCAGAAGTGATTCAAGAATTTAACTTGAGCTCAAAAATTCATTTTCAACATCGCGTCGTTAGTGCCAATTATGATTCAGTGACACGTAAATGGTCAGTCGTAGTTGAAAACGCTCAGGGCAAAAAGCAGACCTGGATCGCTAACTTCGTTCTTGGCTGTACTGGTTACTACAATTATGATCAAGGTTTCCAGCCGGAATTCCCGAATCAGGAAGCATTCAAAGGTACATTCATTCACCCGCAGCATTGGCCTGAAAATCTGGACTATAGCGGAAAAAAAGTGGTGATTATTGGCAGTGGTGCGACAGCGATTACACTGGTTCCTGCCATGGTGAAAGGTGGTGCAGGGCATGTGACCATGTTACAACGCTCTCCTACCTATATCGCCTCAGTTCCTTCGATCGACATGATTTACTCAAAAATGCGTAAATTAATGCCTGAAGATGTGGCCTATAAGCTGACCCGTGCGCGTAATATCGGCATGCAGCGTGGTATCTATGCACTCGCACAAAAACAGCCAAAACTACTGAAAACATTACTATTAAAATCTGTACAGTTTCAGTTGAAAGGGAAAGTGGATATGAAACACTTTACCCCGAATTATGAACCTTGGGATCAGCGCCTATGTGTAGTGCCAGATGGGGATTTATTCAAAATCCTGCGTGAAGGTCATGCATCTGTAGAAACAGATCATATCGAAAAATTTACTGAAACTGGGATTCAGCTGAAATCAGGTAAACATCTGGATGCGGATATTATTGTGTCTGCTACTGGTTTAAATATTCAGATTCTGGGTGGTATTCAGGCCACGATGGATGGCAAGCCTTTGGATACGTCGAAGCATATGCTGTATCAAGGGGTGATGGTCAGTGATGTGCCAAATATGGCGCTGATTATTGGTTATATCAACGCTTCCTGGACCTTGAAAGTGGACATTGCCGCAGAATATATCTGCCGTCTGCTCAATTATATGGATCAGCATGGTTATAATGAAGTGATTCCAGAAGGGGATGCTACGGAATTACTTGAAGATACGGTGATGGGTAGTTTAACTTCAGGCTATATTGCCCGTGCAGCGGATGTGATGCCGAAACAGGGTAAGCATGCACCTTGGAAAGTATCCAATAATTATCTGGCAGACCGTAAAGAGCTGAAAACTGCATCTTTTGAAGATGGAGTATTGAAATTTAAAACGAGATCCAGTGCTGTACCAGCCAAGCCAAGATTGGTGTCTTAAGTTAGACATAGATAAAAGGAGTACCTGATGTACTCCTTTTTCACATTTCAAATTAGAGTGATCTGGAAATCAGTTCCTTCATGATTTCATTGGTTCCTGCATAAATGCGGTTCGCGCGATTATCCAGATACGCTCGTGCAATCGGGTATTCCAGCATATAGCCATAACCGCCATGCAGTTGCAGGCATTCATCAACCACTTTGCTATACAGTTCAGAAATTTTGTATTTAGCAGCTGCGGCAGCATCAATTCCCAATTCCTGAGTAAGCTGTAGTTGCATACAACGGTCCAGATAAGCCCGACAAATTTCAATTTCGGTACGCAGTTCTGCCAGTTTAAAACGGGTATTTTGAAAAGCGCTGATCGGTTTGCCAAAGGCTTGACGTTCTTTGGTGTATTTCACTGTATGTGCGAATGCCGCTTCTGCCCCTGCCTGACATATGATGGCCACAATTAACCGTTCCCAAGCCAGTTCTTTCATCAGCATCATAAAACCCATGTCTTCCTGACCTAGCAGGTTTTCTTTAGGCACACGGACATTGTCAAAGAACAGTTCACAGGTATCCTGACCTTTCATGCCGATTTTATTTAAGGGTTTACCTTTACTAAATCCTGCACGATCTGCTTCGACCATAATTAAAGACAGGTTAGCAGAGCCTTTCTCGCTATGGCCCGTTTTACATACCACAATTGCCATATCACAAAGATAGCCATTGGTAATGAAAATTTTAGATCCATTAATCACATACTCATCACCTTCTAATACCGCACTGGTGCGTACTGCCTGCAGGTCTGAGCCAGTTCCGGGCTCAGTCATCGCAATTGCCGTGACCACTTCACCTGTTGCCATTTTCGGGAGCCATTGCTGCTTTTGTGTTTCATTGCAAAAGTTCAGAATATAATTGGCCACGATATCGGAGTGCAATGAAAATCCTGTCGCAGAGTCGCCTGCATAGGCCTGTTCTTCGATCAGGATCATGCTGTATAAACGATCCACCCCTGAACCGCCATAAGCTTCAGGCATCGTGGCACAGAGAAGGCCAAGTTCACCGGCTTTATTCCAGAGCTCACGATCGATATGCTGTTGCTGTTCATATTTTTCTGTATGAGGAGTCACTTCCTTTTCATAAAATTTACGGACCGTCTCCCGAAAGGCTTCATGTTCATCATTGAAAAGTTGACGTGGCAGCATGCTGGCCAATGGACGGATCGCGCTCGAATGCATCTTATAATTCCCTTATTGTGATATTTTATTTAACTTAAGATAGAGCAGACGAGGGAGCAATGAGCTGAATGTTCAAATCTGGGGAATCTACTGATGCTTTTGGTCATTTGTATGAAATACCTCGAAATTCAGCAATGGCTTAAGGTAAACTACTCAGGTTTGTAACGAGTTGGGAAAATTCGATGACTGATGACATCACCTTAGAAGAGCGCAAAGTGATTTATCGCGCGCGTCGTGGCTTGAAAGAGATCGATGTATATTTTGATCCCTACGTGAAAAACTATTATCTCAATGCTGATCCCTTCGAAAAACAGATGTTTGCTGAGCTGGTTGCACAGGAAGATCCGGACCTGCTGGACTGGTTTATGGAAGTGTCAGAACCCCCACGCCCTGAATTAAAAGATTTTATCAAGAAACTTAAATTTTACGTTCATGGATAATCGCTGTTTTAAGCTGAAACGCAGTAAGTGTGCACTGGTGTTTCAGCTTTTTATTTTTGCTGTATTGATGTTCCTGCTGTATCAGTTATTGCCTGTGACAATTTGGTTGGTTTGCGGCGTCATCGGTCTGGTCATTTACCAGTTGTTTTATCGTAAGACACCGCACATTGAGCAGTTTGAATATCTGGATGGACGTGAATGGTCACTGACAGCAGCTGCGCAAGGTACACGGCGAGTGTTGATCAGTCACGTGATTGATCACCAAGCTTATATCGTGGTGTATTTCCAGCATGCAAAAGCACGTCCGTTGCTCATCTGGTGTGACCAGTTGCCTTTTAAACAATGGAAATCTTTGAAAGTTTTAACAAAAATGCTTTAATTGTCAGACAACTGATATTCCGAAATTTTAAATAAATTGATTAAAAATAAAGATTTATCCGCCAACCCCGCTTGAATTGTCAGACAAAAAATCATATTTCTCTGCAAAAACAATGAATTGTATGACAATTTTTCGGCTGCTTTTTTTATAAGCAGGTACATTTAACTCACCAACAGCGAACACAGGAGATCATGATGGAATTTCCAATGTGGATGTTTTTGATCGTTGCGATTGTGATGGCCCTAGTCATAGGACGGCTGGGAACGGTGCTGAAGGACAGATTTTCACCTAAATAACAGAATTAAGCTCGAGAACCTATTTTCTTCTCGACTTGCCAAGTTGATAAGTAGCATGTGCTGAACCGTCGCAATGCTACTTTTTTTTTGCCCAAAATTTGGGATTTTATCTACTACAATCAATTGCAGCTGGGCGATTTAATGGCAAAGTGTCTGGTCTAAATTAGAGTAAATACTCTTTTATTCGTTATATGCTTCTGATATGTTTAGCAGAATAATGGACATAATCACAATTATAGAGGACAGGAAAATGTCGAGCGTCCGAAAAATATGCCAAGGTATGGCGACCATTGCAATAACAACAACAGTTCTAACAGGATGTTCTCAGGTCATTAAAACCGGTGCCAATGTGGCGCTGGGTTTCACTGAAAAGCATATTGTTCCACCAATCCTGGCGATGGATGATGCCGAGATGGTGTGTAATTCCGGGAATTCTTTAACGCCGGCTATCATGTCGACCAAGGGAATGGGGGCTGATCCGACTCGTGTTGCAGTACTGATGTATTCTGCAGCCGGAATTTGTGCCGAGCAGAAAGCGCTGGATGCAGAGCTACGGTATCTGCGTGCTTCTAAAGTCAATCAGGTGACTGAAGCTCAGGATGCGCGGATTGAGCAGAAACGCTGGGCTGCACTGGCTGCACAACGCCAGTATACGGGTTATCAGTTATTTCAGACCCGTTATGGGAAAAAATATAAAAAAGCGCTGGGGGAAAGCTGCCCACGCATGAACAGTGATATTGAACAGACAGTTTATCTGCTGGGCATGCTGAGTGGCTTGCAAGCCATGACCAATGACATTAATTCTGGTGGGGCCGTACAAGTACCCAAAGATATTGCGGCTGTGGTTGAGCGTGGCATGGCCTGTCTGGATAATACCAAATTCTGGGGCGCGCCAAATGCAACCCGTGCTGTAATCTGGACTTTATTGCCAGGGGCAGGTGATGGGAAACCTGATCCTTACCAAACTCTGAAACAGTCAGTACAAATTGGTGAGCAAAAAGGTGTACGTTTATCACATGCCTTATATGCTGTAGCCGCACAGGCCAGTGGGGATGATGCCAAAATTCGTGATGCGTTAAGAACCTTTGATCAGGCACGTAGTGATGAGAAGCCGGTCAATCCTCAGTTCAAGCTGATCGACAGTATGGCTGCCATTATGGTGAATGGTATTTCTGACCGTTACTGGACTGAAAATACCGGTATTCGTAGTGCAGATGATGGCATGCAAACCTTCTGGGATGAAACAGATAATTCCTCAGAACTGGATGATCTGTTCAGAGCTGATCTATAATTTAATGAAAAATTAAGTGAATGATGCTCATAGAGGTCATTTTCAATATGTTGAAAGGAGTTCAAGGAGCCGATGCAAGATCAACATCTTCGACGAAAAATTATTTTTCTGGCGGCTTTTGTCTCTCTTTCAGCGAGTTTGCAAATCTTTAACGATGCTTTCATCTACTGGCAGGAAAGCCTGCTCGGGGAATTCTGGCGGCTCTGGACTGCGCACTGGGTGCATGTCGGCTGGGCCCATTATTTTCTGAATATTCTTGCCTTTATCTGTTTGCCTTTCATTTTTCCCCGTGCATCTGTGTGGCATTTCGTCTCAATCCTTTTGATTCTGCCACCGTTGATCAGCCTGAGTTTTTATTTTTTCCTGCCAAATATTGAAGCATATGCAGGACTATCCGGGGTATTACATGGGGCCTATGTCGCAGTCGCCTGTGTGCATCTGCTTTATCAACGTGAACGTGGATTTGCCGTACTGGTATTATTTTTAATCTTTGCCAAACTAATTTGGGAAAATACCATTGGAAATCAGGAAACTGCACAACTTATTGGCAGTCCGGTACTGGTCGAAGCGCATTTGTTAGGGGTAATCTGGGGAGTAGTAGTCGCATTACTCTATATCTTGGGTAACTATGTTGGGGATAGCTGAAACTGTTGGCAGAAAAGACAAAAAGAAAAGATAAATTGTCATTTTTATTCTGCTGATTTTCATGCAGAGTCAAAACAGAAAATAATAATACTGACCCTTGTAAAGGAATTTTCGGGGCAGACAGAAAGACCAGCGCTTAAAAGAATGTAAGGCGCGAAAACAAGAATAGGAAAATACATGCACAACGATAATCAAAACAGATCAGGATTAGGTCTGTTACGTTATATCTGGACAGAGTGGATCTCGACCTTTGTCGTGCTCATCTTGCTCTTACTGACCTTAGTGATTGGAACCGGGGAAATGATTCATGGTCAGTTACTGCGTATGGGCGAGCGTCTGTATGGTGATCCGGCGACAGGCATGCAATATTCGTTTTTGCGTGCTGAACCGAAAGCACCACAATGTGATCGTAATATTAATGTCGATCAAAAAGTTCAGGAGCAGATGAAAGCAGATGCCGCCGATGAATATGCCGATTTCTTCGGTGTACGTTCTGAAGCGGATGTGCGTGCTGCAGTTATGCAGGCACAACAGGTCTGTGAAGAGTCCTACCAGTTCTATGATAAGGCAATAACGCATATTGAAGCGCATCCAAGTATTCGCGCTTATCGCAGTTTTGAAACCTCATTCTTTGGCATTTTCAAGTTTGGGACTGAAAACCGTGCCTTACTGTTGATTATCATGGTGGTATTTGCTGCAATCAGTGCGACATTAAAAACCCATCATATCGGTCTACGTAGCCCAGCCACCCGTATCGATTTCAAAGTCTATTCCGTGGCGATGCTGATCGCGAACAGTTTCCTAGTCTATTCTTCCTATAGCCAATATATGTCGGTGCTGAATTCCGGGGTGCCGATGGGAGACATGAAGTATGTCTACTGGCTATGGATGATTCTCTTTGGAACATTGACCCTGATCAGTTTGTACCAAGTCATTAAGCCACCCCAGGCGACCCGAGAAGGGGGTAGTTTCGGACTGGCTTTCTTAAGCGTGCCACTGTATGCCTATATGGCTATCAGTACCGGGTTTAACTTTGTCTTCTTGATGGATTACCCGATGGGTCAGGGCATCTATCTGGGGCAACTGGTTGAATTTTCGAGCATCTTCCTGAATCTGGCCTTATTTATCTGGGCCGGTATGTTGCTGAAACAAACCCGTGTCGTAGACATGTTCCTGAATATCCTGCGTCCATGGAATCTGGCTCCAGAAACCTTGACCTGGTTAATCCTGCTGGCAGCTGCACTACCTACTGCTTATACCGGTGCATCCGGGATTTTCGTGATTGCTGCGGGTGCAATCATTTATAAGGAAGTTTGGAATGCCGGTGGTCGCCGTCAGTTTGCCTTGGCAGCAACTGCGATGTCCGGTTCACTCGGTGTAGTACTTCGCCCATGTCTATTAATTGTTGTGGTGGCTTCATTGAACAAGGAAGTGACGACAGATATGCTGTATCACTACGGTGTCTACGTCTTCTTGCTCAGTTCAACATTGTTCCTGATCATTTCGCTATTCTTTGCTGAAAGCAAGTTCCGTATTGCTGCACCTGGTCTGGCTGCACCTCAGTCTGCACGTGCCTTTGTAAATGTGATTCCTTATATCGTGATTTTCATTCTGATCTGGCTGTTCTACAAATATGCCTTGTCTACAGATCTGAATGAATTTACTGCACCTGTCATGATGCCAGTCATTCTGTTGATGATCGTGCTATTTGATAAGTTACGTCATGAGCCTGCACCATTACCGCCAATGGGACATTGGGATGAAACCTTAACTACCACCTTAGGTTCAGCAAATACGCCTGCAATGGCGACCGCGGGTACAGCCATGAATGCTGAATATCGTGAAGCAGAGCATATTGAGCAGCAGGGCAGTGAGCTGGCTGTAGACCATGGTGTAAAACGTTCGACTGTTGGTAAAAGCTTGCGTCAAGTCGGCTTCTGGAAATCATTACACATTTCGACCAGTGAAACGGTTGGACACATTGGTGCGCTGGTGATCCTGATGGCACTGTCTGTCAGTGTGGGTGGCCTGCTGGAACGTATGGAAATTATGGAAGCGTTCCCGACAGATATCAGCAGTACCATTCTGGTGATTTCCATGATTGTTGGCCTGATGGTGTTCGTTGGCATGATTATGGATCCATTCGGCGCAGTGATCCTAATTTCAGCAACGGTTGCACCAGTGGCCTATCAGTATGGAATTCATCCGGTGCACTTCTGGATGATTACCTTGATTGGTTTCGAGCTGGGTTATGTGACACCGCCAGTTGCCCTGAATCATCTGTTAGCAAGGCAATCCATTGGTGATGCTGAGGTAGCCGAGGCGGATGCAGAAGTTCGACATAAGTCCTTCTATTACCGTTATGAGCGCTGGATTTTACCGATGATCGTGTTACTGCCAGCGATGTTGATCATTGCCTATGTACCTTATGTATTTAAGCTCTTCGGCTGGTATCAGTAATTTAAGCAAATAAAAAAAGCACTTTCGGGTGCTTTTTTTATTGTGGCCTTAACGCAGTCTAAGCTTATTTTGTAAAGCAGGACTACACAGTAAAATCCCACAAAAAATCAGCCCTAGTCCGAGCAGACTATAGAGATCCGGAACTTCCTGCCAGAATATAAAACCCCATAAGCCAGCAAAGAAAATCGCAATATAGTTCACTGGCCCAATCTGACCAGCAGGTGCCAGTTTATAAGCATTGGATAGAAATAACTGGCTGGTATTTGCCAATAAACCGGCTGCAATTAAATAACCGAGTTCAGTCAGAGTATAAGGACGCCAATGCCAGAACATTGGAACCATGGAAATCAGGGTGCCGATCAGACAGAAATAAAACACAATCCGTTCTGGTGGTTCGGTTTGAGTTAGGGCGCGTACAGTAACAAAAGCCATAGCAGCCAGGAAGCTGGCACTCAAGCCAATCACAGACATCAGGTTAAATAAACCGGAATCAGGCTTAGCCACGCACAACACGCCAATAAAACCGATCGCAGCAGCCAGTAACATGCTTTGAGTGACTTTTTCTTTTAGAAACAGCCAGGCAATCAGTGGAATAAAAATCGGTGAGGAATAGGTGAAGACCATGGCATTGGAGAGCTTTAAATGTGCAATGGCATAGAAAAAGCCATACATCGCTGTCAGACCTGCGACAGAACGCCAGGTGTGCATCCAGAGTTTTTCAGTTTTAAAAAAGCTAATGCCTTTATTAAAGATTAATGGCAGAAAGATAAACAGGCCGACAAAATTCCGGAAAAATACCACCGTGGCATTGTCAACCGTGTGTGAGGCGAAGCGGATACAGACGCCCATGACTGAAAACAGAAAAGCGGAACAGGTCAGAAAGACAATTGCCTTAACCAGATGCGAGGGAGAGGCTACACTCATGGGGGAACTTAGCTAGAAAATCTGTGGATATTCTAGCTGAAAATCCCTAACTCATTCTGACTATTGTGCCAGTTGTGCTTCGAGTAACTTGATTTGTTCCTCTTTGAGTTTAATCAGCTCATCCGCATCACTATGCTGTTGCTTCAGGCTTTTTTCCTGCTCATTGAGCTGTTGCTGGATATCTTCCAGTTTGGCAATTTCTTCTTTCGCCAAAGTAGCATTCTCAGTAAGTTCTTCTCTTATAATAGAGGCATCGACTAGGACATTTTCAGAAGTAGGCACAATTTCTTCCAGTTCAGCTTCTGCTTTAGGTGCTGCTTGTGTCACCGGTGCATGCATCAAGTTACCCTGATGTGCCGGTAATGTTTCATTTTGCGTGAGAAAAAACTGTGTAATTATTAAAACAGCAATAATCACAACAATTAATCCACTCACTATTCCCCATAAAAGTTTAGGATTTTGTCGATGATCTAGAGTCATTTAGGTTCCCGAAATTATTCTTTTGGCTGACGGGGTTTAAACTGAATCACACCAATTTCATCCGGAACGGCTGGTGACTCAGGTTCCTCGATATGGGTAGGACGGTTTTCTTCATACCCACATTCGATACATTCAATCCATTCAGCTTCACCAGAGGTCAGCATAACGATCCGATCTAACGCCTGACATTTAGGACATTTTGCGCCTGCAATGAAACGACGTTTGATAGCCATCATACTCACCCTGTGATTTACTTAAAAACGTAGTTTAAGCGTTTTTAGAGCGGTTCGTCCAACCTTGATGACGTAACAAAGCATCTATTTTTGGCTCTCGTCCACGGAAATTGATAAATGCGTCAAGTGCTGTATCTTTTCCGCCAACTGCTAGAATTTTTTGTCTAAACTGCTTTCCGGTTTCAGTGTTAAAAATTCCTTCTTCTTCGAAGCGATCGAAGGCATCACTGGCCAAAACTTCTGCCCATTTATAAGAATAATAGCCCGCTGCATATCCACCCGCGAAGATATGACTGAAGCTGTGCTGGAACCGGTTATATGGTGTAGTGGGTAAAACGGCGTATTTTTCACGAATCTCGTTCAAGGTTGCCTGAATCTGTTCAGCATTCAATGCCGGATTGGCACGGTGAATGCTCAGGTCGAATAAAGCAAATTCCAGCTGACGCAAAGTTTGCATACCGGACTGGAAGAAGCGAGCATCCAGTAAGGCTTTTAACAAGTCAGCAGGTAAGGCTTCCTTGGTTTCGATATGTTCGCTAAGCAGGTTTAAACTGTCCTGATCCCAAGCCCAGAATTCCATAAACTGGCTTGGTAGCTCAACAGCATCCCAATCCACGCCGTGTGTACCAGCCACAGCAATATTGTCCACTTCTGTCAGCATATGATGCAGACCGTGACCAAACTCATGGAACAGGGTAATCACTTCATCATGAGTCAGTAGTGCAGGGCGGTTACCGACTGGTGGAGTAAAGTTTGCCACCATATAACAGATCGGTTTTTGCAGACCTTCAGCAATTTGCATGCGTGACCGGAAGCCGCTCATCCAGGCACCGCCACGTTTGCCCTGACGCGCATAGAGGTCAAAATAGAAACCGCCAATCACTTCGCCTTGGTCTTCCAGTTCAAAATAACGTGCATCTGGATGCCAAACTGGCGCTTCACGTTCAATCACCTGAATGTCATATAAACGTTTCAGGATACTGAACAGACCTTGCAAGATTTTTGGAGCTGGAAAGTAGGGTTTGAGTGATTCCTGAGACAGATTAAACTGCTGCATTTTCAGCTTTTCAGAATAGTAACTGCTGTCCCAAGGTTTTAAGTCAGTAATACCATCTTCAGCAGCGATGGCTTTCAGTTCAGCCACTTCCTGTTCAGCAGGCGCACGGGCATGTTCTGCCAGATCACGCAGGAATTCATCCACAGCTTCGACATTTGGTGCCATTTTGCTGGCCAGTGAATATTCGGCATAGTTATTAAAGCCTAATAGCGCTGCTATTTCCTGACGTAGTTTCAGGATCTCTTCCATGATGGCTGTATTGTCAAATTCAGTCTGTTCGGACTGATCTGACGCGCGTGTGGTATAGGCTTTATAGAGTTCTTCACGCAGGCCACGATCTTGGGCATGAGTCATAATTGCCAGATAAGACGGAAAATCTAAAGTGGCAACCGGCTGATCCAGTTCACGTTGCTGGCCATATTGTTTTAACAGTTCAATATTACTTTCAGACAGACCAGCTAATTCTTCTTCCTTAAGTGGTCTGAAATAGGCTTGAGTTGCATCCAGTACATGATTGGAGAAATCTGAGGAAAGTTGTGATAAACGTGCAGAAATTTCTGCATAGCGTTTTTTTGCTTCACCCTCTAGCGCTACGCCTGACAATTTAAAGTCACGTAGCGCCAGTTTAATTGCACTTTGCTGAGCTTCCGGTAATTCATTAAAAACTGGTGCATCCTGTACATGTTGATAGGTTTGATACAGGGCCGTATGCTGACCTAGCTGAGTATAGTAATCACTTAGACCCGGTAATAATGCCTGATAGACATCACGGGTTTCACTATTATTCATGACTGCGTTCAGATGCGACAAAACGCCCCAGGACTCGCTCATATTATTTTCTAGCGTATCAACCTGTTTTAGGACCGCAAGTTGTTCCTGGACAGTATAAGGTGTCTGGGTCAGTTCATTTAGAAATTGCAAACCTTGCTGAATGCAGTTTTCAATTTTTTGTTTAAGGTCTGCCAGCGTAATCTGATCGAATTGTGGAACGGGTAAAGTTGCTTTTTCTAATGTCATGTCGTTTCTGCCGAAGTCATTTCCTATGTTAAATCTAGATGTAGGGCTTATTGGCAGGGAAATCAAGCTATCTATAATTTTTTCTCAATTTTTTGATTTAAGGTTGTTAAAGATTTATTGATATTTTTTAATTGTTCTAAGATGCCGCCATTGGATGAAGGAAGAGATTCTAGTTCATTTATATCGATAATAGAGATATTAGTGATTTTTGTTTTCCAGAGGTTCAAAGGATGTTTATAAAAATAAGTCACAGTGAAGGTGATAGATGTATTCTTTAATGATTCTTTAAGACCTCCATATTGTCCCCAACCATATATGTAACTTTGATTAGGTGGAAATACTGTTATTCCATTTTTAAAAATACCAGAATCAAAAAATTGCTTATTAGAATTTAATTTCTCAATTCCAAATGCTGCTTGAGGAATAGGCTGGTCGCTGAAGATTCTTACATTGTGAGCAATAGATTTACCGATATTTTTAATATGAAGTTGAATTAAAGATTCTTTTCCATAATGAGGTGTAGCAAAAATTAGAACCTGTGGCTGTTGATCTGATTTAAACACTGCATAGGTTACAAGTAGAGCTGTGAGGGAAATGATTAATGTAAGAATATTAACTGTATCCAATTTATAATTTTCCTTTTAATTAGTATATTGATTATAAATAAAAAGAGCGCCGTAGCGCTCTTTTTATGATCATCAAACATTATTCAGTCTTGGCTTTTGCATTCGACTTTTTCTTTTTGATCTTGGCTTTTTTCTTTACTTTATCTTTAGCCTTTGCTTCAGACTTTCCTGCAGATTTTTTAGCAGGCTTTTTGCTGTAGGAACTGGGCTTTGATTTGTCTTTTTTGCGTCGTATGGGCTGTTCTCCATCATCACTGGGCTGGGCTTTTTGCGCACGCTCATGATTATTGAAGACTTCCTCTTTTGCTTCCAGACGTGGTGCAGGTTTTTTTTCTGCGACACGTGGAGCACGGGCGCGAATTGGACGACCCGCATGAGTCAATTGCTGGATCAGCTCAAAATCAATTTTGCGTTCTTCCAAATTGACTCCTGCAACCTTGATCTTCACTTCATCACCTAGGCCGAAGATCTGACCACGGTTCTGGCCGACCAGACTCTGGCTGCTTTGATCAAAGACAAAGAAGTCATCGCCCAACTGGCTGACATGCACCATACCATCGACATAGAGGTCTTTCAGCGTGACAAATAAACCAAATTCAGCCGTTGCACTGATAATGCCAACAAACTCTTCACCTAAATGCTGCTGCATATAGTGACATTTCAGCCAGGTCGTTACAGAGCGGGAAGCTTCATCAGCACGGCGTTCTGTTGCTGAGAAATGCTCACCGGCATCATCTAAAGAGGCACCTGAAATTGGATATGGCTTTTTACTCAGATGGGCTTTGATAGCACGATGTAATAACAGATCTGGGTAACGGCGAATTGGAGAGGTGAAGTGCGTATACGCTTCATAAGCCAGACCAAAGTGACCAGCATTGTCGGCACCATAATAGGCCTGCATCATGGAGCGTAATAACACGGCATGAATACTTGGCGCATCAATCCGGTCTTTGGTCGCTTCAATGACTGCCTGATAATCGGCCTGGGTTGGCTGTTCCGGGAATGGCAGACCCAGCAGTTTCACGAAATCACGAACTTTCTGGATACGCGAAAACTCAGGTGGTTGATGCACCCGGTACAGCATCGGTATTTCATTTTTCAATGCATATTCAGCTGCTGCAACGTTGGCCAGCAACATACATTCTTCAATCAGCTTATGCGCATCATTACGGGTACGTGGCAGAATTTCATTAATACCACCCAGCTCATCGAAAGTCATATAGGTTTCAATGGTTTCGAATTCCATTGCATTACGTTCAGCACGCAAGCCTTTTAGAATTTGATACAACTGGAACAGGGTATTTAGTGATTTACGTACACTACGATCTTCAGTAATCGCTGTACTGTCACCTTCAAAATACTTCGCGACCTGGTCATAAGTCAGACGTGCTTTGGAATGCATCACCGAAGGATAGAATTCATACCCGGTCACTCGGCCAGCACGTGACAGTTTCAGGTCACAGACCATGCACAGACGATCGACATTCGGATTTAATGAACACAGGCCATTAGAGAGTGCTTCAGGCAACATTGGTAAAACGAAGTGTGGGAAATACACGGATGTTCCACGTTCTTGAGCTTCATCATCCAATGGTTTGCCCGGACGTACATAATGACTCACATCAGCAATTGCAACGACCACACGATAGCCACCGCCCGGACGTTTTTCTGCATAGACTGCATCATCAAAGTCACGTGCATCTTCACCATCAATAGTGACAAGCGCTAAATCACGTAGATCGACACGGCCGTCACGATCTTTGGCAGAAGGCTCTTTAAAACTTTCCGCTTCTTTCAAGACTTCTTCAGGGAATTCATATGGCAGGCCATATTCCAGAATCGTCTGTGGAATGATGATTTCGGTATCGGCTTTGTCTGCCATCGACTGCACAATATGGCCAGTCGCAAATTCTTCTTTGGTCGGGTAGGTGTCAATTGCCACGCGGATTGAATCGCCGACTTTGACCTTGGCATGCTCGATCAGCTCTTTTTCTAGAGTAATAGGCTGATGTGCATTTGGATTAGCTGGCTGAACAAAGTATTCGCCTTCGTATTCAGACACTTTACCAATGATCTGTTTGACACGATGCTGCAAGACCTCGGTAATAAAGCCCCATGCCTTACCTTTGCGGTCTACTGAGGTCTGACGGACTTTGACACGGTCACCATTAAAGACCTGACGCAATTCACGCTCAGGTAAGAGCAGGTCATCTTCACCTGAAATATTGGCTGTACCGCTTCCCTTGGAGTTGATATATACCGTTGCTTCATGCTCAGGTTGTTCCGCCGCGATCTGGAACTTGTAACCGTCTTTCATCAATTGCCCGTCACGTACCATCGCAATCAGACGATGGCTCAGGGCATCAATACTTTTTTGATCGGCAATTTCAAAATATTCCACCAGGTCGGCATGGGACAGGGCAGTTTTTTCTTCTATAGTTTCGAGAATCAGGGTACGGCTTGGAATAGGGTTGTCATAACGTTCGGCTTCAGCTTTTGCTTCAGGATCGACCCAATTTTTCATCATATCTTTAAAGTGTCCTTGGAGATAGGTTTAGCATAAGTCATGTCAGTGCAGACTGCACGTAAATGATTGCAATAATCTGTTTAAGTTTTCGATTTTTGGCTAATTTTAGATAACTGGGAATTTATCGGGTTTTTCAGGACTTAAATGACTAAAAACAGGGAAATTGTTTAAAAAGTATTTAAACGAGCAAAAATATGCAGTTTTTTTTCAAGCTGTGCTTGCAGTGCTATGCCGAAATTTGTATTATGGCGGCACGTTACGGTGAGATGGGTGAGTGGCTGAAACCACGTCCCTGCTAAGGACGCATACGGGTAACTGTATCGAGGGTTCGAATCCCTCTCTCACCGCCACTTTACTTATGTCGCGCTCATAGCTCAGCTGGATAGAGCACTTGGCTACGAACTAAGGGGTCGGGAGTTCGAATCTCTCTGAGCGCACCAACTTGAACAATGAACCGCACATGTTGCGGTTTTTTTGTGCCTAAAATTTACAGAATCCGCCTCAAACACATGCTAAAAATAAATCCTAGATGACTCAATAATAATAAGGGCAGCGTGATGAGAAAAATCATTGTCCAGGAATTTCTGACTCTAGACGGTGTAATGCAGGCACCCGGCGGTCCGGAAGAAGATACATCGGGTGGCTTTCAATATGGTGGCTGGGTGGCGCCGTATTTTAGTGCTGAACCCGATTCAGCATTTGATCACATCATGCAAAAATGGATGCAGTCTACCGATATTTTGATTGGTAAGAATACCCTTCAGATTTTTGGACCTTACTGGCCGAAGCATGCTGAAGACTGGCCAGGAATTAATGAAGTAAATAAATATGTGCTATCCACCAGTTTGGATCACTCGGACTGGCAAAATACGATCTTTCTAAAAAGTATTGATGAAATCGTTAACCTGAAGGCTTCAGGGGAGGAGGATCTTCGGGTGTATGGCAGTGCCGCAGTGGCACAGGCACTTTTTAAGCATGATCTTGTGGATGAACTCTATTTAATGACCTTTCCTGTAATATTGGGCAAAGGAAAACGTCTATGTGCCGAAGACTCTACGCCGGCAGCATTTGCACTGACAGATCATCAAGTTACCTCAAATGGCGTGGTATTGAGCGGTTATCAGCGGGCAGGCGAGGTTAAAACTGGTCTGGTTGAATAGCTCCATTAGGCTGTGAACAAATGAATATGAGGCAATTAAAAATCAATTTGGTCGATTCTAGAATTTGCCAAGTCTGGGTTATTGTTTTTAACTCTAAATCCGCAGGAATTTTCATCAAAAAAACTGAAATATTGCAGTATCGTTTAATTACTGTACGTTCGGTTATGATTTTATTAAAAAACACTTAACAAGTACTGAAAACTCTATATAATGCACTCCATCAAGACGTCGCGCTCATAGCTCAGCTGGATAGAGCACTTGGCTACGAACTAAGGGGTCGGGAGTTCGAATCTCTCTGAGCGCACCAATCTTGATAAAGAATTCTGAAAAAACCGCACATTGATGCGGTTTTTTTACATCTGTAGTTTTTTAATTTTTCATATAAAAAACCAATAATTAGAAATGAACTTAAGATTTTAATTTCCGCTGTATCTTCAAGGCGTAGACCGTATTGCCACCAACAGCCGGCAACATGTCATGATAGGGAAGGCTACGCATAGCTTTCAGTAAGAATGGCGCCTGATCATGAATTTTCATAGAACTGGTGATCTGGAATAGCGTTCCCTGAGATTGATGCAAAAGCTTCATTCCACCCCGTACAAATTTTAAATCTCCGCCATTGGCATAGAACTGGTTTTGTAAGGTATTTGGCTGTTCAAAACGCATTTTAAAATTAAAGGGAATCTGAATGACGCCCAAGCCGACTGATACCTTGTAGTTAGCATCAATACTTTGCGGGTTGACTGGATTCAGTTCCACTTTTTTGATTTGTCGTGGAAAGAGTTTCTGGCTGGCCTGAGCCGATAACCAGGGCTGCAGCTTCTCAGTCGGATGCGAGAAATATTGATAGGTGGTACTGAATCTTAGATTTTCTGAATCTTTACCGGCCTTGACCTGATAATTGGGCAAAATAAAGCTGACTGGCTGTCCTGATTTCTGACTGAGCTGGGCAATTTTCTGGGTTTGCTGATTACTGAGCTGAACCTGGGGCACTGCCGTATTTAAAGCTACGGCAGCAGGATATTTAAAGCGCTGTTGTAAAGCTTCAAGCAGAAAGGCATTGGTGCCGGCGGGAATGCCGAGTTTGGCTTCCGGTAGGGCATTTAGAATCTTGCTAAACAGAAAACCTTGTGGCTGGTTTAGATCGCCCCATTGCGTTACTGTCATTAAGGTTTTATTGGGACCCAGTGCAAACCATTCCAGCTTTCCGGCCCCATAGGGAATTGGCGCATCCAGAATCAGTGTGCTGATACTGTTATTTTCCAGATGATGCTGCATCACCACAGTTTCTTTAAAATTTAAGACTGGAATTGGGGTAGGAATATGCACCTGATATTTGACTTGTTGAATGCTCCCTTGCTGCTCAATTATTTTGGCGGATTTTAGGGTCGGAAACAGGCTGACATAATTCGGATAATGTTGCAATAATTTTTCGACTTGTGCTTCGGATGTAGGTAAGACCACAGCCGCACTGTAAAACTGGGATTTGCTACTAGAAGCTGTTTTAAAAGTCGGTAGATGGGTTTTGCCGGCGGGATGCGCATAAATCAGGATACGCTCGCCAGTGAGTTCGGCCAGTTGCTGAGAATTGCCTTGAAATACATCAAGACTGCTTGGCAGATTAGGGGTCCATGGCGTTATTTTTGCGAAAGCCGGTGAGATTGCAAATAAGGTGCTACTCATCAGCAAATAGGGGATTAATCCTTTCATCCAATATCCTATTGTGTGTTTTTTGTTTTTATAATGATTTATTTAAAACTAAATTCAGTTATTTCCAAAGCAAAGTTATGTAATTGATAGCATAAGCCATGAGTTTTAAGCATATTTTGATATAGTATGGGTCAGGATTTTATATTTTTGATGTGATGCTATGACTGAGTCAGCACCGACTTTATCCACCCGTTATTATCTCACTCTAGAAGAATCTCAGGATGGATTTGCCCTGGCCACTTTTGGTAAAAAACAGATTTCACGCTTTCTAACGCCTTTGGTCAGCATCGGAATTATTATCTGGGGCTTTTCAATGGGCCTGAATGGGGTTGGTCGTTATTATGTGGCTTTGGGTGCCTTCTTCCTGATTCTGCAGGGTATCATGCGCTACTGGTTCCTGCCGATGATGTTTAAGCGCCAGTTTGTAAAATATCAGTTTGAAAAAAGTGAACAGGGCATTGACCTGTTTCAGGACTATGCAGAAATTTTCAATAACGAGCGTAGCAAGGTCGTGCATTATAATGAAGTACAAAGTTTTGCCATCGGCAAGCTGACCTATATGCTGGAACTGAAAAACCGTACAGTGGTGATTGTGCCAAAACGTGCCTTTAAAGATGGTACTGAGCAAAGCATTTTCGAAAATACCTTCAAGAAATAAGACAGATCAAGAACAGGAAAGAGATCATGAGTATACGTCCATCGAAAATTGTTTGTGTCGGTCGCAGTTATGCTGACCATGCCAAAGAGCTTGGAAATGCGGTACCTGATCGTCCTGTACTGTTTATCAAGCCACCGAGTGCTTTGACATCACTGGATGCTGGTATTGAATGGAATCCGGACTGGGGTAACTGTCATTATGAGTGTGAACTAAGTTTGCGTATTGACCGTACCTTAAGCAAGGAAAATGATCCTGCCAAAGTTTTGCAGGCAATTGGCGCTGTGACTTTAGGTCTGGATCTGACCTTACGTGATCTGCAGGATGACCTGAAGAAAAAAGGTCAACCTTGGGAACGGGCCAAAGCTTTTGATGGTTCTTGTGTACTTGCTGACTGGATGCCAGTAGGCGATGTGATTGCTGACTGGAAAGATGTGCACTATACGCTGGAGATCAATGATGAGCTGCGTCAAAAAGGCGATACAGCTTTATTGATTTTTGATATTGCAACTTTATTGGCAGACATTAGTCAAGTATTTACACTTGAAGAAGGCGATGTGGTCATGACCGGTACACCAGCAGGGGTGGCTGCCTTGCAATCGGGTGATCAATTGAAAATGACCCTAAAAGGCCAAAATCAGGATTATGTCTGGACGACATTTGTAAAGTAAGACCGAATTTTTGAGATCAAGGAGCCGAAGGGCTCCTTTATTTTGCTTAGAAAAGTGTAATGAGCAAGGGATAATTTATCAAATTGATCAGACGCGGTTGCCATTCGGTTTCTAGATATAGATTGGGTAGTGTCTAAATCGTTTTTTATGCATCCCCATTCTTAACTGAATCACCCCCTCATTGATCTGTTTTGAAGTATATCTTCTACTTCTAACATTTCTAGTATGTAGCGGCTCAAATCGAGAACAGGACTATATTTTTTGAATCATCGTCAGGCACTAGATGTCAAAGCATCTGCCATTATGTTTGTACTATGTATGTTGGGGGGGGTGCAGCAGGTCGTGCTGAAATGGGCGACCAGTGATATTTCTGCCCTGATGCAAATTGCATTACGTTCAGCCTTATCTGTATTTATGGTTTATCCTTTAATTCAGCAGAGTGTGCGCCGTCAGCTTTGGAGTGCACGATACTTGTCTGTGGGTTTACTGGTGGGTGTGCTGTTTGCCGCTGAATTTTATCTGGTGGGTGAGGCACTGCGTTATACCTCAGCTTCGCATACCATTGTCTTGCTCTATACTGCACCGATTTTTGTGGCTTTAGGCTTGCATTGGAAACTGCCGGCGGAACGTTTGTCTCATGTACAATGGAGCGGAATTTTTCTTGCCTTTAGTGGTATTGTAGTGAGTTTCCTGCTACGCCCGCAGACAGGATCTGCTTTACAATCTCATGCCTTATGGGGAGATTTTCTGGCATTACTGGCTGGTGTATTCTGGGCAGCCACGACCGTGAGTGTACGTTTGAGCTCGCTGGCTGAAGCGCCTGCAACCCAGACCTTATTCTATCAATTGCTGATCGCTGGCATGGTATTGTTGCCTTTGTCCTTTTTGACTGGGCAAGCCAGTATTCAATGGACAACTTTGTCGATTTCCAGCCTGATTTTTCATACGGTGGTGATTTCCTTTGCCAGTTATTTAATCTGGTTCTGGATGCTAAAACATTATCTGGCTTCACGTTTAGGGGTGTTTTCCTTTTTAACTCCAGTTTTTGGCATGCTGTTTGGTGTGTTAATTCTAAATGAGCATGTCGAGATCAGTTTTATTGTAGGGACCTGTATGGTAATGCTGGGCGTGATTCTGGTGAGTTTACAAGGATGGTTAAAGAAGCCTGAGCCTCAGATCAAGACTCAGACATCTATATAAAAAGATGGTCAATGAAAATAACGACACCTGGTTTTTGGATAAGTATAGCTTTAATGACAGCAAGGACGATTATCCGCTGAAAATCAAATCAATCTACTTAAAAATCCTCTCAAAAGAGAGGATTAAATTTATTTACTGCGGAACAGTTCTGATAATGGAAAATTGAGTTTTTCTTCCAGAAATTGATCAGTTTCATTCAGCTTGGGTGAGAATTTTTGCATCCAGAGATCATCAGTATGCACATCAGTCAGATGCTGTTTGCGCGGTAAAGGATAAGGAAGCTGTAGATAAAAATTCCAGAAGCTGACCTGATCTAGATCGCGTACCAACACATATTCATTATCATCCGTGCGTTTAATCAGATTCTGTTTTTCAAACATGCTGACATAACTTGGCCAGCGTCCAATTTCATCCCGTCCCAAAACTTCCAGTGCCTGTGCTTCACTGACACTTTCCCCAGTTTTCTGCTTTTTATAAAATAACTCTAATAGATCAAGTAACATGACGATCGGATGGCGCTTATTGTCCTGTCCAGATTCGAATGCAGTCAGGGCATAGCTGATTTCCACGCCCAACAATACAATAATCCACGACAGATAAATCCAGAGCAGGAAAATAGGGACAGCTGCGAAAGCTCCGTAAACAATTTCATAACTGGTAAAGTTTGACATCAAAAAGCCGAACAGGTTTTTCAGCAGCTCGAAGACGATGGCACTAAACAGGCCGGCAATAAAAGCAGATTTGAGTGGTACACTCCGATTAGGAATAGTCCAGTTCAGAATAAAAAAGCCAAGCACGGTCAGAGAAAACGAAATTACCCAGAGAATAAAGGCGCCATCCAGTTCATAACCGGCAAAGTTGTTACTGAGAATATTCATGGAAGCCAAAGTAGAAGAAATTACAAAGGCGCTGCCCAGCAAAATTGGACCGAGTGAAATAATAGTCCAGTAACGCATAAAACCGATAATGCCACCGCGGGTTTCAGTCACACGCCAGATCCGATTAAAGACCGTTTCGATGCTACTGAGCATCAGTACTGTGGTAATGAATAAGAAAAGAATACCGATAATAGTTAAATTGCTGGACTTCTCCGTGAAGGCATTGAGCGCTTTATCGAAGGCGATGGTCGTTTTAGGTAGAAAGTTACTATAGATCAGTTGTTGGAGCTGTTGTCTTGCCGGTTCCAATGCTTTGATTGAAGAGATAATGACCAAAAAAACGGTCAGCATAGGGACTACCGCAAACAGGGTGGTATAGGTCAGTGAACCTGCCTGCTCACGACACCGGTCAGCCTCAAAACGCCGTAGTACAAATAAAATAAATTGAAACCAGTGTTTTTCATAAAAAGGTAACTTCTTTAAATATTCAACGATCATGCGCTTTCAATCTCAATTTTTTTATTCATCATGAATTTTCATTCTTCAGCTTACCCAAAAAAGTTGCGAAATACCGTATAGTTTTATTTTTTTAAGTAATGAATAAGAACTTTATGCAACCTTATGTCCTTGTTTTATATTACAGCAAATATGGCTCAACCAAAGAAATGGCACATCTGATTGCGAATGGTGTTGAAGCAGCAGGGATGGCTGTAAAAATTCGTACTGTTCCGAATATTGCGACGGTGGTGAAAGAAGCAGAACCGAGTATTCCGGCAGAAGGCGATATCTACTGTACTTTAGATGATCTTGCCCAGTGTTCAGCTTTGGCATTAGGTTCACCTACCCGGTTTGGAAATATGGCTTCAGAAATGAAATACTTTTGGGACCAGACCACCAGCTTATGGCTGAATGGTGCTTTGCATGGTAAGCCAGCCTGTGTTTTTACCGCGTCAGGCTCAATGCATGGCGGACAGGAAAGTACTTTACTGACGATGCTACCGCCATTGTTTCATCATGGCATGATGATCATGGGATTAAGCAATGCGACACCAGCTTTGTCTAATACTAAAAGTGGTGGCACGCCTTATGGCGCAAGTCATGTTAGTGGCCCACGACATGACCAAGGCTTAAGCCAGGATGAGAAAATTTTGTGTGAAGTACAGGGTAAACGTCTGGCCGAAGTTGCTTTAAAACTCTATCAGGCTTAAGAAATTAATTAAAAAAGGAAATGAAGAATCAGCTTCATTTCCTTGATTTTATTAATCTTCTTTTTGATCTTTTTGATCTTTTTGATCTTTTTGATCTTTTTGATCTTTTTGATCTTTTTGACTGAATCTGTGTTTGCAATTCAGACACTGATAATCCAGAAACAGATTACGATCTACTGAAACGCCTGCTTTTTTACCTAAGAAGTTTCCGACCACGCCCCCAGTAATGCCTACGCTGATTGCGCCTACGAAGGTTCCAACCGTGCCGCCTACAATTACCCCTAAAGGACCTGCGACTGTACCAATGGCAGCGCCAATTGAAGCGCCAGAGGCTGCGCCACCCACTGTACCGGCCGTGGCACCGGCTGAGGTCATTAAAATACCACCAATTTTTTTCAAATTCTTTTCGTGATCACGTAGCTCAATTTCCATTGAACCACATTTAGGACATTGCATAGGATTTTCCATCAGCGATTAGTATTTATTCATTTTAAGCAAATGTGTGACATGGGATCTTACTTAGACCAGTAGCTATCCAACACATCCGGCTTAACAGTATGTCGGTTCTGAATATTGAAGTCAGGAACATTCCATACCAATTTGATTCTAGTGGAATTTTATTCAGAGAAGTTTAGCTGAGTTGTAAATACATGCATTTTCCACTTTTATAATTTTTTGCTGGATAAGACGATTAATATGTAGGGTTAAGGTATCAATGCACTTTTTTATGGGTTTAGGCGGGCATTTTTTGTCTAAAGGGTGATGAATCTAAGGTAGATTATATTTGTTCTTAGCTAACCGAAATTAAAAAAATCCAATAAAAAAGAGTGCCGAAGCACCCTTTAAAATATTCATTTGTAAACTTAATCGCGAACAAATTCGACAGTACCATTTGCCAAAGATTTCACACGCGCTAATGATTCAACGCGGTAACCTTTTTCAAGTAACAGGTCACGGCCTGGCTGGAATGATTTTTCAATCACAATTCCGATCCCTACCACTTCAGCATTCGCCTGATGAATCAAGTCAGCAAGACCAAGTGCTGCCTGACCATTTGCCAGGAAGTCATCGATTACTAAAACTTTATCAGTTGAGCTGATGTGTTTGTTTGAAATGGCAATCGTGCTTTCAGTCTGTTTGGTAAATGAAAATACTTTAGAACGGTATAAATCATCTTTTAAAGTGAGAGACTGGTATTTACGTGCAAAAATCACTGGAACACCAAGCTCTAAGCCTGCCATGACTGCAGGTGCAATACCCGATGCTTCAATAGTAATAATTTTGGTAATACCAGCATCTTTAAACAGACGCGCAAATTCCTGACCAATTTGCTGCATCATGATTGGATCAATTTGGTGATTTAAGAAAGAGTCAACTTTCAAAACTTCTTCAGATAGAACGATACCTTCGGCTAAGATTTTCTGTTCTAGTGCGTGCACGGGAGAATCCTCAAGAGCAGGTGCTTTTTAAAGCAAAAGCGTATTGTAAAAAGCACCCAAAAAAAATCAAGCGAAATTCACCAAAAAACCTTAGTTCGTTTTACCGTTATAGCCGGTCAGCAGTAAACCGTAAGAGGTTTTCTTATCGACATGCGATACTTTAACTGGTAAGTAGTCCAGTTTCGGTGCTAACCAGAAAGTAGTTTCACGGCCTGGTTTGTTGTGCTTAATCACTACTTTAATGGTACTAAATGAACCATATTTGGTGCTTACCGTTTCTGTACCTTGTTTGACGAATTTACGGCCTTCCACCTCTTTGGCATCAGCAATGTAGTAATTCGATTTTAAACCACCATTTTTCAGGTCTTCACGAATCTGCAATTCAGCATTTAGCTCATCCAGTACATCCGCTCTCCAGGCAAAAGAACGTTTTTCATCATCTTTCTTGGTACTGATTGTTTTGCTAGAAGGATTGAAGTTAATACTCATGGTATTGCTATGCACCAGAATCTTACTGGTACGACTGAAACTGCTTGAACCAATCTTGCCATTATTAAAAGTGAAACGGCTGGTTTCAGTCGCCGAAGCAACACCACCTGCTTTGGCTGCAAAAACATAGGTCCAGTTATTACCAGATTTGCTCAAGGTACGGGTAGCAGAACCCATATTTTTTCCATTGTAGCTAAACTGATAATTGGCTTGGAAAGGCGCCATGGCGAAGGTCTGGGTGGATAAACCAGTAAGTACCATTGCGGTAGTCAAGCCTGCAGTCACACCTAAAGTTTTGAATACAGTTTTCGCCATAAAAAATTGTCCTGTGTAATTTCAGATAAAATTGATCACTTTCCACTTTTTATTATTTGGTCAAAATATGGAAAATGAAGGGAGATTTTCAATAAAAATGTATATTTCATGTAGTTGCTGGCGTGTTTGTTTAGGTATTGAATTACACACAGTTTAAGTCGGTTCTTTCTGTTTGATCGGTGTGACTTTATTGTCATCCATGTCGTCTTCGTCCCATTTCTCTTCTTTTTCCTGAGAAAGCTTTCTGAACAGGGCTGCAAGATTCACATTACCAATCACGACCAGTTCAGCTTCACGAAGTACTGCATGGTTCACATGAACCTTACCAAGTGTCTCAATCACCGAGCGGTTTTTACCTAACCAGCGATTCAGATCTAGATGCAATAAATCATCTTTTACTTTAATGACGCCGAGTTTTTCCAGAATCATGCCAAGAGGATCCTTATTCAGCACGCGCTGATAGAAAAACAGGGCAAATCGTACCCCTAGTTTATAAAAGACATTTGGGTATTTGGCTTCGATCAACTGGGTATCACTGATCTGTTCAAATACGATGAGCTGCGTATTCTTATTCAGCTCCATTTGCACCAGTTTTAAATCAACCGATAAGGTCACGTTCAGACCTTTATAGTCCAGCGTGGCATAGAGTCGTAACCAGTCATCATGCAGATCGGCATGCAGATCTTTCAGCATGGAAACATTGTCAGTGACAAAACGTTGAAATGTCGCATTCAGGAAAACTTGAGACAAAGGGAATTCGCGTTCATCCTCAATAAATCCTTCCGCCTTTTGATACGCTTGGCGAATTTTATTAGAAATATTGGAAATTAGCGTTTGCATCTTTAAGCATCCTGGCAACTATATGTTTTAATTCGAAGTGTATCTTGTCGAATTGTATAAAAAATACAAGAGTTTCAGCTTGCAGTTTAGCAAAATAAATAGCACCATTTTTAGGGTTTTAGTTATGTAACGTTGAAGATTTGATAGGTTTGGCATTTTTAAAAGAAAAATGCAAAGCTGTTTATTTTTTAATTTTTAAAAATGCTGTTTGAGGGATGAACTCAAGTCTGGGTTCGTAGCGATGAGATCAACCATGATATTAATGCCTCTGGTCAAAGCCTGGTGGAAAGATCCAATTTTTAATAGCGCCGTATTTGCAGCTGTTATTTTGCATGTGATTTTTCTCACGCTGGAATTTGGTATGCCACAAGATCAGGAGAGCATGACTAAAGAAATTGCAGTCAGTATTCGTCAAACTGATGAAAAAATTGAGCATGCAGATTTTCTGGCTCAAACTGACCAGCAAGGTTCAGGTAAATTTCGTGAAGCACATCGTATGTCGAGCGATATGCCTGCACCGTTGATGGAGCAAAAGACCGGAGAAGAGCAGCAAGAAAGTCCGGACATGTTGCAACAGCAGCGCGAATTAAGCTTTGAAGAAAAAGTACTGATGACGACTTTAAGCTGGCAAAAACAGGCAGAAGAAAATCAGCGCAAAAAAATGCAGGAACAGTTACAAAGTCAGTTTCAGGCCAAAGCCGCTATGGTAGCCAGTCTTGAAGCCCAATATCTGCAACGACAACAAAACTTCAGTCGTCAGCAAAAAATTAAAACCGTAGATGGCATCCAGTCCAAACAGGATGTCTCTGCTGCTTATCTGGAAAAATTCCGTCAAAAAGTGGAGTTCTATGGTAACCGCTATTATCCAGACGCGGCCAAACAGCAGAATCTGGCAGGAGAGGTGCGTTTGATGGTGATCTTGAACCAGAACGGCGGAATCCGTGCAATTCGCTTAATTGACAGTTCAGGACATAGCTTGCTAGATGAAGCTGCAAAATCTTCAGTACGCAAGGCAGCACCGTTCGGAGCATTTGATGCCAAGATGTCGGATATTTCCGAGTTACGAATCATTCGAACCTGGCGTTTTGATCCGGCTGAAGCGGAGTTTGAGGTGCGTTAATCCGGGCGCTTCGCCTGTATATAACTACCTTGCTGAGTTCCATCGTCTCAGACTACATTTAAATGGTTTTCATCTATGGCTAGATATTTGGGAAATATCATCAAGTCCTGGTACTTTGGATCTGCTTTTAAGCCAATACACTCTTTATTTTGCCACCATGTTCCTTCAGCAAATTGATCCAGAGCACCATAGGCCAGATACCATTTAAAGGTACCATCTGCTTGCAGAAGCAACTCCGAACCTAATTCCATAACTCCGTTTAAATAATAATGGCCTGCCCATAAGCTTTGGTTCTGTTGAAATTTGATTTTTGGGCACATGTGAATTGAGTGGGCATAAAGTAGTGAACACAGCCAGGGAGAGAAAATAAGTAATGCAGTCGAGAACAATCTTTTCATTACGTTCTCCTAAAATTTTTGAAGCACAGTTCTTTGTTAAAGTTCATTATGTGCTTATGGATTTCTGGAGGAAATCATGAATGCGTAAGCAGATATTTTTTAAAACTCTGTATCTAAGAACAGATCAAGAAAAAAATAAATAAGGATCGATGAGTATTTAATTTAAATGTGCATCATAGCGCCGTAAAACTTCACAGACTTCCACGCTGAAATATGTATACCAGCTATTTTTCCCTAGCTCTTGAGCGGCCTGATGTTCAGCATCTGCATGCCAGGCGCGAGTATCATGAAGACTGTTCCAGTAAGAAAGTGCAATTTCCTGAGTACCTTCGGTTAAGGCTTCAAAATACTGGCAATGAAATTGTGAAAGGGCTCTTTCTCTCATTCGCTGGGCTGTTTCAAAATAACACTGATCTAATTCTTTAATTCGCGCTTTGAAAATCACGACATATTGCATAGTAGTTTTTATTTTATTTCTTAAATTGAGCTTATTATGAAGTGAATAAAATGAAAAAAGCGAGCCTTGGCCCGCTTTTTAATTGTTGAATTTTAATCTCTTTCCAGATAGGGATTAGCAATACCAAGTTTGTCCAGAATCTCGATCTCAATGTCTTCCATTTCTTCAGCATCTTCCTCTGAAGTTTCATGGTCATAACCCATCAGATGTAAAGTGCCATGTACCAGCATATGGGTGAAATGGATCAGTGGAGCTTTGTCCTGTTCAGCAGCTTCACGCAGCACTACTGGAATACAAATCACCAGATCACCGATCGGGAAAGCATCCAGAACCTGTGCCATTTCATCTGGAAGTTCACTTGGAAAAGATAGGACATTGGTCGGTTTATCCTTGCCGCGATATTCCAGATTGAGTTTATGACTTTCATCATTATCGACACAGGCAATGCCAATTTCACAATCACTTTGGGTGCCGATATGGCGCAAAGTGGTTTCTACAACTTTTTTAATATAGGCACGTTTCAGCACCAATTCTGGTGACTGAAAGTCCTGTTGCAGGGAGAGACTAAGTTTCAACGTGAATCCTTAAAAATTAAATAACAATGCAGCGTTAATGCTGTGCATCAGCCGCAGCATCATTCTCAGCTATCAAGGCTTCCTGACGGGCTTTACGCTCAGCACGAGCCTCAGCGCTTAAACGCTGCTGTTCACTGTCCCAGCCTTCGTAGGCTTCAACAATTTTCTGAACCAGCTGGTGACGCACGACGTCACGAGAATGGAAACGGGTAATATGAATCTCAGGGATTTTATCAATCACACGTAAGGCATGTGCCAGACCAGACTGCTGACCACGTGGTAAATCCACTTGAGTCACATCACCAGTAATCACTGCACGTGAACCAAACCCTAAACGGGTCAGGAACATCTTCATCTGTTCAGGTGTGGTGTTCTGGGCTTCATCCAGAATCACAAAAGAATGATTCAGGGTGCGACCACGCATATAGGCGAGCGGTGCAACTTCAATAATCTGACGTTCGATCAGCTTGGCCACTTTTTCAAAGCCGAGCATTTCATACAGGGCATCATAAAGGGGACGCAAATACGGGTCGATCTTCTGGGTTAAATCCCCCGGCAGGAAGCCGAGTTTTTCACCTGCTTCAACTGCAGGACGAACCAGTAGGATACGCTGGATTTCATTACGCTCCAGCATATCTACAGCGGCTGCAACGGCAAGATAGGTTTTACCAGTACCCGCAGGACCAATACCAAAGGAAATATCACTTTGCAGAATACGCTGTACATAACGTTTCTGGTTGGCACCGCGCGGATTGATTCGGCCTTTTCGAGTCTGCAGCCAGACATTGTCCAGACCGGTATGTTCCTGTTCTTCCAGGTTCTCCTGGAGTTCACGATCGGTCTGGCTACCTTGAATCATCATATGCAAAGTATCTGCACTGATCTGCTGGCTGTGTTCAGATTCTTCATGAAGACGTTGCAAGAGCATTTCGGCTCTCTCAACGGCATCGATTCCACCATCGATAAAGAAACTTTCACCTCGGTGGGAAATTTTGACGTCTAAACGTTGTTCAATTTGTTTCAAATGACCGTTATAGGCACCTAAGACGGCTTGTAAACGGTCCATCGAAATTCCAGGAAAAGCTACTGTACGTCGAATCGTTGCAGTCAAGAGTGTTCCTTTTAAAAGTGTACGTTATATGCTCTACATTACGCCACGTCAGGCTCAAGATTCAAGAGCTCACCGTAAACTAAATTTAAAGTTTTAATTTCGGTAATTTCGATCTCTGCAAAACGTCCTACCCACGATGCATCGCCAATAAAGGTGACATAACGGGTGTTGTCTGCTGTACCGACCAGAACGTTCGGATCTTTATCAGAAACTTTCTCAACCAGTACGCGCTGGACTGTACCGAGCATGGCATCTGTTTTACGAATACTGGACTGTTTAATCCAGTCCTGAACTTTGGCCAAGCGTTCTTTTTTCACCTGTTCAGGTGTCGTATCTTCCAGCTCTGCGGCAGGGGTGCCCGGACGTTTGGAATAAACAAAACTATAAGAATGGTCGAAATCCAGATCCTGAATAAACTGATAGGTTTCTTCGAAGTTCTCATCGGTTTCGCCCGGGAAGCCGATAATAAAGTCTGAAGATAAATGCATGTCTGGGCGAACTTTACGTAGTTTCTCGATTTTCTCGATATACACATCAATGGTGTGGTTACGTTTCATCGCCTGTAAGACATCATTGGAACCGCTTTGTACTGGTAAATGCAGATGTGACACCATTTGTGGCAGGTCACGATAGCACTGGATCAGATCATCGTTGAATTCCAGTGGATGCGAAGTGGTATAACGAATACGACCAATACCCGGAATTTCTGCAACCAAGCGTAACAGATCGGCAAAAGTACAGATTTTACCGTCGAAGGTTTCACCGCGATAGCCATTTACGTTTTGACCGAGCAGCGAAATCTCACGCACGCCTTTTTCTGCCAAGCCAGCAATTTCTGCCAGAACGTCATCCAGTGGACGAGACACTTCTTCGCCACGTGTATATGGAACTACACAGAAAGAACAGTATTTTGAACAGCCTTCCATGATCGAAACAAAGGCTTTATAACCTTCAACACGTGGTTCAGGCAGGAAGTCAAATTTTTCGATATCCGGGAAAGAAATATCCACCAGCTTGATTTTTTCTTTTTTCGGTTTTTCGACCTGCTCAAAATGCTGGTCCAGCATTTGCGGTAAACGGTGCAGGGTTTGCGGACCAAAAATCATGTCTACATAATTGGCACGTTTCTGGATATTGTCACCTTCCTGAGAAGCCACACATCCACCGACACCAATAATCAGATCCGGATTTTTTTCTTTCAGCTTGCGCCAGCGGCCCAATTCTGAGAATACTTTTTCTTGTGCCTTTTCACGGATCGAGCAGGTATTCATCAGCAGAATATCCGCTTCTTTAGGATCAGTGGTCAGCACATAGCCATGGGAATCGCCCAGCAGATCTGCCATACGATGACTGTCATACTCATTCATCTGACACCCTTGCGTTTCGATATACAGTTTTTTAACTGAATCATCGATGGCTGGGGTGTGCGCTGGCTGGGTGACAGTGTTTTCTGAGGCAGCTGGGGCACCATTCGGAATGAAGGTTTGAACCGTCATGTAGGCTCCTACAAGGTAATACGTCGAAAGAGTGAACGGATAATCCGCTTGCATAGACAAACGGGTAAATAAAAATTTAATTCACGTTCTGAAATCTTTAAAAGGCGCATATTTTAGCAGGAAAGTCGCTTAAACTTATAGCCTAAAATGCGGCTGGGAAAATATTGATTTATGGACAAAAAGTGTCTGAAAATTAATATTGTCTAATCATAAGGTTACATAAGTGAACAATACAGTGGGTTATAATTTTTCGGCTAACTCTTATGATAGGCAATAGGGGCTGGGCGAAAAATCGATGATAGAAGGCAAATTGATGTTTAAACACACTAAAAATATGAAGAAATATTATAAATTACTAAACTTGAGTGTGGCGTGTCTGTGTTCAATGAGTGCGCAGGCAGCAGAAGAACAATTTAATGATGCTTTAAGAGCGGCAAATACTGGAAATGTCGGACAATTACAACAATATCAGTCTGTCATGCAAAATGATGCCTTGGGCTATTATCCTGAATACTGGATTCTGAACCAGAACCTTGGCTCCCAACCTGCCAGTCAAATTATCAGTTTCGCCCAACGCTATCCTCAATCGGCTATGGCAGAAAAACTTGCAGCCGATTATGTCGAAGAAAAAGTCAAAATGGCTGACTTTTCTACTGCACAACCAGTTCTGCAATATGTCACCAATGCCGATCCGGCTGAATCCTGTGCAGTTGCACAAGTCCGTGCCAAAAGTGGCGATCAGCTGGTTTATGCTGAGTTTAAGGATGTTTGGCTGACCACAAACTCTCAACCTGAGTCTTGTACGGGCTTAGGACGCATGATGTTATCCAGTCCGCTTATGACCAATGAAGACCGCCAGCAGCGTTTGTGGGTGCAATTACGTGCTGGTCAGTCTGGACAGGCGATTGCCACTGCACAAGGTTTAGGGCTTAACCTGTCTCTGGCTCAGCTCAATACGATTCAGGCCAATCCAACCAATTACTTATGGTCGGCTCCTAAAAGTACTGCTGCTGATCATGCCTATCTGATTTATGCGTTGGGGCGTCTGGCAGACAGTGATCTCGATTCAGCAATGTCCATTGTAAAACGTACTGCTGAAGGCACGCCGGTACAAGTACAAAAAACACTATTCAGAACTGTTGGTTATATTGGCGGCACTACGGTAATGAAAAATAATTTTAACCGTGAAGTGCTGAACTATCTGGATGCCAGCTATGGTTTGCCATTTAGTCCAGAAGAAGCCGAAATTTATGCCCGTCAGGCGATTCGTTTTAGTGCCTGGGAAAGTCTGATTCGTGCCATTGATGCAATGAGTGTGAACCAGAAACAGGAAGACCGCTGGCAATACTGGCTGGCACGTGCCAGTGAACAGCGCACAGATCGCGCTTCAAAACGGGCAGCAGAAAGTATCTATAAAAAACTGGCGGTCGGTGAGGATTATCATAACCTGCTAGCGCGAGATAGATTAGGCCAATTAACGGCTTCTACACCGAATTCAGCACAGCCATCCAGTCAGGCTATGCAACGCTTGAACCAGGATATCCATTTCCGCCGTGCCTTTGCCTTACGTAATATTAATGCACCAGAGAATTATATTAACCGTGAATGGAACTGGGCAGTGCGTCAGGCTTATTTAAGAAAAGATGACGATTTACTGTTGGCAGCAGCCAAACGCGCGATGGATATGGGGTGGTATGACCGTGCCATTTATGCAGCGGATCGTACTGCGGACAAGCATAATTACAATTATCGTTATCCGATGCCACATCAGAATTATGTGGTGAGCCATAGCCGTAATGCCGGCATTGATGCTGCCTGGGCTTATGGTTTGATGCGTCAGGAAAGCCGGTTTAATACCGGCGCACGCTCTCATGTAGGCGCTGGTGGTTTGATGCAGATCATGCCGGACACCGCCAAACTGGTCGCTCGTCAAATGGGTGAGACTTATAACCCGGCAGCCTTAACTGATATGAACACCAATATCCGTTACGGAACTTACTATTTATCAACAATTCAGCGTCAATTGAGCAATAGTCCAGTACTGGCAACAGCAGGTTATAATGCCGGCCCGAACCGTGCCCGCCGTTGGCAACCCGAATTCCAAAGTATTGCTGCGGATCAATATACCGAAACCATTCCTTTACTGGAAACGCGAGATTATGTGAAACATGTCATGACGAACGCGACATATTACGGTATTTTATTAGGCCAGGGCGCACAATCGGTCGGTAAGCGTATGCAAGCCATTCCATTACGTAATACACCATAGCATTCAAAAAATCTAAGGGAAGGATAGTTTGTTGATCAAGGGAATAAGGGGTGCTCAAATTTCTGCTGGATGGGCTGCACTTTTATTTTTAGCAGCAAGTCCAGCTGCCTTTGCATTGCCAACGGGTTATGTCATGGACATCCAGATGGTACCGGCACTTTGCAGTCTGGATCCGGCCTACAGTAAAAAAAGAAAATGTCTTGAAGGTTATTCCCTAAATATTTCTGGTCTCTATCCTCAAACCACATCGACACATTGCACTACTACCAGTTCTGCAAAGTTACCGCCTTTGCAGGCTAAAGTGGTGGCGCGTATCATGCCGGATGAAAATACCCGCGCATTGCTCTGGCATAATATTGGCGGCTGTATTCCGATGAATGCTACACAGTATTTTCGTACGGTGATCAATCATGCTGATCGTCTGAAAGTTCCTGAAGAACTCACCGAGCAGGAAAGTCATACCGTTTCCATTGATATGCTGCGTTCCAAATTTCTGAAAATCAATCCGCAACTACCTCCAACAGCATTGCGCTTTAACTGTCATCAGACCCGCGCATCCAGCCTGCTGACCTCGATTCAGATCTGTTATAACGCCAATGGGGGCTATAAAGGCTGTCCTGCAAACATTATTAATACATGTCCAAAAACTGTTACAATAAAAGGGACATACTAAGCCTTTTAGTCAAATTAATTTATATTTCCTATCATACTTTTGTTGAAATCCATTCTCTTTTACATGCATCTCGAAGAGGATTGGAGTACAATCTTTGCCGTTTATGATTATTAAGATTAGATAGGACAGCTATTTAATCATTATGACGATCCTCTCAATTGGAGATAATTACATGAAGCAACCTGTTCGCGTTGCCGTTACTGGCGCTGCTGGTCAAATTGGTTACAGCCTATTATTCCGTATCGCAAGCGGTGAAATGCTTGGTAAAGACCAACCAGTTATTCTTCAATTATTAGAAATTCCTGTTGAGAAAGCTCAGCAAGCGCTTAAAGGCGTAATGATGGAACTAGACGACTGTGCTTTCCCATTATTGGCGGGCATGATCGGTACTGATGATCCTAAAGTAGCTTTCAAAGATGCAGACTATGCTCTATTAGTTGGTTCACGTCCACGTGGTCCTGGTATGGAACGTGCTGACCTTCTTAAAGTAAACGGCGAAATCTTCATTGGTCAAGGCCAAGCACTGAACGAAGTTGCTAGCCGTGACGTTAAAGTTCTTGTTGTAGGTAACCCTGCGAACACTAACGCTTACATCGCTATGAAATCTGCTCCAGATCTTCCAGCGAAAAACTTCACAGCAATGTTACGTCTTGACCACAACCGTGCGTTAACTCAACTTGCTCAAAAAGCGGGTGTTGCAGTTTCTGACATCGAAAACATGACTGTTTGGGGTAACCACTCTCCAACTATGTATGCTGACTACCGTTTTGCTAACGTAAACGGCGAAAGCTTGAAAGACAAAATCAACGATGCAGCTTGGAACAAAGACGTATTCCTTCCAACTGTTGGTAAACGTGGTGCTGCGATCATCGAAGCACGTGGTCTGTCTTCTGCTGCTTCTGCTGCGAACGCTGCAATCGACCATATGCGCGATTGGGCTCTTGGCACAAACGGCAAATGGGTAACTATGGGTATTCCTTCTGACGGTTCTTATGGTATCCCTGAAGGCGTAATGTTCGGTTTCCCTGTAACTACTGAAAACGGTGAATACAAAATCGTTCAAGGTCTTGAAATCGACGAATTCAGCCGTGAACGTATCAACGTTACACTGAACGAGCTTGAAGAAGAGCGCGCTGCAGTTGCTGACATGATCAAATAATTTAATCTTTTAAGATTAAGTTAAAAAAGCACTCCATTTGGGGTGCTTTTTTATTGCTATTTCTACAAAATTTAAAGAACAAAAAATAACATCTTGTGAAGGAGGGACAACTGAACTTTGCGAGTAGCTCATCTAGTTTAATAAGAAGAATCATCAACAAAAGAGGAGGTACTGAGATGTTAGAGCAGCGACCTACCATGGAACTTTTTTTTGAGCAACTCGGCTTGGATTCAAGCCCGGAAGCAATCGATGAATTTATTAAAACCCATCAGATTGGGATGGATGTCCCCTTACATAAAGCTCCTTTCTGGACCAAAAACCAACATGATTTTCTGATTGGCCACTGGAAAGAAGATGATGACTGGGCAATTTTCGTAGATGTACTCAATGAGCAATTGCATATTGAGGCAGAAGGGAGTGGTTCTTGTGATCTGCCTTCTTCTAAGCATCAATAATATTTTCAAATCAATGAACTGATTATTTTTATGATGGAGTGAGCGAATGGTATTAGAACAGCAAGTGACGTTAGAATTATTATTTGAGCAATTAGGCTTGCCTGCTGATGAAGCATCAATTGATGAATTTACCAAAAATCATCAGCTACCATCAGACGTGATTTTGCCGGATGCAGATTTCTGGAATGAGGGGCAAAGCGCTTTTCTTCGCGAACACTGGCATCAGGATGATGAATGGATCGTAATCATTGATAAACTAAACCAGCTTTTACATGTTGAAAGTGATAAAGAAGGCCCTGAAAGCAATTAAAGTTTCTTTATACAAAAAGACACAACAAAACCTAGTCCTTTGACTAGGTTTTTTTTATCTTATCTTATAAGTTAGTCCTATAAATAACTACAATATATCTGATATAAGGAGGGCATATGCTCGGGAAGAACCAACCATCCTTAGAAATGTTATTTTCTCAACTCGGCCTAGCTAACAGCCCGGCGGCCATCGAGCTTTATGTGCGTACTCATCAGCTACCTGCCCATATGTCATTGCATGAAGCACCTTTCTGGAATAAGGCGCAGCGTTCGTTGCTAATTAGTCATCTGGTACAAGATGATGACTGGGCAATCTGGATTGATGAACTGAATCAGCAATTGCATCTGGATGCAGATCGACGCCGTCTGGCTTGATTAAATTAATTCATAAAAAATGCCTCATCAATGTGAGGCATTTTTTATAAAAATAGATTTCGTTGTTCTAATGCATACGGCTACGCAAAATCTGAATAAACCATTCCAGTTGACGATATTCATCAAATGCCGGATGCTGGCCTACCAGTTCATGGTCAAAATGAGCTGTTTTACTGTATTTATTTAGCCAATGACGAGTCATGGCAGGCTCTTTCTTACTCGCAGATGCATAAGCCAGGAAGAAATAAATATCCGCATGCTCATAATTGGTCATCGGTTTTAGAATCTGCTGGGTAATGAGCGCATAACGATCTTCTTTGGTCAGCTCAAAGTAGATCATATAGGCTTTGGCCAGATGCAAAGACAGATTGATATACAAATCAAGTGGCATTTCTTCAAATTCAATCCGGCCTTGCTCCAGCAGAACGATCGCTTCTTGCAGGAAATGCACCTGCTCTTGACGTAACTGACTGATAGTCACCAGTTGCAGACGAAGATCAGCTCGTTCAAGCGCCAACTCAGGCGTATTGCCATTTAAAAATAGCTGATCTGTTTCACCAATGCGTGCAATGATCTCTTTGGGGGTTGGTCGCATGAACGCAGTCCTCATATCTCAATGATTGCTATATGAGGCTGAAAATTGAAATTTAAAGCGTGGAAAAAAGATTAGAGCAAATGGGTATCACTTCTTAGCCAGGCAGTGATTGATAAACGCTGGTGTTTGGCTTTTAAAACTTCATGCATTAAATCACTTTGGAAGAAAGCAATACGGTTTGGCTTAGGCTGGATAATATGCCATTGATCATTTTTATCCTGCAAATGTAGTTCGCCGCCCCAGTTATCTTGCCAATCATCATGTAAATAATAAACCGCAGAAATCATCCGGCCATTCTTGCCTTGAGGATTATCGCGATGCAGGGCATAGAACTCACCTGCGTTATAGCAGGCAAAATGGGCTTCCACATCTTTAATGCCGAGGAAGAAAGCGCGGTTCAGCTCATGACCTAAGGCCTGTAAGGTTTGCACATGCTGGTTAGAAATTTCCAGATCTTCATTGAGCCAGAGAATGTGATCACTGCGGATATTGCTAACTACGCCATTCTGAATGGCTGCATCACGAAAGCGTTCCAGATTGCTGGTACATTCAGCAATCAGCTGTTCAACATAGGATGGGGCATAAGCATTGTCGATCATGCTAAAACCATACTGATCTAGATCATCAAGAATCTGATCAACTGGCCAGGTTGCCGGGAGTTGAACTGCTTCCATAGAAACTCACCTAGAAGGGTAAATTGGGGTCGCGCTATTCTATGTAAGAATCGGGTCTGAACGAAACTATTTTTCATGTTAAAATAGCGGTTGATATTAGGAATTAATGAAACATGAATTACCGTCACCATTACCATGCTGGCAACTTTGCCGATGTCATGAAGCATGTATTGTTGCTTCAATTATTGACTCGACTCAATGCAAAAGATAAACCATATCGCTATGTGGATACACATGGTGGTGCAGGTAAATATGATTTATCCACCTCTGAAGCGCAAAAATCAGGGGAATTCCTGAACGGTATTCATCGCCTGATCAAACTGGATGATTCGGTCAAGCGTAATGCACCAGAAGGTGTACAACAATATTTAAAAATTGTTGAGAAAATGCGTGAAAACTTTGGTAAAGGTGCATATCCGGGTTCACCCTGGTTTGCGCTGGAAGGCATGCGTGAAATTGACAAGGCCACTATTTTTGAAATGCAGCGTGATGTGTTTCAGCAGCTACGTCATAACATTTTCGATAAACGTGCCGGTCTGCATGAGCGTGATGCGTATGAAGGCTTGCTCGCAGTCATTCCACCGAAAGAAAAACGTGGTCTGGTCATGATCGATCCGCCTTATGAGCTGGAGCGTAAAGACTTCCCTCAATTGGTTGAATTACTGGTTGCTGCTTATAAAAAATGGCCGACAGGCGTATTTGCAGTTTGGTACCCAATTAAAGACCGTGCCATGATTGAGCGTTTCGAGAAGAAAATGTTCAAGACCGGGATTCGCCGTCAGTTGGTATGTGAAATCTGTGTATGGCCAGATGATACGCCGGTGGGTTTAAATGGTTGTGGTTTACTGGTGATTAACCCACCTTGGAAGTTCTCTGAAGATGCAGACGAAGCGTTGCAATGGTTATTCCCGCATTTGCGTATGCAGGAAAATGGCGGTCATGCTGCAGTTCGTTGGTTAGTAGGCGAATAATATTTTAAAGATCGGGTCATAGTTAGGATCGACAAGAATGACAAGTACAAATAAGCCGGAACACGAATCTTCTAAAGATTTGCCATTTGATGGCATCACCTTCGAGGTGGAAGAGGTTGAGCATACCCAGGAAGGGCAAAGAGTTAAGCGTCGAGGTATCTATCTGTGGCCTAACCTGATTACAACCGCTGCGTTGTTATCAGGCTTTTACTCGATTATTGCCAGTATGAATGGCGAGTTTCAGCAAGCCATTTATGCGATTTTCCTGGCGGCCTTGTTTGATGGTCTCGATGGTCGTGTGGCAAGAGCGATTGGGGCACAAAGTCCATTCGGTGAACAGTTTGACTCACTATCCGATATGCTGGCCTTCGGTGTAGCGCCAGCCATTCTCATGTATAGCTGGGGATTAAGTGATTTAGGTCGTATCGGGCTGGCGGCTTGTTTTGTCTATACCGCTTGTGCGGCTTTCCGTCTGGCACGCTTTAATGTTCAGATTGGCGTAGTGGACAAACGTTATTTTATTGGCGTTGCGAGTCCATTAGCAGCCGTCATTATTATTTCACTGGTTTGGGTGGGATTGGATTTCCCGGCTGTGTTTGATATTCGTGACTTTACTGTACAAATCATTAATGCTGCGATTATTGTAATCGTTGGCTTGTTGATGATTTCTAATATCAAATACTATTCATTTAAAACTGTAGAGCGTAGACGAGTACCGTTTTTCGTGTTGCCAATCGCAGTGTTTATCTTTGCAGCGATGACTTATAATATTCCGGTAGGGATTCTCGTGATCTCTGTCATCTATGCCTTGTCTGGTTTCCTTACAACATTTATGGCAAAAAGACAGAGTACCTTATAACAATATAAAAATAAGGAGTTTGAGATGCAGTTTCTTCAAGATTTTCTAGATCGTTCGAAACAGCTGAATCAGACTCCTGCTGTTTCCCAGCATAATCTTGCCTATCATGGACCAAACCAGAAATATAAAATTATTCATCAGGGCCTGACGCTTCCTGATCTGCCTGCACCCCTTCATTATCTTAACTTTTTGAGTATCATCGGTCAGCCTAATGCACCGATGTTGGCAAACCCGAGTGCTATTCAAACCAATGCACTGGATACAGTCACAGTAATCTGTAGTACCAGTCCGCATATGGCTGGGCAATTAAATTGCTATTCAATCAAAAAGGATTGCAAGTTTCAGTATGGCCTGTTTCAGTTTCTGGATCGTGAAAAACTGACAGGCGACTTTCCGCATTTTCGTTTACAGCGTTTTGATTCTGAACTGAGCTTTGATCTCAGCATCCATACGACCAATCTGATTTCACACTTCACCCAAATGCGCTTTGCACTGGCTGATCATTGGTCTTTGCTCTGTTATTGTCAGGGTACCTTACATTATAAAGATCAGAAATATCTTATTGAGAGCTTAGGTAGTTTTGAATTTGCACGAAGCTTTAATTTTCCCTATTTGCCTTTAGCCTTTCTGACTTATCAGATTATTAACCTGAGTGAAGGACGACAATTATTGCTGGCACAAATTCGGGATAGTCTGAACAGCATTGTGCAGTCACGAATTTATCTGCGTGACCTGAAAAATATGACCAGTCAAATGTTCGATCAAAAAGTCTATTTCAAGGTGCATCGGGTTTATCCGAGTGTGACTACCCCAAATGGGCAAAAGATGTATCTGCCGCGTGAGTTTGAATGGTGCTATGAAGATGGCAAAGGAACACAGATCTGGTTGCAGGGACAAAGTCGGGGAGATTTCAAATTTGGTCTGGCTGCGGGTTATGTTGGAAGCTTTAATTACGAAGTCAGAATTAATGGCAAGACTGAGTATGGAGAAGGGGGCTATTGTGAATATATAGATTGTCGCTCCTTGCGCTTTCAGGAACACGATAAAAAAGAGAAATTATTAAGTACATTGGCCAATCCTGTACCTTTAATGCTCAAAAAATAGGGAAAATCGGCATTTTTGTAGAAATAATAATCAACTGAAGTATTTTCTTAAAAATAGGGGTTGCGCTTGTTTGGGATTGGTCTATAATGCACATCCATCGGCGGTGATGAAGATTAAAACTTCTGATAAAACAGTAACTTAGTTAAGATTGGTTAAGTTGGGTTTTAGAAAGGAAGTTTAAAAATAATTTTCATTACTGGTTGACTTTCTAGAGATAGAGAGTAATATAGCCGACCTAGCTTGCTACTGACGAAGTAGCAAGAAGATCATTAAGAGATTATGAAGAACAACTTGTGTGGATTTTTACTGGTTGATTGATCGAAATTATTTTCATTGATTGATTGGTTTGAATTACTCGAAGTTTATTTGAGCGAAATTTAAGTCAGGAAATTGATGAGCCAAGTTTAAGAACTTTACTTATAAAGTTCGAAATGATTTTAACTGAAGAGTTTGATCATGGCTCAGATTGAACGCTGGCGGCAGGCTTAACACATGCAAGTCGAGCGGGGATAGGGTGCTTGCACCTGATTCCTAGCGGCGGACGGGTGAGTAATGCTTAGGAATCTGCCTATTTAGTGGGGGACAACGTTCCGAAAGGGACGCTAATACCGCATACGTCCTACGGGAGAAAGCAGGGGATCTTCGGACCTTGCGCTAATAGATGAGCCTAAGTCGGATTAGCTAGTTGGTGGGGTAAAGGCCTACCAAGGCGACGATCTGTAGCGGGTCTGAGAGGATGATCCGCCACACTGGGACTGAGACACGGCCCAGACTCCTACGGGAGGCAGCAGTGGGGAATATTGGACAATGGGGGGAACCCTGATCCAGCCATGCCGCGTGTGTGAAGAAGGCCTTTTGGTTGTAAAGCACTTTAAGCGAGGAGGAGGCTTACCTGGTTAATACCTGGGATAAGTGGACGTTACTCGCAGAATAAGCACCGGCTAACTCTGTGCCAGCAGCCGCGGTAATACAGAGGGTGCAAGCGTTAATCGGATTTACTGGGCGTAAAGCGCGCGTAGGTGGCTAATTAAGTCAAATGTGAAATCCCCGAGCTTAACTTGGGAATTGCATTCGATACTGGTTAGCTAGAGTATGGGAGAGGATGGTAGAATTCCAGGTGTAGCGGTGAAATGCGTAGAGATCTGGAGGAATACCGATGGCGAAGGCAGCCATCTGGCCTAATACTGACACTGAGGTGCGAAAGCATGGGGAGCAAACAGGATTAGATACCCTGGTAGTCCATGCCGTAAACGATGTCTACTAGCCGTTGGGGCCCTTGAGGCTTTAGTGGCGCAGCTAACGCGATAAGTAGACCGCCTGGGGAGTACGGTCGCAAGACTAAAACTCAAATGAATTGACGGGGGCCCGCACAAGCGGTGGAGCATGTGGTTTAATTCGATGCAACGCGAAGAACCTTACCTGGCCTTGACATACAGAGAACTTTCCAGAGATGGATTGGTGCCTTCGGGAACTCTGATACAGGTGCTGCATGGCTGTCGTCAGCTCGTGTCGTGAGATGTTGGGTTAAGTCCCGCAACGAGCGCAACCCTTTTCCTTATTTGCCAGCACTTCGGGTGGGAACTTTAAGGATACTGCCAGTGACAAACTGGAGGAAGGCGGGGACGACGTCAAGTCATCATGGCCCTTACGGCCAGGGCTACACACGTGCTACAATGGTCGGTACAAAGGGTTGCTACTGCGCGAGCAGATGCTAATCTCAAAAAGCCGATCGTAGTCCGGATCGCAGTCTGCAACTCGACTGCGTGAAGTCGGAATCGCTAGTAATCGCGGATCAGAATGCCGCGGTGAATACGTTCCCGGGCCTTGTACACACCGCCCGTCACACCATGGGAGTTTGTTGCACCAGAAGTAGGTAGCCTAACCGCAAGGAGGGCGGTTACCACGGTGTGGCCGATGACTGGGGTGAAGTCGTAACAAGGTAGCCGTAGGGGAACCTGCGGCTGGATCACCTCCTTAACGAAAGATTGACGATTGGTAAGAATCCACAACAAGTTGTTCTTCATGACGATGTATCTGAGGGTCTGTAGCTCAGTTGGTTAGAGCACACGCTTGATAAGCGTGGGGTCACAAGTTCAAGTCTTGTCAGACCCACCA
>NZ_KB850112.1:566597-661641 GCF_000369625.1 Acinetobacter variabilis
AACGACTGTTTGGGGTTGTATAGTCAAGTAATTAAGTGCATGTGGTGGATGCCTTGGCAGTCAGAGGCGAAGAAAGACGTGATAGCCTGCGAAAAGCTCCGGGGAGGCGGCAAATATCCTGTGATCCGGAGATGTCTGAATGGGGAAACCCACCGGCTATAAGGTCGGTATCATAAACTGAATACATAGGTTTATGAGGCGAACGCGGAGAAGTGAAACATCTCAGTATCCGTAGGAAAAGAAATCAATTGAGATTCCCTCAGTAGCGGCGAGCGAAAGGGGAACAGCCCATTAAGTCATATCAGTTTTAGTGGAATGCTCTGGGAAGTGCAACCATAGTGGGTGATAGTCCTGTACACGAAAGGGCTGATATGATGATGTCGAGTAGGGCGAGGCACGTGAAACCTTGTCTGAATATAGGGGGACCATCCTCTAAGGCTAAATACTCCTGACTGACCGATAGTGAACCAGTACCGTGAGGGAAAGGCGAAAAGAACCCCTGTGAGGGGAGTGAAATAGATCCTGAAACCGCATGCATACAAGCAGTGGGAGCCACTTTGTGTGGTGACTGCGTACCTTTTGTATAATGGGTCAGCGACTTATATTCAGTAGCGAGGTTAACCGCATAGGGGAGCCGTAGAGAAATCGAGTCTTAATAGGGCGTATAGTTGCTGGGTATAGACCCGAAACCGGGTGATCTATCCATGAGCAGGTTGAAGGTTGGGTAACACTAACTGGAGGACCGAACCCACTGTCGTTGAAAAGCCAGGGGATGACTTGTGGATAGGGGTGAAAGGCTAATCAAACTCGGTGATAGCTGGTTCTCCCCGAAAGCTATTTAGGTAGCGCCTCGGACGAATACCATTGGGGGTAGAGCACTGTTTCGGCTAGGGGGTCATCCCGACTTACCAAACCGATGCAAACTCCGAATACCAATGAGTACTATCCGGGAGACAGACTGCGGGTGCTAACGTCCGTAGTCAAGAGGAAAACAATCCAGACCGCCAGCTAAGGTCCCTAAATCATAGTTAAGTGGGAAACGATGTGGGAAGGCATAGACAGCTAGGAGGTTGGCTTAGAAGCAGCCACCCTTTAAAGAAAGCGTAATAGCTCACTAGTCGAGTCGGCCTGCGCGGAAGATGTAACGGGGCTAAAACTATGTACCGAAGCTGCGGATTTGCAATTTATTGCAAGTGGTAGGGGAGCGTTCTGTAAGCCGATGAAGGTGGATTGAGAAGTCTGCTGGAGGTATCAGAAGTGCGAATGCTGACGTGAGTAACGACAAAACGGGTGAAAAACCCGTTCGCTGAAAGACCAAGGGTTCCAGTCCAACGTTAATCGGGGCTGGGTGAGTCGACCCCTAAGGCGAGGCCGAGAGGCGTAGTCGATGGGAAATTGGTTAATATTCCAATACTTCAGTGTAATGCGATGAGAGGACGGAGAAGGTTAAGTCAGCCTGGCGTTGGTTGTCCAGGTGGAAGACAGTAGGCATGCATCTTAGGCAAATCCGGGGTGCTCTATGCTGAGAGTTGATAGCAAGCCAGTTTACTGGTGAAGTGGCTGATACCATACTTCCAGGAAAAGTCTCTAAGCTTCAGTTACACTGGAATCGTACCCGAAACCGACACAGGTGGTCAGGTCGAGTAGACCAAAGCGCTTGAGAGAACTCTGCTGAAGGAACTAGGCAAAATGGTACCGTAACTTCGGGAGAAGGTACGCTGCCGGCGGTGATAGGACTTGCTCCTTGAGCTGTTGGCAGCCTCAGAAACCAGGCCGCTGCAACTGTTTATTAAAAACATAGCACTCTGCAAACACGAAAGTGGACGTATAGGGTGTGATGCCTGCCCGGTGCTGGAAGGTTAATTGATGGGGTTAGCGTAAGCGAAGCTCTTGATCGAAGCCCCAGTAAACGGCGGCCGTAACTATAACGGTCCTAAGGTAGCGAAATTCCTTGTCGGGTAAGTTCCGACCTGCACGAATGGCATAATGATGGCGGCGCTGTCTCCAGCAGAGGCTCAGTGAAATCGAATTCGCCGTGAAGATGCGGTGTACCCGCGGCTAGACGGAAAGACCCCGTGAACCTTTACTGCAGCTTGACATTGAACTTTGATCTTACTTGTGTAGGATAGGTGGGAGGCTTTGAAGTGGTGACGCTAGTTGCCATGGAGCCGTCCTTGAAATACCACCCTGGTAATATTGAGGTTCTAACTCTGCTCCCTGATCGGGAGCGAGGACCATGTCTGGTGGGTAGTTTGACTGGGGCGGTCTCCTCCTAAAGAGTAACGGAGGAGTACGAAGGTGCGCTCAGCGTGGTCGGAAATCACGCGTAGAGTATAAAGGCAAAAGCGCGCTTAACTGCGAGACCCACAAGTCGAGCAGGTACGAAAGTAGGTCTTAGTGATCCGGTGGTTCTGTATGGAAGGGCCATCGCTCAACGGATAAAAGGTACTCTGGGGATAACAGGCTGATACCGCCCAAGAGTTCATATCGACGGCGGTGTTTGGCACCTCGATGTCGGCTCATCTCATCCTGGGGCTGAAGCAGGTCCCAAGGGTATGGCTGTTCGCCATTTAAAGAGGTACGCGAGCTGGGTTTAGAACGTCGTGAGACAGTTCGGTCCCTATCTACCGTGGGCGCTGGAAATTTGAGAGGATCTGCTCCTAGTACGAGAGGACCAGAGTGGACGAACCTCTGGTGTACCGGTTGTGACGCCAGTCGCATCGCCGGGTAGCTATGTTCGGAAGGGATAACCGCTGAAAGCATCTAAGCGGGAAGCCTACCTCAAGATAAGATTTCCCCGTGACTTTATGTCTCCTAAAGAGCCGTTGAAGACTACGACGTTGATAGGTTGGATGTGGAAGCATAGCGATATGTGAAGCTGACCAATACTAATTGCTCGTGAGGCTTGACTATACAACACCCAAGCAGTTGTATATAAAGCATCAATTGATTTCATATTGATCTAACGATCAGACGAAGCCTTGATTTAGTTAAGCTAATCGAACAAATGAGAGTATAATTAAGCACTGCTTAGTTCTACTCGCAAGAACTCAGATATACCTGTTAATAACTCATTTGGAAAAAGCATTGGCATACACTGAAAAGTGAGACATAAGACCAAAGCGAGTATCCATAAACAGTTGTGCTGGCGACCATAGCAAGAGTGAACCACCTGATCCCTTCCCGAACTCAGAAGTGAAACCTCTTAGCGCTGATGGTAGTGTGGGGTCTCCCATGTGAGAGTAAGTCATCGCCAGCTCATTATTCCTAAAAAGCCCTCTGCTCACGCAGGGGGCTTTTTTATGCGTGGGGTTTAAATAGTTACAACTTTTTCTATTGATATTTTCTGATCTAAAAAATGAGTTAAGGAGTAATAAGGAGCAGCCAAAACTTCAGAGCTATTAGCTGCACCATATTGTTTGAAGTAATTAAATTTTATCTATTAATACTTCTTTAATATATTTAAGAATTTTCAATTATTTCCTATTGATCAAGCTGACGACGAGCATGTTTAAATGCTGTTCTTAGTCCTTCTTCTAAAGTCGGATGATAGTAAGGCTTTGCCAGAATCTGATGAATATCTTGCTCTGCATCAATCATCCAGGCTAGCATGTGTGCTAGATGTTCGGCTTGAGGGCAGAATAATTCAGCACCTAATAATTTTCGTGACTTTTTATCTATATATACTTCAGCTCCGCCTTTATTTTCTGCAAGGATTAATGCGCGTCCCTGTCTTTCGTAAGAAACAAAACCTCTAATATATTCCGTATTTTTCTCTTCTAGCTGTTTGAAACTTTGACCAATAATCGCCATTTCTGGTTGGCTAAATACGATTGCCAAAGGAGTTAGGGTAGAAATAGGTTGAACATCTGGAAAATTTAAGCAGTTTTGGACTACTTCTTTACCATTGTGAGCAGCTTCATGTTGAATTGGGGCATCAGGGGCTGCATCTCCAACAATAAAAATAGGGAAATTTGCTAATTGCTTGGTTTTTTTATTAATAGGTAGCTTTTTAACCTCTTGAAATTCAGAATTAATTTTTTCCAAATCTAATCGATCTAAATTAGAACTACGTCCAGTGGCTAAGAGTACATAATCTACTTCAATACTTTGCTTTTGATCATTCTCTATATAGTCAATTTTTACCTGATCATTAAGGAGTTTGACTTGATTTGGTAGGGTTTTAAATTTGATATCTAGCTCGTTATTTAGTTGCTCTCTAACCAAAGCTTGTAGAGTTGGACTGGTGAGTGCACCTATTTTCTGACTACGAGCAAACATAGTAGTACGTACCCCTAAACGTTGCATGGCTTGAACCAATTCAATTGCAATGACGCCACTACCAATCACTGCTAAGGATTTAGGTAAATGTGAAAGCTCAAAGATTTCATCAGAAGTCAGGAGTTTATCGCCTAGTTCATTTTTTAAGGTGCCATCAAAATTTGGTCGAGAGCCTACTGCAATAATAAAACTTTTAGCTTGATAAGATTTTCCCTCTACTTGGACTGTTTGAGCATTAGTAAATTTGGCATGCCCTGATACTTTATGAGTTGAATCCCATTGTTCTACTTCTTTTAAAGTGGCCCGAATATAATGATCACGAAGCTTATGTAAGCGCTCCATAACAACTGAAGTATTTATTACTGCCTCATGTTTTAATCCGAAATTTTCTGCAGTTTTAATCTCATGCATACGATTAGCAGGAGAAATTAGAAGCTTGCTCGGCATACAGCCTACACGAGCACATGTAGTCTCCCATGAACCAGCATTAATAATTAAAATATTTTGGGTATATTTAATAGCTTCTTTATAAGCACTAATTCCTGCTGTGCCTGCACCGATAATAATAATGTCATACATAAATTGCTTACCAATTCTCAGAACATGAATATTTATATGCATGATTTACAATGTTTCTGATGTAAATTATGTAACTAGATTGCTTATTTTTGATATTTTGAGTAAATTTTGTGTAAAAGCCAGAAGATTAACTTTTATGGCAGCTTAACTATTATATGCAGTGGGAAAAAACATGAGTTTGTTTATAAATTTAAAAAAATTAGGGGTTAACACGACTGTTTTAGCAACATCGATTTCTTTAGTTGCATGTGGCGGGGGGGGGAGTGACGGTTACTATAATAATGACAATAATAGTCAACCAAATACAGGAGGAAATAATGGAGGCGGCAATGAATCTACAGATAATACAGCTCAAGTTCCAGAAAGCTTGAATATTAATTTGCAAGATTCGAGTGGCCAAAATATTGTTCAGGTTGTAGATAATTCAACTGTACAAATTGCTGTTCAGGTCTTAAATGCAGATAAAGGTGGAATTTCTAGCAAAAATGTACGATTAGCGATTAATGATTCAGATAAATTAGGTGTAACAAGTAAAAGTTCCTTAGTTGCTACAGCTGAAGATGGTATTGCTATTTTTGAGCTTAAAATTCCTTCAATTAATATTGAATCTGGTAAAGTACAATTAACTGCAACTGTAGATGGCACACAAGTTAAACAGGTATATACCCTTAATATTAAAAAATCTAGTGTAATTGTTAGTGATTATACTCTAGATGTGCCACAAGGCCTTACGATTGATTTACCAAATGGGACAGTTGAATTTTTTGTCCAAGTGACTGATCCAAAAGGTGGTTCTAAGTCAGGACAAACCGTTGAATTGTCTTTACCTGCTGAGTTACAAGGATTGTTTGTAATTAGCAACGGATCATCTGTACAGACAGATAGTGAAGGTAAAGCAAATTTTAAACTTGTAGCAAATAAAAATTTAACTGCGGCACAAATTCAACAGCTTGTAGATACATCTAAAACACTAAACTTTAAACTCATTGATGAGCATCGTGCAGAAAAGCAAGCAACTACGTCTCTAACATTTAAAGATATTGCAACAATTGTCGATAAACTTGAAATTATTAAGCCTGATGCACCGATTGCTGCAAAAAATGGCGAAGCACGTATTCGTGTATATGCCAAAAATTCCAATAAACAAGATTTAGCAGGTAAAAAAGTTCGCCTGGAGACCAATCAATCTGGTCGTGGTGTGACCTTGGATAAAACTGAAGCCATTACAAATGCACAAGGTTATGCGGAATTTATCCTAAAAAGTAATTCTGATACACCACTTGCTTTGAAGGATGAAGGGATTGAACTTAAAGCAACTTTCCTAGAGAACCCTGAGAAATTCGCGACCATTACTGTTGATGTCATTACTGCAGATGATAGTGCAACCGATCAAGAAGCTATTCAACGTCTAGAAATCGCTTCATCTTATAAAATCAATGCAATGTCTGACAGTGTTGAAATTAAGGTCAAAGCGATTGCGAACAATGGACATGCTGCGAAAAAAGGTAAAATCAAACTTACCTTAAATAGCGAAGCTGTAGCAAATGCTGTTAAGTTTGAAGGCAGTAGTGATGGTGTTAACTTTGATTTAAATGAAAGTCAGTCTGTCGGCGCAGAGGGTTATGTCACTTTCAGAATTAAAACACCAGCATCGCAAACAGCAGCAGCTGTAGAAGCATTAAAGGCTTCAGGGATCACAGCGACGTTTACAACAGATAACGGTATTAGCAATAATATTAAAATTGTTGTTGAAGATAAGGCTGTTGCAACTGAAGCAGTTAAGTATCTCTTAATTGACCCAATTAATGAAAACTTTGATCCTACCAAGAACCAAGACATTACGATTAAAGTAAAAGCAATTGGTGAAAAAGGTGGCCCTCTTAAAGATGAAAAAGTATCAATTAAATCTTTACTTTCAGATGATCAGCTGAATAAGTTGAGTTTAAGTTTAAGTACAGCTGCTGAAGTTTTAACAGATGCAAATGGTTATGCAGAGTTTGTTTATAAGTATCAATATAATAAATCTGCAGAACAGCAAGCGTTAGCTAAGCAAGGGATTACTTTTACATCCACGGCATTATCTAATCAAAAGACTCAAACGATTAAAGTTAACTTCAATACAAAGAGTGTCAGTGACAAAGTCAGCCTTGATTACTTTACTTTAGATACTGATGGTTTAGCTCAAATTGCACTTAATCAACAAACTGAAATTGTAGTACGTACGCAAGCCTTTGGTGTTGATGGTGCAGTTCTTGCTAATCAAGAATTAGCTATTGGTATTGATGAAACTGCGATGTCAAATGGTGTTTCATATGCCACGGCAACTAAGCTTGTATCGGATGCACAAGGTAAAGTTGAATTTAAATTAAAAGTTGCAGCACGTAATTTGACTGAATTAAATACCTTGATTGAAAAAGGACTAACTGTTGCAGTAGTGTCTTATCGTAATGATGGTTCTAAGCATTCAGTTACTCGTAAAATTGATTTAGTTTCAAACTCGATTATTGACACTGGAACGAGTCAAGTGGATTACCTCATGGTAGATCCAATCTTAACCCGTTTTGACTATACGCAAAATCAAGAAATTACCGTTCGTGTAAAAGCATTAGATGTCAATGGAAGCCCATTAGCAAAAGAAAAAATTCAGTTAAAATCTGCCCTAACTAATCAGCAGATGCAGCAGTTAGGCTTAAGTTTTACGACCCAAGCAGAACAAATCACTGATGCATTAGGTTATGCAACGTTTAAACTTAGTTACCAGTATAACGAAACGCCTGAACAAGAAGAGCTTGCGAAAAAAGGTCTTACTTTCAATGCTTTGGCAAATGGTAAGGTCAGTAATATTCGCATTAACTTTAAGGCTCCGAGCGATAGTATCGACTTAAGTTTCTTTACTGTCGATACAGATGGACAAGCCTTAATTTCGACAACTACAGATACACCGATCAAGATCCGTGTCAAGGCAATGGGTACAGATGGTAAGGTTTTAGCTAACCAACGTATTAGTATTGGTATTGATAATACTGCAGTTTCAAATGGCGTAACGTATGCGACCTCTAATAACCTAGTTACAGATGCATTAGGTAATGCTGAGTTCGTTTTAAATGCGAAACCAAAGAATAAAGATGAACTGAATGCATTGCTTGCGAGTGGTGTAACAGTCGCTGTTAAAGCAACTGCAAAAGATGGTTCTGAATATACAACGCTAAGAACGATTAAGCTTATTGAGCAAGAGCAAGCATCGCAAGTATCTTCACTACTAATCGATCCGTTACAAGCAGCATATGACTATACAAAAGACCAAACAATTCAAGTACGCGTGAAAGCGATTGGTCAAGCTGGTCAGTCTTTACGTAATGAAAAAGTGAGTTTAACGACAGCCCTTAGTGCACAAGAGTTAGCTGATCTGAATTTAAGTCTTGTTGGCGATGCGACGAAACTGACTGATGATTATGGTTACGTGACATTCACATTTGACTATAAATACAATGCACAGTCTCCTGCACAAAAGAAACTGCTAAATGGTTTTGAAATTAAAGCAACTGCTAATGGAAAGACGAATAATACGATTATTAACTTTAAAGCACCTGCAAATGAACAAGAAATCAATCTTGATTATTTAGTGGTATCTACAGGTGGTCGTGCAGTTATCTCAACCGATAAACCAACAGAAGTGACGATTACAGCAACTGCATTGGCAACAAATGGTCAGGCATTAAAAGACCAGACTGTGAAAATTGAATTGAATGAAACAGAAACCAATAGTGGTATTTCATTTAATTCTGCGACAGAAGTTGTGACCAATGCACAAGGACAAGCCACATTTAAAGTCAACATTGCACCAGAAAATGCATCTGAATTAGAGGCATTGCTTGCATCTGGTTTGAATGTTCGTTTATCTGCACAGCGTGTAGATGGTTCTGCATACAAAGTATCAAGAAAAGTTGAACTTTATAAGTCAGAAGCAGAAGCACCAAGTGAAGTTGATTATCTGATCATTGATCCTATTAGTGTTTATGATTACAGTAAAAATCATACCATTGCGGTACGAGTGAAGGCGATTGGTGAAGATGGTAGCGCATTACGTAATGAAAAAATTACATTGCGTCCTGAAAACATCTCAAGTGCAGAATTAGCGAAACTTAATTTAAGTTTAAATGGTGCTGCTGAGCAATATACCGATGATCAAGGCTATGCTGTCTTCGAATTTAGCTATAACTACGATGCACAATCTACAGAGCAAAAACCTCTTGCATTGAAAGGTGTAGCGTTATTGGCGACTGCAAATGGTAAAGAGCAGCGCACAGTTATTAACTTTGCGGAAACTCAAACTAATACGCTTGATTATCTTGTCATTGATATGATTGGTAAAGCTGTCATTGATACGGATGTAGAAACTAAAGTTGTATTATCAGTGCTTGCAAAAGGTACTGATGGTTCAGTTTTGGCAAATCAAAATGTTAAGATTGAATTGACCAATGAAAATGGTATTAATCTTCTTACAGCTTCATCAGTAGCAACTGATGCAGAAGGTTATGCAAAATTTGAATTCAGTGTGCATCCAAAGAACCAACAGGAATTAGAAGCATTATTGACAAATGGTGTAACAGTAAAAGTCTTATCTGAAGTTGCTGATGGATCTGTTCGTCAAGCTCAACGTAAAGTTGAATTAGTACAAGCCGAAGAGCAAGTTGAATCTAAAGTTGAGACTTTAGTTATTGATCCAATCTTAAATTCATTTGACTATACTCAAGATCATACGATTCAAGTACGCGTTAAAGCATTAGATTCTGCTGGCAGTACGCTGAAAAATGAAAAAGTTGCAATCACAACTGATATTCAAGCGAAATTAGCACAACTCAACTTTAGTTTAAATGGAGCAGCTGAACAGTTTACTGGTGATGACGGCTATGCGACATTTGTATTTGAATATAAATATGCAGAATCTACAGTACAGCGTGAGATCTTAAATGGTGTAACTGTTACTGCAACTGCAAATGGAAAAACACAGACGACAAAATTGAACTTTAGAGAGTCTTTAACTTCAGAAGCATTAGATTATATTTCTATTGATACAAATGGTTATGCTGCGATTGAAGAAAACGTACAAACTGATATTACTGTTAAGGTACGTGCAATCAATGTGGGTGGTAAAGCACTTGCTAATCAAGATGTAACGATCAGCTATAATGAACAAGCACATAATAATGGTGTTTATTTACTTGATCCAACAGGTGCGAATGTTGGTGCACAAACCTTTACGCAAAAAACGGATGCTGATGGATATGTAACCTTTACCTTTAAGGCATTGCCACGTAATAAAGCGGAAGTGCAAAAGCTGATTGATGATGTGACTGGTGATTTACAGGTTACATTAACAGCTAAACGTGCTGATGGTTCGAATTATGAAGCTTCTCGCCGTATTGACTTAAGAGCTCCTGATGTTGAGTCTACACCTGCAGAAGTTTTAATTGATCCAATTCTGCAAGCATTTGATTATTCAAAAGATCAAAAAATCATTATTCCAGTAAAAGCGTTATCTGCTGATAAGGGTGCTTTACAGGGTGCAAAAGTTACGATTGATACACCGGATTTAACCCTAGCGCAGTTAAAAACAGCACAATTCACTTTAACAGGTGAAGCAACTAAGCTTACTGATGCCAATGGTTACGCTTATTTTGAGTTTGAATATAAAGCAGCAAGTACTCAAGAGCAGATTAAGTTGGTGAGTCCAGGTGTTCGTATCACGGCGACCACCAGCAATGGTAAAGCTGCTGTTCAAACCTTGAACTTTAAATCGCCAAATGCCGGGCAGATTCTAGATTACTTTACCTTAGATGCATCTGATTATGTTGTTACATTGGGTGTGAATACACCTAAGACAATCCAAGTGACGATTAATGCAAAAGATACTGAAGGTAAGGCATTTGCAAACCAAGTCGTGTCACTAGGTTTAAACGAAGCTGCTTTAAGTAATGGTGTAAGTTTCAACACGCCATCTCAAGTCATGACAGATGACAAAGGTCTTGCAACATTTAGAGTGACACTCAATCCTCAAAGTGATACAGAAATTGAAAACTTAGCTGCAAATGATCTTGAATTTACAGCAACTGCACGACGTGCGGATGGTTCTGAATATACGCTGGTTCGTAAAATTGAGTTAGATAAAGCTAAGGTTATTTTACCTGAATTAGCGAATCTTATTTTTACGACAGTAGATGATAAGCCATTAGATACAATTTCTGTTCTTGGTGGTGAAACACGCGTCAAAATTAAAGCAGTTGATAAAGCTGGTAATACAATTCCAAACACGCCTATCGCAGTTGCACTATCTAGTTTAACTTCTAGTCGTGTGACATTAAGCAATGTACCAACTCAAACTAACAGTAAGGGTGAAGCTGAATTTACGGTTACCGTTTCTGAGGGCGCATATGATGCTAGTTTGATCAAAAATGGTATTGTCTTTGCAGTAGTTGGTACGAACTTAAATAATGGCGATCGTTTACAGCAAACAAGTGTAATTGGTATCACCGCTCCAGCAAATGCTTTAAATCCGCGTTTAACATCAGATGTAAAAACAGTGACAGCTGGGCAAACAGTTAAAGTGTATGCAGCTGTTAAAGATGAAATGGGGATTAATACTGCTAATGGTACACCAATGCAATTAACTCTGAATCCAGAAGCGATAGCTGCAGGTATTAAGCTGAGTGCTGAAGGAGTGGTGATACAAGGAAACGGTTCAGTTCCTATTGACTTGATTGTGCCAAAAGGTATTACAAAAACAGAATTAAGCTCTATTATGGTTACGGGTACTATTCGTGATCCACGTGGTAATAAACTTCAGACGGATCTAACTTTTACTGTTCAAGATATTAGTAATCCTTATCACTTGACGATAGATAGCAGTCGAGTATCTTTGTCATCATCTGGTGATAGTGCATTTGTAACAGTTAAACTTCTTGATACGAATCAAGGTGGGGTTGCCAATGAAACTGTAACTTTAGCGATTAATGACCCACGTAATGCTACGAGTATTAATGGTTCTTCACAAATTACAACAAATGAGTTTGGTGAAGCTGTATTTGAAGTATCAATGAAATCATTACAGGGAATATTATCAACTCCTGTTCTACCAATTGAATTAACAGCAACACACACCACTGTAACAGGTGCTATAGTAACTCAACCTGGTAGTATTCAAGTCCATTCACCAACAGTTCTAGCACCAACATTAGATTTAAAAATCAAGTCATCTAAAGATAAATTGAATCTAAGAGGCGATAGTGTTGAAGTGTCTGTATTAGTAGTAGACTTAGAAGGATCAAGTCAAACTGGAAAAGCAGTAACTTTAACAATCCCAGCATACAGTCAAAATGGTGCTTATATTCGTGGTGCATCAACTGTAGAAAGTGATGAGAATGGTTGGGCAAAATTTACAATTGTTATTGATGAAAGCTTGCGTGATCGAAACTATGACTTTGCTACTGCTGACCTACGTGTAGAGGCTATTGTTAAGGATGAACAAAATACAGAACGACGTGTACCTCATCGTATTGATGTTGTAAATTCAGAAGTGCCAGTAACTGTTGGTTCTATTGCTGTTAACTTTAACCCAACAGAGATTACATCAACAGCTAATGGGGTTTATTATCAAAAAGAAGGTTCTGTTCAATTAGTTGATGTTGATGGTAAACCTGTTGCAAATCAGGATGTTGTTCTGGATGTTCGTCCAACTTCTTATGTCATCGGTGAATGGATGTTTGGTATTCAAAAAAATCCATGGAAAGTCGTGACTAAACCTGTTTTAGATGCAAGTGGTAATCCTCTAACTAATCCTGATGGGACACCTAAGACAGAAGATGTAAAAGAATTGGATGCAGTTTATCCATTCACAAACTTGAAAGGTTGGATTAAACCAAATGACTATTACTATCCACTGTTGAATTTTACACCGTCACAGACATTAATGCAGAATTTGACAACTACATGTCCAATTAATGCAAATACTTCAACTTGGGCAGCTAATGGTCAGGCATTACGTGTGGTTCGCTTCCTAGGTGGGACAGCAAATAATAGTACAACTCATCCATATACTGCGACCTATCGTACAGATAGCACGGGTAGATTTGATTTCATTATTGAATATCCGAAAGCTAATGCACAATGGGTATCTGTAGAGGTTGGTGCGAAAACAACACTTGCACAGACACCAACGAGAGGCTATACAACATTAACATTACCAAGTTTAGCTAGTGATTATGCGACTGATGGAAGTTATGCTCCGAACCGTGTAAGTCCATATACGACTTGTATTAATTGATCTAACTAAAAAAACAGCGCTTCGGCGCTGTTTTTTTTATAGGAGCTAAAATTCAAAAAATTAAATAGAAGTTCCCACACTGACACCCACAGTAGGCTTAAAATTAATTGAACTACAACCCATCAATGCAAGACTGCAACATATAACCAGTAAGAATTTATACATAGGCCGATCTCTGAAACTAAAAGGAGATGTTGACTAAAAGTACATTTCCCCAAATACCTTAGTGATCCAGCAGGTCCATCTGTTTCGCTAACTGATATAAATTATTGGAGCGATTTCCTGTACGGCAGAACATCAAGATCGGTTTTGGTAATTCGTTATAATGGTTAGCAAAGGTGCGCACATCAAGCTCGGTAATCTGGCCAGCAACTACTGGCTGGAAAACATAATCCAGACCTGCTCTACGAGCAGCTTCCTCAATTTGTACGCTGGTTGGCTGTTCAGGGCCACCTTCCATATCTGGACGGTTATTGATAATTGATTTAAAACCTTTTTCAACTACTTGAGAAATATGTTCAGGACCAATTTGGCCAGCAAAGTCTACATTTTCGCTCATGATGTCACTCCATTATGTCATTTATCTTGATATGCTTTATGATAGCATTAAGCTGAAAACATGATGGCCTAGTTCTGAAAAATTTATAAACGATTACAACTATAAAATAACGCAATGGAGCGCGTATGTACGCCTATACAGTCGAACCACTGTATGTCAAAAGCGGTCAGGAAGTGATTGCTGCGGATTTCTATCGTCCTCAACAGATTGACAAACCAGCTGTGATCCTGATGGCTCATGGCCTAGCGGCTTTACGTCATTTTAAACTGGTGCAATATGCCCAACGTTTTGCCAGTGCAGGTTATGCGGTGGTTCTGTTTGATTATCGCTATTGGGGAGGCAGTACCGGGCGTCCGCGTGAATTGGTGTCGATCGGTGCTCAGCTTGAAGACTGGCGTACCATGATCCAGCATTTGCAGGCACGTAAATCCATTGATGCTAAACGGATTGTGTTATGGGGAACAGCATTGGGTGGCGGGCATGTACTGACATTGGCCGCAGAGTTAAAAAATATTCAGGCGGTAATGGTACAGGTACCCTTTGTTGATGGTGCAGAAAGTGCCAAACTTTATCCTTTGCAGCAATTGCCTAAAGCCCTGAAGATTTCCAGTCAGGATTATATGGGGGCAAAGGTAGGAATGGCTCCCAAGACCTTGCCGGTGGTTGATCGTCATGAACTCTGTTTTATGCCGACACAAGACAGTTATGAAGGGTATCTATCCATTGTGAATCCAGATTATTACTGGAGTGGTCATATTCCTGCCCGGGTATTCTTTAAATTGATGCGTTATCGTCCTATTCAGCAAGTCCGCAAAATCACTATTCCTGTCCTGTTTATCGCAGCACAACAAGACAGCCTGATTCCCATTGAAGCTAGCCGGGAAACCGCAACCAATATTGCACCATTTGTACAATATCATGAGTGGAATATGCGGCATTTTGATATTTATCATGGTGAATGGTTTGAAAAAGCAGTCTCGACCCAATTAGAATTCTTACATCAACATATTGGAGTGCGCTAGATGATCATTGTATGCCCGAATTGCCAGGCTAAAAATCGTGTGCCTGAAGAAAAATTAACGGCCGATCCAGCATGTGGTCAGTGTCATCAAGCTTTGGTTCCACTGACGCCGATTGAGCTAAATGAACAGAACTTTAGTCAGTTTGTCACCCATAGTGATCTTCCCATTCTGATTGATCTATGGGCAGATTGGTGTGGTCCATGTAAAATGATGGCACCGCATTTTGCTGCTGTAGCAAAAGAAAATCCACGGGTGGTATTTGCTAAAATTGATACCGAAGCCAATCCGCGATTAAGTTCAGCATTTAATGTGCGTAGTATTCCGACGCTGGTTTTGATGAATAAAACCAATGAAATTGCTAGAATAAGCGGTGCATTACGTTCAAGCGAACTACAAAAGTGGCTTGATCAGCAGTTAAATAATGCTCAATCCTAATTTAAAAAGCCTGGAGTTCAAGTGACAGATTCTCATATTAAACCAGAGGGAGTACTTTCCCTGCAGACGATTGCAATGCCTGCGGATACCAACTGGAGTGGAGATGTATTTGGTGGCTGGATTGTTTCACAAATGGACTTGGCGGGAGCAATTCATGCAGAGCGCTTTAGTAAAGGACGCTGTGCAACGATTTCGATTAACCAGATGACCTTCCTGGTTCCTGTGAAAGTCGGCGATGTCATTAGCTGCTATACCAAAATTCTTAAAGTCGGTAATACCTCGATCCAGATGCAAATCGAAGTATGGGACAGTCATGATAACTCACGTGCACCTGTACGCGTGACTGAAGGGGTATTTACCTTTGTCGCAGTGGATGTCAAAGGCAATAAACGTCCAATTCCGGATGAAGCAAAACAGAAATTTGTAGAATCTCAGCAGAACTCATAATTCTTTAAATAAGAAATCCCAGATCATTGATCTGGGATTTTTTTGTCTGTATTGAAATTAGGCTGGCTTCAATTGATTCTTGGCAATCCAGGCCCAGAGCATCTCGCATTGAATCGGTGCTTCACCAGATTCATCAGTTACGATTACTTGTACTAGCGTTTCACCTTTTTCTGAACTCTGCATGAGTTCTTGTTGTTCAGGAGTTAAAGTAGCTACTGCAGTCATGGCGCCTTTAGTTGGACGCTTAAAGTCTACTTTTAGGCTTTTAATCAAAACCACTGCGCTGTCAGGTACATTCATTGCAGTCACAAAGCCGGTTGCTGTTTCTGCCAACAGTGCCATGGCACAGGCATGAATCTGACCGATATGGTTCTGCATGGCCTTATGATTGGCCATACTCACCACAACTTTGGATGCACTGACTTCCTGATAGCGAATCTTGGCAGAGCCAACCATTGGAACCACTCGGCCAAAGGTCTTACTCAATAAAGCAGTACGCATACCTTGCGGTAATCTTGATGTCGCTTTGACCAGTTTGGTCAGTCGGTTGCTCTTTGTCATAATTCTATCTACAGACGTTGAGATATCTTAGTCTTTAAAGTTGTTGAACTGTAAAGGCAGACCGAATTGTTGTTCTTTCAGGAATGCCATCACTTGTTGCAAGGTATCGCGTTTTTTATCAGTCACACGAATCTTGTCGCCCTGAATAGAAGATTGCACTTTAATGCCGCTTTCTTTAATGGCCTTATTAATTTTTTTTGCTGTATCTGAGTCAAGGCCGTCTTTAAGCTTGATCACCTGAACTACATTTTTGCCTGAAGCGGTCATTTTTTGTGGATCTAGTGCCTGAATATCTACTTTACGCTTGAAGAAATGGTTTTCCAGCATGGTATACACTTGCTCACATTGGAAATCACTTTCTGTGCTAATTTTGATTTCCTTGTTTTTTTCATTCAGTTCAATAGAAACATCCTGTCCACGGAAATCGAAGCGGGTTGCAATCTCTTTTTGGGTATTTTGAACTGCATGATTTACTTCAAAAATTTCTAATTCAGAAACAATATCGAAAGAAGGCATAGTTTAGACCTTTACAAAGGGAAAGAATATCTGAGATGCTAGGGATGTTTTCTTCATTTGCCAAGTGTTGTTTACATCAAAGGAGTGCGCAATGATCCGTAAACAAGAAATTACAACATTTGAGTTCCCAGAAAATGCCGTAATCTGGGATGTACGAGATGCAAGTGCTTATGCTGAAGCACACGTGAAAGGGGCGGTCAATCAGCCCATTAACGATCTTTCAGCAGATAGCCTGACTCAGGTGTCAGCGGATCAACCGATTTACATTTTATGTGGTGGTGGGAGTAAAGCTCCACGTGCAGCTGAAAAATTAGAAGGTTTTGACAGCTCACGTGAATATGTCATCCTGATGGGTGGTACTCGTGCTGCTCGTGATGCAGGTATGCCACTGGAACAAGGCGCATAATTGACCTTGTGAAAAAAAGCGCCGTCAGGCGCTTTTTTGTTGTCTAGATTTCTTCAAAGCCCCTTTTTTAAAGAGGGAGTTAAACTCTTTCTAAAATCTCTCCCTTGCGGAACAGTGTTCCTCCCCCTTTATTAAAGGGAAGGCTCTTTAATCTTGAGGCTTAAAATAAGGCTTCTTGGCTTTTACCTTCTTTTGAAAGCGTGTCACGTCGAGTTTCTTTACCAAGTTCGAAGGTGCGGGGCAGGCTTCCCCTAAAATTTGGGCTGCCAGAATTTCACTACACAGTGGTGCAAATAGAAAACCTTTGGAGCCGAGACCTGCAAAACTGTAAATATCTTCATCTGCTTTCATTTTTCCGAGTAAAGGAAAATAATCCTGACTCTGTGCGCGTACCGCTGCTCGACCTTGCCAGGTTTCGGTAGAGGGTAATAACTGTGCATATTCAGGAAAGACACTGTGGATAAGTTCATAATTATGCACATGATCTTCTATTAAGACTTCTGCATCATCCCGGCCTGGATAGAATGAAGCACCCAAAATCAGTTGTTCGGGATTGAGCTGCATACAGTAACCGCCATAACTATAAGCTGTATCCTGATTTAAGGGCTGATCGTGATTATTGACCCAGCTAACCTGTCCACGAATCGGTTTCAGGACTGGGTAATGTTCAAAGAATTGCTGGGTATCACGTGCGGTACATACAATGATGTGATCAAACTTGCCTAAGGATTGCTGATCTGCAAATAACTCAGGTTGTTCAGCAGCCTCAATATGACTAATTTGGGCTTGTTTATACTGAATAAGAGGATGCTGCAAAATTTCATCACGCAGTTGATGGGGTGAAACTGCGCCCGCTGCTAATAGTTTTAAAGCTGGAAATTCAGTTTGAATCTCTTGGTCTGCTGCACTTTGAGCAGCAAGAATGTCTGCGGGATATTCATCTGCCAATCCTAAAAGCTGTTCAGGATTTTTTAAGGCAAGCTGATTGACCTGAATTGAGCGAAAAGCTTTAAATTTCTGATAATGATTTAAGGCATGCTGCCAGGCCACCGTCATCAGATGTTCAGCACTTTGCTCAACTGGACACAGTTTAGGATTAAGCAGGGCAAGGGGATTGCCGGAACCGCCTGAAAGAGGCGCTGACTGGTCATAAATCGTGATTTGATGACCACGCTGAGCGAATGCCCATGCTACGCTTAAACCTGCGATTCCAGCGCCAATCACAGCGATTTGACGAGGTCTGGTAGGACTCTCTAAATCTGGTTCAGTTTTTTTTTGAGCAATTTCCAGCTCTAAAACCGTTTCATTGCCTTTATTTTCTTCAACAGGATTCCAGATCGCTTTCAGCATTTCACGTTTATGGCCAAATCCACGTGGACGGGAAATGGAGATTCCATGTCGTTTTAAACCACGCTTTAAGACACCCGCAACACTGAAAGAAGCAAAAGTTGTTCCGATCTCGGATAAACGCACAATGTTATTTAAAACATTTTCTTCCCACATGTCCGGATTACACGAAGGTGCGAAGCCATCCAGAAACCAGGCGTTAACAGGTGCAGTTTTTTCAATAACAGGAAAGACATCATGTGCATCTCCCAGCCACAGATCCAGACTGAAACGCTCTTCAGGAAAGCTGAGACGATGACAACCGGCAATCGGCATTGGATATTGGGAAATGAGTTGATCTGCTAGTGGTTTCAATTCTGGCCAAGCATTTAAGGCGCGAATTAAATCTGCTTTAGAAAGCGGAAATTTTTCTACTGAAATCGCATGCAGATGACTTTGATTATTCGGACGAACCTGTTGCCACAGCTGCCATAACGCCAGAATATTTAAACCCGTACCAAAACCCGTTTCACCAACACAGAAATATGCAAAAGATTTTAAATCGGCTAGGCGGGTACTAAGGTCATTACCATTTAAAAAGACATGCCGGGTTTCCAGCAATCCATTGTCTTTGGAAAAATACACATCACCAAATTGCTTGGACACAGGCACATCAATGCCATCCACTAATTGCCAATTCAGATCGGCAGTTTGAATTGCATACGACAAAACGGGTACAACCTTAAAGATATTTGGAAGGCTTATAGATTACCACTGACGGCGACGTTTGGTATAAACATAGCTCGCAATCAAAAAGCCAAGTAATACACCGACTGCCAAAGTTGCGGCACCGTAGAGAAACATCTGGGCACTACGTTCACTTTGCAGGACCTGTACCTGAACCCCGAGATTGTCGTTCTTGAGCTGCAATTCCTGATTTTGTGACAGGGCTTCCAGATTGGCTTTTTCCAGTTGCTGTAGACGCGTTGCCTGATCTTTGACTAAAGCTTTGACTTTGGCATCTTGCTGGGCTTTCTGCTTGGCAATTTCTTCTGCAGTGAGCGGCTTTTTCTCAGTCGGCTGAACAGTCTGAGCAGTTGTCGCAACTGCTGGAATAATTCCAGCCTGCTGTGCAGAAGTGCCCTGAGCAGGTGCTTGCGTGGTAACAGCTTGAACAAGAGTAGCTGCTGGCTGTGTAGCCGGGGCAGCTGGAGCAGAAACTTCAACAGCCCAGGCAGAAGGAATCATGAAACAAAAGCCAATGAAACTGGCGGTAACAGCGCGCATGAACCTTATCCTTTAGGAAATGCTTTGTTAAATGGTTTCACATCAATATGCGCGTATACACCTTCTTTCAGGAATGGCTCATCCTGTAACCATGCATCCAGTGCTTCACGACTGTCAAAATCAACGATAATGGTACTGCCATAGAAACCGGCTTGAGGATTAGCTGGATCTTTAGGCATGGCACCTGCAACAATCAGACGACCTTCAGCATCTAACTGTTCCAGACGTGCAAGATGTTGTGGACGAATCGCAAGGCGTTTTTCAACTGTACCTTCCTGGTCGGTACAGCTAACGACGAATAATGGCATGATGACTCTCTATCGTTTGTAGTTGGACTTATTCAGCTGTTCTAAAGTATTTGCGCAATACAATAAACTGAATAATGATAAAGGAAAACATCACAATCATGTCACCGAATGCAGTAAATTCGCCCCAATATTTTCCATCCATCCATAAATAAGCAAAGAATGTATGCAGAAATGACATAAGGGTAAACATACCGACCCAGGCATAGTTCAATTTAAGCCAGCCTTTGGCGCTCAAATTAAATACCGGGCCAAACAGGCGCTGGATGAGAGGCTTCTTATCTTTGCTAAACCATGGCGATAACAGGAAGACACCAGCAAAAACCAGATTCAGTAATACAGCTTTAAGACGGATATAGAAATCGTCGCTGAGCATCAGGGTAATACCACCGAAGATCACCGTCATAAACAGAACGATCCATTGCTGTTTGTCCAGGCGGAATTTTTGCATGACAAATAACGCACCATAAACCACCAGCATGGAAATGATCAGACCCGTAGTTGCAACGAGAATATTGTTATTGTCGACACCCCCCGCAGAACCGATCAATTGTAAAAGTTGATGGTCAGTGTCTTTTGGATCTACAGTTTTATATAAATAAAAGAAAATAATGAGTGGCACAAAGTCTAAAAGTGCTTTCATGTTAGAGTATCTAAATCTGATCAAATAAATGTCATAGTATAGAGATGCACGGCGTAGATTTACATACACATAGTAATATTTCTGATGGAACTTTGAGTCCTCAGCAATTGGTCGAAGCGGCTGCGGACAAACTTATCCATACTTTGGCCCTCACTGATCATGACACCATGGACGGTTTGGTGCTGGCTGAAGAAGCTGCCAAAAATCATGAGATTAAGATAATTTCTGGAGTCGAGATTTCCAGCCAGTGGTCACGTCCAGCGACCAAGAAAAATTATGGCGTACATATTGTGGCACTCAATGTTCAGAATCCTGAGCCGTTACAAAAAGCCCTCAATCAGCAGAAGATCATTCGTGCCGAACGCTCTAAACAGATCTGTGATCTTCTGGTTCCTTTAATAGGCCAAGATATTTATGCTGACGTGATTGCCAAAGTTGACAATATTCCTGATCGGATTACCCGAACCCATATTGCCAAAACGCTGGTAGAAAAAGGCATTGTGACCCGTCCACAGCAGGCCTTTGATAAGTACATCAAGGAAGGTAAAAAGGCTTATGTCAAATTTGATGGTCTGGGTCTGGAAGAAACCATTCAGGTCATACATGACAGCGGTGGCTTTGCCGTGCTAGCTCATCCAACCCGTTATGACTTATCAGCCACCAATATTCGCTATCTGATCGAGATCTTCGCCAAGTTTGGTGGAGATGCGGTGGAGCTACCGCCAGCCATTGATCCAAGTTCAACCCGTCAGATGGTCGACCGGATGATCGCAGAACAAGGTTTGAAAGTTTCGATCGGAAGTGATTTTCATGGCGATAATATGCCCTGGGTTAAACTGGGCCAAGTCCCAAGCCTAAAACCAGGGCAGATCGGGATTTGGGAGAGTTTTGTTTAATGCGTTAAGCAGTAGTCACAACACTGCTACCCATTCCAACGTGAAGGAATTCTCTCTTTGAATAAGAGAGGTAACCTATTAAAGCAAATTATTATCTTGAGCCTGAATCGGTGGTGGTGTCGGTTTACCTAAAGTTCCTAAGAGTTCAATTTCAATAGTACGAACCATAGAATCAAGTGGTAAGTCATTGCTTTGTGTACCAAAAGGCTCTTCAATTTCTGAGCTTAAAGCATCCAGTCCTAGGAAGGTATAAGCGAGAATGCCGACCAGAAAAGGGGTGAATAAACCTAAGGTTGCACCAAGGCTAAACGGCAGAATAAAACAGAAGAAATAAACAGTACGATTCAACAGAACTGAATAAGCAAAAGGTAAAGGAGTCGTCGCAATCCGGTCACAACCCGTCTGCACAATACTGAGTTCTGCGACATGATTATTCATCTGCATATAAATGATGTCAGAGATTTCACCTTCTTTGAGAGCCTGCATCAGCTCCCACTGGATCAGACTTAAAGTATATTGCGGGGCATTGGCCTGTTGATAAAGCTGGGTAATCGCCTGCTGGCTCATTCCACTGGTTTCCACCAGCTCAGTCGGATTGGCTGTCTGATGGCGTAAACGGTCACGCAGGACATTTGCGAAAACGATGACATGCTGAATCACACGTTCACGACGACCTTGGGACAACATCCGGCAGTCACGGTCAAAATGACGTGCATTGGCAATCAGAATACCCCAGAGTTTACGTGCTTCCCACCAACGGTCGTAACAGGCAGTATTTTTAAATCCGAGAAAGATAGACAGTACTACGCCGATGAGGGTAAAGCCAACGAGAGGGAGTTCTGGAAAATGAAAGTAACCTACACGTGAAAAACCACCAATAATGGCTGAAATCAGCATGACCACGCCTAAAGGAGGTAGAACCTTAGGTAAAATCGTTCCTCGCCAGGAAAATAATAATTTAAAAACGTCCTGCTGGTCACGTACGATCATTTATTGGAATCATCACAATTTTTTTCATGATCTTCTTGAGTTGTAGCTGCTTTGTCAAGTGCTATTCCCCCTTAGGCTTCAGGTTTGATGAGTTGCTGCTCAGCAAAGGAAAAACTGCCTTCCAGAGCAATAATACAATGATCAATTAAACGGATATCGACCAGTCGACATGCCTGTTGAATCTGGCGGGTCAGATACAGGTCAGCCTTAGAAGGAGTGGCTTGGCCCAAGGGATGATTATGCGCAATCACAATTGAAGTTGCCTGTTGGGTAATGGCATATCTGAGCAACTGATTAATTGAAATATCACATGCATTCACAGAGCCATAAAACAGCTTTTTAAACGCAATTTTCCTTAAACTGGCGTCCAGACACAGGACCGCGAACACTTCCTGATTTTCACCCAATAATTCGAAACGTAAATAATCCCGCAGTCTTTTTGAATTACTTAGTTCTAAGGCATCCTGTTTAAGATGCTCGGCAGTATAACGCCGTCCTAATTCTTTAACCGCCATCAGTTGAGTATATTTGCTAATCCCCATGCCATGAAACTGACTGACTTCTTTTAAGGGTGCATCGAGTAAAGCAGTTAAATGGCCAAAATGTTGAATCAGTAGCCGTGCTAATTCTACGGCCGAGTGCTGTTGTGAACCTGATCGGAGAAAAATGGCGAGTAGTTCCGCATCAGATAAACTTTCTGCTCCATATTGAATTAAACGTTCCCGCGGCCGTTCCAGTTCAGGCCAGTTTTTGATTGAAAATTGCATAGTTATTAGACTTATTTATTATGAATTATGAGTTTTCCCTGAAGCTGATCTCTTGGGAATGCAATTATTTAATGCTATTGTGAGCCCCACTGCAACAGAAAGGTAAGCTGTTCGTGAGCTTTGATCTAAGTGTAATTCCTCATAAAAATATCATTTTAGCAGTCACTGGCGGTATTGCTGCCTATAAAAGTGCCATTCTGGTTCGCCGTCTGAAAGATGCCGGGTTTAATGTGCGGGTTGTCATGACTCAAGGCGCACAGGCTTTCATTACTCCTTTGACCTTTCAAGCTTTGTCAGGCAATCCGGTACATACCGAGTTGCTGGATCCTGAAGCAGAAGCGGGCATGGGGCATATCGAGCTGGCACGTTGGGCTGATCTGTTATTAGTTGCACCAGCCAGTTGTGACACATTGGCAAAATTTGCTGCAGGTCTTGCAGATGATTTGCTGAGCACTTTGTATCTGGCAACTAATGCACCAGTCTGGGTCGCACCAGCCATGAACCAGCAGATGTGGGCTGCCAAAGCGACACAGCGTAATCTTGCGACTTTGATTGAAGATGGCGTGCATGTGATTATGCCGGATGCTGGTTCACAAGCCTGTGGTGATGTAGGCTTGGGGCGTATGCCGGAACCGGAAGATCTGGCACGTCAGGTCACGGAATATTTTCATAAAGCTCAGCGCGCGATTGCAGAAAAATTTGGCATGCTGGCGGGTAAGCAAGTCACGATTACGGCTGGTCCAACCCGTGAAGCGATTGATCCGGTACGTTATATTTCCAACCATAGTACCGGGAAAATGGGTTTTGCATTGGCAGCAGCCTGTTATGCAGCTGGAGCGAATGTGACCCTGATAGCAGGGCCGGTCAGTCTGGACACCCCAAATGGCGTGCAACGTAAGAATGTTTCTTCTGCAGTACAAATGCTGAATGAAAGCATGCAAATGCTCAAGCAGGGCTGTGACATCTTCATTGCGACCGCTGCAGTAGCTGATTATCGGGTCGCACAGATAGCTGAGCATAAGATCAAAAAAGCAGGCGATGAGCTGAATGTTGCTTTAATAAAGAACCCGGATATTGTGGCGACCATCGCACAGCAGGAAAAACGTCCATTTATGGTGGGCTTTGCTGCAGAAACCCGTAATATTGAAGAATATGCAGCGGGCAAACTGGTAGCGAAAAAACTGGATATGATTGCTTGTAATGATGTTTCGCGTGCGGATATTGGTTTTGCATCCGATGAAAATGCCATGACGGTATTCTTTGCTGAACACTATCATCTGGATAAGCGTGATCTGGACAAAGCTTCTAAACAGGAAATCGCCCAGCAGTTGGTTGAAGCGATCCATGATGCCTTGCACCATGATCCTGCTGCAGAAGATGATTTTTAAGTTTTAAATGACGGTTAAAGCCCTGACTGGTTTAGGGCTTTTTATTATCAGTTTTTTACTATTAAGTTAAAAAGATTGGTATGACATAAAAATAAAAACGACTTTATAGACTAAGGATTTATTTATTCAATTTATTTCAAAAAAGTATAAAATGGATCACAGAATAATCCAAAGATGAAAAGTTTTACACATCTGTAAAACAGTGAGAGAACACAAGGGGGCGTGATGAAAAAAATCATAATGATATTGATGATCGCCTGTCTGGCTGGATGCAGCTATTTTGTATCGATTGATGAACTGGCCAAAAATATTCAAGGACAAATGCAGCAAGAATTTAATGCCAATCCGAATTATCAGCATTATCGTCTGACTGTGGTAAATGTAAAAATCCGCCATCGCAAAGGCAATGAGTTTGAAGCAGTTTCACATCTGAATTATCAGGGCAATGAATATCCCATTAATGTCAAAATTTCAAAGGTGAATGGTGGTTATAGCTGGGCCATTAAAGATGATGCTTTTGCCTTTATCGATGAAATCGAGATTGAGAAATATCGTCAGCAACTGGATCGTGAACTGGAACAGCTAGCTTCATCACTCGATGATCTAGAACCTGTGAATGAACCTACCAGCATTGAGTTAGGGCCAGATGTCCGTTCAGTTACAGAACCTGTCCTGCAAGCGGCTTCCTATGATGAAGAACCGATTCCGGTCGGAAATATTACGGCCTATACCCACTAATCTTATTTTAATTCATAAAAAAGCACCGGATCTCGGTGCTTTTTGATTTTAAGACTGAACTTGATGTTCACGCAGATAATCTTCAGTGCGCTGCATGGCTTCCTGAATATTCAATAATGCTGTTTCTACATCTTTTAACGTTTTGGCATTGCCGCCACTTAAAGCCTGGCGCCATTTGCGTGCACCTGGCAAGTTTTGAAATAAACCTAAAATATGACGAGTAATAATCGACAAGGGCGCACCTTCAGCCATACGTTGGGCAATATAAGGCAGCATTTGTCGCATGATCTCAAAACGGTCCGGTGCTTCAAGATTCCATAGTTGCCCCAGCTCAGCTAACAAATATGGGTTATGGTAGGCTTCGCGGCCAATCATCACGCCATCGACATGCTTCAGATGTTCAAGCGTTTCTGCGTAGGTTTTAATCCCGCCATTTATTTCAATGGTCAGTTCCGGACGGTCCTGCTTCAGGCGGTAAACATCTTCATAGCGCAGTGGCGGGATTTCACGGTTTTCTTTAGGTGAAAGACCTTGGAGTAAAGCAATTCGCGCGTGCACGATAAAATTATCGCAACCGGTTTTGGCGACCGTATCCACAAAATGCAACATTTCTTCATAAGAATGCATGTCATCAATACCAATGCGGTGTTTCACACTCACCGGAATATCAACGGCATTACGCATTGCATCAATACATTCTGCGACCAGATCAGGTTCGGCCATCAGGCAGGCACCGATTTTATTATTTTGTACTCGGTCACTCGGACAGCCGACATTCAGGTTAACTTCATTGTAACCCCAGTCCTGAGCCATTTTAGTACAAGTTGCTAGATCTTGAGGATTGGAACCGCCGAGCTGTAACACAATCGGATGTTCTTCTTGATTGAAGTCCAGATGACGTTTGGCATCGCCATGAATGATGGCGCCCGTAGTCACCATTTCGGTATATAAAATGACATTTGGATTAAACAGGCGCGCAAAGAAACGATAGTCTTTGGTGGTCCAGTCCATCATCGGCGCAACACTGATGCGAGGTTGAAGTTTGTTTTCAATGGTGCTGAGATCAGTCATTCAAAATCACGCCTTAAATGAAATGGAAGAGTAATAGCAGTACAAGAATGAGCAGGAATTGCTGGAAATCTGCTCAAAAAAAGCAGTACTGTAAAAAGAGGGCGTAATACTAGCATAAAATTTGCATGATCAAAGGCTGAACTGCATGAGGATCTATAACTGTTATTCCAATAAAGATATTTAACAAGAGAAATTGTGGGAATTGAAAAAATAAACTCCCAGTCATTCGGCAATGCTATATTCTGAGATATTTAAGATTAAGATAAAGAAAACGAGATAAATAAGGAGAATAACGATGCTCATGTTGGAGGAGATTTATAAAAGCAAAAAACCTCAACATTCAGACTATTTTAATTTACGGATTCAACGGGGACTTAGTTGGTTTAAAAAAGCATTAGAGCTGGATGAGGAACTAGAGTTTAAGTTTATTAGCCTGTGGATCAGTTTTAATTCGATTTATGCACAAGAAACAGAGGTTCGTCAGGATCAACAAAGCCTGCATCAATTTCTGGAAACCCTCTGTCAAAAAGATGTGGATCAAAAACTTCAGCATATTGTCTGGGAGAAATACAACCAGCCAATTTCTGCACTGCTGGATAGCCCTTATACTGATCAAGGTTTCTGGGATTATCGCCATCATAAAGTCAGTCTGGAAAGCTGCCGTGAAGCATTAGACCAGCAAAAGCAGAAAATACAAAAGGCTGTACAGGAACGAAATTTAAGTGAAATTTTATTGGTGATTTTTAACCGTCTTTCCACCTTGCATTATCAGCTTATGCAGGGCGGTGTGACTTATCAGAGCTCGTTTAACGTCAAGCAACTTCAAGACAGCTGTCGGGTTCTGGCCGGGTTACTGCCCACTTTTATCTGCATCCTTTTGGAAAATGCAGCGACTTGGGATTCGGGTAAACCTTATTATCCAGTCGTACAAGTCAGTTAAATTTGTTTAAGCTTTTGCTCGATGCTGCTGCCATTGATCAATTAGTGCAAACAGGGTGGCGCATAGTGCCAAGCCAAGTCCAAACAGACAGGTCATGCTCCAGCCACCATGATGCCAAGCATAAACCCCCAAGGCAGAACCACAGGCACCACCAATAAAATACAGCGTCATGTAAATAGAGTTCAGGCGTGATTTGGCATCCGGGCGCAAGTGAAAAATCACGTTCTGATTACAGCTATGAGTAATCGCCAGGCCTAAGTTAATCAGGGCATAACCTAGAATATAACTGAGCAGGGACACGCCACCAAAATATAAAAATAGCCAGCTTCCTGCCAAAATTGAACAGCCAATCCAGGTTAGGATCTTGATATAGCCACGATCCGCCCATTTGCCAATAACCTGAGTCGACAGCGCACCAAAAACACCAACTAGTGTTACTAGGCCCACCATCACATCAGAAAGATGAAAAGGTTTCTGGGTCAGCAGCAGGGCAATGGTTGAAAATAGCATGCTCATGGCTGCAAAGGCACATGCACCAATCAGGGAGCGTAAGCCCAGTCGCGGTTCCTCACGCAGAAGCATACCCATGGATTTAAAAATTGCTGCATAGCTGATACGCATACGCGGCATGCTGGGCAATTGTCCTTTTAAGTAGAAGCCCAAAACCAGCAGTGCCATACTACTGAGCGCATAAATGGTTTTCCAGTGAAACAGGTCTGAAAGAAGTCCGGCAATACTGGTCGACAATAAGATACCAACTAATAAGCCACTCATAAGAAAACCGACCACTTCTCCAGTTTTTTCAGGTCGGACAGCCATCGTAGCTAATGGAATCAGAATCTGGGCTGCAACAGAAAATAGCCCGGCAATAATAGTCCCCACCCAGAGCATCGGCAGATTGACTGCTGTAGCACAGATCAGCAAACCTAAGGCGGCACCAAACATCAAAAAAGGAATGAGTCTGGACTTATTCAGCATGTCTCCCAAAGGCACAATAAACAGCAGGCCCAAGGCATAAGACACCTGCGCAAAGGTCACGGTCAGCGCCACTTGGGATTCTGGTACCTGATAATATTGCTGAATCGAGGAGATAAGCGGTTGGCAATAATAGTTTGCACCTGCACATAAACCACATGCGATCGCCATCAGCCATAACAGAGATTTATTTTGACTGATATCGAGAGGAGGAGTCATGGCAAGTACCTTAAGCTCAGGGAGAATTTTTATAAAGCACATCAAAGATGATGCATAAGTTGCAGGCACTATAGGCGAAAACCCGTCAGGATAAAAGTAGAAAAATAGTGCAAAGTGTTCGAACTCATAGAAGAGAAATGCCACAAAAAAGTACTTTTCTGGATTGATAAGAGATGAAAATTCGCTAGAAACTTAACTTTTTCACTTGAGAAAATGGACTTGGAAGCGCTTTGTATTAAGTCATCTTATTTAAAACCAAGTGACAGAGATCCATCTGAATTAGTGATTGCCCAAAATTGGTGCAAAATAAAGAATTTGTAAATCTGATGGTGGGCTGAGTATTAATATAATAAATGTTGCAGAATATTTTTTCACTTATTTCAGATAAGTCTTAAGACTTGAGCTGAATAAGTCAAATAAGTGAATCTCAAATCAATTTTTTCATCATTAATTCATATTTTTTATGAGTGAAAAATGAAAAAGTTATAAGAAAACAGTATTTTTAGGTCTTAAAAATGAATAGTTCAAAGTAGATTAAATTTGTCAAAAAGGTCAAAAACAGAAAACTGCCCTAGAAAAGTGCCTTAATTTAGGCTTTATCAGTTCATTTAAAATAAACATTTGCTTAACAAGAAAAATGAAATATCTGTCAGAATGATCAATGTAACAAAATAAAACAAAAAGTAATCTAATAAAAAATAACCAGGAAAACAGTCATCGTTCAAGAGAATGAATATCGTTTATAAATTCAGCAAATCAAAATAATCAGGCTGAACTAATAAATGGTATATGACAGCATCATTTTTATGAATCATCAGTTCAAAATATGGGTATTTATTAAATAAATAATAGGTAGTAATTTCTAGAAGTTTAATTAGAATCCAAAAATTCAACAAAAACACATCCTGAGGGGAAGCACTGTAAATCACGGTGTTTACTTAAGAAAAAATTAGCTTGAGGGACGCTCATGCAGATTGGAATTCCAGCCGAAACTGTCGTCGGTGAAAATCGCGTCGCTGCGACGCCTGAGACAGTAAAGAAATTGATCAGCGCTGGTCATAGTGTGGTGATCGAACGTGGAGCAGGTGTTAAAGCTGCCTACATCGACAGTACCTATGAGCAAGTTGGTGCCAAAATTACGGATGATGCCTACACCGGTAGCCAGATAGTTTTGAAAGTTCGTGCACCGAAGGGTGAAGAAATTCAAAAGCTGTCAGCCAACACCACGGTTGTAGCGATGTTTGACCCATACCGCAATACCGAGCTTGACCAGTTCGCGGCACAGAATGTGTCTGCATTTGCTCTTGAGCTTTTGCCACGTACGCTGTCACGTGCGCAAAACATGGACGTATTGTCTTCGCAAGCGAATCTCGCAGGTTATAAATCAGTGCTTTTAGCTGCTGCTGAATATCAGCGCATGTTCCCAATGCTGATGACAGCGGCAGGTACGGTGAAACCGGCTCGTGTCGTGATCATGGGGGTCGGGGTAGCAGGCCTTCAAGCAATTGCAACAGCGAAACGCCTAGGTGCAGTTGTAGAAGCAACTGACCTTCGTCCGACTGCCAAAGATCAGGTTGAGTCTTTAGGCGGTAAATGGCTAGACGTGCCAATGTCTCCTGAAGAGCAGGCACGTGCTGATGAAGCAGTTAAAAACGGTTATGGCTGGATGCCAGGTGAACAGTACATCAAGGATCAGGCAGCGATTGTCGATAAAGCGGTATCGAATGCCGATATCGTGATTACCACTGCATTGTTACCAGGTCGTGATGCACCGCGTTTAATCCGCGCTGAAACTGTAGCCAAGATGAAGCCAGGCTCAGTCATTCTGGATATGGCAGTGGAATCAGGCGGTAACGTGGAAGGTTCTAAGTGCGGCGAAACTGTTGTGACTGAAAATGGTGTGAAGATTCTGGGTGTTCCGAATATTCCATCAACGGTGTCGACTGAAGCTTCAGCGCTATATGCACGTAACGTGTATAACTTTGTTGAAACACTTTTTGATGCAGATAAGAACTTTGTCCTGAATCAGGAAGATGAAATTCAAAAAGCCCTACTTGTCACTCACGGCGGCCAAGTGCTGTTAAAACGTGGTTAAGGAGCAGACTCATGGTTGAAACAATTACGATTTTCGTCCTGGCCATCTTCGTGGGTTACTACGTGGTTTGGGGGGTAACACCAGCACTACATACGCCATTGATGGCGGTGACCAATGCCTTGTCTTCGATCATTATCGTGGGCGCAATGATTCAAACTGTTGGCTTGCCAATGGTGGGCGTTGAAGGCAGCGTGGATTTCCAGACCATTAACGTGGTGAGTGTACTGGGGGCAATCGCAGTATTTCTGGCGAGCATTAATATTTTCGGTGGCTTTGCCGTGACTGCACGTATGCTGGAAATGTTCAAACCTAAGCAAAAGAAAAAAGAGGGTTAATACATGGAATTTATTCGAGAGTATGCGGATTGGTTCTACCTGATTGGCGCCGTTCTTTTTATCTTAACGCTACGTGGTTTGTCTGGCCCTAAAACTGCAATTGCAGGTAACCGTTACGGTATGATCGCAATGGCGATTGCTGTGGTGACCACATTCTTTGTTGCTGAAAATCCGGTAGTCTGGATGATTCTTGCAGCCATGGCTGCGGGTGCAGTGGTGGGTATTGCGCGTGCACGTACTGTCCCAATGACCCAGATGCCAGAAACTGTGGCACTCATGCACTCATTGGTGGGTCTGGCTGCGGTACTGATTGCAGTTGCCGCAATTATCCATAACAACAAGCTGGTTGAATTGGGTCCGGACCTGTTGGCTGCAAATGGTGTGACTTTCCATGAAATGAGCAAGGTTCACCTGTTTGAACTGTTTGTTGGCTGTTTTGTGGGTGCGATTACCTTTACTGCTTCTGTATTTGCATACGGTAAGCTGGCTGCAAAGAAATGGGCAAAAACCATTTCAGGTGGCTGGGTAAAACCGGTTCAGGCATTGATCTTTGTCGCAATGCTGGCAGCAGGGATTCACTTCTTCCTGACAGGTAGCATGACATCTTTCTGGGCAATGACTGGTCTTGCACTGGCATTTGGCTGGGTATGGATTGCACCAGTAGGCGGTGGCGATATGCCGGTTGTGGTTTCGCTATTGAACTCATTCTCAGGCTGGGCAGCAGCAGGGATTGGTTTCACACTCGAAAACAACATGCTGATCGTTGCAGGTTCGCTGGTTGGTTCTTCAGGTGCGATTCTGTCTTACATCATGTGTAAAGCGATGAACCGTTCAATCATCAACGTATTGTTTGGTGGTGCGATGGGCGGTGCCGCTGCGCCGACAGCAGCTGCGGGTGCACAAGTGCAACGTAACTACCGTTCAGGTTCTGCGGATGATGCTGGCTTCTTAATGTCAAATGCAGACAGCGTTGTCATTGTACCGGGTTATGGTATGGCACAAGGCCGTGCACAAAATGCAGTTAAAGAACTGGCAAACTTGCTGAAAGAGCAGGGCGTGACTGTACGTTTTGCGATTCACCCGGTTGCTGGTCGTATGCCAGGTCATATGAACGTATTGCTTGCAGAAGCTGATGTTCCTTATGAAGACATTCTGGAAATGGACGAGATCAACTCGGACTTCCCGGCAACTGACGTAGTACTGGTCATTGGTGCAAACGACGTGGTAAACCCGGCTGCAAAAGACGATCCGAACTCTCCGATCTACGGCATGCCAATTCTGGAGGCTCACAAGGCGCGTACCATTATGGTCATCAAGCGTTCTATGGCGACCGGTTATGCAGGTCTGGACAATGACCTGTTCTATAACGACAAAACCATGATGATTTTCGGTGATGCGAAGAAAGTTGTGGAAGATATGACCAAAGCGATTAATGGTACAGGTCACTAAGACTTTCCATTCACTGGATCATCTAAAATCCCCCTTTCAAAAGGGGGATTTTTCCATTTAAATTATAGATAAATTCTCCCTCCTATATAAAAGCTGAATCGGAAAGAATTACAAAGTAAAATTAGCTACGGTGTTTTATTTTTAGAAAATTGGTCTAGATAAAATTGCAACAAAACGTTTAAAAAATGGGCTGAATGATTAAATCTGATAGCAAAACGAATTTATTAAAGTTATTGATCCATAAATTTCTAGTTTGATTCAAGTTAAATGATATAAAAAAGCGACCTACATAGGTCGCTTTTTTTGAATATTCGATATTTATGCTACAGAATCTGCAGGATTGCGCCATAGGCTTTCTAGGTCATAGAATTTACGCGCTGTAGGCAGCATGCAGTGCACTACAACAAAACCTAGATCAATCAGGATCCATTCTGCATCACGTTCGCCTTCGATACCAAGCGGACGGAAACCTGCTTTACGTGCTTCTTCAGCAACATTATCTGCAAGTGATTTGATATGACGGGTTGATGTACCGCTTGCAATCACCATGGCATCTGCCACGTTACTGATGCTAGCAACATCAAGCTGAACAACTTCTTTAGCCTTTACATCTTCGAGGGCTGCATGTACAACTTTCAAGCATGCGTTTACTGCTTGTGCATGAGAATTCATAGTGTGATCGTGAGAATTAGAAGCGCTGGGCGATGGTTCTAAATTCATAGGGAGTATAATTTCCTAACAATTATGCATGATCTAATATAGCGGTTTTAGCCCAAAATTTCAAATGTACCTTCCGTTGCTTTAGTCATACTCTGGGAAGAACTGTTCTTTCCAGCCAAAGGACTCTCCCGAAGTTCCCAGAGGTTTATACTCGGCTGCAACATAACCATTGTATTGGCTATTCTCTAACCATTGAAAAATCTCATAATATGGAATGGAAGCCGTATTTGGTTGATGACGCCCCGGGCAGTCTGCAAACTGGATATGACCAATCTCTGCAATATTTTCTTTTAAGGCTTCAAGTACATCTTCACCCATCATGGCCATATGATAACAGTCATATTGCATTTTTAAGGCAGGATGATTGACAGCTTCTAGCATCTCCTGAGCTTGAGCTACATTTTGAATCAGGAAACGTGGCATGTCCTGACCGTTGATCATTTCAAAGACTGGCTGAATCTGATAATCAGAGAGCATGGAGCAGGCAATTTTCAGATTACTCGCCAAGGTGTTCAGGCAAGGAAGCAGGTCACAATCCAGTGGCTGTTTGCCGGCCAGAATATTGACACTCGGCACATTCAGAGCAGTCGCATATTGAATGGCTTGCTCTATGGCATGACGAAACTCGATTTCCTGTCCAGGGATACCGGCCAGACCGTGTCCACCTTGCATCAGATCACCAGCAGGCACATTAATCAGGCAGATATCAAGATCATGTAACTGAAGCTGCTGCTGAATCTGCTCAATACTCAGTTCATAGGGGAACTGGATTTCCACATGCTTAAAACCGTGCGCATGAGCCAAGGCAAAACGTTCTAAGAGCGGTACTTCCGTGAAAATCATGGAGAGGTTAACGGCGAGTTTGGTCATGGGCTTTTCCTTGCTCAAGTCAGAATATTGAAATGTAATATTAGCGGTCTACGTGCTTGATAACAGTGGCTAGATCGGCTTCAGCAAATCCGTCTTGCTGATGGGTTTTGAGTTGAGACAGGGCTTGGCTGGCCACAGGAATATCCAAAGATAAAGTAGCTGCCAGTTGCACAGCATTGTTCAGGTCTTTAGACAATGTCTGCACTTTCCATTGCACGGGTTCAAACGTCTGGCTGGCCATACGTGGGGCTAGAATTTGAAAAGGCTTGGAGTCAGCAAAACCACCGGCTAATGCTAGTGCAAGCAGGGCAGTATCCACACCGGCACGATCAGCCAAAGCCACTGCCTCAGCTATCAAGGTGCTATTCGCTGCCACAATCAGCTGATTACAGATTTTAGTCGCCTGACCGGTTCCAGTATCACCCATGCGAGTGACACGTTGTGAAAGCACCTTATAGATTGGATCAAGTGCGGTAATAGTTTCTGCATCACCGCCAGCGAAGATCACTAGCGTGCCTTGTTCTGCACCGACTGTACCGCCAGATACAGGAGAGTCAATCCAAGTGGCTTGTTTAGCTTGGGCTTGTTCAGCCAGAGTTTTAGTTTGATGTACGGAAAGACTGGAAAAATCGACAATGATCTGACCAGCCACCAGATAGGGCTGAATCTGCTCAAAGACCGATTGCACCGCAGCATCATCTGCCAGACAGGTCAGAATAACGGGATAATCTGCAATTTGATCTAGATATAGCGGAGTGGCTCCCAGTGCAAGCAATGGATCGCAGGCACTGGCCGTGCGGTTCCAGACTGCAACTTGGAAACCAGCTTTCAGCAGTCGGGTTGCCATGCGGCTACCCATGAGTCCCATACCTAAAAAGGCAATTTTGCTATCACGATCGAATTGCATCTTATCTCTCATCTTTTGATTTTGCTTCAGCCATAATTATCGATATTGACGTGGTACAAACTGCACGTCTGGATTTTTATCCTTCTTGCGTGCCAGTTGGCTGTTTTTACCGAGTAACAGTTTAAGCTGCCAGATTTTTTCCATACGCAGTGACTTATTGGGTTTATGTTCCATCGCATCCAGCACAAATTTAGAGGCCATCAAGGCATCTGGAGAGCGTTGTAACATTTCTTCAGCCAAAGCCTGTGCTTTTGCTAATGGCTGCTCATCGACATGGGTGATCAGACCAATTTCTTTGGCATAGGCACCTTCAAAAATACGTGCGGTTAAAGTCAGCTCTTTGGCCAAATCAATCCCGATCAGACCTTTGAGAGAACGCGTTAGCCCCATATCTGGTACTAGACCCCAACGAGTTTCCATAATTGACATTTTGGTCGCAGGATGGGCGATTCGGATATCCGCAGCCAACGCAAGTTGCATACCTGCACCAAAGCAGAAACCTTCAATGGCTGCAATGACGGGTACAGGCAGTTCCTGCCAGACCAGAAAAGCTTTCTGAAATAAGCTCTGTCCAGGACGAATCAGTTCCCAGGCCGCATAGGCCCGATTTTTAGGATTATTTAAATCGGCCAAGTCAATGCCGGCACTAAAGACCTGCGCTTCACCGGTTAAAATGACACACCGCACCGACTTGTCTTTTTTAATCCGGTTCGCAATCTGCACCAGTTCACGCAGCAGGGCAAAGCTCATGGCATTACGTTTATCTGGACGGCTGAGAGTAACCGTGGCAATTCCATTATTTTTTTCAAAGCGTACAAGTGACATGGTATTCATCCTTAATTTTTCTGTAAGCGAGCATAGCATGAGCAATCTGTGCTTGCATGACAGTGCAGTCATACAGATATGAGTAAGTAAAACAGTAATTTTTTAACCACTATGCTTGTTTAAAATTTGCTGAGCTGCCTGTTCTACCTGCTCAATCACTGCTTTCAGTTCATCCAGATATTTCAGTACTTCCTGAACAAAACTGTCATCGGCCTTACGGCGTTCCTTACGCAAGGTCGAGACAAACTGCTCAAAACTTCCGGTAACTTTTTGCAGAGTCGGTGTGCCGACATAACGGGTAGCCCCATAGAGACGGTGCAAAACATGTTCCAGCTGCGGAAAATCTTCCAGCTCAATTAATTGCTCAATTTCATCCAGCTCTTTTTCAAAACTGTCGACCAGCATGCTAAGCAGATCGACTGCCAGATCTTCTTTATTGGCTGCCAGTTGCAAGCTTTGTTGCCAATCCAGAATATTCGGATCCAGCGCATCAATGACATTGGCACGTTCCAGCACTGGAATCTTTTTAAAACTTTCAGTCGTCCACTGCGTCAGGATCTGCACGATCTGATCAATCTGAATAGGCTTGGTGACATAATCATCCATACCATTTTGTAACAGTTTTTGCTTCTCGTCGGAAAGGGCATGTGCTGTCAGGGCAATAATCGGCAGACGCTGATGATTTTCAAAAGTTGATTCCAGTGAACGGATTGCACGGGTGGTATCGATACCGGACATCACTGGCATCTGGATATCCATAAATATCAGATCAAAAGATGGCAGACCCTGTTCATAACGGCTCTGGATGATATCAATCGCTTCCTGTCCGCTAATGGCTTTGGTTGTGGTGACATTCAGTTCGGCTAGCAAGGCCTCCAGAACAATCAGGTTCGGCAGATGGTCATCAACGGCAAGGATATGCAGTCCCTGGCCATTAAAGTCTTCATGCTGTTCCTGATCAAAGACGGGTTGATTGCCGAGTAGCTGAATCAGGGCACTACGACTGAGTGGCTGATGCAGAGCACGGGCACGATGATCATTCAGCATGTTCGGATCAAGCTGCATTTGATAACCATACACAGCCAGATGTCCCTGATAGCGAGAACGAATTTCTGTCAGTAAGGCTTGGCTATCACCACTATGGTCAACAATCAGCCAGGTATTCTCGATATTTTGTAAATGGTTCAGACGGCTAAACAGATCCAGAATGGATGTCGATTCAATATGTTTAACGTGATAATTTTCCAGATAATGTCTTAATACATTCGCTGTTGCCGGATGGGCGAGATAAGACACAACCGTCAGATCACTGAAATCCGGGTGCTCATGGATAATATCTTCATCCACCGGGAATTGGGCGGTAAACCAGAAGGTTGAGCCTTTTTCTGTTGGAGCACGTTCCTGATTATCTTCAAATCCGATTTGACCATGCATCAAGTGGACCAGTTGTTTGGAAATGGCCAAGCCTAAACCTGTACCGCCGAATTGGCGGGTGACCGAGGTATCGCCTTGCGAGAAGGATTCAAACAGTTTTTTACGGTCAGTTCCGCTCAGGCCAATGCCGCTGTCCTGAACACTGAAATGCAGCAGACATTGCCCAATATCATCGTGCTCCATGCGTGCCCGAACAATGATTTCGCCGTCTGGAGTAAACTTGATCGCATTAGAAATCAGGTTGGTCAGAATCTGCTTAAAGCGTAGTACATCACCAATCACATGTTTCGGTACATTGTCTGCAAAATAGAACGCCATATCGATATGCTTCTGTGCAGCCAGTGGCGAGAGCATGTCCATCACATCAAAGATAGCTTCTTCCAGATCAAAAGGTGCAGTTTCCAGTTCCAGTTTGCCAGCATCAATCTTGGAGAAATCCAGTACATCATTGATCAGGGCCAGCAAATGTGCAGAAGATTTGCGGATGGTCTGCAAATACAGGCTTTGCTCATTGCTAAGATTGCCTTGACGCAGCAGCAGGTGAATAAAACCATCAATACTGTTTAAGGGTGTGCGTAATTCATGGGAAATATTGGCCAGAAACACCGACTTGGCCTGGTTGGCCGAAATCGCCTGGTCACGTGCCTGACGATAAGTAATATTTTGAACTTCTAAAGTATCCAAGGTACGGCGCAAATCGTCTTCGGTCTGTTCGGTATGCTCACGCAATTCCAGAAAGCTGAAATGCAGACGTTTCACCACATTGGCAATATCACGCTGCAAAAGGCGCAGTTCACCGGTACTGTTAATCACCATATGCTGATCTAGGGTGTCGGCATTCAGGCGTTGCAGCTGCATGCGAATCTCATACATCGGTGCAATCCAGCGACGTGAATAGAAATTCAGACATAACAACAAGAGCAATAAGGTCAATAAGCCGGTCGCAATCAAAACGATCAAGACCCGGTAGCGGGCAATTTCTAAGGGCTGATTGTCCAGTTCGATCGCCAGCCAGCCTGCATTCATGCCATTTTCATTTACTTTGACTGCATAAATATGATTGTTTTTATCTAATATCGGGCCAACAAAATTGCCATCTTTTTTAAAGTCAGGCCAAGGCGCCTGTTCCTGAAAACCAATGCCGAGTTTACTTTTGCCATTTTCATCCAGAATAGCCGCACGGACCAGATGCTTTTCATTCAGCATATTCTGCATGGCGTCATGAGCCTGTTCATATTGCCATGGGTAAAGGCTCAAAATGTCCAGTGCATATTCAGAAGTGGCCTGAAAACGGGTCAGAATCGCAATGGCCATCTGCTTTTGCTGGGCACGAGCGGCATTGGAAGTTTCCGAGATTACCAGAGCAGCGCCGACACAGGCCAGAATAGTAATGGGTACAAAAATCAGTGCAATCAGCTGTCCATAAGCATGATTTAAGTGTAGGCGTTTAAACAGCTTTTTGTTGATATTTGACATGATTCAAGCAGTATTTTCCTTATGCTTTGCATATTAGCATGCTTTAAATCTACTGTTAAAATTTCAGCATTATTTTTATAAAGCTCCAGATTAAGGCAGAAAATAAGAACCATTATGCTGAACAGTCATTATGGGTGTTTGAGTAAATCTTTTCAGGAGGCGAGGTGAGCTAAGTCACTGTCATGATTAAGGAGTTTTACCAAGCTAAAACAGGACGAATTGGCCATGCCGATCGTGATTTATACAGTTTTATGCAAAAGCACTGCTATAAATGGGTGCAGGGAAATGCATTTTTTCATACAATAGCCGCACCTCGATATAGGTGCAAATAATGAGTAATACCACCCCTGATTTTCAAGCAGACGAATTTTTACTGGACCATTATGTAGGCAAAACGCCACTGGTGCGTTTGCAGCGTCTGGCTAGTCACACTCAAGCCGCAGTACTCGCAAAACTCGAAGGAAATAATCCGGCAGGCTCGGTCAAGGACCGTCCGGCGTATAACATGATCATGCAGGCGGAAAAGCGCGGACAGATCAAACCGGGTGATACCTTGATTGAGGCGACCAGCGGAAATACAGGGATTGCATTGGCGATGGTTGCGGCCATGCGCGGTTACAAAATGCAGCTGATTATGCCGAATAACATGAGTCAGGAACGTAAGGACGCGATGCGTGCTTATGGCGCTGAACTGATTGAAGTGACCAAAGAGCAGGGCATGGAAGGTGCGCGTGATCTGGCCTTGCAAATGCAGGCTGATGGTAAAGGTTTGGTGTTAAACCAGTTTGGTAACCCGGACAATGTCGAAGCACATTACCTGACCACAGGTCCTGAAATCTGGCAGCAAACCGGTGGCAAGATTACGCACTTTGTCAGCTCAATGGGTACTACAGGTACGATCATGGGCGTATCTAAATATCTGAAAGAAATGAATCCGGATATTCAGATTGTGGGCCTACAACCATCTGATGGTTCTAGCATTGCCGGTATCCGTCGCTGGCCAGAAGAATATTTGCCAACGATTTTCGATCGTAGTCGTATCGACCATATTATCGATATTCCACAGATTGAAGCGGAACGTACTATGCGTAAACTGGCACAAAAAGAAGGTATCAGTGCCGGTACATCTTCTGGCGGTGCAGTTTGGGCATCCATCAAGCTTGCAGAAGAAAATCCAGATGCAGTGATTGTATGTATTATCTGTGACCGTGGTGACCGTTACTTGTCTACAGGCTTGTTCTCTGTACAAGACCCTGAATAATTTTTGAGAAATCTTTTATGCGCCTGCCTGTTTTAACTTTCGATATTGAAACCCAAACCGATCTTAAATCAGGCGCGCATCTGTTTGCTCTGGATCTGCCCGAGGCTGATCTGGATCAGGCCCTGACCAAATTACGCCGTCAGGAATCAGGCTCGGACTTTCAGCGTCTGCCGCTGCATGAGATTGTCTGTATTTCCGGTTTATGGATGGATGAACAGGGCATGCGCCTGTTTTCTTTCAGCCGTGAACAGTACAGCGAAGCAGAGATTTTAAAAAAATTCTTATCCATTTTTGACAAGCGTCATCCGACGCTAGTCAGTTGGAATGGCTCACAATTTGACCTGCCGGTTATTCTTTATCGGGCCATGTATCATGGCTTATCTGCGCCAAGTCTGTTCGATCAGGGCGAAATTGATACGCAAAAGCGTTATAATAACTACCAGAATCGTTACCATCAACGTCACGTCGATTTGATGGATGTTATGGCCATGTTTCATGCCCGTCATTTTCAGAAACTGGATGATGTTGCTCATTTATTGGGTTATCCAGGCAAACGTGGTGATGGTGGCTATCATGTGTCTGAATATGTACGTAACCAGCAATGGAACGCAATCACCAGCTATTGCGAAGGTGATGTGCTCAATACTTGGTTGGTCTATATTCGCTGGCTGTTGCTAAAGGGTCAATTGATGTTGCCTGATTATCAGCATCTGGTGCAGAGTACGATTCAATACCTGCATACCCAGCCGCAACATGCAGATTTTTTATCAGTCTGGCGTGAAACCTCACAAAGAACTGAATTTACCCGTTTTGATTTTCCCATCTCCACATCCTAGGTTTTCATGAAACGTCGAGCACAACCACGTCCAGCACCGCAATCCGAGTATATTTTTCAGGTTGAATCACTCTCACATGAAGGACGTGGCATCGCTCACTATGGTTCACATCCAGACCATCCGCTTGAAAAGCATGGCAAGAAAGTCTTTATCCGTTATGCCTTGCCGGGTGAAACCGTTCGTGCCCGCATTACCCGTGAAGTCAAAAAACTGGAAGAGGCTGATAGCCTTGAGTTAATCGGTGAGGCTTCCGAGATCAGGGTCAAACCTGTGTGTCCACATTTTGGCGTATGCGGTGGCTGTAATATGCAGCATATCCATCCCGATGCGCAGATTGAACTTAAGCGGAATGTTCTGAAATCACATTTGCAGCATTTTGCCGGGATCCAGCCTGAAGAATGGCTGTCACCGCTACGTTCACAACGTGAAGATTACCGTCGTAAAGCCCGGATTGGGGTGCGTTATCTGCCTCAAAAAGACAAGCTAGTGGTCGGTTTTCGTGAGAACCAGTCCAATAAGCTGACTTCGATTGACCGTTGCATGATTCTGGATCGCGAGTTTGGATCGGTTACACGTCTTAAACAATTGCTCCAAAGTCTCGATGGTCAGGTAGATATTGGTCATATAGAATTGGCTATGGGTGATCATGACATTGCGTTGCTCATTCGTGAAACCGCAGAATTATCGATAACAGATGTCAACCGATTGCGCCAATTTACGTTAGAGAAAGGTTGGCAGCTTTATTTGCAACCTGCAGGCCAAGATTATTTGAAGCGGATTGATGAGCCTGAACAGGCAGCACGCTTACACTATGGTCTTGATGACTTTGATGTGGAATTCGGTTTTAATCCATTGGACTTCACTCAGGTCAATTCAACGATCAATCCGCAGATGGTTCGCTTGGCATGTGATTTGCTTCAATTACAGCAAGGCGAACGCGTTCTGGATCTGTTTTGTGGATTAGGAAACTTTTCTTTGCCACTGGCGCGTTGTGTTGGTGCATCTGGTCGGGTGGTTGCGGTTGAGGGGAGTGAGGAAATGGTGCAACGCGGTGCAGAAAATGCTAACCATAATGGTATTGCACAAGTTTCGTTCTATTCACAAGATTTAACCAAAGATTTTTCGTACCAGTCTTGGGCAAATCAAGGATTTGATGCATTATTAATCGACCCGCCACGTGCTGGAGCAGAAGAAGTTATGCATTATATCCCTCAGTTTGGTGCCAAAAGAATCGTTTATGTGTCATGTAATCCCGCTACGCTTGCAAGAGATGCAGGGCTACTGGTACAACAAGGTTATCAGCTAACCAAAGCCGGTGTGATGGATATGTTTACGCATACCGGACATGTCGAGTCGATTGCCTTGTTCGAAAAAGAAAATTAAATAAACGATCAAAGAGATGATGTATCTAAAAGTAGGAGAAGGGTATGGTCACAGTACGTGAGCAACTGCCTGGGCGGCTCAATGAGTTGTCACAGGAGGCGACTGTAGAACATGCCGAACAAGCCCAGCAGGATCTGACTGAATGGTTAGATCGGGTTCGTGGCATATTAGACGGGGCTCCCCTGAAGCAGCTCGAAGAAGTTGCCCGTTTAACCTTAGAAAAAGAGCTACAAAGTACGGTTCAACATCGCTCTAATACCTTCTATACCGGTATTGAAATGGCGGATATTCTCGCGCATCTCTATGTTGATGAAGATACCTTGTCTGCTGCCATGCTTTACCGCGCAGTACGTGAAGGCGTCATGCCACTGGCAGAAGTGCAGGAAAAATTCGGTGAACAGGTCTACAGCCTGGTCAAAGGCACGCTGTCCATGGGTAAGCTGTCTGAGCTGATTGAAAAAAATAAACGCCTGGAAGACCACTTCAATAATAACCAGCGTGAGCACCTATCTGGCATTTACAAGATGCTGATTTCAGTGACAGAAGATGTCCGCGTCGTGTTAATCAAGCTGGCAGAACGTACCTATGCACTGCGTGAGCTGGCTAATTCTTCACGTGAACGGCAAGAACGGGTCGCACGAGAAATTCTCACCATTTATTCTCCTTTAGCGCATCGTCTCGGGATTGCCCAGCTGAAATGGGAACTCGAAGATCTAGCCTTCCGCTATCTGGCGCCGGAACGCTATAAAGAAATCGCCTCTTTGCTGAATGAAAAGCGTCTGGAACGCGAACAATATATTCAGTTCGTGATTGATAAATTGCGTGAAGAGCTGGCAGAACACGGCATTGAAGCTGAAATTAACGGCCGGGTGAAGCACATTTATTCGATCTATCGAAAAATGAAAAGCAAGAGCCTGAGCTTCGACCAGCTGTATGACATCCGTGCACTGCGTGTATTGGTGAAAAGTGTGCCTGAGTGTTATCACACGCTCGGGATCGTACATCAATTGTGGCGACATATCCCGCATCAGTTTGATGACTATATTACTAATCCGAAAGCCAATGGTTATCGCTCTTTACACACAGCTGTGATTGCGGAAAACAAGTCACTTGAAGTGCAGATTCGTACTTATACGATGCATGAAGAGGCCGAGCTTGGCGTATGCTCGCACTTCAACTATAAGGAAGGTTCGAAAAATACCGATACTTCCTTTAATCATCGTCTGCATTCCCTGCGTGCAGTGATTGAGCATTATCAAGAACGCAATGAAGCCAGTGCGCATAAAGATGAAGAAGAGGAAGTTGAAAATTTTGAACACATTCAAGATTTTGAAGGCTTCGAAAAAATCTATGTGTTCAGCCGTGATGGTGATATTAAAGAGTTGCCACGGGGGTCAACCGTACTCGACTTTGCCTATCACGTGCACACAGAAGTCGGCAACAAATGCTATGCGGCTCGGGTCAACCAGCGCTATGTGCCTTTAACCTATGCCTTGAAAACCGGGGAACAGGTCGAGATTCTGACCAAGAAAGACCGTGAACCAAATCGGGACTGGTTGGTCAATTCGCTGGGTTATATCAAGACTGCACGCGCCCGTGACAAGTTACGTCATTGGTTCCGTCAGCAAGATCGCAGTAAGAATCTGGAAGTGGGTCGTGAAATTCTGAATAAAGAATTGGCACGTCTGGCAATTCATCCAAAATCAATCGACTTGGGTGATTATTGCAACCATTTCAATGTGAAGAGTGGCGAAGATATTATGATTGGTCTGGTGAATGGTGATATTAGCCTGCATGCTCTGATCAATCAGGTCAATCGCCATATGCATCTGGATCAGGATGAGCCTGAACTGGTGCTGAAACCAGCCTTGAATCCGCGTGCCAGCCATACCTTGTCTGCACATGGTATTCTAATTGATGGTCTGGATAACGTTGAACTGCATGTAGCCCAGTGCTGTCAGCCGGTGCATGGTGAATCGATTGCGGGATATATTACCTTGAATCGCGGTGTAAGCATCCATAAGGTAGCTTGTCCGGATTATGTACGTATGATCAGCCAAGAACCGGAGCGTGCAGTAGAAGCCGACTGGGAAATGCAGCCGACTCGTGGCCAAAGTGTACAGATCGTGGTAGAAGCCTATGACCGTCGTGGCTTGCTGAAAGATCTGACTCAGGTGATTTTCTCGGATCAGATCAATATCCGTCAGGTAAATACCATTTCAGAAGCAGATGGTATTGCCAATATGAAGCTGTTGATCGAAGTCAAAGGTCTGGCTCAACTTTCCAAACTATTGGCCCGTCTTGAACAGCAGCCGGGAATTATCAGTGCACGCCGTCTGGTACAAGGCAACTGATTCTTTTTAGGCATGCTTATAAAAGCCCGCAATTCAATTGCGGGCTTTTTTGTTATAAGGTGTGGTTAAGAGGGAAAAGAGCAAATAATAGACATGAGTGCCACGGAAATATTTGAACTGAGACGAAATAATCTGGCCAAAGTGATTGATCAGTTGATTGATAGCCAGCAGTTTAAAAATGGCAAAGAGATTTGCGAGCATTTTGGTCTGTCTGCAGCCTATATTACCCAGCTATTGAACAGTAAGCGCCAGATTGGAGAAAAGGCTGCACGAGAACTTGAACAGCAACTGGGCTTAGAAAGTTTAATATTGGATCGTGCTGAAGCACCTGTCATTGAAGTAGCACCGAATCCTGTAAAAATGACTTTGTTCCAGATGCAGGTTGTTGAGCAGCAAGCCTTTAAAATGAAAATTATAGATTCGGCAGAAAATCTTGTATCTTGGTTGAAATTGGAACCTCAGCATTATGCCATTCAGGTCACAGGACAGTATTATTTTCCGAGCCTAAAAGCAGGCTGGTGGTTGGTCTGTGATGACCAAGCTGATTTACAGCCATCTGGCTTGATTTGTCTTTATTTAATTAATGGACTGCAACTCATTGTGGAGCTGATTTCGGAAAGCCAAGACAGCTATCAGATCCAAAGTCTGGATGAAAGCCGCAAGGTCAGTTTCCAGAAATCTGATGTAGCTAAAATCCATCCTGTAATTGCCATCGTGCCTCCGCAGCAATTTTCTTAAGATAGAAATAATTCAGCCCATCATAAGATGGGCTGAATAGTGAAATTGAAAACGGGCAGCTTATGGAAGCTGATTTTCGTCTTCAAACTCTGGTTTCACCTGAACAATAAAGTCCTGACGATTCAGACCGCGCCACAGGGCGAAGGCTGTACCGATATAGATCGAAGAATAGGTACCGACAAAGACACCTACAAACATCGCAATCGAGAACCATTTCAGGCCAGCACCGCCCATGATCATCATGGCCACTACAACCAGTAATAAAGTCATAGAAGTATGAATGGTACGGCGTAAGGTTTCAGTCAAGGCAATATTGATAATTTCAACAGGTTCGGCACCCCGGATCTTACGGAAGTTCTCACGAATACGGTCAGAAACCACGATGTTATCGTTGAGTGAGAAACCGATGATCGCCAGTACGGCTGCCAAAACAGTAAGGTCAAACGGCCACTGCATCATGGCAAAGATACCAATCGTCACCACGATATCGTGGAACAATGACAGTACCGCACCCATCGCCAGTTTGAACTCAAAGCGGATAGTGACATAGACCAGCATTAGCAACAGGGCAAGGGCAACTGCACCCGCAGAACGCACATACAGCTCGTTACCGACCTGTCCACCGACTACATCGACCTTAGGCACCTGAGCTGCATTGCCGGGCAGCTGAACGGCTGCAGTAATGGCTTTGGTAAGGTCTTCTGCTTCAATATCTTCCTGAACCGGCATACGTACCATCAGGTCACGTTCCGAGCCCAGGGTCTGCACGACCGCATCATCAAAGCCAGCTTTGCTGAGTGCCTGAGTCACATCTTCCGATTTTACCGGATTGGTATAGTTCAGCTCTGCTGATACACCACCGGTAAAGTCCAGACCGAGGTTCAAGCCTTTGGTCGCAATAAAGAAGATGCTGGCAACCGTCAGGATGATAGAGAACACTGCTGCAGGCAATGCAATCTTCATAAACGGAATGATACGTTCATCTTCAGGGCGACCGTACTGTTTCTGATTCAGTTGAGTATTTTCAGTCATCGTCGATCTCCTAAATGCTCAACTTTTTCAAGTTACGTTTTTTGCCATAGATGATCTGTACGATCGCACGGGTTACGGTAATCGCCGTAAACATTGAGCAGACAATACCAATCATCAGGGTGACAGCAAAGCCTTTGATCGGACCGGTACCAATTGCGAACAGAATGAACGCTACCAAGAAGGTAGTTAAGTTCGAATCGAAAATAGTGTTATAGGCCCGATCATAACCGGCCACAATTGCCTGTTTCGGCGAGGCGCCCCATTTCATTTCTTCCCGTATCCGCTCACAGATCAATACGTTGGCATCGACCGCCATACCGATGGTAATTACGATACCGGCAATACCCGGCAGGGTGAGGGAAGCACCAATCCATGACATGACAGTCAGAATCATTGCCAGGTTAACGACCAGTGCGAAGTTGGCAATGACACCGAATAGGCGGAAGAATACTACCATCCAGATTGCTACCAGAATAAAGCCGATTTGAGTCGACAATACGCCTTTATCAATATTTTCCTGACCCAGACTTGGACCAATCACACGTTCTTCAACGAAATACATAGGCGCAGCCAGCGCACCGGCACGTAGCATCAAGGCAAGCTCAGAAGCTTCCTGAGGTGAGTCCAGACCGGTAATACGGAATTGAGAACCCAATACTGCCTGAATGGTTGCAGCGTTAATCACTACAGATTCAGTATATGGTGTACGCACTTCAGTTTGTGCACCAGTTGCCGGGTCTTCTACGTAGCTGATCTTTTGCTTGTTCTCGATGAACAGTACCGCCATACGTTTGCCTACGGCATTACGTGTGGCATCTGCCATCAATTTACCGCCAGCGCTGTCCAAAGTAATATTAACTTCAGCACCACCAGTATCCTGACTAAAGCCAGAAGATGCATTTTGTACACGTTCACCGGTCAAAATACGGTTACGGTTCAGCAATAACTGACGACCACTGTCCAGAGATTCATAAGCAAATGCTTGAGTCCCTGCTGGAGCTGTACCACTTAATTGGCCAGTATAAGGATCAATGTATTGATCATTCAGATCAGACACCAGACGGAATTCCAAGTTCGCCGTACGACCCAAGACACGTTTTGCTTCTGCGGTATCCTGTACACCCGGAAGTTCAACCACAATACGGTTGCTGCCCTGGGTTTGTACCAGTGCTTCAGCCACACCTAACTCGTTAATACGGTTACGTAAAGTGGTTAAGTTCTGGTTCACCGCATAAGATTCGATTTCCTGCTTACGCGTATCGGTATAGTTGAGGCGTAAAGTCGAACCGGTTTCAGTCGCCACGGCCTGCTGGTTGAATTCATTGCCATTACGGCGCAAGAAATCCATGACAGCAGCACGATCATCATTATTGGCAAACTGCACAACAATGGTGTTGTTGCTTAAATTCAGGCTATTGAATTTCAAGTTGTTATCACGCAGCTGGCGACGCAGGTCAGTTGCAGAGGTGTCCATGCGCTGTGCAATCGCCTTGTCCATATCCACTTCAAGCAGGAAGTGAACACCACCACGTAAGTCCAGACCCAGTTTCATTGGTTTGGCACCAATTTTCTGTAGCCATTCTGGGGTGGTTGGAGCAAGGTTAAGTGCTACGACGTATTCATCACCTAAACCACGGCGTAAAGCTTCTTTGGCTTTCAGCTGTGCTTCACTTGAATCTACACGTAATAAAGCAGCGTTATTACTAAAGCTATTGTCGTGAGTTGCAATATTTTCAGTTGTTAAAATCTGCTCTGCTTTTTGTACGATGCCTGCGTCAATCTGAGTACCGGCTTTGGCACCCGAAATCTGTACAGCAGGTTCATCTGGATACAAACTTGGCAGGGCATATAAAGTACTGACCACCAGGACAACCAGGATCAGCACATATTTCCATGCTGGGTAACGCATTCGTTTTCTTCTTAAAATGAAAAAGTCGTGCGGGGAGCACGACTAATTTTGATTAAATGTTATTTAAAGTGCCTTCAGGCAGAACTGAGATCACACTCGCACGTTGAACTTTGACTTCTACACCGCGGCTCAGCTCAACGACTGCGAAATCACCCTCAATTTTAGTGATTTTGCCCATTAAGCCGCCTGCAAAAACGACTTCGCTGCCTACGCCAAGGCTGTCAACCAGAGCACGGTGCTCTTTGGCACGTTTTGATTGAGGGCGCCAGATCAAGAAATAGAAGATTGCAACAAAAACCGCAATCATCAAAAGGTTAGCCATCAAGCTCGGTTGTTGTGCAGCTTCACCTGCAGCGTGAGCAGTCGAAATAAATAGGCTCATTTCATTTTCCTAAAATAAAAAACTGGTGATCAACTTGATAATAAATTGACATATTCTTGCAATTTACCCTGTCTTTTTCCTCAGCGCAAATGCTGAAAGATTAATCTTGTGGACAAGGTGGAACTTCCAGGCCACGACGAGCGTAAAAGTCCTGAACAAATTCATCAAAAGTTCCGTTATCCAGCGCGTTGCGGATATCTTCGGTAAAACGCTGGTAATAACGCAGGTTATGGATGGTACCGAGCATAGAACCTAGCATTTCTCCACATTTCTCTAAATGGAACAGATAGGCGCGGGTAAAGTTCTGACAGGTATAGCAGTCGCAATGTGGATCAAGCGGACTTTGATCATGACGATATTGGCTGTTACGGATACGCACCAGACCATCGGTCACGAAATAATGACCGTTACGTGCATTTCGGGTTGGCATGACGCAGTCGAACATGTCTACACCACGGCGGATACCTTCAACGATATCTTCCGGTTTGCCGACACCCATCAGGTAACGCGGTTTATTTTCCGGCATTTTGTTCGGAAGATAATCCAGTACCTTGATCATTTCTTCTTTCGGTTCACCGACAGACAGACCGCCAATCGCATAACCGTCGAAGTCAATCTCAAGCAGACCTTTTAAGGATTCATCGCGCAGGTCTTCATACATCCCGCCCTGAATAATCCCGAATAGGGCATTTTTATTGTTGAGTTCATCATGATGATGCTTCTTGCAGCGCTCAGCCCAACGTAAAGACAGCTGCAAAGATTTTTGCGCTTCTTCATGGGTCGCTGGATAAGGCGTACATTCATCAAAAATCATCACGATATCGGAGTTCAGCGTATGCTGAATTTCCATCGAAATTTCAGGTGAAAGGAAAACTTTTGAACCATCAATCGGTGAGCGGAAGGTCACGCCTTTTTCTTCAATTTTGCGCATTGCACCCAGACTGAAGACCTGGAAACCGCCTGAGTCAGTCAGAATCGGTTTATCCCATTTCATGAAACCGTGCAAGCCACCATGCTGCTTGATAACTTCAAGACCCGGGCGCAGGTACAAATGGAATGTATTACCGAGGATAATCTGCGCTTTAATGCCTTCAACATCACGTGGCAACATGCCTTTGACAGTGCCATAAGTACCAACTGGCATAAAGACGGGCGTTTCTACTACGCCATGTTCAAGCGTTAAACGACCACGACGGGCACGACCCGACTGACCTAATTTTTCAAACTTCATAAGAGTTCCAAATCAAGGCGAAAAAACAGTTCGCTGATTACTAATGCGAATTAAAGGGCGCTATTTTCCTTGATTCTGACTTTAAATGCCAGCATTGTAGAGAATTCACTCTGTAATTTTATTTATCGATGAATAGAGGAAAGATCAGGTGAAAGAGGTGAGTTTGCAGAAAACTGCTGTAAACGCTGCATGATTTCTTCCCGGCTCAAGCCACAGCTGCCGTCAGGTTCAGCCGCCATGGCAGCAATATGCTGGATCAGTTTTTGGATATAGATATTGCTGTCGATAAAATAAGATTCCAGCGTCAGTAAATAGGTATCCTGCGCTACTTGCAAATAGTCATAAGGCTCTATCGTGAGCATTTGTTCCAGGTCGATCAAGATGTCTTTGTCACTTTGCGAGAGTTTTAAACGCTTATTGACTGTCGATTGAGACAGGGTCTGTCTGGAAGCTAAAAAGTCCTGCAATAAGCGACTGTCAGAATTGAGTTCAAGTGCAGATTGGCATTCACATTCGGGTTGGGCCGGAACGCTGAGGAAAAAAATAATCGAATCTAGATCCAGACCATAAGCTTCAGATAATTTGCGTTTGGCTTGTTTAAAGGTTTCTAGCAATAAATCCAAGTGAGTAGCAGGAATCTGTTTTTGCTGGGCTAAGACAGGATGGCCAAAACTATGCTGGGTTTTAAAATACTCTGCCAGCAAAGTTTTAAAAGGCACGAGTTTAGATTGTGAAGAGCTGTGGCTTTTATAACGCCATTTTTGTAGATTCCAGCGATCCTGCTCGGCCAGATATTGCTGTGGAACTTCAGGGTCCTGAAAAAAGCTACGTTCTGTGGAAATCGCCAGATCATCCAGCAGTAAAAATTTATCAAAGACCAGACTACAGGCATAGATTTCATCATCCTGATAGCGGTCATACAGCTGATAAAAGTCCTTGACCAGCATCTGTTGCAAGTGTTCTAAATAATCCAGCATGATTTTTTATTCTTTTTATTGGGTTTTATAAGTGTATTGCTTTATCTCTCACTCTTTCATCATAAGCCAATGTATTGCAAATCAAAAACTATAAAATGTAATGATTTTTCTCATTGGAAATTTGGACGATAGTCAAAGTTCTGACTCACGGTCTGGTCACGGAAAGGGCGTACTGCTTTCTTTTTGAGAAACATGTTATTGATAATATTATGCGGGAAAATCTGGATCTGATTATTGAAGAGTTCAACATTTCGGTTGTAGATGGTAATTGCAGCACCGACATTTTCATTCTGTTCTTCAATTTCATTCATCATTTTCAGGTAAATTTCATTTGCTTTCAGTTCAGGGTAGTTTTCAATCACCACATTCAGGCTGTGCATCAGTTCTTTATTCAGGTTTTCAACCCGTTGTAACTGGGCAATATCGGCATCCTGAATATTCAGGCTCATAATGTTCTGGCGCAGTTCAGTGACTTTCTCTAAAGTTCCTTTTTCAAAACTGGAATATTGCTCAACCAGAGGTTGCAGACCATCCAAGATTTTTAGTTTTTGCCGCTCATAGCTGGCGACATCGGACCATGCACGAATAGTAGAGTTATGATGACGCACAATGCTGTTACGAATCATGATAATGGCAATAATGACCAAAAGCGGGATAATGACAAAAACAAAAAATCCCATAAAAGTAATCCCCAGAAAAAAATAATTATTTTAAAAATTGTGTCAGATCAGTATGTAACTTTTCCAACTCTATTAATTTAAACGTTCTGAGATGGCCACGCAATGTGGAAATATCGGTAATTTTATCGTGTTTACTGGATACCTGAAATAAATCATGTGGTCCCAGATAGCAGAGCATATGGCTTTCTGGATGAAACAGTAAATCGCCCTGACGCTGCTCAAAAAAGTCCGCCAGTCGAAGTACAAAACCAGGTGTGAGCAGTTTCGCCATTTGCATCGGATCGCTGCCAAAGAAATTTAATTTCTGGTTGGTGCGAATGTCGCTGCTGTGCCAAGGATGAGCATAAGGATAATGAAATTTCTTTCTGGAGGCAGTCACGGCTAGCCCCTGAATCTGAACATCAAAAACAAATACCCCCCAAAGGTCTTTATGTACCTGGGTCAGTTTGACCGGTTGACCTTCCTTATTGCGTACCTGAACTTCATGCACATAATGATATTGAAAGACCAGAACCTGATGTTGTTGACCATCTTCATCTTCCCAGACAGTGCTGGCATAGCGTGAAATTTCATTACTCAGAGAGCCTTGATTAAATACCGGGAACAGACGTTTTAAATGGTTAATAAAATGTACGGGATTGAGTGGAATCGAGATATGTTGTGGCTGCTTCTGAAAAGCCAGCTGGTATTTTTTGGCGAGCGCCTCATCTTCCAGATAGCGAATGACTTCATCCAGTGGCTTTCGATGTTCATAGTTGATATAAGCCCAGAATACCAGTAGGCATCCAAAGAAAACACCGATTTGCATCCAGATATTAGCAGGCGCTACAAAAATGCAACCAATCAGAAAGAGTCCGATTCCGGCCAGAGCAAGCGGTAAATTATTTTCAAATTTTAAGCTAATTGGGCCGTTCCATGGATGCAAGCCATCCAATAATTCCTGATGGCTTTTGGCCTGACGACCCAGATCCCAGAGCCGGGCGATGTTGCGAAACACTACTGCATTTTTCTTGCGTCGAATATGAATGGAGTGCTGCACAGACTCGATCGGCATCGGAAGGGTTCCTGCTGATTATTGCGCTTGATCAATTAGCATGGCATCGCCATAACTGAAGAAGCGGTATTTGCTTTCAACCGCATGTTTGTAAGCATTCAGGATATTTTCGCGATTAGATAGAGCTGAAACCAGCATGAGCAGGGTAGATTCCGGTAAATGGAAGTTGGTGATTAGACGATCCACCACTTTGAATTCATAACCCGGATAGATGAAGATTTGAGTATCACCGGTCCAGCCTTTTAGTTCACCACCATTGGCCTGAGCCGCACTTTCGGTCGCACGGGTTGCGGTCGTCCCCACAGCAATCACTTTATTGCCGCGCGCTTTGGTGGCTTTGATCAGCTCCATAGATTCATCCGATACCTGACACCATTCGCTGTGCATGATGTGATTTTCGATATCATTGGTACGAACCGGCAGGAATGTACCTGCACCGACATGTAAGGTCACAAAGGTTTTCTGAATGCCTTTTTCTTCCAGTTTTTTCAGCAACTCTTCATCGAAATGCAGCGAAGCGGTAGGAGCAGCAACACTGGCCAGTTTAGTTGGATCATTAAAGACAGTCTGATATCGAACCGTATCAATTTCTTCTGCTTCACGATTGAAATAGGGGGGAATTGGCAGTGCGCCGTATTTGTCTAGAACATCTAAAATCGGCTGAGAAAATTCGACAATAAACAGATTTTCATGACGGCCTTGAACGGTGACTTTAACTTCATCTGGACCAATAAATAATTCTGCACCGGCTTTGGGTGTATTGCTGGCCTTGATATGACAATGCGCAATGAACTGATCCATCATACGCTCAACCAGTAATTCAACTGCACCACCAGAGGCACGTTTACCTTTCAGGCGCGCTTTCATCACTTTGGTATCGTTCAGAACCAGCAAATCGCCTTCATTCAATAAATCCAAAATATCGGTGAACTGGTGATCGTGATATTGGCCTTGTGCATCAAGGTGTAACAGGAGAGAAGCACTACGTTGTTCAAGAGGATAGCGAGCAATCAGCTCATCAGGGAGATCGAAACTAAAATCAGAAAGTTGCATGACAATTTACGATAAAAAAACTGCGGCTAGTATAAACTTTTTTCTTTTTTATGGCGGGAATTGCTCGATTATAAAACAAAAAAATAAGAATTGTTTTAAAATTAGGCAAATGTGTTTTTTCTGCGTTGACAAGTTTTTGAAACAGAGTAATATAGCCGTCATCCACTCCCGAGGTGGTGAAATTGGTAGACGCGGCGGACTCAAAATCCGCTGTCAGAGATGACGTGTCGGTTCGAGTCCGACCCTCGGGACCAAGATTTTGAAAAACCCCAAGCGTATTAAGTCTTGGGGTTTTTTATTGCCTAAAAATAAGCATGTGGATGCGAACTTCTTTGATGGATCGCATTCTTTATCTTTAATTTGGTAAGGCATCTCTCAGAATAAGTACCTTAATCAGCACTTAAATACACTAATTGTCTTTATTCTGAATATAAAAAAAGCCCCACTCACCAAATTTTTCTTTCTCAATATTAAAAAAGAAATTTCAGGAGTAGGGCTGGATGCTAGGGTCTTAATAAATTAAGAAAATTCACCTTGAGAGCGTTCTTTAGCCCAGTCACGCAGGATAAATTTCTGCAATTTCCCGGTTGAAGTTTTTGGAATCTCGGTAATCACCACATCTTTAGGTACTTTAAAACGCGCCAGATGTTGCTTGCAGAATTCGATAATCTCTTCTGCTGTAGCAGTTTGTCCTGCTTTCAGTTCGACAAAGGCACATGGTACTTCCTGCCAGCGTGGATCTGGTTTTGCCACCACGGCTGCCGTGAGAATAGCAGGATGCTGATAGAGCACTTCTTCCACTTCCAGCGATGAAATGTTTTCACCACCTGAAATAATCACGTCCTTAGAGCGGTCGGTAATTTTTGCATAACCATCAGGTTGGCATACTGCCAGATCGCCAGTATGGAACCAGCCACCAGCAAAGGCTTCTGCAGTTGCTTCCGGGTTCTTTAAATAACCTTTCATGACGATGTTGCCACGGAACATGATTTCCCCCATGGTCTGACCATCATGTGGCACTTCCTGCATAGTGTCAGGATCAAGCACTTTCATGCCGTCTTGCAGTGGATATGGTACACCTTGACGAGAATGCAGTTGTGCTTGTTCCTGAATCGACAGGTCTGACCAGCCTGCCTGAGACGCACAGAGCGCAGAAGGGCCGTAGGTCTCAGTTAGACCATAGACGTGAGTCACATTGATACCGATATTGCGCATGCCCTCAATGATTGCAGCAGGAGGCGCAGCACCGGCTACCATCACTTCGACACGATGATCAAACTTGGTCTTTTTCTCTTCAGGAGTATTGATCAGCATAGACAGTACAATTGGTGCACCGCAGAAATAATCCACTTTATGTTCAGCAATGAGTTTAAAGATCAGTTCCGGATCAACCTTGCGTAAGCAGACGTTCGTACCACCATTGGCTGCCATGGTCCAGGCAAAACACCAGCCATTACAGTGGAACAGCGGTAAGGTCCATAAGTAAGTGGCACGCGGCATCATGCCACAAGCAATGATATTACTGGCTGCGTTAATATAAGCGCCACGGTGATGGTAAACCACGCCTTTCGGGTTGCCTGTGGTTCCAGAAGTGTAGTTCAGGCTAATCGCATTCCATTCATCATCCGGTAAATGCCATTCAAAATTGGTATCGCCTTGAGCCAACCAGTCTTCATATTCAATTTGGCCGATACGGGTGTCTTCCCCCTCGAATTCTTCATCAGCCACATCAATCACATAAATGTCTTGCTGTGGAATTAATGCCAAAGCTTCTGTTGCAACTGCAGAAAATTCTGGATCGACCAGCAGTACTTTAGTCTCAGCATGTTCCAGCATGAACGCCAACGTTTTGGCATCCAGACGGGTATTTAAAGTATTCAGGACCGCACCCGCCATTGGCACAGCAAAGTGTGCTTCAATCATTGCAGGTACGTTTGGCAATAAAACTGAAACGGTATCATTTTTACCGATGCCTAAATTTTGGAGTTGGTGGGCAAACTGACGGCAACGATTGTATTTTTCACGCCAGGTAATACGACGCTTACCATGAATGATCGCGTTTTGATTCGGGTAGATATAAGCCGCGCGATCGAGATAGCGCAAAGGTGACAGCGCTACAAAATTGGCAGGGGTGCGCGGTAATTCATCGTATGCCTTAACCATTGTAAAACTCCGTTCTATATTTATTTTTCATATCCTGTTAAAAAAGATATGCAATTCTTGGAAGTCTTGCAGTTATGCTTTAGTCGAGTGAGAATGCATAATTTTAAAAAATTAAATAATTGAATATTAATAAAATTATTTTTAAGCACTGATTTTTTTGAACCTATGGGTTCCCATATTTGCCTTTTTAGGTATTTTACTCTAAATGGGTGTTAAAAATAGCCTCAGCCAAGGAATAATAATGAAAATACAACAGGCGGATGCAACATGGAGTAACTGGTCGGGAAGCCAGTACAGTTCTCCTCAAACTTTCGAGCCTAAAAAAATCAATGAATTACAAACTCTGGTAAAGTCACATGCACAGATTCGTGTGGCGGGTGCAGGACATTCATTCAGTGCGCTAGCCAAAACTGATGAGGTATTGATTCGTCTGGATCATTTCAAAGGCGTGATAGATGCAAATGAAGCGACAGCTCAATGTACTGTACAGGCAGGTACGCGTTTATATGAGCTGGGTGAATATCTAGCCCCTCTGAATCAGGCTTTGATCAACCAAGGTGATATCGATCAGCAAAGTCTGGCGGGTGCCATCTCGACCGGTACGCATGGCACGGGAATTGATTTACCGTGTCTATCTGCTTTCGTTCAAGGCTTTCAGTTACTGACTGCAGATGGCGAATTATTGCAATGTAATAAGCAGCAAAATACGGAAATTTTTTAGGCGGGGCGGGTGGCACTGGGCAGTCTCGGAATACTCACTAAAATTAACCTGCAAAATCGGCCGCGTTATAAATTAAAAGAACAGATCTGGTTATGTTCGTTAAAAGACATATTTTCCAATATCGATCAATGGAAACATCAGCATCGGCATATTGAGTTTTGGGCATTTTTACATGCTGATCAGGTCATGCTGAAAACACTAGATGAAACGGATGAAATTCTCCAGTCGAGAAAAGAAAGCTGGCCATCAGAAGACAGTTTACTGATGTTATGTTCTGAATTGACACGGTTATTGCCGTCTACCAATCCTTATCTGCAAAAGCTGCTCGGTGTTTTTGTCAAACCGACCTGTTTTGTGGATTGGTCCAGTCAGATTTTCCCTACACCGCGCAATACCCGATTTAATGAAATGGAATACCAGATTCCTGTCGAACTAGGCTTGCAGTGTCTGGAAGAAGTGCTGCATTGTCTAAGGCAGCATCGTGTGCCGATGTTCTTTCCGATCGAGTTTCGTTATGTCAAAGCGGATGAATCTGGCTCAGTCCATTTTATCAGCGGGATTCAGTTTCAATTTCTATCCATCAATTTTATAAGCAGGATTATCACGTCATTTTTAATCTAGTGGAACCGATTTTTCAGAAATATCAGGGGCGACCACATTGGGGAAAATTGCATAGCATGCATGCCGCATCACTGCGCGACTTATATCCAAGATGGGGTGAATTTATGGCGCTACGTCAGCAGCTGGATCCGCAAAAAAAATGGCTGAATCCCTACTTAAAACAACTGTTTTTGGTTAAGTAACAGGAGTAGAAGGTGCGATCAACTTATTTTCAGCAACTGACTCAAGACCTAAAACAGCAGGGTACGGGTGCACCACAACTGATTCTGGATTTGGCTCAGTATCAACATAATCTGGATGTTGTGCAGGCAAAATTACCTCCGCAGTTAAAGCCTCGTCTGGCGGTGAAATCTCTAGCCAGTACCAAGTTGCTTCAATTCGCTAGTGAAAAGCTGAATACCCAATGTTTTATGGTAGTTCATCTGCCACATCTTCGGGAAATTATCGGAGCATTTCAGCAAGCGGACATTCTGCTCGGTAAACCAATGCCGATTCATGCAGCGCAGCGCTTTTATCAAAGCCTGTTTAGTCAAAAGGGCTTAAATCCTCAAGTAAATATTCAATGGCTGATCGATAGTCAAGCACGCTTGGAGCAGTATCTGCAACTCGCCCAAAACCTGAATCTCTGCTTGAATATAAATATTGAAATTGATGTGGGCCTACATCGCGGAGGAGTAAGCAGTCAGGAGCAGTTCGTAACCATGCTTAATTTAATTCGGCAGCATCTACTGTATCTAAAGTTTTCCGGATTAATGGGCTATGATGCGCATGTAGCCAAACTGCCAAAAATTCTCAAAAGACCTGAAAAAAGTTATCAGCAATCACACCAGATTTATCAGCAATTCAAGCTGACGCTGCAACAGCAATTTCCTGATTTATGGCATGAAAATCTATGTTTTAATGGTGGCGGCAGTCCGACCTTTATGCAGCATTGCCAGCAGAGTGTCTGTAATGATCTAGCTTTTGGTTCCATGCTACTTAAACCCAGTGATTTTGATCTGGCCAATCTCTCTGCTTTAAAATGTGCTTTGTGGATCGCCACTCCGATTTTAAAAGTGCTGCCTTATAGCCAGATTCCTGGTCTGGAAGTATTTAATCATCTACCGCATCATTATAAAGCGCTATTCGTTTATGGTGGTTACTGGCAGGCGGACTATTATTTTCCAGAAAAAAGCCAGCCGCATGTTTTATATGGACGTAGTAGCAATCAGGAAATGGTTCTGGTACCGAAATCTTGTGAACTGAAAGTCGATGATTACGTGTTTTTAAGGCCGACCCAAAGTGAAGCCATCATTCCTCAGTTTTCTCAATTGTATGTCTATGCTGAAGGGTAATTTGAAGCGTGGCAAACCTTGAGAGAATAAATAATTCTTGAGCGAATAATCATCTTAACTCATTGCAGCTCAAAAGAACTTTTTGGTGATAAATCCTATTTTTATTAGGGAAAAGGTTTAATCATTGGCCCAAGCCGTGTAAAATTCTAGGTGATTTTTTATTTATCCACCGTTTTTATCTTTTGAGGTTCTCCCTCGATCATAATCTCGCGGTGACATGCTCCATGGTACGGGGCATCACTCCTTAAGGATTTCATATGCCAATTATCACTTTGCCAAATGGCGATCAAAAACAGTTTGATCACGCCGTATCTGTGATGGAAGTTGCTCAAAGCATCGGTCCTGGTCTAGCAAAAAATACTGTTGCAGGTCGTGTAAACGATCGTCTAGTGGACGCGTGCGATCTGATTACTGAAGACGCAACCTTACAAATCATCACGCCTAAAGATGAAGAAGGTGTCGAAATTATTCGTCACTCTTGCGCACACTTGGTGGGTCATGCCGTTAAGCAATTGTTCCCAGAAGCAAAGATGGTCATTGGTCCAGTCATTGAAGAAGGTTTCTACTATGACATCTGGATGCCACGTCCATTTACTTTAGATGACATGGCTGCGATTGAAGAGCGTATGAAAAAGCTCATTGATCAAGACTATGATGTCGTGAAAAAAATGACCCCACGTGATGAAGTGATTGCAGAATTCACAGCCCGTGGTGAAGAATACAAATTGCGCCTGATCGCAGACATGCCTGAAGAAACTCAAATGGGCCTGTACTACCATCAGGACTATCTGGATATGTGCCGTGGTCCGCACGTACCAAATACCAAATTCTTAAAATCATTCAAGCTGACTAAAATCTCCGGTGCTTATTGGCGCGGTGATGCGAAAAACGAACAGCTGCAACGGATCTATGGTACAGCTTGGGCTGACAAGAAACAGCTCGCAGCTTATATCAAACGTATTGAAGAAGCTGAAAAACGCGATCACCGTAAAATTGGTAAAGCCTTAGACTTGTTCCATATGCAGGAAGAAGCACCAGGTATGGTGTTCTGGCATCCGAACGGCTGGACCATTTATCAAGTGCTTGAACAATACATGCGTAAAGTTCAGCAAGAAAATGGTTACCTTGAAATCCGTACACCACAAGTAGTTGATTTCACGCTTTGGGAAAAATCAGGTCACGCAGCGAACTATGCTGAAAACATGTTTACGACTCATTCAGAGAACCGTAACTATGCCGTGAAACCGATGAACTGTCCTTGTCATGTGCAAGTGTTCAACCAGGGCTTAAAATCATATCGTGATCTTCCAATCCGTTTAGCGGAGTTTGGTTCATGTCACCGTAACGAGCCGTCAGGTTCTTTACACGGCATTATGCGTGTACGTGGCTTTACCCAAGATGATGCGCATATTTTCTGTACCAAAGAACAAATCGGTACTGAAGTTGCAGACTTTATCAAATTGACACTAGACGTATACAAAGATTTTGGCTTTGAAGAAGTACAAATGAAGTTGTCGACACGTCCTGAAAAACGTGTGGGTGATGATGCACTTTGGGATATGGCAGAAAAATCTTTGGCAGATGCTTTAGATGCTGCTGGCCTGGATTGGGATTTACAACCAGGTGAAGGTGCATTCTACGGTCCGAAGATCGAATTCTCATTGAAAGACTGCTTAGGCCGAATCTGGCAGTGCGGTACCATTCAATGTGACTTCAACCTTCCAGAACGTCTGGATGCCTCTTATGTCACTGAAGATAACGATCGTGATCAGCCTGTAATGTTGCATCGTGCAATTCTTGGCAGTTTCGAACGTTTTATTGGTATACTGATTGAGCACTACGCGGGCTTTATGCCACCTTGGTTATCACCAGTGCAAGCGTGTGTAATGAATATTACTGATGCTCAAGCCGAGGCTTGTGAGTCAGTCGTCGCGAAACTTAAAGAAAACGGAATTCGTGCAATTTCTGACTTGAGAAATGAGAAAATCGGCTTTAAGATTCGTGAACGTACTTTAGAGCGTATTCCTTACTTATTGGTACTTGGGGACCGTGAGGTAGAGGAAGGTACGGTGAATGTCCGTACCCGCTCAGGAAAAAATTTGGGTACTATGTCAATCGACGCTTTCGTTGACTTAGTAAAAGCAGCCGTAGCCGAACGCGGCCGGTACATTGTGGAGTAACAGCGATTAAACAGCCTGACCGTAATCAACAGGGCGGAAAATCAAACCGTCCTGCCTTGAATGATGAAATTCGTGCAAAAGAAGTCCGTCTTGTAGACGAAAATGGTGAGCAAAAAGGTATTGTTAACCTTGCAGAAGCATTGCGCGCAGCTGAAGCTGCCGATCTTGATCTTGTTGAGATCGTAGCCAATGCTGAGCCACCTGTCTGCAAAATCATGGACTTCAACAAGCATTTGTTTGATCTGAAACAAAAGCAGAAAGAAGCGAAGAAAAAACAGCATCAAGTCCAGGTGAAAGAAATCAAGCTACGTCCTGCGACAGATGTAGGTGATTACAACGTAAAACTACGTGCAATCATCAAATTCCTTGAAGAAGGAAACAAGGTAAAAATTACCCTGCGTTTCCGTGGTCGTGAAATGGCTCACCAGCAACTGGGTCTGGCTCAACTGCAAAAAGTTGAAGCAGACGTAGTTGAATATGGTGTAGTTGAACAAGCACCAAAAATGGAAGGTCGTCAAATGGGTATGCTGCTTGGTCCTAAAAAGAAAAAGTAAGCATCTCTTGATGAAAAAAGCCCTGTATTTGCAGGGCTTTTTTATGAGGTAACTTAATCTTTTATTGAGCAGGGTAGGATTTTCCTGCTTCTACAATCGGAATATTGGCCTCAGTGGGTACATAAATTATTTGTTGAATACGACCTTCTCGTAGGGCTTCACCAAATGCACCAATAAATTCCTGCTTGCGATATTCAGGATAATCTTTAGCTGCCTGCCCAACGAGTTTAATGGCTTCTGCACGCAGTTTGGCACTTTCCAGTTCCGCTTTTGCAACTTGCACTTGAATCATTTTGGATTGTTCTGCTTCAGCCAATGCTGCCTGACCATCCATGCCTTGTTTCCAAACTTTATAATGTGGCCAGCCAAACAATAGCAGTAAAATGACAATCAATAAAAAGAACAGCAAGCTCAATAGCATGAAAGGACTCAGGGCGTTGCGACGGACATAATTCATAGTGCACCTACGGCAGATTTTCTTATCTATGGTATTTATTGAATGTTTTATTCTGTTTCAGAAAAAGCATAGCCGAAATTTTATGTAAATCAAATATATGTAGTGATAGGGGAAAGTCCTAACCAGAACACCATTTTTTTAATAACTGCTTTTATCCTTTGAAATCTGATGAGATAAATTTCTTTCAGCTTAACCCATATAATTAAAAGTGTTTTTGAATCAGCCTTTATGATCTTAAATTCCAAGCACTGTACATGGCTTGAATAATTTCCTTAGCTTGCTGACGAGAAAACATCGATAAATGAATCCGGAATAATCTTAAATAGAGCCGGTCGCGCCAACTGGACTGACAAAGAATAAAATCGAGCGTGCCATCTCGCTGATTAATTTGATGAGCGGGAAGTCTGGTTAGCCAGCGTTTGGTACGTGCCTTAATTGAATCATATTGGGGATTGATAAAGCTGTAATGGACGGTTTCACGATATAAACACAGACTGATCTGGTATCCTGCCAAAGTGTAATAAATTGTCCGCGAGGTGATTTTTAGTTTAATGCTATATACCAAGAGCGATAGCATCAGGAAACCTAGCATATAGCCATAAAAGCTTGGAGACTCCTGCCATAAAAATATCAATCCTCGAACAAAACTGGAAGGAGGATCTGAAGTATGAAGGTACAAAGTCATCAAAATCCCAATGGGATAGCAAAGAAGGAGAAGTCCCATATGTTTCATCGTCTGGTCACTTTGATGAAACAGAATGATGTCTGATGTGTTCATATTGTTATTTTTATGATGGATGAAAATTGAACACTTTCAAGCTTAAGGATTCTGTCTAGGACTTACGCACTATTATTTATAGATTTTCTGTGGCAGCAGATGATTCTTATCGAGAATAAATTCATCAATAAAGTTCTTGATAATTGGTCTAAATAATTTCTTCTGCCAACGATATACATTTTCAAAGATCCGCTCAAACTGGTTCTTTTGTATCTCAACATAGGCCATCAAGGCTGAGAAAATATGATTCAAAATCAGCTTGGATCGTCTTACTTGAAACTTTTCAATATGACAAACCTGTTTAATTACTCGATGATATTGTTCTATTTTCCAATGACTTGAATGTAATTCATAAAAACCATCAAAGGACAATAAATCATCTTCATCTTGATGCACAATATAAAATCTCTGCTGTTCTTTTAACTGAGTCTTAAATAATTGTACAAAGCCAACATCTTTGAGCCAGACCACTTGACCCTGATGAAAATTCGGCAATAAACGGAGTTGAAACCATTGTCCTTTTTCAGGGGAAACCTTACGGTTACTGTCGACACCAAACATAAATCGAATACCATGTTTTCTTATGGTTTTTAGATTTTCAGTCGATGAATACCAACTATCACCTGTAATGAATTGAATCTTTGCACCCCAATCGAGTACTTCACTTAACATCTCCATAAAGTAATCATTCTTGGTTTTACTTTCTGACTTATCATAAATTCGAAAATTAATTGGAATATTTTTGCCATGTTGATCTGTCGCATACAAGGTAATGAGATTAATACCCTTGACGGATCGGTGGTGTTTACCTGACCAAAAATAGCTAACTAAGTCCATATGTTGACTATATGGCTTATCTAAAACAGTATCATCAATACTGACTATAAGTTTATTATTATCAATGTGTTGAATTGCTTCTTGATATAGATCGCGAGCTGTGTAGTCTTCACGCTCCAAAAAGCGATTTACACTGTCATGCGAGATATTATAAGTCTCGGCAAGTTGTGTGCAGCTAATAGAGTTTGGTTCTGTCATGAGAAAGCCCATATAAATGGGTAATGTACAAGTTGCTGTAGAAGCATGTTTAGTTCGTCTGATCACAGATACGTTATAAAGTAGTTTGAGACTTTTTTAAATCCCTCAATGCGTAAGTCCTACTGTCCTAAAAAAGAAAGACCCGTTCGGGCCTTTCTTTTGATTGTTGATCAGCTTTGCTGCTCGTTAGATTTATTTTTTTCAGCTAACAGTTTTTTGCCAATCGGAATCTGACGAGGCAATTTTTCTTCCGGCACATTGCGCTGCAATTCGATTTTCAATAAACCATTTTCAAATTCAGCGTGTTGTACCTCTACATGTTCATCCAGACGTAAAGACAGCTTGAATGAACGGTGGGCGATACCTTTATGTAGGAATTCCACAGCCGTATCTGAATTTTCTTCCATCGCTTTACCGCTAATGGTCAGAACCTGATTTTCCAGATTGATCTCTAGCTGGTCTTCATTGAATCCGGCAGCAGAAACTACAATGCGGTAATTGTTGTCGCCGGTTTTTTCAATGTTGTAATGCGGATAGTTTGGTGCCTCACTTTGCATTGCATAATCAAAAAGGTCATTAAAGCGGTCAAAACCGATACTACGACGGAATAGTGGGCTAAGACTGAAATTGCTCATTGATCTTACCTCCTGATCTCAGAAAAGTTTTATAAACAACATGCAATTCTTAAATATGAACTCAGTGATTAGAAACAATCTCCTGAATAGATCATTGCTCTATTTCTAATATAGGATTGAGGCGAAGCTTTTCAAGACTCAAGATTTAAAAATATTTGAACCCATCTTGAGCTAAAAATAATGCTTTGAATTTAGCGATTTTACTGCCGAATCTATAACAAAATATGCGGAAGTGGGGCTTTAAATCATGCTATAACTAGATCAAGTTTCAATAATGTCATGTAAAAACGAAAAGGTAACAGGTAATCACATGATTGATCTATATTATTGGGGAACGCCCAATGGACATAAAATTACCATCGCATTAGAAGAAATGGGCTTGGAATATAAAATTTTCCCAATCAATATTCTGGAAAATGACCAGTTTCAACCTGATTTTTTACGTATCTCTCCGAACAATAAAATTCCTGCGATCGTGGATCAGGATGGCCCGCGTGGCGAACCGATTTCAGTTTTTGAATCTGGCGCGATTCTGCAATATTTGGGTCGTAAAACCGGCCTGTTTTATCCGGATGATGAGCAGCAACGTGTTGAAGTTGAGCAATGGCTAATGTGGCAAATGGGTGGCTTGGGTCCGATGCTGGGACAGAATCATCATTTTAGCCGTTTCGCTCCTGAGCGTATCCCGTATGCCACTGATCGTTATGTCAATGAAACCAAGCGTCTATACGGGGTTCTGAACAAACAGCTGATTGGTCAGAAGTATGTAGCCGGTGAGTATTCGATTGCGGATATGGCTATTTTGCCATGGGTGTTACGTCATGAATGGCAGCAGATTGATCTGGCAGATTATCCGGAAGTACAGGAATATGTGACACGCCTGACTGCGCGTCCAGCGGTGCAAAGAGCGTTAGCAATACAGGTCAGATAAGTCTGGCCTTTGTGCTAAACTAGATAAAAGTAGATTAAACCACCTTTGGGTGGTTTTTTATTGGGTGAGTGTATGAAAGATTTTTTCCTGAACTTTACTAAAATCGTGGAAACGAATCCTCGAATTTACTGGAGTATTATTTTCGGTATTGCGGCTTGTCTGCTGCTGTTCATTGCTGAAATTGTGCATGTGGATCAGGTGATCAGCGCCTTGAATACCAAAGATCGCCAGATTTTAAATGCAGCTCTTGAGCCGATCACCCAGAAATATCAATGGTCACGTATTTTGGTCATGGTTATGGCTATATTCTGGGCGAATTGGGAATATCTTAAAGCCAAGAAAAAACTGGGTTTAAGCCGTTAGTCTCGGGATGTCCCTGTTTCTGCTCTTTCTTGCCGCTTTTGGTGCAGCCACTTTATTACCGCTGCAGTCGGAAGCGGTTTTGCTGGGTTTATTATGGCAAGGGAGCTATTCGGCGGCTTTACTTATCATGATCGCAAGTGCTGGAAATATCTTGGGTTCCTGTGTGAACTGGTATCTGGGGTTTAAGATTGAGCAATATAAACATAAAAAATGGTTTCCAGTCTCTGAGCAGCAGATGCTTAAAGCCCAAAGTACCTATCAGAAATACGGCTATTGGTCATTATTGCTGAGCTGGGTGCCGATTATTGGCGATCCAATTACGTTAATTGCTGGCTTGCTCAAGGAAAATTTTGCCCGTTTTATCTTGATAGTCAGTGTCGCCAAAATAGGACGTTATTTATTTGTCTATTGGGCGTATGCGATGTTTTAAAAAAGAGGCGTAAAGCCTCTTTTTATTTGTATTCATCATTAGTGCACAATATTTTCCTGATTGAAAATCCTACGCACATCAGAACTAAAAATTATTTTTCAGTCCCTTTGGTAATATCAATTCCAAACAGATCCTTGGTTCTTGCCCAGCTGATGGCCACCACCAGTAGGGTCATGCTGCCACCAAACACTGTAGCCATAATTGTGCCCATATATTTCGCAGCCAGACCGGACTCAAAAGCACCCAGTTCATTACTGGATGAGACAAACATGCCGTTTACTGCAGCAACCCGGCCACGCATATTATCGGGTGGGTAAATCTGTAAAATCGTCTGGCGAATCACTACAGAAATACTGTCACAGGCGCCAGTCATGGCAAGAGCAAACAGAGATAGCCACATCGAGTTAGAAAAGGCGAATAGCAGGGTAAAGACTCCGAATCCTGCGACTGCAAGCAGCATATTACGCCAGGCATGTTGCGTAGGCGGAAAACGGGTCAGGGCAATCATGGTTATCAGTGCGCCAATTGAAGGGGCAGCCCGTAAATACCCCAAACCTTCAGGACCAACCTTTAAAATATCCTCTGCAAAAATCGGTAAGAGGGCAATCACCCCACCAAACAGTACCGAAACCAGATCTAGGGAAATCGACCATAGTACAATTTTGCTGTTCCAGATAAAACGGAAACCATCACCCAGACTATGCAGGACATTTTCAGTTTCAATTTTAGGAAAATCGCGCTTTTGCAATAAGTTAATCAGAACAAAACAGATGCTGACCAGTACTGCGACAGTTAGAAGACTGGTTTCCCGACCTAAAAACGCCAGCATAAAACCACCGAGCATCGGCCCGATAATTACCCCACTTTGCCAGCCAATAGTGGTCCAGGTCGCTCCATTGGCATAAAGTGCACGTGGAATCAGAAAGGGTTTCAGTGAAGTTGCTGAAGGATTATAAAAGCCACGAATGGTACCCAGACAGAAAATGACGGCATAAATTCCCCAAGACAATTGACTGGCGCTGAGGTTTCCCAAGCCGTGATAATGAAACAGTGACCAGAGAATAAGCGGCATCGGAATGGCGAAAAATAAACAGATTTTCATAATAGTCTGTTTATTAAAGCGATCCGCGATATATCCGCCCCATAAGGAGAGGGAAATAAAAGGAATGGCTTCTGCCAGACCAATCAGTCCTAAGGTTAGCGGGTCTTTGGTAATCTGATATAGAGAATAGGCAACAATAATTTCCTGAATCAGAATGGCTAAAGTCAGGCAAAACTGATTTAAGGTGACAATAGAAAAGTCTCGATAACGGAGTGCGGCAAACGCATCGGGCTGAATGTGCATAAAGAGCTGCAACTGAAAAAATTGACAAATTATAAAGTGATATCGCAAGCAGTATATAAATTCATCATCCAATTCTTATCGTAAAAAATGTTAAGTTTGCAGATTCATCAAGAAAAAAAGACTAGTGCTTTTGTTTTAAGCAAAGATGCATTAGAATATCGGCTCCCTTACCTGCAGGGCGTTCTTGCAATGGTGCAGACGTGCCGAACAGGTGTTCAAAAGAGGTTGTTATGCCTAAGATGAAAACTCGCCGTGGTGCAGCTAAACGCTTCAAAGCGACTGCTAACGGTTTTAAGCGTAAACAAGCGTTCAAACGCCACATTTTGACCAAAAAATCTGCTAAGCGTATTCGTCAATTGCGCGGCTGTGTAATGGTTCACGTAAGTGACGTTGCTTCAGTTCGTCGTATGTGCCCGTACATCTAAGGAGATTATAAATGGCTCGTGTAAAACGTGGTGTACAGGCTCATCGCCGTCACAAAAAAATTCTTGCTCGCGCTAAAGGTTACTATGGTGCTCGTTCACGCGTTTACCGCGTAGCGTTCCAAGCGGTAATCAAAGCTGGTCAATACGCTTACCGTGACCGTCGTCAGAAGAAACGTCAATTCCGTGCTCTATGGATTGCGCGTATCAACGCTGGTGCACGTCAAAACGGTTTATCGTACAGCCGTATGATCGCTGGCTTGAAAAAAGCTCAGGTTATCATCGACCGTCGCGTACTTGCTGACATCGCTATGCATGACGCAGTTGCGTTTGCAGCTCTAGCTTCTAAAGCTAAAGATGCGTTGGCTGCATAAGTCTTTATGACTTAGAAAAAAGACCGCTTTTAGCGGTCTTTTTTTATGCTTAAATGAAATCAGTGGGATCTTTGATTTTTTTAAATCATTTATTTATTGATTTGGTGGAGATTAAGTCTCCACCAAGCCAAAGTGATTATTTATAGACAATATATTTTATTAAAGCCCGAAATAGTAGCCAATCAAACAGATCACAATCGTGATCAGAATCAGTTTGATCACACTTGAAGCACCGGTTTTATGGTGACTTTGTGGTCGTTCGGCTTTAGAGACTTTGACTGCGCGATCTTCAGTATTCATGCCCGCAAAAGGATCAGGCGCCACTTTAGGAGTAAGTTGTGCAGTTTTATAATGATTGGCCACTTTCACAATAAACTTGGCACTGATTTCATCAATTTTTTGCGCAAAGTGGCGCAGGTTTAATTGCTGCTCCGGATTTAGTACCTGACCATCATCATTATAAGGGTGTTGAATCTTAGTCTGAATAAAATCACTTAATGCATCCAGACGATATAAGGTCTGATGAGCATAATCAGATGAATAATCCGTTGGAATCAAAGCTAGGTGACTCGGATTTTCTGAGTGAGACTGAATCGTTGGGGTAGTACCGTAATAAGGCAATCCAGTATAAGCAGGCTCAGTAAATCCTTGAGCTAAATGGTGTGCAAATAATTCCTGTTCAGTATAGGAATGAATATCATCCCAGTTTGGTTGTACCAGATCAGTATCAATTCTTTTAGCCAGTTTACTGTTCAGTTCATAACGCCAGAATACTTCATGACGTAAAGGTGACTTCTGAGCTTCTGGTGCTTCATAATCATTATCAGCGGTATACCATTCAGCCAGCTCCTTACCGATCATCCAGGCGGTTTTACCTTGAGCATGATGACTGATAATCACATGAGCCAAAGGAACCAGCTCGACATTGGCATTAGGGTTATTTTCATCTTCCAGCAAGTGTGAAGAATGCAGGCTAATACGACGAACACCTTGTTTTTTCAGGCCTTCAAGCCAGATTTGAAAGTGCTGTGCCAGTAAATGCTGGGAAATCAGATCACGAAAAGTTAAATGGTACTGATTAAAAATGGAGTGATTCAGCCAGCGGCTGAAACTGAGATCCTGAGTTAAAAACTCATTGCCATAAGTGACGAGGGTCAGTTGCTGTTTCCAAATTTGATCGAGTGCCATAGTGATTTGATCTGATTGATATTATGTTTATCTTATACTTTTTATAATTCATGATGCTATTCTAATTTTCATTAAAAGCGCACTTCATCAACTCGCCTAAAAACTGTTAGAATATGGGGTTTTTTAAAAATATTTCTAACCTGTTGCTTTGAGAGTTACTATGTCACTGGAAGCCCTGACCACTGAAGCGCTCGCTGCGATTGCAGCAGCTCAAGACCTTGCTGCACTTGATCAAGTACGAGTGCAATTTACGGGGAAAAAAAGCCAGCTCGCGGAACAATCTAAGTCGCTGGGGAAAATGGATCCTGAACAACGTAAAGCGTTTGGGGCACAAATTCATGCAGTTCGTGAAGCTATCACGGGTGCTTTGACACAACGTCAGGCTGAACTGCAGAAAGCTGCACTAGAGCAAAAGCTTGCTAGTGAAACAATTGATATTACCTTGCCCGGTCGTGGCCAACAGGTGGGCAGCATCCACCCAGTGACCCAAGTACAAGAACGTATCTGTCAATTCTTTACCAAAGCAGGTTTTACAGTAGCGACTGGTCCAGAAGTTGAAGATGACTATCACAACTTCGAAGCATTGAATATTCCGGGCCATCACCCTGCACGTGCCATGCACGACACTTTCTACTTTGATGTAAACCATTTATTGCGTACGCATACTTCAGGTGTGCAGATTCGTACCATGGAAACCCAGCAGCCACCAATCCGTATTGTGTGTCCAGGCCGTGTATATCGTTGTGACTCTGACCAGACGCATTCACCAATGTTCCATCAGATCGAAGGCCTATACGTTGCTGAAAATACCAGCTTCGCTGAATTGAAAGGTTTATTGGTTAACCTGCTGAATGAATTCTTCGAAAAAGATTTGAAAGTACGTTTCCGTCCGTCTTATTTCCCGTTCACTGAGCCAAGTGCTGAAGTGGATATTATGGATGAACGTGGCAAGTGGTTAGAAGTTTTAGGTTGCGGTATGGTGCATCCAAATGTACTTCGCGCTGCGGGCATTGATCCCGACAAATACAAAGGCTTTGCATTTGGTTTAGGTGTAGAACGTTTTGCAATGTTGCGTTATGGCATTAATGACCTGCGTATGTTCTATCAAAACGATGTGCGTTTCTTACGCCAGTTTGCTTAAAGGATTTAAACCTCTCCCTGACCTCTCCTAAAAGGAGAGGGGGCTGTCCTTATGTGACTCAGGGTTCTCCCCCTTTGTAAAAAGGGGGAGTTAGAGGGGGATTTAAAAGATTAATTTATAGGTTTTAAAGAAATGAAAATTAGCGAAAATTGGCTGCGCACATGGGTTAACCCAGCCATCGATAGCGAAAAACTGTCTGACCAGTTGACTATGCTTGGTCTTGAAGTGGATGAAATTGCACCTGCGGCAAAACTGTTTACAGGTGTGGTTGTTGGTGAAGTCCTGACTGTCGAACAGCATCCAGATGCCGACCGTTTACGTGTTACCACTGTAAACATTGGTTCAGGTGAACCTCTACAAATCGTGTGTGGTGCACCTAACGTACGTGCGGGTATGAAAGCACCAGTAGCTACCATCGGTGCAGTATTACCAGGCGATTTTAAAATCAAGAAAGGCAAACTGCGTGGTGTTGAATCTCAAGGCATGCTATGCGGTGCTTCAGAAATCGATCTTGAAGATAAAATCGATGGTTTGTTAGAACTGCCTGCAGATGCACCGGTGGGTGTGAATGTTCGTGAATATTTAGACCTTGATGACAACGTGATTGATATCAGCATCACTCCGAACCGTGGTGACTGTTTCAGCATTCGCGGGATCGCACGTGAAATTGGTGTGATTAACCAGTTGCTGGTAACTCCACCTGGAATTAAAGAAGTAGCTGCAACCATCACCGATCAAAAGCAAGTCGTTGTTGAAACTCAAGGTTGCCCACGTTATTTGGGCCGTATCATCAAAAATGTAAATACCAAAGCACCAACTCCTGAGTGGATGGAACGTGCATTAGTCCGCGCTGGTATCCGTCAGCACAGCATTTTGGTCGATATCACCAACTATGTATTAATGGAACTGGGTCAACCTCTACATGCGTTTGATGGCGGTAAGGTTCAGGGTTCAGTACATGTACGTCAAGCGACTGCAGGTGAAAAGCTTGTTCTATTAAATGAACAGGAAGTTGAACTGCAAGATGATGTGATGGTAATCGCAGATGATGAAAAAGCATTAGCGATTGCAGGGATTATGGGGGGCTTGTCTTCATCAGTAACTGATGAAACCACTGAAATCTTCCTGGAATCAGCATTCTTTGCGCCATTGCATATTGCGGGCCGTGCTCGTCGTTTCGGTCTACATACTGATGCGTCACAACGTTATGAACGTGGTGTCGATTTCGAACTTCCTATGATTGCAATGCATCGTGCTTCTCAGTTGATTGCTGAGCTTGCAGGCGGTGAGTTTGGTCCAATCATTGTAGCTGAAAAAACAGAGCTGTTACCAAAGCGTGAAGCGATTGAGTTAGAACAAGCGCAAGTCGATCAACTATTAGGTTATACAGTTGAATCAGATTTCATTACAGATGCTTTAACGCGTTTAGGTTGTGAAGTGACTGTAAAAGCTGAAGGTCAGTGGTCAGTGATTCCGCCATCCCACCGTTATGACATGGCAATTTACCAAGACCTGATTGAAGAGGTTGCCCGTATTCACGGTTATGACAATATTCAAATCAGCTTACCGGTCATTGATGTGAAATTGGCGAAATATGAAGACCAATTCGAACTGACTCAGCTTCGTCAAACAGCCGTGACCTTGGGCTATCAGGAAGCGATCAGCTTCAGTTTTGCTGACCTGAAACTGGAAAAACAGTTAAATCCAGAAGTCAATCCATTGGCATTGGCTAACCCAATTTCAAGCGATTTGGCAGTGATGCGTTCAACTTTACTGTCTAGCCTGATTCCATGTGTACAGTACAACGTCAATCGCCAGCAGAACCGTGTACGTTTTTTCGAACTCGGTCTGCGTTTTGATTACCAGAATGCGGCTTCAATTCATGATCTGAAACAGATTCCAACTTTTGCCTTGATTGCTACTGGTTCACGTACGCCTGAAACTTGGCATGGTAAAGCACAGCCAATGGATTTCTTTGACTTCAAAGGTGACATTGAGGAAATTCTGGCAGCTGCGCGTCTGGATGTGGAATATGTACGTTCTGAACGTAGCTGGTTACATCCTGGTCAATCTGCAGAAATTTTAGTGAATGGTCAGTCAATTGGTTATTTAGGTCGTTTACATCCCTCACTTGAAGACGAACTCGATTTGGCGACGACTTGGGTCGCTGAATTAGATCAATCGGCTGTTTTGCAAACTTATGTATCTAATTTTACAGAATTATCACGTTTTCCATCGGTTCGACGTGATATTGCGCTTTTAATTAGTGATAAGATTAATGTTAGCGAAATTCAGGGACTTATCGAAAAAACAGGTGGAGAGCTGCTAGGCTCGACATGGTTGTTCGATGTGTACACTGGACAAGGAGTAGAAGAAGGGAAACGCTCACTGGCATTTGCACTTCTCTGGCAGCATCCAAGCCGTACACTGGAAGATGCTGAAATTAAATCAGGTATGGATAATATCCTTCAGGTGTTGGAAAACACTTACCAAGCGACATTGAGGGCTTCATGACAGCATTAACAAAAGCAGAAATGGCTGATCATTTAAGTGAGCTCACGAGTTTAAACCGTCGTGAAGCTAAACAAATGGTCGAGTTGTTTTTCGATGAGATTAGCCAAGCGCTAATCTCGGGCGAACAAGTAAAATTATCGGGTTTCGGTAACTTTGAGTTACGTGATAAGCGCCAACGTCCAGGCCGTAATCCGAAGACGGGTGAAGAGATTCCGATTTCTGCACGCCGTGTTGTTACGTTCCGCGCGGGGCAGAAGTTCCGTCAACGTGTGGGGAATGAGCAGATCAATTGATCTGCTTTTTTTTTATATCTAACATTTTTATTTTTTACATAAAAAAAGAGAGCCAAAGGCTCTCTTTTTTGTACTGAATAATCGTAAAGATTATTGAGCAGCAGCTTCAGAAGCAGCAGTAGCGTCAGCAGCAGCGTCAGTAGCAACAGCAGCAGCAGCGTCAGCTTCAGCAACAGCAGCAGCGTCAGAAGCAGCAACTTCAGAAGTAGCTTCTACAGCAGCAGCGTCAGCAGCAGCTTCAGCTTCAGAAGCAGCTTCTACAGCTTCAGATGCAGCTTGGTTAGCGTCAGCAGCAGCGTCGTCAGCTTTTTTAGCACAACCAACGAAAGCTAAAGTAGTAGCAACTGCAGCAGCAATAGCGATTTTTTTGAATAACATGGCATCACTCTCTAAAAAATTGAGATTAAAAAAAACCAAAGTCAGGCTGTAATATGCTTTTATTATTCCTAATAATGTTAGGGACTAACAACGCAGGAGCAGTCTAACTGGTCTGCAAATATGCTATCACTGCGCATTTTTAATTGCTACTAGGTGAGCATCAAAAACAGCGAAAAAACGATAAAAATTAAGGGTTTTTTAACAGAAAATAACAATTAATTGAAAGATATAGATTGGAGAAAGGCTTATTAAGCTTATAAAAATTATACACTTATTTATTTGTTTACTTTAATAATCAAAAACTTAAAAAGAAGTTTACAGATAACTCAGTACATTGTTTTATTGTGTAACATACGTCAACCATAAAAAAAAGGCCACCTTGAATGGTGACCTTTCTGATAATTTTAGTTCGATGCTTTGCGTTTCATTTGATCAAAAAAATCATCATTGGTTTTGGTTTCTTTCATGCGGTCAAGCAAGAATTCCATCGCGACCAGTTCATCTTGGGTATGCAGAAGTTTACGAAGAATCCAGACTTTACGCAGTTTGTCTTCGGACATTAAACGTTCTTCACGACGCGTACCGGATTTCTTGATATTCATCGCAGGGAATACGCGTTTTTCCGCAATACGGCGATCCAGCGTGATTTCCTGGTTACCTGTACCTTTGAATTCTTCGTAGATCACTTCATCCATTTTACTGCCGGTTTCAATCAGTGCAGTAGAAATGATTGTAAGAGAACCGCCTTCTTCGATATTACGTGCAGCACCAAAGAAACGTTTAGGACGCTCAAGTGCATGTGCATCTACACCACCGGTCAGTACCTTACCTGATGAAGGAATCACAGTGTTATATGCACGTGCCAGACGGGTAATCGAATCCAGCAGAATCACCACATCTTTCTTGTGTTCAACCAGACGTTTAGCTTTTTCAATCACCATTTCAGCCACTTGAACGTGACGGGCAGGGGATTCATCAAAGGTAGAGGCGACCACTTCACCACGAACAGTACGTTCCATTTCGGTGACTTCTTCAGGACGTTCATCAATCAAAAGGACAATCAGGAAGCATTCAGGGTTATTACGAACAATCGATTGCGCGATGTTCTGTAATAGCATGGTTTTACCAGCTTTTGGTGGTGCTACGATAATCGAACGTTGACCTTTACCAATGGGTGCCACCAGATCGACGACACGTGCAGTTAAATCTTCAGTCGTACCATTACCAAGTTCCATCACTAATTGTTCAGTAGGGAACAATGGAGTTAAGTTTTCGAACAGGATTTTATTACGTGAATTCTCTGGGGTATCGTAGTTAATCTGATTGACTTTAAGCAAAGCAAAATAACGCTCACCCTCTTTAGGCGGACGAATGGTTCCCGTAATGGTGTCACCGGTACGCAGGTTAAAGCGTCGAATTTGTGATGGGCTGACATAGATATCGTCAGGACCTGCCAAATAAGAGCCTGCTGCAGAGCGTAAGAAGCCAAAACCATCTGACAAAATTTCTAGAACGCCATCACCAAAAATCTCTTCGCCATTCATCGCATGGCGTTTTAAGATGGCAAAAATAATGTCTTGCTTACGGTTACGAGCCATACCTTCAAGGCCCATAAACTCGGCAATCTTGATGAGTTCGCCAATCGGTTTTTTCTTGAGTTCGGTTAAATTCATAGGTGGTCAGATAGAATCAAAGTTCTAAGGTATAGGTTAGAAAGGGAGTAACATTCGGCCGCATATAAGCATTCAAACGAAAGCAATTGAATTTGCACAAGAACAATTCAGAGGTCTGTTTGATTGTTTCAAAGAGAAATGTGAAAACAATTTCTATTGCCGAGCGGCATGTTATGTAATGTGTCTTGTAAGAAACTGACAGGATTTAGCATCCTTTATCTCTTGAAGTTGAAATATAAGAGAGAAACAGGTTTTTGTCAATTTATAGACGAAAAAAATACGCAACCTTTGGTCGCGTATTTTTAGTTGAACATTTAGTGCTTAGATATTTTGATCAATAAATGCAGTCAATTTAGATTTTGGTGCTGCACCGACTTGAGTCGCTACGACTTCACCATTTTTGAACATCAATAAAGCTGGAATGTTACGGATATTGAAGTTCACAGCAGTTTGTTCGCAAGACGTTACGTCAACTTTGACAATTTTCACTTTGCCTTGATATTCATCAGCCAATACTTCAAGTACAGGGGCAATAGCTTTACATGGTGCACACCAGCCAGCCCAGAAATCAACCAGCACAGGAACGTCTGATTGAAGAACGTCTGCTTCGAAGTTTGCGTCAGTAGTGTTTACGATGTTGCCAGACATAGAGTGCTCCAAAATTAATTTTATAAAGATAACTATAATTATTAGTATTACATAGCCATCTTTAACAATGTAGGGGAATCTGTAAATTTTCAAGCTTTAATGTTGTTTTGTCTAATGGATGATCACGATAGTCACCATCGCCTCATACAATTGTCCTATAAATGAAAAAAATAATTACGCGAAATTGTCCTGACAAATGGCTTTTAAATTGCATGGTTGTGAATTACTCTAAGCACAATTCTTAAAAGGTTTATTTCTAGAATGTCTGATTTTTTGATTGATGAAGAATTACTCGCAGCCATCGATATGGGATCAAACAGTTTTCATTTGGCGATTGCCCGGGTGGATCATGGCGAAGTGAAAAAAGTCGCATCAATGTCAGAAAAGGTTCAGCTTGCTGCGGGACTGGATGAAAATAAAAATTTAACTGAAGCCGCACAGCAGCGTGGTTTAGCTTGTCTGGCCCGTTTTGTCGGACGTTTGGGTTCTGTACAACCAAACCGTTTACGGATTGTGGCAACCAATGCATTACGCCAAGCCAAAAATGGTCATGAGTTCATTCAGAAAGCGGCTGAAATTTTACCAAAACCGATTGAAATTATTGCTGGTCGTGAAGAAGCGCGTCTAATTTATCTCGGTGTGTCACATACCATGCCCAATACTGGCCGTCGTCTGGTGGTAGATATCGGTGGGGGCTCGACTGAACTGATTATCGGGGAAGAATTTGAACCCATTCATACCGAATCAGTTCAGATGGGTTGTGTGACTTTTACCAAGAAATTCTTTGCTGATGGTGAAATTACCCATAAAGCTTTTGATAAGGCAGTGACTGCGGCACGTAAAGAAATTTCAGGCATTGCCAATACTTATAAATCTGCCGGTTGGGATGCGGTGGTTGGTTCGAGTGGTACGATTAAGGCTTGCCGTCAGATCTGTGTCAACATGGGCTGGAGCAATGATAAAGAACAGCTCACTCGTGAAGGTCTGGAAAAACTTAAAGACAAATTATTCAAATATAAGCATGTTTCGGACATGGAATTTGAAGGTCTGAAAGATGACCGCCGTGCAGTCTTGCCTGCAGGAATTGCCATTTTATATGCGGTATTTGATGTACTGAATATTCCACATCTGGTCTATTCAGATGGAGCATTACGTGAAGGTGTGATGTATGACCTCTTGGGTCGTTTCAAGCATGAAGATATACGTGATCGTTCAGTCCATGCCTTGATTGGTCGTTATAATGCCGATGCCAAGCAGGCCGAACGTGTAGTGCAGACTGCACAAAAACTGTTTGATGATGTAGCAGGTGATCTTGGCCTATATAGCGAGGACAGTGATTTACTTCGTCGTGCAGCTTATTTGCACGAAATTGGTTTAGCGATCAGTCATAGTGGTTATCACCGCCACGGTGCCTATTTGTTGCAACATTCTGACATTGCCGGTTTTTCGCAGGTAGATCAGAATTATTTGTCACATTTGGTCGCACATCATCGCCGTAAATTGCGCGCTGATGCCAAGCATGATGTGATGAAAGTCGGTGGAACTAAACTTTTACAGCTGTGTTTGCTGTTGCGTCTGGCGGTTTTGGTCAATCACAGTCGTAGTGATGAGATGCTTCCTGCCATTGAACTTAAGGTCAAGAATGCGCAACAATGGCAGCTCAGCATTTCTGGTGATGCCAAACAATGGCCATTATTGATTGCTGAACTGCATGATGAACAGGTGCAGTTTAAAAATTGGGAGATCGAGCTCTCGGTTCAATCTGAACAATTTGTTAATTAATACCTTTATAGGGATGAAAACGGTTGACCTATGAAAAATAAAGCTACCCCATCAAAAGCATGGACGACAGTACAGATTGCTCGTCATCCGGAACGTCCACAATTTCTGGACTACGTAGGTGAAATATTCACTGAATTTGATGCTTTGCATGGCGACCGTCTCTATGGTGATGATGGCGCAATGATCGGTGGTCTGGCACGTTTCGATGGACAACCAGTGATGATCGTGGGTCAGCACCGTGGTCGTAGTACCCGTGAAAAATTACAGCATAATTTTGGAATGAGTAACCCGGAAGGTTACCGTAAAGCTCAGCGTCTGCTCGATATGGCGGAACGTTTTAATCTGCCAGTCTTCACCTTTATTGATACCATGGGTGCATACCCGGGTGTGGGTGCGGAAGAGCGTGGTCAGGCTGAAGCGATTGCATCGAGTTTGGCACAACTTTCTAATCTGAAAGTACCTGTAATTGCCACTGTTCTGGGTGAAGGTGGTTCAGGCGGTGCACTCGGGATTGGCGTGGCAGATCGTGTAGTGATGCTGTCTCACAGTATTTATTCAGTGATTTCACCGGAAGGTTGTGCGTCTATTCTGTGGAAAACTGCAGAAAAAGCGGAACAAGCCAGTGAAGCTTTGGCATTAACTGCTGAAAAATTGCAGAAGATGGGCATTGTTGAATACGTAGTTGATGAAGGTGAAGGTGCACATCTGGATCCGGATGAAGTCATGTACCAACTGAAAGCAGTCCTGAAAGAAGCTTTAAATGAACTGCAAGCAATGGAACCACAAGCACGATGCGAAGCACGTTACCAACGTTTAATGAAGTTTGGCAGCGACAATTTAGGTCTGGCATCTTAAAGCAACTGCAGGGCTTTCCTGCAGAGACAAAATTTCTAATCGGATGTAGTGGCGGCGTGGATTCCATGCTGTTGCTGCATCTGATGTTTTTTTTGTGCCCGGGAAAAATCCGTGCGATCTATGTTGATCATCAATTGCAAAGTATCAGCGGGGAATGGGGCACTTTTGTCCAGCAACAGTGTCAGCAACTAAATATTCCCTGCATCATTCAGCCGGTCCATGTTGCCAGTGGCAATCTGGAATCTCAGGCTCGCCAATCGCGTTACCAAGCTTATTTACAACATCTTCAGCCCAATGAAGTTCTAGTCTTGGCTCATCATCAGCAGGATCAGGCAGAAACTTTAATGTTGCGCTTACTTTCTGGTGCAGGGATTGATGGTCTGGCCGCCATGAAAGCGATCGATATACGCCACGATTTAACCATTTGGCGGCCACTGCTGGATATTTCCCGTGAGCAGATTTGCCAATGGGCAGCAGATTTAAACATCCAGAATATTGAAGATCCGACCAATCAGAATACCCATTATGACCGTGCTTGGGCACGTCAGGTGCTATGGCCAGTCTTAAGTCATCGCTATCCGAAAATGCAGTCCGCCTTGGCACGTACCAGTGAACTGATGCAAGATGCGCAAAACATTCTGCAAGAAGTATTGGAGCAGGATCTGAAACGCTGTGGCAATGCCGAAATCCTCGATATACCTTCATTCTCAAGTTTATCCAAAGCACGGCAGCGCCAGTTAATCTCGGTCTGGATGAAAGGCGAAGGACAATATCGTCCTTCTCTGGACATGGTTGAGCGTGTACAGACCGAAGTAATCGAAGCGAAACAGGATGCTCAGGCAGCGCTGCATTGGTCGGGCTATTATTACGTGCGTTATCAGCAGCAGTTACATCGCCTAAAAGCTGAAGTTTATCTGGCTGATCAACAGCTAAACGTAGCTGAACAGCAGATCATTTTACAGAATAAAAATCAGGTTCATCTTCCTTCTGGTCAATTCGGGATTCAAAGGGCTGAGATAGGATTGTCTCCCACTTTATTAGGACAACCCTTGTATTTACGTCAACGGAAGGGGGGTGAAAAAATTCATCTCTATGGCCGGATGGGGCACTGGCCGCTCAAAAAAGCCATTCAGGAAGCGCAAATATTTCCCTGGACTCGGCATACTATTCAAATATTAAGCACAGATAATGTTATGCTAGGCGTGTTTACACCTAAAGGATTTTGGTTAGCTCAATCTGCATATTGTGAGGCAGGGGGGTGGCTACCCATTTCGGTTTCTTCAACTTTAGAATTCAACGACGAGCATTAAACATGAGTGCAGCTTTAAATTGTAATATTAGTTTTATTGGTGGCGGTAATATGGCACAAGCCTTGATTGGCGGGCTAATTTCGCAGGGGTTGCCAGCAACGCGTATTACAGTTTCTGATCCGGTTGAGAAAGTACGCTCACTTCTTGCAGAAAAAGAAGTCAATGTCACTGATGATAATATTGCTGCTATTAAAGATGCGGATATCGTCCTGTTTGCAGTCAAACCACAGGTTTTAGCTGGTGTGTTAAAACCACTTCAAGGTTTACTTGCTGGTAAGCTGGTGATTTCAATTGTTGCGGGTGCCGAGATTGCAACACTATCTGTGCTATTGGGTACTGACCGTATTGTCCGTGTGATGCCAAATACACCCGCATTGGTACAGACTGGTGCACATGGTTTATTTGCCAATGCAGAAGTTGGTAGTGATGACCGTGAGCTGGCGAGTCAGATTTTGGCTTCTACCGGCCTGACAATTTGGGTAAACTCAGAAGCTCAGATTGATGCCGTAACTGCTGTGTCTGGTTCAGGGCCTGCTTACTTCTTCTATATGATGGAAAGCATGATTCGTGCAGGCAAGAATTTAGGTCTGGATGAAAAAGTAGCTACTGCATTGACGTTGCAAACTGCTTTGGGGGCAGCGCAAATGGCGATCACCAGTTCTAATACACCAGCAGAGCTGCGTAAGAATGTCACATCTCCGAATGGTACAACTCAAGCGGCATTGGAAGTATTTGATCGCGCGCAAATTTCTCAGAATATTCAGGCAGCGCTTGCTGCTGCGCAAAAACGTAGTCAGGAACTGGCCCAAGAGCTCAGTGACAATAGCAAATAATCTTCAGTTTAATTTTTAGGAACGTTCAAGTATGGGTGCAAATTCTGCGCTAATTTTTGGCATTATCATTAACGTCGCGATTTTGCTCGTATTCTTCCGCTTTTTAATGCAATTGGCCGCGGTGAGTCCTTATAATCCTGTCGTTCTATCTACTGTCAAAGCGACTAAAATTGTAGATGTGTTCGGGCGTATTTTCCCAACCGCAGGTAAAGGCCGGGTGAATACTGCTGCACTGGCACTTTTAGTCGTGCTGTATTTGCTGAAAATTTTTGGCATCATGTATTTGTCCGGGGGAATGCCAAATGGTCCAATCCATTTGCTTATTCTAACCTTCGTCACCATGATGCAGGATTTGATCCGCTTCTGTCGTTACCTGATTTTTGCAACGATTATTTTGAGCTGGGTGGTGATGTTTACCCAATCCCGTTCACCTTATATTGAAGTGGTTCAGGAACTTGCAGAACCATTATTGGCACCGTTCCGCCGTATCATGCCGAATATGGGGATGATCGACCTGTCTCCAATTCTGGCAATTTTGGCATTGATCGTAATTGAAATGATCATGAATCAGGTGGCAATTGTATTGCTAACCGGTCTTTAATCAGATCCCAAAGAAAAAGGACGCCTAAGCGTCCTTTTTTATTTCAAGAAAATTCCCTCTCCTTGTAGGAAAGGGTTAGGGTAAGGTCTATAAATTCAAATAACCTCCATCCCAACCTTCCTCCTAAAAGGAGGAAGGGGCTTTAGTATTAATGCGCTTCATCCCAGTTCATGCCTTTACCAACTTCCACGACCAAAGGCACAGAGATTTCAATCACGGATTGCATCACTTCAGCCAGTTGAGGTGCCAGTTCATCTGCAATTGCTTCATCGACTTCAAATACTAATTCATCGTGGACTTGTAGCAGCATTTTGGCCTGATCTTTAGGTAGCATTTTATCAACCTCAATCATCGCCATTTTAATGATGTCTGCAGCCGAACCTTGTAATGGTGCATTAATCGCAGCACGTTCAGCGGCTTTGCGGACCATCATGTTACGCGTATCGATATCTGGCGTATACAAACGGCGACCCAGAATGGTTTCGACAAAGCCTTGTTCCAATGCAACCTGACGGGTACGCTGCATATATTCATAAATTCCCGGATAGCGGCGGAAATACTGTTTGATATATTCCTGGGATTCCTGACGAGTAAAACCTAACTGACGGGTCAGGCCAAATTCAGACATGCCATAGAGTAGACCGAAGTTCACGGCTTTAGCCTGACGACGCTGATCATTGGTCACTTCTTCAAGCGGGATACCGAGAACTTCAGCTGCGGTACGGCGGTGCACGTCCTGTCCATGGTTAAAGGCATCTACTAGTGCATCATCCTGAGATAAATGTGCCATCAGACGCAATTCAATCTGTGAATAATCGGCTGCGAGTAAGACACGGCCTTCAGGCGCAATAAAGGCCTTACGAATCTGACGACCGATTTCGGCACGAATGGGAATATTCTGCAGGTTTGGATCGGTTGATGATAAACGGCCGGTTGCAGTCAGTGCCTGATGATAACTGGTATGCACACGATGGGTCTCATTATTGGCCTGCTTGCATAGACCATCGGTATAGGTGCTTTTCAGTTTGGACAGACCCCGATATTCCAGAATCAGTTCAGCAATCGGGTGTTCCAGTTTTTCCAGCACACTTTCACTGGTGCTGTACTGACCGGTAGAGGTCTTTTTGCCACCTTTTAGGCCTAGTTTATCAAACAGAACTTCACCGACCTGTTTCGGAGAGCTGACATTAAACGCTTCACCAGCTATTTCCGTGATCTGATTTTCTAGATTCTGCATGGTTTGAGCAAATTCACAACCGAGTTGATCCAAGAAAGCCAGATCCAGTCGGATACCATTTTCTTCCATGCTGGTCAGCACACGCGCTACAGGCATTTCAATATTGTGTAGAATATTGACCAGCTCAGGATAAGTTTGAAGCTTTTTGCTCAGTACTTCAAACAAACGATAGGTCACATGTGCATCTTCTGCGGAGTAGTGTGCTGCGGCTTCGATCTCGATTTTATTGAAAGTTTTTTGTTTGGCGCCTTTACCTGCCACCTGTTCATAGGTCGTGGTTAAGTGGCTTAAGTACAGACGAGCCACATCATCCATGCCATGACGGGTGGCAACCGAGTTGAGCACATAAGAAGCCAGCATGGTATCAAAATACCAGCCCGCCAGATGAATGTCGTGATTTTCCAGAACATGCGCATCATATTTCAGGTGGTGGCCAATTTTCTGAATGGCTTCATCTTCTAAAATCGGTTTGATCTGAGCCAGAATTTCTTCACGATTTAGCTGTTCTGGTGCACCTTCATAATCATGTGCCAATGGTACGTAATAGGCATCCTCTGCATCAAAAGCCACCGAAAAACCGACAATCTGTGCAATACGATAATCCAGGCTGGTGGTTTCAGTATCAAAAGCAAAGCGTTTTTCAGTATTTAAACGTTCAAACAGCTTGTCCCAATCTTCCTGAGTTAATACAGTATGATATGTCGCTTCTCCAAGCTGATCGTTATCACTGCTCAGTGTCGCTTGCTGCTCATCGGCTTCCTGAGGTTCAGGTGCTGCTTTAGCAGTAATCGATTGGGTAGCCTGTTTATAGTTACGATTGTTTGGATTATTCGGATGGTCCAGTGATTGCAGCTGGTTACGGAATTCCAGTTCAGTATAAAGATTACGTAAAGCTTCTACATTTGGGTCCTGAAGTTTCAGGTCATCATAAGTGAAGCTTAAATCCAGATCGCAAATGATGCTGGCCAATTGATGATCCAATGCAATGCCATCGGTATTGTCTTTAATATTCTGACCCACTTTACCTTTGATCTTGTCGACATTTTCCAGAATGCCACCAATCGAGCCATATTCATTGAGTAATTTGGCTGCAGTTTTTGCCCCAATTCCAGGCACACCCATAATACCATCTGAGGCATCGCCCATCAGGGTCAGATAGTCAATGATCTGGTTTGGCCATACGCCAAACTTTTCAAAAACCCCATCAACATCCATTGGTTTTTCTTTGAAACTGTCTTCCAGAGTCACTTTATCAGTTACCAGCTGTGCCATGTCTTTATCACCAGTTGAAATCAGCACCTGATGACCTAAAGCTTCAGCACGTTTAGCCAGTGTACCAATAATGTCATCGGCTTCCGCACCTGGCAGCATATGCAGGGGAATGCCTAATGCGCGAATCAAGGCATGTAAGTATGGAATTTGCTGTGACAGTTCTTCCGGCATGCTCGGACGGTCACCTTTATAAATAGGTGATAGCTCGTGACGGAAAGTCGGTTCAGGCGTGTCGAAAATCACCGCCATATGGGTTGGCTGGGTACGGCGCATCAGTTTTTGAATAGCAGAAATCGCACCACGAATTGCATTGGTGTGCAGACCGGTTGACGTGGTTAATGGTGGTAGTGCATGAAAGGCACGAAATAAAAAGTAAGAGCCATCGACCAAGACAAATGGTGGCATGTAATCAATTCCTTATTCAAAAAACAGTTTTATTGTACGTGATTTTTACTGCACTCGCAGGGGCAAGTCGGTTTCTACAGCTTAGCGAATATCGGGTGAAGATGAAATAAGCAGTACAAGCTGTTGTATGATGACATGGTTAAGGAACGAGAACGAGAAGAATGACGGCAGGGCAAAATGAATTGCGTATGATCTGGCTGATTAGTCTGGTAATTGTGGGAATAAGTGCATGGTATCTGGAATTGCAGATCGTGACTTATCTCACTGGTCTGGGTTTCCTGATCAGCGTGATGCAATATATCAGTGCCATTGAAGCGCCCATGCGGGATCTGGCAGCACCGACGCAGGTGATTATGTCAGCCAATTCTAAAATACCGCTATATATTTCTTCTATTATCGCCATTGTCGGAGGCGTGACTGAGCTTAACTGGCTCATGGGCATTGGTATTACCGCCTGGATTTTCTTTCTATTACGCTGGCTACAACGTTTGGAACGTAATATTATCCAGTTGCAATCTCGTTACCGATCAGCAGATCAGACACATCCAGAAATCACTCAACCAGATATTCCTTTACCTATTGCTGCTCAAGCTAGTCCAGATCCACCACAATTGCTGGGTCAGATCCAACAGTGGATTTTTCGCGGAAATCCAGTTCTCAAAGCTGCGATCGCGATTCTGGTCATTGGGATTATTTTATTACTCCGTTTTGCGACAGAGCACTGGCAACTGAGCTTGGTGGTGAAATTAGGACTGGTCGCTTTATCTGCTGTTGTTGTGACCGGATTGGGTTTTGCTCTGATCACTAAAAATCGAAGTTTCGGTCTGGCACTGGAAGGTTTGGGATTAGGGGCACTATTTCTGACCTTGTTCTTTGCCTATTACAATCTGGTGATTGCCACGTTGCCACTGGCAGCTCTGGTGTTCTTGGTCATTTTGGCAATTGCGCTGTACTTAAGCTTGAAACAGGAAAGTATTGAGCTGGCAGTCATGGCCTTATTCATTGCCTATCTGGCGCCGTTTACCTTGCCGACCCGGGATGCTTCTGCGGTTGAATTCATCAGTTATTATTTGCTGATTAATATCGGCGTGCTGTTACTTAGCAGTTTGCGGCCCTGGAAAATCCTGAACCAGATTGCTTTTCTGGTCACAGTCATAGTAGGTGGAATGTATAGCCTGATTCATGGTCATACATACGAACGTTATACGATGACGACTCTGATTCTGGCTCATAGTGCGGTATTCATCTGGCTGGGCTTTCGCTTTAGCCAGTTACTGGCCCGGCAGGATCTTTCCCGTTTTCGTTTAAAACCGGTTCTGGATCTTGCCCTAATTTTCGCTGCACCGATTACCGCCTATCTTTTCCTGTATCTCATTCATTTCAATGAGCCTGATCAGAAGCTTTGGCAAGCCGGGCTTAGTCTGTTATTTACCGGGATATTTGCAATCTGTTGGACTTTAGTGCGTCGTAGAGAAAGTGTTCAGGTCATTTCCCAAAGTTATCTCAGCCTGATGCTGATCTTTCTGGCTTTGGTTCCCCCCATTTTATTGACAGAGCAGTGGAGCGTAGTCGGTTGGGCAGTTGAAGGCGTACTGATTTATCTCTGGGCATTGGAAAAGAATATTCGGGTTGCGCATTATCTGAGTATGGGACTGCTGATCATGGCAGGCTTCAGTAGTGTTTACTATCTGATTGAGCTTAATTCCACACCGCGGGAAATTTTCTGGATTCTCAGCTTCTGTTATGTCACCGTCGTCTTCCTGAGTCAGCTTAAAGCCAAATATCGCCAGCAGCTGAATAGTTTAAGTATCAGTTTTCTGAGCATTCTCAGTTTTGCTTCGACCCTGATGTTGTTTGCCTTGCTTGAAGATGAGTTTGCTCATGAACAGGCTTATATTTATAGTTTATTCAGTCTTGCACTGGGTTATACGGTTCTAAGTGAAATCATACAACGCAAGCATCAGGAATGGTGCTGGTTATTGCCAAAATGGAGCAGTCTTACGCCATTGGTGATCATTGCGATTTTGCTGGCTATTGATCATAGCGAAAATGGGATTCTGGTCTGGCCAAGTGCTTTGGAGCGTGGAATCTTTGCACTTTCATCATTATTGCTGGCTGCTTTATGGTTAAGACCGGTGAAAGGGATTGATTTATCCAAAGAGTGGATGAGCTTTGGTGTTTTTGCCAGCCTGGCTTTAGCCAGTTTATGCCTAATACCGAGCATGCCTTATCTCAGTATGGTAATTCTGCCTCTGGTATTCTGGTTCTGGTGTTACCGACAAAAAGAAAATTCAGAGTGGCGTTTACTCTGGCAAAGTAAAAACTGCTTGGTATTAATGGGAGCTTGGTTAATATGCTCACAGCTGTTTAACCAGCAAGCTTTCCAATATTACTGGCTGCCTCTATTCAATCCATTTGATCTGATCAGTCTGGCCATGCTTGCCAGTTTCCTATGGATGCTGTTGCAGCAGATTCGGGCAGGACACGATCGCGGTATGAGGTCGGTACTGATGGTGCTAAGCCTGTTATGGCTGTCGAGCTATATTGTATTACGGGCCCTACATATCTATCTGCAAATACCATTTAATAGTCTGGAATTATGGAGCAATGCTACGGTGCAGCTAAGCTTGACGATTCTTTGGGTATTGTTGGCTTGGGCAACCATGTGGACGGCTACGCTAAAAAGGCTTAAACCAATGTGGATTTTAGGAGGCAGTATTCTGGTGATCGTCAGCTTGAAGCTGGTGTTATTCGACCTGTCTCATACCGGTACACTGACACGTGTGATTTCATTCTTGCTGGCCGGTGGGGTCATGCTACTGATTGCGTATATAGCACCAATGCCGGATGGGGAGAAAAGGGTTTGAATCTAAATTACTCGATTTGAGCGTTAATTTAATCTCCCCAAACCCTGAACGAGCTTAAAGCACAGCTTTAAGCGATATGTAAAAGAAAGACAGGCTTTTTATGACAGTTCCTCCCTTAGTAAAGGGAGGTGAGGAGGGATTTAGAAAAAGTTATTTTAAATCCGGCTCTCTCTTCAGCTCCTTCTCATTGGCATATTGATCAACGTCTTCATTTTCCAGTGGGCGAGCCAGTGGATGATCAACAAAGCCCATTTTCGGTACCGGAATTTCAATCTGGTTATCGAGAAAGCCATTTCGAATCCGTTCCTGCATTTCATCACGGACTTTCAGATAATTTTCCTGCTGACACCAAATCGCAAACAAAAGTTCAATCGAAGATTCACGGAAGGCGGTGACTGTGACTGCAGGCTTTGGATCGGCCAGAACCAGCGGATATTTATTGGCAACATCAAGCAGTACTTCACGCACCTTGATGATGTCTTCATGGAAATTAATAGCCAAGGTAATCGGAATACGCCGGATTGGAAACTTGGACAGGTTGTGTACCGGAGCCCGAATCAGTTGTTCGTTCGGCAAACGTATATAGATATTATCTTGGGTAAGCAGTTTAACCGAGAGCAAATCAATCGAAATCACTTCACCTTCAACGGTATGTCCACGAATCAGTGTAATCTGAATGGTATCACCGACCTCAAAAGATCCTTCACCAATCAGGAAGATACCGCTGATCAGGTTGGATGCAGAGGTTTGAGAAGCGAAACCCAAAGCCACAGTTAAAATACCCGCTGCACCGAGGAAAACACTGAGCTTAAAGCCGGCTTCCTTCAAACTCGCCATCACAAACAACAGGAAAATAAAGTAGAAAATCCCGCGGCGCCAGACCATTTGCTGATGCGCATTAAAGCGTATACCGATAGTACGGATAAAAGCATTCGAGAAAAAACGTGCGATCAGGAAACCAATAAAACACAGCACAACCGCGACGACAATTTCAGTCAGGCGATCCGTATTAATATTGGTAAATACTCCCTTGAGACTGTTGGTGACTTCGGTTGGAATATTCGAATTTGGCATCACACGCTCTTAGAAAAATGAATCAAACATATTAAATAAATTTCCCGCTGGATCACGCGGTGGGTGTAAATAATCTACTTCACCCGCATTGGGCGGGGTACGGTTTTCCACCCGGATCCGAGGTGGGCGATCCAGACCTTCATGCAAAACCTTAATCTGCGAGGTCCACAGACGTTCAGTGCTGGCACTATAAAAGAGAGGCAATGCAGGTACTGGAACATTCATCCGATCGAAACGCAGTTGCTGCTGACTGGTATTATGAAACTCAATCGGGGTCACAGCACGGAATGCACGAGGACGTAATTGTTGGAGCTCGGTTCTTCCGTCAACTGCGGTAGCATAGCAAATTTCACCGGAACGATGATTGGGTCCAAACCAGGTGTCTTTCGGTAAAATCACTGGAAGATCAAAAATCGGTTCACGTTGACCTTCGACAAAACCGGCAATCCATAGCGGGGTGCTGATATAGAGGGTTCCACGTTGTCCAGCCGGAATATAAATCGGATCAACCGGTTTAATTACTACGGAGCGATTCGCCAGACGCGGCATAAGCTGTAACTTGCTTTGGGTAGATTTGAACATATAGCGTTCAATTTTCACCGGTTTCGGAAATGCAAACAGTGGATCATTAATCTGATGCCATTGCTGTTCATAATCGTACTGCACCGTCGGACGATAATATTCCAGTCGCCATTCCTGCAAACCTCGGGTCAAACGAAACAGCAGAGAGCCAAATTGCCAAGCCTTGGACTCGTTAATTTCAAAACTTTGTTCTCCCCACCATTGAATTCTGGGAGACTGCAGGTTTAATTCCTCTTGATCTTGCGGCAATGTTGGCATCCTTTCTTGCTAAATCTTTGAAAACATACTTCACGCTGTCATATGCTTAGAGTACACTCAATTTAAATTTTTTCATCATTATTATAATCTGCGATGCAAGTACTGAAACAATTACAAATCCCGTATAGCTTTGCGAAACGTCATGGTGTGCTATTGCGTTATGAGGGAGATCAGGCTTTTATTGTCCGTCGTGACAATACATCTATGCTTGCATTACAGGAAGCACGCCGTTTGCTGGGTCATCCGGCTCAGTATCAACATTGTACAGAACAAGAATTCAATCAGTTACTCAGTTCCAGTTTTGCCGGCGATAGTGGTGAGTCACAGCAGGTCGCGGCTGGTCTGGAAGATCACCCGGATTTATTAAGCCTTGCTGATTCGGTCCCTGAAGCCGAAGATCTGATGGATCAGGAGGATGATGCGCCTATTGTCCGTCTGATCAATGCCTTGTTGTCTGAAGCAATCCGTGTTGGCGCCTCAGATATTCATGTGGAATCCTTCGAAAAACGACTTTCTGTACGCTTGCGTGTCGATGGGCAACTACGTGAAATTGTGCAGCCGCGTCGTGAGCTGGCACCATTACTGATATCACGGATCAAGGTCATGGCCAAGCTGGATATTGCGGAAAAACGGATTCCTCAGGATGGCCGTATTTCCTTGCGTCTGGCAGGTCGCGAAGTCGATGTTCGTGTTTCGACCTTGCCATCTTCTTATGGTGAGCGGGTGGTGATGCGTTTGCTGGATAAGCAGGCTGGCCGTCTGAATATGACTCATCTGGGCTTGATGAATAACGATTATGATCGACTCAAGACCCTGGTGCATCGTCCTCATGGTATTATTCTGGTGACTGGACCTACCGGTTCGGGTAAGACCACCACCTTATATGCAGCACTCTCTGATCTAAATGATGGTTCCAAAAATATTCTGACAGCTGAAGATCCAGTGGAATATCAGTTAGAAGGGATTGGTCAGACTCAGGTAAATACCAAAGTCGATATGACCTTTGCCCGTGCCTTAAAAGCCATGTTACGTCAGGATCCAGATGTGGTGATGGTGGGGGAAATCCGTGATCTGGAAACTGCAGAAATTGCAGTTCAGGCATCATTGACTGGTCACCTGGTATTATCAACACTACATACCAATACTGCGATTGGTGCAGTGACGCGTTTAAAAGATATGGGAATTGAGCCATTCTTACTATCCAGCTCTTTAATTGGCGTAGTTGCTCAGCGTCTGGTGCGTACCTTATGTCCACATTGTGCGACCTGGAAGGATGCAGATGCATTTGAGAAAAATCTGTTTGAACATATTGAGCATCCACAGGATTTAAGATTACCTCAACCGCACGGTTGTGAACGCTGTGGGAATACCGGCTTTAGTGGACGTACTGCCATTTATGAAATTGTACCGGTTGATGAACATATGCGCCGTCTGATTCATGGCAATGCGGCTGAATATGAGCTGGAAACCTATGCACGTCAGCAATCAGGTTCAATTCGCGATGATGGTTTACGTAAAGTGCTGGCTGGTAAAACCACGATTGAAGAAGTTCTGCGTGTAACCAATGAGGCGGCAGAGTAAATTTTTATTCGATGGGATAGGAAGGCACTGTTTTCTTAAATAAATATCTCAAATGATCATTTTTCTATTAAATAGCATAAAGCAATTTTGATCAAAATTTTATAAGAATGATCAGCTCTATCCTGAAATGACTTCTGATTTTTCAGGATAGAGAGTCAAATATTTATTTAGACTTAGGTGATGACATTCAAAGTAACATCAATATTGTTACGGGTTGCATTTGAATAAGGACAAACGATGTGTGCGGCATCGACCAGCTTTTGAGCTTCTTCCTGTTTCATGCCTTCTAAATGAACATTTAAAGTCACTTCAATACCAAAACCGGTAGGAATCGGACCAATGCCAACTTCACCTTCAATATAGGCATCTTTGCTAATATTGATTTTATCCCGGTTGGCAACAAACTTCATGGCACCTAAAAAACAGGCTGAATAACCTGCAGCGAACAATTGTTCAGGATTGGTCCCGCCACCTGGGCCACCCATTTCCTTAGGCACTGCCAGTTTCACATCCAGAATCTGATCGTCAGAGGTTGCACGGCCATCTCGGCCGCCTGTAGCTTTGGCACGTGCGGTATATACTGCTTTTTCTAATGACATGAGAGTATTTCCTGCTTGTTCTTTTATGGAACTTCTATGCTCCATAATTTCTAGGGAAGAATAAGCAGGGATTTTGTTAATTTATGCAAGTAAATGAGAATGCAGTAGAAAGTATGACTTAAGAAAATTGTAATAGCTTGTGATGCTGCATGAGTGGCATAGACTCACGCACTTTGGCCTGCTCAGTCAAATCAAAATCAACCGTAATAATCTGTGCGCCTTCCGCATGCACCATATCGAGAAGTTGACCACGGCTGTTTGTGGCAGCGGCATGTCCCCAAGTTTGACGTTTTTCACCATGCCAACCCTGTTGAGCAGCACCGAGAACTGTGCATTGAGTATCCATAGCACGTGCTTGCAATAATAATTGCCAGTGCATTTGGCCAGTGGTGTAAGTAAAGGCAGATGGCGCAGTTAAAATATTCGCGCCTTGGCCACGTAAATGAAGCGCGAGTTCAGGGAAACGCAGGTCATAGCAGACCATCATACCGATATTGCAAAAAGGCGTTTTCGCAACAACAATATCGGTACCTGGTTCAAAAAATTGGGATTCCTGATAGCCACCAACGGCATCACCGACCTGTACATCAAAGAGATGAATCTTGTCATAGCGGGCTTCAGTTTTTTCTGGACTAATACATAGACTTACGGTTCTAACCCGGCCATCTTCAATAATCGAACCATCAGGACGATAAGGACATGGTAATGTCCCCGCGATAATCCAGATCTGATATTGATGAGCCAGCTGTTCCAGACGTTGTTGAATGCTCTCGAACTGAGCAGCGGTTTCGCGCTGTTTACCAGCAGCAAAACAGACGAAATTTTCAGGAAAGACAATAAGTTCAGCGCCTTTTGCTTTACTTTGTTGAATTAATGATTCGATAGTCATGAAATTTTGCTCAATTTCATTCTGGGAATTCATTTGTGCAACAGAAAGTAAAGTCATAGGGATTCCTTATTGTGTGTTTATACCTTTTGTTCAGAAACTTGATCTAGATTATCTTGTTCTTTTTGCAACTGTTTGACCAAGGGCTCAAACATATTCTGGTTGCTCTGATTTAACCGCATTAAAGTCTTGTGTGCATCCAGAACAGTTTTCAGCATCGCTTGATGCGTCACATGTTCTTCCATCAGTTTACGCGTACATACATTTGAATCACCGCAGTAATCCAAAATGACAAAGACCTGCCCCAAGCCCATACTGTTGGCCAGAGTAGTGATATCAGAGTTAGTCGACAACATCACCGCCTGGATCTTATGGAGCTGCTTAAGTTTAAGTCCTAATTTTGCTAGGACACCCAGTACAGTGCTGTCAATAAAGCTGGTTTCAGTCAGATCAACAATTGCGCCAACAACGTTGTCCTGCTGCTCAAGTTTGTTCAGTAATTTGTCTAGACTAATACAAGATTGGGCCCGCACTTCGCCGATAAGCTTAAAAATATGCGTTCCATTCAAGCTTGCATATTCAACATGACCTGTTGACATATAAATGCCATTTGCAGAGAAGGATATTAAATTATCCCATAGGGTCTATAGATACTCAAGTAGCTGAAAGTCGCAATCAAATTAAGTGCTTATAAAGCTTGTGATTATACTGCTATTTCACTCTTATAAAGCTGAGAATGGCAATATCGTCGGCAACATGTTCGGGTGCTTCGAAGGATTCGTTTTGTAAGTGATGCAATAATTGGGAAAATTGTTCATTCAGACCGCCGCTAAACGGCTCCAATGCCCCATCTGAACAGATAATGAAACGTGCATTGCGGCTGAAGATATACTCATTTTCGTCTACCTCAAGGTCTTCAGTGAGGCCAAGAGGGAAGCTGCTGGATGACAGGATTTTTGGTTCCTGATTCGGTTCAAAGATAATCGGAGGAGGGTAGTGACCAGCACTGGACCATTTCAAGACATGGGTTTCCAGGTTCAGGATTCCGGCAATCATGGTGATATGCTTTTCGATATTTTCCTGAACCAGCATCCCGTTTAGTTTCTTGATTAGCTCACGAGGCGTTTTGGAGCGACCATGAAAAGCCGCCATCCAGGACGTTAATAAACTGCTGGTAACGCCATGACCAGAAACATCCGCAAGATAAAAAATGATTTCTTTATCGCTGATTTTCCAGTAATCGTACCAATCGCCAGATAGATAGGCAGAAGGCTGAAAATAGGTTTCAACTGCATAATTGGTTAATTCAATTTCATTCGGCAGCAAACGTTTTTGTAGCTCTGCCGCAGAAGGAAGATCACGACTATCCTGATTACGCTTATATTGCGCATCAATTTTTTGTAATGCGATATCGGGTTGTTCAGGCAGTTTATTCCAGATCCAGCCTGCCAAAGCACCTTGTTCCCAAGCTTGTGCCAAGGCTGTTCCTTCATTTTCTAGCGCTAATACTACAGTCGGAAGGTTCCACTTATATTTCAGATAATCATGTACATCTGCAATAGCAATAATCGTTGCATCGTACAAGTCGTGATCTTCCAGCTTGATTACTTGAACGTGCGGAAGCTTCTCAAGTACTTGATCTAAATAAGGAATATCACGGGTAGGTTGAATGAAATACATAGACAGGTAGTTCGATCCTGGAATGAGTTATAAGATGTACTATAACAAGCAAATGATTGCTAGCGAACAGTTTCCGCTAGCAAATCATCATTGAGCTTAGGTTTCAAAGGTCATCACTAGAAGATTCAGTCTCATTTTCATCGAAAGATTCATCTTCAAGATTTTCATCATCGAAGTCATCTTCAAGGAATAAAGATTCCTGTTCCAGACCTTTTTTCTGGGCGATCATATAATTGGTGCGCTGCAAATAAATATCGCGAATTTGTGCATAACGATCACCTGTTAACACACCTTCAATATCAAGTAATTCTGCACGATTATCAATTGCACGCCAGAATTGATCACCCCAATACAAGCCTTCATCATCTTCAAGAATATATTTCTGTGGACGGGTCTGGCTATCGACTGCCATACCGAAAGTATCACGCACAGAACTTGGGCCCAGGAACGGTAACATCACATAAGGGCCAGAAGGTACACCATAATAACCTAGTGTGATCCCGAACTTTTCATCTTCATGATCCAATCCCAGACGACGGGCAGGATCTGCCAGACCTAAAGTAGTTAAGGTATTAATGGTAAAACGGCCCAAAGATTTTGCCGCACGAGCAGGACGGCCCTGAATCAACTGGTTTACCGCATTCCATGGTTCACCCAAATTGCTACGGAACTGGGTGTAGCTGCCACGAACATCTTGAGGAACCTTTTCCTGATACTGAACCGCAATGGGGCGAACGACTGCCTGATCGATTGCATCATTAAATTGATACACCTTTCTATTCCAGCCCTGAAAAGGATCTTTAACTTCTTCAGCCTGTGCAGCACTAGCATCGACTTTTAGCTGGGTTTGCAGGTGACTCACCTTGGAAGATATTTTTTCTCTGAGTGGAACCGTATCAGTAGTAGTAGATTCAGTTTCTATTTCAGTCTGTTCAGCCTGAGTAGTGTCTTCAGCAAAAATTAATGGGCTAGAGGCCAAAGAAAATAAGCATAAAGATAAATAAATAGAGCGATGCATAAGGAAACCCCAAAGCCTTGTTCTGAGTATAGTGGCGTTGTTTAACCCGGAATGATAAACTGTATTACTAGGAATAGGCGTAATTTAAGCAAAATTGTATAATAAATGAATAAAAACTTCATAAAAGGCTAAAAATTAGACATGCGGTAAGATTTATTTAAAAAAGGTGTTGCAAGGCATCTGAAATGCTGTAGAATGCACATCCATCGGCGGTGATGAAGATTAAAACTTCTGATAAAACAGTAACTTAGCATAAAATAGTTAAGTTGGGTTTTAGAAAGGGGGTTTAAAAATAATTTTCATTACTGGTTGACTTTCTAGAGATAGAGAGTAATATAGCCGACCTAGCTTGCT
>NZ_KB850113.1:0-153814 GCF_000369625.1 Acinetobacter variabilis
TCGCCATTTAAAGAGGTACGCGAGCTGGGTTTAGAACGTCGTGAGACAGTTCGGTCCCTATCTACCGTGGGCGCTGGAAATTTGAGAGGATCTGCTCCTAGTACGAGAGGACCAGAGTGGACGAACCTCTGGTGTACCGGTTGTGACGCCAGTCGCATCGCCGGGTAGCTATGTTCGGAAGGGATAACCGCTGAAAGCATCTAAGCGGGAAGCCTACCTCAAGATAAGATTTCCCCGAGACTTTATGTCTCCTAAAGAGCCGTTGAAGACTACGACGTTGATAGGTTGGATGTGGAAGCATAGCGATATGTGAAGCTGACCAATACTAATTGCTCGTGAGGCTTGACTATACAACACCCAAGCAGTTGTATATAAAGCATCAATTGATTTCATATTGATCTAACGATCAGATAAAGCCTTGATTTAGTTAAGCTAATCGAACAAACTACTGCGACTCGGATAAATCTGTTAATGCATTCTATTTGAAGAAAGCTAGGCAAACGAAGCGCAAGCAACGTAGATAAGACCGTAGCGAGTAATCATCCCAGTTGTGCTGGCGACCATAGCAAGAGTGAACCACCTGATCCCTTCCCGAACTCAGAAGTGAAACCTCTTAGCGCTGATGGTAGTGTGGGGTCTCCCATGTGAGAGTAAGTCATCGCCAGCTCATTATTCCAAAAAGCCCTCTGCTCACGCAGGGGGCTTTTTTTTATGAGTGGGATTTAAAAAATTAAGTCAAATTATATTAATTTACAAATTGGTTAATTACTGTTTAATAAAAATAAGTGATTAATAATGCTTATAAAATTATATAAAAATGACGTTAAGGTTCATGAAATCATTATAGTTTTGTGTGTTTTTTTATCAAACTATGTTATAAAAGTTAAAACGGCATGAAAATTGCTTATAAAACGAGATTTTTATTAGGGGGTCATATGAAACTATCAGTGGGATTACGAATTGCCAACTCGCTGTCATTAACTCCACAGTTACAACAAGCAATCCGCTTATTACAATTATCCAGTCTGGAACTAGAGCAAGAAATCCAGCTACAACTTGATAGTAATCCTTTGTTAGAAAAAGTTGAAGAGCAAATCAGTGTTGAAAGTCTTTCTACTGTTGATGCGGGTCAAAAGGATTTAACTAATGAACTTAATGCAGACCATCTTCCGGACGATCTCCCTGTAGATACCGACTGGGATGATGTCTATACTCATCAACCTACAAGTCTGGGTGCAGCAGAGTTCGAAGAGCGGGAAGACAATCGTCAAAGCCAGCAAAGCCTACAAGAATATATGCTCGAGCAGATTAATCTGCTGCACTTTTCTCGCATTGATCAGCTGATTGCCTACTGCATTATTGATTCTCTAGATGAAAAGGGTTTTCTGGATGCAGAAATTTCTGAGATTACTGCATCAGTACAGCATCTTTTATCTTCCATGGATTATGAGGAAGAAATCGAAGAGGATGAAGTACTCGTTGTTCTCAAGCATGTTCAGCGTCTTGATCCGATTGGAGTGGGTTCTAGAAATCTCGCTGAGTGTTTATTGATTCAGCTAGATAGCCTACCAGTTAATACCCCTTGTCGTAATGATGCGGTCAAATTGCTGCAACATTATGAGTTGCTGATTACCAATGAATTACCAAAACTCATTAAACAAACTGGCTTAAATCAGGAACAATTGCGCTGTGCCGTTGATTTACTGAAAACTCTTAAGCCATATCCGGGACTGGAGTTTGAAAGTAAGGAATCTGATTATCAGATCCCAGATGTCGTGGTAATGAAAAAGAATGACTGCTGGCAGGTGATGTTGAATCCTGATGTGATGCCAAAGTTAAGACTAAATTCTTTTTATACCAATATGATTCGTCGTGCTGATCAAAGTGAAGATAATCAATACCTGCGTAATCAGATGCTGGAAGCGAAAAACTTTATTAAAAGTATTGATGAACGACATAAAACTTTATTGAAAGTAGCGACCTGTATTGTTGAACATCAGAAAAGCTTTTTAGAGATTGGTCCTGAAGGTATGAAACCTCTGGTTTTACGGGATATTGCTGAAGAAGTGGAACTACATGAATCAACTGTATCCCGTGTAACAACTAACAAATATATGCTGACCCCACGTGGTTTATTCGAACTGAAATACTTCTTCTCGAGTCATGTGGGAACAACTTCTGGGGGAGAGGCTTCATCTACTGCAATCCGTGCTAAAATTAAGAAAATGATTGCTGAAGAAAATGCACGTAAGCCTTTATCTGACAATGCAATTGCCAATCTTTTGAAAGAAGAGGGGATTGATGTAGCACGACGTACGGTCGCGAAATATCGTGAATCGTTACATATTCCTTCCTCTTCTGAGCGAAAAGTCTTGATCTAGTTTTTGAAATTTGATTATTCTAGAGATTCATTATGACATTGTAATGAATCTTTTTTTCTTTTGAGAAATAGTAAAAATGATCTGAATAAATGCTTTAAATCACGATTTTGCTTGAGCAAGTTATTGTATTCTTTTCATTTTTAACTGTGACTCTTCTGATCCTAATGAAGGTGAGGGATAGAACTATGCAAATAACAATTCGTGGACATCATTTATCAATTACGCCAGCGATTGAAGAAACTATAAAAACGAAATTTTCACAGATGACCAAACATCTGGATCAGGTGAACAGCATGCAGGTTAAGCTTTCCAAAGATCATCAGATTGATAAGCGCTCAAAAAGAGGCAGTAGTAACCATATCGCAGAAGCGATTGTCCGTTTACCGGGTATTGAGTTTTTTGCCCATGCCAATGCTGATGACATGTATACCTCGATTAAAATTTTGACGGAAAAATTAAAAAAACAGATTGACCGATATCGCGAAATGCAGCTGGATCATCAGAGTTTAGCCATTTAAGCGACCAAATGGGGAAAAAGAGGTTTTTAAAAGCCTCTTTTTTTATATATATAATGTATGTGACTAATGAATTATTTTTTACATTTATAGTAAAATGACTCGTTTTACACCCTTAGTCCTATAAGAGGTCTTGTGATGAATAATGAACAGCTCGCTGAAATTTTAAAAGCCGCTTTTCCTGAGGCGGATGTTGCTGTGAGTGGTCAGGGCGGAAAATTCGATCTCCGTATTGTGGATGATCAGTTTGAAGGTAAACGTCCGGTTGCACGTCAACAAGCTGTTTATGCTCCTCTCAATTCCCATATTGCCAGTGGTGCAGTGCATGCTGTGACCATTCGTGCATTGACCAAAGAAGAATGGCGTAAAGCAAGCTTATTTGGAGCTTAATCAATTAATGGATAAATTCTTAATTCAGGGCGGTATTAAGCTCGACGGTGAAGTGCGTATTTCTGGTGCAAAAAATGCAGCGCTTCCATTATTAGCAGCAATGATTCTTGCTGATACGCCAATCACACTTAGAAATGTTCCAAATCTAAAAGATGTAAATACCTTGGTGAAGCTGATTGCAGGTCTTGGGATCACGATTAGCTATGAAGGCGATACAGTTATTGCAGATACCTCTACCTTAGATAACCAGTTTGCCCCTTATGAACTCGTAAAGACCATGCGTGCTTCTATTTTGGTGCTTGGTCCTCTCTTGGCGCGCTACGGTAGTGCAAAAGTATCTTTACCAGGTGGATGTGCGATTGGTTCCCGTCCAGTCGATCAGCATTTGAAAGCACTAGAAGCTTTGGGTGCCGAGATTGAGGTTGAGGCCGGCTATGTCCATGCCAAAGTCGATGGTCGTCTGAAAGGCGGTGAAGTCGTATTTGATATGGTGACTGTGGGTGGTACTGAAAATATTCTGATGGCTGCAGTATTGGCGGATGGTGTGACTATGATTCGCAATGCGGCGCGCGAACCTGAAATTACCGATCTTGCTCAAATGCTGATCAAGATGGGTGCGAAAATTGAAGGTCTGGATACCGATACCCTAGTGGTTACCGGTGTAGAAAGCCTGCATGGCTGTGAATATGCAGTGGTTGCCGACCGTATTGAAACCGGTTCTTATCTGGCTGCTGCAGCTATTACGGGTGGTCGTGTTAAAACCACACATACAGATCCGGCTTTAATGGAAGCTGTACTGGATAAGTTTGAGGAAATGGGTGCAGAAGTCACTCGTGGGGATGACTGGATTGAACTGGATATGATGGGCAAACGTCCGAAGGCGGTGAGCTTCCGTACCTTGCCACATCCAGATTTCCCAACAGATATGCAAGCCCAGTTAATGGCAGTCAATGCCATTGGCCGTGGATTTGCCACAATTTCTGAAACGATTTTTGAAAACCGTTTTATGCATGTTCCTGAATTGGCCCGTATGGGAGCCAATATTCAGGTCGAAGGTAATGATGCTGTCGTAACGGGTGTAGAAAAACTTTCTGCAGCGCCTGTGATGGCAACAGATTTACGTGCTTCATTCTCTTTAGTTCTTGCAGCACTTGCAGCCGAAGGAGAAACATTGATTGACCGTATTTATCATATTGACCGCGGTTATGAAGATGTCGAAGCAAAGTTACAAGGTTTAGGTGCCCAAATTAAGCGAGTAAGTTAATGAGTGATATGAGAAACGATGATCCAAACTTTGACGTAATGGGCAATTTTGATCATGGTTTAACGTTAGCATTAAGCAAGGGCCGTATCTTAAAAGAAACTTTACCTCTGCTTGAAACAGCAGGGATTAACCTGCTGGAAGATCCGGATAAATCACGTAAGCTGATTTTTCCAACCACGCATAAACAGGTGCGTATCCTGATTTTACGTGCTTCTGATGTGCCGACTTATGTTGAAAATGGCGCGGCAGATATCGGTGTTGCAGGTAAAGATGTGTTGATGGAACATGGCGCGCAAAATGTCTATGAACCATTAGATCTGAAAATTGCCAACTGTAAATTGATGACAGCAGGTAAAGTCGGCATGGAGCGTCCGAAAGGCCGTTTAAAAATTGCGACTAAATACGTGAATCTGACCCGTCAATACTACGCGAGCCTCGGTGAACAGGTTGATGTGATCAAGCTTTATGGTTCAATGGAACTTGCACCACTGGTGGGTTTAGGTGATTACATTGTTGATGTGGTTGATACAGGCAATACACTGCGTGCCAATGGTCTTGAACCACTTGAAGAAATTTGCAAAGTCTCTTCACGTCTGATTGTGAACAAAGCCAGCTTTAAACGTAAGCAGGCATTGCTGAATCCGATTCTTGCTCAGCTTGAGCAAGCAGTTGAAGCACGAGAACAGGCGAAAAAAGCTTAAATTTAAGCTTTATCAAAGACCGTCCACTTTGGGCGGTTTTTTTATTGCTGATTATAAATATAAGAAGTTCAATGCTTTCATCAATTTTATCAAAAGCTATTTCCAATAAAACTCATAGCACAAGTCTGTTCTAGCTACCGACAAAGTCTTTGAAAACAGGTAAACTAAAGCCTTCGAATTCAAACCTTATAGGTAAATTGATGCGACGTTTATCGACACAAGATCAAAACTTCAAGCAGGCATTTGCTGACTTGTTGGCTTTTGAAACCGTGAATGATCCTGAACTTTTAAAAACTGTAGACCAAATTATTGCTGACGTACGTCAGCATGGTGATGCTCATGTTCTTAAATTGACTCAGCAGTTCGATCGACATCCAGCGCATCAATTTTCAGGTTTAGAACTGACTCAAGAGCAACTTAAAGCAGCCTTTGAAGGCTTGACGACGGAAGTGCGTGAAGCTTTAGAATTGGCTGCAAACCGCATTCGTGAATTCCATCAGGCACAAAAACAGGATGGTTGGACGTATGTCGACGCTCTAGGTAATACCTTGGGTCAGAAAGTGACGCCATTGGATCGCGTAGGGATCTATGTACCAGGTGGCTTAGCATCTTATCCATCTTCGGTGTTAATGAATGCTGTTCCTGCACATGTGGCAGGTGTAGGTGAAATTGTTATGGTGGTGCCTGCTCCAAATGGTGAACTGAACCCATTAGTCTTGGCTGCTGCCTATCTGGCTGGCGTACACCGTATATTTACCATTGGTGGCGCACAAGCAGTTGCTGCATTGGCCTATGGTACAGAAACCATTCCACGTGTCGATAAAATCACTGGTCCAGGTAACCGTTTTGTGGCTGCGGCAAAACGTGCAGTATTTGGTCAGGTCGGTATCGACATGATTGCTGGTCCTTCAGAAATTCTGGTCTATGCAGAAGGGCAGAACAATGCCAAATGGTTAGCGATGGATTTGTTATCTCAAGCTGAGCATGACACTGTTGCTCAAGCTGTATTTATTACGCCTGATGAACAGCTTCTCAATGAAGTAGAACAAGCAATTGAAGAACATTTGCAAGCTCTACCAAAAGCAGAAATTGCCCGCACTTCAATTGCCAATCGTGGTGCATTAGTGCTTGTGAAAGATCGTACTGAAGGTATTGAGCTAATTAACCAGGTGGCACCTGAACATTTAATGCTGTGTCTGGATGAAGCACAGCAAATGGCTGAAGAGATCCGACATGCGGGTGCAATCTTCATGGGACGTTATACGCCTGAAGCGATTGGTGACTATTGTGCAGGTCCGAACCATGTATTACCAACATCGGGTACAGCACGTTTCTCATCACCACTGGGTGTCTATGATTTCCAGAAACGTTCAAGCCTGATTATGTGTTCTGAAGACGGTGTGAAAACCCTTGCGAAAACTGCAGATGTTCTGGCACAGCAGGAAAATCTGGATGCGCATGCACGCTCAGCACGTTATCGCTATCAGTAATTAAATACTTATATTGAATAAAAGATATTTCTCTCCCTTTGTGAGAGGTTAGGTAAGGGGAATTATTTAACCTCTCCCTAACCCTCTCCTATAAGGAGAGGGAATTTGAGAATAGAAAATGTCGAATATCACCATAGAGCAAATGCGTTTTTGGAGCCCTGAAGTCCGTGAGCTAGAGCCTTACGTTCCAGGCGAACAGCCCAAAATTCAAAACCTTTTAAAATTAAATACCAATGAAAATCCGTATCCGCCATCACCGAAAGTCGTGGAAGCGGTGCAAAAAATTTTAGCCAATGACGCAGATGTTTTACGCCTTTATCCAGATCCCGATGCATCTGAATTGAAACATGCCATAGCTAAACAACAAAATGTGGCTGCTGAAAATGTCTTTGTCGGTAACGGTTCTGATGAAGTTCTAGCACATATCTTTAAAGCCTTTTTTATTCAGGAACAGCCACTGCTTTATCCAGATATTACCTATAGTTTCTATCCGGTTTATAGCCAGTTCTTTGGTGTCAAAACCAAAATCTTGCCACTCAATGAAAATTTTGAAATTGTGGTAGATGATTATAAACAGCCAAATGGCGGTATTATCATCACCAATCCGAATGCGCCAACCAGTATTGCGCTTGGTTTGTCTGCCATTGAAGAAATTCTGCAAGCGAATCCTGATTCAGTGGTCGTTATTGATGAAGCCTATGTAGATTTTGGTGCTGAATCAGCAGTGAGTTTGATTGAAAAATATGAGAATTTAGTAGTCTGTCAAACGACTTCAAAATCCCGCTCTTTAGCTGGCCTACGTGTAGGTTTCGCGATTGCCCAACCCCATCTGATTGCAGCGCTTGAAGCGGTAAAGAACAGCTTTAACTCTTATCCAATGGATCGTTTTGCGATTGCGGCTGCAGTGGCTTCATTCGAAGATCAGAAATACTTTGAAGCACAAAATGCTAAAGTCATTGCCAGTCGTGAAAAACTGGTTAATCAGTTGAATGAGCTTGGTTTCAAAGTCTTGCCATCAAGCGCGAACTTTATTTTTGCTTCACTACCATCAAAAGATGCAGGTGAGTTAGCGGCTGAATTACGGGAATGCGGCATTATCGTACGTTACTTTAATAAACCTCGTATCAATCAATTTTTACGTATTACCATTGGTACAGATGAGCAAAATCAGCGTTTAGTAGATACATTGAAAAATGATATTTTAGCTTAATTAAATCCACCCTAACCCTCCTTTGATAAAGGAGGGGACCTTTTTCTTTTTAAAGAGAGGTTAGGGGAGATTTATAAAAAAGCGGCTCAACCGAGTCGCTTTTTTATTTATTTAGGTTTATACCAGGTATTGAGTAAATCCAGCATGGCATCAACCTTATCAAAACATTCCTGATATTCCGCATCACAGTCAGAAGAAATCGTAATTCCGCCACCAGCCCAAAGTGAAACCTCATCCTGATATTTCTGAATCGAGCGAATCAGAATATTCCAGCTTCCTGTTCCATCAAAATTAAAATAACCTAATGAACCACAATACGCTCCACGTGGAGCACCTTCTAACTCTTCAATAATTTGCATGGCGCGAATCTTTGGTGCACCGGTAATTGATCCACCTGGAAGTGCAGACAGTAATACATCAAAAGGATGCACACCTTCTTTTAAGGTCGCTTCGACTTCGCTGACCATATGATGTACCTGATTAAATGACTCAATATTGAATAGTTTAGGTGTCTTGACTGAACCTGTTTCTGCATAAACACTGAGGTCATTGCGTAGTAAATCTACAATCATGACATTTTCAGCCTGATCCTTCTTTGAGTCTTTTAATCGTTGTTTGGATTGCTCATCAAGCACCGGATCAGCAAAACGTGGCATGGTACCTTTAATCGGTTTGGTGACAATTTTTCGATGTGCTTCAAAGTCAATAAACAGTTCAGGTGAACAGCTCAATAATTCAAAATTACCAATACGAAGATAGCCCGCATATGGCGCATTGGTTAATGTCCAGAAAGCATGTGCAGTTCCTAATAATGAACCTTCAGCAAGTGCTGTAAATTCTTGGGTTAAGTTAATCTGGTAACAATCACCGGCTAGAATATAATCCTGAATATCCTGAAATGCCTGTGCATAGCGAGATTTATCCCAACGTGGGCTGCAAAGAGTTTTTAATTGAAACCTCGGTTGTATAGGTGATTGATTTAATAGATTTTGAAGATGATTGAAAATATCTGCTGCTTGCGGATCATGGCTATAGAATACCCATTGATCAGCTTCAAACTTAATATAAGAATCAAACTGACCGATAAATAGGCCAGGTTGAGGCCGCTGCGGGTATTGGGTATGCTGTTGAGCAGCGTAATCATAGCCAATAAACCCAATATAACCCCCAGAAAATTCATTCGCTTTAATATCTGGAGTTTGCTCAAGCTCTAAGATGAGTTTAGCTATATCAGCCTGATATTGCTCGATATCCACTCTCTTAAATGCCTGAATTTGTCCATCCTGCACCATAAAATATTTCTGTGCACAGCAGGCAATAAAAGGCTGTCCATTATTATTTAAATATATCAGGTGATCTAAGGGACTTAATGCATGCAATAGATCTTTAAGCTGAAGAGATGCAAAACTTAAAGGACAATGGTAAGGAGCTTCGTTCATTCAGTAGCGCATATTCCGATATGACCCGGTATTTTATATCAAGAATAGGAAAAAATATTTCTAAATCATCAAATACCGTTTGTCGGTAAGCTCAATATTGCGACCAACGACAGTTGATCAAAATATGACTCGACGTTAAGTTAAGTGGGCGAGCAAAATTACTCAAGGAAAGATGCTTTGCGTTGTCAGAAAATAAAAAACACAACGTCAGCACTGAGTGATTCACAACCAAAAAAATAGTACTCTTGGGAGAGTAAACAATGAAAAAATTCACAAAATTGGCTTTAGCTGCTTCAGTTGCTTTTAGTGCAAACGCAATGGCGATGCAATCACTGGACGATGCATCTCTAAGCGCGACTACAGGTCAGGACGGTTTGAAAATCGGTATCGGTATTTCAAAAATTGAAATTGAAAAACTATTTATCCATGATAATGATGGTTTAGCTGAAGATTCTACTGCAAAAGCGGGTGTTATTGAAATTTATAATAATGATGGAGCTGTTCTTCGCCCTGGAGAGGCTGCTAATGGTATTGTGGGAGGTACTGGTGAAGCAGGTGCAATCTATATCAAAGCGAATGGTAAGGGTAGAACAGCAGCTAATGGTATCGTGATTGGTGCAAACTACGATGACAATGGTGCGTATTTACTAGCTTCACGTAACCTTGCAGATTTAACCATTGACTCAGATGCTGGTGCTGGTAACCCGTTTATCAACATTGCCGCTGAAGTATCTGGTTTAGATATTAACATCGGTGAAATTGGGGTTGTGGGATCAGCTTCATCTCTTACAGATTATGAAAGTGGTTTAGCTTCAGCTACTAGTATTCGCCGTGGTGGTGCTGGTAAGGAAAATGCGATTTTATCTGGCCTATCATTTAAAACAGGTCCAATGTCTGCCAATATTCAATTAGGTGCTGCTCCACAGGGTGCAATGATTAAGCTGAATGCAACAATGACTGGGGGCTTAACAATTACAGATTTGGGTATTTTCGATAATTCAACAGCTGGTCAACAAGTTGCTGCAGGTGTAAACACCTCAGGCCCAGGTGAAATCTTCATTGAAAGCATTAAGTTGACAGATGCTAACTCTAAAGATTTGACATTGAACCAAAGCATCAGTGTATTTGGCGAATCAACTGCAAACGATGGTTTCATTCGTATTGTGAGTACAAGTGGTGCACATGATAACTATGTGAAAGGTATTCACCTAGGTAGCCAAAATGCAGCATCAATTGGTGATATGGAAATCCAAGGTCTGCAAACTTACTTTAGCCCGGGAACTGGCCAATATGCAAAAGGTGCAATTATTACCATTTCTGGTCACTAATTTTTACCTTAAAAAAGCGCGTGTTTACACGCGCTTTTTTTATGACTACAACATCTATCTAAAAAAATAAAAAAAGACTGTATTTTTTTGAAAAAGAAGATATCTTTCTAGTTACAGGGAAGTAGAGTGAAGACTCTATAAAAAGAAAAATTAGGCACATCATGCCAATGATAAGAAAAGTAAAAGAATATGTTAGAGATTGCATTGGGCTCGGCATTGATGTATTACGCTGCCAAAGAAGCTCTGGATATTAAAAAACAGCCACCAGGCGCTGTTCACTATACTGAAGTTCTTGATTCAAGAAATGATTCTTTCGTACGTATGCACCGCGAACATGTGGAAGTCAAACCTGCACTGTTAGACCAGTTTCAGGGAATTGTGCGTCAGGCTTATGATTATAGTTGTGGTTCAGCAGCACTTACGACTTTATTAAATGGCTATGTAGGTACTCGGCTGGATGAGCAGCAAGTCATGAATGGCCTAATGAAATTTGGTGAAACGGATAAAATCATCGAACGTCGTAGCTTTTCCCTTCTTGATATGAAGCGTTTTGTTGCTGCCTTAGGCCTGGAAAGTGGTGGCTATCGCGGAGAATTTGAAGATCTGGTTAAACAGGGACAACCCGCCATTGTTCCTATTTCCTATGCAGGATTTAAACATTTTGTCGTGTACAAAGCTTATAAAAATGGACGGGTGTATGTTGCCGATCCAGCACTGGGTAATATCAGTTTTGATGAACAGCGATTTAAGGAAGTTTGGGAAAACAATACTTTATATTTAATTAATGTCCCTGAACAATATCGAAAAAACTTTTTGGCATTAAAAGATTCGGATATGCGTCATGTCGAAGATGCAACCATTAACCGTTATGCTTTAGTTGATATGCAGTATCCACAGTTCTATATGGATAAAATTGCCGATAAAGCATCGACTATCCGTATGGATCGTAACCGTAATGTAGATTCAGAAAAATTTGGGGAATATCAATATAATTTTCTCAGACTTTATTACAAGAATAAATAAAACGAAAAGATGGCTATAGAAAAATTAAAAATGGTGAAATGGATATGAACAGTAAATGGATGAACAAGACATTCTTGGCGCTCAGCATTCAGATGGTTATGGGAGTGGCATGGGCTGCGGATGAGCCTGAACTGGGTGAGTATGAAACGGTTGAGGAAGAAGTAGTCGAGACTGCTGCATCCATTGATATTCAGCCTGAACCAGCAGCAACTCAAGCTGTAGTAGAGCCTGAACTTGGAGGATATGAAACCGTTCAGGAAGAAGCTGTTGTTGAAACAGCTGCACCTGTTGAAGCTCCAGCCACTCAAGCAGTAGATGCATCTCAAGCCTTACAGAAAAAAGAAGGAGATGCTACTCAGGAAGCAAGTCTAGAAGAAGTATTTACTTCAAATGAGCGTCAATACTCACTTATTAAACAAGGCGAAATTTCATCCTATTACGATATTGATTATACCTATTATCGAGATACACAACTCGATATGGAAATGGCACAGGGCCAGCTGTATCAGCTCCGTGTTCAGGAAAATGCAACACATAGCCTGACCAATACTTTCACTTTTCAGTACGGGGTGAAAGATAACCTGACCTTAACAGCTTCCTTACCTTTGGTGGCTAAGACAGATTTATTAAAAGATACCTCTACAGCCGGATTAGGGGATATTAGTCTGGGTGCACGTTGGGAGCCCTTCCCTTTAAAAGCAGGTCGTTTACCACTTATTTTATTTGCCAATTTGTCGACGAAAACAGGTGATAGCCCATATGAAATTAATGCAGCAAAAGATCTGGCTGCAGGTAAAGGATATTACTCAGCCGGTGTGGGGGCGAGTACTCGTAAATATATTGACCCGGTAGTGTTATTTGCCTCAGTTTCTGCAAATTATGGGTTTAAGGAATCAGGCTTAGATCAGCGTCGCGGTACACGAATTATTGAAGAGTTTGAACCAGGGATTAGTGGTGGTTTTGCTTTCGGTTTCGCTTATTCATTTAACTATGATGTTTCCATGACTATGTCATATCAGCAAAGCTTTAATACTGGTGCCGAATTTAAGTATCACACGGGTGAAAGCTATTCAGCCGCTGATCAGACTAGCTCGACTTTTGCGATTTCTTTAGGGGTGCGTGTATCCCCAGAAACCATTGTAAATGGTACGGTCGGATTGGGGCTGACCGAAGATGCACCAGATGTTTCACTGGGACTTTCATTCCCACTTGATATTTTAGGTTTCGGTAAGAAATTCAGTTAATAGGGGTGTCGTATGAAAAACATTCGACTTAGCCCGTTATTAACAGGAATTATTCTTGCGGGCTGTTCAAGTTATACCTTTGCACAATTAGGTACCAACCTTTCTGTTGACCTGCGTGCATTGTCTATGGGGAACGCGGTTACTGCAGATCCGCCAGGAGTGAATGCAATTCACTTTAACCCGGCTGCATTGGCTAAAATTGAGGGCTTACAGACCGAACAGCAAATTATTGTTGCGAACTTTGATATTCAGCGTGAATTTACTGTTCCTGCTGGATATAACGTGTTTGGTTATTCAGATGATCCAATGGTCTGTAATGATGGTCCTGAAGTATCTTCTGATTTATGTACAGATTTTAAAGGCCCAGTGAAGGGTGATGTAGAGTATGTCAGCCTCTACGTACCTATCCTGAAAAAAATGGTGGATTTGGGGGAAGGCCTCCCGATGGCAGCACCTACCATGGGGGTCTCTTATAAACCACCAGGTTCTAAAGCAACGTATGCAACTGCCGTTTATGCACCACTAGTGGCAGGTTTTGGTCATGAAGATGGTAATCCTGCCAATTTTATGGGACAACAGGTTGCTCTGGAGCGGATTACATATTTATCTCCATCAATTGGTTATGAAGTCAACGACCAGCTTTCAATTGGTGCTTCAATCGGGATGTCTTATCAAGCCATTGCCATGAAAACAGATTTACGTTTTCCCAATGAGCTGATTGGCATGTTGCGTATGATTGATGAAGTCGTATGTACACCATTTAAAGAAAATTCTGACATCATTACTGATATCTTGTTGCTCGGGATCTGTAATGCTGATGAAGGGATGAACCCATTTGGTAAATTTGGCCAAATGCAACTTTCATTAGAACAAAATTTAAGTCCAAGCTATAACCTAGGTGTTCTATGGGAACCAACTGAAGATTTCAGTTTTGGTATGGTTTACCAGAGTGCTGCCAAAATGCGCTTAAAAGGTAAATATCATATCGATAATGCCAAAGCACCACAGGAAATGATTAAAGGTCTGATGACCTCCCCAACTGGCCAGATTTTAGCTGCAATTCTTGGTTTTCCAAATTATATCCCTTCAAGTGAATCGGGTCTGGTTTCCATGGATTTCGAATACCCAGCTCACTTTCAGGCGGGGATCAAATATAAGGTAATGCCAGATCTACAAGTCAATTTTGATATTGGCTGGACAGATTATGCTGCTTGGGACCAATTCAAGTTTGAGTTCGACCGTACCCTGTCTGCCTTGAAGATTGCCAAACTGTTATCTGCCAATGTAACGGATTCTTCACTTGCATTACCGCTTAGGTTTGAGTCGCCATGGAACTTCGGGATCGGAGTAGAGTATTCAGCAACTGACCGACTGAAACTTCGTGCTGGCTATGAACCACGTACCAGTGCCATTCCAAAAGATAAACGCAATACTATGGTACCGATTAATGGTGCACAGCTATTTGGTTTAGGAGTGGGCTACCGTTTTGACGCAGATACGGATCTGGATCTATCTATTGGTTTCTTACGCAGTAAAGATAATATTCCAGCAAATACCAGTAGCCTAGCGAACCAGACCGGGGTAAATAACCTGTTACTGAATCCATATGCAGGCTTGAATGTCAAAACAGATACCAAGATCACAATTTTAGGTTTGAACTATCGCACCCGTTGGTAAGGAAGAAATGATCAGAACAGGGAACTTAGGGATAAAAATGGTACTGGCATTAAGTCTGGTACCATGGTCTTTTTATACAAATGCCAGAGAGTTTATTACGATCATTGGGCCCGATGGGCGACCATTAGTTGTGCCACGTCAAAATAATGAGCAGAAAGAAACAACAAAAAACCAAGCGGCCACTACTCCGAAAAAATTAGTTACACCCGTTACATCTACTGCACAGGATCTGAAAAAATCCGAGCCAAAGATAGTCGAAAAAAGTGTGGCAACAGTTCAGCAAAAAAATAATATAGTTGTACAACCAGTACAACCAGTACAACCAGTACAACCAGTACAACCGACTAAACACGTTGAGTCTAAATTACCGCAATACTTACCACCAGTGACACAGCCTCAAACCTCTGAACCTGTCATTCAGGCATTACCTGATCCTGTTCAAAAACAGGGTTTCAGTCAGATTGAAGGGGTGGAATATGTGGATAGTGAATATCTGGAAAATAAAGAATTTAATCTGGAAGGTAAAAAACGTTTCTACAGTATGCCTGAAGGGATAGTTGATAAAAATATTGGGTCAACACGTGTACAGACGATTGAGCGTGAAAAAGGAGTGGGACAGTCGATTATAAAATCCTTATTTCAACAACCTGCTGTAGATTCTGGTCCAGTCGTACTGGCCCAAACCTACTACCGTATTTCTCAGCCTGAATCTGTAGAAAGCTTAGGTAAGCAGTGTTTTAAAGATAAAAAAGTTAAGAATGCGAAAGAGATTAGTGCAGGTAAATCCATTAATCTGTGGCCACGGGCACCACTGAAATCAGATGAGTTTGATTATGAAATTGTGAAGCTAAAATCTGATATTAAAAATATTCAGATTCAGTCTTATGCTTCCCGTCAGAATAATCCTGCCTATTACTGGCCATTTGTTGTATTTCTGGATGAACGAGGCTGTGTTTTAGAAGGGGCGGGCGGTTTCAAAAATCAGGAAGCACAAGCCAATATTATTCAACATGAGAAGATACAGGGAATTATTCAGATTCCTGCGCAAAGCCAATATGTATTAATGACCCCACTCGCTTCAGCTATAGATGTTGAAGACAAGATGCTGACAAATTATGGACAACTAAAACTAGTCGCCATTCGATAAGGACGATTCGAGTAGAATAAGATGAAAAATAAAATATTATATCCATTTGCTTTCACTGCTTTATTTGCCGCCCTCAGCGGATGCGGAGGTGAAAGTGCGAATGTCATACCAGAACAAAATGATGAAGCCACCACGAATGGTTCATGCTCTGCTACTACAACGAATTGTCTGGAATGGGGGCTTGAATATCCAATTGATGGTCTTAACTTTAATTGTAGTGGTGATAAAGAAAATACCTTCATTACTTTATTTGACCAAAATGATGGTGTTACCTCAGGCACTTGTCAAAAAGCAGATACTATTGAATTTTATCTAAAAAGTTTTAGTGATACCAAAATCAAATTGGGTACTGTCAAGCTCTCTGAATATATGAACCTCAGTACAGCGAGCCAATTACCCCGACTAAGTGTACTTGATATTGCCAAGGGAATTACCGGTCGTAACATTGCCAGAATCGAACAGACAGATCCAACCGTACAGGTGGCGATGAAACTGGTGAAAATCTGGCAGACCTTGGCACTGGAAAAAGGCCGTATCTATAATCCGACGGATGTACAGCCCTTGTATATCACAGAGGATATGCGAAAGAATCTGGGCAAAATTAATAAAGATATCAACCTGACAGATGCAAATTTAGCAGAAACCCTTAAACCTTTTATTGATATTAGCCAGATTAGTGATGATCAGGCCTTTGAAGTCGTAAAAAAACTGGCCAATATTGCCAGTGCAGCAGTATATCAACCGGAATTTTCTCTGTTCTCAACTTCAGGCATTATTAGTAGTAACTTGACTGGTTCCGATGGTCTGGCGGGTTGTAATAAATCTGTATGTGACATTAAAGATAAAACGACTAAATATTTATTTGGACATTTTATCCTGATTACAGACCGCCAAGGTTATACCTTCGGCAGTGGACTACAGTGGCGTGACACTCAGCTAAAACTGGGCTCCAATAATCTGGGATCTTTGGGTGGCATTAATGCGGAATTGATCCGTAAGGTCAAACCACAGCAAATTACTGCAGTACCGCAAACCAGCTGGATTAGCCCTGCAACGAGAATGCTTTCATCAAATGCACCATATAAAATGAATGTGGCTAACAACAGCAATCCATTAGAAATTTACCAAGGTCGTTTGCTGAGCGATTATGTGATTGCCGGTAAAGAAGCATTTTATAAGATGGCTACAGGTAAAACTGAACTCAGCGATGCTGACCGTGCCAGTCTTGGCTTATGGCGTTTTAATGCCGATGATGACAACTATAGTGGCTCAATTGATCTTTATAAAATTTTCCCGATCAGCTATCTGGATCGTCAAGTTTTTAGAACAGCTGAAAATGTAGAGCCAGATGAAGAATATATTTTCCCAATGTATGGCAACATGGAGTTTAAATTTAGCGAAAACTCAATTAGCCCTGTTACAGTGGGTGTTGTGATTGATAGTAATGGTGATGTGCGTACCAATATGCAGTCCGCTACCAATCTTGCAACTGATAGCATTAATGGTTGCCAGGGAGATATCTTGCCGGCTGGACTTAAAGACAATAACGGCGTTCAACAATATCGTCTCGGTACCTTAGGCCGTGCATTTATAGATGAAAAAACAGTATCTATGCGACTGGTCTTCGCTGATCCTGTATTTGGTTCATTAAATGGTGCCCTAGTAGGTATGAACTCCACTATTCAGGCTTCAACCAATACAGATGATAAGATTGTGATTGGTGGGGCATTACTCAATTTATCTAATGTACTGAATGGAACCAGTCGTGTGGGCTTTACCAACTCAGCTGGAGAAAGCGTAGGTTGGGCGAATACTTATGCCAGCTTCCAGAAAGTTTATAATAACAATAATACTGATGAAACGACGGAGGAGACCAATCTGGCCAAGCTAAGTGGCGGAAGTGTTTCATTTAAATTAGCGGATTGTTATAGCATCAAAACAAAATAATGAAAAAAGCCCATCATTTGATGGGCTTTTTTATAAAAAGACATTTTAACCTGTGTGATCCAAACGAGTTCCCAAGGTCTCTAGGTGCATCGGGAAGTTATTGGTTTTACGGTCTTCAAAATAATGACGAAGCGTATGCTCTACACTTGGGAAAGCCAGTTCACTCCAGGGAATTTCATCTTCGTTAAATAAACGTGCTTCAATGGTTTCTTCACCTGCACCAAATTTTCCATCAATCAGTTGAGATTTGAATAGGACATAAATCTGGCCAATCCGCGGAATATTGTACATGCAGTACAGCTGTTCAATATCCACTTCAGCTTCGGCTTCTTCACGGGTTTCACGAGCTGCGCCCTGTTCCATGGTTTCAAACAGTTCCATATAGCCGGCAGGTAGGGTCCACAGTCCATAACGTGGTTCAATTGCACGGCGGCAGAGCAGGACTTTATCTTCCCAGAGCACCAATGCACCGCAAATCACTTTTGGATTAATGTAATGAATATATCCGCATGTAGTACAAACCTTGCGAACCTTCTGATCGCCTAAAGGAATTTTCTCTGTTGTTTTATGTCCACAGTTCACACAGAAGTTCATATTCATCATCAATGATAACAGTAAGGTCAGGATAACTGAAAAATCAAAATTTGGCATCATTTCTATCCCGCCAAATCAAAAATCAGCTATGATGAAATTATAGTCGCATAGGGAGCTGAATGAATGGATGAGCTGGGATTAATACAACGCTTGCAGAAACATTTACGATTTTCCAAACGGATTCAAACTGCACAAGCTGCTGTATTAATTGCGATCACAGATGAAGCTGATCCCAAAGTTTTGCTGACACGCCGTTCAGCTTATATGAATAATCATGCAGGAGAAGTCTCTTTTCCAGGTGGTAAACGCGACCCGCAAGATACCAGTAATATTGTAGTGGCCTTAAGAGAGGCGTATGAGGAAACGGCGCTTAATCCATTTGATGTTCATCTGATCGGGGATCTCCCGATGCAAAAGGCACGTAACGGGATGCTGGTTAAGCCTGTGGTCGGTTTAATTCCGCCTACCATTCAACTCATTCCTCAGCCGACAGAAATTGACCGGATTTTCTTTGCTTCCTTGCAGCATTTGCTGGAAGCCCAGCCGATGCCTTATGAAGTACGTTTTGCCCAGCAGTCCTTATATTTTCCCAGTATGCGAGTGGAAAATGAGATTGTCTGGGGACTGACCGCACGTATGCTGATTTCACTATTTCAGTACGGGCTGGACTATAAAAAAGACTGGCCATTTTTACTTAACTCACCTGCGTTTAAACGCTCAAAATTTTTTAACCGTTGAACAGGATTTCAGCCATGTTATATCAATTTCAGGGACATTCACCAAAAGCAACGCATCAGCCGTGGGATGGTTGGGTGGCACCTACAGCGACGGTCATTGGACAGGTCGAACTGGGCAAACAGGTGAGTGTCTGGTTTGGTGCCGTCGTTCGCGCCGATAACAGCAAAATCCGTTTAGGTGACTTCACCAATGTTCAGGAAAATGCAGTGCTACATACCGATGCTGGCATTGAAATGAACATCGGGAATTATGTGACCATTGGTCATCAGGCCATGCTGCATGGTTGCACCATTGGCGATAATAGCCTGATTGGAATTCAGGCAGTGATCTTGAATCATGCCGTGATTGGCAAGAATTGTATTATTGGTGCCAATGCCCTGATTCCAGAAGGGAAAGTAATTCCTGATAATTCGGTGGTGATGGGCTCACCAGGCAAAGTCGTGAAAACTTTAGATGACGCCAGTATTCAGAAACTAAAAATGAGTGCCATGCACTATGCTGAGCATTTCCAGAAATTTCAGGATCTGGAAGAAGTACAGCTTTAGGCTGTTATCTGAATAATGTCCTCAGTTAAGCCTAGAATTTTCTAGGCATTTTTGTATCTGGCTTGGGAAAATCTCGCCTAGAAGATATGAGTGGAGTATTATATTCGACGTTTTTTATATTCTCTGAATTAAGGTTGTGCATGAAAGTGCTGGCATTGGAGACTGCCAATGAGCAGTGTTCCGTCTCTGTGATCGATGATACTCAAGAACTATTTTTTCAGCTTGATGCGCGCGCCAAGGCACAAACGCAAACCATTCTTCCAATGATTGAACAAGGCCTCAATGATCTGGGCTTGACTGTATCTGATCTGACAGCGATTGCCTTTAGTCGTGGCCCGGGATCGTTTAGTGGTGTTCGTATCAATGCGGCTGTGACTCAAGCTTTGGCTTGGTCAAATGATCTGCCTGTAATTCCGGTATCCACTTTACAGGCTTTGGCGCAAGCGGCATATCGTTTGCATGGTTTAACTGCAGTAACTGCAGTACTGGATGCACGGATGAATGAAGTCTATGTCGCCAGTTATCAGTTAGATGCTCAAGGGATTATGCAGGCTGTTGATGAAGAACAGCTTTTGAGTTATGAACAAGGTGCTGAAGCAGTTAAATTTACTGTGGTGGGTTCAGGTGCCAATCTAGTTCAAGAAACAGCATCCGAATATAAAAATGTCAGTGCAACAGCACAGGATATTGCCATGATTGCGCGTGCAGCAGCAAAAACAGAAAATTGGGTCAGTGCAGAATTGGCACTTCCGGTATATTTACGTGATAACGCATGGAAAAAAATTCCAGAACAAGGCAAAGCATAATTAATCAGGATTAAGCATGGATCTTTTACTGCTGCTGAAAGCAGCAATTATGGGTATTGTTGAAGGTATCACCGAGTTTTTGCCTATTTCCAGTACTGGGCATCTGATTTTGGCTTCAGAATTAATGAATTTCTGGACCAAAGAAAAAAGCGATGTTTTTGTCGTCGCAATTCAGATGGGGGCAATTGCCGCGGTTATTTATGAATATTGGGCACGGCTTTGGGGTGCAGCAACTGGCATCGTAAGTGGTGAACCGCAAGGACGCCGTTTAGGGATTGGCCTGATTCTGGCCTCTATTCCCATTGTGCTGATTGGCCTGACCTTAGGGCAAACCGTAAAAGAGCTGCTATTCAATAATATTGCGATTGCCATTGGCTTGATCGTTGGTGGTCTGATCATTATCTGGATTGAAAAGAATCCACCCAAGGTACGTGCCCAGGAAGTTGAAGATCTGACCGTGAAAGATGCAATCTGGATCGGTCTGATTCAGGTCTTATCCCTGATACCGGGAACTTCACGTTCAGGTGCGACCATTATCGGGGCGATGTTCCTTGGCGTATCACGTAAGGCTGCAACTGAATTTTCATTCTTCTTGGGGATTCCGGTCATTATCGGTGCAGGCCTGCTCGATCTTTATCAAAGCTATGATGTTTACAGTACCACAGAAGACTGGACAGTTCTGGCAGTCGGTATCATCGTATCGTTCATCTCGGCGCTTTTATTAATCCGTGCCTTGGTAGCCTATGTGGCAAAACGTGATTTCATGGTTTTTGCCTGGTATCGCATTGCCTCAGGTTTACTGATTTTATTATTTGCCTTTACAGGTTGGAGATTATGGTAAGCACGATTCGCTTATATACCGAATTCGAGTATCAAAAGAAAGCACAGCACTTCGAGGCTGTGCTTTCTTCTCGTGATGTAGAGGTTAGTATTGAGGTTATTGAAAAGCTGAATGCACGTTTCTTGCGTTTACATCCCGAACTGGCGCTGTGTGTTGATGCTGACGGCCTATGGCTCTGTGCCAATGGCATGAAAATGCAACCAGATTGGCAAGCAGAAGTAGGGCGCTTAAAACGTGCCTCTTTAAAATCGGAAATGATTGCTCGTGCTTGTAATTTGGGAGAAAAGCCGACTCTTATCGATGCGACAGCTGGTCTAGGTCATGACAGTCTGTTGATGGCACATTTGGGTGCTCAGGTGACCTTGGTCGAACGACATCCTATTTTATTTACCCTGCTTGAAGACAGTCATCACCGAGCGAAAAAGGATACTTTTCTAAGTTCGGTGGTTAAGCGGATTCATCTGGTTTTTTCAGATTCTGCAGACTATCTGAAATCACAGGCTGAGCAGAATGCGGTCGTCGATGTGGTTTATCTGGACCCGATGTTTCCACAACGTGACCAGAACCAGCAGGCACCGAAAAAGCAGGCACAGGTGAAAAAACAAATGCAGTTATTACATCTGCTTTTACCGGAAGATGGTGAAATGGATCTGGGAGATAATCTCTTAGAATTGGCACAAAAAATTGGCAAGCGGGTGGTGGTGAAACGTCCTCGTTTGGCCGTATTTTTAGCTGGAAAAGAGCCAAATCATCAATGGTCTGGTGATGCTTGCCGTTTTGATGCCTATTTTCAGCATGAACTGGTTACTTAATATGAGAATTGCTTCAAAATAGATCAAGGATTTGTTATATATTTAAAAATTGGCATTGATAAAACTTATATCAAGCATAAACTTATTGGGCACATTAGCGAGCCACTCATCTCCCTGAAATCATATGATCGACTTTAAACCCTCCATCAATTTTTGGCACGATTTTAAAAGCAACCAAATTGCCGGGATGTGGTTATTTCTGGGATCTCGGCGTTCGCTGCAACTGGTGCGTCCCTCTATTCTACAACTGGTGTTCTGGGGCATTTTGGGCGGCTGTGCTAATAGCCTGTTTAGCTGGCTCAGTTCCGGCCGCATGGGAGATTTTAACTCTCAAGGTCTGATCAGTTATGCACTTTGGCCCTTTATTGCCTTGATTGTCGGGATTTTCTTGTCCCAGCGAGTGAATAATCCTCGTTTGATGCTGGTACCTGCATTACTCTGGCTAGTGCTGGATACGCATATCATGCTGTTCCAGAGCCTGATCCAGTATCTGGGTGATCTGGATTATCTACCCTATATTTTCTACGCCTATATTCCGACCCTATTTGTCATGCTGTTTGTCTGGCAAAGTCTGGCTGTGGTCTGGGTAATTTCACGTGAATTAAAATGGCCGTGGTGGGAACGGGCACTGATTATGCTGGCCACCCTGTTTACTTTGGTGGTGTGGCAGATTTCGGTGAAAGATCAGCCCATCTGGAAAGTTGAAGAAATTCCACCAAGTTTTGCTGAAGATGCTTTCTATACTCAGCCGATCTTGCTGAACAAGGCACTAGATGCAATTGAATATGGCGAATTTGCACAATCGCACTGGTACTTCATGGGCGTCGCTGGCGCAAGTTATCAGGATGTGTTCTATTCAGAAATAGAGCGGATTAAAAAGCAGTTTGATACCCGGTTTGGGACTTTCGGCCGTTCGATTATGCTGGTAAATCATCCAGCAACACGGACTGAAATTCCGCTTGCTTCTAAAACCAGCATGGAACTGGCCTTGCGTCGTATTGGCCAGCAGATGAACCGGGAAAGTGATGTGCTGTTTCTGTATATGACCTCACATGGCTTGCCAAATGAATTTGAAATGGAAAATGCACCGTTAGACCTGGCATCAGTTGATCCAGAATGGTTGCGTGATACTTTGGATGCCTCAGGTGTGCGCTGGCGAGTGATTGTTATTTCTGCCTGTTTCTCAGGTAGTTTCGCTTCGGCTTTGCAGAATGATAATACCTTGATCATTACTGCTTCTGCTGCTGACCGTCAGTCATTCGGTTGTTCGAACGAAGCTGACTATACTTATTTCGGTCGTGCTTTCTTTGATGAGGCCATGCGTGAAAATAACAGTCTGAAAGCCTCTTTTGAGCAGGCCAAGACTACAGTGGCTAAATGGGAAGCAGCTCAGGGATTTGAACGGTCAGAACCACAATGGGTGATTGGCAAAAACATGGAATTGATGTTGCCACAACTGGAACAGCGTCTTTTCCCTCCAGCGACGACCACTTCAGCATCTCCGTCTGTCGCTTTGGCTCCATAAACCAATCTACAACTTTAGAAAATAGAAAAAGGAATGATGATGGAACTGGTACAGAATAATCGAAGCTTTGAGGGTGAACAGCGGATTTATAGCTTTGAGTCTAAAATATTAAAAAAACCAACCAGATTTGGCATCTTCCTGCCGCCACAAGCTCTGGAAGGCCAAAATTGCCCGGCTTTATTCTATTTAGCTGGCCTGACCTGTACTGAAGAGACTTTTGCAATCAAGGCACATGCCCAGCGTTTGGCTGCCCAGCTTGGCCTGATTCTGATTACACCAGACACTTCACCACGTGGAGATGATGTTGCCAAAGGGGATCACTGGGATATCGGGCAGGGTGCCGGATTCTATATCAATGCCACTCAAGCACCGTGGGCTGAACATTATCAGATGGAAAGCTTTATCGTCGATGAGTTGTATGAACTGGTGTGTGAAGAGTTTGTAGTGCAGGCAGATAAGATCGGGATTTTCGGTCATTCCATGGGTGGACATGGTGCTTTAACTTTGGCTTTTAAATATCCGGAAAAATTCTGTTCAGTTTCGGCATTCGCACCGATTTGTGCACCGAGCCAATGTCCATGGGGTGAAAAAGCATTCTCGAATTATCTGGGTGAAAACCGCGAAGAATGGTTGAAGCATGATGCAACTGCGCTGGTTCAGGAAAAGGGTGCACTGTTTAGCGACATCCTGATTGATCAGGGCTTTTCTGACCAGTTCTATAGCCAGCTGAATCCGGCGTTATTTCAGCAAGCCTGCGATGCCGTGAACCAGAAATTAACCTTACGTGAACATCAGGGTTATGATCATGGTTACTATTTTATTCAAAGCTTTGTAGATGACCACCTACAATTCCATGCCGTGCAATTAAATCCATAAGCCAAGCAATAAAAGTGAAGCAAACTTAAAAGTGCAATAAAACTCCAAAAATAGGTCATGTTTTTGGAGTTTTTTATATGAATATCAAATAAATATAATAAAAATGGCATATAAGTTGCTATTCAAAAATCAGGTAGAACCAGTTGCAGTTAAGAACACGATGCACAATAAGCCTGAACTAGAGATTGACCAGCCATCACCTTCACTAGAAAAACATAACTTCCGATTTCATGGCAGTGCCACGGAATATTTTGGAATCTGGATGGTGAATCTGATGTTAACCATCGTTACGCTTACTTTGTATAGCCCTTGGGCAAAGGCACGCCGTATCCGCTATTTCTACGGTAATACCCAATTGTTAAAAACATCGCTTTGACTTCATTGCCATGCCAAGCCGATATTGGCGGGGTCGGGGGGCGTAAACCGATTATCGAACTGCCTGAAGATCGCCGGATTGAATTTTTGACCAAAGCACCGCATTGGCTGAAGATTAAATCCAAAGAAATCTATCATGCCATATGGAAATTTGAACGTTCTCCACTCCTGATTTTCTTCTCGATGATTATCGTGATATGTGCGGTAATTTTTATTCTTAAATGGGGGATTCCTCATACCGCCCAGCAGCTCGCTCAATTACTTCCCGAACAGACCTTGATCGAGGTAGGAAATCAAACTGAGCAGAAATTAATTGAGCAAACTGAGTCATCCAAGCTCTCCGCAGAGCATCAAGCACGTCTAAAAAAATTGTACGAACAAAAAATCGCGGTAGGGCAACCTGCAAAGATTATTTTCCGTCAAGGTGGAGAAACTATGGGGCTTAATGCAGCAGCGATTCCAAACAATACCATTATTGTTACCGATGAACTGGTCAAGCTCAGCGGTGCAGATGAAGAAGTCCTTGCAGTACTGGCACATGAACAAGGTCATCTGGTGCAAAAACATAGTATGCAAAAAGTGATTTCCAACTTGAGTGCAGCAGGATTATTTGCCTTGGTAACGGGAGATTTAAGTGATGTGGTGGCGGCATCTATAGCGGTACTCGCCGATGCGGGATATTCACAGGCGCTTGAACTTGCTGCGGATGATTATGCCATGCAACATTTGCATCAACAGCAGATCTCCAGTATTCATTTGTCGAACTTTTTGCAGCGGGTGAAAAATGCCAGAATACTGGCAGAGGAATCACAAACCTTAAAAATGAAAAATTTCACTCTCAATATCGATGGAAAAGACCGGCACCTGACAGAAACTGAACTGAAATGGATTCGCCTGATCGGGAAGTTTAAAAAATATCTGGAATCACATCCCGAACTGGATAAAAGAATTAAACGGATTCATGCTTTTAATGAACAGGCGAATCATCATTTTTAGCTTCTGATCATTATTATGCTTTGATTATCAAGGCTTTTTAGTGCTTATCTTTGCCAGTCGGCAGTCAGATTTTCCTGTCCCATACGGATCAGATGATCCAGCACTACATTTTCAAGTTTATTCAGGTCAGTGGAATCAGCATTGCTCTGAATCGTTACGGTAAGATGATCTGCCTCGGGTGTCAGACTCACTTCTGCACTTGGAAAATGAATCAGGAAATTTTGTCCGGTTTCATCAATATTAAATTTATTTTTCCAGTGATTGGCCAGGCGTTTGGCAATTCGTGAAGCTTGTTGCGTCTGGATATGGGCAATACTTTTCATCAGTTTTCTACACTATTCATCATTATCCTGTACTTTAAACCAAGCAGTGATGCTGGCATAAGCCTCAAAGCGTTACACAGCGTTTTAATCTTGCAACATCGAATCACAGTAGCCGGAGCGGATTTGATATAATGGGAAAAATCCAATTTCACTTAGCCAGGTCCTTTCATGTCCAAGCCTTATTTAATTGCACCTTCTATTTTGTCTGCCGACTTTGCCCGTTTAGGTGAAGAAGTTGAAAATGTACTTCAGGCCGGTGCAGACGTTGTGCATTTCGACGTTATGGATAATCACTATGTACCCAATTTAACCTTTGGCGCAGGTGTATGTAAGGCATTGAAAAAATATGGTATTCAGGCACCTATTGATGTGCATCTCATGGTGAAACCTGTAGATCGTATGATTGGTGACTTTCTGGAAGCAGGCGCAGATATTATTACGTTTCATCCGGAAGCATCTGATCATATTGACCGTTCTTTACAATTGATCAAATCGGGTGGTGCTAAAGCCGGTCTGGTATTTAATCCAGCGACACCATTGCATTATCTGGATTATGTACTGGATAAGGTTGATCAGGTACTGCTAATGAGTGTGAACCCCGGCTTTGGCGGACAGAAATTCATTCCAATGACTTTGGATAAATTACGTCAAGCACGCAAGATCATTGATGCTTCAGGTCGTGATATCCGTTTAGAAGTAGATGGCGGTGTGGGACCAGCAAATATTCGTGAAATTGCAGAAGCTGGTGCAGATATGTTTGTGGCTGGTTCAGCGATTTTTGGCAAGCCGGATTATAAAGCTGTGATTGATGATATGCGTAGTGAGCTGGCTAAAGTCGGTCAAATTCAACTTTAATCTCTAAAATGTTTAAGGTGTATAAATCTGTGGATAACTTTATGGATAAGTGTGTAGATATCTATGTTGATAACCATATGGATATGTTGCATATTTTGTAATCGTTTGTAGCCTGATTGATTGTATCTTAGACAAAATTTGTATAAAAAGAACTCGACTGGAGTTCTTTTTACCTATGTCAACCCTTGATTTTGGTGATCGTTTATTCATCAAAGGTTAATAATCAAGCCAAACAAAAAGTGATCAATAGGTCTTGGTTATGTGTTTCATTGTGTAAGATCTCCACGCTTTTTTTAAATTTAATTCATGTGCATAACTTAATAATATGGATTTATTCCTTGTTTGTTTTTCTTACTCAAGTCTCTGTAATGTCATAACACGATTTCCCGTGTTTGCGTTCCTTAAGATAGGCTGAAATCTTCAAGTTGTCCTGAGCATTTGAGTAAGACATGGTTAAGTTAATTCTCATTCAGTCAAATTTTGTAAACGGCAGTTTGGTTTTACCGTCTGCTTTATAGAATGCCTGTTTTTTTTAGGGGGAACGACCTCCCTTGTTGATTAAGTTTATTAAATTCAACAAGAAAATTCGTCAGGACGGCCTGACCCTGTTAATTAGGAGGAGGGCAATATGGCCTGGATTATACTTGTATTCGCTGGACTATTTGAGATTGTCTGGGCCTATTCCATGAAGCTCTCAGAGGGTTTTACTAAACTCACACCGAGTATTTTTACGATTGTTTTTATGGTGCTCAGTTTTGTATTACTGGCCTATGCCATGCGTACTTTGCCTTTAGGGACTGCCTATACCATCTGGACGGGCATTGGCGCAGTTGGCTCATTTCTGGTCGGTGTTATAGTTTTAGGTGAACCTGCTTCTGCTATGCGTATGCTGGCTGCGGGGCTGATTATTTCCGGACTTGTTTTGATGAAATTATCCTCCTCCTAAGAGCTGTTGAGCAGTTTTGATTTCGAGTAAAATAAAAACTGGCAAGCTTGATTCTGTAGGAGTAGGGCCATGCAACTCAGTCATATTTATATGGACTCGCCTGTAGGGCAGTTGCAGCTGGTCGCCAATGAAACGGCACTGGTGGCTGTACTCTGGGATTGTGAAAAACCGAATCGGGTCAGGTTGGCAACTCTGGTTGAAGATCCACAGCATCCAGTATTGATAGAAGCTCGGCGTCAGCTTCAGGAATATTTTGCCGGTCAGCGCAATGTTTTTGATTTGCCTTTGGACTTTGCTGGTACAGATTTCCAGAAAAAAGTCTGGCAGGCTTTGCTGAATATTCCTTATGGACAGACCCGAAGTTACCGAGAAATCGCTGAACAGGTCGGTAATGTTAAAGCAGTACGCGCCGTGGGTGCTGCCAATGGTAAAAACCCGATCTCGATTATTGCACCTTGTCATCGGGTGATTGGCAGTAGCGGTAAGTTAGTAGGCTTTGCAGGCGGTCTGGATAAAAAAGAAATTCTGTTAAATATTGAGAGAACCCATTAAGATCAAAATCATAAAATTAATGAAAATTAAAATATGGATCTGTTCGCAACACAAATCTTAGGCCAACTCTGGTCCAGTTTATGGTGGGTTCTTCTACTTTTTATTGGTTCCATCGTATTTAAGTTATTTAAACCATTTTTAAAAGGGAAGCTGGGAGAATTCGCTGTTGCCACGCATGTCAAACTTTATCTGAAAGACCCTGAGTATCAATTATTAAATGATTTGACTCTTCCGGATGGAGACGGAGGAACAACCCAAATTGATCACCTCTTATTAAGTCCTTATGGCCTGTTTGTGATTAAAACCAAAAACTATAAAGGCTGGATCTTTGGTGGCGAGCGACAAAAGACCCGGACGCAAAAACTTTATAAAAATAGCTATAAATTTCAAAATCCGATTCATCAGAATTATAAGCACATCAAAGTTCTGGAGCAGTTGCTAGCTGATATTATCGAGCCAGACCAGCTGCATTCTGTGATTGTATTTATGCCAGATGCGGTATTCAAAACCCCAATGCCAAATTATGTGTTTCGAGGCGCAGGTTGGACAGATTATGTAAAAAGCTTTAATCAGCGAGTTATTTCTGATACCAAGATTAAACGTATCCAGATTCGCTTGGAGAAGGAAGTACTAGAAAAATCCTGGAAAACCAACCGTGAACATGTCGCAAATTTAAACAGGTGGCAATCCGAACAGAAAAGCCTTTGAATCATTCAAAGGATTTTTCTTAATTTTTCGAGGCTTTTAACTTTTCAGTAATTTCAACCAGCTGTTTAATCCGTTTGACCTCATCCCAGAGTACTTTGGCTTCAGGATAATGCTTAGACATCATCCCCAGCCATTGTTTGTAACGGCCGACCATATTCATTTCCTTTTTATAGGAACCATTCAGGAAACGGATTTGCAGTTCAAGCAGCTCATTCCAGGTGATGAGCGGCTCATCAGAATTTTGACGAATACATTGGGTCAGATCAGGTGTAGTGACTGCACCACGGCCAATCATCAGGTCTTCACAGCCTGATTCTAGCTGACATTGCTTCGCATCGGCATTGGTCCAGATTTCACCATTGGCAATGACATTGATTTTTAAGGCTTCACGGATCGGTTGCAGTTGGTCCCAAAAGGCTGGCGGAGTATAGCCATCGGCCTTGGTCCGCGCATGAACAGTGACCCAGGCCGCTCCAGCATCTTCAATGGCATGCGCATTTTCCATCATGAAGTTGCGATCCATATAACCCAGACGCATTTTCGCCGAAACCGGGATATGTGCGGGCACTGCATCACGAACAGCTTTGACCAATTCATAAACGACTTCAGGTTCATCTAGTAGTACTGAACCACCACGGTGACGGTTTACGGTTTTGGCTGGACAGCCGAAATTCATGTCAATTGCAGGCGCGCCCATAGCAGCGACTTTCACTGCATTGGCTGCCAGCATTTCCGGGTTATTTCCCAGAAATTGTACATGCACTGGCGTACCGGTAGCAGTTTTGCCCTCATTATTTAACAGTTCAGGGCAGTAGGTGTGATAGATATGATCTGGCAGCACCGAATCCGTGACACGAATAAACTCGGTTACACACCAGTCGAAGCTCCCGACGGATGTCAGTACATCACGCATAATCGGGTCAGTTAAGCCTTCCATGGGTGCAAGAACAAGTTTCAATGGTCAACACCTGTTAATTCGAAAAACGGTGTTATACGGCTTTTTGGTGGGAAAGTCCAGGCAGTTTAATTTTCATATGAATTGCAGAAAAAGATTAATCCTGAATGAGTACTTATTGAACTTTTGCTATCTAAATAAAAAAACCTTAAATCGGCTGATTTAAGGTCTGGATTTAAATCTTAAAAATCTAAGATTGTCTTAATCGACCAGTTTTTCGAATTTCATACTTTCACGATAATACTGACAGCCTTTATACAGCAGGAATACACCAATTAGGCCGGCTATCGCATTGACGATAGAAATCGAATTACCCACCATTAAGGTATTTTCATAATAACGGTCAGTAATCAGCGCCACCGCAGTTGTACCCACACCGAGTGCAATCAGGTTGGAAATTAGCAGGAATTTTGCTGATACCTGAGAGCGCAACTGGTTCGGTGTCAGCATCTGGGTAGCAGCGGCTGATGCCGGAATCGGAAAGGTGGAAAAGAACATCGCGACAAAGATCAATGCGAATGAAAACTGCATATTGTCGACCTGAGTAAATAGCACACTTGGAATGATCAGGGCAGCACAGCCAATTGCACCGGCACGGATCGCTGCATCGCTATAGCCACGTTTAGAAAAGAAGTCGATGAGCCAGCCACAGAATAGAGCACCTGAAGTATTTGCGACAAGAATAATACTTCCAAGGATATATCCGGTCTGGCTTGCATCCAGGCCAAAGTGACGCATGTAGTAGGCCGGTGCCCAGCCGAGCAGGGAATACAGCATCATGGTGTAGAAAGAGAAGCCAATAAAATGACAGAAGAAAGTTTTTTTATGGGTTTTGATAAAACCCATAGAATTTTTAAAAGATGCTTTAACTGCGACACCATTGGCATCCATTTTGAGGCCTTTACGTTCTGGTTCACGTACGGTCAGAATCATCATTAAGGCCAGTAATACACCCGGTAAACCGACAATCATAAAGGTCAGTTGCCAGGTTTTGATCTCACCAATTACCGGTAAAGTAATGAAGCTGACATCCTTGAGCAGACCAATCACATAGCCACCGATTAGGAACGCCAGTCCTGAACCGATAAAAGCGCCAATAGCATATACGCCTAGCGCACGGCCCAGTTTATGTTTAGGAAACAGATCTGCCACGATTGAGTAAAAAGCAGGAGAAAGTGCGGCTTCACCTGCACCGACACTGAGGCGAGCTAGGAACATCTGGATAAAGTTTTTGCTTAGGCCGCAGGCTGCAGTTGCCAGACTCCAGAAAGCGATCCCGACCGAAATAATTTTCACACGGGATTTTTTATCGGCTAGTGCGGCAATTGGTACGCCCATAAATGCATAGAACAGAGAAAAGGCCAGCCCTTGTAACAGGCTGAACTGGGTATCACTCAGCATTAGGTCAGCCTTAATCGGTTCAATCATCAGGGATAAAATCTGACGGTCTACGAAAGACAGAATATAGGCCACCATACAGATGATCACGACATACCATTGATAGCTGCTACGTTCTGAAGCTGCTGGTGGAATTTCTGTAGCTACCTGTTCAGGGATAGGCGTAGTAATTTTTAGATGAGAATCGAGTGGTTGGACGTCATTGTCAACCTTGTCTATGACCAATGTTTTTTCATTCATCATGCAACATCCTGTGCAAGTTATAGTGATTGGTTTATTTGATACATATTTAATTATTTTTATTTTTTACATGTATCAATTAGTCTAATCTAGGAGTAATTTGCATAGCCGTCAATATGTCTGGATTAAAAAGATACAATTATTTTTAAATAAATAAAAAAGGGAATCAAATAGACTCCCTTTTTGCTTTAAGTGTCTAAAAATAGTGCTTAAGCGGCTTTTTCTACGAGAGTCAGAATGTCATAAGTCGCGACCAGTTCATTGCGCTGGTTTTTCACTTTGATGTCCCAGACCACAACACCATGCGGTTTTTGCTCATCACGCAGTGGTTTTGGTGTTTTCTGCTTGCAGGTCAGTTCTACCTGAATGGTATCACCAATTTTCACAGGTTCTACGAAGCGCAGGTTATCCATACCGTAGTTGGCAATGACAGGACCTGGAGCAGCATCAACAAACAGGCCAGCAGCGGCAGAAACAATGAAGTAACCATGTGCGACACGTTCACCGAACAAGGATTCTGCAGCCGCAATCTTGTCCATATGTGCATAGAAGTAATCACCACTTAAACCACCAAAGTTGACAATATCAGCTTCAGTAATGGTACGGCGTGCAGTCAGCAGGCGCTCACCGATCCGCAGTTCGTCGAAAGATTTCTTGAATGGATGCACACGGTCTTCAAATACCTCCGCACCCGCGGTCCAGCTATGACCGACCTGAGTCAGCGCATTTGGTGAGCCTTGAATAGCAGTACGCTGCATATAGTGTTTCACTGCACGCAGGCCGCCGAGTTCCTCACCACCGCCAGCACGCCCCGGACCACCATGCACTAACAATGGGAGTGGTGAACCATGACCGGTACTTTCCTTGGCGCTCTCACGGTCCAGAATATGCACACGACCATGCCAAGGCGCGATCTTGCTGAGTAGCTGTTCAATATTTTCATCATGGTTACGCACAATTGAAGCAACCAGACTTCCTTCACCACGAGCTACTAATGTTGCCAGTTGTGACAGGTCACTATACGGCATCAGTGTAACCACTGGGCCAAAGGCTTCGATATTGTGAATCTGCTGGGCCTGAACTGGATCTTTACATAACAGCACTGTTGGCGGATAGAAAGCAGATTTTTCTGGGTGTGCGACCTGGATGCTAAAATCCTGGCGTAGGTGGCTACCCATGATGATTTCAGCTTCCTGTGCCAGTTGTTCTACCTTAGCAGCAACATCATGCTTCTGTTTAACGCTGGCCAGAGCACCCATGGTTACGCCGTCCTGTGCAGGATCACCGATGACTACTTTCTGTAGTTTTTCAGTCAGGCGCCGCTGTACAGTATCGAGTAATGCTGCTGGCACAAAGGCACGACGAATTGCAGTACATTTTTGTCCGGCCTTGGTCGTCATTTCACGGAAGACTTCACGCACAAACAAGTCAATGGTTTCATCGTTGGCTTGCTGGGTCAGGATGGCGCTGTTCACCGAATCGGCTTCCATGCTGAATGGAATGGAGTGGGCATTCAGGTGTGGATGTGCACGTAGTTTCTGGCCGGTAGCAGCCGAACCTGTGAAGGTTACTGTATCCTGTGCATTCAGGTGATCAAACAGGTTGTAAGTCTGTCCGCAGATCAGCTGCAGAGCACCTTCTGGCAGTAAATTACTGGCTAAAATGTCTTTAACCACTGCATGTGTCAGTTCTGCGCCTTCTGTTGCCGGTTTAACAATACATGGCACGCCGGCTAGTAGAGTCGGTGCAATTTTTTCCAGCATGCCCCAGATTGGAAAGTTAAATGCATTGATATGCACTGCTACACCGGCTTTTGGGCTCAGGATGTGTTTGGCACCAAAGCTGCCCTGTTTGGATAATGGAATCCAGGCATCTTCAACCAGTGTAGTTTCATCGCTGAGTTCACGGCGAACCAGACTTGAATAGGCAAACAGGGTGCCAATCCCACCTTCAATATCAATCCAGGCATCTTTGCGGGTACAGCCGGTTGCAGCTGCCAGGCAGTAATAATCTTCCTTACGTTCCAGTAAATATTGTGCCACCTGTTTCAGGGCATTGGCACGCTGGTGGAAAGTCCAGTGGGCAATGGCAGCACCTTTCTGTTTGGCATATTGCACTACGTTATGCATGTCGATGCCGTGGCTACTGACTTGGTAAATCGCTTCACCGCTAATGGCGTGATAGACCGTACGTAAGTCATTTTGTGCGCTATGTTCACCGCCTAAAGCCAGTGAACTCAATACTTTAACTTTAGTTGAATAATGCGCCTGTGTGTCGTCCTGAAGATCCGTGTTCTGGGTAGTGCTGTCCAGTTCCAACATTGTATAACTCCATTTATGATACGTTGTTGAGTTTGTTTTTACTTTTGATGTTTCATAAACTGCAATCTAAAAGCTTAAATGTCAATCATAATCGATGATTAAAAAAGTAAACTTCATGTAATAAAAAAAATAAAAATAATATAAACAATAACTTAGAGTAAAATGCTTTTTAAAAATATATGATACTAAAAAAATAGTATTGATTTTATATTTGTATCGTTTTAATTTGAGTGTATCAGCACTTGGGATAAGTGAAACAAACATGAATAAGCAACAACAAACATTCGATCAGAAGATAGAGCAGGACATTTCTATTGAAGCGAAGGACTGGATGCCGGATGCCTATAGAAAGACCCTGATCCGCCAGATTGGCCAGCATGGGCATTCAGAAGTGATTGGCATGCTGCCAGAAGGTAACTGGATTACCCGCGCACCGACTTTGAAACGTAAAGCGGTATTGCTGGCTAAAGTGCAAGATGAAGCAGGACATGGCCTGTACCTCTACAGTGCAGCAGAAACGCTTGGTGCAGACCGTGATGATATGATGGAAAAGCTAATTGCTGGCCGCATGAAATATTCATCCATTTTTAACTATCCAACCCTGACCTGGGCAGATGTAGCGGCGATTGGCTGGCTGGTAGATGGGGCGGCAATCGTCAATCAGGTGGCACTGTGTCGTACATCTTATGGTCCTTATGCACGTGCCATGGTGCGTATCTGTAAAGAAGAAAGTTTCCACCAGCGTCAAGGCTTTGAGGCCATGATGCAACTGGCACAAGGTACGCCAGAACAGAAACAGATGGCACAGGATGCAGTGAACCGTTTCTGGTGGCCGGCACTGATGATGTTTGGTCCAAGTGATGGCAATTCTCCAAACAGTGCTCAAAGCATGCAGTGGAAAATCAAATTATTCAGTAATGATGCATTGCGTCAGAAATTCGTCGACAACACCGTACCGCAAGTATTGCAGCTTGGCCTGACTGTGCCGGACCCAGATCTGAAGTTTAATGAAGAAACAGGCCACTATGAATTTGGCGAAGTGAACTGGGATGAATTCTTCGATGTGCTGGCAGGTAAAGGTCCATGTAACCATGAACGTATCGAAGCGCGTCGCAAGGCTTGGGAAGATGGCAAATGGGTACGTGAATCAGCAGCAGTTTATGCCAGCAAGCAACAGCAGCAGTTAGACAACAGAAAAATTGCCTAAGGCAACGGAATAGCACAAGGATATGCAAATGAACAAGAATAACTGGTCTTTATACGAAGTATTTATTCGCAGCAAACAGGGTCTGAGCCACCGCCATGTCGGCAGCCTGCGCGCTCCTGATGATGAAATTGCCCTGCAAAATGCCCGTGACGTCTATACCCGCCGCAATGAAGGGATAAGTATCTGGGTAGTGAAATCTGAACTGATTACCTCATCTCAACCAGATGAAAAACCAGAGTTTTTTGATCCTTCACTGAACAAGGTCTACCGTCATCCGACCTTCTATCACATTCCAGATGGCATCGAGCACATGTAAGGTGGAGGGCAGAGCAATGACGAATCAGGTATTAGCACAATTTTTACTACATGTTGGCGACAGCCAGCTCATCCTTTCACACCGTCTGGCAGAGTGGTGCGGTCATGCACCGGAGCTGGAACTGGATATTGCACTGGCAAATATCGGCTTGGATTTACTGGGTCAGGCACGTACAGCACTGAGTCTTGCCGGTGAAATTGAAGGACTGGGCCGTGATGAAGACAAACTGGCTTATTTCCGTACCGAGCGTGAATACCGCAATTTGCTGTTGAGTGAACAGCCAAATGGTGACTTTGGTCAAACCATCGTGCGTCAGTGGTTGATGGATCATTACCATGCTTTGCTGTTTGCAGCACTCAGCAATAGTAGGAATGAAAACATTTCTTCATTCGCCATCAAGTCGCTGAAAGAGGTGAAATACCATTTGCGTTTTTCAACCTCATGGATGGAACGCCTGAGCTTAGGTACGGCAGAAGCACATGAAAAAATCCAGAATGGTCTGAACCAGCTATGGCGCTTTACTGAAGAGCTGTTCAGTCTGACTGCAGATGAGCGTCAGCTGGTTGATGCTTACCTGATTCCTGATCTGGAACTGCTGAAACCGAAATGGCTGGAAACCATATCTGCCGAGTTGCAACGTTTTGAACTGAGCTTGCCAGAAAGTGGTGCTTACCGTAGTGGCGCCAAGCAGGGACTACATACCGAACATCTGGGTTATGTACTGGCGGAACTGCAATATATGCAGCGCAGCTATCCAAGTATGAACTGGTAAATCCAACACATCACAGGGAGTGAGTGGCATGAATCTGATCAGACATGTAGAAGATCAATGCTGGGATATCCTGGCACAGGTTTCCGATCCGGAAATTCCGGTCCTGTCGGTCCTTGACCTGGGCATGATTCGCGGGGTGGAGATCAACCCGCAGGATGAAATCATCGTCCGATTGACCCCCACCTATAGTGGCTGTCCGGCAACCGATCTGCTTAAGGCGGAAATCACCCAGGCATTTGCAGCACATGAGCTGACGCCGGTCAAAGTTGTGGTCGATCTGTCAGAAGCATGGACCACCGACTGGATGAGTGAGGAAGGCAAACAGAAACTGCAGCAATATGGCATTGCCCCGCCCAAAGGTGGTTCAAACAGCTGCGGTACCCATGTCGCACTCAGCGATGGCATCCAGTGTCCACATTGTCATAGCCAGCACACCCGATTACTCAGTGAATTCAGTTCAACCGCTTGCAAGGCGCTGTACAAATGTCAGGAATGCCTGGAGCCGTTTGACTATTTTAAATGTATTTAAGGGCTTAAGCGCACAAGCCATAACAATAAAGCGTGAGATCGCCACAGCTCAAGAAGGATTTTGAAATGAGCCAGTTTATTCCGTTAACCATCAAATCGATTCAGCCTCAGACTGAACAGGCAATTTGCATTGCTTTTGAACTGAGTCCAGAACATGCCGATAGTTTTCAGTATCAGCCGGGCCAACACCTGACCATCCGTCACATGGCAGAACAGGGAGAATTGCGTCGTTGCTATTCGATCTGTAGTGATACTGATGAAGACATGAGTATCGCGATCAAGAAAATTGATCAGGGCCAGTTCTCGACCTGGGCCAATGAAAACCTGAAAGTCGGCGATGTACTAGAAGTGATGCCACCACAAGGTGTGTTTTTCCAGAAAGCGGCCAAGGCTGGTGGCAAACACTATCTGGGCTTTGCTGCAGGCAGTGGCATTACACCAATTTTGTCTATTGTCAAAGCAGTATTGAGCCGTCAGCAAGATGCCACTTTTACACTGGTTTATGGTAACCGTTCCTGGAAACAGACCATGTTCTCTGAACAGATCATGGATCTGAAAGACCGCTTTAAAGAGCGTCTGCAACTGATCAACATTTTCTCGCGTGAGCTGAATGATAGCGAGATTTTCAATGGCCGTATTGATGCAGAAAAATTGCAGCAGTTGTTTCAGGCGGGCCTGCTTCCAGCAGAAACCGATCATTGCTTCGCCTGTGGTCCTGAAGAAATGATGAATGCGGTAGAAACCGTGTTGCCAACCCTCGGGATCGAACGCAGCAAAATTCACACGGAACGCTTCAATACCGGTACTGCACCAAAAGCATCTGCACAGCAGATCGAAAGCCGTACCGAGGAAAAGGTCAACATCATTCTGGATGGCCGTGAGCTGATCATTGAAGTGTCCAAACAGGATGACAGCATTCTGGATGCGGCTTTACGTGCTGGAGCAGATCTACCTTATGCCTGCAAGGGCGGGGTATGCGCAACCTGTAAATGTAAGGTGCTGCAAGGTGAAGTGGAAATGGCGATCAACTATAGCTTGGAAGAAGAAGAAATCCAGAAAGGTTATGTGCTGAGCTGCCAGGCGCGTCCAACCACTCAAAATGTTCGTCTCAGTTTCGACGAGTAAAGATTTTAAATTAAGCACCATGCAGATAAATGCATGAACGAAATAGAAACTTAAAAGGTGTGTAATGGATTACCAAACAATTATTGTTGAAGAAAAAAATGCAGTGGGCTACCTGACTTTTAATCGTCCAAAACAGCTCAACAGTTTTAATGAAACCATGCATCAGGAAGTATCTTCTGTCGTAAAACGCTGGGCGCAAGATTCAGCAATTCGCGCTGTAGTGATTTCTGCAGAAGGTCGTGGTTTCTGTGCCGGTCAGGACCTGAATGATCGTGTGGTTGATCCAAATGCTGATGCGCCAGATCTCGGGCTATCGATTGAAAAATACTACAACCCGCTGATTAAACTGATTGCTGAAATGCCAAAACCGGTAATCTGTGCCGTGAATGGCGTGGCAGCGGGTGCAGGTGCCAATATTGCACTGGCTTGTGACATCGTGGTAGCTGCCAAATCTGCTTCATTTATTCAGGCTTTTTGCCGTCTCGGTCTGGTGCCAGATTCAGGGGGTACCTGGTTCCTGCCACGTCTGGTTGGCCGTGCTCAAGCGATGGGTCTTGCGATGTTGGGTGACAAAATCTCGGCTGAACGTGCGCTGCAACTCGGCATGATCTGGCAGGTAGTTGAAGATGATCAGTTAAAAGCAGAAGCTGAAAAAATGGCTGAACATCTGGCGACTCAGCCGACTTATGGTCTATCCCTGATTAAGAAAGCGATTCATGCCGCCGCAGACAATAATCTGGATGAACAACTGATTCTGGAGCGCGATCTGCAACGTCTGGCGGGCCGTTCTAGTGATTATCGTGAGGGCGTTCAGGCCTTTATGCAAAAACGAACACCACAATATAAGGGCTGCTAAATCTGCCGGAGATGGATTTGATTCGGCTCAAAGTTGTGCGATTTTTTCCTTTCAGTTATCGCTTAGCAACTTGGTCGAGTTGAACTATTCCTGACGGGTATGAATATGATACCTATTTGGTCTGATGGTTAGTTAGGTCTTATGTTATATGTAGTGGTACCTTGATAGTAAATGAAATCTGAAAAATATAGATTTATGCACTATTTTCTACTCAAGATATTGATCTATTAATTTTTTTTATTTTATTTATTCAGATAAATAATTTGAATGAGTAAATAGAATTTAATATGGCACAAATTTAAAAATATTAAAAAATATGTATCGTATTTTTGGTGAAGAGTGATACATCCTAGTATATATTGAACTAATTAGACAGCGCTAGGACAGGCGCAACAAGGATCGCCAACAGACTAAGGGATGGCCAGCTAAGGAACAAGAACGATGGAACATGCTTATATTTTTGACGGTATTCGTACCCCAATTGGTCGTTATGCAGGTGATTTGAGTAGTATTCGTGCCGATGACCTTGCTGCTTTACCGATCCAGTATTTAAAACAGCAGCATCCTAATCTGCCGTGGGCAGAAGTTGATGAGGTAATTTTAGGCTGTGCCAATCAGGCCGGTGAAGATAATCGTAATGTCGCGCGTATGGCAGCACTTTTAGCGGGCCTGCCGGAAAGTGTGCCTGCCATTACTGTAAATCGTCTCTGTGCTTCCGGTCTGGATGCTGTCGGTCTGGCAGCACGTGCAATTAAATCGGGTGAAGCGCAATTTGTAGTGGCCGGTGGGGTAGAATCCATGAGCCGTGCGCCATTTGTACAATCCAAGCCAACCACAGCATTTAGCCGTACTCCGGAAATTTATGACACCACTATTGGCTGGCGTTTTATCAATCCAAAATTCAAGGCAGGTTTCGGCGTAGATAGCATGCCGGAAACGGCAGAAAACGTAGCTGAAAAATATCAGATTAATCGTGAAGATCAGGATCTGTTTGCTTATCGCAGCCAGCAAAAAACTGCACAGGCACAGCAGAATGGTATTTTTCAGGCAGAAATTCTGCCAGTAGAAATCAAAGGTGCTACTCAGGTGATTGTTGAAGATGAGCATCCACGTGCCGATACTACTTTAGAAAAATTGGCTTCTTTAAAAGCACCATTTCGCAAGGAAGGTGGTTCGGTAACTGCGGGTAATGCGTCTGGTGTCAATGACGGTGCAGCCTGTGTGCTACTGGGTAATAAATATTTCGCAGAACAATATGGGCTGAAACCGCTAGCACGGGTGGTAGGAATCGCCAGTGCAGGAGTAGAACCACGTTATATGGGTATCGGTCCAGTGCCCGCAGTGCAGAAAGTATTAAAACAGACAAACTTAAGTCTAGAACAGATGGATGTGATCGAACTAAATGAAGCCTTTGCCGCACAGGCGCTTGCAGTGCTACGTGAGCTAGGACTTCAGGATGACGATCCACGAGTCAATCCAAACGGTGGTGCTATTGCTCTTGGCCATCCGCTGGGTATGAGCGGCACCCGTCTGGTGATTACTGCCATGCATGAACTGAAACGCCGTAAAGGCAAATATGCACTCTGCACCATGTGTGTCGGTGTCGGTCAAGGTGTTGCACTGGTTTTAGAAAATATGGATTAAACACATCATTCAATCAATGAATTAAACCGTGGTCAGGAAGACTGCGTCAGGAGTAAGAATATGAATAACAATGCAATGGAAAAAATTGAAAAAGTATCGGTTGATGAGTTACGCAGTGTTCAGCTAAAGCGTATGAAAAAGATGTTGCAACATGCTTATCAGAATAGCCCGGTTTATAAAAAGAAATTCGATGATGCTGGCGTGCATCCAGACGATTTTAACTCTCTGGAAGACCTGGCCAAATTCCCGTTCACCACCAAGCAGGATCTTCGCGAAAACTATCCATTTGGCATGTTTGCTGTGCCTCAGGAGCAGATTGTCCGTGTACATGCTTCTTCAGGGACCACAGGTCAGCCGACTGTAGTCGGTTATACCCAGAATGACATTAACACTTGGTCAGATGTGGTGGCACGCTCGTTACGCGCAGCCGGACTCAGCAGTAAAGATACGATTCAGGTATCTTATGGATACGGCCTGTTTACTGGCGGGTTGGGTGCACATTATGGGGTAGAACGTCTGGGTGCCACCGTAATCCCGATGTCAGGTGGTCAGACCGACAAGCAGGCCCAGCTGATTCATGATTTCAAGCCAACGGCTTTAATGGTCACGCCATCTTACTGTCTGAATATTATTGAGTGTCTGGAGAAAAAATTCGGGACTGCCAAGGATTGTTCGATCAAGACCGGGATCTTTGGTGCAGAGCCATGGACCAATGAAATGCGCCGTGAAATCGAAGAACGTCTGGGTATTGATGCACTGGATATTTATGGCCTGTCTGAAGTGATGGGGCCGGGTGTAGCGATGGAATGTCTGGAATCTAAAGATGGTCCTACCATTTGGGAAGATCACTTCTATCCTGAAATTATCCATCCGGAAACTGGTGAAGTATTACCTGATGGTGAGCTGGGTGAACTGGTATTTACCACCATTACTAAAGAGGGTATGCCGGTGATTCGTTACCGTACCCGTGATCTGACACGCTTATTGCCTGGTACAGCACGTACCATGCGTCGTATGGACAAGATTGTAGGTCGCAGTGATGACATGATGATTATTCGTGGTGTGAATGTGTTCCCATCACAAATTGAAGAGCAAATCCTGCATATTCCGCAGCTTATTCCAAATTATCAGATTCAGATTTGTAAACAGGGTCATCTGGATACATTGCATATTCGTACCGAAATGCGTAAAGATAATGCTATAAATATGACACACCAATTGGCAAATCAGCTGAAAGTACAAATCAAGACCATGGTCGGGATTAGTGTCAGTGTGGAAGTTTTACCGGAAGGTAGCTTGCCACGTTCTGAAGGTAAGGCTCAGCGGGTGTTTGATATCCGAAAGTCCGCTTAAATACGTCTGGATGACAGGCTCAGGTCTGTCATCCGGCTTTGACAAGGTAAATTGAACGTAATGAATCCGAAATTAAAACAAGTAATTGATGATTTCATTCAGAATGAGACCCTCAGTGGAACCTCATTGGTAATGACGATTTTTGGTGACAGCATTTATCACCGTGGGGGAGTCATTAGTCTTGCCAGCCTGATTCAGCTGATGGATGTATTTGGCTTCAATGAGCGTTCTGTGCGTACCGCCGTATTCCGTCTGGTACAAAATGGCTGGCTGAGTTCAGAAAAGATTGGCCGCACCAGTTATTACCGGATTACCGAAAGCAGCCGTCAGCGTTTTATTACCGCAGACCAGAAAATTTATAGTTTCCAGCATAATGAATGGGATCAGAAATGGGATCTGGTTCTGCTCAGTTCAGTTGAACTAGAAAATAAACAAACGCTAAAAAAAGAACTGGAATGGTTAGGCTTTGCCAATATCGCGACCAATGTCATGGCCTATCCGGGGTGTGATCAGCAGAAACTGCAAAACCTGTTACTGAATAACAAGATGACCGATCAGGTCGTAGTGTTTCGTGCTGAAACTTTACAGCTCTGGCAGGAATCTTATCCAACCATTAAACGCATGGTTGAAACCAATTGGCCAATTCCTGAACTGCATCAGCGTTATGAAAAATTTATTAGCGATTTCCGCGAGTTTTTCTATCTGGTGGAAAATGAAGAGGAACTGGATCCGGTACAAGCCTTCCAGATTCGTATCCTGTTGATCCATCAATATCGCCGTATTTTACTAAAAGACCCGAATCTGCCATTTGAACTGTTGCCAACAGACTGGTTGTCACTGATTGCGCGCAACCTGAGTACCAATCTATATCAGACAGTATTTGCAGCAGGAGATGAGTTTTTCCTGGAAACTGCCCGGACAGCGGAAGGTCTTATGCCACCTGCACATCCACAATTTTATAAACGTTTTGGTGGCTTAAAGCAGCCGGAATTGACTTTTTGATATTTAAAAGATCATGAACCTAGTAGCTCAAGGAGGAGTCTATGCCATGTTATGCGATTGATGGGGTTATTCCTGTCGTCAGCCCTAAAGCTTATGTTCATCCTACGGCTGTGCTGATCGGTGATGTGATCATTGAAGCCGGAGTTTATATTGGTCCGTTCGCTTCGTTGCGTGCCGATTTTGGCCGGATTCATATCCAGAAAAATGCCAATGTACAGGATTCCTGTGCCATTCATGGATTTCCGGACAGTGTGACCTTGGTTGAAGAATATGGCCATGTTGGTCATGGTGCCATTCTGCATGGCTGCGTGGTACGAAAAAATGCCTTGATCGGTATGAACAGTGTAATTCTGGATGAGGCCGAAATCGGGGAGAATGTCATTGTTGGGGCCAACAGTACAGTTAAGGCTAAATTCAAAGTGCTAGCAAATAATCTGGTACTTGGCAGTCCGGCAAAAGTCATCCGTCCTTTAGAAGAAAAAGAAATTGCCTGGAAAAGCCATGGCACCGAGCAATATATCCAGCTCACTACACGTTGCCTGAATACCATGCAGGAAGTAGAAGCTTTAACCGAAAATTCCGCAGAGCGACGTAGTTATCAGAACTTTAAAGCGGATTATCAAATCAAGCAAAATAGTTAAACTCGCTGATTTTTAAAAAATTTAGATAATTAAAATACGCTAATTTTTTAGTTTTAAAATTATTGGAAATGAAACCAAATTACTATTGTCGCCTTTCCGGATCGAGTTAAGCTGTGAGAAAACAGGTCAGGAAAGTGCAGATGGAAAGTCGGGAATTTAAAGACCATTTCTCCCAGCAGTCCCAAGATTATGCCTTGTTTCGCCCGCATTATCCGGATACTTTGGGAAAGATATTGGCAGAGTTGGCACCGAGTACGAAAGTAGCTTTAGATGTTGGCTGTGGCTCAGGACAGTTTTCAGAGGTTTTGGCACATTATTTTGATCAGGTGATTGCCATTGATGCGAGTAGCAAACAAATCGCACAGGCCCAACCTCATCCGAAAATTCAATATCATCAGGCCTTAGCCGAAGAAATCCCATGTGTTGACCAGAGTGTGGATCTGATTTCAGTTGCACAGGCTGCACATTGGCTGGATCTGGACAAGTTCTATGCGGAAGTTCGCCGTATTGCAAAACCTAATACCATTTTAGCTCTTATTAATTATGGGGTATTCAGCATCGATGAAGAACATCTGAATCATTATTTCAGACATTTTTATGAAGTGACGATCGCGCCTTATTGGGCACCTGAACGCCGCCATGTTGATGAAGGATACAAAAATCTACCATTCCCATTTCATGAAATTGCTGTACAGCCGACGGTATTACAAGTCGAGTGGAGCTTTTACCAATTGATAGGCTATATGAGTACCTGGTCAGCCGTAAAAGCAGCTACCCAGGCACTCGGACATAATCCGCTGAATGTACTGGCAGATGCCTTATTGCCAGAATGGGAAGACCCAGAATTGCCCCGGGTAGTGAGCTGGCCGCTATCGCTACGAGTGGGAAGGATAAATCCAGATAAAGGAATGGATAATTAAATAAAAAGCCCAGTCTTAGCTGAGTTTTTATAATATTGAAGATCAATCAGCTTATTTGTTTAAAAGCATTTCCAGCACAAATTTGGAACCGATAAAACCGAGCGCCAGCAGGCCAAACCCAAGCAGGGTAAAGCGAACTGCTTTCTGGCCACGCCAGCCAAATTTCCAGTGTCCAATCAATAATGCGCCATAAACCAGCCAGGACACAATACTAAAGGCAGTCTTATGGGCCAGATGCTGGGCGAAGAAATTATCAATGGTAAAGAAGCCGAAACCCAATGCCAGTGTCAGTAAAATGAAACCGGTCATCAGCATATCGAACAATAAAGATTCCATATCTTGATAGGATGGCAACAGATTCACCCAAATCCGACGTTTCTGTTTTTTCTTCAGTTCACGGTCCTGAAACCGCAAAATCACGGCCTGAATCGTCGCCATCAATAACACAGCGTAAGCAGATAGGGACAAGATAATATGAATATCCAGACCCAGGGAATTCTGTGCAATGACTTTCGCTGGCTGGGTGAAACTAAAACCGAGGATCAGGCCGGTCGCAGCGACGGGAATACCAATCAGGTTTAGCGCAATAATCGGCCGATAGGTACTATAAATGATGCTTAGCAGCAACATTAGCCCTGAAGTAAAGGAAAGTAAGGCAAATACATCATAATTCATCCCCATCGGGGTATACATGTCACCTGATAAAACCAAAGCATGGAGTACCAGTCCAACTAAAGCTGTTAAGCCGACAAACCATTGATTTGGAGTACGTTTAGTCATTAAATGAATGAACAGATACCAAAAAGAGGAGGTATAAGCGATTAATGCTAAGATCGTGTAAACCAAGGGTAGGCTAAGCATGTCAAACCTTTTTAAGGGTGATGAATATTCATTTATATAAATTCAGTGCGAACTACAGTATCCTATAGCATTCTATGCATAAATTTTCTATTTTAAGAAACAATTTTTTGCTACTGGCTATTTTAAGCGGATTTTGCAATGTTTGATACCTTAACAGAACGACTCACGCAGAGTTTAAGAAATGTTACTGGCTCAGGGCAGCTAACCGAAGACAATATTAAAGATACGTTACGTGAAGTACGTATGGCACTTCTTGAAGCCGACGTTGCGTTACCTGTAACTCGTGAATTTATCGCGAAAGTTAAGGAAGAAGCATTAGGCCAGGAAGTGATGACTCAGTTATCACCAGGGCAAGCTTTCGTCAAAATCGTTTATGACGAATTGACCAAAATGATGGGCGAGGCCAATGAAAGCCTTGACCTTGCAGCGAAACCACCGGTGGTGGTACTGCTTGCCGGTTTGCAGGGTGCGGGTAAAACCACGACTGCAGCCAAACTTGCACGCTTTCTGCAAGAACGTCAAAAGAAAAAAGTGGCTATGGTGTCTGCCGACGTTTATCGTCCGGCTGCGATCAAGCAGTTACAGACAGTGGCTGGCGAAGTTGGCGCGATTTTCCTTGAATCAAGTGCTACTGAAAAGCCAATCAGTATCGTTAATCGTGCAATTGAACAGGCAAAAATCCAGTTTGCCGATGTGTTGATTGTCGATACCGCAGGTCGTCTGCATATCGATGACGATATGATGGAAGAGATTAAAGAGCTGCATGCAGCGATTAATCCGACTGAAACCCTGTTCGTGGTCGATGCCATGACTGGTCAGGATGCGGCGAATACAGCCAAAGCATTTAACGATGCGCTTCCTTTGACGGGTGTGATCCTGACTAAAACCGATGGTGATGCGCGCGGTGGTGCAGCACTTTCTGTTCGTGCGATTACTGGCAAGCCAATCAAGTTTCTTGGTATGGGCGAAAAACTGGATGCCCTTGAGCCATTCCATCCGGAACGTGTGGCACAGCGTATTCTGGGCATGGGTGACGTGCTTTCTTTGGTCGAAGAAGTTGAACGCAAAATCGACAAAGAAAAAGCCGAAAAAATGGCGAAGAAATTGCAGAAAGGCGGTAGCTTCAACTTTGAAGATATGCTGATGCAATTCGAGCAGATGAACAAGATGGGCGGCATGATGGGCTTCCTGGACAAACTTCCAGGTATGAGCAATTCTGGTATTCAAGATGCGATTGCGCAGGCGAATCCTGAAAAGCAAGTGAAGAAAATGGAAGCGATTATTCAGTCAATGACCATTAAGGAACGCCGTAACCCTGACCTGATGAATCCAAGCCGTAAAAAGCGTATTGCAGCAGGTTGCGGTATGGAAGTGTCAGAAGTCAACAAGCTGATCAAGCAGCATGCGCAAATGGCGAAGATGATGAAGAAATTTGCCAATCCGTCGGGTATGGCAAAAATGATGAAATCACTGAGCGGTCTGCAAAAACAGTTTGGTGGCGGCGGTGGTATGGGTCCACTGTTCGGCGGCAACGACAAAAAATAACTGTTTTAAATAAGAAAGGCGCGTATAGCGCCTTTTTTATTGTCTGTATTTTCTTTTATATCCACTTTAAACGAAACAACATTTGCTTACCCAAATTTCCAGAAAAATCAGGCAGACTCGAAAACATTCGAAATAAAATAATACAGAAGGATGTATCTAATGACTCAAGTGATTGTGGTGCATGGCTATACCGCAAGTCCTGAAGAAAACTGGTTTCCATGGATTCAGGAAAAAGCCCAGCAGGAACATGTCAGCTTGAAAGTACTCAGACTTGACCCATCGACTACGCCAAAACTGGAGGTCTGGGAACAGCAAATGCGTGAACAGATTGACGGGATTGACGAAAACAGTATTTTTATTGCACATAGCTTAGGATGTCTGGCTGCATTACATTATTTAAGTCGCGAATTAAAAAATCAAAAAATCAAACAACTGGTTTTAGTGGCCGGTTTTAATGGTAGACTGGGACGTCTGGAAGAAGTTAATCCTTTCATTGACGCGGCTGAAGTGGATTTTGATTTACTGAAACGTCAGATTGATGAACGTATAGTGATTTATTCGGAAGGTGATGATCGGGTTCAGCCTGACTTTAGCCTGGCGCAGGCGGAAAGTCTAGATGCTATCGTGGTCTGTGCCGAGCATCAAGGGCATTTCATTAATTCGCAAGGCTGTACTGAACTGCCGGAAGTCTGGCGAGTGATTCAGCCTTATCTGATCCAATCTTCCAATGAATAGGGAAGATGATGAATAGATTGGTTCAATGATGGCAGGATGAAGTTGAATAAGGAATATTGAATTTCATCCGCTAATAAATAATTAAAAACTTAACTTTTGTCGGAGCATTTTGCTCTCAATATAATAAGTACAATGCTATGAAAAATATAACGAAGAAAGTCTATATCGTGCCTGATTATCAGGCGACCTCAAATGACCACTGGTATCCATGGTTAAGCCGGCAGATCAAAGACGCAGGGTTCGAGGCCAAACGGATCATGCTGGCCAACCCTTTTCAACCTGATCTGGAAGAATGGCAGCACAACCTGAAACTGCAGATTCCGCATCTGGATGAGCATAGTTTCATTGTTGCGCATGGCTTGGGTGGCTTAAGTGCTCTAAAGTTTCTCGAAGATCACTATAGCCGTACGCAATTGAAAATTGGCGGGCTCATGCTGGTCGCAGCTTTTGATACACCATTGGTGGCCTGGTCGGAACTAAATAAAATGGTGCAGGCAGTAAAGTTAGATCTGAACAATCTATCACATGGTGCCAAACGCTTTGTAATGCTGCTTTCCAGCAATGATCCTTATGTGCCTGCACCGATTTCACTGCGTTTGGGCCATAGCCTGAATGCACAGATTTTTGAAATCAAAAATGCAGGGCATTTTAACAAGCTGGATGGCTATGCAGATTTTTCAAAGTTACTCGAGCTCCTCAAACTGTGTCTGGCAAATGATCTGCAAAATGCTGCAGGCCTTTAAGTAATAAGTCTGGTTCAATCACGGGCTGAAACCGTTCGAGATGCTGGGCAAAGAGTGCAGCATCTCCACCAGTCAGGATCAGCTGTGCCGGAAAATCTTGCAGTACTTTTTCAATGGTGCTGAGCAGACCGAATAAAATGCCATGATGCACGGCATCAATGGTATTGCGTCCAGGACTGAGTTCCTCGAAAGCTACATCTGGGATTTTAATGCCTTTGGTATTCTGGATCAGGGAATCGCGTTGTAAATACAGATTCGGCAGGATATAACCGCCGAGATGTTCTTGGCCTTGGGCTAGATCAATGGTCAGGGCAGTCCCGCAGCTGATGACACAGTAATTTTGATCGGCTGACTTGGCAACGGCCAGCACCTGCAACCAGCGGTCAATCCCAAGCTGTGAAGGATCATCATAGCCACAGATCAGACCGGCATAGCGTGCCTGTACTTTGGCAAAAACCACAGGAATGTTCAGGCAGGTCAGAATCGATTGAATACGGACATTATTCGCTTTGTCCAGTACTGAAGAAATTCCGACTTGATGCAGACCCAAACTTTTAAAGTGCTGAATCAAGCCAAGAAGTAAGTCGGCAGGGGATTGTAAATGCATTTCCGCGGCATGTTCAATGATCTGGTTCTGCTCCGTAATCCAGTATTTGAGCCGTGTATTGCCGATATCCAACCATAGTTTTTTCATTGAATGATGCCTGTTCAGCCGCCGTTTTTAAGACGGAGTTGCCCCTGATAAAATATCTGCGTACCTGCATCCGTTTCGATAATAACGGCACCATCGTCCTGAATGCCGAGGAAAGTTCCGGAATATTGGCCTTGAATATCGGTAAATTCAACTGTTTGCTGGAAAAATGCGGCATATTGCTTAAACCGTGCTGGTAGATTCTGACTGCCATAATTAAACCATTCACCCGCTTGCTGAATAGCCAGATACAACTCGGCAATCAGATCCACACGTGAAGCATGCTGTAGTCCCAATTCAGTCAGAGAAGTCACCTGCTGGTCTGGAACGCTTTCCGTGAGTGGACTGATATTGATCCCGACGCCGACCACCACCTGTTGGGTCGAAATCGGTTCAATCAGAATGCCGCCCCATTTCCCTTGCAGGCTGTACAGGTCATTGGGCCATTTTACCTGCAAGTCCAGTCCTTTTAGACTTGGCATTTGCAGGATATTTAATGCAATTTCCAGCGCCAGACGACCATCGATTGCTTTTTGTGTATGCAGCAATGTGCTTAAATAGATGTTCCCCTCAGGAGAAATCCACTGACGTTGACGCTGTCCACGTCCTTGGGTTTGCACGCGGCTACACACCAGTACCTGTTGTACCCCTTTGGTTGCTAGTTCCCGGACATCGTCATTGGTCGATGTGGTAATGGGCTTGATCAGCAGCACTTCAGGGAGTTGGCCTGCTTGACTTAAACGTTGCTGCAGTTCGCGAGTTTCTACATCCATTTGAATCTAAACGTGGTAAATGTCGTTATGGAGTTAATCATATATTTATTGATTGGTGCAATTGCAGGATTTGCCGCAGGCCTGTTTGGCGTTGGTGGTGGTCTGATTATCGTGCCAATCCTGTACATTGTTTTTACCCAGCTCCAGTACAATCCAAGCGTGATTATGCATATGGCAGTCGGAACTTCTCTGGCCACGATTATTGTGACCTCAATTAGTTCGGTGATGGCGCATCATCAGAGAGGGGCAGTGTTATGGGAGGTAGTGCGTAATCTGGCACCCGGCCTGGTCATTGGCTCATTCTTAGGAGCTGGAATTGCAGATTATTTATCGGGCCAAGGTCTGCAATTGCTGATTGGCTTCTTTGCAGTCTGGATTGCATTCAGAATGTTTAGAGGCGCACATTATCAGGTTGATCCGAATCAGAAATTGCCTTCAGCCGCATTACAGCTGGCAGCGGGTGGTGGCATTGGCGTGGCATCGGCCATATTCGGGATTGGTGGCGGCAGTTTGACTGTGCCTTTCCTGAATCGTTGTGGTGTCGTCATCCAGAAAGCGGTAGCCACTTCTGCTGCCTGCGGTTTGCCGATCGCGGTGGCCGGTGCCTTAGGTTTCATCTGGTTTGGTCAGAAAGCTGAAGTCGAAGTGCCAAATACGATTGGTTATATTCATATTTATGCGTTTATTGGTATTAGTGTGATGAGTTTTATTACTGCAAAATTTGGTGCAAAAGTGGCGCATTTATTATCACCAGTTCTATTAAAAAAATGTTTTGCGGCCTTACTGACTACAGTTGGTCTGTATTTTATCTATCAAGGCTTTACTACCTGAACTACTCATTTTTTATTAGCTAAATTTTTTGAGGAGAATGGGTCACTATTCTCCTTTTTCTTTGACTGGGTTGGCTGTATAGACACAAGATTGTCTGACAATGTCAAAGTATTTTCTGCAAAAAAGCCGTTTAATAACTGAAAAGTCATCCAGAATGACTGCACTTGCATCAATAAAAATAAGACAGGAACAGTATGCAACAACAAGAAGCACACAGTTTGTCTGAACAGATTGCCAAGCATATCAGTGAACAGATTATCCGGGGTGAACTGGTTGAAGGCGAACGCATCCAGGAACTCAGAATTGCATCGGAGCTTGACGTCAGTCGGGGATCAGTCCGAGAAGCCTTGCTCTTGCTTGAACGTACCCAGTTGATTGAAATCTTCCCGCGTCGCGGCGCTATTGTCTCGGAAATGTCGGCCATGCAGGTTCGTGCCCTGTTTGACCTGACCTCTTTATTGCTGGGGCAGATGGTACATCGTATGGCAGAGACCTGGCGCAGTCATGAGGCAGAGCGCATTCAGCTATTATTAGAACAATTGGAAGCCGAAACCCGCCAAGGCCATACCGAAAAGTTTTATGATTTGATCTTTCAGGGAATGGCCCAGCAACAGGAGATGGTCGGTAATCTTTACCTGATGCGCTACTATCAGGAACTGCTGCCATCTTTACGCCGTAGCTATTTTCTGACCCTGAATATTTCAAGACGTGAGCTACAGGAATCTTTTGAATTATTTAAACTGGTGACGGAAGCGATTTTAATTCGTAAATCCCATCAGGCGACGTTATTTATGGAAGATTTTTGTCGACACTTGCGCAACCTTGTGTTGGAATCTCTGACACGGATGAAACAAATTGAACTCGCGTGGGCCAGACGCTCACGACGTTAAATCAGGACACTATGCGTTTAAGCAGTTTAAAACTTTCAGGCTTCAAATCTTTTGCTGACAGTACCACCTTACACTTCAAGGATAACCGGACTGCAGTGGTGGGACCCAATGGTTGTGGTAAATCAAATGTGATTGATGCCATACGCTGGGTAATGGGTGAGTCCAGTGCGCGCCAACTACGTGGTGGCAGCATGCAGGATGTGATTTTTACCGGAACAGCCAAGCGCAAACCGGTGGGCATCGCCAGTGTAGAACTGCGCTTTGATAATACCTATGGCAAGCTGGGCGGTGCGTATAATGCCTATAATGAGCTGGCAGTGCGTCGTCAGGTTAACCGTGATGGTAAGTCTGAATATTTCCTGAATGGCACCAAATGCCGACGTCGTGATATTACCGATATTTTTCTGGGAACCGGTCTAGGACCGCGTTCTTATGCAATTATTGAACAGGGCATGATTAACCGTCTGGTGGATGCCAAGCCGGAAGAAATGCGAGTCTTTATTGAAGAAGCTGCCGGTATTTCCCGTTATCAGGCACGTCGCCGCGAGACCATGCTGCATCTGGATCACACGACGCAGAACCTGTCGCGTCTGGAAGATATTGCCTCAGAGTTAAAGTCTCAGCTTAAAACCTTAAAACGCCAGTCAGAAACTGCGATTCAATATAAAGAACTGGAAGGCCAGATCCGTACCATCAAGATTGAAATCCTGTCGTTCCAGTGTGGACAAAGCCAGCGTTTGCAAGAAGAATATACTGTGCAGATGAATACGCTGGGCGAGAATTTTAAGCTGGTACGTTCTGAATTGACTACTGTTGAGCATGATCTGGGAGCGACCAGTGAACTGTTCCAGCGCCTGATTCAACAGTCCACACCGCTACAAACTGAATGGCAACAGGCCGAGAAAAAGCTCAGCGAACTGGAAATGACCTTGCAGCAAAAGCAGTCCTTATTGCAGCAGAACTCAAGCAGTCTGGTGAAGCTGGAAGAACAAAAAGCGCAGACCAAAGAACGTTTACAGCTGATTGAATTGCAACTGGATACCCTGTATCAACAACTCGAAGATCAGACTGCACAATTGCAGCAGCAGGAAGGTCAAAGTCAGGAACAAAACCAGGGTCTGACTGATCTGAAATCCCAGCAAGGCACAATTGCTGCCCAGTTTGCTCAAATTAAAACCCAGGTTGAGCAACAGCAACAACGTAAACAGCAAATGCTGGCGCAAAGTGAACAGCTGGCTAAAAATATTGTCCGGATTGAACAGCAAAAAGAAACCTTGCAGCAGCAGGCAGCACAAATTCAGCAGCAAGCGCAGCAAGAAGAGCTGGAACAGTATCAGGCTGATAAAGCTGAAGCTGAACAGCAAATCACTGGCTTTGAGTCTCAGCTCAAAACACTGAAAACTGAGCTTGAGCAGCTACAGGCAGAACAGGCAAGTCAGCAGCAATTGTTCATACAGCTGAAATCGGAAATTCAGGTGCTGCAATCAGAACGCAAAAACCTGAGCCAGTTACTGACCAAAGCCAATCCAAACGTCAAAGCGGATGTGGTGCAGTTAATGCAGGTGTTGAAGCTGAATCCACAGGCCAAAGCTCATGCCAGCCTGATTGAAAAGTTCCTGGCGAAATGGCTTTCTGCACAAGTATTAGAAGAAACTGAGCATTTTTTAGAGAATAGTGCACGCCAGCTTAAAGCTCAGATGATACAGGATAATATTCAGATCGCTGAACTCCATTGTTTAGCAGACTGGATTGAAGCGCCTCAATATTCGCTCTGGCAACAGGTGGCCGTAGCTGAGAACTTTAAACAGGCAGTTGGTTTACAAACGCAGTTGCGTACAGGCCAATCAATTCTTAGTCTAGATGGCTATCATGTTGGACCAGATTGGGTAATTGCCTTGGACTATGATGAAGCCAGTCAGGCGGGACAAGGGGCATTGAGTCATCGTATCCGTCTGGATGAAATTGAGCAGCAACTGACTCAGCTTGAACCGAAATTCGCAGATCTAGAGCAACAGTTACCTGAACTCACTGCTCAAGTAAAAACTTTGCAAAGCCAGATTCAAAGCATCAATGAGCAGCAGAAGCAGGCACAAGAGCAGTTACAACAGCTTGATCTGAACATTGCCAAAGTCCAAAGTGCGACACAGGCCTTTGCGGTACAAAAACAGCAACTGCAGAACCAGTTACAGCAACTGGATGAGCAGCTGGAAGAAGATGCGATGCAGAAAGATGATCTGGAAATTGATCTGCATGCACTGAATCTGAAACTGGAACAGGCACTGCCCAATTACAAGACCTTGCAATTTCAGCTGGAAGAACTCAATGCTCAACTTGAAGACTCACAGCTAGTCACTCAGCAAGCGCAGCAGGAATTAGAAGTACTGCGCCGTCAAACAGTACAAAGCCAGCAGCAGGCTGAACTGCTAGAAAAAGACCAGCTGTTTTTAAAAGAACAATATCAGCAGATTATTGCGCAAATAGAACAGGCTAAAAAGTTTGTTGATCCGGTACAGCTGGAATTGCCAGCTTTACAGAGCCAGTTTAATGAACAGGCGCTGATTACGGAAAAACTGCAAAAGACCTGGGCAGACTGGCAGATCGAGTTGAATCAGATCCAAAGCAAGCAGCAGCACCTGACTGAGCAGCGCCACACTTTCCAGCAGCAAGATGAACAATTGCGTACTGAACTCGAAGCCAAACGTCTGGCTTGGCAAGCTACCAAATCTGATTTACAGCATTATTCAGAACAACTGAAAGAATTGAATAGTGAAGTAATTTCAGGGCTGAATATTGATGTAAAAGTACATCAGGCCAAACTGGAAAAAGCACAGGCTCAATTCGATAAACTGGGTGCAGTGAATCTGGCAGCTTCTGAAGAGTATGAAGAAGTTTCGAAACGCTATGACGAACTCAGCCATCAGATTCAGGACCTGGAAAATACCGTTGAACAGCTGCAGGCAGCAATGAAAAGTATTGATCAGGAAACCCGTAAGCTGTTTATGAATACCTTCGATCAGGTCAATGCCGAGCTACAAAACCTGTTCCCGAAAGTATTTGAGGGCGGTGAAGCGAGTTTAAGTCTTGAAGATGGATGGCAATCGGGTGTAAAACTGATGGCTCGCCCACCGGGCAAGCGCAACAGCTCACTGGCATTGCTTTCTGGTGGTGAAAAGGCTTTAACCGCATTAGCACTGGTCTTTGCAATTTTCCGCCTAAATCCGGCACCATTCTGTGTATTGGACGAAGTGGATGCACCGCTGGACGATGCCAATGTGGGACGTTTTTGTAATTTAGTCAAAGAGCTTTCTGAACAAGTGCAATTTATTTATATTACCCATAACAAACTTGCAATGATGATGGCGACTGATCTTTTAGGTGTAACCATGCCTGAACCGGGAACCTCAAAATTAGTGACAGTAAATTTGGAACAGGCAAAAGAATACGGCTTAGCTGCGGAGGTATAACATGGAAATCACCACAATTATCGGGATTGTTATTGCAATTGTGATTATGCTATTCGGCATAAGACTGATCTTGAAAAAACCTGCGGAGGCTGTACCGTCACTGGATGCGGATCTGCATATTGATCCTGACAGCCAGACTCCGGTTATTCCAAGGCATGTACGATCTCAACTGTCTAAAACAGAAAGTCCGGCAGCTGCACGTGTGGAACCGAGTCTGAATGAAGAAGCAGTAGACAACATTGCACCTGAGACAGAACAACAAGAAGCAGTCAAAGTAGAGCCAACTTTGGTTGAAACCGCCCAGCCAGAAACTAAAGCAGCAAGCCGACTCGACACACCGGTGGTTGCAGAAGAAGCAGAACCGGAAGTAGCCAAAACTGAAGAAACCGCAACATCTGCTGAACAAGAAAATAAGCCTGAAACAGTAGAAGTAGCAGAAACAGAAAAAGAGCCTAAAGCAGCTGAATTTAGCCTGAATAGTAATATTGAAAAAGCTGAAATTTCTGACTTTAATGATGAAAGCAGTATTCTCGATGCACATCTCCATGAGCAAAAAATTGTGGATGAAGAATGTTCGCTGGCTAATGCTGAAACGATTATTTCATTGCATGTTTATCCACAAGGCCGTGCTCTTTCAGGCGAAAAAACCCTAAAAGTTTTACTGAAATATGGCCTGCGTTATGGTGAGTTAGCATGTTTCCATCGTTATAGTGAAGATGGCTCGAAACTGCTATTTTCGGTGTTGCGTATGGCGGATACCGGTATGGAAGGTTTTGACTTAGAAACTTTGTCGACTGAAGAAGTCAAAGGTCTGGCGTTCTTCCTAGCTTTACCGCATAGCGATGTACAGAACGCCTTCGATACCATGGACAGCATTTCACGTCTGATTGCGCGTGAAGTGGATGGTCTGGTTTATGATCAGAACCAGCAGGAAATGACCCCGCAATTACGTGAATTCTGGCGTCATCAGGCGATTGATTATCGTGCTGGACAGACTGCAGAAGTTTAATATTCCAATATTGAATCTGCAGAATCCGATTTTTATAATAGCGAAAAGCTGAATATTGTATAGGGCGGATTTTCCGCCCTTTTTTATGGTGAAATTATGACCCAAGATGCCACTGTCATTGCGCAAATGCGTCAATTGATTCAACTGATTGCCAAGCATAATCATGCTTATTATGTGATGGATCAACCTACGATTGAAGACAGTGAATATGATCAGCTCTTTCATCAGCTCAAAGCTTTAGAAGAACAATATCCACATTTACAACAGCCAGACACACCGACAGTTAAAGTAGGCGGTCAGGCACTTTCCAAATTTCTGACCGTAACGCATGCGGTGCCAATGCTGTCTTTAGGCAACGTTTTTAATCAGGATGATCTGTTTGCTTTCGCACGCCGTATTGAAGAGCGTTTACCCAATCAAAAGATTGAATACGATGTTGAGCTGAAATTTGACGGTCTGGCAATTTCCCTCTGGTATGAACATGGCGTACTGGTTCGTGGTGTCACTCGTGGTGATGGGGAAACTGGCGAAGATATTACCCAGAATGTTAAAACCATTCGTAACCTGCCGAAATTTCTGTCTCCAGTGAATGGCGTGATTCCAGAATTACTGGAAGTGCGAGGCGAAGTGCTGATGCCGAAATCCGGCTTTGAACGTCTGAATGCGGCCAATGCAGCGAAAGGCGAAAAAACTTTTGCCAATCCACGTAACGCTGCGGCCGGCAGTTTACGCCAGCTTGATCCGAATATTGCAGCTTCTAGACCTTTGGCTTTCTATGCTTATGGAATTGCCCAGTGTGTACCACATCATGGTCAAACCACAATGTCAGGCAGTCTGGAATGGCTACAGCAATTTGGCTTTGCTGTGGGTGAGCGGCATTTTATCTGCAGTAGCATCCAGGAAGTGCAAAAAGTTTACGAGCAGATCATTGAAGAACGTTCAAAGCTTAGTGTCGAAATCGATGGTATGGTCATTAAGGTCAATGACCTGAAACAGCAACAAAAACTGGGTTTCTTGAGCCGTGAACCACGTTGGGCAACCGCTTATAAATTCCCGGCAGTGGCGGCACTGACCACCGTTGAAAATATTGACTGGCAAGTGGGCCGTACCGGAACGTTGACCCCTGTGGCACGTTTAAATCCGGTTGCCGTGGGCGGTGTGACGGTTTCCAATGTGACCCTGCATAATATTGGTGAAATTCACCGTCTGGATGTAAGAATCGGAGATACCGTCAGCGTTTATCGTAGTGGTGACGTGATTCCTAAGGTTGAAAAAGTCTGGCCAGAATTTCGTCCTGCCGATGCTGTAGAAGTGTATTTACCTGAGAACTGTCCGGTGTGTGGTTCTCCAGTCGTCATGCCGGAAGGTGAAGCACTGGCACGTTGTTCAGGTGAACTGTATTGTGCGGCGCAGCGCATCGAAACCATCCGTCACTTTGTTTCACGTAAGGCTATGGATATCGAAGGTCTGGGCGATCGCTGGGTGGAGTCACTGTTACATCTCAATCTTTTAAAAGATGTCTCGGATATTTATCACTTGCATGAGCATCGTGAGCAATTACTGCAAATCGAAAAAATGGGTGAAAAGTCCGTTCAAAATCTCATTGATTCGATTGAGAACAGCAAGAAAACTACATTGGCAGCGTTTATTTATGCGCTCGGGATTCGTGGCGTAGGTGAAACGACAGCACGTATGCTGGCCAATACTTTCCAGACTCTCGACGCTTTACGTAGTGCTGATGTAGACGCTTTAAAGAAAACACCGGATGTTGGTGATATTACCGCAGAGTGGATTGTTGATTTCTTCCAGGCACCGCATAACCTGGAAGTATTGGATCGCTTGTTGGCTGCCGGTATTCATTGGGATGCGCCAATTGCACCAACGCGCCAACCACTGAATGGTGAAAGCTGGGTAGTGACTGGAACTTTAAGTTCTATGGGACGTGATGAAGCAACACAACTGTTGCAAGCCTTAGGTGCACGGGTCAGTGGCAGTGTATCGAGTAAAACCAAATGTGTGGTGGCGGGTGAAAAAGCGGGTTCTAAGCTCGATAAAGCAGAAAAACTCGGTGTGCCCGTGATCAATGAAGCGCAATTTATTGCTTTGATGAAAGAGCATGGGCAAATCGAAGAATAATCAGTTCTAAACAATGACTCAAATAAAAAAAGACACCCAGGATGATGAATCTTAAGGTGTCTTTTTTATTGCTAATTCAAAACTATAGGTGAATGAGAGGGGAGGATAGACAAATACAAGGATGGGTTCGGCAATGTAAGTTGAATTCACGTACAATAGATTCATTTGCAGGTATAAATCCTGCCTGATTGATTTTGTTCTCCCTTTGATTTATTGGCATACACATGGCGCAAGCAAAGAAATCTTTTCCGCAACAAAAATCGCAATTACATGCACGAAATCTGCATCGCAGTCGTTACGATTTTCCTCAACTCATCCAGAGCTGTCCGGAACTTGCGCCTTTTGTCAGCCCGAATCAATATAACGATCTTTCAGTCAATTTTTCTGATCCTCAAGCTGTGAAAATGCTCAATAAAGCATTGCTCAAGCATTTTTACGGCATTCAATATTGGGATATTCCTCAAGATTATCTTTGCCCACCGATTCCAGGTCGAGCGGACTATATTCACTATTTGGCGGACTTGTTAAGTGATAGCAATAAAGGTCAGATTCCAACAGGGCGTGCAGTTCAGGTGTTAGATATTGGGATAGGTGCGAACTGTATTTATCCGATCATTGGGCATCGTAGTTATGGTTGGAAATTTGTCGGCTCAGACATTCATTCGGCATCGGTTAAAAGTGCTCAATTTATTGTAGAGGCAAATCCGAATCTCAGGAAGGGGATTCAGATTCGATTGCAAAAGACACCGAGCAATATTTTCAAAGGTGTGATTAAACCTTCAGATCGTTTTGATTTGACCCTGTGTAACCCACCATTTCATGCTTCGCAAGATGAAGCAAATGCCACAGCAACGCAAAAATTACGCAAACTTGGCAAACCGGTTGATCGGTCTAAAGTGGTGTTAAACTTTGGTGGACAAAAGAACGAGTTGTGGTGCGACGGTGGAGAAGAACGCTTTGTTTGCCAGATGGTACAAGAGAGTACACAGTTTGCTGAGCAATGTCTTTGGTTTAGTACACTGGTTTCTAAGAAAACCACATTGCCTATGCTATTAAATACCTTACGTAAGTGCGGTGCAGTGGATGTAAAAACCATTAAAATGACGCAGGGGCAAAAAGAGAGTCGTTTTGTGGCTTGGACTTTTCTAAATACAAAGCAACAGCAAGCGTGGAAAAATGCGCGTTGGACTTCTGCTTAAGTAGATTTTTAAGCAGTCGTCATAAGCTTGCCGATAAATGACTTGATGCATAAGCTCAAACTTAATCTGACAGATACAATAAAAATCGGTCACTGTCAGATCGGGTTTGAGCGAGTACGATTAAGGAATATATTTTTTTACCAGACCATCATCCAGTAATTGCTGGAAATGTTCGACCAGACTCTCTTTTACCGGACGGTATTCCAGACCGAGTTCATCCTTACTTTTTTGGGCATTAAAGAAAATTGGATAACCCATATTGAGTTCAACAAATTTACGGCTAAAGCCTGCCAGAGGACCAAAAATCTTGAAAGCCGTTTTTGGCAACTGGTTGCGCGGAAACGGGAATTTTGGACCAAATGCTTCACGCAGGATTTTCCCCATTTCTAGCAGGCTTAAAGTCTCACTACAGATAATATAACGGCCATGCGCTTCCGGATTAAAGGCGGCACGGATATGGGCTTCAGCAACATCCTGAACATCCACCACACCATTCCACATCGGTGGAACGCCGAGTAAAGTCATGCCATTGGCAAACTGTTGCAGAACTTCCACACTGCCTGATTGAGTATTAGGCGTTAAGGATTCCCCAAAGACCAGTGCCGGATTGATACAGATCAGGTCCCAGCGATCCTGCGCTTCCGCCATTTCCCAAGCTTTGCGTTCTGCCATGACTTTGGAATACGGATAAGGCTGATGGGTTTCTGAACTGGTGGTATTCCAGTGAGATTCATCAAAACTAGTGTGCTCGGTTTGCAAAATATCAATCGCATCCCCATACGTTGAGGCAATACTTGAGGTGACAATCACACGTTTGACAGATTCAGTTTTATTGACACTATTCAGCACATTTTGCGTACCCAGAATTGCTGGTTCAATAATGTCTTTAAGCGCATCCTTATAATTGGTGACCACAAAAGGCGAGGCCATATGAAAGACAATTTCACAACCTTCCATGGTCGCATCAAAAGAACCGGGCTTGAGCAAGTTGGCTTCAAACAGCTTTAAGGTTCCCGGACTGCTGTCTGCAATTTGTTCTAGGTGTGTATAACTCTGAGTTTTATTCAGATCGCGTACAGTGGCATGTACGGTATAACCCTGTTTTAAAAGTTTCTGGATGACCCAACTGGCGATATAGCCAGATGCGCCGGTGACCAGAACAGGTGCTGTGCTATGTTGTAATGTCATATTTAAACCGTTGTCGTTTTAACTTCTTTCATCGTAGGCACAATTATGCATGAACCAGGCCAAACAGGTGAGTCCAAAATAAAAATAAGCAACAAGATAAGTGCTTATTAATATTTACAAAAATTAACGTTTGAATATTCCAGCTTGCTGGATTGAATAAAAACGGAACGAAAAATGCAAGATATTGTTTTATAAATGGGATTTGGTCGAACAGAGAGCGTAAATGCAAGTGCTTCTCATTTTAATTATATAAAAATCAGACATTTACCATAATTTTGCTTTTGCAAATCGAAAATCTTTTCTCCATAATAGGATGATAAAAGCAGGGAGTAATTCAAATGCGCGGTAATCCAGAAGTCGTAGATTATTTAAATATGCTGATCGGTGGCGAACTGGCTGCTCGTGATCAATACCTGATTCACTCTCGTATGTATGAAGATTGGGGTCTGACGAAAATCTTTGAACGCATCGACCATGAAATGCAGGAAGAAGCACAGCATGCAGATGCCCTGATTCGTCGTGTCCTGTTCCTTGAAGGTACGCCAAATATGCAGCGTGATGACATCGAAGTTGGTGAAGATGTGGTGACCTGCCTGAAAGCTGACCTGAAGCTTGAGTATCATGTCCGTGAAAAGCTGGCTCAAGGGGTAAAACTTTGTGAAGAGAAGGGCGATTATGTGACCCGTGACATGCTGCGCCAGCAAATGTCAGATACGGAAGAGGACCATACTTACTGGTTAGAAAAACAGTTACGTTTGATTGAGCTGATTGGTCTGCAAAACTATATCCAGTCACAAATGTAAGATATTGAATAATAAAGAACCCAGCAGATGCTGGGTTTTTTTGATTCTGTACACTTAAGAATTGTTGTTGCTGACAATTCCGATTTTTTTTACTTCCAGACGCTGAGCCGCAGCCATCACCATCGCGATATGCTTGTATTCAGTTGCACGATCAGCCTTGATTTTAATCTGATCCTGATCGGCTTTTTGCGCCACGGTTTTAAATAAGGCTTCCAGCGCTTGAGCATTCGCTACCGGCTGATCATTCCAGAAGATCTGGCCCTGAGCATCAAGACGCAAATTCACAATCTCTGGCGGTTTTTCCTCAGTCGGTGGTGGTGTGCCATTTGGCAGGTTGATATTAATCGAATTATTCGGCAACGGAATAGTGATAATAAACATAATCAGCAAGACCAGCATGACATCAATCAATGGTGTCATGTTGACGTCCAGCATTACATCATCATCCTGATTTGAGCCAACATTCATTCCCATAACTGGATTCTCCCTCAATCTTAAGGTGAAGCGGGCGGGGTCGTGACAAATGCAATCTTGCCAATACCTGCTTGCTGAGTAGTACTGATGACCTGATCAATCGCTTCAAAAGCTGTTCTTTGATCACCGCGAATATGCACTTCAGGCTGAGGACGTTTCTGGGCTTCTGCCTGTAAACGGGTCAGTAAAATTGCCTTGTCCGGAATATAGGATTCATTCCAGAAGATATCGCCATTTTTATTGACTGCCAGCTGGATATTTTCCGGCTTGGTTTCATACGGGACATTACGTTCTTCAGGCAGATCGACCGGTACGGTATGAATTGCAACCGGTACTGTAATCAGAAAGATAATCAGCAGTACCAGCATCACATCAACCAGAGGCGTGGTATTAATGGTACCAATGACCTCATCATCGCTGTCGTTTGAATTGACCATCATTCCCATGGTTGACCCCCATTTTTATTTTGTGTCGCGGTGAACAGGATTGTTTGAGCTGATTTCGCCGCTCAGTAGTACAGCATGCAGGTCAGAACCGAAGGTACGAACTTCTTCCATCACCGCTTTATTACGTCGAGTTAACCAGTTGTAGCCAAGTACTGCAGGAACTGCCACTGCCAGACCGATTGCGGTCATGATCAGTGCTTCACCGACCGGACCAGCAACTTTATCGATTGACGCCTGACCAGAAATACCAATTGCAGTCAAGGCATGGTAAATGCCCCAAACGGTACCAAACAGACCTACGAAAGGTGCAGTAGAACCTACGGTTGCAAGGAAGGCCAAACCACCACTTAGATGGCTTTGAATCTTGTCGACTGCGCGTGAAATAGAAATCGTAACCCAGGTATTAAAGTCGATACGCTCTAGTAAAGTACCGCCATGGTTTTTGGTTGACTTGATGCCTTTTTCAGCAATAAAACGATATACGCTGGCTTCATCCAGATTTTGCGCTGCATTATCCAGTGAAGAAGATTCCCAGAACTGATGTTCTGCTTCTTTGGCCTGTTTGCGAATCTTGCCTTGTTGCAAGCACTTGGTGATCATGATGTACCAGGTACCGATTGACATGATTACCAGAATGAACAGGGTCACTTTGGAAACCATATCGCCTTCTTTCCACATGGCTTCCAGACCATAAGGGTTGCTGGCAGGTTTTTCAGCTGCAGCAGGTGCTGGCGGTGTAGGTTCAGCGACAGTCGCAGGAGTTGTGGTTTCCGTTTCAGTGACGGTCGTTGCAGGTGTAGGGGATTCTTCAGCAAATACGGTTTGCAAAGGTAGTAAAGTACTTGCCGCAATGACACTTGCAGCAGTGATATTTTTTAAAGTGTGTCGTGCGTTTTTCATAATGAATCTCCTCATTTTGTTTTTTAATCTGTTGTCTGGATCAGTCCAAGATAAATTCGTAGGGAATGTCGTACCAAGATTCTTGTGGTTCACCATTTTTCATTGCAGGCTTGAAGGTACATAAGCTGAAAGCCTTGGACGCTGCACGGTCGAGTGAACGGCTGCCACTGGATTTTTTTACTTTGGCATCTTTCACTTTGCCGTCGGTATTCACAAAGACAGAGATCAGCACATTACCTTGCTCTTCATTCATTAATGCATCGCGCGGGTAATCTGGACGCTTACAACCCGCTTCACCTTGAGATACGCCACGTGTAACGCCAGTTGGTTGCGGTGGAGCAGCAGGCGCCGCTGCAACAACTGGGGCTGGTGCAGCCACCGGACTTGGGGATGGTACTGCTGCAGCTACAGGCGTTGGTTCTGCAACCGGTTGAGTGACGGTTGGTGTAGGCTGTGTTTTCTGTACCGGAACCACTTTTTCTACCGGTTTAACCTCAGGAACCTGTGCCACTTTTTCTACAATTTTAGGTGGCTCAGGTGGGGTTTCTTTAGGTGGCTCTGGTTCTGGTGGTTTAATATCCTGAATAATCATCAATTCAACCGGTTCTTCTGACGGTTTGATGATGTCTTTTGCCATACCTGCCATTAGCACCAGGCCCACCAGGATATGCAAGAAAATCACGACACCAATTCCAGTCAATTTTTTGGCGGAGCTTTTTTCTATATCTTCAAACGTTGTGCTCATCATGACTCCTGGAATTTAAGACAAATAAGAAATAACGGTTTATTTCAAAGATGAGGTAGCTGCATTATTTTTTGTTTGGCTGAAATGATATGAATACTGCAAATACAGCATGACGCTGTATTTGCAGAAAGCTTGTCTTAGAATTTGTAAGTACCACGGAGGTAATAAGTACGACCTGTAGGATCTGAGTAACGAGGGTCATAACCGTATTGGAAGTTATCCAGAACATCAGATGCAGCAGGCTCTTCATCAAAGATGTTGAGGATACCGCCAGTCAACTCCAGGTTTTTGAAGCCTTTATAAGTTGTTGCGAAGTTATAAAGTGTGTAGTCACCCACATCACGTTCGCCAGAGTAGTCTTCATAACCACGAGTGAACTGTTGTTCAAAGATCATTTTCCAGTCTTCATAAGACCAGTTCAGATTGGCAACATGTTTCCAGCGAACTACTGCCGGGTCTTCATATTTGCCTACCAGACTAGACCATTCACCGCCTGGTTCACTTTGGTAGTCCAGATTGATCACGTAAGTACCATCAATACCGAAACCGAAACGACCAGTAGATGTTTTAGGTGTCAGGTAGTTCAGGCTCAGGTCTACACCTGAAGTTTTTAAACCGCCAGAGTTCATCAGGGTAGTACGGATGTGCTGGATACGGCCTTCACTATCACGTATGAAACGGTCTGCATAAAGGTCTGGATTATCAAAGATTGATGATTCACCCACTGTACCTACCAGACCATCGATCTCGATATTGAAGTAGTCAGCAGTGAAAACCAGGTTTTTGATTGGTTCAAATACTAAACCAGCAGTGAATGATGTAGATTCTTCTGGTTGCAGGTCAGGTGAACCACCTTGGGTACGCTTAAACTGGGTATTACATTCAACCTGATATTTAGGTTCGACTGGCGTGCCACCTGGACATAACACAGGGTCATTGTATTTCGCACCTGTCCAGGTTTCACTGATTGGCGCGTTGATTTCGTACAAGCTTGGTGCACGGAAACCGGTGCTATAAGATGCACGGAACATGACTTCCTTCATTGGTTCCCAACGTAGACCAACTTTCGGGTTGAAGGTATCACCGAAGTCGCTATAGTCATCATAACGGGCAGCAATTTGAGCTTCCAGACTTGGCAAGATTGGGATCTGGAATTCAGTAAAGAATGCTGTGATGTCACGATCACCCTTACTGATTGGTTTGCTCGGGTCAATACCAGAACCTGGTACTTGAGCCACGATTTCAGAGTTTACTTTCGCTTCCCAGTCCTGAGTCGTGAAGCTACCACCGAAGGCAAAGCCAACATCACCTGCAGGTAATTCAAAAATTGGACGACTGATCGTAAAGTCTGCAGTTGTAGACTCTAAAGAGGCGATGTTAGTTTCGCCATTAATCACAAATGATTCCCAAGGGGTATCGCCTGGACGTGCTGGACCGAATGGATTGATACGACCTTCATTCAATGCAGTTTGCAGGTTGCTACGGTGTAAGTAACCACCTGTAAATTCATCAGTTGCTTCGCTTTTCGCGTATGACACGCCTGCGTTAATATCCCAGCCTAATGCCTCACCTTCAATACCTGCAAAGAAGCGGTGTGAGTCATTGGTTGACATACTTTGACGGTTACCTGCCTGAGAACGGAGGTAAAGTTGAAGTGGATCACCGCTTAACTCGCCATCTGTAATAGCCGGAGTAATACCATTACCTGGATAGTATTGGCTGCTTGATGGTAAAGTCACGGTACGGCCATAAACGTCTGGTGCAATTGAAGTGGATACTTCAGAACGTGTAAACACGTATTCACCAACCGCATTTAATGAATCATTAAGCTTGAATGTCCCTTTACCTAATGCAGATAGTGTTTCAACCTGTGGTTTGATCGCAATTAAAGCCTGCGTATTTAGATAACAGAAGCCGTCATCTGGAGAAGACCATGGAACATTATTACAGTCATCTGGGTATGGGTTACCTAAATAACCAGTGGTTGGATCATAGATGTTTGCCGGGAAGCCGCTTGCAGAGCCAGCATCAATACCTAATTCAGGAATTACACCACCACGGCGGCTGACTTTACGCTGTTGAGCATGGATCTGGTTAGATTTACGGTAGTCCAAGACGCCCATGACGTTAAAGCCATTTTCATCCAGGTCACCGAAACCACCGAAGATCGCAGCCTGTTGTTTTTCACCACCTGAATGTTCGGTTTCATGTAAGGCTCCGGTAACACCTAAGCCATTGTATTCAGATTTGGTGATGAAGTTGATTACCCCCGCAATCGCATCCGCACCATAAACTGCAGAAGCACCATCACGTAAAATCTCAATACGATCAATCATCGCCATAGGGATGATGTTTAAGTTCGTACTATCTGTACTAAATGCACTATAGGCAAGACGACGGCCATTTAAAAGCACAAGTGTTTTGTCTGAGCCTAGACCACGTAAGTTGGCTGTCGAACCTGAAGTATTACTTGCACCTACGTTTTGAGCAGTAGAGAAACCAGCCTGGTTCGCGCTGACTTTTACTAAAGCTTCTTCAACAGTACTTACCCCTTGGTTCGCAAGATCTTCACCTTTGATGACGGTGATTGGTGAAGAACTTTGTGCAGCAACCCCCTTGATTGATGAACCCGTCACTGTCACTTTCTGAACTTTAGTTGGCTGTTCAGCAGATGCAGCTTCTTCGGCATGGGCCAGCGGCAGACACATCATACTTAAGCTGAGTGCGCTTAACTTGAGTAGTCTTTTGCTGACGGTTGGAGCCCCCATAGATCCGACCAATTTATTTTTTTTCATCGTAAATTTCACCCTTTTGTTATGTGAAGTAGTGCTGGGTTGATCTAAGCAAGGCGAATGCCAACTTATAAAATTTTATATTTTTATATTTTTAATTTATTGAAAAATATTGATTTAATTGAATGAGGTTTGAATTTATCAAGCGATACTGAAGAAAAATTAAGAAGTCTGTGTATCGAATCTGAAGAAAGGAGGAAGTGAGACCCCTGTCAAAGCAATAAATAAATATTTAATGAATAAGAAAGTAGTCCAAAAATGAGAGGGAAATTGAATAAAGTTTAATCATGGTGCATAATTTTTACATAAAATATACAATATTTTTTAAAAATAAATTATTTAAAATACAGATACTTATGCTTATTTTTTGTTTACCTAAAGGTATACAATAGTGCAATAAGATGAAACAGGGTTGAGTTATTTTTGTGCGAAATAAACTTTAGTGAGAATTTTAAGGATAAAAATTTAATTAATGATTCATGGAAAATATTATGTTATTCATAATGTTTTAAATAATTAATAAAAATAAACTTTTTTCAGTTAAAAACAGGAAGAAATCCCTATTTTTTGCAAGGATGGCATGAAATTCGCTTTGTTCAGTTTATTCCATCTGTCCAGCTTTGACCCATCCATTGAAGCAAATATGGGATGATGTATTTAAAACTTCCTATAGCAATAAAACTTCAAGATAAAGAATAGGTACAAATTTGAAATCAGCACTTTTTAGCATGACGATTTTGGCCTTGGCTATGAGCTCGGGGCAAACTGCCTGGGCAAAATCATCTGCACATCCGGATAAAGTTTTAAACCTGGCTTTCGAAGCACCTGATGACGGTTTTGATATGGTCAAAACCTATAATTTTTATAGTGGTAGCGTTGCTGAGGCTATTTTTGAGCCTTTGTTGCGTTATGACTATCTGGCCCGGCCTGCAATTTTGGCTCCGAATACCGCCGAGTCTTTACCCGTCGTGGAACAGGATGGCAAAGTTTATACCTTTAAAATCAAGCCAGGAATTTATTTCAGTCCGGATCCGGCCTTTCAGGGCAAGAAGCGTGAACTGCTCGCCCGGGATTATATTTATTCCATGCAAAGGGTGATGGATCCAAAAAACCATTCGCCTTCTTTTTCCTTTATCGAAGGTAAAATTCTTGGCGTAGATCAAGTCATTCAGCAGGCCAAAAAATCGGGCAAATTTAACTATGATGCTCCGATTGCCGGTTTAAAAGCTCTAGATAAATATACCTTACAAATTACCCTGACCCGTTCAGATCTGAACTTTCCTTACATTCTAGCCTATGTTGCTTTTGCTGGTACTGCACGTGAAGTCATCGAATATTATGGCGATCGAGTAGGTCAGCATCCAGTCGGAACAGGGGCATACCAGTTACACAAATATGTACCGCGTAGCCGCATTGAGCTGACTGCCAACCCAAATTATCGCGGTTTTGTCTGGAACTTTAAGGGGGATGGTTCAGAGTGGGATCAGCGGATTGTTAAAGCCATGCAAGGCAAGCAGATGCCGCAAATTGGCAAGGTTAAGATCAGCATCATTGAAGAAGAACAGTCGCGCTGGCTGGCCTTAAAATCTGGACAATTAGACTATGACAAACTGACTGCAAGTGGTGCTGAACAGGCGCTGGAAAATAAGCAGCTAAAAAGTGAATATAAGAAAAAAGGCATCCTGCATTATCCAAATAAAGAGCCGGAAATCACCTATACCATCATGAATATGCGTGATCCGGTGATTGGTGGGGATTCACTGGAAAAAATTGCACTACGCCGTGCTATTGCCTTGTCCTATAACCAGAAAGAAGCCATCCAGCAGCTATATAAAGGGCATGCTGTTAAAGCTGAAATGATTCTTCCTGAAGGTGTGGGTGGATATAACCCGGATTATAGAAGCAGTATTGCCTACAACCCATTGCTTGCCAATAAACTGCTCGATCGTTTTGGCTACAAGAAAGGTGCCGACGGTTACCGTACCTTGCCTGATGGTAAACCATTGGTTCTGAAAATGAACTCGACCAGCTCAAGCTCTTCCGTTATTTCTGCGGAGCTATGGAAAAAGAACCTGGATGCAATTGGAGTAAAAGTTGAATTTAAAGTCAGTAACTTTGCCGACAATTTAAAAGAAGCCACCCAGTGCAAACACATGATGTGGGGTGGCGCCTGGATTGCAGATTATCCGGAAGGGGAAAATTTTGCCCAGTTGCTGTATGGCCCAAATGCCCAGCAAGGTAACCTGAGCTGCTATACCTCTAAAGCCTATGACGCGCTGTATCAAACTGCGATGAAACTGCCGCCTCAGCAACGCACTCCATATTATGAGCAGATGAACCGCCAGATGGAGGCCGATAATCCATGGATTTTGCACAATACCCGGGTACGCAACTGGCTGATTCATCCACAGGTACAGGGCTTTAAGGCACATCCGGTGACTAGAGCAGTTTGGCAATATCTGGATATTGAGCCTGTTAAAAAATAACTTGAGAAGATTAAGAACCAGTATGAATGTGAATACAAACGCTTTAAAAAAGCTGGCCAGTGGGGTCTTAGTGGCCAGTTTAATGATAGCAGGTGCTGCACCCACATGGGCTGCTAATCCCGCTAATCCGAATAAAGTCTTAAAAACGGTCTTTCCCGCAGCTGAAACCGGTTTCGACCCCGGTTATATCCATGATCGTTATTCTGCCAAGATTAACTCAGCGATTTTCGAAACCTTATATACCTATGATTATCTGGCCTCACCGGCGAAACTGGTGCCATTGACTGCAGTAGATATGCCTCAAGTCAGTGCAGACGGTTTGACTTATACCATTAAAGTTAAAAAGGGCATTTACTTTGCAGATGATCCAGTCTTTGGTGGTAAAAAACGTGAACTGACCGCCTATGACTATGCCTATTCTCTAAAGCGTCTCTTAGATCCAAAGCTTAATTCACCAAATAGCTGGTTGCTGGATGGCCGGATCAAAGGGCTGGAAGCTTGGACAGCCATGGCGAAAAAGAATGGCAAGGTCTATGAAAATCCATTTGAAGGCATTCAGACTCCAGACCGCTATACGCTGGTACTCAAGCTGAATAATCCGGATCAGAACTTTCCGATGTTGCTGGCCCACGGTCCGGCTGCCGCAGTCGCACGCGAAGTCATCGAAAAGTACAAAGACAAAGCTGGCTGGGTGATGAGTAAGCCGGTCGGTACAGGGCCTTATGTGCTTAACCGCTGGACACCGGGGTCACGCATTATCTTAAAGCCGAATCCGGCTTACCGTGGTTTTGTCTGGAACTATAAAGCTAACACTGCAGAAGACCAGGCGATTGTCAGTGCGATGCAGGGCAAAAAAATGCCTCAAATCGGCACCATTGATGTGCGTGTGATTGAAGAAGCACAATCACGGATGTTGTCATTTAAGAAAAATGAACTGGATCTGGTGGAAATAGACGGCGATCTGGTCGTACAGGCATTGGATGGTGACAAGTTAAAACCTGAGCTGGCCAAGCAAGGCATCAAGCTGTCGCGCATGTTGGAGCCATCGATTAACTACCATTACTGGAATATGCAAGACCCGGTAGTGGGTGGTTTTACACCAGAAAAAATAGCCTTACGTCGTGCGATGGCAATGGCTTTTTCTGTTGAAAATATGATTAGCGTACTCCTTAAAGGAGATGGTGCAAAACTGCACATGCCTATCCCGCCAGGAGTTGCAGGTTATTCACCTGCCTATAAAACCAGTACACCCTATTCGGTCAAGGCAGCCAACATGTTGCTGGATCGCTATAACTATAAGATCAGTGCGGATGGCTGGCGGAGAACTCCTGAAGGCAAACCTCTGGTGATTGAACTAATTACTGCCAATACCAGTCGTGGGCAGCAACAGGGCGAATTCTGGAAAAAGACCCTAGATAATATTCATATCAAATTGACCAGTAAGGCCATGCCATTTGCTGAAGGCATCAAGCTGGAAAAGCAATGTAAAACCATGTTTAAAAGCTCTGCATGGATTGCCGATTATCCGGATGCAGACAACTTCATGCAGCTGTTCTATGGCAAAAACGTCAATGTCACCAATAATGCCTGCTTTAAGCATGCGGAATATGACCGTTTATATGAACAGAGTCAAAGCATGCCACCGGGTCCTGAACGGGATCTGGTTTATCGCAAAATGACCCGTATTCTAGAGGTCAATATGCCAACCATGATGCTGTATAGCACCTATCGTAATGCATTAACGCAACCTCATATTATTGGACACAAGTCCCATCCGATTCTGTCTACAGAATGGATATATATCGATATTGATACTAAAAAGTAAGAAAAAGCTGGAGATGATGATGACATTAAAACACTTGAAATTTACCACACTCTGTCTGGCGATGATCGGGGGATCTCAGACCGTCATGGCAGAGACCCAAACCCAGCTTTTGCCTTCATTCAAGGCTGCAGAAATTCCGGCATTGTGTGATGCCAATCTGGATAAAATGCAAAAAGATATCCAGAAATTTGAAAGCCAGAAAATCAAAAATAAGGCTGAAGCCCGTCCTTATCTGGCAGCTTGGGATACATTGCAGGCATCGATTGGTGATTTTGTTTCACCTATCGGTTTATATAGCAATGTTGATCCTGATCCGGCCTTGCGTCAGGCGGCAGATGACTGTGAGCTGAAAATCAGTAAATATCTAACTTCCATGTATCAGAGTCCAAAACTGTATGCCCAGTTCAAGAAACTGAAAGCCACAGATCCGGTCGATGAGAAATTCCTGAAAGATATTCTGAATCAGTTTGAAAAAACCGGGGTGCAACTCAGCGCAGAGAAGCAGAAGCGTCTGAAGGAAATTATTGAAGAAAGTACCAAACTGGGGCAGGACTATTCCAAGAATGTACGTGATAACCCTGAAAAAGTTGAATTCACTGCTGCAGAACTAAAAGGTTTACCTACGAGCTATATCGCCGGTTTAAAGAAAAATGAAAAGGGAAATTATCTGCTCGGCTTCGACTATCCGGAATATCAGCCGTTTATGGAGCTGGCAGAGAGTGATGAAGCACGTAAACGTTATCAGACTGCGTATACCCGTCGCGGTACCGAGAAAAATCTCGAATATATGAAAAAGGCTATTGATCTGCGTTATGAACTGGCCCAGCTCTTTGATAAAGATAGCTATGCGTATGTTGCTTTAAAAGATCGTATGGCCAAAACCCCAGAAGCAGTCAATAGTTTTCTGGATGAGGTCTATGCCAAAGTTGCGCCATTAGAAAAGCAGGATGTTGAAGAATTACGTCAGTTCAAGGCAGAAACCTTAAAAATTCCTTTGGAAAAAGCAGAGATTGAGCGCTGGAGTCAGGGTTACTGGAGTGAAAAACTGCGTCAGGCCAAATATAAGGTGGACCAGGAAAAACTGCGTGATTATTTCCCGACTGAAGCGGCGCAAAAATGGTTATTTGCGGTTTCTTCCGAATTATATGGGATTGAATTCAAGCCAGTAAAAGTCAAAGCCTGGCACGATGAAGTCGAATATTATGCCGTGCATGATAAAGCCACCGGTGAGTTTATGGGCGGACTTTATGTCGATAAATACCCACGTGAAGGCAAATATGGCCATGCTGCAGTCTGGGGTGTTTATGGTGGCAGCCGTTTAAATCATCGCCGTCCGGTCTCTGTTTTGGTGACCAACTTCAACCGTAAAGGTCTGAACAGTAATGAGCTGGAAACCTTTGTGCATGAAATGGGTCATGCGCTGCATGGAATTTTATCGAAGACCCGTTATACCGAGCAGTCAGGTACATCGGTAGAGCGTGACTTTGTTGAAGCACCTTCACAAATGTATGAAGAGTGGGCGCGCCGTTTCGAGACTTTATCTAAAGTAGCGGATTACTGTGAACCAGCTTGTCCTCGTGTTGATGAAGCCATGACCGAACGCTTAAAGAACGTGAAAAATTATGGCCGCGGCCTGCATTATGCCCGTCAGACTTTATATGCTCAGTACGACATGGCCCTGCACGGTAAAGATGCGAAAAGCATTGATCCGTTAAAACTCTGGCAAGATATGGAAAGTAAAACTGCATTGGGTTCTGTTCCAGGTCAGCAATTCCCTGGTCAGTTCGGACACTTGATGGGTGGCTATCAGGCGGGTTATTACAGCTATATGTGGTCAGAAGTACTGGCACTCGACATGCTATCCGCTTATGGTGATCATCTGATGGATCCGAAAGTCGGCATGCATTATCGCGAGACCGTACTGGCACAAGGCGGACAAAAACCGGGCGATCAGATGGTTAAGGATTTTCTGGGCCGCGAACCGGACAGCAAAGCTTTCTTTAATGAAATTTCAGGACATTAAGTCAAGGAAGGAAAGCGATGCTGGCATATATTATTCGAAGGATTTGGCAAATGATCCCCACCATGCTGGGGGTGATTCTGCTGATATTCCTGTTATTTAACTGGGTCGGAGGAGATCCGGCCTATATCCTGGCCGGTAAAATGGCCAATGCTGAGCAGATTGAAAATATCCGCCAGCAGCTCGGGGTCGATCAGCCTTATTACGTACAACTCTGGATTTTTATCCAGCAGATTTTGACCTTTGATTATGGCGTGAGCTGGAGTACCGGTGAGTCGGTATCCCAGATTATTACCACGCGTTTGGGGCCATCACTGACCATTCTGATTCCACTCACGATTCTGCAAACAATCGTTTCAATCATTCTGGCACTCGGGGTAGCTTCAGTACGCGGTTCGTTGACTGACCGCATGATCATGATGTTGTGTACCATCGGTATGTCGATCAGTATTCTGGTATATATCATCGTGTTCCAGTATGTCTTGGCTTATGAACTGAGCTGGTTTCCGGTACAGGGCTGGAGCGATAACTTTACTGAAAACTTATTCAAATATGCACTATTACCAGTATTAATCATGCTGGTGGTGAGTATTGCACCGACCTTACGTCTGTACCGCAGTTTTGTTCTGGATGAAGTCAATCAGGATTATGTCCGCACCGCACGTGCCAAAGGTCTGGGCGAAAGCCGTATTCTGGGCGTGCATGTACTGCGCAATGCTTCGATTCCAATCATTACTGATGTCATGGCGGGACTTCCGGCTTTACTGATCGGTGCTTTCCTGATTGAACGTTTCTTCGGTATTCCTGGCATTGGCCGTGAAGTAATTATCGCAGTTGAGCGTTCTGACTTTCCGGTGATTAAAGCGATTACGGTCTATGTTGCGGCTGCGACCATGTTATTTAACCTGATTGCCGATCTGATCTATAAATGGGTCGATCCACGTGTACAGTTGAAGTAGGTGAATTATGCTGAGTGCGATATTTAAAAAAGAGCAACATGCTTCAGCAGTGCCTGAGTCTGCTTCAACCGGATTATGGCAGCTGGCGTTGCGTCGTCTGAAACGTGACCGCATTGCGATGTTCTCCCTATTTGTGGTGCTGTTTTATCTGCTGATGCTTCTGCTTTCCATGACCGGTATGATTGCCAAGGACTGGAATAAGGAAGTGGCGGTGAGTTATGCACCCCCAAGTTTTATCTATACACCGTCTGTACCTGGAGCTGCAGGTGAAGATCAAAATACTGAATCTGCCGTAGTGCCAGTTAATCTAGTTGATCCTTTAAAAGATGTGATTGCTGAACTGGAAGCAGAAATTGCTGCTGAACAGGGTGCAGGTGCGATTGATTATTATGGTGTAGTCGATCCACTGGCTGAAGATATGAAAGCCATTGATCAGGAATTAGGTGGTCAGTTACTGGATCAGAGTAGTGAGCTTAAACAGAGCCTGTTCTTTGGCGCAGATAAATGGGGTCAGGATGTACTACTGAAAACCATTAAAGGTGCAGAAACTTCGATCTTGGTTGGCCTGATTGCTGCGCTGGTTGCGGTGGTGATTGGTACGGTACTGGGGGCGATTGCTGGTTATTTCGGTGGCTGGGTCGATGATGTCCTGAACTGGTTCTACAATATCTTTACTTCTATTCCATACTTATTGCTTGTATTAGCGATTGCAGCAGTACTGCAACAAAAAGGGATCTTATCGATTATCCTGATTTTGGGTCTGACTGGCTGGACTGGGGTGTTCCGTTTGGTTCGTGCTGAATATATGAAGCATACTGCGCGTGAATATGTGCTGGCAGCGAAAGCCATTGGGGTAAGCAATATGCGCCGTATCTTCGTGCATATTTTCCCGAATGTCAGCCATATCGCTTTGGTTCAAATGTCTATTCTTGCAGTGGCCTTTATCAAGTCCGAAGTGATTCTGAGCTTCTTAGGCTTTGGCGTACCGATTGGGGTAGTGTCATGGGGTAGTATGCTGAATGAAGCGCAAAGCGAGCTGATTTTAGGAAAATGGTGGCAGTTAACTGCGGCATCGGTGGCGATGGCGGTACTGGTGACAGCTTTCTCAATGTTTACTGATGCATTACGTGATGCATTAGATCCAAAACTGAAATAGGAGCGCAGCGATGTCTGAAATGAATCCAAGCACAGCACCCGCGTTACTTCGCGTAGACAACCTGCGCGTCAGTTTTAAAGGTGAAAATAAACAGTACGTGGAAACGGTCAAAGGAATTTCATTTGAAATTCCGGCCAATACCACAGTGGCATTAGTCGGTGAATCCGGAAGTGGTAAATCTGTGACTTCATTGGCAGTGATGGGACTATTAGCACCTGAGAACTCGAAGGTCGCTGAAGACAGTCAGATCCTGTTTGAAGGTCGGGACCTATTGAAACTTAAGTCGAGTGAAATGCGTCAGATCTGTGGCAAAGAAATTGCCATGATCTTCCAGGAGCCGATGTCCTCATTGAATCCAGTGTTTACTGTAGGCATGCAGATCTCGGAAATTCTACGTCTGCATTTGGGCATGAATAAAAAGCAGGCCCGTCAAAGAACACTGGAACTTTTGCAGGAAGTCGGTATTCCTTCTCCGGAAACCAAAATTGATGCTTATCCGAGTCAGTTGTCTGGCGGACAGCAACAACGGGTCATGATTGCGATGGCAATTGCCTGTGAACCGAAACTCTTGATTGCTGATGAGCCAACGACAGCACTGGATGTGACCATTCAGAAACAGATTCTGGATCTGCTTGAATCCCTGCGCCAGCGCCGTCAAATGTCGATGTTATTCATCAGTCATGACCTGGCGGTCGTTGGTGAAATTGCGGATCAGGTCATTGTAATGCGTTATGGCGAGATTCGTGAGCAAGGTTCGGTGACAGAAGTCCTGAACAATCCTCAGGATATTTATACCCAAGCCTTGTTGCATTGCCGCCCACAGCTCTCGCACCGTCCTTTGCGTTTGCCGGTGATTAGCGACTTTATGAAACAGGATAGTCTGGCACATGACCTGCATGCGAACGCTCCGCTAAAACAGGAGCGTTCTCGTGGTTTAAAAGGTAATGAAGAGATCATTCTGGATGTACGCGATCTGAAAAAATCCTTCTATAGCCGTAAAGGCCTATTTGGCAAAGATGAATTTCAGGCCGTGAAAGGGGTGTCTTTTCAGCTGGCTAAAGGCAAAACCTTAGGACTGGTTGGTGAATCAGGTTCTGGTAAAACCACGATTGGTTTACTCTTGATGCGTCTACAGCAGGCCACAGGCGGCAAGGCGTTGTTTCAGGGCAAAGATATCTTGTCGATGACTGAAAAAGAGTTTACAGCCTATCAGCGTAAAATCCAGATCATTTTCCAGAATCCGTATGCTTCGCTGAATCCGCGTTTTACCGTGGGACAAATCCTGATGGAGCCGATGCAGATTCATCATATCGGTAAGGATGATGCAGAACGTAAACAGATGGCACTGGATCTGCTGGAACGGGTCAGCTTGCCGGCTCAAGCTTTCTATCGCTATCCGCATGAGTTCTCAGGTGGTCAGCGTCAGCGGATTGCAATTGCACGCTGTCTGACCTTAAAGCCTGAAATCCTGATCTGTGATGAATCCGTGTCCGCACTGGATGTATCGGTACAGGCACAGGTGCTGAACTTATTGCAGGATTTACAGGATGAGTTTGGTCTGAGTTATATCTTTATTTCGCATGATTTATCAGTAGTGAAATATATTTCTGATCAGATTATGGTGCTAAATCATGGTGATCTGGTGGAAATTGCCAACTCAGATGACCTGTATCAATCGCCACAGCATGAATATACCAAGCGTTTACTTGGTGCTATTCCGCAAGGGATTCCACAATAATATTTTAAGTTCCAAATATAATGCCCACATTGTTGGGCATTTTTTATGACTGAACGATGTTTTCAGGAAACAAGTGAGATAGCTGCATATGTATCAGATTCTGGTCGGCTGTACTGAACAGACTAAGGTTAAGATCATGATCCTGTGCGGCTGTATGGAAGCGGAGCAGCCCAGTCTGCTGCTGATCTGCAGGAGGAATCATGATATATTCAACCTTCTGAACTTCACTGAGTTTGCATATCTTGCTGTAAGGATGACCAAAGAGAGACCAAACAATATCATGCTCAGAAATGACCAATATCCGATTTGTTTTTATAATATGGACTACCAGTACCAATAACAGAGAGGAACCGATCAGTATACAGGTCCATGAATCCAGTATTTTTAGAGGCTGCATACTGAAATCACGAAGAAAATGAATATCGCTGAAAGGGATGGAGCTGCGCTGATGATCTGCTCTTTGCCAGATGCTGTAATGAACCAGCATAAAATGAACTAGCATTAGTATGTAGAAACCATAAAGCCGGGAAGCCTGAGGTGCCACCGGATGATAATATTGGGTCATTATTATTGTTCTTGCAAAAAAAAGAGCCACCGAAGTGACTCTATCTTATTTAAAGCCTAGAACTTTTTGAAGCCTTTGTTGACGCCATATAAACCGCGTGATGCATTACCTTCACGGTTTTCGCGGCGACCAAACTGGTTGTCTTCACGGTTGTCACGACGTGCAAACTGGGTACCATTCTGGTTTTCACGACGACCAAAGCCCTGATCATCGCGACGTTCACGGTTGTTGTATTGTGGCTGCTCATCGGTATCACGGCGTTGCTGACGCAGGTAACCACCACGGCGCGCAGCCATTGGTTTTTCCTGCATACGTTCGTTACGACGTTTCGCCATACCGAATAAGCCAGTACCTTGACGCGGTTTCAGTTCAACTGATTTGGTCAGGTTGTCGATATCCTGTTTATCCAGTTCAATCCAGCGACCTGTACGAAGTTCACGTGGCAGAATCACGGTACCGTAACGGGTACGTAACAAGCGGCTGACTTTCAGGCCTTGTGATTCAAAGATACGACGAACCTCACGGTTACGACCTTCTTTCACTACTACCTGATACCAACGGTTGATCCCGTCACCACCCAGTTCAGAGAATGATTCAAACTTCGCAGGACCATCATCTAGCACCACGCCTTTCAGCATGTTGTTTTTCAGTTGTGGAGTCACTTCACCCATGACACGAACCGCATATTCACGTTCAATTTCATTGGATGGGTGCATTAAACGATTCGCCAGTTCACCGTCATTTGTGAACAGTAACAGACCGGTCGAGTTAATATCCAGACGGCCGACCATGACCCAGCGATCGCCTTGAATTGATGGGAGGTTGTCAAATACTGTTGGACGCTGTTCAGGATCATTACGTGAACAGATTTCGCCTTCTGGCTTGTAATAAATCAGGACACGACGACGGATTTCGTCTTCAATCTGGAACTGCACTTTACGACCATCGATGCGAAGCTCATCACCTGGTTCGATTCGTTCACCCACTTGGGCAATCTGCCCATTCACACTTACACGACCTGCGGCAATGACTTCTTCCATATAACGGCGAGAACCCAAACCAACACGTGCAAGCACCTTTTGCAACTTTTCACTCATGACAGCATAACCTTAGAAATAATTATTCAACAGTTCACCTATTTATGACTTCGGTGCATTCGCATCGAGCGCCATAAAAGCTTCCTTGGCATCCTGCAGGGGAGGCAATTGGCCTAAAGAATTTAAGCCAAACGCATTTAAAAATTGTGGCGTTGTCACTAACAACGCAGGTCTTCCAGGGAGTTCACGAAAGCCGGATTCTTTAATCCAGTTCCAGTCAAACAGCGTACGCAAAATCTGACTGTTATTCGTGACACCACGAATTTGTTCAATATCAGCTCGGGTCACTGGCTGATGATAAGCAATCACCGCAAGCATCTCCAGTAATGAAGGTGACAGGCGTGTCGGTCGCTCAGGCCAGGTCTGTGCAATAATATTACGATATTTTACACGCACTTGAAAACGGTAACCTTGCACAGTTTCAACCAGTTCAATAGAACGGCCATGCATCAGCATGGAAAGCTGCTGTAAATACTGGCGCAGCTCCTGCTTGCTATAGCGATCCTGAAATGCTTCTTTCAGTCGAGCTAAGGAAACAGGGGAATCACTGGCAAAAATAATCGCTTCCAGCTGCATCAGAATTTCATGCAGATTATCTTCCGCAGACAAGGAGATATTATGTTCTGTGTTCATGCGTGTGCTCCTTGAATTGCGAGCGGTGCCTCAATGCCTGAGGCAATAATTTGAATTTTTTGCTGGCGGGTAAGTTCTAGTACGGCCATAAAGGTCACGACTACACCCATGCGTCCCTGACTTGGCTTGAGTAAATGATCAAAGGACAAGACTTCACCAGATTCCAGACGGCTTTCAATATAGGCAATCCGCTCTTCCAGTAAAACAGGCTCCTGTTGCACTTGATGAATGACCGGTTCAGGACGGTTAAAGACACAAAGCAAGGCATCACGCAGCAGATCGGCACTATGACCTTCATTCGGCTGGATAAACTCACCCAGGTGAACATTGGTCTGAAAGGTATCACGTTCCAGAATTGTCATCTGACCCAGACGTTCTGCAGCCTGCTTGATTCTTAAATAATTTTCCAGACGCTCAATTAGATCCTGTTTCGGATCCTGTTCAACCACAGCCACGCTTTTCGGTTTAGGCAGTAATAAACGGGATTTGAGATCGGCCAGTAAAGCAGCCATCACCATATAATCCGCAGTCAGCTCAATATTCAGGGATTTCATCGCATCCATATAGGACAGATATTGGGAGGCAATCGGCGCGATATCAACCTGCAACAGGTCAAAACCATTTTTCTGGATCAGGTAAATTAAAAAGTCGAGGGGGCCTTCAAAATGTTCTAACAGAATTTCAAACGCTGCCGGAGGAATATACAGATCCTCTGGAATCGTATTTTGCCATTCATCCAGAACCCGGATGTTTGGAGCAGATTCCATAGCGTTATGGGGCATTTGAGTCATTACAATTATAAGCCACGCGAATTTTCAAAGGCATGAAATGGCTTATTCCCCGAGCTCTTGTCAGGAGAAAAAGCACATAATTTGGTAGTTGGCATTGTACTGGAAAATTGTCGTTAAATAAAATAGATATGCATTCAAAAGCAAAAAAACCATATTTATTTTAGGAGAAATTTTATTTTTTTAATTGGGTAAAACGCACAAGTCTGATATTAAACAGCATATTAGCTAAAATTAAATGCAATATAGTCTGGGTGGCTTAAGAAACTGTAACTTCATATAGAAAATTTTTAAAAGATTCTCAGCACCTATTAAATAGTGACTGAGTGGAAGCTCATCAGGAAACATGTGATAAAAATAAGAAAAAACAGTTATCTATCGCCTAAAAAATAAACTAATATAGCCAAAAAAATATTGATAAATAATAATCATAGATCAGGTTAATTATAAAAATGCCAATCATACTTGTGTTAATCGGCGTCATCGGCTTAGGGGTATTCTGGGGCTATCCTCAATATCAGCTCATGCAGCTTGAAAATGAAATGCGTACCAATTTGAAGTCTGGCGGTTTTTCCGGCTTTGTTGAGCAGGCTAAACCAGTGATGCAGGCCATGAAACTGGATTTTAGCGTACTGGACCAGTACCCTCATATTCGTTTCTATATGCGTAATACGCTTTATACGGGTAAAGATTTACCCGATGGTGTTACTGCGATGGTCAAAACCATGAGCTGTAATTCCATTGATTCTTTTAGGACTATGGAATCCAAAGCCCGGACTGCGTTATTGAATGTGCTTGAAGAGGATCAAATCACTTTTCATGTTTCAGTCAAAAACAGGTTTGGTGCTGAACTTGCAACTCATCAGCAAAAACTGTCGGAATGTCCAAACTTCTTGCAGTTAAAACATTATAAAGAAGGTGATCCGTTACCCCCAATGCCAAGTTTGAATAATCAGGTTCCTTCGGTTGCACCAGCGGTCAGTACATCTACTCAGGATCGTGCAGCGAGCTATTAAATCTTGGCATGCGTGATCAGGTTATTTTAATTCTGCTCTCGCAATACATATTCGATGACACGTTGGCAGGTATCTGCCAGACAAACATTGTTCGTTGAATAAACTTGTAAAAGCTTTCTTGCCATCGCGATCTCAAGAAAGTATGAGTATTCAATATTGTTGATATTCAGATTTAATTCTGGCTTGGAATTTTTATCGATAGATATTGCCTTGGATTCGAGTGTCCAAGGCAGTTCGGCATAGATTAGATGATTGGCAGGAAATTCATCCAAGTTCAGCAGGAGATAAAACAGATTCACTTTATTTCCTCCTGAAACTGGATTAAGACCTCTTAATTATTCAAAAGCACTTACATCACCGACACCACGACGGATCACTTCAGGCTGATCTCCTGATAAATCCACAATAGAAGTCGTACTTAAAGTTCCTAGACCACTATCAATAAAGACATCAATCCGTTTGCCGAGTTGCATTTCAATGTCATAAGGATCATCAAGAGGATCGGTGTGGTCTGGAAGAATCAGGGTAGAGGTTAATAAAGGTTCGCCCAGCTCTTGAAGCAGCATCTGGCACACAGGATTGGTAGGGATACGCAAACCAATGGTTTTTTTCTTTGGATGCATTAAACGTTTAGGCACTTCGCTGGTTGCCGGAAGAATAAACGTGGTCACAGCAGGTGTATTATTTTTCAGCAAACGATAGACGGCATTGTCGACTTTAGCATAAGTCGCAAGATCGGATAAGTCACAGCAGATAATGGCATATTGGTGCTTAGGTCCTAGACCACGAATCTGCGCGATTCGCTCCATCGCATGTTTATTACCAATCTGGCAGCCAATTGCATAGGCTGCATCGGTCGGATAAACCACAACATCACCGGCACGAATACGTTCTACCGCCTGACTGATCAAACGAGCTTGCGGATTATCTGGGTGTACACGTAAATGCAGCATAAATATTCCTTCCAACCTGCCTTAAACTTATTATGAAATGCCTTTGTATAAAGTAACAATGACAAACAGGTAGATTTGTGTAATTTAATCAAGCATTTCACGTTGAAATTCATCAGATTGTAAACTTTTGCCCGCACGGATGCAGACACAGATACAATCAATGAAGCGTTTGGCATCACGTGGCAGTTTGGCTTCACCACTAAAATAGCGTTGCACCTGGGTATAGACATTATCTTTAAAGCTGGAACCATCGCCACCATCACCGGTTAAATTATCCAGAGACACACGGAACTTACGGCCAAATGCTTTGGAGAACATCCATTCAATCGCTTGTGGCTTGATTTCGACCTGCTCAAATAATGCCTGCTGTTCCTGGGTACGGCCATCTGGCGCATACCAGTAGCCCAGATCTGGCAGCAGACGGCGCTTGTCACCGGCAATAGTCCAGTGACTGATTTCATGCAGAGCACTATTAAAGAAGCCATGCGCAAACTGGATCTGGGCAGGGCTATCTTTTGTTGCCGGGAAATACTCCGGTTCAAAATCACCACGGACTAAAGTGACATTTAGGTGGGAAAACCAGTGATTAAAGTGTAAGATGAGCCAATCAACCTGTTCCGCTTCTGAGGATAAATTCGCCCACGGTAAGCGTTGCACTTGCTGTAGTGAGCTGTCAGAATCGGAGGTTGAAAGTGTGCTAACGAGTGATGAAACATTCACTTCTGTTTGCGGCTGCAACAGATGCATGACTGAAATTACCCAATTGGTCTGTCTAAAAATAAGTACAAAATTGTATCTTAATCTTTGACAGAGTTCTGATGAATTTGTAGAATTGCCGCCTTAATTATGTCAGCAAATACCTTTCCGGCACAGATTGAGCCGTTTAAATGGGCTGAACAGGGCTTTAAATGGTCAGGTCAACTGCCTTTATCTCGCTTTGTTCGTATTGCTCGTGAAGCTGTTGGATCAATTGATGATCAATTGATTAACATAGACTGTAAGCTATCAATGGATGCCTATCATCGCATTGCATGGTTGGATGGTCATGTTGAAACGAAAGTTCCAATGGAATGCCAGCGTTGTCTGGAGACCGTTGAAATCGAACTCGTTTCAGATTTTCATCTAGCTCTGGTGGATGATGAGTCACTGATAGAGCGCTTGGATGAGGATGCTGATTTCATCGTCTTAGGTGAAAGTGAAGCAACGACGAAAGGTTCATATGATGCACCTGCCACCGCTGACTTGCTCGCACTGATAGAAGATGAATTGTTATTGTTGATGCCGCTGTCTCCTAAGCATGACGTTTGTGAGCATAAGCATCAACCTGCCGCAGAAGAAGTTGTTGAAGAAAAACGGGATAATCCGTTTGAAGTTTTGGCAGCTTTGAAGGGTAAACTTAACTAATTTTTGTGTTATACTCATGCGTATAAGACAATCGAATTTGTTCTGATCCATTTTTTCGATATTTGTAAGGAGCCATCATGGCCGTTCAGCAAAACCGTAAAAGTCGCTCTCGCCGTGACATGCGCCGTTCACATGACGCTTTAACTGAGAATGCATTAACTGTAGACCAAACTACTGGTGAAACTCATCGTCGTCACCACGTATCTAAAGATGGTATCTACCGTGGTCGTCAATTATTCGCTAAAGCATCTGCTGAATAATTGATGATGTATTAAGCGTTAAAGCTTAGTAGAAAAAATGGGAGCGTTAAGCTCCCTTTTTTTATGCCTGATTTTATCTCCAGGTTTTGCGGTCGTCATGTGAAGTCGCGGTTTTTGTTGTATTTGGCAATTACCCAAGCCAAAATTACGTGTTAAATTGCGCTCCACAATGGGTAAGGTGATCTGATCGGCTAATTTTCAGGTCTAAGAAAAGATTCGCACCTCTTGAATGAAAGGATTTTATTTATGTCTGCTAAACAACTCGAACAAGCAGCTCAAGCAACTAAAACTGCATTTGTGTTCCCAGGTCAGGGTTCACAAAAAGTCGGCATGCTCGCTGAACTTGCAGAACAGTTTAGTGGTATCCGCGATACATTTGCTGAAGCATCTGAAGCGGTGGGTTTTGATCTGTGGCAGATTGCACAGACGGGTGAAGGTCTGGATCAAACCGAATTTACTCAACCGGTACTATTAACAGCATCAATCGCTTTATGGCGTGTATGGTTAGAGCTGGGTGGAGTAGCACCAAAATATATGGCGGGCCATTCACTCGGTGAATACAGCGCGTTAGTTGCAGCGGGTGCTTTAAGTCTGGGTGATGCAGTCAAGCTAGTGAACCTGCGTGGTAAGTTGATGCAAACTGCTGTACCTCAAGGCGTAGGTGCAATGGCGGCGATTCTGGGTCTAGATGATGCCAAAGTGATCGAGCTTTGTGCACAAGCAACAGCAGCAGGCGAAGGTTCAGTTGAAGCAGCCAACTATAATGCTCAGGGGCAAGTCGTAGTTGCTGGTAATAAAGAACGCGTAGAAGCCGTGATGGTACTGGCCAAAGAAAATGGCGGTAAAGCGATTGCACTGCCAGTTTCAGTTCCTTCACATTGTTCACTGATGAAACCTGCCGCTGAGCAGTTTGCAACAGCTTTGGAACAAACTGCCATTGAGATGCCACGCATACCTGTATTACAAAATGTAGGCGCAAAAGCAGCTGCGAACGTGACTGAACTTCGTCAGGCTTTGACTGAGCAGCTGTATGAGTCAGTACAATGGACTAAAACACTACAATTCCTTCAAGATGAAGGCGTTGAGTACATTGTAGAATGTGGCCCAGGTAATGTACTGGCCAATATGGCAAAACGTTTACCGAATATCGAAAAAGCACTTCCATTAGATACTCAATCTCGTCTGGAAGATGCGTTGAACACCGTATTGGTGGCAGAAGGGAAAATTGCATGACACAGGAACGTAAAGTTGCCTTGGTGACAGGTGCAAGCCGCGGCATTGGTGCTGCAATTGCACAACAATTAATTCAAGACGGTTATTTTGTCGTAGGTACTGCGACTTCTGAAGCGGGTGCAGAGAAACTTAACGCACAATTTGCTGAAAATGGTGCCGGTAAAGTTCTAGATGTACGTGATGGTGCTGCGATTGATGCACTGGTCAGCGATATTGAGCAAAACTATGGTCCTGTGCTGGTACTGGTGAATAATGCCGGTATTACCAAAGACAACCTGTTATTACGCATGTCGGAAGACGACTGGGATGATATTTTAAACATCCATCTGAAAGCCGTTTATCGTTTATCTAAACGTGTGCTGAAAGGTATGACCAAGGCACGTTTCGGCCGTATCATTAATATCAGTTCTGTGGTGGCGCATTTTGCTAACCCAGGTCAGGCGAACTATTCAGCTGCCAAAGCAGGTATTGAAGCATTTGGTCGCAGTCTGGCTAAAGAAATGGGTAGTCGTCAGATTACAGTCAATGCTGTTGCACCTGGCTTTATCGCAACTGAAATGACTGAACAGTTAAGTGAAGAAATTCGCAAAAAAATGAGTGATCAAGTGGCTTTAAACCGTTTAGGTGATCCACAAGATATCGCGAATGCCGTAAGTTTCCTGGCATCGGACAAAGCCAGTTACATTACAGGTACAGTCATTCACGTTAATGGTGGTTTATACATGAGCTAAACGGCACATGTATTAACTTTCCAAATTTTATAGATTCAATTAAACTAACGGCATTAAAAACGCCACAAGCAATGAGGAGAATTCCTGTGAGCGATATCGAACAACGCGTTAAACAAGCGGTTGCAGAACAACTTGGTATCAAAGTCGAAGAGATTAAAAACGAAGCATCTTTCATGGATGACTTAGGTGCTGACTCTCTAGACCTAGTTGAACTTGTTATGTCTTTCGAAAATGACTTCGACATCACTATTCCTGATGAAGATTCTAATGAAATCACAACTGTTCAATCTGCTATTGACTATGTTACTAAAAAACTTGGTTAATACTGATTTTCAGCTTTGCTGAACCTAAAGACCACCGCAAGGTGGTTTTTTTGTACCTATAGAATAGAGATAGGGTGATTTTACAATCGATAACCTTTTGCTTACCAATGACTAACTTTGTATCTGCTGCTTTCCTTGTACAAATAAGAATGATCTGATGAATAACAAGAATGGAGTCCACTATGGGTCTTTTTGATTTTGTAAAAGGCATTGGTAAAAAGAACACTGCAGCTGCGGAGCCACAACAAACACCGGCAGCAACTCAACAGGCACCTGCCGCTGCACCTAAAGCAGCATCGGCTGAACCTTCTGCACAGGAAATAGCGAACAAATTATTAGGCCATGTTAAAAGCCTAGGACTGCCAATTACAGGATTGTCGATCAGCTATAACTCAACCTCAGATCTGGCAACCGTACGCGGACAGGTACAAAGTCAGGCGGATCGTGAAAAGATTATTTTAGCAGTAGGAAATGTTGATCATGTTGCTAAAGTAGATGACCAGCTGACTGTAGCGAATCCGGAACCTCAAAGTAAGTTCTATACGGTTAAATCGGGTGATACCTTATCTAAAATTTCGAAAGAATTTTATGGTGATGCCAACCAGTACAACAAGATTTTCGAGGCAAATCGCCCTTTACTAAAAAATGCGGATGATATTTTCCCGGGTCAGGTACTACGTATTCCTGCCTAGTTTTAGATAATCATCAATATAAATAATAAAATTTTATTTTAAACTTATCTAATTCAGATAAACGGTTCACAACAAAGCCCCTTATGGGGTTTTGTTGTATCTACCACTTGAACCCTTGTCAGAATTAGATTCCTACATCCAGATATGAACTTTCCTTTACTTCTTCCATAACCACATAACTATGTGAGGAAGCAGAAGAGGGGAGCTTTTTTAATAAATCCCCAAGCAGACGCCGGTAAGCACTCATTTCCTTTAGGCGTGCTTTCACCAGATAATCAAAATCTCCCGAGATCAGATGACATTCCAGTACTTCAGGAATTTCACTTAAGTCACGCGCGACCTGTTCAAATACATCGCCCGATTTGGCAGAAAGTTTGATTTCCAGAAACACCAGCAGGTTCTTTTCCAGTTTTTCCGGATTGAGCCGGGCATGGTAACCCATGATGATTCCATCGCGTTCCAGTCGCTTGACCCGCTCGGAACAGGGTGTGGTGGAGAGGTTGACTCGGGAGGCGAGTTCACTGATTGCAATGCGCCCATCGCGCTGCAGGATATCTAAAATCATGCGATCAATGCGGTCTAATTTACGCATCTATTATTCCCTTAATTTTTAAAAATGACGCGAAAAATCTAGTGGATTTGCTGAATATATCAGTTTAAAACAGTGAAATTCACTATTGATCCAAAAATATACTGGTGAAATAAACTATAAATGTCATTGAGGGTAATGTCATGCGCGTAATTGTATTAGGTGGTGGTGTCATTGGTGTAACAAGTGCCTACTATCTTGCGCAGCAGGGAGCAGAAGTGACTGTCCTTGATCGTCAGGCAGGTCCAGCTGAAGAAACCAGTTTTGGCAATGCAGGCCAGATTTCTCCTGGTTATTCGACACCGTGGGCAGCACCTGGCATTCCATTTAAAGCAGTGAAGTGGATGTTTCAGCATCATGCACCATTGGCTATTAATGTTGATGGTAGTCTGTGGCAGCTACAGTGGATGGCCCAGATGCTGAAAAACTGTAATGCTCAGCATTATGCAGTGAATAAAGAACGTATGGTGCGGGTCGCTGAATATAGCCGTGACTGTTTACGTAATCTACGTCGTGATATCGGCATCTCTTATGAAAACCGTTCTAAAGGAACGTTGCAGATTTTCCGTAAGGAAGCACAGCTCGATGCAGTGCAACGTGATATCGAAGTGCTGAAAGAAACCGGCGTGGATTTTGAGTTGCTGGATCGTGAGCAGCTAGCCAAAGTTGAACCGGCACTGGCAGAAGCTAAAGATAAACTGGTGGGTGGTTTGCATCTGCCAAATGATGAAACCGGTGATTGCTACCTGTTTACCAATGCACTGGCCAATTACGCCAAAGGCATGGGCGTACAATTCAAGTTTAACCAGCATGTTGAAAAACTGCTATTTGAAGGCGACCAGATTAAAGGTGTACTGGTCAATGGTCAGGTGTTGACCGCAGATAGATATGTACTGGCTTTCGGCAGCTATTCCCGTGATTTTCTGAAGCCGTTACACCTGGATCTGCCGGTATATCCAGTCAAAGGTTATTCATTGACCATTCCAATTGTGGATCAGACTCATGCACCACAATCGACTGTGCTGGATGAAACTTACAAGATTGCATTGACTCGTTTTGATCAGCGTATCCGTGTCGGTGGTATGGCAGAGCTAACAGGCTTTAATTTGGGCCTGAATGAGGATCGCCGTGCAACCTTGGAAATGGTCACTCGTGACCTGTTCCCGGGTGGTGACATGGCGCAGGCCAGTTTCTGGACCGGCTTACGTCCAATGACTCCAGATAGCACACCAATTATTGGACCGACACGCTTTAACAATCTGTTCCTGAATACCGGACACGGTACGCTGGGCTGGACCATGGCATGTGGCTCAGGAAAGCTGATCAGTGATTTGGTACTGGGTCAAGCACCTGAAATTAGTACTGAAGGCTTGTCGCTGAATCGTTATCAGCAGGTTGCTTAAGCTTTTAAGGATTATCAGTTTCAGGGAAGAAATTTATGCCACGTCCAATACACGCGGTTATTCATCAACAGGCATTGCAACATAACCTGCAAGTTGCACATTCCTGCGCACCTCAAAGCCAGGTCTTTGCAGTAGTTAAAGCTGATGCCTATGGGCACGGCATAGAGCGGGTTTATGCCGCATTAAAAAGTGCTGATGGTTTTGCCTTTCTGGATCTTACTGAAGGAAAGCGTTTGCGTGCCTTGGGCTGTGACAAGCCCTTATTGTTGCTGGAAGGCATTTTTGGCTTTGAAGATTTATTCGACTGCGCCAAGTATGAGATGGGTTTTGCAATTCATGCCCAGCATCAACTGGAATGGTTAAAAACCTTTGTCCAATTACAGCCAGACGTACAGTTTGATGTCTTTTTAAAAATGAATAGCGGAATGAACCGGCTCGGTTTTTTACCTGAGCAGTATCCTTCCGCTTTTCAGGAATTAAAAAATATTCAGCAAGTACGCTCTATTAGTCATATGACACATTTTTCCGATGCGGATGGCATGCGACTTGGACAGGAAGGTATTGAACATCAACAACTGGTCTTTATCGAAACCATTCAAAATCTGCCGGGCAAAACCTCACTCAGCAATAGTGCCGCCATTCTGCGCCATCATCAGCATATACAGTCAGACATTGTACGTAGCGGCATCATGCTTTACGGCAGTTCACCTGACTATCCCGCCCATACGATTGATCACTGGAACTTAAAGCCGACCATGACTCTGCGTAGCGAACTGATCGCAATTCAGCAGGTTCGGGCAGGAGACAGCATCGGTTATGGCTCTACTTTTATAGTTGGGCAGGATATGCAGATTGGAATTGTGGCCTGTGGTTATGCGGATGGTTATCAGCGAATCACACAAACTGGAACACCGGTTTTGGTAGATGGGATTCGAACCCAAACGATTGGTCGCGTCAGTATGGATATGCTGGCGGTTGATCTGGATTCTGTCCCGGATGCACAGATTGGTAGCGAAGTTGTGCTGTGGGGACAATCCATTCACGGCACAGTATTACCGATTGATGAAGTAGCCGCGGGTTCGGGTACGGTTGGCTATGAGCTGATGTGTGCCATCACCCAACGTGTGCCCGTGCAGATTGAAAGTTTAAGATTAAACAAATATTAGAAATAAGAGAGGATAAAATTATGACGGAACATATAGATATTCAGCGTTTGAACAGCAATCAGGTGATGAGTGCTGTCACCATTCATAATCAAACCGTGTATTTGTCAGGGCAGGTGCCTGACAGCATCAGTCTGGATATTCATGGTCAAACACGTGAAGTGCTCATGAAGATTGATCAACTCCTTAAACTGGCAGGTACAGACAAAAGCCGTCTGTTATCTGCACAGCTCTTTGTTAAAAACCTGGAAGACTTTCAAACCGTCAATGCGCTCTGGATTGAATGGCTCGAGGGATGTGGTACACCAGCACGCGCAACCATTCAGGCGGATTTGGTGAATCCCGCCTGGTTAATTGAAATTGCAGTGATTGCAGCGCTCCCTTAAGTTGTTTCAGATTTTTATATCTCCCAACTTGATTTTGTAAGCATATCAGGCCTGATCATTTAATCCATTAAATGAAACTGCATCTGCAATCAGGATTTCAGGAAGAAATCCGATCAGATAAGCGAAGGCTTGATGTGAAAAAGGAACCGAATATGAATACAGTCTCTTCTAAAGATGATGCATCATCATCTCCCCATGAATTACAACGTAAGCTCTCTAACCGCCATTTGCAGTTAATTGCCATTGGTGGTGCCATTGGTACAGGCCTGTTCATGGGTTCTGGTAAAACGATTGCACTGGCAGGGCCTTCAATCTTGTTTATATATATGATTATTGGAGCCATGTTCTTTTTCCTGATGCGTGCATTAGGGGAAATCCTGTTATCCAATTTGCACTATAAATCCTTCATTGATATGGCGCATGACCTGATTGGTCCGGGGGCTGGCTATTATATTGGCTGGTCGTACTGGCTGGGCTGGATTCTGGTCGGTATTGCCGACTTAGCGGCAATTATCAATTATCTGAATTTCTGGCTGCCACCCGATATGGCTTTTACACCCATGGGGCAGGCCATGATCAGTGCGGGCTGTGTATTGCTGGTACTGGGAATTAACCTGCTGACCGTGAAGCTGTTTGGTGAAATCGAGTTCTGGTTCGCCCTGATTAAAATTCTGGCGATTCTGGGCCTGATTGTGATTGGCGGATATATGATCTTCAGCGACTTCCAGGCACCAAGTGGATCGGCTGCCAGCCTGACCAATGTCTGGGCCTATAATGGTATGTTCCCTAAGGGCACTATGGGCTTTCTTGCCGGCTTCCAGATTGCGATGTTTGCTTTCGTAGGTGTGGAACTGCTGGGTACGATGGCGGCTGAAACCAAGGATCCGGAAAAGAACTTGCCTAAAGCAGTGAATGCGATTCCTACACGAATCATCCTGTTCTATGTATTGTCTCTGCTGGTGATTATGTCTGTAACGCCGTGGGTAGAAATTCCTGCTGATCAAAGTCCTTTTGTGACTCTTTTCTTGCATGCCGGTATTCCCGTATCAGCCATTATCATGAATCTGGTGGTGCTGTCTTCTGTAATGTCTTCCATGAACAGTGGCGTGTTCTCTACCAGCCGGATGCTGTTTGGTCTGGCACGTGATGGTCAGGCACCCCAGGCTTTGGCTGAGCTTTCAAGTCGTGCAGTTCCGGCTAAAGGTCTGTTATTTTCCTGTGCCTTTATTATGGCGGGTGCAGCTTTCCAGTATTTTGTGCCGAACACGATGGAAGCCTTTACGCTGGCCAGCTCACTCTGTGTGATTCTGTTTATCAGTATCTGGGGGCTGATTATGGTGTGTTATATCCGTTACCGTAAACAGCAACCTGAAAAACATGCCACTTCGACCTTCAAGATGCCGGGCGGAATCTGGATGTCCTATCTGGTGTTGATCTTCTTGTTCTTTGCCTTAATTGTTTTAAGTCTGGAAGCAGATACCATGAAGGCACTGATGATTAGTCCGCTGTGGTTGGTGATTCTGTTTACTACCTATCATACTTTGTATAAACCACGTCTTCGTAAACATCAGCAAATTCTCTCCTGAGAATAAAGTGCAGACATAAAAAATCCCCGATCAATCGGGGATTTTTTAATTTTAGGGAATTTTAGAAAGTAGGTTTTACAACCACTAAAATCACCACAGCAAATAAAATCAGCGTTGGCATTTCATTAAAGAAGCGCCAGAACTTGTGTGACTTGTAATGGGCATTTTCCATCAGTTTCTTACGATAATAACCACATATCAAATGGTAAATGACTAGCAAGCCAACCAGGCCGACTTTCAGATAGAACCATAAGGCTTCATGGTAATGACGCGTTGCATCACCCCAATCGACTAGAAAGTGTGCTGTTATCAGCGTGGCGACCATGGCTGGCCACATAATCCCGCGATACAGCTTGCGTTCCATAATTTCAAAGCGTTGATGACTTACGACATCTTCACTCATGGCATGGTAGACATAAAGCCGTGGCAGATAGAACAAAGCAGCGAACCAGCAAACCACAGCAATAATATGTAATGCTTTTACCCACAAGAAAGCATCAGAAGGAGCATCCATCAAGTCACCCTAAAATGGGCGGCTTAGCCTTCCCATTTTTTGAAAACGAGACAAGCATTTACGCCGCCGAAACCGAAACTGTTACTCATCACAGTATTCAATTTTGCGTCACGTTTTTCAAGTACGATATCAAATGGTTTTGCGCCTTCATCCAGTTCAGTCACGTTGATGTTTGGTGCAATAAAGTCATTTTGCATCATCAGGATAGAGTAGATTGCTTCCTGTACACCTGCAGCACCTAAGCTGTGACCTGTCATAGATTTAGTTGAGCTGAGTGGAGGAACCTGACCTTCACCGAAGGCACGTGCCATGGCTTTAAGTTCAGTAACATCACCCGCTGGAGTAGAAGTACCATGTGTATTCACATAGTCAATTTTATCTACGCCATGCTGTTTAGCTTCTTCTAGAGCCATCAGGATACAACGTGTTGCACCTTCGCCAGATGGAGCAACCATGTCAGCACCATCAGAGTTAGCTGCATAAGCCACAACTTCAGCCAGAATATTCGCGCCACGTGCCTGAGCATGTTCCAGTGACTCAAGCACCACAAAACCGCCACCACCAGCAATCACGAAACCGTCACGGTCTGCTGAATATGGACGAGAAGCTGTTTCAGGTGTGTCGTTGTATTTAGAGCACAATGCACCCATCGCATCAAACAGCAGGCTTTGAGACCAGTGATCTTCTTCACCACCACCGGCAAGCATTAAATCCTGTTTGCCTAATTGAATCAGGTTGTAAGCATAACCAATGGCATCGGCAGAAGTTGCGCAGGCGCTGGTAATCGAGTGTGCAATCCCTTGTAATTTGAATGCCACACCGACGTTCGCAGTAATGGTATTTGACATGTTACGTGGGACGAAGAATGGGCCAACTTTACGCGCACCTTTTTCTTCCAGCAATTTTGTCATTTCTACTACAGATGCTGTCGAGTTGCCACCTGAACCACCCGCAATACCATAACGTGGATTATTCGCCAGATCTTCCTGTTTTAAGCCAGCGTGTTCAACAGCAGCCACAGCAGCATTGTAGGCATACATTGCACACACGCCCATAAAGCGTTTCAGCTTACGGTCAATACCATCAAAATCCTGTTCAGCAGCAGCGCTAACATGGCTCTTGAAATTCAGTTCAGCATAAGTCGGATTAAAACGTGTTCCTGAAATCCCGTTTTGTAAAGAGTGATTCACATCCTCTAATGTATTACCAATGCACGAGTTAATACCCATACCAGTGATGACAACACGTTTCATCTACAGATCCTTATAGTTTATCTCTGGGGCAGCGGGAGATATCTGGCGTTGATAAGACAGCAAAATATAGCGCTAACCCCTATTTCACAATGCAGAACATCATAGCAGAAAGATTTTTGAAATCTTATGGCAAATGTTATGCCGTGTGACAGTAGGTTGAATTTATAAAGTACTGTGTAGAGCTTTTACTAAATGAAACAGAATAAGGTTGAGATAAATGCTGACTACACCTAGTATTTATACCAAATACAAGCACGTGTATGCTGAGGTAAAAAATGGTAAATGCTAATAATAAACAATCTAATGGTCTGATTTCGAATGCCTTTGGAGTGGCGAAAAAGTTCAGTTCAACAGGTTTGGAACTGTTAAATCATGTTGCACCAGATTCTGTGACTAAAACCTTCAATACCGATCATGCTGTTGACGGCTCGGCAAAAGTCAAAAGCCCTTTTGCTTCAAAAAAATATGAAAATCCCAAAGACATGCTACGCGAACATCTTCCAAATGTTTCCCGTCAGCTGCTGGGCCGTCGTTTTAATACCGTGAATAATGTCGCGCATTTTGTTTCTCCCCAGCTGGCCGACAAAGTATCTGACTACTTTTATAATCACCTGAATCAGTTCAGCAACCAGATGAGTTCGGTTGATGCCATCCTGAATGAAGCAGGGGCGAAGGATCTGGAAGAACTAACTCAGGACACTACGCGTTCTCAACGCATTTCTCAGGCATTTGCTGAACAAAATAAATGGATGGCGACGGTACAAGGCGCTGTAAGTGGTGTCACTGGGGTATTGGGAACTGCGATTGATATTCCAGCTTCTTTACTGATGGCACTGCGTACTATCTATCAAGTGGGACGTTCTTATGGTTTTGACCTGAGCAAGGAAGACGATCAGGAAATTGTACAGCATATCTTTAGACAGATTGATCTCAGTCTGATTGCAGAAAAACAGGCGCTGTTGATGGGGCTTAAAGCGCTGAGCAGTACTTTGAAAACACATGACCTTTCCCAGTTGCAGACTATGCTTGGATCAAGCAATGATGTGGAAACACTGAAAAAATGGCTCAGCAATCAGGATGGTAGCATGAAGTGGGAATGGATGAACCATTTCCCGAAACTATCTTTATTAGAGCAGCTAACCAAATTGACTCCATTGGCGAGTGCAGGTATTGGTGCAGTCTATAGTCATCGCTTTGTGAATGATGTGAACCAGAAAGCACAAGAAGTATTCTCTCATGCCCGTCAGTATCTACAGCAGCATCAGGATCTAGGTTTGTCGCCATATGCTGCCTATGAAAAAGCCGTTGACCTGCTCCAGCAGGCGACCCCGAAGCTGATAGAAAATCTTGATCATTCAGCCGCTGATAAAGATAAGCCAATTCTGGATAAAGAAATCCCAATTGAAGGCAATCAAACTATCAAGCAAGTCAAACTGATTAAGAAAGAGCAGGAAAGCTTGAGCCCGGAAGAAGCTGAAGTGAAAAAAGATGAAAAGGTCAGTGAAGGTCTGGATGAATTGACCGATAAACTGGTTGAACACGCCGATGCTAAACAGGAACAAAAACCGGCTATTCCAAAAGATTCTTTTGATGCAGATGCAGCACTGGAAGAAGAGCTCGGCTTGCAGGAAAATGACACAGAAATGTTACAGGCAGCCGCTGAAGAAGAGACGGATACAAACAAGCCTGAAAACTCCGAGACTGCAGACAAACAAACGCAAGCTGAGGAAACTACGGAAGATGTTGCAAAAAATGCTGCCACGAAATCGAAAAAATAAGTGATTTTCGCCATAAAATAAACGCTTAAAGTCGAGATGCGATCGTATTTTGCCTGACTCCGGCATATTGACCGATTTTGCATCTTGACATACAATTGCATGCCCTCAAAAAGTAGTATTTTTTTGGGGCTTTTTATTAACGGGAGAATTGCCACATGGCAACAACAAATCAGTTGATCCGTAAGGGTCGTACGACTTTAGTTGAAAAATCTAAAGTTCCTGCGTTGAAGGCTTGTCCACAGCGCCGTGGTGTTTGTACACGTGTTTACACAACTACACCTAAAAAACCTAACTCAGCAATGCGTAAAGTTTGCCGTGTTCGCTTAACTTCAGGTTTCGAAGTTTCTAGCTACATCGGTGGTGAAGGCCATAACCTACAAGAGCACAGTGTTGTTCTTATCCGTGGTGGTCGTGTTAAAGACTTACCAGGTGTACGTTACCATACCGTTCGTGGTTCTTTAGACTGTGCTGGTGTTAAAGATCGTAACCAAGCTCGTTCTAAATACGGTACTAAACGTCCTAAGAAATAATCTTTTGAGATTAAGTTCTTATTTCGCTAGAACTGCAATCCTTTATCGTCTCGCTTGTCTGATTTCTGCATTTAATTTTGTGAAAATTCAAGCGACGTGTAGTAAGGCCAGCGAATGCACACGACACTTTGTGCTACTGCTGGATTAACCTGAAGTGTCATATTTATAGGTAGTTTTAAAATGCCAAGACGTCGCGTAGTCGCTGCTCGTGAAATCCTTCCGGATCCTAAGTTCAGCAGCCAAACAATCGCTAAATTCATGAACCACGTAATGCAAGATGGTAAAAAATCTATTGCTGAAAGTATCGTTTACGGTGCTTTAGACCGCGTTCAAGAAAAATCTAAAGTAGACCCAGTTGAATTTTTCGAGACTACTCTTGAAAAAGTTCGTCCTATGGTCGAAGTAAAAGCACGCCGTGTTGGTGGTGCTACATACCAGGTACCTATGGAAGTGCGCCCATCCCGTCGTACTGCCTTGGCTATGCGTTGGTTAGTAGATGCTGCTGCTAAGCGTTCTGAAAAAACTATGGCTTTACGTCTTGCTGGCGAGTTGCTTGATGCAGCTGAAGGTAAAGGCGCAGCGGTTAAAAAACGTGAAGATGTGCACCGTATGGCTGAAGCCAACAAAGCCTTCTCTCACTATCGCTTCTAAGCGGTTAAAACAGCCCCTATTCAGGAGGATGATGAGCCAGTTTTCGCTGTTTTGTCATCGAATCGCTTTAAGCTGCCCAGCAGCTTAAAGCGTCCTGTTTTAAACAACAAAATTTAGGAATGCAAGAAATCATGGCTCGTCAAACCCCAATTTCTCGTTATCGTAATATTGGTATTTCTGCGCACATCGATGCGGGTAAGACCACAACTACTGAACGTATCTTGTTCTACACAGGTGTATCTCACAAAATTGGTGAAGTACATGATGGTGCAGCAACAATGGACTGGATGGAGCAAGAGCAAGAACGTGGTATTACCATTACTTCTGCTGCTACCACTACATTCTGGTCAGGTATGTCTAAGCAGTTCCCAGAACACCGTATCAACGTAATTGATACCCCGGGACACGTTGACTTCACAATCGAAGTTGAGCGTTCTATGCGTGTTCTTGATGGTGCATGTATGGTTTACTGTGCTGTAGGTGGTGTACAACCTCAGTCTGAAACTGTATGGCGTCAAGCTAACAAATACCAAGTGCCTCGTTTAGCATTCGTGAACAAGATGGACCGTACTGGTGCAAACTTCTTCCGTGTTGTTGAACAAATGAAAACACGTCTTGGTGCGCACCCTGTACCTGTAGTAATCCCTGTTGGCGCTGAAGAAAACTTCCAAGGCGTTATCGATCTGATCGAAATGAAAGCGATCATTTGGGACGAAGCTTCACAAGGTATGAAGTTCGAGTACGGCGAAATCCCTGCTGATCTTCAAGAAACTGCTGAAGAATGGCGTACAAACATGGTTGAAGCTGCTGCTGAGGCTTCTGAAGAGTTAATGGATGAATACCTGAACAATGGCGATTTGACTAAAGAGCAAATCGTTACTGGTCTTCGTGTTCAAACATTGGCTTGTGAAATTCAACCAATGCTTTGTGGTACAGCGTTCAAAAACAAAGGTGTTCAACGTATGTTGGACGCAGTAATTGAATTCTTGCCGTCTCCTACTGAAGTTAAAGCAATCGAAGGTATCCTTGACGACAAAGCTGAAACTAAAGCGACTCGTGAAGCATCTGACGAAGCTCCGTTCTCTGCGCTTGCGTTCAAAATCATGAACGACAAATTCGTAGGTAACTTAACTTTCGTACGTGTTTATTCTGGTGTTCTTAAACAAGGTGACTCTGTTTATAACCCGGTTAAATCTAAACGTGAACGTATCGGCCGTATCGTGCAAATGCACGCGAACGATCGTCAAGACGTTGAAGAAATCCGTGCTGGTGACATCGCTGCGTGTGTAGGTCTTAAAGACGTAACTACTGGTGATACACTATGTGATGAGAAAAACATCATCACTCTAGAACGTATGGAATTCCCAGAGCCAGTAATTGCATTGGCTGTTGAACCAAAAACTAAAGCTGACCAAGAAAAAATGTCTATCGCTTTAGGTCGTTTGGCTAAGGAAGATCCATCATTCCGCGTTCGTACTGACGAAGAATCTGGTCAAACAATTATTGCTGGTATGGGGGAGCTTCACCTTGACATCATCGTTGACCGTATGAAACGTGAATTCAACGTTGAAGCGAACATTGGTAAACCAATGGTTGCTTACCGCGAAACAATCAAAAAGACTGTTGAGCAAGAAGGTAAGTTCGTACGTCAAACTGGTGGTAAAGGTAAATTCGGTCACGTATATGTACGTTTAGAACCGCTTGATCCTGAAGCTGGTAAAGAATACGAATTCGCTGAAGAAGTTGTAGGTGGTGTGGTACCTAAAGAATTCTTCGGTGCAGTTGACAAAGGTATCCAAGAACGTATGAAGAATGGTGTCCTTGCTGGTTATCCAGTAGTTGGCATCAAAGCGACATTGTTCGACGGTTCTTACCATGATGTCGACTCTGACGAATTATCGTTCAAGATGGCTGGTTCTTATGCCTTCCGTGACGGTTTCATGAAAGCAGATCCTGTTCTTCTTGAACCTATCATGAAAGTTGAAGTAGAAACTCCAGAAGACTACATGGGCGATATCATGGGTGACTTAAACCGTCGTCGTGGTATGGTTCAGGGTATGGACGATTTACCTGGTGGTACTAAAGCAATTAAAGCTGAAGTTCCACTTGCTGAGATGTTTGGTTACGCAACTCATATGCGTTCTATGTCTCAAGGTCGTGCGACTTACTCTATGGAATTTGCTAAATATGCTGAAACTCCACGTAACGTGGCTGACGGCATCATTTCTAAGTTCCAGTCTGGCGGTAAAAAAGGTGACGACGAGTAATCTTTCGATTACTATAAGCCCAAACTAATTCATAGTTAAAAACCAAGCGCTCATGCAGTGATCCTGCATGAGCAGTTCAAAAAGGAAGATCTCATGGCTAAGGCTAAGTTCGAACGTAATAAGCCACACGTTAACGTGGGCACAATCGGTCACGTTGACCATGGTAAAACAACTTTAACAGCTGCGATTGCAACTGTATGTGCTAAAAAATTCGGTGGTGAAGCGAAAGACTACGCTGCAATCGACTCTGCACCAGAAGAAAAAGCACGTGGTATTACAATTAATACTTCACACGTAGAATACGATTCTCCAACTCGTCACTACGCTCACGTAGACTGCCCGGGCCACGCCGATTATGTTAAAAACATGATTACTGGTGCTGCTCAGATGGACGGCGCGATCCTTGTATGTGCTGCGACTGACGGTCCAATGCCACAAACTCGTGAACACATCCTGCTTTCTCGTCAGGTAGGTGTACCTTACATCGTTGTATTCTTGAACAAATGCGACCTTGTAGACGACGAAGAGCTTCTTGAACTGGTTGAAATGGAAGTTCGTGAACTTCTTTCTACTTACGACTTCCCAGGTGATGACACTCCTGTAATCCGTGGTTCAGCACTTGCTGCACTTAACGGTGAAGCTGGTCAATACGGTGAAGACGCAGTTGTAGCTCTTGTTGAAGCGCTTGACTCTTACATCCCAGAACCAGAACGTGCAATCGACCAAGCATTCTTGATGCCAATCGAAGACGTATTCTCAATTTCTGGTCGTGGTACAGTTGTAACTGGCCGTGTTGAAACTGGTATCATCAAAGTTGGTGAAGAAGTTGAAATCGTGGGTATCAAAGACACAGTTAAGACTACTGTAACTGGCGTTGAAATGTTCCGTAAACTTCTTGACGAAGGCCGTGCTGGTGAGAACTGTGGTATCTTGCTTCGTGGTACTAAACGTGAAGACGTACAACGTGGTCAAGTACTTGCTAAACCAGGTTCTATCAAACCGCACACTAAATTCGATGCAGAAGTATACGTACTTTCTAAAGACGAAGGTGGTCGTCACACTCCATTCCTTAACGGTTACCGTCCACAGTTCTACTTCCGTACAACTGACGTAACTGGCGCGATTTCTTTGAAAGAAGGCGTTGAAATGGTTATGCCTGGTGACAACGTAGAAATGTCAGTAGAACTGATCCACCCAATCGCAATGGACCCAGGTCTACGTTTTGCGATCCGTGAAGGTGGTCGTACAGTTGGTGCTGGTGTAGTTGCTAAAGTAACTGCATAATCGCTGATTGTGTAAAAAAGCGTCCCTTTGGGACGCTTTTTTTATATCTGTAAATTTAAATTACTTATTTTCAAGTATATTTAAATTGTCTAACAATATATTTACAAGCTGTCCTTAAGTGATATTTCACTGACCTTATCTGCCCTTATGTGAAAAATTCAACGCAGTAATATAATTATAAGAATTTTAATAATTAGATTTCAGCTCTATATAGAACTGATGGGAGTAAGTGTATGAATGCTCAAGTGAAAATTACCAACCGTGCAGGCGCAAGTTTTCCGGTACGTCGTATGAGTTTTGATTTTTGATCAAGTGCCAGAGTACTGGATGAATGGTTCAGCAGGACTGACTCACTTTATGACTGCACTCTCTGCATTATTCCCGGCAGGCGAAAAATTCTTTATTGATTCTGTTCGCGCTGTACGTCAGCATCCAGCAATTAAAGACAATGAAGCATTGCAAAAAGAAATTTCTGCCTTTATTGGTCAGGAAGCCATGCATACCCAGGAACATGTTGGCTTTAATGCCTCAGCGCAATGCCATGGCCATGACGTTGATACGCTAGATCATTATACTGACCGAGTCATTCAAACTGCACGCAAAATCTTTGCGGCAGTCGGTAAGCCAGTTGGTATTACCCAGGAAATGGTCGACCTCACTGCGACGACTGCACTAGAACATTTTACTGCGACCATTGCATCTCAGTTACTGACCAATCAGCATATTCAGGAATTGATGAAAGATGACACCATGAAAACCATGTGGCTCTGGCATGCAATTGAAGAGAATGAACATAAGGCCGTGGCCTATGATGTATTCGAAGGTGTTTTCGGTAAAGGTTTAAAATCTTATCTACTGCGTACCACTTCACTGGTTGCAGCGATGGTCACGCTATTCTTTGTACAAAGCTACTTCGTATTGCGTTTATTGAAAGAAGACCGTCAGTTAAGCCTTCAATCTTTAAAAGAAATCTATACTTATGGTTATAGTCCATCTAAAGGAATTATTACCGGTATGGGCAAAGAAATGTTGATGTACTTTAAACCTGGTTTTCATCCAAATGATCATGACACCCATAGCTTATTGCAAAGCTGGAAACAAAAACTGGGCCTTTAATTTGAAACTAGATTAAAAGACTGAAGAGCAACCTAAGTTGCTCATTTTTTTGCTCGATTTTTTAAATAAAGTTTTTATAATGCGGAGGTTAATTCTAGATAAGATGAACGAAGATGATTCGTTTGATGCAAGCTGCGGATGTACCAGCCGTTGCCAAGATTGAAACCAAAGTACAATCCCATCCCTGGACCTTTAAAGAATTTGAAGATGCTGTTACTGCCTATCAAAGCACTGTGATTGAGCAGGCAGGGCAGGTCGTAGGGTTCTGCATTTTACAGCCAGTATTGGATGAAGCCAATTTATTACTGATGGCGATTGATCCTGCGCAACAGGGTAAGGGATTGGGTTATCAGCTATTAGATGAATCCATCCAGTTGCTGAAAAATAATCCGGTACAGATCTTTCTGGAAGTACGTGAAAGCAATACTACTGCGATTAAATTGTATGAAAAAACCGGTTTTCATCAGATTGACCTGCGCAAGAACTATTATCCGAATACGAATGGCACTCGGGAACATGCCATTATTATGGTGAAGTCTTGTACTGACGATTTTGCCAGCTTGTTTAAATAATATTCCGGCTTTTATTTGACGAATAACTTACTTGATGATGGGATTATTCCATCCGCTAGGCAAAGTCGTCATCAAGGAGTTTCCCAGATGTTCAATCTCCACCGGGGTAAGGGTGCGGTTTAATCGGCGCCATTGCCCGTCGATCAATAATTCAAGTGGCAGGTATTGAGACTTGTAGTTCATTTTGGCTGAATGTGGAACCCAGTAGCCTAGATAGACAAACTGCAAACCAAGTTTTTGAGTGTGTTCAATCTGTTTCAGAATTGCAAAGGCACCAAGGGAACGGCGGTTCTCATCAGGGTCAAAGAAAGTATACACCGCTGAAACGCCATCATCGAGCAGGTCACAAGTCGATACACTGATCAGACGATCATCTTTCCATAATTCCAGAAAGAAACTATCGGTACAGCTTTGCAGTAAAAACTTTTCGAACTGGTCACGGCTAGGTGGATACATATCACCATCTGCATGGCGTTCATTAATATAACGTTCATAGAGGGCATAATGTATATCTGTGGCCTGTTCAGGATGGGTAATTTTAACCGTCAAATCCTGATTACGTTTCCAGGCTTTTTTTTGCGAGCTGTTCATCTGAAATTCATGAACAGGAATACGTGAAGATAAACATTGACGGCACAGGTGGCATTCAGGCCGATAGACAAAATCACCACTACGACGGAAGCCGGTACGAGAAAGCTCGGACAGCGTCACTACATCAATACGGTGCGCTGGATCAAGAAAAACCATGCGCGCGGACTTGTTCGGCAGATAGCTACAGTCATGCGGCGGCGTAATATAATACTGTAAATCGTTCAGCAGGGACTGTGGTTGATAAGAGTTCATAACAAGTGCCCTCTGTTATTTTCATTCACTTAATCGCGCAGACTGCGCTATTGTTTTACTTGAAAATACACCGTCTTGATACTTTTTCCAATTGATCGCAGGCTGTTTTATCACATCTTGTAACGATTTAAGATATGTAAGGCGAGAAATTGTACAGGCACCTAGACTCATCAAGTGATCATTCACCAATTGACAGTCAATCCAGGGTAGCTGATTTTCTCTGCCAATCAGCATCAGTGTATAAAAAGCCATTTTAGAAACATCGGTTTGGGTACTAAACATGGATTCACCAAAGCAGCCCTTGCCGATAGTTACCCCATAGAGTCCACCTACTACGCGATCTTCATCCCAAACCTCAATACTATAACCATAACCTGCATCAAACATGTCGCAATAACCTTGAATGATCTCTTCACTAATCCAGGTCTCATCTGCATAAGCGCGAGGCAATGAGCAGGAACGGATCACTCTTTCAAAAGCATGATTCACCGTAATTTTATAATCCTGCTTTTTCATGCTTCGAAGTAGCGATTTGCTTGGATGATAATCCTCTGGCCGGATAATGCAGCGTGGTTCCGGACTCCACCAACAGATCGGATCACCTTCAGAAAACCAGGGAAACAGACCATGGGTATAGGCCTCATACAAAGTAGAAGGGGAGAGGTCTGCACCGATACAAATCAGGCCTTCGCCTTCAAGATCCGCTTCTTCAGGATTGGGGAAAATGTACTGTGAAGGAGGAAGAAGATGCATGCAGAACCCTGATCTTGTAATAGACTGTTTTTATCATACATAAAAAAACCGCCCATGATGGACGGTCTTTTTATTTTCGCTGCTTAGTCTAATTTGCCCATGGCATCAAGATATTTTTCTGCATCCAGTGCCGCCATACAGCCTGAACCTGCAGAAGTAATCGCCTGACGATAGATACTGTCTGCAATATCGCCTGCAGCAAATACACCCGGGATAGAGGTTTGAGTGGCATTCCCTGCGGTACCGCTTTGCACCTGAATATAGCCATCACGCAGTTCTAGCTGGCCTTCGAACATGGTGCTATTAGGTTTATGACCAATAGCAACAAATAGACCCGAAACTTCAACATCCTGAGTTGAATCATCTTGAGTAGATTTTAAACGCACCGCAGTGACGCCAGTGGTATCACCCAACACTTCTTCTACCTGATGATTCCAGATAATACTGATTTTGCCTTCTTTTTCTTTTTCAAAAAGATGGTCTTGCAGGATTTTTTCAGAACGTAGCGTGTCACGACGATGGACCAGAGTCACATGAGAAGCGATGTTAGAGAGATATAACGCTTCTTCAACAGCGGTATTACCACCGCCTACAACCATCACTTTTTGTTCTTTATAGAAGAAACCGTCACAGGTTGCACACGCGCTCACGCCTTGACCCATAAATGCAGCTTCTGATTCCAGACCCAGGTATTGCGCAGTTGCGCCAGTACAAATGATCAGGGCATCACAAGTAAACTCTTCCATATCGCCTTTGAGGACGAATGGACGAACATTAAGATCAACTTCATTGATATGATCATAGACAATTTCAGTACCAAAACGTTCTGCATGAGCCTGCATACGTTCCATTAAAGCTGGACCAGTCAGACCTTCAGGATCGCCAGGCCAATTATCTACTTCAGTCGTTGTGGTTAATTGACCGCCCAGTTGCAGACCTGCAATCAGAGTCGGTTTTAAGTTTGCACGCGCTGCATAGACTGCTGCGCTATAGCCAGCAGGGCCAGAACCTAAAATAATCAGTCGTGAGTGACGTGCGCTCATTCGCTGTATCCTTTTTTATTTAGAAATTTATTGAATTATACGTGAAACTGTATAACAGTGGTGTGAGATTAAAGTCGATATTATTGATCATCGAAATCGATTTAGGCTATATAGAAGAAGTACACAATAATGCATCTTTTTTGATGCAACAGGTGCATAATATGCATTTTATTGCGACGCTTTTTTTGAAGCATACCAGCAAAAGAATATTCATGAAGAATTGGTTACAGGACAGTATATGACAGCGGTGTCGAGTGCCTATGCACAGCGCTTAGTAATGACATTATTTTTAGTCTCATTTGGGATTTATCTGTTTCTTGCAACAGTGACCTATACACCATTTGATCCGGGGTGGATGCATATCTCTAGTGATACGCAGACAGTTTCAAATGCGAGTGGGGTTGCGGGGGCCTGGATTTCAGACCTGTTATTTGGCTTTCTCGGCTGGGCAAGCCTGCTGATCCCTGTGTATCTGTTTATGGAAGCAATCCAGGTCTGGTGGCCGCGCAGCTTCCTGAACCGTCCATTCCGTTATGCTGCCCAATTCTTCCTGTTATTGACCACATCAGCATTGCTGTTTCTATTCTGGCAAGTTCCAGCTGATACGCTGGACAATTCTTCAGGCGGCATTATTGGCTATGAGCTGGGCCAAAGTCTTGAACAATTATTAACTGTCTATGGCGCAGCTTTTTTCTTGCTTGTGCTTTGGGTGGTTCTATTTACCTTGGCATTTGGTGTGAAATGGAACAAGACCTGGAGCAGTCTCAAGGCAACGCCTGCTTATCTGCAAGACCTGTTCTACCGTAATGTGCCAGAAGGTATGTCGGATTTTGACCGTACTGCACCTGTTATTAAAAAAGAAGCAGTAAAAACAGCTGCCAAAAAAGTGACAGTACCAGTCACTGCCGCACCTGAACATAATCTGGTAGAAGTCGATCCTGTAGTTCGCGATCATGTCGCTGAGCGCCTGTTTGAGGATTTTGCAGATAAAGAATCGCACCAGCCTCACCACTATGAAGAAGATATCTCTGAACCTGTACAGGCATCAGTTACAGAACCTGTACAGGCAGCACCGCGAATAGCAGAGCCGGATCGTGTGGTGGCAACAGGAGAGGTGTGGCGTGCGTTACATTCCAATGAAGACCAGCGTCACAAGCAGGATATCGATGCTTTACTTAAAGCTGCAGAAGAAGAGCAGGCCGAATTTTCTCCTGACGCATTTGCAGCTACACCAACAAATCACAGTGCTCATGAAGTAACATCATCCGCTACAGCTAAGAATAATCTGGACTGGGATGATGATGAAATTTTTGATGAGTTATTGGCAGCAGTTCCGCAAGGTAAAACCGCAACGGATGTGCATAGCCCGTTCAATTCAGCAGCAGCTGAAAAATCCCTCAGAATTGTAGAAGATGCTGGAACGGTCAGTTCCACTGCTGCTCCGCTCATGGCTGCACATGCGGTTAAAAATACCAGCCTGGAAGCGGACTTTGATGATCTGGATGACTTGCTGGTTGAAGCTGATGAGCCAAAACCCGCACCTGTACGTGCATCAAGCTATGCCCAGTCTTCTGCTTTTGTTCAGGCACCGATTCAGCGTGTAGAGACAACAGCTCAAACCGCAGCGACTAATGCAGCAGTTCGGGAAGCATTGTCCAAAGAAGAATTTATTGAAGCTTGGCATGAAACTGCCGGTAAGCCTCAGGAGGAAGACGAGTTTGACTTCGATGCGCCACTGACGGATGCCGCTGGTCGTCCAATGTCACGTGCTATGCAGGTCGCTGAGCGCCGTAAAGACCTGTCACCATTGCCGGGTCTGGAATTGCTGGATAAAGTTGATCCGAACAAAAAAGTGAATTTCACTGAAGAGCAATTATCCCGTTTATCAGAACTTCTGGAAATCAAACTTCAGGAATTTAACGTTAAAGCCAAAGTAGTCGAAGCTCAACCAGGTCCAGTCGTGACACGTTTTGAACTGGATCTTGCACCTGGTGTGAAAGCTTCCAAAGTCACTAATATTTCACGTGACTTGGCCCGTTCGATGTCAATGGCTTCAGTACGTGTAGTCGAAGTTATTCCAGGTAAGCCTTATATCGGTATTGAAGTTCCGAACAGCAGCCGTGAAATGGTGCGTTTGATTGAACTGGTACAGATTCCAAAATTCAATGATCCCGATGGCATTTTGTCGATGGCCATGGGTAAGGATATTTCAGGTAATCCGGTAATTACTGAACTGGGTAAAGCACCGCATATGCTGGTAGCAGGGACTACAGGTTCTGGTAAATCGGTGGCGGTTAACTCGATGATTCTATCGATGCTATTAAAATACACACCTGATCAGTTACGCTTAATTCTGATCGATCCAAAACAGCTTGAATTGGCCAACTATAACGATATTCCACATCTGTTAACGCCAGTCGTGACTGATATGAAAGATGCGGTCAGTGCCTTGAACTGGTGTGTGAATGAAATGGAACGCCGTTATAAGCTGATGTCCTTCCTGAAAATTCGTAAGCTCAGTGATTATAACCGTAAGGTGGAAGAGGCGCTTGCCAATGGTGAAGAGCTATTTGATCCAACCTGGAAAGCCAGTGAGTCTGTGGCAGGGGAGCGTGCGCCACGTCTGACACCACTACCTTCAATTGTGATCGTAGCGGACGAGTTCGCAGATATGATCATGCAGGTCGGTAAGAAAGCTGAAGAAATGATTACCCGTCTGGCACAGAAATCCCGTGCTGCTGGTATTCACCTGTTACTGGCCACTCAGCGTCCATCGGTAGATGTCATCACCGGTCTGATTAAGGCGAATATTCCAACACGTGTCGCACTTCGTGTGAACTCGAAAATTGACTCACGTACCATTCTCGATGCAGGTGGTGCAGAAGACCTGCTAGGTCATGGTGATATGCTGTTCCTCGGCCCGGGTAAAATTGAGCCTGAGCGCGTACACGGTGCCTTTATTGCCGATGATGAGGTGAACCGAATCTGTGATGCATGGCGTGAACGTGGTGCACCAAACTATGTGGATGAGATCCTGACTCCATTCGATGAAGAACCGTCTAGTCGCGGCTTTGAAGATGGTGGAGATGGCGGATCAGATCGAGATGCGCTGTATGACCAGTGTGTGGCTTTTGTTTTGGAAACCCGCAAAGCATCAACCTCATCTTTGCAGCGTAAATTCAGTCTAGGTTATAACCGTGCTGCACGGATCATTGACCAGATGGAAGAAAATGGCATTGTCAGCTCAATGGGTGCCAATGGTAAGCGTGAGATTCTGGTTTAAATCCAGAATCTCGAGTGATAAAAAAAGCCTGCTTAAAGCAGGCTTTTTTATACATTTCAATTTATGCAAATTTTTCTAATACTGCCAGGAACTCGGCACTTTGACGTGGATAAGTGGCAATCACGTCATGAATGCGCTGTCCTTCTGGATTGGTGGCGTTAAGATCGCGACCGTCTGCGACAAATTTGGTTAACAGGCGCTCATAGTCAAAAGGACGCATATGCTTGAATGCATGATAAAGCACATGAAAATCTGCATTGACGCCTGCAGGAGGAAGCTGATTCAGGTAGGCATATACACGCTCATCTGACCATTCTTCGTTAAAGGTCGCTGGTTGAGATAATGCCATCGCAATCTCCTTGATGTAATTCTTCGGCATGAAAAAAGGCAAAATATGAGTTCGCAAGAGGCAAAGTCTTATCATGCACTTTGTCCATTCGAAGTATCACTTCACGTTTTGAGACTAGATAAAATAATAATTACTATCAAATCTACGCGAAGCCAAGCTTCTTGTCTTGCGCCTCAACAAAGCAACGCTTTGTTGAGGCTCATATTTTGCCTTGAATCAATTTACTTGACTAATCAAAATTCAGATTATCGCTCTTCAGGTAAATTGATATTCATTTCAAGCATTTCAATATTTGCTTCAGAACGTACCTGCATCTGAATGTGCTGTTCATCAACTCCGCGGACGTAGCGATTGACCACTTGCATGATTTCTGTCTTCATCTGGTCAATTTTATCCTGACTCAAACGGCGCCCCAAACCCTGTTCAGAAGCAACAATGACTTTCAAACGGTCTTTTGCGGTTTGTGCGCTTGATGGTTTATCCTCGCTACTAAAAAGTTTACTCCAGAATCCAGCCATGTTTACGCTCCAAATAATCGTGCTAACCAGCCCTTAGGTTTTACCTCAATATGACGGTAAGGACGCTCTTCACCAAGGAAACGCGCCACCAGGTCATCATAAGCCTGACCCGCTGAAGCCTCAGTGAAAAGAATCACTGGCTTACCTTCGTTTGATGCTTGTAAAACGCTTGGACACTCAGGAATAACACCTAGGGTCGGTACACGTAAAATATCCTTAGAAATATCGTCAATCGTCAGCATTTCCTGTTTATCGGCACGTTCCGGATTGAAACGGGTAATACACAGATGCTTACGGATGCGACCTTCGTTTTGTTCTACTTTTTTTGTTTTGCTATCGAGCATACCAATGATACGGTCAGAGTCACGGACTGAAGAAATTTCAGGGTTGGTCACAATGATCGCTTCATCCGCATGGTACATGGCCAGAATGGCACCACGCTCGATACCGGCAGGTGAATCACAAATAATATAGTCAAATTCCTGCGAAAGCTCATCCATTACACGTGCTACACCCTCATCGGTTAAGGCATCTTTATCACGTGTTTGGGAAGCAGGTAAAATATATAAATTCTCAATATCTTTATCGCGAATCAGTGCTTGTTGTAATCGTGCTTCGTTATTTAAAACATTCACAAAATCATAAACTACACGGCGTTCACAGCCCATAATCAAATCAAGGTTACGTAAACCTACATCAAAATCAATAACAACAGTTTTGTGACCACGTAGGGCTAAACCTGTTGCAAAAGATGCACTTGTTGTAGTTTTACCTACACCACCTTTGCCTGATGTTACGACAACAATTTTCGCCACCGAATCCACTCCTGTTATGGTTCAAATCCCCTGTTTAAAATGGGGTTTTTGGTGTTTATTTATACATTAAAATTGTAGAGCTTCAAATACAAGCTCTTGTTGATCATTCAAGTAAATATGCACTGATTTTTTGACCACATGCGGAGGAATGTCATCCGCTACGCAATAGGTGCCTGCGATCGAAATCAGTTCTGCTTCGAGGCTATGACAGAAAATACGTGCCGCCGTATTGCCACCGACACCTGCAATGACACGACCACGCACGCTGCCATAGACATGGATATTGCCTGAAGCAATCACTTCTGACCCACTGTTGATACCGGCATTGATAATAATGTCGCCATTATGCTGCACGATACATTGGCCAGTACGCAGAATTTCATCATGATATGAAGTGATATGCGCAACGATCGGGGCAGCAGGCGCTTGATCATCATTCACCGCTGTAGGTTCTGGTTTAACTTCCACAACCTGTTCTTTGGTGGCTTTAATTTCCTCTAACTGGCGATCAGGTGGCAGTACCGGGAACTGAATGGCGCGCGCCTGATCTCCAAGTAAGCCTTCAGTAACAGCCATAGGCTGTACATCCAGACTGATTAACAATTGAATCAGCGCAATGAGTTCCTGTTCAACTGAACTTTCAATCACCGCCAATGTGCCTGGCGGAAATGCTGCTTGTAATTTTGGGCTAAGTTGCTGGCGGATTGCATCATGATCATTGGTATCTAGGCTAATGCGTATCGCATTGACCATTCTGCCTTTTATCCGTATATCAGCCATAATTCTTCCTTAAATACTTCTGACGTGCTGGTTTTTGTGTCGAAGCAATGTTGTAAATAGTGCAAATCCTAGAACAAATTTCGTTAATTCTCTAGCGATCCAAGTTATTTTTTTATACGAATAGAATCGGCTTATCTTAGCCGATTCCACAAATGAAAACTCATCATTCTATTGAGCCCTGATTTTGCTCATGTTCTTCTAAAATCTGTTGCCACTGTTTGACTTTCACCTGTTTTCGGATTGCTTCAAGTGTTTCAAAAACAGCCGATTCGACCAATTTATCAATATGTGGATTATGTTCAATCTGAATCTGGCTGATTTTATCTGAAATTAGGGTAAAAGTCGGATTTTCTTTTTGACCTGTGTGAGTAAATGGTTCAATCAGTCCTTGCGTAATATTTTCTCCCAGGCGTTGACCAATACTTTGAATTTGCTGTTCAATCCGGCTGCCCACAATTGGAATCAAACGTAATAATTGGGTTAGTTCTGGAGTATCTTCAATCGCCTGATTGACGACTTGCCCTACATTTTTAGCGATCATGGAACGTTGTGATTGTAATTCCTTGCCCAAAGATTCTTGCAAGATATCTGCCAAAGCAATGGCCAGTAATTTACGGTGATGTTCCACCAAATCATCAATTAACTGTTTATGTGATGTGCTCGTGGTCAGTTCACGCTTGATACCATCCAGTACGGTAAGTACCACCCGGCTGGAAAGCTCTTCCATCAGCATGTTGTAATAAAAGTTACCTTGGCGATACCAGCGGTTGGGAATTACTTTATAACCATGACTATGCAGGTTGTAGCCAATAGCAACCGCACGTAGCAGGCGCAGAAAACGTAGCTGAGGGATAATGGATAAAATTTCATACCAGTGTACAAAAGGGAAGAACCACCAGCGTCGATGATGACGCAGGACAATTGCGATAACCCAGCGTGCCAGTAATTCACAGACCAAGAAAGTGGTAAACCAACCCTCTGTAATGATGACCCAAGGGCGTAAATCACTTTTATAAAACTGCAAGATTTCCGGTAAACGAATGAAGTCAAACAACCACTGCCCAAAATCGCTCATTAAAATGGCGTTGGCACTGAGACAGAACAGATTGATGATGATTAAAACCATCATGAAAATGTCGTAAATCAGTGCAATTTTCCAGCCCCATGTTCCTTTACGAACAAATTTAAATGAGCTAGACGTAATGTCCGGGTTGTCGTTCTTCATAATTACTCGGTTACAGATCCGACTGGAGCTCGGGCAAAGTTCTGCTGCATTTGTGCGATGAGCTGATCTTTTTCAGTCCAGATTTGATCAATCCATTTTTGAAAACGTGCACGATATTCAGCATCATCTTCATAATTGCCGCCCAGTACCCAGTCAGGAATATCAATTTTTCTTAAATTTACCGCAATACGTGGCACTTCACCTAACCAAAATTCACCATAGCTCGGAATACCATCAGGATAAACAATGGTCATGTCGACCAGCGCATCAATTTTATCGCCGAGAATACTGAGCGCCAATGCCAGACCACCGGCTTTAGGTTTCAGTAAATGTATATAGGGAGACTGCTGCTGATCATGCTTTTCTTGGGTAAAGCGGGTGCCTTCCAGATAATTTAACAGGGTAAAAGGCTGACTGATCAGCTGTTCACAGGATTTACGTGCCTCTTCCATATCCCGATATTTCAGCGCAGGATTTTTAGCAATCTGTTCCTTGCTATGCCTTTTCATCATTGGGAAACCCAAAATTTTAAAGGCCTGACCAACAAAAGGAATAAAAATAAGTTCCCATTTGGTAAAGAAGCGCGTCAGGGGCATACGGGTCAGACCGAAGTATTGATTGACAGTAGTATCGACCCAGCTCTGATGATTACAGGTCATCAAATAACGGCCCTGCATATTCAAATCCAGTGATTCATCTACGCTGATTTGCCATTGCGTGTTTTTCAGCACATGCTCAATCAGCCAGTTGTTGACCCCTAACCAGCTGTTGGTAATCTTGATATTGGTTTCATCCACTTTTGCGGATTTTTTAAAAAGTTTGGTTAAACCCAAGGCCAGCACCGGGGGGCCATGAAAAAAAGTACTGCCAGTCATGACTGAAGTGACCGTCAGGCCACGTGCCAGTTTTTTTAAAGTCGGTTGCTTGTTGCTATTCGATGACATATCCAAACAGTCCCCACAGATTAATCGCTTAAATTTTTTCATATTTTGAGTAATATAGAGACAGTTAGGCAAATAAAAAAGCCTGAACAGGAAACTATGAAGATATTGTGACGAACTACTTTGATTTAGTTACATATAAACATTACAAAATATTACTAAACGATTTATTATTAACAAAAATTCAATGGTTACACCATTCAATTTAAATCATTATCTCGTTTATACAACAAAGCATACAACAAGGAGTCATGCGATGCGTGCACTAGTAATTTCAGCAGCTGTAGCAGGGGCCGTAGCACTTACAGGTTGTCAATCAACTGGCAGTAACATCGGTGGTGTGGAATATGATAAAGCGGCTCTAGGTACTTTAATTGGTGCTACAGCTGGCTACGGCGTTTCTAAAAGTAATGCCAATACTAGCCGTCAAAACAACCGTGCAGCAGCAATTGGTGCTGTGGTAGGTGGTGCAGCGGGTGTCTATCTGGATAACAAAGAGAAAAAATTACGTCAAGCAACAGCGGGTACTGGCGTAGACGTTAACCGTAATGCAGATGGTTCGATTAACCTTGTAATGCCTGGTGCGATTACATTTGACACTAACAAGTCAAACATCAAACCAAACTTCTATGCAACATTGAATAAAGTTGCTCAAGTTCTAACTGAAGACAGCCAAAGTGGTATTTTGGTAACTGGTTATACAGACAGCACTGGTAATGACTCAATCAACATTCCATTGTCTCAAGCACGTGCACAATCTGTTGCGAACTACCTTGCTGGTCAAGGCGTAGCACGTACTCGTATTAATGCACAAGGTCTTGGTTCAGCGAACCCGATCGCAGACAACTCAACTGCGGCTGGTAAAGAACAAAACCGTCGTGTAGAAATTGCAGTATATGCCGTTCAGTAATCACTGATTTTGCAGAAAAACCACCTTCGGGTGGTTTTTTTATGTCTGAAAGATGACGCAGGAAAATGAATTTTCAATTAGGCATCTGGGCATGAGATGACTATAATCGGAGCCGAATCTAGAAGAGGAAGCCATATGTCACTCGCCAGTCAGTTAAATGACAAGCAACTTGAAGCAATGAAATATACTCAAGGACCCTTGTTAGTACTTGCCGGAGCGGGTTCAGGCAAGACCTCGGTAATTACAAGAAAAATCGCGTACTTGGTCAAGCATTGTGGTATTCCGGCCCACCGGATCACGGCAATGACCTTTACCAACAAGGCGGCACGTGAAATGAAAGAGCGTGTCACCAAATTGCTGACCCGAGAAGAAGCCAAAGGCCTTTCAGTCTCTACCTTCCATACTTTTGGTTTAAATTTATTACGTTTAGAGCTCAAACACACACCGCTAAAAAATAATTTCTCGATTCTGGATGCAGATGATTGTAAGCGGATTTTGATGGATCTGATGCATCGCGATAACTTATCTGGTGCTGAAAGCAAAGAACTGATTGCCAAAGCGATGAAGATGATTTCCGACTGGAAAAACGATCTGATTCCGCCAGAACAGGCTCACACGACTTGTGAAACTCCAGAAGATATTCAGTTTGCGCATTTATACCAGCTCTATGAGCGAAATCTGCGTGCCTATAACGCCGTCGATTTTGATGACCTGATTGTGATGCCAACGCGTCTGCTACAGGAAAATGCTGAAGTCCGAGATAAATGGCAGAACCGTGTACGTTATTTGCTGGTTGACGAATATCAGGATACCAATACGGCACAGTATATTCTGGTAAAATTATTGGTCGGGGTCATGGGCCAGTTCACCGCGGTAGGCGATGATGATCAGTCGATTTATGCCTGGCGTGGTGCCAAGCCAGAAAATATGGCGCTGTTACAACAGGATTTCCCGAATCTGAAAGTGATCAAGCTGGAACAGAACTATCGTTCTACCAGTCGTATTCTGAAAGCTGCCAATACCGTGATTGGCAACAACCCGCATATCTTTGATAAAAAGCTTTGGTCAGATAAAGGTCACGGTGAAGTGATTCGGGTCATCACTTGTCGTAATGATGACGATGAAGCAGAACGCGTAGTCAAAGACCTGATCACGCATAAGCTGATGAATGGTAAAAATTGGAAAGATTACGCGATTCTGTATCGTGGTAATTTCCAGGCACGTATTCTGGAAACCCAGCTGCGCCAGATGCAGATTCCTTACAAGCTTTCTGGTGGTCAGTCCTTCTTTGCGCGTGCAGAGATCAAGGACATCATGAGTTACTTGCGCTTGATCATTAACCCAGAAGATGACAGCGCTTTCCTGCGAATTATTAACACGCCGAAACGTGCCATTGGCCCGGTAACGCTGGAAAAACTCGGTCTGTTTGCCCAGGAAAATAATCTGTCTCTACTGTCAGCAGCAGGCGATCAACGTCTAACCATGGTCATTCCAAAGAAAGCAACGACACAACTGGCAGAATTTTCCGATTTTATTAATAACTTTACCCGTAACTTGCTGGAAGATGATGAGCCGGTACCGATCATCCGTCAGATGATGGTGGAAGCAGGCTATATCGACTATATCAAGGAATCCGCAGCGACGCCGGCACAGGAAAAAACTAAACTCGATAATATTGAAGTGCTGTATAGCAGTATTCAGAGTCTGATCAATCGTGCAGAAGATGTCGATGAAAAGAATATCGAAAGTGTCATCCGTAAAATGGTGCTCCTAGATATGCTGGAACAGCAGCAGGAAGAAGAAGATACCGATAAGGTCAACCTTCTGACCTTACATGCATCTAAAGGACTGGAATTCCCGTATGTCTATCTGATCGGCCTGGAAGAAGAAATTCTGCCGCATAAAAACTCGATTGCTGCGGAAACAGTCGAAGAAGAACGGCGTTTAATGTATGTGGGGATTACCCGTGCGCGTCAGGGCTTGACTATTACCTTGGCTGAGCAACGTAAGGCGGGTGGGCAGATGAAACAGATGACCCCAAGCCGCTTCCTGGATGAGCTTCCAGAAGATGAGCTGGAATGGTTGGGCCGTAAGAAAAAACTGGCTGGTAATATTGATCCAAAACAGCAGGCTCAGCATTATCTGGATAATTTACGTGCCTTGATTAAACGCTAAAAGTAACAGAACACTACGATTTTGATTCTTTAAATTTTTTGATATTAAACAACAGGAATAAATACATGAAAGTTCAGGTGAAAGTCCTTGATTCACGTCTGGGTCAGGAATGGCCATTGCCGACTTATGCAACGACTGGCTCAGCAGGACTCGATCTTCGTGCATGTGTCAACGAAACGACTGTAATTGAACCAGGTCAAACAGTTTTAGTAAAAACTGGTTTGGCAATTTATATTGAAGATCCAGCATTTGCTGGCTTGATCTTGCCACGTTCTGGTTTAGGTCATAAACATGGGATCGTTTTAGGCAACCTGGTTGGGCTGATCGATTCGGATTACCAAGGCGAGCTGATGGTCTCTGTATGGAACCGTAGTCAAACTGCATTTAGCCTGGAACCTGGTGAGCGTTTAGCCCAATATGTATTAGTCCCTGTGGTACAGGCTGAGTTTGATCTGGTGAATGAATTTGAAGCAACCGAGCGTGGCGCAGGTGGTTTCGGTCATACTGGTAAAAACTAAAATTAAAGGATGACTTAACTTGGATGTTCTGGGTTAAGTCATCTTTTTTTAGAGTTTTAATCATAAAAATAATAAAAAAATGACAGAGCTATTTAATAAACTTTATTCTTGAATTTTATTTTAATGAAAAATATTTAAATAAATTTTTAGTATCATTTAAATAGAAAAATAAAATTATCCAGAATTTAAGAAAATAGATGATAAATAATGCAAGAAGTCATTGTTAGTCAGGTTTATTTATTTTACTAGTTATACAAATTAAATACATAAAAGATTAATAATTATACTTTTATAATTGATTGTCACATTCAATTCATATAAAAATACAGAGTCTTAAAACAAAAACAAATGTTTAAAGTCATGATGATTGCTTAATCATTATTTTATCCCCTTATATTCAATAGTGAAAAGAACAGTTTATGGGATCCATGAATCAACCCTTTCCGGCTCACATTTTTCGTGCCTACGATATCCGAGGTAAAGTCAGTTTACTCAATACAGGTGTGATTGATGCTATTGCGCATGGTCTGGCTCAGCAATATCAAGCTGCGGGGCAGACTCGGGTTGCGATTGGCTATGATGCCCGCATCAGCAGCCCGGCTTTTGCTGAAACCATTCGCCGTATTTTTCAGGACTATGCTATTGAAGCCGCTATTATCGGCTGTTGTTCCAGTCCGATGCTGTACTACATAGCGCGTCAGTTTAATGGCAATGGTGTGATGGTAACGGCCAGCCATAATCCTAAAGAAGATAATGGAATTAAATGGATTATTGCAGGGGAGCCGCCTTGTCCCGAGATGATTCAGCAGGTCGCACAAAAAGCAAAACTTCATGTAAATAGTTCTTTATCGTACCTGAATGATTTGCCTCACCAAATTATTCCCGAATTTTGTCTGCAATATCAGCAGGAAATGCTTGAAGATATTCAGCTGAAGCACCCATTTAAAGTGGTGTTGGATGGCCTGAACGGTTCAGCAGGACGCTGTGCCAATTTGGTACTCCAAAAACTAGGTTGTGAAGTTACCGCCTTACGTTGTGAAGCCAATGGGCATTTTCCTGATCATGCGCCTGACCCCTCTCAGGAAGCACATTTGCAAACCTTACGTCAGGTCGTCCTGCAACAGCAGGCTGATTTGGGTATTGCCCTAGATGGTGATGGGGACCGGTTGGTACTGGTGGATGAGCAGGGTGTCATTATTAGTGCTGATCAGCTTCTCTGTTTATTCGCAGAAATTTGTATGACTGGCACAGAAGCATGTCAGTTTGTTTATGACGTTAAATGTTCAACCCTGATTCGCGATACAGTTCAACGCCTGGGCGGAAAACCGGTGATGATTCGTACTGGCAGCTCATTCCTGCGTAAATATCTGGCGCAGTCCCAGCATCAGGCTATTTTTGGTGGTGAATATGCGGGGCATTATGTTTTTAATGACGGACGTGGCTGGGGCTATGATGATGGCCTCTATGCGGCGCTTCGGGTCATGGAATATCTGGATCAGAAAGGTATGACCTTAAGTGAAGCCTTACGTGCGTATCCAAAACGTCATGGAACTGAAGACTTATATATTTCTACTCATCAGGTGCAGCCTGTTGAGCTTTTAAACTTTGTTGAGCAGCAATCTACGCAATTAAATGCACGAATCAGTAAAATTGACGGGATACGTCTTGATTTTGATGATGGTTTTGGCATCATTCGAGCATCCAATACGGGTGAATATTTCACGGTGCGCTTTGATGCCAATGATGCACAAGGCCTGAATGAAATTCGACATCTGTTTGTATCCATGTTGCGTGACCGTTATCCACAGATCGCTCAAGACATTTTAGATGCTCAATAAGGAGAGGCGAATGCCAAATCAGCATACAGGCATCGACAAAGCACAAATTTTGACTGAAGCTTTGCCGTATATTCAACGCTTTGCGGGTAAAACCCTGGTGGTAAAATACGGTGGCAACGCGATGACGGATCCTGAGCTGGAAAGCTCTTTTGCACGTGATATCGTTTTATTAAAAACCGTGGGTTTGAACCCGATCGTGGTACACGGCGGTGGTCCACAAGTAGATTCTATGCTGAAACAGCTAGGCCGTGAATCTGACCGCATTGACGGTATGCGTGTGACAGATCCGGCAACCATGGAAGTGGTTGAGATGGTTCTAGGCGGCAGCGTAAACAAATCAATCGTGAACCTAATCAACAAACATGGTGGTCGTGCAATTGGTCTAACCGGTAAAGATGGCAACTTGCTGCGTGCCAAAAAGCTATTAATGGAAAAGACGGCTGAAGACGGTTCAATCCAGAAAGTAGACCTGGGTATGGTCGGTGAAGTGATGGGTGTAAAAACTGACGTACTGGAAATGTTTACCAACAGTGATTTCATTCCAGTGATTGCACCACTCGGTGTCGATGAAGAAGGCAATACTTATAACATCAATGCCGATCTGGTCGCGGGTAAAGTGGCAGAAGCATTAGGGGCAGAAAAACTGATTCTTCTGACGAATATTACCGGTGTGCTGGACGAAAATAAAAATCTGTTGACCGGTTTAACGACCCAAGAAGTTGATCGTCTGATCGAAACAGGTGTGATTTATGGTGGCATGATTCCTAAAGTCGGCTGTGCGCTTGATGCAGTAAAAGGCGGCGTGATCAGTGCACATATCGTGGATGGTCGCGTACCACATGCCAGCTTGTTAGAAATCTTTACTGATCATGGTGTGGGAACTTTAATTACCAATCGTTCTAATCCACATCGTCCATAAGGATAAATTGAATATCAAAGAGTCTCACTTGAGCCTCTTTTTTATTTCTTTTATTTTAAGATTTTGATCACTAGATAATATTAACCTGAGTTCGACATAAAAAATAAATAAAAAAAAGCCTTAGCATCTGTAATATCTTGGTTACGAAGACAAAACATTTCAGAGCAAGGCTTTTTCATGGACTATATTACCGAATTATTTTGTATCTTGGATGATTTCTGCAAAAAGTTTAATGAATCTTTAGAGAAAGCTCTAATTTCTGATCAAAAAACAACAATGAAAAAGTCAGCTTTAAGCTTGTCTGAAGTCATGACCATTGTCATTTTATTTCATAAATCCGGGTTTAGATTTTTCAAATATTTTTATTGTCATATGATCATCCCATTTTGGAAATCAGCTTTTCCCAAGCTTCTTAGTTACAATCGTTTTATTGAAATTATGCCGCGTTGTTTGCAAGCTTTGAGTAGTTTCTTCCATCAAGTTAAAGGAGAAGATACCGGAATTTGTATTATTGATTCGACTAAATTGGTCGTTTGCCATAATCTTAGAATTAAAAGACATCGTGTATTTAAAGGCTTAGCTGGTCGTGGTAAAAGTAGCACAGGTTGGTTTTATGGATTTAAAGTCCATATTGTTATCAACAACTTGGGTGAAATTATTAATCTCAAGATTACATCGGGAAGTGTTCATGATGTTGCTGTACTTGAATCTTTAACCCAAGAGTTAAAAGGTATTTTACTGGGCGATAAAGGCTATCTGAGTAAAGCAAAAACTGAAGCTTTAGCAGCAAGGGGGCTCAGACTATTAACCCCGTCACGCAAGAATATGAAAAATAAACCCATCCAAACTGAAGAAGAAAAACAATTGCTTTGCAGAAGAGGATTGATCGAAACAGTGAATGATCAGTTAAAAAACTTACATCAAATTGACCATTCACGTCATCGTTCGGTGAATAACTTTATGGTGAATATTATGGCTGCTATAGTGGCTTATTGCTTAAATCCAAATAAGCCAACTTTCCAAAACTTGCTAAAAAGCTAAAATATTTCATCGAACTCAGGTTATTAAAGTTAAATTTAAGGTATTCATTTTTAAGTTGAGCTTTGAAGCTTAAACTTCTTTTGCTAAATTAAATATAAAAAAAATAGTTTATTAGCATTTTTAGCGCATAGCATTGCAATGATCGAGATTTGAAAAGGCTCAGCCTGTGATGCACAATAACCTTAAGAATACTCTGTGACCTGAATGAAGATTATGTGCCAGCTACTGGGAATGAATTGTGCGACACCAACAGATATTACCTTTTCATTTCGAGGTTTTTCTCAGCGGGCGGGGATTACCTCAGATCATTCTGATGGTTTTGGGATTGCTTTCTTTGAAGATAAGGCTTGCCGATTATTCGTTGATAATCAGTCTGCTGTTGAGTCACCGATTGCAGAACTGGTGCGTAATTATCCGATCAAATCCCGTAATGTGATTGCACATATCCGTAAGGCGACACAGGGCAAAATTAATCTTGAAAATTCGCATCCGTTTAGCCGTGAATTATGGGGACGAGAATGGATCTTTGCCCATAATGGTGATTTAAAAGATTTTTTACCTGAGCTTTCGGGCCGTTTTACGCCAGTTGGGAATACTGACAGTGAGCGCGCTTTCTGTTATTTGCTGGATCAACTGGTGAAACGGTTTGGTTATGATGAACCGAAGCTGGATCAGGTCTTTGATTTGCTGGCTGATATTTCTCCATCCATTGCAGAGCATGGCACTTTTAATTTCTGTCTGTCCAATGGTCAGGCATTATTTACCTATGCAACGACTAAACTGCATTGGCTGGTGCGTGAATATCCATTTAAGCCCGCCCAACTCATTGATATCGAAGTTGAAGTGGATTTTAGTCAGGTCACCACGCCTGAAGATCGGGTCGCTGTGATTACTACGGAACCGCTAACGCAGAATGAAGAATGGACAGCATTTCAAGAAGGTGAAATGATTTTGTTCAGAGATGGAGCCAAATATCGTTCTCAATTGACACATGTCGCCCGTCTGGAAAGAGAGCGTCTGGATCCTTCGCTAAAACGGGTGACTAAAGCAGATTTATATTAAGTCTGGTTAAAATCCGATATTAAAAAACAGGACATCGCTCCTGTTTTTTTTGAATTTGATATTTATTTTATAGTGAAATCATTAAAATAAATAAACCATGAAATATAAAATCGATTAAAAAATACTTTATTCTTGTGGTCGGGTTTAAAATATAATTGATTGGATAAACAAGGATTTACATTAATTAAATAGAAAATAAGCTGAAAACCAACTGATTTACTTCATTTTTATTTAAATTAATTAGATATATGATCTTTTTCAAGCGATAAATCATTAATATCAATAGGTGGTCGTAATGAAAATGAAATGGGTTCCAGATTATAATACTGGCATCGATGTGATTGACGATCAGCACAAACGAATTCTCGATTATATCAATGAGATTGATGGAATTGATGCCAATACCGATCGTGCTCGTATTAAACAGATTCTAGAAAATATTATTGATTATACCCAGTCGCATTTTACCTTTGAAGAATCACTTCAGGAAGAAGCGGGTTATAAATATCGTGTGCCACATAAACGTGTGCATGACCTATTTATTAAAAAGATTGAATCTTATCGTGACCGTTTTGAATTGGGCCAATCTATTGAAGCGGAATTACATGAAGTATTATCTAAATGGCTGATCAATCATATTCAGCACGATGATGCGGATTATGTCGGTGCAGTAAAAGAAAATATGATGGGAATTATTAAAGATAAGGAAAAGAAAAAGGGTAAAAACTGGTTTGCCCGTTTCTTCTCATAACTCGATTCTTCTTAAAATAAAGACAAATCGGGAAAATAAAAAATAAAGCTTAATAACAAAAATAAAGCTTAATAATAAATTTGCGCAGCAAATCACGGGCATGGTGGTTTGCTTTTTTGTTTTTGATTTTCATCGCCTCACAAGGCAAAATAGCGCTAGATTTTTATAGGAATACATCATGCAGGACAATGCTATGTCAAAATGGTTATCGCCTCTGATGGCTTTCTGTTTATCCTTCCTTATCATTGCGACACTCGCACCGATAACAGGTATTCAGATTGACCGTCAGCTTGATTTCTGGATGTTGTGGTTAGCGACCATGCTAATACTGGCTCTTCCAGTCTGTTATCTGGAAATTGCTCTGGCGAAACGCTCAAAAACCACTGCACTACAGGCATTGTCGAGCCTTACTCGTGAAGCTGATAGTTCTCAGCGCTGGCGGATCGTCGGCTGGCTGGCAGTTGTATTTATTCCATTCCTTGCGGGTGCAATGCTCAATTATGCTTCTAATGTGATTGCAGTTGCCAATCTCGATGTTCAGCAGCCAGTGATTTTTGCGGTGCTGGCAATTGCTGCATTTGTATTGTCGCTGATACCACGTTTAATTCTGGTTGGGATCACTGCGATCGGCGTACTTGCATCCTTGATTATGGCGAATGTGATGGGAACTGAATTACCGGCTTGGCAGGTAACACCCTTCCAATTCGTAGAGTGGGGCAATGCCACTGTATTGGCTTTGGTAGCAAGTGGTCTGGGTATGGGGCTGTATTGGCAATCAAGCTTGGCTGTCGTAAAACAGCAGGATGTTGCGACTAAAACAGCCGTACCGATTTGGGTGGCGCAGCTATTAGCGATCATCGCCTTTGGTTTCTTTGCAGTGAAAGCTGAAATCCCTGCATTTGCTTTAATCGCAGCCATTGTCGCAGCCACTGCTTTGCTTATACAAATGGCACGTGAGCAATTACAGCAACGTCAAATAAATATCATTATTCAGTGGGCGATTGTGATTGCTGCCATCTTGGTCTGGTTAATTCCAAATGTTGCTCCAATTTTCAATAATCTGCTGATTCTTTGGGGACTGGTGATCTGTCTGATTTATGCCTTGTTTGCTGGCTGGATCATGAAAATCAGTCATTTGCGTAAATCGATGAACTTCAGTTCAGAAGCGGTGTATAACATCTGGCGTATCGCAGTACGTATTGTCTTGCCAGTTGCAATTATTTTGGCCATTGTTGCTGTACTAGGACAATTTTTCTGATGACTGAGGCAATGATCTGGGTGACCTATGCTACCTTGGAACAACAGTTTCATATTGCCGTACCTTTCCAGCCCGACATGACCGCATTGGATGCAATTGAGCAAAGCGGAATCCGTGCACATGTAGAATTGCCTGAACCTCTGAGTCTGGGTATTTTTGGCGTTAAGCTACAGGATCACACCCAGCCATTGGCAGTAGGGGATCGGGTAGAGATTTATCGTGCTTTAACCATTAATCCCAAGGATATTCGCCGTAAACGCGCTGAAAAGAATCCGGTGGGCCGTTATGCCAAAGGTAACCGTTTCAAGCAAAATAAACGTTCCGATTAGTGGAATGTGGCTTTATTGAACAGATGGTCTGATTATTTGATAAATCAATCTATTTAATTAAAAAAACCCCTGATCATACAGGGGTTTTTTTATGCAAAACCGATTATAGTGGTGGAGCATTTAAGATCGCTTCTTTGGAACCTGGTAGACCTGGCTGAGATTCTGGAATGGTTTCCAGACCTTCAATACGTTCTACGATACCAGACTGATTAAAGTAAATTTTTAGATGCTGGCCTTGGGCTGCTGGGATCTTGGCTTTTTTAGCATAGGTTCCTGGGGTATAGTTGTAGATGTAGTCCCAGCGTAGCGGATTGAGCGGATCAGATACTGTTGGACTACCGAGCAGGAAACGCACCTGTTGGTGGCTCATTCCTACCTGAATTTTAGAGGCTTGTGCTTGAGTTAAAGGTGTTCCTTGAGGAATATCAACTTTGTACACACCTAATGTCGAACAGCCGACAAGCAATGAAGTGACGAATAACGTCAGCATGATTTTTTGCATTTTGCTACACTATCCCAAATTAATTATGATGCATTTGATCCAAGGATAGATCATACTGCATCTAAACTTTGTTGCCTATTCCAACTTTGATTTTGTTGAGAGACCTTTTTACATGCCTATTTCAAACCAAGATTTACGAAAAGCTGGACTGAAAGTTACCCTTCCACGAATTAAAATATTAGAACTATTAGAAAACTCTAGACAGCATCACCTTAGCGCTGAAGACATTTATAAGACTTTACTCGAACAAGGGGAAGATGTGGGTCTTGCAACTGTGTATCGTGTGTTAACACAATTTGAGGCAGCAGGGATTATCGAGCGTCATAATTTTGAAAATAATCACTCAGTTTTTGAAATTATGCAAGAAGATCATCACGATCACTTGGTTTGTCAAAATTGCAACAAAGTCGTTGAATTTACAAATGATGTTATTGAACATGAACAGCACGAAGTTGCGAAGAAATTTGGTTTTGCATTGACTGGTCATTCACTTAATCTTTACGGTTATTGTGACGCGCCTGAATGTCAGGAAGCTTACCGTAAGAAATAATTCAGTTTTTGGCTGAAATAAAAACAGGCTTTATTAAAAGCCTGTTTTTTTTATGCTTGGAAAATGATCAGGTTTGACCATCAAAAGTAATATTGGAATGCGCACGTAATAAATGCTCTCCACCTTCTTCTGACAGTTTGATTTGCAGACGCAGGTCGTTTGGTGAGTCAGCATGTTTTAGTGCATCTTTATAGCTAATCTGCTTGGCCTTATACAGGTCATATAATGCCTGGTCGAAGGTTTGCATGCCCAGTTCACGTGAACGTTTCATCAGATCCTTGATCTCATGCACATCACCTTTACGGATCAGATCCGCAATCAATGGCGAATTGATCAGGATTTCAATCGCTGCACGGCGGCCATTACCATCAATGGTAGGAATCAATTGCTGTGCCACAATGGCTTTCATGTTGAGGGACAGATCCATAAACAGCTGGCTGTGACGGTCGACTTCGAAGAAGTGAATGATACGGTCGATGGCCTGGTTAGCGTTGTTGGCGTGCAGGGTCGCAAAAACCAGGTGACCGGTTTCCGCAAAGGCAATCGCATAGTCCATGGTTTCGCGAGAACGAATCTCACCAATCAGAATCACATCTGGTGCCTGACGTAAGGTATTTTTCAATGCCACTTCAAAGGAGTCAGTATCAATGCCGACTTCGCGCTGGGTGATGATACAGCCCTTATGCTGGTGCACAAATTCGATCGGGTCTTCAATGGTAATGATATGACCTTTGGAATTTTCATTACGGTAGCCAATCAAAGAGGCGAGGGAAGTAGATTTACCCGTACCGGTTGCACCTACAAAAATAATGATTCCGCGTTTGGTCATCGCCAGTTCTTTTAGAATAGGCGGTAACTTCAGCTCATCCATAGTCGGAATGACGGTTTCAATACGGCGCAGCACCATGCCTGGCTGATCACGTTGCTGAAAAGCACTAACACGGAAACGTGCCGATTTGTCGGGGTTGCTGATGGCGAAGTTACACTCACGTGTGTCAGCAAATTCCTTGCGCTGCTTCTCGGTCATGATTGAGTTAAGTAGCTGCCCCACAGCCGCGCCCGGCAATTTTACCGAGCCAATCGGTACAATCTGACCGTTAATCTTGATAGAGGGTTCAACATCGGCTGTAATGAACAGATCCGAGGCCTTTTTCTCTACCATATAGTTGAGTAAGCCGTTAAAGTCCATGATAAAACCCCAAAAAATTAATTATTTTTATAAGAATGATTCAGGCTGTTTTGCTGCAGTACGGGCAACTTGCGGACTGATAATACCTTTCGATACCAGCGTTTTCAGACTTTGATCCAGCGTGGTCATGCCATAGTTAGCACCGGTTTGAATCGCAGAGTACATCTGTGCCACTTTGTTTTCACGGATCAGGTTACGGATGGCTGGAATACCGATCATGATTTCATGTGCAGCCACACGACCACCTCCATTTTTCTTCAACAGGGTTTGTGAAATAACGGCTTGCAGCGATTCAGACAACATGGCACGGACCATGTCTTTTTCTTCAGCAGGGAACACGTCAATCACACGGTCAATGGTTTTTGCCGCTGAGGTGGTATGCAGGGTACCGAAGACCAAGTGACCGGTTTCCGCAGCAGTCAATGCCAGACGGATGGTTTCAAGGTCACGCATCTCACCGACCAGAATAATATCCGGGTCTTCACGTAATGCAGAACGTAATGCTTCATTAAATCCATGCGTGTCACGATGCACTTCACGCTGGTTGATCAGACATTTTTTTGATTGGTGTACAAATTCGATTGGATCTTCGACTGTCAGGATATGGTCATAGCGATTGTCATTGATATAGTCCAGCATCGCTGCAAGCGTCGTTGATTTACCCGAACCGGTTGGTCCTGTCACCAGTACAATACCACGTGGATATTCACAGATATCTTTAAAGATCTGGCCCATACCTAGATCTTCAATGGTCAGTACTTTAGATGGAATAGTACGGAATACTGCGCCTGCACCGCGGTTCTGGTTAAATGCGTTCACACGGAAACGGGCCACGCCTGGAACTTCAAATGAGAAGTCAGTTTCCAGATTTTCTTCATAATCACGGCGTTGCTTGTCGTTCATGATGTCGTACACCAGTTTGTGTACTTCTTTATGTTCCAGTGCAGGCAGGTTGATGCGGCGTACTTCCCCGTCCACACGAATCATAGGTGGCAAGCCTGCTGATAAGTGTAAATCCGACGCACCATTTTTAGCAGAAAAGGCTAACAGTTCTGTAATATCCATAAGGTCCCCGAGTTCATTAAAATGTTATTTATTTTGCTAGAATAATAAGGCTTTCCCACAGCTTAACCAACACTTAGTTGATGAGCAAGGGAAAAAAATCCGCACGAAATGAGAACCCCATCAATGAATATGCTGCAACAGTCACGAAATCAGGTTTTAGCTCAGATCCAGTCCGCCTGCGCTCTGGCCGGGCGTGAGCCGGATTCGGTGCAACTTCTGGCCGTCTCCAAAACCCAGCCTAGTCCTGTGCTGGCAGAAATGTATCAGGCTGGTCAGCGTGCCTTTGGTGAAAACTATTTACAGGAAGCCCTAGAAAAAATCACGGCACTCAAAGACCTGGATATTGAGTGGCATTTTATCGGTCATGTGCAGCGCAACAAAACCAAACATCTGGCAGAAAATTTTGCCTGGGTGCATGGGGTAGATCGCCTGATTATTGCTGAACGTTTATCTAATCAGCGTAGTGATTCTCAAGCTGCGCTTAATATCTGCCTGCAAGTCAATATTGATGGGCAGGATACTAAGGACGGTTGTCAGCCTGAGGAAGTAGCAAAACTGGTGACACAGGTCAGTCAATTACCGAATTTGCGCTTACGTGGTTTGATGGTGATTCCTGCGCCAGATAATACCCAAGCCTTTGCGGATGCCAAAGCCTTGTTCGAAGAGGTCAAAAGCCAACATGCAAAACCTGAAGACTGGGATACTTTAAGTATGGGGATGTCTGCCGACATGACTGAGGCGATTGCAGCAGGTTCTACCATGGTACGTGTGGGAACTGCCTTGTTTGGCGCACGTCCTAAAAAAGCGGACTGATGTGTACTAACAATTGAGTTTTGGGAAAGCGTTATTGCAGAGTAGTTGATAACGCTTTTTTTCTTTGGGGTTCCAGCCATTGGGCCATAAGCCAGGCAAAGAAAATTAAGCTGCACATGCTCATAAATAAGGATAAAACGGCACCCTCAAGACCATGATCAAGCGTTGCAGGAAAGCAGCCTAGAATAAAAAGCAGTAAAGGGAAATGAGTGACATAAAGTGTATAGGAGAAATTTGCAGACTGAGGCCAAACTGGTTGATATTGGCTTTGTTGATGTTGCAGCTGCACAATCCAGCAGACAAAGGCGAGTCCCATACACAGGTTAAACGGCACAAAATAATTTACACGATATAAGTCAGCCTGTTCAATGACATGAAACTGGTAAGCATCCGCACAGGCAATCATAAACGCCAAGCCAAACAGTACTAATTTAACGAGTTGTAGTCGATTCAAAAAACGCAGCTGAATCTGCCGGAATGAACTGGCAAAGGCAACTAGCCAGAGCAGAAAATAAAACAGAAACTGAAAGTTCAGTATGGAAAGCCCTAGAAGCAAGATAAAAAAGCCAATTTTAGCAATTGCAGAATCTTTTAAAAAAGGCAGAAATCCGGCCAGCACATAAAACCAGACTTCAAAGCTTAGGCTCCAGAGCGGTGCATTGGCAGATACCGTCGGTGTAATAAAGCCATTGAGAAAGAATAAAGAACCCAGAAAATCCCGAGTATCAATGTTATAGGCAGTCCGGATCATCATGCCAAAACTGTTCTGGAACTCATGGCTATGTGAAGCAAAAAATGTAGGTGCTATTGCATATAGAATTAGACTGAAAGCGGATGCAAACAGAAAGGGCGGTAAAATGCGGCGATAACGCTGCCGTATATACTGCCGCAGATTAAAATTTTCATGTTTTTGGATGTTGTTCTGAATCGAAGTCCCGATTAAAAAGCCACTGAGCACAAAAAAGATCATCACAGCAGCCTGGCCTAATAGACGTACCCAGGAATATAGGCTCAGATCAAAAGGTGCGGTAAAAGCCTGAAAACTATGACTGAATAGCACCACAATGGCACTGATACCCCGTAAGCTCTCAAGTTGTAAGCTGAAATAGGGCGAGAGCTTGTCCGAGGTAGAGTTCATGCTTTAACCTATAATTTGAATAGTACTGGCACCGGCACCGACCGGTTTCACCTGAATCTGGACCGGAATCCGTTCATGCATCTCCTGCACATGTGAAATCAGCACTACTTTACGCCCCTGACTTTGTAAATGATCTAAAGCATTCATGACCATATGTAAGGAAGCCGGGTCTAAAGTACCAAAACCTTCATCAATAAATAGCGATTCCAGCTTCATAGAGCCGGAAGCCATATTGGCAATCGCTAAGGCCAGAGCCAGAGAGACCAGGAAAGTTTCACCGCCAGAGAGTGACAGGACAGGACGTACTTCACTGTTCATATCCAGATCGATAATCGCCAGACTTAAACTGTCTGGAATCCGGTACAGCTGATAACGCGGCGCCAGGGGCTGTAATTGCTGATTGGCATATTCGACCAGAATATCTAGATGATGTTCCTGCGCGATTTTCTGGAATTTGGTGCCTTCCTTATGGCCGATCAGGTCATAGATCCGGCCCCAACGATATTCTTCAGCTTTGACCTGTTCAATCTGATGCTGGTAGCGTTGTAAGGTCGATTGGTTATTGGTATGTATTCTTAATTTGGTAGCAACCTCATTACAGGCATTTTCCTGTTCAGCTTTTTCCTGTGCCAGACTACTTAAGCGCAGTTCAACTTCTTCAAAGCTAAGTTCAGGCTTGGACTTCAAATGATGCTGATATTGTTCTTCCAGAATGTCCCAAGCCGTTTTGGCATTTTCAACCGCCTGATATTGTGCCTGTAATTGCTGGCGAATTTGCTGATGCTGTTGCAAGTCAATATCCAAGCAATGCTGGATATGCTCGGCATCAAATTCAGGATGTGTATTTTGCCAGTCTTGAATAGATTGCTGGCATTGCCTAATCTGCTGTTCTAGTTGCTGAATCTGGGTGATGAAACTCTGTTTTTTCAGTTCAGCTTGTTGCAAATGCTGATCATGCTGCTGGGTCATCAGACTCTGTGCCCGTAGCTGTTCATCCAACGCCTGTTGTTGTTGCTCCAGATGGTCACGCCATTCCTGTGCTTTAGGATAAATCTGTCCGGCATGTGTGAGGGTCAGATGGTTGAGCTGTTCACGTAGTGCTTTGCCCATATTCAGCGCCGTATTCATCTTTTGCTGTAACTGAGCATCATATTGTTGATGCAGGCTGAGCAGATCACGTGCCTTTTCAATCTGCTGATTTAAGCTTTGGATGTGAGTCTCTAGGGTTTTGAATTCCTGAGACTGTTTCTGACGTTGTTGCAGTTGTTGAGATAACTGCTGACAGCTTGATGAGGCATCAGTAATCCAGGATTTCTGCAAGGACTCAGGCAGTAGATGAAGAACTGGCTGAATCATTTGTTCTAGCTGTAAATGCTGCTGCATGCTAAAACGTAACTGATCTAACTGTTGCTGTTGCTGACGCCATTTTTTCCAGTCACTTTGCTGATTTTGCAGGGTCTGTGCTAGCTGCTGTTGCTCTTGTTGAAGTTGAAGCACATGCTGGCCAAGCTGTTGCTGCAAATGATCTGTACTCTGGCTTAAATCCAACAGCAAATCAAATTGCTGAAGATCCTGATTCAACTGAACCTTCTGCTGTTGTAGTGTCGTACTAAGCTGACTGCTGCGTTGCTGATGTTGCTCAATTAAGGTTTGCAGTTGAGATTGCTGGATTTGTGCTTGCTGCCATGTCTGAGTCAGTTGCTGTAGTTTTTTCTGAGCTTCCTGAAGCTGCTGATCATGTAGTTGTTGCAAAGCATTTTCTAGCAGTTTCTGATGCTGTACAAAAGGATGCTCATGACTGCCACAGACCATACAAGGCTCATTTGGTTTCAGCTGTGCACGTAATTCCTGCACACTTTGTGCCTGTAATAAACGTTGCTGAGCCAGTACTTGTTGCAATTGTTCGAAGGCCTGTTCTGCTTCCTGACGTTGTTGCTGCAATTGAACCCACTCGGTTTCTAGTTGTTTTAAACGATCATGATAGCTTTCTAACTCGCGATTCAATTGCAGGCTTTCAGTTTCTAAGAGAGCCATTTGCTGTACGGTTCGCATCAAAGCTTCAAGCTTCGAATGCTGGGTACTGAGTTGCTGTTGTTGGGTCTGGAACTGTTGGATTTGCTGTTCAAGCTGATCCAGATGAGTATAGCGCTGAGTGAATTCCTGCAAGCTGGCAGATAAAGCCTGTTGCTGCTGTTCCAGTTCAGTGCGGCTGGATTGGAAAAGTGCTGAGTGCTGCCGCATGAATTTCTGATGCAGTTCCTGATAATCCTGCAAGCGTTGTAAGGTTGCTTGTGGCTCGTCATCAAAAACCGCTAAGAAGCTCTGTTGTTCCAGTTGCTTTTGAATCTGATGGTACTGAGTCTGAACCTGTTGTGAACGTTGCTCAGTCTGCACCAGCTGATTCTGAACAGGCTGAATCTGCTGGGTTCTATAGGTCTGCTGTTCGGCTAAAAGCTGCTTATACTGCTCGCCAATCGATAGCATTTCATGATCCAGTTTGAGTCCCTGATCCAGATAAGGTTTGATCTTCTGAAACTCTTGTTGCTGCTGTTGTTGCTGTTGCTGAATATGCTGCAATTTGCGCTGCTCACTATCACGCTGCTGCTGAACGGACGTGAATTCGGCAACAAAGTTTTGCTGCTCAGTCAGTAAATGGCTACGCTGTTTCTGAAACTGCTGTTGCTGGACAAACTGTTCCCGGATCTGCTGAAACTGATCCAGTTGATCTAATAACTGTTTTTGCGGTGTCATTTTCTGTTCAGCATCCAGCTGAACCGTATAGATTTCTTTTTTGGCCTGAATTTCAGTATAGAGATAATGCTGCTGGCGATGCCATTTCAGGTCATTTTCCAGTACTTTTTCGCTCTGGTTTAGATGCTCAACCACCTGTTTTAAAGTCGTGTGTTGCTGCTGTAGGGCAGCAATATCTTCTTCAGATAATAGTTCCAGATGACCGATTAATTTTTCCAGATCAGCGCGTTTTTGCTTCACCTCACTGTGTTTTTCAAAGGCCTTCTGGCTGACCAGACTGAAAATCTGAGAATTGGTCAGATACTCCAACAGATCGGCACGTTCATTATCTTTGGCTTTCAGAAAAGCGCCAACTTCGGACTGCGCCAATAAAACTGCACGAGTAAATTGCTCAAAACTCAAGCCAACCAGTTTTTCAATCAGCGGCGTGCATTCAGAAATCTTCTGGTTTAGAACCCGTTGATCATCCAGACAGGTAATAGCACGATCGACCTTTAAATTACCATCCACTTTCTGCCGGGCACGACGAATTTCCCAGCGTGCCGTATAGCGTTTCTGGTCTAGGGCAATAAATTCAAGCTCGGCAAAACCCTGTACGCAGCCACGGCGCAGAATATTTTTGGAGTCCTTGATCGAGACATCCTGGCCACCTGCATCTTTCAGGCTACCTGTGGCGCCTTTTAAACGTGGAATTTCGTTATACAAGGCCAGGCACATGGCATCAAGCAGGGTGGATTTACCAGCACCGGTTTTTCCGGTAATTGCAATCAGGCCAGCATGTGCCAGTGGATTCGATTCAAAATCAATATGATGCGTACCAGCGAGAGAAGCGAGGTTATTTAGGCTCAGACGGATAATTTTCATGGCTGATCCTAAGCTTGTTGTTTTTGTGCAAGTTCATGTTGGGCTTCGACCAGTAACTGCTGAAAATCTTGCTGCACTGAATGATCCTGGCTATAGCCCATTTTTTCCCAGATATTGAAAAACAGTGATTCAGGCGTTGGAGGTACCAAGTCAATTTTAGAGCTATCAGCCTGATCTTCTGCCTGACGTTGATAAATCCGGCTGATGCGTAACAGACGATAACGATTTGGCGGCAGTGCCTGTTCAATCTGCTGACGTAAATCTACTGATGGCGGTGCATCAGTAGTGTATTCAATTTCCAGAAAATGTCGTGCTGCCAGATGCTCAATTTCCCCAGTCGGCAGTGCTTTTACTTTGCTGAGCAGATTTTCCAGATTTTCCCGAATTCTAAATAGCTCGACATTACGAGGAACTTTTAGTGCTTCAAACTGAAAACGCTGTTCAGCATTTTGTTCAGGATCGATTCTGACTTCAACAACCTGATGCGAATAGTTGATCTCACTAAAGGATAGGGGAATCGGGGAGCCACTATAGCGAATATGCGGCTGACCGACTTTCTGCGGTTTATGCAGATGTCCCAGAGCGACATAGTCAATGACTTCATCAAATAGCGCCGTTGAGAGAGCCTCTTCATTGCCGACGATAATTGGACGTTCGGAATCGGAAGTTTCACCGCCTTGCATATGTGCATGTGACATAAGAATCAGTGCCTGATGTGGCTGCTTACGTGCTTTGGCTTCGGCAATCAACTGTTGGTGCAGATAGCTGATGGCATTCTGGCTATTATGGGTATGTTCATTAATACCGGTAATTTCGGCGCTACGTAAATAAGGCAGGGTTAGGCACCAGGCAATAATCTCTTGCTGCTGGTCATAAATTGGAACCAGCAAACGATCCAGATCAAGAGCATTGTCCGCAGTCCGGCCGACAATACCCACCGCTTTGGCATTGAATTTGGTCAATAAAGGCTGAACCTGCTCAATCCGGTAACCTGAATCATGGTTGCCGGCAATCATCAGGGTTTGCATATGCGGTGCCAGTTCATGGGCATCGGCAAGGAATTGATAAAGCTGTCTTTGGGCACTGGAAGCGGGATTGATGACATCAAAAATATCACCGGCAATCAGTAGAGCATGTGGCTGTTTTTCCTTGATTTGTTCAAGGAGCCAATTCAGGAATTGCGCATGTTCAAATTCACGGTCATGGTTATGGAAAAACTGTCCCAAATGCCAATCAGAAGTATGTAGAAAATGAACTGCCATGTATACCCACCTTTATTTTTGCCTTCCTACTATAGAAAAAAGCCCAGCTAAAAATCTACTTGAAAAAAATATTTTGATCTATTTCATTGCTGCCCGTCATTAAAACTATTTTCAGCGTAGTTTTGAATATAAGAATAATACTTGTGAAATCAATAAAATATGATGTTTATATATAAAGTGTTGAATACAGCGTTTTTATTTTAAATCTTACTTCAGGCAATTTCATAACATCTGAATAGCAGAACCAATATTTTTATAAAAATTGCTAAAAACAGATTTGAAAAACTACAGGCAATCATTATTTTATGCTGCATAAGAAGCTAATAAAGATTGGCAGGCGAATTGTTAAAAACAGTTCGTCCAAAAAATAAAAACCGACGATTCGAGTGATGATGAAATCGTCGGTCAAAGATTTGTGTATAGTGAAAATTTTGGCTGCTATTCAAAATTTTCTAAAACACTGGACTTATTGCTTTAGCAAAGAGAACGAAAATTTGTGGATGCCAGTCCAAATTTCCGAACCTTGTACCCTATATAACGTCAGCATCTCGCTTTAGGTTGACAATAAAATGAAAAAAAAATTAATTTTTTTTATACTAGTTGATTAATTGTCCTTGAGTCCTGCTAATGGTGCCTCTAACTCGCTATTTTCTCTGGTTTTTCTTCCTATGTTTTATTTTTACCTGCATTTGCGGGGTTGTGGCGGCGTTAATGCCGACTGGCATGGGTGCAGTATTAACCATTGTGCCTTATCTGGTGGCGATGATCTGGGTACTGTTTAATTTTTTAAAAAAGGAACAACGGGCGCCAACCCAAGCAGAACGTAAAAAATTCACCTTAGGATTCAGTCTGATTTACTGGGGCTATAATCTGGTATTTTTAATTCTAGGGATTGCTATTGCGACGCGTTCCAATCCGAATGCCTGGCAGGACTTTTTACTATATCTGCAACAGCCCCAATTTATGAGTATTGTCGTGATCATGTTCCTGCTCATCGCGATTCCGCTTTATCTGCTGACCTACTGGTTTTATGGCAAACAGGCACAGCGTATGGCAGCAAAAATGTTTGGCTAGGATTTCCTGCTCTTTATATCAAAATTGTTGAGATTAAATTCAAAATGCTAAATCAGGCTGATAGAAAATTAGAAGTGACGTATAATTTGAGCAATACAATAATAATGGCTCAGAATAACCATGTATAAACCTGTAGTCCTCATGACAGGCGCCAGCGGTTTTATTGGCAGCCATCTGGTGAAATTTTTACTGGCTCGTGATTATGCGGTAATCGGCCTGACCCGGCAGAAAAAATTGCGAGAAGAGCATCCTGATTTTCACTGGATTAATGATCTGGAAGAATTGAAAAATCATCAGATTGACTATGTGATTAATCTGGCTGGTGAAAGTATCGGGCAGGGTCGCTGGACAGCCGCACGCAAAAAGAAATTGCTGGACAGTCGGTTAAATACCACCAAGCAGTTATATGACTATCTAGAAAAAAATCAGATCAAACCCAAACGTATTATTTCGACTTCAGCGATCGGCTACTACGGAATCGATCCGCAAGAACGCTGGGATACGGTGTGTACTGAACAAAGTCCGCCACAATCCATTTTTATGTCAGAACTGTGTGAGAAATGGGAAAAACTGGCCTTGTCTTATACAGGGCAGGACACCAAAATTGTTCGCTTTGCTGTAGTGTTTGGCCAAGGTGGCGGGATTCTTCCGCAGATGTTATTGCCAATTAAGCTGAATATGTTTGGCCGAATTGGCCACGGGCGTCAGCCGGTGACCTGGGTACATTTACAGGATGTCATGCGGGCGATCGAATTCCTGATGCAGCAGTCGACCCAGCAACAGGTATTTAATGTGGTGGCACCTGAAAAAGTCAGTCAGGCGCAGTTTGCCCGGATCGCAGCACAGGTGCTGAAACGAAAACCTTTATTACCATTACCAGCATGTAGTATGAAAATGATGTTGGGTGAACAGTCACAACTGATTCTGAATGGTCAATATGTTCAGCCCAAAGCTTTGCAGGAAGCTGGATTTGAATTTAGCTATCCAACACTGAAAGAAGCCTTGATTGAAATTTTAAACCGTTAAAGAGTGCGGCTGTAAGCGCTGTATCGGACTATAATGCTGTGGATCTACGATGGTCGGTTGCTCCAGGATTAACTGAGACAGCAGTTTTCCAGAAGCAGCACCCATACATAAGCCATTACGGAACTGGCCAAAATTGGTCCAGAGATTGCTCAGATGCGGAATCTTACCGATATAGGGAATGCCATCTGGTGAACTTGGGCGTAGACCAGCCCACTGTTTCACAATCGGAAAATCAGCCAGTTCCGGCACCATTTCCAAGCAAGCAGTTAAAATATCCTGACGGATTTCAGCAGAAGGCGAGGTATCAAAACCGACCTGACGCATGCTGGAACCACACAGCACATGCCCATCACGACGTGGAATCAGGTACATGACCTTGTTCATGCACATGGTTGACAACCAGTTTTCTGGTGTTTTAAAGAGCAACATCTGGCCTTGAACCGGATGAACTGGAATGTCCAGACCGAGCTGTTCAGACCAGCGTGCAGACCATGCACCGGTGGCAATGACGAACTGATCTGCTTTAAAGCTCAGGCCATTTTTAGTGGAAACACTGTGTACATGATCTTGCTGGATATTTAGCTGAGTAATATTGCAATGCTCTTGCCAAGTGACACGCGGATGCTGTTTAAGGTAAGCAATAATGGACTGTAACAGTCGCGGATTGCGGATATTGGAAAGTTCTGGAAAATAGATCGCCTGTTTAAATTTCGGATCTACTTTGGAATTGATTTGCTGGATTTGAGGCTGATTCAGATATTCGGCATGTTGCTGTGGATCCTGATATTGCTCGGCATAGCGCAGTCCGATTTCAAAATCCGTTTCATCAAAAATCAGCATACCGGTTTCATGGATCTGGAAATCAATCCCGGTAATCGGTTGCAGTTTCTGGTTCCAGGCTTGATACAGCGGTTTGGCATAGCGGGCAAGAGCATTAACAGCATCGGGATAACGCCAGGGATACATTGGGGAGAGGATACCGCCTCCGGCCCAAGAGGCTGCCTGTCCAGCCGCTTGCTGATCAAAAATCGTAATAGAACATCCCTGTTCAAGCAATTCCAGAGCTGACATCAAGCCAGTGATGCCTGCTCCGATAATGGCGATATGCATTGCGCCAAGGTCCTTCTATTTTATTTCATGTCTTTCAGTTTGAGCGCCGCTTCTTCCGCGAAGTAAGTCCAGATACCATCTGCACCGGCACGACGGCAGCACATCAGGGATTCAAGAATCACGCTATCAGATAACCAGCCATTCTGAATCGCAGCAGCCAGCATGGCATATTCACCACTAACCTGATAAATAAAGGTAGGTACACCGAAGGTATCTTTGACTTCACGAACCACATCCAGATACGGCATGCCCGGTTTAACAATCACCATATCTGCACCTTCCTGGATATCCAGTGCAATTTCATGCAGTGCTTCGGCACGGTTACCGAAATCCATTTGGTAATTGTATTTATTGCCGCCTTTTAGGTTGCTAGCCGAACCGACAGCATCACGGAATGGACCGTAGAAGCTAGACGCATATTTGGCTGAATAAGCCATAATAGAGGTATAGATATGGCCATTCTTTTCAAAGGCCTGACGAATTGCACCGATGCGGCCATCCATCATGTCACTTGGCGCGACAATATCAGCTCCGGCTTCTGCATGGCTTAAAGTCTGCTTGATCAGCGCTTCAACCGTTTCATCATTCAGGACATAACCGGTTTCATCAATGATACCGTCCTGGCCATGCGTGGTATAAGGGTCTAGCGCGCCGTCGGTAATCAGTACCATTTCCGGTAATTCTTTTTTCAGCAGACGAACGGTCTTCTGTACCAGACCATCTTCATGCCAAGCGGCTTCTGCAGTCAGGCTTTTATCTTCTTGGGGTGTAACCGGGAACAGCGCCAGCTTATTGACACCTAGTTCGAGCAAACGTTCTGATTTTTTTAACAACAAGTCAGCAGACAGGCGCTGCACATTTGGCATACTTGGAATGTCTTGGGTCTGGTTTTGTCCCGGAAGCACAAATACTGGATAAATCAAGTGATCAGCACTGAGATGGGTTTCACGTACCATAGAACGTAAATGCTCATTTTTACGAATACGACGCATGCGAGTTGCAGGAAACGCGGGACGATTGAACGTATAGGTCATAAAAATCTCAGTAATCAGTATTAAACTAGGCCTCTATTGTAACCCTATCTGAATTTTTTGGGCATAAATTAGCGGTTTTTTATTGTTGTAGCTTCGGGCAGACTTATGACTAAGACAGAAAGAAATTGGACAGGTAATATACATTTAGGTGCAAAAGTGGATATTGAAGTGGTCTTAAACCAGTTGGTACACGCTTTTAATACCTCTCCTTTTTTTAAGCATAATGGCATGACCATGCGGGTGGTCGATGGTCAGATCGAAGCATATGTTGAAATGCAGGATTTCATGATTGGAAATGTGGCATTTCAGATTCTGCATGGTGGTCTTGCAGCGACCATACTCGACAGTATTGGCGGAATTGTGGCGATGGGTGAGCTGTACAAGAAAGCTGAACCGGAAACTATTGCCGATACGATTAAAAAGGTATCACGTCTGGCGACGGTAGACATGCGCGTGGATTATCTGGCACCCGGTCGTGGTAAATATTTTATTGCCCGTGCAGAAACCTTACGTTTGGGGCGTAAGAGCTGCACCATGCGCATGACCATGGTCAACGATGATGACAAGCCGATTGCCACAGCGATTGCTTCATATGCCTATTAATTAAGTTTATCTCCTCGATCCTGGCTCATTCTGGGCCCGAACTAAGCTCTTATTCCTGGAATAGGGGCTTAGTTTTTTAAACTTCCGAGTAATATTTTTTTGCATATTTTCTAATTTTTATTATTAGAATGCATGAAAATTAAATTAATACGGCTTTCTCATTTTACCCATTGATCAATAAACGGGATATGAATCTATTATACATTCATGTCAGTGCTGGTCAGTGTGGCTGCGTGACCAAGTCTGTTGGATTTAGGAAAAAATCAATGACAGATGTACAAGACACCCTGCCAGAAAACGCATCTGATGCAACTTCGAATCAAGCTTTAAAAAATAAACGTAAAAAGGCCCTGAGTATCGTTGCTATCTTTATAGTGATTGCACTGGTGCTGTTTCTGATTTGGAAATTCTTTCTGAACAATTCAGTCAGTACTGAAAATGCCTATGTGGGTGCTGAAACGGCTTCTATTACGTCTATGGTGAGTGGTCAGGTCGCTGAAGTATTGGTTCATGATACCCAAGCGGTCAAACAGGGCGATATCCTTGCCAGAATTGATGACCGTGATGCCAAAATTGCAGTGGCTCAGGCACGTGCAGAACTGACCAAAGCCAAACGCCAGTACAAACAGACTGCGGCCAATAGCGGGGCTTTAAGCTCACAGATTGGGGTCAGTGATGATGCAATTCGCAGTGCTGAAGCTCAGCTGGCTCAGGCTCAGGCAGCCTTACATAAAGCACAAGATGAATATACGCGTCGTGAAAAACTCAGTGCGAGCGGTGCAGTGTCTAAAGAAGAACTCAGTACCGCACAATCTGCATTGGATACTGCCAAAGCAGGCGTAGCTTCTGCTGAAGCGGGTCTGGCACAAGCAAGATCCAGTCAGAAAGCCGCACAAAGCAATTTAGCGGCGAATGAAGCCTTGATTCAAGGTGCGAATGAAAACTCAACGCCTGATGTATTAGTCGCTGAAGCCAAACTGAAACAGGCCGAGCTGGATCTAGAACGTACTGTCATTAAAGCACCTTTTGATGGAGTGGTTTCACGCCGTTCAATTCAGGTGGGTCAACGTGTGGCGCCAGGTACAATGCTGATGATGGTGGTACCAGTAGATCAGCTTTATGTTGATGCCAATTTCAAAGAAAGCCAACTAGAAAACGTCCGCGTGGGGCAGAAAGCCGAACTGACGTCTGATCTGTATGGTAAATCGGTGAAGTATCACGGCACTGTGGTGGGTTTCTCTGGCGGTACAGGTTCAGCCTTTGCTCTGATTCCGGCTCAGAACGCGACGGGTAACTGGATCAAAGTGGTACAGCGTTTGCCAGTCCGTATTCAGCTGGATCCGAAAGAACTGGCCGAGCATCCACTACGTGTGGGTCTGTCGATGGAAGTTGAAATCCATTTTAAGAAGTAATTCCCGATGAATAAATATGTTCCATATGGGAATCTGACCGGCGGCAAGCTGATGCTGGCGGCCTTTGTGCTGGCATTGGCCAATTTCATGGTCGTGCTGGACATGACCATTGCCAATGTCTCGGTGCCGCATATTACCGGTAGTCTGGCAGTGTCCAGCTCGCAAGGCACCTGGGTCATTACGTCTTATGCAGTTGCAGAAGCGATCTGTGTACCTTTGACGGGATGGCTGGCGGGCCGCTTTGGTAGTGTTCGACTCTTTGGTGTCTGCTTGCTCGGCTTTACCATTTTTTCAATTCTGTGCGGGATTTCAACCAGTCTGGAAATGCTGGTATTTTGCCGGATCGGGCAGGGGCTGTTTGGCGGCCCGATTATGCCGCTCAGCCAGACTTTATTGCTACGCATCTTCCCACCTGAAAAACAATCCCAAGCGATGGGTATGTGGGCGATGACGACCGTTGTTGGACCAATTCTAGGCCCAATTCTTGGCGGTACGATTAGTGATAACTTGTCCTGGCACTGGATTTTCTTTATCAATATTCCAGTGGGTCTATTCTGTGGTCTGGCTGCATTGAAGCTATTAAAGCCAGCGGAAACTGAAACCAATGCTTTGAAGATTGATAAAGGTGGTTTGTTCTTATTGATACTTTGGATTGGTGCGCTGCAATTAATGTTAGATCTCGGTCATGAACATGACTGGTTTAGCAGCTCCTTTATCGGCACATTGGCAGTGATTGCTGTGGTCGGTTTAATCATCTTTACCATTTGGGAGCTGACCGAACGGCATCCGATTGTAGATATCCGGATCTTCCGATATCGCGGATTTACCTTTGCTGTGCTGTCATTAGCCTTTGCCTTCGGTGCCTTCTTTTCCAGTATTGTACTGATTCCACAGTGGGTGCAAATTAATCTCGGTTATACGGCCACTTGGGCAGGTTATTTAACCGCGACCATGGGTTTTGGTAGCCTATTGATGTCACCGATTGTGGCGAAGATGGCGACCAAATATGATCAACGTATTCTGGCCAGTTTTGGTTTGACCTTGCTTGCCGTGGTCACCTTAATGCGAGCTTTCTGGACTACGGATGCGGATTTTATGGCATTGGCCTGGCCACAGATTCTGCAAGGTTTTGCGGTGCCATTCTTCTTCATTCCACTCTCCAATATGGCATTGGCCTCAGTCCAGCCTCAGGAAATGGCATCAGCAGCAGGTTTGATGAACTTCCTGCGGACTATGGCTGGAGCGATCGGAGCTTCAATTGCAGTCACGATCTGGGATGATCATAGTAAAGTGGCACGCAGTGAGCTGGTCGGTAAACTGAATGTCGAGGAAACCCAGAATACCTTGATGGCTCAGGGCATGAGTTCGGATAGTGCCTTGGGTTATATTTCAAGTCTGGTGGATAAAGAAGCATTAACCCTGTCAGCTAATCACCTGTTTTTAATACTGGCGATGGTCTTTGTTTTTGCTGCCTTAATCATCTGGTTGGCACCACGACCAAAAGCGGGCGTGGGTGGAATGCCATCACATTAATATTTTCCAAAATAAAAAACCGCTAACTATTTAGCGGTTTTTTTCGATCTTATAAATCTGATTTGGCCCGTTTTAAGGCATTTTGCCATTTGGCCAAATGGGCTTCACGTTCATCGGACTGCATTTTCGGTTCAAAGGCGCGATCTAGCTGCCAGGATTGAGAAATTTCATTTAAATTAGAAAATACCCCTGACTTTAAACCTGCCATCGCTGCTGCACCCCAAGCGGTGGATTCCAGCATTTTCGGACGCAAGACAGGCACATTCAGCAGGTCAGCCTGGAACTGCATCAGCATATCATTACAACTGGCACCGCCATCGACACGTAGTTCTTTTAACGGATGGGCAATATCCGATTGCATGGCTGTCAATACATCAGAGACCTGAAAGGCAATCGATTCCAGTGTAGCTCGGGCAATATGAGCTTTATTGGTTCCACGCGACATGCCACACAGCAGGGCACGCGCTTCACTATCCCAATGCGGTGCACCCAGTCCGGTAAAAGCAGGAACTAAGACCACGCCGTCGGTATCTTTAACTTTACAGGCTAACTTCTCTATATCACTGCTCTTTTGAATGATGCCAAGCCCATCACGTAGCCATTGCACCACAGCACCGGCCATAAAAACGCTACCTTCCAGGGCATAACTGGTCTGTTCCTGTGCCTGCCAGGCGAGGGTAGAAAGTAATTTGTTCTGGCTGAGCTGAATATCATGACCGGTATTGAACAGCATAAAACAGCCGGTGCCATAGGTATTTTTTGCCATACCGGGTTCGAAGCAAGACTGGCCAAATAAGGCAGATTGCTGATCACCCAGAATACCGGTAATGGGAATCGTAGCCCCTAATAAACCCGGTGCCGTATCTGCAATATGACAATCAGAACTGATGATTCGTGGCAGAACTGAAGCGGGGATATTAAACAGGTCGAGTAGTTCGTCATCCCAGCGTTGAGTTTGCAGATTCATCAACATGGTGCGGGAAGCATTACTCGCTTCAATAATATGCTCAGCACCTTGAGTCAGGTTCCAGATCAGCCAGCTATCAATGGTGCCAAAAGCCACATGACCTTGCTCTGCGAGTGTACGTAAGCCATCAATATTTTCTAATAACCAGACCAGTTTCCCTGCACTAAAATAGGGATCAATCCGTAATCCGGTTTTTCGTTGTACCTGATCCATCTGGCCTTGCTGAATGAGCAAATTACACCAGTCTGTTGCACGACGATCCTGCCAGATAATCGCTGGCGCAAGAGGTTTGCCATTACGACGATCCCATACCACAGTCGTTTCACGCTGGTTGGTCAGGCCAATCGCTTTAATGTCTTTCGCCAGAATCCGGGCAGTAGCTAATGCCTGTTGAACTACTGCAATCTGCGAGCTCCAGATTTCCTGTGCATCCTGTTCGACCCAACCGGAGTGTGGGGTCTGGATATGGGTTTCGCGTTGAGCTGTTGCCTGAATCTGTCCGTGTTCATTAAAGATGATTGCACGGCTAGACGTCGTTCCCTGATCGAGTGCCAATAAATAGCTCATAATTTTTTTAAATGTTGACTTGAATTATGAAATATTAGCGTAATTATGTAATCAGGCGCATTCAAAAGTGTATTTGTGTAGAAAATGCATCATATTTTTTGCCAGTTATGCTATGATGAGCTTGTACTTTGGGGATGTTCTTGGCTTCGACGCCGATGATGAAACTCATAGATGCATGCCGAGAGCGCATTTTCTCTCGTAAATAAAATTTGCATTTAAATAGTCGCAAACGACGAAACTTACGCTCTAGCAGCCTAAGGGCTGCTTGTCCGCATCTCTGAATACTTGTGGTTAGAGATCCCGACTGAAGCGAACGCACACAAGTCCGTATAGAGTCAAGCCTCGGGGCTTTATACCAAATTTAGAGGATCGCACCTTGAACCCTGTTCGTCGGGTCTCTTGGTGTTAAAACAATAGACGATATCTAAGCATGTAGTATTCTCGAGCGTAGTGTTGGCGGACGCGGGTTCAACTCCCGCCATCTCCACCAAAATTCTTGTTATAAATCAGCCACTTATATTAAGTGGCTTTTTTATTGCCACATATTTGCCACATTTTTCATTCCAAGAGCTTTCGATTTCGACGTATTTAGGCTGTACGAGTTACGCTAAGTTTCGCAATTTCTTGCTTGTTCTTATCTCCATGCAACCATTTTGTATAGCGTTTGATCAGCATTTGTAGGCTATGCCCAAGTTGATCGGCTACAAACATTGGATTGACGCCATCCATGAGCAACATCGTCGCATAAGTATGTCTTGCATTGTATGCGGGGCGGTGACGTATAGAACACGCTTTCATCGCTTCTACAAGACGCTCTCTAGGTGGTTTTTCATTAAAGAATGGTTCCTTAGTCTTGGGACATAGCATCACATAATCTGTTTGGTAGCCTTGATCCTTTTTAAATTGAAGCAAAGCTTTCAAAGCCAGAGTTGATCGTTCATTCAGATAAACCTCGCGAGAAGTATGTGTTTTGGTCACTTTCTTTTCCATTCCTCTTACACGGCTTTTGCTGACCTTGAATGTTCCATTGAACCAATCGATATCGCTTTCTCTGAGAGCGATCATTTCTGAAGGCCTACAGCCAGTCCAAAAGGCAAATTCAAAGTACCAACGATAAAATTTGTCCTCATCATGTAAGCTTTTATCGAGCCAAGCCAATAAGGCTTCCATCTCCTTGCGTGTGAAGGGATCAGGTGTTTCAACTTGGACCTTACGATTCTTAATTTTATTCATGGGGTTTGCAGAAATCTGATTATGCTTAACAGCCAATTCAAATACCCCTCGTAGAGGAGTTATGCAGTTATTAAAAGTCTTAGCTGTTTGAAAATCACGATCGATAATGACTTCCTCAATATCTTCGGTCGTGATATTGGCAATAGGTGTTAATGCAAAATAAGGCATCCAATGGCATTCCAAAATTTTTCTATACCCATTTTTTGAATCTTTATTCGCACCTGAAAATTTTAGGAACTTTTGAGCCATACCTTGAAATAGAACTTGTTCTTCATCTGCTAGATTATTTTCAGGAATTTCGATACCTTTTGCCTTTGAAATATCAGCTTCAGTCAAAATTCCCCATTTAGCTTTGGTTTTTAAATCACTTTTAATTTTAGCGGCTGTACGAATCCCTTCCGCAGTTGGCGGGTGGGGGAGCGTAATGAAATAGCGTTGTTTTTTGACGCTGAAATTGATTTCGATGGCACCATCTCTAATTCGGACACCTGGTGGTAACGCTTTTTCGTCTGCTCTGTCAGCCATTGGTTATAACCTCTCAGTGAATAATAGATATTTCCGTCTTGTTTGGTCCAAACAAGGTCTTGTGGCCAATTTTTTCGCCTATGTGTCAGCTTTTGTTCTTCAATGCCTGTAAGTTTTGAGAAAACAGAGGCATCCACCCAATCGATAGGTGTAAGTCCAAGTTCTAAGAGAACTTCTAAAATTTCATGTTGCATAAAATCACTTAGCTAGATGAGCTGATTTTAAAAAAAATATTTATGGTTAGGCATAAATAGCCTTAGACATAAACCGTCATGTGAAAAACTTATCACATGAAATTTTTTTAGAACTCGTTTTGTTTAAAACTTCAAAAAAATGGTTATTTTTAAAATTTATGAAATAAATAAATCCTTCTTAATCGCATTTAACCCTGTCTATTAGGTACAAGATTTGGTACTTAAATTCTAAATATCATGAGTTAAGTACCATATTTGGTATCTATTGAATCAGCTTAAAAAATTTAAAAATGACTTACTTTTTTTAATTTTTTAAATAAACGCCCTGAGAACGTTGGCAAGCTTTTCACCACTTTTACGATCAATAATTTGTGCAGACATTCCTAAATTTTGAGGCCCATCCACATCAGCAATTTGAGTATCACCAATGAACAGAACTTCATTGGGGTGGCATTGCAATTGATTTAAAAAGTATTGATATATCATCGAATCAGGCTTATAGGTGCCTACCTTGAAACTCCATGCATAGGCATCTAAAAGCGGAAGTATGCTTTGTGCTCTTTCACCATAAGGTGTCGCTGCATTGGAGCAGATCGCCAATTTGTATCCTAGATTTTTAAGTTCAATGAGCGTTGGAATTGAATCTTCAAAAGCTTGCATATGCTTTAAGTCATGCTGAAGATCGTTGTTCATTTCAGCTAACAAGGGTGCGGGTAGTTGATAACCGAAATAAGAAGCGATTGTCTCAAAATTGCCATCTAGCGACATGATCATCGCAGCATCATTTGGTTGTGGTTTTCGCCCTTGTTGTTTAAGCCATTTCATCATTTTTTTATAAGGTGATTGGCTATTTTTAATTTCAATTAGCGTTCCAAAAACATCAAAGGCTACTGCTTTATAAGGTCGTTTACTCACTATTCTTATCTCATTAAAAGTTTAAGCATATGGTCTAGCGTTTTATATCAACTCTTTTATTCATCAAAATTTAAGTCAGAATCATTTAAAGAGGAGGGCGAACTGAACTTTCCTGCTTTATTTGATTAACTTAAATTCAAACCTATCTGTTCAGGTGAATGCCAAAGCATTTTTAAGTGTCCTAGTTGGTCTCTGAGATGAGCGGCTTTACGGATGATATATTTTTTTTGTTTCAGCCATTCATCCAGGCGCGCATCGTCATAATGGATGTCTATCTTCAGTTGTAAAAGCTGGTTATATAAGCCACGCTTTTCAGATGACATGGCTTCTAGAATAGATGGTGGAGCCATGGGCTCTAATGGATGTAGCAACCCACCTTCAGCCTGACAAGATTTGGTCTTTGCTTGTTGAGAAGAAGCAGACACTCCGCTAACGGTTAGCCCTTTTTTCATTAACTTTGATAATGGCAGAGTTGGAGATTCAGCCTGATTGTGATCTTCAGTTTCAGCATTTGCAGGTTCAGTAGATTCTTTCAATAGCTCGCTGATTTTTCGGTAATTAATGCTATAAAAGTTGGTTTGAATCCATTTATTTTGAGATAGCTTTTTGACAACCAAAATGCCCACTTTCTTTAGCTTGGAAACTATACGTTTGATCGTGGAGGGACTGTATGTACCTAAGGTCTTAGCCCATTGCTCATAGCTGTGATAAAAGTACTTCTGTTGCTGAATTACTTGAGCTTCACCACTTTGCAGGCAGTAATGAAGCTTTTGAAGGAAGATCGCTGATGGCACCCCATACGCTTGGGCAAGCGTAGGAGATGCAATAAGAGGGTAGTCGCCTTGGACTAGTAGTTTTGTTTTTTTAGTCATGAGAATACTCACTTAAGGCTTAGTAAGTGGTATTAGACGATTTGGGGTGCGGATGTTGCTGAGTTCGGCGTAGCCAATCTTCAGGATACTCCTGACTATAAGATGCATAATGCTGACCAGACCAATATTCTTGGTTGAGTTCATCATAAAATTGGTTTTGAGGGCATGCTAGATGCTGCTGTTCAGCTTGTAAGTCTTGTGGAATGTTATCTTCAGCTTGATCTAAAGTTTTGTAAATATCAAGTAAGGCTTGACGCTGTTTGTGAGATAGATGTTTTGCGCTTTCAATAAGAAGTTGCTTAGCAAGTTTTTTTGGCGTGCAAAGACTTGCACTATTGAATTTGTCATTCATAGTCGTATGCTCTTGGTCGATTTAGAACATACCACCACTCCATTTCCACTAGAGTATTTGGTGGCAGTTTAACAGGGGTGGAAATACCGTTCCAAGAGTACGGCCAGCATAAAGCTGCCCTGTCAAACCGCCATAAAGACTGTTTAACAGTAGGCAAAAAAAATGCCGCATGAGCGACTTTTTTTTGCTCTCTTGGATAATAGCAGGTTTCCACGCCTGAACACAGATTTTGCTGTGTTGAATTTAGGTTATCCCGCTATGTTGAATAGGTCAAGGCCTTGAAATAAAATTTTTTAAAAAAGATGAAAAGTAGAGTGATAGCTAACATGTGCTAAATATATTTAATTATTTTTATTGTTTATTTTATTTATAAAGAAGAACAGATCACTTTGACCCAATGGATCAGACCTGTTTGAAATGATCGTAAGTTTCAGTATGGTATTAACTGCAACTTAAGGCACTTTGTGAGTTTCCAGTTATAGAAATATTTTTATAAGAAATAGATCTACTGAGTCCTATTCTTAATTTTTGATCAATCGAACACTTGAGTGTGAGTTAAATAGAGAACAGTATTCGGCTCATTGGGTGAGCCGAATAAGATTAAATTGAAGTGCGTTATCAGAAGGTAATACAAAAATGTTGAGAGCTATTTATTTGTTGGACTCTGATCACGATCTTTTTTAAGTGATGGATTTCTAGGATCTGATGAAATCGCTTTCAGTACTTCATTAAGTTGTGAAAAGTTAGGAAGATGCTTGTTTTTTTCAAAATCAAAAATGTCGCGTAGAGTTGGATGGTGCTCAATCTTAGATTTATATATGAAATAAACATACATCATATCTATTAGGGTATCTATTATGGGACGACCATACACAGCAGAAAATGCTTCATATATCTTATTGAAAGATGCACCTAAGAAAAATATTACACTATTTCTTTTTTTCCTTTGTTTTAATTTTTCAGCTAGAAGCTGTTTTTCATATTCAGAAAGAGTATTTTTAGAAATACATTGTTTTATTTTTTCATTATTATTAATACGATAACTATTCAGTAATTCTTGTAGATTAAAGTATTCATGATGATTAAAATCTAAATACTCTTTTTCTTTTTGTAGAATAATTTTTTCAATATCTGTTAAATTTTTAGATGGAATAGTTTTTATATATTTTAATATTTGATAGTTTTTGCTTCTTTGATTTTCTTTATATTGGCATGCATTGATTAGATTTTTATGAGTTTCTGAAAATTTTTTAAAATCTATTTTTGTTAAATCTGTATTCTCGAGAATATTAATTAAATTTATTTCACATGGATATTTAGGGGTGATACATAATTCTTCTTTTTGTGTATAAAGAAAATTATATATATCACTTTTTGTGATAATTTTTTTAGGTCTACCAGCTGCCATTTTAAGGCTCCTTGAGTTATGTTAGAGGAAAGCTCTATCTTTAACAGGAATCCAAAATGCATGATGAGTTTCATGCAAAATCTCAAAAAAATAGCTATCCTGCTCTCCACTTAGTTACCCGATTAATAAAGCTGGCGCTTTTAAGAATTCTTTGGGCTGCGCACAAAAAATTCTTATCTCGTCTCCGTGTCTTTTTATTCCACCATTTGCATTGCAAATGTTGTACTAAAAAGACACTACTACTCGCCCTGTGGGACCAAAAGCCCAATTAATATGATTCTTAAGGTGTTGATATATATTAATATAGTTTAGTGTGAGACTATTTGTGTGTGCGTTACACTATAAAGGATGAAGCGTTACACTATAAAGGATGAAGCGTTACACTATAAAGGATGAAGCGTTACACTATAAAAAATGTGCGTTACACGATAGAAATAAGCGTTACACTATAAAAATCATCTAGAAGTTGGACTTCTGATTATTGAAGATCACTTTTTGATCTTCAGGTCTTGATTAAGATCATATCGCTACTGAATCAATCATAAAAAACCTATTTAGAAATATAACCACTTTTCTGAACTTTTTCTTTTAAATTAAATTATTAGAATATTTGAAAATATATTAACTCTTTGATAAGAGAGTTATTAAAAAATGTTTTATTTTGATTTAAGACATAATCGTAAACAGAGTTCTAAAAGTTCATTTAATGGCTATTGTTATATTACTCGAAGTAAGCATTTTAAGTTAAACAAGATTGAGTTAAATGAAGAGGTTGAATTTGTTTGCTCAGGTAATATGCCTGAGTGGGCAGAATATAAGCCGGATAGATTTTGGATTGCTGCTGATAAATATGAAAAAAAGAATAGTCGTACATCCAGTCATATTACTATTGCTTTATCTAAGGAACTAAATTCTGAACAGCGAATAGAATTATCAAAGAATTTAATAAATGCTTTTTGTGATGAATTTAAATTTCCATATAGCTGTGCCATTCATAATCATAAAGGGGTTTTAGATGGTGAAAGTGATCAACCTCACTTGCATCTTCAATATTCTGAACGGACAACCCTTGATGATTTTGAACGGCCACCAGAGTTATTTTTTAGGCAATACCGGCCTAAAAATCCTGAACGTGGTGGAGCACAGAAGATTACGGCTGATGTGTTGGGCTTAGGACGACATCAAATTAGGCATATGCGGCAACTCACTGAAAAGTTGATCAATGAGTCTCTAGAGATATATGCACCGATGAAGACAGTTCGTATATACGACATTGAAGTTCAAGTGCCTAATCGAGTTTCCTGCCTATCTAATGAAGATTACAATGCGGAGTTCGGGACAAAGCTTAAAGATACGCCTCAAATACCACATTGGGAGCTTTATAGTGCTGATCCCATCATTCAAATGGATATAAAACCTAAAATTGAAGAAATTAAAAAAATTAGAGAGGAGAATTTATTTGAGCTATATAAGCCTTTTTATATAGCAGAACTTCAACGGCAGCATAAGCTTAACAACCAATCAGATTATGACTTATCAATGTAAAAATCCTATGAGTGCATTAGTTGAAGGGGATACTTATTTAGTGAATGATGGTTAACAGCAAAGCTAGGCTTTTTGATAAGATTGACTCAATTTTTTATTGATTCAGTATTGTTATGCCACTATTAGATTGGGTGAACCGAAATCAAGCTGAAGAAACAACAATAAGTGTTCCGTACCATTTATTAAAATTTGAATAAGCATATGGTGACTCCGAGCAGGCTAAGGATAATTTAATTATTCATGGTGACAATCTACATGCTTTAAAAGCAAGGTTGTCATTTAGATACTGCTGATGATGCACGCATTAAAAATGCGATTGGTAAGCAGTGGGCTAAAGATAGCGATGGGAAACGTTTAGAGCCTGTTGAACATTCATAATTTGAGCCAGATATAAGCACAAGCAAGAGCGACCGTATTTTCATAACTCTGCTTGAGCTTAACAAGTTCAGAGACCAGTTAGGTATAGAAGATCATGAATACAAGCGTATGGGTAACTTTAAACTAAGAGTATTAGACCTTGCTGTTAAAGAAATTAATGAAAAATCAGATATTAAAGTCAGTTATACGCAGGTGAAAAAAGGTAGGACAATTACAGGCTTTAAGTTTGTAGTTCATGAGAAACTGAAAACTAAAACAGAAAAAACAAGTAAGTTGCGTGATGTTGATACTGCTGATATGTTCACAGTTGAGGGTTTAAATGATAAACAGCTAGGACGTATCGTTCGCAATCCTGCTTTTATGGCAGAATACAATCATTTAGTAAGTCCGACTAGCCCAGCTGGAAAGTCGCAGCAAGGATGGGAGTTTGAGATGGTTAATCGCCTTAAAAAAGACGCTTCTCAATTTAAGAAACGTCCAATCAGGGATTATTTAGAGTATTAAGGCTAGCAGTTTATTATAAGTGGTTCTCTTATATTGGTCTGTTTTAGGTAGCCTATTAATAGGCCTAAGAGGCTTTTTAAATGGTTCCTTTGGGGTATACCGTCTGTTAAAAAGTAATTGACTTCTCACTACCGGCTCAAAGAGTGGTATGCAACTTAATTCTATTAGATAAGGGTCTGATACTTGGGATGATTACCGTTCTAATTGAAGTCATTTGTCATAACGCCCGTTATGCGAACAATAGATATTATGAGTCTGATTGTTTAAGTAAGCATGTTAGCATTAAAGTAGAAGGAGTTAATTGATTATTGAATTGCTCCTTAAAAAAATTTACTGTAAGCAGATTTTTGAAGTTCAAATCATCAATCAAAAAATTACGCCTTCATTTAAACGCAATTGCAAGCTATCAGTAAAGGTGACTGAAAAAGGCGTCGCACCATTTAACTCAAGACTATTGAGCCTTTGTGCCATTGGGTGACTGTTCGTTGTATCAACACTTAGCTTAAGATCACCTTTAGTGGCAATTTTAGCGCCATTTAATGTACGTGTATCTGCGGTTGCCCGTATTAACGCATCATTTAACATTGAATATAAAACTAAGTCTGCCCAAGGTGCGGTAACTGATGCGCCGATCGTACCTGATAATGACAAGATTGATGTTTGAGGATTCTCTGGATGTTTGACAGAACTACTAAAATCCTTATTGTCTAAATTAAAATCAATATCGGTGACGAATTTCGGGTAGCCCCATAATTCTTTACCTGCACGACACGCAACTTCGGTGGTTACCGGTAAATCACAAACCCACATGCCGGTATTGCGTCGATCTGGTGGTAATGTCATTTCCACCAATGGATGAGTCGGTGTGTCTTGGTCTGCAGGATAGACAAGCATACTTGATGCAACTTCGTGATAAGGCTCGCCATCAGTTAATTCACGATAATCATAGAAAGCTAGACTAAATAACGCTTTATTGCCTATAAGCTTAGCAACCTTTAACTTTGGATTGTCCAATACACTGACTGCTTTGTCATAATCGACCATAAAAAAAGCAATCAGGCTTGACGCATCAAAGTACTTAATAGGCAGCTGAGCCTCACCTTGTGACATCTGTCTTGTGTGGGTGGCTTGTTGAAAAAATGGGTCAGCATGCCATTTATTATTCACGTTTTTATTCATTATCATAGGTTAAGTACCTTTGTTATGATCAGATTATTTTTAATCAGTTTTATTTGAACATGACAATAGAAAAGTATAAAGCGTTATTGTGTAAGGCAGTGCGTTCTACTCAATTAATTTAAAGTTTGGAAGTTATAACTAGAGCCTGTTGAACATTCATAATTTGAGCCAGATATAAGCACAAGCAAGAGCGACCGTATTTTCATAACTCTGCTTGAGCTTATCAAATCTGGTGGCAACCGCCCTATACTGTTTTAGCTTAGCGAAAGCATTTTCTACTAGATGCCTGGCTTTATACAAGTCCCAGTCCATATGGTCGTTAGAAGACTGAGTGTTTCGTTTTCGAGGGATGTTATTATGCGTCCCTGCTTGTTCAATATGGGCTCGTAGTGCATCAGAATCATAGCCTTTATCGGCACATAAAACCTCTGTATCGCTCAAATTAACCTTATCTATTAAATCAGGTGCGACTTTGACATCGTGGGTTGTGCCATCTGATAAAAGAAAGATAATCGGATTGCCATGAGCATCAACTGCTAAGTGAATCTTGGTCGCGCGGCCTGCCACACTTTTGCTAATGGATTGTAGGTTCTCGTTGCCTCCATTGCTGTGCTGATGCGCTTTAATATGAGTGCCATCGATAAAGACCCACTCAAGGTCTGCGTCTTTGATCAGTAACGTAAATAATGCAATCAGCTTATTACTGCGAAACCAGCGCTGGTAAGCTTTATAGATGGTATTAGGCTTGCCAAAATACTCGGGTAAGTCGCGCCAAGGACAGCCAACACGCATGCGATAAAGCACGCCTTCAACCGTTTGTCTAAGATTTCCTTTGTCATAGATATTAAGTTCTAGTAATATAGGTTTCAGTCTTGTCCAGTGTTCATCTTTGAGCATGGTGCGAGGCATAGCGAACGATATCTTTTTTGTGTGAGAACTTAAAGATTAACCGTTCGCTATTTTTTTTGCCATTAATTTATACCCAATGTTCAACACGCCCTATTTTTAATGGCTAAACAGCAACATGAGAACGGTCGGAGTCTTGAAGAACAAATCAATAATGTACTGAGCTAGTTTATTATATGTTTGGATTTAAAAAGAGCCTGTATAGCTTAACTATACAGGCCTATTTTTAAAAAGAAAAAGAAGCCAAGTAATCTTTTTCCAAAGATGTGAGTTCCTCTGTTCCAAAAAACTTATCTACTAGATGCTCACAGGCATCACCCTGATCAACTAAATACTGATAAAGATCAGCTAAAGTTTTACCGACATGATTCATTACATATGAGTATCTATGTATATGCATACCTGTTAATTGATATGTGTCAGTTTCTAGAAAATTGTTTAATCTCGTATAGAAAAAATCATCATCTAAACTAGAAAATTTCTCATAATCTAGATAACCATCCACAAGAGAAAACTTTGTCTGATTTATCCATCTTTCTAAATCACTATAATTCCAATATTCTGAAGAATCTGGCTCTAAATATTTACTAACGCCAGGTGATAGACATTCAATGAATACCAATAGCTCATCTTTAACCCATTTATTAACTTCAGATTGACATTTTGGTGACATTAAGTAAAAGTCTGGAGCTAATTTTTCCTGGCCAGAGATTCTAGCTATTTCGAAAATATTAATTATAGATTTAAATTTTTGCATTAATATAAACCTTAAATATTATTTATTCCAAAATTAGAGTTTTCTAAATAATTCTTTTGCATTTAGGTATTCTTGGTGATCAATACCTAAATATCTTAACAAAGTAGGTGTTTTGATTGAGTCTAAATTATATAAAGCCCAATAAAATGTTTCATATCTATTTTGCTTTTTAAAATCTCTCATTTTCCCATTTATATAAGATTCTTCTAGACCGTCTTCAATAAATATTTCAATTATTTTTGAAGCAATACGGTTTAGATCATTAATGTTAATACTTTTCATTTTATACCTATTTTGGTAAATTTTTAATACACATGATTATGTATCGCCAATTATTGTTATTTAAAATTCATTGAAAAGTGAAATAGTTTTTTTAGTCGATTTATTAAAAGTTGACAGGTTTTTTGAATATTGTCATATTTACCACATTTACCACATTTACCACATTTACCACATTTACCACATTTACCACATTTACCACATTTACCACATTTACCACATTTACCACATTTA
>NZ_KB850113.1:153849-388503 GCF_000369625.1 Acinetobacter variabilis
CATTTACCACATTTACCACATTTACCACATTTACCACATTTACCACATTTACCACATTTACCACATTTACCACATTTACCACATTTACCACATTTCATTAAATTTATTTTGGTATTTTTATTAGTGGAGTGTAATGCGTAAATCTGTTATACCCCAGTTTTTTGATTTTTTATAAGACATTGATTATTAAATTAAAAAAAACTTTATATATACTTTTTTTTGATTTTAAGAACCAAATCAATCATTGAATTTCTAAGTTTGATTTAATGCTCATGCAGACTGAATTAAAATATAGGTATGTTGGTTAGTCTGTTTACTAAATATTTGTTTTTTAATTATTTGAGGTAAAAGTGAATAATTTGATTAATAGTTCAGATTCTAAGCAAGAGTTAATGATTGATGGGGATGTATTTTTTTCTATTATTAATAAGAGAAAGGAGGTTGAGTATTTTAAATCAATTGAGGATTTTGAAAATAATTTTTTAATTGAGGATTATGATAGTGGGTTATATAAGGTTAATCAGATGAGTAATATATATGTAAAATATCCTGATTTTAATTGTGAAGGTTGTAATGCTATAAAGTTATGTGATAAAAGTGATATTAATAAAGCAACAGGATATTTAATTAATGGTGTTGCATCTAAATGGGATGAGTTAAGTGAGCCTCAAAAAAAGATTGAGGAGATTAACGTTAATTTTTCTATCGGTAAAGGAATTCCAGTTGCTAATTTAGATATCAAATATAAATCTTGGGTTTTTACAACAGATGATGTCTCTATTTTTAAGCTTTTCGCTAAAAATAGACAGCCTATTGTCTATGTTTCCGATAATGATGATGGTTTTTATATAATTAATAATAATTTTGGAGAAGATATTTTTAAAGTTATGCTTGGCACGCAACCGCCAACAATGAATGAGGATTTATTTATTAGTAGTAATAATCTTCAACATCTTAATGATGAGCATAAATATAAATACCTAATGGAACAGGTAAGTCATTTAAAAAATATTGAAGATGCAAGATTGAACATGATAGGTCAGGAGCCACCAATTGAAGCAACAAAGCAGCTGAACACTGCATTAGTTGTAAGAACACTGTCTCAAATTGAAGAAAAGCCAACTGATTGGATTTGGGAGGGATGGTTAGCTGCTAGAAAAATAACTGTATTAGCCGGTATTGGAGGTTGTGGTAAGACGAATCTCATGCTTTCAATTGCAGCAACAATTTCAGTTGGAGGGGTATTTCCTGATGGCAGTAAATGTGAGAAACCTGGAAAAGTATTAATTTATTCAACAGAAGATGCTGCAGATGATACGCTTAAGCCTCGGATTATGTCCTATGAAGCTAATTTAGATAATATAGCTGTGATGGATGGAGTAGTTGATAGAAAGGGGAAAATTAGGTCGTTTGGGATAGAGGATATAACAGCATTAGAAAACTATGCCAAAGCAAATCCTGAACTTCGGCTTTTAATTATTGATCCTGTCGTAGGGTTGGTACAAGGTGATTTAAATAAAGCCAATACGGTGCGACAAGCGTTAGATCCCTTGAGTAAATTTGCGGAAGATTATAACTGTGCGGTTGTCTGTATTACTCATCTATCTAAAAGTGCAGGTAAAGAGAATATGCCTTTAGTTGAAAGATTTTTAGGATCTCAAGCATTTACAGCAAAAGCAAGAATGGCACTATGTGCTTTAAAAGATGAAAGTGAAGACAATTTTTATTTATCTAGAGTGAAAACGAATACAACTAAACAATCGGATACTCACATGAGATATCGAATTGAATCAGCTACTGTTGGCAAAGGGATAGAAACGTCTAAAACTACTTGGCTTGAACCTTTCATTGGCTCATTTGACACTAAATCAGGTAATAAAAAGGAAAAAGCAACTGAAATTAATAGGGCAAAAAAACTTATATTAGATCTATTATCTAAAAATGAGACTATCGCTTCTAAACACTTGAAATCATTATGTTCGGAAGAAGGTATATCAGATGCCACTTATGGTAGAGCAATCAGAGATATAGGCGCAATAAGCTTTAAAAGAGAGCAAGCGTGGTATTGGAGACTACCTACATAAATAGTAAATTAATAAGATGCAATACATGCAATACATGCAATACATGCAATACATGCAATACATGCAATACATGCAATACATGCAATACATGCACTAATTAATTGGCTTATTGTCTTAGGGGACTTCATATTGATTATAGTCCCCTTAATAATTTCAACTTTTCAACTTTTCAACTTTTCAACTTTTCAACTTTTCAACTTTTCAACTTTCTCAACTTATCTTGAATAGTTTTTTATTTAAACGACAAGACTTGTCGTAATCAGCGTTAAACTTCCTTCTTAATATTTTATATTAAAGTTAAGATGTTGGAATAGAAGGAAAATGAGATAAAAATAGTGTCAATTGCATTTAATGATTCAGAGTTTGCAACAATATTAAAGGAACAACTTCTTCAAGTTGATTCAAAAATTCTATTATATTTGAATAAATTTTACGCGAAAATTTATGTGAGAAAATCTGAAGATGAAAATCCTGGGATTGAATTAGGCAGTGGTGAATTAGGTGAAGAGGTAGTTGCTGCTCTAAAGCCATGGATTACAAAAAAAAGATTGTTAATTCTTGAAAGTACATCTAAGGATTTATCAAATCAGCCATCTTTTGACGAAGCAATACAAGTTACAACCATAACGACAATTAACGCTTGGTTAAAAAAATCAAATGATTTAACCACAGGTAGAAAGGGCGAAGTCTCTCCTGCTACAAAGTTTAAAGTAGCATGTTCTGCTGCATGGAGATGTCAATTTTATGGGTGTGGTATTGATCTAAGAGAGCATTTAAGCCCAAGTATGAGCGGGAACTATAGTTATTTTGCTCATATTGTAGCTTCATCTGAAGATGGGCCAAGGGGTAATCAAGATTCTGAAAAACTTGCAGATGAGCCAACCAATATCATGCTTTTGTGTGATAAGTGTCATCAGTTGATTGATAAAATTGCACCAAATGAGTATGGCATTGAAGATTTGCGTAAGATGCGTGAGGAGAGTGTACAAGAGGTTAATAGACTGTTAAGTTTTTTAAAGTTCCCAGAATATCAAATGATTGTTATTGGTGGCGCAATTGAAGGTCAACCTTTTGTCTTTAATAGCCGGGATGCTGATGAAGCTATGTGGTTGAGAAAAACCCGTAACTCCACAAATATAGAATACTTCCTTAATAATACAGCATATTTTAGCGCATCAAATAATCCATTTTATTGGGCTAGTGCATTTCGATTATTAAGCTCCGATATATCTATGCTGAAAAGAACACTTCAAGGAGTAGCTCAAGATCGACAGCGTAAACCTTTAGCATTATTTCCTTTACATGGCATGTCTATTCTTATCTTAAGTGGTCGGTTGATCGGAGATAGCTATCCCATTATTTTATTTCAGTACCATAGACAACAAATAGAATGTAAAGGCAAACAATGGGCGTGGTCTGAAGTTACTGAACCACAAGAAAATAAATTTGAAGTCATAACTCACAAAGAGAAAGTTGGTGAGGAAAATGAAGCTCTTTTATTGGTGAATATAACTGCAAAAATCCCCGGAACTGAATTACCTGAACAATTATTCAAGGATGAATTTCTTTTGCCAACTATAGAAATAACACTTGATGAGTGTTCTTTTAATGCTATTAGCCATCCTAAAGATTTAGAGCATTTAGGAGAGGCAATTGATAGTGCCTATAAAAAAATTCAAGATGAATGGAGGCTTCAGAAAGTTCACTTAATTATGGTTGCACCAACGACTGCATGTGTACGATTAGGTCAAAAAATGCAGGCTCGCCATCATGCTGATTTTATCTTATATGAACGTAAACCTGGTACTGGTAACAACGGTCCATTTGAGCCTACTATCCAAATTGGTGCAAAAAAAGTTAGTTTAGTTGGAACAGATCAGGAAATAGATATTTCCTAAATTTTACTCAATAAGTATGCTTTGAACTAGAATATGACAATTAAGAAAAAAGAAGTTTTTATCTCAGTGGATGTAGAAACATCAGGCCCTATACCAGGTGATTATGATCTATTGTCAATTGGCATGTGTTTGGTTGATAAACCAACTGTCAATTTCTACTGTGAGTTAAAGCCAATCTCAAACAAGTATGATCCTGAAGCATTATCAGTGACAGGGTTTAACTTAGATGCTTTATTAAGTACAGGGCTATTGGCAAATGTGGCTATGGCTGAGTGCTGTAAGTGGATTGATCAAAATGTTACAGCCAACGAAATACCTATATTTGTTGGTTTTAACGTTGGATTTGATTGGTCATTTATAAACTATTACTTCCATAAATATCTAGGAAATAATCCATTTGGCTATACCTCAGTAGATATTAAATCTATGTATTTTGGCTGTTTTGGTGGTGATTGGTCAGAAACTAAATCAAGTAAAATAGTTGAAGAATTAAAGCCGAATTTTACTAGTAATCATCACGCTTTGCAGGATGCGATATTTCAAGCAGAGTTATTTAATTTAATTTTAGAAGAAGTAAACAGAAGGGGGTGAATTATGGATTTGGTAGCACAAGCGCAGCATCCAACACAAATAGATAGTTGGGAAGTGGTTTTAATGAATATTGTTCAAAAAATTTCATTAACCCCTGCTCAATACGATCTAATAACAGATAGATATAATAATCTACAAGCGATTTTAAATGGAGCTGAAGATGAAATATTAAAAGATGCTCATATTTTTGTGCAAGGTTCGATTGGATTAAAGACAACAATTAAGCCAGCTCCTCAAGCAGAAGGGGATATGGCTAATATTGATGCTGATGCTATTATCTTACTTCCTAACGCACAGAATGTAGATTCAAAAGAAGTATTAGATGCACTAACAAGGCGTTTCGAAGAAGGGACTAGAACTAGTACCCCCATTAAACCTTTGCGTAGAGGCATTAGAATTGTTTATGCAGATGAAAATCCAGGCTTCCACATAGATGTTACACCTTCACGAAATGCACGAGGTAATGGTCAATCAGCTGGTTACGGAAATTTAGAGGTCCCAGATAGAGAGACTGGTTGGAAGTGTAGTACACCTCGTGATTATTCACTGTGGTTAGAAAATTTGGCTAAGCTTGAAATCCAAATTATTCGAAAAATGGCTGGCAACAAAGTTCTTATGGATAGTGCAACTCAAGATCCTTTGCCTTTGTATGAAGACTACGCTGAACATAATCCATTAAGAGCAACTATTAAATTACTAAAAAGACATCGTGATCAGTGGGCATTAAATTCAGAAAGTCCTGAGTATCGACCGATTTCTGCAGTGATAACAACTCTAGCTGCCAAAGCATATGAGAAAGTTTATAAAGAATCACAGGCTCAGGCTCTAAGGCCAATTGAAGCAATTGTAAAAATCATTGCATACATGCCACAGTTTATAACCCAAGTTGATGAAGGCTTTGCTGTATTGAATCCTCAAGATTCAGGTGAAAACTTTGCTGAAAAATGGAATCGTCCAAATGGTGAGGGTGAATCTTATCGAGAAGCATTTTTTGCGTGGCATTCACAAGCTTTAGAAAGTGTATTAATAGGACTTAATGACTTAGGTAATTCAGCATCATTTGAAAATAAACTTATGGAAAGTTTTGGAGTCCCAAGAGCATTTATCAAAGAGCAAATTATAAATGTTCCTGATAAATCATGGACATTACCTGGAAGAAGCTCTCAAATAACGCTCAATGCTCTAGCATTAAATGCCTTAACAGGATCATCTTCATCTGCAGCATCAATTCATACTTCAAATGAACCAGTAGGTCGACTTGGTTAAGATGAAAAAAGTCACTCCAGAAATAAGACAAGGTATAGCATTTTTACACCAATATTTAGGTGAAGATGCTATGTCTTTGCTTAAAGAAACAGACCCAAAAGAAAAGGAGGTGCTGGCGTATGAATTTCTTTTACCTGAGGATTTCTTAGGTGTTTCACGAATACTCAGGATTAGCTTTTGTGAAGGCTTTCCAACAGTTGGCTTGCGTCTACAGATAAGTCCTTCACCTTGGCTCTTATGGCCCCATGCAATGCGACAATCTTTATGTTTGTATGGATTTGGAGAACATCCAGCAGCTAATTCTCCTGAGAGTGTAGTAAATGATGCATTGAAAAGGCTATTAAAGATATTAGAGCTAGTATTGCCTTCCTCTAATATAGAAGAAAGAAACGAGGAATTTTATAGGGAAATAAGTTCTTATTGGAGATTGCAATTAAATTTTAATAACCATCAGCTTGTTGTTTTGGAACATCCCTCAACTAATGGTGAACTTTTTGGACTCACTGATCAAAGGGGAGGAATAAAACGTCATCAAGTTGTATGGTTAGCATCGCAGCAACCAATGATAGAAAAGCATCTTTCTAAAATATTAAACAGGGTAGAGAAAGTATCAGTTTTAGCACCAGTTGCATATTTTATTCGCTTAAATTCTTATCCAACTGTTGAAATTCCTAATTCCAATGAAGTCTTTGAATGGATTGAAAATCATATATCTTCAGTAGATTTTCAGAGGTTATTAGAATGGGATAAAAGAAACAATAGTTATCCTATTAGATGGTTACTATTAGAACTCCCGGATACTGAGCCACCCATTATTCAAGCGATAACTCTTAAACACAAAGGTATCAAAAGTGATAGCCATCAAGTTTATGGTAAACGAGCTGGACGTCGATTACGTAAGCAACAGAATAACGATGTAAGATTGTCGAGTTTGGAACATAGTCCAGTTCATTTGCTAGCAAAAAATGTAATCCATTCAAGAAACATAGAACTATCAAATAATGATATAGCAAATAAAAAAATAGCAGTAATTGGTGCAGGTTCTTTAGGTAGTTCAGTCATTATGCATCTAGTGAGGGCAGGTATTACTAACATCACCATTGTTGATCCTGATAGATTTGAAAGTGCAAATTTAGGAAGACATATTTTAGGGGTAGATGATTTAGGTAAATATAAAACCCAAGCATTAAAAGAGCGAATCCAAAAAGATTTGTCTCATATCACTATTACATCAATTCCACAATATATTCAGTATGAATGTATTAAGAATATTAGCATGCTTGATGAAATGGATGTGGTGGTAATTACAACTGCTGATTGGAATTCAGAAGAGTTTATATGGTTATTGCATGAAGTTAGGCAACCTAAGTGGGCTTTAATCCAAGCTTGGGCTGAGCCTCATGCAATTATAGGGCATGTGCTGATAACTAGACCAAATAGTATTACTGATGGACGCTACTTATTCGATGAGCATGGAAACTTTTTACACCAACATTCAGAATGGAAGGATAATGGGGTCATCCCACTTCCTGGTTGTGGAGAAGCGTTTATCCCTGGTGGTCCTATTGGAATTAATACAATAGCGGCAATAACAGCTCAATCGGTATTTGATGTACTTACTGGAAAAGTAGAATCTGAGACATGGGTTACTAGTATAGGTGATATTGAAAAGATACGTGAATTGAATGGTATGTACGTTGGACCGAATGTACCTGAAGGTTGTAAGCAAATTGTCATTTCCAGAGAGTGGCCAAAGGAGCAGTGTACTAGTGAGCTATGATCTAGCTTGGGAATGGCGATGGAAAACGCTTGATGTTGAATTAAAAGTGTCCACAGAGGTGGTAGACATATTCTTTTCTCATCAACAAAAATTAAAAGAAGATGAGAAAGGCGGGCAGTTATTTATTGATACAAGTATGTCGGATGGTTTATGGCTTGCAGTAGCTACACCTCCACATAATGCTGACCTTTCTGGTCCAACATGGTTGGAACTAGATGCCAATAGGTGTAAGCAGGAGGCTATTGAGTATCAAAATCAAGGGTTAGTTTTGGTAGGATACTGGCATACCCATGCTGAGTTAACCCCTAATTTGTCCCCGCAAGATATAAAAAGCTTTCGTGAATTTTCACGAAAGAATATTAGCTCGTTGCCGAACCCTTTAGCTGTAATTGTTGGTAATGGTAGTAATGGCGATACAATTAGAGCTTGGTCTTTACAAGAAAATGGTTTTATACAAGCTACATTAAACTAATTGGTGTTTAGAAGGGTATCTTTTGTGAAGTTTTCCAAAGATAAAATTGTAATTGATGAATATAAAAAAATTGAGGAAGGTAAAGTATTTAGTGCTTTAGATTTTAGTGTCCATGTAAATGATAAAAAGCTGCAATGGATTTTGAGAGATTATATAAAAAATGGTGATTCCCTCATTCTTTTTCCGAAGGTCTATTACAAGACCAAAAAGAATAGAATGATTCCAAATAGGATTCTCACTCCAGATATACAGAATACTTTAAAAGTCTTATCAAGGCGTACTGGGGAGATGTTTCAAGAACATGGAGGGATATCAGCAAATTATTTAGGTTTAAGTACCCAAGTTCCACAAATAGAGGTTTTTTATACTAATAGAAATTCACGAGAGTTTTTATTTTTTGATTGTACTGTGAGATTAATAAAAACACGTTGTCTCGACGTTTTTCAATATCCTCATGAGAGAGTTGGTTGGGCTGTATCAGCACTTTATTTTCTTGGCCCTAAGGTTGTTGATGTGAAAATGATTAACAAATTAAAAGAATCGTTGGGTGAAGAGGATTTTCAGACATTTTTGAGAGCTAAAAAGCCAAGTTGGATTAATAAACTAATAGATGAATCATAGTTGAGATGTAGAAATAATAACTACTTGGACAACTATTCTTGTTAAGTTGGCTTAGCTTCAGATTCTAATAGATATAATTCATTAATAAGCAGGAACTCTCGATATTGATGAACTAAATTTTCATCTTTTTCACGGTGTGCCCTAGCATTTCGAAAAGCCATATAAGAACCTGTAAATAAATTGATTCTACCTTTTATCTCTGCAGTATCTGGTACATCCCAAGTTAATAGAGCATTTTCACCTTGAAAAACTTGTGCAAACAGCTTCGTACTATGTTCATTTACGCCAGTACGTAGTCGGATAATATCTTCCAGCCGTTTATATGCTTTTGTTAAAGCCGAGTCAGGATCTTGTTTGAAAAGTAGTGCTAGATCAAAAATTCTATCATCAATAATTGAGTAGGGAAGCTCAAGTGGGTAGTAACGTTTTAGATTCGATGTTTTAGTTATTGCATGTTCAAAAGGATAGACATAGTCTTGCAGACGTATAGGGCGAATGATTTTTTCTTTGAAAATAAAGTCGATGTCATTGTCGCTAAGTGATGAATTGTTCAATTTACTCATTAGTTTTAAAGTAACAACTATTTCTTCTGTTTCGATTTGATGTTTATTCAAAATAGTTAAAGCTTTGGCTAACCCTTTGGGTCCTTCGCCTGGATAACCCGAAGTGAAGCCTGAACGGATAATGTAGTAACTATTAGATTTGTCTTTAATTATAAATGCATGGAACTGATTATTGGTTAGTAGTAGAGCATAACTTAGATCTGCATGAGTCTGGAGGAGATTAAAAAGGCTATATAGGCAGGTTTCTGTGACTCCAGCTTCCCCTAAGTAATCAGTATGATAATAGTTTTCGGACTTGAACATTTTTATAAAAATGAAGTAGCTCTTGTTTATAAAATAATGGAGTAAATTTGGGTAAAGATCTAGAACTTATTCTTTTTTTACAAACAGATTTTTTATTGAGTTGAGCTGCCATCACCTCTTCTTCAAACTATTTAAAAACTATGTATTAATAAATAAGTGAAATTTTTGCTATGAAAATGGGGGGACAAGTTTTCACATCTTTGTGCAAAAAATCCATTTACTGCCAAGAAAAAAGCGTTTAAGAAAGAGAAAAATGACATCTGACATACAAGAGCGTCGAAATGAGTAAGATCAAACAAAAATAGAAAAACAACCCGAAATTTTACATTTGTAATAGTCTCCTTATCTGTCCGTTAATATCAGCATGTTCTGTAATATTTACAGTTTCTAAAATGCACAAAATAAAATCACTGAATGTTATTAAAGCACAGTAGTTTATCCATTTACTCTGCATGAAAAGTAAAAATATGTGCAAATTGCCCACATTTAACAATTTAACCTAAATAAATTTAAACGTTAAAAAATTGGCATAGCTCTTGCAATACAGCGCTCAAGAATTTTAATTGAATAGTAGGAGTGTTGAATATGAGCGCGCATGCAGAGTCGCCTTTAACAGAAACACCACTTTCACAACGTAAAGGCTTTTTCCCAATAGCCTTAGTGTTATTTAGTTTTACTTTTTTCACAGGAACTATGTTCGCTGGTGGAAAAATTGGGGTGGCTTTTGAGTTCACTGATATTTTGTGGATTGTAGCCATAGGCAACTTGCTATTAGGAGCTTATGCTGCGACCTTGGGATTTATTTCTGCACGTAGTGGCTTAAATACAGTTCTAATGGGACGTTTCTGCTTTGGCAACTGGGGCAGTAAATTATCAGACTTTATTTTAGGTTTTGCTGAATTAGGCTGGTTTGCTTGGGGAACAGCAACTCTGGCGATTTCACTTGGAAAAATATTAGGATTTTCTGACAGTTTACTCATTCCTTTGATGGTGCTATTTGGACTCGGTTTTTCCATTACAGCAATTGTTGGCTTTAAAGGACTTGAATATCTATCCCGTGTATCGATTCCTTTAATGTTTATTTTGCTCGTTACTTCTATTGTCTTGGCGACCAAAGAAATTGGTGGATGGACTGGTTTAACTAGTGTTCAACCGACAGAAACACTCACATTGGCAACAGCCATTACCATGGTATTTGGTACCTTTGCCAGTGGTGCAACACAAATTACCAATTGGACGCGCATGTCTAAGAGCGGAAAAATCGCGATTTGGGCATGTCTAGTGAGCTTTGTAATTGGTAATGGTCTAATGGTCCTAGCAGGCGCTTGGATGGCAATCGTTTATCAACAACCCGATATTGTAGAGGTCTTAGTCTTACAAGGGTTATCTATTGCTGCAGTAGTGATGCTTTGCCTGAACTTATGGACGATCCAAGGCCCAGCAATCTATAGTGTTTCAACTGCTGCTTGCCATATGGTAAGAAGTGAACGCCGTAAAACCATGGTGCTTGTAGCTGCTGTTGCGGGGATCATTTTAGCTGCTGCTGGTATGTATGAGCTATTGATTCCGTTCTTATTACTCCTTGGCGCAATTATTCCTCCACTTGGTGGTGTGATCATGGCGGATTACTGGATTCGTCATAAAGGAAAATATCCATTATTAGCTGAAGCAAATATTCCTAATTTTAACTGGATTGGTTTGATTGCTTATTTCACAGGCGCAATTGTTGCCTATGTATCACCATGGATTGCACCTATTGTGGGTATTGTGGTGGCATGTACCACTTATAGTGTGTTGAATTATTTATTCCCATTACGTCAGGAATCATCTGTCTTAAATATAGTAGATGCAGTGGAGTAATGCGATGAATATGACCGTTCAAGATATCCTGAATCTACCTTCACTTTACCCACTAAAATTATGTGGTGGAACAGAAAATATTCATCGGCCTGTCCGCTGGTTCTATGTAGCAGAAAATGAAGGAATCGCTGAATGGATTGAGGGTGGAGAGATTGTATTTGTTACGGGAATCAACTATACCCGTGATGAAAATAATCTCTTAGGTTTACTTGAACAGGCATATGAACGAAATGTAGCTGCGCTTGTCATTATGACAGGTCAGGAATATATCCATGAAATTCCACCTAAACTTATTTCACGCGCAAATGAGCTTGGTTTACCGTTAATTGAGCAACCTTACAGTTTGAAGATGGTTGAAGTTACGCATGCGATTGGTACACAGCTAGTTCAGTTTTCTCAAGTCAAAAAATCGAGTGAAGATGTAATCTCTCAATTACTGACAGGGGATTTTCCATCGGTAGAGACAATTCAACTTCGTGCCAAACAGTTAAAAATTAACTTACTTGGACGTCATGTGATTACAGTACTGCGCTTACACAATATTCATGCCTTGTTTCATACCGATACTGATGCTGTGCATGAAAATCATTTTTTCAGAATTAAACAACAGTGTTATGAAGCCTTGGAAAAATGGTCCAAACAGTGGAAGCAGAAAATTCCAGTCATCCGTCAGGGGGATCAGTTTAGTTTGGTACTCAACCTTGATGATCATGATATCGATGCGTGGAAAAAATCACTCATAGAAGTGATCGATCAAATAAGTCAACTTGATAATAACCTTAAAGTCTTTGCAGGGTTATCAAATGAAGTGAATTCTGCAGTGGCATTTCAACGAGGATTTTGGGAAGCATCCCAAGCTCAGGAAATTGCTTTTGAAATGCAGATGAAAAATAGTATTTGCCAATATCGTGATTTGGGGGTGCTAAAACTTTTAAAAGCGATTCCAAACAAAAGCGTATTGCAGCAATTCATGCATGAAACCTTGGGTATTCTCATTAGCGATAAAAAGCATCCATTTGTACTACTCGAAACGTTAGATGCCTGGCTTAAAGAAAATGGCAACTTAAATGATACAGCCAAACGACTTGGTATCCATAGAAACACCTTAAACCAACGGATTCAAAAAATTGAATCACTGACAAATCAGGTCTTAACTGAGGCAAATTTCCGTCTAAATGCTTCAATGGCATTACTGATCTGGCACATGAGTCATTAATTATTTTAAAAGGAACCAACATGAAAATTATCAATGCAGTTTTACGTCAACAAGAAGGGCTATTTAGTATTACTTACAACAATGGCATCTTTGAAGCCATTGAAAAACAGGCTAGTCTCATTCAAACAGTTGATGTAGATACTATCGATGCACAACAACAATTAGTCATGGCTCCTTTAGTTGATCCACACATTCATTTAGATGCTGTACTCACTGCGGGTGAGCCTGAGTGGAATATGTCAGGTACACTCTTTGAAGGGATTGAACGTTGGGGGCAACGTAAAGCCACGATCACTTTTGAAGATACTAAACTACGTGCTTTAAAAACGCTAGATATGCTCATTGAGCATGGTATTCAACATGTGCGTACACATGTCGATGTCACTGATCCAAGCTTAACTGCAATGCGAGCTATGCTTGAAGTTAAAGAAGAAATCAAAGATAAAGTGAATTTGCAGATTGTAGCATTTCCACAAGAAGGTATTGAGTCATTTAAAAATGGTCGTGCTTTAATGGAGGAAGCCGTAAAGCTTGGTGCTGATGTAGTTGGTGGCATTCCACATTTTGAATATACCCGTGAAAAAGGTGTAAGTTCAGTTCATTTCTTGATGGATTTAGCTGAAAAATATAACTGTCTGGTGGATGTACACTGTGATGAGATTGATGATCCAGCATCTCGCTTTTTGGAAGTTTTGGCAGATGAAGCACATGTACGAGGTATGGGGGAACGTGTAACAGCTAGCCATACTACAGCCATGGGATCTTATGACAATGCCTATTGTTACAAGTTATTCCGCTTACTAAAACGTTCTAAAATTAACTTTATTTCGTGCCCTACAGAAAGTATTCATTTGCAAGGAAGATTTGATAGCTATCCAAAGCGCCGAGGTTTGACCCGTGTACCAGAAATTGACCGTGCAGGCATGAATATTTGTTTTGCTCAGGATTCAATTCGTGATCCTTGGTATCCAGTAGGAAACGGTAATATTATTCGTATTCTGGATGCTGGCTTACATATCTGTCATATGCTGGGTTACGGAGACTTACAACGTTGCTTGGATTTTGTTTCAGATAATTCAGCCAAGACTTTATGTTTAGGGGATCAATACGGGATTGAGGTCGGACGTCCTGCCAGTTTTATAATTATGCCGGCTAAAAATGATTATGAAGTTGTTGCTAATCAAGTAAAAGCTATTTTAAGTGTGCGTAATGGTAAAATTATTATGCAAAGACAACAAGAGCAAGTGAGCTTACTTAAAGTCGGAAATCTAGCTACGCCTGCATAACTAAGTAAAAAATTAAAAAACCGATGTTTATACATCGGTTTTTTAATGTTATAGAGCTAATTTACTAAAGTTTTAAAAGCTAAGGGCTTTGTTGCACAAAGATTTGAAATGCAAAGCGCCCCTAATTGAGCCAAATTTAAGGCGTAACTTGGGTAAGTGGTCGACCTAATTCCGTAAATCTGTTGAGGACTGCTACACATGCATGAATCTCATTCACTTGGCTATCAAAACTCCTTGCACTGAGTTTATCTCCTAATAATTTAATGCAGTGCATCTTAGTTTCAACCAAACTTCGCCGATGATAGCCTGACCATTTTTTCCATAGTGTCCTGCCTAAACGTGTAACTGCTCGAAGTAATTCATTTCGCTCCAGCGAGCTACTCTTTGTATCTTTCCATGGTTTCGCATTTTTTCTAAGTGGAATCACCGCATGCGCTTGCCGATCTGCAATGACCTGACGGCATTGCTTGGTGTCATAAGCTCCATCGGTATAAACAGAGTCAATCCGCTCATCTTGTGGAATTTGGTCAAGTAAATCACCAAGTACCTATGCACCACTGAAATTATTGGTTATGAGCTGAATAGCGCGTATTTGAAGGGTTTTAGCATCTATACCATATGTAGTTTACGCCATTGTCGTCGATATTCAGGCCCATGTTTCTTACGTCTCCATTCACCTTCACCTAAAAAACTCAAGCCAGTAGAGTTAATGAGTAGATATAGTCCATCACAAGTTTTTTGATAGCTAATCGCAATATCAATATGCTTTTGTCTTCTGCATATGGTCGAATAATCTGGGGCCGTCCCATTTAAGCCAGAGAGTTTAATCAGACTTTGCACAAAGCCAGTGACCATACGTAAAGACAGACGAAATAAAGATTTAATCATTAAGCAGCATTGGATGGCTGCGTCGGAGTAGGTTTGATTTCGCCCTTGTTTACCTTTTGATGGAGCATACCATTGCGTAGCAGGATCAAACCAAATGGCAATATTTCCGCGATGAATGAGTGCTCGTTTATATGCGGGCTAATTGGTTGTGCGGTAGATTTTATGTGTAGGCTTCTTCATTTGAAAATTATATCGCTGAAAAATCCTTTACAGATAGGTTTGTGCAACAAAGCCATCTTAAACTGAAATAAAGTAAGAATTATCTTAATTTTATAGGATAATGAAGTGGATTATACACACTTCGTATTTACAAGATATTTAATCTACACTTTATCCTACATCTACTTAAATATAAAATAATTTAATATTACAAAGGAAATATTTAGATAAAAGTTTAATCTTTAGACTTCTATTTTAGATGTCTTGTAATAATCTCGATTTTTGGGTCTTATAAATCAAAACGTAATATTTTTCATTTCAAAAGAAGATCACATATTTTCTTTTTTCCAGGTTTGTAAATCATGAATGTTCCAGTCGCTTTAACACCTGAGTTATTCAACCAATTAACAGCCGTCGTTGGAGAAGGCCGCATTAAAGTAGATGCGGATAGCCTTCAAAACTGGGGTCGAGACCATACTAAACATTTCGATCCAAATCCCTCAATCATCATTTTTCCCTCTAGCACGGAACAGGTGCAGCAGATTGTTAAACTGGCGAATCAATTTAATATTGCGATTACGCCATCTGGTGGACGTACTGGTTTATCTGCTGGTGCAGTAGCTGCGAACGGTGAAATTGTAGTCAGTATGGATAAGATGAACCAGATCCTTGAGTTCTTTCCTGCAGATCGTATGGTACGTGTTCAAGCAGGTGTGGTGACTGAACAATTACAGAATTATGCTTCCGATCAGGGTGTGTATTATCCAGTCGACTTTGCTTCTTCGGGTTCTTCGCAAATTGGTGGCAACATTGGCACCAATGCAGGCGGAATCAAAGTCATTAAGTATGGTATGACGCGTAATTGGGTACTTGGTTTGACTGTTGTGACAGGTAAAGGTGACATTCTTCATCTGAATAAAGGTATGATCAAGAATGCGACTGGTTATGCGCTTCAACATTTATTCATTGGTAGTGAAGGGACTTTAGGTTTGGTCACTGAAGCTGAAATCAAGTTTGAGCGTCAACCGCATGACTTGCAAGTTTTTGTACTTGGTGTATCTAACTTTGATGCGCTTATGCCAGTATTAAATGCTTTTCAGAGCAAAATTGATTTAACTGCATTTGAGTTTTTTAGTGAACTGGCCATGCAGAAAGTACTAGATCATGGTCACGTGCAACGTCCATTTGATACCGCTTGTCCGTTCTATATTTTACTAGAATTTGAAGCGCCATTTGAACCGATTATGGATGCTGCGATGGAAACCTTCGAGCACTGCATGGAAAAGGGGTGGGTGCTGGATGGTGTGATGAGTCAAAGCTTGGAACAAGTGCAGAGTCTATGGCGTTTGCGTGAAGATATTTCTGAATCAATTGCCCCGTTCATACCATATAAGAATGATATTTCAGTTCTTATTACTCATGTTCCTGCATTTATCAAAGAAATTGATACTATTGTTGCGGAAAATTATCCCGATTTTGATATTTGTTGGTATGGTCATATTGGTGATGGTAATTTGCACTTGAATATCTTAAAACCTGCTGAACTCAATAAAGATGAATTCTTTGCCAAATGTCAGGTGGTAAATAAATATGTGTTTGAAACTGTGAAAAAATATGACGGTTCGATTTCTGCGGAACACGGGGTCGGTATGACTAAAAAGCCTTACCTCGATTACACCCGTTCTGAAGAAGAAATTGGTTATATGAAAGCTCTGAAGCAAGTATTTGATCCAAATGGTATAATGAATCCAGGTAAGTTATTTGATTTATAAACACCTCTAGATACTTGGCTATATAAAATTTCATAAGTATGAAATACTTTTAATAAATAGCTATATTTTAGGTAATTTAATGATATAAAAAACGCATTAAAATGCGTTTTTTATATTTTAAAATAATTAAATTTTATTATGAATAAAAGGGAATACTATTTATTTTTTAATATTAAACACACTTCGTAAATTTAAAAGCCATATTTGTGTGATTGATTAAACAATAGCTTTTCTTCATTTTAATTATCTTTATCAAGGATGGTCGAAATGAAAAGAATTTTGTTTTCTCTTAGTTTAGCTTCATTGCTTTTTAGTTCTAACAGTTTCGCTGAAAACTTAAGCTGGGGAGATCGTAATCTTCAAGAAGGGCAATTTAAAATCTCAGGAGCGGTGCGTACTCGCTTTTTGCACAAAGATTATGCTGATCAAGCGCTACAAGGATCTAAGAATGATGATTGGAAGCTTGCAGATATCAAGCTTGTGCTGGGGTATGAAAATCCGAACTGGATCGCTTCGATAGACACACGTTGTTATCAATATGAGTCTTTGTGTGATGCAGTATTCTTAAAAGATGCTTGGGCAGGTTATAAATTTAATGAAGAACAGCGTTTAACGGCTGGCTTACAGTTCGTAGATTTTGGTTATGACCGTTTATGGGGTAATAGTTATTATGAAACTATTCTAAATACCGTAGGCTTGGAAGATATTCAAAACTTAGGAATTAAATATCGCTTTAAAAATGATGATTATCATGTTGCACTCGGTTTTTATCCAAGAGATGGTGGTAATTATAAGGGAACCTCAAAAGACTCAAGTCGCTATTCTGGAAACTTTGTGCAAGCAGATAATTTAAATGAAGGAACAGATATTGAAGAAAAAAATATGTGGATTGGACGAGCTTCCAAAAAAATTAATTTAAATGCTGATGCTTCTTTAAAAACTGAAATAGGGGGTACTTATTGGTATTCCGATTTGGAAAATAAAAGAACTCAGCTTGATGGTACACGCGATGCCTGGAGTGTATTTGCATTAACTGAATTAAATGCATGGCAATGGCTATTTGTCACAGGTGCGCAAGATATTAAAAATGCTGATGATCTACACCCGAAATATTCAACTATTGGGGCATTTGATTTTCCCTATCAAGTAGCAAATAAGGCTAAATTTGTGGTGAATGAATTAAGCTATGTTATAGATAAGCCAGTGTTTAAACTGGAAAATATCAAACCTTACATTTCCTACAGTCAATTTTTAAAAGATGAAGCAGGTTTTAAAGATTCAGAACGTCTAATGACTGGTGTTTATTTCAATTATAAATCGATTGGCGTACAAGGTGAATATATTTGGAGTAAGAATGATCCAATGACAGGTGGCAGTAGTAAGGCTTTGGCACAAGGTGACAGTAATCAGTGGAATCAGATGTTCTATGTATCTTTAGGATATTATTTTTAAAAAATAATATGTTAGTTTAAAAAATCGCTCATATTGAATGGGCGATTTTTTATCATAAAAAAACTTTTTCAGTGTGTGTGGTCATGTTATCTACAGGGGTGATTAATTCACCTCGATTTAGCTTTTGAGTTAAATATAATCGGTTGGATAATTCGTGCTGAATAAATAAAATACAAGTTTGTAATTTTGATGAAGTTTTTAAGCGTGAGGGATAAACTGCCCAAATGTCAGCATCTTGCCAATATTCAGGTAGAATATGCTGCAATTGTCCCGAGAGCAGTTCATCTGCTACATCCCATACAGAACGTAAAATAATACCTTGTCCATCGATTGCAAGCTGATGAATAATTTCACCATTATTGGAAACGAAACGTGGTCGAACATGGGTCACGGTATCTTCATTTTTATGTCTTAGTTTGAGTAAAACAGAGGATTGATCACGCTCACTAATAGTTAAGCAGTCATGATGTTGTAAGTCTTCAATTGTTTCAGGAATGCCATTTTTGAGTAAATAGCTAGGTGAGGCGCATAAAATACGGAAGTTTGAAGCTAACTTCTTTGCAATCATGTTTGGCGCAATTTCATTGCCAATTCGAATATCCAGATCAATGCTGTGTTGAATCAAGTCTTTGGTATTATCAATCGTATTGAAATGAAGGGTGAGTTTCGGATACAGATTCAGTAATTTAGACAGAATGGGTGCAACATGTTTGCGACCAAATCCGAAACTACTCACGATATCTAAGTGCCCGGTCGGAGTACCTGAAGGATTATTAAGCAATTCACTCAGGTCATCAAACTCATTTAATATATGCGTTATTTTTTCCAGAATTAATTTGCCATCTTCTGTAAGGCTAACATGTCTAGTACTTCTATGAAAAAGTTTACAGTTTAAATTCGTCTCCAAAATATTAATCCGCTTACTTACGTAAGCAGGAGACGAACCCAACTCTTCTGCAGATTCGACAAAACTTCGACGCTTCGCTACAACACAAAAAACTTTAAAATCCGATAAGTTAGGTAGATTATTCACGATCCGTGTCCATAAGCCTGATGGTTTGAATATTGATCATTTTATCTGAAACGATCATGTTAGTGACTTAGCAGGATATTCACTAACAAAGTCAAAGGATAGTATGGCTAAAGTATATAAGATTGCCGCCATAGCAGGCGATGGGATTGGTTTAGAAGTTCTACCAGAAGGTATCAAGGTTGTAAAGGCTGCTACGAAAAAGTATGGAATTGAGCTTCAATTAGATAACTTTGATTGGGCAAGCTGCGATTACTATCTTGAACATGGCAAGATGATGCCAGATGATTGGTTCGAAACTTTAAAGCAATACGATGCCATTTTTTTCGGCGCTGTTGGATGGCCCGATAAAGTACCTGACCATATTTCTCTATGGGGCTCTTTATTACAATTTCGTCGTCGTTTTGATCAATATGTCAATTTACGTCCAGTGCGTTTAATGCCTGGTGTGAAGTCTCCACTAGCAGATAAAAAACCAGGTGATATTGATTTCTTCGTGGTGCGTGAAAACAGCGAAGGCGAATATTCTGCGATGGGTGGAAAAGCATTTGAAGGAACAGACCGTGAGTTCGTCGTGCAAGAAGCAGTGTTTACTCGTCATGGTGTTGATCGAATTTTGAAGTATGCCTTTGAAATGGCAAAGACGCGTAAAGCAAAAAAAATTACTGCAGCCACTAAATCAAATGGACTGGCAGTGAGTATGCCTTATTGGGATAGTCGTGTTGATGAAATGGCAAAACAATATCCCGAGGTAAAAGCAGATAAACAACACGTTGATATTTTAGCAGCTCGTTTTGTCCTGCAACCTGAGCGTTTCGATATTGTTGTGGCATCTAATTTATTCGGTGACATTCTGTCTGATCTAGGTCCCGCATGTACAGGAACGATTGGTTTGGCAGCATCTGCAAACTTAAATCCAGAACGTGATTTTCCGTCTTTATTTGAACCTGTTCATGGTTCAGCTCCCGATATTTTCGGTCAAAAAATAGCGAATCCAATTGCTACAATTTGGTCTGGTGCAATGATGCTTGAATTTTTGGGTAATGGCGAACAAGCATTTGAAGATGCAAGTAAGGATATTATGCAAGCTATTGAATATGTATTGGTAAATGGGCCAAAAACAACAGATGTAGGTGGAATGGCTAAAACACATGAAGTAGGAGATGCGATTGCCTCATTAATTAACAAAAAATGATGGACTGATCGATCATGGAATAAATATCCACTTTGAACGGATTTATTGATATGGAAAATCAAAAAACAAAAGTTCATACAGATAAAGTACTGGCATCTATTAGTTTACTTGTCGTCTTTATTTCTGTAGTTGGACTGGCTATATACTCGCAAGCGTCGATTCATTTGGCAGAAAAGATGATGTTTTGGGCAACATCATTATTTACAACACCTGTTTTATTATTTGGATTCTTGTCCATTATTTTCACTTTAATTTTAGCTTTTAGTAAATATGGCAAAATTAAAATGGGTGAAGGCAAACCTGAATATAGCACAATGTCTTGGATTTTTATGTTCATTTTATCGGGCATTGGCTCTTCAAGTCTGTATTGGGGCTTTTTGGATTGGGCATATTATTACCAGTCGCCTGGTTTAGGCTTAACTCCAGAATCTGCAGAAGCATTAAAATATAGTGTGGCCTATTCATTCTTTCATTCAGGCGCGAGCGCATGGGCCATTTATGCACTGGCTTCAGTGTCGTTATGTTATAGCTTTCATGTGCGTAAGAATAAAGGTCTCAGTCTGGCCTCCATTATTGAAGCTGTTACAGGCTTTAAAGCCACAGGTTTTGTAGGACGTCTGGTCGATCTATTGTTCTTGCTGTGTATGTTTGGTGCATTGACGATTTCATTGGTACTAACCGCGGTTACTTTTACCAATATTTTGTCCCTGTTGACGGGAATCCCGAATACCTTTACCACAAAAGTGATTATCATTTTGGCGGTATCGGTGGTGTTTGCGTTGAGTTCTTATGTCGGTATGGAAAATGGTATGAAGCGTTTAAGCAGCATGGTCTGTTTAGGTGTGGTGCTGTTTGCTGTATACGTACTAGTTTTTGGTCCAACCCAATTTATTTTAAATAATTCTTTGATGAGTTTTGGCTTGATGGCCACCAATTTTGTCGATATGAGTTTATTTACTGACCCGATGGGAGATGGAAAGTTTACTCGTGAATGGACCGTATTTTATTGGCTATGGTGGATTTCATATGCACCGGGTGTGGCACTGTTTGTGACTCGTGTATCTAAAGGCCGTACCATTAAAGAAATTATTTTAGCGATGATCGTGGGCGGCAGCGTCGGCTTGTGGTTTGTCTTTGGTGTGTTTGAAAACTTCAGTGTTTACAACTTTATTCATGGTGCTGTGAATGTGCCACAGATTTTAAGCCAGCAAGGTGGTGAAGTTGCGATTGGCCAGTTATTAAGCTTATTGCCTGCCGGTCAATTAATGATGTGGATTTTCCTTGGCATTATGGTGATCTTTTTGGCAGCACATATGGATGCCGTCGGTTATGCCGTTACTGCAACCTGTACACGTGGCCTACAGGAAGGACAGGATCCTTCACCGAAAGCACGTTTATTTTGGTGTGTGATGTTGACACTGGTGCCAATTGCGATGATTTTTTCTAAAGCTCCGCTAGACACCATGAAAACGGCGACCATTATAACTGCCTTGCCCTTTATCGTGATTATTTTAATTCAGACCTATGGCTTAATTAAATGGTTGATTGAAGACTATTCTAAAATTCCTTCACATTTGATTGAGCAAAAAAGCTTTGAGGAAACTGAGTCAACTTCGGAACATAAAGACAGTCGTAATGTATCCATCGAAGTGTTAAAACCCGCAGAGTTGGTACGTAAAAATATTGAAAGAGGTAATGCGTCATGACTGAAATCAATACAGCGTATGTTCTGAGCGAAGAAATGCAACGTCTGGTGTATTGGAGCAGTGTTTATAGTGCAGCAGATACTGATTTAGACTCATGTCGAGCAGCCTATGATGCGATGTGCCTGCATTACACATTACCTAGGGATGGTCGTATTGATATTCAAGATTACGATCTTGAACATGAAAACCATAAGCTTGGTATCCGTTTATATCAACCTAAAGCGGTGACAGCACCTGTAACAGGCTGGCCGTGTGTGCTGTATTTTCATGGCGGGGGCTTTGTAGTCGGTGGTTTAGATTCACATGAGTTTTTACTCAGCTCTATTTGCCGAGACCTGAACATTGCTGTGTTGTGTGTCGACTATCGTTTGGCGCCAGAACATCATTTTCCAGCAGCACACGATGATTGTAAATTTTCTTATACCTGGTTAAGAGAACATGCTGCGCTGTGGAATATTGATGCCAACAATATCATTATTGCAGGTGATAGTGCGGGGGGCAATTTGGCAGCAGCGCTAACCGTGGCTTTACAACATACAGGACAACAGGCCAAAGGTTTGGTCATGGTTTATCCGATGTTGAGCACTCGTTTTGATTTGCCCGCTTATCGTTTGCATGCGAATGCTCCTTTATTAACACGGGCAGATTGTGAGTATTACTTACGCGAATATGCACCCGATCAATCGCAATGGAATGATCTGCGTTTAGCGCCATTATTAGCTGATGATTTTTCAGATATGCCAGAAACTTTTATTGCGGTGGCTGAATTTGATCCTGTTGCAGATGATGGCAAATATTTTGCTGAAAAACTGGCACAGGCTGGTATTAATCAACATTTTCATATCGCTAAAGGGATATTGCATGGTGGATTACGTTTAATGCGTGATTGTCCTGAAGTGCAACAGCTTTATCAGCAAATGCTGAAAGCGATACAACAGATGATTCACAAGGTTTAGACCTAATTTAAAATTGAAAATTATAGACGAAATGAATGGAGTTATAATCATGAATTCACCAGAAACTTTACCAGAAGACTTTTGTGCTGATCCAGATAATGCATGGACTTTTCCAAAAGTGTTCTATACCTCATCACAGGTTTATGAGCGTGAGAAAGAGGAAATTTTTGCAAAAAGTTGGATCTGTGTTGCTCATGGCAGTGAGTTAGCCAATTCTAATGATTATATTACCCGTAAAGTCATTGATGAAAATATTGTGATTATTCGTGGCAAAGATATGGTGCTACGCGCATTTTATAATGTTTGTCCTCATCGTGGTCATGAGTTACTCAGTGGCAGTGGTAAAGCTAAAAACGTGATTACATGTCCGTATCATGCTTGGACATTTAAGCTTGATGGAAGTTTGGCGTTGGCGCGAAACTGTGACCATGTAGAGAATTTCGATAAAGAAAACTCAAGTATGGTGCCGTTGAAAGTTGAAGAATATGCAGGTTTTGTCTTCATCAATATGGATGACAATGCAACCTGTGTTGAAGATCAACTACCTGGTTTCGCAGCAAAATTAGCTGAAGCTTGTACAGTGGTTAAAGATCTTAAACTTGCGGCTCGTTTTGTCACAGAAACGCCTGCAAACTGGAAAGTGATTGTAGATAACTATCTCGAATGTTATCACTGCGGACCTGCACATCCTGGTTTTGCCGATTCTGTACAAGTGGATAAATACTGGCATACGACTCATCAGAACTGGACATTACAGTATGGCTATGCACGTTCTTCGGAAAAGTCATTTAAAATAGATCCATCTATTACCGACCCAGAGTTTCACGGTTTTTGGACTTGGCCAAGTACCATGTTTAATGTGCCGCCGGGCAGTAATTTCATGACGGTGATTTATGAATTTCCTGTTGATGCTGAAACGACGCTGCAGCATTATGATATTTACTTTACCAATGAAGAGCTAACGCAGGATCAGAAAGATTTAATCGAATGGTATAGAAATGTATTTCGTCCAGAAGATTTAGAATTGGTGGAAAGTGTACAACGTGGTTTGAAATCTCGTGGTTATCGTGGGCAAGGTCGTATTATGACGGATAGAGAGCGTTCAGGAATTAGTGAACATGGTATCGCCTATTTCCAAAACTTAGTATCAAAAATTCATCGTTAGAAATAATGGTTGGATATACTCATCTAGGCTTGCATTGAGTCTAGATGAGTGACGGTGTTACTCGCGATAAAATGTAGAAGGATAGTCAGATGTCAGAATTACACAATAATAGTTTATTTCAGCAAAATGCTTTCATTGATGGCATTTGGATTGAAGCTCAAGACCAACACCGTATAGAAGTGACCAATCCTGCAAATGAAGAATTGATTGGCTCGATTCCAAATATGGGGCAAGTCGAAGCCATACAAGCTGTTGAAAGTTCATATAAAGCATTACAGTCTTGGAAAGCATTAACAGCTCAAGCCCGTGCTGATTTACTGCTTGCTTGGCATAAACTAACCTTAGAACATGCCGATGAATTGGCGCAAATTATGACCATTGAACAGGGCAAACCACTTGCTGAAGCTTTAGGTGAAGTCAAATATGCTGCTTCATTTATTCAGTGGTTTGCTGAAGAAGGCAAACGGATCTATGGTGATGTGATTCCGACAACCAATGCAGGTCAGCGTTTCTTGGTGATTAAGGAACCTGTAGGTGTGGTTGCTGCCATTACACCGTGGAACTTTCCTATTGCGATGATCACTCGTAAGGCTGCACCAGCACTTGCAGCAGGTTGTACCATTGTTATTAAACCTGCCAATGAAACGCCATATTGTGCACTAGCTCTAGCAAAACTGGCAGAACAGGCGGGTATTCCTAAAGGTGTGATTAATGTGGTGACAGGTAAGTCCGCTGAAATTGGTTCAGTCTTTACTTCACATGAAAAAGTTAAAAAATTAACGTTCACAGGTTCTACACCGGTGGGTCGTTTGCTGATGGAGCAATGTGCGCCGACCATTAAAAAACTTGCACTTGAACTTGGAGGTAATGCACCGCTTATCATTTTTGAAGATGCAGACCTCGATAAAGCGGTACAAGGTGCAATACTTGCGAAATATCGCAATGCAGGTCAAACCTGTGTCTGTGCCAACCGTATTTATGTGCATAAAAATATTTATAAGGTATTTAGCGAAAAATTCGTTGCTGCGGTTAAAGCGTTGAAAGTAGGGAATGGCCTTGATGAAGGTACGCAAATTGGTCCTTTAATAAATGAAAAAGCAGTCCTTAAAGCGCAAAAATTGATTGATGATGCATGTGCTAAAGGTGCTTCTATTGCTTGTGGTGGTAAAAAGCATGAACTCGGTTATAGTTTCTTTGAACCGACTGTATTAACGAATGTTGATCAATCGATGGAAATTGTATCTGAAGAAATTTTTGGTCCTGTCGCACCCTTGATTAGTTTTGAAACTGAGGAAGAAGTGATTGCACAGGCAAATGACACCATTTTTGGTTTGGCTGCTTATATTTATACAGAAAATATTTCTCGTATTTTTAAGGTTTCAGAACAATTGGAATATGGCATGGTTGGAATGAATTCCACTGCAATTTCAAATGAGGTCGTGCCATTTGGTGGGGTGAAACAATCAGGTGTTGGTCGTGAAGGTTCTAAATATGGTTTAGAGGAATTTATGACAATCAAATACTTATGTCTTGGTGTTTAATTCTTTTAACACTATAGTATTGCAAATTAGGATTTTAAAATGACTGAGAGTTATCAAATGTTTCCTGCTGTAGTGACGACAGTAGAACAACTCACACCGCTCATTAAGCGTTTTACCTTTAAACGCCAGGATGGTCAGGACTTTCCAGCGTTTACAGGTGGAAGTCATATTATTGTGAAAATGAACGATAAGCTTTCAAATGCTTATTCACTAATGAGTAATCAAAAAGACTTATCTACTTACCAAATATGTGTACGTAAAGATATAGATGGTAAAGGAGGATCAGTCTTTATGCATGATCAGTGTGTAAAAAATTTTCAGCTTGAAATTTCGTCACCAAAAAATTTATTTGAGCTGTCACCACATGGCGAAAAACATATTTTAATTGCTGGTGGTATTGGCATTACTCCATTTATTCCCCAAATGGATGAACTTCTTGAACGTGGCGCTCATTATGAATTGCATTATGCATTCCGTGCACCAGAACATGCTGCCTTGCTGGATGAACTCAAACGAGGTCCGCATACGGATAAAGTTTTTAGTTATATTGATAGTGAAGGCTCAAAACTTGATTTAAATAAAGTAATTGCAGGTCAGCCTAAAGGAACGCATGTGTATGTATGTGGGCCTAAGCCGATGATTGATGTAGTGATCGAGACTTGTAATAAAAATCGTTACCGTGATGAAAATATTCATTGGGAGCAATTCGCTTCTACTCTTCCTGAGAATGGTGAAGCATTTACGATCGTACTGGCTAAATCAAATCAGAGAATTGAAGTGATGGCAGATCAAACCATTCTTCAAGCGATTGAGTCTTTAAATATTGATGTTGAATGCTTATGTCGTGAAGGTGTATGCGGAACGTGCGAGACTGCCATTCTGCAAGGTGAAGCACTGCATTATGACCAATATTTAAGTGATGATGAAAAAGCCTCACAAAAGTCTATGATGATTTGTGTTTCACGTGCGAAAGGCAAAGAAATCACACTTGATCTTTAATTATTCTCCCTTTAACAATTGAGCGAAAGCTCAATTGTTTTTTTTAACCCTCTGCTGAAATTACGTCCTGTTATTTGAAGGACCTAAAACAACTTGATAAGGTGAACCGTACCGTGTTTGTCGGAGACTTTTTTATTTAAGTTAGGCCACCTGACGACCTAACGGGTTAATCTTGTCATATACATTATTTCAAACTCAAAAGGCGATACATAACCCAGTGCACTGTGTACACGCTTTTTATTAAACCAATCCATCCAATTTAATGTCGCAAGTTGCACATCCGCTAAACCTTGCCAATCTGTTTTTAAATATTTAATCACCTCTGTTTTGTATAAGCCGTTCACTAGTTCAGCCAAAGCATTATCATATGAATCACCAGTCGTACCGAGTGATGCTCGTAAATTTGCTGCTTCTAAACGATTGGTATAACGAATGGAAAGATATTGCATACCTCTGTCGGAATGGTGAATCACGTTCTTTGGCATACCTCGATCATGCAATGCTTGCTCCAATGCATCCAGGACCATGTCTGTATTCATACGTGTTGATACTTTTCATCCAACAATTGCTCGTGAGAACACATCAATAATAAAGGCGATATAGACCCAACCTGAATTGGTTTGAATATACGTGAAGTCAGCGACCTGAGCACTGCTTCGCAAGGGTCAGGATGATCAGTATTAAAATTTTGAACATCTAGGCTACGGGTAGTTTGTTTATTCTTACCACGCTAAACACCTTGTGGACCTAGCTTCTGCATCAAGCGAACCATTGTACAGCGCGCAATAATATAGCCTTCACGTTTCAGTTTTTGCCAAACTTTACGTACACCATAACGAACTGAACTTTCTTTCCAAATTCGTTTGATTTGTTCAGCATGATGCTCATCATGTAGATCTCGTTTCGCTCGATGTTCCCTTGCAAAGCGATGCTTTTCATCAACGAGATCTAGGGTTCGATAATAGGTAGAGGCTACGATCGGTAAAATCTTACAAATCGCCTCAACGCCAGATAGGTCTTTATTGTTATGGATGAAATCCACCATTATTTGTGTGGGCGGTCGAGCTCCGCCTGGGCGAAAAAAGCGGCTGCTTTACGTAGAATTTCGTTAGCACGTTGCAGTTCTTTATTTTTACGTTCGAGTTGTTTATTACGTTCTTGATCTGAAAGCTGCTGTACTTTAACTGGATTTTGTTTATCCAGATATTTTTGATGCCAAATACGTAATGTTTCAGGCGTACAACCAATCTTAATGCAATATCTTTGATTGCAGCCCAAGTAGAAAGATAATCTTTTCAGATTCAATCAATAATTGGACCGCTCTATCTCTGATTTCAGGGGTATATTTAGGTTTTTTCATCGGAACACTACGCTTCGCTACGTCTTGCGAGGCAATGCTTCTCATCTCAGAAAGTTTGGTCTTCAACAAACCCGGTACGGTTCACTTTTTTGAATCCGTCAATGCGTAAGTCCTATACTCCATAAACCCTTTAAATTAATTAGGTGGTTTATGTCGCACTTCAAGTTTTACTCTGCCATGCATTCAAAATATTTATAAATTTTAAAAATAGTTTCATGATTTCTTATAAATAAATTATATGAATATTAGACCTCTCGCGAAATTATCATTTTTGACTATTTTAGACTTTGATATTTATTTAAAAATCAACGCTTATCACTGATTAAATTTTGACTAACACAAGAGGTGTATTCTACTTTTGAATAATTGTTCTAAGATTTTTTTTAATTATAATTAAAATTATATATTTGTTTTAAAAAATTATATATTTATTTTAATTGAAAAATAGGGGTGTTGAGTGTTCAATAATTTCTTTACAAAAACGGTTTTATCAGTAGCAATAACCTCCATTTTAATTGGTTGTGGTGGTGGCGGAGGTAATTCTGCATCAAATGGTCCAAATGTAACCACACCACCAGTGGGTGGGGTTGAGAATCCCGATACAGGTACTGGTTCAGATACAGGTACTGGTTCAGATACAGGTACTGGTTCAGATACAGGTACTGGTTCAGATACAGGTACTGGTTCAGGTGATAAAGAACCAACTACAACTCCTGAACAAGATTATGTGTATAAGAAAGAAAACTTTAATGTTGCAGAACCTAATACATCTGCAAATAAAGTAAAAGTTGGTGTTATTGACTCTGGCGTTCGAAAAAATGATATTTTAGAGCATGCAGTTAAAAAAGTTTATAAATACATTGAAGATTATGAAGCAGGTGAGATCACTGTTACCGATCTCACAAACGCAGGAATTGATATTCAGGATTTAAGTATTAACAATCACGGTACTTTAGTTGCAAGCGTTATTGCTGCTAAGTCAAATGGTGATCCAGAGTACGAAAATATTCCTGAGGGTGCTGCTAAAGATATTGCTGAAATCTATGGCGCACGCACTTCAGATCAAAATGGTGGTCTGGGCTATGCATCAGGCGCTCTCCTTGCTATGCAAGACTTGCATGATAAGCATGGTGTGAAATTGTTTAATGGTTCATTTGGGACACGTACTGCCGAAACTGAATACAAGAAAACACTTACTAAATATGCAATGAATTTGGCCGATGGTGGTTCATTGATTGTTTTCTCAACAGGTAATGAAGGTTCTTCTACGCCTAATATTGAAGCCTTGCTTCCAACTTTCGTTGGGGGTGAGGGTATTGAGAAGGGGCTTTTAGCTGCAACTGGTCTAGATTCTACTAAAAAAGCTCTTTACCGTGCAAAAGATGGTACGGGTGCAAATGCGTGTGGGGATGCTGCTCGCTGGTGTATTGCTGCTGATTATGAAGTTCCTGTTTATAGCGAAAATTTAAATGGTAATGCTGTTTTTGTAGGTACATCTGCATCTGCACCTCAAATTACTGCATTGGCTGCTCAAATCTGGTCTAAATATCCTTGGATGACAGCCGATCAAGTGCGTCAAACTATTTTGACTACTGCTGATTATGTTGATGATGGTTCAGGTAAAAAATTATTTAATGAAACTTTTGGTTGGGGTTATTTTAATCAAGCTTCGGCTTTGAAAGGCCCTGAAATGTTTAGCCAAATTTTTGGTGAAACCTTTAATGCAGAAGTTGATTCAGGTCTAGCTATTTTCTCTAACAACATCACTGGTGATGCAGGGTTAGTAAAAGGTGGTAAGGGTACATTGGTACTAAGTGGCAATAACACTTTCTCTGGTAATACTGTTGTAAGTGATGGTGAATTACGTGTGAATGGTAGTATTGAATCTCCATTAACGTCTGTATACAGCACAGGTTTATTAACAGGTGCTGGTGAGGTGGGTGCTGTTGATAATGGTGGTACTGTTTCAACGGAAAAGGGTCGCTTAACTATCGCTGGTGACTACAATCAGTATGAACAAGCAAAATTAGTGTATGGATTGGAACACTATTTAACTGTTACTGGTGCTGCTAATCTAGATGGTGCGTTAGAAGTTACTGCTCAAGATCAAAAAATGGTTACTGCTGGTAAACATGATGTAATTAAAGCAGGTTCTATTACAGGTGATTTTAATACGGTTACTGCTAATAGTGCATTCCTTCAAATCGGTGAAACCACTAAGGATGCTAATACTTATTCAGTAGATGTTCAGTTAAAAGATGCTAAAGTAGCAGGTACTTTGAACGGTGGTCTGTCTAATGCTTCTGGTGATTTAGTTAACCAACTTATGGCTAAAGCGAATGCGCAAGCTGTGAATGGTGAATCAACTGAATTAACCAGCTATGTAGCGAAAGTACAGCAAGCGGTGACTGCTGAGCAAGCACAAGCTGTCTTGAATACTAATGCGGGGGCGTTATTTGCGGAAATACCATCTGTATTATTGCACAACGATGCAATGACCAATGCGCAAGTCGCTCAACGTGCATTCCAAGTATCTAAACAAGGTGTAACAGGTGCGTGGGTAAATGGCGCTTATCAGGAGACTTCTACAAAAGCTAAAGGATGGGATAAGGTTGATTCAGAAATCTCAACTTTGACCGCTGGTTCGGATTTCCAAGTGGCTGATAATGCGATTTTAGGTGCTTATGTTTCAACTTACAAAGATGACTCTAAGTTTTCACAATCAAATGGTACAAGTGAAACTGACCTGACTACCTTTGGTGTTTATGGTAAATGGAATACCGCATCAGACTTGTATTTCGCAGCTAATGCTCAATATGGTTTTGGTGATGTTGAATTTAAACGTAGCGTAACAAACGGTGTGGATTCAGAGCAAAGCAATGCTAAATCTGATTTAGATAAGTATGGTGTATACGGTGAAGTAGGTTATAGCTTCATTAACAATCAATGGTCTGTATCCCCATATGCTGCACTAAGCTTTAACAGTGTTACTTTGGACAAGGTTAATGAATCTAGTGAAATGGGTGTTACTGTTGATGATGTAACAGCTAAAGAAAATAAACTGCACGTAGGTGTTCGATTCGACTATCAAGTTACTAAAAACTTGGCGCTAGGTGGTTATGGTGAATATGCTAATGCGGTAGATCGCTCTTTACCAAATGTTAACTTGGTATCAAACGTAGATAATACTGTTGGTGTGAGCTACCAAGCACCTGCTTACGACAAGGATTACTTCTTGTATGGCATTACATTCAACTATCTAACAAACAACTCTAAATGGAATATGTTTGGTGATGTAGCAGGAAATGCGAAAAATTCTGATGATATACAAGCTCAATTAGGGCTTAAGTATATGTTTTAATGTGAAATTATTTTGTAAAATTTAATCATTAATCAGATTGTTAGGTGAGTTTAAGGCTATTGAAATATCTTATAAATTTTAAATAAATAGGTATTGAAATTTCAATTATGTATGCTTTATTGACCAACATCAAATGTTAACTTAGCTAAATTAGCATATAAAAAAGGCTATTTTCTAGGAAAATAGCCTTTTCTCTTCAAATTGAATGAGAAGATATGTCAAAATTTTGGGAGAAATTGGATTAGCTACTTTTCTAAGAAAGAACGTCTGTTTCTATGAAAAGGTTATGCAAACTTAAGATTTATTAGTTCTAAGCTAAATAAATCTTTGCCACATTTTTTGCCACACTTTTTTTAATGGCTATCACAAACTATCATATGCAAGTAATTGAATAATAGATAATTCAATAACTTATATTAGATAGAAATTGATGTGGTTGAGTTCTAGTGAGTTCAACTCCCGCCATCTCCACCAAAATTCAAATCCATATAGTCTCATATGGTCTGTAAGGGCATGAAAATTAATGATTTTCATGCCCTTTTTGTTTCTTGAAGTTCCTTTGAATCTCTTAAAGTCTCACGCATTGTGTTGGTATAAGTGTTGGTATAAAACTATTTCCAAGTTAAATTTTGGAATAGATAAAGATGTTAAAAGCTCAGGAAATTAAAGATGCAAAACACTCAGGGATTGGCAAAGCTCCTCTTAAATTAAGTGATGGAGGAGGTCTTCAACTTCATGTTTTTGCGAATGGTAGAAAGACATGGATATACTCCTATCGGTTTCAGGGAAAACAAAAAAATATAACCTTAGGAAAATACCCTCAAATGACTACTATTGTGGCAAGGAGCAGTGCTGCAAATTTGAAAAAACAATTAGCAGAAAATCCTGATAAAGAATTAGTATTAACTAATAGAAAACGGCTTTGTTGCACAAACCTATCTGTAAAGGCTTTTTCAGCGATATAATTTTCAAATGAAGAAGCCTACACACAAAATCTACCGCACAACCAATTGGCCCGCATATAACCGAGCACTCATGAGTCGCGGAAATATTGCCATTTGGTTTGATCCTGCTACGCAATGGTATGCGCCATCAAAAGGCAAACAAGGGCGAAATCAAACCTACTCCGACGCAGCTATCCAATGCTGCTTAATGATTAAATCCTTATTCCGTCTATCTTTACGTATAGTCACTGGCTTTGTGCAAAGTCTGATTAAACTTTGCGGATTAAATTGGACCGCACCAGATTACAGTACGCTTTGTAGAAGACAAAAGCATATTGATATTGCAATCAGCTACCAAAAAAGTAGCGATGGGCTGCATCTACTCGTAGACTCTACAGGCATGAAGTTTCTAGGTGAGGGCGAATGGAAACGCAAGAAACATGGAGCTGAATATCGTCGCCAATGGCGTAAACTACATATTGGTATAGATGCCAAAACCCTACAAATACGCGCTATTCAGCTCACAACCAATAATGTCAGTGATTCACAGGTGCTTGGTGATTTACTTAATCAGATTCCACAAGATGAGCAGATTGACTCTGTTTATACCGATGGAGCTTATGACACCAAGCAATGCCGTCAGGTCATTGCAGATCGGCAAGCACATGCGGTGATTCCACCTAGAAAAAATGCGAAACCATGGAAAGATACAAAGAGTAGCTCGCTAGAGCGAAATGAATTACTTCGAACAGTTAAACGTTTAGGCAGGACATTATGGAAAAAATGGTCAGGCTATCATCGCCGCAGTTTGGTGGAAACCAAGATGCATTGCATCAAATTATTAGGCGATAAATTAATGGCAAGAAGCTTTCCTAGTCAGGTGAATGAAATTCATGCACGTGTAGCAGTCCTCAACAGATTTACGGAATTAGGTCGACCACTTACCCAAGTTACGCGTTAAATTTGGCTCAATTAGGGGCGCTTTGCATTTCAAATCTTTGTGCAACAAAGCCGATAAATAATATAAATACAAATACTTATTCATAAAGTTATTTTGTTGGCACGCTTTGTGCTTAATAGAATTTGAGTCAAAGACGACTCTAAAGAAATTTGTAAGACGGCCAATGACGTCCGTTCTGATCGCATCTGGTGTGCAGCGATTCGCATAGCAGATAAGCCTATACGTTCAGTTCTGGAAGGAGATGGTGATGTCTTCAAATTTATATGAAAAGAAAGCAACAAAAATAAGTCTTTTGAATTTCAGCAGCGCAGCAATGAGAGCCTTCCATATGAGTTGGCTCGCGTTTTTTGTCTGCTTCTTTGCCTGGTTCGCCTGTGCACCGCTGATGCCTGTGATCGCGGGTGAATTCAGCTTAACCAAAGATCAAATCGCCAATATCAATATTGCAGCAGTCGCGATCACCATTCTGGTTCGACTGATTGTCGGTCCGCTATGTGACAAATATGGTCCACGGAAAACCTATACCGCCTTACTCGTACTCGGCAGTATCCCGGTCTTTGGTGTGGCCTCTGCGAATAGCTATGAATCCTTTCTGTTTTTCCGCTTACTGATTGGCGCCATTGGTGCCAGTTTCGTCATTACCCAATATCACACCAGCATCATGTTTGCGCCGAATGTCGTGGGTACTGCAAATGCTGCATCAGCAGGTTGGGGAAATGCCGGTGGCGGTGCGACTCAAGCCTTGATGCCATTACTTCTGGCTGCGCTGGTGCTGTTCGGTGTTGAACAGGCGATGGGCTGGAGAATTGCCTTAATTGTTCCAGGCCTGATGATGCTGATCGTCGGTGCATTGTACTGGAAATTTACCCAAGACTGTCCACAAGGCAACTTTAAAGAACTGCGTGCAGCAGGAATTCAGGTTGGTAGCGAGAAAAAAGGTGGCATGGCAATTCTGATGCATGCGGCCCGTAACTACCGTGTCTGGATTTTATTTGGCGCTTATGCGGCCTGTTTCGGTATCGAAATCTTCATTCATAACATCGTAGCCATGTACTACGTAGAAAACTTCAGCTTTGGTTTAAAAGAAGCAGGTATGACCGCCGGGATCTTCGGTCTGCTAGCACTGTTTGCCCGTGCACTGGGTGGCATTGTTTCAGATAAAGTCGCCATCAAAAAAGGCCTGGACGGACGTACCAAAGTGCTGTTTGCCATGATCTTGATGGAAGGCTTATTCCTGATTTTATTCTCGCAAATGAACAGTGCCATGCTGGCCATCATCACAATGACTGTCTTCGCATTATTTACCCACATGGCATGTGGTGCAACGTATGCGCTGGTGCCATTTATTGACCGGGATGCTTTAGGGGGTGTGGCTGGCATTATCGGTGCAGGCGGTAACGTGGGTGCGGTCGCAGCAGGATTCTTACTTAAAGGCATGCTGGATATTCAAACCTGTCTGATGGCACTTGGCGGCCTGGTCGTGATTGCAGCAAGTTTTGTTCTGATGATTCGCTTCTCGGTTGAGCATAAAGCCAAAGAGCAAAAGCTGTATGAAGAAGCTGTCCTTGAACGAAACAACCTAGCTTAAAACACAAGATACAAGATTTAGAAAATTTAGGAGAAGGAATATGAAACTGGTAATGATTGGCCATGGCATGGTAGGACACAAATTTATTGAATCTGTGCTTGAGCATGCAGGTGATGACGTTGAAATCACGATTCTGGCAGAAGAGCCGCGTCTGGCTTATGACCGTGTACATTTAACTGAATATTTCACTGGAAAATCAGCCAAGGATTTAACCCTTTGCCGTAATGACTTTGCAGATGCGTATGGAATTGATTTGCGTTTGAGTACCAAAGCGACTGCAATCGATACTGTTAATAAAACAGTCACCACTAATCATGGCGATGTGATTGCTTATGACAAACTGGTTTTAGCTACCGGCTCCTATGCTTTTGTTCCACCAATTCCAGGCAACGACCGTGAAAATTGCTTTGTTTATCGTACCATTGAAGATCTGGATGCAATCCGGGCAGCGAGCCTGAATGCCAAAAACGGTGTTGTGATCGGTGGTGGTTTGCTGGGTCTGGAAGCGGCAAAAGCGTTGCGTGACCTGAATCTGGAAACGCATGTGGTCGAATTCGCACCACGCCTGATGGCAGTACAGATTGATGATCTTGGGGGTAAAGTATTACGCAGCAAAATCGAAGATCTGGGCGTTAAAGTCCATACCCAAAAAGCCACCTCGTCTATTGAAGATGGTGTCAATGCCAAGCACGTGATGAAGTTTGGTGATGGCGCTGAACTAGAAACCGACATCATCCTGTTCTCTGCGGGGATCCGTCCACGTGACGAACTGGCACGTCAAAGCGGCCTGGCGATTGGTGAGCGCGGCGGGATCATGATCAATGATTATTGTCAGACTTCTCATCCAGATATTTACGCGATTGGTGAATGTGCACTCTGGAATAACAAGATTTTTGGTCTGGTGGCTCCAGGCTATGACATGGCACGTATCGCTGCAAAGCATATACTGCAAGAAGAATGTGCAGCATTTGCTGGCGCGGACATGAGCACCAAGTTGAAACTGATGGGAGTTGATGTTGCATCAGTTGGCGATGCACATGCCATGACACCAGGTTCAATGAGCTACTTCTATGCCGATGAAGCGGCACAGATCTACAAGAAAATTGTAGTCAATGCAGAAAAAACCAAACTGCTCGGTGCAGTGCTGGTGGGTTGTGCTAAAGAATATAACGACCTGCTGCAAATGATGCTGAATGGTCTGGAAATTCCAGAAAATCCGGAAAGCCTGATCATGCCAGGCTTTGACCAAGCAGCAGCGAAAACGGGTGGCACCGGTGTAGATCTGCTTCCAGACAGCGCGACGATTTGTTCATGTAATAACGTATCTAAAGCGGATATCTGTTCAGCGATTGCCGATGGTTCAACTTCTCTCGGTGCTCTTAAAAAATGCACCAAAGCCGCAACGGCTTGTGGTGGCTGTGCACCGCTGGTGACGCAAGTCCTGAAGTCTGAATTACAACGTCAAGGCGTTACCGTAAACAACCATCTCTGCGAACACTTCGCTTATTCACGCCAAGAGCTGTATCACCTGGTACGTGTTAACGAGATCAAAACTTTTGATGACCTGATCCATCAACATGGTCATGGTATGGGCTGTGATATCTGTAAACCGACTGTGGCAAATATATTGGCATCTTGCTGGAATGACTTTGTTCTGAAACCAAGCCATGCCGGCCTGCAAGACAGTAACGACTATTACTTGGGTAATATCCAGAAAGACGGTTCGTACTCAGTCGTGCCACGTATGGCGGGCGGTGAAGTGACACCAGAAGGCCTGATTGCAATTGGTCAAATTGCCAAAGAATATGGCTTGTACACCAAACTGACTGGTGGCCAACGTGTCGATATGTTTGGTGCACAAGTGCATCAATTGCCAGAAATCTGGGAAAAACTGATCAATGCCGGTTTTGAGTCTGGTCATGCCTACGGTAAATCACTACGTACAGTGAAATCTTGTGTCGGTAGCACTTGGTGCCGCTATGGTGTAGATGATTCTGTTGGTTTGGCAATCTTCCTGGAAAATCGTTACAAAGGTCTGCGTTCTCCACACAAACTAAAAATGGCCGTGTCTGGTTGTACCCGTGAATGTGCCGAAGCACAAAGCAAAGACGTCGGTGTGATTGCCACTGAAAAAGGCTGGAACCTGTATGTCTGCGGTAACGGTGGTATGAAACCGCGTCATGCTGAACTGCTGGCATCAGATCTGGATACACAAACTTTAGTCCGCTATATCGACCGTTTCTTCATGTTCTATATCCAGACGGCTGATCGTCTGCAACGTACTTCGGTATGGCGTGACAACCTCGAAGGCGGCCTGGATTACCTGAAAGATGTCGTTGTGAATGACTCATTGGGTCTGGCAACAGAACTCGAGCGTCGTATGGAGCATGTAGTGGGCACTTATCAGGATGAATGGCGTACTGCAGTTGAAGATCCAGAAGTCCGTAAACGTTTCAAAACCTTTATTAATGCCAAGGCTGAACAGCAAAACGATCCGTACGTTCAATTTACTGAAGTGCGTGGTCAGATCCGTCCAAAAACTGAAGCTGAACGCAATGCCAGCCGTATTCCGGTAGTTGAAGCTTGATTCAAAGAATAAAGGAGCAAGAATATGACAATGTTTAAAGATATGAATGAACTGAATTGGGTGGAAGTGTGTGCACTGGATGATATTACCCCGAATACCGGTGTAGGTGCATTAATTGAAAATCAGCAAATTGCTTTGTTCCGTGTAGGTCATGAAAAGCGTGTTTATGCTTTAAGTAACCAGGATCCATTTAGTAAAGCATTTGTAATGTCACGCGGGATTCTGGGTGATCTGCAAGGGGAACGCGTCGTCGCTTCACCGATTTACAAGCAGCATTTCAGTCTGGCAACCGGACGCTGTCTGGAAGATAAAGACCAAAAACTGCTGGTATTTCCAAGCAAGATTGAAAATGGCAAAGTCTGGATCAGTCCGACCCCTCAAAAAACCTATATCACCAATAATGGTACTTCTCAGGAAAAGATGAAGCTGGTTTTGGTGGGTAATGGCCTGGCTGGTATGCGTTGTCTGGAAGACCTGCTGGATATGGCACCTGACCGTTATGAAATTACTGTGATTGGTGAAGAGCCGTGGGGCAACTACAACCGCATTATGTTGTCACCAGTATTGTCTGGTGAGAAAACCATTGATGACATCATGCTGCATCCACATGCCTGGTATGCTGACAAAGGCATCCGTCTGATTGCCGGTGATCCGGCGGTTCGCATCGACCGTCCTCGTAAACACGTATATACCGAAAAGGGCGAAGTGATCAGTTATGACCGCCTGATTCTGGCAACGGGTTCCAAGCCGTTCGTTCCGCCAATTCCGGGGAGTGACTTAAAAGGTGTACTGAGCTTCCGCGACATTTATGACGTCAACAACATGCTGGACTACTGCAAAACCAAGAAAAATGCCGTAGTCATTGGCGGAGGACTTTTAGGTCTGGAAGCAGCGTATGGACTAAAACAGCAAGGCATGAATGTGACTGTATTGCACCTGATGGACCGCATCATGGATCGCCAGCTAGACAGTAAAGCCAGCCAGATGCTGAAAACAGCGATTGAGCAGAAAGGCATTACCATCCTGACTGCAGCGAATACCGAATGCATGATCGGTGAAGAGGGTCATGTGACTCAAGTCAAACTCAAAGACGGGACTGTGCTGGATGCTGATCTGGTGGTGTTTGCCGTGGGGATCCGTCCAAACATGGCTTTAGCACAAAGTGCAGGCTTACGTTGTAACCGTGGTGTATTAGTGAATGACACCATGCAGACTTTTGACCCAAGTATTTATGCGGTGGGTGAATGTATTGAACATCGAGGTCAAACTTTTGGGCTGGTTGAACCACTTTGGGGCCAGGCGTTTATTTGTGCATCACATCTGGCCGAGCATGGCAGTCTGACGTTCAAAGCGCCAACTGTTCCGACTCAGCTGAAAGTAAGTGGCTGTGATGTATTTTCGGCAGGTGACTTCGAGCCAAAAGAGGATTTTGAAGATATCGTGCTAAATGATGAGAAACGTCAGATCTATAAACGCATTATTATTCAAAAAGATAGAGTAATTGGTGCCGTGCTGTTTGGGGATACTGAGGATGGTGCCTGGTATGCTGAGCTAATTGCAGATCAGACACCGATCACTTCGATTCGAAATAAACTGCTGTTTGGTCGGGATTTTGCATTAAAGAAAGCAGGGTAATCCATCACATAAATCTTCCCTAACCCCTCTTTAAAAAGAGGGGAATCTCCCTCCTTTAACAAAGGAGGGTTGGGGAGGATTAAAGCTTTTGAGACCAAGAAAAAATTTAAATCAAACCTGTAAAAGCTAGACATTTTAGATTTGGCGAGATAAGTGAATTTAGATGATTAAGGAGCACAGCAGCAATGAATAGTATCCCAGTAGTGGAACTGCATAGCTCCACAGAATTAAAAACTAAAACCACACAGACCACTTGCCCATATTGTGGCGTGGGTTGTGGTGTGACTGCACATGTAACGCCGACCACATCAGGCCCGAAAGTGACTGTTGAAGGCGATGCCAACCATCCTTCTAATTACGGCAAGTTATGCATCAAAGGTAGTAATCTGGCAGATACTTTAGGACTGGGAACCCGTTTACTGCAGCCAATGCTGGGTCGTAAAGATCAGCGTGAAGTTACCAGTTGGGATACTGCAGTTTCTTCCATTGCCAATAAATTCCAGCAATGCATCGATCAATATGGCCGAGACAGTATTGCATTTTATGTCTCAGGTCAGTTGCTGACCGAAGATTATTATGTGGTGAATAAATTCGTCAAAGGCTATCTCGGTACGGCGAATATTGATACCAATTCACGCCTGTGTATGTCTTCAGCTGTTGCTGCACATAAACGAGCTTTTGGTGAAGATCTGGTTCCAGCCAGCTACGAAGATTTTGAACATACCGATATGGTGGTACTGGTCGGTTCCAATACCGCTTGGTGCCATCCAGTGCTGTATCAGCGCATTATGAAAGCCAAGGAACAACGTGACCTGTTTGTAGTGGTGATTGATCCGCGTTTTACCAGTACCTGTGAAGCAGCAGATCTGCATCTGCCTATTCTGCCAGGGCAAGACGTTGCACTATTTAATGGCCTATTACAGTACTTATATCAGCATGGTGATGTAGATCAGGAATTTGTTGCTGCACATACCCAAGGGCTGGAACAGGCCTTGGCCAGCAGTACTGCGGAAGCTTCGATTGAAGATGTTGCGGCACGCACCGGTATTTCAGCGGGTAAGCTGAGTCAATTCTTTGAAAAATTTGCCCAGACTGACAAAGTCATGACGTTGTTCTCCATGGGCGTAAATCAGTCATCCCGTGGCGTAGATAAAGCCAACAGTATTATTAACTGCCATTTGCTCACCGGAAAAATTGGTAAGCTCGGTGCAGCCCCATTCTCTATGACCGGCCAGCCAAATGCGATGGGCGGCCGTGATGTCGGTGGCTTGGCCAATATGCTGGCAGCCCATATGGATTTAGAGAACCCGGAGCATCAACAGCTGGTGCAAAACTTCTGGCAAAGTCCATATATTGCCAAGCAAGCGGGTTTTAAGGCAGTTGATCTATTCCAGGCAGTCGAAAGCGGCAAGATCAAAGCCATCTGGATCATGGCCACAAATCCGGTCGTCAGCTTGCCCGATGCCGATCAAGTGAAGCGTGCTCTGGATAAATGTGAATTCGTAGTGGTCTCTGATATCTGTCAGGATACGGATACTACTCAATATGCTGATATATTACTTCCAGCTTTAGGCTGGGGCGAAAAAGATGGAACCGTCACCAATTCGGAACGCCGTATTTCAAGGCAACATGCCTTTTTAGATGCGCCGGGTGAAGCCAAAGCTGACTGGTGGGCGATTGCACAGGTGGCGAAGCAAATGGGCTTCAGAGGGTTTGATTTTCACAATAGTCATGAAATTTTTAAAGAGCATGCCGAGCTCTCTGCCTATCAGAATGTAGAAATTTCCGAAGGTCTAGAAACCCCATATTTCCGTTATTTTAATCTGCAAGGCTTAAGCAATTTAACCGCAGAAGAATATGAGCAACTGGAACCAGTGCAATGGCCGGTTTGGGGTAAACAGCAACCTGCTCAATCTGTAGGAAGATTATTTGCCCAAGGCCAGTTCAGTCATGCTGATGGTAAAGCAAGATTTATTGCAACTACTGCAATTGATCCGGTCAATCAGGTTTCCAGTGAATATCCTTTAATTCTGAATACTGGTCGGATTCGTGACCAATGGCATACTATGAGCCGCACTGGATTATCTGCAAATCTCAGCACACATCGTGCTGAACCTTATTGTGAGATTCATCCACATGATGCTTTGAAATACGGGATTAAAGATGGCGAGCTGGTAGAAGTCAAATCGCAATGGGGCAATTGTGTCTTGCGTGCGACTATTAGTGACAATATCCGCCGTGGACAGGTCTTTGCCCCGATTCACTGGAATGATCAGGTCGCATCCGATGCCCGGATTGGCAAGGTGGTGAATCCGGTAGTGGATGCTATTTCGGGTGAGCCAGAATTCAAGCATACTCCGGTTATCATCCATCCATTTTATAGCCAGTGGCAAGGCGTATTTTATGTGCGTCAAGGCTTTGAAAAAATCGTACAGCCGTCGATTGAAGCCACCGTGTGGTGGACTAAAATCACTACCAGCAAGGCCATACGTTATGAACTGGCAGACCGGAAGAAATTTAGCTACACCACTGAGCATTTAAAAGAATTATTGCCATTTCAGGATGAAAGTTTTGAATGGCTGAATCTCGAAGATCAGACCGCCCACATTAGTCATAGTGTGATACTTCAGGATGGTCATGTGATTGCCAGCCTATATATTGCACCGAAGGCCTTATTGCCGGACCGCGACTGGGTAGCAAGTCTGTTTAAACGTGAACGTTTAAGTGCTATGCACCGTAAAGCCTTACTTGCCGGACAGCCGATGTCGATGGCAAATAATGAAGGTCCACTGGTGTGTAGCTGTTTTAAAGTCGGTAAAAACCGCATCATTGAAACTATTAAAACTAAAAATATTACGGATGAAAAACAGGTGACCGCATGTTTAAAAGCCGGAGGGAATTGTGGTTCGTGTTTACCTGAAATCCGTGGCCTGATTAAAACATGTCAATTGGAGACGGTAGAATGAAAAAAGGAGCCGAGAGAGAAAATAATAAAACAGCCTATCCACGTACTGATCTGGTAATTCTGGCGGGTGGACAGGCAAGACGCATGAATGGCATCAATAAACTGTTGCAGAAATTTGATGACCAGATTCAGCTGATCAAGATTCACCAACAGCTGAAATCGAATGTTGCACAGGTCTGGATTAACAGCCATCGCGACTATTCCATTTACCAGAAACTTATTCCTAGTGTTCATTATTATCAAGATGATGAGCCAGGATTCCAGGGGCCGTTAATGGGCATGAAAAGTGCCTGGTCGCATGTACAGTCGGATTATGTGCTGTTTGTTCCTTGTGACGTAACTTATATTCCTTCCAGAGTATTGCTCAAGTTGCACCAGGCTCTAGCCAAAAACAGCCTGGCTGAAGTGGCCTATGTGGAAATTAACGGCAAGCCACTTTATCCATTTTGTCTGGTCAAACGCAGTAGTCTGGCAACCTTGAATTTATATCTTGAACAGGAACAGCGCAGCCTTAAACACTGTTTTGCTGATTTGCACGCACAAGTGGCACGTTTTAAAAATCGTGCGCTATTTTTTCACAGTATTAACTCGCTGGATGAACTGCAACAGTATCAACAGCTCAAATTTCTGCACTAAAAACTGAATATTTTGCTTTTGGCACAAAGTTGGAACACTTATTGCAAATCTAATTATTACAAGATTGGGCGATTTGAGTTTCGCGCACTGTATATGTGCAACAACTCACCCAATGCCTGAAGATGGATGTTCAACATGAATATGATGACACAGCTTAAAAATGATGCCTTGTTTGTCGATCAATTCGGTCGTGGCAAGCGCAAGCTAAGGATTTCAGTGACCGATCGCTGCAATTTTAAATGTGTTTATTGTATGCCGGAACATCCGGAATGGATGAAAAAACACGATCTGCTCAGTTTTGAAGAGCTGTATCAGTTTTGCGATTTTATGGTGCATCATGGCATCCAGTATATCCGCATTACTGGTGGTGAGCCTTTAATGCGTCAGGGAGTGGTTCATTTTGTTGAACAACTGCAAGCGTTGAAAAAGCTGGGATTACAACGTATTTCCATGACCACCAATGCGCATTACTTAAAACAATATGCACAAGCCTTAAAGCAGGCGGGACTTGATGATCTGAATATTAGTTTGGACAGTCTGGATGCTGATCAGTTTAAGCAGCTAACTCAAAAAGATTTGGCACCTGTGCTGGAAGGAATTCAGGCAGCACAAGCCGCTGGATTACCGATTAAGATCAATACCGTATTGATGCAGGGTATCAATGATAATCAGATCCTGCCATTAGCGCGCTGGTCAGTTCAGCAAAATATTGTCCTGCGCTTTATCGAATTTATGCCACTTGATGGTGATCACAATTGGTCTACTGAGTATGTAGTCAGTGAACAATACATTTTAGAAACTTTGGCGACTGAATTTACGCTCACTCAAAAAACTAATAATACTTCCCAATCAGCTTCGGAACCCGCACGCCAGTATCTGATTGATGGCCATCCGATTGGAATTATCTCAACTATTACCAATTCATTTTGTGGCAGCTGCGACCGCTTGCGATTGACTGCACAAGGTGAATTTTACAATTGCCTGTTTGCACCTCAAGGCTTGAATCTTAAAAATGAAATCAAATCACTAAATTCATCTACCGCTCTAAGTGAGTTGAATTTGTATGGCGCTTTATCCCGATATATCTGGAACAAAGAACAGGGCTTTCACGCCATAGAGCAGCGCTTAAAAAATCAAAGTATGAATCAAAACAGCCGCAAAATTAGTATGTACATGATAGGAGGCTAAGATGTCACAGATCAGAATCAGAATTGAAGCCTTCGGTGCGGTAGAACGACAGTTACCGCAAGATCTCGAAATTATTTGTAAATCTCAAAGTACCGTATCTGAAGTTTTGAATCAGGTAGGACAAGATTATCCAGATGCATTTGGCATGATTGAACGCTGTGCCTGTGCCATCGGTGAAGACATCATTTCACGTCAGACACCTCTTAATGCTGACAGTACTTTGGTGCTGTTGTCACCTGTAGCAGGAGGCTGAAATGAGCGAATTCAAGCAATTTTCTAGGATTCAGAATACTGCTTTAGATCTGGAAAGTTTTGATCCGATCCAGTCTTTTCCTGAATGTGGTGGAGTCGGCGTATTTATCGGAACGGTACGCAATCACCATGAAGGTAAAGCGGTCAAGGCACTGAAATATACGGCCTATGCACCTGTTGCAGAAAAAATGATTCGCCAGATTGAACAGGAAATCCAGGCCAAATACGGCGTATCCTATGTGCGGGTGATTCATCGAATTGGGGCATTAGATATTGGTGAAAAAGCCATTATCGCGATTGCTTATGCTGCACATCGACGTGAGGCTTTTGCCGCTTGTGAGGAAGCAGTGGAGCGGGTTAAACATGAAGTACCAGTCTGGAAAGAAGAGTTTTATATGGATGGCAGCAGTCAATATGTTGAGGGATGTTGTATCCGTAAAGATGTAGAAACTGCTCACATGCATCATCATCCAAAACATTCAGATGAGACGCATCAACATTGCCATCATGCCAAAGAGAATACGCCATTCATCTATCAATGGCCAATATAAGTCAGAACATACACACGTTTAAAGAAGAAATGAACTATAGGATCATGCAATGAAAAATGTCGGGATGAAAGCAGAAAGTTATCGGACTGCAGTAGCTACAGGGATTCTGCATGCACCGCCACATTGCATTGAATTATTACGGAATGGCAATACGGAAAAGGGTGATGCACTAAAGACAGCTCGCATCGCCGGGATTTTAGGGGCTAAACGAACCGATGAACTGATTCCACTTTGTCATCCCTTACCAATTTATCGTGCAGATGTGGAGTATGAGCTGTGTGATGCGCATGTCGAAATTATTGCCACAGTAGAGACTATTGGTCCAACTGGTGTGGAAATGGAAGCTTTGACTGCCGTTAGTCTGGCTGGATTGACCCTTTACGATATGCTCAAACCACATTGTGAACCGGAAGATCTATGTCTGGATCAATGTAAATTACAAAAGAAAAAAGGCGGTAAATCGCATTTTACCCGTGTCTTAAAAGAAGCCTTGCCAGCATCCATCATTGTGCTTTCAGATACAGTCGCTGCCGGTAAAAAACCGGATACAGCAGGGCAAAATGTCCTAAAAATATTACAAGAAGCCAATTTTGAAAATATTGCCTATCAGGTAATTCCAGACGACCCTGAACAGTTATTGGCACTAGTTGAACAGCAAAAAAATGACTATCCATTGATCCTGACTGTGGGTGGAACAGGCCTAGGTCCTAAAGATCTAACGGTTGAAACTTTACAGCCTTTACTGAAACGGAAAATTCCTGGACTCATGGAAGCTTCACGCAGTTTCGGGCAGAAACGCACGCCTTATGCGGCTTTAAGTCGTGGCGTTGCTGGCTATATTGATAACAGTTTGGTAATGACTTTACCGGGCAGCCGACAAGGGGCAAAAGAATCTTTAATTGCTGTACTACCAGCGTTGGTACATTTATTTGATGTGCAAAAAAATATTCCACATCAAGGCGGTTATCAATAATGTCTGGATGCGGAGCAGAACATGATCTGATTACAGTCGATCAGGCTTTAGAATTAATTTTGCAGCATACTCAAGTGTTAGCAACTGAACGATTGAAGTTGAATCAGGCCTTAAATCGTTATCTGGCAGAAGATATTTATTCTGGGATTAATCTACCGTTATTTTCGCAAAGTGCCGTAGATGGTTATGCGTTGTGTACCCAATCTGCAATTGAACCAGAAAGTGAGTTTCAGCTCATCGGTGAAATTCGGGCGGGACAACAGGATGAGATAGAACTCCAAGCCGGACAAGCGGTGCGGATTTTTACCGGTGCTAAAATTCCGCTTGGGGCTACTACGGTCGCACGACAGGAAATTGTTCAAGTGATTGATTCATCCAGAATCAAAATTACGGAACAGCTTAAAGTTCATGCCGATATTCGCGATGTGGGCGAAGAAATTTCAGCCGGGCAATTATTAGCCAATAAAGGTCAGCAACTGTCAGTCGGTGCAATTGCCTCTTTAAGTATGGCGGGGATCAATACTGTTGAGGTTCTTCAATATCCTAAAGTGGCTGTAGTTATTACAGGTGATGAAGTTGCTGAAAGTATAGAAGACTTTGTAGCGGGTAAAATCTTTGATGCCAACGGTCCCTTGATTGAAGCTTGGTTTCAGCAAGTCGGGCAGCAAGTTGAAATTTTTCATGTTGCAGATACTGAGGCGGCAGTACGGAATCTCATTCAAGAATTATCAGCAAGCCATGACCTGATTTTAACCACGGGTGGGGTATCTGTCGGAGATTATGATTTCATTCGGCCTGTAGCACTAAATTTAGGTTTCGAACAGATATTCTGGAAAGTAAAACAGAAGCCGGGCAAGCCGATGTTCTTTGCTCAGTTACAGCGCGATGATAGTTCACATTGTTATCTGCTGGGTTTACCGGGAAATCCCGCAGCAGTGTATGTGGGCATACAGATATACACCGCAACTTTATTAAATGCCTTACAAGGACACAAATCTCAGCCGAACTGGTTTAATGCTGTACTCACCCATGATCTAAAAATGGATGCCAGAGAGCGCTTTTTAAGAATGTCCGCCAGTTTTGAGCAGTCGGTTTTACGAGTTAAAAGTCTGCCCAAACAGCAATCACATATGCTGAGCAATCTCATGCAGGCCAATTGTCTGGTTCGAATTCCGGCAGGAAAAAGCCTAAAAGAAGGGGATATTGTTCAAGGTTTATTTATTCACTGATGGGGAAGATGCACATGAAAAAATCTCTGTTTTTAACCATGTGCATTGCCACGATGTTGTCCTCCGTCCATGCAGGAACAGTGAAAGTTTACGCCGCAGCGAGTCTAAATAATGCTGTGACCGAAATTTCCAGAACTTACCAAGCTCAACATCCACAAACTAAGATTATTTCCGTATTTGGTGCATCTTCTACTTTAGCCAAGCAGATCGAAGCAGGAGCCAGTAGTGATCTATACTTTTCAGCTGATCAGGATTGGATGAATTATCTGGTACAAAAGAAACTGATTAATTCCAGTTCAGTTCATCCCATCCTGTTAAATCAGTTGGTGGCCATTAGTCCCAAACATCTGACTATTCATTTTAAACCCCAATCCAATTTTGATTTTGCCCAATCTTTTAAAGGTTATGTATGTACCGGGCAAATGGAGTCAGTGCCTGCCGGGAAATATGCTAAGCAAAGTCTGACCAAACTGAACTGGTTAAATGGCTTGAAAGGACGAATTGTTGGAACAGATGATGTACGCTCGACTTTGGCTTTTGTCGAACGAGGTGAATGTAAAGTTGGGATTGTCTATAAAACTGATGCCTTGATCAGCCGAAAAGTGAAAATTATTGGTACCTTCCCGGCAGATTCGCATCATCCGATTATTTATCCGATTGCGTTGACCAAACAGGGCGAAAAAAATGCGGATGCCATTCAATTTGAACAATTTATACAAAAAAGTACACAGGCCAAAGTCATCTTTCAAAAATATGGATTTAGGCTGAATCCCTAGACAATGACTGGAGAAATAACTGCAAGATGTTAAGTCTAGAAGAACTAAGTGCGCTATATCTGTCTGCCAAAGTGGCCAGCTTTGCAACCTTATTCTGCTTACCTTTTGCAGTAGCATTGGCTTGGGTTTTGGCCAGATATGAATTTCGGCTTAAGTTTGTGGTCGAAGCATGTTTGCAATTGCCTATGGTGCTGCCACCTGTGGTCTTGGGTTATCTGCTTCTGGTGCTGTTTGGCAATCAAGGCATGATTGGCCAATATTTCAATACACTCGGACTGCAACTGGCATTTAACTGGAAAGGGGCAGTATTGGCCTCGATGATTGTGGCATTCCCATTGATGGTGCAACCGATTCGTCTGTCTTTTCAGCTTATGAATCAGCAACTCGAACATATCGCAGGTTCATTGGGCGCAGCACCGTGGAAAGTATTTTGGAATATCAATTTACCTCTGGCGATTCCCGGTATGCTGATTGGCAGCATCTTGTGTTTTAGCCGCAGTCTGGGTGAGTTTGGCGCCACCATTACTTTTGTGGGAAATATTCCGAATGAAACCCGCACTATTCCCATCGCAATTTATTCCTTACTGCAACAACCAAATGGTGAAGAAATGGCGATGCGTCTGGTGACATTGTCTATTTTCTTGGCATTTACTGCCTTAATTGCCAATTATTTTATTTTGCAAAACTATCAACGGAAATTGGGAGGCTGAAATGTTGAAATGTGATTTTCAATATCAACAAGCCGATTTCGGGTTGAATATTAAACTGGAAATGTCGCAGCAACTATTAGGGATTGTCGGTACATCTGGAAGTGGAAAAAGTACTTTACTCAAAAATATTGTCGGACTATTAAAACCTGACCAAGGATATATTCAGTTTAATCAGCAGGACTTAATCAATACAGAAAAGAAAATTAATATTCCAATGCATCAGCGCAAGATTGCATTAGTTTTCCAGAATGCTTTGCTGTTTCCACATATGAACGTGCAGCAGAACCTATGCTATGCAGAAAAACTGGTATCTAGAGAAAATCGAAAATTCCAGTTTGAAGACATCGTAGAATTATTAGAATTAAAACCTTTAATATATCGTAGAGCACACCAGCTCTCAGGTGGAGAAGCGCAGCGCGTTTCTATTGGCCGAGCATTACTGTCTTCACCGAATCTTTTATTGCTGGATGAACCTTTAACAGGCCTGGATCAGCAGTTAAAACAACAGATTTTACCTTTTCTAAAACGGATGAAAGATGAGTTAAATCTACCCATGATTTATGTGACCCATCATTTAGAAGAGTTAGCTTACTTAGAAGCTGAAACTGTACAGTTCAAACAGGGCATATTAATCAGGAACTGATTAACTCCAGCTGATTGAGCCGGGCAGGTTTTGCATAATAAAAACCTTGCAGATAATCACAATGATGCGATTTTAAACACTCAGCCTGTTCAGGATTTTCAATTCCTTCCGCAACAACTTCCAGATCCAGCTTATGTGCTAGGGTAATCATAGCTTCAATAATTGCCTCATCTCGTAGATTGCCGGGTAAATGCTGGACAAAGCTGCGATCCAATTTGATCTCATCAATCGGTAAGCTACGTAAATAACTTAAACTCGAATAACCAGTGCCAAAGTCATCTACCGACACTTTAATACCCAAAGCCCGGACATTTTTTAAGATCTCAATCGACTTATCACCGCTAGCAATCAACATACTTTCAGTTACTTCCAGTTTTAGTAACTCATGTGGGAATTCAATTTCTGCTAATAATTGCTGTAGATCGCTTAGGAATCCGCTTCTTTTAAACTGTAAAGGAGATAGATTGATGGCAACCGAAATTTGAGTCTCATGCTGCATATTCCAGGCTTTGACTTCCTCACAAGCCTGTCTGAGTACCCATTCGCCGATCGAGACGATTTGACCGGTCCTTTCTGCAAAAGGAATAAAATCGGCAGGAGAAATAAAGCCTTTTTCTGGATGTTGCCAGCGGATCAAAGCTTCCAGACATTTGACCTTACCCGTTTCACTGTCCAGAATTGGCTGATAAAACAGTTTAAATTGCTGTTCATGCAGCGCGACCATCAGTTCATGACGAAGCTGTACATAATCTACCTTCGGTAAAGGCTCTTTCGTGAAATTATACCAGTGCCAGGTATTACCCCCTTCGGCATTGGCGTCACGCATGGCATCTTTAGCAGCATTGATAAACTGCTTAACACATTTAATGTCTGGATCAGCATCAGCGACACCAATACTGGCACTCAGGTGAATATCATAGCCATCCACATGGAAAGGTTGAGATAATCCGGCGATGATTTCTTCGGCACGTACAGCGACTTGCTTGAGATCAGTCATTTGAGTTAATAAAATTGCAAACTCATCTCCTGAAAATCTGGAAATCACATCTTCAGGCTGCAGATTTTGACTCAGACGATTGCCCACCAGTTTTAAAATTTTATCGCCAATATCATGACCGAGGCTTTGATTCAAAGGTTCAAAATCATCCAGATCCAGATATAAAAGCACCAGATTTGCAGAACCTGTCTGAGCTAAATGCAGTTTTTCCTGTATCACTTTTTCAAACAGCTTATTGTTAATAAAGCCGGTTAAATGGTCATGTGATTCCTGATAAGCGATTAGTTCTTGCTGGGCAACATGCTGACTCACATCCTGTTGAATAGCAATAAAATGAGTGCATTTATGATTTTCATCAAAGACCGGGCCGAGATTCAGCTTGTTCCAGAACCAGTGTCCATCCTTACGATAATTTTTCAGGACAATCTTGATTTCAGATTTATTCTGAATGGCTTCGCTGATTTGCTGGACGCTTTCCGCTGAAGTATCGGGTCCCTGCAAGATGCGGCAATTTTTCCCTTTGAGTTCTTCCAGACTATAACCGGTAATCTGCTCAAAGGCCGGATTAACATATTCAATAGGCTGGTCATTTTCTGCCGAAGTTAAAATAATGCCATGCGGATTTGCATCGACACTACGTTTCATTAAGCGCAGCATTTCATTGTTTTGATAGCGTTCAGTAATGTCGCGTGCCACGCTAAAGATACCGACAATTTCCTCATTCACTTTAATTGGCAAAAAAGTTAAATCGAGCCAGTATTTCTGTCCTGCCGAGTTATGTGCCTGAACTTCAAGATGTCCAGTCAAGCCATGCTTGGCCTGCTCAAAGGCTTCTAAGGCAAGAGGGCGATGTTCAGGTTCAATAAAATGATCAATTTTAGTTCCGATATGCGATTTAACACCAACTTCGTTAAAAAACTTGGTGGCCAGATTGGCATCTACAATATTGCCATCCAGATTGTGCTCAAAAATTGCATCGGGATGAAAAGAGAAAAATGACTGATATTTATCTTTGAGTTGATTTCGTTTTTTGCGTTCTTCATACAGCTCAAAGGTTAAGGCGATCAGCGAAGCTGCATATTGCAGCAGGTCAATTTCATTGGGAGTAGGAGACTTGATCGAACGATAATACGTACCAAAAGAGCCAAAAAGTTTGCCACTCCCATGGGCAATTGGTAGGGACCAGCAGGCTCTTAAACCATTTTGTTTAACCAGATCTTTATATGCGACCCAGTTTGGATCATTGAGTAAATCCTCACAGACCACTAAACGACGATGATATGCAGCTGCACCATAAGCGCCTACATTCGGACCGATTTTTAGATCCTTTAAAGCGGCTATATATTCTCTGGAAAAATAGGCTGGTTCTTTTATTAAATTAAGCGTTTGTTCCTGTTCCGAATACAACATGACAGATACCAACGCATCCGGAATTTTATCCCCTAACCATGCGGTAATCGCATCTATGATATCCTCTAAGGCAGCAGCTTGACCAATCAGATTAAAAATCTCTTGGCTGGTGCCTCCATTATAAAAAGAAGTCATATTGTATCCTTAAGTATAAACCTCTATATAAACCTAGAAGTATTAGAGAAATTATACTGTTTTTTGGAATTAAAGATCTAAACGCTATAACACAATAACAAAATAATATATTTAAATTATCTACTTAATAACTGTATAAAAATATTATTACTAGGCACTTTTTTCACCTGTCACCACACGATTTCTCCCTAAATGTTTGGCTTGATATAAATTTGTATCTGCTTGTTTTAAAACTTCTTTAATATCAGAAGAAGTTAAAGGCCAGTGTGCAATACCAAGTGAGGCAGTCACTACACCAACTTCTAGTAAATAAGTCGATGCCAGTTTGTGCCTTAATCTTTCAGCAATTTTAGTGGCTTGTGAAATCTCTTTAACTGGCGCAAGAATAATAAACTCTTCACCGCCGACCCGACAGCAAATATCCTGTTCACGAAAACTTTCCCGAATGAATCCGGCAACTTTGGTTAATACCACATCACCCATATCATGCCCATGACGATCATTAATTTTCTTGAAATAGTCAATATCTAAAACCACCACAGCAAAATAAATTTTATTGCTAATCAAATCATTTAAAAATAGTTCAAAGCCACGGCGATTATAAAAGCCGGTTAAAGGATCGGTTAAAGTGTCCTGTTTAAGTTCTTCGATTTCCTGATTAAAAACGTTTACGCTAGATAATAGGGACTTCTTGAATTTAAAAACTTCAAAATACCAAGGCTTAATATGATTAATCTTTTCAGTGATACCTGGATCATTCAAATGACTTGCCATTTTGGCAAGATCATTTAATGGAGAGGTAATAAATTTTGAAATACGCCAGATGATTAAAAAGATAATAATATAGATAACAAAAATTGTGCCAATCACTTTGTAGGCAAGAAGACGGGCTTGGGCGAATAAATCTTCTGTAGGCTGCTGAAACACCACGGTCCAGTTAGTCGTAGGAATTTTTGCAAAACTTACTAGTTCGCTAACTCCCATATCGTTGTTTAATTTTATTTTTCCTGAGCTATGAGACTCCATATAAGCTAAACCGGTATTGTGTTGGAATGTTTTTCCAATTTTCTCTCTTTCTGGATGATAAATAATTTTATCTTCTTTATCAAAAACATATAAATAGCTATTTTTATAACCATAATTTTCGCTTAAAATTGTCTTTAATAAGGATTCTTCATGTAAATAGATAAACCCTGCAATAAAGCCTTGGTATTTATTATTCTGATCAAAGATGGGAAAACTAACCAGGACGACTAGATTACCTTTTAATGAATAATATGGTGAGGAAATATAAGGCTTCTTTGATTCGAGTGATTTGCTAAAGCCCAAAGACCGGATAATCGCAACTTTATCTAATTTCAAGGTTTCAGGCGCATATTCGATGACATGACCATCTGCATCGCTGATCAAAACACTGCTAAAAGAATTAGATTGTTGAATCAATCTGTTTAATTCAGTTTTTAATAACTTAGGACTTACGCATTGACGGATTCAAAAAAGTATTAAAATACTTTATAAAGTATCTGTGATCAGACGAATTAAACATGCTTCTACAGCAACTTGTACATTACCCATTTATATGGGCTTTCTCATGACAGAACCGAACTCTATTAGCTGCACACAACTTGCCGAGACTTATAACATCTCGCATGATAGTGTAAATCGCTTTCTAGAACGTGAAGACTACACACCTCACGACCTATATCAAGAAGCAATTCAACATATTGATAATAATAAACTTATAGTCAGTATTGATGATACTGTTTTAGATAAACCCTATAGTCAACATATGGACTTGGTTAGCTATTTTTGGTCAGGCAAACACCACCGATCCGTCAAGGGTATTAATCTCATTACCTTGTATGCGACAGATCAGAATGGTCAAAATATTCCAATTAATTTCCGAATTTATGACAAATCTGAAAGTAAAACCAAGAATGATTACTTTATGGATATGTTAAGTGAAGTACTCAATTGGGGTGCAAAGATTCAATTTATTACAGGTGATAGTTGGTATTCATCGACTGGAAATCTAAAAACCATAAGAAAATATGGTATTCGATTTATGTTTGGTATCGACTGTAACCGTAAGGTTTCCCCAGAAAAAGGACAATGGTTTCAACTGCGTTTATTGCCAAATTTCCATCAGGGTCAAGTGGTCTGGCTCAAAGATTTTGGCTTTGTACAATTATTTAAGACTCAGTTAAAAGAACAGCAGAGGTTTTATATTGTGCATCAAGATGAAGATGATTTATTGTCCTTTGAGGGTTTTGATGAATTACATTCAAGTCATTGGAAAATAGAGCAATATCACCGGGTGATTAAACAGGTTTGTCATATTGAAAAGTTTCAAGTAAGACGATCTAAACTGATTTTGAATCATATTTTTTCAGCCTTGATGGCCTACGTCGAGATACAAAAGAACCAGTTTGAGCGGATCTTTGAAAATGTATATCGTTGGCAGAAGAAATTATTTAGACCAGTTATCAAAAACTTCATTGATGACTTTATTCTCGATAAAAATCATCTGCTACCACAGAGAATCTTTAAATAATAGTGCGTAAGTCCTATAACTGCTCATTATGAAAGCCATTATTAATAATATTGGCACTGAGGCTTAAATCATTAAATATATTTTTAAAATATAAATCAGAAATAGAAGCAACTTTAGCTGCATACTCATAATTAGTTGCAAGAGAATTATTAATCAGTTGCTGTCGGTGAATTACATTGCTCACAATCAATGTAATTGAAAAAAGAATCACCAGACTCACAAGTAAAAGGATTAAAATCAATTTACGTAAATTAAGTTTGAGTGAAATGAGCAACTTTTGAACACTCATAACTTAATCCCTTAAATCTTTCAGAAATACAAAATGTATACAATATATTTCAATAATTATATTATGTGATGTGGTTCTCTATTTTAGATGAATAATATTCAGTTTGTAAGCATTTTTGAAGCTTAATCTGTTGCTTATTTTGTAAGCAGAAATGGTTTGGTTCATTTGTTCAATATATTTAAAAGATATGGAAAAAGACTAAGATCAAAAAAATAATAAAATACTGATTTAGTAAAAATTATATTTTTATAATATAAGAAAATTTTACTTAAAAGCTAAATTTTTTATCTAGCCTAATATAATTAAATAGATAATAAATAAAGATTTATTGATTAAAAAATAATCTTTTAAAAGGTAAATATTTATTTTTCAAAGCCTTCACTATAGGGTGAAAGTTGGGATAAATAAGTGCTCAAAAGGATATCAATTAAATTTGAACACTTATTTATTTTAGGAAAAGCTAATTTTTTGATTTTACAGTTGTTTTCTCAATGAGAAAAATTAATTACTCTAAAGTACTTCTTAACATCCAGGCTGTTTTTTCATGCACATCAAGACGTTGTGTGATTAAATCTGCAGTCGGTTGATCGTTGACTTCATCAACAACTTCAAAAAGATTGCGTGCGGTACGAGCTACAGTTTCATGAGCATTTACCAATAAACGCAACATTTCTTGGGCATCTGGTACACCTTCTACTTCTTTAATAGCAGTCAGCTTAGCAAATTGCTGGTAAGTGCCGGGTGCGGCAAAGCCTAAGGCCCGGATACGTTCTGCAATCAGATCAAGAGCATTCCACTGTTCGGTATATTGGGTCATAAACATGCTGTGCAGACTATTGAACTGTGGTCCGGTGACATTCCAGTGAAAGTTGTGGGTCATTAAATAGAGGGTATAGCTGTCTGCCAATAATTTAGATAGACCTTCGACGATTTTGGCACGGTCTTCGTAAGAAATACCAATATCAATTTTCATAGCTTTAGCATTTTTTTCTGAAGAGCCCATGTTTTACTCCTTAACAATTTTGTAGAGAGATATCTTTTAAAATAGAAGTTTGCCAGTCATGGCTGAAAAGATAGGAAATCTTGGCAGCATGACCTTTTATTTATATGAAATAGATTTTTGCCACTATTTATATGTGGAAATAATTTAAGAACTTCTGAGTTATATAGTTTATAGGACGGGCAAAGATATAAGTTTAGGCGTTCTGTATAGCCTGGTGACAGGATTGTAACTGTACAAAGAAATTAGTTTTACCTTATAAAACTCAAATGTCTGGATCAGTTTTTTAAAAACTTGTTTTCACTTTTAGATGATTAAGCCTTTATTTCATGATTTTATCCTTTAGTAAAAACTATCAGCTTTAAATTTTTTGAACTTTGTGATCTTTACTCGGTAAAAAAAACTGTCTAGTTAAGAAAAATAACAGAACTGTGCCTTTATTAAACAAGCCACTACAAAGACTCAGCAATGTATTCGTCAAATCTCGTTATGTTAGGGATACAGACGAAATCAATAAAAAGATTTTCATACTCAGCAACAGCTCACCATATACAGATAAAAGTGGAACTTTATTTTTCTGTAAAAACGGCAAGATGTTGAATAAAACTCAAGCGAATTTGAGATAGGCAAAAAAAGACTTCACTAAACTCAAGATCAGCAAGGAAAATTTCATGAAAATTAAGGCGAACAGTCCAGCCACAGGTAAAAATGGTTTAGATAAGCAGAATACCAATAAAAAAAGTGAGCAGCTTGATGCATATCGTAGCGACTCAACCGAACAGACACTGACTACCAACCAAGGTGTCAAGATTTCGGATAACCAGAACAGTCTAAAAGCGGGCGTTCGTGGAGCAACTTTAATGGAGGATTTTATTCTCCGTGAAAAGATTACCCATTTTGACCATGAGCGTATTCCAGAGCGAATTGTGCATGCACGTGGTGTTGGGGCACATGGTTTTTTTGAAGCTTATCCAGGCAATGAAAAATGGACTAAAGCCGGGTTTCTAACCAATACCGGTGCTCAGACTCCAGTCTTTGTTCGATTCTCTACAGTACAAGGTCCTCGCGGTTCAGCAGATACGGTACGTGATATTCGTGGTTTTGCGACCAAGTTTTATACGGATGAGGGTAACTTTGACCTAGTAGCCAACGATGCGCCAGTGTTCTTTATTCAGGATGGCATCAAGTTCCCTGATTTTGTCCATGCGCTGAAACCTGAACCACAAACCGAGATTCCATCAGGTGCGTCAGCACATGATACTTTCTGGGACTTTGTCTCTCTTGTACCTGAATCTGCACATGCGGTGATGTGGGCAATGTCGGATCGTGCAATTCCACGTAATTTACGATCTATTCAAGGTTTTGGTGTGCATACCTTCCGTTTAATTAATGCTGAAAATAAAGCTGTTTTTGTGAAGTTCCACTGGACGCCTAAACAAGGTCTGACACAGCTGGTATGGGATGAAGCGCAAAAACTGGCAGGTAAGGATCCGGATTTCCATCGTCGTGACCTATATGAAGCAATTGCTTCAGGTAATTACCCGGAATGGGAATTAGGTGTACAGATCGTTCCTGAAGAAGATGAAATGAAATTTGATTTTGACTTGCTGGATGCAACCAAAATCATTCCGGAAGAACTGGTTCCAGTGACTCCAATTGGCCGTATGGTGTTGAACCGTAATGTTGATTATTTCTTTGGTGAAACTGAGCAGGTAGCCTTCTGTCCAGGGCATGTTGTACCAGGCATTGACTTTACCAACGACCCGCTACTACAGGCACGACTGTTCTCTTATACTGATACTCAGCTGAGCCGCTTGGGTGGTCCAAACTTCCATCAGATTCCAATTAATAAGCCGGTTTGCCCATTCCATAACAATCAGCGTGATGGTTTGCATCAACGTCTTATTCATACCGGACAGGCCAACTACGAACCAAACTCGATTGATGACAACTGGCCAGCTGAAGCACCAGGTGCGACTCAGGCAGGTGGTTTCGAAAGCTATCAGGAGCGTATTGACGGTCATAAAATCCGCCAGCGTAGTGAGTCCTTTAACGATCACTTCACTCATGCCCGTTTATTCTATCAAAGCCAGGCACCGCATGAGCAGAAGCATATTATTGATGCCTATGTCTTCGAACTGAGTAAAGTACAGCGCCAAAATATCCGTGAACGTGAAGTGCTTGAAGTGCTGTGCAATATTGACTTGACGCTGGCTCAACAGGTCGCGGATCAATTAGGTATTGAAATCCCAGCTGAGAAAAAAGCTGCCAAACTGCCTGATGTACTGATTTCTAAGCGTCTGTCTTTTGAAGCGTTTAAACCTGCCGATATTAAGGCACGTAAAATCGCGATTCTGGCACATGACAAAGCCAATGAAGCCAGTATTAAAGCTGTACAGGCTTGGGCTGAATCAGAGAGTGCTGTGGCTGATGTGTTAACACCTCGTCCAGGACCAGTTCTGAGTCAGCGAGGTACAGTGATCTCATCTGATGGTATGCAGAAAGCTGAACCGTCGATTGCCTATGATGCTGTAGTCATTGTGGATGGTGATAACTATGAGATGGTGCTGAAAGATGGTATCGCGACTCACTATCTGCTTGAGGCTTATAAGCATCTGAAACCGATTGTATTCCTGGGAGATAAAGGTCAGCTGATTGAAGATCTAAAACTGATCAGTGATGAGGGTACTTTAGCAAATTCTCAATTCGATACTGTGCAAGATAGCTTCAAGACCTTGATCATGAATCATCGTGTTTGGGCGCGTGAATTGATCTCAGAAACTATTCCTGCATAAATACCATGAGAATAGAAGCTTCGGTCTCTATTCTCTATTTCAAGGAATAAAAAGTTTATGGCGAGACCAGATCCTAAAAAATTACTGGCACAGATGCAAAATGCGCAATGGAGCAGGGAGCAGGATATTTATCTGATCGAACATAACCATCTACCCATGAGTCAACTCAGACAACAATTGCCTTTTAGTGAAGAAGAAATTATGGCACGCCGTAAGGTATTAGGACTGATGACCCGTTTAAAACAGATGAAAAGACTTTTTCCTTAACTGGCTTTCATCAAATGACCACAATATCGATATTTTTGAGGAAGCACTTTTATGGACCTCAGTTCAATATTAGAAAGATTTAAAAATTCATCATTAGAACCTAAAGAAAATATTCAAACGACTTTGAAGGAACTGGTGCAACTTTCGGATCAGGTTCCTTTTCCTGCATCAGGGGAAACTTTAAAACGCTGGCAAATTTTAAGCCAGATCTCGGCAACCAATTTAAGTCTGGGCAAAATATTTGAGTCGCATCTGGACGCAATTGCGATTCTGCATGAATTAAATATTCCGGCACATCCTCATCAGCTTTGGGCAGTCTGGGCAGCAGAAGGCGGGCCTCAACCATTGCAGCTGAATGAAGATAAGCTGACTGGCATTAAGACCTGGTGTTCCGCTTCTAGCTGGGTAGAGGCAGGCTTACTGACTTATCGGGATGAACAAAATCACTCTCAATTGCTAATTGTAGATATGCAGCAGCCTGGTATTCAGCATGACCATACTGTCTGGCAAGCTGTGGGAATGCAGCATACATCCACTGCACAACTAGAATTTAATCAGGTTCCTGTCAAAAAAGTCGCTGATCCACATGTATATCTGGATCGGGTAGGATTCTGGCATGGAGCAGCAGGCGTTGCTGCTTGCTGGTATGGTGCGACAGTAGCTCTTGCTGAATATCTGCAGCAGGAACAGTTAAGAAAACCACATATGTATAAAGCCATGTATCTGGGTGAAATCAGCCGTGATCTTTTAGCTACTCAGGCTTTGTTTTATCGGGTTGCAGAATTGATTGACCAGCAACCTAAATTTCCTCATCAACTTCAGATTCAGGCTTTGCGCGCGCAGGTTGAAGCCACTGCATTAAATGTACTGAACCAGGTTGGAAAAGCGCTTGGCGCAGCGCCTTATTGTACCAATTCTTATTTTGCCCAGCTCGCAGCAGATCTACCGGTATTTATCCGTCAAAGCCATGCTGCCTTTGATCTTGAGCGTATTGGAGAGCTAAGCGCACAGGAGGAAGAATTATGGGCACTTTAAAACATGAGATTGTCGAAGATCGTGTGATCCATGGGGAAGGGACACGGGTAGAAGACTGGCGTAACTGCGAAATATTACAGCAGATGCCAGAATTTGATATTTCCAGTGTAATTCCTGCAGATGCCAGAGTCTGTATTGTGGCACCGCATCCGGATGATGAAATTCTGGGATGTGGTGGACTGATGCAACGTCTGGATAAACTCGGCTATAAGATTGTACTGTTTGCAGTAACTAATGGTACGGCCAGCCATCCCGGTTCGAGTCTGTATACGCCAGAAGAGCTGAACCAGATTCGTCCAGCAGAAACGCGTCAGGCTCTGGAAGAATTGTCCTTAGAACAGCCGGTTCTTCGGATTGCTTTGGATATTCAGGATGGAAAAGTGGCCGAGCAGCGAGGTTTGCTCAAACAGCAATTGCATTCGTATTTGCAGCCTAATGATATATTGGTCACGACTTTTGTTCATGATGGGCATCCAGACCATGAAATAACTGGTCAGGTCGTCCAGCAGCTCGCGACTGAGTTACAGTTACCTTATATTCAAGTTTTAATCTGGGCATGGCACTGGGCTACACCAGGAGATACTCGAATTCCGTGGGCTGTTGCGCACAAACTCAGGCTGACAGATGAAGAATTAAAATGTAAAGCCCGAGCTGCACGATGTTTCAAGAGTCAGATTGAGAATGACCCGACGACAGAACAGGCACCGATTGTCCCTGAACATGCATTGGAGCGTGTTTTACAGCCATGGGAGGTTTATCTGTATGAACAGTAAATCAACTTATGATCATGCCTATTTTGATGCTTTATATGCGCTGAATCAGGGAGATCCATGGCATTATGAACAGCGCTGGTATGAACAGCGTAAACGTCAGATTTGTAAAGCGCTCTTGCCCAAACTGCATTTTGAATCTGCCATAGAAGTCGGTTGTAGTAATGGCATGCTAAGTCAGGAACTAGCTCCTCATACCGGAGAACTCATCTGTCTGGATGCCAATACGACAGCGATCCGGCTGGCGCAACAACGTCTGCAAGATTATTCTCATGTCAATTTTGTCCAAGGCATTGTTCCGGAAGACTTGCCAGAGCGTAAGTTCCAGCTAATTGTACTGAGTGAGGTTTTATATTATCTGGATCAGGCCGCTTTAGAGAAATTGACCCACTGGTTGCAACGCGCCCTTGATGCAGAAGGCTGTATTCTGGCTTGTCACTGGCGGGCACCGATTTCAGGTTTTAGCTTTACTGGTGATGATATTCATGACCATCTAAATACTCACCTGCCTTATAAAAAATGTTCACAACTTCAGGAACCTGATTTTCTGGTTGATGTCTGGATAAATAGCCCACAGTCTGTGGCAGAGCAAGAGGGCCTTAAATGAATAAAATTGGCGTGGTCATTCCTGCCTGTAATGAAGAAGCCTATATAGAACGTTGCCTGCTGGCCTTAAAAAAAGCACAATTTGAATTTTATCAATACCTTGGTTCATCTGGAAATATTCCCGAGATTAAGATTTTAGTTGTCTTAGACAGTTGTACCGATCAAACCGCGATCAAAACGGTGCAACTGGGGGTAGAAGTCATTAGTTGTGACTTTCGTTCGGTGGGTAAGACCCGTCATTTAGGAATTCAAAAAGTAATTGAACAAGGATGCGACTGGATCTGTTGTACCGATGCGGATTCATGTGTTCAGGAGGACTGGTTCAAAACCATGTGGCAGCACCAACCCACTGACGCAATTTGTGGGGTAGTTGAAGTGGACGAATGGAAAAATTTTAGCCCGGAAGCCCGATTGAAATATTTAGGTCACTATCAGGACAAAATGGATCATCGGCATATTCATGGTGCAAATTTATGTTTTAAAACAAGTATATATAATAATTTTGATGGGTTTAACCAGTTAGATTGTCATGAAGATGTCGACTTTGTTCGCCGTTTACAACAGGCAGGAGTCAATATTACCTGGTCCAATCAATTAAGGGTAACAACCAGTAGTCGGCTACAGTCAAAAGTTGCTAAAGGTTTCGCCTGTTTTTTGCAAAATCTTGAGTTACAGGAAGTAATGAAAAAACCGATCAGCATATACAAATAAAACTATAAAATTATAAATTTTATACAATCAATTACTTGTAAAAAAATTAAAAATTCATTTCTAAAAGCTATTTCATTTAGAAAAATTCTGTTTATAATTCACACAAATTAAGCCCTGCTACTTATATTTTTCAGCTATAAGTTCGCGGGGTTTTTCTATGGATGATCGGTAATGGATGCCTGAGCTCTTTCTTTTGGAATGACAATGTTAAATTCACAGCTAATTTCTCGTCTTCAGTCTCCATCACCGTATCTCTGGCAGAAAATCGCCACTGCACTGTGTTTTTTTAGTCTAGGTTTTAGTACAGCTGCCTGGGCACCATTAATTCCTTATGCGCAGCAGCGCTTATTGCTGAACCATGCTGACTTTGGTTTACTTTTGCTATGTGCCGGAGTTGGCTCAATGCTGGCCATGCCATTGGCAGGTCGTATGGCGAGCAAGTTTGGTTGCCGTACAGTACTGGCTGTTATTCTGGCTGCATTTCTGTTCATCTTGCCAGCGCTAGCGATTAGTCCTACCAGCTTGATGATGGCAATTACCTTGTTTTTCTTTGGCGCCAGTGCTGGTGCTTTGGGGGTAACCGTAAATATTCAGGCTGCCCAGATTGAAAAACTCATGGATAAAAGCTTGATGTCGGGTTTCCATGGCGTATGTAGCTTGGGTGGCCTGGTCGGTGTATTGGGCATGACCACGTTAATGGGATTTGGTCTGGCACCTTTAACTGGCGCACTGGTCGTAAGTGTGATGTTGCTTGCGATTACGATGCTGGCAATTCCATTCTGCTTAAGTGGTCAGTCATCAACTACAGAAGAGGCTACTACAATAGAAAAACCTGCGAAAAAAGCGCTACCAACATTCGCAATTTTAGGTATTGGCCTGATCTGTTTTGTATCCTTCCTGTCTGAAGGTGCAGCGATGGACTGGAGCGGTATTTATCTGGCAACCCAGTTTAACGTACCTGCAGCGCATACCGGTCTGGCTTATAGTTTCTTTGCTGGCTTGATGGTGCTTGGACGTTTTAGCGGTCATCTCATCATTCAAAGCTTGGGTGAAAAAACTACTATCTTACTAAGTGCTTTGCTGGCTGCAGCAGGCTTATTTATGGTGATCTTTGCACCAGTATGGCAAGTCGTTTTAACTGGTTATGCGATCTTGGGTCTAGGTAGTGCTAACATCGTCCCATTGATGTTCTCTCGTGCAGGACGTCAAAAATCTATGGCTTCTCATGTAGCATTATCCTATGTATCGGTATTTGCTTATACCGGGTCATTGATCGGACCAGCGCTAGTAGGTTTCGGTAGTGAAATTATCGGTTTACGTTTAGTGTTTACAGTCATCGCAGTTGCTTTAATGAGTATTGTAATCCTGAACCATCTAACTGCTGGGCACAAAGAATCAGAAAAAGCAGAAGGTCTTATTGCCGGCCTAAATCACAAAACACCAGCATAAAGCTGGTGTTTTTTTATAGGCTTTTCAGACCTTAGGCATGCATATTGAACTGGGTCGAAATGCCTTTGGCCACTGGTCGATAAATTCGCAAGCTTTGTGATTTTTTCAGATCAGACAGGAACTGATCACGCCAGCGAATGATATCGAAATTCTTCAAGCCTTGCTGTAAATAGCGGTAACGTTCCAAACGTTCCGACTTAGGCATACGCAAGGCTCTTTTCAAGGCTTTGGCCATACTGTCCTGATCATAAGGATCGACCAGTAAGGCTTCTTTCATTTGCTCGGCAGCCCCGGCATATTTAGACAGAATTAATACGCCAGGATCAAGCGGGTCTTGCGCAGCAATATATTCTTTGGCCACCAGATTCATCCCGTCACGGATTGAATTCACCCAGCAAATATCTGCCTTACGGTAGAGCTGCATCAGGGCTTCATGACCTAAAGTGTCATAGCTACAGTCAAAAGGCAGCCAGTTTGCATTGCCATGCTGATGGTTTAAATTCTGCACCGCAGCCTGGAACTGTTCATAGAGTTTTTTATAGCTGTTCACATCCAGTCGGCATGGGCAGGCAATCTGTAATTGCTGGAACTGATTTTTAAATTCAGGCTGTTCATCCAGCAACTCCTGGAATGCATGAATTTTCTCCAGTAGCCCTTTACTGTAGTCAATCCGGTCAACCGAAATAATGGTCTTATGGGCATGTGCTTTATCCAGATCAAAGGGCAGGTCAGTAACTTGACTCTCAGCAGCCTGCTTCTGAATTTGTGCCGGATGTACACCGATTGGATAAGCTTTCACATAAATCCGTTTAGACTGATAACTCAGGATTTCATCATTGCGATGCTGAATATTTAATACCTGTTCCAAGAAATCAATACAGTTGGCCTGATCGCGTGGAGTTTGCAGGCCGATGACATCAAAATCTGCCAGATGCCGGGCCAGTTCCTGGTAAGGAGGCAGTGTTTGCCAAAGTTTCAGTTCCGGGAAAGGAATGTGCAGGAAGAATCCAATCCGGTTGCGCATGCCTAATTTACGGCAGTAATGGGCCACACTCAGGAAATGATAATCATGAATCCAGATGATGTCATGCGGTGAAGCCACCTGTTTCAGGTGTTTGGCAAAACGCAAATTGACATCTTTATAGGTTTTAAAATCCTGTGGCTGATATTCAACACGTTGATGCTGGTCATGCATTAATGGCCATAAGGCATTATTAGAAAAACCACAATAATAACCCTGGTACTGGGCTTCGCTCAGTGCACTGGTATGATATTCCACATTCTGATGTTTCAGAATCTGAAATTTCTGTTCCTTGTTCTGGTCAACTCTGGAGCTATTCCATCCAACCCAGATACCGCCTATATCTTGCAATGCATCCTGCAATGCAACAGCCAATCCACCAGCCTTCATACTTTCTGGGTTAGGTAGATTCACACGGTTTGATAACACAATGAGTTTAGACATGTGATTTCTCCAATGGTTGTTGTTCTTGTACTTCAATTACATTTAAAAATTCTTTCAGGAAGGCCTGAACTTGAGAGACGTTCTCCAGTCTGTACCGTGCTAGGGTCTGGCCAAGGCCTACTTTGATTGAGCAGCCGTGAAGGGCATTAATGACCTTGAATCCGGCTTCATCGGTCAGGTCATCACCAATAAACATGGGATAATGATCAGTGAGATGGTATTGCTGAATAATCTGTTGAATCGCTGAACCTTTATTGGCGCCTTTGGGCACCAGTTCAAAAACATACTTGCCAGCTTTTAACTCAAAGTCGGAAAACTGGTTGAGACATTCCAGCGCAAAAGCATGTACGCGATCTTCTAGTTGAGGATGTTCACGAAAATGTAGCGCAACAGAATAATCTTTAACCTCGATCCGCAAATCAGGGATTTGAACTGCCTGTTCCTGAATATATTGTTTTAGGGCTTGTAGCTGCGGCTTATTTAAAGAGATTAATGTCTTTAAATCAGCTTGATAGATTAATTCCAGACCATGTGATCCAGCGATATTCCATTGCAGAGGGTGAATAAGTTTTTGTGTTTGTAAAATCGAACGACCAGTAACTAATATCAGCTGAATATATTGTTGTAAATTTTCCAATATATTTATAATTTCAGGATGAATTATACTTTTATCTGGATCTGGGTGAAATTCAGAGATTGTTCCGTCAATATCAAGAAATAAAACAACCTGATTTGAGTCCATATTCAGGTTGCAATCATTTAAAATCATCTTTGGCGATATATAAGATGAGCTAGATGAATCTTCTAAATTTTGTTCCCTATGTATGTCTGACATAAATCCACCTAAGTACATGATATAAAGTAGATTAAAAATTAGAGTTAAACTGTGTGATTTTTAATCTAATTATTTTTATAACATATTCTATTTTTCAAAATGGCGTTAGGCGCAGAAAAGAAACACTTTTGACATGTAAAGTTACTTTGTAAAATTTGGAAATATTCAGTAGGAAAGATTGATATTCTTTGTATATTTGTAAAATAATTTTTCAGTGATTTTTAATATATTAATAATGATATTTAAGGTTGTGCATATTAAGTGATTGAGTAATTTTGAGTCCTATAAATAAGACTCTTTTGATTATTTAATGTGAAAAATGGTTTTGATTTATATTTCTAGAAATTAATTCATCAGCTTTCTATTAAATAATAGGCATTAAATTAGAAATATTTGAAAACACATTTAATATAAAATAGAAATATAGCGCAGCCTATTAATTTTTTATTAAAGCCGGTTTTGAAAGGAAGTATAAATTATAAAATCTTGGTGCTACATAGAAGAGTTAGGGTTATATCGTTGAGAGACTAGGTGTAGACATAACCCCATAAAGAGGAGAGCAGAGTGCTTATAGCTCTCTCCAAACATCGTTCTCATCTTTCAATGGAATAGTAAAGTTAAAGTCATCATCATTACTAACTAAAAGGCTGGTAGGCGTTTGCATCACAACTTTTAAAACAGTACCAGCTTCAAAAATAATCGGGTGACAGTTTTCCTTTTCCAAGGTCACTGGCTTAAGTAATTCAATCACAGAACTTTCCATATTTTTATTCCCAAATATTGATACTTCGCTGTTTTTTAATCTTAACATAATTTTTGCAAATTTAACTAATTTTTGAAAAACCGAGACATAAGTCAACAAGTCGATCAGTTTTTTCTTAAAAAGCGCTTAAGTCGGTAAATTAAGGGGCTAAAAATTAAGATTTAATTTTCAAACGATTTGTGTTTCTTAAACCCGAACATTTTTAGTCCATTTACCGACGAAAAGAAGAGAAAAAGACAAACGGCGTCAAATAGTCAATCTAGCGCAATATCTACTTGTCACTTTTTGACAGGCCAGTCATGATCTCCTTCATTCTATTGCATACGTTATGCGCTAATATTAAAGCAAGAATCATATAATCTGATATTAATTTGGCTTTAGCGATTTTGTGTTTGTATGTAATTTTTTACATTGAATTGCAAATTTATGCTGCAGTTCGTTGAAAGTCTGAAAATAAGAATAAACTGTGCGTCATTTGGATGACCCGTACATCTATAAGGAGAATTAAGCCCCAATGTTTAAGTCATTTTTTCCACAACCAGTGTGGTTTTTTAGTAGTCTGGTACTGTGGTTTCTGATCAATCTTGGCCTTTGGCATAGTGGTGGATCAGGCTGGGGTGTCTATTTAGGTATGACTGAAGGTTATCATGATCTTAAAATGCCGATAGGAATCAGCCGTTTCTGGGCGCCAAAATTTCTCTGGTTCTATCTCTGGTTTTTTGTAAGTACCGCGATATTCGCTACCTTCTGGTATTTTAAAGCGAAACATCCCTGGCAGCGCTGGTCCGTGTGGGGCTCGGCCTTTATCCTGTTCAATATCTGGTTTGGGGTGCAGGTTAATGTCGTCTTAAATGAATGGTATAGCCCGTTCTATGACCAGATCCAGAATATGCTCACCCAAGGGGGCGGAGATGTCAGCCTATTATATCAAGGTGCATTGACCTTTATTTATATTGCCATGGTCTATGTCACGCTGGCGGTGTTTAACCTGTTCTTTGTCAGTCATTATGTATTCCGCTGGCGTACGGCGATGAATGACTACTATACGGCGCATTGGGAAAAGTTACGTCATATTGAAGGGGCGTCACAGCGTATTCAGGAAGATACCATGCGTTTTGCCAAAACTACGGAACAGCTGAGTGTCTCACTTATTGAATCTCTGATGCTATTAATGGCTTTCCTGCCAATCCTGTATGAATTATCGAGTCATGTAAAAGTACTGCCGATTGTCGGTGAAATACCGCATGCATTAATGTGGGCGTCGATCGGTTGGGCAGTTATGGGAACTGTGATTTTAATGATTGTCGGAATGAAACTCCCTGGACTGGAATTCAATAATCAGAAAGTTGAAGCGGCTTATCGTAAAGAGCTGGTTTATGGTGAAGATTATGTTGACCGTGCTCACCCGCTCACCTTGCAAGAACTGTTTAGCCGGGTACGTAAGAATTATTTCCGGCTATATTTCCACTATGCCTATTTCAATATGGTTCGTATCTGGTATCTACAACTGGACAATATTTACGGATTATTTATTTTGTTTCCAAGTATTGCCGCGGGTACGATTACACTCGGTTTGATGATGCAGATCCTGAATGTTTTCGGTAAGGTTCGTGAGTCTTTCCAGTATCTGATTTTATCCTGGCCTACGATTATTGAATTGCTCTCCATCTATAAACGTTTGAAAGCATTTGAATCCCATCTCGATTAATTTTTTCTTATATTCATTGTCTTGTCCTGAAATAGATTGACAGTATTCCACTTCAAACCGAGTTAAGCAATTAGCTCGGTTTTAGTTTGCTCATACGTCTGATTCGGGGTGTTCATATTTAAACTTAAATGTGGTCTATAGCAATTATAAATCATAATAGATTCCGCAATTAAGTGATCTAACTCCTTCATGGTTTGACATCGTGTAATTAAAAACTCCTGCTTTAATATTCCATTAATCCGCTCTGCTAATGCATTCTGGTAACAGTCTCCTCCATCTGTCATAGAAGGACATACCCCATAATGGCGTAATGCCGATTGATATAGTTCAGAGCAATACTGAGAGCCTCTGTCTGAATGATGAATCATCCTTGTCGCTCGATCCGTCACATGCTGCATCGCCATATGTAGAGCCTGCACAACATTCTCCGCACGCATATCATTCGATAACTTATAACCTTTAATCTGACGGGTATAAGCATCTGTCACTAAGGATAAATAATGTACGCCTTCAGCACTCTCAACATAAGTAATATCACTAACAAAGACTTCGTTGGCTTGCACTGCTGAATAATCCTTTAATAAATTTGGATGCTTCTTCATCCAATGCTTGCTATCCGTAGTTTTTGTATAGCGACGCTTGGGGCGAATCAATAAATTATGCTCTTTCAATATTTTAAATAACTGATCCCGTCCACACTTTAAACCACGCTGCAACAATTTGCCTTTAATAAGCCAATACAGCTTACGTGTTCCGATACTTGGCATGAGACAACGATATTCCATAACCAACTCAAGTATTTGTTCAGTTGCTTGTGCAGTCATTTGAGCACGTTTTTCTGCTTGATAATAAGCTTGTCGGGTGATTCCCAACCACTGACAATAACGTGAAACGCTTAGTCTTCTTTGGCTTTGCCAATCTTTGAAACGTGCTCGGTATACTTTTTTCCAAGATCAGTCCCACATTCTTTATCAATGTGATAAATCACATCCTGAATAAATTCAGTTTTAAGCTTTTCTGCGGCTAACTGCTTTTCTAATTGGCGGATTCGTTGTTGGGGGGTTAATTGGCGTTTAGAAGAAGTCGGCATATTCGAAGTCCAGTCCTGTTGTCCGTGCTTGCGTAACCATACCAGCACAGTTGATCTTCCTTGAATACCATATTTTGCCTGAGCTTGTTTATAAGTAATTTGCCCTTTTTCTACTTCATGTACAACCATCATTTTAAAGGCGAAGCTATAATCACGTTGTGTGCGTTTAACTCGTTGTTCTTGTGCATGTTCCATAAAATAAGTCTCTTAAGGTGTAAACTTATTTCAGGACGGGACACATAGACAATTTTAAAAGCCAGACCAGCATAGGTTTGGCTTTTTTATTGATTAATTTTTATTCAACATCAAATTGAAAATTACGATCTGCAGAAGTACAAAAAAATAGGATGAGTGGTACCCAAACATCCCAGTATTAGGGTATTCAAGCTATTTTTTTGTCTAGAATTTTAAAGGCCAGCCAGGGTGGTGTTTAATTTCCAATAATATAGCGTATAAAAACAATTAGTGTACGTAAAGGAAATTATTCAAATTATAATCTCATTCAGACAGCGATAGAGAGCATAATTGCCGTTATTGTCCATGATAATAATATCTCTAATTTTTGTTGAATGAGTAACCGGAGAACTGATCTGTTTCTTCGGTTTTTTATATCTTTTTTCTACTGCTTCATCTTTCAATTGATGAGTAATCCAGCGTATTTATTGATATTGAAGAATGTTAATTTGATCAATTTATTTGGGCTTTAAGCTAGATGAATTAGGCACTCTATTTCCCATTTTTAGTGATAGTTCTCACTATATTTTTATATTTATCAATCTGTTGAGATTGTTGTTTTAGCATATTTGCTATATGTTATAGAGGCCTGGGGGGAGATAAGCAGTGAAGCTAAAATTAATAATTCCAACAATATGTGTAGCAAGTCTGGCTGGATGTAACAGTATTCAGCAAATGAAATCAGATATGCAGCATCCTTATGCAAGTCCTCAAGAACTGATCGTTAAAAGAAACCTGAATCAAGCTGACGGTTCGGCAAAAGAATATGTTTATTCATGGGAAAAATCCAAGCAGCATTTAGAGCCACAATCCCTCTATCCACGAACCACTTTAAGCCAGTACTGTCATGAACAGGGCGGCAAGTTTTCTCTGTTATACAAAAGCCAGTTAGCTTCAGTAAAAGATTCTGCCCAGAAGAACCGTTTAAGCAAAAACCGTTATGTCACCCAAGGCATTGGTGCCTATCAATGTACAATGCCTCAAGGGCAAAACTGGATTGTTTCTATTGAGCCGATTGCTGAACGTCAGCTAGATAAGAATAATACTACCCGTGTAGTCCGGATCCTGAGCAAACTTCAAAGCCCAGCTGAAGCGCGTCATTTCTATCAGGGCCATAAGACTACGACTAAGTCTAATAAAATTGTCGAGAAGAATGCAGCCAAAACCTCAGTCAAAGATGAGAAAAAGGAATTAGATAAAAAAGAAGCCGATAAGAAAGAAATAAAAATACCTGCTGTTGAACCGACAGTGGTTGCTGTCCCTGCTGCTCGTACAACTAGTATCGAAACGCCACAACAGCAACAGATGAAATTGTATGTAGCTGCACGTCGTGATATCAATAGCGGTAAGAACCTGAACAATGCCTGCAATAATGCCCAGCGTGCCTATAACTATGGCAAATTACAGGGTACAGAAGGAACACGTGTCTATACTGAATCAGGTATGTTAGTGGCACGCTGTTTAAGCAGTATTCCAGTCTATGCTAACCGTATTCCAAATTCCAAGGTCCAGGCCAAACGAGTACTGCAGAATCTGGCCACCAACTATAACCATACTGGGGCGAAGAATAAGTTGAGACAGTTAAAATAAGTCTATTATTTTCACATGCAGTTTGATCATTTATTTAGCAGAGTAGATGCACATGAAAAGTCATCTACTTTAAGGATTGGTGATATTGAAAAAAGTATTTCTTAAGCATAGGCGAACTTAAAAATAATATTTTTCTTTTGAATAACAATGATAGAAGATAAATAGTTATCCTATTGATAGGAATAAAAATTAATTAGTACTAGGTTGCAAATCGAACCTTATTTCACAGTGAATCTCCCATCGCCATCTCAGATTTTCTCTTCTATATCTCCTGTTAAATACAAGCTAATTCAACGGCATATTCTAGAAATTATTGGTATATCTTTTGCTTAAAAATTATCAGTCTTGTGCTTATGGACTGAGCAAGAAAAACTAATTGATTTTTAACATACACAATAATGAGATTTATCGCTTGAGAAAACATATTTTAAGTCATTTGATTCTTGTGGGTGCATTTCTACATTCGTCTGTGAGTTATGCAGTGAGTACAACTTCATTAAAATCGGCAATTGATCTGAAGGCGATTGATCGGACGGTTGATCCAAAGCAGGATTTTTATCAATTCGTGAATGGAAACTGGCTGAAAACCGCAAAGATTCCAGAAGATCAGGCATTGTCGGGTGCATTTGCTGAAGTGAGTATGAAATCAACCCAGCAGTTATTTGACATTTTTAATGAGCTGGCTAAAAAACAGTATCCGCAAGGTAGCAATGAACAAAAGGTCGCAGATCTCTATGCCAGTTATATGGATACCGATCGGCTGGAACAACTTGGGCTTGAGGCATTGCAACAAGACCTGCAGCGGATTGAAGATGCTCGCACTATCCTGGCTTTGGAAAAGGCACTGGCAAAAATTAGCTGGTCCGCTGTGGAGCTACGCAATGATGAGGTGAGAACCTATCTCGTTGAGACTAAAAATATCATTAACTATATGCCTTCTTTTGACTGGATGAATTATTTCTCAGAACTGGGCTTAAAAGGTGCAAGAAAAGAGGTTGCGATCTCGCAGATTAATTATTTGCGTCAGCTGGATCAGTTATGGAAGGTCGTTCCAATTGAAACCTGGCAAACCTATTTGAAATTCAACCTGATCAATAGTTATTCACCATTTTTAACAGAAGTTTTTCAAAATCATCATTTTGAATTTTATGAAAAAACGCTAGAGGGTGTACAAGCACGTTCTCCACGGAAAGAGTCCGCTCTGGAACTCACTAACGGTATTTTAGGTAATGTGCTTGGCAAGCTCTATGTAGAAAAGCACTTTAATGAAAGCCAGCGCCCGGCCATGCAGGAAATGGTAGAAAACGTCCGTAAAGCCTTTCATCTGAAACTCGATCAGGCGGACTGGATGGGTTCGGATACCAAAAAACAAGTACGGCATAAACTTGACAGCATCAATATTAAAATCGGTTATCCGAAAACATGGCGGGATTATTCAGCCCTAGAGATTCGTAAGGATGATCTGATTGGTAATATCCAGCGGACCCGGCTATTCAATTACCAGCGTGAACTGGATCAGGTGGGAGAGCCGATTGATCCAGAAGCCTGGCACATGTCGCCACAAACAGCCAATGCTTACTATAACGTCAAGCTCAATGAAATCGTATTACCTGCGGCCATCTGGCAGGCGCCATTTTATTATGATGATAGTCATGATCCTGCAGTGAATTATGGTGCTATAGGGGCTGTTATCGCACATGAAATTAGCCACGGTTTTGACGATAGAGGAAGCCGCTTTGATGCCAAAGGCAAGGGTGAAGAAACCTGGAACGAGCACGACCGTAAAAAATTCAATGAACGCACCAAAGCCTTAGTCGAGCAATATAAACAATACGAAGCTCTCCCAGGGCATAAGGTGAATGCGGAATTAAATAAAAGTGAAAATATCTCTGACAACTTGGGCTTAGGGATCGCTCATATGGCTTACAAGTTATCGCTCAAGGGTCAGCCAGCACCTGTCATTGATGGCTTTAGTGGAGATCAGCGTTTTTATATAGGCTGGGCACAAGTCTGGCGTAGTAAAAGTAATCCTGAATATTTGTTAAATAGCCTAAACCTTGCTAGCCATGCACCTGGTCATGTGCGTGGCAATGGCGCTGTCCGCAATCAGCAAAGTTTCTATGAAGCTTTTGAGATTAAAGAAGGGGACAAGATGTATTTATCACCTGAAAAACGAATCTCCATCTGGTAACAGGATTTAAAAAAACAGCTCTGTTTATCTGAAAAGAGACAGGCCTATTTTTTTATCTAAACAACCAGCAGGCAGAGCCAAGACCAGTTTAAAAATTGGCATATATGCTGCTTATAAAGATTTAAGTGTTTGATTATTAGGTCAACACGTATTGATAAATTCAACTGCGCAGTGAAGCGCGAGGATAGCAAGCTTTGAAAATTTTTCTAAAAACCGCATTGGTAAGTGCTTTATTAGCGGTTTCCTCTGCAAATTATGCTTCAGATCAAACCGCTATTGCAGCACTTGGCTCGGGGATTCATCTTCAACATTTTGATAAAAAAATCGCACCACAACAGGACTTCTATCAGCATGTAAATGGGCACTGGTTAGAGCATGAGGAAATTCCAGCTGATATGCCAAACTGGGGTGCATTCACAATTTTGCGTGAAAATTCGACCCAGCAATTACATGACATTGTGGAAGAGCTGGCGAAAACTAAATCGGAATATGGCAGCAATGAGCAGAAAGTGGGGAGCTTGTATGCCAGCTTTATGGACACGGAAACTTTAAATGCAAAAGGCATCCAGCCGCTAAAAGCAGATATCGCCAAAATTGAGGCCATGAAAAGCAAGAAAGATTTTACTTTATTGCTTGCAGACTATGCAAAAAACCGTGTCAGTACGCCTTTTGAATTTGGCGTGATGCCTGACTTGAAAAAGTCTGATCAAATGGCGGTGTTTTTAGGTCAAAGTGGTTTGGGCTTACCAGATCGTGACTACTATTTAAAAGACGATGAAAAACTGAAAAGTGCCCGTGAAACCTATGTTAAACATATTGCTAAGCTGTTGACGCTCTCGGGTGAAACGGAAGCAGAAGCGGCTGCACATGCACAATCTATTCTGAAGTTAGAAACTGAAATTGCCAAAATTCAGTGGGATAACGTGCAGAACCGTAATCTCGAAAAAATGTATAACATCTATACATTGAAAGACGTCAAAAGCCTGGTGCCAGAATTTGACTGGAAAACCTACTTTAAAGCAACGGGTTTAGACAAAAAAACCAAAACCGTAATTGTGGCGCAAAAAAGTTATTTTGAAGATTTAAACAAGATTTTAAGTAGCACACCCCTCGATGTATGGCAAACCTATTTCAAATTCCATCTGATTGATGGTGCTGCACCTTACTTAAGTCAGGAATTTGCTGATGCAAACTTTGAAATGTACAGCAAAACCTTACGCGGTGTGACCGAGCAACGGGCACGCTGGAAACGTGGGGTTGATATGACCAATGCGGTACTCGGTGAAAGTCTGGCACAAGTCTATGTCGCAAAACATTTCCAGCCTGAACAGAAACAGCGCATGGAAAAACTGGTAGAAAACCTGCTGCTGGCATTTGAACAGAATCTGGAAAAACTGGACTGGATGGGTGCAGAAACCAAAGCACAGGCACACCGTAAGCTGAAAAGCTTTAGAGTGAAAATCGGCTATCCAAATAAATGGCGTGACTACAGCAAGCTGGAAATTAAAGATGGCGACCTGATTGGTAATCTGCGTCGTACCAACAGTTTCAATTATGACATCGCGCTGGATAAACTGGGCAAACCGGTCGATCGTGAAGAATGGCATATGCTGCCGCAAACGGTAAATGCTTACTACAACCCGATGGGCAATGAAATTGTTTTCCCTGCTGCGATTTTACAGCCGCCATTCTTTGATATGAATGCCGATGATGCCGTGAACTATGGGGCAATCGGGGCAGTAATTGGACATGAAATTAGTCATGGCTTTGATGATCAGGGCAGCCGCTTTGATGCAGATGGCAACATGAAGAACTGGTGGACAGAAGAAGACGATAAAAAGTTCAAGGAAAAAACCAAAGCTCTGGTCGAGCAATATAATGCTTATGAAGCGATACCGGGCTATCATGTCAATGGTGAACTGACCTTAGGTGAAAATATTGCCGATAACTCAGGTCTGGCGATTGCCTATGAAGCTTATAAATTGTCTCTTAATGGAAAGCCTGCTCCGGTGATTGATGGATATACTGGAGATCAGCGTTTCTATATTGGCTGGACGCAAGCATGGCGTGCCAAAGTTCGTCCAGAACTGGCATTGCAGCTATTAAAAACAGACCCGCATTCACCAGCAGCCATTCGTGGTCGTGCCACTTTACTTAACCAGAAACCTTTCTATGAAGCCTTTAGCGTCAAGCAAGAAGATCCGATGTATCTGGAAGAAGATAAACGGGTAAAAATCTGGTAAGTCTGATTTCCTCATTCGATTCCAAAAATCCTGACTGATGTCGGGATTTTTTTATCTCTCAGGTTACAGAGCTCTACAGGTTTTCCAACCTTTTACATGCTACAAAGAAACTGCATTGTTCAAGCAGTTTGAACGGGTGAAAAAGGAAAGATTATGGGTTTTAAAGTTTTATCTGGTCTTCGGGCAGTCTTCATGACCACAGCATTACTGGGTACAACTCAGATTGTGACAGCCGGTCCAACGGTTGATCAGCTTAGTGACTGTTTGATGAAATCCACGACAGCCACTGATAAAACCACAGTCTTGCAATGGACCTTTGTGGCATTGGGTAATCATCCCGATCTGAAAGCTTTTAGCAATGTAACCGCAACTCAAAAGGAAACGCTCGACAGAAATTTAGCGACGGTTTTACAGCGGATTCTGGTTGAGCAATGTCCAACCCAAACCAAAGCGGTCATTCAGGCTGAAGGAGTACAAGCAGTGGGCGAAAGTTTCCAGGAGCTTGGGCGGGTTACAGGTGAGGAAATACTGAAAAATCCGGAAATCAAAAGTCAGCTAAGTGGCGTACTCAAATATATCGATATGAGCAAACTGGTCACGACGTTTTTGACCCCTGACGTGTGGAATAAACTAGGCATCACCCGTTAATTAATTGCAGATGCAATAAAACTTAAACCGTAAAAACGTGGTTTAAGTTTTATAAAGCTTACCTGGAAACAGCCGACCTCGAATTTTATCCCAGTTGGTCGACAGCCAGGAAATAAATGAACCTAAGGTAACCATCATCGTGCCGATCCAAAAGGTGTGGGATAGACTGGTATTCAGTACCCACATGGAAATGACAGACGAAAAAATCGGGCTAAAATAAGACAATGCGACCAGCATCGCGATATTGCCTTGGTTAATCCCGATATTCCAGGCTGCATAACCCAAGCCAGTTACGACTGACACCAGTAACATATACAGCATGATATTCAAGTCAATATTAAGAAGTTGTGGTAGTTGTTCGGGATCTAACAGCAGCGTCTTGCTCCAGAGAACCACACTTACCATCGCGAAAAAGAACACGATCGGGTTATGTCCTTGGCTGTATTTTTTGGTAAATACACAATATAGCGACCATAAACTCGCCCCAATAAATGCCAATATATAACTGGTCGGATTGCCTTGTATATTGTGAATGACGGTTGCTAAATGAATATCGCCGTTGCCCGTCTGGATATAAAAAATACCTGCCAGACTAATACTGAGCCCTACCACTACTAAGCTGTGAAATTTTAGTTCATGAAATAAAATCAGCATGGCAATGGTCATACTGGGCCACAGATAATTCACTAAACTAATTTCAATGGCTTGCTGTGCAGTTTGTGCAAGTGCTACGGCATAGGCAAAGCAGATTTCATACACCAGAAATAATGCAGCTGCACTCAGCAGATAAAATTTGGGTATGGTTTTGAGTTTGGGAACGCCAAAAACAGCCAGTAAGAGCAGGGTGCTTAAGCTATACATCATGAGTACAGCCAGGTCAGGTCCAATACTAAAACTGATTTTTTTGAGTAACCCCACGATAGACGACCACTGTAAAATGGCACTTAAGCCAATCAGCGTAGCGAGATTTTTCGACATGATAAGGGCGGGATGGGAGAATGTGCAGATTGTATTCCTGTTGAGTGATTTTCAATATGGGACAGACACGATTTTATGATCAAATTCAAAAAAATCGTTAATAACCGCTTTATGATTTGAATATCCCGATCATGAGTTTAATGATCCAAAAAATGGGTGTGAAAATTAGCTCGATACCATCGGCAAGGTTGGCTAGTTTGCTTTCTCTGGCTGTGAGTGTACGTGGTTTGATAGATTTACGTCTTCTTGACTGATATGCGCCAATGATAAACACAAGAATGATCAGGATAATGCTAAGTAAGATAATGTAATTTGACATGTTTTTGTTTTTCTTCGGTTTGTTTTTTGATTTTATAGCATGTTTTAAATCCTCTCCCTAGCTCTCATCCTTTCTTACGCTTCGTTTTAAAAACAATGCTTTAAAACTCGCTCAGGAGAGGGAACACCGTGTATCATTTTAATCACATGACAAAGTCTCCCTTTCTTAAAGGGAGATTTAGAGGGATTAGCTAACTTTGGTAAGTTCTAAGTCTTCGAGTTTGGCGATGGATGATACTTTTTTGATGGTCATGTTGTTTTTGATGTGAAGTGTTGTGTTGATTTTAAGACTAAAATTTTGAAATTTAAATATTTACCTCTCCCTTTAGCAGCAATGCTGCTCATCATTTGTGCTTGTTTTTAAAGACCTCTCCCTAGCCCTCTCCTAAAAGGAGAGGGAACTACCAATCACTTCACAATGAATACTCCCTCTCCCTTAGGGTGAGGGGAAAAAGTCACGCATAAAAAGGACTTTGAAAGTTGGATACGTCCTAAGTCTTCGAGTTTGGTGATGGTGGATACTTTTTTGATGATCATATTTTGTGAAATATAAAGTTACAAACTGAATCATTGAAATACAAAAAATAATCACAAATTAGTATTTATACAACAAAATTATAGGACTTTATAACAATGCCACACCGTTTATTCATTAGCCATTCTTGGAAATATAGTGAAAAGTATTGTCGAGCTGTTAAGTTTTTAAATGATGATCCTGATTTTGAATGGACTAACAGTTCTGTACCTGAAGATGATGCATTTGATGGTATGACTAATGCGCAGCTACGACAACAATTAACTAGACAAATTGCTTATGCTCAATGCGTTATTATTTTGGCAGGGATGTATGCAAATCATAGTGATTGGATTCAATATGAAATTGATGAGGCTATTCGAATGGGTAAACCAATAGTAGCAATCAGACCTTGGGGTGCTGAAAGAACGCCTGTGAAAGTAATACTTGCGGCGGATAAAGTGGTGAATTGGAATAGTAAAAGTATTACATCAGCAATTAGTGAATTAATTGAACAGAGGAAGTCTGCGTGAAGGCTTTCTTTTTCAAATTTTTCCATCGGAAAAACCCCTCGGATGAACTAGAAAATTTCAAGTTAAAATTTCCTGGCTTATATGACTGTGCAAGCGATGTTTCTCAAAAAGCTCAAGATAAATACCTAAATTTGATTAGAGTTGAATACTTTTTTCTTTTTATTACGGCAATTACTGCTTTAATGAAATTTGAAGTTATATATTTTGTTTGGACATTTGTGCTTGTCTGCGCACTACTATTTAGTCAGCTTTACCGACACTTTATAAAACCTGAACAAACTTGGTATCGAGCAAGAGCTTTAGCTGAATCTGTAAAGACAATTACTTGGCGTTATGTAATGGGTAGTTCGCCATTTAATGATAAGTCTATAAAAAACGACGAAAAAATTTCTACGCAAGAGTTTCTAAACAGATTAGAGGAAATAAAGGAAGTTAATGATTTTGCTTCGATTGCGCCTATTGCAGAAACAGACTTAGTTCACAATAGTGCAATTACTGATTCAATGAAAGCGATTAGATTGTATACTTTGGAAGAGAAAAAAGAATTTTATTTAAAGTATAGGATTCAAGACCAAAAATTATGGTATGCAAAGAAAGCAAGTTTTAATAAAAAAGCTAATAGAAATTGGATGATTACTATAGTTGGATTAATAGTATTATATCTGATTTCGATGATATTAATTGCGTCTAAATATATATTAAGTACTGATTGGTATAGTAATGTTGAACCAATTTTAGTATTAATTACTGCTTTAATAGGTTGGGTTCAAATTAAAAAGCATGGAGAGTTAGCTAGTTCATATATTTTAACAGCACATGAAATTCAGAAACTAGCTGAAGAATTGTCATTATTAGGTGATGACCCAGATGAATTTGAACGCTTTGTAGATTCTGCTGAGCAAGCTTTTTCTAGAGAACATACTCAATGGGTTGCCCGGAAAAAGTTTTAAAAAAACCCGCTTTTGCGGGTTTTTTTAAAACTAATTAGTATCAACCAATCAATTTTTTCATCAATTCATTGACTTGTGCAGGGTTGGCTTTACCTTTCGCAGCTTTCATCACTTGACCAACAAGACCGTTAAAAGCTTTCTCTTTACCAGATTTATACTCTTCAACCATCTTCTCGTTCGCAGCAAGCACTTCCTTAATGATTGCTTCAATTGCGCCTGTATCAGTTTCCTGTTTCAAGCCTTTTTCCGCAATAATCTCGTCCGCAGTTTTGCCTTCTTCCCACATAAAGCCAAATACTTGCTTCGCAATCTTACCGTTAATGGTGTTGTCCACAATACGTGCAATCATGCCACCAAGTTTCTCAGCAGAAACAGGAGAGTCAGTAAGTTCTAAGCCTGCTTTGTTTAGCGCCCCTGAGAATTCACCCATCACCCAGTTTGCAGCAATCTTACCTTGTGCAGCACCGCCAGCAGCTTTCACCACTTCTTCGTAAAATTCTGACATTTCACGAGTCAGTGTCAGTACGTGAGCATCATACTCAGTCACACCAAAGTCCGCCACGAAACGCGCACGACGAGCAGCAGGAAGCTCAGGCATTTGCGCTTTAATCGCTTCGATTTGCGCATCTGGAATCACCACAGGCAACAAGTCTGGATCAGGGAAGTAGCGGTAATCATTCGCTTCTTCTTTAGAACGCATTGAACGGGTTTCCATCTTCACAGGGTCGAACAGACGAGTTTCTTGGTCGATAGTGCCGTCCCATTCCAGAATTTCCATTTGACGTTCAATCTCAACATTGATCGCTTGCTCAATGAAACGGAATGAGTTCAAGTTTTTCAATTCACAACGTGTACCGAACGGTTGACCCGGACGACGTAAAGACACGTTACAGTCGGCACGGAACGAACCTTCTGCCATGTTACCGTCAGAAATACCTAACCAGCGTACTAACGTATGAATCGCCTTGATGTAGGCAACCGCTTCTTCAACCGAACGCATATCTGGCTCAGATACGATTTCAAGTAACGGTGTACCTGCACGGTTTAAGTCGATACCTGACATACCTTCGAACTGGTCATGAATCGATTTACCTGCATCTTCCTCAAGGTGCGCACGAGTCACGCCAATGCGTTTTACTGTGCCGTCTTCAAGCTGGATGTCGATATGACCCAAGCCTACAATCGGGTTATCCATCTGGCTGATCTGGTAGCCTTTTGGAGAATCCGGGTAGAAGTAGTTTTTACGTGCAAATACAGAAGCCTGATCGATATACGCATCGATCCCCAGACCAAAGCGAATCGCAAGATCAACGACTTCTTTGTTCAGTACTGGCAATACGCCCGGCATCGCAAGGTCTACAAGGCTCGCCTGAGTGTTTGGATCATTACCAAATTCAGTTGATGAACCAGAGAAGATTTTAGATTTAGTCGCAAGCTGAGTGTGAATCTCGATACCAATAACGACTTCCCAACCGTCAATCAGGTTAGATTTTGGTTTAGCAGCGTTTTTAGCCATTATGCATTCTCCTCAGCAATTGCAGCGCGTTTGGTGTGCCAGTCAGTCGCTTGTTGATACTGATGCACGACAGACAAGAGTTGTGATTCTGACCAGTAATTACCAATCAGCTGTAAGCCAACCGGTAAGTTGTCATTGTCAAAACCAACAGGCGCGTTAATCGCAGGAAGACCTGCAAGGTTTACCGCGATGGTATAGATGTCACCTAGGTACATTTCAACCGGAGACAGGTTTGCCCCGATACGGTATGCAGTAGTCGGTGCAGAAGGCGCAGCGATGACGTCTACAGATTCAAATGCTTTCAAGAAGTCTTGCTGGATTAAACGACGTACTTTCTGTGCTTTCACATAATAAGCATCGTAATAACCGGCAGACAGGGCATAGGTACCAATCAGGATACGACGCTGAACTTCAGCACCGAAACCTTCTGAACGAGAACGTTTGTAAAGATCGAGAAGATCTTTTGGCTCTTCACAACGGTAGCCATAACGCACACCGTCATAACGAGACAGGTTCGAAGATGCTTCTGCAGGTGCGATCAGGTAGTAAGTTGGAACATAAGCTTCAGTCATGTTGAGATCAATCTCAACCAGAGTTGCGCCCATTTCTTCCAGTTTTTTCAGTGATTCTTCAACGCGTGCTTTCACGTCTGCATCCAGACCTTCAACATTGAAGTACTGTTTTGGAATACCAATGCGCAGACCTTTTACAGAAGTACCGTTCAGGTTAGCAACGTAGTCATCAACATCTTTGTCCATTGATGTTGAATCTTTAGCATCGTGACCGGCCATCACATTCATCAGGTAAGCACAGTCTTCAGCCGAACGTGCCATAGGGCCGCCTTGGTCTAGAGATGATGCATACGCGATCATACCAAAACGTGATACACGGCCATAAGTCGGTTTTAGACCAGTCAGACCACAAAAAGATGCTGGTTGACGGATTGAACCACCGGTATCCGTACCGGTTGCAAAAGGTGCTAGATCAGCAGCCACAACCGCAGCAGAACCACCTGAAGAACCGCCTGGAACGTGATCTAATGCCCAAGGGTTTTTGGTCGCGCCAAAATAAGAAGACTCGGAAGTTGAACCCATGGCAAATTCATCCATGTTCACTTTACCAAGTGTGACTAAGCCCGCAGCTTTACCTTTCGCTACAACGGTCGCGTCGTAAGGAGAGATAAAATTGTCCAGCATTTTAGAACCGGCAGTGGTTTTAATGCCTTGGGTACAGAAGATATCTTTATGCGCAATGGGCACGCCAGTCAGGGCAGTGGCATTGCCGGCTTTGATTGCAGCATCGGCAGCATCAGCTTGAGCCAATGCCTGTTCAGCAGTCACGGTCACATAAGCCTTGACCTGTGCATCAATTTTTTCGATGCGTTTTAAATAGTGTTGAGTCAATTCGCGGGATGAAAATTGAGCATTTGCCAAACCTTCAGTCAGTTCACGAATGGATAAGCGGTGTAAATCTGTCATGAGAAATAATTCTTTACGTTTAATTTAATAAAAAGAATGAACTGGGTGGTAATTACTCAATCACGCGTGGGACGAGGTACAAACCGTCCTGTACAGCAGGTGCAACTGCTTGGTATTCCTCACGATGATTGCTTTCCGACACGACATCTTCACGTAAAGGCTGTGGGTGGTCGAAAGGGCTTTTCAGTGGTTCAACACCGTCAGTATCGATGCCTTTCAGGGTTTCCATCATGCCTAAAATTTTATTTAAACTTTGAGCATATTCAGCAGATTGCGTATCATTAAGAGATAACCTTGCGAGGTTGGCAATAGCTGAAACTGTTTCTGCATTTAAATCTGCAGAAGACTGTGCATCCGATGTAGACATAATATTACCTAATCAGTATTAAAAAAATTCAAATTATCATGCGTTATGATAAGCGATTGACTTGTCCAAATCATCACATTTAGTTAAAGTGGCCACCTTGCGTCCATATAAAGTTTAACTGAGAACGTCCCCGTGATTCTAAAACGACTAATAGGCTTGTTTTCGCCAGATCTCGCTATTGATTTAGGTACTGCAAATACACTTATTTATGCGCCAGGACGAGGCATTATATTAAATGAACCGACGGTTGTAGCCATCCGTCACAGTGGTTCACATAAAATTGTTGCTGCCGTAGGTCTTGACGCGAAACAAATGCTTGGTCGTACCCCAGCAAATATTTCTGCAATCCGTCCGATGAAAGACGGCGTGATTGCGGATTTCGAAGTGACCGAAACCATGTTAAATCAGTTCATTGGTAAGGTACACGAAAAACGTTTATTCCCGCCAGCGCCACGCGTAGTGGTTTGCGTGCCATGTAAATCGACACTGGTTGAACGCCGTGCGATCCGTGAAGCAGTTTATAATGCGGGTGCACGTGAAGTACGTCTGATTGAAGAACCGATGGCTGCTGCAATTGGTGCAGGCATGCCGGTTGAGCAGGCATGTGGTTCGATGGTTGTCGATGTGGGCGGCGGTACAACTGAGATTGCAGTCATTTCGTTGCAGGGTTGTGTATATGCAGACTCGCTGCGTATTGGCGGTGATGTATTTGATGAACAGATCATCAACTACGTACGTAAGGCACATGGTTGCGTGATCGGTGAAACCACAGCTGAAGTGATCAAAAAAGAAGTTGGCATGGCACTTCCAGATGAAGGTGCAAAACCGCTGGAAATTGAAGTTCGTGGCCGTAACCTGGCTGAAGGTGTGCCTCGCGCGATTGTGGTGAACTCGGATGAAGTCACTCAAGCGATCTCTGATCCACTACAAAACATCGTGTCTGCTGTGAAATCTGCATTGGAACAAACACCTCCTGAACTGTCTTCTGACATCGCTGAACGCGGGATCGTGTTGACCGGTGGTGGTGCATTGCTGCGTAACCTGGACAAGCTGCTTGCTAAAGAAACAGGTCTGCCTGTTGTGGTTGCTGAAGATCCACTGTCTTGCGTGACTCGTGGTGGTGGTAAGGTACTCGAATTCTTCGACAATCCAAATCATGACATGTTATTTGTAGGCTAAGACAAGGATTCGGCGGGTGCAAGCACATCTGTTTTCTCGACAACCGCCATCTTTTCGCTCTTTTATCATTGCACTGATAACATGTCTGGTGGTGCTGTTCTTTGACTGGCGCATGCCACATGTTGTTCAACCTGCAAGGGATGTCTTGTACGCGGCCTATAATCCCATTTATGCCGTGGCCAGCTATCCAGTACTGTCGCGAGAATGGCTGAATCAACAAACCAAATCTGAAGCACAACTGCGTCGTGAAAATACCGCGATGCGGGCTGAGCTATTGCAGGCGCAAGTTCGCCTACAAAAAATTGCAGAGCTTTCTGCAGAAAATACCCGTTTGCGCGGTCTTTTAGATACCTCTCTGATTCTTGATGGACGTATGGAAATTGCTGAGGTGATTGGTACCGATGCTGATCCGCTACGCCATATCATCGTGATCAACCGTGGTTCCAATAACAAGCTGAAAGTCGGTCAGACCGTACTGGATGACATGGGGATTATGGGACAGATTATTGATGTCTATGCGCATAGTAGCCGGGTTATGCTGCTCTCTGATAAAGAACACTCCTTGTCGGTACGTCTGGAACATACTGGCATGCGTGCCATTGTCTCGGGAACCGGGGATCTGGGACGCCTGAAAATGGAATATGTACCGACCAGTGCCAACATCGAAGTCGGTGAAAAAGTCTATAGCTCGGGTTTGGGACAGCATTTCCCGGCAGGCTATCTGGTCGGCACCGTCTCTAAAGTACAACGTCATAATTCAGGTGAATTTGCCCAGATTGATGTTACTCCAGCCGCGCAACTGGCTGGTGGTCATCATGTAGTGGTGTTATTTTCCGATTCTTTAGCGATGGAGCAGCCACATGTCGATCGCTAAACTGAAACCAAGAACCCATCGGGATCCCTTGTTGCCGATCATGATTTCGGTAATTTTTGCCTCGGTTCTGGTGGTCTATCCTTTATCTTATTCGCTCTCTGGCTGGCGCCCGCAGTTTATGCTGATGATCATGCTGTTCTGGGTGTTGTGTCAGCCGACCTGGTGTGGAATCTGGTTTGCATTTGCTACCGGGATATTCATTGATTTACTGCTTGATGCGCCTTTAGGTCTTAATGCACTTAGCTTTATCATCATTGCTTTTGTGGCACGTTTCCTGACCCGTGAGCGCCGTATTCTGACCTTTGCTAATTTATGGGTCATTACGGCAATTGCGATTCTGGCACATTTGATGATTATATTCTTTGCCCAGATTTCGACCGGCGTACAATTCTCATTTGCACGACATTGGATTCCCATGCTGACTAGTGTCATCATATGGCCAGTGCTTTATTACTTTTTGAGAAAATGGCGCATTTAATCCTCGCTTCCAGCTCACCCCGACGCCGTGAACTTTTGCAGCAACTCGGGCTGAACTTTGAGATCTCTAGCCCAGATGTAGACGAATCTGTACTGGAAAATGAGTCCATTGCAGCCTATGTCGAACGTCTGGCGCAAGTCAAAGCGGAAGCGGTGGCCAAGCTGTTTCCGGATGCCATTATTATTGCTGCGGATACCAGTTTAGGTGTGAATAATGAGATTTTGGGGAAACCTGAATCCAAACAGCATGCCTTTGAAATGTGGAAAAAAATTTCAGGGAGATGGCATGATGTGTTTACTGGAGTGTGCGTCCGCACAAAAGAAGAAAAATACAGTATAGTAGTTCGTACACAGGTTGAATTTCAGCCACTAAATAGCCATGATATGGAAAGTTACTGGGCAACAGGTGAGCCGCTTGGGAAAGCAGGCGCCTATGCAATACAGGGAATTGCAGCGCGTTATATTCCAAGAATAGAAGGTAGTTATTCGAATGTAGTGGGCTTGCCACTATATGAAACAGTACAGTTATTGCAGACGGTTAAGGCACTAAATTAACTGCTGAAAAAGAATTCTTATAATGTTTTGAGTGTTGTTATGTCTGACGAGTTGTTGATTAACGTCACACCGATGGAATGTCGGGTGGCGTTGATTGAAAACGGCACGGTGAATGAACTGTTTGTCGAGCGTACGGCCAAGCGCGGATTGGTCGGGAATATCTATAAAGGGAAAGTGGTCCGGGTCTTGCCGGGCATGCAGGCCGCTTTTGTTGATATTGGCCTGTCCAGAACGGCATTTTTGCATATCAATGACATGGTCTGGCCACGTAACCAGCCAACGCCGAATGTATTCGAGCTGTTGCAGCCGGGTCTGATTCTCACCGTTCAGGTGATGAAAGACATGCTCGGCACCAAGGGCGCACGTCTATCTACTGATCTTTCTATTCCTTCACGTTATTTGGTCCTGATGCCATATGGCAATCATATTGGTGTATCGCAGCGGATTGAATCCGAAGATGAACGCAATCGTTTACGCTCGATCATTGAGCGTATTCAGGCAGAACACAAGCTGCCAGGTTCCGTGATTGTCCGTACTGCTGCGGATGGCATTGAAGAGGAAGCCATTGCTCAGGATATGGCTTACTTAGCTAAACTATGGGAATACATCCAGCGCAAACAAAAAGTCATCGCAGTGCCTTCATTAATTTTTGAAGAGCTGCCTTTGCCACAGCGTGTCATTCGTGACTTGGCCAATGAAGAAACCGAAAAGATCTATATCGATTCACGTGAAATTCACGGCAAGCTGAAAGAGTTTGTGGATGAGTTCGTGCCGAACATGAAAGACCGTTTACTGCATTATCCGGGCGAGCGACCAATTTTCGATTTGTACAATGTCGAAGAAGATCTGCAAAAGGCTCTACAAACCCGTGTAGCACTGAAGTCCGGTGGTTATCTGATGATTGACCAGACTGAAGCCATGACCACAATTGACGTCAATACCGGTTCTTATGTGGGCGGTCGCTCGCTGGAAGATACGGTGTTTAAAACCAATATGGAAGCCACACAGGTCATTGCACGTCAGCTGCGTCTGCGTAATCTGGGCGGTATTATTATCATCGACTTCATTGACATGCAGGAAGCGCAGCATCGTGAAGAGGTGATGAACCAGTTTGTGAAAATGCTGGAACGTGATCATGCCAAAACCAAGATCACCCAGGTGTCTGAACTGGGGCTGGTGGAGATGACGCGTAAGCGTACCCGTGAGTCTTTGGAACACTTGTTATGCGAGTCCTGTCCGACCTGTCAGGGACGTGGATATGTGAAAACAGCAGAATCAGTGTGTTACGAAATCTTTCGAGAAATCCTGCGCTATGCTCGCGCTTATGAATCACAAAGTGGCTTTACTGTCGTTGCCCATCCGGCAGTGATTGATCGGCTGTTGACTGCAGAAGCCCCAGCTGTGGCGGATCTGGAACACTTTATTAATCGTGTAATTAAATTCCAGGTCGAAAATTTATACACGCAAGAGCAATACGATATCATTCTCAGCTGAAATTGTAACAGAATATCGTTAAACACTTGTTACATCTGAAATTTTACATCTCTACTGATATTTACAATACTAGAAACATCAAATTAGCCAAAGCCTTTCTCCCAGTTCTAGGCTTAGCAAAAGGAGTCTATGATGAGTATGAGTAAAGTTGTAATCAATAAAAGCTTGAAACACGTATTAGAACCAAAGGCTGTGCATGCAGGATATATTGTGGATGAACGCGGGAATGAAGTTCAGATTACAGCTTCTATGATTCGCTCTGTTTGCCATCAGTTATTAAAACAGTGTCGTACTATTAAAAGTTAATTAAACCAAAATAGATTGCAGTTATATGAATTTCATTCAAACTGTAAAAGGAATAAAATCAAGGGGCTTAAATTGCCCCTTTGTTTTTCAATAAATAATTGGCAAAAGTGCTCACACACTTTTTAGCAGTCCATTGCCAGATTTTATTCGTCCGCGGCTAACTGACCGCTTTCAACTTTGGGACGGGTTCACCATCCACAATCCGTTCGAAGCGCTGAATTTCTTCTTCAAGATGAGTCAACAGATTCTGCATTTTTGGTAGAGCATTACGGCAAGCGGTAAGACCTACTTCAAGCTTGTCCATATAACTGGTCATCGTGATATTCAGTGCTTGTCCATCCAGTACAATTGAAGCCGGATATAAGGCTTCTAAACGTGCGCCATTCCAGTATAGGGGTTCCTGAGGACCAGGGACATTTGAAATGATCACGTTAAATGCCTGACGTTTTGGCATTAAGCCAGATGCAATATTGAATCCTGCAAGACCATAGACAAAGGCACTATAGTTCAAAATTTGATTGGCATTCATGCGCTTAAAGCGCTCTTTAGCACTGAGTACACTGCGACGTACCGTTTTTAAGCGTTCTAAAGGATCATCCTTATGCGTGCCGAGATTCGCCAGAATCATGGTAATACGGTTGGAAACATCGGAATCATCGCTACGTACGGAAGCCGGCACCATCGCAATCAATGGTTTTTTCGGCAAAGCATTTTGTGTGAGTAAATATTCGCGTAAGGCACCTGAACAGATCGCCAGCACAATATCATTAATGGTTACACCTAAAGCTTTGGAAATATGACGCAGACGTGAGAACTCAAAAGATTGGGCTGCGAAACGACGTGAGGTACTAACACGCTGATTTAAAATCGAACTTGGCGCCTGAAAGCTGGATACATAATCTGGATTACGCCCCATATCTTTCAGTACGGTTTGCGATAATTCATAAGCCACTCGTGGTGTACATTCCAGCTGTCCTTTAATCGCCTGTAGCACATTCTTCATGCGGCTGACTTTCGGCGCTTTCAGACGTTTTGCTCGTGGGCCTTCTACACACCAAGGTGGCACAATACTTTTCGCATGTGGATCATGAGAAAGTGATTTTTCTACCAGACGCATGCCTGCAATACCATCTACCATCGCATGGTGAATCTTGAAGTACATGGCAAAACGGTTGCCTTCAATGCCTTCAATAATATGACAGGTCCAAAGCGGTTTAGCGCGGTCAATCAGTGCACTATGTTCTTGGGAAATATAAGTCAGCAGCTCGCGGATACGCCCAGGTTTCGGTAAGGCAATATGGCGAAAATGATGATCTAAATCAAATTCTTCATCTTCATCCCAGAATAAACCGTTTAAATAGTTATTAAATGGAGGAATCGGTGAGGATTTGGAATTACGTATATCAGTCACCAGATCCTGGATAAATGAGGCTGGTGCATTGTCAGGAATTTGAAACAAAAATAACCCGCCTACATGCATAGGCTGCTGCCGTTTCTCTAAAGACAAAAAAATAAAGTCAATCGGATGTAATGGACGCATAGCGTAGATTGCCTCACTGCATTTTCTTCAGCTGCTCATGTATAAGCAACCTTGTTAGAATTATTGGTATCACATTACAAAGTATAGCGATTTTGTCGCATAAAGGTACTGATTTTTCTGTAGCCGATTGGTTCACAAAAAAACCACCCGACGAACGGATGGTTTTTTAAGATTATTTTTTCAAGTTGCCGGCATGCAAGCCACATTCTTTATGGGTGGCTTCTTCCCACCACCAGCGTCCTTCGCGTTCATGCTGATTTGGCAGCACAGGGCGGGTGCAAGGTTCACAACCAATCGAGATGAAACCTTTTTCATGCAATGGATTGTATGGAATTTCCATCATACGGATATAATTCCACACATCCGCGCTAGACCAGTTAGCAAGGGGATTATATTTAATCAGCTGTTTGCCTGGACCAGAAAAACCTTCATCCGATTGAACCACCGGAATGTCATTACGTGTACCCGGACTTTGGTCTTTACGCTGACCGGTAACCCAGCCATCTAGAGTTGCCAGTTTTTTGCGTAAAGGTTGCACCTTGCGGATTCCACAACATTCCTGATGGCCGTCACGGTAGAAACTGAACAAACCTTTTTCAGTCGTCAGTTGTTGAATCGCCTCTGTTTCCGGGAAGCAGATTTCGATATCAATATTATAGTGCTGGCGAACCTTTTCAATAAATTGATAAGTCTCAGCATGCAGACGCCCTGTATCCAGGCTAAATACCCGGAAAGGTTTACCTAAATGCGATGCCATATCAATCAGTACAACATCTTCTGCACCAGAAAATGAAATAGCAATTTCACCTTCCTGGTCGAGAGCAAGCGCTAAAATTTCACTTGGTGATTTATCCGCATATTCAGATGCGAACGCATCTACCATAGCAATAGTGGGGATTTTGGTCATATGAGTCCTGGCAACATAGGCTTGGAAATGACGTGGCCTATATGAATTTATTTCAGATTTATTCTATTTTAATAGAAATGCCCAAAGCTACTTATCACTAAAAAATAAATACTTATGAAAAAAACAGATTTAAAAAAGAACAGTGCAAAATCTTTTTCTTCAGCTATGATAGGGCAAAATTTTTTCAATACAATTGAGGGGGATGCTTCATGGAAGTCGTATGTCTAGATCTAGAGGGCGTTTTGGTTCCAGAAATCTGGATCAATTTTGCTAAAAAAACAGGTATTAAAGAGCTCGAAGCAACGACACGTGATATTCCTGATTATGATGTGTTGATGACCCAGCGTTTGAATATTTTAAAACAGCATGGTTTGGGCCTAAATGATATCCAAGCCGTGATTGCGGATATGGGACCATTTGAAGGCGCTAAAGAATTTGTAGAATGGGTAAGTACTCATTTTCAGCTGATTATTCTGTCTGATACTTTCTATGAATTTGCTCATCCTTTAATGAAGCAATTAGGCTGGCCAACGATTTTCTGTCATAAACTGGAAACGGATGAAGCGGGCATGATCTCAGCCTATAAACTTCGTCAGCCAGATCAAAAACGTCAGGCTGTTAAAGCACTGCATGGTTTGAACTTCCGTGTGATTGCAGCAGGGGATTCTTATAACGATACTACGATGCTAGGTGAAGCAGATCATGGTTTCCTATTTGATGCGCCTGAAAATGTGATTGCTGAATTCCCGCAATTCCCGCCAATTCGTGGTTATGATGCGTTAAAAGAAGCGATTCGTAATGCTTCAGTACGTGACATTCCAGCTTAAATAATTTAGGTAAATAAAAAAAGGCGCTTTAAGCGCCCTTTCTTGTTGAATACTAATTTTTTAACGCAATTAGAAACGGTAGCCGATTTTTAAGCCATAACCCATGGCATGGTTGTCTTCAAAATCACCTACAATAGTGCCGCCTGTTTGTGCTTGTGCATCTCCTAGCCAGAAGTATTTAACCCCAGCCTGGATAAAATAGTCTTCTGTAGGGCTGTATTGGCCGCCTAGACCGACACTCCAATAACCTTCAGTTGGACCCAAGGTGGTTACCGGGTTTCCTGCACCTGAGTCATAACCTACAGAAGCTGAACCTGACCATTTATTATTGAATTTGCGACCTACACCGACTGTTGCTGACCATTGATCATCAGAGTAATCGATCAGATTTTGTGCTTTTCCTTTTGCCAAGGCTGAAGCTTGAGCGAGTAAAGATGGTGTCACAGCAAATTGGTCCCAATGAACCCAACGAAGATTTGCAAAAGCAATAGTATTTTGAGCGATACCTGACTGTAGATCAATATTTACCGACTGAGGTGTAACCGCCTCAACAGTGCTTTCTCTTTCACCTAAAGTCGCCAATAATGGTTTAGCTGGACTTAAAGGATGACCTGCATCAGGAAGTTTTTGTCCTAAAAGAGCTAAATCAGACTGTTCAGAAGATTTTGCTTTATGCTTAATTTCTGAACGATAGGTAACAGAAGCTTTTAATGCAATTTCAGGAATTTGATAAGCAAATCCAGCAAGCCATCCAAAGGCTTCTTCTTGTTTAAGCTGAATGTTATAGCCACTTAATAAAGAATAAGCACCCCCCCGTAATTTAATATCAGCCTCAACAGTTTGCCACACTGGACCAGCATAGAAATTCCAGTTTTCTGTAGGTTGATAACCAATGAGGGCAGTTAAATTATGTGTGTCAACATCAACTGATGTACCTTCTACACCATTACCAAAAGAACCAGCAGTTTCAGCGTATGTTGCATCTGCTCCAAAAGGTTGATCATAGATCAAGCCTAAAGAAATTTTGTCTGTTGCTTGAACTTTAATTGCAGCAGAGAGGAAATAGTAATCTTCCCCCATGTCGTTAATTTTTTCACCTTCAAAAGCAGATACTTTAGATTTCCCTTTCACAGTTGGATCAAGAACAGAAATTCCTGCTTCTGCATAGTTACCCGGCTGTAAAAAAGCAGAAATAGATTGACCAGAACGATCTAAGCCAGCTGCTTGAACTGCAGAAAGAGGTAAAGTGCTAAGTAAAATAGCAGAATAAATTTTATTGAGCTTCATGGTACGTTCCCTGATGCCATCTGTAACAAAAATGTGCTGGAAAAGTAACATAATTTTAAAAAGAGTAAATACTCAGCTCTGTTGAAGAAATGAACTATGGCGGTTATAAAAAATGATTGCTTAGAGTATTTATACTATATTTTTTTTAATTAACTTGATGAAAATAAACAAATAATGATTTTTATTAAAATATATAGAAAGTTGAACTCAGGAAAAATTTGATTGGTGATAAAAGCATCGAATAGTATGCGGGTGTATAAAAATATAAATGAGGCAGTAAAAACCACCCGAAGGTGGTTTTTATTAACTAACAGGAATTAGAAGCGATAGCCGATTTTCAGACCATATGCCCATGCATCGTTATCTTCAAATTCAGCAACATACTCAGGACTACCAGCTTGTGCACCAGTTTGTGCTTTTGCATCACCTAACATAAAGTATTTTACACCACCAGCAATGAAAGTGGCTGGGGTTGGGCTGTATTGAAGACCTAGGCCAACATTCCAGTAACCTTCAGTTGGACCAAGTGTAGATACAGGGTTGCCTGCACCAGAATCCCAACCTACTGATACGTTACCAGCCCATAGGTCATTAAATTTACGGCCTACACCTACAGTTGCTGAAATTTGGTCATCTTCATATTCAACAAGATTAAAGCCATCTGGACGACCTATTAGAGGGCCTACAGCTTCACTTACATTGCCAAATTGGTAAGGACGAATAGAAAAGTTTGACCAGTCTACCCAGCGTACATTAGCGAAAGCTACAGTATTTGCCATTACACCTGTTTGGAAATCCAAGTTTACAGATTGAGGTGTAGTAATTTTAGTTTTGCCTGAATCATCTAGAGTAGCAAGCTGAGCAGGAGAAACACCTAGACCACCTAATACAGTTGTTAGTAAAGGGAAGTTTAAAAGTGATAAGTCTTCAGAAGCTGAAATATCATGGTCAATTTCTGAACGATAAGTTACAGAAGCTTTTAAAGCAATATCTGGGATTTGGAAGGCTAAACCTGCTAACCAGCCTGTACCACTTGTTTCTTTAAATGTCGCATCATAACCATTGAAAAGGCTATATGCTTGACCGCGTAAGCTTAGATTCCCTTTAACGGTTTGATAGACACCACCACCGTAGATATTCCAGTTTTCAGTCGGTTGGTAACCAAAAACTAAAGATAGGTTTTGAGTATCTACTTCAACTTTAGTATTCCCTTCGCCTAAGAAATTATTACCTGCAGCAAGTGCTCCAGTTAACTGTTGAAATGCTGCACTATCTCTAACTTGTTGAGAAGCAAATGCTATTGTTTGGTCATTTACTGGCTGTCCTTGAGCTTCAAGAGCTGCAATTGCTCTAGTACGTACAATATTATTTATTGCACCAGTTGATAAGATAGTGTCTGTACCTGGGTTTGAAGTAAAGACATTGGTACCTTGGTATTCTGCATCAGCGCCATATGGTTGGTCATATAAAATACCGACTGAGAATTTTTCAGTAGGTTGAAATTTTAAGGCCGCGCTTGGGAAATAGTAATCACCAGCCATATCTTCAATATTACGGCGTGTTTCACTTGTACCAGCTTCTTTACCAGATACATCTGGATCTAGGACTGAAATACCTGCTTCAAAATAGTTACCAGGTTGCAGGAAGGCCGCCATTGATTGGCCTGAACGATCTAGTGCTGCTGCAAATGCGCCTGTCATAGGCACAGTTGCAAGAATCATTGCAGTAGTTAATGTTTTTAATTTCATTTACGTCTTTCCTTGAGGTACAAATTTATATCTAGCGTTGTTGTTTGCACTTATTAAATTCTTGGAGATTTCGGGTATTTATCCGCAATCATTTGTTACTCCATGTGACAAAAATAGCACAATTAAAATAAGAGTAAATGCTCTAGAAAAAACTAATTAGTCTAAAAAAGCATCAAAATAGAGTTTTTGCACCAAAAAATAGCCTTATTTTGAAATAAGTATTTGAAAGTAAAGTAAATAAAATAATGGAGAAAAAATGATTTTTTGTATAAAAAATATTCTAAAAATATGAAGATTAACGCTAATTTTTTGAAGTATAGATCACATTTTGAAAGGATGGTGCGCCCTGCGGGACTCGAACCCACGTCGGTCGCTTAGGAGGCAACTGCTCTATCCAGTTAAGCTAAGGGCGCAAAAAGAAGGCTATTGTACTGTAAAAATGCAAAAAAAAGTTATTGCCGAAACAATAACTTTAAAAATCATCGATTAAAAGATTTTTTGATTAATTCTTAGGGCGCAGTGCCTTAAACAGAATAAACATGATCACGACCCAGATCGGAAGCATCAGCACTGATTCTTTAAAACCTTGTGTCCACATGATGTAAAGAATGGTCGCAATGAAAGCTAAAACCAGAATATTACTTGCAGGTGACCACAATGCAGGGAAACTGGTCTTTTGTCCTAACTGCTTCATGCTTTGCATAAACTTGAAGTGAGTCAGGCTAATCATTGCCCAGTTCAGTACTAATGCACCTACCACCACATAAATCAGATGACTTAAGGCATCTTCAGGAACAAAGTAGTTTAGGAGTACACAGCCGAAAATCAGCAGAGCAGAGAACAGAACTGCAGGAATTGGCACCCCTTGTTTGTTCACGGTCTTGAAGATTTTAGGGGCATTACCTTGCTGCGCCAGACCATAGAGCATACGGCTATTGGCATACATACCACTGTTATAAACAGAAAGTGCAGCTGTCAGGATGATGAAGTTCAGCAGATGTGCTGCCCAGTCAATCCCCAGCTGGCTGAAGATCATCACAAACGGGCTTTTATCCAGGCCACCCAGTTCCAGTTGGTTCCAAGGCACTAAAGACAACAGGATTGTCAATGCACCTACATAGAATACCAGAATACGGAATACCACCTGATTAATCGCTTTTGGAATGGTTTTTTCTGGATTTTCAGCTTCTGCTGCTGCCATCCCGATCAGTTCAATCCCCCCGAAGGCAAACATCAGGAAGGCCAGCATATAGAATAAGCCTTCAAAGCCATTAGGGAAGAAACCACCCGCAGTCCAGAGGTTACTGAAAGAAGCCCCTGAAGATGCATCAGCGGTCAGGATCAGATAGAGACCAAAGACAATCATGGAAATGACTGCAGTCACTTTCACAATGGACAGCCAGAATTCTGATTCACCGTAAAATTTCACATTGCCGAGATTGACCAGCGTAATTACGATGAAGAAAAACAGGACTGAGGTCCAGGCAGGAATATGCGGCCACCAGTAATTAATATATTTTGCAACGGCGGTAAGTTCGGTCATGGCTACCAGGATATATAAGATCCAGTAGTTCCAACCCGCAAGGAAACCGGGGAATTTGCCCCAGTATTTATAAGCAAAATGGCTGAATGAACCTGCTACAGGTTCATGAACAATCATCTCACCCAATTGACGCATGATTAAGAATGCAATTAAGCCACCAATGGCATAGCCAAGAATAATAGAAGGACCCGCAGATTGGATCACCTGTGCGGAACCTAAGAATAAGCCTGTGCCAATTGCACCGCCCATGGCGATCAACTGAATATGACGGTTCTTTAAGCCACGCTGAAGTTGTGAAGACTCGTTATTCAAAGTGTTCAGCCCGACAATGTAAGAAATAGGTATAAAGATTGTAATGGAACAAAGTTAAGAAGCCTAGAGCACCCGTCTGGATGAAATATTATTATCGTATTTATAAAAAAAATTATAAAAATAAATAGAATAAAAGATATGTGAATCAATATATTAATTTTATTGAAAATGTAACTGATGAGTTTGCTGTTTTTTTAACTCGACACAAATGCTGTTTTTTTATACTTAGGTCGGGCAAGGCAACTACTTGGCTTTAAACCGATTATACTCGTCTCACAAATATTCAATAATTTTGATCAGAATAAAGACAAGCCAGAGGAAGAAAGTATTCATGAGTTTCGCTGCTCAAATCAAAATCCCAGCCACTTATATGCGCGGAGGCACCAGTAAAGGGGTATTCTTTAAACTGGACGATTTACCTGATGCTGCACAACAGGCAGGCCGGATTCGGGACCAGTTATTATTAAGAGTGATCGGCAGCCCGGATCCATATGGCAAGCAGATTGATGGGATGGGCGGTGCCAGTTCAAGTACCAGCAAAACTGTGATTTTGTCTAAAAGTCAGCAAGAAAATCATGATATAGATTATCTGTTTGGTCAGGTATCGATTGATCGACCTTTTGTGGACTGGAGTGGTAATTGTGGCAATCTGACTGCAGCAGTTGGGGCATTTGCGATTTCCAATGGTCTAGTCGATCCTGCACGTATTCCTGAAAATGGGCTGTGTACGGTTCGAATCTGGCAGGCGAATATTCAGAAAACCATTATTGCCCATGTACCGATGCAGAATGGTCAGGTTCAGGAACTAGGTGATTTTGAGCTGGATGGCGTAACTTTTCCAGCAGCCGAAGTGCAGATTGAATTTCTGGATCCTGCCGATGATGATGCCGAGGGCGGTTCAATGTTTCCGACTGGAAATTTAACCGATACGCTGGAAGTACCGAATATTGGCAGCTTTGAAGTGACGATGATTAATGCCGGGATCCCGACAGTTTTTTTAAAAGCAGAAGACCTGGGCTATAACGGTACCGAGTTACAGGACCATATCAACAATGATGCAGCTGCCTTGGTGAAGTTTGAAACCATCCGAGCTTATGCTGCTCAACAGATGGGTCTGATTCAGGACATTAGTGAAGCTGTTACACGTCAGCATACGCCAAAGATCGCCTTTGTGGCTCCGCCAAAGACTTATACGTCCTCTAGTGGTAAGGAAGTCACTGAGGCAGATAGCGATATTCTGGTCCGTGCCTTATCGATGGGTAAATTGCATCATGCCATGATGGGGACAGCGGCTGTAGCGATTGGGACAGCGGCAGCAATTCCGGGAACCTTGGTCAATCGTGTTGCGGGTGGTGGTGAACGTGAATCAGTCCGCTTCGGTCATCCTTCCGGTACCTTAAGAGTGGGTGCGCAAGCAGTGCAGGAAAATGGAGAATGGAAAGTGAAAAAAGCCATTATGAGTCGTAGTGCTCGTGTGCTAATGGAAGGTTGGGTGCGTGTTCCTGAAGATGTTCTTTCTTAAAATTATTTCTTGAGAAAATTAGCCTAAGTAAAACCATCAGTTCTCTGGTGGTTTTTTATTGATGCAGATTTTCTACCTCAAATTTTCAGTCTCAATACAGAATTATGAAACAACATTTGGATTTAAGACTGAAAATTCAAAGCAATTCTAGGTACAATACCTGATAACAGACAGGCACTTATAAACTGTCATTTTATTATTCTGGCTACGTATTCGAGGCGAATGTGTCATCTATCACTGACGTATCAACCCATGCACTAACTCAAGCACAACAACGGATTCAACACGATTTAATGACTGCTTTGGAAGCCTTTTCCATTCCGGAACCGTTAAAGTCGGCAGTACATCATGCCGTAATGCTAGGAGGAAAACGGGTACGTCCAGCACTCTGTTATGCCACTGCCGCATTAAAACCAAATCAGAATAATGCTGCGGTACGCCGTGCCGCAGTTGCGATCGAGTTTATTCATTGCTATTCGCTAGCCCATGATGACCTGCCATGCATGGACAATGACTTGTTACGTCGTGGTCAGCCAACCTGTCATGCTGCTTTTGGTGAAGATACGGCTCTTCTGGCAGGTGATATTTTGCAATCTATGGCGTTTGAAATTCTGGGTAGTCGTCTGTTTGATCAGGGGCCTGCAGTAGAGCCAGCGATTGTCTTGAAGCAAATGCAGATTCTGGCGACTGCTTCCTCGAAAATGGTCAATGGTCAGGTACTGGATTTACAAGCCGAAGCCAAAAAAATTGATCAGGAAGCATTGGAAACCATTCACCGTAATAAAACCGGTGCTCTGATCAGTGCAGCGATTATGATGGCAGCGGTAACCATCTTTGAAGGGACTGATGTGGCGATTCCAAAACTGCGTGAATTCGGGCAAGCGATTGGTCTAGCTTTCCAGGTACAGGACGATATTTTGGATATTATTTCTGATACAGAAGTGCTGGGTAAAACGGCGGGCAAGGATGAACAAGTGGAGAAGTCAACTTATCCTGCATTGATGGGTTTAGAGCAAGCCCAAGACTATGCACAGCGGTTACATGATCAGGCGATGACTGCACTGAATCATTTTGAAGGGCAAGCCGATGACCTGATGCAGATTACCCAGTTCCTGCTGACACGTAAAAGCTGATTTGAATAAACTAATCTTCCTGAAATCAGCTTAAAACAAGCATAAAAAAGAGGACTTAAAGTCCTCTTTTTTATATGTATATGGAATTATTTGCTTTCATTATACAGACGTTCTGCCTGTTCAAAGCGTGTGGTAATTTCAGCTGTTGGCGCTTTGCCTAATAGACTCACAACCACAATCGCAATCCATGAACAGATAAAGCCTGGAATAATTTCATAGATACCGGCTGGAATAAAGCCAAGACCTGTTCCGCCAATAGTATTCTTCCACAGAATCACCATACATGCGCCAACGATCATACCTGCCAAAGCACCATTCAAGGTCATACGTTTCCAGAACAGAGACAGAATAATCAATGGACCAAAAGCAGCGCCAAAACCAGCCCAGGCATACGCCACCAGACCAAGCACTTTAGATTCAGGATTACCAGCCATCCAGATCGCCAGTAAAGCAATGAGAAGTACCATCAAACGACCGACCCACACCAGCTCTTTTTGTGAAGCATTTTTACGCAGAAATGATTTATAGAAGTCTTCAGTCAAGGTACTTGAACAAACCAGTAACTGACAGCTAAGCGTACTCATTACTGCAGCGAGAATGGCCGCTAGAACTACACCGGCAATCCATGGATTGAACAGGATTTTAGTCAGTTCCATAAATACGGTTTCAGGATTGGCATTCACCACAGTAGCGATTTCCGGATGTTGCTGAAAGTAGGCAATACCAAAGAAACCTGCAGCTACTGCGCCACCTAGACAAAGTGTCATCCAGGTCATCCCGATACGACGTGCATTCGGAATCGACTTCACTGAATCGGCGGCCATAAAACGTACTAAAATATGCGGCTGACCAAAATAACCCAAACCCCATGCCATTAAGGACAGGATTGCGATGGTACTTAGATCACCGACCAGGTTCATGGCCTGTGGGCGTGCGGCTTCCAAAGCGAGCGTAACTTGTGACATATCTGAAAAAGTCAGAATGGTTACAATTGGTGTGAGGAGCAGGGCAAAGATCATCAGGGTTGCCTGAATGGTATCGGTCCAGCTGACTGCCAGGAAACCGCCGATAAATACATAACTGATCGTTGCAATTGCACTGATCCAGAGTGCCGTATTATAAGACATATCGAACATGCTTTCGAATAGACGTGCACCTGCCACCATGCCTGACGCACAGTAAATCGCAAAGAAAATCAGAATGACAAATGCAGAAACCACACGCAGCACTTTTTTCTGATCGTTAAAGCGGTTCGAGAAATAGTCCGGTAGGGTCAGGGCATTGTGCTGGACTTCGGTATGGACCCGTAAACGGCCCGCAACTAGCAGCCAGTTCAGCCATGCACCGATAATCAGACCAATCGCAATCCACATTTCAGACAGGCCAGAAAGATAAATTGCGCCTGGTAAGCCCATCAGCAGCCAGCCACTCATGTCGGAAGCCCCTGCAGAAAGTGCAGTTACGAAACTACCTAAACGTCGGCCCCCTAAGATGTAATCGGAAAAGTTGTTTGTCGCGCGGTATGCCATCAGGCCGATCACGACCATGCCGACAATATAAAAAAGAAAGGTAATTAAGGTTGGATTTAGGGAGCTCATACGGTATCCATTTTTAAGTTGGACAGTAGATCGAAACAAGGATTTTGACAGATGCGAAAGACTTTAATCCGAAAGCCAAGCAACATCGAATCCAGAGGATTTCAAAAATAAACGCGAAATTTAACCATAAATTCACAATCTTTGCTGAGATTTTCTTATTTTGAAAGAAAATAGGCAACCAATTGGCTGCCTATTGTGAAGTATCTCTGAAATTTAGTGACGTCCCATCACACCGCGAATGGTATTCAGCACATCGGCAGGCAAGACCACAGTCTTGGCATTTGGAGACTTGGCCATATCCTGCATGGCTTTGACATATTGTTCACCCAACAGATAAGCCACAGGAATTTCCTTGTCGCCAATTGCCTGACTCACCATATCAATCGCACGTTGGGAAGATTCTGCCAGTACGACTTGTGCTTCTGCATCACGACGTGAAGCTTCCAGACGACCATCAGCTTCCAGAATGGCGGCCTGTTTTTCACCATCCGCTTTAGTCACGGTTGCACGACGTTGACGCTCTGCAGCTGCCTGTTCTTCCATTGCAGTCTGCATGGTTACAGAAGGTTTAATGTCCTGAATTTCAACCGTCTTTAAGGTGATACCCCAGTCTGAAATATCATCAGAAATGCTGGACTTTAAACGTGCCTTGATATGATCACGTGAAGATAAAGCATCATCCAGATCCATTTCACCCACGATTGAACGTAGCGAAGTTTGTACCAGGTTCTGAATTGCCCATGAGTAGTTCTCAATCCCGTATACCGCTTTTTCTGGAGTTGTCAGGTTGATATAAGCTACCGCATTCATCAGCAAGACGGCGTTATCACGGGTAATTACTTCCTGCGAAGGAATATCCAGAACAATATCTTTGGTGGTGACTTTATAAGCCACTTCATCTACATAAGGAATGACAAAATTCAGGCCAGGATTGAGTGTGGTGTGATATTTACCTAGACGTTGCACGATCCATTTATAGCCTTGTGGAACAATCCGTACACCTTTAAAAATGGTAATCGCAACAAAGGCCAAGAACGCAATAACAATGATAGTGCCAGCAGACATAATTTATTCACCTTTTTCGTTTTGATATTGAGTGCTGTGGGGCTGTACAACCAGGTCATTTCCCAGAATATCGACAACACGGACACGATCTCCAACCTGAACTTTATCCAGAGCGCGGCAATCCCATTCATCCGAGCCTAAAACAGGCAGCGGAAAACGGACCCGGATCTGATCCTGTTCAAGATCGGTCTGGATCACCATGCCAATTTGGCCAATAGTGGCTTCGCGCGACAGGCCGGCTTTGGTCTTGTCGATAGAAAGCGGCTTGATAAACTTGAACCAGAGCAAGGTACAAAGAACAGACAGGATGATCCAGGTCAGGATCTGGGTGGTCAGTCCCATCATCGGGAACATCCAGTACAGAATGCCAACCATAATGGCACCAATCCCGAACCAGAGGGCAGCAAAAGCGGGCAGTAGTAATTCTGAAAGAATAAGAAGTATTCCCAATACAAACCAGTGCCAAGGTTCAAGAACTAATTCCATATCGTGACCTATAGTGCTAAGTATTTAATTAATCATCATCTTTATATGATTTAATTCCAATGTAGCAGATGCGGCAGCAGATGAATATAAAAAAGTTCTGATTAAAATTTTGCCGGTCGTGCAGGCTTGAATGCAGCCGGAGATTGCCTAAAATCACTGATGGCTTTTTCAATTGAACGGATTTTTAATTGCGCAGCTTTTTCACCTTCGAGAATGGTTTCATTACTGGCTTTTAAATCCAGTGTGCCGATATGGCCTACTTTAGGCTGGATTACAATATTGGCCTGACTGAGTTCTTCATTGATGCTTTGCTGACCCATGATATTAATCGTCTGATCCAGTACGCCCCACATGTTGAGCGCTTTATTGCTGTCCGGACGTGCAGAAATATCTACGGCAATAACAATATCAGCTCCCATATCTTTGGCCGTTTTTACCGGAATCGGGCTAACCAGACCGCCATCGACATATTTTGTACCGCCAATCACAGCAGGTACAAAGACATTTGGAATACTGCAAGAGGCACGCACGGCTTGTCCGGCATTGCCTTTGATAAAGTCAGCTTTACGGCCATTGTCTAGGCGGGTTGCCACCGCCGCGAAGCGAATCGGGAACTGTTCAATTGGTTTATTCGCCACATTTTTATTGACGAAATCCTGCAGTTTCTGTCCGGCAATAATTCCTTGGCGGTTCAGGGTTAAATCACGAATATCGGATTCTTTAAAGTTCAAGGCGATTTGCTGCAACTGAAAGGGAGATTTGCCGCTGGCATATAGACTGCCTACGAAACTCCCGGCACTGGTTCCAGTAACAATCTTCGGTTTGATGCCATGCGATTCGAGGACTTTAAGTACCCCGATATGGGCAAAGCCTTTGGCACCGCCACCACCGAGAGCAATAGCTACCACAGGTTCACGAGCCTGAAGAGGAGTAGAGGGTGCTGGGGTTTTAGTAGCTTTATCACATGCTGCAAGGCTTAAGCCCAAGCAGCCAATCAGAGCATAACGGGCTAATTTCATTATAAAAAAACTGGCGATTAAATCAACAAAATTCAGGCTATCACATCAAAAAAAGCCAGTTTTGCCTAGTCTTTTTTCAAAAGCTTTTGTAACGGCCTGGCGACCCAATCCGGATTTTTGGCCGAAAATTTACCTTCATAATGCTTATAGATCTGTTCCAGATCATATTCATAATCACCTGTCAGGTGATATACACCGAGGATATGAATGGTCTTGATGTCATAGTCAAAGGAAAACATCACGATCGGTAAATTGGCTGCCTTGGCAATATGATAAAAACCGCTGCGGATTTTTTCTGGCGCCTTGCGAGAACCTTCCGGTGCCATACCTACCCAGATCCGATCTGTCTTATTAATCACATCAACAATTTGTCGGGTGTGACCTTGCGGTGTATCGCGTACTACAGGAACTACACCGATCCATTCCAGAATGGGTTTAAGTGGAGTACGAAACAGGCTGTCTTTACCAAAAATCGTAATCTGAATACCCAGACCAAGCAGGGCATTAAAGCCTAACCAGGCATCGATATTTGAGGTATGCGGGGAAATAATTGCCACTGCTTTAGGCAGGTTAGGGAATTCGCCTTTAAGCTGCCAGCCCTGAGCCAAAAATAGCTGTTTAAACAGGGTCTGGCTCAGTTTACCTCCGCGGGAGGGAACCAATGGAGGGAGTCTGGGGAAACGTGTTGTACTCATCAATGTCTCATCCTGAAACTTATTTTTCTTTATTTTTGATCATATTAGACTGTTGTAAAATCCGGATCATTGGCAAAATGTATAGCGATGATGGATGCTTTTAGCATTTTTACCTTAAGGGCCTGCGTTGAATATGCGGAATACTTATATTTTATTGTTTTCCCTATATTGGGCACAGGGGCTTCCGGTCGGGTTTATGACCCATGCCTTACCGGTCATTCTGCGGGCTGAAGGCGTATCTCTGGCACATATTGGTGGCTTTGGCCTGCTCATGCTGCCATGGTCGATTAAAATCTTCTGGGCACCTTTAGTTGATCGCCATGGATCAAAAGCTAGAGGTCATTATCGAAGCTGGATTATTCCTTTGCAATGGCTTTCCGTCTCTGTACTGATTGGACTGTCCTTCTTGCCGATCCAAGCCTTAAACCAGCCGCTGTACCTGCTGATCTTTTTTGTCACGTTGTTAGTGATGAATGGGATTGGTGCTACTCAGGATATTGCCACGGATGGACTGGCAGTCAATATTTTAAAAAATGAACAGCAACACTGGGGTAATACCTTTCAGGTGATTGGTTCCCGCTTGGGCTTTATTGTGGGAGGCGGGGCAATCCTGTGGTTACTCGACTTTTTGCATTGGCAGATGACCTTTTTACTGCTGGCAGTTCTGGTCTTTCTGAATACTTTACCGGTGTTATGGTTTAAAGAACCAGATCATCAAAAGATGATTTCTTCATCACCTGAGAAATTACCTGCTCGGACTAGAATTAAAGCTTATTTTCAATATTTTTTAGCTGATTCTACCTTGGCGACATGGCTGCTGGTTTTACTAACCTTTAAAGTGGCGGATGGTCTGTCTGGGCCATTATTAAAACCTTTGATGGTCGATTTGGGACTGAGTTTTGGTCAGATTGGTATTTATGTCACCATGCTCGGCGCTTTTGCAGCGTTGATTGGCGCAGGGCTAGCAGGCTGGTGTTTGAAATACTGGTCGCGCAGTTGGAGTTTAATGATTTTCTCTATTCTGAAAATACTCAGTCTAATCGCTTATGCTTGGCTGGCTGCACGATATGAAGCCCAGAACAAAGTAGAAAACTGGATCATTTATCTTATCAATGCTGCTGAAGATATGGTATCGGCCATGCTCTTAGTGGTTATGCTGACCTTGGTGATGCAATACAGTCGCAAGCATCTGGCAGGGACGGATTTCACCTTTCAGGTCGCCTTGATGGCAACTATAAGCGGGGGACTTTATAGCCTGAGCGGGCTACTAGGGGATGCTTTAGGTTACCAAAACTATCTAAATTTGATCGTAATTATCGCGATTTTTTGCCTGATTCCTATTTTCCGATGGATGAAAGTAGCGAAAAATATTTAAAATCTCTTATAAATAAGTAAGTTAATTGACTCTCCACCTAAAGTATTAAAAAGAATATATAAATATTTTTTTAATAATTTTGTAATATAGGCGTCGTGTGTATTATTTGTAACAAAATAAGTTAAAGGATTTTTTAATGAAAACTAAGTTAGCAACAGCAATCGCACTCAGCCTTTTAGCGGGGACTACATTTGCAGCACCAACTTTCTATGGTGAAATTGACGTAACTGCAGATTACCTACCTGAAGACAATGTAGGTAAGAACCGTGACGTTGTAGAATTAAATAGCAATAATTCATTCATCGGTATTAAAGGTGATGAAAAACTGACTGACCGTTTAAGCGCACTTTATCAAGCTGAATTAACCTTCTATACAGATGATGGTCAGGGTGGCGAGGGTAATGATACTTTTGTACCGCGTAATATCTTTGTTGGTTTAAAAGATGAAAAACTGGGTGCTTTAAAAGTAGGTAAAATTGATACGCCTGTAAAACAGCTTTCTGCGGTTGTAGATACTTTTAATAACTATATTGATAATAAAGCCGATGTCGCAGGTATTTTTACTGGTGAAAACCGTATTGATAACGTTGTAGTTTATGAAGCTCCAGCTCTTGCGGTAGGTGAAGGTAAACTTAAAGCGACTGCACTATTAGCAACTGGTGAAGCGAGTGGTGTATCTAAATCCAATGGTGGTTCTAAAGTTGCAGGCCGTGGTTTAGGCGATGCATGGTCAGCATCTGTAGTCTATGACAGCAAACCTGTAGTTTTAGGTCTTGGTTATGACAAAGCGATTCCATCAAACTTTGCAGGTCGTGGTTTTGTAAATGCTTCTGCTCCGGAAGTAACAGGTGGGGTAGCAGGTAGTGCATTTGCTGCAGCGAACACTATTCGTGCGATTGGTCGTGTAAACCTTGATGGTGGTCTGTCTCTACGTGCTTTATACCAAACTTCAGAAGTTGAAGGTGTTGCAGGTAATGATGCTGCAGCTGCATCTATTGATGATGCACAAGGCTGGTTAATTGGTGCAGAATACAACCTGCCAAATGCAAAAAACTGGACAGTAAAAGGTCAATATAGCCAGAACACGACTGAATTTACTACTGCTAAAGCTGATTATGAAGCACAACAAATTATTGTTGGTGCAGACTATGCTTTCTCTAAACAAGTCAAAGCTTATGGCTATGCAGGTTATCTAACACTTGAACAAGGTTCATTAGAAACTAAACAACCAGTGGTTGGTACAGGCGTCGAATACAAGTTCTAATTTTAGAGCAAAAAAAGCGGTGCTTCGGCATCGCTTTTTTTATGCCTGAAACAACAAAACTTAGCAATTTTAGGTCTAACCCTGAAAGTTCCCAGCTGTTACCATGACAGAAAACCTTCTATTCCTTTTTAAATTATGACCATTCAAGCTGTTCTATTCGATCTCGACAATACCTTGACGCACCGTGACCTGACGACACAGGCCTATAGCCGTTATCTGGCAGAATATTATGCTTCGGCACTAGCACAGGTTGAACTTGAGAAAATTATTGAGATTGTGCGACGCGTAGACAATGGCGGTTATCCGAAAAAGGAATTGCTGACTCATGGCAGTATTGGCGCTTCAGCTGCATATGCATTATTGCAGGAATTATCTTGGTTAACTCCACCAGATCTAAAGGAGCTAGCGCAGTTCTGGTTTAGCCAGTTTGGACGTTTCGCCGTAGAGATGCCGCAAGCAGGGCAAGTATTAAAACAGCTTAAAACTGAAGGTTATCGCTTGGCGATTGTGTCCAATGGCGGACATGATACCCGATTAAATACCATTCGCGGTTTAGGTATTGCAGATTATTTTGATGAGATTGTCAGTTCAGGATTGGTCGGCTTTAATAAACCGCAACCGGAAATTTTCCAGATTACCGCAGAGCGTTTAGGCGTGCAGCCAGAGAAGTGTCTATATATTGGCGATCATCCTGTTAATGATGTTCAAGGTGCAACAGCCGCAGGTATGCATGCTTTGTGGATGCAAGGTTTTCATCCGGATGCCGATTATATTCAATACAAGATTCAGCAACTACCAGAAATCTTTGATCATTTGCAACGGCTTAAGCAGCTCTAAGTAATCCGATGGCTATTCATGGCTTTTGCCCATTGGTGAGAGCGACAGCGCGGACAAGTCTGTGCTGCTTCTTCTAAATGCTGGACTTGACCGCAATAGATACAGGCATAAAGCTCTTCTGGCTTAACTTCTTTGACTATGCGGCAGGATTTAGGGAAAAGCGGGAGCCCATGCCGAACATCATCTGGATGGAAATATAGAATACTGAATTTACCGTCAGTTTCCAGTAAACCTAAGCGCACCTGACCCAAATGTTCAATGCCTTGCTGACGCATCTCAGCAAAGAATTCATCATGAGACATTTTGCCTTTTTTAATTTCATCAATGACCAGTAAACCATCTTCCACAATATGAATCGGTTTGCCTTCGAGCAGGTCTTCAAACCATTGAAATTTCATCATGAGCCAGGTGGTCAGACGATACAGGAAAATGATCACCGACATGATCAACGCCGCCTGGATCAGGGGAAGATCTTCTGTAAACATCGGATCGCCGGCAATGGAACCCAAGGCAAGAATGATGGTGACTTCAAAGATCGAAAGTTGTCGTACCCCACGTTTACCTGTCAGCCGCAGAAACAGGATAATCATCGCGTACATCACTACACAGCGCAGCAAAATCTCTGTGGCAAATTCCCAGGTCGTATCATTTATAAATATGGTGGCCCAGTCCATTGTTATTATTCCAGATCACTCTTTGTTCCGAGTCTAGCAATCTCGACTGTTAGTTTGCTGCTGTAATTGTGTAAGTTTTTGAATAAAAATAAATTATGTTTTTTAAATGTGATCGCTATAAGTAAAAGATATAGCGATTTTGAGAAAATAAGATAGATATTTCATGTAAATATTGATTGATTATTCAATAGATTAAATTTGAACCAGTTCACATTTTACTCTGTGTGACTTTTAATCAGCATAAATAATATCCTGCTGAAATATATCAAGATAAAATCTGAGCAATTTCCTTGGAATAATGAGAACTATTTAATGATTTGTAATCAAATAACTTGATACTTATAAATTTCTGTATGTTGTGCCCTGAAAAATATAGCGATTAGATCAAGCTAAAAATCTGTTTTTTAAATTAAAAAAATTGATTTTGACTTCCAAGAAAGGATGTATTGTGAAAAAGATATTCACGCTTTTAACGGTTATGGGCTTAAGTACAGCAGTATTTGCAGATGCAGACTGGAACTATACTCAGCCTGAACAATGGTCGACTCTAAACCAGAAATATTCAGCCTGTAATGGACTGAACCAGTCACCGATCAATATTGAGCGAACAGTCAAAGCTGAATTGGAACCGCTCAAGTTTAGCTATAACACCATGATTCACGCAATCGAAAATAAAGGTCATACCGTTCAGGTAGACTTTGCTCAAGGCGGAGAATTGCAGCTGGATGGTGAAACTTTTGTGCTGAAACAGTTTCATCTGCATAGCCCAAGTGAGAACCTGATTAAGGGCAAGAGCTATCCTCTAGAGATTCATTTTGTCCATGCCAATGCTCAAGGGGAACTTGCTGTAGTGGCGATGATGTTTGAGCAGGGTACAGAAAATCCGATGCTTAAACGTATGTGGAATCGCTTGCCGAAAAAGCAAGGTGAAAAAGTCGTCTTGAAGAAACCGCAACCTGTAAATGAGATGTTGCCTAAGAATCTGGATTATTACCGCTTTAGTGGTTCGCTGACCACACCACCATGTTCTGAAGGTGTGCGCTGGTTAATTCTGAAAGAAATCCAGCAGGCCTCTGCGACACAGATTTCAGAATTTTCCAAGTTAATGGGCCATCCAAATAACCGTCCAGTGCAGTCTTTAAATGGCCGTGTTGTACTGGAATAATAAAGAGCCGCGTGAAAAAAGCAGACTTAGTTCTGCTTTTTTTAATTCTGATACAAATTTCAATAGCCTAAGGTGAAAAGAACTTTGTGGCGAAAGCTGAAAGAATTAATATAGATAAGATTTCCTTGGGTCTTTCTGCTGCCATGCTCTTTGACTTAAAAACCATGATCCAACCATTCACAGCGCTTTCGCCACAGCAGAAGAAGCTGGATCGTTTGATTGATAAAATCGAACAGCAGAAGTTGGAGTTAAAAAAATGGCAACAGGCTGAAGAAGACCTACAGCAATATACGCATAAAACTTTCATGCCGGTCTATCATGAATTGCATGGTGTTCTGTTTGAGCAGCTTGAACAGCTCTGGACGCATTTACAGGAAACAGATTTCACCAAGACCGAGTTGATAGTGCTGGATGAGAAGATTCAATACCTGGCAGATTATCTGCAAGATTCTCAGGCAATGTCAGCGCAAGAAATCAATAAGGTGAATGAAATTTTCACTTATTATCAGCAACGTGCCGAACATGCTCAATTCAGAAAAAGCCAAAAAAAGACTAATGAACTAGAAAGATTCTTTGAGAATGAAAATGTCCCAGATCCGGCAGATGCTGAGAGATTTGAAGAATGGGCTTCTGATCATTTTCAGCAAATCCGCGAGCAGGCCAAACTAAAACGCCAGCAGGAAAAACAGGAGCAGGCAGCGGCGATGGCAGAGCAGTCAGTGAAATCGGTATATTTAAAGATTGCTGCGGCGATTCACCCTGACCGTGAAGCGAATGATGTAAAAAAGATTAAAAAGACAGAATTGTTGCAACGTGCCAATGAGGCCTATGCAGAACAGGATTTGTTTGCCTTACTAAAAATGCAGCTTCAGATTGAGCAAGATCGAGATCCTTCGCAAAAGAGTTTAAGTGCAGAGCAAGTCAAGCTATATCAACTGGCTTTGGATGCACAAAGCCAGAAATTACAAGAACAGATTGATACCTTGCTCCATAGATTGGTCTGGTCATCGAAAACCAGAATTGCAGTAAAAAAAGCAAAGGGAAAAGTTCAAATTGCTGATCTGTATAAGCAAATTGATGAAGATACTTCTACTATAAAGCAGCAGATTAAAGTAGAAAAAGAACGCCTGATGTATATTAAAAAGGTGAGTGGATTAGAGATATTTTTAAGGCATGGGATGCTTTAACTTAATTAGAATTACCTCTCCCTAACCCTCTCCTAGGAGGAGAGCGGACGGATGTGGTGTTGGAGGATTTGTGGAATATGTGTAGTGAATTAAAGCAAACCTCTCCCTTGCGCAGCAGTGCTGCTCATCTCCTAAGAGGAGAGGGAATTCCATTATGTATCATATAATAAGAATTATATTAAGAAGAAATAAAATGAAAATAGAACCCCAATTATTAGAATTCGCAAAATCCATGCGCCACACCGCCACCGATGCAGAACACCTCATGTGGCAACTGCTTCGTGCCAAACGTTTTATGAATCTGAAATTCCGTCGTCAACATGTGATTACACCTTATATTGTAGATTTTTACTGTCATGAAATTAGTTTGGTTGTTGAGTCAGATGGCGGTCAGCATGGAACGGATGATGCAAAAGAATATGATGTTGAACGGACTAAGTTTTTAGAGGCTTTAGGTTTAACGGTCGTGCGCTATTGGAATCATGATGTGTTGGGGAGGACGGATGTGGTTTTAGAAGACTTATGGCAGGTGTGTTCACAACTGAAAAAAGGATGAGTAATGAAGGCTCCTTTTCCCTCAGGGAGAGGGCTAGGGTGAGGGTAGAATTTATAATGAAAGAAATTTAAAAGCACCTCTCCCTAACCCTCTCCTAAAAGGAGAGGGAACTCCATTTTGAAATCCATGTAGGCATTAAATCAAATGACGCTCCCTCTCCCTATGGGAGAAGGCGGGGAAGAGGGTTTCTAAAATAAAAGCACCTCTCCCTAACCCTCTCCTAAAAGGAGAGGGGAATCCATTGTGAAATTCATACAAGAATTAAATCAAATAACGCTCCCTCTCCCTATGGGAGAGGGCTGGGGTGAGGGTTTGAACTATGAAAAAAATTATCTTTAAGTGACGGTCTAGCCTTTTGATAAATAATAGAAAAATGTATTATCACAAGGAGTTATGTTATTTGGATAATTAAATGGAAAATTTTTTCTTGGAATTACAAGAATTTAATCCTTTAGACATTGTAGAATTATTAGATAAAAGAAAATTAAATGATAGTTCAAAAAAAGGCGAAATTTGGGAAATCACAAATGAGATCAAACCAATTGATTTATTTTGCTATTTATCAGCAAAATATGGTGATCCCAATGGAATTTTAACAATATTAAAAAATGATGATTCAGATAATTTAATTCATTGGGATTGGATGTTAGATTCCCCTAAAGGACTAGTTCATATTCAAGGACATAATTTCAGAACAGAAATACATGTTAGTGGTGAAGTTATCGAGTTAGGACTAAATAAGTTCGACTTCATTAGCCAAATCAAAGGAGATTTTAAAAATTATGGACAAGGTATATCTATAACTAAAAAGTCATTGGAAAAATGGACTGAATTTATTAATCCGTATTATCGTATTAAGTCTACGATTGAACAAAGTTTTATAAAGTTAAATGAGCTGAATTTAAACTTAGAGCAAGATCGTATAGATTTAAAGATCACTCAAAATCAATTGGAGTTTGAGGAAGTTAAAGAAAAATGGACACAAACACTTCAAAAATATGATTTTGCAGTTGGGCAAGTCTTTGGTTTAAGAGCTATGTTGCCTGTTATGGCAGAATCTTTTGTAAATTTCTTATTATTTATATTAGCTAAGCCTGAAATTAAATCAAATGACAGACTCTATCAAACTACTCTTAGACAGCCTATAGATATTAGAGTTCAATCATTGCATTTAAATTGTAATGGATTTTCATCTAATGTTGATTATACAACAGAGGAGTGTAAAAGGTTTCATACTTTGATGAATGAAAGGAATGATTTACTTCATGGGAATGTAATTGTTAATAAACAAGCATTTGGCAGCGTATATTTTGATAATAAAATGCCTATTTTTGAGGAATATGAAGATTTTTGGGAAAAGAGTATAGGTGTTTCAATTCGAACGATGAATATAGCGTCTATTTATGATGAATACGAAGTTGTGAAAAATTTTATAAACTATATTTTGAGTAAATTAGATGTAAAAATTAGACCGCAAATTGAACATCTTTTAAGTACTGCTAGATTAGGATTTAATGAAAAAAATAAACGTGTTGGAATACTATTTCCTCCTTATTTGGTAGATATGAGAGTCCCGTTAGCTAAAAAAGAAAGGGCTGAATAATCAGCCCTTTATACTACAAATTAGATCAAACTAACAACACATTAAAGCGCCGCAATTTGCTCCATATTCGCTTTAATCTTCGCTAACTGATCAGCAAACTCAGCAAGTTTTACTTTCTCGCCTTCAACCACAGCAGCAGGGGCTTTTGCCACAAAACCTTCATTTGCAAGTTTAGTTGCAATTTGGTCATGCTGCTTTTGAACCTTGTCTAAGTCTTTTTGTAGGCGTCCCAATTCCGCTTTCGGGTCAATCAGACCTTTCATTGGAACGAATACAGATACGTGACCAACAACAGAAGAAGAAGACAACGGTGGTTGTTCGCCATCAGCTAGGAAAGTGATGCTTTCAACTTTCGCCAATGCTTTAAATAACGCTTCGATGCGTGTGATCTGTGCTTTTTCCGCATCAGTCGTGTTTTGAAGAAGAACAGGCAACAAACGAGCATTACCTAAGCCCATCTCACCACGGATGTTACGTACAGCACCGATCAAACCTTGTAGCCATTGCATGTCTGCTTCAGCCTGTTCGTTGATCTTCGCTTCATCTGCAACAGGGTACTGAGCCAGCATGATAGTCTCGCCAGAGATCCCCAGTTTAGGAGCAAGCGTTTGCCAGATTTCTTCAGTCAGATACGGCATGATTGGGTGAGCAAGACGTAAAGACGCTTCCATCACAGCCAATAATACGCGACGAACTTCAGCTTTACGCTCTTCAGATACGCTTTCATCATTCAGAACCGGTTTGGTCAGCTCGACATACCAGTCACAGTATTCATTCCAGATAAATTCGTAGATCGCTTGAGCAGCAAGATCAAGACGGTAAGTCGCGAATGCTTGCTGAACCGCTTGTTCTGCTTTTTGCAGACGGCTTACGATCCATTGTTCAGGCAATTCCCACAGATCAGGACGTGCAGTTTGACCAACGGTTTGACCTTCCACGTTCATCATCACGAAACGTGTACCGTTCCAGATTTTGTTGGCGAAGTTACGGTAACCTTCAACACGTTTCATGTCGAACTTGATGTCACGGCCAGTGTTGGCAAGTGCACAGAATGTGAAACGAACTGCGTCAGTACCATAAGCCTGAATACCTTCAGGGAATTCTTTACGGGTAGATTTCTCAATCTTCGCAGCCTGTTTTGGATTCATCAGACCGAAAGTACGTTTTTGTACCAAGGTTTCCAGATCAACACCGTCAATCAGGTCTAATGGGTCAAGTACGTTACCCTTAGACTTAGACATCTTCTGACCTTCGCCATCACGTACCAGACCGTGTACATACACAGTTTTGAATGGTACTTGTGGTGTGCCATCTTCATTTTTCATGAAGTACATGGTCAGCATGATCATACGTGCAACCCAGAAGAAGATGATGTCAAAACCTGTCACCAATACATCTGTTGGGTGGAATGTATTTAAGAAGTAGTTTTCTTTGTCTTTTGCTTCATCGCCAGTCCAACCTAAAGTTGAGAATGTCCAAAGACCTGAAGAGAACCAGGTATCCAGTACATCTTCATCCTGTTTCAATTGAACATCGGCAGGGATGTTGTTTTTCGCACGAACTTCAGCTTCGTCACGACCAACATATACGTTGCCTTCAGCATCGTACCAAGCAGGGATACGGTGACCCCACCACAATTGACGCGAGATACACCAGTCTTGGATGTTGTTCATCCACGCCATGTACATATTGCTGTACTGTTCAGGAACGAATTTGATGCGACCGTCTTGAACCGCTTCAATCGCTGGTTTCGCCAGTGGCGCGATTTTCACATACCATTGGTCAGTCAGTAATGGCTCAACGATCACGCCTGAACGGTCCCCGCGAGGTGGTTTCAGGGTGTAAGGTTGGATTTGATCTAACCAGCCTTCAGCTTCAGCTTGAGCTACCAGCTTTTTACGCGCTTCAAAACGCTCTAAACCGATGTAGTCTGCAGGAGCAGGAATGGTTTTAGAAATCTGCTCGCCCGCTTTTTCGATATATTCAAACTCAGCCAGAACTTCGGCATTTTTGTTGAAGATGTTGATCAGTGCCAGACCACAGCGTTTACCCACTTCATAGTCATTGAAGTCGTGCGCAGGCGTAATTTTCACACAGCCTGTACCGAATTCTTTTTCAACATATTCGTCAGCAACGATGGCAACTGTACGGCCAGTAATTGGCAATACAATATTTTTGCCGACAAGATGTGCATAACGCTCATCTTCAGGGTTGACCGCAACCGCAGTATCACCAAGTAATGTTTCTGGACGAGTGGTGGCAACGACAATATGGTCTTTGCCATCTTGAGTGCGAAGCGATTTATCTTCAAAGAAATATTTGAAGTGCCACAATGAGCTTTGTTCTTCTTTATCAGATTCTACCTCAAGGTCGGACAGGGCAGTTTGCAATTTAGGATCCCAGTTCACCAGACGTTTACCGCGGTAAATCAGGCCTTCTTCATGCAGTTTCACGAACACTTCTTTAACGGCATTGGATAAACCTTCATCCATGGTAAAGCGTTCACGTGACCAGTCTACTGAAGATCCCAGACGACGGATTTGACGGGTAATGTTACCGCCAGACTGTTCTTTCCATTCCCAAACTTTTTCGATGAACTTTTCACGGCCCAGATCATGACGGCTTACGCCTTGAGCACCTAACTGACGCTCAACAACCATCTGGGTTGCAATACCCGCATGGTCAGTACCTGGCTGCCATAAGGTATTTTTGCCTGACATACGATTATAACGAGTCAAGGCATCCATGATGGCATTGTTAAAACCATGACCCATGTGCAAGCTACCAGTGACGTTTGGCGGCGGAATCATGATACAGAATGATTCACCTTTTTGAGACGGCTTGAAGTAACCGCGCTCTTCCCAGGTTTGGTACCATTTTTTCTCGATCTCGGTCGGATCGTAGGTCGTAGCAATATTTTGCGCTGAATCAGTCATAGTCTAAACAGATCAAAAGTGGATAAAAAATTGCATCTATTGTAGCAAAAAAATCAAGCCATGCGGCAGCTTAACCAAAAGCAAACTTTCGCCAATTGGCAGTTGCCTGAACTCAACGTATGATAGGTTGATAAAAACGCGACTCATCGCAGACGATTAAAAAAAGGATAACAAGATGAGCTATAGCATTTCTCTCAAGATTCACCCCGATACCCATCAACGCTTTAAAGACCTGCATTCCCGATTTAATGCTGGCGAACAGGAAAGTCTGGCCAAACTGCTTGGTGAAAATCTGGCCGATATTGCCTGTGAAATTATTGACCAGATTTTTGGTCGTGTGGTGCAGCTCTCTAGCTCCCCAGATCAGGAATCTGAAAAAGTCATTCAACAGATTTTAGAAACCACACGCAAATATATGCCGTGGTCGGTTTCGTTTTTTGGTAATGACCGACTGATTCCCATGGTGAACTATCTGTACAAGATGACCCATGAAAATGAGGACGGATATTTTGTTCGCTATTCGGTAGAGCGCATGCTGATCACGGAACTGCTGGGCTGCGTGGAGCAGATGAAAAGTGGCAATAATCAGTATGTCTCACCGGCCTTGAAGGCTTTTATCCAAGTGGTGGATCAAGGAGTGACGCATCTGGTGCGTGAACCAAAAAAGATGCTGAAATTTAATGTGGTGGTGGATAAAACATTGAATGGTGTGATTCACCTGACCACACAACTGGGTTATAAACGTTTTGATAAACTCGGTAGCCTCTATGATGCGGATACCATGAGTTATTATTTTGAGCAGTTGCTGGCATTTCTGGAAGATGAAATGCCGCCAGGCACATATTCATATAAAGAGGGTGACAGGATTTAATGGCAAAACTAGAAAATTTACAGGGAAAAGTCGTCTGGATTACCGGAGCATCTTCAGGAATTGGTAAGGCACTGGCCGAAGAATGTGCTGCACAAGGTGCGCAGATAGTATTGACCGCACGACGTTTGGAAGAACTGGAAAAAGTCCGTACGAGACTGGTGAATCCTGATCAGCACATCTCAATCGTAGCCGATATTACTGATGAAAATCAGGTACGCACAGCCTATGAACAGGTGCTGAGTGAGAAAGGCCGCATTGATTGGCTAATCAATAATGCCGGACTCAGTCAGCGTGCCCTGATTCAGGAAACCACCATGCAGACTGAACGCGCCATTATGGAAGTCGATTATTTCTCTCAGGTGTTTTTGACCAAAACCGTTTTACCGACATTTTTAAGACAAAAATCTGGTCGGATTGCCTTTATTTCCAGTGTGGCCGGATTGCTTGGAACTCAATATCGAGCGTCTTATTCAGCAGCCAAAGGCGCGATTCATATGTGGGCGAATAGCCTGCGCGCTGAAATGGCAGATCAGGGTATCCAGGTATCCGTGATTTTTCCGGGCTTTATTAAAACCAACGTATCTTTTAACGCCTTAAATGGGGAAGGTAAACCTCAGGCCAAGCAGGATGAAGTGATTGAAAATGGCCTGGAACCGGCTGATTTTGCCCGTCAGACTATAGAAGCGTTGAAACGTGGTGAAGAATATATCGTGGTGGGTGGCTCTAAAGAAAAACTGGGCGTTCTGGTCTCACGTTTATCGCCAAAAGTATTGTATAAGATGATTCGCAAAACTAAAGTAAAATAATCTACTTGCAAGATCAAGCTGGTTGTCATCGGTTACAGGTTTATTGCTTGATAGAAATAGACCTGTAATCTGAAAATAATGTGCTCATCTTTATGATTTCTCATTTTTAAGATTTCTTATCTTGTCCAATGAATTCATCTATTTTTTTTTATCTCTTTTACCCATCTCCCATTTTCACAACATAAAACTGCATAAAAGTAGCAAAACCGCCTTCAGTATTCAGTTTTAATAAAAATGATATAAAAGATTGAGATGGGAGCATTTGCCATGAAAACGCCGGTACCGGATTACTTGAATCATGTGCTTTCTGCTTGCCATGATAATAAAAAAGGCGAATTGGCAGATTACATTCCTGAACTCGCGTCGGTTAATCCTGACAAGCTCGGACTTGCGCTATCGACCGTAGATGGAACCATCTATTCTGCCGGGGATGATGACGTTGAATTTACCATGCAGTCGCTTTCCAAGCCTTTCGCTTATGCGCTAGCCATTAAAGAAATTGGACTGGCAAAGGTACTTGAAAAAGTCGGCGTAGAACCATCAGGTGAGGCTTTCAATCAGATTTCGTTGGAAAAAGAACGCAATATTCCCAAAAACCCGATGATTAATTCTGGCGCGATTACTACACATTCCCTAATTCCTGCCAAGAAAACGGTATCACGTGCTGAACAGTTACGCCGTTTTCTTAGTGGACTGGCAGGACGGGAATTGTCTTTTGATGAGCAAGTTTATAATTCGGAAATTAAAACAGCTTTTCGTAACATGTCGATTGGTTACATGCTGCGTACTGTTGGTGTGCTGGATGAAGATCCTAAAGAAATCGTGCATGGCTATATCAAGCAGTGTGCGATTAAGGTCACCGTCAAAGATCTGGCCGTGATCACCAGTATCTTGGCTAATGGTGGTGTGCATCCCAAGACAGGAAAACGTATGCTGGATCGGGCTTTAGTCCGGCAATTACTCAGTGTCATGCTGACCTGCGGTATGTACGATGCTGCAGGGGACTGGCTGACGACAGTTGGTATTCCAGCCAAGAGCGGCGTGGCAGGGGGCATTATTGGAGTGCTGCCAGGGCAAGTGGGAATTGCGGTATTTTCCCCAAAAATTGATGAGCATGGTAATAGTGTACGTGGTGTGAAAATTTTTGAAAATCTGTCGCACGATATGGGACTGCATCTCATGGAAGGTACGCCGTCAGCACAGACCATTTTGCAAAGTCGTTACACAGTGGGGAAAAAGAATAACGTCGTGGTTTATGAACTGCGTGGCGTATTGCAGTTTACCGAGTCTGAAATGCTGCTACGGATCTTGCAGGATGAACCTGAAGGTAAAAGTACCATTATTCTCGATTTGACCAATCTCACTTTGATACATGATGTGGGTGCCCGAATGCTATTTGAAGGTGTCGAGCGTTTAAAACAGGATGGACATAAAGTGCTGGTTGTAGACTCAGAAGGTTTGCTGGATAAAGATCAATTAAAGGGTAGAAAAAGGGTGGTGGTGACGGAGGAGTTGGAGAAGTTTTTGGAGAGATTTAAATAAAGGAATGGAATTCCCCTAAATCCCCCTTTTACAAAGGGGGGACTCCATATGGATCAAATAACAATATTAAATTCGCGTGGTTCCTCTCTTTTCTAAAGGGAGGTTAGGAGGGATTTTTAATTATTTAATATGCTCAGCAATATCAGTAAAGATCACACCTAAACCATGCGCACCAGCATCCGGATAACCCAGGCTACGATCACCCACCGTACCGGCACGGCCCATACGCGCTACGATCTCTTTGGTGGATTCTGCACCTTGAACTGCCGCTTGAGCACCTAGAACAAAGTTTTCTTTAAAAGTCTTGTCAGTATTGGCAGACCAAGAATCTGCACATGGAGCCAGAGCATCAATCAGGGTTTTGTCACCAACCACAGCACCACGACCAAATGAACGCTCACCAGTCACTTGAATACCTTTGACCGCAGCTTGCAGCATCTCGGCAAAATCTGCCACGCTTAGAGTTTGTTTACCTTGAATGGCTTTACTTGCTGAACGGAAGGCAGATCCCCAGATTGGACCTGAAGCGCCACCACAATGTTCCATGATGATCATGGAGCAGTTCAGCAGGAAATCATCCATCTGTTCAGCCTGAACCAGTTCATGCCACTGGCGTTTGAGTTGTTTAAAGCCTTTAGCCACACTCATACCAAAGTCACCGTCACCTGCATGGGCATCCAGTTCACAGAAAGGCACTTCATTTTTAATGATGCAGACACTCATCACATCCACAACATAGCGCATGTTCTCGATAGTGAACTGTTCATTGGCAATCACAGCATGTTCAGGATGTGTTTCAACATCTGTATTCACTGTACGGGTAGCCGTTTGACCTTTGGCTGCAAACTCAAATGGCAGTACAGGTGAACCATCCATTTTAAAAGCAGGCGTATTGGCTTCTGCATCCAGATAAGTTTTTAGTTCATCATCCACAGCTAGTAGGGAAACTGATGCACCGGCCATGTCGATACTGGTCATGTAGTTGCCGACAAAGGTACGGTAAATTTTGATGCCTTTACTTGCCAGATGTTCACATACATCGTTATTGAACACATACAATTCTTGCAGTGGAGTCGTGCCAAAGCCATTTACCAGAACAGCCACTTCAGTTAGGTCAGGACGATCCAGAAATAGGTCATCGACAATACGTTGCGCCAGTTCTTTAGACGGCAGGATTTTTTCACGACGGATCCCCGGTTCACCGTGGATACCCACGCCGTATTCCATTTCATCTTCAGCTAAAATGAACGTTGGTGTGCCTTTGGCTGGAACGGTACAAGAGGTAAAGGCAAAACCAAGGCTAATCACATTATTCGCAGCTTTTTGTGCCAGTTCTTTAACACGTGCTAGTTCATACCCTTTAGAGGCAGCAGCACCGGCAATCTTATGCACGAAGATTGTACCGGCAACACCACGACGACCGACAGTGTATAGGCTGTCTTTTACTGCGATGTCATCAGCGACTTTTACGTAATCAACTTTGATGCCATCTTCAGTCGCTAAGGCAGCACCATTCTGGAAGTTCATCATATCGCCAGAATAGTTTTTAATAATCATCAACACGCCTTTGTCAGTCGCCACTTGCTGCAAGGCTTTATAAACCTGAATTTGTGAAGGTGAGGCGAACACGTCACCACATACGGCAGCGTCCAGCATGCCTTGACCGACAAAACCGGCATGAGCAGGTTCATGACCGCTACCCCCACCACTGATCAGCGCGACATTTTGGTGTTTTTCTTTTCGAGAAATGATTTTATAAGATTCATTAAATGCCAGTTCTGGATGTGCCAGGACAAAGCCTTTGCACATTTCGACAACGATGTTTTCAGCACCGTTCATGAGTTTCTTCATTGGAACACCAAGAGTCATTGATTTGGGAGATAAATTTATTGGTCTATTATTCATGAAAGTGATGAATTTTGCAGACTTAAAAGTGTAAAAATGAATAGTTTGGGATTGATGGGTTAGAAAAGGGGCCCATATTTGATAAATTAAATCTCTCCCAACCTCCCTTTTTCAAAGGGAGGGCCTGTCACGTAATTTATTTGTTTCTGTGGAGTCCCCCTCTTTGAAAAAGAAGGGCGAGGGGAGATTAAAAATAAAAGAGAATAAAAATGAAACCCTACAATAAAAACTTAAAGCAAGCCTCGCGTGATTTACGCAACAACCTGACAGATGCTGAAAAGTTATTATGGTCACGACTTCGGAATAAGCAAATTTTAGGTTTGCAGTTTTATAGGCAGAAGCCAATTTTAAATTACATTGTGGATTTTTACTGTCCCGCTGCTAACCTGGTCATTGAATGTGATGGTAGTCAGCACTTTACAGCAGAAGGCTTAGAAGCAGATCGAATTCGAGATGAGGCTTTGGCTCAACTTGGGTTTAAAGTGTTCAGATTTGATAATGGGCAATTGGTGGAGCAATTGGATAGTGTGGTGGAAGTGATTTATCAGTATTGTTTGAATCAGTTAGCTACTGAATCCCCCTAAATCCCCCTTTTACAAAGGGGGACTTGCCATGAATTTGATCGCGGTTTCGGATTCGTGTGGTTCCTCCCTTTTTAAAGCGAGGTTAGGAGGGATTTTTTATTGAGAATACGAATTCACATGCTGGTGTAGCTGAATGATCAAATTTTTCGTAACGAAATTCAATTTGTTTATCATGTAAGATGTCTACAAAATTTTCCAAGCTATAAATATTATTAACTTGATCTTGACTTAAACTAACATTAAGTGACTTTTTGAGCAGGTAGTTTATCACTTCAATGAAGATGCTTAGATGTTTGTTCATAAGATTAAGGTCATAGATAAATAGTTTAATTTTCAACTTTTTTACAATATCTTCAGTGCCTTGGATATAGTAGGTTAATGTAGAAGAATTAAACACTTCATCTAGTTTAATTAGTTTAGATCCAAACCAAATTTCATCGCCAATATCAGAATATTTAACTTGGAGTTCATAGGCACTTAAGAAATTTTCTGCTTGATATACATTCCAGCCACTTCCCAATGGGATAGGAATATCAACTAAATTTTTCCTTTTTACATTTCTGTGTTTGATGATAGTAAATGAATCGAATAGTTGTTTATAATTTGCGATTTTATGGATTTTGATATGATGAAACCATTCATCAATCAATTCTTCATGTGCTCTAAAATTTAAAACTAAAGAAAATTTTGTAATGGGAATGAGCTTTTTATCTTCGCCAAAAAATTGAAGTCTTACGAATATTTCTTCATATTTCATATATAAAAGGAAAACCCATAGAAATGGTAAATAAAATATTGTCAAAATGATTGGGATAAAGAAGTCTTGTAATGTTTGGAGGTTTGCAAAATTTGAGAAATCTCTAAAAAGCTTAATTAAAAAATGAACCAAAAAAATGAAAAAAATAACAGTTAATAAGTAGTCAATAATTCTCTTAACTTTCTGCTGTTCTATACTGTCATTAGCAACAGTACTCAAAATAGCTAAAAAAGTAATAAAGGGAATAATTACTATTAATTCTATGAAAAAATTAAATGTATGAAAATTAACAATGAATTGAAGAAGGGCAGAGTAAAACTTGAAGTGCGACATAAACCACCTAATTAATTTAAAGGGTTTATGGAGTATATAAAATTGTCATACCATCATCTTAACTTTGAAGATCGTACTGCATTAATGCTTGAGTCAAGAAAAGAAGGCTTTTCAGCCAGAAAATTTGCTGAACTCATTAAAAGACATCCTAGTACGATCTATCGTGAGCTTAAAAGAAATAGCATCAATGACGTTTATCAAGCTCGATATGCTTCTGATAACACCTTCGCTAGACGTAGACGTGGTCACAGAAAACTCAAAATCGATTCAATCCTCTGGAAATTTATTGTTGAAGCGATCCGTTGTTTATGGTCTCCTCAGCAAATAGCAAAGCGTTTAAAGACATTTCCTGATTTGGATCAAACAATGAATGTAAGCCATACAACGATTTATTCAACGATACGAGCATTACCAAAGGGTGAGTTGAAAAAAGACTTATTATCCTGTCTGCGTCATGAAAATAAAAAGCGAAAAGCTAACGGTGAACCTAAAAAAGATTCTATATTACAGGATATTAAAACTATTCATGAGCGCCCAGCCGAAGTTCAAGAAAGAAAAATACCGGGTCATTGGGAAGCTGATTTAATTAAAGGTAAAGACAATAAAAGTTCGATAGCAACACTTATTGAACGAAATACACGGCTCTGTATCTTGGCAACATTACCTGATGCAAAGGCAGAATCAGTGCGCAAGGCTTTAACTGAAGCTCTGAAATATTTACCTGCAGAACTGCGTAAAACGTTGACCTATGACCGTGGACGCGAGATGGCAGAACATAAAATACTTGAAGAAGATTTAGGCATAGATGTATATTTCTGTGACCCACATTCACCCTGGCAAAAAGGCACATGCGAAAATATGAATGGTTTAATTAGGCAATATTTACCTAAAGGGATTGATTTAAATCAGGCAGATCAGCATTATTTAAATCAAGTTGCCATGTCACTGAATACTCGTCCTAGAAAAGCGTTAGATTGGCTTACACCATTAGAGAAATTTGCTCAGCTTGTTGATTATCATAAGACTTTTCAAACTGTCGCACCTCATGTTTGAATTCGCCAAGTATACTTAAGTTTATTGATGATTTTATTGTTTTTAGAAAGAAATTTTTTGAATTTTCTCTAATTGTATTTATATTGAATAAAGTACCTATCGCAAATGTTATATACCAAAAAAATGTGTTTTTAATCTGGCTAAAATCCCAAATTTTAAGTTGGTAGAGAAGCAATATAATCAGTGCTAGATATGAAGTGGTGAATATAATTGAAGTAATGATTTTTGTTTGAAAAAAAGCTTTGATCAAAGCTATAAGAGAATTTCTGAGCTGAGGATTTTTTAAGGAAAAAAATATTAATGCAACGATAAATATAGTTCCCCAAGTGATAGAAGCTATTTCTCTTGTATTAAATTGATCCATATTAGAGATTGTCTTTAATTTTAATAACTTATCATAACTTAATTTTTAGAGCTGTTTAATCCCTCCCAACCTCCCTTTAAAAAAGGGAGGAGGTATAACGTAATCAATTTGATGCGTGAAATTCCCCTCTTTGTAAAAGAGGGGTTAGGGGAGATTCAAAATTAAAAATCCCCTCACTCGAGGGGATTTTTTATATCGAAACTAAATGACCCTTAAACCACAGAATCATCCAAATTCGGTGCTAACCAACGTTTCGCTTCATCCAAGGTCCAACCTTTACGCTTCGCATAATCTTCTAACTGATCGCCAGAGATTTTACCTACATTAAAGTATTCAGTTTCAGGGTTTGCATAATAGAAACCGCTGACAGATGAAGGTGGCCACATTGCAAAGCTCGAAGTCAGGTAAGTACCCATCTTCTCTGTCGTACCTAACCAGTCAAACAATGGCGCTTTTTCAGAATGTTCAGGACAAGCAGGGTAGCCCGGTGCAGGACGAATACCGACATACTTTTCTTTAATCAAATCTTCATTTGAAAGCTGTTCATCTGCTTGATAGCCCCAGAACTCTTTACGAATACGTTCGTGTAAATGCTCTGCAAATGCTTCTGCAAAACGGTCACCCAAGGCCTGAACCATAATCGCGTTATAGTCATCGCCTTTGGCTTTATATTCCTGAGACAGCTCTTCCGCACCGAAGATCGAAACGGTAAAGCCGCCAAGGTAATCCTGAGCTACATCTTTCGGTGCAATAAAGTCAGCCAAAGAGTAATTCGCTTTACCAGTGACTTTGTCAGACTGCTGACGTAAGTGCTCGAAGGTATGCGTTACATTGCCAGCTTCATCAGTCACAGCAACCGTATCTGAACCGGTACGATTTGCAGGGTAGATGCTGAACGTTGCACGCGCATCGAAACGTTTATTGTCGATAATATCTTTGAGCATTGCTTGTGCTTGTTCATACAAATCACGCGCTGCTTCACCTACCACTTCATCTTCAAGGATTTTCGGGAATTTGCCCGCCAGACTCCAGGAAATAAAGAATGGTGTCCAGTCGAAGTATTCAACCAAAGTTTCTAAAGGATAGTTGGTGAATGTTTCTGAACCAATGAAGTTTGGTTTTACTGGGGCATTCTTGTCGAAGTCGATTTTGAAACCATTTTCAACTGATTCAGCATAAGATAGTTTTGCTGCTTTTGGTTGCTTGTTGGCAAGACGGGTACGGATTTTTTCATAATCCGCTGCATAGTCCGCCATTAATCGTGGTTTCATTTCAGCAGAAAGTAATTGTGTGGTCACACCTACAGCACGAGATGCATCGGCAGTATAGAACACACCATCATTTTGATATTGCGGAGAAATCTTCACCGCTGTATGCGCTTTCGATGTGGTCGCACCACCAATCATCAGTGGAATGTTAAAGCCTTTACGTTGCATTTCTTTGGCAACAAAAACCATTTCATCTAAGCTAGGTGTGATCAAACCAGATAGACCAATGATGTCAACTTTCTCATCAATTGCCGTTTGTAGAATCTTCTCACACGGCACCATCACGCCAAGGTCCACGATGTCATAACCGTTACAGCCCAGTACCACGCCCACGATATTTTTACCGATGTCGTGTACGTCGCCTTTTACTGTAGCCAGCAGGATTTTACCTTTGGCTTCGCCTTGGGTTTTTTCCGCTTCAATGAACGGGTTGAGCCAAGCCACAGCTTGCTTCATCACACGTGCAGATTTTACCACTTGCGGTAAGAACATTTTACCAGCACCGAACAGGTCGCCGACCACGTTCATACCTGCCATCAGTGGTCCTTCGATTACATCCAGTGGACGGGCAGATTTTAAACGAGCTTCTTCAGTATCCTGGTCAATATAAGTGGTAATACCTTTGACCAGTGCATATTCAAGACGTTTTTCAACCGGTTCATTACGCCATTCAAGACTTTCTTCAGCTTTTTGTGCACCACCTTGACCACGATATTTTTCAGCAATTTCCAGCAATTTTTCAGTTGCTTCGTTACCGCTTTCACCCTGGTTACGGTTCAGGATGACATCTTCAACGGCTGCTTTCAGTTCTTTGTCGATGTCATCATAAATCGCCAGCTGACCAGCATTCACGATACCCATGGTTAAGCCTTGCTGGATACCGTAGTACAGGAATACCGCATGGATCGCTTCACGTACCGGCTCATTCCCACGGAAGGAGAAGGATACGTTTGAGATACCACCAGAGATCATCGCATTTGGCAGGTTCTGTTTGATCCAGCCAGTCGCTTCGATGAAATCAACTGCGTAGTTGTTATGTTCTTCAATACCGGTTGCTACCGCAAACACGTTCGGGTCAAAGATGATATCTTCAGACGGGAAGCCAACCTCATTCACCAGCACGTCATAAGAACGCTTACAGATTTCTTTTTTGCGTTCCGCAGTATCAGCCTGACCATTTTCATCAAATGCCATCACGATCACCGCAGCACCGTACTGACGGCAGAGGCGGGCACGTTCTACAAACTCGTCATAACCTTCTTTCAGGGAAATCGAGTTAACAACCGCTTTACCTTGGACGCATTTCAGACCAGCTTCAATGATTTCCCATTTAGATGAGTCAATCATGATTGGCACACGAGAGATATCAGGTTCAGATGCGACCAGATTCAGGAAGTGCACCATCGCACCTTCTGAATCCAACATGCCTTCATCCATGTTGATGTCGATGATCTGTGCACCGGCTTCAACCTGTTGACGCGCAACATCTAAAGCTTCGGCAAAGTTCTCTTCTTTGATCAGACGCAGGAATTTTTTCGAACCAGTGACGTTGGTACGTTCACCGACGTTAACGAACAATGAATCTTTAGTGATGTTAAATGGTTCCAAACCACTTAAACGGCATGCAGGCTCAATTTCTGGCACTTTACGCGGCGCAATACCTTCAACGGCTTGAGCAATCGCACGGATGTGATCTGGTGTCGTACCACAACAACCACCAGTGATGTTGATCAGACCACTTTCCGCAAATTCTTTAATGAAAGCTGCAGTTTCTTCTGGAGTTTCATCATAACCACCGAAAGCATTTGGTAAGCCGGCATTCGGATGTGCTGAAACAAAGGTATCAGCAACGTCAGATACAGTTTTTACGTGTGGACGCATGGCATCTGCACCTAGAGCACAGTTAAAACCAATCGAAATTGGTTCTGCATGACGCATCGAGTTCCAGAACGCTTCTGCAGTTTGACCAGTCAGGGTACGACCAGACGCATCGGTAATCGTACCGGAAATCATGATTGGCAATTCAGTGCCAAGTTCTTTAAACACTTCCTGCACTGCAAAGATCGCAGCTTTGGCATTTAAAGTATCGAACACAGTTTCGATCAGGATGATATCGACACCACCCTCAATCAAGGCCTTGGTTGATTCGATGTAATTCACTTTCAATTCGTCAAAAGTGATATTACGGAAGGCAGGGTCATTTACATTTGGAGAAATAGAAGTGGTTCGTGATGTCGGTCCAATCACACCTGCAACAAAACGTGGTTTTTCCGGCGTTGAATATTTTGCACAAGCTTCTTTAGCCAGACGCGCCGCTTCACGGTTGATCTCAGGAACCAGATCTTCCATGTGATAGTCAGACATTGAAACACGGGTACCATTAAAGGTATTGGTTTCAATAATATCGGCACCAGCTTCAAGATATGCTTCATGAATGCCTTGAATAATCTGAGGCTGAGTCAGCACAAGTAAGTCGTTATTGCCTTTAAGGTCGTATGCCCAATCAGCAAAACGCTCACCACGATAATCGGCTTCTTCCAATTTATGGCGTTGGATCATGGTACCCATCGCACCATCGATAATTAAAATTCTCTTGGCAAGAAGTTCTTTTAGGGTGGCAAGTGTGGACATTCAAACTTTCTCAGTAAGCATCAAAAACGGCAATAATCTTAACAGATTAGTGCGCAGTTTTCTGTAACGCTTATACAGAATGCTGGATATGCTTGATATGAAAATTTGATAAAGAAACTCAAGCCGGTATAGAAAGTTGAAAACAGATGGAAATCTGGAAATTAAAGTTCTTGATAAAAGCGTGCGACTGGAAAATAAAATGTAAGCAGCTTTCATCAGAGTGTCATATAACAAAGCTAATCTTTAATCAAATATGACAGGCTCGGAAATATGACAGCCGGGTAGGAATGATCAGATATATTGCAAAACATGAATAAAGCTGGGCGATTCAAGCGTTTTATTTTTAATAAATAATTGATTATATTTGTATATTTTTAAAATTTAGAGCATGTGGTTACAGGATAAACGGCAACGAGAAAGTCTAAAAAACTGGTTTATATGACAGCACTTTGTCATATAATTGTCACAATTTAATTGAACAATATGGGGATTCTTGAATCCTCTATTCCTGCTTGCATGAATTCTAATCAAACTCCCTTAGGTTCAGCACAACAGTCGCCTTCTGATAAGCCGGCCAATGTTCATGTGCCAACACCGAAATTTTTTATGCCGGTGTTTCTGACTCTAATTATCTCCACGCTGATCTATATCGGCTTCCAATTGACCTCAGATTTAGCTCATATTCCACCGATCGGTCTGTATTCAATGATTCTTTTAGGCACGGCGTTATTCATTGCGCTGGGCTTTGAATTCGTCAACGGTTTCCACGACACGGCCAATGCGGTTGCCACCGTGATTTATACCAATGCATTGTCTGCACCGGTTGCAGTCATGTGGGCAGGTTTCTGTAATTTCCTTGGGGTAATGGTGGCCAGTGGTGCTGTTGCATACGGAATCATTGCATTATTGCCTGTCGAACTGATCATGAATGTCGGCACAGGTGCCGGTTTTGCCATGGTCTTTGCCATGCTGATCGCTGCGATTCTCTGGAATCTGGGCACATGGTTTCTTGGCATTCCTGCTTCCAGTTCACATACCCTGATCGGTTCGATTCTGGGTGTAGGCATCATGAACTACCTGCTAAATTCAGGTGGTGGTGCTTCTGGTGTGGATATGGAGCAGGTGCTGAAAGTTGGTAAAGCATTGCTGTTCTCACCTTTGATCGGTTTTGCTTTTGCTGGAGTGCTATTTCTGCTGGTGAAAAAGATCTTCAGAAAGCAGCTTGAACTGTTCAAGCCACCTGAAGGGAACAAGCCACCGCCACCGCTGATTCGTGCCATTCTGATCTTTACCTGTACAGGTGTAAGCTTCGCACACGGTTCAAACGATGGTCAAAAAGGTATGGGTCTGATCATGCTGATCCTGATCGGCTGTGTACCTTTGGCATATTCACTGAACAAAAATCTGGATGCAGCTCATATCCAGTCTTTTGGCCAGTTGTCTTCGCAAACGGCTGATGCGATTTATCCGCAGCATGAAGATATTCCGGATGAGAAGGCTCGTGCCATCATTACCACATACATTCAAACTAAAGAATTGAATGCTGAGGTTGTTCCTGCACTCGCAAGCCTGACGGATCACTTGGGTGATAAAGTCGGTAGTTACAGCAATATTAAAGATGTTCCAGAAGCGCAAGTTTCAGAATTCCGTAATGACATGTACCTGAGCACCACAGCATTTAAACGTCTGGACAAAGCAGAAGCTTTACCGGCAATGAGCGAGGCTCAGGAAAAAACCGTCGACGAATACCGTGACAATCTGGATTCATTCCTGCAATACATTCCGACCTGGGTAAAAGTCGCAACAGCCTTGGCACTTGGTCTGGGAACGATGGTCGGCTGGAAACGAATTGTCGTGACTGTGGGTGAACGGATCGGTAAAGAGCACATGACTTATGGTCAGGGGATGTCTGCTGAGTTGGTTGCCATGTCTACAATTGCGGCTGCTGATGGCTTTGGTATGCCGGTTTCTACCACTCACGTTCTGAACTCTGCGGTTGCAGGTACCATGGTGGCGAATAAGTCTGGCTTGAACTTCAAAATGGTGAAATCGATTCTGTCTGCTTGGGTATTCACCTTGCCAGCAACGATCTGTTTATCAGGTGGTTTGTACTGGATTCTATTGAAAGTGTTCTAAGAAATTCGATGTAAAAAACGCTGCTTAGGCAGCGTTTTTTTATGGGTGCTAGAAAAGTTTCAGCCTTAAGAAATAGCGATTTTCTTTCTGAAAATAAGAGACTTTTTATTATCTCATGGCTTTTAGAAATATAAGGGATGATGCTCCGTCTCCCTATGGGATGAGTAGCATTGCTGCGCAAGGGGGTGAGGGTAATCAGAAAGCTAAAAGTACTTTCAATAGAGAGATTAATAGCTAATTTCAACTAGATGTAAAAAATGAGTATTTCTTAGTCTTACTTTTGAAAGATGAGAAGTGCACTTCGCAAGGTAACAAAAATCTTTTGTTAGGCTGATGATCCTTCCTGAGTATCTTTACAAGCACTGCTTGTGAAAGATACGCAAGACAGCCTAACGGCGACATCCATGTCGCCTGACCAATAAAATTGATTTCATCTTTATTTCAGAAAAAATTACTTCTTCAACTTACCCAACAATCCCTTCGGCAGTTTATCCGTTGCAAAACCATAAAGCGCGGCAAATGGTAGAGCAGTACGTGCCAGATAAGCCACACGCCATAAACCGCCATGATTCGCGCCTGACATCATCAATTCAAGTGGGTGATTGAGTTGTACATCAGGATTTGCAACAGACTCAGAGTTGCGTAAGTCATGAATCCACAGGGCTGCCATAATCGCATTAGTGGTTTCAGGTGCAAACGCTTCTACATCAAACAGGCTGGCACCATTAAACGCAGCTTTCAGCAGTGGATTCTTGGTCACTGAATAAGTCGTTGTTGAAGGAGCGATATTGATGCTCACTTGCTGCCCGCTGGCACGAGCCAATGTTGCACGCCATTGCTGGATGCGCTTAGCCAGTGCATAGTTTGGACCTTGCTCAACGACCAGACAGTCGCAAATACCATAGGACTTGTCGCCAACCTTAAACAGATCCTGCTTATTTTTCTGGAAAAAATGCTTCCGTGAAATCAGTGAAATGCCTTTGGTTAACGTACTTTCCAGTTTCGACAACTGCTGGTATTTGCTTTGTGAAGCCTGAACCACTTCTTCTGGAACTGCATACACATCGGTTGGGGTACACATATACATCAGGCTGGTATTGGCTTTCTGCTCGCTAACATATTTCATAATGGCATCCATCGCCATAGAAACACGGACGTGCTTTTCACCGTCCAGATAAGCAATTGCCGCGAGATCCAGATCCTGTTTGAACTGAATCAGCCATTGGGCAATTTCAGGAATCTGGGTGAGCAGGTTAGCCCCTAGTTTTTCTTTTAAAACTTCCAGTGAAGTATCAGCAGTAAGCGCTTCAACTGATGGTGCATATAAAGTGGCGTTGCCTTGACTTACTGTATCCAGAATTTTGCCCCAGACACGGGTATTCGGCAGGTCAATTGCGACGATATTGGCTTTCCATTTCGACAGCCAGGTCAGTGGACCTGCTTCAGACGCGGCACCAAATAGAACAGTGGTACGATCGGATAGGTCAAACCATTCCGGATGGGCAATACATTCACGTAGCGCATTGGCATGACTAGGTTCGACGATACCACGATCTTCCCAAGACTGGATTTGATCCAGTAATGCTTGTCCTTGCAGTTTTTTGCCATGATAAGGCACATACCATTCTGGAGCTTTTTCAGACTGGCCTTTCAGCTGGAAAGTATTCAGGTTCTGCGCAGGCAGAGACATCACATCTTTTAGTAGATGCTTCTGGCCATCACGATAAAACTCAAAGCTAGCATGTGCGGTTTCCAGACCTTGCTTGGCAATACTCAATGCTGCACCCGCAGAGCGTAATCCACCTTCAACCAGATGTTTAAAGTGTAGTGGATATTGCTTACGCCAGTTCTTTTCCTGTTGTGCTGCAGTAGCATGTACAGGATCGACTGCGCCTAAGGCTTCAGAAATAATGTTACGGCCGATTTTCGATGTGCTTGGTTTTTGTTGTGAAGCAGAAATGGGAAATTGAAGACCGTCTAGGGAAGTGGACATGCAAAATATCTCGCGAATTACAGCAATTAATATACAGATGTATACATTATCGCTGCTAAGTTGCTTCTTGGGTTGGCATTAAATTCCAGTCTTGAGAGTTAATTTATTACGAGATGTTTCAAATAAAAAGGAAGCTTGAAGCTTCCTTTTTATTAATGGGTTAAAAATTAATTCGCTGTGCTTTTGATCAGTTCTTCCAGCATGAAAGCGGTATTGTCCAAACCCGCGCCAGTGATGTACCAAGCATCAGCATTCACATAGATCACTTTTTTCTCTGCCAAGGCTTTGGCATTTTTTAGGGCAGGGTGTTTCTGAATATTATCCTGAGCGATGTATTTCTGGGTATTCACTGCACCACGATCCAGGACAATGATGTAATCCGGATTCTTCTCAACGACTGTTGTAATACGCTGAACATTTTTCTCCGCTGCTTTCAATGCTTCCGGAGAGCCTACTTCTGGACGGGGTGCATTTGACTGTTCAGAGGGGGCCAATACCGGTTTAAAACCTGCTAATTCATAAACAAAGCCAAAACGGTCATTTTCTGCATGTGGCATAAAATTTTCACCGACTGCAAACAGCATCAGTGCAGTTTTGCCTTCAGTCTGCTTTTTCAGTTGTTGCTGCAGCGTTGCGATTTTACTAAGCTTTTCAGTAGCAATTTTCTCTTTACCAAATGCACGTGCCAAGACATGGGTACGTTCCGTCAGATCGGCAATATATTGGCTAGTATCTGGAGAAAGATCTAAAGTCGGAGCAATACCTTTAACTGCCTCAGCTTTAGAAGCCGAACGACCACCGACAATAATTAGATCAGGTTTTGTAGTTTTTAGTACATTGAGATCCGGTTCGAACAGTGAACCAGCTTTGGTGAATTTGTCCTGTTGGTATTTGCTTAAGTTGCCTGCAAAGCTTGCTGCAGGCACCAGCTGAGCTTCAAGCCCTAGTGCATTCAAGGTATCCAGTGCAGATAGGTCATATACTGCGATCTTTTTCGGAGCTTTTTAAAGTTGAATATTTTGGTCTTTATAGTCGAAAGTGACCTGTGCAGAAACTGTAAAAGAAGTTGTCAGTCCTAATATTGTGACAAGTGCTAAAGTCTTAAATTTCATGTTTATTCCTCTAAATTCGCGACAAGATTAGCATAATTTATAGAAATGAAAATCATTTTCATATGTGAATAATTAAAAAAGGGATAATGGCTATCCCTTAATCATTCAAAACTTTAGAAGGGGATTTGAGTTAGTTTATTAAGGAAATGCGGAATAAGTCGTGGTTCCAGAATAATGGTCATCACCACACCATAAGCTGCACCCCACAGATGGGCACTGTGATTGATATTACTGTTGCCGCGTTTGCCCGACCAGATACTATAAGCCACATATAAAACAGCAAAAATAATCGCAGGGACTGGAATAAAGAACACGAAAATCAGTTTCCATGGTTCAAACAGAATATAAGCGAACAGAACCGCGGATACTGCACCGGAAGCACCCAAGCTGGCCCAGCGCGCATCATTTTTATGTTTCAGATAACTTGGCAAAATCGCTGCAATCAGACCACCAAGATAAAACAGAATAAAGCCCAGATCATATAAATACTGGCGATAAAAACTTTCAATAATGCTGCCGAAAAAGAACAGCGTGATCATATTGAACAGTAAATGTGTGCCATCTGCATGGATAAAACCATGAGTAATGAAACGGTCATATTGACCACGTTGCATGGCAGGCGGCCAGAAAATCAGACGATTCATTACCTTTTCTTTTGAAAAAGCAATAAAAGAAACAATACAGGTGATCAGAATAATAGTGACAGTATGATTAAAAGGTAAATCAAGCATATAAGTAATTCTGGTTCTATCTATTTGACAATGATCATGCCATTAAAACAAATCTAAAGTGCGACTTTTATAATAAATCCGACAATTTTGGTTGAATTTTTATAATTACCCCGCATCTTCAGTTAAAATAGCAGCTTCAGCTTGAGGAAATTATTGTTATGTCGACTGAGAACAGCAACACTCCGGTTGCAGAAGAAATTCCAAATCTTTTGATTACACCGACAGCACAAGAGTATTTAAAGGATCTATTGGACAAACAGAATACACCAGGTATTGGCGTACGTGTGTTTGTAGAAAATCCGGGTACACCGCGCGCTGAATGTTGCATGGCTTATAGTGCACCTGATGAGGTTGTACCTACAGACTATAAGCAGGAATATCCAGATTTTCCGGCCTATATTGACTCTCCGTCAATTCCATACTTGCTAGATGCAGTTATTGACTACAATAAAGACCGTTTTGGTGGTCAGCTGACTTTCCGTGCACCAAATTCTAAAGTGCCACGTGTGGGTCCTGATGCCTCTGTAGAAGAACGTATTACTTATGTGCTTCAGTCAGAAGTTAACCCAGGTCTGGCAGGTCATGGTGGTAACTGCGCACTGGTTGAAGTGGTTGAAGATCCTGAGCATGGCTTAACTGCGGTTCTTAAATTTGGTGGTGGTTGCCAAGGCTGTTCAGCAATTGATGTGACTTTAAAACAAGGCGTTGAAACAACCTTGAAACAGCACATTCCTGAGTTGGCACGTGTCGTTGACCAGACTGACCATACCCAAGCTGAAGGTGCTTATTTCAAATAAGTCTCTAATAAAATTTAGCTTGTAAGAAATACCTCGAATGATCGGGGTATTTTTTTATTTGTATTTGATAGTGATAATAATTATCAATAGTGATTGTATTTGTAATTACTTTTGTTACAATGCGTCACAATTCCAGCAATATTTCTTCATAAATCAACTTTTGGGGCACCTTCGAATATGAGTAAGCCGTTTATGAAATCGACTTTGGCCTTTGCAGTGCTTTCAGCATTAGCTGTTTCAGTACAAGCACAAAACCAGGTAACGGAAGAACAAAAAGCAGCATTACAGACTGAAGCTACTAAATTGCAGACCATTGTGGTAACCACAGCGGGCGGTTTTGAACAAAATATTGCAGATGCACCTGCTTCTATTTCAGTCATTACCGCGGAAGAATTACAAAAAAAATCATATACAGATGTAATTGATGCTGTAAAAAATATGCCAGGTGTTTCTGTACAAGGCGGTGGCAATAATAAAGAGATTACAATCCGAGGTATGGGTGCAACCTACACGAAATACCTTGTTGATGGCAGACCAATTAGTGCCGGTAGAGCAGTGAATGGTAATGGTACAGATGGTGGGAAAATTGGTGCATATTTACCACCAATTGACATGATTGAACGGATCGAAGTCGTACGTGGTCCAATGTCATCACTTTATGGTTCAGATGCTATGGGGGGGGTAATTAACATTATTACTAAAAAAGCGTCTGCTAGTAATTGGCATGGAAGTATTTCTCCTGAATATACGAAGTCTGATAATGATTATGCAAATGATAGTTATGGCGTCAGCATGTATGTCACAGGCCCATTAATTCAAGATAAATTATCTTTAAGTATAGATGGTAACTTCCAGGGGAATGACGAAAGTGACTTTGTCGGTGGAGAAGGGCAAAAATCTGGTTCAAGTGAGTCTGAGAAGAAAGTTAGAAAGCTCGGTACTGAACTGGTTTGGAATGTCGATGAACATAACGATATTGGTTTGAGATATGATTTTACAGGGCAGCAGTACACCACGACACTGGGTAAAAGTGTGGATGTTGCCACTCAAGCCTCTATCAATGAAAATGAGAAAAATCTATATACCTTAACGCATAAAGCACGTTACGATAATTTTACCCTTGATTCATACTATCAAGATGAAACAACTAAAAAAGTCTATAGTGGTGCCGTTGCTGACGAAAAAAATGAAGAATTAAAAGTCTTTAATACACAAGGCTCATTCTTTTTGGGTAACCATGCATTAACAGTGGGTGGTCAATATCAAAAAGAAAAAATCACTGATACCACAAATGGTCTAGCCGATATTACTGGGGTCACTTCACTCGACCGTTGGTTATTTGCTTTATATGCAGAAAATGAGTGGAGCATTACCGATGATTTCGCTTTAACTGTGGGCGCCCGCTACAATAAAGATGAATACTTTGGTGGTGAAATTACACCGCGTGTCTATGGTGTTTATCATTTAACAGATGCTATAACTTTGAAAGGTGGTGTAAGTACAGGCTATAAGCAACCAACGATTAGCCAAATTTCAGAAGGTTTTGGTAGCAGAACAGGAAAAGGCAGTGCTGTCATCATTGGTAACCCTGATTTGTCTCCAGAAAAAAGCACGAGCTATGAATTCGGATTTAACTATTCGGCTCCTGAACTTGGCTTAACAAGCAGTTTAATGGTCTTTAAATCTGATTTTAAAGATAAAATTGTTGAAGATCGTTTATGTGACACGCCAGGAACAACAAATAGTTCTCCTGTAGAAGAATGGAAATGTTCGGCAAATGGCAAGCCATATCGATTTGTTAGCCAAATGAAAAACGTTTCCGATGCAGAAATGAAAGGTGCTGAATTTACATTAGACTATGATGTACTGGATAATCTTCACGCGAGTACAAGTTATACTTATACAAAAACTGAGCAAAAAAGTGGCGAATTTAAAGGCCAGCCTTTGAATAAAATGCCAAAACATATGCTGAATGTCGGTCTGAATTATGATGTTTCAGATACCTGGACGACCTGGATGGACTATAATTACCGTGGCAAAACCAGTGATTATTTAAGCCGTACTTCTATGGATAATGGGACACCGGGATATGGTACTTTTGATGCCGGTGCAGTCTTTAAAGCGACAGATAACTTAAGTTTGACTGCTGGTATTTATAACATTGCCAATAAAGAAATTACCAATGGCGATTATGACATTGTACTTGATGGTCGTAGATACACCGTGGGTATGAATATCAAATTCTAATTCATAGATATGAAAAAGCCGCTCTCGAGCGGCTTTTTTTAGTCTTCAATCTTTAAAATTTTTAAGGTATTTTCAGCATAATAGAATTTTTCTAGATAGACACGGGCACGTTCACGCAAATAGCCCTGATGAATCATCTGCTGAATTATCGGTGTTAGCAATTCATTCAGCTCATATTGAATCAACGATTCATCAATATTCAGATCTCGTAATAACTGATCAAATGTATGTTCCTGATTGCGTACATACCAGGTATAAATCCCGTCATGCAGTTGCTGCTGTATATATTCCGTCTGGCGCATATGATCCCAGATTTCGTGCCCCAAACTCACCGTCTGGTTCAGATCCTGGGTTTCAATATAGTTCTTGAGCACGGACAGCGGCATGTCTTTGATCTTATGCCAAAGATTGGCCTGAAAATGGTATAGCTTGTCATCATCAAAGTGCTGGTTCAGCACATGCTCACTCATTTGGCTAAGTTTTAAAATATTTTTTTGCAAATAACGGGCAACTGTATTGTCCAGACTGGAATCCGTAACATTTTCCAGAACAGATTTTCCCATTTTCATGAAGCGGGAAACGCCCGGAACACTCTTGGCAATCACAGAATTATCCAGATAATCCTGAATCGAATGCTGGATCAGTTGCGTAATCATGGCTGAAAAAGCAGGATTATTCACCACCGCTTTGATCAGGCGCTGACGATGACCACTTTTGCTGGCCACATATTGTGCAATTTTATCAATGGTCAGTACCGGAATGACATCTGCAATTTTGGTCGTATCATTGGCTGGATGAACCAGTGCGAACCGGATATGTTCGGCAATCTGCTCAATCAGAAAAGAACTGACAGCAGTATCCAGAATCTGCTTTTGTAGTAGCTGATTGATCAGTTCACAGCTCCACAGATCTTTAAGCGTCTGCTTGCGCAACCAGAGATAAAACTCGTGAAACTCGCTTTGAATGGTTTCAGATTGAGAAAATACCTGATCAAGAAAATCAAGTTGAGCATCAATCAACTGCTCAATCATCGGATGTTTCTGCATAACTTCTCTGAAACTTAATTAAAAGGAATGAGTTTATCAGCTAGTGGATTTTTTAGGGTCTGTGTCTTGGCCAGGAAAGGCAAATAATGTTGGGCGACCTGTTTTTCTGCTTCCAGAATCGGCATATGACCAACATTATTTAAAATCACCGGAGTTTCAGCACGTTTTAATAAAGAATATAACTCTTTCACCACTTCGACATTAATAATCCGGTCCTGTTTTCCCCATAGAATCAAGGTAGGCGCTTCCACTGTACGGGTCAGACGGGCAAAGGTATCAGGCGTATACAACCGGTTAAGCATTACCACCTGATCAATCGATTTGCTGGTTTGTTCGGAACGGGCAATCAACAGTTTTTCCTGCGCATGTCTTAACTGGTAAGGCATCGCTGGCGGATTCTGCATTAGCTGTTTGGAGACATCTTCCAGATCACCAGGTTTACTGACAATCAGGTCTTTGAGTGCATGCGGGTCTTTGGTATAAGGCGTATTTCCCATTTTATAGATGCCGGCACTATTCACTAGAAACAGGCTTTGGGTATCGAAAGGGTATTGTGACGCATAGACTGTCGCAATTGAGCCGCCTAGAGAATGACCAGCGACATGCAGATTTTTTTCAATCTTCAGGGTTTCGACAAAGGTACGTAATTGCGAAGTGACATTGGGTACAGACAAATCAAAATCTGCTGGAACCCGGGTATCGCCATTGCTCGGCAAATCTGGAATGATGACATGATAATAGGGCGTCAAAAACTGGGCGACGCGGTTCCAGTTGTCGCGTGTGCCTGCCAGACCATGAATCAGGATAATCGAGGGTTTGTTTTTTGCACCGCCTTCGCTATAACTCCAGGTCACATCACCGACTTTCAAGGTTTTGGATTGTAGACCCGCCTGAATGCGTTGCTGGCTCAGATAAAGCTGTAAAACTTCGGCAGACTTGGCTTTCGGCGGCGTAAACAGATATTGGCTATGGCTCAGGCTGGATATACTAAGACCCAGAGCGACTAAAGTGGAATAGATAATTTTTGAGCGCAATTTTATTATTTTCTTCATTAGCACTGTCCCCTGAAAAAACTGAGCAAAAACGCTCAAAATACTTCCGTGTTATCGATTTGCAATTTATAGATGAATCAAATCGTAATCTTTCACTTATTTTAAAGCATTCCTTAATATTGTACATCTGTTAATTATTAGCTGAAGCAGAAAAACTGTCCAAAAAACGTGATGAACTTCACAGAAAAATTCCCAGAACAAGAAATCATCAAAGAGCTAAAAATTTTACAGCTAATTTTTTTTGCAAGTGACATTCAAAAAATCTAGCAGTAAGATATTCCCACTAAAAACATCGATGGTAAAAAAGAATGCTCACAGCTCAGGAAGCTATAGATCGTCTTAAAAAGGGTAACCAGCGCTTTGTCAATGGTGAAACGCAGCATTTAAAATTATTATCGCATCAGCAACGTGCTGAAATGGCAGAAAGTCAGGAACCATTTGCTATTGTTTTAGGATGTTCAGATTCACGTGTACCCGCAGAAATGGTCTTTGACCAAGGGTTAGGTGATCTGTTTGTCATTCGGGTAGCAGGTAATATTGTTGCACCATCTCAAGTCGGCAGTGTCGAATTCGCAGCAGAAAGTTTTGGCTGTCCGATTGTAATTGTCTTGGGTCATACACATTGTGGCGCTATTCATTCAACAATTGAAGCATTAACCAATCCAGCAACGCCGCCATCTGCAAATCTGATGTCGATCGTGAACCGTGTACGTCCATCAGTTGAAATTCTAATGCAGACTGAACTGAAAGATGACCTGAATAAACTGTCTAAACATGCAGTCCGTTCCAATGTATTTGCTTCAGTAAATCAATTACGTCATGGTTCTGCAGTTCTGGAAAGCCTGATTGCTAAAGGTAAGTTACAGGTGATTGGTGCAGAATATTCACTTGAAACCGGTGAAGTAACTTTCTTTGACTTCTAAGAAAATTTTAAGATTTGATCCAGTTAAAGGCGCCTTAGAGGGCGCCTTTAATATAAGGATAAGCACTATTTAATAAAATAGTTTGGGCTTTGGCATTGGGATGAATCTGATCCTGTTGCATTAGGCCTTTATTGCCAGCGACACCTTGCATAAAGAAGGGTAGTAATTTGACCTTATACTGCTGACTGACCACCTTATAGTTATTTTCAAAAGCCTTGCTATATGCCTGACCATAATTTGGTGGCATTTTCATTCCAAAAACAATGACATTCGCCCTGGCTTTCTGGCTCTGCTGTACCAGAGCTGCTAAATTTTTTTGAATCATTTGGGGTGGCTGCCCACGCAGGCCATCATTCCCGCCCAGCTCAATCACCACAATATCTGGACGATGTGTCTGTAGCAGTTTCGGTAGCCTTGCCAAGGCACCACTGGTGGTTTCACCGCTCACACTTGCATTGACCACTTTATGCTGTTTCGGATAGTGTTGGTCCAAACGTTTTTGTAATAAATGTACCCAACCTTGCTGTGGTTGCATGCCATAACCAGCACTTATACTGTCACCCACAATCATAATGGTCTTTGCCGACAGACTAAAAGGAATCAGGCACAGTCCAAAGAATACCAGGCAAGGCAATACACGATTTTTCTGATTTAGATCTTTCATATAGGACACGTATGATTCAAAGCAGCAACGATTCGACCATCATGCCACAAGCGATTATTTCTGCCCAGAAATTGACACAAAAGATACAACTTTCACAAAAACAACTGACTATTTTTGAAGATCTTTCGCTGGAAATTTTGACTGGAGAACAGGTCGCCATTACCGGACGTTCCGGTTCAGGAAAGTCGACTTTACTGGGCATTTTGGCCACTTTGGATCAGGCCAGTACCGGGCAGTTAACGGTCTGTGGGGAGCTGGTATCAGACTTGAATGAAGAACAGCGCGCTTTAGTCCGGCTAAAAAATATTGGCTTTGTGTTTCAGTCTTTCCAACTTTTGCCTCATCTTACGGCACTTGAAAATGTCATGCTGCCTTTACGTTTACAGCCATATTTTAAATATGGTGAAGCTGAGCAGAAGGCGCTAGCATTGCTACAAAAAGTCGGATTAGACCGTCAAGCTCAGCAAACACCGAAAGTGCTCTCGGGTGGAGAACAGCAACGGGTGGCCATTGCCCGCGCACTGGTCAGTGAGCCCAAAATCATTTTTGCTGATGAACCGACAGGTAATCTGGACGGGGAAACTGCCCAAGAAATCGAACAACTGCTCTTTCAGTTGAATCGTGAATTAAGCACCACGCTGATTCTGGTTACCCATGATCCTGATCTGGCCCGGCAATGCCAGCGTCATTTTGAACTGGTCAATGGTCAGTTGATTGAACATGCGAGTGGAGGCTGATATGCAGCATCTGTTTCGTCCTTTACTCAGACAAAGTTTTAATACGACAGGAATTTATCTGCTAATCATCGCGCTGACCTTAGCGATTAGTGCCACAACGGCACTAAAGTTCAGTAATGAACAGATTCAGAACGCCGTTGCTTTACAGGCAGCTGAAATGCTGGCGGGAGATTTGGTACTTTCTGATAATGAGCCGCTAGCTCAGGAATGGCGTGATCAGGCCAGGCAGCTCGATTTACAGCAATCTGAAGTCACATTTTTTAGTACGATGGCTTATACCAATGATCAGTTTGTCATGGTCAATGTTAAGGCTATTGATCAGGCTTTTCCTTTACGAGGAGAACTACGGGTTCAACCTGCAGCAGACAAAATCCAAGCGGGGGAAATCTGGCTGAGTTCACGGGCCATGGATCTACTTAAGGTCAAACTGGGTGATGAACTGAATATTGCCGATGCCAAATTTAAGGTTACTGCAAAAATCGAGCAGGATTCGAATCAGGAGCTCGGCTTTTCTGGCTTTTCGCCGACTGTAATTATTGCTCAGTCAGAAGTGGCGCGCACCAATGCGATTCAGGTCGGTAGCCGGATTGATTACCGTTTATTAATGGCGGGTAATCCAGCCGATACCCGGCAATATGAAGCCTGGTTCAAGCAGAAGATAAAATCTGAAAATGGAACTTCAGATGAAGCAGATGCTGGGGTTGAGGGACAAGAACTGGAACAGCAGGGCAGTCTGCGCTTACGTAATGCCAGCGAAGGCAATACCCGTTTAATGAAACCAATTGCCAATCTGGATACTTTTTTGCAACTGGCCAATATTCTCACCATTTTGTTATGCGGGATTGCCATTGCTTTAACTGCGCAGCGTTATGTGCAGCAGAATCAGGATCATATTGCCCTGATGCGCTGTATTGGCGCGACCAAAAATCAGATTCTGGCCGCTTATCTGGCTTTGCTAGGTTTAGTGCTTTTAATCGCCATGCTGATTGGTAGCGTAATAGGTGTAGCATTGGGTTATGGCTTATTGCAACTTATGCTACAGCTGATTCCAAACTTGCAGCTTGAGTTTTCTGCTACGGCGATGCTGCTGGGACCATTGCCAATTGCCATGCTGACCAGTGCTGTGGTGTTATTGGGCTTTGTCATGCCAAGTCTGTTTCAGCTCTTGAATACCCCTCCGATTCGGGTCATTCGTCAGCAGGAAAAATCCGTCCATTCGATGTTGTGGATGTTACTGACCGGAACCTTAAGTCTGATTATTTTCAGTGTGATTTTAACGGAAAATATTGTGCTGACAGCTTGGGTGATCGGGGCCATTATCCTGCTCTGTGCCGTACTGTATTTCACGGTCTGGAGTATCTTAAAACTGCTGCGTAATCTGAAATTCAACCTGTCTGCGTATGTGCGGACACCCTATCAGACCGCTTTACAAATTACTGCTTTAGCCCTTGGACTCAGCTTGATCAGTGTGCTGGCTGTGCTACGTACCGACCTGCTTGATCGCTGGCAGCAACAGTTGCCGGAAGGGACACCCAACCAGTTTGTCTATGGTCTGCCGCCTTTTGACATGCCTGACTTAAAAGCTCAGTTAGAACAGAATGGCTGGAAAAGTACACCCTTGTATCCCAATATTCGCGGGCGTCTGGTGGCGAAAAATGATCATCCTTTTGCTGCTGAACTGGTCAAGCAGAGTAATACCTTAAGACGTGAACTGAATCTGACTCAATCGGACCGCTATCCTCAGGATAATGTCATTGTGCAGGGGGGGGCAGGATTGAAACAGCCGGGTGAAGTTTCGGTCGAAGCCAATACTGCACAAGAGCTGGGCATCAAACTGGGGGATAAGCTCAGTTTTAGCTTGCCTGAAGGCATACTTGAGACCAAGGTAGTGAACCTCAGAACAGTAGAGTGGGAAAGTTTTAGTCCAAACTTCTTCTTTATCTTTGCACCAAATACCATGGATGCTAATGCTGGCAGTTATTTGGGCAGCTTCTACGTACCGGAAACAGATAAAGATAAACTGGTGAATCTGGTTCAGCGGTTTTCCAATACGGTATTTATTGATGTCAGCCTGATTCTGGAAGAAATCAAACGCATTGTGAATGTACTGGTGCAGATCATTACCATTCTGGCTGTGCTGGTCAGCGTATCCGGTTTTCTAGTACTGATGGCCTGTCTAAACCTGCTCATGGATGAACGTAAACGTGAAGTGGCTTTGCTCCGGTCTTTTGGTAGTTCCAAACAGAAGCTGAAAACCATGATGAGTCTGGAAATCGGTTTTATCGGACTATTCGCAGGTATTGTTTCATGTCTGTTTGCAGAAGTGATCAGCGCCATTGCCAGCTACAAGATGGATCTGATCATTCAGCCCCATTGGGAAATTTGGATTATCCTGCCTGTGTTTATGACAGTTTTGTGTACCCTGATCGGGCGTTATCGTCTGAGTTATCTTTCCGAGATTCCGCCCTTGCAAAGCCTGCGTGAGATGAATCAATAAGATTCATCTCACGCAGTTTGATCCGCTAACTGCTGTTGTAGCATCTGTAAAATCTCTTGCCAGAGTGGGCGGATCGGTTCAAGCAAAGCCAGGTTATGTTGATACAGCACGACACAGGCAGCGACGCCGAGCAGTAAAGCAACTAGGCTGACCAAAAGGCCACGCTGCATTTTCTGACCAAGATACCAGAGCGCTGTTAGTCCGGCCCCCATGATCATCCCGCCAATATGTGCGGCATTGTTAATTCCGCTGATCATGAAGCCCATCGCCAGGTTAAGGCCCATGATCATTACCAGTGTCTTTTTATCCAGAATAAAAGGCTGACGGGGCAACATCGGCAGTAAAGACAGAACAGTCAGGGAGGCACCGAGACCCATGACTGCACCCGAAGCACCCGCACTAACACCCGGCAATAAGCCAGGATTGGCTACACCGCCTTCGATTAAGGCATAGCTGTCCTGGATGCTCATATAACCACTGAGTAAGCTGCCCATCAGGCCGGCACAAATATAAAGACCTGTAAAATAGACCCGGCCAAAAATTTGTTCAGCGACACTACCAAAAATATACAGTGCCCACATATTTAACATCAGGTGAATTAAGCCAAAATGAAAAAACATGCTACTAAACAGGCGTATGGGTTCCGCTAAATACGTTAAAGGTGCATAATCTGCTCCCCAGCGAATGGCATCTGGAGAACTGGGCTGTGTGATATCCATACCATTCAGAACCTGCCAGCTAAACAGGCCGACATTGATGCAGATCAAGAGTGCGGTCATCCACCAGAGCTGCATTTCAAGTTTGCGATGTGTTGTTGGGGGAGAATTTTCAGACATGCTATTTTTTTGCTGTGATTGTATATTTCGAATAAGCTTAACACGAAAAATTGAATTTTCAGGAGTAACGCGCTGACATGAAAGCCTTTCTGACCCGCACCCTTCTCGTGATTGTCAGTGTGATTTTACTTGTTCAACTGTGGATTTTTGCAAGTTTAGCCTGGTGGCGAACCAATCCGGTGAATACCACCATGATGATGCGGATTGATTATTGGACTGAGTCCTCCAAGCCCATTCAACATCAGTGGCGCCCTTATGATGAAATCAGTACCAATCTGAAACGGGCGGTAGTGACTGCAGAAGATGGAAAATTCATGCACCATCATGGCTTTGACTGGGATGGTATTCAGACTGCGCTCAGCCGTAACAAGAATGAAGGCCGTGTCGTAGCCGGTGGGTCAACCATTTCCCAGCAGCTGGCTAAAAACCTGTTCCTCGTCAACAAGCGTTCATTCCTGCGTAAAGGTCAGGAAGCTGTTGCGACCTGGATGATGGAACGTATGTGGTCTAAAGAGCGTATTCTGGAAGTGTATCTTAACTCGATTGAGTTTGGAGACAATATCTACGGGGCAGAAGCTGCAGCCAAACATTATTTCGGTAAGACTGCAGAGAGCCTGACGCGTGATCAGGCCATCTTCCTGGCAGCGATTCTCACCAATCCAAAATATTTTGAAGATCATCGTAATGCATCAGCCCTAAAAGCACGTAAACGTATGATTCAGCGTTATATGCGCTATGCTGAAATCCCTTAAATAAAAATATCAAGATAAAGCCCAAATATTTGGGCTTTTTTTATGAAAATGTCATTAATTTGAAGCATACTAAAAGCAATAAGTAAGACTTGAAAATAGCGTAGGTTTGATATGAATACGGCAGCCAGTACGACTTCGGCACCAACCGAATATACTTATAATGATCGTTACATTAATCGTGAACTGTCTATTCTGGATTTCCATTTGCGAGTGCTGGAACAGGCGGTCGATCCTCTGCATCCTTTGCTGGAACGCATGAACTTTCTTTTGATTTTTTCACGTAATCTGGATGAGTTTTTTGAAATTCGTGTGGCTGGCGTCATGGAACAACTGGATTTGGGCAATGAAAGTCGCAGTCCGGATGGTTTGACGCCAAAACAAGTATTAGAACAGATTGCCGAAACTGCGCATGCCGCCATTGAACGTCAGTACCGTATTTTAAATGAAGAGATTTTGCCGAAACTGCGTGAGGAAGATATCTGTTTTCTGCGTCGTGGAGAGCTAACACCGGCACAATCGACCTGGGTGAAAAAATATTTTCAGGAGCAGGTTGCGCCAGTTTTAACGCCCATTAGCCTTGATCCGGCACATCCATTCCCACGATTGGTCAACAAATCTTTAAACTTTATTGTGACGCTAGAAGGGAAAGATGCCTTTGGCCGTCAGATTGATCTTGCGGTTGTTCCTGCGCCACGTTCATTGCCGCGTGTGGTGCGTTTACCGGATGAACTGACTGATGGTAAAGAACATCATGTGATGTTATCCGCCATCATTCATGAACATGTGTCTGACCTGTTCCCGGGCATGACCGCGACGGGATGTTACCAATTCCGTGTTACCCGGAATGCCGATCTGGCCTTAAATGAAGATGTTGAAGACCTGGCCAAAGCCTTAAAAGGCGAGCTAAGTTCGCGCCGTTTTGGTCGTGCAGTCCGTCTGGAAGTGACTGAAAATTGTCCGCAGCATATTTATGAATATTTGCTGGAAGAATTTGATCTGGATGAAGACCAGCTCTATAAAGTCGCAGGACCAGTTAATCTGGCGCGATTACTGTCCAACTTCAAACGTCCACATTTACGTTATGATTCACATACGCCAATTCTGCCTAAAGTACTAAAAAAATCTGAAAATGTTTTCAGTGCCATGCAGAAGCAGGATATTTTGCTACATCATCCATTTGAATCTTTTGCTCCAGTGATTACGCTGTTACGTGAAGCGGCACGAGACCCTCAGGTGCTGGCGATCAAGCAGACACTGTACCGCAGTGGTCCAGATTCCGAGATCGTGCAGGTGCTGGCAGAAGCGGCCCGTAACGGTAAGGAAGTTACTGCAGTCATCGAGCTACGTGCACGTTTTGATGAAGAATCCAATATTGCAGTTGCCAACGTACTGCAAGAGGCGGGGGCTGTCGTGGTCTATGGCATTGTTGGCTATAAAACCCATGCCAAAATGATTCTGGTGGTACGCCGAGAAAATAACAAGCTGGTGCGTTATGTGCATTTAGGAACCGGAAATTATCATGCGGGCAATGCACGGATTTATACCGATTATGGCTTGTTAACCACAGACAAAGATCTGTGTGAAGATGTGCATCGTATCTTCCAGGAATTGACGGGAATGGGGAAAATGGCCAAGCTGAAAAAGCTGCTCCATGCTCCATTTACCTTGCATGCCCAGCTCATCAACTATATTGATAATGAAATTGCCAATGCCAAAGCGGGCAAGAAAGCTCAGATTATCGTGAAGGTGAATGCTTTAACTGAGCTGCAACTAATCAATAAACTTTATGAGGCTTCACAAGCGGGCGTACAGATTGACCTAATTATCCGCTCGATTTGCTGTCTACGTCCAGGCTTGCCGGGACTTTCAGAGAATATCCGGGTACGTTCAATCGTCGGCCGTTTCCTTGAACATACACGCGTGTTTTATTTTAGCAATAATGGCGATTCCCGCATTTATTGCTCAAGCGCGGACTGGATGGATCGTAACCTGTTTAATCGTGTAGAAGCCTGTTTCCCGATTGAAGATGAAACATTGAAGAAACGCATTTACCAGCAAGGTTTATTAAATTACCTGAAAGACAATCAGCAGGCCTGGTTGTTACAAGGAGATGGAACCTGGGTGCGTGCCCAAGTTGCAGAAGGTGAACAACCGCATAATGCACAGCGTACCTTGCTGGAAACCTTTAAATAACTCTATGCAAACTAAAAAGGCTGATAATCCAGCCTTTTTTATATTTTGTTAATTTTGAGAATGGATAAATGGATTCTCGAGTTTTTGATAGATTTTACGAATAGCAGCATAAATCTGGTAATCGTGCAGACTTAATCTGTTTTGAATTTCGGCCAAAGTCAGGTCTTGGCTGAAATACTTTAAAATCTGTACTTCAGTCTGATTTAAAAAATGTATTTTTGTTTCCTGACTCACTAAATAACGGGCTAATTCCGGATGTAAATCGGAACCACCTCGTAGGATGATTTTCAGGCTTGCTACTATTTTTGAAACAGGATGCGATGCAATCAGATATCGATCCACGCTAGATGACAAGAATAAATTAATCATTTCAGGTGAATCATCAGCTAAAACTGCAATCAGATGAGGAATCTGGATCCGGGTTTGAACCGTATACAGATGATTGAGTTGGGCTTTCTCATGAATCTCATATAGCACTAGATTGGGAAGATACTGTTCAATATGGGATTGAGCAGACAGATGATCGGTATAGGACAGCATATCCGGTTGATAACCGAGCTGTAGCAATGCAAGATCAAGATTGGAAGAGAGCGGTGGTGGATAAGGTTGCACCAATAATACAGGTGCGGGCAAAAATGAGGCCAAAGAAATCTTATCCTGAGAGTAATTAATATACAGATGTATTTTGGCTTAAATTATTCTAACTGCAAATCCCAAGAAATAGGGATTTAATTTTTATATATTATAGATAGTTAAAGTTTAAAAATTAGTTTTTGGATCATTTTAATTGACTGAATGTATAGAAATTTACTGTATCAGAAGACGCAGGCAAGAAAAAAGGAGCAATCTAAGTGCTCCTTTTTTTATTAGGACTTAATTAAGCTGCATCGTGGGCAGTGATTTTTTGCAAAATTTGTAATAACACATCGAATTCGCTTTGTAGCGGTGTGCTCTTACGAGTGACCAACGCCAGAGTACGGCTTGGTGCAGCATTGATTGGATTAATACGCAGATCCGGATTGGCTTTGATCATATTGGTATGCAGTGCAATTTCTGGCAACAGGGTAAAACCAAGATCAGCAGACACCATTTCGATCAACGTCGGTAATGAACTTGCTTTCAGGCGATGATCATTTTTGCGCTCACCAATTGGACAGGCACTCAATGCATGATCACGCAAGCAGTGGCCTTCTTCCAGAAGCATCAGGCGAGACAGGTCCAGATCTTCCAGAGATTTGGCTTGAGCCGCATTCTGGTCAGATTTGTGATGTACCAGATACAGATTCTCTTTGGCAATTTCAGCAACTTTCAGGCTACGGGTATCGAAAGGCAGCGCTAGCACTACCATATCCAGATTACCATGCTCCAGTTTCTCTACAATTTTCTCACTTTGAGCTTCATGTAAATGTAACTGGATTTTCGGTAGCTGCTGATGCACTTCATCCAGAAATTGTGACAGGATGAAAGGGGCAATCGTTGGAATAACGCCAAGATGCAGATCACCGGTTAATGGTTCACTCATTTCACGACTTAAACGCATTAAGTCCTGAGCATCAGCCAGTAGAACACGGGCACGTGCAACCACTTGTTCACCAAGCGGCGTTAAACGTACATTCTGGCGATCGCGTTCAACAAGAACGCCACCGAGTAAACGCTCCAGCTCCATAATACCGCCAGACAAAGTTGACTGGGTAACAAATGAGCGGCGAGCAGCTTCTGTAAAATGCAGCGTCTCAGACAGTGTTACGAGGTATGACAGCTGTCTTAGGGATGGTAATGCAGCCATAGTGTCCTAATGTTTATGATTTAAAATGATCAGCAAATAATTCGCTAAGATATGGAATAAAATGTGGAGGGATATCATGCCCCATTCCATCAATTAATTCAAATTTAGCCCCTGAAATTGCTTTTGCAACAGCCTTACCATGACTAGGAGGCAGCAATCTGTCACGAGCACCATGAACCACCAGGGTCTCTTGTTGGATTTGCTTGTCCAGTTGCAGCAATGAACCTGTACATAATATTGCTAAAAACTGTTGAAGTACACCCGCTGGATGGTAACTTCGCTTATATAGCTTACGGGCGGTCTGAATCGCTTCCAGATGATTCACATAACCCGGCGAGCCAATAATGTTAAACAGTTTCAAGCTATGATCAACAATGCCATCTTCATCTGTGGAAGCGGGTTTGTCAATTAAACTAAAGAGTTGCTTTGGAAAAGGCGGGGGTAACAGTGGCTGGTTATTACTGGTAAACAGTAAGCCCATTTTTTTAACTTTATCAGGATAACGTGCGGCCAGAATCTGGGCAATCATGCCGCCCATAGAGGCACCGAGCACATAGACCTGACCCAGTCCCATTTTTTCAATCAGAAGATGTACATCATCTGCCATATCATACAGTGTATAAGGCGCGCCCTGATTGCCTAAACCCAGTACAAAACGGCTCATCATTTTTAAGGTGTTTAAGCGAGGTCCTTTATGGTGAATCTTGGAAGATAAACCAATATCCCGGTTGTCAAAACGCACCAGATGATAGCCCTGATCAATGAGAGATTTACAGAAGAAGTCCGGCCAGTACAGCATCTGTGCCCCAAGCCCCATAATTAGCAGAATAGTCGGGTGTTCAGGATTTCCTCCGACTTCTACGTGCAATTCGATGCCACTGCCAAGATCGACCTTGGTTTCACGCATGAAAGCGGTATACGGAGAATGATTGAACTGCAGGGCACTATGCATGATATATTTCCTGATTAAAGGACATTTCGCTTAAAAAATGTCCTTTGTATTAAACATCTAAACTGTAGCTGGAATCAAGTCAGGAACCTGCTTGGTCAATGCCAGGCGTTGTTTGGCAGCAGTGGCACCAAGCAGGACAAAACCACGTAAAGTACCGCTGGCATCAAAGGCTTTGGCCAGCATACCGTCATCAAACTCTTCATTTTCCCAAGTTACTTCGACATCAACCGGAGCAGGAAGGACAGTCAATGGCGCAGCTGGTGTTTTGACCGCAACTGGCATCGCTGGATAATGAACTGCAGTATGTTCGCCATTCAATGTTTTAGACAGGGCACGGGCCTGCTGCATGATTGGCATGACATATGGTAAAAGCATTCCGTTTACTTCCGCACAGTCGCCTACTGCATAAATGTCCGGTTGATTGGTTTCTAGTTTTGTATTTGTCAGAATCCCGCGACTGGTATGAATATCGGCTTCTTTTGCCACAGAAATATTCGGCTGTAAGCCCACAGCAGACAGCACCACATCAGCAACTACCGACTGGCCATTGGCAAGTGTGACCAGATAATCACCATTTTCAACTTTAGAGACTTTTTCGACTGTTGTCCCCAGTACAAAATGAATGCCCGTCTCTTCAAGATTTTGCTGGAAAGCATCTGCGACATGAGAAGGTAATAAGCGACCCAACGGTTGAGGTGCCAGATCAATCACGGTGACCTGATGATTAGTATGCTGCAAGTCATTGGCAAATTCACAGCCGATCAGGCCTGCGCCTAGAATCACCACACGTTTATCTTCACGGGCTGCCAGATTATGATGGAAAGCTTTATAGTCAGTCAGGTTATTCACCATATGAATATCGTCGCTCGCATCACCAGCAATGGCCAGGCGTACTGGATTAGCACCCACAGCCAGCACCAATTTAGAATAATCCTGTGAGCTTTCCTGACCGTCTTTTTCTAAAGTGAGCTGATGCTGTTCAGGATGAATCGTTTTGACCCAAGTGTTTTTTTCGATGCGCATTTGCAGCTGTGCTGACATTTTTTCTGCATCACCCAAAGGGATATGTTCTGGCGCTTTGTTTCCTGCTAAAGCATTAGAAAGCGTAGGTTTTGCATAATTAGTCGCATCATCAGCACAAATCATGACAAGTTCATGGTCTGGGTTGAGTTTACGAAACTCACGGGCAACAGCATAACCCGCCATACCCGAACCAATGATGACGATAGGATGCATACGATTCTCCATGCTTTTTTAAATTAATTTTTTCAGGTATAAAGGACATAAAAAAGACCATTAAATATGGTCTTTAAAAGAACATGATTAGATTTCAATCATTTCAAAATCGACTTTAGAAACACCACAATCCGGACAAGTCCAGTCATCAGGAATATCTTCCCATTTGGTTCCAGGAACGATTCCGTCCTGAGGCCAACCTTCTGCCTCGTCATAAATCCATCCACAAACGATGCATTGATATTTTTTCATATAACTCTCCATAACTGACCAACTGTAGCTGTCAGCTTAAAATCCACAAATGGCAAGACCCTAAAGAATATGACTTTTAATAGTAAACATATTTGGCTAAATTTTTACGCAGTTCTATTCATAAAGTAAAGCGAATAAAAGTTTAATCAGTGAAATTAACAGCATAAAGGGCAGTCCCCAGGTATTTCATTACTAGAAATATATTTAAGGTTAGGCAAAGAGTTGTATTTTTAGTTTTATAAAACACGCTTCTGGCTTAGATTTTAAGTTGTAGACCAAAGTCGGGCAGAAAATATGATTAAAATCAGATAACTTAGACTCAGCAAAGTCTTTATTAAATATTTTTTAAAATAAATTTAGTTATGTAAATCAATTTCTTATTATTATTTTCTGCTTTATTATTGCACAGTCGTTGTTGTTACACATTGTTAATTTAGTTTAAAATTCACCTATTCCCTTCCTTGTTTAAAGATCTCCCATGAGCAATTTGTCTACTACTCTGTGGTCTCACATTCGTACTGTCCAGAATTTCCCAAAAACAGGCATTTGTTTCTTCGATTTGACTCCATTATTCATGAATAATCTGGGTCCATTAACTGATGCTTTGATTGCCAGCATTCCTGAAGAAAAGCTAGCTGAAGTAGATAGCTTTGTGGCAGTAGAAGCACGTGGTTTTGTGCTGGCAAGCCTGTTGGCGCAGCGTACGGGCAAAGGCTTATTACTGGTTCGTAAAGCAGGTAAATTGCCGCCTCCAGTGGTAGGTGTAGGTTATAGCCTTGAATATGGTCTGGACCGTCTGGAAATGTCTGCAGAAGTTCAGGGACAAAAAGTGATTATTGTAGATGATGTTCTGGCAACTGGCGGTACATTAAAAGCAGTACATGAGTTGGTTGAAAAATGTCAGCATCAGGTTCTAGGTGCGAGCATCTTCCTTGATCTGCCAGATTTACATGGTGAATTAGGCTTGGACATCTGGTCAGTACTTGATGATAAATCTCAGCCTGAAGCTGCAGTTGCTTAAGTCTAGATGATTAAAAAAAGCCCCAACTATTGGGGCTTTTTTATTGCCGGATAAAATGATATTCAATTTCCTGAATCAGGTCGTTAATCTGTTCGGGATATTCCAGACGATGATGACCACCTTCAATGGCATGAATTTGCATATAGTCTTCAAGCTGTGCCTGTGCTGCATGCATATCCAGAATTTCATCACCTAATTCCAGATAGGCCATTTGCGGAATATCATGCTGCAAATCACTGTCACAAATCGCAGGATAATCATCGCGGAAATTCGGTTGCAAGCTAGGATTCGCGATCACACAAGGGATCTGATGAGCTTGTGACATTTTTAGCGCCCAATAACCGCCCAGACTGTGTCCGACCAGAATATCCGGCTTAATGGTTTCAACCATTTCGTGGTAGAAATCGGCTACCGACTGGTAGCTCAGATTGCGATAATCCACATCTATACAATATTTATGCATTGAATCAATTGCATGAAATTTCGTGGCCTGTTTTGACGAATCCAAGCCATGAAAAAACAATATTTTAGACATATTTTTACTCATTTTTATCGGACATGGCAAAGTCGTGGTCAGGGTGTTAAAACACTACCTTCTAATATGGTCATTATTGTAAAACGTCTATTTTGAGGAAGCAGTTAGCTATTGGTCTAAGCTGATACTGGATATAAAGGCATAATTTGTGCAGAAGGTTGGGATCTTGGACTTTCATCTAATAAAAGTTTGGCAATATTTTTAAAAAACCAATCATAAAATTCGAAACTGAAAATAATGCAAATCATTTGCCTTTAAGAATTTCATATATCCAGAAATTTTTCTCAAGAAAAGCCGCGTGTGGGAAGTCTTTACGCTACGATTTGATGCAGATTTCTGCTATTCTATGCAACTTCTATTTTTTAACTAATCTTATCCGAGGCAGAGATGACGCAAAATAACGCTCAATCGACTTCTGAACAAATCATTTCCGAAAACGATTTAATTGCACAGCGTCATGCCAAGTTAAAGCAGATTCAAGACCACGCAAAAGAAACTGGTGTTAGCCCATGGCCAAACACATTTAAACGTGAACATTATGCGCAAGACTTACAAGACCAGTTTGCTGATAAATCTAAAGAAGAAATTGAAGCTGGCGAACACGTTCATGTAAAAGTAGCAGGTCGTGTGATGTTGAACCGCGGTTCATTCATCGTGATTCAGGATATGACCGGTCGTATTCAGCTTTATGTTCCACGCAAAGAGCTTGAGCCAGAAGTACTTGCAACGATCAAAGGCCTGGATCTAGGCGATATCATTGCAGTTGAAGGTTATATCGGTCGTTCTGGTAAAGGTGACCTGTATGTTCATATCGAACATTTTGAATTACTAACAAAATCATTACGTCCACTTCCAGACAAGTTCCACGGTTTGACTGATACTGAAGTGAAGTATCGTAAACGTTATCTTGATCTGATCGTGAATGAAGAAACCCGTAAAACTTTTGAAGTTCGTGCCAAAGTTGTTGCCGGTATTCGTAGTTTTCTGAATGACAAACGTTTTATGGAAGTTGAAACCCCGATGATGCACGTGATTCCAGGTGGAGCATCTGCGCGTCCATTTGAAACGCATCATAATGCGCTGGATATGCCATTGTTCCTGCGTATTGCACCTGAGCTTTATTTGAAACGTCTGGTTGTGGGTGGTTTCGAGCGCGTATTCGAAATTAATCGTAACTTCCGTAACGAAGGTGTTTCTACTCGTCATAACCCTGAATTCACTATGATTGAATTCTATCAGGCTTATGCAGATTACAAAGACCTGATGGAATTGACTGAACAAATGCTGGAAAAACTGGCAATTGATATTCTAGGTACCACTGATGTGCCTTATGGTGATGAAGTCTTTAGCTTCAAAGGGCCATTCAAGAAAATTTCAATGTTTGATGCCATTCTTGAGCACAATCCACAGTTCACTCCAGAAAATGTCAATGACCGTGAGTTTCTGGCAAAATTTATTCAGGACGAACTGAAAGAACAGGTAAAACCAGGTTTTGGTCTGGGTAAACTGCAAACAATCGTATTTGAAGAAACGGTAGAAACTCAACTACGTCAGCCTACATTCGTGACTGAATATCCAGCAGAAACTTCACCATTAGCACGCCGTAATGATCAAAACCCGCATATTACCGATCGTTTTGAATTCTTTATCGGTGGTCGTGAACTGGCAAATGGTTTCTCGGAATTAAATGACCCAATTGATCAGGCTGAACGCTTCCAGGCGCAGGTCGCTGAGAAAGATGCGGGTGATGATGAAGCAATGCACTATGATGCTGACTTCATTGAAGCCTTGGAATATGGTCTGCCTCCTACAGCAGGTGAAGGAATCGGTATTGACCGTCTGGTGATGATCTTTGCGAATGCTCCAAGTATCCGTGATGTAATCTTATTCCCGCATATGCGTCATAAACACTGATGACTTCTTCGAAAAAAGGCAGTTTTTAAAACTGCCTTTTTTTATGTGTTCAGTGTCCCGTCCTGAAATAAGTTTACACCTTAAGAGACTTATTTTATGGAACATGCACGAGAACAACGAGTTAAGCGCACACAACGTGATTATAGCTTCGCCTTTAAAATGATGGTGGTACATGAAGTAGAAAAAGGGCAAATTACTTATAAACAAGCTCAGGCAAAATATGGTATTCAAGGAAGATCAACTGTGCTGGTATGGTTACGCAAGCACGGACAACAGGATTGGACTTCGAATATGCCGACTTCTTCTAAACGCCAATTGACACCCCAACAACGAATCCGCCAATTAGAAAAACAGTTAGCCGCAGAAAAGCTCAAAACTGAATTTATACAGGATGTGATTTATCACATTGATAAAGAGTGTGGGACTGATCTTGGAAAAAAGTATACCGAGCACGTTTCAAAGATTGGCAAAGCCAAAGAAGACTAAGCGTTTCACGTTATTGTCAGTGGTTAGGAATCACTCGACAAGCTTATTATCAAGCAGAAAAACGTGCTCAAATGACTGCACAAGTAACAGAACAAATACTCGAGTTGGTTATGGAGTATCGCTGTCTCATGCCAAGTATCGGAACACGTAAGCTGTATTGGCTTATTAAAGGCAAATTGTTGCAGCGTGGTTTAAAGTGTGGACGGGATCAGTTATTTAAAATATTGAAAGAAAATAATTTATTGATTCGCCCCAAGCGTCGTTATACAAAAACTACGGATAGCAAGCATTGGATGAAGAAGCATCCAAATTTATTAAAGGATTATTCAGCGGTGCAAGCCAATGAAGTCTTTGTCAGTGATATTACCTATGTTGAGAGTGCTGAAGGCGTACATTATTTATCCTTGGTGACAGATGCTTATACCCGCCAGATTAAAGGTTATAAGTTATCGAATGATATGCGTGCAGAGAATGTTGTGCAGGCACTACATATGGCGATGCAGCATGTGACAGATCGGGCAGCCAGGATGATTCACCATTCAGACAGAGGCTCTCAGTATTGCTCTGAACTATATCAATCGGCATTACGCCATTATGGGGTATGTCCTTCTATGACAGATGGAGGAGACTGTTACCAGAATGCATTAGCAGAGCGGATTAATGGAATATTAAAGCAGGAGTTTTTAACTACACGATGTCAAACCATGAAAGAGTTAGATCACTTAATTGCGGAATCTATCATGATTTATAATTGCTATAGACCACATTTAAGTTTAAATATGAACACCCCGAATCAGACGTATGAGCAAACTAAAACCGAGCTAATTGCTTAACTCGGTTTGAAGTGGAATACTGTCAATCTATTTCAGGACAAGACACAGTATTTATTTTAAATAAAATTATAACCCAGCATTATTTCATTCTATTTTTTACATTTGTGATTTCATTTTTGTATTTTTATCTCATTTCTTGAAGCGATTTATTATTTTAAAAGTCAATTAAATCCAAGGTTTCATATTATACTGATACAGTTTCGCCATTGAATATTGTTTTTGAAATATCTATGGTTAGGCAAAAATAAACTTGAGAATATTGATCCCATGTTTCTAAAAAAACCATTATTAAGTGCACTTCTTACGACACTTTCGCTTCCTGTTTTTGCTCAAGGGCTGGTTCTGAATGATGCAAATCTTCGTACTGACTTGAACTGGTTAAACCAGCAAGGGGTGATCCAGATCAGTACCTCGACTTGGCCGCTCAGTGGTGATGAAATTCAACGTGCTCTATCCAATGCACAAGTGAGTAACAAAGTACAACAACGTGTTATTGATTCAGTTCTGGCAAAATTAACAGCAGACAATCAGCAGCTCAAAGTAGGCTTATTTGCGGAAAGTGATCCAAAAGATATTCCTCAAGCCTTTGGCGATCAGCAAAAGGCACAATTTCAGGCAGCTTTAGAGTTTAATGCAGGTGGCGAAAACTGGGATGCCAAGCTCCGGGTTAATGCCGAAAAAGATAGACAAATTGAGAATGATCAGGATGTGAATCTGGAAGGATCTTATCTTGCAGGGAAACTCTGGAATCAATGGCTGATTGCCGGCCAAATTCCGACCTATTGGGGTCCGGGACATGATGGTAGCTTGATTCGTGGCGATGCTAGCCGCCCAGTATATGGCTTTATGGCACAGCGTGCAGAACAAACCGCTTTTGAAACTAAATGGCTGTCCTGGATTGGACCGTGGCAATATCAGGCTTTTGCAGGACAATTGGATGATTATACTGCCGTTCCAGATGCCAAACTTATTGGGCTTCGTGTAACTGCCCAACCTTTATCTTACTTGGAGCTAGGTGCTTCTCGTGCGATTCAATGGGGGGGCGAAGGACGTCCTGAAAGCTTAAGTTCATTATGGGATGCTTTTGTCGGGAATAAAGATAATGGTGGTACGGGTGAGCCTGATCCATCGAACCAGATCGCTGGTTTTGATGCACGTTTGAATCTGTTTCCTTTGACACAGGTACCTATGGGCTTCTATGGGCAATATGTTGGTGAAGATGAAGCAGGTGGTCTCCCTGCGAAAAAAATGTATCTGGCGGGTATAGACTATTCTGCAACTGTAAGAAATATGCCATATCAACTTTATACAGAATGGGCAGATACACGGACTAACGGCAAGGTGCGCGGTATTTCTTATAACCATACCAATTATACTGATGGCTTTTATCAGCATGGTTATCCGCTGGCACATGCTTTAGGTGGTGATGCGCAGATGGTTTCAGTAGGTGGTGATATCCGTGTTGATCCGATGAACCGCTTATCAGGCCGGGTATTGTTTGCTGAAGTCAATCAGTCTGCACGTGCAAGTGCAAATAATGCTGCTTTTGCTTTTGATGATGAAATTAAAGCATTAGATGTCACCTGGTCGCATTATATTCGTCCAGAAATGCCACTTAAAATTAATGCTTGGATAAGTGACTCAGATGTAAATGGTCAGGATGGCGGTGCTTCTATTGGAATTGAAATTCCATTAGAAAAAGGCTTGTTCAAATATTAATATTCAAGAACCAACAACAAAATCCTGCTCATCTGGCAGGATTTTTTTATATTTTCAAAAATTACAGACAAAAAAAACGCAATGATTGGGGTTGTCATTGCGTAGAAAAAGGAAGTTTCTTTCAAAACTAAATCAAGATTAACTGTGGAGAGAGTTAAATTTGATTGCTTACTGTATGTAAGTATATTAGGACTCATTCTCATGTGACTCATCAGTATTCATGTTAATAGATGTTAAGTAAGGTTAAAACTATGAAGAATCTGTGTGAAAACATGCCTTATTTTTGCGCATTTTGAACTTACATAAAAAAGCCCCTCATATGAAGGGCTTTTTTTTAAAAATATTGTCTAGCTTAGAAATGGAAAACGCCTAAGCCTGTTTTCACTTCATCTAAAGTGGCCTGTGTAATATCACGGCATTTATCTGTACCCGTTTTCAAAATATCCATGATGTAATCCGGGTCTTTAGCCAGTTCCATACGACGTTCACGAATTGGACCGATCAGCTCTTTTAGAATACCTTCTAGACGTTTTTTTACTGTACCATCACCTAAACCACCACGGCGATAATGTGCTTTCAATTCTTCCAGTTCCTCTTTATTGGTGTCGAAAGCGTCCAAGTAAGTAAATACCACATTACCTTCAACTTGACCTGGATCTTCAATACGCAGGTGATTCGGATCGGTATACATCGCATTGACAGCTTTTTTGATATCTTTATCAGAAGCATCTAGAACAATGGTATTGCCTAATGATTTAGACATTTTCGCTTTGCCGTCAAAACCTGGTAAGCGTCCCACATTAGAAAGCAGCGCCTTACATTCAGGCAGTAATTCACGGCCAATCTGACGGTTAAGGCGACGTACGATTTCATTGGTCTGTTCGATCATTGGAATCTGGTCTTCGCCCACCGGAACTACAGTGGCTTTAAAGGCTGTGATATCTGCTGCTTGAGCCACTGGATAGCATAAGAAACCTGCCGGAATATCACGCTCGAAACCACGCATCTGAATTTCTGATTTAATGGTCGGGTTGCGCTCTAGACGTGAAACTGTCACAAAGTTCAGATAGAGCATAGTCAATTCGTTTAAGGCTGGCAGGCAAGACTGAACACAGATTGTAGTTTTGGTTGGATCAATGCCGACAGCCAGATAATCTGTCGCCACTTCAATAATATTGCGACGTACTTTTTCAAAGTTATCTGCATTATCTGTCAGGGCTTGAGCATCAGCGAGTAACAAATGTTGATGGTGAGAATCTTGTAAACCTACGCGAGAGCGTAATGAACCGACAAAATGGCCAAGGTGAAGCTGTCCGGTAGGACGGTCGCCAGTCAAAATTACTGGACGATTATCTTGATTACTCATTATCTATTCCAAAAGTAGTCTGTACTACATCTATATTTTAACGAATGGCCACATTGTACGGCATTCTGTTTTTGAATGTCAGCCAGAAAAAAAGTCGTAGTAAAAAAATCTTATTAATTAAACAAGTGAATACAATATTTTTTAAATATTTTCATTAAAATATGTCTAAAGATGATAAGGATAACAAGAATGGCGAGCAGCTTATTAATATTATTGGATGATATTGCGACTGTTTTAGACGATGTTGCAGTGATGAGCAAGATGGCTGCAAAAAAGACAGCAGGTGTCTTAGGAGATGACTTGGCATTAAATGCCCAGCAAGTCAGTGGTGTACGGGCAGAACGTGAACTTCCTGTAGTGTGGGGAGTAGCGAAAGGTTCTTTTATTAATAAGCTGATTCTTGTTCCTTTGGCTTTACTTATTAGTGTGGTTGCGCCCTGGTTAATCAATCCTTTACTGATGATTGGCGGTTTGTTTCTCTGTTATGAAGGCGTAGAAAAAGTTCTGCATAGCTTAAAGCATAAAAAAGCCAAGACTGAAGAAGACGCTGAGGCTGAATTCACTACGATCGAAACCGATTTGGCCACACTTGAAAAAGAGAAAATTAAGGGTGCGATCCGAACTGACTTTATTTTGTCTGCGGAAATTGTAGTGATTTCTTTGGGCACCGTGGCAGCCGCAGCTTTTACCACCAAGGTCATCGTACTAGCAGGGATCGCCATATTAATGACAGTCGGGGTGTACGGCTTCGTTGCCATGATTGTTAAAATTGATGATTTAGGTTTGTACCTGACTAAGCAGGTATCTAGCTTTAAGCAAAGTGTAGGCCGTGGATTACTGGCTTTTGCCCCTAAATTGATGAAAACCCTGACGATTGTAGGTACGATTGCGATGTTCTTGGTCGGTGGCGGGATTATTGCACATACCATTCCATGGTTTCATCATTTCACTGAAGACTCAGTTGAGTATGTAGAGCATATTCCTAGCCTAGGAAGTATCGTAGGGGCTGTTACGCCTACACTGATTAATCTGGTGATTGGTTTTGTGGCAGGGTTAATTGTATTTATCTTGATTGGCTTTATTCAAAAAATCAGATCGAAACCAAAGCAGGCATAAATCAAGCCCGTTAAAATAAGCTGAATTTAAACTATAAGGAATCTCACTATGCGCTGGAAAGGACGTCGTGTTAGTAGTAATGTAGAAGACCGTCGTGGCGGTGGTGCCAAAGCCGGTGGAATCAGTATTCTCGGGTTGATTATTGCTTTCGTGGCCTGGAAGTTTTTTGGCGTTGATCCACAGCAAGCCTATCAAACCACCAAGCAGGTCACGCAAGGTGTTTCTAGTGCAGAAACACGGGGTTTGGAAAATCCAACGCCAGAGCAGCAAGAAGCAATCGATTTTGTAGGAACTGTGCTTGCCGATACAGAAGATACCTGGTCTCAAATATTTCAGCAGCAGCTGAACCAGCAATATACTGCACCCAAATTGGTTTTATTTAGTGGTGTGGTAAATTCTGGTTGTGGTACAGCGCAATCGGCCATGGGACCTTTCTATTGTCCGGCAGACCAGAAAGTTTATATTGATACGGCATTCTTTAAAGATATGCGTACTCAAATGGGAATCAGCGGGGAACAGAACTCAACCGAGTTATCTCGCAATGATCAGGCAGGTGATTTTGCTCAAGCCTATGTGGTAGCGCATGAGGTAGGTCATCATATCCAGACCATTTTAGGTATTTCTTCACAGGTACAGCAGGCACGTCAACAAGCTACTCAAGCACAGGGTAATCAGCTTTCTGTACGTCAAGAACTACAGGCTGATTGTCTAGCTGGGGTATGGGCTTATCATAACCATGAGCGTACGCAGTTCCTGGAGCAGGGGGATGTACAGGAAGCAATGGATGCGGCACACAAGATCGGTGATGACTATCTGCAGAAAAAGGCACAAGGCCATGTCGTACCGGACAGCTTTACGCATGGTACCAGTGCACAGCGGGTAAAATGGTTTAATACCGGCCTGAAATCAGGTCAGATGTCTGCTTGCGATACTTTTAATCAAAATATCTAAAATTAAAGATCAAAAAAGGGGAGCAAATGTTCCCCTAATGATTGAATAGTTATTTTTCCAGAAAACGACGGAAGTTTTTCAAAATCTTGATACTGACAAATAAGGCAGCTAAGGCAAATAGCCAAATCGCAAAGAGAATATATTTTAAATTGCTGATGTCATTATTATAAAATTGCTTCAATTCATTTTTGGAATAGCTAAGTTTAGTGATCTGACCAGTTCGACTATCTTGGAATTGAATATTTTCAATATAAAAATAATTTTTCACTTTTACTAAATTAACATTCTGAATCTGCCGGGTATGTGACTGGTTATAGTCATCAGTACATAGGGCAGCATAATGCTCACAGCTGATTTTCGCTACATAACCATTTCCCGCAATCAGGATAAACAGCGCATTGTCTGGACGTTGATTATTAGACACCAGTACATATTGCGCTTTGGCACTGCTTTTTAAAGGAATGCTCACAGCTTGCTGATAATATTGATCTGCTTTCAGGATTTCCTGAATTTTGGCAACACAGGTGAACATCAAGGAAAGTGTGATTGAAAAAATGACAGCAGCGAGACACAGACGGAATATGGTTTTGACGGTTTGATGCATGGGAGAAAATTTCAAAATAGAAAGAAGAGAGATGAGCAATAAAGTGCTTTAAGACTGTATGTTAAATCATCAGTTGTGAATATTGAAAAGAAACTTAACTTAATTCGAAAAAAAAATGGGACTAAACTTGATCCGCTAAAATATACTGTTTTTTTAAATTTATATTTCAAGTAAATCTTTCAGCTCACGGCTGCAAATTGCCAAATCTTAGGAAACCTAATGGGAAGTTTCTTTTTTTTACAACTGTTGACGGTGGTCTTTGCTCTGTCAATTGCCACTACCATGTTCAACAAACGTGTTCTAAGTTTTCCTCAAGCCATTGGTGTGCCGATTGTTTCCGCTATTTTTGTATTTATCCTGCAATGGTGCGCCAGCCTGTTACAGGGTAATCCATTTTTTAGCATCAATATTGATAATATTGAGAAAGCAGTTCGCCATGTCGATTTTTATGACTTCCTGATTAATGGTGTGATCTGTTTCATTCTGACTTCATCCGCATTGAAGTTTAAGGTTTCAGATTTACGCAATCACTGGCGGCCGATTGGTATTCTGGCCAGTCTGGCATTGGTTTTCTGTGCAGTTTTCTTTGGTATTGCGCTGTACGGTTATCAGTTCCTGATTGGTAACCAGGTCGATATATTGGTTCTACTATTACTCGGTGCTGCGCTCGGAGCAACGGATCCCATTGGGATTAAAGGTGTACTCAGTTCGGTACGCGCACCCCATCATTTGATCGTGAAGCTGGAAGGTGAGTCGCTGTTTAATGATGCCATGTGTATTGCATTATTTATGACCTTATTAAATGTACTGCAAGGTGAAAACTTTACCGTACTCGCCGTCCTGCAAACATTGCTTTATGAAATTGTCGTGGCAGTCTTGATCGGAATTGGGTTTGGTTTGGCGATTTTACGTATTCTGCGCGGTAAGCATGAAATGGAATCACTGATATTAACTACTGCACTGTTGGCTTGTGGTTCATATCTGGTTGCTTTACTGGCGCATGCTTCTGCACCAATTGCCTGTGTAATAGGCGGCTTGATTGTCGGTAATAAATGGAAAGAAATTCTGGCTGATGCAGATATCGGTGATGTAAACCATTTCTGGCATACGGTAGAGGGGATTATCAATTCCTTCCTGTTCACCTTGATCGGCCTGGAATTGTTCATTATTGATCTAAGCACCAGTCTGGTTCTAGGCGGAATTGTTGCTTTCATAATTCTGCATTTGGCGCGATTCCTGGCCAACCATCTGTCTTTTGCATTATTCCCTAGAATGAGCAAGAAGAGTTATAACGGCAGTTTAACCATTCTGTCTTGGGGCGGTGTACGTGGCGGGATTTCCTTAGCCCTGATTCTGGCAGTGGCCAATATTCCACAACTGGAAGCATATAGCAGTATTCTGATTGGATATACCTTTATTGTGGTGCTTCTTTCAGGGGTGGTTTGTGGCCTAGGTTTGCCAGCCGTAATGAATGCCTTTTATTACAACCCGAATGAAGAAACCCAAGGTTTTAAAGGCTGGTATCAGCGGATGTGCCACAAAATGAACCGTCGCGGTTTTCAGTATATTGTAGGGGAGGATGCAAATGGAAATGAAACCATCACCATCTTCCAGCCAGAAATGCTGATTGATAAGAAAGATGCAGATGGAGTAGCAACAGTGCATCATCCTGACAAAGTACAGGAAGTGAAGCGTTTAGAGAATCCGGAGAATTTCTAATTATTAGAAGTTTCTGTCAAGATTGAAAGCCTATGACATCAAGTGCAAGCCAGGAAATGGCACAAATGATTCTGAGTGTGGTTAGCCAAATTCCTTATGCGAAAGTAGCGACTTATGGGCAGATCGCTAAGCTGGCTGGCTTGCCTAAACATGCACGTCTGGTAGGTAGGGTTTTAAGTCAGCTTGATACAGAAACCGATTTGCCTTGGCATCGTGTCGTGAATGCTCAAGGTAAGATCAGTCTCAATAAACTGGATGAATATGGACATAATATTCAACAGCAAAAATTAGGCGCAGAAGGGATTCTATGTGCTGGAAATCGGGTCAGCTTAAAGCAGTTTCAATGGGATGGATTTGTTTGAAAGAGAAATCCCCACTTGATTGAAGTGGGGATTTTTTTATTACTTACGGATGACCATTACAGGAACATTGGCTTGTCCCAAGATGCTTTGCGCAACACTTCCCAAGAACAGTTTCTTAAATCCAGTACGGCCATGTGAACCAATTACAATCAGATCAGTATTCAAGGATTCAGCTGCCTTGACAATTTCGCTATAAATCACCTGACCTTCAAGTAACTGAGTCTCTGCCTCAATACCTGCCGCAGCAAATTTTGCTTTTGCTTCGTCAAGTGTTTTCAAAATCGCGGTACGGGCACGTTCAACCAGATCATTGGTTTGAGCTGCTGTAATGTATTCAGCAGCGATATAGGGATCAAGTGCCAGCACCTGAACCACTGTCACTTTACTATTAAATGCTTTGGCAATTTCGACGGCTTTATCAACTGCAGCGTAGGAAGTTTCTGAACCGTCAACGGGTACTAAAATATGTTCAAATGACATTAGAATTCTCCTTATCGGAAATAAGTTTTATAAAAATATGACGCGTTAAAATCGTGTACGAATTGTTGTTTATACTTTGATCATAGCGCGTATTTTATAAAAATAAAACCAAGTAAATACCTCAGTATTATGTTTAACAAAGCAATAATTTTTAATGGTTGATATATTTTATAAGTTTCTGATTTATAATTATATTTTAAGATTAAAATAATATGATTTTAGAATATTAATGAACTAGGTTAAGAAAGCCATCTAATTTTAATAATGTATTATTACCTGTAATTTTAGATTCAAAAAATCCCTGTTATATAAAACTGTAGGGACAGGTTTAAAATTGAGATTTTAATAGGGTCTGTTGACATTTACTGTTCATAATTAAACCTATAAAGGTAGCCATAAAAATATACAGGCTAAGGCAACAGCACTTTGATAATTTCTTTTGAGCTTGTCATATCGAGTAGCTATTCCTCTAAATTGCTTTAATCTACAAAACATATTTTCAACTAAATGCCTGATTTTATATAAATACCAGTCCATATGATCATTGTTCGATTGGCTATTTATTTTCTTTGGTATATTCGCTTTCGTCCCTGTTTTTCTGATCTGTTCACGCAGTGGTTCTGAATCATAGCCTTTATCTGCGCAGACCACTTTTGTCTCTTTTAAGTCTAATGTTGATATTAAATCAGGTGCAACTTTGACATCATGTGTGGTTCCATCGGTAATCATGAAATCAACAGGATTGCCATTTGCATCAACAATCAAATGTATTTTTGAGGAGTTTCCTCCTACACTTTTAGAAATGGATTGATTCGCTATACCGGCAGAATGTTGATGAGCACGTACGTGAGAGCCATCAATAAAAATCCACTCCATATCGGGGCATGAGGCTAGTAATTTGAATAATCTAAGTAACTTACCGCTGCTTGACCAACGATTAAAACGTTTGAAAATAGAGTTTGATTGACCGAAATAGGAAGGAATATCTCGCCACGGACAGCCTGTTCTAATTCTATAGAGAATAGCTTCAATAAAATTGCGTAAATTTGAGTTGTGGTGAATGGATAAATTACGCAGAATAACTTTCAACTTTTGCCAGTGTTGATCTGTCAGCATGGTACGAGGCATAGCGAATAGTAAAATTGGGTTTGGCGATTTGATTTTACTACTTCGCTATTTTTTAAGCTAAAAGTGTCAACACACCCTAATAAAAAATCTATCAAACTGCATAAAGATAGCCTGCTATTTCTAATAGTAAGCTTCTATCAGCATAATTTTAGTGTTCTAAAATTTCCCTTTCCGAGGGTGGGGTAATACCGTTATTTTCTTGTTTAGATTGATCATGATCTGAAATGGATTTCTCACATTCATTATAGTGATCAATTGCAAAATTTTTAATTAAGGCTGAGCGTTCAAACTGATCATGTAGTATTTCATATTTAAACGCTTTTTCAGTAAGTTTTATACCAATCACAGCATGGAGATCATTCTCTGCACCGTAGTGCTGCTTTATTTGCTGAATCATCCATTTCTGAGGTGCACCTTTGAGTCTAAAGAGCATGACTTCTTGAGCCAGATCCTTTACATCTTCACATCCTAAAAATCTGCTGCTTGGATGAATAACAGTTGCAGTGGCTAAACTTGTAAAATTCAATAGGAGCAGGCTTAGGTATATTTTGAATTTCGTCATCTTCAGTTTTGCTTTAATCCAGAGATACTATTGGTCATATTTGGAAAAGCATTATAGCGATAGGAAAAGGTAGTAGATTCACTTTTTATTTTGTTTCTTCAGCAAGTTATTCTTAAGATTAAATATTATTTGATACGACTTCGATTCAGATTTGGCTTTAAAAAAAGATACTAATTTTCATAGTATTTGCTAATAGGTTTCGAATTAAAGCATGATTTGTACAAAGTTTAAGAGTTTATGATTAATTTGCATAAAGACTGAACATTTGTGGTTTAAAATGCTTGACGATACAACCTGAAATTACGATAATGCGCACACAGTTTACGGCTATGTAGCTCAGTTGGTTAGAGCACCGCACTCATAATGCGGGGGTCACAGGTTCAAGTCCCGTCATAGCCACCATTTTTAAAGACCAAGCTCTCAGCTTGGTCTCTTTTTTTGTACCATAAAAATATTAATAAAAAATTAAGAGAAAGTTCTTCTAAATTTCTGTCTGTTTAAATTTTTGAATCTTCTTTTAATTTCTTAACCCTATTTATTGCTTAAAGATAAAAAAATGCCCAAGCATTTACTTGGGCATTATGGCTAATCTAGTTTTGTTAAAACTTAGATACCTGCTTTCCAACCATTAACGACCGGATAGCGACGTTCACGACCATAAGAACGCGAGCTGATACGTGGACCAATTGCCCCTTGACGACGTTTGTATTCGTTAATATCAACTAGACGAATCACTTTTTTCACGACTTCAGCTTCAAAGCCTTTGGCAATGATGTCATCTTGGCTCAGATCTTCTTCAATATAAGCATAAAGAATCGCATCAAGCACTTCATAAGCCGGTAATGAATCCTGATCGACCTGATCTGGACGAAGTTCTGCTGATGGTGGACGAGTAATGACACGCTCAGGAATTACTGGAGTTTCTGCGATGCTGTTACGGTATTTTGCCAGTTCAAACACAATGGTTTTATAAACATCTTTTAATACCGCGAAGCCGCCGACCATATCGCCATATAGTGTGCAGTAACCAACGGCAAGTTCGGATTTATTACCGGTTGCCAGAACCAGATTGCCGAACTTGTTAGAAAGCGCCATTAATAAAGTACCGCGTGCGCGCGCTTGCAGGTTTTCCTCAGTAGCATCTACAGGGGCATTGCCAAAGAATGGATACAGGGTTTGCAAGAAGCCACTTACAATCGGGTTAATCTCAGCAATACCGAAAGTTACACCCATCGTTTTCGCCTGTTCAGTGGCATCTTCTACACTGATCTGAGCAGTATAGGTATAAGGCATCATCACTGCTTGGACTTTGTCAGGGCCAATCGCATCTGCTGCGATGGCAAGAGTCAGGGCAGAGTCAATACCACCAGACAGACCCAGAATCACGCCTGGGAAACCTGAACGCTGTACATAGTCACGAGTTGCCATCACCAGACTTTGATAAATCTCAGCCATGGTTTCTAGGGCTGGAGTAATCGTGCCTTTGCTGAACTCTAATTTTTCTGCATCATATTCAGCGATATACAAGCCCTTTTCAAAGCTAGGCGCTTGTAGAGCCACTTCGCCTGATTTATTGAGTACAAAGCTGGTGCCGTCAAAAATGAGGTCATCTTGTCCACCTACTTGGTTACAGTACACCAAATTGATATTCAACTGTTTGACCAGTGCAGCCATGGTATCGATACGGTGTTGCGGTTTGCCTACTTCGTATGGAGAAGCATTTAGAACCAGCGCAGTATCAATATTTAATTGAGCCAGCTGTTGAACGGTAGATAATGACCAGACATCTTCACAGATCAGAACACCAAACTTGTGTCCCAGATATTCGAAGATCAGATGTTGATGTCCTTCACCAAAATAGCGTTTCTCATCAAATACACCATAGTTTGGCAGAGTTTGCTTATTATAAACCCCTAAAACTTCACCATCTTTCATGACGGCTGCTGAGTTATAGCGTTCACTATCTTCGGTTTGATTGACAAACCCGAAGACCATGACGATATCTTTTACTTCAGTCAGTTTCTCAAACGCCAGTTTTGTACGTTTAGCCAGACTTGGACGAATTAATAAATCTTCAGCCGGATAACCTAAAGTTGAAAGTTCAGGGAAAATAATAAGATCAGCATTATCTTTTTTGGCCTGATTTGCCAAATCTATCATTGTCTGCGTATTTGCATCTAAATTGCCCACATGTGGAGAGAATTGAGCAATCGCAATTTTAAAACTTTTCATTCCAATTAAGTCCTATTCCTATAGGTGAATACACTAAATCACTGATTTTTAAAATTCTAATTATCCAGCTGAGTGCAGTTTGATACGAACAAAATGCCAAATGGCCAAAATTAAAAAAGTCATGACCGCATGATCATTAAATCTTGATTTGCGAGCTACAAATATCATACTTGGCTTATTTTATCGAAATTTGAGGCAGATGCTAGAGCTGTTTCAGGAGAATTGAAACAGATATACAAAGTTATGATCAGAAATGACTTATTATGGTGCTTTTTTATTCTGGTAAATGCAAAAAAATACTCAATTGGATTTAAATGAGTTTATTTTCCAAAAATAGAAATCAACAGAATACTTGAGTGAAAAATATTCAATATCATCTGCTTAACTGATTTTTTAAAATAATATTAGGGATTTTTTTTAGAAAAATATCGCGTGCAATATCTCCCTGTTGTTCAATGTTATAGTCTAAAAAGGATTTGTTGGGATTAAATTGATATTTGTAAGGATTATATTTTCCCATACTTAAAAAATAAGCGGTTTGCAAAAAAGCACCCTTAAACAACACATTAATATTCTGCTGATATTGATAAATATGCGCCATTTCATGAATGAAAAGCGCCTGATAAGAACAGCTTTCTTTAGAATAATCGTCCCGATAATTCAGGTTACGCACATGAATATAACCACTTGGTGCCATAATCACATGCTTGGATTGCCAAGGCAGGAAAGGGTGATTCATGACACGGACTGCTGAATAGTCAATCAGGTCAGCAAAGACTTGTTGGCAAAGCTTGATTTCACCTGAAGTTAAGTTCCGGCTTTTAAACTGATCAAAACGAATCATTTTCAGGATGAAGGGAAGCAGGTAAAACAGCATTAAAACTCAATCCTTAACGATATAAGAGTAATTTCTAGAAATTTGCAGAAATTGAAAATTCTTCAGGTTTACTATTTTAAGTTTTTCACATCTTGGTTGTGTTGGTTTTTGTCAGTCATAAAAAAACCACCCAGAAGGGTGGTTTCTTACGTCTTTCAACGCTAACCGAATTAACGGTTGATGTCGCGCTGAACTTCGCCAGTGTAAAGCTGACGAGGACGACCGATCTTGTAAGGACCGCTGTGCATTTCTAACCAGTGGCTGATCCAACCAACTGTACGAGCAAGCGCGAAGATCACAGTAAACATTTCTGTTGGGATACCAATCGCTTTAAGGATGATACCTGAGTAGAAGTCTACGTTAGGGTAAAGGTTACGTTTGATGAAGTATTCGTCAGAAAGTGCAATACGTTCAAGTTCCATAGCAAGAGCAAGCTGTGGATCGTTGATGCCAAGAGCACCAAGAACTTCGTCACAAGTTTCTTTCATTACTTTCGCACGTGGATCGAAGTTTTTGTACACACGGTGACCGAAGCCCATGAGTTTAACTTCTTTAGTTTTCACTTTTTCCATGAAGCCAGCAACGTTCTCTACAGTGCCGATTTCATCAAGCATCTTAAGAACAGCTTCGTTCGCACCACCGTGAGCAGGACCCCAAAGTGCAGAAATACCAGCAGCGATACATGCATATGGGTTAGCGCCAGTAGAACCAGCTAAACGTACTGTAGACGTAGAAGCATTTTGTTCGTGGTCAGCGTGAAGTGTGAAGATACGGTCCATTGCTTTCGCAAGAATTGGATCTACTTTGTAGTCACGGTCTGCTGGAGTAGCAAACATCATGTACAGGAAGTTTTCAGCGTAAGTCAAATCGTTACGTGGGTAAACGAATGGTTGACCAACAGTGTATTTGTAGCTCCAAGCTGCCAAAGTAGGAATCTTGGCGATTAAACGAATCGCAGTGATTTCACGATGGTTAACATCTTCGATGTCCAGATTGTTATGATAGAACGCAGACAACGCACCAACAACACCAACCATGATTGCCATAGGGTGAGCATCACGGCGGAAACCGTTATAGAAGCGGCTTACTTGATCGTGAACCATAGTGTGGTTACGAACTTTAGCGTCGAATTCTTCTTTTTGCTCAGCTGTTGGAAGCTCGCCATTAAGAAGTAAGTAGCAAGTTTCTAGGTAATCAGCTTTAGTTGCTAACTGGTCAATTGGGTAGCCACGGTGTAAAAGAACACCTTTATTACCATCGATGAAAGTGATTTTAGACTCGCATGCAGCTGTTGCCATAAAACCAGGATCAAAAGTAAAGTGACCTGCAGCCAATACATCTTTAACGTCGATTACATCTGGGCCCAATGTGCCGCTGTAAATTGGTAATTCAATTTCTTTGCCATCAAGCTGTAAAACGGCTTTCTTGCCAGTTGCTTCAGACATTCAATAGATCTCCTGTCCTGGTGAATGTATATCCGAGTTGCCTATCAATCTTTTAATGCACAAAACGGACGGATCAAAAAATTGCTATAAGATTAGTGGCTACTGAAATTTTGTCAATTATACTTATGGATGAAAAATGACATTCTCATAGTGGTTTAGTCATTTATCTTGGTATAAAAAGTTTAATAAAATCACAGTACCAAACCTCTATAATAAGTCAAATTGAACAGAAGGTGCAGAAAAAAATATAGTCTTTGCCGTATTTGTAAGCATTTTTTCCTAGCAAAAAATAAAGGAGAAATTGAGAAAATATTTTAAGGCTACAACTTAAAATTATATAAATCTCGTAACTTACATCGATTTCCTTAAGTTTTTACTTCAAACTTGAATTATAAATAAAAGCAATAAATTTTCTTTTTAGCTGTCTTTAATTGGCTAAAAAATAGCTCGCAAATTTGCTTCACTTTGTTTAATACAACTTAAACAAAAATAAATAAGTGTTTTTTTGAATCTAAAATGTCTAAAAACATCAAAAAAACTATGATCTACAAAGAGATAAGTAGGTTTTGGTACAAAAATTCCAAATTGAGATACCTCTATATAAATAGTCATTATTTATTTGTGAAATTATCCTTATGATTTTACTTGGGATTAATAAGGACTTAGGGACAAAATTACATTTTTACCGTTCATCTTTAGTCTAAATCTACTTAGTCGAAGCTCGGCTGAATAGCAGACTAAATTAATCAAGTTAATTATTAAAAAACAAATATCTAGAATGAAAATATGAAGATAAAGCAAGTAGGGGAGAACTTAAAGTTATTGTTAATGATTCTTATTTAAAGGTTTTTTGTTTAAAAAGCCAAATACAGTTGTTTGTATTTTAATAGTTCACGTTTTATAATTCAGTGTCGTTTTATGTTTAGGCATGTATTTGCCTGATAATGCCAGCTTTCCTTCGAATTAATTCCAACAAACTCCGGATGGAGTTTTTAACTACAGGATGCCCGCTGTGAAAAGCAACAGACCTGTCAATTTGTCCATGGGTCAAGTTTTAGAAGTAAACTTAAAATCACCCGTGGCTATTGCATCAATTCTACACCGTCTTTCAGGTGTCATCGTATTTTTACTCGTACCGGTCCTTTTGTGGCTGTTGGATAAATCATTGTCTTCAGCAGAAGGTTTTGCTGAAGTGCAGGAAATCTTTAACGGTTTCTTTGTTCGCTTTATCGTATGGGTATTTGTAGCCGGCTTAATTTATCATTTGTTCACTGGTATTAAGCACTTACTTGCAGATATCGGCGTTGCAGAAGAACTGCAAAGCGGTCGTACTGCAGCTACTATTTCATTAATCTTGTCTGCAATCGGTATTGTTGCAGCATTTGTATGGATCGTACTCTAATGAAAAGTGCTACTGGTTTAACAGGTTCAGGTTCTCGTGATTGGTTTGTCCAACGCATTAGTGCTGTAGTTCTAGCTGCTTATACCGTTGTGGTGTTTGGTTGGATCCTACTGAATGGTGGCTTCAACTACGAGCAATGGTACGGCTTTATGATGACAGTTCCAATGAAGATCATGTCTTTGTTGGCAGTCTTATCTCTTGTTGCGCATGCATGGATCGGTATGTGGCAGGTATTCACTGACTATGTGACTACTCGTCAAATGGGTCCATCAGCATCAGGTTTACGCCTTGTACTGACTTCAGCAGTGATTATTGCTGTATTTGCATATGCGATCTGGGCAATCCAGATTTTTTGGGCGAATTGATAGGAAACAATCATGGGCGCTATAACCCCTAAAGAAGATTACACAAATATTCCGCACGAAACTTTCGATGCAGTTATCGTTGGTGGTGGTGGTTCTGGTATGCGCGCTTCTTACCAACTTGCTCAAGCAGGTTTGAAAGTTGCGGTACTGACAAAAGTATTCCCAACACGTTCTCATACTGTAGCAGCGCAGGGTGGTATCGGTGCATCTCTTGGTAACATGCAAGAAGATAACTGGCATTACCACTTCTACGACACAGTTAAAGGTTCTGACTGGTTAGGTGACCAAGACGCGATCGAGTTCATGACTCGCGAAGCACCGCAAGTGGTATACGAATTAGAACATTTAGGTATGCCATTTGACCGTAACGCAGACGGTACGATTTACCAACGTCCATTTGGTGGTCACTCTGCAAACTACGGTGAAAAAGCAGTTCCACGTGCATGTGCTGCAGCCGACCGTACAGGTCACGCGCTTCTTCATACGCTTTATCAAAGCAATGTGAAAATGGGTACTCAGTTCTTCGTTGAATGGATCGCGCTTGACCTGATCCGTAACGAAGCAGGTGATGTACTGGGTGTAACAGCAATTGACCAGGAAACTGGTAAAATTGCCGTATTCCAGGCGAAAGCTACATTGTTCGCTACAGGTGGTGCTGGTCGTGTTTACCGTGCATCTACTAACGCATATATCAACACTGGTGACGGTCTTGGTATGGCAGCTCGTGCAGGCATTCCATTACAAGATATGGAATTCTGGCAATTCCACCCTACAGGTGTTGCGGGCGCAGGCGTACTGTTGACTGAAGGTTGTCGTGGTGAAGGTGCAATCCTTCGTAACAAAGACGGCGAACCGTTCATGGAACGTTATGCACCGACTCTGAAAGACTTGGCTCCTCGTGACTTCGTATCACGTTCTATGGACCAGGAAATCAAAGAAGGTCGTGGTTGTGGTCCTAAAGGCGATTATATCCTTCTTGATATGACTCATTTGGGTGCTGACACCATCATGAAACGTCTGCCATCTGTATTCGAGATTGGCAAGAAATTCGCGAACGTTGACATTACTAAAGAGCCAATTCCTGTAGTACCAACAATCCATTACCAAATGGGTGGTATTCCTACGAATATTCATGGTCAGGTAGTTGTTCCTGAGTCTCCAGAAATTGAAGCACTGGTTACTCACTACGATAAAAATACTGATACCTATTCTACTAACCAAGAAGGTCGCAACTTCACGAAACCAGTGAAAGGTTTCTATGCGATTGGTGAATGTTCATGTGTATCTGTACACGGTGCAAACCGTCTAGGTACAAACTCACTGCTTGACTTGGTTGTATTTGGTAAGGCTGCCGGTCAGCACATCATCGATTATGTGACTAAACACCACGGTGATGAATATGAACCGCTTCCTACAACTGTACTTGAGCAAACTGTTGCACGTATTCGTAAACTTGACGAATCAACTACAGGTGAAAATGCTCAAGAAGTTGCTGATGCGATTCGTGATATCGTTCAAGACCACGCTGGTGTATTCCGTACATCTGCACTTCTTGAAGAAGGTGTGAAACAGATTCTTGCAATTGAACCGCGCGTGCGCAACATTCACTTGAAAGACAAATCTAAAGTATTCAACACAGCACGTATTGAAGCACTTGAAGTTGAAAACTTGTATGAAGTTGCTAAAGCGACTCTAATTTCAGCTGCAGCGCGTAAAGAATGCCGTGGTGCGCATACGGTAGTAGACTTTGAAGAGTCTCCTGACCATCCTGCATACCCATACGGTCGTCGTGATGATGAGTGGATGAAGCACACATTATGGTTCTCTGCGGACAACCGTCTTGAGTATAAGCCAGTGCGTTACCGTCCATTGTCGGTTGATGCGATTCCACCTAAACCACGTACATTCTAATTCGGAGAAGTAAGATGAGTAGAGGTACTCGTACATTTAATATCTACCGCTACGATCCTGATAAGGATGCAGCACCGTACATGCAAACTTTTAAACTGGAATTGACTGATAAGCACCGTATGTTGCTTGATGCACTTCTGGCCTTAAAAGTACAAGACGAATCTTTAACGTTCCGTCGCTCATGTCGTGAAGGTATTTGTGGTTCTGATGGTGTAAACATCAATGGTAAGAACGGTCTTGCATGTCTGTGGAACCTGAATGATTTACCAGAAACAATCACAATCCGTCCACTACCAGGTCTTCCAGTAGTTAAAGACCTTGTAGTTGACATGAACCAGTTCTACGATCAGTACAACAAGATTCATCCGTTCTTGATCAACAACCAGCCTGCACCTCCTAAAGAGCGTCTGCAGTCTCCTGAAGAACGTGAACATCTTGATGGTCTGTATGAATGTATTCTTTGTGCATGTTGTTCAACTTCATGTCCATCATTCTGGTGGAACCCAGACAAGTTCTTGGGTCCTTCAGCATTGTTGAATGCATACCGTTTCATCATTGATTCGCGTGATACAGCAACTCAAGAGCGTCTGGCTCGTCTTGACGATCCGTTCTCTCTGTTCCGTTGTAAAGGTATCATGAACTGTGTATCTGTATGTCCTAAAGGCTTGAACCCTACTAAAGCAATCGGTCACATCCGTAACATGCTTCTAGATATGGCTGGCTAATTTAGACTGCAATCAACAGTTTTTCAAAAAGCACACCACTTGGTGTGCTTTTTGCTTTATAGGGCTCCATAAATGAACAGTGGTAGTGAAAACTGCTGTTATTGGTGCTGTATCTTATATGATCAAATCGGGTGATGAATCATTGCAGAGCATTTTGGTCGGATTTATGCACTATTATGATGTTGTTTAAGGTATTTATGATTTTTAGATGTAATTCTGGACTGAAAAAGGTTTTCAATAATGTTATTATATAACGCAAAGTTGTAAAGGGAGTGGATTGGAAGATTTACTCTCTTTTTGTTTATCAAAAAGATGTAGGACTTTAGTCTACGCTGAATGTGTTTTTCATTTAAAGCTCCCTATGTTAGAGTAATTTCTGACGGAAGTATTTGACTAAAAAACATGCGTTTCTCGTCAAAAAAATCAATTGATTAGTCGAGATCGTGATAGCATTTAGCACAAGACTATATTTAAAAAATGTGTGGGCCGGTGTACATTTTTTAAACACGGAAAAAGTAGAGACTGGTATATAAATGTAAGTCAAAGTCGCTTTAGAAAAAATATAGTTTAAATCTTTGTTTTTTCTAAGTCGATTTGCAAAAAATTGCTCGGTCACGATCGGGTATTCAATGAGTGATGATGCCGCTGAGGGGCGTTATTGTTCATTAAACATATCAAGAATTTTCTTGGTGTGGTGATAACGCCTCATGGCTTATGCCTTATGGGGGACTAATGTTGAATTATCAATTTGACATTACTAATCCTGGGTTTTGCTTAAAAAGCATCCTGAAAATGTTTTTGCAATAGGAAATGGGTCCACAAATGCAAGAAGTTGCTGACGCTCTGCGTCTTGACACTGAACTTTCCGCTGATAGTGCAGCGTATATTGAAGAACTTTATGAGCAGTACCTCACTGCTCCAGACTCAGTGGGTGCTGACTGGAGAGCGTACTTCGATAAATTCCCAAAAGGTGATCAACCACACAGCAATGTACGTGAGCAATTCCTACTTTTAGGTCGCAATTCAAGCCGTATTCAGCCTGTTATCCAATCGACAGTAAGTTCAGAGCATGAACGTCGTCAAATTGGCGTTTTACAGCTGATTGCTGCGTACCGTAACCGTGGCCACCAAAAGGCAAAACTGGATCCATTAGGTCTGGCTAAACGCGAAGTTGTGCCAGATCTTGATCTTTCTGCGCACGGTTTAACTCAGTCTGATCTGGACACTATATTCAATACCGGTAACCTTGCGATTGGTAAGGAAGCAGCGACTTTGGGCGAAATGGTCCAAGCGATGGAAGCGACTTACTGTAGCTCTATCGGTGCTGAATACATGCATATCGTGGATACCAAAGAAAAACGCTGGATCCAGCAACGTCTTGAAAGCGCACGTGGTCAATATGGCCTGAGTGCTGATCAGAAAAAACATGTTCTTGAACGTTTAACTGCGGCTGAAGGTCTGGAAAAATACCTCGGTAATAAATTCGTGGGTGCAAAACGTTTTGGTGTTGAAGGTGGTGAGTCTTTCATTCCTATGGTGAATGAATTGATCCAGCGTGCCGGTTCTGTAGGCTGTAAAGAAGTCGTAATCGGTATGCCACATCGTGGTCGTCTGAACCTTCTGGTTAACATCATGGGTAAAAACCCGGCTGACCTGTTCGGTGAGTTCGAAGGCAAATCACTACACAAGAAAGGTTCTGGTGACGTTAAGTATCACCAAGGTTTCTCTTCTAACGTGATGACTCCAGGTGGTGAAGTTCACTTGGCATTGGCGTTTAACCCATCTCACCTTGAAATCGTTGGACCTGTAGTTGAAGGTTCTGTACGTGCACGTCAAGTCCGTCGTAAAGACATTGGCGGCGATGACGTGTTACCAGTGATTGTTCACGGTGATGCTGCATTTGCAGGTCAAGGCGTAAACCAAGAAACCTTCCAGATGTCACAGACTCGTGGTTACACAGTAGGTGGTACAGTTCATATCGTAGTGAACAACCAGGTTGGTTTCACCACATCTGATCCACGTGATGCGCGTTCTACAGAATACTGTACTGATATCGCGAAAATGATCCAGGCACCGATCTTCCATGTAAATGGTGATGATCCGGAAGCTGTATTATTTGTTGCTCAGCTTGCACATGACTTCCGTCATACTTTCCGTAAAGACGTCGTGATCGATATGTTCTGTTACCGTCGTCGTGGTCATAACGAAGCGGACGAACCAGCTGCAACTCAGCCAATGATGTACCAGGTGATCAACAAAAAAGCGACCACTCGTACGCTTTATGCTGACAAACTGGTTCAAGAAGGTGTACTTGATCGCGCAACTGCAGATCAAATGGTTGAACAATACCGTTCTGATCTTGAAGCAGGTAAACATGTTGCCAATGCACTGGTTCTAGAGCCGAACAAGAAAATGTTCGTAGACTGGACACCGTACCTGGGCCATGAATACACAGACGAGTGGGATACTACATGTGATCTAGAACGTCTTAAAGAGCTTGGTCGCAAAATGCGTGAGCTTCCAGAAGGCTTCGTGATGCAGCGTCAGGTATCTAAAGTGATTGACGACCGTCTGAAAATGCAAACTGGTGAAATGCCGCTGAACTGGGGTGCTGCTGAAACTCTAGCCTATGCATCACTGCTAGATGATGGTTATCTGGTCCGTTTAACTGGTGAAGACGTGGGTCGTGGTACATTCTCACACCGTCATGCAAAACTGCATAACCAGGTAGATGGCTCAACTTATATTCCACTTTGCCACATCAAAGAGAACCAACCGCGCGTTGCGATCTATGACTCTTTATTGTCTGAAATGGCAGTACTGGCATTTGAATATGGTTATGCGACGACTCTTCCTAAGAGCCTGATCATCTGGGAAGCTCAGTTCGGTGACTTTGCAAACTGTGCACAGGTGGTAATCGACCAGTTCATCTCATCTGGTGAAACCAAATGGGAACGTGTATGTGGTCTGACTATGCTTCTGCCACACGGTTTCGAAGGCCAAGGTCCTGAGCACTCATCTGCACGTCTGGAACGTTTCTTGCAACTATGTGCTGAAGACAACATGCAAGTGATGACTCCAACTACACCTGCACAGATCTTCCACGCATTACGTCGTCAGGCAATCCGCCCGATCCGTAAGCCAATGATCATCATGTCACCTAAATCATTGCTTCGTCATAAATTAGCGGTGTCTAATCTGGAAGAACTGGCTAACGGTACATTCCAGACTGTGATCGACGAAGTAGATAACATCAACAAAGCAGACGTAACCCGTCTGGTATTGTGTGGTGGTAAGGTTTACTACGATCTGGTTGAAAAACGTCGTGAAAAAGAATTGAACAACACTGCAATTGTACGTATTGAACAATTGTATCCGTACCCAGAAGCACGTCTTGCAGAAGTTCTTGCTCAGTATCCAAACGTGAAAGAACTGGTTTGGGCACAAGAAGAACCGAAAAACCAAGGTGCTTGGTTGTTCATCGCGCCTCGTTTATATGACGATGTGATGAAAGCGGGCAAACAAATCCGTATTAGTTACGCAGGCCGTGAAGCTTCAGCTGCACCGGCGTGTGGTTCACCATACTTGCATGCAAAACAACAAGCTCAGCTCGTTAACGACGCTCTAGCGATCGATGCTGAATAATCCAGGAGATTCTAAATAATGGCAACCGAAATTAAAGCACCGGTATTTCCAGAGTCAGTTGCGGACGGTACGATCGCAACTTGGCACAAACAACCAGGTGAAGCAGTATCACGTGATGAAGTGATCTGTGATATTGAAACTGATAAAGTTGTTTTAGAAGTTGTTGCTCCTGCAGACGGTACAATTGCATCAATCGTTAAAAATGAAGGCGATACAGTGCTTTCTGCTGAAGTGATTGCACAGTTTGAAGAAGGTGCTGTATCTGGCGCAACTCAAACTCAAGCAGTTCAATCTGAAACTGAAGCATCAGTAGAGCAGGCTGCTGCAAAAACTGAAGCGGGTAATGCACCGATCGTTGAGCGTCAACAGGTTCAAGACCAGGCTCCAGCAGTACGTAAAGCATTGACTGAATCTGGTATCAATGCTGCTGACGTATCTGGTACAGGTCGTGGCGGTCGCATCACTAAAGAAGATGTTGCGAACCATCAGTCTAAACCTGCAGCGCCTGCTGCTGCACCGTTAAGCGTTGCGGTTGGTGAACGTATTGAAAAACGCGTTCCAATGACTCGTCTGCGTAAACGTGTTGCTGAACGTCTGCTTGCTGCAACTCAAGAAACAGCAATGTTGACTACGTTCAACGAAGTTAACATGAAACCAATCATGGAAATGCGTAACCAGTACAAAGAAGCGTTTGAAAAACGTCATGGTGCGCGTCTAGGCTTCATGTCATTCTTCGTTAAAGCTGCGACTGAAGCACTGAAACGCTATCCAGCAGTGAATGCATCGATCGATGGCGACGACATTGTTTACCATGGTTACTATGACATTGGTGTAGCGGTTTCTTCTGACCGTGGTCTAGTGGTTCCTGTTCTTCGTGATACAGACCGCATGAACTATGCTGAAGTTGAAAACGGCATCCGTGCATACGCTGGTAAAGCGCGTGAAGGTAAACTTGCAATCGAAGACATGACTGGTGGTACTTTCACTATTACCAACGGTGGTACTTTCGGTTCATTACTTTCAACTCCAATCTTGAACACTCCACAAACTGCGATCTTGGGTATGCATAAAATCCAGGAACGTCCTATGGCAGTGAATGGTCAGGTTGAAATCTTGCCAATGATGTACCTAGCGCTTTCTTATGACCACCGTCTCATTGATGGTAAAGAAGCTGTAGGTTTCCTTGTAACAATCAAAGAATTGTTAGAAGAACCAGCTCGTCTAATCCTTGATCTTTAATTCTAAAGAATAAATCCATGGGCTTAGGGTGATCCTCTAGGCCCATTTTTGGAGAGAATAATGTCTCAACAATTCGATTTAGTTGTAATTGGTGGTGGCCCAGGTGGCTACGAAGCTGCAATTCGTGCTGCACAGCTTGGTTTTAAAGTTGCATGTATCGAAAAACGTATTCATAAAGGTAAACCTTCTTTAGGCGGTACTTGCTTAAACGTCGGTTGTATTCCTTCTAAAGCACTTCTAGATTCTTCTCACCGTTATGAAGATACTGTTAAGCATTTAGATGACCACGGTATTACAACGGGTGAAGTTGCTTTCGATTTGTCTAAAATGCTGGCGCGTAAAGACAAAGTCGTTGAGCAATTGACTGGTGGCGTTGCACAGTTACTTAAAGGTAATGGCATCGAATGGTTACAGGGTACTGGTAAATTACTTGCTGGTAAAAAAGTTGAGTTCGTACCGCATGAAGGCGAAACTCAGGTTTTAGAGCCTAAATATGTCATTCTTGCATCTGGTTCTGTACCAGTAAATATTCCTGTTGCTCCTGTAGATCAAGACCTGATCGTGGACTCAACTGGTGCGCTTGAATTCCCAGAAGTGCCTAAACGTCTTGGTGTGATCGGTGCTGGTGTAATCGGTCTTGAACTTGGTTCAGTATGGCGTCGTCTAGGTGCGGAAGTTGTTGTATTTGAAGCAATGGACGCATTCTTGCCAATGGCTGACAAAGCATTAGCAAAAGACTACCAAAAACTGTTGACTAAACAAGGCCTTGATATCCGTATCGGTGCAAAAGTTTCTGGTACTGAAGTTAATGGTCGTGAAGTGACTGTTAAATACAGCCAAGGCGGCGAAGACAAAGAACAGACTTTCGATAAGCTGATCGTTTGTGTGGGTCGTCGCGCTTATGCTGAAGGCCTATTGGCTGAAGATTCAGGTATCAAACTGACTGAGCGTGGTCTGGTTGAAGTAAACGACTGGTGTGCAACTTCTGTTGAAGGCGTATACGCAATCGGTGACTTGGTACGTGGTCCAATGCTTGCACATAAAGCAATGGAAGAAGGCGTAATGGCTGTTGAACGTATCCACGGTCATGCTGCTCAAGTGAACTACGACACCATCATTTCTGTAATCTACACTCATCCGGAAGCGGCTTGGGTAGGTTTAACAGAAGAGCAAGCCAAAGAAAAAGGTCATGAAGTGAAAACTGGTCAATTCGGTTTTGCTGTAAATGGTCGTGCTTTGGCTGCTGGTGAAGGTGCTGGTTTCGTGAAGTTTGTTGCTGATGCAAAAACTGACCGTCTACTTGGTATGCACGTGATTGGACCTGCTGCGTCTGATATCGTTCACCAAGGTATGATTGCACTTGAATTTGTATCTTCAGTTGAAGATCTACAGTTGATGACGTTTGGTCACCCAACGTTCTCTGAAGTCGTACATGAAGCTGCTCTTGCAGTTGATGGTCGTGCGATTCACGCGATCCAACGCAAGCGTAAGTAATTCTTCAAAGAGCGGCTCCGGCCGCTCTTTTTACATTTGGTGGTTGTTTTTGAATGAATAATCATCTAAAAATAAAGATAAGTAAAATTTAAGATCCAAAAATACCAATATTGATTGATGAGAACCAAGAAATATTGGGAAAACGTGTAATAACAAAGTCAAATAAGTAGTAAAAGGTTAATCAATGAATTTACATGAGTATCAAGCAAAAGCGTTATTAAAAAAATATGGGATGCCTGTACAAGAAGGTATTCTTGCTACTAATGCTGAAGAAACAGTCCATGCTTTTGAGCAGCTTGGTGGGAAGTTTGCGGTATTAAAAGCGCAGGTTCACGCAGGTGGTCGTGGCAAAGCGGGAGGGGTAAAAGTGGTAAAGTCGGCTGAAGAAGCAGCTGAATATGCCAATCAGATTATTGGTTCACGTTTAGTAACCTATCAAACCGATGCAAACGGTCAGCCAGTCAATAGTATTCTGGTGTCTGAAGATGTGTATCCGGTTGAGCGTGAACTCTATTTAGGTGCAGTAGTAGACCGTTCTAGCCGTCGTATTACTTTTATGGCATCCACTGAAGGTGGTGTCGAAATTGAAAAAGTTGCAGAAGAAAATCCTGAAAAAATCATTAAAGTAGAAGTTGATCCTTTAGTAGGGTTATTGCCATTTCAGGCGCGTGAAGTGGCGTTTGCACTTAAGTTAAAAGATAACCAGATCAACCAATTTGTCAAAGTCATGACAGCTGCTTATCAAGCTTTTGTGGAAAATGATTTTGCTTTATTTGAAATTAACCCGCTCTCTGTTCGTGAAAATGGCGACATTCTTTGTGTCGATGCCAAAGTCGGTATTGATTCGAATGCACTTTACCGTCTGCCTGAAGTCGCTGCTTTACGTGATAAATCACAAGAAAATGAGCGTGAGCTGAAAGCATCTGAATTTGATCTGAACTACGTAGCGTTAGAAGGCAATATCGGTTGTATGGTCAATGGTGCTGGTCTTGCAATGGCAACCATGGATATTATCAAGCTTTATGGTGGTCAACCAGCTAACTTCCTGGATGTGGGCGGTGGTGCGACCAAAGAGCGTGTAATTGAAGCGTTTAAAATTATCTTGGCAGATTCTTCTGTGCAGGGTGTATTGATTAATATTTTTGGTGGAATTGTACGTTGTGACATGATTGCTGAGGCAATTATTGCAGCGGTTCAGGAAGTAAATGTCACTGTCCCTGTAGTTGTTCGCCTTGAAGGGAACAATGCAGAGCTTGGTGCCAAGTTACTGGATGAATCAGGTTTGAAATTGATTTCTGCAAATGGCCTGGCCGATGCTGCAGAAAAAATTGTTGCTGCAGTAAAAGCTTAAGGAGTATCACAATGAGCGTATTAATTAATAAAGACACCAAAGTTTTAGTCCAAGGCTTTACAGGCAAGAACGGTACATTTCACTCTGAACAGGCTATTGCTTACGGTACTAAAGTCGTTGGTGGGGTAACACCGGGCAAAGGCGGTCAATCACATCTGGATTTGCCAGTATTTAATACCATGCGTGAAGCAGTACAAGAAACTCAGGCTGATGCTTCTGTGATTTATGTGCCAGCACCTTTTGTACTTGATTCTATTGTAGAAGCTGTTGACTCAGGTATTGAGCTGATTGTTGTGATTACTGAAGGCGTACCAACCTTGGATATGCTGAAAGCCAAACGTTATCTGGAAACTAATGGTAATGGTACACGCCTGATCGGTCCAAACTGTCCAGGTATCATTACGCCAGGCGAGTGTAAGATCGGGATTATGCCGGGTCATATTCACCAGCCAGGTAAGATCGGCATTATCTCACGTTCAGGTACTTTGACTTATGAAGCGGTTGCACAAACCACTAAATTAGGTCTTGGACAGTCTACCTGTATCGGGATCGGTGGTGATCCGATTCCAGGCATGAACCAGATTGATTGCTTGAAACTGTTCCAGGAAGATCCACAAACTGAAGCCATTATCATGATTGGTGAAATTGGCGGTACTGCTGAGGAAGAAGCAGCTGAGTATATTCAGTCACATGTGACCAAGCCAGTGGTAGGTTATATCGCCGGTGTCACAGCGCCGAAAGGTAAGCGTATGGGTCACGCAGGTGCCATCATTTCTGGCGGTAAAGGAACTGCTGAAGAGAAGTTTGCAGCCTTTGAACGCGCGGGAATGGCGTATACACGTAGTCCTGCTGAGCTGGGTTCAACCATGCTTCAGGTCTTGAAAGAAAAAGGTTTAGCTTAATTTATTAAGCTGATAAAAAGCCCTCACTCTTGAGGGCTTTTTTATAATTGCTGTAAAAGAAAATTAAAGTCTAACTAAATGATAATTCGAAAATTGAGTATTTAGCTATCTACACCAGCTTTAGCTTTCAGGCTTTGGGTCAGCCCATTGATGTCACCGCCCTGAATGCCTAATTCATTCATCAGACTATCAATCAAAGGTGCCTGGCTACGATAACGCAAAGCACTATTCACCACCTGATCGGAGAGGGCAACATTGCTGCCTTCATGATGGGCATCTGCCTGACAAGAACCCGCATGTGTGCCATGTAAACCATTGACTTGCAAAATCTTGATGTCATCAATGTTTTCAATAGGCTTAACACTTTCACGAATGATTTCAGGCAGGTATTTCAGCATGGCTAGGCGGATTTGCATTTCCACCTGTTCAGATGACAGTACATTATTTGCTTCATTCACTGCACGGGTACCTTCGGCATCAACCTGATACTGTTTCTCCATCGCTTGAGCAAGTAATACTTTCGCATCCGCTTCACCTTTGGCTTTTAAGCGAACTTTTTCAGCTTCGGCTTCAGCGGCTATACGAACCGCTTCTGCATCGTCGGCTGCTGCCTGTTTGCCAGCCTCTGCTGCAACGGTAATGGCAATTGCATCTTTCTCAGCCTGTTCTTTCGCTGCCACCAGTTCAACCGCTTTTTGACGTTCAGCTTGCTGGATCTGACGGACAGTGACGACTTCTTCTTCCGCTTTAACCGCTTGAGCACGTGCCTGATCAGCTAAAGCTTTGGCTTCAGATTCAGCACGGGATTTTTCTGCAATCGCAATCGCACGATCCTGTTCAGCCAGTTCAATCGTTTTCTTCTGTTCAACTTGGGCTTTTTGAATGAGCTGTGCTTTCTGAATGTTTTCATTTTCAACATCACGAGCTGCCAGAATGCGTTTCAGTTCTACTTCACGTTCAGCAGCAATACGGGCTTCTTCTGCTTCACGTTTTTTTGCAGCTTCCTGAGCTGCAATTTCAGCTAACTGTTCAGCACGGCGAATCGAAATTTCACGTTCCTGTTGCAATTTGGCATATTCTTCTTCACGGATAATTTGTAGACGCGCTTGCTCGGCTTCCAGATTTTTGGCTTTAATGGCCAGATCCGTATCCTGTTCAATATGATTACGCTTACGGCGACGATCTTCAATCGTTTCAGTGAGTTTGGTCAAACCTTCAGCATCGAACGCATTTTGTGGCTTGAAGTATTTAAAGCCAGTTTGATCTAAGCCAGTTAAAGAAACAGTTTCCAGTTCCAGACCATTTTTGTGCAGATCTTCAGATACCACTTGCTGTACTTTTTGTACAAAGTCGACACGTTTTTCATGCAGTTCTTCCATCGCCATTTCAGCAGCAACCGCACGTAAAGAGTCGACAAATTTACCTTCCACAAGATTTTTCAGTTCATTTGGTGACATGGTCTTTTGACCAAGCGTTTGTGCTGCCGTAGCAATCGAATCGGCGGTGGGCTTTACACGCACATAGAATTCAGCCATTACATCGACACGCATGCGATCACGGGTAATCAGCGCCTGATCATCGGCACGACGGACTTCCAGACGTAGGGTATTCATATTCACTGGAATGATTTCATGTAGTACCGGTAGCACCAAAGCTCCGCCGCCTAAAATTACTTTTTCACCACCCCAACCGGTACGTACAAAGGAAATCTCTTTACTGGAACGACGGTATAAACGTGCAATGATTAATCCGAAGGTGACTAGGCCAACGAATATAATCCCCGCAATAATCAAAACATTATATAAATCAAAATTTAGCATTGTTCTAAAGTCTCTTTGGGCAAGCTTGATTTTTATAGGAAATTGGTTTAATTAAAGTTCAATAGCCTGAAAGCCATTTTTAGTTTTTTGAGTCAGAACCACTGTCTGACCTTGATTAAATATTTCATTGCGTTCAGGTTCGACCAGCACATAATGGGTCTTACCATGCTGATCCTGAACTTTGGCCTGAGCAGGGGAGTTAGCTTTGGCATCTCCCAGAATAATGGTAGCGGTTCGTCCGATCAGTTCATCGCTATAGATCGCGATGGTTTCATCCTGAGGCAGAATTTTGGCAGCAAGCACGGACAGCCCACGTACAATCGGCATGCATAAAAATAAACAGGCAGGGGAAATAATCCATGCATTTAAAAGCTGGCTAGTGAATCGTTCGAACAGGCCTTGGATTAATAATCCGCTCAGACCATAACTGGTCAGGAAAATAATGAGCCAGATAAAGAGAGGCAGGCGACCCAGATAAAGCCAGTCGAATACTTTATTGAGCAGGCCAGTATGCTGATCAACACCTACTTCCGGGTGAAGCGGTTCTTCAGGCAGAAATTGTTCGAACATATTTTGGGAGCCGCCTCCCAGCATCAGCAAGACACATTCCAACGCAGCAAACATCAGCATCAAACTTAAACTGATACTAAATACAATGTTGGAAGGATGAGTGAACAGTTCCCACATGAGTTTCTGTCTCTAATTATGGTTTTATAGAAATTTTATGACCCTGTTAAAGATAACAGTTATTAATAAAATTGTAAGCAAAAAACAACAAAAATCCCTATCGGGATAACTTGATAAAACTAATATTTAACAACATGTGATGTATTTTTCTTAGCTACAAATAAATGTCGACTATTTATATAGGTGAGCGAATCTGATTATATAGGTGAGCGAATCTGAGGATTTATCTAAAGAATAGAAAAGCAATTGATGTATGTTTGCTTTTCTATCCCTATATAGATGTATAAAAAACTAAAGGATGGCGGTCTGGATACGGACTTTCATTTCTAGGGCTTGTTGCAGGATATAGCTCTTCATCCATTGCACCTGTTCGCCCATTGGATTGGTTTTTACTGCAGTCTCCAGAAATTTAAGTTCAGGCTGATTAAATAGTTGTTCGTCGAGAGCCTGTTCCAATACCTGAGTATTTGCAGACAAAGGTAAGGTCACCAAGAAGAATGCTTTAGGATAGTTATAGAAAGCATAAAGCAGCTTAAAAGCCTTTTGATCGCCTCTCAGATTGCCGGCATCTATTTCGTAACCTGCCTGCTGGTTGCTATAAGTCATACCGAGCAGGTATTCCCATTGACCATTCAGCTTACGCAGGCCAAACTGCACGCCAATCTGATCCGCTGTCAGTTCATGCTGGATATAAATATTTAATGGACTGCCATCTTCAGTATAGGGTTCCTGAAGAACCAAAATATGTTGCTGGTGCTGGTAAATAAAACCGGCAAGTTTTGCCTGTTCCAGACGGGATTTTAAAGTATCTAAATCAAATTCGTTATAAGGCATACATAGTTTATAAATTGGAAGAACTAATCCTACTCTAATTTTTTTTCACCACGATGTGAACCGGCCGTTTAGATGATTAATATATCATTTCATTGCTAAAAGTAATCTTCCAGAGTGCTTTGACTAAACAATCAATTGTCTTTATTTAGCTAAGCTATCAGATTCATAAAAACTGATAGTTGATATTAGTGAATTTTTATATGACGTTTTAATATATGAATATCACAAAACAAGCAATCGTTATAAGAAGTTAATCACTATAATGAATATAAATTTTATAAAGTGTAATAAGTACACGTGTAATACGCAGGTTGTCCATGTCATTAAATGAGGAAAGACTTACTCATCTTAAACAGCTTGAAGCTGAGAGTATTCACATCATTCGCGAAGTTGCTGCCGAGTTTGAAAATCCGGTTATGCTTTATTCAATCGGTAAAGATTCAGCAGTCATGTTGCATTTAGCACTGAAAGCGTTTTATCCTGCAAAACTTCCATTCCCGTTACTTCATGTAGATACCGGCTGGAAATTCAAAGACATGATCAAGTTCCGTGACAACATGGCCAAAGAACATGGCTTTGAGCTGATCGTGCATCAGAACAAAGAAGGTCGTGATGCGGGCGTAAACCCATTCGACTATGGTAGCTCTAAATATACTGACATTATGAAAACCCAAGGCTTGAAACAGGCTTTGGATAAATATCAGTTTGATGCTGCTTTCGGTGGTGCACGTCGTGACGAAGAAAAATCACGTGCCAAAGAACGTGTTTATTCATTCCGTGATTCTAAACACCGTTGGGATCCTAAAAACCAGCGCCCAGAACTTTGGAACCTTTACAATGGTAAAGTGAACAAAGGCGAAAGTATTCGTGTATTCCCATTGTCTAACTGGACTGAGCTAGACATCTGGCAATATATCTACCTTGAAAATATCAAACTTGTTCCATTGTACTTAGCGGCTGAACGTCCAGTCGTTGAGCGTAATGGTACGCTGATCATGGTTGATGATGAGCGTATGCGCCTGAATCCAGGCGAAGTGCCACAAATGAAATCGGTTCGTTTCCGTACTTTAGGTTGTTACCCTCTGACTGGTGCAGTTGAATCAACTGCAACAACTTTACCGGAAATTATCCAGGAAATGCTTTTAGCGACCACATCTGAACGTCAAGGCCGTATGATCGACCATGATGAAGCAGGTTCGATGGAAAAGAAAAAGCAGGAAGGTTACTTCTAAAAAATCTCCCCCGGCCCCTCTTTTCCAAAGAGGGGAGAAAAAGTCTGCCTTAACAAAGGGAGATTTAGAGAGATTAAAAGAAACCGATTTCAACGTATTTGTGGAGCTATGAGCGATGTCTCACCAATCAGAACTTATTAGCCAAGACATTTTGGCTTATTTGAAACAGCACGAAAATAAAGACTTATTGCGTTTCCTGACTTGCGGTAACGTGGATGATGGTAAATCAACCCTGATCGGCCGTCTGCTTTACGATTCAAAACTGATTTATGAAGATCAGCTGCAAGCGGTTACCCGTGACTCTAAAAAAGTGGGTACCACTGGCGATGCACCTGACCTTGCACTTCTTGTAGATGGTCTGCAAGCTGAACGTGAGCAGGGTATTACAATTGATGTGGCTTACCGTTATTTCTCTACTGAAAAACGTAAGTTCATCATTGCCGACACCCCGGGACACGAGCAATATACCCGTAATATGGCGACAGGTGCGTCGACTGCGGATCTTGCCATCATCCTGATCGATGCGCGTTACGGTGTTCAGACTCAAACACGTCGTCACTCATTCATTGCGAGCCTGTTAGGTATTCGTAATATCGTGGTTGCAGTGAACAAGATGGACCTGGTTGAATTCTCTGAAGCACGCTTTAATGAAATTCAGGCTGAATACAACGAGTTCGTGAACCAGTTGGGCGATCGTAAACCTGAAAATATTGTGTTCACGCCAATTTCTGCATTGAATGGTGATAACGTTGTAAACAAATCACCAAATACGCCGTGGTACCAAGGTCAAACCTTAATGGAGACGTTGGAAACTGTAGAAATTACACGTAATACCAGCAAAGATGAATTCCGTTTCCCAGTTCAGTATGTAAACCGTCCTAACCTCGACTTCCGTGGTTTCTGCGGAACGATCGCACTGGGTGAAGTGAAAGTTGGTGATGAAATTGTTGCGCTGCCATCTGGCAAGAAATCGACAGTAAAAGAAATCGTCACTTTTGATGGCAATCTGGATCATGCTGTAGCTGGTCAAGCTGTTACGTTAACACTGAATGATGAGATTGATATTTCACGTGGTAACGTGTTGGTAAAAGCTGGCGAACAACCACTGATTTCACGTTCTGCTCGTGCATCTGTGGTATGGATGAACGATCAGCCATTAGTGGTTGGCAAACTTTATAACGTGAAGTTTGGTACTCAAACTATCCCTGCGAAAGTTGCGCAAATTAACTACCGTACCAATGTCAATACATTGGAAAAACTACAAGTTGAGCAACTGGATCTGAATGCGATTGCTGACGTGACTATCGAATTTGATGCGCCAGTGGTATTTGACCGTTATCAAGACAGCCGTTACACAGGTTCATTCATCTTCATCGACCGTCTAAGCAACGTGACGGTTGGTGCGGGTATGGTTGAAGCTGCAGTGGAATGGACTGCACATAACGAGCCTGTCACTGCTGAAGCACGTGCTGCACGTTTAGGTCAAAAACCTGCCGCAGTCACTGTCACTGCTAAAGCGCTAGAAAATGCTCAAGCACTTGAAAGCCTGTTGATTCAACAAGGTGTAGTTGCAATTGCGAAAGCGGGTCTGACTGCTGAACAGGTTGCGCTTGTTCGTGAAACTGGTGTAGTAGTGATTACTGACCTTACAGAAGGTACAGATGTGACTTACACAGCCGATGCAGTTGAAGAACTGGCTGAGAAAGTTGTGGAATTGGTTCGTCTATAAGGCTGGACTGATTTAAGAAAAACCCGCTGTAAGGCGGGTTTTTTATTGTCTGAATTTTGATTGTTTGAAAATCATTCGAATAATAAAAATGTGATCTTTCAATTTATTCGCTGCTTTATACAATGCTCCGTAGATGGGGGGAGTGTATGAAAAAATTATTATTACTAGTTGGACTATGTGTAGCTTTTGGGGCTGAAGCAAAGCAGAGCAGCCAAGGTGTAGAAGCAATTAAACAGAAGATTATTCAACAATCGATTGAAAGCTATCCGGGAAATTGTCCTTGTCCATACAATACAGCGCGTAATGGTAGTCGTTGCGGCAAGCGTAGTGCTTATAACCGTGCTGGTGGTTATGCACCACTTTGCTATCCGGAAGATGTTAGTGATCGGATGGTGCGAGAATATAAAAGTTAAAATTTAAGTTGAGGCACTAAGATTATAAATCATCTATTTTTATACATTTACATAAGACAGTAACTATACAAAAGGTTCCTAGTTAAGTGTTGTAATCTCAACTGAGAAAATGGCTTTATAAGGAAGGATGTTTTTCACAAGTATTTCGTGCCTATTTTTCTTCTTAAATTTAACTTTTATTGCTTCACTTGAAATAAATTCAATATTATCTATGATAAGATATATCTTAATTAAATTTAAGATATATCTTTGTTATGTCTAAAACACCTCATTCTGTCTTAACAGAAGAACGAGAAAGTCCCGCAAAACCTCGTAAACGCCTCTTTGAAGCAGGTGAAATGAAACTGCTCGTGCTGCATTTTATTGCTCAAGCGCCTAAGTACAGTTATGACATTATCAAAGATGTTGCTGCTTTGGTTGGGGGGGACTATAAACCGAGTACAGGCACGATCTGCCCGACGATTAACTATCTTGAAGAACAGCAATATACCCAAGTGGTTATGAGTGCTGATGAACGCAAGCAATACCACATTACAGGCAAAGGTCGTGAACATCTTAAAGATAGTCAGGAAACTCTTCAAAAAGTGCTTAGCCGTTTTGAAACCCGTCGCCGTATTCAAAAAGATGAACGCTATATCGATATCCATAATTCAATGGAAAACCTGAAAGTTTCATTACGATTCAAACTGCAAAATGAACTTCGTCCAGAGCAGCTCAGTGATATTGCTGCCCAGATTGAACAGGCTGCAAACAATATCCGTCAACTATAGGAGCAGGGTATGAAACAACATCAATATGAAGTGACTGTTAAACATCTGGCTGATGCTCAAGGTAATCCATCAACCTATACTGAGGGGCTACAGTTTCAGATGGGTAATCACGATGACATCTTTAAAATACTGGAAAAACTTCAAGCCAGTCAGTTGCTGGATTCGGAAAGCACCAAGGCATTTACTGTTGGTTTAAAACTGTTTAGTGAAGTCATGCTGGAAAATAAAGATTTGCCACTCTTCAAGGAATTCATGCCGCAATTTGCCCAGTTTATGAAATCCCTGAAACAGACTGTTAAAGCGCAAAGTGAAGGAAAGTAAGTATTCTAAAGGTCGTTTATGAAAAAAAATCTCCCAAAATTTCACCCAAAACATCTGAACTGGTTAATGCCCTTGATTCTTTCCGGCATTATGAGTGGCGCGATTTCCTGTTTTAACATGCTGCTGAATAAAGGCTGGAGCAATGCGTTTATCTCGCTATGGTTACATGCTTGGGGACTGTCATGGCTGGTGGCATTTCCACTGATTCTACTTGTCTTGCCGCTGGTACGTAAATTCCTGATACAGTTTGTGCAGATGCCAGATCAATCTGCTAAATAAAAGATTGATCCGCTTGAATCAGTCGGAATCGGATGATTCATTTAGAACTTGAAATAAAATAGATTTCATTTCAGTTAGGCTTTTCACACCAGCAATACGGTGAATAATCTGCCCATTTTTAAAGATCAGGGTAGAGGGTAAGCCATAGACGTTATAGCGTAAGGTCAGAATCGGTGATTGATCGACATTGATTTTACCGAACTTAATTTCTGGATCATGCCTAGTATATTGTGTTGCCAGTGCCTCAAAAACTGGAAAATTCTGTACACAGGGCTTGCACCAGTCAGCATAGAACCGGATCACAGCAAGGCCTTCAAACCATTCGAAGTCACTGTAATTATCTTCATTGTAGGTGATGACTGCTGACATGAATTTGCTCTCATCATTTCAAAATTAAGATTTAAACCAGCTCATAGTGAGTTCAGCCTGACCGGTATTCTCATCGATTCCTTGATTGATCATTTTAAAACCCTGCTTTTGGTAAAAATGAACTGCTGATGTATTTGCAGCATAGACATTTAAATGCAGCTGATCACATTGCCGTTTTAAGAAATCAACTAAACGGCGGCCATAGCCAGCACCTTGCTGCTCAGGATCAATGAAAAGTGCAGCTAAAACATTTTCCGATTTTAATAATGAAACAAAGCCAAGCACCGTATGATTTTCTTTAAGGACATAGTTTTCTGCTAAGGGTAAATATACCTCTCGCATTGGAAGCAGCTGATTTTCCCAATAACTAGCAGGAATAAAATCATGTGCCTTTAAAGAAGCTTTGAACCAGATTTCAAGAATAGCGTCGATATCCTCGGTTTTCGCTTTTGTAATTATTGTCATCAGTGGTCTTATATCAATTTACTAAATAGGCAGCTGATTATACATAAGTCCATGCTGTTTCAATCCATAGCATTTCTATGTTCAAATAAGTTCGAAAAATACGAAACGTGAATATTAGGGAAAGAATCCATGACGCAACATAGCATGCAACAAGTCATCATTACAGAACCGGGTGATGTAGAGAAACTCGCTTATGAAACCGTTGCCATCCCTGAACCTAAAGCAGACGAAGTGCTAGTCAAGGTACATGCTTTCGGGATTAACCGTCCGGATATCTTGCAGCGTCAGGGCTTGTATCCAATGCCTAAGGGAGTGACTCCGGTACCGGGTCTGGAAGTTGCCGGTGAAGTGGTTGCAGTCGGGAGTAAAGTAAGCCAGTTTAAAGTAGGTGACAAAGTCTGTGGTCTGACCAATGGCGGTGGTTATGCAGAATATAGCGTCGTGCCTGAAAGCCAGACTTTAAACATTCCTGAAGGTGTGAGTTTTGTACAGGCTGCGGCGATTCCGGAAACCTTTTTCACTGTTTGGGCAAATGTGTTTCAGATGGGTAAGGCTAAGGCAGGAGAGACTGTACTGATTCATGGCGGAACTAGCGGAATCGGAACCACGGCCTTAATGCTGTGCAAATCTCTAGGCATCAAAACCTTCGCGACAGCAGGCAGTGATGAAAAAATTCAGGCGATTTCACATCTGACCACAGGAATCAATTACAAGACCCAAGACTTTGAGCAGGTCATCAATGAAGCTACGGATAATGCCGGTGTAGATGTGATTCTGGATATGGTGGGTGCGCCGTACCTAGAGAAAAATCTGAATCTGCTGCGTCGTGATGGTCGTCTGGTGTATATTGCATTCCTGGGCGGCGCTAAAGCTAAGGATGTAAAATTGGGTCAAATCATGATGAAACGTTTGACCATTACTGGTTCTACCATGCGTGCACGCAATACGGCTGAGAAAGCTGAAATTGCCCAAGGCCTGAAAGAGCATGTGGCACCACTCTGGGCAAAAGGTGAATGTTTACCGATGATCTATCAAACCTTCAAATTTGACCAGATTCAGGATGCGCATGCAACGATGGATACGGGTGAACATATTGGTAAGATTGTGGTGGAAATCATCTAATTATTCTTGTGATAGAAATACTAAAAGCCAACTTTTGTTGGCTTTTATTTTGCATAAAAAACGATAACTAATTTAAATTAATTGCTTGAAATAGGGATATAAATTTTAAAAAACGGTAAAAAGTGTCGGTTGTTCGACACAACCTGTCAAAACTGAGGAGTAAATTAGCGCTTAAATATAATCTGACTAAATTGTTTGGTATTAGATGAAATGTCACGTATTAAAAGGAAGTATATTATGAAGATAGTGTCGACCCCTTATACGCATGAACATGGCTTTCGTGCATTGAAGCGTTTGCATAAAGCAATTATCCGTAATCAGTTACTTCGTTCCGATTTACACAAGCTGTATCAAGCCATGTTGCATCTGGAACGCTATATGGAACGGCTGAGCCACTCAGCACCGAAACCTCAATACAAACGTCGTAAAAAATCCTAAAAAACACCTTGCCTATTAGCCTTAAGTTGAAGTGAATAACTCTAATCTCCTTTTTATTTGGCTGTATAATTTTCCCATAATTTAAAAATTCTAAGCAGATGATTCATTGTGCTGCACAAGCGGCACGAAGAGGGTATTTATGAAGGGCAATGCGTCAACGCATGAGCGCCTCGCAGACCGTTTGGCAAATATTTTAACCAAACTTAATATAGGGCATCAGTTAAGTGTACAGGAGCTGGCACGAGAATTTCAGGTCAGCACCCGTACCATTGAGCGTGATTTTGTTCGTCTGAATGCGTATTTACCGCTCATACAGGATGAAAATACCAAACGCTATTATCTTGAGCCTTCATATTTAGGGCGTTTCAAGTTACAGGATATCCAGAATTTTGCACAATTGTCCGGAATCAGTGACTTGTATCCCGCACTGGATATGTCTTTTATTCGTGAATTGCTGGATGAGCGGGCAAATCAGGTATTTTCGGCAAAAGGCTATTATTTTGAAGATGCCAAACAGTTTGCCGAGCACTTCAAGTTGCTTGCAGGGGCGATCTACAAACGGCAGCAGATTGAGCTGCAATATTCCGATCAGGTACGGATCATCCAGCCATACCGATTGATTCATCATCATGGCATCTGGTATCTGGCCGGTGTCACTGAAGCTGAGCTTAAAACCTATCGTTTAAGTCAGTTGCAGGAAGTTAAACTGGTTTTTGAAAATGAAAGCTTTGAGCATGATCCTGAAGTTCTGAAAATGCTGGCAGATGAAGACAGCATCTGGTTTGGCCAGCAAAAACAGCAGGTTTTGATGAAGGTGCACCCTGAAGTCACGGTATTTTTTAAAGAGCGCCGTTTATTTCCGGAACAGCAGATCGAACAGGAATCAGAGTCTGGAGAATTGTTGATTAGTTGTCAGATTCGTCATGAAATGCAGTTGCTGCCACTGGTACGTTACTGGCTACCACATGTAAAGATCATTGAACCGATTCATTTTCAGGAAAAACTGGAACAGGATCTGGAAGGTTATTTACGCGCTGCTGGATAATATTTTGAAAGCAGAGCAGGTTGGTGAATACTAATAAGACTCTATTAAGAATTAGATTTAGCAAATTTCAGGCATAAAAAAACCAGCTTTCGCTGGGTTCTTTATTTACACCATCTTCAGTCGTAGAAGAATGGTGCCCGAGGCCAGACTCGAACTGGCACGCTTTGTGGGCGGGGGATTTTAAATCCCCTGTGTCTACCGATTTCACCACTCGGGCTTTAACAAGATTGGAGGCGGAGGTCGGAATCGAACCGGCGTCCACGGAGTTGCAGTCCGCTGCATGACCACTCTGCCACCCCGCCGCGTCTTGTTGATGCGTATATTATCAAGCTCTGAAAAAAAAACAATAGGATATTCATTTGTATGCGCATAAAAACAGCATATGGCGGAAAATATTCAGAATTATCATGTAGAATGTGCAAAATTGATTCATATCAACACTTGGGAGAAGTGCCGTGGCATTAGTTCTAGACGGTCGTGCATTGGCGAAGCAAATTGAAGCTGACTTGTTAACTCGCGTAGAAGCGCTAAAAGCAAAATCAGGTCGTACTCCAATTCTTGCGACTATTTTGGTGGGTGACGATGGCGCATCTGCAACTTATGTGCGTATGAAAGGTAATGCTTGCCGCCGTGTTGGTATGGATTCATTAAAAGTTGAGCTTCCAAAAGAAACAACTACTGAAGAATTGCTGGCTGAAATTGAAAAGTTGAATGCAAATCCAGATGTTCACGGTATTCTGTTACAACATCCGGTTCCTGCACAAATTGATGAACGTGCTTGTTTCGATGCAATCTCGCTTGAAAAAGATGTAGATGGTGTGACTTGCCTGGGTTATGGTCGTATGGCGATGGGTGAAGCAGCTTACGGTTCTGCAACGCCTGCAGGTATCATGACCATCCTGAAAGAAAATAATATTGAAATCGCAGGTAAACATGCGGTAGTGGTTGGTCGTTCTGCGATTTTAGGTAAACCAATGGCAGCAATGTTACTTGAGGCGAATGCTACTGTGACCATTTGTCATTCACGTACTCAAAACCTGCCTGAATTTGTAAAACAGGCTGACATCATTGTAGGTGCAGTAGGTAAAGCAGAACTGATCCAGAAAGACTGGATCAAACCGGGTGCCGTTGTTGTTGATGCTGGCTTCCACCCACGTGATGGCGGCGGTGTTGGCGATATTGAATTAGTCGGTATCGAAGAAATCGCTTCTGCTTATACCCCAGTTCCGGGTGGTGTAGGTCCTATGACAATCACCACGCTGATTCGTCAAACTGTAGAAGCTGCTGAGAAGGCTTTGGGTTAATTGAAATTTAATTAGTTAAGGCGGAGTCGTATCGTTGTGACTATTAAGATGTAAGAAGTTCATTTGTTACTTTTGTTTCGGCAAAAGTAACCAAAACCATTTGTCATTCGCAGAACTCGTCATATTTCTTTTGCGTGGTTGATGTGTCGCAAAAACAGGACGAATTAGATTTCAGTCTGCCTCGAACAGCTGCGAATGACGTGGTCATGTATCCGATTAATGTATAAATTCCAATAAACATATTTTCGCATCAAGGCTTTCTTCATGAGCTGTACCTTCCAATTTCCTAAAGCCCCTGAGCATTTACTTCAAGCCTTACATCAAGTCATTCCCAATTGTGAACTAACGGCACAACAACTGCCGGAAACACCGATTTCACTCTGGCTGATTCCACCAGTTTTTCCGACAGACAAACTTGACGATGAAGTGATTCGCCGGATCTGGAATGATACGCCATACTGGATCTTCTGCTGGGCATCTGGACTGGCCATGGCACAATGGCTGCTGGCTGAACCGCATCATGTCAAAGACAAGGTAGTGCTGGATTTTGGTGCGGGTTCCGGTGTAGTTGCGATTGCTGCGAAAATGGCAGGAGCCAAGCGGGTGATCTGTTGCGATATCGATCAGGTCAGTCTGAATGCCTGTCGTGCCAATGCTGAGCTAAATGATGTTGAGCTGGAATATCTGGATGATCTCTATAAAACAGAACAGGTGGATATACTGCTAGCGGCTGACGTGCTTTATGATCAGTGTAACCGATTCTTTCTGGATGAATTCCTGAAATTTGCACCCGAGGTCTGGGTTGCAGACAGCCGGGTTAAAAACTTTAATCATCCACAATATCTCAAACTGGATGAACGCAGTGCAACCACCTGGCCAGATTTAGATGAATCACCCGAATTCCGCAATGTTAGCTTCTATCGAACCAAATAAAACACAAGAGTTAAAAAATAAAAAAGGGCATCAAGCCCTTTTTTTATGCTCTGTTTTTATGAGCAGGTATAACGAATCACACGTACAGTGGTAGGGCGGGCATCTAATGCCTCTCGGGCACCTGGATTTTCACTGTTATATAAATCAGGTGTATTACTCAAGCTGATCTGGGTGCGGCTATCCCCAAGTTGACGGCCATACTGAACCTGTTCAGGTGTTGGGTTAACTATTTCCTGACTATTGATAATCTGGATATTATAGCTTTTAGAGCTTCCAAGAACTTGTCTGCAAGCAGCCTGTAATCTGTTTTCATCCTGACTTGCTCGCCCTGCTAATGTATAGCTTAAGGTTGCGGAATTTTCTGAACTTTCCAGAATTTCATAACCGGTCTGACCGTTAAATTGTTGAGGTGCCGTCTGACATGCTGTCAGGCCTAAAGTGCCGATAGTTAAACCGAGTAAAAAAACTGTTTTTTTCATCATGATGATTTCCCGTATTTTTATCAGACAAGTATGCCATAGCAACGAAATAGCGGAATGGCAGTAAAAATAAAATTCCAATAAAAAAGCTTTCCGAATGTTTCCATCCGGAAAGCTCCTAAAGCAATACAATTACTTAGTCATCAGTAATCATGCTATGCTTTTTAGTGTCTTTCATAAAGACATAAGTCAGCAGTGACAGGCCAATCATAAAAGTAATGTAATAGAAGAAGTAGTTTTCATGGCCGGCATTTTTAAAACTTAAAGCCACCAGTTCTGCTGTACCACCAAACAGGGTGTTAGCAATTGCATAAGGTAAAGCTACACCTAGGGCACGGATGTGGGCAGGGAATAGCTCAGCTTTTACTACGGCATTAATCGCTGTGTAACCAGTCACAATCACCATACCACTCATACATAACATGAATGCTGTAGTTGGGTTGGTAGTTGTGCCTAAGCCATTAAAAATAGGAATGGTAAAGAGTACACCAAGCACACCAAAAGCAATCATGATTGGCTTGCGGCCAATTTTGTCAGAGAGTGCGCCCACAACTGGTTGCAATAACATGAATACAAAGATCGCAAGGGTAGTAATTTCAGTAGCAGTAGTTTTTTCAAAACCTGAAGTGTTCACCAGATATTTCTGCAAATAGGTAGTGAATGTGTTGAAAGCTAAAGTACCACCTGCAGTCAGCATGATCACGGTAAATGCCTGTTTTGGGTATTTAGTGAATAAAGCTAAGGCACCGGATTTAGGACCACCTTTTTTCGCCTGTTCAACGGCCTGTTTTGAAGATTGTGTTTCTACCAGACCGCGACGGATCCAGAACACTACAATTGCCAGGAATGCACCGATCAGGAAGGGAATGCGCCAGCCCCATTCAGTGAGTTGTGCTTCAGTCAAAGCGCGTTGTAGGAAAATCAGTACACACAGTGCCAATAGTTGACCTGAGATCAGGGTCACATACTGGAAGCTTGAATAGAAACCACGATGATTTTTACCTGCCATTTCGGTTAAATAGGTGGCACTTGAACCGTATTCACCCCCCACACTCAAACCTTGTAACAATCGTGCAAATAACAACAGCGCAGGGGCCAGCATACCCACTGAATCATAGGTAGGTGCACAGGCGATAATCAGGGAACCGACACACATCAAAGATACAGAAAGTGTTAAACCGGCTTTACGACCTTTGCGATCAGCGTAAATTCCCATAATCCATGCGCCAATCGGACGCATCAAGAAACCAAGTGCGAATACAGCAGCAGCCTGAAGGAGCTTGACAGTATTGTCACCATCAGGGAAGAACTGTGAAGCGAAATATAAGGTAAAGGCTGCATAAACATACCAGTCGTACCATTCGACCAGATTACCTGCAGAACCACCGAGAATAGATTTAACCCGTGTTTTACGGTCAAGCTGCGGTGTAGCAGCTTCAGGAAGTGGCTGATTCACAACATTGCTCCAAAGGAATGCTGTAAAACACATCTTTTTTAAATTTTCATTGCTATAAAATCTAAAAAGTTATGTTTTAGTGAGAGAGAAAGTGAGGAGATTTCATATACTTATACGCCTCCAAGTTTTCTGTTTTTATAGGACTTTAGTCTTAATAAATAATGGAATTTTCAAATATTTTTATAAAACATAGATTTACCATTTGTTTAGAGTAATTGCTTGATTTTTATATTGGATTAACTGGTTAAATGATGTTCTTTGAGGAGATTAATAAACAGTGAATGTGGTTTTTATTTAGATGTAAAACAGATTAAAAGATTGGCTTTAACCTTGCCTTAAAATAATAAAAAAAAGGCCGCTTACGCGACCTTTTTTAAATTAAATCAGCAATTAAGCAGATTTGACCGCTTTAAGAAGTTCAGCTTGGCGTTTTTTCAACGCTTCTGGCAGACGATCACCCAATTTGTTGAACAATTCAGTGTGGCTTTCAAGTTCTTTGATCCATTGATCTTTGTCTTGAGAAGTTACAAGGTCAAATTGTTCTTTAGTGAAATCAGAACCAGTCCAGTTTAGCTGTTCATAAGTAGGTACACGGCCGATTGGAGTTTCAACAGCATCAGCACGACCTTCACAGCGATCGATGATCCACTCAAGAACACGCATGTTTTGACCGAAACCAGGCCATACGAAGTTGCCTTCAGCATCACGACGGAACCAGTTCACGTTGTAGATACCAGGAAGCTTGTTACCAGCAGCAGCAGCTTTCTCGCCAACTTTCTCGCCCATTTCTAACCAGTGAGTGAAGTAGTCAGCCATGTTGTAGCCAGCAAATGGAAGCATCGCAAACGGATCGCGACGAACGATACCTTGTTGACCAACAGCAGCAGCAGTTGTTTCAGAACCCATGGTGGCAGCTTTATAAACACCATCAACCCAGTCAAATGCTTCTGAAATTAGAGGCACTGTGTCTGCACGGCGACCACCGAAGATGAATGCAGAAATTGGAACACCCGCTGGATTTTCCCAATCCGCATCGATAGAAGGGCATTGACCAGCAGAAACTGTGAAACGAGCGTTCGGATGAGCCGCTTTTTCTTCGCCAGTGTGTGGTTGACCTTTCCAGTTAGTCAGATTCGCAGGTGCTTCTTTAGTCAGACCTTCCCACCAAACTTCACCGTTGTCAGCCACAGCAACGTTTGTATAGATTACGTCTTTATGAAGAGTTGCCATACAGTTCGGATTCGTTTTGGTATTTGTACCAGGAGCTACACCGAAGAAACCAGCTTCAGGGTTGATTGCATATAAACGACCATCTTCACCTGGTTTGATCCAGGCAATATCGTCACCTACAGTTTCAATTTTCCAACCTTCATAACCTGCTGGTGGAATCAGCATCGCGAAGTTTGTTTTACCACAAGCAGATGGGAATGCAGCTGCGATGTAGTGTTTTTCGCCTTTAGGGCTAGTCACGCCAAGGATTAGCATATGTTCAGCTAACCAGCCTTGTTGACGACCCATATAAGATGCAATACGTAAAGCCAGGCATTTTTTACCTAACAATGCGTTACCGCCGTAACCAGAACCAAATGACCAGATTTCACGAGTTTCTGGGTAGTGCACGATGTATTTTTCTTTGTTGCAAGGCCAAGCAACATCTTTTTGACCTTCTTCAAGTGGTGCACCCACAGTGTGTACGCAAGGAACAAATTCGCCATCTGTGCCTAGAACGTCATAAACAGCTTTACCCATACGAGCCATTTTAGACATGCTGACTGCCACATAAGGAGAGTCAGTTAATTCGATACCGATGTGCGCAATGTGTGAACCCAAAGGACCCATAGAGAATGGAACCACATATAGGGTACGACCTTTCATTGAACCATCAAACAGACCATTCAATTTTTCGCGCATAACTGCTGGATCTTCCCAGTTGTTGGTGGCGCCAGCATCTTCTTTATTTGCAGAACAGATAAAAGTACGGTCTTCAACACGAGCAACGTCAGAAGGATCAGAATTTGCAAGATAAGAACCAGGATGTTTCTCTTGGTTAAGCGCTTGCATTGTGCCGTTAGCGATCATCAAGTCGATATAACGTTGATATTCTTCTGCGCTACCGTCACACCATTCAATTTTTGCTGGTTTTGTTAATTTAGCAATTTCTTCCACCCATGCAATAAGCTTAGGGTGACGAACGAATTCTGGTGCGTTCACTTGGGTCATGGTGAGGCCTATCTCAAATGTGTACAAAATTTTGTACAAAGTACAATCTGGTCAATAAAATACTGGCCAGATGAAATATGAAAAAAAAGTGGCTGTATTAAAGCATAAAATCATCAAAAAAATAAGACTAAAGAAGTGCTGGATTTTATTTGGAATATTATGCTATTTTCTGTTTAAATTTATATAAAACAATAAGATATAAATAAAATCAAAGCCTTAAATATGTATTTATTATCTTTATGTGTGGTATTTACTTTAATTATTTACATTTGAATCAAATATTTAATTAAAGTTGTTCAATTGTATTTGTTATTGATTAAATAAATGGTCGCCATTCGAATTTTACATAAAGCAACTGTTAATTGTTTATGAATTGGACAAAATGCCAATAGGTGTGCATCAATCTGTGTAAAAAATGTCTAATCAATCTAAACCCTTATCTATTATTTATAATCATAGTTCTGGTTTCCGTCTATTTGACCAGCAAGAAAAATATGAGCAATTACTAGATATTTTTGCAGCGCATGATTTTGAGACTAAAGCCTTTGAAATCAATGATCCAGAACAGTTCAAAACAGTGATTGCTGAAGTATTGCAACGGCATCAACAATCGCCAGATCATGGTGTGGTCGTGGCAGCAGGAGGAGATGGAACGCTCAATTCAGTCGCCAAACACCTGCTTGAAACTGATATTCCAGTCGGAATATTGCCTTTAGGTACTTTTAACTATGCGGCAAGATTGCTGGATATTCCCTTAGATTTGGTTGAAGCCGCACAAGTCATTGCAACGGGTCAAACCAAATGTATCCATGTAGCGCGTATTAATCAAGAAATCTACCTGAACAATGCTAGTCTGGGCTTATATCCCTTATTTATTAAAAAACGTGAAGACTATAATCGCATATTTGGCCGTCTCCCTTTACATGCCTATACCTCAGCACTCGATGTTTTGATTCGTGACCGTAAAGAATTAAAACTGGAAATCTGGGTAGATCAGAAAAAATATCCGGTCAAAACTCCACTGATTTTCTTTGGCAATAATCCACTTCAACTGGCAGACATGAAAATGCGGATTGCCCAAGCTGCTGAGCAAGGGAAGGTGGCTGGGGTTGTGGTCTCCAAAAGTGACAAGCTGACGTTATTCAAGCTGGTATATCAGTTAATTCGGGGCAAAATTGATCAAGCCTCCGATGTCTATAGCTTTTCCGCAGATCAGGTGCGAATTGAGTCTAAACGCAAAAAATTAATGGTTGCCATAGATGGGGAAACGGTAGAAATGACACCACCGTTAAATATTTCAGTTTTAAAAAATAGTTTAAGTGTAATGGTGCCGCATGATTCTGCATCTCTCTGATCTACATTTTGGTACAGAAAGGCCTGAATGTTTGGAAGCCATCCAGCAATTTTGTTGGGATCATCCGTTGGAAGCAGTGGTAGTCAGCGGCGATCTCACCCAGCGAGCACGTTTGGGACAATTTTTTGCCTGTAAACGGTTTCTGGATCAGTTGAATACGCCTTATCTGGTGATCCCGGGGAATCATGACATTCCGCTTTATCATTTATGGAATCGGTTATTTACTCCATTTACCGGGTATCAATTATTTTTTGGTGAACTGGAGCCTGTTTTAGAAACTGAACATTTTTGTCTGATTGGGGTAAATTCAATTAGACGTCGATATCATACCAAAGGCCATTTATCACTTGAGCAGATTCAAAGGATTGACCTGAAACTACAGCAGGCACCTGCTTCCAAAATTAAGATTATTGTCAGTCATCAACCTTTTTATGTGCCATCTCAGAATAGCCGGGGGTTTAAGGATATTCCCCTGATGGCCAAAATTGCATTGGAGTCTTGGTCGCAACATGGTCTGTTTGCTTTATTGCATGGGCATTTGCATCGTACCGCAGTCTATGATTTGAACCATATATTCGAATTGGGAGGAGATCATCCAGTTTATGATGTCCATGCCGGGACTTCTGCGTCACATCGGCTCCATAAGAATCAGCCGAATAGCTTTAATGCAATTGATGCAACAGGAAAAATTACGCAATATTGTTTTGATGAACAGTTAAAAACCTTTGTTCCACAGCCTGATCCCATAAATAAATAGACAAAAAATACGCAATCCATCAAAAAATTAAAAAAAAACCAATTTTTTTTCATTTTTGCCCTTGAAGCATTTTATTCCATCTCCATAAAAAGGACATCAAAAAATTTTGATGATGACCAATGGAATAAATAAGTCGTCATCGGTGATCTAAAAAAGACTTAGTCTGATGGAGTTATTTATGAGCAACATTCGTCCATTACATGACCGCGTTGTTATTCGTCGTGTTGAAGAAGAAACAAAAACAGCTGGGGGCATCTTACTTCCAGGTTCTGCTGCTGAAAAACCTGCACAAGGTGAAATCATTGCAGTTGGTAATGGTCAAATCACTGACAATGGCGTACGCGCGTTAGACGTAAAAGTTGGCGACAAAGTATTGTTCGGTACTTATGCAGGTACAACTGTAAAAGTAAACGGCGAAGAACTTTTAATCATGAAAGAGTCTGACATCCTAGCAGTATTAGAAGCTTAATCTGCGCCAGATCGTTTTACTCATTCCAATTCAGATTTTGTAAAGATACAACAATATTCGGAGTCAAATATGTCAGCTAAAGACGTAAAATTTGGTGATTCAGCTCGTTCAAAAATGATCGCTGGTGTGAACATCCTTGCAGATGCGGTGAAAGTGACTTTAGGTCCTAAAGGCCGTAACGTTGTAATCGACCGTTCTTTCGGTGCACCGCACATCACTAAAGATGGTGTATCTGTTGCGAAAGAAATTACCCTGAAAGACAAATTCGAAAACATGGGTGCGCAACTGGTTCGTGAAGTTTCTTCAAAAACCAATGATATCGCAGGTGACGGTACAACCACTGCAACTGTATTAGCTCAAGCAATCCTGAACGAAGGGATCAAGTCAGTAACAGCGGGTATGAACCCAATGGATCTGAAACGCGGTATCGACCTTGCAGTGAAAACTGTTGTTGAAAATATTAAACAAACTGCAAAACCAGCTTCTGATTCTAAAGCGATTGAGCAAGTTGGTTCGATCTCTGCAAACTCTGACACCACTGTTGGTTCTCTGATTGCACAAGCAATGGAAAAAGTGGGCAAAGAAGGCGTAATCACTGTTGAAGAAGGTTCAGGCTTTGAAGATTCACTTGATGTTGTAGAAGGTATGCAGTTTGACCGCGGTTATATCTCTCCATACTTCGCAAACAAACAAGACACTTTAACTGCTGAACTTGAAAACCCATACATCCTATTGGTTGACAAGAAAATTAGCAATATCCGTGAATTGATCACTGTTTTGGAAGCTGTTGCGAAAACTGGTAAGCCTCTTCTTATCATCGCTGAAGATGTTGAAGGCGAAGCACTAGCAACTCTTGTTGTAAACAACATGCGCGGCATTATCAAAGTATGTGCGGTTAAAGCACCTGGCTTCGGTGACCGTCGTAAAGCTATGCTTCAAGATATCGCGATTCTGACTGGCGGTACTGTAATTTCTGAAGAAATCGGCATGCAGTTAGATCAAACTTCACTTGAACACTTAGGTACTGCACATAAAGTAACTGTATCTAAAGAAAATACAGTGATTGTTGATGGTGCGGGTGATGCAAATCAGATTTCTGAGCGTGTTCAGCAAATTCGTGCACAAATCGAAGAATCTACTTCTGAATATGACAAAGAAAAACTTCAAGAACGCGTTGCTAAATTGGCAGGCGGTGTAGCAGTTATTAAAATCGGTGCTGCAACTGAAGTTGAAATGAAAGAGAAGAAAGATCGTGTAGACGATGCACTTCACGCAACTCGTGCTGCAGTTGAAGAAGGTGTTGTTGCAGGTGGTGGTGTTGCGCTGGTGCGTGCTGCATCTGCACTTGATGGTCTGACTGGTGCGAACGATGATCAAAACGTTGGCATTAATATCCTTCGTCGTGCAATTGAGGCTCCGCTTCGTCAAATCGTAGCAAATGCTGGTGATGAACCATCTGTAGTGATCAATGCTGTGAAGAACGGTGAAGGTAACTATGGTTATAACGCAGCGACAGGTGAATATGGCGATATGCTGGAAATGGGTATTCTTGACCCTGCTAAAGTAACTCGTTCTGCACTTGAGCATGCAGCTTCTGTTGCTGGCTTGATGTTAACAACAGAATGTATGATTACTGAAATTCCAGAAGAAAAACCAGCTATGCCTGATATGGGCGGCATGGGTGGTATGGGCGGTATGATGTAATTCATCGTTCGATCATATGATGTAAAAAATCCCCGCTTTTGCGGGGATTTTTTATTAAGTTACAAAATGATTAAGGTGATTTTTTAACGTAAGCATCCGGCTAACACAGCCTTACCAAGCGATCCTATAAGCCTTAATTTAGTTCCCACCTAAAAACAAGTGGGGACTTAATCCATGAACATGGATATATATTCAGCAACACCTCCTGTTGCTAAAAAACGCCGAAAATACAGCAAAGAATTCAAACTCAGTATTGTCAATGCCTGCAAAAATCCTAATACCTCGATCGCTTCGGTCACACTGCAACATAGTATTAATGCCAACCTTGTCAGTCGTTGGATCAGGATCTTCAGCCATCATGAGGGTGCCGTGCAGGATCCTACTCATGTGAATCCAGCATTTATTGCTTTGCCTTACACTGCTGCAATCAGCCAACCTATTGATGAGAGGATCACGTTGTGTATCACCGTGCCTCATACGAATAATGATATTCAGCTAAAATGGCAGACATCAGAAATACCTGCCTTGGCAGAATTACTCAAGGCACTTGCAACATGATCCGCATTGATGAAATCTGGTTGTCTACTCAGCCCATGGACATGCGTGCAGGTATGGATACGACCATGGCTCAGGTGGTGAGAGCCTTTGGCTACATCAAACCGCATTGTGCTTACCTGTTCTGTAATAAACGTGGCCATCGCATGAAAGTGCTGGTACATGATGGATTGGGCATCTGGCTGTGTGCCCGGCGGCTGGAACAGGGCAAATTTCACTGGGCTCAAGTTCACCAAGGTGAAACCGTGGCCCTCAGCCCGGAACAGTTACAGGCACTGATCCAAGGTTTGCCCTGGCAGCGCATTGGACGACAGCAGGTGGTGACGATGCTTTAAACCAGGCTCGACCATTCTGCTATTCTCCAAACGTTCTATTTCATTCTTCTCATGACCTCAGGCATACTGCGGTCATGAATACGCTGCCTGACTTAAGCCAACTGACCCATGAACAACTGCTGGAATTCACCAGGCAGTTGGCGCTGCAGCATCAGTCTCTAGCACAATCAAACCAACAATTGGATGCCAAAGTTCAACATCTTTCTATTCTCAATCAAAAATACGAGCATGAACTGGCGCTGTTTAAAAAGCACAAATTCGCCCAAAAGAATGAACACTTAACGGCAAAACAAATCCATCTCTGGGATGAAGCGGTTGAAGAAGATATTGCCGCGGTTGATCTAGAACTGGAACGGCTAAATGCAGATAAAACCAATGCAGCGACACAGAAAGCCAAAACCAATAAACCTAAACGTCGACCACTGCCAGATCATCTACACACCATCCGTATTGAGCATGAACCTGCATCAACCCAATGTGCTTGTGGCTGCCAACTCCGTCGTATCGGCGAAGATGTCAGTGAAAAACTGCATTTCAGACCGGCACAGTTCTATAAGGAACAGCATGTGCGTGGTAAATGGGTCTGTGATCAGTGTGACACTCTAACTCAGCAAGCGATGCCCGCCTATGTGATTGATAAAGGCATTGCTTCACCTGAATTGCTCAGCCATGTGCTGGTATCGAAGTATGCCGATCATTTGCCGCTGTACCGTCAGCGCCTGATCTATCAGCGGGCTGGCATTGATCTGTCCAGATCCACTTTATCTGATTGGATAGGTCGCTGCGGTGTAGAACTGGAACCTCTGGCCAATGCCTTAAAAGAGGTGGTGCTGCAACAGCGGGTGCTGCATGCAGATGAAACACCGGTCACCATCATGCGGATGGGTGAGAATAATAAAAAACCGAAGAAAGGTTATGTCTGGGCCTATGCCACCACACAGTATAATCCAGTTCAGGCGGTGATCTATGACTTTCAGGATAGTCGTTCAGGCCAGCATGCTGAAGAGTTCTTGAAAGGCTGGCAGGGCTATCTAGTCTGTGATGATTACAGTGGTTATAAAGCACGTTTTAAATCAGGCCAGGTGATTGAGGTGGGGTGCATGGCCCATGCACGTCGTAAATTCCATGAACTGCATGTAACTGGGAAAAGTCAGGTTGCTGAACAGGCCTTAGTGCTGATTCAGAAACTGTATGCGATAGAAGCAGAACTCAGGAAAAAGACCGATGGTACAGCGGAAGACCGCCGCGAATACCGACAACAGCATAGTCAACCAGTGATGCAACAACTATATGAATGGCTCAACCAACATCATCTGACAGTGCCATCGAGTTCTCCCACCGCCAAGGCTATCAATTACACTCTGAAGCGTTGGCCAGCCTTAAGCCGCTATCTGGATGATGGCAATCTACCGATATGCAACAATTGGGTAGAGAATCAGATGCGTCCCTGGGCGTTGGGACGCAAGAACTGGCTGTTTGCAGGTTCGCTGCGCAGTGGTCAGCGAGCGGCAAACATCATGACTTTAATCCAGTCAGCAAAGCTGAATGGCTTGGATCCGTATGCCTATTTAAGTGATGTGCTGAAAAGGTTACCGACACACAAAGTGACCCAAATTGAAGAATTGCTGCCGCACTGCTGGAAACCTAAATCGAATTAAAAAATAGGTATGGGATTCAGCGGACGCTTACTTTTTAACTAATTTATAATTCAGATTACTCTGTATTTCCTTACCTGTTTCTATATCACGAGCTTCAACGAAATTATCACCTACATAAAACTTCCGGTTTTCAGCTTTTTCATCTAGGACGATAATAGAAGGTTGTTGAGGATCGAAAGTGAAGCTACCTTTGGTCTCAATTTCATTATTTCCAGTTTTACCTAAATATTCCTCACTCAATTCATAAGTTTTGTCAGGATTAAGATCTAGTTCAACTTTAATCCCTTCGCAGTCAGCACACGGGAAAACACCCTCATATTCGCCTGCCCAGTTTGAGTTGACAGTAGCATTACTGGTCATCTCAGTACTCATATTGCTTTGACTATTTATAGTCTCTGTAGTAACAGGAGCATTTGTGGTATTAGATTGAGAATCTGCGCCGGCTATATCGCGGTCGTTCTGTTTAGAACATGCACTTAAACTAGTAACCGTTACTACCAATAAAGCAGACCATAGTATTTTTTTCATTGAAGATCATCCTCTTGTTCTTCTGTTCTAGGATTTACATTAGAAGTATGAGCTATCAATATACAGAGGGATCTTGTTAAAAATTGATTCGTTAAGTGAAACGGATTAAATATATGTAGATGAGAAACTAAGATAATTAAAATACAAAATAAGCGATTGGTTTTCTTTAGTTTTATTTTATAAACCTTAAGGTTATGATTTGATAGAAATAATTATTAAAAAGAGCGGTCATGAAAGCAGAACAGGAAAATAATATCATCGCGAAAATTTATGATGCTGCTTTATTGCCTGCTTTATGGCTGGAGGTCATTCAGGATATTGTGCAATATACCCAGAGTCATAGTGCAATTTTTACCGGCCTTGATCAATTCAATCCAGCCTATGACTTTGTTTATACTTACAATATCCCGGAAGAAAGTCTGGCTGCTTATCAGGAGGAACGGATTCGGGTCATTGACATGAAGCTGCACATGCCTCTATGGAATGAAATTGATATGGGGGAGGCACTTAATCAGGACTGCCGTCATTATGCAGATCAACCTAGAACAGAACAGTATATTTTTTATGAAAAATGCCTTAAGCCTACAGGGATAGGGTATATGGCGGGAGTATTGCTGGACAGAGGAAACTATCGCTGGGCAGTCATGGGACTACATCGTGCTCCACACACTCAAGGTTTTGAAGCAGCTGAACTGAATTTTCTCAAACGGATCGGCATACATTTGCGTCGCTCTTTACAGATTCATCGGCAAATCAGTTTGGTACAACAAGACAATATCAGCTTATATACTGTATTGGACTGTTTAAAAATCGGTATTATTTTGCTGGATCAGGATCTCAAGTTATCTTATTCAAATCCACTGGCACAAAGCATGATTGAAGCTTCAACGTGTTTGGAAATGGATATACATAACCGTCTGAAAATACCGGTAGGTGATCAGGAACGTCTGGAAAGATTGCTATCCAGTGCTTTGCTGGAAGAGACCAGTATGCCGAGTGAAATAGGCGGAGTCTTGGCTCTGCAGGATTCTAAAATGCAGTAATTGATGCTCACTGTTGTGTCTTTTAAAAGATTAAAAAAGATGCAGCAATTTTCTGAAGCTCAGCATCAGATTGCTGTATTTATGACAGACAAAAATTGGCATTATTCATTATCCAGAGCTTATTTACAGCAAGCATATCAACTGTCAAAACGTGAATTTGATTTGTGTGAGCTTTTAATCAATGGCTATAAATTAGAAGAAATTGCGGCGAAATGTGGGATCACTTTAAGTTCAGTACGCACTTATTTTAAGAATATTTATGAAAAAACTGACTGCACTTCACAAATTGAACTGATGCACTTATTGATGGGATGTGCGATTCATTTTGAACATATTAATTAAACCTACCTAAAGATAATTCTTTAGGTAGGCTGTGCTCATTATCTAACGCGCTGTAATGTTACAGAACCTTCACCTTGTGGGTGCAAGATCAGAGTTTCTGCCGATACATTGATGTTTGCAATGGTCTTGCTGCCATCGGAACTGTCTTGTAATCCGCCACATTCATTGGTATCGAATAAAACTTCAGTGGTTGTGAGTGTATTACCTGAAAGAGTAAATTTGCCATATTCAATTCCAGGCCAGCCACAATCATCTCCGCCTTCAGTGTCCAGGAAGAAATAATAGTTTGTGTCAAAGAAGGCAAATAAATGGGTGTCACTAAATCTCCAAGCACCTACCAGACCATTAGCAGACTGTTTGACGCGGCTTAACCGGTATTCAGTATTGATCCCCGGTTCTGTCAGAATTAAGGTCGTTCCATCATAGTTTAAGGTGTAAGGTTTGCCTTTTGCAGGATCTGAGAGTCCCCATTCACCATTACTGTCTTGAATAATGCGCGGTGAAATCACGCTGGTAGTTGCGTTCCAGTTTAACTCTCCAGTTTCAATGCCAGGTGTTCCATCACCGTCAGCAGCTTCTGCTTGACCTAAGGCATAACGGCCATCTTCTAAAATATGGATCAGTACAGCGCTGTTTGGATTGCGGCCAATTTCCCAAGTACCGGCAATATCTTTATAGAAAGTTGACTGGAAGTTTTCTGCAGCTTTTTCAGGTGTAATCAATTTTTCTGTGGTAACTACGCCTGTTGATACCACATCTGTAGCAAATGCTGTAGGGGCCTTAGAAAAATCTAAACTTTGATTAAGAAGGGCATTAGCAGCTTCAGTACTGATGCTAATCCCATTGTCATGATTACTGTCTGTATCTAAAGACTGTAAAAACACCATCAGATTGGTACGTGCAATTTCAGTTTGTGCTAAATCTAAAGGCGTAACACGTTCTTTAGCTTCAATTTCTTGACCTAGTTGTACGTCACCAATCAGGAATTTAACCTTTTCTCCGTCATTAAATTTAAATTCACCTTTTTCATTAGTAACCCCTTCAGCACCACTACTGGTGATATATGTTACCCCTGAGATAATTCCATCTGTCAGTACACCAGTTTCGGTCCCGACCGGAGCTGTAGGTGGAACAGGTGATGAACCCTCTGTACGATCATTATCTGAACCGCCACATGCTGTAAGTAACCCCGCTAAGGAAAGACAAATTAAAGTCTTTTTCATGAAAATCTTCCTAAAATTTATTATGTCAGCGAAGTATAGAAAGAAAGCTAAAATCAACATATTCTAAAATTAGGATGGAAAAATATATAAATCAGTAAAATAAATTGAACTCACTATTTGCTTAAAAGAGTGAGCTTGCTATAGGAAGTGAAAAAAGGAAGATTCAAATAACAATAAATTGAAAACTCTTCCTAAAATTTAAAAATACAAATATATATTAATTGGTGATTTATTGATCAGTATGCACTATCTATATTCTGCTGCATTGTTAGACTGTGGCGAAATTTTGACAATGATTGTGATGTAGCTGTGTTTGAAAATTTAGCTGAGAAAACTTTAAATTTAATGGGTTGGAAAACCGATGACCAATGGCCCGAAGACCTTGATCAATGTGTGATGATTGCAGCGCCACATACCAGTAACTGGGATGCACTATATGCACGTTTGGCCTTGAAGGCTTTAAAAGTGAATGTGCGTCTGACCATTAAAGACAGCTATATGAAATTTCCATTTGGGCCCTTTGTACGTGCAATGGGTGGAATTGGTATTGACCGTCGTCCCAAACAACCGGGTGAGCCACGTCCAAGCATGGTTCAGGTCATGACAGATCTATTTAAACAGCATCCTAAACTAGTGATGCTGGTTACACCGGAAGGCACACGTGCCCGTCAGGAACAATGGAAAACCGGTTTTTATCATGTGGCGATCAATGCGGGTGTGCCAATTGCGCTGGCTTATATGGATTATGCAAAAAAAGAAGCGGGCGTAGGTAAAATCATTTATCCAACAGGAAATTATGAACAGGATATGGCTGAGATCATGGCGTTCTATGCCAATATTGAACCTAAATTTCCTGAAAAATTCAGTATTGATCAACGCTATTTTTAATTTCAGGAAAAATAAAAGCAGAGGGATGGACTCTGCTTTTCTGTACGATATATAAATACCGAATTTAATTTTGATTCTCTTCAGATAAAATTCCCCCCAGATTCTGGCAGGCATCTTTATAAAGATTGTATTGCTGTTCTACCACTTCATATAAAGGCAGGTCAAAAGGCTCTTCACCTTGATGATATTGCTCAATATAAGACTCGACCTTGGTTTTGCTGCTGTACAGCATGTGTTGATAATAATCCGTCATACTACTGTGTGGCATTTGCGCTGTATCAATCTTGGCACAATTGAAGTTTTGCAGAAGCTGTTCTGACTTTTTAAGATCATTGGACATACAACCTGCCAGTAATATGCTACTGAGCAATGCCGTTAGGAGTTTCATAGAAAAAGATGAACTTTGATGGGGAGCGCACTATTGTAGAAGTAAATGCGCTATGCAAAAGTAGTTTTATTCAACAACTGGTCAAAAAATAGAAGAATAAAATTTAGAATCTCATTCTTCCTTGGCGATCTTTAACCTTTAACCAGTCCGCCATCGACAATCAGGTTTTGACCTGTCACTGCACGTGAATAAGGTGACAGGAACATCAGAATAGCAGACCCAAATTCCTCAGGTGTAATCACGCGGCGCAGAGGAGTGGACTGAGCAATCAGGTCAAAGACAAAGTCAGGTGTTGCTTTACTTGCATCCGTGGTTTGCAGTAATCCGCCTGAAAGCATGTTCACGTTAATCCCATACTGACCAAGATCTTGCGCAGTAGTTCGGGTAAAGGCCAATAGCGCCGCTTTCGCAGTCGTATAATCATGATAAGGAACGACAGGGTTTTGAACCAGGTTAGTCCCAATATTCACGATACGACCAAAATGTGCCTGTTTCATATCTTCTAATGCAGCTTGTGTTGTATTTAAACAGGCCTGAACTGCTCCACTAAGCTGACGGGACATACTTTCCCAGGTCAGATCTTCAACTTTAGGTCGCTCATCACCATTAAACTCAAACTGTACCAGCGCATTATTAATAACGGAATGGACGGCTTCTCCGAAATGGGCCTTGCTGGCAGCAAATAAAGCTTTTACCTGGTCAGCTTGTGTTACATCTGCCTGATAGGCAAAGACCTGATCAGGATACTGATTTTGCAAATCTTCAGCCTGGGTTTTGCTGCTATGGTAATTTACTACCACACGTGCACCTTCCTGAATCAGGAGCTGGGTAATGGCTAGTCCCAATCCACGGGCACCACCAGTCACAAGTACAATTTGATCACGAATTTGCATTGCTTATATCCGCCTGAGAATCATTCGGGCTAACATAACAGCAATAGGGCTGAAAGCAAAGTGATGTAAGGTTTTAGAGCTGCTCTATCGCGCAAATGAGTCAATACCTTCCTTAATCAGGAGAAAGCAGCCCGAGCTGAAGAGTAAGCCTAAGACAATCTGTTTAAAACGTAATTCTGATATTCGATGAAACAGACGTGCGCCTAAAATAGCGGGAATACTTACAGCTAGAATGAGTACCACCATATAGGGAAGGTGAGTCTGATTTAAGCTGCCTTGCAGTAAATAGGCGGCTAAGGTAAACACCTGTATGGCAAAATTAAAATGACGCAATATGTAGCGCTGCTGTTCTTTCGGTAGCTGTTTCAGCATTAACCAGGCAGATGGTACAGAACCACAGAATCCCCCTAAACCTCCTAAAATGCCACCAACCAAACCAATCCCTGCATCCGCAGTTTTGCCTGAATGTTGAATCAATTTAATCTGTGGATTCAGCAGCATTAGTGGACACCAGATCACGAGAAATATACCAAGAAAAATACGAAAAGTGCCCGCTTCAACGATATTCAGTAACCAGGTACCGAGTGGGACACCGATCAGACCTGCAATTAAATAAGGTAGATATAAGGCTCGGTGCAGATGAGGAAGTTTAGGCTCATTAGATAATGAAATGAGGTGACTCCACATCGAGGCAAAAACCACTAAAGGCGCAGCAAGTAGAGGACTCAATCCCCATACCCAGAATGACATGGCAATTAATGCAAAAGCAAAACCGGTAAGTCCCTGTACAAATCCTGCGATAATTGCACCAAGAATAAAGAGTAGCCAGGTCGTCATAAAAATCAGGGTATTGGAAAAGTTTGTAGTATTCAAAATATGGTCAGAAAAACCAAGCAGATCCTTAGCTGTATTTATGCGAATCTAAGTGTAAATATGCATAAATGATTTTTATTAAATCCGAGACAAATCCTTTAATTAAGTATGGAAAATGAACAAAATCATACAAGAGTGCAACAATGGCTCCGCGTACTCTTCATGAAATCACTTGATACTAATTGAGGGCGGCATAGAGGTAATGAACATGAAAAAAATGATATTACTGTCATCTGTATTGGCAGTAGCGCTAACAGGCTGTGTGGTTGATCCTTGGGATGAAGGTTATCGCGGTCATCATGATCGTAATGGACATTATGATCGGGATCGTGGTGATAAGGACTGGAAAAAACATAGAGATCATCGTGACTGGAAACGTGATAGAGGCGATAGGGACTGGCGTCGTAATCGTTAACCGTTATCTTCTATTTATAAAAAAGGATTCCTTAAAGGAAGGAATCCTTTTTTATTTAAGTATTTAATATAAGTAAGTCTTAAGCTGCTTTTTTCTGATACAGCCCTGCGCGTACTGTGCCGGCTTTGGTATTTTTGATTAAATGCCATGAACTTGGCAGCTTCAATGTACTCAGTTCACGATCGGCTTCTACATAGATAAAACCATCTTCTTTAATCAGTGGATCAGTCTGAGTAGCCAGAGTTTCCCATAAATCCAGACTATAAGGTGGGTCTAGAAAGACCAGATCAAACTGCTGTTTCAGGCTGGTTAAGGCTTGTTGTGCTGTCGAAATTTTAAGTTGCGCACGTGCTTTGGTGACTTTGAGTAATTCCAGATTTTGGGTGAGGAATTGTGCCTGAGTACGATCCGGCTCAATCATCACCACTGAAGCTGCACCACGTGATAATGCTTCAAAGGATAAAGCGCCTGAACCGGTACACAGATCCAAGACACAGGCATTCTGGACATCCCACATCAGCCAGTTAAACAAAGTTTCACGCACACGGTCAGGTGTAGGACGTAATCCTTCAATACTGGCAAAAGCCAATTGACGGCGTTTCCAGTCACCACCAATAATTCTAAGTTGATTTTTCATGAATTATTCCTGATCGTCATTGGCTGCAGGAGCAGAGCGAGAAGTTGCAGGTTGCGGATTGTTTGGCTGTGCGTGGGTCGCCTGACTGCCTTCTTGGGTTGGGCTCGCATTCGGATTTGCACTTAACAGATTCGGTCCACTTGGCAATTCACCCGGTTTAATACCTGCTGTCATGAGACCGCCACTAATTTGATGGCCGGCAGGGTGAATTGGATTTTTATCGCGAGACAGTAACCAGTAATCAAATAACGGTTTAGCCAGTTGTGCAGCAGAACCACCATGTCGACCATTTTCCCAGACAACGACTACTGCAATTTCAGGGGCTTCAGCAGGTGCAAAACCCACAAATAGACCATGATCCAGTTGGCGTTCAGTCAGTAGGGCTTCATTATAGCGCTTACCTTGCGCAATACTTTTCACCTGTGCTGTACCGGTTTTACCTGCGATTTGATACATTGGTGTGCGGATTCCGCGACCTGTACCTGACTGAACCACATCAATCATCGCATCACGCATTTTAATCCAGTCGTCTGGTTGACCGTTAAAGTCGATTTTACCATTAGGGGCATTATGTACTGTAAAAGGTTTGGCGCCCTTACTTTCACGCAGTACGTGAGGCGTAACATGTGAGCCTTGATTCGCTGTAATAGCAGTTGCCATAGCAAGCTGTAATGGTGTTGCGGTAAATGCACCTTGGCCAATACTCACCGAAATGGTTTCACCACGTGACCATTTGGATTTACGGGTACGCATTTTCCATTCAGGACTTGGATAAAGTCCTGAGCTTTCACTTGGTAAATCTACACCGGTTTTTTCGCCAAAGCCGAACTGGCGCATCCAGCTATTCATTTTTTCAATGCCCATCCGATAGGACATGACATAGAAATAGGTGTCGCAGGACACCACTTGCGCCTTATGCAGGTTCACAGCACCATGACCAGTTTTCTTATGGTCACGGAAGCGGTGGCTATCGCCCGGTAAGGTAAAATAGCCCGGGTCAGAAATCGCTGTACTCCAGTCGACCAGTCCATAATGCAGACCGCCCATACCAAACATCGGTTTGATCGTTGAACCTGGAGGATACGCCCCTTGAACAGCACGGTTATAAAGTGGCTGATCCAGACTGTCACGAAGGCCTGAATAATCTTTGCTACTAATCCCGGTGACAAATAAATTAGGGTTAAAACTTGGACTGGAAACCAGCGCCAGAATTTCACCTGTACGTGGGTCAATCGCGACAATAGCACCACGACGACCGGCCAGTTGTTCAGTGGCAATGGTTTGTAGACCATAATCTAGTGATAAATAAAGATCATTACCTCGTACCGGTTCTTTACGGCCTAAATGACGCAGGACATTACCGAAAGCATCAGCTTCGACTGACTCATTCCCTGGCACACCATGTAAGAGATCTTCATAGTATTTTTCTACCCCGATTTTCCCAATCAGGTTAGACCCGGCATAGAGATCCTTATCAATTTCTTTAAGTTCTTTGTCATTAATACGGCCGACATAACCAATCACATGCGCAAAGAGTTCACCATGCGGATAGTAACGGGTCATCTGGGTTTCAATATTGACGCCCGGAAATAGATATTTCACCTCACTAAAACGGGCAATATCATTTTCATTCAGATTCAGCTTGATCGATACCCGCTCAGTTTTACGCGCCGTCTTGACTCGTGCCTGAAAACGTTCAATATCTTCTTCAGTCAATTCCAGAATCGGTGTAAGACGTTTCAGCGTATCATCAATATCTTGCACATCGGCGCGACTTAAGGTAGCTGTGAAAACAGGATAATTATCGGCAAGTAAAATACCGTTACGATCGTAAATATAGCCGCGTGCTGGCGCTAAGGGCTGCAGGCGAATACGATTCTGGTCAGAAGCCGTAGAAAATGTTTCAAAATTAAAAATTTGCAAATAGGCGTAGCGGCTGACCAGCAGCAGCATAAAGAAAATCACAATACCGACAGAGATCCAGACCCGACTGCTATAGATGCGCTTTTCTTGTTGTGCATTTTTTAAAGGAAAGTGCTGCTTCATATGCGATCGACTTAAGACCAGAGGGAAAGGAATCAAAGTGGAGTATTCTAGCGCAACTGTACGGGATTTGATAATGAAAAACTGGCTGTAGCAATTCCTATGTTTAAACTTTGACTTTGCAGACATGAAAATTGTAAAGTGCTGTATACAAGAGTTTTAATAATTCTGATAAAGTCAAAATTAAATAAAAATAGGACTCTACCAAAAACTATAATTAAGGAAGATGGTGAAGGAATGAACAAAGTTTACCCTTTGTTGGCATTTGCATTCTTTGCAAATGGGGGATATGCACATGATCAAGTGAATAATACGACAAACAGAACTGAGGATCGTGAGCCTAAAGAATTTAATGTTGGGGTCGGTTTTACCCAGAAACTTATCCATCTAAACACTGAATGGGTGAATCCTTATGGGATTGCTTATGTGAAAGGTGGTGCTTTTCTCAACGATGATCGTACAGTTGGAGCACAAGTTGGCTTTCGTTATCCTGCACACCTCACCGGCAAGGACAAAAATGGGTATTATGTAGGGGTTTATGCCGGTCATATCGATAGCAAACAGGTTGATGGCAAATACGAAAGCCGTTTAGGTGGGGGCATTGATCTGGCGTATGTTTTGCTCAGTTCAGAACGGATCAGCAGTTTTAGTATCGGTATTGGGGCGGGGGAGAAATTACAGGACAGTAATGGTCGCGTTGTAGCCGAAACTGAACCCAGACTACAATTCTCCTATACTTTAAGTATCGGTTTATAGACAAAATATTCAACTTTATTAATACCTGTATTCTGTGAACAAAAAATTAAATATGGAATTTATGCATGCTTGAGTACGTCAATGAATTGTGGCAAGCCTTCTTGAATCGCCCAGATTTTTGGGCAGTGCTCAGCATTATCCCGGTGACCGCATTCGTAACATGGGCTCACGTGTGGATGGCGCTAAAAATGGTGTTTTATCCAATTAATTTTTGGGGTTTTCATGTCGGGCCTGTTCCTGTTGGCTGGCAAGGTATTGTGCCGCGTAAAGCTGGAAGAATCTCAGGAATTATCACGGATAATACCTTATCTAAATTGGGCTCCATCCAAGAGTTCTTGCAGGCAATGGATCCGGATGATATGGCACGTATTATCGGGGAACAGGTCGGTTTTGAACTCGAACATCTGATTGATGAAGTCATGATGGACCGTAATGCGGTGCTATGGGAAAACTTGCCTTATTCAATCAAGCGCCGTATTTATGCCCAAGCCCATAAACAGCTGCCACAGGTATTAAAAGAATTAGTGACTGAACTGACCATGAACGTCGAGTCACTGGTCGATATGCGCGACATGGTGGTCAGTCAAATGGAAGGCGATCGCCGTTTAATGGTGAGCATGTTCCTGAAAGTGGGGCAGAAAGAAATCAACTTTATCTGGCATATCAGTGCCCTGATCGGGATGTTCTTTGGCCTGTTTCAGATGGTGGTTTGGTTTGTGGTGCCATGGCACTGGACCGTACCGTTCTGGGCGGCTATCTGGGGCTTTCTGACCAACTGGATTGCGATCTGGATGGTGTTTAATCCGGTAGAACCGCATTATATTAAATACCCGCAATTCTTTAAGCGTACGGCTGATCATAGATTCCCTTGGATCAAACCGGTGATTCCAAGAATTGGCACCTATAACATACAAGGCGCATTTATGAAACGTCAGGAGGAAGTCTCTGACGTATTTGCAAGTGTGGTCACAGAAGATCTGATTACGCTAAAATCGATCATGACAGAAATGATGTATGGTGGTAAAAAAGATAAAACCCGCCGTATTGTCAAACGTCATATTAACGAAATTATGGAAACACCGCTGGTTCGGACCTCTTTACAGCTGTCTTTAGGGCCAAAAGAGTATGCAAAACTCAAGACAGACTTGATCGATCGCTCGATTGAAATTACGATGGTGCCTGTAAGCGACCCTGCGTTTAATGCGAGCCGTGCACAGAAGATCTACCAAATGTTTAGAGACCGCATACGTGATTTGACGCCTAACGAGTTTCAGAATCTATTACGTCCTGCCTTTCAGGAAGATGAATGGATCTTGATTGTCCTAGGGGGGGTTACCGGTTTTGTTGCGGGTTTAATCCATTTGTTTGTGGCTTTCTTATAATTAGATGCCAAAGAGCAGCACACGTTTTGGTCGTGTGAAGCTGGGTATCTTATACATAGTTAAAAAATGAGGATGTTTATATATGCGCATTATCTTACTCGGACCACCTGGAGCAGGTAAAGGTACACAAGCTCAGTTGATCTGTAAGCGCTACAATATCCCACAAATTTCAACCGGTGATATGCTCCGTGCTGCAATTCGTGAAGGAACTGAATTAGGTCTACAAGCTAAAAGCGTCATGGACAATGGCGGTTTGGTTTCTGATGAATTGATCATTGGTCTGGTCAAAGAGCGTATTGCACAACCTGACTGTGCAAATGGCTGCATCTTTGATGGTTTCCCACGTACGATTCCTCAAGCTGAAGCGCTAGAAAAAGAAGGCATTGCAATTGATCATGTGATTGAAATTGATGTGCCGGATGAAGAAATCGTTCAACGTCTATCTGGCCGTCGTCAACACCCGGCGTCTGGTCGCGTTTATCACATCGTTTACAACCCACCAAAAGTGGAAGGTAAAGATGATGAAACTGGTGAAGATCTGGTACAACGTCCAGATGACCAGGAAGAAACTATTCGTCGCCGTTTAGGTTCATACCACACTGAAACTGAACAGCTGGTTGGCTTCTACCAAGGCCGTGCAGCTTCAGGCGAAAATGCACCGACTTATGACAAGTTAAATGGTCTACGTCCAATCGAAGAAGTTCAAAAAGATCTTTTCGCGATTCTGGATCAAGCAAAATAATCGGTTTCCGATCATTTTGACTTTCAAAGAGCCCTAAGTCATATTAGGGCTCTTTTTATTGCGTTGTTCAAAAGGATCTGCTGTGAAATTTGCTGTATTGGGATTGATGATTGTATTTCTGGCAGTACTGTTTGCACTGTTCTATGTCAGCTTCAAGATGCTGAAAAAAGTACGTCAGGAAGAACGTGCCGAAAATGCCGGTAAGGTACCTGAGCGTCAGCTGCATCCTAAATTACAGGCCGAGCTTGAGCAAAAGCGCAAGCAAGAACAGGCTGAGCGAAATAAAAAATAAAAAAATTTCGAGTACTTAAATTAAAAAAGCTGAACCTAAAGTTCAGCTTCAATATTTTTCACCGGAATTGCGTGACCTGCACCAAATTCAAAACGGTCGGGCCAGTTACAGACATCGGCGACCACACATTCATGACACTTTGGTTTACGTGCGATGCAGCAATAGCGGCCATGTAAAATCAGCCAGTGATGCGCATCCACAATGAATTCTTTGGGAATCACTTTGACCAGTCGATGCTCTACTTCCAGCACATTCTTGCCCACAGCCAAGCCCGTTCGGTTGCCGAGACGGAAAATATGCGTATCGACAGCCATGGTAGGCTGACCAAAGGCAGTATTCAGCACAACATTCGCTGTTTTGCGCCCTACACCCGGTAAAGCTTCTAGATCTGCACGATTGTCCGGTACCACGCTGTTATGCTTCTTGATTAACATTTCACAGGCTTTAATGACGTTCACAGCTTTGGAGTTATACAGGCCAATCGTTTTAATATATTCCTTGAGGCCATCTACACCAAGTGCATAAATTGCTTCCGGTGTATTGGCGACCGGAAACAGTTTATCAGTGGCTTTATTCACGCTCACATCCGTAGCCTGGGCAGAAAGGCTCACTGCAACCAGTAATTCAAATGGACTTGAATAATTCAATTCAGTTTTTGGATTCGGACGCTGCTCACGCAGGCGTTCAAAGAAAGTCTGAATCTGTTTTTTAGTCATGTTTTTTACAGGCTTAGCTGTTACTGTTGTCATGTCTTATCCCTGTAAAGCCTGTAATTGCTGCGTCAGTTCTTCAAGTTGCAGACGTTTGCGTGCATCCTCACGAACAGAAAGCTGTTTTTCTAACTTTTTGATTTGTGTGCGTAATTTAGCAAGCTCAATCGTGGTTTTGGCATCAAGTGTAACCACTTCATCTGCTGGTTTTTTCACGATTTCAATGACAGGAACCTGATCGACCTGAGCAGAGAACTGGGCAAATAGGGCTGTATTAATTTCTGCACGAACCACTGGACCTTTACGGTCAATTCGGCGTTTTTCTTCACGTTGAATATGCGCATAGTAACGTTTACGCAAATCATCCTGTTCAGCAATACGCTGAGCTTCAGTTGGCAAAGGCTGAAGATCTTCGACCAGATCAATACAGTCTACCGGGCAGGGCGGAATGCAGAGTTCACAGCCGGTACACAAGTCAGTGAGCACAGTATGCATCAATTTGCCTGAGCCAATGATCGCATCGACCGGGCAAGCACTGATGCATTTGGTACAGCCAATGCATTCATCTTCACGGATGATGGCTTTCATGCGCTGAGGACGACCATCCGCCTGAATTGGCCAGACGCTTTCTTCAGCGGACAGTTTAGAACGATTTAACAATGCTGCCAGAGCATCAGCGACGGGCTGTCCACCCGGTACACATTTATTGGCATCTTCGCCCTCAACAATGGACTGAGCATAGGGCAAGCAGCCATCACGATGACCACATAAACCGCACTGGGTTTGAGGCAATAAAGCATCAATAGACTGGACTAGAGAGATCTGCGAATTCATGAATAACCTAGGCTGCTCGGGCTGAGCCTTAGAGTGAATGAAACAAAATATGTCAATTTAATGATTTTAACATGTTTTTAAGGAACTAAGTTATGCACGATTAAGGGTCACTTTGTGCATTATTATTAGGCATAAATTAACAATTAAGCATTGATTCAGTTGGTATTTAAGCACACAGAAAAAATATTCATAATCAATATAAATAATTGTTATCAAATTAAATTTAAACTATTTTTCAAAAAAGTATTGTAGATTAGTTACAAAAGATATTTAATATTTTGCGCCAAAATTTAACATTGATTGTAAATTTGACCAATTTTGATCCATTTTCTGCTGAGGATTAAGCGTTGAAATACAACACACTTAATGAGTTCCTAGATTACGTAAAATCACGTGATGCACATCAACCCGAATTTCTTCAAGCTGTAGAAGAAGTGATGACCAGTTTGTGGCCATTCATTGAAAAGAATCCACAATACGCAGCACATGGTTTACTAGAACGTCTAGTTGAACCTGAGCGTGCGATCCAGTTCCGTGTTGCTTGGGTAGATGACCAAGGTCAAACACAGGTTAACCGTGCGTTCCGCGTACAGTACAACTCAGCGATTGGTCCATTTAAAGGTGGTATGCGTTTCCACCCGTCAGTGAACCTTTCTATTTTGAAATTCCTCGGTTTCGAGCAAACTTTCAAAAATGCCCTGACTACATTGCCTATGGGCGGTGGTAAAGGCGGTTCTGATTTTGACCCTAAAGGCAAATCAGAAGGCGAAATCATGCGTTTCTGCCAAGCGTTAATCATCGAGCTTTATCGTCATCTTGGTTCTAATACAGATATCCCAGCGGGTGATATCGGTGTGGGCGGCCGTGAAGTTGGCTACATGGCTGGTATGATGAAAAAACTCAGCAATGACACTTCATGTGTATTCACTGGTAAAGGCCTGACTTTCGGTGGTTCTCTAGCTCGTCCAGAAGCAACTGGTTATGGTACAGTGTATTTCGCTGAAGAAATGCTGAAAACTCGTGGCGAAAGCTTTAAAGATAAAGTGGTAACAATCTCTGGTTCTGGTAACGTTGCGCAGTACGCTGCTGAAAAAGCAATGTTCTTGGGTGCTAAAGTTGTTTCTCTATCTGACTCTGCGGGTACTGTTCACGTTAAAGACGGTTTCACTGAAGAACTTCTTGTTGAAATAATGGAACTGAAAAACATTAAACGTGGCCGTATCTCTGAATTCGCGTCTAAACACGGTTTTGAATACCTTGAAGGTCAACGTCCTTGGGGTATCAAATGTGATATTGCGCTTCCATGTGCGACTCAAAACGAACTTGATGCGAATGATGCAGCAGCTCTTCTTGCAAACGGCGTAATCTGTGTTGCTGAAGGCGCAAACATGCCTTCTACACTTGAAGCAGTTGAGAAATTCGTTGAAGCGAAAATCCTTTATGCTCCAGGTAAAGCATCTAACGCCGGTGGTGTAGCAACTTCTGGTCTTGAAATGTCTCAAAACGCATTGCGTTTAGGCTGGACTTTCGAAGAAGTTGACGAGCGCTTACACGCAATCATGAAAGAAATTCACCGCAACTGCGTAAAATTCGGTACGAAAGAAGACGGTACCGTGAACTATGTAGATGGCGCAAACATCGCTGGCTTCGTAAAAGTTGCTGATGCAATGCTTTCTCAAGGCGTATTCTAAGTCTGACTGAGTTTAAGCTTGAAAAAAAACCGAGGTGAATGCCTCGGTTTTTTTATATTGCGATTTTATCGTTATAGAGTGCCTTTGACTGCTTCACGCTGTACGGTCATGTCGAATACATAGGCATATTTAGACTGGTCAGCTGCCGGATTTTTAATTTCATAACGTTTGACCCGAATAATCTGAAGCTCATTCGGTGTATGCTGAAAACCTTCAATTTGATCATAGAATAAAGCCCAGTCTTTATCGACCTGAGTCTTTAAGCCTTTTTCATCATATTTGATTTCTTTTACTTGCAAGCAGGTTTGTTGAGCTACACCCGTACAGGCTTTAGTCTGCGGTGAAACTTCTAGGAAAATGGTTTCTGCCTGACCTTGGTATTTGGTTTCCGGTGTCATTTTTCCGGTAAAGACATATTTTTGACTATCAGCTGCAGTAATACTCAGTTTCGGCTGATTGGCATCACTTAGATCCAGACTAAACGGAATATCACGCTTTTGCAGAAGCTGGCTGATAAAACGTTCCTGTTTCATTAATGGTGCATCACATGCCATCATGGTGCCCATCATGTCACCCGTACTCAGGGTATTATCTTTAACAGTCCAGCTCGTGCCAAGGCCATTACAGCCAGAAGCGACACTCAGTCTGCCTTGCTGATCAAAGCTCAGAACAATCGGGCGTTGCAGCCCACGATCAAGTTCCCAAGTATAAGCGGGCAAAATTTTTGTAGGCGTTTTTAATGTAGTAGATAGAGTAGAAATAGCCAGATCTCCTGAAGTGACAGGAAGATGAGAAGATTGACATGCAGTTAAAGCCAAAGGGAGTAGGGCAAGCGCAAAAATACTTAATTTCATTGGTTTATATTCTATGTACTAAAGTTTCAACATGATTATAATCAAGAGATTAACAAAAAATATGGATACAAATCGTAGCTTTTGCTAAAAATATGTATCCATATTAAAAAGTCGGATTTTAAATAAGCGGAGCTATCGGTTAGTCAAAACGGTAGATATCCATCCCCAAAGCGCCCATCGTAAAACTGCTGTGTACGATGCTGAAACGGTTGCCAGTACCCATAGCAAAGAACAGTGGAGCAAAGTGTTCCAGTGTTGGGTGATTACGTTTTAGCTGAGGAATAGACTGCCAGTCCAGAACGGCATCAAAATCACTATGGGTTAATTTATTGGCCACATAGTTTCGGAAGGTGGATGCCCATTCCGGAACTTCATCGCTATTTCCCTGCCAGGACAATTCACGCAAATTATGGGTAATGCTCCCTGACCCGATCAGGAAAACCTGCTGCTCACGAAGTGGCGACAAAGTCTGGCCAATCTTGTAAATCTCTTCTGCACTCATCGACATCGGCAAAGAAATTTCAACTACTGGGATATCTGCTTCTGGATACATATGTAATAGCGGCATCCAGACGCCATGATCACGCGGACGGGTGCTGTTGGCATGTGCAGAGAGACCGGCATTGGCCAATAAGCCCAAGACTTGCTCAGCCAGCTCTGGATTGCCGGGAGCTGGGTAGCGTAACTCATACAATTCAGGTGGAAAGCCACGGAAGTCATGCCAAGTTTCAGGACGAATACCTGTATTGACTTCCAGAGCTTCACTTTCCCAATGTGCCGACATAACAATAATGGCAGTTGGACGTGGCAGATTCAGGCTTAAACGATGCAATGCCGGGCCAACCTGCTCAGGATTGAGCGCGAGCATGGGAGAACCATGAGAAATAAATAAGCCGGGCAAAGTCTGTAAGTTCATAAGTCAAACCACATTAATTCAATGTTTTAATCATGCAATAAAAAGGGAAGTAAAGGCAGGGGTGATTGTTCAACAAAACGTTGCATAATCAGAACGCATCAACAAATCAGCCTGCACGGTGATAAGGATGATTATGGTTAATGCTCATGGCACGATACAGTTGTTCAATCAGCATTACACGGACTAGCGGATGTGGCAAGGTGAGTTTAGACAACGACCAATGCCAGGCTGCTGCTTTTCGGACTGCTTCAGAATGGCCATCTGGCCCACCAATCGCCAAAGCAATATCATGACCTTCCAGCATCCAGCCTTTCATAGTTTCAGCCAGTTTTTCCGTACTAAACTCACGGCCACCGACTTCTAGTGCAATCAGGACTTCATTCTGTTTTAAGGCATTTAAAATACTGTCACCTTCAATATTCCGGTATTTCAGAATATCGGCTTCAGAATCATTTTTGCCCCGTTTCGCCATGGGCAATTCAACCACCTGAGTTTGTACAAAAGGCTGGATACGTGTGAAATAGTCTTCAAAGCCTGTCAGCACCCAAGCTGGCATTTTCTGACCAATGGTTAAGATACGGATTTTCATGGAACTGGATCAATAATTAGATACTTCATTATAACGATCAAACAACACGAAGTTGAGCTAGGGAAACAAATTGAAATTGAAATCATGAATTTAATGTTGCTTTAATATCCATGATTCAAGTATCCGCTTGATAATAAAGGAATGGATAATAAGAAATGCGGACCAGTCTCATTATTAAAAGATATTGTACTTTTCTACTAATTATTCTCGGTTTAACCAGTTCAGGCATGAGCTTTGCTGCGCCTGCAAATTTTTCCTCCAAACAGGCTCAGCCAGAACATCTGGGACTGTTTATCAAACAGATTATTAGTGTTGATGAATACCGGAATTTTAAAAATACCAGTGAATTGAATCGAGTATCCGCATGGCTCAAAGAACAGATGCGTCTGCTGGGTATTCCATGCCAATTTCAAAACTATATTGTAAATAGCCTAAGCTATAGAAATGTGGTGTGTCAACTGAATGCCAAAGCCAAAACCAAACTGGTTATTGGCGCGCATTATGATGTCTTTAGTGACTTGTATGGAGCAGATAACAATGCTTCTGGTGTAGCAGGGGTACTGGAAACAGCTCGACTACTGGCCTTACAAAAGTCAAAACTCAAACATAATATTGAGTTCGCTTTTTATACACTAGAGGAGCCACCCTATTTCAAGACTGAACATATGGGAAGCTATCTACATGCCAAAGCATTAAAGGCCCAGAAGCAAAAAGTGAAAGGTGTCATTATTCTGGATTCTATTGGCTATTATAATGAAAATCTGGTGCAGACCTATCCGACAGGTTTGAAATGGATCTATCCACGGCATGGTAACTTCATTGCTGCGATTGGACATTTGGCATCAGCCGGTTTGACAGGAGATTACTGCACGTCCATGCAACGTTTCAAGCGTCTGGACTGTCAGCGTTTTATTAGTCCGGCATTTGCTCAGGACATGAATTTTTCTGGCTATTTGAATTATGCCAAGTTTAACTATTCAACTATGCTGATTACAGACACAGCGCATTATCGTAATCCTTACTACAATACCGAGCAGGATACCTTAGATAAACTGGATCTGACCAAGATGGCTCAGGTCGTGAATGGTTTGGTCGATATGGTGATTCGTCTTTAAAATTATCTTCGTTTGGATACAAAAACACCCTGCCAGAGCAGGGTGTTTTTCAAAGCCTTTAGGTCTTAATGACGTGCAGCTTTAGCTTCTTCGCTCGCTTTCACAATTGGTGGTTTGACCAGTGCTTTCGGCATATCGATCAAAGCCAGAGGTAAAATCTCATCAATCGATTTCACAGCTTTGATTTCTAAGCCTTCTTTTACATTCTCAGGAATTTCCGCAAGGTCGCGAACGTTTTCCTGTGGAATGAACACCAGTTTAATGCCACCACGGTGCGCAGCAAGCAGCTTCTCTTTCAAACCACCGATACGCATTGCACGGCCACTCAAGCTGGTTTCACCTGTCATCGCAATATCTGGGCGAATCGCAATACCGGTGAATGCAGATACTAGAGCAGTCGTCAGGGCCAAGCCTGCAGATGGACCATCTTTCGGAGTCGCACCTTCTGGTAAATGCACGTGCACATCAGTTTCTTCAAAGCGAGATGCTTCGATACCTAACTCAGCCGCACGGGTACGAACGACAGTCATGGCAGCGGTAATCGATTCTTTCATTACATCGCCAAGTGAACCGGTAGTAATGAATTTCCCTTTACCAGGTACTGCTGCAACTTCAATAGTCAGTAACTCACCACCCACTGAAGTCCAAGCCAAGCCATTTACGCGGCCGATTTGGGCTTCTTCTTCCGCCATACCGTAGTCGAATTTGTGTGGACCCAAGTAATCTGGAAGATTACCAGCATTCACTTCAACCTGAAGATTTTTAGCTTTCTTGCTAACCGCTTCTTTCACTACCTTACGTGCAATTTTAGATACTTCACGTTCAAGGTTACGAACACCGGCTTCACGCGTATAACGACGCACGATGTCACGAATCGCTTCTTCATGCACAGTCAACTCTTTAGTACGTAAACCATTGTTCTTGATTGCTTTAGGAACAAGGTAACGGTCAGCAATGTTAACTTTCTCTTCTTCGGTATAACCAGGCAGACGGATCACTTCCATACGGTCCAGCAGGGCCTCTGGGATATTCATGCTATTGGCAGTACAGATGAACATCACTTCTGACAGGTCAAGGTCAAGATCAAGATAGTGATCGTTGAACTTGTTGTTCTGTGATGGATCAAGTACTTCAAGCATCGCAGAAGCTGGATCACCACGGTAATCTTGAGCCATCTTGTCGATCTCATCGAGCAGGAACAGCGGGTTTTTCACGCCAACTTTGGTCAATGACTGCACGATCTTACCTGGCATCGCACCAATGTAGGTACGACGGTGACCACGGATTTCAGCTTCATCACGTACACCACCGAGAGCCATACGGACAAACTCACGGCCAGTCGCTTTGGCAATAGACTCACCTAGTGAAGTTTTACCTACACCCGGAGGACCGACCAGACACAGGATTGGACCGCGTAATTTTTTCACGCGAGACTGAACTGCCAGATATTCCACAATACGGTCTTTGACATCGTCCAGACCATAGTGATCGGCATCCAAGATCTCCTGAGCTTTGTTCAGGTTAATGCTAACTTTGCTGGCTTTGTTCCATGGCGTATCCAGAATCACTTCCAGATAGTTGCGAACTACCGCAGCTTCGCTAGAAGCTGGTTGCATCGCTTTGAGTTTACGGAACTCAGATTCCGCTTTCTTACGCACATGCTCAGGCAGATCAGCTTCAGCCAGACGTTTTTCGATTTCCGCAACGTCATCTTCTGCACCGCCATTCATATCGGAAAGCTCGCGCTGAATGACTTTCATTTTTTCATTCAGGAAGTATTCGCGCTGGTTTTTTTCCATTTGACGTTTAACCGAGTCATGCAAAGTCTGTTCAATCTGCTGTTCTTCAGACTGTTGCAATAAATAAGTCATTAACTCAGTTAAATGTGCATCGAACTCGTCGTATTCGAGGAATTTCTGTTTCACTTCGATATTCAGAGGAACACGGGTCGCTACGAAGAATAACAGTTGCAGCAAGTCTTCGATTTTATTCGCCGCTGCAATCAGCTCACGAGCATTACGAAGTTTTGCTTCAGCATACTGAGCGAACAGGGCACGCAGCTCCTGTAAGCGCGTAGCTTGAGTTGTTTCATCGACTGATACAGTCATTGGGCTAAGTTCATGCTCAGCAGTCAAATACTCATTTTCATCAATGATGGTTTTGAGCTTGGCACGATACAGTCCTTCAATCAGGACTTTAATACAGTTTTCATCATTTTCGTGATTCACAACTTGCACAATTTTCGCGACAGTACCGTATTGATATAAGTTGTCGTGATCAATTTCTTCTGTAAGCGAATCTTTTTGCGCAACTACAAATACTAGATTGTCACTGTTACGAGCCACATCAACTGCATTGATCGATTTTTCACGACCGACAAATAGCGCAATTTGCATGTGTGGGTACACCACCACATCACGTAGCGCCAAAAGTGGTAATACACTTGGAACCTGAGGCTCTAAGGTTTCTTGATTCATAATAATTTCAGACATGGGCACTCCTAATGAGTGACAACGGTGTTGCCATGTTTTTAATAGTGATGGGTAATTTAAAAATTACAAGGGCTATAGCGAATAAATTGTATAAAAAATGAATAATTATTTGATTTTAAAGTACTTATGTATTTGGAAATACATCATTTAACGCTTAAAACGTTGTAAAAGTGTAGGCGTAAGCAGGGCGTCTAAAGGCTGATCCCATACTTCTCGGACTAAAGGTTGTGACACACGCTGAAAGTCATGCGCCAGTCCAAGACGAAAAGGGCGACGCGCTGCTGTTGCCAGCGTACGATCATAATAGCCACCACCCATACCAATCCGGGTACCATATTGATCACAGACTAATAGTGGCATAACTAAAAGATCCAGTTTTGAGACATGCAGCCCCCGTGTAGCCATGGGTTCACGCATTCCCAACCGATGATGAGCAAAACGCTGAGAACGATATTGATTCTGGCTGATTTCTACCCATGTGAGCTGCTGGTTCATATTGCAAATATTCGGGAGATAAACCCGTTTATGATGCTTAAAGCAGTATTCAATCAGCGCCTGAGTCCGAACCTCACCAAAAGCATCCAGATAAACCCCCACAAACTTGCTCGCATGAAATTCTGGCAAAGTCCGAATCATATTCAGGATACGTTGTTGAGTCTGTTTCTGGATAAATCGAGAGAGTTGACGGCGTTGTTTACGTAGCTGTTTGCGAAGTTCGGAAAGATTCATCATCGTCATAAATATAGTCTTCAAGATTTTAGGGCATTAGATTAATAAAATGCCATAACTTAAATAGAGGGTAGCAACATAGCGAGTATTATAGGCATCTGTATGAATTTTTGATTGAATTTTAAAAATAATGAAACATTTATGATGAATTAATCGATCTGTGCTTAGATCCAGGTAACTTTTTAAAAGACGAAAAAAGATACGGATACAGGACGCTAAACCAGGAAAAATGCAATAAATTTGATATTTATAAGAGAAGATAAATGATGAAATATTTTGAGAAAAATAGAAGCACTCCGAGGATGCCGCTGCATGTCATTACCCTTGAACCCTAAAGTTCAAGGTGGACGAGACGCATACTTGCTGGGTTTCCCATACCGGATGGGCATACACTCTAAATATGCAGAACTCAATCCTAAGATTTAAATATCGGCTCAGGGGAATCTGACCCGCTGGCGAACATCTCAGAGTTAGACTAAGTATAAACGATAATGCTGATGTGGCAACTCTATGCTGTTCGTGAACTGTAAATAGGTTAGTCGAACGACCGAAGTTTATACAAAAAACTCGATTATTCAGTTAGTTCTTCAACTTCTTCCAAAATAGTTTGTAACAAACGTTCGCAGTGCGCATATTGTTGCAGGGATTTATTCATCGTCAATACTTCCTGCATCAGTTCCAGTGCCACCATAATGATCAGTTTACTTGGTTCCATACGAGGGGCTTTACGGCGAAATTCATCGTATTTTTCATTGAGTAATTGCGCTGCACGTTGTAGTTCATCCTGCTGATCCGCAGTGGAGGCCAGACGGAAACTGTGACCCAATACCTTTAAGTCGATTGCGATTTGTTCACTCATGATGAAGCTTCCTCAGTCACTTCAGTAGGATGGGCCAATTGCTGAATTTCCTGTGCATTTTGATCTTGGGCTGTTCCCAAAATCGCCAGACGTTGAATAATGGCTTCAACTTTAGCTTTGGCATTTTCATTTTTCTGGGTAAGACGTTCAGATTCCTGATTCAGGCGCTGAATTTCCTGCTGGGCATGACGCTGTTCCAGCAATAACTTTTCTTTCAGCACGCGCAATTCATTACGTTCAGCCAGAATTTCCTGAAAACGGTTCTTTAGATCAGTGCAACTTTTTTCCAGACGGCTATAACGATCTGCCAGTGCTGTAGCATCCTGGTTTAAATGCTGAAACTGATTACGTGATTCTGTCAGTTGCTGATTGAGGTTCTGGATTTCTTGTTGTTTTTGCGCAATAAAGCTATTTTTTTGTTCAATTTGAGTTTCATGTTGCACGCTTGAAGCCTCTTGCTTCTCCCGTAAACTGGTATTCTCACTTTCAAGTTGTGCAAGTCGCGTTTTTAAAACGCCAATATGCACTTGTAGACGCTGTAATTCTTCTAACATATCGAGGTCGCACAGTGTTGCAAACAAAGGTAATATATAAAGCAGTATAGAGATTGGATAAACGAATGCAAGACGATATTTCAGGTTGGTCAGAATGGTACCGCAATTTTTCTTCAATTGAAGAAATTTCTAGCCCAAGCGAACTGCATGGTTTGCTTACTGGAATTGTCTGTGTCACTCAGGCACCTACAAGTGATGAATGGGTACAGATTTTAGAAACGCTAGATGTCCCTGAACTGAATCCTGAAGCATTAGAATTGTTAACAGGTGAGGCAGAAGACATCTTTCATGCGCTGTCTGAAGATGCGCTGGATTATCTGCCATTACTACCAGATGATGAGCATAGCTTGGCAGAACGCGTTCAGGCTCTGGCTGACTGGTGTGCAGGCGTAGTGCTTGGTTTTGGTCTGGCTTCAGGTCATATCCGCAATGATGAAATGGAACTGATTGAACATTTACAAGATGTTGCAGCAGTTGAATTTGAAAACTCTGATGACGATGCCGAGGGTGAAGAAAGTTATCAGGAGTTGTATGAGTTTGTTCGTCTGATTCCAGTAAGCCTGTCCGTCGGTCGTAAGAAAGTAGAGGTTGAGGAAACACCTTTATTGCAGAAATTCACGCAAAAAGCTCCAGCTCCAGCTTCTGCAACTGAAGCGCAATCTGTAGTTGAAATTTTCTCGCCGAAACGTCCGAGTTAAGTTCAAGCGGTTTTAGACACAAATTAAAAACGTTTCTGAAACCGGCATATTTTTTGCTGAGTCTTCTCATGAAGATGATAGTAAATTGATCTGACCCGTTTTCAGAATCAAATTTTAAATAACAGTAGCAATTGATAAGAAGTAAGGTGTAATGAAGAAACTGACTCAAGCCGATTTTCAGGAACGTCGTGACATCCTCGCAGGGGAAATAGGATTACGTAGCATCGCGATTATTGCCACCAGCCCGGTTGCCCTGCGTAACCGTGATGCAGATTATAAATATCGTGCGGACAGCAGTTTCTTTTACCTGACCGGATTTGCTGAGCCTGAAGCAGTTGCAGTCATTGAAACTTTTGATACGGAAGAAGAAGGCTATACCTATAGTCTGTTCTGCCGCGAACGTGATCGTGAAATGGAAATCTGGAATGGCTACCGTGCCGGAGTGGATGGCGCCGTTGATGATTATGAAGCGGACGAAGCTTATGCGATTGATCTACTGGATGAGGAAATCCTCACCAAGCTTCAGAACAAAGACAAGCTTTTCTACCGGATTGGGCACAATGCCGAATTTGATGCACGTGTAGCTAAATGGATTGCAACAGCCAGTGGTGAAAGCCGCCGTGGTACTTCTGCACCGGCACAGATCATGCAGCTGAATCGTATCGTTGATGAAATGCGTCTGCATAAAGATGAAAATGAAATTGAACTCATGCAGCTTGCATCGGATATTTCTGCAGAAGCCCATACACTGGCTATGCAGAAAGTTCGTCCAGGCATGATGGAATATGCTTTAGAAGCTGAATTGAATTATATCTTTGGTAAAAATGGCTGTGTACCATCCTATAACAGTATTGTCGGTGGCGGTGAAAATGCCTGTATTCTGCATTATGTGGAAAATGATAAAGAGCTGAAGGATGGTGATCTGGTTCTGATTGATGCTGCCTGTGAATATCAGTTTTATGCATCAGACATTACCCGTACGTTCCCGGTAAATGGTAAATTCAGCCCGGAACAAAAAGCTTTATATAATGTCGTACTGGATGCACAGATTGCTGCGATCAATGCTGTTCAAATCGGGAATTCTTATAAAGAGCCGCATAATGTGGCGGTTCGCATTCTGGTTCAAGGTTTACTTGATCTGGGGATTATGCAAGGGGAACTTGAAGAAATTATCCAGACTGAAAGTTTCCGCCAGTTCTATATGCACGGTACTGGGCATTGGCTCGGTATGGATGTACATGATGTAGGTACATATAAAGCCAACGGTGAATGGCGTGCATATGAAGAAGGTATGGTCGTGACCGTTGAGCCAGGTCTTTACATTGCGCCAGATGATGAAACTGTGGATGCGAAATGGCGTGGCATCGGAATCCGGATTGAAGATGATGTGGTTGCTACCAAAAATGGCCCACTAGTGCTAACTGCAAAAGTAGTGAAAACTGTGGAAGATATTGAAGCCTTAATGGCTCAAGCACGTGCTGCTTAAATAAAAGATATAAAAAAGTCGATGATCGCATCTGCTTTTTTATCTTTATAGGAAAAAGCTAAAAATTGACTTATTGAAGACATTAATTTTTCTAATCTATTGATATTAAAATGAGTATTTATAAAATTTTAAGAAAATGTAAATTATTTTCTTAGAAATAAGTTATCCAATAGCTAGATAGAACAAAGATACTATCGAGAAACAAGCAAGACATTTACTTACGTTAATCGCGACTTATTCAAATAAAATTAATTTTGTTAAAATTGAGAATTATAAGATGACAGGAATTCAACACAGCAATTGAGTTTTTAGCATCAAAGCAACATATTAATTCCGATTTCGTTCTCATACTTGACCTGTTCCTTAAATAAACTCAAAGAAGAGCAGGAGAAAAATGATGAGACTAAATACGCTTGACTGGATTGCTTATGCTTTAGCGATTATTGGTGGCATCAACTGGGGTCTGGTTGGTGCGTTTAACTTTGATTTAGTCGCTGCCATCTTTGGTGAAATGAGCGCACTATCTCGAATTATTTATGGGCGAATTCAAACATGAGGTGCGACAGTTTCAAAAGCCATATGATAATCAACAAGCTGAGCAAATTTCTCTAATGGTGTAAGCCAATCTAACGCCTTTCTAGGACGAGTATTCAGTGACATGGCAACTTGATTTAAATAATGCTGATCTGCCTGATTTAAATCAATCCCTTTAGGTAAATATTGCCTAAT
>NZ_KB850113.1:389503-478015 GCF_000369625.1 Acinetobacter variabilis
TCAAAGTTAAGATGATGGTATGACAATTTTATATACTCCATAAACCCTTTAAATTAATTAGGTGGTTTATGTCGCACTTCAAGTTTTACTCTGCCATGTATTGAAATCAAATGACATCCAAATCAGCATGGATGGTAAAGGTCGATGGGTTGATAATGTGATGGTTGAACGATTATGGCGGAGCGTTAAATATGAAGAGGTGTATCTCAAAGCCTACAGCAATGTTTTGGATGCGAAGAAGCAATTAAACGCATATTTTGAATTTTATAATTTGAAACGACCTCATTCGAGTCTGGACAAAATGACTCCAGATGAGTTTTACTATGACCAGCTACCACAACAAAATAAGGTAGCTTAACTAGAGCAGAGTATCACTTATAAATAAGCTTTTAGTTGTTCAAACATGTGGGACCACCTCTATTTAAAAAAAGGAAAGAAGATGAAAATTAAGTTTTTAACAGTTTCATTGATGCTTATTCTGCCATTTTCTGTTTTTGCAGCAAATACTGTAGTAGAAAAAGCGGTCATTGAATCAAATAATACATATAAGGCGAAGTATAACTTAGAGGATATGACTGAGTTTAATCAGGCTCAAAAGGGCTTTATTGCCAAGCCAACAGGTCAAATTAAAAGTGAGAAAGGCAATGTTATCTGGGATTTTGATGCATTTAGTTTTTTACAAGATCAAGCACCAAATACCGTTAATCCCACTCTATGGCGACAAGCAAAATTAAACAACAATGTTGGGCTATTTAAAGTAACAGATCGAGTTTGGCAAATTCGTGGTTTTGATTTGGCAAATATGACCATCATTCAGGGTGATACTGGCTGGATTATTGTGGATACATTAACCTCTAAAGAAACGGCTGAAGCAGCACTTAAATTTGCTAGACAGCATTTAGGTGAGCAAAAAATTTCAGCCATTATCTTTACCCATAGCCATATCGATCATTTTGGTGGTGCATTAGGCGTTCTTTCTAGCGAAGAAATTAACGCTAGAAAAACTCCAATTATTGCGCCAAAAGGCTTTATGGAAGAAGCGACCAGTGAAAATGTGATGGCAGGTTCAGCCATGATACGTCGTGCGACTTATATGTATGGAACTTTTCTACCTAAAAATGCGGAAGGATTGGTGGATACAGGTTTAGGTAAGGCTGTTGCTGTGGGAAAAATGGGCATCCTTGAGCCTACACAACTGATCACTCAACCAGAACAGAAAATGACGGTTGATGGCTTGGATTTTGTGTTTTATAACGTGCCGGGTTCAGAAGCACCAGCAGAATTAACGTTCTCTATCCCATCATTGAAACTTTATAACGGCGCAGAAATTCTATCTCATACCATGCATAATCTTTATACCCTTCGGGGTGCTAAAGTCCGTGATGCCTTAAAATGGGTGGGCTATCTAGACCAAGCAATGCAGCATGCCAAAGCATCCGATGTATTGATTGCACAGCATCATTGGCCTGTCTGGGGCAATGACAATATTCAAGATTTTATTAAAACCCAGCGAGATGTTTATAAGTTCACGCATGATCAGACGGTGAGATATATGAACTCTGGTTTTAATGGCGCTGAAATTGCCGAAAAAATTAAGCTTCCAGCGGCACTTGATCAAAAACTATATGCTCATGGCTATTATGGAACCCTAAAACATAATGTAAAAGCAGTATACCAATATTATATGGGATGGTTCGATGCCCATCCTTCCAATTTAGATCCATTACCCCCTAAAGCTGTTGCAAAAAAATATATTGAGTTAGCAGGTGGGGAGAACAATGCATTGAAAAATGCGCGGGATGCCTACGCTCAAGCTGACTATAGATGGGCTGCCGAGATTTTAAAACATATTGTGTTGAATAACCCTCAAAACCAACAAGCAAAAGACTTATTGGCGAATACTTATCGTCAATTGGGCTATGCTGCTGAGGCTTCAACTTGGCGTAATTTCTTTTTGGTGGGCGCTCAAGAGCTACAAAATAATGTACCCCTACAAAATACTTCTGATCCGAGTGATTTATTGATTCATACACCAACTGAAAGATTTCTTGAAGCTATGGCGACAAATTTAGATGTGGAAAATTTAAAAAATGAAAACCAGTGTATCAATCTGGTTTTGTCGGATACCAAAGAGCATTTTTCATTATGGGTTGAAAACTCAGTCATGCAGTTTAAGCGTTATGATGAAAGTAAAGATTTGGCATTGGATTGCCCTACATTAACCTTAACCAAGCCCTTATATCTAAAAATGATTACAGGTCAAATAGAAGGGGTAAAAGTCCTGCTTTCTAAAGACAGTAAAGTCAAAGGTAATCCACTGAAAATTGGAAAATTCTTTGCAATGTTTAAACGTCCAGATTCAATTTTCCCGATTGTGACTCGACCAAATGGCTAAGCTCAAATAAGTAAAGTCGAAACTTAAATTAATAGATCCAAAGAAATGGGTGAAATTATCAACTTGGTTCTCCCAATCTTATAACAGGAATACAAGAAATTATTTCTTGTATTCCTCTTTAAAATTAAAAGTAAGCTATATGTATTTTAACTCTATTGATACTTTATTAAATGGTTTTTGAATTTTTATACTTTATTTTCGATGGAGATATTTTTATTAGTAGCTTGTTTAAAAAAGATTTGTTTATTTTTCTATTAATTGCTTCTAAATAATAACTTCAATATTTTTGTGGTTAAAAGGCAAGGGGGTATTATGATGTGTTTTTTATTGAAAATAAGCTTTTATATTAGGGCGAATTCAAACATGAGGTGCGACAGTTTGAAAAGTCTTATGATAATCAACAAGCTGAGCAAATTTCTCTAATGGTGTAAGCCAATCTAACGCTTTTCTAGGACGAGTATTCAGTGACATGGCAACTTGATTTAAATAATGCTGATCTGCCTGATTTAAATCAATCCCTTTAGGTAAATATTGCCTAATTAAACCATTCATATTTTCGCATGTGCCTTTTTGCCAAGGTGAATGTGGGTCACAGAAATATACATCTATGCCTAAATCTTCTTCGAGTATTTTATGTTCTGACATCTCGCGTCCACGGTCATAGGTCAACGTTTTACGCAGTTCTGCAGGTAAATATTTCAGAGCTTCAGTTAAAGCCTTGCGCACTGATTCTGCCTTTGCATCAGGTAATGTTGCCAAGATACAGAGCCGTGTATTTCGTTCAATAAGTGTTGCTATCGAACTTTTATTGTCTTTACCTTTAATTAAATCAGCTTCCCAATGACCCGGTATTTTTCTTTCTTGAACTTCGGCTGGGCGCTCATGAATAGTTTTAATATCCTGTAATATAGAATCTTTTTTAGGTTCACCGTTAGCTTTTCGCTTTTTATTTTCATGACGCAGACAGGATAATAAGTCTTTTTTCAACTCACCCTTTGGTAATGCGCGTATCGTTGAATAAATCGTTGTATGGCTTACATTCATTGTTTGATCCAAATCAGGAAATGTCTTTAAACGCTTTGCTATTTGCTGAGGAGACCATAAACAACGGATCGCTTCAACAATAAATTTCCAGAGGATTGAATCGATTTTGAGTTTTCTGTGACCACGTCTACGTCTAGCGAAGGTGTTATCAGAAGCATATCGAGCTTGATAAACGTCATTGATGCTATTTCTTTTAAGCTCACGATAGATCGTACTAGGATGTCTTTTAATGAGTTCAGCAAATTTTCTGGCTGAAAAGCCTTCTTTTCTTGACTCAAGCATTAATGCAGTACGATCTTCAAAGTTAAGATGATGGTATGACAATTTTATATACTCCATAAACCCTTTAAATTAATTAGGTGGTTTATGTCGCACTTCAAGTTTTACTCTGCCATGTATTGGTTGGTTTGTCTGCCTTGTATCTGATTTATACGGGTACAAAATTGGGTCGACGCGATGTACATCATGAGTCTCAGGCTCGAGTAGTACGTTAACTGACTGAAAGTTAATTGAAATCATTGATATTTTTTTAATTAACTGATGCCTATAATAGATTAGTTAATTTAAAAGATATAAAGGCATTTAACAGAAACGGAGCTTAGGCTCCGTTTTTCGTCTTTAAATTGGTCAACCTATATAAAATTTTAAATTGATAAAAACCGTATAAAGTGATCAAAAAATCTCTATAAGTTTTTTCTATCAACCGGATAAAAATACTTAAAGAAGTTAAATTGTTCTTTGCCTAATTTAATTAACCTTTTTTCTAAAACCAGATAAGTAATAGAACCTGCTAAGATAGAAGAAGTAATAAGTATAGAGCTAAATAGGTAAGGGTTTAATATATTGAGTTTGTTTAAAACCATAGCAACTGGGCTTAAAGTAAAAGGATGAATCAAATATAAAGAGTAAGATGAATCTCCAAGATGATTAAAAAATCTTAAAATTAGTGATTTGGTTTCAGTGATTAAGTCCTCTAAAGCTACGCATCCAATAAAAATGAAAAACATCGGGATCCCGATTTTTAATGATCTCAAGGTGATGAAATCAGGTAGTTTATAAAAGTTTTGATAGGCTAAGATGGAAGCGCCGACAAGAACCATAAATAAAGACATTAATCGTGAAAGGTTAGTATTTTTTATAATGATAAATGCTAGAACGCCTAAAGCGAATTCAAGCAAAAGATTATGGGTTAAAAACATCAGAAATTCAGATTTTGGTTGGAGTATTAAACCTGTAGCCACAACAACTGAAAAATATAGAATGATAAAAAAATATTTATATAAGTCTTTTAATAAAAAGATTAGGAAAAATGAAAAAATAAAATAATAATAAAATTCATAGCTTAAGGTCCATCCATTATTGATTAAAAATTTACTGCCATTCGGAATTAAGAAGAAGGATTCGAAAATTCCTGTTTCACCACCAGATGAATTTATAAGATTTGGAGAAATCAGAAATACGATTAAAGCAAAAAAACTGAGAATCCAATAAAGAGGAATGATTCGGATGAATCGGTTTCTCATGAAATTTAAAAAATTAACTTTTTTATTATATGTTGTATAACACATAATAAAGCCAGAGATGATGAAAAATAAATCAACGCCAGAACCGCCTATGTGATACCACTGGAGCGCATCTACATTGTATTGTTGTCCTTTAAAGGAGGTATGGCTTATAACTACCATTAAGGCAGCAATCCCCCTAAGAAATTGCACTGAATAAAGCATAGTTATTATTTTATTAAAGTATTTAATTTAAACTATCATACTCAATGTTTGTCTCACAAATATACCTGGTGAAAGACCGTGAATATTACTGATTATTTAATCTAAAATTATTACGGTTATTTTTATATAAAAGTAGCCTATTTTACGAGAATTCGATTGTTTGCTAGAGTATTTTAAATAAATGAAAATTGAATTTTTTATTAATTATTATTATTTATTAGCCCCTTTAAAATATATTTCAAAATTTTAATAAAAAGTAAAAGTAATCAGCTTAATAAAAGAAATTTCAGAAACCATTTATGAATCAATTCAAAGATCACGTATACATTATCTTCTTCACACCAAAATTTGGGAATTTTCTATACATAAATGAAAGATATATTTTACAGTAATTGCTAAGATTTCTGTTTAGAAACCTTGGTACTATATTCAAATTTTTAATCATTAGATAATAAAAAACCCCGGCATCCTGCCGGGGTTTTTCGTATTGGTTAGCTTGGTATAACTCCTGTCGTACCTTACCGTCCTTGTGCTTATCTATTGTTATTCTTATGTGGAACTTCCTGTTCCTGATGTAATCATCATATGAAAATTCATTTAACCAAAATAGTAGTAAAGGACTTGAATGACTGTAAGTCAAAGACTACAGGATTGATTATTAAATAGGCATGTTTTTTGTATCGTTTAGAAATTTAAAACAGTTAACCTTTAAAAATATTTTGAGAAAAGAGGAAGAAGAATGTCCATGCTTAATAAGTTGCTTGAGCTCGACTTAGACTGTCGTTTCTAAGTAGAGTAGCAAGACTCATTTAATCTTTTCCTTCATCTTTGCTATTGTATTTGTAGCAGTTGCACTACTGATCGAGAACAAATCGCTGATTTACATTTTTGCTGGCTTGCTGCTGTTCTGGCAAAGATATCTGGTGCTCAAATTACATGAGCATTTAGAAAGTAAAAAAACTGATACTTGATGGTAGATCTCAAATAGCAAAATTTTGAAGCTTTTTAATATAGAAATATTTGGAAAATGCATATTAAAAGCAAGTGACTGAATTTATATAAAAATTCATTTTATTTTTCAAGTTATTTTACTATTCGATAAATTATTTTGTATATAATCATAGAAAATTTTTATAAAATCAGTTATATATATTAAACGGAAAAATATTGAGTAATGTACATAATCTAAAATATTGAGGTAGACAATGAGCGACGCAAGACTTTTATATGTTAGTAAGTTGTATGATTGCGAAGATCCAATGAATGATCTATTCAATATTCTTACAGAAGCGTTGAATTTCAATTCACGTAATGCGATTTTTGGGGCTCTGTATTATGGGAATGGTTACTTTGTTCAATGTCTGGAAGGAGATAGGAACAAGATTGAAGATCTGTTCTATAAAAAAATCTTGAAAGATCCTCGACATAAAAATTGTGAAGTACTGTATTTTGAAGATGTAAATGATCGACTCTTCTCAGACTGGCATATGAAATATGCCAATATCCATCAGGATATTCTTGGATTCTTTGCCGAACATAATCTGGATGAATTCAATCCTTATACCTTGAATGCCGAGACCATTCCTCAATTTATTCAGATATTGGCAAGTTTGAATGACCATGCCTATACATTGAAAGCAAGTTAATCCTTACATCATCATGCGATATAAGCTTTAGCCCTGCATCGTATGATTTTTTAAAAATTTTTTAAAATGAGTATTTACTTTAAATAAGTTAAATAAAAAATACTTTATAAATTCAAAAACATAAATATTGTTAATTCAAAAAAATATATCCAGATCTCATCCTTATCATTTCATACCAAGCCAAGCTTTTAAACCTAACAATCAGTGCAAAATTCTTCTGCTTTTCATCAGGCAGACGACACTTCTGTATTTTGAAAAATTTAAGTAGGCCGTTGAGGTTAGCTATAAATTAACCACAAGCAGACTTCGCTTTGAAACCGCTACCTAATTTATTATAAAAAAGAAATTTTTTAGGCTAATATAAAATTCATCATGATTATAAGTATCTATGTATATAGATACGATATTAAAAGGATTACAGCATGCAACAAGAAGTCATCATTGTCGGTGGTGGTATGGTCGGCCTGAGTCTCGCGCTGATGTTGGCTAAAACCAATATTGCAGTCAAACTTTTGGAAGCGATCAAATATCCAGATTATGATGATGTAAATCTTGCACCCTATCATTCCAGTTTTGATGCACGTAACAGTGCCTTATCACGCCGTAGTGTACAGATTTATCAGGAACTTGGGCTTTGGGATGCCTTGCAGGAACATGCAACGCCGATTCTTGAAGTGAATATCACTGAGCAGGGCAGTTTTGGTAAGGCGCGCTTAATTGCAGAACAGGAAAAAGTCGAAAGCTTTGGCCAAGTGATTGAAAATGCCTGGCTAGGTCGTGTGCTATTAACTCAAGTCAAAAAAGAACCACTCATTGAACTGATTGATGGGGTTCAGGTCAGCTCTCTGACTCAAGATGCTGAGTTTGCTTATCTTGAAGCACAACGTGGTGATGCTTTATTGAGACTTCAATCCAAAGTGGTGATTGCTGCTGATGGGCGTGATTCTTTCTGTCGTAAAGCGCTTGGCATTGGGGCTTCAGAGCATGACTATGATCAGGTCGCCATTGTCACTACCGTTCAAACTTCTAAACCGCATAATCATGTTGGCTTTGAACGCTTTAGCCACCTAGGACCATTAGCCTTATTACCACTTCCAGGTGAATATCGTCGTTCTGTCGTCTGGCCTGTGAAGAAAGGAACGGAAGGAGAATGGCTGGGTGAGGAAAATGACCAGCATTTCCTGAACGCCTTACAAGAAACCTATGGCGATCGTGCCGGTAAATTCCAGAAAACAGGCAAGCGCTTCAGTTTTCCATTGTCCCAAGTATTAGCAGAAAAACAGGCTGTGGGCCGCGTGGTCTTGATGGGTAATGCTGCACATACGATTCATCCAGTAGCGGGTCAGGGTTTTAACCTGTGTATGCGAGATGCGCATGTATTGGTGCGCTACCTGAAAGAGCAGCAGTCACAAGGCGCAGACTTAGGTGATGCAGCGGTATTACAGGACTATGAGAAATCCCGCTTGAATGATCAGCAAAGAGTGATCAAGTTCTGTGATTCAGTCGTACGTGGTTTTAGTAATCAGAATCCATTCTTGAAACTGATCCGTAATACCGGACTGATTGCTTTTGATACTATTCCTGGCATCAAGCCACTGGTCGCTAACTATGCCATGGGGTTAAAAGCATGAGTCTGAATCCGAGTTCTGATGTATTAGATGTTGTCATTGTTGGTGGTGGGCTAGTAGGTGGCCTGACCGCTTTATTACTTGCTCAAGGTGGTGTGCAAGCTACTGTGCTGGATGCTGCGCCTATTCTGGATGCAGACAAAACTTTAAGCGTAGCCAATCCGCGGGTTTTGGCTTTAAGTCAGGCGACCATTCATTTATTAAAAACCGTGGGTGTGTGGGACAAACTTGCACGCCAGCAGCCATATACTGGAATGCAGGTCTGGAATAAAAATGGCTACGGTGAAATTAACTTTGGTCATTCTTCAGAAAGGACACCTTCTGTAGAGCAGGCGCTAGGCTCGATGGTAGAACCGAGTATCCTGAATCTGGCCATACAGCAAAAGATGCTTGAAGAGGTGCAAGATTACCGCACACAGGTCAAAGTTAGCCGGGTGGAACGTGGTGTAAATGTCTGGATCATTCATCTGGCAGACGGCACCCAGCTCAAAACCAAGTTGGTCATTGGCGCAGATGGCGCGAACTCCTTTGTACGTGAACAAGCCTTTATCGATATCGATGTACTGGACTATAAACAGGCTGGAATCAGCTGTGCAATTAGAACAGCCCAGCCGCATCAGCATGTGGCTCGTCAGATTTTTCTGGAAACCGGTCCTTTGGCTTATCTGCCAATGGCAGGTCTTAAAGAAGAAGAGCAAGGCCACTGGCAATCCATAGTCTGGACATTACCTGATGATTATGCCGATGAATATGCAGCATTATCAGATGCTGACTTCACTCAACTATTGACCCGTGAAAGCTATCATATGCTGGGCGAAGTGCTGGAAGCGACACCGCGAGCTAAATTCCCACTCAAAGCTCGTGCTGCACAGCAGTATGTACAAGATGGCTTAGCATTAATTGGTGACGCTGCGCATGTGATTCATCCGCTTGCTGGACAAGGGGTTAATATCGGCTGTCTGGATGCTGCTGTACTTTGTGAGGTGTTGCTACATGACAAAGCGCGTGGAGTGTGGGCCCATGTGCAGACCTTAAAACGTTATGAGCATCGTCGTAAAGGCCAGAATGATGCGATGATGCATAGCATGTCGGCGATTGGCTGGATGGAAACTACTGAGCTTTTCCCAGTGGTATGGGCACGTAATTTCGGGCTGAAACAGGTAGAGCAACAGGCAGTCCTGAAAGATGCATTTATGGCTCAGGCGAATGGTTTAAGTTTACTCAAAGATACACGTTATTCAACCTAGTGGCCGAATGTAAATTTTTTAAACAAACATCTATAAAGAGTAACTATTTTGTTTAAAAAAGATACGATTTTTTGAAAATTAGGGCTAGGCGAAGACCAAAGAGATTGCTAAATTTCAGTTAATTTAAAGCTTGGTTCAATAGATAAAAGCGAAGCCGTTTGTGGGGAGAGCAAAATGACAGACGTAAATGATTATGATGATGTAGAAGATCCTGTAATCGACGACGATGAAGCAAAAGCAGCAGAAAAAGGTGCTGCAAGTAGCGAAGAAGTTGTGAATGATACAGACGTATTAGAAGCTGAAACTTTGACTGTAACTGCTAAGCAGAAAAAACGTCAGGCACTTGAGGATGAAATTGCAGCTTTTCTGGCAAGTGGTGGCCGTATTACTGAAGTTCCAGCTGATGAATCCGTTGCAAGAGAATAATTGCACTTGATATTCGCGAATAAAAAAACACCACATTGATTGTGGTGTTTTTTATGGATAAAGAAAAGTTAATCGTTGGCTGAAGTCAGTTCCAGAGCACGTTGATAGGCAATTTTTTTCTTGATCCCGGTCAAATCTGCAGCCAGTTGTGAAGCTGCTTTGACAGACAGGTCTTGTAATAAACGCACTAACAGCTTGTCCAGTTTTTCCTGATCCAGATCTTTCTCTTCGATAGAACCACCAATCACCAGTACGATTTCACCTTTTTGCTGGTTATGGTCATTGGCAACAAATTCGACCAGTTCACCCAGTGTCATTTTCTTGATGGTTTCAAAGGTCTTGGTAATTTCACGGGCAAAACCGACAGGACGTTCTGCACCGAATACCGCTGCCAGATCTTTAACACATTCCAGAATGCGGTGCGGTGCTTCATAGAAAATTAAGGTCTGGGTTTCATCTTTCAGTTTTTCCAGAGTCAAGAGCCGCTGGCTTTGTTTAGACGGCAAAAAACCTTCAAAGCTGAAACGGTCACTCGGTAAACCTACTGCGCTTAAAGCGGCAATTGCAGCACATGCACCCGGCACAGGAACCACTCGAATATTATGTTCTTGCGCAGCACGGACAAACTTGAATCCTGGATCGCTAATCAGTGGTGTGCCTGCATCACTGATTAATGCTATATCTTCACCATTGAGCAGGCGTTGAATCAACTGATCAATCTTGTTGCTTTCATTATGTTCATGACAGGCTGTCAAAGGTGTTTGAATATTAAAGTGTTTAAGTAATTGTGCAGAAGTTCGTGTATCCTCAGCTGCAATAAGACTCACCGATTTCAATACATTAATTGCACGATAACTAATATCATCTAAGTGCCCGATTGGAGTCGCAACAACAAATAACTGAGCACTCATAGGTTTCTCCATGTGGAATAAGTCGAATAATAAAAAATGGAAGATTCAAAATAAAATTTTGGGCTTGGGGTTACTGGTCTGCGTCAGCAGCGTACAAGCGGAAGTGCTGATTATTCTACCTGAAACCGGCCCCTTGGCGCGAGCTGCTTCGAGTATCAAGCAAGGATTTCTCAGTGCATATACGGCGTCCGGACAGAAAGTACCATTGAAATGGGTCAATTCAGACCAGAAAAAAATCTCTCAGTTACTCAAACAGCATGTCAGTAAAAAGACGCAAATGGTGATCGGTCCTCTGGGACGTCAGGATGTAGAGCAGCTGGTGCAGACTAAACCCAAGATTCGTACACTGAGTTTGAATGAAACTAGCCTCACGGCCCCAAATATCTGGCAATTTAGCCTGTCGAAAAAAGAAGATGCAGCTGCCTTACAGAAGCAGATTGCGCTAGATGGGATTCAGCAACTGTTTGTGCTGCGTCAACCGGGCAGTGAGTCAGAACATGAACTCTTGCTAATGTCACTACTTAGCCAGAGTGAGCTGCAACTGGAAATGATCCAGAAGCCGCCATTTTTTCTGAAGAGCAAGCAGGGGATCCTATTGCTCGGCAATGCGGACTGGCTGGCATCCTTACAGGGTTTAGGACATAAACGGATTTACACAGTCGCGAATGCAATTAATGAACAGCATGCTCCGCCACGAGGTATCAAGTTCTGCGATGTGCCGGTACTTTATTTTGCTAACTGGCCTGATGTGATGCAGGCTTATCAACAGGCACCGGTGAATATGTCCTATCAGCGTTTGATTGCTTTTGGTGGCGATGCCTGGCAAATCACCCAGTATTATTTAAACAATAAAAAAATACGCAATATTGAATTCCAGGGTCGTACTGGAATGATTCGGGTATCGGATCAAGGCATACAACGCACACCGTCCTGTTTTCAGCAGAGTGCCAAAGGTCTCAAGGCACTATAAGGGTCAGCGATGCAGAAACAATTAGGCGCATGGGCAGAACAGCAGGCTGCCCAACTGATGCAGCAACAAGACTTTCAGCTCATTGCCAGAAACTGGCATAGTCGCTATGGTGAACTTGATCTGGTCATGCAGCGTGAGCAGGAAATGGTCTTTGTCGAGGTAAAAGCACGGGCTAAAACAGCTTATGCATTGGCTTTTGAATCTGTTTCCTCTGCCAAGCAACGAAAAGTCCTACAAACGGCTGTATGTTTTATTCAAAAAAATCCACAGTTTGCACATTATTACTATCGTTTTGATGTGATTTGTTTTGATTTTAATCGGTATTTTGCAAAAACCATACAGCATGATTTTTCGCAATACCCTTATGATCTGCACTGGTTTGAAAATGCTTTTACTTTTGATCAAGAGTTTATTAATCTTTGAATAAAATAAGATCTGATGCGGTAGATAAAATTTGCAGCATCATGGGAAAGTTCAAGTATGATGAAGAACATCTGGCCTTGAAAAAACAGATTATTATATTGAAATAAGACTGATTAAAATTAAGGAGTCTTGCTGAGTGGTTAAGCGTATTGCAATAACAATGCTGTGTGTCGCAAGTTTATCGGGTTGTGCCAGCTTTATTTCTAGCGGTACTGGTACGGCTCCTGTAGGTACCGAAAATGGAGCTCGGACGCTAGGACAGGTATTTATCGATTCTTCTATTGTACGTACTGCAAAAATTAATCTTTATAAACTGGATTCACGTTTTAAACAGTCAAGGGTCAATATTGAAAGCTTCCATGGCAATGTCCTGTTGACCGGGCAGGTGCCGGATGCGCATCTCAAGCAATTGGCAGAAGATAATGTCAAATCCATGAGTGACGTCAAAGCGGTGCACAATTTTATTACTGTGGGTAACCAGAGCAGCTACACTACGATCATGCAGGATACCGCCGTGACGGCGAATACCCGTGGCCTGATTATGAAAGCACCAGTGGTGTCTGACAGCAAAGTGCATGTGCATACTGAAGATGGCGTGCTGTATGTGATGGGACGTCTGAACAGTGCTGAAATCGATGATCTGAATCAGGTACTGCAACAAGTGGGTAATATCACTAAAATTGTCACGCTAATCGACAACGTGGATCAGCGCTCTGGTTATAATACTAACCAGAATTTTGCAGCGCCTGCATCTTATGCACAGTCGGGTGTTGAACAGACTCCAGTCGCCATTGATCCTGATACAGTTGAACCGACTGATGTTCCATAAGGTCGGTCAATTTAAAACGCAGCTTTCAGATCGGATCCTTGAAGTCCAGCAACGTTATAAAGATTTCCGGATCTATGATTTTGGCAGTTATGCGCTGAACCGTTTAACCCCAAAACAGGGTTATAGTGTTGAAACCCAGTTAGCCTATGGCTTAAGAGCCCGTCAACGTTTTGATCTGTTTTTAAGTCATCAGCCTTTAGCGCATCGCCCCCTGATTGTCTTTGTCCATGGTGGTGCCTGGCTGCACGGTGATAAAAAGGATTACCATTTCATTGGCGAGACTTTTGCCAAAGAAGGCTATGATGTGGTGGTGATGAACTATCACCTAGCGCCTGAACACATTTTCCCGATCTATATTAATGACCTGCATCTGTTGCTAAATCATTTGCAGCAGCATGCAGGCCAGTTAAATGTTTCTACGGAAAATTTGGTCTTGATGGGACATTCAGCCGGGGCATTTAATGTCATGTCAGCGCTATACCATCCACAAAAGGCCATGATTGAGCGGGAACAAATCCGCGCCATTATTGGTCTGGCAGGACCGTATCATTTTAACTATAAAGATGATCCAATTTGTGCCGATGCTTTTGACCAGTCGATTCCGTATCAGCAGGTGATGCCATATTATTTTGTGGAAAATACCTCCACCAAACATTATCTGTTCATGGCAGAGCGGGACAATATTGTCGGTCATTTCAACAGTCAGGATCTGGATCGGGTATTAAAAGACCATGGCAATCATAGCGAGCTGATTACGATTCCGAAACTGGGCCATATTACAATGATTGGTTCATTGTCCAGTTTGTTTAGCCGGTTCTTTGAAACCAAGCCACGTGTGATGTGGGCGCTAGAGGATGCTTTTAAGTGAAGATCAGTGATCATGGTAATTCCCACAAAAAAAGCCCGGTATGAAAACCGGGCTTTTTTTAATTGAAAACCTTAGAGCCATTCACGGGTATCATCTGCGACTGGTGTGCCTTGAGTCACATGCATGATCATGGCATGGGCAATACTGCCTTTAAACGGAATTTCCGGCAACTGATCAAACTTGAAAAATTTCGCATCGCTAATTTCTTCTTCCTGCAATTGCAGCTCACCGCCAGCATATTCTGCTTTGAAGGCAATCATCAGATTACTCGGGAAGGGCCAGGGCTGACTGGCCAGATACTGGATATTTTTCACTTTCAAGCCGACTTCTTCCAGCGTCTCGCGACGTACCGCTTCTTCAAGCGTTTCCCCAACTTCGACAAATCCGGCAATCAGGCCATACATCTGGCTTTTGGTATTACGTGCATTTTTAGCCAGCAAAATTTCATCTTCACCACGGGTAATCACAGTAATCACACAAGGTTGCACCCTTGGATACTGACGATAATGGCAAGCTGGGCAAACCATGGCATATTCAACAGCATGGGCTTCAGTCGGGGTGCCACAGTGGCTACAGAACTTGTGATTCCGGCGCCATTCCAGTAGTTGCACAGCACGGCTGGCCTGTTCAAATTGCTGAACATTCCAGAACTGTAATAATTGACGGATCGGAACCAGTTGCAAGCCTTCAGGAGTTGGCTCATCTGGAAGAAGATCACGGGCAATCACCTGATCACCCGGATTCAGCAGCAAATCACTTGCCAGAGCTTCAACTCGAGGCAGTTGAAAGTGTTGGTCGACCAGCAACTGTTGCTGCTGGAAAATATAAGCAAGTGATAATTTTTCAGACATTAGGCAACGATTTTCAGTTTTTCACTACTGTCTAATGCTACCTTAAACATGGACTGTAATACAGGCTGTTTGTTCTTTAAGTTGTCGATCATCATGTCGGCACTAGCCAATGCATCCAGCGCATGATGAATTTCTGCTGGCGTTAATGCGACCGACTGTTCAATACGGTTTTTGATAAACAGGGCAGTTGTAGTGAATGCAGCTTTCACATGTTCAGCATTCAGGAACAGCATAGCACCGCCAATTTCACAGAACTGGATGGGTACAGGTTCGAGTTTGGTCAGATCTTGATCCTGCAGATAATCAGTCAGAATCTGGCTAGATAATTCAATCAGTGCCTTGGTTTCATTCAACAAAGCGTTATGTGCTTCGTCCAGACGATCCAATGAGATATTCATGTTATTCACACGTAGCTGCAGACGGCTCGAAGTATGGTGACGTTCCAATACACCAATCGAGTTCATCGCGGATAGAATCACATTCATCAACTGCTGGGCAAAAGACTCATCTTTCAGAATATCTGCCTGGCTGAGTGAAGCTGCCTGACGGTTTAAATCATGATAGGCTTCGTTCAGGTTCAGAACCTTGAAGGTATTGGCCAAGCTATTCAGCTGAGTCTGGAGTTCCTGCGTTTTTTCAGGTGTCATGTGCTGATAGTTGTATTCGATATCATTGCGGATCTGGGTCATTTCCGCAGTCACCAGCTCGCTAATGGTATGCATGGTTTCAAAGTCCGGACCATATAGGTGACGGCTGAACACCTGAAGTTGCATATCTGTCAGTAGATCATCACCAATATTCAGCTGGCTACGGATTTGCTGTGCAGTTGCATCTTCCTGACTAATACATAAGCTCAATACATTTGCCAGATCAGACAGAGAGGCTTTGAAGCTGTCGGCTGAACTAAAGTACTGTGCCATGTTGCGTTCAATACTGATTAAAGTACGTAAACGTGGTTCATTGATGAGCAGGTGATCAATATTATCAAAAGCAACATGTACCAGATGCCAGTATTGCTTGCTTGGATGATTTGCTGAAAGGCCTGCCAGATAAGTACCGACCAGTTTGATCGCCTGCAGGTCCATTTCGCTTTCTTCCTGTTTCAGCAGTTTGTTAAGAGACAGCTTGTACAGGCGTTGCACATATTTCGATTTTTCCAGACCTGGTACTTGGGGTAACTGGAAGTCTGGAGTAATCAGATCAAGCAAAGGTTCAATATGCTGACCTTCGGTCGTCAATGGTTTGCCAAGCGCAAGTTCCAGACGGTTCAGGGTATCGAGCAGGAACTGCGGAATTTTCACTTCACGCAAGCAGATAAATTCGATATAGCGTTTCAGCATGGTGGTGCCTTCACTCAATGCGATCACATCCTGAGTGTTGACCTGCGCCGGATTCCCCATAATCTTGCGCATCAGTTCTGCTGAATATTGAGCAATTTGTGCCAGATTCGGCATATCAATCAGTGCCAGTACCTGTGCACATTGTTCGAACTGATTTAATGCATCGTCAATGCCAAAAGGTAAAGTTTGATCTTCTACCAAGGTGCTTACTGCTGATTCGACTAACTTGATCGAGTTATCAACCTCATTTTTTATTATCAGTAAAGCTGTTGGATCAAAATGTATAGAGGTTTGGTAAGACATGGATCTGCACCTTTCCTTGAGTATTATCTATATATGAGCCCCGCTTTATCGGACGGGGCCTCTTTGGAATTACTATAACTGAAGAACTGTATTTTAAAAGCGAAATTACTGCTTGAAATTTAGATTTTATTTGGCAAAAAGGCAAGGCGTTCCCTGCTTTTCTTCAAATTGTTTGACCCATTTCTCATGTTCGGCAAGTTCTTCATCTGATGGAAGAATCACAGGCAATTCAATTTCGATTTTGACAGTGCCTGAACTGCCGCCTTGTTCTTCGGTATGTGACAGGGCATCCATATCAAAAGAGACCTGTCCACCGGTCATGGCCAAATAAACATCGGACAGAATTTCCGCATCGAGCAAGGCACCGTGGAAGGTACGGTCACGCTGTGGAATTTCATAACGACGCACGAGGGCATCTAGAGAGTTTTTCTGTCCGGGATGCTTGGATTTGGCCATTGCCAGAGTATCGGTTACTTCACAAACTTCAGAAAGTGCGACAAAGCCTGCACGCTTGAATTCCATATCCAGGAAGTTCATATCGAAGGTCGCGTTATGCGCAATAATTTCGGCACCTTGCAGATAGTCAAACAGTACCTGTGAGATTTCTTCAAACAGCGGCTTGTCTTGCAGGAACTCGTCGGTAATACCGTGGACATTTACCGAATCGCCAACCGGTTTTTTCGGATTGATATAAATATGGATTGAGCTGCCGGTAAGTTTCCGGTTAATCATTTCGATCGCACCCACCTCAATGATCCGGTCACCATCCTGATAATAGAAACCGGTGGTTTCCGTATCCAGAATCAATTGACGGGGGCCATGCAGCTCTAAGGTCGGCGGTGTAATCACAATTTGCGGATGTAGTTCGGTTGAATCTGAAGTGACTGAAGCAGACTCATCGGTATTTTCAATTGTTTCTAAATTTTCAGTCTGTTCCATTTCTTCTTCGGCCATTTCCATGCTCTCTTCGAGTTCTTCTTCACTATCGACAAGATCCAGCCCGAAAGGGTCGTCTAGAAGCCAGTCAGGTTCAGATTTTTTTTTATTTTCAGTGATTGCAGTAACTGATTTGGATTTTTTCAAAGTTTCATCTGCCCCCTGGTTGGCCAGTTGATCGGCCATTTCATTGCCAGGATGTCCGGCATGGCCTTTTACCCAGTGCCATTCAATATCGCGGCCTTGGCAGGTGGCATCCAGTTTTTGCCATAGATCCGGATTTTTAACGTCTTTCCAGTTTTTCTTTTTCCAGCCATGAATCCATTCGGTAATGCCTTGTTTGACATAATTGGAATCGGTATAAATGACCAGCTTGGCATCTTTTGGACAGAACTGAATGCCTTCGATCGCTGCGGTCAGCTCCATGCGATTATTGGTGGTATGATCTTCGCCACCGCAAATTTTGTGTTCCTGCTGTTCGGTAATTATGTACGCACCCCAACCGCCTAAACCCGGGTTGCCGCGACAGGCGCCATCAACATATAGCGTGATAGTGTGAGACATAAATTAAAATCCGATCAAAAAAGAACTTGCTGAAGCGGATATTGTATAACGCAAATACGCTTGATGCGTCTAGATGCACCAGTTTTTTTAATTTCTTGTAACATTTAACGTGAAATCGGGGTAAATTAATGCCTTGTGTCCACGACATGCTTCACTACAATGGCATATCTAAAAAATAAATTTATATACGAATTGTTTGGATTTCTTTATGTATAAACCAACCGCAATTTTGTGGCAGCCTGCATTACCAACATTTTTAAAATTTTCTGTACTTGGAACGGCACTCGCTTCCTTGGGACTGACGGGCTGTTCTTCTACACAAAGTGCGACCCAAAAAGCGTCAAGCAAGCAGGTTGGCTCACAATATCTAGATGCAAGCAGTTTGGATGGGCTGGAAGATTTACTTTCTGCAACGGATATGCGTGCGGTTGAAGGTGACCGCTTACTGATTTTGAAGCATGGTGATATCTGGAAACGGATGACCGTGGGTTTCAAGATGGATCTGAATACCTGGAATCCGCGTATTGATGCACAGCGTGGCTGGTTTATTTCCCGTCAGCCTTATCTGGACCGCCTGAGTGCCCGTGCATCGCGCTATCTCTATTATACGGTGAAAGAAGCAGAACGCCGTGGCATGCCTACAGAGCTGGCTTTATTACCGATCATTGAAAGTTCTTATGACCCGGCGGCGACCAGTAGTGCAGCAGCAGCAGGTTTATGGCAGTTCATTCCAAGTACTGGCCGTATTTATGGTCTGAAACAAACCTCACTTTACGATGGCCGTCGTGATGTCGTTGAGTCGACTCGTGCGGCTTATGAGTTTCTAGGCAGCTTATATAACCAGTTTGGTTCCTGGGAATTGGCTTTGGCCTCTTATAATGCCGGTCCAGGCCGTATCCAGCAGGCGATTAACCGTAATAAGGCCGCAGGCTTGCCTACCGATTATTGGTCCTTGAAACTGCCTCAGGAAACCATGAACTATGTGCCGCGTTTCCTGGCAGTTGCGCAGATTGTGAAAAATCCGGGTACTTATGGCGTGAGTTTGCCACCAATTGCCAACCGTCCTCACTTTCGTGAAGTGACTGTCGGTGCAGCCAATTTAAATGAGATTGCAGCCATTACCGGTTTAAGCCGTGCTGAACTGTATCAGCTTAACCCGGGGCATCGTGGTGATCGTATTGATCCGGAAAGTCCGCGCCGTATTTTGATTCCGGCTGACTTAAGTCCATCGATTGATGGAAAACTGAAAAAACTGCAGTCTAGTTCAAGCGGCTTATGGGCAGGTACTGTCAGTAACTCGCCTAAAACGACCACTACAGTAACTCCAAATCCAACTGTAGCACCAGCATCAACCAGTACCACCATCGTACCTGCCAAGCAGACTCCGCCGGTGCTTGCCACTACGACTGCTAAGACTGCAACAGCAACTAAAGCTCCAACTGCGACTACATCACCAAAGCCAGCTACGACTGCACCAGCAGCAGTGTCAACCACGACGACACCTAATCTAACTGCACAAACCACCAAACGGGTCAGCACACCACGTGGTTCCGAAGCACTTGCTGAATTTGCGGCAAAAAGTGAATTGCCTATTCCAAGCGCGCCACGTATTCCGGTTGCTGTGACGCCAGTTGCTTCAGTGAAGCCTATCCAGGTCGAGCCACCAATTACCGCAGCTGAACGTCAGCAAATCCAGAAAGTGGTGTCAGCAGAAGAAATTAATAAGACCGTGGATGAGCTTTTACAACCTGTGGCGACTGCAGCTGAACAGGCACAGGTCATTGAAGAGTTGAAAGCACTGGCACCTGCAGGCACAGAAATTGTTGACCCTTATGATGGCAAGATCAAACTGACTGCAATTCAGACCAGTCAGTCTATTGCCGAGCAGCAGGGCAAGGAACTGACCAAAGGATTCTCATATCCGAAAGAAGTCGCTGTAAACACCAGTGCAGATTCAGTTGAAGCTCGACTCAATCAGGGCAAAAACTATGTAAAAACTGATTCAGAAGTTGTGGTTGTGGCACCGAAAGGTAAGCGCAGTACCTATAAGGTTTTACCGGGCGATAATCTGGCATTGATTGCAGCGAAGAATGGCGTGAACTGGCGTGATGTCGCGAAATGGAACCAGATTGATCCAAACTCTACATTATATGTGGGCACCACAATTTATCTCTATGATGCCAACCCAGTACAGGAAGTACCGAAAGCCAAAGAGAAACCGGAAAGTTATGTGGTTCAGGCCAATGATTCTTTGACCAGCGTTTCCAGCCAGTTCGGCCTGAGTGTTAAACAGTTGGCTGATTATAATGATCTGAGTACGACCAGTGGTTTATTTGTGGGGCAAAAGCTTTCCCTAAAAGAAAGTACCAGCAAAGCGAAAGTTGAAGACAGCAAAAAAGTCGAAACTGTCAAAGTCCAGACCAAGTCCTATACCGTTAAACGTGGTGAGTATCTGAAACTGATTGCAGATCGCTACGCATTGTCGAATGCAGAACTTGCTGCACTAACTCCGGGTTTAACCGCGGGTAGCAGTTTGATGATCGGACAGAAGATTAATGTTCCTCTCAATGAAGTTGATGAACTGACTGCGAGCAGCAAGAAAACCGAAAAAATCGAACAGAAGTTTGAGAACGTTAAGGTTGATCATACGCCAACAGAAAGCTATCAGGTCAAACGTGGTGAAACCCTGTACAGCATTGCCAATCAAAGTAAATTGACGGTATCTGAACTGGCAGCGTTAAATGGCCTCTCTGCAAACAGCGGCTTACGCATTGGTCAGACCATCAAGATTCCGGCCGGTAGTCAGGTTCCTGACAGTTATACGGTTCAATCGGGTGATACGCTGACCGGGATTGCAGCAAAATATAATCTGTCGATGGATCAGATTGCCAACCTGAACAATATTTCCCGTAGTGCCAATGTGCGTGTGGGTCAGCATCTGAAATTATCTGGTAGTCCTGAACCTGTGCAGGAAGTGGTCACCGAGACTCAGGAAAACAATGTCAAATCAGATACTCACATCGTGAAATCTGGTGAAACCTTAAGCTCGATTGCCCGCCAATATCATCTACAATTACGTTATCTGGCAGACCTGAACGGCCTAAGCACCAATAGCAATGTGCGGATTGGACAGCGTTTAAAAATTAATGAAGATATTCAGATTGCCAAAAAAGAGCCGGTAGTAAAAGTCGCAACAAAATCTGCCTCTTCTAAGGCGACAGAATCCTATACGGTAAAATCCGGAGAATCACTGATTGCGATTGCCAATCGTGTAGGAGTACCCGTTACTGATCTGGCGAGCCTGAATAATATTAGTCCACGTGCTGGTTTACGTGTGGGCCAAACGCTTCAGCTTCCAAAGCTGGTCACTGAATACAAGGTGAAGCGTGGCGATACCTTGATTGGTCTGGCATCCCGTTATGGTATGGCAACCAATGAGCTGGCAGAAATGAATGAGCTGAAACCCAATACTCAATTGCGTATTGGTGATGTGATTAAGGTTCCAAATTAATTTCTGGATCGTGAAATTGTTTAATCCCGTCCATGTCTTATGGATTCTTGCTGCCCCTTGGATCATCAGTTCTAGCGGGGCAGCAGTCATTACGACACCTTATATTGCACTGCATGGTGCACCCAAATATGCACAGGCTAAATCTCTGCCTTATGCCAATCCGCAAGCGCCCAAAGGCGGCATTCTTATTCAGGCAGCCGATGGCAGTTTTGATAATCTGAACAGCATGAATGGTAAGGGGAATGTCACTGAAGGGATTAATTATATTTTTGACAGCCTTATGTCGAAATCCCTGGATGAGCCCGGCGTTTATTATCCTCTGCTGGCGGAGAAAGTCAGTTTCGATCCAAAGCAGACTGCTTATATTATTTTCCATTTAAATCCTAAGGCCAGATTCAGTAATGGTCAGCCAGTGACGGCTAAAGATGTGAAATACAGTTTTGATCTGTACCAGACCCAGTCTAATTTTGGCTTACAGATGTATCTGGCAGATATTAAAAAAACCGAAGTCCTGTCACCTTCAAAAGTTAAGATTAGTTTTAAATCTCGCCATAATCCGGAAATGGCCATGATTGTGACTCAGATGCCGATCTATTCTCAGCAGGAATGGCAAAAGCGTAATTTCAAAGACATTAACCTGAAACCGATCTTGGGTTCTGGGCCTTATGTGATTGAACGTATTGATGCAGGACGCAGTATTTCCTATAAACGTAATCCGCATTACTGGGGTAAAGATCTGCTGGTCAATCGTGGGCGTTATAATTTTGATCGCATACAGTATCGTTATTACCGTAGTCCGGAAATCAAGTTTGAAGCTTTTAAGTCGGGCCAGTTCACACTGCATGAAGAAAAACAGGTTAACCGCTGGGTAAGTGATTATCGCTTTCCTGCGGTAGAGCAAGGCCAGATCAAAACCTATCGTTTTCACCATCACAATCCGATTCCAACCCAAAGCCTGATTTTTAATATGCGGCGTCAGCCCTTTGCCGATATCCGCTTCCGGCAAGCTTTAACTCTGGCCTATGATTTTGAATGGCTAAATAAAGCCTTGTTTCATGGGGAATATCAGCGTCTCAACAGCTTTTTTAGTAACAGTGAACTGGCATCTACAGGCAAGCCGAGTGCCCAAGAGCTGAAAATATTACAGCCAAATTTATCTAAATTGCATCCGGTGCAACGTCAGACGGTATTACAGGATTGGCATTATCCGCAATCAGATGCCTCCGGGTTTAACCGCAAAAATTTATTACAGGCGCGACAAATTTTATTGAATGCCGGTTACCGTTATCAGCAGGGAAAACTGGTGACTGCTCAAGGTAAACCTGTACAGATTGAATTTCTGTTGCATCAGGCTGAACAGCAGCGTCATCTAATGCCTTATCTACGCCATTTGAAACGTTTAGGAATTCAGGCGTACATTTGGATGGTGGAAACGGCTCAGTACTATGAGCGCCTTAGAAATTATCAGTTTGATATGATTGTGGATACTATGCCGCAATCGCTGACACCGGGGCAGGAACAGAAACAGTTTTGGGGTAGTCAGGCGGCACGTCAGCCTGGCAATTATAATTATGCCGGTATTCAAAATCCGGTGATTGATCGGGTGATTGATCAGGTGGTTCAACCACAAAGCCGGGAGCAGCTGATTTATAGTAGCCGAGCTTTAGATCGTTTATTGCGAGCCGGTTATTATCATATTCCGACTTATGGTACGGGTGAATACTGGTATGCTTACTGGAATATGTATCAGCAGCCTAAAATCAAGCCCAAGCTTTCTGCGGGTATTGATTACTGGTGGGTGGATGCAGCTAAAGCCAGACAAGTGGCGCCGTACTTAAAATATCGCTAGATTTCCAGCTTTGGGGAGTGCCATGAGCACTTATATCGTCAAACGTTTGCTTCTTATGATTCCGACATTATTGATGGTTTTACTAATCAATTTTGTGGTGATTCAGCTTGCACCGGGTGGTCCAGTGGAACAGGCCATCTATCAGGCACAGCATGCAAATAATTTGGCGATCGGTGGCTTGCAGTATCAGGGACAGCAAGGCCTGACGCCCGAAATGCTGGAGCAGATCAAGACTCAGTATGGATTTGATCAGCCGGTTTATTTACGTTTCTGGGAAATGTTGAAAAGCTATGCCCAGTTTGATTTAGGCCAGAGCTTTTTTAAAGGCCAAGCTGTGACTGAACTGATCTGGGAAAAATTGCCAGTTTCACTGTCTCTAGGTTTCTGGAGTACCTTGCTCATTTATCTGGTCTCTATTCCTCTTGGCATCCAGAAGGCCAAAAAGCATGGCAGCCTGTTTGATCAAACGACGTCTTTGCTGCTGGCTGTGGGCTATGCTATTCCAGCCTTTATCTTTGCCATTTTGCTGATTGTATTTTTTGCAGGTGGTTCCTATCTGCAATGGTTTCCTTTACAAGGCTTAAGCTCGGAAAATTTTGCTGAATTATCCCTCTTTGGAAAAATTCAGGATTATTTTTGGCATATGGCTTTGCCGCTACTGGCTATGGTACTCGGCGGTTTTGCACGGCTGACTTATCTGGTGAAATTTTCCTTTATGGAAGAACTCAGTAAACAATATGTGCTGGCAGCAAGAGCGAAGGGACTACAGGACAGAGCAGTGTTCTACCGTCATGTACTGCGCAATGCTGTGCTGGTGTTGGTTGCCAGTTTGCCAGAAGCTTTGCTCGGTATTTTATTTGTCGGGAACCTGTTTATTGAAATCCTCTTTAATCTGGATGGTTTGGGCATGCTGGGATTTGAAGCGATTCTGCAGCGGGATTATCCGGTCATTTTTGGAACCTTGTTTATTTTTACCTTATTGGGCTTGGTGCTGCGTTTGATCAGTGATGTGCTGTATCGGGTGATTGATCCCCGGATCCATTTTGATTCGCGAGGGTCAAAATAATGTCACCAATGCTACGCGCCAGCCTGCAACGTTTTAAAAATAATAAAACCGGATTTGCCTGCTTCATTGCCTTTACCATTATTTTTATCTTGTCACTTGGTGCTGAGCTGATCGCTAACGATAAGCCTTTACTGGTCAAGTATGAGGATTCCTATTATCTGCCAGTAATAAAGTCATATCCTGAAACGACTTTTGGGGGTGTCTTTGAAACTGAAGCCGAGTATCAGGATCCTACGGTACAGCAGCTGATTAATGCCAAAGGCTGGGCAATCTGGTCGGTGATCCACTTCGGCTATGACACACCCAATTTGGCACTCGATATTCCAGTACCTTCACCTCCAAGCCGACAAAATTGGCTAGGAACAGACGATCAGGGAAGGGATGTGCTAGCACGTATTTTATATGGCTTGCGTATTTCCTTGCTGTTTGGCTTTGCATTAACTTTACTGTCAGCAGGATTAGGTGTGCTGGTTGGGGCAGTTCAAGGCTATTATGGTGGCTGGATTGATCTGATCGGGCAACGTGCACTTGAGGTCTGGAGCAGCCTGCCGATGCTGTTTATGGTCATGATTCTGGTCAGTGTGTTTAGTCCAAATATTTACTGGCTATTTGTGATCATGCTGTTTTTTGGCTGGACGACACTAGTGTCGATGGTGCGCGCCGAATTTTTACGAGCCAGAAATCTGGAATATGTCTGGGCAGCAAGAAGCATTGGAGCAGGGCATGGCCGGATCATGTTTCGGCATATCTTGCCGAATGTCATAGGTTCCAGTCTGTCACAACTTCCTTTCATGCTGACCGCCAACATCAGCGCACTAACTGCACTGGACTTTTTAGGTTATGGTTTGCCGCCTGAAACCGCTTCTTTGGGTGAATTATTGCTGCAGGGCAAAAATAATATCAATGCGCCGTGGTTGGCTTTGTCCGGGTTTCTGACCTTAGCCATTGTCTTGTCTTTGCTCATCTATATCGGTGAAGCCATCCGAGATGCTTTCGATCCCAAAATTTAAAATGATTTTTTTAAGACTACCCCCTAATATCTAAAAATAAAATTTGTATCCATTTGACAATATGAATTGTCAATTATGGCAAGTTAGGTTATAACACATACAAAATAAGATAAACATTTTAGGAAAGTACATGACACAATTGGCCGATTCCATCCAGATCCGTAATACCCAGTTTAAAAACCGTATCATTAAAGGTGCCATGAGTGAGGCATTGGCCAATGATGCAGGCCAACCTAATCAGGCCCATTTAAAGTTATATGAAGCTTGGGCCAAAGGTGGTTTAGGCTGTGCGATTACAGGTAATGTCATGGTGGATTTTCGTGCCAAGAATGAACCCGGTGTAGTGGTAATAGAAACTGAACGTGACCTGGAAAAGTTAAAAGCCTGGGCGAATGTCGGAAAACGTCATGGTATGGTACAACTGGTACAGTTATCTCACCCTGGACGTCAATGCCCAAAAGGCTTGAATAAAGAAACCGTAGCACCTTCAGCTGTACCTTTCAGTCCAGCACTGGTGATGAGTTTCGGTACGCCACGTGAACTGCGTGAATATGAAATTTTAGATATTATCCAGCGCTTTGCGACTTCAGCTGCTATTTGTGAAAAGGCGGGATTTGAAGGCGTGCAGTTACATGGGGCACATGGTTACCTGATTAGCCAGTTTTTATCGCCACTGACCAATAAACGTCAAGACCAGTGGGGTGGTAGTATTGAAAACCGCAGTCGATTCTTGCTAGAAGCCTATAAGGCGGTACGTGCAGCAACTTCTGAAAATTTTGTTATTTCAGTGAAATTAAATTCGGCAGACTTCCAGCGCGGTGGCATTAGTGAAGAAGACGTTATTTATGTTTTTAAGGCGATGGATGCAGCCGGGATCGATATTATTGAAGTTTCTGGCGGAACCTATGAAGCACCCGCAATGGCTGGGGTAAAAGCAGAGAAACGTAAAGCATCAACAGTTGCCCGCGAAGCCTATTTCCTTGACTTTGCCGAAAAGATCCGTCAGGAAGTTAATTGTCATTTGATGGTAACGGGAGGCTTCCGTACCGCAACAGGTATGAATGCAGCCCTAGATAGTGGCGCATGTGATTTTGTCGGTATTGCACGTCCATTTGCAGTCGAGCCTGATCTGGGTAACCGTCTGGTTGCAGGACAGGATGTACGTTATGCAGTGGAGAAAATTAAAACTGGTATTCCAATGATCGATAAGATGGCGATTATGGAAATCATCTGGTATGCCGCGCAATTTAAAGAAATTGCCAAAGGTAATCGACCAAATCCAAAACTGTCGCCTTTAAAGGTATTTTTAAATTACGTAAAAGGTAATGTGAAAGCTGTGATTAAAGGTCAGATCAATTCACGTAAATCGGCTTAATGTGCATAATGTATTGAAGCAAAAACAGGGCATATACAATGCCCTGTTTTTTATGAATGATCTTTCTAAGAATAAGTCATGGCTTGGGTCTGGAAAGGGAAGAGCAGCTGGGAAAGCTGACGTGTTGCCCACAAGCCTACTTCCTGATGATGCATATGCGGTGCTACATAAGGAATCAATAAATCAATCTTTTGTTCGGCAGCGGCACAGCGATTCAGACGACTTTTCAGCTGATGGATCTGTTGCTGGTCAATACGGTTCAGCACTGGTTCCATCTGGTTATGTACTTGAGATCTGCTACGTGATGACAGACGAGCAGCTAAAGTCTCACCTTGAATCCAGTCTTTAATAATTTGTTTTTCAGTCGCATTAAATACACCAAACATTTTGCCATCTGGATCATCAATCATTTTCCAGAAACGGCTTTGTTCTACAGGTGCATCTTTTACAATCCAGCCTTTTTCAATCATGACTTTCAGGAAATCCGCAATCTGTGCCGGATCGGATAACCATTCATTAATGGTCTTGCCACTAAACTGGCATTTCTGGTTATGGATATATTGTCCAATCAGCGCTTTGTTCTGGAACACTTTCAAAGCCAGTTTTTCAGTATCCAGTTGCTTGATGATCTGGGCAGAACTTTTGCCAATGTCATTCAGCACATAACCTTTTTTAATCAGGTCTAAATACTGGGCAGGATCTTCAGCGAGTGCATACTGATCTAAATACGCTTGCAGAGATTTTTGTGCATGACCGTTGTGAGCATTATCAATGGTAATGTGTACATTGAAATAATGTGGATCAATACCGAGTTCAGACAGCTCATAATTGGTAATTAACAAGTGTAAGGGCAGTTGCTCATAACCCAGATTGAAACCAATCACTAGCGGCAGATATTCTGGCGGCGCATAGGCCAGAGCCAACTGGACAGCCGCCTGTTCATAGTAACTGGCATCCAGCTGTTCAGTATAACTGTTCAGCTCATAATGATTCAGCAAGTCCTGATACATGGTGACATGATTGGCACGAGTATGACCCATGCCCAGTTCTTCCAGATAGATATAAATCAGGTCTTGGGTTTCCGGACGATTCCAGTTTTGCACAGTTGAATACAACCATGAGCCGTCTACCAGTTTTACAGGTGCGACTTTGGCCAAGAACTCAAATGCATGTGAAACAGTCGGGAAGTATTCACGTCCTTGCTGCTGTTTACGCCGTTCTACATACGACTGGAAAATTGCGCAGGTTTGATGGTGCTGTTCCAGAAAATGTTGCTCTACATGTCTGGGTTGATCCAGCCATTCCAATCCAGCCACATCAACTTGATGGATTAAATCTCTTAAATAGTTCTCGGCCTGTTCGGTCTTTACTGTCGTCGAAATCTGTTGATCTTGAAAGAAGTTGACCCAATCTTTAAAGTTATTAAATTGATGATTATGATTTTTAATAGATGATTCAGGCGAACTTAACTTTGTACTGACGAACATAATCTGATCCTTGCAGATATATTATGCTTTCTACCTTAATGGCATGCTTATACCACCGGTGTTGATTTTTTGTTCGGATTTATAGTGCGATTGCTGTAAATGAGAATGAATGGATAACGAGTTGAAGAGAAATGTAAAAGAATAAGATTTTTGAATGAATTATTTATAAACAAATAAAATTGCAATCGAGACAATTTGATCAAACATTAAAAAACAGGAATGAAGGAACATGCAATAAAAAAGCCCAAGTCATCATGCTTGGGCTTTTTTATGAGAAGTTAATTAAATTAACCATCTCGAATATGGCGTCCCTACGGGGATTCGAACCCCGGTTACCGCCGTGAAAGGGCGATGTCCTAGGCCTCTAGACGATAGGGACAGTATAGAAGTGATATTTTAAACCAGAACTTTTGATTTGAAGTAATGGCGTCCCTACGGGGATTCGAACCCCGGTTACCGCCGTGAAAGGGCGATGTCCTAGGCCTCTAGACGATAGGGACTTAATAAAATATTACTTCTGAAATTGGCGTCCCTACGGGGATTCGAACCCCGGTTACCGCCGTGAAAGGGCGATGTCCTAGGCCTCTAGACGATAGGGACGTTTCAGAGGTGGGCGTATATTAGGGTGAAAACAGGGGGGTGTCAAACGCTTTTCCAGAGTTTTTTGGAATTTTTCTTTTGAGTGCATAAATTTAAAACAATATTAGTAGAATACTTGAAAAATGCCGGATTTAAGCCGGATTTTTAAGTAATTCCAGAATAGCTTCAACGACCTGCGGATGCAGTAAATAGCCAGTAATGTCATGTGGCCGGTGAATATGTGTACGAATGCCATGATTGATGATTTCAGGTTCAAACTTGAATGGCGGTTGAGTAAGCGGAATGGCAGTAAGATAATCATCCGTTGAATAGAAATTGATCCAGTCGCCTTTAATTGCCTGAGGTCGTACCACTGGCTGTGCCAGGCTGGATTGAATCACTTGGAAGGCTAATGGTGAACCTAGAGTAATAAAACGCTGTACATTCAGTTCAGGGTGCTGGATGAGATGATTATAGGCAATCACACTTCCTAAAGAATGAGCAATGACAATGCAGGGTTTGCGACCACTCAGTTGTCGGGCAATCCGTTCATGTACCTCTCTCATGAAATCAGGGTTATCGAGATAAAGATAAGTTTCAATCAGAAATCTCTGCAATAGAGTGCGATGCAGAGTGGGAAAATAATTGAGTAATAAGGCAAAATCCCGAAGCGCCACATTCCTGCCGAGAGCGGTAAAATAATTGAATTTCTGTCTGAAATCCATGGTGTCACTTGAACCGGGTTGGGAAAAATCGGTAATTGTGGGCCTACGCCAGCCAGGACGTGGAACAGGGGCGGGAAGCTGAGGTTGAGCTGGCTTGCGAAAAGGAAAGCTGGGCCATTCCTGTGGTATCAGGGTGCCGGCTTCTAGAATATTGCGGACGTTATAACGTGAAAGCAGATCCCCATAAAATGGAATACGAATGTGACGTTTTAAATAGCTAAATCTGGCATCTTGTTGGTGTTTGCGCATCCCTTTTTGAAGTATATGGAGCCAGCGCTGGCGGATGGAGGCAGCGCTATGATGTTGCTGATTCATTCCATGAATAAAAATAACTTTCATCGACACCCCACTGAGTTCGATAGAATTATATTTACAGTATAGAAAAAATTAACGTAGCAAAAGCAGCGCTTTTTGTGGTGTTAATGTGTAAATTATCTTTGATAAAACAATAATTAACAGACATATGTATATTTATAAAAAAGTCATAAATAAACCAGAAAATGAGTAGGTATGGATAAAGAATTTGACTCAGCAGAAAAATAGTACAAAGAAAATATTAGAATTAAATCTGTAAATTGAGATGCTTTTTAGAGTAATTCCAGCAGGGCTTCGATGACTTCCGGATGCTGGACATAGCCATCAATATCATGCGGATGATACATTGAAGTACGAATCTCCCGATTGATAATTGCAGGCTGAAACTGAAAAGGCGGTTCTGATAATGGAAAGGCAGTTAAAAAGTCATCACTGCAATAAAAATTAATCCAGTCACCTTTAATAGCTTCTGGCCGGTGAACAGGCTGTGGCAAATGTTCCTGAATGACCCGGAAAGCCATTGGTGATCCCATACTGATAAAACGCTGTACATTCAGTTCTGGATGCAGAAGCAGATAATGATAGGCAATCACACTTCCTAAGGAATGAGCTATCAGGATACAGGGTTTATCGCCATGCAGTTGCTGGCCAATTCGCTGATGCACCTGCTGCATGAATGTGAAATTTGCCAGATAAGAATAGGTTTCAATCAGAAATTTTTTGATCAGCGTATCATGCAGGCGAGGGAAATGATTCAGTAAGATCACAAAATCCCGTAATAGAGTATTCCGGCTCAAAGTACTAATAAACTTCACCTTCTGGTTAAAGGTCATGGCATCCTCAACCTTTAGCTCGGGAATTTCACAAATTTCAGGTGAATATTGATTGAGATGGGGTGGTGGTGGCTGGGATTTAACTGGCTGATGGAAGGGAAAGCGAGGCCAGTCTTGTGGCATCAAGGTGCTGGCATTTAGCACATTATGTAAATGATGACGGGACAGTAAGTCACCATAAAAAGGAATACGAACATGTCGTTTCAGATAAGCAAAACGTGCCTGTTGATGTGACTGTTCCAGACCATGTTTTAGCAGACTGAGCCAGCGTTGACGCAGGGAAGCAGAGCTGAATTTCTGCTTGTTCATGCCATGAATATAAATAATTTTCATCGACACACCACGCTGGCTGCCTAGAACATTTTAAGTATAAATAAAAAAGAGCAGCCGAAGCTGCTCTTTTAGTCATTTTAATGTTTAAGCATTTTTGTGATAGAACTTGTAGTAGCTGGTATAGCACAGCGCGATAAACAGCAGACAGCCAAAGAAACTGATTCGCATGCTCGGATCAAACACCATACTGATACAGGTAATCAGACAGAAAAGAAAACCCAGGATCGGTACGATCGGGAACAATGGCGCAGCAAAATCAAGATCCTTCGCTGTTTTACCCTGTTTGTACCATTCACGGCGGAAGTTGAACATGCTGAGACAGATGCTCATCCAGACCACTACCATGGTAAATGCTGCAATACCTAGCAAGTTAGTGAAGATGGTTTCCGGTGCGAACTGTTCAGACAGCAAACCAGGCATACCACCAATCATGGTGACAATGACTGCAATATAAGGTACACCACGCGCATTTAAGCGGGAAAATACTGCTGGTAACTGTTTGCTGTAAGCCAATGACCACATCATACGGGATGCAGCGAATAGACCTGAGTTAGCAGCAGACAGCAATGCTGTGATAATCACAAAGCGGATAATATCTTCAGCATAAGGAATACCGATATGCTGGAATACTGTCACGAATGGACTGCTACTGACACCTTCAGCTGCCAGACCTGCTTCCTGATGCGGAAGAAGGGAGGTCACCACAATAATCGTACCTACAAAGAAAATCAGTAAGCGGAAAATTGCAGTATTAATCGCTTTTGGTACATTTTTGGCAGGATCTTTGGTTTCACCCGCAGCCACACCAATCAGTTCTGTGCCAGAGAATGCAAAGTTTACAATCAGCATGGTTGTGAAGATTGGGAACAGACCTTCCGGGAACCAGCCTTGAGCTGTCAGGTTACTGAATAGCGGAGCAGTTTCCTGTCCTTGATAGCTTACTACACCAAAAATAGCGAGTAGGCCAAGCAGGATAAAGGTCACGACAGTAACAACTTTAACCAGTGCCAGCCAGAATTCAGATTCAGCAAACCAGCGAGTGGAAATCATATTCAGTGCGAATACGAAAGCACCAAAAATCAACGTCCACATCCACATGGAGCTATCCGGGAACCATTCCTGCATTAATAAAGCTGCAGCGGTAAATTCAGTTCCCAAGGTCACTGACCAGGTCAGCCAGTATAGCCAGGTAATGGTGTAGCCAGTCCCTGGTCCAATATAGCGTTTGGCATAGGCGCCAAATGAGCCCGATTCGGGCATATGAACGGCAAGTTCACCCAGACATAGCATAACCATGTAAGCGATGATCCCGCCAAGGAGATAAGCAAGAATGGCACCTACAGGCCCCGTTTGTGCAATGACTTCACCCGACCCTAAAAATAGGCCTGTTCCGATTGCGCCGCCAAGCGAAATCATGACCAGATGTCGAGTACTCATAGCGCGTTTTAAAGGCGCAGAATTGCCCTGATGCGTAGCATCATTCGGAGATGAGTGCATAGGAGTCAAAAAATAAGAGAATGAAGCGGGTTATTGTAGTGAAAAACTACAAATCTGCAACGTATTAATATGGATTATGTATAAGACTTGATCGTGTGCGATCAGATAATGGCGTCCCTACGGGGATTCGAACCCCGGTTACCGCCGTGAAAGGGCGATGTCCTAGGCCTCTAGACGATAGGGACGTTACGAGGTGAGGGCTATATTAAGGACTAAGCCGGACTTTGTCAAAAGAGTTTTTACTAAAATGTATTTAACAGTTTAAACATTAGGCAAAACAAAAACTTTATTTTATTAATATGTTATTTTCTGAACGGATTTACCTGATATGAAAAAATAAACCCAATCGAAATTGGGTTTATTAAAGAGAGAGAAAACTCTATACCGAAGTCTAAAAATTAAGCTTTGTTATGATAAAGCCAGTAGTAACTTGCATAGCATGCTGCCATAAACAATAAACAGCCAATAAAACCAGAGAGCATTTCAGGGTCAGCTGCCATACTCAGACCGGTTGCAGTACAAGTTACAAAACCTAGAATGGGAACTAAAGGGAACCAAGGTGTACGGAATTTTAGTTCAGAGACACTATGACCAGACTTCAGCCATTGGCGACGGAAATTAAACTGGCTCCAGCAGATACTCATCCAGACAATCACCATGGTAAAAGCGGCCACGCCCATTAGGTTTTTAAAGATGACATCTGCACCAAACTGCTCAGAGAGCAGACCAGGCAAACCGCCAATCATGGTGACCCAGACTGCTACATAAGGCACGCCGGATTTACTGACTTTAGCAAACAGTCGCGGTAACTGGTTTTGTGAAGACAATGCCCACATCATACGTGAAGCTGCATAAAGGCCAGAGTTTGCAGTCGACAGCAGTGCAGTGATAATTACGAAACGGATAAAGTCTTCCGCATATGGAATACCCATTTGGGTAAACACGGATACAAACGGACTGCTGCTTAAGCCCCCATGACCACCGACCTGTAAACCCGCATCGGTATAAGTCAGCAGCGAGCTAATCACGATAATGGTCCCGACAAAGAAAATCATCAGACGCCATACCGCAGCATGAATCGCTTTCGGTACATTTTTCTCAGGATTTTCGGTTTCACCGGCAGCGATCCCGATCATCTCGGTACCATTGAAGGCAAAGTTCACGATTAGTAATGTGGTGAATAACGGAATTAAACCGTTTGGCAGCCAGCCATGTTCAGTCAAATTATCGAACAGCGGTGCGGATTCATAACCTTGAAATGGAATGAAGCCAAATATACAACCAAAGCCCAGAATAATAAAAATCAGTACAGTCGCGACTTTCACCAGCGATAGCCAGAATTCTGATTCGGCAAAGGTACGGGTTGAGCTTAGATTGGAGAGCAGAACACCTGCAGCAAAGATCAATGTCCATAACCAGATCGAAGTTTGCGGAAACCATTCCTGCATCAGAATCGCAGCGGCAGTAAATTCGGTACCCAAGGTGGCTGACCAGCCCAGCCAGTACATCCAGGACACCATATAGCCTGTACCCGGGCCAATATAATGGGTTGCAAAGGCACCAAAAGAACCAGACACAGGTAAATGTACGGCCAGTTCACCGAGGCAGAGCATCACCATATAGGCAATCAAGCCGCCAATAATATAGGCAAGGACTGCACCAAGAGGACCAGCTTGAGAAATGACTTCACCAGAACCCATAAACAGGCCGGTACCAATTGCGCCACCAAGGGAGAGCATGATCAGATGACGTGTGCCCATGGCACGTTTTAATGACGGAGTTTGACCCTCAACAGACGAATGCTCTGAAGGTGGAGAGGGAGATTGCATAGCTCAATTAAAAGGAGAGATGTAAAGAAAGTATTTTAGTTTTAATTATGTGAAATATCACATAAATTGGAATTTCCTCATAAAGTTATTTTTTTAATTTGAAAAATAAATATTTGCAAAGCCTCTTAAAAACTAGTGATCTGGAGTCTGGTATTGCTCAGTCGGTGTTTTTTCAGCAGGCGTAGTTTCTGCTTGATTCTCAGCAGTTTTATCATCGCGACTAATCACATAAATATAAAGCGCTGAAGGTGCCAGAATGAGTAAAACAAGCAAGATTTTCTTTAGCATGGGAAAATTGATCAAAACCTAACATCAACTTGATTATAGCCTAAGCAAACGAGAAAGTGCACCAAACTCAGTCATGCGGAATTTATAACAATAGGATTGAAAGCAATAATAAGAAAAAGAGTTTTCTTGGAAAAAATGAAAGAAGAGTGGGGGTAAATAAGATGGCGTCCCTACGGGGATTCGAACCCCGGTTACCGCCGTGAAAGGGCGATGTCCTAGGCCTCTAGACGATAGGGACGTTTAGAAGATGGCGGTATCTTATTGATCCGCCACCAAAGTGTCAAGCAGGTGAGGTGCGAGTTTGTTTAAAATATAGCAAAACAGTTCCGCAGTCTTTTGCGTATCGTATAACGCAGAGTGTGCTTCTTTGCCATCAAACTCAATCCCGGCTTGAATACAAGATTTAGCCAGAACCGTTTGACCGAACATCACCGCACTTAAAGTCACGGTATCAAACACAGAAAAACTGTGGAACGGGTTCTGGTTTTTGGTTCCGGTACGGGCAATTGCGGCCTGTACAAAGCCCAAATCAAAATGCGCATTATGACCGACCAAAACGGCATGCGTACAATCTTGCTGACGACGCACTTCATTGACTGATTTAAAAATACGTTTTAACGCGGTTTTTTCATCTTCAGCCATCGCGATCCGCATCGGATTTGACGGGTCAATCCCGATAAATTCCAAAGAGCGGCGATCCAGGTTGGCACCTTCGAAAGGATTGATATGTGCATGGTAAGCTTCACCAGGCACAAACTGACCATCTTCATTATAAACAATTGGAATGGCCGCAATTTCTAACAAGGCATCAGTCTGTGCATTAAAGCCTGCTGTTTCAACATCGACAACAACAGGCAAAAATCCACGGAAACGCTGACCAATGACTGGAAGAGTTTCATTTGTCACATTTTTCTCCATTGAATGGTTTTTCCTGCATATAGCGGAACGATTTGTTCACCATCCAAGTAGTCTAGACTTTCAGGAATAATTTGATCTTCTTTGACCAGCGTAATGGTTTTGGTATTACGTGGGAGGCCGTAGAAATCTGCACCAAAGTGGCTGGCAAAACCTTCTAGACGGTCGATTTTACCTACTTGATCAAAGGCCTGAGCATATAACTCAATTGCAGTCGGTGCACTATAGCATCCTGCGCAGCCACACGCATTTTCTTTGGCATTTTTTGAGTGCGGCGCACTGTCAGTGCCTAAGAAAAATTTAGGATTACCGCTCGTTGCTACTTCAAGCAACGTTTGCTGATGCGTCTGACGTTTTAAAATTGGCAGGCAATAAAAGTGCGGCTTGATCCCACCAACCAGCATATCATTACGGTTAAACAGTAAATGCTGTGGAGTAATGGTCGCAGCCACATTACGATCCTGTTCCAGCACGAAATTAGCTGCTTCGCTGGTAGTAATGTGTTCTAGAACCAGTTTCAATTTCGGGAACTGTTTCAGTAACGGTGCTAATACTTCATCTAGGAAGCGTTTTTCACGGTCAAAAATATCGACATGATTATGCGTCACTTCACCATGCAGCAATAAAGGCACCTGATGCTCTTCGAGTTGTTCAATGACTGAATATACTTTACGAATGTCGCTTACACCGCTATCCGAGTTGGTGGTTGCGCCAGCAGGGTAAAGTTTAATGGCATTGACATGCTCAGAATCTTTAATCTTTTGGACTTCACTTGGAGAGGTATTATCTGTGAAATACAGCACCATGCGTGGATCAAAATCGCTACCTTCAGGAACATGCGCCATAATACGTTCACGGTAGCTTAATGCTTCTTCCACAGTTTTAACTGGGGGAACAAGATTCGGCATACAGATTGCGCGGGAAAACTGTTTGGCTAGATCAGGAACGGTGCGTTGCAGAGCGAGACCATCACGCAAGTGGGCATGCCAGTCGTCTGGCTGGAGAAGGGTAATCGTATTCAAGGCGAATTCAATCGGAGAAATAAAACAAATGATAATGCATCTATGCCCAAAATGGTAACGAGAAATATATACAAAATAAGGGATATCTATAAATTAATTTATAAAAGTATGATATTTTAAAATTAATAAAAAAATTACATAATTACTTGGCAATGGAATACAAGTACAATCTAGCAAAATTGCAAGATGAAAAAGAAAAAATAGAAGAATTAATCACACGGCAAAGTCAGCGTGTAGGTTCGATTTTCCCTCAGAATCTGGAACAGGAGTTCTGGAGCAAAAACCTGGAGCGGGCACGTAAACATGTCGAAAAATATGTTTGGGCAGGTGTACTGACCTATTTTATTTTTCTGCTCGTTATGGTTCCAACGGACTACTGGATTATCGATTCACAATATTTCGTACAAGATTTTGTGCGCTGTATGCTGGGGCTGATCAATGGTAGTCTAGCTTTACTTGCTTTTTATTTCTTCTCCTGTCTACCTAAAATCAAACGCTTTTTTCCGCAAGCTTCCATGCTGCTGATGTTCTGGATGATAGTCTCGACCTCCTATCTGACCATGTCCATTCAAACAGTAAGCTTGCAACATCAGTCGATGGCGATCATCACCATTATCTACATTCTGGGTTATATTCTGACCGGAGTAAAACCTTTACAGATGTTAATCACGGGGTTATTTGCTGCACTTTGTACAGTCTGGCTGTTATCCATATTATCGATCGACTTTAATGCGCTGGTCTTGGGACGGATTCTGATCGGCAGTAGCCTATTGGGATGTGTGATTAGTTATATGCTTTTTGCCCGTGAGCGAATGATTTTTCTCTATACTATGCGGGCCAGAATCAGTGAGAAAATTCAGCGGATTCATACCACAGAATTACTGCATTTAAGCCAGCATGATGAACTGACCAAAATCTCTAATCGACGAACTTTCGATGAAACACTGGATATCTTTTTTGAACGTTCCCGTCGTAATCAGCATGCTTTGGCGATTTTGTTTATCGATGTCGATCACTTTAAAAACTATAACGATTTTTATGGACATCAAAAAGGGGACGATGTCATTTCCAGTATTGCCTTTACCATTAAAAATGCGATCCGGCATATGGACTTTGTGGCCCGTTATGGTGGTGAAGAGTTTGTGGTACTGCTTCCAGAAACTGATGCGCATGGCGCCTATGCAGTGGCTTCCAATATCTTTAATGCAATTGAGCGTCTGGAAATTCCGCATGAGAAATCTGGTGTAGCTAACCATATCACCATCAGTTTGGGCATTACCGTTTATCGTGGTGAATACTTCATTGATAAGGATGCTTTGTTGGGAATTGCCGATCAGGCGTTGTATCGAGCCAAACAGCTAGGACGGAATCAGATTTATTATCAGTCGATCCGCACTGCAAATCCAAACAGTGTGAATACCTAAATCGAATCTATAAAAAAACCGCTCAGATGAGCGGTTTTTTTGACCTTAACAAACTTATTTGTTTTTGTCTTTTAATTGAGGTACTGCAGAACCTGTACCTACTGCAAGTAAGCCAGAATCTGTATAGATACCTAGTTTCGCACGTGTATCTGTGATATCCAGGTTACGCATAGTCAACTGACCGATACGATCCGCTGGAGAGAACATAGAATCACCTTTCTCCATAGTTAAACGCTCAGCTTCATAAGTGAGGTTAGGAGATTCAGTGTTCATGATGGTGTAGTCATTACCACGACGCAGTTCTAAAGTCACAGTACCAGTGATAGCTTTAGCTACCCAACGCTGTGCAGTTTCACGAAGCATCAATGCTTGAGAATCGAACCAGCGACCTTGGTACAGAAGACGACCCAAACGAAGACCGTTGATACGGTATTGTTCGATCGTATCTTCGTTATGAATACCAGTGACCAGACGTTCATAAGCGATGTGAAGAAGGGCCATACCCGGAGCTTCGTAGATACCACGAGATTTCGCTTCGATGATACGGTTTTCGATCTGATCCGACATACCTAGACCATGACGGCCACCAATACGGTTCGCTTCAAGAATGAACTCAACTGGATCTTCGATACGTTGACCATTGATTGCAACAGGGAAACCTTCTTCAAAAGTAATCGATACTTCTTCAGGTTTGATTTCAACTTCTTCTTTCCAGAATGCAACGCCCATGATTGGGTCAACGATTTTGATACCGGCATTCAGGTATTCAAGATCTTTGGCTTCGTGAGTCGCACCCAACATGTTTGAGTCAGTTGAGTAAGCTTTCTCTTTTGACATTTTGTAGTCAAAGCCATTGTCGATCAGGAACTGTGACATTTCTGCACGGCCACCTAGCTCGTCAATGAAGGTCTGGTCTAACCAAGGTTTGTAGATTTTCAGGTTAGGGTTAGTCAACAGACCGTAGCGGTAGAAACGCTCGATGTCGTTACCTTTATAAGTAGAACCGTCACCCCAGATGTTCACGTCATCTTCTTTCATTGCAGTTACCAGCATGGTACCTGTTACTGCACGGCCAAGAGGAGTCGTGTTGAAGTATGGAACGCCACCTGTAGAAATGTGGAACGCGCCACATTGAATTGCAGCAATACCCTCTAATGCAAGCTGTAAACGGCAGTCGATCAAACGTGCTTTTACTGCGCCATAAGCTTCAGCTTTTTTTGGAATCGCATCGTAATCGTCTTCGTCTGGCTGACCCAGGTTTGCTGTGTAAGCATAAGGTTCAGCGCCTTTTTGTTTCATCCACAAAAGAGCTGCAGAAGTATCTAGACCGCCAGAAAAGGCAATACCAACTTTTTTGCCTACTGGGACATTCTGCAAGATAGTTGCATTATCAGACATTGTTCATCCTAATGATATGAAATAGGCACGCCAGAAGTGGTGGCCTGAAAAAACACATATTGCGTCAATTGTATCATTATTTTATTTAGGTTTGCTTTAGAAAAGAAAAACTCGTTTCAAAATCTTGATTCAATAGGCTTAGATAATCATAAAATTACCGTATTTTTGACAAATGCTTAAAAAATAGGAAAATCTGGGAAGATTCAATAACATCATTAAAAAAACATCTTCAGGATAGCCCTCATGAGCCCAAATATTCCTCCTTTACCTAATCTGCAACCGGCTGCCAAAAATGAAACCCTGTCGATTGTGCATGGAATCTATGCCGGTTTGCTGGTTTTTAGTACGGTTGCATTTTTATATCTGGAATATCAGCAGTCGACGATTTCCATGTTGAGTCTGGTTATTGTGTTGCTACTTTTGGCTGTGCTGATTGTTTTGAATATTCAGGCCTGTCTCAAGGTAAAACAGGGCAATGGTTCAGGACACACCTTGTCCAGAATTATGGCGATCCTGATGCTGCTCAGTTTTCCCATTGGTACAGTACTCGGTGTAATTGCCTTATGGAAATCGAGCAAAAATCAATGGCAGCAATAAATTCACCATTAAGGTACGGCATAAATATCACAATTGGTATTTGTGCCTGAGAAAGCGGACCTGATAGTCATAAAAAGCCTCTAAAAATCAGTTAAAGTACATGGATAAGATTTAAGCTTTTAGCCAAATAAGAATCAGGGATATTTTATGACAACGACGCGCTATGCAAATATTTTAAAACCATTACATCTGGGTTTCACCACGATTAAAAACCGTGTGGTGATGGGATCAATGCATACGGGCTTGGAAGATCGGTTTTATAATTATCCTAAACTGGCAGCTTATTTTGGTGAACGTGCCAAAGGTGGTGTGGGTCTCCTGATTACTGGCGGGATTTCACCTAACCGTCAGGGCTGGTTATTGCCTGCTGGTGGAACGATGAATACCTTGGGTGATGTTGCACCGCACCGACTGGTTACGCATGCCGTGCATAAGCATGGGGCCAAGATTCTGTTGCAAATTTTGCATGCCGGACGTTATGGCTATCAGCCTTTTGTAGTATCTGCGAGCCCGATCAAATCGCCAATTTCACCTTTTAAACCACGTCAGATGTCTGAAAACCAGATTCTGGATACGGTTCAGGACTATGTTAAAACTGCAAAACTGGCTAAAAAAGCGGGCTATGACGGCGTGGAAATCATGGGATCTGAAGGGTATTTGATTAACCAGTTTTTAAGCCGTCACGTCAATCAGCGTACTGATCGCTGGGGTGGAGAAATTGAAAACCGCATGCGTTTTGCGGTGGAGATTGTTAAAGCAATCCGTGCTGAAATTGGTGAAAAATTTATTATCTGTTTCCGCTTGTCCTTGCTAGATCTGGTGCATGATGGCAATACTATGCAGGAAGTGATTACAGTGGCTAAAGCACTAGAGAAGGCTGGAATAACTTTGCTGAATACCGGTATTGGCTGGCATGAAGCACGTATTCCGACGATTGTCACTTCAGTTCCTCGTGCTGCATTCGTAGATTACACCGCAGAAGTCAAAAAGCATGTTACTGTTCCAGTCATTGCATCGAACCGGATTAATATGCCAGAAACTGCTGAAGCGATTTTGGCATCGGGTCAGGCAGATATGGTGCAAATGGCACGCCCACTATTGGCAGATGCATTCTGGGTGAATAAGACAGCAACCAATCGTGTTGATGAAATTAATACCTGTATCGCCTGTAATCAGGCCTGTCTGGATCATACATTTAAAAATAAACGCGCTACCTGTTTAGTGAATCCACGTGCTGGTTATGAAACCGAACTGGTTTATGTCAAAACCAAAAAGCCTAAAGGGATTGCCGTGGTGGGTGGTGGTGTGGCAGGTTTATCCGCAGCCACAGTCGCTGCCAGCCGCGGTCATGATGTGACTTTGTTTGAAGCTACTAGTGAAGTGGGTGGGCAATTTAATCTGGCCAAAGTGATTCCAGGCAAAGAAGAATTCCATGAAACCATTCGCTATTTTAAAGTACAACTGGAAAAAACTGGGGTAGATGTCCGTTTAAATACTCGAGTGAATCGGGAGCAATTGGAACGCGAAGGTTTTGATGAAGTCATTGTTGCTACGGGCGTTGTTCCGCGTGAATTGAAAATTGCCGGTAGTGATGCACCTCAAGTTCTGTCTTATGCTGAAGTATTGCGCGGTGCACCAGTAGGAGATCGTGTCGCGGTCATTGGTGCCGGTGGAATCGGTTTTGATGTATCAGAATTTTTATTAAAGCCCCCGCATCAGCCGCAACCACAACCTGTAGATGAATGGAAACGGGAGTGGGGTGTAGATCTGCATGCTAATTATGTAAGTGAAGGCGGACTGCAGCCAGCAGAACTCGAGCCACCAGTCCGGGAAATTTATTTATTACAGCGTAAAACTACTGCTTTAGGAGCAGGTTTGGGTAAAACCACAGGTTGGGTTCATCGTGCCCAACTAAAAAAACATGGCGTGCGCATGTTACGCGGCGTGCACTATAAATCGATCACGGATGAAGGTTTGTGGATTGAAGTGGATGGGCATGATCAGTTGCTGCGTGTAGATACGGTCGTCGTTTGTGCTGGTCAGGAGTCAGTCAAAGATGTCATGCCTTCAGAGGGTCAAAAGACTTTAGCGAATTACCATATTATTGGTGGAGCAAAGCTGGCTGCTGAGCTGGATGCCAAGCGTGCAATTCGTGAAGGGGCAGAATTGGCAGCAAAATTGTAAGGATTTGATGAAACTATATGCAGTTGATGAGATTCACTGTAATTTTCACTTGTCAGTCGCCTAAAAGCTCCGTATTATTGCGCACATGGAAGCGTGGCAGAGCGGTTTAATGCACCGGTCTTGAAAACCGACGAGGGCTTATACCCCTCCGTGAGTTCGAATCTCACCGCTTCCGCCAAATATCTTAATAAGCCCTTGTTTTTACAAGGGCTTATTTTTTATCGGCTTTGGCTTATTTTTTATCGGCTTTGTTGCACAAAGAATTAAAAGTAAAGATTTCTCATATCTACTCAAATTTAAGTGACAACTCGGGTATGTGGTCTGCCTAACTCCGTAAATTTATTTAATACTGCCACACGTGCATGAATCTCATTGACTTGGCTTTGAAAATTTCTCCCACTGAGTTTATCCCCCAACAATTTGATGCAATGCATCTTGGTTTCAACCAACCTTCGCCGATGATAGCCTGACCATTTCTTCCAAATAGTTCTTCCTAAACGCTTAACTATTCGAAGCAATTCATTGCGTTCTAGCGAGCCCATCTTTTTATCTTTCGATGGCTTCGCATTTTTTCTTAGTGGAATCACTGCTTGTGCTTGCCGATCCACAATGACCTGTCGGCACTGTTTAGTATCATAAGCTCCGTCGGTATACACGGAATCAACTCTCTCATCTTCTGGAATCTGAGCAAGTAAATGGCCAAGCACCTGTGAATCACTCACATTGTTGGTGGTTGTGAGCTGAACTGCCCGTATTTGAAGTGTTTCAGCATATATACCAATATGAAGTTTGCGCCATTGTTGACGATATTCAGGCTGATGTTTCTTTCGTTTCCATTCACCTTCACCTATAAACTTTAAGCCAGTAGAGTCGACAAGCAGATGTAGTCCATTACTACTTTTTTGATAGCTAATCGTAATATCAATACGCTGTTGTCGTCTATAAATTGTAGTGTAGTCTGGCGCTACCCAATTTAACACACAAAGATGGATGAGACTTTGAACAAAGCCAGTGACCATACGTAAGGACAATCGAAAGAGAAATTTAATCATTAGGCAACATTGGATAGCTGTGTCGGAGTAGTTTGATTTCGTCCTTGTTTGCCTTTTGATGGAGCATACCATTGCGTAGCAGGATCAAACCAAATGGCAATATTTCCACGATTAATGAGTGCTCGGTTATATGAAGACCAATTGGTTGTACGATAAATTTTAGGTGTAAGCTTATTCATTTGAAAATTATATTGTGGAATAAGCCTTTAAAGATAGGTTTGTGTAACAAAGCCATCCTAAACTTAAAATGTACAATCGAGAGATTAATACAAGAAGAATCGGGATTAAGTACGTATTTGGTCGCCTTAAGACCTTTGAAATTCTGGCTGACCATTATCGAAATAGATGCAAAAGACTTGGTCTGAGATTTATTTTAATCACTGGAATTTACAATATGGGATTGAGTTAAAAATCACTTATGAAAGTGATCCACTATTGGTATCTTATTTGCAATAAAGCTTTTAATAAATCGTATTAATATTTATGTGTCATCTTACTGAAATATCCGCTGTGTATGGTCCAGCTATATTAAGATGGGTTGATGCCATGATCTGTTCTCTTGAAAAATTCCAATTAAAAACAATCAGCGTGGCATGTATAAGTTTCAGCGCTATATTGCTTACTGCTTGTCAAAGTACGACGATAACGCGAAATCAACAGGCCAATACAGCACAACAGCTCCAACAAGAAAAAGTCCAACAACCGAAACGTGTGGTCTTTTTCTTGGGTGATGGTATGGGCATTACCACGCTTACCGCTTCACGTATTTATGCTGTTGGTGAAGATGGTCAGTTGGCGATTGATCGGCTGCCTGAGTCGGCCTTTGTTCGTACCTTTTCTGAGGATGCACAAGTCACTGACAGCGCACCTTCGATGGGCGCATATATGACTGGTGTGAAGATGAAAAACGAGGTGATCTCGATGCAGACAGGGACAATTGCAGTTGAACCTGACTCAGTAGGGAATAACCAATGCGCGACTAACCCACAAAACCAAAATAAGCAAAACACACAGACTTTACTCGAATTAGCCAAAGCAAAGGGTTGGGGGACAGGGGTTGTGACCACGACGCGGATCACGCATGCCACGCCTGCATCGACTTATGCGCATATATGCCACCGTGATGCTGAAAATGACATTGCATCACAGTTGGTCCCGAGTTCAAAAGGCGATGATTATCAACGCTATAACCTCAAACTTAAAGATGGGGTCGATGTGGTTTTAGGTGGAGGTAAGCGTCAATTTTTGCCTAAAGATGCAGGTGGAGAACGTACTGATGGGCGCAATCTAATTACCGAGATGCAAAAGGCAGGCTACAGGGTGGTTTTTGATAAAAACCAACTCTCCCAGGTGCGACTGGAGAAAAATGAAAAATTATTGGGTTTATTTAATCACAGCCATTTAAATTACGACTTGGATCGCACCAAGAAAAACTTGGCAGAGCCGAGTCTCAAGCAAATGACGCTGTCTGCTTTAGACATCCTGACGCAAAATAAAAAAGGTTTTTTCCTGATGGTGGAGGGCGGGCGTATAGATCATGCGCTGCATGACACCAATGCCAAGCGCGCATTACAAGACACGATTGCCTTAAATGATGCTTTAGAAGCAACCATTCAAAAGCTTAAACGAAGTGATCCTGAACTTAAAAATACACTGATTGTAATCACAGCCGACCATGATCACACCTTGGTTTTAAATGGTTATGCCAAGCGCACAGGAAAATACGTCGAAGGTAAGGAAACCAGCGTGCTTGGATTGGTAAAAAATTATGACCAAGCGGGCTTTGCTCAAGATATTCATGGTCAACCTTATCCGATTATCGGTTTTGGTACGGGCAAAAAACGTCCCACTCAAAACCGTATGGATGACTTGGTACTGAACTTAAAAGACACTGATGTCTGTCATCCTGTACAAGGGCCAAAGGCACCGCAAGGTGAAAAATATAGTTTCACCTATCCTTTGGCTGAAACGGGTTGGTGTACGGGCACTGCTGCGGATGATTTCCAACAAGAAGCTGTGATTCAAACGGGCTATAAAGATAAAGAAACACATGGCGGTGCAGATGTGTTTTTAGGTGCAATTGGTCAGGGAGCCGATCAGTTCTCAGGTAGCCTTGAAAATATTGAGGTCAATCACCTCATTCGTAAGATCATAGGCTTATAGCAGAGGGATATCACATGAAACATACTTTTAAAAGCATCCCATACATGATGCTTCTGCTTACAGCGTCGATTTCTTCAAGTGCTTTGTATGCTGCTGACACCACAGTTACACCGACGAAAAGCGTTATATTCTTTTTAGGCGATGGCATGGGACCAACCACAGTGACGGCAAGTCGTATTTATGCTGTGGGGGAAAATGGCAAACTGGCCATGGACAGCATGAAGCACGCAGCACGGATTAAAACCTATTCTGAGGATGGTCAAACCACAGATAGCGCTCCCTCTATGGGCGCCTATATGACTGGGCAGAAAAATAAAAATGAAGTGATTGCCATGACAACAGGAACGGTTGCGGTCGAACCTGAAGATGGAAAATTGTCGAATGGCAAAAGCTTAGCGAAAGCCATTAACCGTTGTCCAGAACAGGGCAGTAGTGTGGTCGCAGGTATGCCTGCGTTAAGTATTTTAGAACTGGCAAAAAAGCAGGGAAAAGCGGTTGGCGTAGTGACGACGACTGAACTCACCCATGCCACACCTGCGGCAACCTATGCACATATTTGTCATCGTGATGCACAATACGATATTGCGCTTCAAGCTGTTCCAAAAGGTAAAGCTTATAATCCAAACTTATTGGATGGCATTAATGTCCTTATGGGAGGTGGCTTAAATCACTGGACGCCTTATGATGCAGTCTCTAACCCCAAAGGGCGCTTGGATGGCCGTGATTTATTGGCAGAGTTTAAACAGCAGGGTTATCAAACCGTTTTAAGCCAAAGTGATTTGGCACAGACGGTCAATACTCAGAAAATTTTCGGCGTATTCTCCACACAGTCGCATTTAAATTTTGATTTGGATCGACTCAAGAAGAATATAAAGACTGAACCGAGTCTGGCGGTGATGACCAGTAAAGCGATTGATGCACTGCAAGCACAGAGTCATGGACAAGGCTATTTCTTGATGGTTGAGGGTGGGCGTATTGACCATGCACTACATGCCAATAATGCCAAACGGGCATTGCAGGAAACCAAGGCATTTAATGATGCAATTCAAACTGCACTGGATAAAGTGGACTTGAGCAATACCTTGGTTGTAGTGACGGCAGACCATGACCATGTGATGACCTTTAATGGTTATGCCGCACGAACGGGTCAAACGACGGAGACTAATCCAGGTATTTTGGGGCTGAGCTATGACTATAATATTGCAAAAGAGCAAAATGCTTACAGCAAAGTGCTGGCTGATGGCCAAGTACATAATCCATACCGCGATGTAAATGGGGCAACAGGAACGACGCTCGTTTTTGGAAATGGTACGGGCAAGCGTTTAGATATTCGTGACAGTATTAGCAACGAGCAAGCCTTTGCCGACGACTATAAACAAGAAGTCGGGGTACAACTGGCGAAAAGCGAAACACATGGCGGCGGAGATGTGATGCTGTTTGCTGAAGGAAAGAATTCAAATCTTTTCAAAGGCACACAAGAAAATACATGGGTATTTGAGCAATTGAAAAAGGCATTTGGATTTTAATGGATACAAGATTAATACGGCCGTTCAAATTCAAAATGAAGTTCTTAGCATTGTCTTTCAGTTTGCTCAGTCCATGGGTATGGTCGGCCGATGAATATCGTATTGATTATCAGATTGAACGGTTGGATGCCAATGGGGTCACGACCATTCAAAAATACAGTGAGAAAATGATTCGAGATGCGCAAAATATCTGGATTGAACGTTTAAACACTCAAACGCATGCTGACGAAGCCCAGACACATAGCAATGCTCATGTGTCTGCCAAAACAGACACCCATGAGCATGAGAGTTTTGACAGTGCAATTCAGTGGATGCAGCGCAAAGATGTAGTCGGACAAGCAAACGTAGAAAGTCCGTTTCAGCGTTTTTATATTTTGCCAGATGAAAAAATGCGGGTGCAATTGCAGGATGTCGATCAAGAAATGCTAGGGATGAAAAACTGTTGGCGCTGTGAATACACTTTGATTCATCCTGACATTTTAAAGCGAGCACAATTGATTCAACGTGATCCGAAGTTAGCGCATTATCAAATACGCAGTGCTGGGCAAACCTTGAATATTATATGGAGTGAACAGGATCAACTGGTTCAAAAATATGAATTGCTCAAACCGACCTCAGGCTATGCCAAAACCTTTACCGTACGCAAAATTGGCCAACATGTTGCTACACCTTGGACGCAAACAGAAAAATACAGCGAACGTGACTATGCGGACTTTAGTGATTAGCTGATGAGTTTTTTGCTTTTAATTTCGGCGTTACAACAGGAATATCCGTGATTTTTTGGGGAAAATAGGTGGTTAGGACTGTGCCGCTTGTACTGTTAAACCACTCCAACGTTTAAATGCACGTCGAAAATTAGTGGCATCATTAATTTGTAAATACTGAGAAATCTGTTCAGTTTTAAAACCATGCACACGATATAAAATGATGGCGGTATGCAAACGGCTTTGATCGAGTTGCGCCTGAAAATGGGTCTGATGCTTTTTCAGTTTACGTTTTAAGGTGGCAGAACTCATTTGAAAATAATCAGCAGTTTGTTCAAGTTGAATATTATTTTGAATATTTTGCATGAAGTATTGATGCAAACTGAGCAAAAAACTCTGTTGAATATTTTGAGCTGTCATTTCTTTCAGCGCATGTTGATAACTGATTGCAGCTAAGGTCGAAGAGGCATTGGGAAGTTTTTCATGGACCAAGTCACGAGGCAGGCTCATCATGTTGATCGGGCGATTAAACTCTAAAGCACTGCCTAAATGCGTCCAATATTGTTCAATATAATCCGGTTCAGAAAAATTAAATTCGAATTTCCAAGCTAACTTGGTTTGATACAGTTGACGGCTAAATGCTTGTATTGCACTCATTGCGCTTTCGATTAAAAAACGATTTTCAAGCTTGTTTTCATCTAACCAATAAATATGAATATGGCTTTGACTATACATGAGTCGAGGGCATAACCACGGTGAAACAGATGCGGAAAATGTTAAATAACGGCTAAGCGCCTCATCGAAGGTTGATGCATACAGCATGGATTTAATGGCGTCATTAAAGGGGGTGGTTAGGCTGCGTTGACCGAATAAAAAACTGATGTCCTGATTGCGAAAACACTGCTCAGCATTTGTTAAAACCTGTTGTAACTGTTGCTGGCTAATCAGCTTTTGCCCTGAAAAGATATCTTCCAAGAAAATACCGCTACCACTAAGTAGGACGTGATGTTCGACCTCATGGCTGACTGCTAAATCAATTAAAATAGATAATTGATGATGCGCAGGAATGTAACTGTAGTCGCATTCAAAGCTCATACCGCGACTCGCTTTGGTGAGTAGTATTGCTTCACTTGGAGCAATTGCTGATTTAATGCACTCAAAAGTTGCTGAGCAGTTTGGTATTGCCCGACTGAACAGCAGGTCGTGAGTGCTTTTAAAGGAATGTGTGCGGACAGATCACGTTGATAATAAGCACTGACCATAAGCATGCGCTCAAGTTGAGCTGCCATTTTTTCAGCCTGTTGTAGCTTCGTCTCTGGTAACAACATAATAAAACGATCTCCTGCGAAGCGGCAGAGCAGGTCTTGTGGTCGTAAGTTTAAGCTAATCAATTGTGAAACATGCTGTAAAATAGATGTGCCTTCATCAAAGCCATATGTTTGATTAATCTGATTAAAATTATGCATATCTAGCAGTATGACGGACATGTCGCTGGGTTCATGCAAGTTTTGCTCAATTGCAGCTTTGAGCTGTGTTTTAAAGTAATGAGCATCGGCTAAAGGGGTGAGTGCATCGAATAAACGGTGATCCCGATAAATACGTTCTCGTTTTTGCATGTGTTTAGAAATCGCCAGTTCTTCTTGATGCCAAAAATAAATCCCGATGGTAAATAGGCACAGTCCAATTGGAAAAGGAATGGACTCAAGCCATGCATCCCACATGATTTCTTTAGGCAGGCGAATAAACTCATCTAAGCTGTCCATCCACATATGGAAAAAAATAAAACATAGTCCATAAAACATATAGTTGGTTACACGGCCCAAAGGACGGCTTTTAATAATAAAGAAAATCCAAATAGCAATAAAAACAGTTGCTCCCCCTTCACCTAAAATATCGACCCAGTTCCATTCAGCAAACGACTTGCTCTGCCCAAGTAAGATAAATAACCAGAGAGATAAGCTACAGGCAGTCGCTACACATAACAAAGGCCAGCGGTAGTAAGCAAGGTATTTAGGCATAGCATTTTTTGAAATGATTTATTTTCGCCCAAGCTAAACAGATTTAGATGAAAGTTTGATGGCAAAGGCTAGAGTCAAAATAGATCAGTGTATTTTTGATTTTTGAGAATAAAAATGCTGAAAAACCCTATCTTTGTAGTGAATATGCATCATTCTGTATGCTCAGAATTTTCTCTATACAGATCAAATTAGCTCACTTTTTGCTGAAAATGACCAAAAAACAAATAAAAAGGGCAGATCGTAAAAGGCACTGTCACATCATGTTCACATTCAATTTCTATTGTGCGTTCAAACCATGCCACTTTGGCTTGAGGGGAAGAACATAATGCAAAATAATCAGAGCCGTTTCATGAAACATAAGCGTGCGGGTTTTCAGCTCAGTACACTGGTCCTATCAATGCTGAGCATGACGCATCTACATGCCGAAGATAACACGGTGGAATATGTACAGGTCATTGGTCAAGCTGCAAGTATGGATAAAGCACTCAAAGAACAAAAACGTGCCGACCAAATCAGCAGTGTGGTACATGCCGATGGCATCGGACAATTACCCGATGATAATGCCGCAGAAGCGTTGCAACGGATACCGGGTGTATCTACAGAGCGTGACCAAGGCGAAGGACGTTTTGTTTCAGTTCGTGGTTTAGGTGCTGACTTAAATGCAGTGACCATCAATGGTACTTTGGTTCCCGCGCCTGAAAGCGATCGCCGTGGCGTGGCATTGGATGTCTTACCATCAGAGCTGGTGCAGTCTTTGGCTGTGGTGAAAACGCTGACACCAGATATGGATGCCAACTCATTAGGCGGTACGGTGCAAGTCGAAAGTTTATCAGCCTTTGACCATGACGGTTTGTTTTATACGGGAACGGTTGAAGGTGGTTATGATGAAAAACGGGAAAAATATAGCCCTAAAGCATCGGGTGCCATCAGTAACCGTTTCAGTGTTGGTGAGGGGCAAGACAACCTTGGGGTAGCGCTGGCACTGAGTTATCAAAACCGAAAATTTGGCTCGGACAATGTTGAAACGGGTGGGGCTTGGGATGGCGATGCACTTGAAGAAACCGCAATGCGCCAATATGACATCGAGCGTGAGCGCATTGGTGCAGGGTTAAATTTTGATTACCGCCCCAATGACACAGGCGAATACTATTTAAGAACGTTATATAGCCGATTTAAAGATACCGAATCGCGTCAAGAAGTTTCAGTTGAATTTGCCGATCCACAACTTGCAGGGCAAAGTGGAGATGCCGAAGTCACTCGCTCATTAAAAAGTCGTGTTGAAACGCAAGAAATTCAGTCCTTTGTTTTAGGGGGCAAGCAAGGTTTCGGCACGTGGACTGTTGAGGGCCAACTCGGTTATAGCGAAGCATCGGAGGAAAACCCAGGCGGTATTTCAGGGGCGAAATATAAAGCTGAGTTTAGCAATGTTGGCTTTAGCAGTACCCAAAAGCCAGTTGTAACAGCAGATCAAGATTTTTATGATGCTGCCAACTATGAGCTAGATTCGGTGTCGTGGGAAAAGTCTAAAACCACCGATAAAGAATACAACGGTAAATTAGACTTTTTAAAAGACTATATGTTGGGAAATTATCCTGCTGCATTGAAGTTCGGGGGCAAAATCAGTCAACGTGAGAAAACCAATAATACCGATGAATGGAAATATAAAGACCTCAGCACGTCAAGTTCAGATTTCAATTCAAACAGTCACTATGAACTGGGACAGTTTGGTCCAAGCATCAATGAAAATGCCATTCAGGACAAAATAAATGGGCTAAATGCTGCTGACTATGTGGTTGCGGATGGCTCCATCATTAATGACTTTAAGTCAAATGAAGACATACAAGCGGCTTATGTCATGAATACGATTGATTTGGATCAATTGCGTGTGATTGCTGGCTTGCGTTATGAAAATACCAAATTTGAAGCACGTGGTTTTGAGTTTAATGATGATGTGATCACTGCGACCAAATATGAAAATGACTATGATCATTGGTTGCCAAGCTTACATTTGCGTTATCAATTGGCGGACAATACCTACCTGCGTGCGGCATGGACCAATAGTGTCGTGCGTCCGAACTTTGCGCAAAGTGCGCCAGGTGTTTACATAGATGGTGATGAAGCTGAGTTTGGTAACCCAATGTTAAAGCCTTTAGAGTCTTCTAACTTTGATTTGGGTGTAGAAAAGTATTTTGGCAAAGCCAGTATGGTGAGTTTTTATAGTTTTTATAAAGATATCGACAATTTTATCTATAACACCAATATTGCAGGGACAGGTCAGTGGGCTGACTTTGATGAAGCTGTGACTTATAAAAATGGTCAAAGTGCCAAACTCTATGGAATGGAGTTTGCCTATTCACAAAAATTTGACCACTTAGGAGCACCATGGAACGGGTTCTTGTTGGGTTTAAATACCACCTTTAGTAAGTCAGAGGCGGATATTGATTCGATGAAAGATGGTGAACTTCTGAGTCGTCGTATTCATTTGCCAAATCAGTCGGATGTGGTGGCGAATGCGATGCTTGGCTGGGAAAATGAACGTTTTGGTGTACGACTTTCAGCAAATTATAAATCGAGTTATCTGTATGAACTTGGTGACATTGATACGCCTGAAAAAGATATTTATACCGATGACCAAATCTTCCTTGATTTTAGTAGTCATGTGAACTTATCTAAAAACTTACAGCTCAAGTTTGATGTACAAAACATCACCGATGAGCATTATTACAACTATGCAGGTTCTAAGGCTTATAACGCGCAATATGAAGAGTATGGCCCAGCTTACAAACTGGCACTGACCTATACCCATTTTTAAGTCGAATTAAATTTAGTACTCAGGTTTGCTCAACAGAAGCAGACCTGAGGTTCCTTGCCCAATTTTGAGTATCTCTATGAAATTTTCATCTTTTAAATGGTCTGCTTTAAGCAGTTGCTTGCTGTTATTGAGCGCATGCAGTCAGCACAGCGTGCCCCGAGCTCCGCAAAATAGCCATTCGTTAAGCTCGGTTGAAATACCAATAGATCAGCCTATGGCAGCGAAGTTGCAATTACGTGAAGTCGACATGAATGGGGCGAAAACTGAGGATGTGCAATGGTTAACCTTAAGTGCATGGCCTGAAGTTGCCGCACTGTTGAGTAGTAAAAATAAAGGGCTACAAATTTTAGATGATCAACAAAATGTACTACATCAAATTCAAGGTCAGTTTGGGCGTTTTGATTATCGGATTGGTTCGGAGCATTTATTGATTGCTGCGTCGAATTTGCAACAACAGCAAATTCAACTGATGAGCATGAACTTAAAAAATAAAGCATGGGACAAGCCTAGTTTTATTCCAAAGCGTTCATTTAAGTCTGAAGATGTTTGCCTATATACCGATGCTCAAGGGCTGAGTTTTGCTTTTTTAGTAGGTGAAGAGGGGCTTGGTGAACAATGGTTGGTGGCTCAGCATGAGAAGGCTTTGGTTCAACCACAGTTGGTACGCCGTCTCAGTTTTCCACCTGCTAGTAGTGTATGCAAAGTGAATGATGCCACAGCAGAGTTGTTTATTAATGAAGCTAATGTTGGCATTTGGGCATATCCAGCTCATTCTGAAGCAGACATGGTGCGTCAGGCGGTGGATCTCGTGCAACCCTTTGGTTCGATTCAAGGTTCACCTTCTGCAATTGCGATTGTAGATGATCATGTCGCGGTACTCGATGCAGAAAAACCTTTGCTTTATCGTTATCAAAAGCAAGATAAGCAATGGAAAGCACAGCCGCCTTTACAACTAGACACGGTGAAAGAAGCAGAGACTTTGAGTGTTCAAGGTAATTTAACTGATAAATCCTTGCTGATTTTAGATGATAAAACCGTGAAAGTGACAGATGTAGAATGGGAAACGCAGACCCAGACCAAAGCTCAAAATATCATTACTATTCCAGCAGAAGTGCAGACGGAGGGTGTGCCAAGTACAGGTGACGCGGCTGATGATCCTGCGATTTGGCATAACGCTGCACAGCCGAGTCAGTCCCGTATTCTAGCGACAGATAAACAAGGTGGTCTACAGGTTAACGACTTACAGGGTAAAACTGTGCAGTACTTGCCAGTAGGGCGATTGAATAATGTCGATGTACGCCACGGTTTCAAATGGGGCAATCAGACAGTCGATTTGGCGGTGGCATCGAACCGAGATCATAACAGCCTGCATCTCTTTGCGATTCAACCCAAAACGGGCAAGGTTTCTGTGCTTGGCGAGTTAGCAACCACATTGGATGATATCTATGGCATTTGCATGTACCGCGACGCTCAAGGGGAAATCTATGCCATTCCCAACGATAAAAACGGGACTTTTGTTCAATACCACATCACGGCTGCACAGCAAAAATTAAGGGCTGAAGAAGTACAACGTTTTTCAGTGAAAACCCAACCTGAAGGCTGTGTCGTAGACGATGCCAAAGGGCGTATTTTCTTGGGTGAAGAAGATGTCGCGGTGTGGGTAAAAGATCTCAACCTACAAACTCAGCTTCCTATGCAGCAGGTGATAGGTGTAGGAGATGTGATGCATGATGACATTGAGGGGATGGGACTTTATCACGGCAAAAACCAAAGTTATTTGGTGGTTTCAAGCCAAGGCAATGACAGCTTTGTGGTGCTTGATGCCGCTGCACCTTACACGGTTCGTGGCGCATTTCGTATTGGCATCAATACCGAAAAAGGCATTGACGCTGTGTCTGAAACAGATGGACTGGATGTGAGTTCCCTAAATTTTGGTGGCAAATGGAAGCGAGGCATGTTGGTGGTGCAAGACGGACGTAAACGTATGCCTGAAACCAATCAGAACTTTAAATATGTGCCTTGGGAAAAAATCGCTCAAGCCCTGCATTTGGACTAAATAGCGCTTTAGTACCTGAGTGAGTACATGGGCTGCTAAAGAATCACAGCCCATTTTAAAAATATATATGTACTGCACCATGCAGTAAAAAAATTGGAGTGCGTTATGCAAGCAACGATGGATCAAATGTCAGTTTGGATGTTGATTAGCCATGCCAGTGTGTTGGTAAAAGTAGTGATGTTGATTTTGGTTTTATCCTCAGTCATAAGTTGGTATTTAATCGTGCGTCACGGCATGTTACTTCGTGGACAAGAGCAGCTTTGGAACCGTTTTTTAAAGAATTTTAGACAGCAAAAAGATCTCAAGCTTTTACAGCAAGATTACCAACAGCCTGCACAACAAAAAGGCGTTGTCAGCATTTTTCAACATGGGGTGGATGAATACCATCAATTGATCAAAGATGAGCAACTCACCACAAGTGATGTGATTGATGGGGTAGAACGTCGTTTACTCAGTAGCATCAGTGAGGAAGAAGAAAAGCTTCAGCAGAATCTGACCTTTCTCGCAACAGTTGGTTCAGTCAGCCCGTATATAGGCTTATTTGGAACGGTCTGGGGCATTATGAATGCGTTTATAGGACTGTCTGCCGTTGAACAGGCAACCCTCAATACAGTTGCCCCAGGGATTGCAGAAGCGCTGATTGCGACAGCCATTGGTTTATTTGCCGCTATTCCTGCAGTCGTGGCGTATAACCGTTTTTCGGCACGTGCTGACAAGCTTTCCAGTCGTTATTACGGTTTTGCCAATGAGTTGCAAACGCGTATTTATCGTTTGTTGGGGCACACTGAGCGCACTTCGCGTTAAGGAGCAAGAACCATGATTAAGCGTCCTCAAAAATTAAAACCCAATGCTGAAATGAATGTGGTTCCTTATATTGATGTCATGTTGGTATTGTTGGTAATTTTTATGGTGACTGCACCAATGTTGACGCAAGGCATTCAAATTGATTTGCCTAAAGTGGATGCCAATGTCATGCCCGCGTCACAACAGCAGCGTATTGTAACCTTATCTATTCAAGCCAATGGCCAGTATTACTGGAATATTGGATCAGAAGTGAATACCGAGAAAGTTACGGATCAGGCCATTGATTTAGCCACTATGCAACAAAAGCTCGTTCCGATTATTCAAAAAGATAAAAGCTTACAGTTTTATGTACGTGCCGATCAGAATGCTGATTATCAACTGGTTGCACAGGCCATAGCAGCCTTGCAAAAAAGTGGGGTAACGAACTTGGGGCTAGTGACAGAGGAACCACAATCATGATGGCAACCGTTTCCAAAATTAGGTTTCGTGATCAAGGTCTAGCACTTTCGGTCACGGCTGGATTGCATATTGCGCTAATTGCATGGTTATGTACGGTTGAGATGCATGAAACATTGGCGGAACCCAAGCCGAAAACCATTCAATTACAATTTGTGCAAATACCCCCTCCAATCAAACAACAACCTGAACCTAAAAAGCCTGAGCCGATAGTCGAAGAAAAACCCTTACATGAGCCTGTCAAAAAACAGCTTGAGAAACCTACTGAAGTCCAACCGAAAACCACCAAGAAGTTTGTAGAGTCACAGAGTAGCAAAATTGTACCTACAGCGGCTAAACCGACACAGCAAGTCGTGACGGAAAAGCAAACGGCAGTAGCGGAATCTCAGAAAACAGTAGATACGCAGTCCCAAGCGGATATACCAACTCAGACGAAGACCCAGAAATCAGTAGAACCTAAAGCACAAACTCATCCTGAATCATTTGATGTTAAAAATTATCAACCTGTTGTAAAAATAGCACCAGCTTACCCTGAACAAGCTTTGGATCGTAAGCTGGAGGGGGATTGTACGGTGGTGTATAACGTGAATGAAAAAGGACGGGTAGAAAATCCAAAGGCACAAGGTGACTGCCATCCGATGTTTGTACGACCTTCGATTCAGGCTGCACTCACTTTTAAATACCAGCCTCGTCTCGTCGATGGCAAACCAACCAGTGTATCGAATGTTAAAAATACTTTCCAATATAGGATTGAAATTTAATTGTTGAATAATAACCAAAATTCTAGATATATATAATCATTTTTGATGAGGATTTCATAATTTAGTGGAGCAAATATATCTAATTTGAAAGATTTTTTTGTGCAGTAAAATAATATTGGAATTATTATGGATGTTACCTAGTGTAGCGAATTCTCCAATATCAGCTATATGGCCAAAATGAATATTGTAAAGTATTATATTAATTTGAGTTAGTGTAATTGGGCAGTGTAGATGAGCTAAAGAAGCAAGTCTAGAACAAGTCTTGCGCCTGTCTGAGTTAAATACTTTTACTGATGAGCATAGGCACTGTATTATAAAACCAACTATTTCTTTAATTGCACATCTTATCTGCCTTTTTTAAGTATGTTTTTTTTATTGCCAAAATTTGAACTAACTGAGTTGTTTGAGGTGAGCACATAACAAGTATCTAATAAGTCTCAATTAAAAAAAGTATGATCTAAATTTTTATCTGACAAGAGGATACAAAAATTTAAAGCTTATTTTATTGCCGTTATCAGTTTATTAAATAGAACATTTTTCATTATTAATTCGCTGAATGACTGAAACAGCTGAAAGTCGACTAGGATAGTAGGATAATTTTTTGTTCTTTTCGGCTTTCATTCATGTCGAATCTTAAAGTGCGAGTTAAAAATGGCAACTGAACCTCTGAATCCTAAACGTCCACTTTATATTCCCTATGCAGGCACTGCATTACTTGAACTCCCATTGCTGAATAAAGGCTCAGCTTTCTCTGTAGAAGAACGTATTCATTTTAATTTACATGGACTTTTGCCCCAAGCGATCGAATCGATTGAGGAGCAAAGTCAGCGTTCGTATCAGCAATATTGCTCATTCAATGATGCAATCAATAAGCATATTTACCTACGTAACATCCAGGACACCAATGAGACGCTTTTCTATCATTTGATCGAAAATCACTTAAGCGAAATGATGCCGATCATCTATACGCCAACGGTAGGAGAGGCATGTCAGCATTTTTCCAAGATTTATCGCCGTCATCGCGGGGTTTTTATTTCCTATCCGGATCGGGATCATATTGAGCATATCCTATATAATGTAAATCGAAGAAATGTCAAAGTGATCGTGATTACAGATGGAGAGCGCATTCTTGGTTTAGGCGATCAGGGCATTGGTGGAATGGGCATTCCGATTGGAAAGCTGGCTTTATATACGGCCTGCGGAGGTATTAGTCCCGCCTATACTTTACCGATTACTTTGGATGTGGGCACGAACAACGAGCAGTTGTTGAATGATCCGATTTATATGGGATGGCGTCAGCCTCGTATCACTGGTGATGAATATTATGAATTTGTCGAAATGGTGATACAGGCGATTCAGCAAAGATGGCCCGATGCGCTAATTCAATTTGAAGATTTTGCCCAGCACAATGCCATGCCTTTACTGGAAAAATATCGCGATCGAGTATGTTGCTTCAATGACGATATTCAGGGTACGGCAGCTGTGGCAGTAGGCAGTCTGATTGCAGCTTCCTATGCGTCTAATAAGCAACTAAAAGACCAGACCATTGCCTTTTTGGGAGCAGGTTCAGCCGGTTGTGGGATCGCTGAACAGATTGTGGCAAAAATGGTAGCAGAAGGCCTGACTGATGCAGAGGCACGTAAGCGGGTCTTTATGGTGGATCGCTTCGGCCTTATTACCCAGAATCAGCCAAACCTATTAAATTTCCAGAGAAAACTGGCCCAAGAACCAGAAAATATTGCTGAATGGGGAAATGCTGAAGAGATTATTTCTCTATTGGATGTCATTAAATATGCAAAACCTACAGTACTGATTGGGGTATCTGGACAGCCGGGATTATTTAGCAAAGATGTGGTCACGACAATGGCTGAAAATTGTGAACATCCGATTATCTTTCCTTTATCGAATCCTACTTCTCGCGTAGAAGCTGTTCCAGCCGATATTATTCAATGGACCAATGGAAAAGCTTTGATTGCTACAGGTAGTCCATTTGCACCCGTTAATTATCAGGAACAGATTTATACTATTTCTCAATGCAATAACTCTTATATTTTTCCGGGAATTGGACTAGGCGTGATTGCTTCAGGTGCTACACGTGTTACGGATAATATGCTGATGGCATCAAGTAATGCCTTAGCAGAATGCTCTCCAAAACTTCAGGATCCAACTGCCAACTTGTTGCCAGATCTGGATCAGATCCAGCATATTTCCAAGATTATTGCCTTAAGGGTTGCGCAAGCTGCGATTGATGATGGCGTTGCTCCAAAAGTTGGTTTTGATGTGCTGCAAAAAGCCATTGATACGAATTTCTGGATACCGGAATATCGGGAATATAAGCGTGTGACCTTTTAATATTATTAGGAAAAGGGCGGCCTAATATTAAGTAAAGCAGAGCGATGACATTGTTATTTCTCTGCTTCTTTTTTGTTTGGAGAAAGCGAAGGTAATCTAAAATGTAGAAGTTCAACCTACTCAAACAATACGGTTTTATTTTATCAAGTAATTGAAATTTAATAAAAATTCTGTAAATAAAAAATACTATTTATAAGGTAATTAAATATATATATAAGAAAACTTGATTAGTTTAAATCTTCCTATATACTGGCCTTAACTAGAAAAAAGTCTTGTTGCAAAAAATCTTCCTTAAGTATCGTCGTTTTATTCATAATCCTTCGTTTTATCCAGATTTTAAGTTCCATTCTTTATTATTTTCAAAGTTACAACTGGTCATTCAGATGACTAAAAATTAATAGGTTTTATTATGTCAAACTCAAATATTGTTAAAGGTACTGTAAAGTGGTTCAACGAGACTAAAGGTTTCGGTTTTATTCAACAAGAATCTGGTCCAGATGTTTTTGCTCATTTCAGTGAAATTGCCAGTTCAGGTTTTAAAACCTTAATGGAAGGCCAGCAAGTTGAATTCAGCGTAGTTCAAGGTCAAAAAGGCCCAAATGCTGTAAATATTACTGCGCTATAAGTCTTTAGAATAAAAAAGCACGCATCAGTGTTTTTTTATTGTTTTAAATGAAATTTAAAAAGCTTTTTCTAGATTGGAAGAAGTATAAAAATAGGATACAAGTTGTTAAAAATTAATGAATTAATTGCAAAATCTAAAAATGGTACAGAAATTATTGTTTCTTTGATTCCCTTGAATAAAATGCAAAATACACGTCAAGGTTTTAAGGAAATTGAAGTAGGTAAAAGAGTGCTGCTTCAATCAGGAATCGAAGTTGACCTGAATCTAGACGGTCGTACATTTTATACATCTTTAAATAAATTATTTAAATTAAATCATAAAGTTATTTAATATTTAAATTATATATTGGCTAACCAATTTCTAGCCGATCTCTCTCATAATCATTATTAAAGGTTTATTTATGCTTAAACAAAATATCAGTGTGAAAGATCAATTCGGTGTTCAATACGTGATTCAAGCTACTGTTGACCCTGATTTTGTTCATACCCAATCGGATTCTAACGTCAAACATATTACAATTGAAGGTGAAAATATTCGCCCAAGTTTTGAAATGTTTTTTCAAAGCACCATCCGCGGCAAAATTTTCAAAATTATTTAGTGGTCATGTGACATGACCAAAAGTGAATATAAAAAATCCTAGTCTCTTGCCAGGATTTTGTCTTTGAAATTATAAACTTGATAATTAAACCTATTCATCATCTTATAAATAAGTCCTGAATTAATAAGCGCATTTTTAGCCCATATTTAAATCGACTTAGCCATCATTTCAGTGATCCCTATTTTATATCTTCTACTACTTATGCTTTTAGGCATAAAACTATTATCAACCTATAAAAAATCTAATACACATCAAATCAGAAAGCCAATCAGAGTTAAAACCCGTCAAGGTTATTATAAGTTTCGTTGGTATGAACTTAAGTCATATAAATGACTGAGGATATACAGCTGGTTTAAAGTGGTGAGCAAAGGCAATTCAGTTTTAGTTTTACTAGGCTTTGTTGCATAAAGATTTTGTAAGCTTCTGATTTAAATAGGTTTGTATGAATTTCAACCTAAAAATTAAATGAACAAAATCAGTTGGTTATGTATTTATGCAACAAAGCCGTTTTACTAGGACATTCAGACGCTAAGTATTTAATCTTTTCTTTTTGAATATTTAATACTCAATAGATGATCATAAAGTCAGGAGTTTATTCTATGAATAAATGTATAAAATTACTCGCCAAAAAAAAAATTAAGTATTACTTTTCTAGAGAGTGCATCAGCAGGTTACCTGGCTTACCGATTTTCCCAAAATAAATATTCGGGTGATATTTTATATGGCGGACTGGTGTGTTATGACATGGGTGTCAAAGAGAATATTTTAAAAATCAAACCTGAATTTATTAAAAAATATACCCCGGAATCTATGGAAGTCACGCAGGAAATGGTCAGAAAAGCCAAGAAAATGTTTTATTCTGATATTTATATTGCCTGTACAGGACTATTAAAAAGAGGCGGGACAGAAACCAAAAAAAAGCCAGTAGGAACTTTTTTCTATGTGATTTCTTATAAGGATGAGCTTTATAGTTTCCGCTTTCTTTGCAGAGGTAAACCGAGAGAGAAATTAAAAAAACTGGCAAGAAATATCAATCTGAGCTTAATTGAAATCCTTGAGGGCAGTCGAGACAAGAGAAATAAGTAAATCGCTATTTATTTAGCTTTTGATGGTCGCTCATACACTGATCATGAAAATGCTCTGCTATAAAAAAATCCCAGCCGAAGAGGGGATTTTTTTATATTTGATCGATCAATTAATAAGGATAATTAGGGACAGGGCCATGCGTTGGAATGGTGAGCGATTGTCCTGTTGCCAAGCGATTTGAACCGCCATCCGGTTGCGCATAGAAATACAAAGGTGCGGTAGGCAGATTAAGCATAGCGACTGAAGCATGGGCGGTTGCAGTGACAGGCAAGCCATAAAGTGCATAAAAATCTTTTAGGTCATAGCCCATGATTTTTGAACTGAGCACATAAATCAGGTCAGGGCGGCTCATGCTTTTCGCATTAAAGGCGCCTAATCCCAGTTTATTCTTATCTGCTTGAGATGCTTTGCTTAAATCAATCTGATTATACAAACGTTGTGAAGTATTCAGTAAGCGTATGAACTCAAATACACCCTGAAGATCAGGTCGCGATTTACCTTGATGTAAACGGGTATAGTTCATGGCCATCTGGATATGGAAGGCCTGCATCGATACATGATAGCCATCTTGCCATAAGCGTTTTTCCATTGCGGCACGTTGTGCTTCACCTGATAAACCAAGACTTCGTGTATCCTTGATATTGGCATATAAAGTTGGGTGGCGGAAGTTGCTGCCATTACTGTCCTGAGCATATAGATGATATTTACTCATCATGCTTAAACCCGCCAGAATGTTGTTATTACATTCCACTCCGCAGCCAATAGGTTTTCTGGTTTCAATGGAAGGGAATACCATGGTTAAGACATCCTGAACAGTATTATGTCCCAGTTCATGCACCCAGCCCCAACCGGTATCAATGCCAGTTGACCCATCTGATGGATTTCCTGAGCATAGGAAGCCACAGGTCGCAATCCAGCCCACAAAATGCTGAACATTCGGGGCACGATGAACTTTGCCGATACAATCCCAGCCTAATTCATTACAACGCTGTGCCGTACTGCTATCCAGCGGCATATTGTTATAACCGTTGGCAATGTGGTTACTGTCAAAGATTACGCCCTTAATCTGATCCACATAGGTACGTGCTGATCGATCACCAATGGCTTTTAACGCATAGTCATTGGTCTGCTGAATTTCACCACCAACAAATTTAAAAGTGTTCCAGCCGAAGTTTCTACTTTGCAGGATGCTGGTGGCTTCGCTAATATCCGCTTCAGTGATCGTTTGAGTAAAATCATAATGTGCATATTTTGCTGCACCTTTGATTTTTAAGGTCACCACAGAGCCTGCTTTGGCATTGCTGTAATTCAACATCAATGGTCCACCGAACGGGCTGATAAAGTCATTGCTTTGAGTGGCGTCTAATTTTACGGCGAAACTGTTTGGTCGGCGAGGACGTTTATAGCCGCCATCATCAAAGGGATTGCCCCAGGCACGTAAATAGCTGGTTTGGACTGAAAGCTGCGCACCTTGAGCATCAACAATCTCAATACTGACAGGCTTGCCCGGGATGCTGGCACGACCAATTGCGGTAATTCCGCTGCCTTGCGGAATGGTCACAGTAATGGTTTCGGCTTGCGCACTGACAGCCATGTTTTGTGCAGAGGCTGGCATATAATCACCGGCACCATTTGGATTCACCAATGTGGTTTTGCGTTTATAGTCCGTCCAGGAATCACTGGCATAAGTACGCATAAAAGTCAGAGTATCGCCATTTTTCGACAGTCCGCTGTAATTCACGTCTGGACGCCAGAGATCTGCCAATAACACCAAAGCTTTTAGAATCTGATTATTATTTTTTGCGCTAAATGCAGTAATGCCTTGTGCATTTAAATTTTGTAGATTGGTAGAAGCTTTATTGATGGTTTGAATCAACGGATTATTGGCATTTAAATCACCTAGGTGTGCTGCACTTGGTGACTTGAAATATTCCAGCATTTGGATCGTACTATCGATGTCATTCACTTTATTCCATTGATCCGTGATGGAATGTCCTGAAGACATGAGTAAAGTATCTTGGCCACGCCAGTAATTATTATTGGTCTCAATCTTCAATGCCGAAAAGATTTTTTCTATCGGTGTAGTGACGTTATAACCCATTGCCTGGAAATATATTAGCTTACCTGCCTCCAGATATTCCTGAATCAAGCTGGATTCAAAATTATTGGCGCCGATATTACTGCCTAAAATCATCAGGTCAGCATCTTTCCAGCAGGTATTGGTTTGATCCAGTACATTACATTGTAGAAAGGTAACTTTAACCCCTAAATGCTGGGCAAAATAATTTTCTATCATGCTCAGGTTAGTTTGTGCCAGGCCATTAACGGTAAGTTTTAGTTCTTGTTTAGGCTGTGCCTGTGTTTTCCCCGTCAAAAGCCAGCGAAAACCATTGTTGAGCACGGGCGCAAAATCTACCACGTCAGGACTATTCGCTGAGATCCCCCTGAGCATATTCTGGCCAAAAGCCAGCGCACGGCCTTTACCGATTTGTGATGCGACTCCCAGACCACAGCCTTTATTCGCCTGCTGACTTAAATTCCAGCCACAAGCTTGATCTGAAACTGCGATGGGCAAAGCCGCGCTTAAATCATAAGGATAAAGATTAATCGAAGCAGTTGGCGTAAATTGCAGTTGAGGTTGCAAAACTTTGCCATTCGAACTGGTATAGAGTGAGGTAATTAAACCCTTTTGCCACGTTTGTCGTTGCTTGGCGAGCTGTAAGGCCCAGTCTAGTAGTGCAGTTGAATCCTGCTCAGTTAAAGGTATCGCGTCACCTGTACTCAATGCCTTATTAATCCGGGTGGTTGTTGGCGTTTGTGGATTTAAAGGTGGTGTACTGCCATGAGGTGTTTCTACAGGTGAGGGGGATGATTCCTCGTTATCAGGTGGATTATTTGTTGATGGTGGATTAACAGCAGAATCTGGTGTTTCTGCAGGAGAAGATGTTCCGCTACTGCCACCTCCACCACAGGCAATCAGACTGATCATAGCGATAAGGTCAGTAAGGCTGTTCTCAACCTCAAATAATTTCTTTCCACAATTTTCCCCAAGGTATAACCAAAAAGACGACATTATTTTTAAAGTTGTCGTAAATATCAGATGAGAATTATAGAAGTAAGTAGTGATAAAATAGAACTAATATTTAATTTAAGTATATGTTTTTAAATGATAAATATTTATTAAGAATAATATTTAATGTGATGCGGATTGAGTTAATTTTTATTTGTTTTAATTAGGCCGCAGTTTAAAAATAGCCTCGACCCGAGCTGAAATTTCATGTTTTATCAGTTTTGACTTCGAACTTGAGTAGGGCCAGCGCAATTCTTTCTACATGTTGATAAGCAGGTTGCTCTAACTCTTCACCAAAAATATCCGGATCAATTTCCTCATAAGACCAGTCAATATTTTGATGCTGTTTCATCAAAGCTTCCAGATGTTGCAAGAAGCGATTGCCATCCTGACAAATAGTGACGCCAGTATATAAAAATAGATGTCCATCTGGACTGAGTCGCTGTAAACCCTGTTTAATAATCTTAAAAGACAATTCATTGCCATCCAGTTTATTGCCTCCATGACGGTATTGCCGTTGATCTGGATCAACTAAATAAGGGGGATTGGCAAAAATCAGGTCAAACTGACCTTCAAGACCAGAAAATAAATTACTCTGCAGAGGATGAATCGAATTAAAACCTGAAAAATCGATATTAATCTGGCTATAGAGAAGAGCTTTCGGATTCAGATCTGCGACAAAGATTTCCTCATGATCTGGAAAATGTTTAGCCATATGAATTGCAGCAGCAGAAGTACCACAGCATATTTCAGCCGCCCGCTTAAAAGAATTGGCCTGGCAAGATAAATACTGCTTTAAATGATAGGCAAAACGGTAAGTATCAGGACCAAAAAAAACAGCGTCCTGTTGGGTCGTAGGAAAGGCTGAATGAATAAATAATTCGTCTTCGAGTGATGCGACTCTGACCAGACTTTTATATGCATTATCCTGAACTTCTAGAAGCTGATGTTCTAACAATAATGAAAAAAGAACAGGATCAAGATCGGTAATTGTAAATTCCAGATTCCAGCCAAAGATATCCTGTAGGGTTTTCTGTTTATTTTTCTCGCTTCTTTTGCGATCCAGAATCCGTTGATGGGAAAGTGGCGTAATAGCGGTAAACTGATATTGCTGCTGTTTTAAAAAGTCTAATAAAAAGCGCATAGCTTGTTGCTGGCTATTTTGAATTTCTAAAATCTGGTTCATTAGATATGCTCTTCGGTTTATTCAGAATAAATGAAAAGGTGCATACACCTGTTTAATCTATACAAGATAATGACCAGAACAGCCATTCGCTATATTGATTCAATCAAAATAGATCAGCTCAATCTTCGCCCAAAATTTACTGTTGTTCGGTAAAAAACTAATGTGAATTGGTTTAATTTGTATAGCGGTATATTGAAGTTCAAATCCTTATAAAGAATGAATCACTATATTTTTCCTATAAAAAATGCCGACTGATCAAGTGATGAGTCGGCATAGACTGAATATAAATAGAAGCTTTAATGAGTAGCTTCTGGTAAATCAAACCAGATCACTTGCGCATCTTCAATTGCTTTAATTTCTGCATCATCCATAAAGGCAATCGCACCACCAGCTTCAACTGTATATTCTGCAATTTGTACTGAGCCAGAAATCACATGTACATAATTGATATGCTGGGTTGCGTTGATATTCAGACTTTGGCCTTGATGGATCACTGCGGTTTTGACTTCTGCATTTTGACGAATGTGCATGGGTGCATTGTCATTCGGTCCACAGATTAAATGCCATTGATTCGGTTGTTCTTTTGCATCCAGCCGAATTTGCTGATAATTCGGCTGAGCATCACGTTCATTCGGAATGATCCAGATTTGCAGGAGATGTACCTGTTCATCGCTCTGGTTCATTTCACTATGACGTACACCGGTTCCGGCACTCATCAGTTGCCATTCACCTGCTGCAATACCGCCATGATTGCCCATACTGTCCTGATGAGTAATCGTACCTTTCAATACACAGGTCAGGATTTCCATATTGTCATGCGGATGGGTACCAAAGCCCTGATGTGCATCAATCAGGTCGTCATTAATGACACGTAAAGCACTCACGCCCATATAGTTCGGATTGTACCAGTTGCCAAATGAGAAGCTGTGTCTAGATTCCAGCCAGCCCATTTTTACATGACCACGATTTTCACTTGGATGTAGAAAAGCTTTCATGGGTTTATCTCACTTTAATTTTTAACTTGAGATCATCATACCGTTGTTTTAATTCTTAAAAAATCATAAACAGGCGACAGATCATTGCATTTTCGCAACGATACAAAAGGATGTAGGTATAAAAAAAGCCCACTCGTAAGCGGGCTTAGGTATTTAAATAAAGATTATTCAAGGAAACGGACAGTTACACCTGATTTCACTTTACGGCCTAAATCATTCGCATCCCAGTTAGTCAGACGGATACAGCCATGTGACGCAGTTTTAGAGATTGCAGAAGGATTCGGTGTACCGTGAATACCAAATGATTTTTTGCTTAAACCAATCCAGATATTACCTACAGGACCGTTTGGACCAGGTGGTAAAGAAAGTGGTTTCTTGTTATTGCCTTGAACAAAGTTAGATGGCGAGTAGCTATACCATGGGTTTTTCGCTACGCCAGTCACCTTATAAGTTCCTGTTGGCGATGGAGTACTTGAACTACCAATCGTTGCCGGGAAAGAAGCGATCATCTGGTTGCGGCTATTGAACAGATAAAGCTGCTTAGCACCTTTATGCGCCACAATCAAATGAATATCTTCAGGAACTTCATTGCGGATATTGGCAACAATCAGCTTTTCCCCAGCTTTCTTAAAGGTAGCTTTTGGATTTAACTTTTTCAAAAAGTCTTCATCCATATGGAATTTTTCACCCAGCATTTCAGTTACGCGAGTGTAATATAGACCTTTCATTTTTGCCTGTAAGGCATAGTCAGAAGGAATAGACTCGGCATAAGGACCTTTCAGGTCTTCTTCAGTGATGGTGTATTCTACAAAAGCAGGCTTAGAACCTTGTTTAGCCAATAGGGCATCCCAAGTTTCCTGAGTCAACGTACCTGTTGGTTTAATACCATTCATTTGCTGGAAAGATGCGATCGCTTTCAAGGTATTTTTACCGCTAGTACCGTCAATCGCACCTGGAGAAGCATGGGCATTATTCAACATGACATGCGCACGTGCATACACCGGAAATTGGCCTTTACCAATATCTTCATACCAGCTTGCATTATTAAGGCCATCTAAAGTCCAAGATGCTTTCGCAGCAGCAGAATTCGTCGGTGCTTTAGTCTTGGTTGAAGCAACACCAATATCGGCCGTCTGGTCTTCAGTATTTTGTAATACATCTAATGCTTCAGAAGCTTTCTTCAGATCTTGTTGTTCTTGAGCACTAATTCGAGTTTCTGCTTGTGCTGCCGAAGCTTCAGTCGCTAAAGGGTCAATCGGATCCTGTACCGCAACATCAGTGACAACTTGGGGATTTAATGGTTGTTCAGCAGTAGACGCAGCGAAAACAGTACCTGCGAAAATGCAACCTAGACTCACAGCGAGCATTGTGCGAACGAACATGTAACTCAACCTTAAAAATATTTCGTTAACTATGTGAAAAAACACTATAAGTATTACAGAAAAAATGTGGAGATGCAGTAGTTCTTTTGTGTAATTCCTCACATTTGATCACTTAACATGATCGGTTTTTAAAGTCATGAGAAGTTATTCAAAATGCAGTCATTTTGTTATGATGTGGGCAATATCAAAGATAGATAGGAAAGTGAATGACGACCTTAAAAAATGATCGTTTTCTGCGCGCATTGTTACGTGAACCTGTAGATACTACCCCTGTATGGATGATGCGTCAGGCAGGCCGTTATTTACCAGAATATCGAGAAACACGTGCCAAAGCAGGGGATTTCCTTTCTCTTTGCAAAAATACTGACTTTGCCTGTGAAGTGACTTTACAGCCTTTACGCCGTTATGAGCTGGATGCGGCCATTTTATTTTCGGACATTCTGACTGTTCCGGATGCTTTAGGTCTGGGTCTTTATTTTGAAGCAGGTGAAGGTCCGAAATTCCACAAAACTGTGCGGACTGAACAGGATGTGGCTAATTTACCCAAATTTAATGCCAAGTCTGACCTTGATTATGTAATGAATGCGGTGTCGACCATTCGTTCGGCTTTGGGTGGGCAAGTACCATTGATCGGCTTCTCCGGCAGCCCGTGGACCTTGGCGACGTATATGGTTGAAGGGGGTTCGAGTAAAGACTTCCGTTTCACTAAAAACATGATGTACGCACAGCCAGAAGTTCTGGATGCTTTATTAGAGCGTTTGGCAGATGCCGTAACCGAATATTTAAATGCCCAGATTGATGCCGGTGCTCAGGCGGTACAGATCTTTGATAGCTGGGGCGGGGCACTTGCTCATCGTGAATATATTGAATTCTCACTTAATTATATGCAAAAAATTGTGGCAGGTTTGCAACGTGAAAAAGATGGCCGCAAGATTCCAGTGATTCTGTTTACCAAAGGTGGCGGTCAATGGCTAGAGCCAATGGTTGCGACCGGTGCAGATGCCTTTGGCCTGGACTGGACCACACCGCTCAATGTTGCACGCCAGACTGTTGCAGGTCGTGCTGCGTTACAAGGCAACCTGGATCCAGCGACTTTATATGGCACTCCGGACGCGATTGCTAAAGCAACCAAGCTGATGCTGCATGATGCCTATGCCAACGGTGAAAAAACTGGCTATGTAGCCAACTTAGGTCATGGCATTACCCAGTGGGTGGATCCAACCAATCCTAAAGTATTTATTGATACCGTACATGAGTACAGCGCTAAATATCTTTAGGATGTAAACGTTGATCGACTTTTTTAAATCAGGGTTTGAATTTACCTATAAGGCAGCTTCGGCTGCCTTATTTGGGATTCTGCTCCTGCTTGCTTTTGCACAAACTGCATCAATGGGTAGTGAACTTTTTTACGGTTTCTACCGCTATGACTATCTATTATTTTTCGCTTTACTGATTCAGGTAGTATTGCTCTATACCAAACTGGAATCCTGGGCCGAAGCCAAAGTAATTGCCTTGTTCCATATCATGGCGATGGTCATGGAAATTTTCCTGACCCATCCGGCAATTGCATCCTGGCAATATCCACAACCTGCAATTTTTAAAATACTGACTGTGCCTTTATTTGCTGGCTTTATGTATTCGGCTGTCGGCAGTTTTTTTGCACGTTCCTTACGCTTATACCAAGTCTCATTTGAAAAATTGCCGCCCTTTAGCCATATGCTGGCTTTGGCAGTACTGTCCTACATCAACTTTATGAGTAAATTCTTCATTCCCGACTATCGTTTGCTGTTATTTGTCTGGAGTGTAGTGATGTTCTGGAAAACCAGAATTCGGTTTCAGTTGAATCAGCACGCTTTTCAGCTACCGATGTTGCCTGTCCTGTTGATCTTGGCGTTTATTATCTGGGTGGCAGAGAATATCAGTACCTTTTATCAGATCTGGTTATATCCAAGCCAGGTAGAAAAATGGCATATGGTCGGTTGGGGCAAGCTCGGTTCCTGGTATTTACTTTTATTGCTCAGTCTGGTGCTGGTGTTAAAGATTCTAGGACAGCGTAATTCTCAAGGTAACTGGAGCCTAAAAAACCGGTAAAACTATTCTGTTTATGTTTATGTAAATTGGACATTTTTTTCATTGCGCCAAATTAGACTTCCCGCTACTCTCCTGAATGTGTAATGAAGATTACATCATTAGCGTAATAACAAAAGATGCATGAGAATAACCGGAGAATAAGTATGTTAAAAAAGATTATGCTCGCTGTGGTATTGGCAACGGGTTCTGGTATGGCGATGGCGGATAGAGATGTAGGTTGTGGTATTGGTAGCCAGGTCTGGGCAGGCCAGTCAGGCATTATTCCTAAGCTGCTTGCAGGTACAACAAACGTGCTGTTTACTAACCAGTGGCTAGGTATTACTTTCGGTACTTTAGGATGTAGCCAGGGCGGTACAGTAACGGCTCAAGTTGTGACTTTTACCAATGAAAATGCTGAGGCATTGGCACGTGATATGGCCGTAGGTGAAGGTGAAAGCCTGAACGTACTGGCTGAACTGCTAAATATCAAGGCAGAAGACAAAGCACGTTTCTTCACTGTATCCAAGCAGAATTTCTCTGAAATCTATTCAGAAGAAAACCAGAATACTTTACAAGTGTTAAGTACTCTGCAAACAGTCATGGCTAAAGATGAAGTATTAAAAGCTTATATCTAAGTATCGCTGTAAAAACCCTGCTGTCCTGGCAGGGTTTTCTTATAAATAAAAATTGAAAAGAACCGTAGACTGAATGAAATATGCTTTTTTGCTCTCAGCCCTGCTGTGGAGTCCCCTGAGTTTTGCGTCCGAAATTTCTCCAGATATTCAAGCTTATCTAGAACAAGCCACACAAAAAAAATTGCACCAGACCGCGACCTGGCAGCGTTTGATGTATGCCAATACTGAAGGAAAAAGTGAAGTCAGTTATGCTGGCTATTTTCTGGCAAAGCAGGGCAAGACAGATCTGCAGCTTGAATTAAAGCAAAATATACAGGCATTGTTTGAGCCCGCAGAATCCAATCAGTCTGTACGATGTAAATTCCCGGCACGTAGCCAGTGGTTAATGCAACAGCTGAATATTTCTGAACAGCAACTGCCTGAAGCGAGTTGCCCGGATTTTGATCGCTGGATGAATGAAGTCAAGCCTTATCAGGCGACCCTGATTTATGCCACCGATTATATGAGCAATCCCAGCTCCATGTTTGGTCATACTTTGCTGCGTCTAGACCCGAAAGACCAGCAGCAACTGAATCTGGTGTCTTATGCGGTCAATTATGCTGCTACAGTTGACAGCAATGATAACTGGTCCTTTGCCTGGAAAGGGCTGACCGGCCAATATCCGGGTGAATATTCCTTGATGCCGTATTACCGCAAAGTCAAGGAATATGGTGACTTTGAAAGTCGTGATTTATGGGAATATGAACTTAATCTAACGCCTGAAGAAACCGGATTTCTGGTGAAGCATCTCTGGGAAATGCAACAGGTAAGTTTCCCTTATTATTTCATTAATGATAACTGTGCCTATCGTCTATTAGGGCTTTTTGATCTGGTGCGTCCTGAACTGAACTTGCAGCAGCAATTCGATACCGCCGCAATTCCAGTCGAAACCTTAAAAGTAGTGGAACAGCAGGGACTGATCAGGAAGAAGACTTATCGTCCGGCCCTGGAAACTCAATTGCTGGCTCAAGCCCGGCAACATGGCAAATCCTTGGCAAAAACTGCACATCAGGTAGGGTATGCAGAAACCTCTGAAATGGAAGCCATGTTGCAAAATTATCCGGCTGAAGATCAGGCCAAGATTCTGGAAATGGCCTACGACCATTTATATCTGGATTTTCTTCGTCAAGAAGTAGATGAATCTTTTGCCCAGCCACGCTTTCGCAAATTATTAGGCCTAAGAAGTCAGTTGGCGATAGACAAACAGCGTCAGCAGCCAGAGCGTCCAAAAATAGATCCGGTTCAAAGCCATCATGCCCGAAATATCGTTCTTGAAACTGGGCAAGTACAGGGTGAGACTTTTGTGCAGCTTGGTCATCGTCAGGCTTATCATGACCTTATGGATCCGCAAGGCGGGCTGCGTACAGGAACCCAATTATTATTCCTGGATGGTGCATTGCAGTATCGTGATGACCGCGTGAAGCTGGAGCATCTGGATCTACTTACAGTAAATTCCTATAACCCAATTAATGCGTTTAAAGCGCCGTTATCTTGGGGTTTTAGTCTGGGCTGGAAACAGGAAGCACTGGATCAGCATGGCCAGTTTAGTACCGAGCAACAGCATGGTGTAGCCAATTTTCAGGTTCAGGGTGGCTATAGCTGGGCAAATAAAGCACGTGAACATCTCTGCTATGTGCAGCTACAAAATCATGTGCAGGCCGGAAAAGCGCTAGACAAAGGATGGCGTATCGGTATGGGGCCAACGGTGGGTTGTCAGAATATCTGGACGGATCAGATCAATAGCCTAGTACAGGTGGAATTACCGTATTGGGAAGACTCCCATCAGTGGCAGCTGAAATTAAAAAGCCAGTTGCAATATGCATGGAATGCACAAAATGCCATTCGGGCGAGCTGGGAATATCAGCAACAGGACTCGAAAGACTGGGAAAAATGGAGTCTGGGCTTAGTCCATTATTTTTAATTTGGCTAACATACCCTCGAATATTGAGTAAATGAAGTTTATAGATCAAATGACTTATATTTGAATGTTTAAAATAAATTCATGTTCGGAGACTTCTACCGATATTATCAAAGATTGTATTCAGTAATTGGGTTAAAATGCCTGAATATTGTTGTATTTTTCACATAATATCACTGAAAATCGCAAAGTATCGGGAAAAGTTATATGAATAATGAGTGTATGGCTATGCTGGCGGAGCAGTGGAAGCAGATCTGTCAAAATTATTCATCGGATGATTTGCTACACGCATTTCAGTTTATTCAAGACCACTCGTCGGTACTGGTAGAAGAATTCTATAAAAATATGCTTCTGGAAGAAGAAGCCTCTCAATATTTTACTGATGAGCTGATTCAGCAGCGTTTACGCGATACTTTACATCAATGGCTTTCAGAAAGTTTCAGTGTGGCGCTGAATAAGCGTTATGCAGAAGCCGTGCAAAAACAGAATATCGTTGGACATGTGCATGCACGCGTTGGGATTCCATCCTGGCTGATTATGCGCGGTGTACGAGAAATTCAGCGCAAAATGTTTGAATTGCTGAGTTTAAATCCGCAGCCGAACATGCTTACTACCTGTAGCTATATTGTACAAATCATGGGATTTGCCACAGAAATTATGTGTCGTTCCTATGAGGCAAAATCAGTCCAGAATCAGGAAATGAAGCACAGTTACCGGGTATTTTCTGCAATGCAGGATGTCGCGGTACAAAAAGATAAGCAGCGCAGTTCATTGCTGGATTGGGAAAATGAGCTGATGTTCAAGGTCTTTTCTGGCACTACAGGCATTAGACATCAAATGCTGTCCAAGTCAGAATTTGGCTTATGGTTTATTCATAAAGCGTCTTATGCCTTTACCGGTTCTGATCAGGTCGATTTAATTATCGAGCGAATTTATCAGATCGATACGCTAAATCAGGCAGTGCTGAAATGTACTGAAAAAGATCAGATGCTGAATCTGATTCAAAGTATTCGTGATTTAAACCGTGAAATACAGCACCTGGTCGATCAATTATTCCAGGTTGCAGATTATATCGAATCTGGAAATGACTCGTTAACCCAGTTATTGAATCGCCGTTATTTAAATACCATTATTTCACGTGAAATCAATTTCTCTCGTGATAACCAGACACCATTATCCTTGCTAGCGATTGATGCCGATTTCTTCAAAGCCATTAATGATAAATATGGTCATGCAGCTGGCGATCTGGCCTTAAAGTTTATTGCGGATGCCCTACAGAAATACATTCAGGGTAGTGACTATGCATTCCGTGTCGGTGGTGAGGAATTCCTGCTGCTGCTGGTCGATTCCGATGAAAGACGCGCGCTGAACATTGCTGAAAATATCCGTAAATATGTAGAGCATGGCTTGATCAATACGGCTCAAGGACAGCAATTCAGACTCACAGTCAGTATTGGCTGTGCGTTATTTGATGGTCATCCGGATTACCAAAGATTTCTGGATGCCGCAGATGCTGCATTGTATATGGCTAAAAATACGGGGCGTAACCGGGTCTATCTGGCGCAACCTTCTCAAATTCAGGGCGCACAAAAAGCGTCTGTCTAATTTAAAATTTGCTGCTGAATCGCAGCCTGAAATTGCTGTTTTTGCCGCACATATTCGGGATGGATTTTGGCTTCATCCCATTTTTGTTTAAATATTTTGGCTGCAGCAGCTTTAACCGGATCTTCAGAACTGCGCGGCAATTCCTCACGCCCATGTGCACCACTTAAGCCCTTTTTATCATCTGGAACCGGGCCATCGTATTTTTTGCCGCCTTTATGATTGGCATAACGCCGGGCGCGGGTATAACCCATTTGTAAAAACTTGCGTGCCATATCAGCCCCGACGAAATCTTCCTGTTTTAAATATTCCAGAAATAGAGCATAAATTTTTTTACTACTGACTTGGGCTTTTTCAGCATCTGCAAAACGCCAGTGGGGCAGGATTTCCGACTTATAAGGTTCTACTAAAAGCACGCCTTGCTCACCGCGTCCAATCCGGTATAAGTCCGGACGTTTACGGAAATCAATTTTCTTAAAATCCAGACTATAGTCAAAACTATTTGAATGAACACGTGAAGGGCGTTTAGGCGGATCAAGCTGCTTTTTACTCATGGCTGTTTCCAGAATTTATATACTTGGATCATGCAGACTTCTAAACAAAAGGTCTGTATTTAAACATGGCAGGAAATGTAGTCAGGAAATTAATTATGCAGCATCAATCTGTTTATTTTTTAAAGGAAGGAAACTAAGTTAATAAGATAAATTTTTGAAAAGAATGTAGGAATTAAATTTTAAGAAATTGAGTGAATACGTAGAAAAGTTAAGGAATTGATCGCAAAATTCCTTAACTGATGAAGATATTAAACTCGTACTTATGTTTTAACTTTCTACCACGACATAATATTTTTTAACGGCTTTAACCACTTCAAAAGTGCCAACAAAACCGGGTGGAATAATGCCAGCTTCACCTGCCTTGATTTGAGCAAAGGATTGTCCTTGAGCATCATGTAAACGGACAATCCCTTCAATTACCTGAAAGAATTCCTGTTTATTTTCAGCGAATACAATCTTCCAGGCACCCACTTCACATTGCCAGATCCCGCAATCCATATTGGGATGTTGATAGGCACTCTGGGTCAAGCGTTTAGGATTGCCTTTAACCAGCCGGTCTGGACGTGGATAATCGATACTTTCTTCAGCCTGACCTAAACCTCGACCCGCAATCCAAATAGATGACATTTTCATAACCTCATCGTGTAAAAAAGCCCCAATATCAATTGAGGCTTTCATTTATGAATCTATATTAATAACTTTCTGGTACAGCGCCTAAAAACTCACGGCGGACTTCTTTATCGGTTTTAAAGTCACCGATAAATGACACCGTACGCGTTGTTGATTCCTGTTTGCCAACACCACGCATCATCATACACATATGTGCTGAATCAATCATCACGGCCACACCACGTGCATTGGTGACTTCAGCAACCGCTTCTGCGATTTGCTGGGTCAGATTTTCCTGAATCTGCAAACGACGGGCAAACATTTCAGTAATACGTGCAAATTTAGACAGGCCCAATACTTTGCCTTCAGGTAAATAGGCAATATGTACACGGCCATAAAATGGCAATAAATGGTGTTCGCAGAGTGAATAAAATTCGATATTTTTCACTAAAACCATTTCACGGTTATCTGATGGAAAAACCGCACTATTGGTCACTTCTTCCAGAGTCTGGCTATACCCTGAGGTTAAATACGAAAACGCTTTCGCAGCACGCACGGGCGTATCTTTGAGACCAGGGCGATTGAGATCTTCACCAACGGCAGTAAGAATGTTTGCGTAAGATTGCTGCATAGTCATATGACGTATTCACTTAAACTGAGAATGAACAAGGACGGCATTGTAGCAGAAATCTTTTACAATGCCTTGTTTTGGGGGTAAATCCGCTTACTGTTTAAACTTTGGATTTTTTTCTGCACGTTTTAGCAAAACTAAAACTGCACCAGTGCCACCCTGTTTTTCAGGAGCACTGACAAAGGCCAGAACATCACGGTGCTGACGTAACCAGCCGTTGACATAAGTTTTTAAGATCGCTTCAGGCCCTTTGCCATGTACAATCTTGATCACGTTCTGGTTTTCATCTTTGGCGATCTGGATAATCTGAAGCACAGCCTGACGTGCTTCTTCGACCGTACAACCATGCAGGTCGACAGCTTCGAACCAACGCAGATTTCCCGCTTTCAGATCTTCAAAAACCTTATGCTGCAAGGTCGCAATGCAGTAGCTTAAGCTCGCCTGACTGCCAACCGGATTGAGCATGGCCTGAGTATCAGACAGCACGGTTTCATCGGTATGCATGGGACCTTCGGCAGCCGCACGCTTGGCCAGAGTTTGTGCATCGACTTTTTTCTTGGGAGATTTTTCAATTTTCGCAATATTGCCGGCATCAATTTTTTGTACGCCTTGCATCTGTTTGCGAAATAGATCGAGGTCTTCCGCCTGTTCCTGCTCCGCTGTTTTCACGACAGGGGCAACAGGTTCAGCCTTAGGCTGAGGATGACTAATTTGCTTTTTAAGATCTTTCAGTAAATTGTACTGATCTTTAGAAAGCGAAGAATCGTGTTTGCTCATAATCTGGAAACGGGGGAGATACTGAATTTGGTAAATTATAGTCTTAAATGACTGAAAGGAGAAATGAATTGCACTAAATACAACATATCCTAAACCTAGCTTTAATTTCTCAATAGTTTTCTAATATTGAATAGCTTGATGAACTTTAAATAGAAAATAATTTATGAATATTCTCCTTTTATTATTTTAACAGTTGCCTCGATGGAACATCTCTCTTTAAATATAAATCAATCAAACCTGGAAATAAAAAATGAGTTATTCAGGCAGTTGTTTGTGTGGCAATGTCCAGTTCAAAATAAATACGAATATTCAGACCATGTATCATTGTCACTGCAGTTTATGTCGTAAACAGAGTGGTACGGCCGCGAATGCAGCAACTTTAGTTCATCAGCAATATTTTGAATGGACCTCAGGACACGCTTCCATTTCCTGTTATCAAAAAGAGACCGGATTTCGTTCTCATTTTTGTCAACACTGTGGCTCGCCTGTACCGAATCAGGTAGGTACTATTGCATTGATCTGGATTCCTTTAGGGCTTCTGGATCAAGTACCCAAAATTCAGCACAGACTGAATTTTTGTCTGAACTCTAAAGTAGATTGGGCAAATGAAATCAAGGCGGATGAGTACTATTCTGAACTGCCAGAATTTGAAAAATTAATCTCTTATTTTGATCATTTAACTTAGTATTAAATGAATTAAATTAGTTAATAGAAAAAAAAGCCCCATGCTGAGCCGGGGCTTTTTTTATACTTAATATTTTAAACTGATTCAGGCTCACCGAATAAATCACGGAAAGCATGATCCGGGCGTGGCTGTTTCATGAAACTTTCACCGACCAGGAAAGCATGAATATCATGTTCTTGCATCATCGCAACATCAGCAGGGATCGCAATACCGCTTTCAGTGACCAGCAGGCGTGAAGGATCCAGTAGTTTTTTCAGACGTAATGATGTATTCAGGTCGACATCAAAAGTTTTTAAATTACGGTTATTCACACCCAGCAGACAACGATCAGAAAGTTTTAAAGCACGCCCTAATTCTTCTTCATCATGCACTTCAACCAGTACATCCAGATTATGCTCAAACGCAGTTTTAGACATTTCCTCTAACTGCTGATCAGAAAGACAGGCCACGATCAGCAAAATACAGTCTGCATGCAGGGCACGCGCTTCAATCACGCCATAAGGATCGATCAGGAAATCTTTACGCAGCGCAGGCAAATCACAGTGTGAACGGGCAATCTGAATATATTCATCAGCACCCTGGAAAAAATCCACGTCAGTTAGTACAGATAAACAGGCAGCGCCGGCATCCTGATATTGCGCCGCAATTTCTGCAGGATTGAAGTTTTCACGAATCACGCCTTTGGACGGAGAAGCCTTTTTAATTTCAGCGATTACACCTGGGCGTTTAGACATTAAAGATTGGGCAAAGCCACGGACTGGTGTCGCACCTTGTGCCAGTTCTTCGATATCCTTATAGCTTTTCTGCTTAAGACGGAGAGCGAACTCTTCTTTCTTACGATCAACAATTTTACCCAAAATTGTATTTGCAATATCAACCATGATTCAAATTCCTGACCGTATTAAGCTTCATATTGTTTGATGGTTTTGGTGAATTCAGACAGCACGCTCATTTTTTCCAGTGCCTGGCCACCATAAATAATATCGTGTGCCAGTGCCACACCTTGTTTATAGCTTGAAGTCAGGCCTGATACATAAATACCTGCGCCGGCATTTAGAGCAATCATATTGGCAGCCTTATGACCGGTCTCAGATTTCTTTTTGCCTAAGGCATCTTTAATCAGAGCCAGACTTTCTACTGAGCTTTCAATAATTAAACCGGTTAAGGTTTGCGATTCAATGTCGACCTGTTCAGGGATAATTTCCCATTCAGTGATTTCACCGTTTTTCAGCTCAGCCACATGGGTAGAAGAAGCCAGACTGATTTCATCTAAACCATCACGTGAATGAACGACCATGACATGTTCAGCACCGAGCTGTTTCATGACTTCAGCGATTGGACGGCACAGTTCATTGGAAAATACCCCGATGACCAAACGTTTTACACCGGCCGGATTCGTAAGCGGGCCGAGCAGGTTGAAAATACTATGAATACCCAGTTCTTTACGTGGACCAATCGCATATTTCATGGCTTTGTGATGGTTAGGCGCGAACAGGAAGCCAACACCGATATCACGGATACAGCGTTCGGTTTGCTGCATATTCAAATCAAGATTAATGCCTGCCTGTTCCAGCAGGTCAGAAGAGCCTGATTTGGTGGAAACACCGCGGTTACCATGTTTGGCAATGGTTGCACCAGCTGCTGCAATTACAAAAGCTGAAGCGGTAGACACGTTAAACAGGTTTTGTCCATCACCGCCTGTACCGACGATATCCACCAGATGAGGGACATCACTGACATCGATTTTGGTTGCGAGTTCACGCATGACACGTGCTGCAGCGGTAATCTCGTCAATACTTTCACCTTTCAGGCGTAGACCCATGAGCAGAGCACCGATCTGGGCATCGGTTGCTTCGCCAGACATGATGGTACGCATCACGTCTTCCATTTGTTCCTGAGTCAGGTGAATGTTTTTAGTAATATTACTTAAAGCTTGTTGAATATTCATGACTTGCGTTTCGCTCATTATGCGTAAATTTCAAGAAAGTTTTTAAATATCTGATGACCATGCTGGCTCAGGATTGATTCCGGATGGAACTGCACACCTTCAATCGGTAGTGTCTTATGTTTAATCCCCATGATTTCTTCCATAGAGCCATCTTCTTCATTGGTCCAGCAGGTCACTTCCAGACATTCTGGTAAAGTGGCCTGATCAATTACCAGCGAGTGGTAACGCGTTGCAGAGAAAGGATTCGGCAGGTTGCTGAAAATACCTTTATCGCTGTGATACATGTCAGATAAGCGACCATGCATGACGCGTTTGGCACGAATAATATCGCCGCCAAAAGCCTGACCAATACTTTGATGCCCCAGACAAACACCGAGTAGGGGAATTTTGCCACCAAAATGCTGAATGGCAGGAATCGAAATTCCAGCTTCACTTGGCGAACATGGACCAGGACCAATCACCAGATACTTGGGTTGCCATCGCTCAATATCCTCCAATGTCACGGCATCATTGCGGACTACTTTTACTTCTTGATTCAGTTCGCCAAAATACTGGACGATGTTATAAGTAAAGGAGTCATAGTTGTCGATCATTAGAAGCATGAGCTTAACCTATTGAAATTATTGCACTTAACTGTGCTAAAGTGATCCAGATTGAGCTTTATCGGGACTTGTTGCAAGTCTAGGGAATACACGACTAAATCGTTGATTTCATTGTGTGAAAATAAAGCACGCCTCATCATAGCAAAAAATAGCCACATCGGGCGCAATAATTTTTCAATTTTCAGGCTAGTGATTAGCTCACAGCCTTTTAGGCATTTTAAATGTGCGTATAAGTAATTAACTGACAAAAAGTAAGTTTAAATAAATATTGCAGTTATTATTTTTTAAATTAAAAATAAATAAGTTTTAAATGATTAGGGCGTGTCCTCATTTGAAGAATTGGTTTTAAATACTTAAAATCCTCCTTTAAGCTCTTTTCATTTCTATATTTTTTCAATGGCACGTACTCTTCTCACCGATGATATTTGGCAGCAAATTCAAGATACTATGCGATTACACGGTTGTTACTGTTCAAAAAATAGTAGAAATATCATGGAAGCCATCTTATGGAAACTACGTACGGGTGCGACATGGCGTGATATTCCTCAAGAACTTTGCCCTTGGCAAACTGCTTACAATCGCTTTAATCGCTGGGCAAGTAAGGGATTATGGGATAAATTTTTTTTAGATTACGAGGCATTCTGGATCAGGAATGGGTATTCATTGATGGAAGCTACATACGCGTGCATCAACATGCAAGTGGAGCTCGGCATGGTTTCGAAAGAGCAATTGGACAATCACGCGGTGGACGAACAACAAAAATACATCTTGCAACCGACGCGAATGGATTACCGATTGATTTTAAAATCACTGGGGGTGACGTCCACGACAGTCAAGTTGCAAAACAACTGATTGATATTGTAGGCGAGGCAACTTATCTCATTGCTGACAAGGGGTATGATGCTGAGCACATTAGAATATGTGCCAAGAACAAGAATATGATTCCCATTATTCCATTGAGATCAAACAGTAAGAGATCGAATAAGGAATTTGATAAATATCTATATAAATTAAGACATTTAGTTGAAAATGCTTTTGTGAGATTAAAACATTTCCGTGCTATTGCAACTCGATTTGATAAACTAGCACGCAATTATAAATCTATGATCCGTATAGCCTGCATATTTATTTGGTGCAAAGCCAAATGAGGACACGTCCTAAAATAATGATGCTGAAAAAAACATCATTTGAATAATAATGCATGGTATAAATCAAAGAATAAGATCGACAATTTGAATAAAAGTGACTCAAAATAGTGATCTTTTTAAATACAAAAACCTCCAGATACCACTTTGTAACTGATAGAAATTAACCAGAATTAAACGAAATTGAATATTTTTTAAACTAAATTAGCATAAAAACGCAAATCCTCACTGAAAAGTGCTCCTATTCTTACCTAATATGAAATCATCGCACTATTTAGGTGCGCTAAAAAAATACCTGCAACAAATCTCAGGAAGAATGCTTGAATATAGTGCATTTAGTTTAAGTCACAGTATAATAGCGACAAGGTATTTTTATCTTTCTATGTTTTCTTATAAAGATTTCAAGATTTTAGATATACTTTTAAAAGTTGGTACGCTAATTGCTTAATAGATACCAACTTCTAACACGCACTTTGCGAGTGCAACAAAAAACATCGGAGCAAAATGAGCATGGCGAACAAGGTCCTTCAACTCATACAAGAAAGTGGCGCGAAATGGGTCGATTTTCGCTTTACTGATACCAAGGGTAAAGAACAGCACGTTACTTATCCAGCAGACAGTATTGATGAAGATACGTTTGAAGACGGCAAAATGTTTGACGGTTCTTCAATCGCAGGTTGGAAAGGCATCGAAGCATCGGACATGATCTTACGTCCAGATGCAGAAACAGGTTTCATCGACCCGTTCTTTGCAGAGCCAACTGTTGTTGTGACTTGTGACGTTATCGAACCATCAACTGGTCAAGGTTATGAACGTGACCCACGTTCGATTGCTCGCCGTGCAGAAGAATACCTGAAATCTACAGGTATCGGTGATACTGCATTCTTCGGTCCAGAACCAGAATTCTTCGTATTTGACGAAGTGAAATGGGACATCGACATGTCTGGCGCTCGCCACACATTAATCGCTGAAGAAGCTGCTTGGTCTACTGGTAAAGATTACGAAGCAGGTAACTCAGGTCATCGTCCACGTGTTAAAGGTGGTTATTTCCCAGTTCCTCCTGTTGATTCTCATCAAGATATGCGTGCAGACATGTGTGCAAAAATTGAAGAAATCATGGGCCCAGGTCGTGTAGAAGTACATCACCACGAAGTTGCGTCTTGCCAGTTAGAAATTGGTGTGAGCTTCAACACAATGGTTCGTAAAGCTGACGAAGTACAACAGTTCAAATATGCTGTTTGGAACGTTGCGCACCAATACGCTAAAACTGCAACCTTTATGCCTAAACCAATGGTAGGCGATAATGGTTCTGGTATGCACGTTCACATGTCGATCTCTAAAGATGGCAAGAACTTGTTTGCTGGTGATGAATATGCAGGCCTTTCAGAAATGGCATTGTACTTCATCGGTGGTGTGATCAAACATGCTCGTTCATTGAATGCGATCACTAACCCATCTACAAACTCATACAAACGTTTGGTACCTCACTTCGAAGCACCGATTATGCTTGCTTACTCAGCGCGTAACCGTTCAGCTTCTATCCGTATTCCTTACGTTTCTAGCCCTAAAGGCAAACGTATTGAAGCACGTTTTCCTGATCCAATGATGAACCCGTACCTAGGTTTCGCTGCATTGTTGATGGCGGGTATCGACGGTATCCAAAACAAGATTCACCCAGGTGAAGCTGCTGACAAGAACCTGTACGATCTTCCTCCTGAAGAAGAAGCGAAAATCCCTACAGTGGCGCACAGCCTTGAAATGGCACTTGAATCTCTTAAAGAAGATCATGACTACCTGCTTAAAGGTGGCGTGTTCACTAAAGAAATGCTTGATGCTTATATCGAACTTAAGACTGAAGATGTACGCCGTCTGAATACGACTACTCACCCAGTTGAATTCGACATGTACTACAGCCTGTAATTCTGATCTGAATTTCACTGTAAAAAAGACCCGCCTTTGTGCGGGTTTTTTTGTATGATGCTGTTATTGATCAAAGATATGAAGTTATGGCACAACGTAAAAGACATACCGGCTTTTTTCCCTGGATTGATCCTCAGGATCATAGTAAAGGCTTTAAACTGAATTTTTCTGAAGTGACCTATGTAGATGTTGCGCGTACACCTGAAGGTTATAAACAGGTTGAGTTTGTGGCATTACGTCATCCTGAGTTGGCTTTGGATTATGATTATCCACAAAGTTTTTATCTCACAACAGATGGCATGATTTTGAAAAAGCTGCCAAGTGGAAAATATGAAGTGATTGCCAAAACAGATAATGCCTAATCGTGAAGTTGATAACATTGTGAGTGTAAAATTTAAAAATCCGAATAGACAGCAGATGCCTACAGCACTTCGAGAGTGGCTGTATGCCTCAGGATCATTGACGCAGCAGTTAACAGATCTGGCTGATGGTCAGTTCCGGGTAGAACCACAGCAGGAACATTTTCAGCGTCTGGAATTTGTGGATGCGCGGTGGATGCAGATGCCACATCAGCATACGTCCTGGGTGCGGGAAAGCTATTTATATGGCTCTGAAGAACAGCCTTGGGTCAAAGCCAAAAGTATATTTCCAATTTTAAGCCTGCAAAAACGTGCGCGGATATTCCAGCATATTGGATCGAAGCCGATTGGCTGGCTATTATTCCAGCGTACCAATCCACAGTGTGAGCGACGTGTGATTTATCTGGAAGAGGGCTGGACCCGCCAGAGCTGCTATACTTGGCATGGTTGTAAATTTATCGTACAAGAAACATTTTTACCGGCATTTGAACACTTTATACAAAATCAACAGGCTTAACTTGATATGGCAACTGCACAAGCAATTACTTGGCGTGAACGTCTGAGCGCCTATTATTATCTTTGTCGTTTTGATAAGCCAATTGGCACAGAGCTGGTTTTTTGGCCGACCATGTGGGCGCTATGGGTCGCAGCAAAGGGAATACCTGATCTCAGTATTTTGGTGCTGATGATTCTAGGTGTAATTTTTATGCGTGCAGCGGGCTGTGCCATTAATGACTTTGCCGACCGTAAAGTGGATGCGCATGTCGAGCGTACCAAAACCCGTCCCTTAGCCATCGGTATTATTAGTGCTAAAGAAGCAGTGATGGTCTTTCTGGTGCTCGTCGCAGCCAGTGCCTGCCTGTTATTTTTCCTGCCGATTGAAACCTTTTACTGGTCCTTTGGAGCCTTGTTTTTAGCGTTCATTTATCCGTTTATGAAACGCTATACCCATTTGCCGCAGGTATTCTTGGGAGCTGCATTTTCCTGGTCAATTCCAATGGCCTATACTGCCGTCGGGCAGACGCCAGATTTAACTTGTTGGCTTCTCTATTTTGGCAATCTCGCTTGGACCGTGGCGTATGACACGCAATATGCGATTACTGATCGTGAATATGATTTGAAAATTGGTGTGAAATCCACAGCCATTTTATTTGGTCAGCATGATATTCAGATCATTAGTACCTTACAGGCTTTAAGTCTGGTCTTGATTGGCGCAGCATTATGGATTGAGGATTTGCTTGTTCCACTTGGCTTGATGGGTCTGCTCGCAGTCGCAATTGATTTTATTTATCAATGGTCAGAAACTCGAGATAAGGACCCGCAGCGCTGTTTCTGGGCCTTCCGTCATAACCGCTGGGTGGGGCTGATGATTTTCCTTGGAATCTTTGCCGCGCTTCTGTAACTGCACCTTGTCTGTCTTGTCCTGAAATAGATTGACAGTATTCCACTTCAAACCGAGTTAAGCAATTAGCTCGGTTTTAGTTTGCTCATACGTCTGATTCGGGGTGTTCATATTTAAACTTAAATGTGGTCTATAGCAATTATAAATCATGATAGATTCCGCAATTAAGTGATCTAACTCTTTCATGGTTTGACATCGTGTAGTTAAAAACTCCTGCTTTAATATTCCATTAATCCGCTCTGCTAATGCATTCTGGTAACAGTCTCCTCCATCTGTCATAGAAGGACATACCCCATAATGGCGTAATGCCGATTGATATAGTTCAGAGCAATACTGAGAGCCTCTGTCTGAATGGTGAATCATCCTGGCTGCCCGATCTGTCACATGCTGCATCGCCATATGTAGTGCCTGCACAACATTCTCTGCACGCATATCATTCGATAACTTATAACCTTTAATCTGGCGGGTATAAGCATCTGTCACCAAGGATAAATAATGTACGCCTTCAGCACTCTCAACATAGGTAATATCACTGACAAAGACTTCATTGGCTTGCACCGCTGAATAATCCTTTAATAAATTTGGATGCTTCTTCATCCAATGCTTGCTATCCGTAGTTTTTGTATAACGACGCTTGGGGCGAATCAATAAATTATTTTCTTTCAATATTTTAAATAACTGATCCCGTCCACACTTTAAACCACGCTGCAACAATTTGCCTTTAATAAGCCAATACAGCTTACGTGTTCCGATACTTGGCATGAGACAGCGATACTCCATAACCAACTCGAGTATTTGTTCTGTTACTTGTGCAGTCATTTGAGCACGTTTTTCTGCTTGATAATAAGCTTGTCGAGTGATTCCTAACCACTGACAATAACGTGAAACGCTTAGTCTTCTTTGGCTTTGCCAATCTTTGAAACGTGCTCGGTATACTTTTTTCCAAGATCAGTCCCACACTCTTTATCAATGTGATAAATCACATCCTGTATAAATTCAGTTTTGAGCTTTTCTGCGGCTAACTGTTTTTCTAATTGGCGGATTCGTTGTTGGGGTGTCAATTGGCGTTTAGAAGAAGTCGGCATATTCGAAGTCCAATCCTGTTGTCCGTGCTTGCGTAACCATACCAGCACAGTTGATCTTCCTTGAATACCATATTTTGCCTGAGCTTGTTTATAAGTAATTTGCCCTTTTTCTACTTCATGTACCACCATCATTTTAAAGGCGAAGCTATAATCACGTTGTGTGCGCTTAACTCGTTGTTCTCGTGCATGTTCCATAAAATAAGTCTCTTAAGGTGTAAACTTATTTCAGGACGGGACAGTCGACTCATAACAAAAGCATCCTATAAGGGTGCTTTTTTTTATGCTTAATTCAAGATTCTTCATGAAAATCATAAACAACAATAAGGGATTAGAATATGAATAATGTAGTGAAAAACGGTTTCAAAAAAACCTGTCTGGCACTGGTATGTTCCATGTCATTGTTCATGACTGCGTGTAATGACGATGATAATGATTCGTTTCGACCACAGGAAAGGGTATTTTTAAGTCAACAGTCTTATGATGAGGATACCTTGCCTGAAGCGTCAGATATTCAAGTCATACGCTATAACATGCCAAACGTAAATGGTGAACGGGCTGAAGCGACAGCCATGGTGTTTTATCCAAATACACCTCAACCTCAAGACGGATGGCGGGTGGTGGTTTGGGAACATGGCACGGTGGGTAGCGGTGATTCTTGTGCACCAAGTAATAACCAGCTGAATAATAATTTTAGAGGATTGGCCAGCAGCTTGCTTGCAAAGGGATATGTGATTGTTGCACCCGATTATGAAGGATTAGGTACTCGGGGGATCCATCCTTATTTAAATTTAAAAAGTGCGGCACAATCGGCTATCTATGCAGTAAGAGCCTTTAAGGAACAACAGGGAAATCGATTTAATGGTGCCTGGGTCTCAGTGGGACAATCCCAGGGAGGGCACGCATCACTTGCTACAGCCCAGTTTGCCGATGAAGATCCAAATTATAAGGCAGCAGTTGCAGCAGCTCCGGCTTCAAGTCTGGGTTATATTATCAGTGAAGTAGCACCGCAAGCGCTTAGTGCCTTGGTTGAGGCTGGGCAAGATAATGCTGCGAAAGCAGTCTATGCAGAATTACTGGCTTATGCGGCTTATGTTGCTGTCGGGATTAAAGCTTATGAACCAGGCTTTAACTATCGCAATATATTTTCAAGCCGTGCAGGGATTGTGGCTGAAAAGGCGGAAGGCACGACTGGAGAAAATGGACTTTGTTTAGGGCCATTGATTACTGAATATGTGCAAGATATTGATGATTATCTGGTGAATAATCCGGAAAAAACGGTTGTAAACTATCCAGGATTAGTAGAAAACTTCCAGAATAATTCGTCGGTTGAAAAGTTCCTTGAGAATAATCAGCCTGCAACTGAAAAAATTAATGTTCCTGTGATGATCATTCAAGGTACTGCAGATATGGCTGTTCCATATCCAGTGACAAATACTTTACAACAAGGCTTGAAAGATATGGGAACCACAGTGACTTTTGTACCGGTACAAGACGCATCACATACCGAGGCTATTGTACAAAGCAGAACCCAGCTGCTGACCTTCATCAATACCTATATGCCTTCAGGTATTTCTGTCAGTCCTTAATCCTAAAAGGAGCTTCGGCTCCTTTTCTATTCCTTGTAAGGCTAGGCCTTGAGCAATCATTTAAGTTTGTTATAGTGACTCAGGATTATAGGTTATCAGTATAGGCTTGTTATGTCGGAACAGACAAAACCCCGCAGTATTAAAAAACTGCTTATCTTTGGAACCCTGGCTTTATGTGTGCCGATTTTTTTAGTGACGATGGCATTTCTGGCAGTTAATAGCGATGCAAAAAATCAGGAAAAATATAAGCAGCAACAGGCAGATATGATTGCCCGGATTGAAGCGCGCGAAGCGGCTGAAAAATCAAAGGCAGAGCAGGAGGCTAAAGCAACCCAAGCTGCTTCCGAAGCTGAAACGAATTCCTCTCATTAAACTATTTATCTTAAATCTCTTTGTAGCTGCCGGATCGTTGGAATTTCAGTGTAGCGGACGACTGTATAGCCGGCAGCAATCAGCATTGCATCGCGTTCCGCATCTTCCTGTTCCTTGCCAATATGGGTGGGGTCATCCAGTTCTATAATCGCCACCACATTATATTCCCGGTCCATCACCACAAAATCGGTCACCTTGCGGTTAAACTTGCTGCGCATTTTCATATTGTCATGCGTAATCAAAGCACTAAATGCGACCTGTGCCAGAATGTGATGATGCGGAAAAGCATCTTTCAGGCGAGTAAACATCTTGCTTTCGAAAGCTGTAATGACACGCTTGGGATAGAATTTCTTCTGGCGGGTAAACAGATGAGGGAAGAGCAGGCAAATTAAGGCAAAGCTTGCCAGACAGCCAATCACAAAGAATATAAACTGACTCAAATCAAACACGGATCATAAAAGAGAAAAGAATAAAAAAACCCACTTCGCAGTGAGTAGGTTTTTTTAGAATCTTGGCTCTCCCACCTGGGCTCGAACCAGGGACCTGCGGATTAACAGTCCGTCGCTCTACCGACTGAGCTAT
>NZ_KB850113.1:478675-504630 GCF_000369625.1 Acinetobacter variabilis
ATGGGAGAATAGATTGGCTCTCCAACCTGGGCTCGAACCAGGGACCTGCGGATTAACAGTCCGTCGCTCTACCGACTGAGCTATTGGAGAATCTGATGCGCATTTTAGGCAGGAAAACAAAGACCGTCAATCAATTCCTGTAAAGAAATGAATCATTTGCTTTTTTAATATGCATATTAGACCTAAAAATAAAAAAATCACCCATGAAGGGTGATTTTTTAAGCTGGAAATAAAAAATTATTTCTCAACACCAGCAGGTTGACCAGCATATTTCGCGTTTGCGTAATCCCAGTTCACCAGGCTTTCTAGGAAAGTAGAGATGTATTTAGGACGAGCGTTACGGTAGTCGATGTAGTAAGCGTGTTCCCAAACATCGATTGTCAACACAGCAATTTTACCGTGTGCCATTGGAGTGTCAGCATTTGAAGTTTTAAGGATAGACAGGTTACCGTTTACTTCGTCAGCAACCAACCAAGCCCAACCTGAACCGAACTGAGTTGCGGCAGCAGTTGCGAACTCTTCAGCGAATTTTTCGTAAGAACCGAAAGCTTCGTCAATTTTTGCAGCCAAAGCGCCAGTTGCTTTACCGCCACCGTTTTTAGTCAAGCAGTTCCAGTAGAATGTGTGGTTCCATACTTGCGCAGCGTTGTTAAATACACCTGCTTTAGATGAATCACCAGCAGTTGCTTCGATGATTTCTTCTAGAGTTTTGCCTTCAAGCTCAGTACCAGCGATCAGGTTGTTCAGGTTAACCACATAAGTATTGTGGTGTTTGTCGTGGTGGTATTCTAAAGTTTCTTTGCTGATGTGTGGAGCAAGAGCGTCGTAGTCGTATGGTAATGGTGGTAAAGTAATGGTTGTCATGTTTTCAATTCCTTGCATTTTGCTGGGTTTTGACAATAAGTGGCGTTATTGTAATAGATTCTTAGGCAAAAATGGGACTGTGTATAAATAACAATACAGAATAAAGCCTGAAAATTTAAAGATAAAGCCACTCATCTACTTGCCAATCGAAATTAAATCGGATTGTTTAATTCGAAATAACTATACTCAATATTAAATTGTTCTGAAATAGCTTTAGCCAGACGTTGTACACCATATTTTTCAGTAGCGTGGTGGCCGCAGGCATAATAATGCACATCCAGTTCCTGAGCATCATAAAAAGTACGTTCACTGACTTCGCCAGAAATATAAGCCTCACAGTCTTGTGCCGCCGCTTTATGAATATAATCCTGTGCACCACCAGTACAGAAACCGACTTTTTGAATCAGGCTTTTTTCGGCAGGTAAATGCAACGCATCATAGCCCAGTCTTTCTGATACATAGGCCTTGAATCCTTCTGGCGTCATGGCCTGTTTTAAATAACCAATATTCCCAATTGGACGGCGCTCACTCGGATCAAGCTGTTCCAGGTTTTCCAGCTCCAGCAGGTCTGCAATCGCAATATTATTTCCCAGAGTTGGATGGCTATCTAAAGGCAGGTGATAACCAACAAGCGAAATATCATTTTGGATCAGGCTTTTAATTCGTTTACCACGCATCCCGGTAATCGGGTAGGCTTCACCTTTCCAGAAATAACCATGGTGAACCAGTAATAAATCGGCACCTTGTTTGATCGCAGCTTCAATCGCAGTTTGTGAGGCAGTAACCGCACATAAAATTTTATTGACTTCAGCGCGGCCTTCGATTTGTAAGCCATTTGGTGCATAGTCCTTAAATTCGGAAGATGCCAAAGTCTGATCGCACCAGCGGATAATATCGTTTAAATTCGCCATAAAATTCCTGTCAGTTGATGAACTTGCCAATTCTTATTTATATGTCCAATTGTAACTAAAGCAGCACAAATCTCTGTGGATTTTTTTGTGTTTAGTTATGTATTTGGCATTACAATAGGATACAAATTACTTAGTCATCAACGAATTAAAATATTTTAGAGGATAGCAAAGTGCGCCGTACCTTTACATGGTTACCTTGGGTGTTACTGATTTTAGTCATTATCGGTTTTTTGGGGTGGCAGCAGCTGCAGAAACCTAAATCACCGATTGCGCCGGATGGCGTAAAAATGCCTGCTGAAAAAGTAGAACCGTTGATCGATACTTCGCGTTCTGGAGGCGTTGTCTCCTATAGTGCCGCTGTGAAAGTCGCAGCACCTGCGGTGGTAAATATCTTTACCACACAAAAAGTAAAACAGCAGGCGCATCCTTTACTGACAGATCCAGTCTTCCGTGAATTTTTCGGTGATCAGTTACCAGACCAGTTTGGTCAAAGTCCAAATGAAAACAGTTTAGGTTCAGGCGTGATAGTTCGTCCTGATGGTTATATCCTGACCAATAATCACGTGATTGCACAAGCAGACCAGATTGTAGTGGCCTTGCATGATGGACGCCGTGCTGAAGCTAAAGTTGTAGGTACAGACCCGGATACGGATTTGGCTGTAATCAAGATCGAACTTGAACAATTACCAGTTTTGCCATTCAAGCTGAGTGGCAATGAAGTCGGTGATGTTGTTCTGGCAATTGGTAACCCGTTTGGTGTCGGTCAAACCGTGACTCAGGGGATTATTTCTGCGACAGGCCGTTCTGATCTGGGCATCAATACTTATGAAGACTTTATTCAGACAGATGCTGCAATTAACCCGGGCAACTCGGGTGGTGCATTGATTGATGTTGCCGGTAACCTGATCGGGGTGAATACAGCAATCTTCTCGCAAACAGGTGGCTCACTGGGGATTGGTTTTGCGATTCCCGCTAAAATCTGTCAACAGGTGATGAATGCAATCCTGAAAGATGGCCGTGTCGTTCGTGGCTGGCTGGGTATCAGTCTGTTGCCGACTGAACGTAATGATGTACTGCAACCTAAAGAATCAGGTGTAGTGGTCGCTGAAGTGCTGGAAAATGGACCAGCAGCAAAAGCTGGCATCCAGCGTGGTGATAAAATTATCAAAGTAAATAATGAAGTGATTACTTCTGCCTCACATCTGATTAATTTTGTCGCTTTACAGGCACCAAACAGTACCGTTCAGATTGAAGTAGAGCGCGCTGGAAAAACCATGACACTGGATGTGGTGATTAGTGAACGTAAAACGCAAAGCAGTTCTTCACAATATATTCCTTTACCAGGTCAGTAATTTTTTCTAAGAAAATCCCTCCATGTGAGGGATTTTTTTATGCACGATTGATTTACTTTAGATACAAAACAAAAATATTTTATGTGAATTAAATCATTTAACTTCATTGAATAAAAATCAAAAAGAGTGAAGAACAATGAGTTTTATGACTGCAGATCAGGCCAAAATTTTATCGGACGTGGCCAATTTAAATATTGAAATGTACAAGCCTCGCTTGGCTCAACTGATTGAAGATAATGCCCGACTGGGCAATACCGCTGTGCTAACGGTATTTCCCAAACATTTGCCCTTGGAAGAAATTCGTGGTCTTTCGGCGGAATTGACTGAGCTTGGTTATAACGTACGCTTTGAGGTGCAGGAATTTTATTATAGCTTTAATGTCTACTGGCTATAATTTTATCAATTGTTCAAAAAAAATCCTGTTCAGGCATATATTTTGCTGCATTTACCTCATAGTTAAAATATGAGAGTGATATGTCTTTATCTATTCATCTTGCAGCACAGACAGATGCACCTTATGTGGTGCTTTCATCCGGACTGGGCGGGCATGCCAGTTTCTGGAATCCTCAAATTAGAGTTTTACAGCAGCATTTTCATGTAGTCACTTATGATCAGGAAGGCTGTCATTCAGATTCTGAGCTATTACCCACGTCTTATTCGATTGATCATATGGCCGGCCAGATTCTGGATTTATTGATCAATGATGGCATTCGAGAGTTTCATTTTATCGGGCATGCGTTGGGCGGACATATCGGCATGCAACTAGCGACCTATCAGGCTGAAAAAAAGTTTAAGCTGCTCAGTCTGACCATGTTAAATGCCTGGGGAGAGCTGGATGCTCATACTCAGAAATGTTTCGAGGCACGAACTTCCTTATTAGTGAATAGCGGACCAGAGGCTTATGTGCGGGCACAGGCTTTATTTCTTTATCCGCCGCACTGGATCTCGACACATATTGATCAGTTAACTGAAGCAGAAAATAGGCAGCTCTTAGACTTTCCACCGATCCAAAATGTTCTGGCCCGCCTACAAGCCGTGCAGGCTTTTAAACTAAACGAAGAGCATCAGCAAGTATTAAAAGATGTTCCAATCCATCTGATTGCCAATCAGGATGATTTTCTGGTGCCTTATCAACGGTCACAGCAATTACAACAATGCCTGCCGCATAGTTACCTCAGTTTGCTTGATACAGGTGCACATGCATCTACCGTGACCGAAACGGATCAGGTCAATCAGCTGATCTTTTCCTTCCTGATTTCCACTTAGTTTGAAGATTTTTTAAAAGCCAGACCTCCTGTCTGGTTTTTTATTTTTTCTAATCAATCATTTTTGTAGCATCAGCATGGTTTTTACTTCGAATTGATGCATGAACTGCAAATGCACAAATTGCTACGAGTGCACTTGAATGAAACAGTATGTTCAAAATTGACTCATAGGTAAAAATAGATATTTTACTAAAAATTCAAAAAATAAAATATTAAGTGTATGATATTTATAAATTAAATGTAGTTGGCACACGCTTTGCAATGTTTATCTTGTAAATAAAATTCCCGAAGTGGAATTAGAATTTTGAATAAGTGTTAAAAATGATGAGGTATGAAAATGAAAATAGGTGTCTTCTGTCCAATCGGAAATAATGGCTGGTTACTCTCTGAAAATGCACCGCAGTACATGCCGACTTTTGAGTTAAACAAACAAATCGTACAACGCGCCGAGCACTATGGTTTCGATTTCGCACTTTCTATGATCAAGCTGCGTGGCTTTGGTGGCAAGACTGAATTCTGGGAACATAACCTGGAAACGTTCACCCTGATGGCAGGTCTTGCTGCTGTGACCAGTAAAATTAAAATTTTCGCAACTGCCGCAACTCTGGTAATGCCACCTGCAATTGTCGCGCGCATGGCATCAACTATTGATTCGATTTCAAATGGCCGTTTTGGTCTGAATGTTGTGACCGGCTGGCAACCACCTGAATATACCCAAATGGGTATGTGGCCAGGTAATGACTATTTTGGTAAACGCTATGAATATCTGTCTGAATATGTACAAATTCTGCGTGAACTTTGGGCGACTGGTAAATCAGACTTTAAGGGCGAACATTTCCAGATGGAAGATTGCCGTGTCAGCCCACGTCCACAAGCGGATATGAAAATTATCTGCGCAGGTCAGTCTGATGCAGGTTTGGAATTTTCTGCACAATATGCCGACTACAACTTCGTATTTGGTAAAGGCCTGAATACTCCAACAGCTTATGCAGAAATTAATGACCGTCTAAAAGAAAAAACAGATGTGACTGGCCGTGATGTACAGACTTATGTGCTGTTTATGGTGATTGCAGCTGAGACCGATGAAGAAGCGCAAGCAAAATGGCAGCACTATAACGATGGCGCCGATATGGAAGCGATTAACTGGCTAATGAATCAGGGCGGTAAAGACACTACCTCGGGTACAGATACCAATATCCGTCAAATGGCTTCTAGCGTATCTCCAGTCAATATCAATATGGGTACGCTGGTAGGTTCTTATGAAAATGTGGCACGAATGTTGGATGAAATTGGCGAGATCAAGGGTACCGAAGGTGTGCTACTGACTTTTGATGATTTTATTCAAGGGGTTGAAGATTTTGGTCAAAAAATCCAGCCACTGATGAAATGTCGTGAGCATATTGTCATTGAAAGTGCAGCACCGGTTCTGGAGAAAAGCGCATGAGTGAATCAGTCGTAACAGCCGGTTTTACTGAAAAACTCGGCACAGGAAAAACGCTTAAAGCTGAACCCGAAGCAATTTGCCTTGCACCAGAACAGACAGCCTTGATTGTGATTGATATGCAAAATGCCTATACCTCGCAGGGTGGCTATCTGGATCTGGCGGGCTTTGATGTCTCGAAAACCAAGCCAGTGGTTGAAAATATTAAAAAGGCAGTTGATGCAGCGCATGCAGCCGGTATTCAGGTGATTTATTTCAAAAATGGCTGGGATGAAGAATATAAGGAAGCGGGTGGAACCGATTCTCCAAATTTTCATAAATCAAATGCCCTAAAGACCATGCGTAAACGTCCTGAATTACAAGGGAAATTATTAGCAAAAGGCGGTTGGGATTTTGAACTGATTGATGAGTTAAAGCCATTGCCACAGGACCTGGTCATTGAAAAGCCACGTTATAGCGGTTTCTTTAATACCGCGCTGGATAGCATGTTGCGTGTGCGTGGTATTCACAATCTGGTCTTTGTCGGGATTGCCACCAACGTATGTGTGGAATCGACGCTACGTGATGGTTTTTTCCTAGAGTATTTTGGTGTCGCACTTGCCGATGCCTGCCATCAGGCAGGTCCTGTCGAAGCGCATGAAGCCAGTCTGTATAACATCAAGACCTTCTTTGGCTGGGTGTCAGATACCGCAAATTTTATCGAGACCTTTCAAAAAGAAAGTGAGTCACTAAAAGAAACTAAATTAGCTGTAAGCGCATAAAGAATTAAAGATCAGGATTAAGGAAAAAAAGTATGCCTAAAGAAATCATTATTCCCGCAGGAACATCAAAACCACTCGCACCGTATGTACCGGCAACTAAGGCAGATAATATTGTGTATGTGTCCGGTACATTGGCCTTTGATGAAAATAATAATGTAGTGCATGTCGGTGATGCCGCAGCACAGACCCGTCATATTCTGGAAACCATCAAGCGTGTGATTGAAGAAGCCGGTGGCAGCATGGATGACGTAACGTTTAACCATGTCTTTGTCAAAGACTGGGCAGATTATGCTGCGATTAATGCAGTGTATGCAGAGTATTTCCCGGGAGATAAGCCGGTACGGTATTGCGTACAGACAGGTTTGGTCAAACCTGATGCGCTAGTCGAAATTGCTTCGATTGCCCATGTATAAGCCGATCCACCTGATTCAATCTCATTACTAGATGCCCCAAGTCTAAAACTGAATATTGACTTGGGGTCGGGAGAACAGCATGAATGCCAAATTATCTAAAATCATCACAGAGACAGTTGCAGAAAATAACGCATTAAATAAGGTTTTGGCGACTAACGCATCTGGCGACATCATTACCCAAGTCGATCAGCAGATTTTCCGTCAGGGCATGTCCAATCTGGGTGCTGCGGTGAATGTGATTACTACGCAAGGCGATGCAGGAATGGCTGGATTTACCGCTTCGGCCGTATGTAGCGTGACGGATACACCACCAACGTTGCTGGTGTGCCTGAACCGTTCTGCTTCAGTCTATGAAACCTTTAAAAAGAATCAGGTGTTGTGTGTGAATACCTTGGCATTACATCAACAACATCTCTCCAATCTGTTTGGTGGAAAGACACCAATGGCAGAGCGTTTCAGCCAGGGGAACTGGAAAACCTTGGTGACCCAGTCACCTGTACTTGAGGATGCCTTAGTCAGTTTTGACTGCGAGGTGGTCCAATGTTTATCCGTAGGCAGTCATGACGTGCTGTTCTGTGAGGTGAAAGCCATGTGTCAGAGTCAAGGCAATGCGCTGATGTACTTCAACCGTTCTTACTGTGAGCCACGCAAAATGTGCTAATTCAATTCAATCCTAATCAAGGAGGGGAAGCCGATGCAAGAAAAAGAAACGTGGTTTCCAAAATTTAAGCCTTACCAAGGCAATCTCGATACCACACCCGTGCAAATAGATGAATATCTGCCTGCTGGAAAAAGTATTATTCTCGGGTTACAGCATGTGTTTGCCATGTTTGGCGCAACCGTGCTGGCACCCTTATTAATGGGATTTGATCCCAATCTCACAATTTTTATTACCGGGATTGGTACCATTTTATTTTTCCTGATCACGGGCGGTCGATTGCCTAGTTATCTGGGATCTAGCTTTGCCTTTATTGGTGCGGTCGTCGCAGTGACGGGGTATTCCGGAGTTGGAGCGAATCCTAATATCGGACTGGCGCTTGGCGGTACGATTGCTTGCGGTATTGTTTATGCCTTGATTGGGCTGCTGGTGATGAAAACCGGTACCAACTGGATTGAAAAACTGATGCCACCTGTAGTGACAGGCGTGATCGTAATGATCATCGGTTTGAACCTGGCTCCAGTGGCAATCAAAAGCGTTTCAGCGAACCAGTTTGATTCCTGGATGGCATTAATCACTATTATCTGTATCAGTGTGATTGCTGTATTTACACGAGGAATGGTACGCCGTCTGTTATTGTTATTGGGCTTATTATCTTCCTACCTGATTTATTTCCTTTTCACGAATGTGATGGGCTTCGGACCTGCGATTGATTTTACTAAGGTCAGTGAAGCAGCATGGTTTGGTTTGCCAAATTTCCAAAGTCCGGTCTTTGAAATGAATGCCATGCTGATGATTGCACCAGTAGCAATTATCTTGGTTGCAGAAAATCTAGGGCACTTTAAGGCAGTCTCTGCGATGACCGGTAAAAACCTGTCTCCATATATGGGTCGTGGTTTCTTTGCTGATGGGGTGTGTACTTCATTATCAGCTTCTGTGGGTGGTACGGGGATGACCACTTATGCCGAAAATATCGGTGTCATGGCAGTCACCAAAGTTTATGCAACCACTGTATTTGTCTTTGCTGGTATCTTCGCCATCTTACTTGGGCTTTCACCTAAATTCGGTGCAGTGATCAGTACCATTCCAGTAGCCTTGTTGGGTGGTGCATCGATTGTCGTATTTGGTCTGATTACTGTGGCTGGTGCGAAAATCTGGGTGGATAACCGTGTTGATTTTACCAAGAACAGTACGCTGATTATTGGTGCAATCTGTCTGATCATGGGCACAGGGAACTATAGCTTGCAGATTGGTGGTTTTGATCTGGGCGGTATTGGTACTGCAACTTTAGCTGCGATCTTACTCAATCTGTTCCTGAACCGTGGTGAAGATAAAGAATTGCCAGCATCTGAACCAGCTGAAACCGTAACTGAGGTTGAGGCTAAGCCAGTCGCTTAATATGAGGAGCATTTTTTGAGTCATTCAATTGCATTTTTAGGACTCGGGGCAATGGGCTGGCATATGGCCTCCCATTTGCCAAAACTCGGGCATCAGGTTTGGGTCTGGAATCGAACCGAACAGAAAGCTGTAACGCATGCTGAAATTTTTGCAACTCAAGCAGTGAGTATTAAGCAGGCGGTTCAGGCAGATTTTATCTTTTCCTGTTTGCCGACCAGTCAGGATGTGGAAGCATTGATTGCAGCCCATCCACCCAAACAAGGTGCAATCTGGATTGACTGTACCAGCGGTGTACCGGAATCTGCCCAGAAACTGGCGAAGCTCTTGGAGCAACAAGGCAGTTTTTATCTGGATGCACCGGTTTCTGGTCAAACCGTTGGCGCAGAAAAAGGCACTTTAACTGTGATGGTGGGTGGCAATGAACAAGCCTTTGAACGAGCCAAACCGATCATTGATGCCTTTGCTGGCCTGATTGAATATGTGGGAGAAAGCGGTTCTGGCTTTGCGGTAAAAGCTGTGAATAATACCTTAATGGCGACTCACTTATGGGCATTGGCTGAAGGGCTGACTGTGCTGAAAGGGCAGGGTGTTGATTTAAGCAGTGCACTAAACTGTATTAATCATTCCAGTGGTAAAAGCAGCATGTCGGAAAATATCATGGCACAGCGTGTACTAAGCCGTGAATTTAATAAGACCTTTGCACTGGATCTATTACAGAAAGATATTGGCATTGCCTTGGAGTTGGTACAGCAACAGCAACTGGATTTATCAGTAATGTCTTTGGTTCAGCAAGAGTTTCAGCAGATTGCCAAACCACAGGCCAGTCAGCTGGATTTCTCCGCTGCGGTGCAAGGACTGGAACAGCGGACTCAAATTGAATTAAGAGGATAATCTTTTCAAACAATATTAAAGAAGTATAGCTATAGATATATCAGTTTAAAATTTAAAAATCCGGGAATTTTAATTCCCGGCTTTATTATTGATAAGCTAGTTAAATAGCCTAAGCAATTCTTACTTCTGCTGATTTGCCTGATATTCCTGAATTACTTCAAGCGCTGCACGGAAGGCTTCCTGTGTGGCAGGGGCACCGCAGTAAGGCAGGCTATGCAGTAGCACTTCTTGAATTTCTTCAACTGTTGCACCATTATTCAAAGCGCCACGAACATGGCCTTTCAATTCAGTCGGGCTTTTTTGCGCGGTAAGAAAAGCAATGGTAATTAAAGAACGGTATTTACGTGGTAAAACCCCTTCACGTTGCCAGGTTGAACCCCAGGCATGTTCATTAATCCAGTCCTGCAAAGGCTGAGTAAAAGGAACCGTATTGTCCTGGGCACGTTTTACAAAACTTGCACCCATCACTTCAGTACGGACTTTCAAGCCATTTTCATAATCTTGTTGTGACATCATTGACCCTCAATTTTATTATGGGTGTAGCTTAACGTTTTATCTCTTAAATACCATCGTGCAATAGTCGTAAAAAAGTGGCTGAATAGCCACTTGAGATATCCAAAGTGAAGTCAAGAAATAACTTCACTTTGTAATCAAGATCTGATTTAGATAAAAGTTCTATCTAAGGACTGGTTGAATGTGAAGGTGCACTTTGAACTGAAGTATCAGTACCTGTTGCATCTGCTTTCGAAATATGAGGATTTTCCAGCTCCAATACTTCCTGTAAATGCAAATCGAAGACATCAGTCAACATGCTGTCATAGCGACGCGCATTATAGTGCAGTAACTTATTGGCTTCATCTTCATTAATAAAGCCTTGTCCATGCGCATCAGCCACATGATCAGCAAAACTGAGTCCCTTAAATTGACCTTTGTTTTCGGCTTTCTTAAAGCGATCCCAAAGCTGCTCAATCTCCAATAACATGGTGAAGGTTGATTCCATACGACCATTCACATCATCTTCCGCCGTGCTATAGAAAACATGCTTTTTCAGTACCTGCCGGAAAGTGTTATCTTCCATCATGACATTTGCGACTTCCTGTTTAAGTCGGTCAGATGGTTTCGCGACAGGTCGGCCAAATGGGAAACAGATGAGTTTGACCATGCCAGCAGCAACACCCACCGGGAAGTTCGCAAACAGGTCATAAAACGCTTCCTGAGCGGTATATAAAGATTTCTCAATTGCCAATTGTGCATGCAGACGTTCAGCTTCAGTTTTTTTACTATGTTCAAAAAATTTCAGAATTGCCGTCGCAATAAACAAATGGGCATGAATATCAGCCAGACGGCCAGAAAGCATTTCCTTGCGTTTAATATCACCTGCTAATAAACCTAAACACATATCTGCAGTCAGGGCAAAGTTGGCACTGAGCCGGTTGATAATCTTGTAATAAGGACGGGTAAAATCAACCGCACTTTGTGGCGCAGCACTTGAACCACCGCTAAAAGCATAGGCAAAAGAGCGGGCAGTCCGGTTAAAGGTATAACCCAGATGCTTAAACAACATAGTATCGAATGGATTCAGAGCGGCTTTCGGGTCTTCAGCTTGCAGAAGCTGTAATTCTTCATACAGATAAGGATGGCAACGCATCGAACCTTGACCAAAGATCATCAATGAACGGCTCAGAATATTGGCGCCTTCAACTGTAATTGATACTGGAATGGCTTGATAGTTTAAGGCCAAAAAGTTACGAGGCCCCATCTGAATGGCGCGACCACCCACGACATCCATACCATGATTGACGATTTTACGCATGGTCTCAGTGGCGTAGTATTTGGCAATCGCGGTCATGACTGCCGGCTTACCACCTTGATTCAAGCCACAAGTCACTAAATAACGGAATGCTTCCAGCATATAGGCATCACTGGCAATTTCGCTATTGGCTTCCTGTACGCCTTCAAATTTACCCACCGAAATCTTGAATTGCTGACGGATTCGCGAGAACGCGCTGACATTCAGATAAGTCATTTCGGCACTAGAGGTAGATAAAGCCGGTAGGGAAATACCACGACCAACCGCTAGACATTCCATCAGCATACGCCAGCCTTTACCGGCATTTTTCACTCCACCAATGATCCAGTCTAAAGGAATAAATACATCCTTACCTTCAACAGTACCATTCATAAAAGGGGAGCTAGGATTATGTCGTGGACCGACTTTTACCCCTTCATGATTGGCTGGTAATAAGGCACAAGTAATCCCATAATCCGTTTTATCACCGAGTAGATGATCAGGGTCATACATTTTAAAAGCCAGACCGACGACAGTGGCAATTGGTGCTAGAGTAATCCAGCGTTTGGAGAAATTCATTCTCAGTCCCAAGACTTCCTGACCTTCAAACTGTCCATAGCAGACCACACCGGTATCTGGAATTGCACCGGCATCTGAACCGGCCTCAGGACTGGTCAGACCAAAACATGGGATTTCTTCACCTTTAGCCAGACCGGGTAAATAACGATCTTTTTGCTCATCGGTACCATAATGTAGTAACAACTCACCCGGCCCGAGAGAGTTAGGCACCATACAGCTCACAGCAGCAGTGAGAGAGCGTGAAGAAATTTTGCTCATCACTCGGCTCTGAGCAAAGGAACTAAAGGCACGACCGCCGTATTCTTTGGGAATAATTAGTCCCAAGAAACCGTTATCTTTAATATATTGCCAGATATGTTCAGGCAGCATTTTCTTCTCATGAATTTCCCATTCATCCAGCATGCTACAGAGCGTTTCGACTTCGTTATCCAAGAATGCCTGTTCCTCAACGGAAAGTTTTGGATAGGGATAGCTATTAAAGGTTTCCCAGTTCGGCGCACCCATAAAGAGTTCTTTTTCCCACCAGCTGGTGCCGGAATCAAGAGCCTCACGTTCTGTCGGGCTAATGCTCGGCATGCCATCCGCTAAAGCTTTATAGGCTGGCCTGGAAATGAAAGACATGCGCAAAGGTTCGATCATGACGACCAGACTGATCAGGATCAAAGGAATGCCCAGAATCAGTGACCAAGGACTGATAAAGGCACAAACCACTGACATGACAATCAGGGTAATTGTACCAGTGGTACGGGAAAGTTGAAAAAAGAAAATCGCCCATAAACTGGCAATGAGAAGAAGTACGGCGAAAATAAATAGCATTGTTATATTTCTCCAGGGTCATACAATTGTGATGCTGCCGATCTCCCTAAGGTGTCTTCATAAGACTTGATCAATTTTTTTACATCGCTTAGCAATTGGCAAATTCACAATTGTTCTTGTGAGAACAATCGTTATTAAATATTTCAACGATATATTGAAGTGTTTTATCTGTTTTTGAGATTGTTTGAAAAATGCGCAGTCTTCAAGTGAGAACACGCAAAGAAATGTGAAGATAAGTAATAACTTAATCTCCAAGAGAGGGTAGATAAAATTATTAAAAAGTGAACAAATATAAATTTAGTTAGGCATAAAAAAGCCCTCTACTTGAGAGGGCTTTGATCTAAGTCATTTTAAGCTTCAATCGCCTGTACAGCGATTTTTTTTGCTGGATCAACTTTACGGCGTACTTCTGGAACCGGTTCACCATAGTATTGACGATCCGCAAAGTAACTTGAACGTACCATCGGTGCTGACCAGATATTCTTAAAGCCAAGCTTACGGCCATGTTCTGCATAACGTTCGAATTCTTCTGGCGTTACAAAACGGTCGATTGGCGCATGCTGTTTAGATGGCTGTAGATACTGGCCAATCGTTACATAATCCACGTCATGTGCTTTCAGGTCATCCAGCAAAGCAATGACTTCTTCTTCAGTTTCACCAATGCCGACCATCAAACCACATTTGGTTGGAATATCCGGACAGTATTCTTTAAACATTTTTAACAGGTTTAAAGAGTGCTGATAATCTGAACCTGGACGCATCGCTTTATACAGACGTGGCACAGTTTCGATATTGTGGTTAAACACGTCTGGTGGACATTCAGTCATGATGCGTAAAGCGATGTCCATACGACCACGGAAATCAGGTACCAGAATTTCTAGCAAAGTCTTTGGACTCAAAGCACGAGCTTCTTTAATACAGTCTACAAAATGCTGTGCACCGCCATCCAATAGGTCATCACGGTCTACTGAAGTGATGACTGCATATTTCAGACCCAGGTTGGCAATCGTTTCTGCCATATGACGCGGCTCGTCTGGATCAAGTGCATTTGGACGACCATGTGCCACATCACAGAACGGACAGCGACGCGTGCAAATATCACCCATAATCATAAAGGTTGCTGTACCCCCACCAAAACATTCAGGCAGGTTCGGACAGGCAGCTTCTTCACATACGGTATGCAGTTTTTGCTGACGAAGTGTAGTTTTAATACGCTGAACTTCCTCGGGAGCGGCCATTTTCACGCGGATCCAGTCCGGCTTACGTGGCGTTTCAACCGTAGGAACAACTTTTACAGGAATACGGGCGACCTTTTCTGCGCCGCGAAGTTTAATACCCTGTTCAGGTTTACGGTTTTCAGACATATATAACTTTTCCACTGTTTTGAAGGAGGGAGATAAATCAAAGTTAACACTTTTTTAATTATAACGAAACTCGGGTGAAATAGGGTGAAAAGGATTATTCATTTAAAAAATGTTCTTATCACACAATATATGTAAGTTAAATACACCAAATTGGTAGCAATTACGTCATAATATAGCGTAGATTAAAGCAAAATTTTTTAATTTTAAGGAGCGTTGAATGCCACGTAAAAAAGAGGTCGTTAGTGGAACTTTCGTTAAGTACGATGCGGTAGTTCTAGGTTCAGGCCCTGCGGGCGAAGGCGCGGCAATGAAACTTGCCAAATCTGGTAAGCGTGTTGCAATTGTAGATATGCGTGAACAGCTGGGTGGTAACTGTACACACGTAGGTACGATTCCAAGTAAGGCATTGCGTCAAACGGTATCCAGCATCATCCGTTATCAACGTGATCCAATGTTTCAAAAAGTAGGTGAATGGAAACAATTCACTATGAAACAGGTACTGCGCAATGCACATAAAGTGATTCAGCAGCAGGTGGATACTCACTCACGTTTTTATGACCGTAACAAGATTGATATCTATCATGGTCGTGCTTACATTCAAGACGAAAATACGATCTTTGTATTTACACCAGATGGCATAAAAGAAACCATTATGTTCCAGCAACTGGTGATTGCGACGGGTTCACGTCCATACCGTCCAGAGATTCTTGATTTCAATCATCCACGTGTATTTGATTCAGACAAAATTCTGGATCTGGATTTCTCGATCCAAAAAATCATTATTTATGGTGCAGGTGTGATTGGCTGTGAATATGCATCAATCTTTATTGGATTGGGACATAAGGTTGACCTGATCAACACCCAACCAAAACTGCTGAGCTATCTGGATGATGAAATCTCCGATGCGCTGTCTTATCACTTACGCGAACAGGGTGTATTGATCCGTCATAATGAACAGATCGACTTCCTTGAAACTTCTGATGATTATGTCGTTCTGCATACACAAAGCGGCAAGAAAATTAAGGCAGACGCTATTCTGTGGTGTAACGGCCGTTCAGGGAATACTGACGGTTTAGGCCTTGAAAATATTGGCCTGAAACCAAACAGCCGAGGTCAATTAACCGTGAATGAACAGTATCAGACTGAAGTCGAAAATATCTATGCTGCAGGTGACGTGATTGGCTGGCCATCATTGGCTTCTGCTGCCTATGACCAAGGTCGTTGCGCAGGTGCCAACATGAGCGGTGAGCAAGACGTTGCACCCGTAACTGATATTCCGACTGGTATTTATACCATTCCAGAAATTTCTTCGATCGGTAAAACTGAGCAGCAGCTGACTGAAGAAAAAATCCCGTATGAAGTGGGTCAGGCTTCTTTCCGTCATCTGGCGCGTGCGCAGATTACCGGTGATACGGTTGGTGAATTAAAAATCCTGTTCCACCGCGATACGCTGGAAGTTCTAGGTGTGCATTGTTTCGGTAATAATGCTTCGGAGATTATCCACATTGGTCAAGCGGTCATGAACAGCCCGAACAATACGATCAAGTATTTTGTGGAAACTACATTCAACTATCCAACGATGGCGGAAGCCTATCGTGTGGCAACCTTGAATGGTATGAACCGTTTATTCTAATTTGATTTATTCAGGTTAGATCAAAAACCCGCAAGCTCAATTTGCGGGTTTTTTATTTATCATAATTTTGGCATAACCACTGAATAAACAGTTGGGCTTCATCAGATATGTTTTTCCTCGGGTCTACAATTGCATAATATTGAAATTGAGGCTGCGCTGTAATATCAAATAGTTGTACGAGTGATCCTTGATTAATGAGTTTATTTACTAGTGATTCTCTAGCTAACGCTATACCCCAGTTATTTTGTGCTGCATGATAAAGTAAAGATAAATCTTCAAAGCGATGTCCTTATATAGGTTCTTTCCATTCTAAATGTGCTTGCGTAAACCAAGGTGACCAAGGCTCTAAATAGCTCCTTAAAAGGTCACAGTTTTTAAGATCCCTAGGTGAACGAATATTCTTTATTTTTACATAATAAGGCGATGCAACTGGGAAAATAGTATCTCTGCTAATCTGATAACTTTGCATACCAGGGTAGATTCCAGTTCCATATCTAATATCAAAATCAACTTTGCTAATTTCATAATCAAGCTGTGATTTTGCAATTTCTATAGCAATCTCAATATCTGGATACTGTTCTAAAAAGTCTTTTAAACGAGGAAGTAAATAAATATTTGCGAAAGTAGGAGGAGACGATAGCGTAACTGTTTTTTGATGAGGGTTATTCGAGTTAATTTTATTAAGACTATCTAGTGAATGTAGGGCTTTTTTTACTGACTGATAATAGGATGCACCTGTAGCACTTAAATTTAACTTGCGTGTAGTTCGCTCAAATAAAACAGTATTAAGTAATTTTTCTAAGGTCTGAATCCGATGTGAAATTGTACTACGGGTAACATTAAGTTCATCAGCTGCTTTGGAAAATGATGAATGCCTAACTACAGCTTCAAAAGCATAAATAAGATGAAGAGGAGGAATCCTTCCTGGCATAAATTGTCCAATCCTATTCAACAATGTGTCTTTTAAATATCACAGATTGTCAAAAATAAAAAGACTATGATGAATTCAATCAGACATTTTAATATCTGATAGCACTAGCAAAATATAAAGACATTATGGACTCAGCCAGCTACTAGAAAGGAAGCAAACAGTGAACACATCTTATATTCTTCAATTGCATCCGAATGATAATATTGCAATTGCCAAAAGCCCTTTGATATCACGCACACCGATTACAGAAGAGATTGCTACTTTAGAAGATATCCCTGCTGCCCATAAAGTCGCACTAAAAGATATTTTCAAAGGTGAAGCTGTATTACGTTATGGTCAGATTATTGGTTTTGCTACCCAGAATATTTTAGCGGGTCAGCATGTTCATATACAAAATTTGGCCATAGCTGATTTTGATCGTGACTACGCGTTTGGAGAAAATGTAATTCCAATAGCAACTGCGCTGCAGCCTCGAAATTTTTTAGGAATTAAACGTGCAGATGGACGTGTAGCTACTCGGAATTATGTGGGAGTAATCAGTACAGTCAACTGTTCAGCAACAGTGGTAAAAAAAGTTGCTCAGTATTTTGACCACCCAGAAATCATAGACAATTATCCTAACGTAGATGGCGTAGTAGCATTATCACATAGTTTTGGTTGTTGTATTGATCATCATGGTGAAGGGCTCAAGCAATTACGTCGTACTATTGCAGGTTATATGGAGCATCCTAACTTTGCAGCGGTAGTAATCATAGGATTAGGGTGTGAAGCCAATCAGTTGAAACCACTTCTTCAATCAAAAAATCCAGCATATGCTAGTAAAATAAAATCACTGGTTATGCAGGAAGAAGGGGGGACACAAAAAACTATTGATAAGGCGATTGCGTTAGTGCAAGAAATTTTACCTGAAGCAAATCAAGTGAGCCGAGAGCCGCTACCATTATCTCATTTATGTGTCGCTCTGCAGTGCGGTGGCTCCGATGGATACTCTGGAATTACTGCTAATCCTGCCCTAGGTGTAGCTGTTGATCATTTGGTTGCACATGGCGGTACAGCAATCTTATCGGAAACTCCAGAAATTTACGGTGCAGAACATCTATTAACACGTCGGGCGGTGAATAATGAAGTAGGTCATAAATTAGTAGAGTTGATTCATTCTTGGGAAGCTTATGCTGATCGTGAAAAAGGTAGTATTGATAATAATCCTACTCCTGGAAATAAGGCGGGCGGTCTTACTACTATTCTAGAGAAGTCACTGGGTGCGGTAGCAAAAAGTGGTTCAACACCATTAAAAGGTGTGTATCGTTATGCGGAAACTATTGACACACAAGGCTTGGTATTCATGGATGCACCAGGTTATGACCCTATGGGAGCTACTGGCCAAATTGCCGGTGGGGCAAATTTAGTTGCCTTCACGACAGGACGTGGTTCTTGTTTTGGTGCTAAACCTTCACCCTCAATCAAAATTGCAACGAATACTGCTATGTATGATCGGATGCTAGATGATATGGATATTAATTGTGGAAATATTATGGACGGAACATCAAATGTGGCAGAAAAAGGTCAAGAAATTTTTGAAATGTTTATTCGTGTAGCCTCGGGTGAGAAAAGTAAAAGTGAAGCGTTAGGAATTGGTGGAGAAGAATTTGTACCTTGGATGATCGGTGCACAAATGTAAAAAGGAAATTGCTCAATAAGAGTAATGGTTTTGATCTCCACAGCCGCAATAAATATCTTTCTATTTTAAAAAATAGTTTCAAAATAATTAAGATCAGTATTGCTTTATCAAAACCATAACTCTTCAGGATGGAATTCGAGGGAGTTTTTAAAATGGAAATTAAAAAATTTATAGATAAAGTACCTGGTGGAATGATGCTAATTCCACTTTTAATTGGTGCAACAATTCATACATTTGTACCAGATACTGCTGAATATTTTGGTTCATTTACTAAGGGAATTATTACAGGGGCTGTACCAATTTTAGGAGTCTGGACTTTCTGCTTAGGGGCTTCTATTAATGTTCGTGCTACTGCCACTGTCGTCAGAAAAGCAGGAGCCGTTATCGGTGCAAAATTATTTATTGCCTGGATGTTAGCTCTAGTTTTAGGTTCTCTCATGCAGCCAGATGAAATGTTGAATACTCCGCTATTTGCGGGTTTTTCTATTTTAGCTATAGTGGTTGCATTTGATATGACCAATGCTGGTCTTTACTCTTCATTAACGTCAGAATATGGAACTAAAGAAGAGGCAGCAGCAGGCGCACTCATTGGAATTGAGTCTGGCCCTTTATTTACTATGCTTATTTTAGGTTCAGCTGGTGTTGCTTCTTTTCATCCTGCCGCTCTAGTAGGAGTGGTTCTACCATTTTTGTGTGGTTTCTTATTAGGCAATCTAGATGAAAAAATGAGAGACTTTTTTGCTCCTGCAGCGAAAGTAATGATTCCATTTTTTGGTTTTGCTCTGGGTAATAGTATTAATTTTGGACTAATTCTAGAAACTGGATTACCTGGAATTATTCTAGGTGTTACTGTTGTCTTGATTTCGGCTCTCTTTTTAATACCAGCAGATATATTTTTGGCCAAAGGTAATGGTACAGCAGGAATAGCAGCATCTAGTACAGCAGGTTCTGCAGCCGCTACACCAATGCTTATTGCTCAGGTAGCCCCACAATTTGAGGTTGTGGCACCAGCAGCAACTACTTTAATTGCAGCCTGCGTAGTTATTTCAGCAATTATCGTGCCTTTACTTACATCTTTATGGGTTAAAAAGTTTGCTTATAAAATTGATGATATAAGAGCTAAAAAAACTGAGTTTAAAGCAGAATTTTCCAAAATTACAGATACCTAAAATCTTAAATAATAAGAAAAACCCGCAAGTTCGATTTGCGGGTTTTTTATTTTCTAAATTGAAAAAGTTCAATCTAGCCAGTAATGCTGGAAATTAAGCTGCCATTTTGCGGCATTCTTCAGCACAGCGACGGCAAGCTTCTGCACATTGCTGGCAATGATCATCCTCATGATGGCCACATTCTTCTACACAATAATCGCAAGCTTTAGCACATAGCTCGCAAATCTCTTTCATAAATGGAGATTGCTTTTGTTGCATGCGGGCGCAGAGCTGACACAGATCAGCACAGTCCAGACAGCGCTGAATACATTCCCGCATCATTTCTAAATCTTCTTCTTTCAGGCAGGCACTGGCACAGTTGGTACAGGCCAGCGAGCAAGTCATACATGCGCGGACACAATCTGAAAATTGAATCTCGTTCATTTTCTTCTCCTTTTTGCAGCTATAGCAATCGCTTGTTTTTTAATACGCTAAGCAGAAAAGGAAAAATACACTAGGCAGTTTGAGTGAGAAAAAGTAATCTAATTACCGATTTTGTTAAAAGCTGTATTTCTAAAAAATTTAATTCAAAGCATCTCTCCTGATATTGCCAAAATAGGATGATTGAAGATTTAAAAATAAAACCATTGAGGTGGTCATTCCTCAATGGCGGAAAATCTACATGATGAGTCGTTATTGTCGAAGGCTTAAATAACCTTTCTCTTTATTATATTTTTATGGAGATTAAAATGGACGACTACCTGCCAAGCTGATCCGTTTTAATAAACGGCGTTGATCAGCGGGGAAAGGACGGCGTGAATGTAGAGTAACCTGATTATCCCAGAACACGATATCGCCTGCTTCCCAATTGTGCTCATAAGCGAATTCAGGTTTTAAGACATGTTCACGTAATTTTGCAATCAGTTCACTGCCTGCCTGATCGTCATAATTCACCAGCTCAACTTCGGTATGAGTATTTAACCAAAGCGCTTTACGCCAGATTCAGGATGGGTACGTACCAGTGGGTGCGGGTAGGCGTGACCTAAAATTGGCTCATCTTTAAAGCGATACCTTGGCATATTACCCGCATAAGCATTACCACCTTTATTGCTTTGGAAGCGCACAAATGGATTATAGGTAATGAGCTGTAACTGGTAGGGGTGTCCACTGGTGATCGGCATGCGGTGCAAGTTCACCATGGCCGGTGTAATCCCCTTGACCGACTGCATTGGAAACTGGTACGACATCAGGTGGGGTGCCCGTATCAGTTTTAGAAGCTAGCACTGGCGTGTCAGCATCTGGACGGAAGATTGAACCGAAATAGGTGGCAAAGGCAAGATACTGTAGATCATCCAGACTTTGGTTTCTAAAGATCAGGATCAAGTGTTCGGCCAGAGCTTGCTTCAGACGCAGGATGGTTTCACCAGATTGAGCTTTACGGGCATCGAGGCCATAAACCACTGCGCCTAGCGCTTGATCTGCCTGCGGAACAATTTTAATTTCATCAGTATTCTGGAACTGATCTTGCTGATGCTAGCGTGGTGCATCGTGAATGGCTTGTGAAAGTTGGGTCAAGCTTGTCATTGGAAAGTCTCTGAATTTTCTTGTTGCAGAAAATCTAAAAAAATCCAGAGCAAAAATAAAATCACAAGAATTGCTAAACTTATGAAAATTCGGATAAAAATATCTAAATGATTGATTTGAAATCTTTTAATTAATATGGCAAAACAAAGTCCTAAAGCTGCTGAAAAATGTCAAATATTTGACAATCAGTGTGCGCAAAAAGCCTGGTTAAAGTAATCAAACAGTTCTGGAGTCTGGCTCCAGAGCAATAGAGAAATAGCGAGGAGAAGTACCATCGCTACCGCAATGGAAAGCTTGAGCAGAAAGGTGGAATCAGTCATGTACAATTTGCTCCTCATTTACCCATAAGTGCACCAGTACGCCAAAAATACTTAAGGCAATCGACAGCATCCATACTGCATTATAGTTACCACTCATGTCATGGTTTACACCGCCGAGCCAGCCGCCGAAGAATGAACCGACCTGATGGGTAAAGAATACAATCCCGCTGAGCATGGTCAGATATTTCACGCCAAACATATTGGCAACAATACCATTGGTGAGCGGTACGGTAGAAAGCCATAATAATCCCATGATGACACCAAACGCATAGACCGTCCAGGTGCTTAAAGGCAGCATCAGAAAGGCGATAATCGTAATCCCGCGCAAACCGTATAAACCCATTAGCAGGCGTGGTTTGGAATACTTTCCACCGAGCCAGCCAGCCGTATAGGTACCGACAACATTAAACAGGCCCACCAGCGCCAGGAAAATCGTGCCAGTTGTAGCATTGAACCCATGATCAATCAGATAACCCGGCAGGTGAATCCCGATAAAGACCACCTGAAAGCCACAGACAAAAAAGCCCATCGCCAGAAACCAGAATGGCTTATGGTTTTTGACTACCACTAAAATCTCTTTAAAGCTTAGTGAAACTTTATTCGGTGTAGGAGTCGCATTCGGATCGACATACATCGGGGCTTTTAGCATCCAGGCCAAAGGTACAATCAAAGCGATTAAAATTGCGCTGACAACAAGTGCTGCTGACCAGCCGACATTCTGTAAAAGTAACAGCGTTGAAGGCAGCATAATAAACTGACCGAAGGAGCCTGCTGCACTGGCAATCCCCATTGCCAGACTGCGTTTTTCAGGTGGTGCAGCTCGTCCAACCGCAGACAATAAAACCGGGAAAGAAGTCGCAGACAAAGCCAGACCTAAAATCAGTCCGACGCTGAGATTCAATAGTAATCCGGTTGAACTGACAGCCATCAATAACAGACCAAGCGCATATAAGGCACCGCCAACGGCAACGACAATCTTGCTGCCATATTTGTCAGCGAAGGCACCAGTAATGGGCTGAACAGCACCCCAGATCAGATTCTGCATGGCAATGGCTAAACTAAAGACATTATGACCCCAGCCAAATTCTTCACTCATTGGCACCAGATACAGGCCAAATGCATGACGAATCCCCAAAGATAAGGCCAGAATAATGGCAGCGCCAATCAGCATAAAAATCAGGGTTCTGGAAAATTGACTGTCAGCCATAAGTCATTCATGCATATAAAGTTGATAGGTATAGTATTCGATTCAACCTAGAGAGGCGATAAAATAAAAATTAATCAAACGATAAATTTTTTTTATAGCTGTATAGAACGTCAGAAAATAAAACAACGGCCGTAGCCGTTGTTCTGGAATTTTGAGGTTTGAATAGAAATTGTAATTGATTAGAAACGCATCCCGAATCCTGCATAGGCCAGAATTGGATTGACTTCAATATCGGCTTTGGAGGTAATTAATTCACCCAAACTATCATCAGAAACAGTAATAGTGGTTTCATTTTTCAGATGAGCATAAGATACAGAACCTACCGCGAACCAAGTATGATTAAAATCATAGGTGAAACCGACGGTGGCTATCGGAGCGAATGCATCGGTTGCTTCAAGATCTACTGTAGGATTGGCATTGCTCGGTTTACCTTCCAGTGAAGCTCCGGCATTGCCTTCTTTGATATTGGCAATCATATGACCGGCTGCAATCAAATCCTGTTCAGTACGCGGGTTAATCTCCAATTCATTAAAGTAAGCGTACATTATCCCTAAGCCGACATAAGGGCGAAACTTATTAACTCCGGTTTTTCCAAAATGATATTGTAATTCAAAGGCAGGCGTCCAAGCACGTGCTGACGCTGCAGGACCATGAGCTTCTAAATCAGTAATAAAAATATCATTTTGCAGATCGATATTTAGAAATTCTAAAGGCAAACTACCGATTTGAGGTGTAGCGATCGCAGCGAAAGGAGCATAAATTTTTCCTTTGCCTTGTAAGTCCACTTTGGGTGGAATGCCGGCTTTCATTTCAAGTGATACGTGATCGGTAAAAAAGTAATTACTTAAAATCCCAAGGGTAGTGACATCATCTGCTTCCAGACCGGTGCCCGGATTATTCCACTCCTCCAACCCTTGAATTCGTGAACTACCGCTGAGTCCACTACCTAATTCACCACCGGTAAAAAAACCCAGAAATTCTAATGCTGCTGCAAGACCCTCTTGGTCAACATTAGAATTCAAGTTATTCAATACAGTATCGACTTGAATAGTACCATTTCTGGCAACTTCACCATTTTTTACAGCAGTATTAACTTGAAAAGGCTGAGCTTTTCCTTGTGGCATGACATGCAGTGCACCAACTGAAACGGAAAATCGCTTAAAGCCATCGCCATCCTGTAGGCTGAAATATGGGGATTCTGCATGTGCAAGCAGGGGTAGTGTGGCTAGACCTGCCATGCATACCATGATTGTCTTCATTGTTCAGAGGACTCCTTGTCCGTGCTAGTTATTTTTTTTTTCTATTGGACAATTTAGTTAAATCTCACCAATTTACACAGTTACAGAACGAGTAGTAAAAAGTTAACAGAAAGTAAAAAATGCCAAAATTTGTATAAATTGTATTAATAAAATATATATTTATGTAAAAATTATCATGAATAGTGAAGATAAATAGGATGTTAATTTTTATAAAATTTTCAATTTTATTGAAGTAATAGAATAATAAGTGGGTAACATTTTTATCATTAATCTAAGTTTTAAATAATGATTTAAGCTTTCTGTTCCGGACGTGATATATACAAGAAATCAGCAAATTTTCCGCTTAAAACTTACTAGAAAAAGCTTTAATAAATTTAGCTAACCGATGGTACACTGCAGATAGAGTTTTTTTGTACAATAGCCGCATAAATTATTGAGTATTGCGCATGAGCTCCCAAAATTCTCCCAAGAAAAAGCCACTGGTTAATTTACCGTTTCCATTAAAACAGGCAGAACAATCTGCTTCAGATGAAGTTCTGGAACATCTGCGACCTAAACCGCAACGTTATGCTGATCGGACCTGGATGCCACCTCGTGGTACACGCCGTTCAATGGGCAAACGTTAATAAATAAAAAAGCCATGAAGTTCATGGCTTTTTTATGAGTAAAATTTGAGATTTTCTTAGCGAACTGTTTTACGCGCCTTATTTTCAGGTTTTGGCGGGGCAATCTCACGATCGCCTTTCCAGACATCAATAAAGTCTTTTTCATTGATATTATAAAGTTCCAGTAGCGCCAGAATTACGGCACCAAACAGCATGGAACCTTCAGAATTATTCTGAAAGTCAAAAATCTTGCCATTCAGGTTATGCAGAATATCTTCAATCTCGAATACACGATCACGACCATTGCTATCGACCGGATAAATCTGAGTATTGAGCAGAATCTTGGCCAGACTCTTTTCATTATCGGTCAGTGCCAGAACATCAATCAGCTCATCTGTCGCCGGAGTAAAAATCACTGAATCCCGGAAGATGGTATGCAGGAATTGCGACGTAATTTTTGGAAGCGCTTTTTCTACAAAAGGCCGGAAAGATTGTGGAAAAATGACATTGTGGGAAATGCCTTTGAACATAGGAGCAATTTCTTCAACTTTATAGCCTGCAATGCCACAACCAACCGAAGTAATAAAATATTTAATTTTAGGATGGTTCTTGGTGTAAATCTTGAAGTCATCAATATAGTGCTGGATCTGTGAGAGAGGCATCTGTTGCAAATGCTCATTCATAGTCGGAATGGCATAACTTTGACCTGCCCAGCCACGACCAACCCCCATAACCGCCCCAAAATGCTCATAAGCTGTTCGAGCTGCACCTCCGGCATGTTGTCCAGCCAAGTTGCTTCCGAAAACAAATACCGTATTTTCTGGCAGAGATTTAACAATACTTTCATCGTGATAATGGTAAGTCATGGCTTTTTTATTCGATGTCCTGATTAGCTTCATGTTGCCTTTGAACGCTATAAGGGTCAAGGTGAAATTAATTTTTATTACATCATCAGATAAAGCAGAACTTTATACAGAAATTTTGGCTAAATATTAGACTTCCGTCATAAATCAAAAAACGTACAATTTATTTGATCTTAAATTAATCAGCAAAATTATTTAATTCAAGGGATAATTCTTGGATGAAAT
>NZ_KB850113.1:504640-920680 GCF_000369625.1 Acinetobacter variabilis
CAGGAGTACAACCAATCTTAGGCGCAATTGCTGTGATTGCAGCCCAAGTAGAAGGATAATCTTTTTCAGATTCAATCAATAATTGAACCGCTCTTTCTCTGATTTCAGGGGTATATTTTAATTTTGTCATCGGGGTAGTCTCTCAGAATATTGACTCTCCGACAAACCCGGTACGGTTCATTCAAGCAGTGTGTTCTTTATAGGTTTTGGATTACTTCTTACAAGTGTGGGAAGATTTATAGCTCAACAACTTGGTTATGCAACAAAGTTAGAACCATATGAGGTGGTTACAGGTTTTGTGGCAGTAGGTATTGCATGTATTGGTTATTTTATTGGTCTTTATATAGTTCCAAATCCTAAAAAAGAACTTCTAAAGCGTATAGATGAACATTTCAAAAGTAACCCTCCATCACGATCAACTGTTAAGGCGAAGGATAAGTAATGTATAGTCTTCATAATCTTCCAACAGACTACAAAGCATTCCAAACGCTTAATTTATGTAGCAATAAGGTTTTAGGTGGTGGTTTTCCATTTTCTTTAGGTAGTGAATTACCATTGCTAGTCGGAAATGGCCCAGGTCCTGTAATTTGGCTTCAAGCTGTGCAAAATTCATCAACGAAAGAATTAATATTGTTAGTTGATAGAAATGTTCCAACTGTAAAAGGTGTTGAGGTCACTAAACCTGAAGAAGGGGTAATTGAGATTTTTATTGGAACTACAAAAATTTTGAGAATTAAAAAGACAGGGAGTGATTCTGCAGTTATTTCCAAATTGGATCTAAGGCCAATTGGCTTAAATATTACTGGAAATCAAGAAAGCCTTAGTATTGGTGGATCAAGTTTTTCAGGTAATACTTTTCAGGGAGCTCAAGTCGTAATAGGCTTAGGTTAAAAAAGAAATTAAAATAAGACCCACTTCAGTGGGTCTTTTAATACTTAGTCTAAATAATAAAAATTTACATTCTATAAAAGGGCAATGTCCTGAATCTTTTTACAACACTCGTTAAATTAAAGAACAAAACTCAAAGAGATTTAGTTGAGTGAGGTAAAACTACTTTATTTATTAGCATAAGCTACCAAAAAAAATAATTTTGATTCTTTTTTAAAATATTTCTAATATAAAACAATAACTTATGGTTAATTTTTTTTAAAAATAGGGTTGTTTTAGCTATTTAAGGAAACAACCCCATGAAGGAAATAGTCAAGTATTTTTTTTATAAGGTAAAATTGGCAAAAAGTTACATCAATAAGTTATAAAAATAAGCCCTTTAATTAAAAAACATCAATTTGAGAACAAAATTCTTGTGCATTTGATGAGTAGTAAAGTTCAAAACTTGTAGAATCTCCACCAGATCCAATACTGTTTACCTTGTAAAGATAAGTGGTTTTTTTTCCAGCAGCAGATAGTTGATAAGCTTCATATACAAGTGAATTTTTTGTTTTATCTAAACAAATCTTTTTAGTAATAATCCCCTGCTTTTTTAAAGATGGAATATGTTCAAATGAACAATTACTTGTTGGATAACCAAAACAGCCATTAGTTATATCTCCAGGTTCTAACAATACTTTCGTAACTCCAAATCTTGCCTGTCCCCCCTTATAGGTTATTGTCCAAGGGAGTTCATACTTACGATCTTTGAGAATTGTTGGGGTACTACCTAAAACATTAATACGGACCAAACCTTGTCTAGAAGATTCTATAGAGCCGTCATAGTTAATAATTTCTTTAGATCCACTTGTTAACCATTTAATATTTTTTTCATTTGATAAGTAATCCCACCATACATGCTGTTCTTTAGGCATTAGCTTTTTCACAATAACCCCAAACTCATATGTTCCATATCCTTGGAAATAAGGTATAACTGATAAGTTTTCAGCTTGAGTTATTGTGGGAAATAAAATTGATAGTAATGGTAAAAATTGAAATGGTTTCATGATTTTTAGATTTTTCTCTCTATTTAATTAGCAGTAATATAATTTAATAATTAAAAAGTTATAAGCTTTTATAACTTTACAAAGGATCTTATTAACTATAAAAATATCGCAAGTTATCGATAATAAAAAATTGGTTAATATGTCTAAAAAATTCTTTTATAGATTAGACTTCCGTCATAAATCAAAAAACGTACAATTTATTTGATCTTAAATTAATCAGCAAAATTATTTAATTCAAGGGATAATTCTTGGATGAAATTCAAAGATATTCAAAAATTATCAGACGTTAAATTTCGTAGGCTTACCGGTGTTAGCTGGGCTACATTTAACCTCATGTTGGCCGAGCTAAATAAGCATTTACCTTGTCATATTGGTAAAGGACGACCGCATAAATTACCGTTGGAAGATCGTTTGCTCTTATGTATAGAATATTGGAGAGAATATCGAACATTTTTTCATCTTGGTATGAGTTACGGTGTATCTGAAACGAGTGCAATTCGTATCACACGTGTTATTGAAGATACCTTAATCCGTTCTGGAAAATTTAACTTGCCAAAACAACTTCCTAATCGAGATGAAGTGGATTGGGAAGTTGTTGTGATTGATGCAACTGAAATATTAATTCAACGTCCAAAAAAAACAGAAGAAATGGTATAGCGGTAAAAAAAAGCGACATACCTTTAAATTTCAGCTATCTATGCACTATGCAACAGGTGAAATACTGAGTGTATGTGGAAGTCATGGAAGCATGCATGATTTTAAAATATTCAAAAAAAGCATGAGGAAATTAAAATTTAAGCCCTTTTTTATCGTTGATAAGGGGTATTTAGGGATAAAGAAATTGGGTTTTGGATGCCTCATGCCATCTAAAGCAAAGAAAACTGAACAACTAGATTCTGAATTAAAAAAGTTAAATAAAGAGATTGGCCGTAGACGAATTCAAGTAGAGCATGTATTTGGAAGGATGAAATGTTTTAAGATTTTATCTTGTGTATATAGAAATCGTCGTAAACGATTAAACCTGCGGTTTAATTTACTTGCTGGCATATACAATTTAGATTGGGTGAAAGATAAACAATTAAATTGGTTGAAAAATGATTTATGAAGGAAGTCTATTGAATAAGCCAGAATAAGGTAAGGAACCGAATCAAAACTTATACTGATTCAATTTTGATAGAAAAGATTAGAACTAAAATGGTTTTAGGCTACGAAAGCATAATATTTCACTCGATTTATTTTACTAAACAGAAACCTGGATAGGGATTGAGTAATTCAATTTTACCCCCATAATAAATTGAGTCGATATCCGCAGTGAAATTATTAAAGCTATGAGTGATAAACAACCCTTTGAACTGGTGACTAATTATCAACCTGCTGGCGATCAGCCACAGGCCATTGAAAAGCTGGTCAAGGGTATAGAAAAAGGCTATCACGATCAGCTTTTGCTGGGGGTTACCGGTTCAGGTAAAACCTATACTATGGCCAATGTCATCGCCCGTACCCAGCGTCCGACTATTGTCATGGCCCATAACAAAACGCTGGCTGCACAGCTTTATGGCGAATTTAAAGCATTTTTCCCGAATAATGCGGTTGAATATTTCGTCAGTTATTATGACTACTATCAGCCAGAAGCCTATGTGCCATCTTCAGATACCTTTATCGAGAAAGATGCGGCGATTAATGACCACATTGACCAGATGCGTCTTTCGGCCACTCGTGCACTTTTAGAACGACGTGACGCGATTATTGTTGCTTCGGTGTCTGCAATTTATGGTCTGGGTGATCCGAATGCTTATATGAGCATGCTGCTGCATGTGGTGGAAGGGGATCGCATTGGTCGTGATGATATTATCCGTCGTCTGGTCGAAATGCAGTATTCACGTAATGAACTGGAATTCCTGCGTGGTACCTATCGTATCCGTGGTGAGATCATTGATATTTTCCCAGCCGAATCGGATCAGGATGCCATCCGGATTGAACTGTTTGATGATGAAGTCGACTCCATTCGCTGGTTTGATCCTTTAACCGGGAAAATGATCCGTAAAGTGCCGCGTGTCACGATCTATCCTAAAAGTCACTATGTAACACCTAAAGACAATCTGGCTCGCGCGATTGAAACGATTCGAGATGAGTTAAAAGAACGTCTGGTCTTTTTCCGTGAAAATGACAAGTTGCTGGAAGCTCAGCGGATCGAGCAGCGTACCCGTTATGATCTGGAAATGATGCAGCAGCTCGGTTATACCAACGGGATCGAAAACTATTCACGTCATTTATCGGGTCGTCCGGCAGGCGAAGCACCGCCGACGCTTTTTGATTATGTACCTGATGATGCCTTGCTGATTATTGATGAATCGCACGTGACTGTTCCACAAATTGGAGCCATGTACAAAGGTGACCGTTCCCGTAAAGAAAATCTGGTGAATTATGGTTTCCGCTTGCCAAGTGCGCTGGATAACCGTCCGATGAAATTTGAGGAATGGGAACGTATTGTACCGACGACCGTGTACGTCAGTGCCACACCTGCAAGATATGAACTGGAAAAATCTGAACAGGTGGTCGAGCAGGTGGTTCGTCCAACCGGTCTGATTGATCCGGAAATTGAAATCCGTCCAGTCCTGACTCAGGTCGATGATGTACTGTCTGAAATCAATATCCGTAAGGAAATGAATGAGCGTGTGCTGGTGACGACCTTGACCAAGCGCATGGCAGAAGACCTGACATCCTATTTAAAAGAATATGGAATCAAGGTTGCCTATTTGCATTCCGATATTGATACCGTTGAGCGTGTGAAGATTATTCATGAGCTACGTACCGGTGTGTATGATGTTCTGGTCGGCATTAACCTGCTGCGTGAAGGTCTGGATATGCCAGAAGTTTCACTGGTTGCAATCCTGGATGCGGATAAAGAAGGTTTTCTGCGTTCAGAACGTTCATTGATTCAGACCATTGGTCGTGCTGCGCGTAACTTGAAAGGTAAAGCGATTTTGTATGCGGATCGCATCACCGATTCAATGCAAAAAGCCATTGATGAGACTGAACGCCGTCGTGCCAAACAGATTCAGTTCAATGAAGAGCATGGTATTACACCACGTAGTGCAGTACGTCAGGTGATTAAGGAAATTGATACGGGTGAAGTGCTGGATGATGAAACTATTGAGCTGAAAGCTTCGGATCAGGCCCGTGCGATCAGTGCAGATGAGCGCCATATCATGGCCGATCCAAAGATGTTCGCGAAGCATATCAATAAACTGGAGAAAGAAATGCTCAAGGCTTCAAAAGAGCTACAATTTGAGCAGGCTGCACGTATACGGGATGAAATTTTACGTTTAAAAGCGCAGATGTTAAGTTAGGTCTGTGTGTAAATTACAGATTTAAATTACGCAAAATCAATCACAAACCTAACATAATGCTACAAAGTATGTCTGCGGATGTCGCTATTGTAAGTACGAAATATTCATGTTGAAAATTTTGTCCTGATCAAATAGGTATTGTATGGCAACTAAAAATAATCTCCCTCATGCGGGATTGAAACTTGCAAAAATTGCAGTGGGTGGTGCAGTTCTACTTGGACTCGGGGCTGCAACCATGGCTTATGCCAAGAACGATTCTTTACCCACTGTAGAGAAAGTTGAACTGGACCGTTATTTGGGCACCTGGTATGAAGTGGCTCGTAAACCACTTACATTCCAGAACAAGTGTGATCGTGATGTTACGGCGACGTATACATTAAATGAAAATGGTAACGTTAATGTAGATAACCGCTGTATCCAGAAAAATGGTCAGGTGACCCAATCAGTGGGTGAGGCATACATTCAGAATGCACCTTATAACACCAAGCTCAAAGTAAGTTTCTTACCAGAGTTTATTCGCTGGTTGCCAGTGGGCCGTGGCGATTATTGGGTATTGAAACTGGATGATAATTATCAAACCGTACTGGTAGGCGAGCCTAAACGTAAATATATGTGGGTATTGTCACGTGACCCTCAACTTGATCAGAACGTGGTGAATGAATACCTGCAATATGCGCAATCTGTGGGTTATGATTTGAGTGATGTGATACATACCAAACAGACCCAACAGGCAAGAAAATAAAAGGCCAATCGGGTTATGTATAAAAAACCTGCTTCGGCATGGTTTTTTTTAATCCATCTCTTTTTTGAATTATATATTTTGCCTTGCTATTACCTTTGGTCAGATGAATCTTCAAGCTTTATTTTAGACTAATCGTTATAATGTGCTGGAATGATCTTGGATTTGAAGCATGTATAAAGGTATTGCATTATCGGTATTGGCATCAGTGGTATTTGGTGTTCTTTATATATTCACGCCATTGTTGCAGCCTTTAGACAGTGAACAAACCTTTGCCTGGCGGATGCTGGCGACCATTCCATTTTTGACTGCGTTCATGTGGTGGTCAGGCGATTTGAGTCATATCACTCATATTTTTAAACGCATTCTCAAACAGCCTGCTTTTCTGATCTGGTTGATCATCAGTTCCCTGTTATGTACGACACAGTTGTGGCTCTTTTTATGGGGACCAATTAATGGCCGCGGTTTACAGGTATCCCTGGGATATTTCCTGTTGCCTTTAGTCATGGTCTTGGTCGGATGTGTGCTCTATAAAGAGAAGTTGTCTCGCTGGCAAATGGCAGCAGTCGCACTGGCCATATTAGGTGTAGGACATGAAATCTGGAGGATCGGTTCGATCGCGTGGGAAACGGTGTATGTAGCACTGGCATATCCGCTGTATTTCTTTATGCGCCGTAAATTCCAGACGGATCATTTGGGCGGTTTCTGGTGGGACCTTTTCATCATTCTGCCTGTCGCGATTTATCTGGGCTTTATTCATAGCGATTCCATGCAATTAATTCTTAATGCACAGCATTTGATTTTTGCGGTATTGGGTCTAGGCTTTTTAAGTGCGTTAGGATTGGGAAGCTATATTCTGGCGAGTCGCTATTTGCCTTTTGTCATCTTTGGGTTATTGAGCTATTTAGAACCAGTACTTTTGGCTTTTGCGTCTATGGCATTAGGGGAGCGGGTTGAAGCTGGCGAATGGCTGACTTATCTTCCGATCTGGCTGGCCGTCGTATTGTTGGTGATTGAAGGTATACTACACATTATTGAACAACGAAAAAGACGCTTGGCACTAGCACAAAATTTAGAGCGTTATCAGAAACGTTTAGATTCTTGAATGATAAATTTGACTGAATAAACAACATTTAACAAAAATCTGGTTTTTATAGTTAGTAGATGATTTTTCAAATTTTAAATGCAAAATCATCTGACTAATTACAATTATTTTCAAAATTTATAGTGAATATATCGGATTTTCGGCCAGAGTTAATCAGCTTTTGATTCAAACTTGCGGCTAATTCCATTACAATTATCGGGTTTTGAAATTTATGCTTAGATTTACAATTAATTAGAGGACGTATCTGTGAGCAAAGACACTATCGTTGCCCTCCATGCAGAGCACCAAGGTCGTTGGAAAAACCGTGAAGAACTTGCGGAACGTATGATTGCCCTAGTAGGTCAGTTATATCGTGAAAAAAATATCGTAGCTACAGTTTACGGTCGCTCTTTAATTAACCGTTCTGTAATCCAGATCCTTAAAGCGCATCGTCGTACTCGCGTATTAGACGTTGAGCTTTCTGTTGTAGACACTTTCCCAATCCTTGAAGCATTGGCAAAAGTGGAAAACATCGGTACTGCTGAAATTGATCTAGGCAAACTTGCTGTTGAATTCAAAGCGAAAGGTGGTGATGTTAACGCATTCGTTGCTGATGCTGTGAAATCACTTGAAGGCAATGCAACTTCTGTTGAAGGTAAAGACGTTGTTCTTTACGGTTTCGGTCGTATCGGTCGTATCCTTGCCCGTTTGATGATCAGCCAGTCAGGTCTAGGCCGTGGCTTGAACCTGAAAGCAATCGTAGTTCGTAAATCATCTGACGGTGACCTTGAAAAACGTGCGTCTTTATTACGTCGTGACTCAATCCATGGTCCATTCGCGGGTACGATTTCTGTAGATGAAGAAAACGAAGCAATTATTGCAAACGGTCAGTTCATCAAAGTGATCTATGCATCTAATCCATCTGAAGTGGATTACACTGCATACGGTATCGAAAATGCATTAGTGATCGATAACACTGGTAAATGGCGTGATGCTGAAGGTCTTGCTCAACACCTTAAATGCCCAGGCGCTGCCCGTGTAATTCTGACTGCACCTGGTAAAGGTGACATGAAGAACGTTGTATTTGGTGTGAACCAGGCTGACATCCTTGATGAAGATCAAATCATCTCTGCTGCAAGCTGTACAACCAATGCGATCACTCCAACATTGAAAGTGTTAAACGACAAATACACAGTGATCAATGGTCACGTTGAAACAGTTCACTCGTTCACAAACGACCAGAACCTGATCGACAACTACCACAAAGCTGACCGTCGTGGCCGTGCTGCAACATTGAACATGGTCATCACTGAAACTGGTGCTGCTAAAGCAGTTGCGAAAGCACTTCCTGCACTGAAAGGCAAGTTGACTGGTAACTCTGTACGTGTTCCTACACCAAACGTATCTCTTGCGATCCTGAACCTGACTTTAGATAAAGAAGTTGATCGTGATGAAGTGAATGAATACATTCGCCAAATCTCAATCAATTCTAACCTTCAAGGTCAAATCGGTTATACAAACTCTACTGAAGTTGTATCTTCTGACTTTATCGGTTCGCGTACTGCAGGTGTATTCGACGCTCAAGCGACTATCACTTCAGGCAACCGTTTAACTTGCTACGTTTGGTATGACAACGAAGTAGGTTATAGCTGCCAGGTACTTCGCATTGCTGAACAAATGGGCGGCGTAAGCTATCCAAAAGTTCCTGCTGAAACAAATGCATAATTTGTAGAAGTGATCTAAAAAAGAGCCTCTTTTGAGGCTCTTTTTTATTGTGGAAGATAAAGGTGGCAAATCAGCTTTATAAAACTATTGCATTAATTGATGGAAAATTCACCTTGATACGTCCATATGAATCTGTTAACTTACAAATGGTAAGTACATAAAAATAGTAAGTAATAACTAAAAACTGTGATCAAGAAAGGAACTTTTCAATGACCAAGTATGCAATCAGTCCATTGTTGGGACAGGTGCTATCTAATGAATGTTCATCCCGTGAAATACTGGAACATCTCACCAATAAATGGTCAGTGCTGGTATTGCGCTGTTTAAGTGAGGGTGTACATCGTTTTAGTGAGCTGAAGCAGCGAATTGAAGGGATCAGTGAAAAGATGCTTGCACAAACCTTAAAAATGCTGGAGCAGGACGGTTTTATTTTAAGAACGGTATATCCGATTGTACCCCCTAAAGTGGAATATCAATTGACCATTACTGGTTCGCAAGCGGCAGAAAAAATAAATTATTTGATTGGCTGGGTAGAGCGGAGTTTGCCAGAGATTTTGGAAAATAAAGAGCGTGTTGCTAAATAAAACTTAAATTGCTTTTGGGGAAGCAATAAATGGATAAATCAGAAAATTTAGTTGCTCGATTATTGGCAGTGTACGCAATTATCCTAACTTTATGCATCGCTATTTATGCGATCTTTCAACTTTTAGAAGTTGATCTCACTTTAGCGACTAATCTTTTACTTTGGTCAGCTGCAATCTTTGCTCCAATAGCCGTATTAATGACTTATACAAGCTGGAGAGAGCAGAAAGGGAGTGAAATTCTATCTAGTATGTCTAAAGATAATTATGCATCTTTGCTTGCATTAGAGAGTCATTTGATAGATGTAGCAAATAGCGTGAAATATCAATTTAAATCATGACAATTAAGTGAAAATAGAGAAAAACTTTTTAATAACCAGTATCTTTTTGAAATTGAAAAATTAAAAGATCGAACGTCTTCACTCAAAAAAAATCTGGATATGATAGTTCGGTATCAAAAGGAAAATATAGAATTAAAGACATTGGTAAATAATTTTAATTCTGAATGTGAGTTGGTGAATGAAGGTATAAAAGGGCTCTGTGATCATATTGGAACATATGGTAACGATGATACTTACTTTAAAGCTAATTATTTAAAATATGAAAATGATCTTGATATGACAGTAGGTGAAGCTAATAGACCGACCCAAGAGCTTAGAAATTAGCTCATCAACCTTGTTTTTATAAAACTTAATAAGACAGTTGATAATTTTTTTTTGGATTACAAATGAGTTATTTTTCAAAATCAACTCAATCAAAGAGTAAAACACAATCAAGAAAATTAAGCTTAAAGTAGTAAATCACTTCAACTATAAGAAAAGACCTAACTCAAATCTAAGCTAAGTACAAATATTTTGTTGATCTTTATTTTGTATAAGTTCCTCACAATAATTTCTTGATAAATCGTCAATCTGTATCAGCTTTTTGCTTGAATAATATAAAATAATCTTAAATTGGGTCTTCTTCATGGAAAGCCCAATAAATATAGTCGAGAAATGCTTTAAAATATGGCAGAATAGGCGGTTTTTAAAGTTTTTAGAGGATTGGCATTATGCGCTTTGTTGATGAAGCAGTCATTACCGTAGAGGCTGGCGACGGTGGCAATGGCGTAGCCAGTTTTCGCCGTGAAAAGTTCGTACCATTTGGTGGTCCAGATGGTGGTGATGGTGGTCGTGGCGGCAGCATTTATATTCAGGCTGACGACGACACGAGTACCCTTGTAGATTATCGTTATACCCGTAAATTTCGCGCTGAACGTGGTAAAAACGGTGCTGGCGCAAACTGTGCTGGTCGTGGTGGCGAATCAGTTATTTTAAAAGTTCCTGTGGGAACAACTATCGTCGATTCTGAATCTGGCGATATTATTGGAGATCTGGTTGAAGACGGCCAGAAAGTATTAGTGGCACATGGCGGCCAAGGTGGTTTGGGTAATACCCACTTCAAATCATCAACCAACCGTTCTCCGCGTAAATGTACGCATGGTACCAAAGGCGAATTCCGTGAAATCCGTCTTGAGCTGAAAGTGCTGGCTGATGTTGGCTTGCTCGGCATGCCAAACGCAGGTAAATCAACCTTTATCCGTGCAGTTTCTGCTGCAAAACCAAAAGTGGCGGATTATCCATTCACAACCATGGTGCCTAACCTGGGTGTAGTGGATGCGGATCGTCACCGTTCATTCGTGATGGCGGATATTCCAGGTCTGATCGAAGGTGCGGCAGAAGGTGCAGGTCTCGGGATTCGCTTCCTGAAACATTTGGCACGTACCCGTATTCTGCTTCACATTGTAGATGTTCAACCGATTGACGGTTCAGATCCAGCTTACAATGCCAAAGCGATTTTGAATGAGTTGCAAAAATTCTCCCCAACACTTTCAAAATTACCAGTGGTATTGGTTCTAAACAAGGTCGATCAGCTTGCTGTAGATACTCGTGACGAATGGTGTAATCACATTCTTGAAGAATTGCAGTGGGAAGGTCCTGTCTTTAAAACTTCAGGCTTAACGGCTGAAGGCACTAAGGATGTGGTGTATTACCTGATGGATCAAATCGAGCAGCAACGCGAACGCGAAGTTGAAGATCCTGAATACGCAGCAGAGATGAAAGAATTCCGTGATCAGCTTGAAGCTGAAACACGTGAACAAACGATTGCTGCGAAAGAAGCTTATCGTGAAATGCGTCGCGCTCAACGTCTGGGTGGCGATGACTTTGATGATGAAGATGATGACGACAGCGACGTAGAAGTATATTACGTACGTTAATCTTTTAAAGATAAGTCTGAGGACAAGATGATAGAAGTGGTAGATGGGCAACGTCAGCTCAAGGGTTGTAAACGAATCGTTGTTAAAATCGGATCATCTTTACTCACAGCAAACGGGCAAGGTTTAGATTTAGATGCGATCTCGCATTGGGCAGGACAAATCGCGGATCTACACAATGCCGGACACGAGATTATTCTCGTTTCTTCCGGAGCTGTGGCTGAAGGTATGGTTCGAATGAAACTTGAGAATCGACCCACGGATCTACCCAGTCTTCAGGCTTGTGCTGCCATTGGTCAAATGGGTTTAATCCAGACCTGGTCAAGTGTACTGGAAAAACACAGCATTCAAACCGCTCAGGTATTATTGACTCATGATGATCTGGCAGACCGTCGTCGCTATCTCAACTCTTGTGATGCTTTGCAACACCTGATTGACTGGCATGTGATTCCAGTCATTAATGAAAATGACACGGTTTCTACTGATGAAATCCGCTTTGGTGATAACGATACACTCGCAGCGATGGTCGCAGGTCAAGTTCATGCAGATCTGCTGATTATCCTGACTGATCAGGAAGGCATGTTTGACTCGGATCCACGTTCTAATCCGGATGCCAAACTGTTTCATACCGTGCGTGCCATGGATGAAAGCCTGTTTGATATGGCAGGCGGCGGCGGAAAATTTGGTCGTGGCGGTATGCTGACCAAAGTCCGTGCTGCACGTCTGGCTGCAAAATCTGGTTGTCCAACGCTGATCGCTAGTGGTGATAGCGACAATGTTTTATCGCGCCTAATGGCAGGTGAAATGTTGGGTACACTTTTTATCACTGATGATGATCGCATGACTGCACATCAGCAATGGTTAGCAGCGCATCTGCAAACTGCAGGTCGTCTGGTGATTGATGATGGTGCGGTTAAAGCCATCAAAGAAAATCACCGTAGCTTGTTGCCTGTCGGTGTCAAAGCGGTAGAAGGACATTTTGACCGTGGTGATGTAGTGGAATGTGTCGATCGACAAGGTCACCGTATTGCTGTAGGACGTGTCAACTTCAGTTCGCGTTCAGCAGAAATCGTCAAAGGTCTGGCCTCAGATAAAGTGCATCAGGTCTTAGGTGAAGCGCGTTCTTTAGAGATGATTCACCGCAATCATATGGCGATTTACTAAATCTTCGGTCTATAAAAAAATCCCGCTTTCGAGCGGGATTTTTTTATGACATTTGGATTAAGTTTATTTAATCCATCCCATTCGAATAAAAGGCTTAAACAGGAATTGATGAATACTGAAAATAAAGCGCATGATTTTATTCTCATATTTCCACCAGAGCGGTAAGCCGGCAAGATTGACTGCTAAAGCAATCAGGAATGCTCCCACCATATCAATCGGAAAATGTACACCCACATAAACTCGTGACCAGGCTACCAGCCAAGCAGTCCAGAGCAGGATTCGTCCCAAATCACGTTGTGCTGAGAAATAATAGGCAAAGGCAATCCCGCTGAAAATACTCATGTGATTGCTTGGGAATGAACCTGTAGGCGCATGTTCAATCAGAGTTCGGCCAACTTCCATGACAAAAGGGCGAGGTGTGTTTAGAACTGCAGATAATACCTCGCTAATCGACAAGGTAATTGCTGTGAAGATTGCAGCTTTAATAATCCCGGTTTTTACTTCATGACTACCACGCAGCCAGGCAATAGCAAAAATCAGCAGGAATACATACACCAGATCATGCGCTATCAGACTGGCATAGTTAATCATCCAGATCGAGGCTTGGTCAGGTACATTGAGAAGATGAAACAGATACAGGTTCAATTGATCGAGTGACATGAGGAGAGAGGGTTGACACAAATGTCCGTTACTCTAAACCGATCAAAGCTCAATTCATATCTGAGTTTGTATGAATTTGTAGCATTGATTTTTCAGAGAATATTCACATGATAAAAAAACCACTCAAAAGAGTGGTTCTTAAAAGTCTGAGGAATATAATGAAGTCTTATTTAAACTGAATCGCCCCATTCGCGCTGACGGTCATTTGCGATTCACCCGCCGCAAATTCCTGCTCAGGAACCGCCATATCAGCCGATGCAGATTTCATCATGGCCATACGCGGTACTGGCTGTGGTGAATAATTGTTAGTATTCAGGTTTAAGTTCACCAGTTGATAACTCGGTTTATTCCAGGTCTGGGTGAGTGCCTGTGCGCGTTGCTGGAAGTTTTTGGTGGCTTCAATTATCAGTTCGCTTTCAACTTTTTTACGCTTTTCGTCTGATACTTTAAAGTTAATCGACTGGGTCTGGAAGTGCTGTTGTAATTCGGCAATCAGTTGAGATGTCGCTTTAAAATCTTTCGATTCCAGACGAATTTGGGCACGACCACGCCATTCTTTCAATTTACGGTTGTCATTGTCATAAATAGGGTAAGTACTTTGTGCCCCAGTCTCGATTTTCACAGTTGGATATTTGCGTGCTGTGGCGATCGCCTGACTCATCAGCTGGTTAATTTGAGTGGCCAGTTCAGCTGGTTGTTTGTTGGATTTTTCAATATAAAGCACAGCATGCATTTCATCATTTGAGATTTCACGGCTGGCCTCTGCTGAAAGATTAACAACATTATAATTCAGAGATTCAGCAGGAGCTGCGAATGTGCCTGTGGAGAGGGTGCTGGCAAGGATCAAACTGGTAAGTGCTAAGAGACGCATGAAATTGTCCTGTTTTTCTTAAAATTGGCCATCTAAGCCGTTGTTAAAATATTAAATCTCAATTGTGATCTTTTTACGAAATATTTGTCGTAAGAGTGTTAAATTTTCTTTAATTTTATCTCATTATTTAATTTATATTTATTATTAATAATTAAATACTTAATAAATAATTTTAAGATTGATTACCTGAATGCCGCCTGCGCTACAAAAAAGCATAAAAGAACACGCTTTTCTTTCTGCTGTCACACTGTAAGATGATGATTTAGGGGATGGATTAGCATGATGTTTTTTTTCGATAAAGATTAGGACAAAATGTGACTGAAAGTTGTTTATTTTCCTGAAAAATTCGGTATCATCCGCCTCCTAGTTGTTCGAATACAAAACTGCTAGCTAGAACCTTTATAAAGCGCCGAGTCAAAGGACCAAACGTCACCAGACTTATTTCTTTCACCCATATCAGAGATGGTAATTCGATATGAGCGTTACTTCTGTAAACCCTGCCACCAATTCCACAAACGAATACTACTTGACTCGCCAAAGTCAGATGGAATCGAATGTGCGTAGTTATCCACGTAAATTACCGTTAGCGATAGCGAAAGCACAAGGTTGCTGGGTTACCGATGTTGAAGGTACTGAGTACCTTGATTGTTTAGCTGGGGCAGGGACGTTGGCTTTAGGCCATAATCATCCTGCAGTCATTCAAAGTATCCAGGATACAATTGCAAGCGGTTTACCATTGCATACCCTGGATCTTACTACTCCTTTAAAAGATGCTTTTACCGAAGCACTTCTTTCTTATCTTCCAGGTGGCCAAGAAGAGTACTGCTTGCAGTTCTGTGGTCCATCAGGTGCAGATGCAACTGAAGCCGCGATTAAACTGGCGAAAACCTTTACTGGTCGTAGCTCAGTGATCAGCTTCTCTGGCGGTTATCATGGTATGACTCACGGTGCATTGGCAATGACAGGTAACCTGTCTGCGAAAAATGCAGTGAACGGTTTGATGCCGGGTGTACAGTTCATGCCGTATCCGCATGAATACCGTTGCCCACTGGGTCTTGGCGGTGAAGCCGGCGTTGATGCTCTGACTTACTACTTTGAAAATTTCATTGAAGATGTAGAAAGCGGTGTGACTAAACCTGCAGCTGTGATTCTTGAAGCGATTCAGGGCGAAGGCGGTGTGGTAACTGCACCAGTAAAATGGTTGCAAAAAATCCGCGAAGTGACTGAAAAACACAACATCGTGTTGATTCTTGATGAAGTTCAGGCAGGCTTTGCGCGTTCAGGCAAAATGTTTGCATTCGAACACGCGGGGATTGAACCTGATGTGGTGGTAATGTCTAAAGCTGTAGGTGGTAGTTTGCCGCTTGCCGTACTTGGTATTAAACGTAAGTTTGATGCTTGGCAACCTGCTGGTCATACCGGTACTTTCCGTGGTAACCAATTGGCGATGGGCACAGGTCTTGCAACGATCAATACCATTAAAGAACAGAACCTGGCGCAAAATGCACAAGAGCGTGGTGATTTCCTGCAAGCTGAACTGAAAAAACTGGCTGCTGAATTCCCATGTATCGGTAACGTGCGTGGTCGCGGTCTGATGATCGGTGTTGAAATCGTCGACGAGCGTAAACCAGCGGATCATATGGGTTCTTTCCCTGCTGATGGCCAATTGGCTGCAGCAATTCAAACCGCTTGTTTCAACAACAAACTGTTGCTGGAAAAAGGTGGGCGTAATGGTACAGTAATCCGTTTACTTTGCCCATTGATCATCACTCAGGCTGAGTGTGAAGAAGTTCTGGTTCGCTTCAAGAAAGCGGTTGCTGAAGCTCTAGTCGCAGTTCGAGGCGCGTAATTCATGATAGATTTTGCAGAACACCGTAAAGCGTTACTCTGCAATGATGCTGCATCTATCGCTGACTATGAGTCGGCGATGGATCAGGCGACCAAAGCGGTTGCAGCATGGTTGCAAAACGACAAGATGTATACCGGCGGTAGCATCAAGGAATTGCGTAGCGCAATTGCGTTCAATCCTTCTAAAGAAGGCTTGGGCGTACAGAAATCTTTAGAGCGTATGGTTGAGCTATTCCTCAACAAGAGCTTGAAAGTACATCATCCGCATTCGCTAGCACATTTGCATTGCCCGACGATGGTCACCAGCCAGATCGCGGAAGTGCTCATTAATGCCACTAACCAGTCAATGGACTCTTGGGATCAAAGCCCGGCAGGTTCTTTGATGGAAGTGCAGCTGATTGACTGGCTACGTCAGAAAGTTGGCTATGGCTCAGGTCAGGCAGGTGTGTTCACTTCTGGTGGTACCCAATCCAACCTGATGGGTGTATTACTGGCACGTGATGCCTGCATCGCGAAAAACTGGAAAGATGAAAACGGTAATCCGTGGTCTGTTCAGCGTGACGGCATCCCTGCGGATGCAATGCGTAACGTCAAAGTCATCTGTTCTGAAAATGCACACTTCTCTGTGCAAAAGAACATGGCGATGATGGGCATGGGCTTCCAATCTGTCGTGACTGTGCCTGTGAATGAAAATGCTCAGATGGACGTTGATGCGCTGGAAAAAACCATGGCGCATCTTCAGTCTGAAGGCAAGATCGTGGCATGTGTAGTCGCAACAGCGGGTACGACTGATGCTGGCGCAATTGATCCACTGAAACAGATTCGTGAAATCACCAATAAATATGGCGCGTGGATGCATATCGACGCAGCATGGGGTGGTGCGCTGATCCTGTCGAATGACTATCGTTCTATGCTGGATGGCATCGAGCTGTCTGATTCTGTGACACTGGATTTCCATAAGCATTACTTCCAGACCATTTCATGTGGTGCATTCTTGCTGAAAGATGAAGCGAACTATCGTTTCATGCACTACGAAGCAGAATATCTGAACTCTGCTTATGATGAAGAGCACGGTGTTCCTAACTTGGTATCGAAGTCTCTACAAACGACTCGTCGTTTTGACGCGTTGAAATTGTGGATGACTGTAGAAGCGTTGGGTGAAGAGCTTTATGGTTCAATGATCGACCATGGTGTGAAACTGACTCGTGAAGTGGCTGACTACATCAAGGCAACTGATGGCCTGGAACTTCTGGTTGAGCCACAATTTGCATCGGTATTATTCCGTGTGGTTCCAGCAGGCTATCCAGCTGAGTTTGTCGATGCCTTGAACCAGAACGTCGCAGATGAACTGTTTGCGCGTGGTGAAGCGAATATTGGTGTCACCAAAGTCGGTCAGGTTCAATCTCTGAAAATGACGACTTTAAGCCCAGTTGCAACACTTGAAAACGTGAAGAACTTGCTGGCACTTGTGCTTGCAGAAGCGGATCGTATCAAGGGTTCAATTGCTGATGGTACTTATACGCCGCCAATCGCATAAGCGGTTGCAGGTGAAAAAAGGAGATCGTTAAGATCTCCTTTTTTATTGGAATTTGGCTGACACATAGATAATGATTTTTAAATAAAATTAAGCTGCAAATAAAGGACTAAAGCCTTTTTTCCTTAACAGTTTGCGGTACATGCTGGAGCTGCGATCTGCCGGGAAATGTGCTTCCAGAGATAAGTCCAGCGGTAAAAACTCTGGCTTCTGATTTTCGACAATCAGGCGATCTTCTTCAAAAATCTTCAGATTAAAATCATAGGCTTCTTCGACGGGTAGGTCTTTATCATAATTACGACAGATAGGAGCAAACAGTCGGGTCTGACGGGCGGTCATCGGTGAAGCAGCATTCATAATCACCTGTTTGGCATCATTAGGGAAATGAATGGTCAGGGTCGCGGTAAAGGGCAGACTAATTTCAAAATGTCGTAGCCATTTAAAATCTTCCTGACCACGCTGATCTAACCCAATCGGATAACGGCCAACACTGCTGATATAGTCGGCACTGAAACCATATTCAGTTTCTATTGTGGTGTAATTCGGGACTTCAACATCATTCGGATCACCAAAGGTATCCGGATGTACCCAGGCAAAATGGGCTACATCAATAAAGCCTTCTAGCTGTCTGCCAGCAAAACATTTGATGTCGACTTGTGGGCAAACCAGTTGCTGATAATCCGCATCATTCCAATAAGGCATCACTGGAATATTCGGTTCAGCGTCTTTGTCTGCTGTCAGTGAACACCAGATCAGACCATAACGTTCAACCGCGGCATAGGTCCGTAAATGAAACCGATCTGAAATTTTATGCTGTGGATGTGCAGGGATACGGTTGCATTTACCTTGTATACCAAAACGCAAGCCATGATAAGGACAGACCACGCCTTGACCATTATTTTTTCCCAGACTTAAGGGCACACCACGATGCGGACAGGCATCCTTGGCCACGATCAGTTCATCCTGCATCTTGTAAATAACCAGTGGCATATCTAGCAACATTGTTCCTAGTGGCTGTTCAGAGACATCACGCGCTAAGGCCACTGGATACCAATATTGAGCTAGGAGATGCCAGTCATGTTCTTCAAATGTCATGTGAATCGGTAAATCGGGATTGAAAACTGGAATGGTGGTGCTGTTCATGGTGCTATCACTGTAATTCTTTATTTCAATATAGGCCAATGTGATGTTCTACGAAATTTCAAAGATCAGGACATCCTGTTGCATAAATTCGAACAGGATGTAAGGAAGAATGAGCTATAGACAAAAAAATTAAAGGAAGCGATATTTAAAGCCCTTAAAAAGGTATACCGAAAGATACTTCTTCTATTTTCCATGCACAAAATGTGTATTCAGGGCTTTATACCTAATGTGATATGCAAGCTCCATTCAGACAAAATCAGCTAATGTCAGGGAACAACAAAAATATCTGATTCAGGATGAAGAGATGACTAATTTGCATGTATCCCAACCCGTTGACTGTATTATTCAAGGAAAAATGATACAAGGCGCTGCCGAAAGTTTTGTAGTGATCAATCCTGCTGATGAGCAGGTATTGGCACTGTGTTCCTCTCCCTCAGAAGCACAAATTGAAGACACCATCCGTAGTGCCGAGCAGGCTTTTCATCAATGGAAAAATACGGATGAGGCCACGCGACAGTCAATCTTGCATCGTATTGCGGATCGTATTGAAGAACATCGGGAAGAGTTAGCGCGTTTGGTGGTGAAGGAGCAGGGCAAACCTTATGCGCTGGCCGAATTTGAAGTCGGTGGGGCCATTGCCTGGACCCGCTATCAGGCAGAACTCAAGATTGAAACTGAAATCTTACAGGATGATGCCAATAAACGGATCGAACTGCATCATCGGCCTTTAGGGATTGTGGCATCGGTCACTCCATGGAACTGGCCTTTAATGATTGCTGTCTGGCATATCATGCCGGCAATTCGCGCTGGCAATGTGGTCATCAATAAACCTTCAGAATTTACCCCATTGTCGACCCTTCGACTCGGTGAGCTGATTCAGCAAGAAGTTGCACCTGGAGTCGTATCTATACTTACTGGAGGCGGCGAAGTTGGGGCCAAGCTGACCAGTCACCCTGTAATTGCTAAAGTGGTATTTACCGGTTCGACCGCAACTGGTCAAAGAATCATGCAGAACGCAGCTGCGACTTTCAAGCATTTAACACTGGAACTTGGTGGCAATGATGCAGGCATTGTTTTGCCAGATACCGACATTCAGGCAATGGTAGTCCGAATCTTTCATGGAGCTTTTATCAACATGGGCCAGACCTGTGCTGCGTTGAAGCGTCTTTATGTGCATGACAGCCAGTATGATGCACTGGCACAGGAATTAGTAAAAGTCGCACAGCAACAATCTCTGGGAGATGGTTTAGCCGAGACGACTACTTTTGGTCCGGTACAAAATATTAAGCAATACCAAAAAGTTCAGGCCATGATTCAGGAAGCCCGGGATGAAGGGGCAATAGTCATGACATCTGGTCAGAATCTATCGGATACAGGCTATTTTATTGCACCGACGATTGTGACCAATGTAAGCCCAGATAGCCGTCTGGTGCAGGAAGAGCAGTTTGGTCCGGTATTACCTTTGATCCGTTATCACGATATTGAAGAAGTACTGACTGAAGCCAACAATACGGATTTTGGTTTAGGTGGCTCAATCTGGTCATCCGATCTGGAGCAGGCGCAGCAGTTTGCTCAACGGCTGAGTTGTGGTACGGCATGGATCAATACGCATGGTGAGATTTTCCCACATGTACCTTTTGGCGGATGGAAGCATTCAGGTGTCGGTGCCCAGTTCGGACTGAGTGGTCTGCTCGAAAATACGATTCAGCAGATTGTTCATATCAATAAAAATTAAATCAAAAAAAGCTCAAGTTAAACTTGAGCTTTTTTCTTTTACTTAAAATATATCAACGTAATAAAGGGCGGGCAGCCTGAAAATCAAAATGTAATTGCTTGAATTTATCTAAGACAATATAAGATTTGATATGACCAATAAAATTACAGCTCAGCAATTTTTCAGTCACAAAATTTGCCAGCATTTCCAGATTTTTAGCGCCTACTTTTAACATGAAATCTGCATCACCACTTAAAGAAAAAGCTTCCTGAATGGCTTCTTCTTCTTCAATCAATTGTTGAAAAGCGATCTTGGCTGCTGCGTCATGTGTTTTGAGATTGACCTGAACCATAGCCAAAACTGCAATTCCCAAAGCTTCAGGATGAATGCAGGCGCTATAACCCAAAATAATTCCTTTTTGCTCCAGCAGCTGACGCCGTCTAGAACATTGAGAGGCTGACAGACCGATTAAATCCCCGATTTCCTGATTCGTCAGGCGCCCATTTTTTTGCAAAGCCTGAATGATTTTCCAGTCAAATTTATCCATTGCATCCATTGCACTGAATCCTTATCCGATACACGTTTTATGTGTTTTTGAATCATTGTGACTTGCATTATGCACGAAATCAGAAAATGAAATGCAATATTCTGTAATTGAAGCATAATAAGTGATAGGGAAAATAATAATGTTTATGGAAATTGGTCAGTACCTTAATCAGCGCCTGCAAGAACTAGGAATTCAGCATATTTTTGGTGTGCCAGGTGACTTTAATCTCTCCTATTTAGAACAGATCGAAATTGATCCAAAACTGGAATTTATCGGTAACTGTAATGAGCTAAATGCAGCCTATGCAGCAGATGGTTATGCACGTCTGCATGGTGTCGGTGCTTTGCTGACCACTTATGGTGTGGGTGACCTGAGCGCGATTAACGGCATTGCAGGTGCATATGCCGAGCAGGTTGCCATGGTGCATATTTCCGGTATTCCGCCTTTACATGCCGTAGAACAGGGCGCTTTGTTACACCATACCCTGATCGATGGTGATTATGACAATATCATGAACTGCATGCGCGAATTTACCGTGACACAGACGCGTTTGACTCCAGCCAATGCAGTGAGTGAAATTGACCGGGTATTAAAGCAATGTATTTTGATGCGTCGACCGGTTCATATCCAGCTCCCTTCAGATATTACCCATCTCCAGATTAAAGTGCCAAAGCAGCCTCTAGATCTGAGCCGACCCCAAAGTGATCCAAAACTTCTGCAAGAAACTGCGACACGGATAGCCAAACGCATCAAACAGGCACGTCAGCCAGTTCTGCTCATTGACAATGAAGCTGAAATTTTCCAGCTTACCGATATGCTGCAAAATTGGGCTGAGCGCATGCAGATTCCCTATACCTGTCTGTCTACTGCCAAAAATATCATGAATGAAAGTCACCCCTTATATGCGGGCGTTTATGCAGGTGCAGCAAGCGCAGCATCGACTTGTCAGTTGGTAGAGCAGTCAGATTGCCTGATCGCTATTGGGCCACGTTTTACCGATGTTGCCACAGCATTTTTCTCACATCGTGTATCCGCACAAAATATGTTGTATCTGGCGGATTCCTGTCTTTGCTTGGATGGGCAGATGATCAGTGGACTGGATTTAGCTCAGTTGATCCAAGCCATCTCAAAACAGACTTTAGATGATCAACCACGTACTTTTAATCCTGCACCAAAACCACTTTTACAAACTCAACAGATCGAAGAAAATACTGCGCTTAGCCAAACTGCACTCTGGCAGCAAATTTCTGAGTTCTTACAGGAAGATGATGTGATTGTGGCAGAAGTGGGCACTGCCAATGCAGGTTTATCAGGATTGACTTTACCTGTGACTGCTAAGTATCTGGTTCAACCGATCTGGGGATCGATTGGTTATACCTTGCCTGCTTTGCTTGGCAGTATGCTTGCTGCACCGAAGCGCCGTCATCTGCTCTTTATTGGGGATGGTTCGATTCAGCTGACCATTCAGGAGCTTTCTACCTTATTAAGAGAAGGCTTAAAACCTGTAATTTTTATTTTAAATAATGGCGGTTATACCATTGAACGTTTAATCATGGGTGAAAATGCCAAATACAACGATATTCAGAACTGGAAATACAGCCAGTTTGCTCAAGTCTTTTCTGCTGATACTCCGCATCAGGCTCATATAGTGAAAACCCCGGCAGAATTAAAGCGTACACTCGCACAGGTTCATCAGGCTGAGGAATTATGTCTGATTGAGCTGCAACTCCCACGTATGGATGCACCACAACGCTTAAAACAGTTTGCTGAAGTCGTGGCACGCTATGACTACGGTGAATATGGTTATAAGCAGCTGGTTGAGCAGAATACACCTCCCTACAAAAAGGCAATCTAGCAAAATGTAGAAATTAAAAAAAATTGTTCACAAGGAGTGACAATATGGATGTTGAAGATCATCAATTAAAAAAACAGCTTTCCAACCGGCATATCCAGCTAATTGCCTTAGGCGGAGCGATCGGTACAGGATTATTTTTAGGTTTATCACATACGATTCAGCTGGCAGGTCCATCAGTACTTTTAGGCTATGCCATTGCTGGCATCATTGCATTTCTGATCATGCGCCAATTGGGTGAGATGGTGGTGCATGAACCGGTTAGTGGTTCATTCAGTTATTTTGCCAATAAATACTGGGGCAAAAAAGCAGGCTTTATTTCAGGCTGGAACTATTGGGTGCTCTATGTATTAGTCAGTATGGCTGAGTTGAGTGCAATTGGTACTTTCGTTCAGTTCTGGTGGCCGGAGATTCCGACCTGGCTCACGGCACTGGCATTCTTCCTGCTCATGAATGGTATTAATCTGGTCAATGTCAAATTCTTCGGTGAGAGTGAATTTATATTTTCCATGGTCAAGATTATTGCCATTTTAAGCATGATCGGATTCGGGATCTATCTGCTGTTTAGCGGTTCTGCAGGAAGTCAGGCCAGTGTGACAAATTTGTGGCAGCATGGCGGATTTTTCCCTGAGGGCTGGTCAGGTTTTATGATGGCACTTGCCGTGATTATGTTTGCATTTGGTGGGCTGGAGCTGATTGGTATTGCCGCCAGTGAAACCAAAAATCCAGAAAAGACCATTCCAAAAGCAGTGAATCAGATTGTCTACCGTGTACTGATTTTCTATATTGGTGCCATTGGCGTGTTGCTATGTCTGTATCCATGGAATCTGGTGGCGCAGGGCGGTAGTCCGTTCGTAATGATTTTCCAGTCATTGAACAGTCATGGTGTGGCGAATGTTCTTAATTTTGTAGTTCTGGTTGCTGCACTTTCGGTCTATAACAGCTGTATTTATTGTAATACCCGCATGTTGTTGGGTCTGGCTCAACAGGGTAATGCACCGGCATTTTTAAAGAAAATTAACCGCCGGGGTATCCCAGTAAATGCTGTTCTATTCTCGGCAGCAGTCTCCGGTATCTGTGTATTAATGAATTACCTCATGCCGGGTGAAGCTTTCGGTATTCTGATGCTACTGGTGGTTTATGCTTTGGTAATTAACTGGCTGATGATTTCACTGACCCATTTGAAATTCAGAAAAGCCATGCAGGAACAGCAGCAGACGACCGCATTCCCAAGCCTGTTTGGCCGCTGGAGTAATTACCTGATAATTTCATTTATCATCATGATTTTAATGATCATGAGCTTTACCAAAGAAATGCAGATTGCCGTTGCATTGGTGCCGGTCTGGTTGCTGTTTTTGACGGTGATGTATGTGATGAAATATCGCAAGAAACCGGTACTCTTGCCTGAATCTACTGAACCCACCACTTAAATAGAAAGGCCCTGAAAAGGGTCTTTTTTCTATTATATTGTCTTGAGCAGGTAACGAATTAATTATCATAAAACCGTCATAAAGCTGTAACCCGGCTGTCATATTCTAAAATCAAAATGCGTGTATCGAAAAAGTACAAGACTTTATTAGAAAGTGGCGTACTCCAATAAATGCATCAATAAAGAGAGATGAGAATGCGCTTCAATCATATCGCAATTGCGTTGGCACTTTCAGGGGTAGCTGTTGCAACAACTGCAAATGCAGCTCGTGACACGATCCAAATTGCTGGTTCTTCTACAGTTTTGCCTTACGCGAGTATTGTTGCAGAAGAGTTTGGTAATACATTCCCACAATTTAAAGCACCTGTTGTAGGTTCTGGTGGTACTTCGGGTGGTTTGAAACAATTCTGTAATGGCGTTGGTGATAACACTATCGATATTGCTAATGCATCTCGTAAAATTAAAGACACTGAACTTGCAGCTTGTAAAAAAGCAGGTGTAAACCAAGTTCTTGAGATTAAAGTAGGTTATGACGGTATCGTGTTTGCATCAAACGCTAAAAAAGCGGCATTCAAATTACGTCCACAACATGTATTCGCTGCTTTAGCTGCTGAATTACCATCTAACGGTAAAATGGTTGCAAACCCATATACACGTTGGAACCAAATTGATCCAACACTTCCAAATGAAGCAATCACTTTAGTGATTCCTGCATCAAACCACGGTACACGTGAAGTGTTCCAAGAAAAAATGGTTGATGCTGGCTGTGAAACTTACCAAGCATTTGCGAAGTTAGATAAAGATGCACAGAAAAAGGCATGTTCTACATTCCGTAAAGATGGCCGTGTGATTGAAATTTCTGGCGACTACACTGAAACACTGGCACGTTTAAAAACATCTCCAAATGCAGTCGGTGTTTTTGGTTTAGGTTTCTATGATCAAAACCGTGACAAATTACGTGTAGCGACAGTTAACAACGTTGCTCCATCTGAGAAAACAATTCTGAATGGTTCTTACCCTGTATCACGTCCATTGTTCTTCTACGTGAAAGGTGAACATCTTAAATCAATCAAAGGCTTGAAAGAATTTACAGAATTCTTTGTAAGCAAAAAAGTATCTGGTAAAGGTTCTAAGCTTGAAAAAGCTGGCCTGATTTCAATGTCTGACAAAGAACGTGCTGCGGTACTAGCAAACTTCAAAGCGGGTAAAGCTGTTAAATAAAAGTATGGAAATAGCCAATGGCAGGGTCGACCTGCCTTTGGTTTTTTTGCAAAGAAACCGTTTTTTCAAAGTGTGTAATTGAAGAAACAGTGGAGATTACATGAATCTGCTCCTCATTGGTGTGTTACTGGCGATTATTGCCATTGCCTATCAAGTTGGCTTAACCAAGAGCCGTAAACTTGCAGGTAAAGGGAATAACTCAGCGATGCTGCATTCTCGACCGGGTTACTATGGTGCATTGGTCGCGTTGTGGTGTGGTATCCCAGCATTTTTAATTCTGATTGTTTGGAATTTAGTTGAACCAAGTATTTTTCAACAAGTCATTTTAAATCATGTGCCTGAACAAATTCGTGCGACGCTAGATCCGGCGAGTACAAGCGTGATGGTTGAGCGTGTACAAGCATTGGCTTCGGGTTTTGGGGTGAGCGATACACCAGCTGCTTATGAACTTGCAGCAGCAGAACAGTTAAAGAAAATTGAGAACATTGGTTCATTCGCGAAATTAGCAGTTGTTGTAAGTGCGGCATTGATTGGTTTAGTGATGGCTAAACGTCGCATTGCAGAAAAATATCGTGCACGAAATCAAGTTGAAAAAGTCTTAAATGTAGCACTAGCACTATGTTCAGGCGTGGCGATTTTGACCACTGTCGGTATTGTCATGTCGATGTTTAGTGAAGCAATGCGCTTCTTTAGTTTTGTTAATCCTCTCGACTTCTTCTTTGGTACTGAATGGAACCCAGGTTTTAGTACTTCGGGAAGTGCAGAAGGCAGTTACGGCTTGTTACCTTTATTGTGGGGTACGCTCATGGTGAGTGGTATCGCATTATTGGTAGCTGTTCCTGTTGGTTTAATGATTGCGATCTATCTTGCTGAATATGCAAAACCAAGTTTTCGTTCATGGGCAAAACCTGCGATTGAAGTATTGGCAGGTATTCCAACCATTGTTTATGGTGTCTTTGCTTTAATGGTCATTGGTCCATTTGCTAAAGATTTAGGCGCAATGATTGGGCTCGAAATTAATGCGACAAGTGCCTTAACCGCTGGTTTTGTCATGGGCATTATGATTATTCCATTTGTCTCTTCATTATCAGATGACATCATTACTCAAGTGCCACGAGCACTACGTGATGGTTCACTCGGATTAGGTGCGACAAAATCTGAAACGATTCGCCAAGTGGTTATTCCAGCAGCATTGCCAGGTATTATCGGTGCGTTCTTGCTTGCAGCATCACGTGCCATTGGTGAAACCATGATTGTGGTACTAGCCGCTGGTAATAGTCCGCTGTTACATATCAATCCACTCGAAGCGGTTTCGACAGTCACAATTACCATTGTGAATCAATTAACAGGTGATACAGATTTTGCGAGTCCTCAGGCCTTGGTTGCTTTTGCATTGGGCTTAACGCTGTTTGTAATTACTTTAGGTTTGAATATTGTTGCGCTGTACATCGTGCGTAAATACCGTGAGCAATACGAATGAGTACGATTAATACATCAAATATGGATCAAACATTCGATCCGCAAGCTGCTGCTGAGCAGCGTGAAAAGCGTAAAAAAATCATCGAAAGCTCATTGGCAAAGCGTCACCGTAAAGAAAAGACATTTCGTATGTTTGGCTTCGGTGCGGTCATTACAGGTTTATTATTTGTTGCTTTGCTATTTGGCAGTATCTTGGCAAAAGGCTTACCTGCATTTTGGCAAAGTAGCATGACTGTGCCAGTGTTTTTTGATCCAGCAATTATTCAAGTCGGTCCTAAACCGGTTCAAAAAGGAGGTGAGTCACCTGCACAGTTTGAAGAGCGTTTTATCGCTTGGCAAACTGAAATGGGTATGGTGGATTGGGATGCGCTCATTGTTAATGGCATTGTTAAAAAAGCACCTGAAATTGCAAATCAAAGTGATGAGTTGAATAGTATTTACACCAGTTCCGAAGCTTATCGCTTACGTGATATGGTGATGAAAGATCCGTCACTGATTGGTAAAACGCAGGACTTCAGAATTTTAGCTGATGCGAATGTCGATGTATGGTTAGCAGGTAATATTGACCGTAGTCTTCCAGATGAACAGCAACAGCTGAGCCCTGAAGTACGTCAATTGGCCGATCAGTTAAAAGCCGATGGTGTAATCACGAATAGCTTCAATACAGAAATCTTTAAAAATCCAGATTCACGTAGTTCACCAGCAACTTCTGGCTTAGCAGGCGCATTTATGGGCTCGCTATTTATGATGCTGATTGTGATTGTGTTGTCTATTCCAATTGGTGTGGCATCTGCTATTTACCTTGAAGAATTTGCACCGAAAAACTGGATTACTGACATTATTGAAGTCAACATCAATAACCTTGCAGCAGTACCATCGATCGTATTTGGTTTGTTGGGTGCAGCAATCTTTATTGGTTGGATGCATATGCCACTTTCTGCACCTGTTGTGGGTGGTTTGGTCTTAAGTTTAATGACACTACCAACCGTAATTATTACAACGCGTGCATCTTTAAAAGCCGTTCCACCTTCGATTCGCCAAGCCGCTTTAGGCTTAGGTGCATCACGCTTACAAACAGTTTTCCACCATGTATTGCCATTGGCTTTGCCGGGTATTTTAACGGGCGGTATTATTGGTGTTGCCCAAGCTTTAGGTGAAACAGCACCACTATTACTCATTGGTATGAGCGCCTTCGTTGCAAACGTACCTGCTACGCCACTTGATCAATCGACTGCTTTACCTGTTCAGATTTTCTTATGGCAGGGGAATGAATTGCGTAACTTCTTCGAAGGACGTACCGCAGCAGCGATTATTGTACTTCTTGCACTGATGATTGGCTTAAACAGTCTAGCCATTTGGCTACGTAAGAAATTTGAAGTACGCTGGTAATTGAGAGCATTATATGAATACAGTTATTACTCTAGAACAGAATTCCTTAGAACAGGATAAGTCCGTGAATCCAGAACCAACGCAATTTACCTCTGCTCAGGGCAGTCAAAAACAGCCATCGACTTCGTTTGTGTCTCAGTTCGATACACAGACAAGTCAAAAGAAAGATGCCAAACCTACTGATGTAAAAATTAGCACACAAGATGTTCATGTTTACTACGGTGAGACTGAAGCCATTAAAGGAATTGACCTAAATATTTATGCAAATGAAGTGATTGCATTTATTGGTCCATCTGGCTGTGGTAAGTCAACATTCTTACGTACCTTAAACCGTATGAATGACACCATTGATAGCTGCCGTGTAACAGGTAAAGTGATGATGGATAATCAAGATATCTATGATCCAAATCTAGATGTGGTGTTACTACGTGCACAAGTTGGTATGGTTTTCCAAAAGCCAAACCCATTTCCAAAGTCAATTTTTGATAATGTCGCTTATGGACCAAAATTGCATGGTCTGGCACGGGATAAATATGATCTGGAAGAAATCGTAGAAAACAGCTTGCGTAAGGCAGGGCTGTGGGATGAAGTCAAAGACCGTTTAAATCAGCCGGGTACAGGGTTGTCGGGCGGACAGCAACAGCGTTTATGTATTGCACGGACGATTGCCGTTTCTCCTGAAGTGATTCTGATGGATGAACCTTGTTCAGCACTCGATCCGATTGCAACAGCTAAAGTTGAAGAACTGATCTCTGAACTTTCAACCCAATACACCATTGCTATTGTGACTCACTCCATGCAGCAGGCAGCGCGAGTCTCTGATCGGACTGCTTATTTCCATTTAGGTGATCTGATTGAAGTCAACTCGACCGAGAAAGTCTTTACTCAGCCTGACCATCAGCTTACAGAAGCCTATATTACCGGGCGTTTTGGTTAAGAAGTTTTATCTCAAGAAAGAAGGGCTAAAAAGCTCTTTTTTTATATCCAAAAGTAACGAAAGAATAAGATATATCAATTTAATCAGTGAAATGTGGAAAAATAAACCGAATCCTATTGTGCCCGAAATTCTTATAGAATATGCCGTCTTTGACATGGCAGAGCTGTCAAAAGATAGATGTTAAGAAAAGGTTGCATCCGCTATGGAAACACTCAAAACGATGTCAGTTTTTCTGATGCTGCTGATCGCATTAAGTTTAAGCATCGGTGGTCTGTGGCATCAATTACAAGGCGGCAGAATGTTTTATATACTGATTGGATTGCTGTATGGACTCAGTTTGAATTTCTATTTCAAAAAGCAGGAAAAAGCCTTATATACGAATTCTACTATATTGCTAGGAGTTATTGTCTGGGCAGGTTATCAACATGGTATTAATTTTCTATAGTGCGAATTATTTTTGCCTTACTAAGACCATATGGATACTGCTCAGTTTCAGCAATTAAACAACAATATTCTATTGAAAAAAATTCATTTGACCTTATCTTAAATTGAAACCTATATAAATAATTGAGACCCGATTTTTATGTTATTTCATACCCCCAAATTACCCGCTGAAATCCGTATTAGTCATTTGAATGCGCGCATTAATGAGCAACGAAAAAAAATAGCGCAAACAACGTCGTCTAAACTGGAACTTTTGCAATTGAGCCAGCAATTGTCAAAAGAAGCGCGTGCGCGTAAGAAAACTAACCAGAAAATCTATGTACTCGATTTTAAAGGTGATATGGCTGCGTCAGCAGTAGAAAGCTTGCGTGAAGAAATTACCCTGATTCTATCTACAGCCAAAGCTGGTCGTGATCGTGTCATTGTACGTTTAGAAAGTCCGGGTGGTATGGTACATGGTTATGGTCTTGCAGCTGCGCAGCTGGTGCGCTTACGTGAAGCGGGTTTTCATGTGACCATCTGTGTCGATAAAGTTGCAGCCAGTGGCGGTTATATGATGGCGTGTATTGCAAATGAAGTGCTTTCTGCACCGTTTGCGATTGTGGGTTCAATTGGGGTAGTGGCACAGGTGCCAAACTTTAACCGTCTACTGAAAGAAAACAAGATCGATTTTGAACTTTATACTGCGGGTCAATATAAACGTACGGTGACCATGTTTGGTGAAAATACCGAAGAGGGCAAAGCCAAGTTTGAAGAAGAATTGCAACAGACACATGCCTTATTTAAACACTTCGTGGAAAAATATCGTCCACAGTTAAATGTTGAAAAAGTGGCAACGGGTGAACACTGGTATGGTCAGGATGCCCTAGACCTGAATCTGGTAGATAAACTGCAAACTTCTGATGAATATCTGCTAGGTCTTTTACCGCAACATGATGTGTATTTAATCCAGACCCGTAAAAAACCAACGCTGGGCGAAAAACTAGGTTTGCAAGCAGCACAAATCGCAGATTCTTTTATCCCCGCGGTGATGGATAAAGTGGTAGATACGCTAACCAAAGCCAATTCAAATCTGGTTCAGATGCGTGATCCGAAACTTTAATTTATTGCTCTAAAAATGATATGGAAAGCTCACTTGGTGGGCTTTTTTATTTTTGAAATCAAATCATTATGATATAAGTGAAGTACTTTGGTTGAGTCTAGGCTCATATGCTCACGTTTATTTTATTATTGGGATTCTTTAACATCGTGTTTATTCCGATGTTATGTATGCTCTATGCTGAAGCCAAACTCATAAATAATGATTCGAAGAAGATTCTGTTTTGGCTGAGCTTTCTACCTGGTGCATGTATTTTTCTATTATATGGTGTTTTAAAGCCAAATAATCCACCCGTTACTTCATCGAAAGAATGTGGTGTGGTGCAGTCTTATCAGGTATATAAAACTCGAGGTGGAACTCAGCATGAAAGCGTGATCATTCGCTTCAATGGTGCCAAGTATAGTCGTTATTTATATTTCGATCAGCATTTTGAGAAAATGCCGAAAGGGCAAAGGGTCTGTTTTGAGTATTTAGATAAGTTTAAATACCCACACTTGTCAAAATCTAAGTTTGTTAAATGGATTGACCCCACTGAAATGCCGACCAGCACTGAGGTAAATCATATAAAATAAAGCATATTTTACTGTTAGAGCAGAAACATGGCTGTCGCTGAAGCATATCTTGCAACGCAAAATTGTTATTTTAATTACGAGTTTGAAGAATTGAATTTAGAGGATTTTCCTGAGGAGTTATCTGTGTCACTGCGTGGCATGATGTTCCGCCATGAGATTCAATATCCTGATGCCACCTATTTTATTTATTACAGCGAGATATTGACGGGTCATGAATTGCAAAAAATGAAAGATGATTGGATGCGATATTGCCCACTTCCATAATTGAAAAATATGCAGCTCATTAAATTTGTGATGACACACTTTAATTCAATGAGATGCTGAGTTTAAGAGCTTGCTTCTATGGGCTTTTTTTGTAATAGCATGATACTCCCCGTAAATATAGCGCCAATGGTTGCCAGCAAAATATCTTTATGTGCATCCCACATATCACCTTGTTGTCCATTATAGTTTTCAGCTTCCTCAGGAGATAGACCAATGGCAATCAGCCATTCCAGCCATTCATAGAGCATGCTGCTGGCCACCACAAACTGAATCACCAGCAGGAAAATGACCACAGGTTTCTGCTGCGGCAGCCAGACCTGAAACAACCGGTAAAATACCGGGTAGAGTAAAAGACCAAAAGCCAGGTGCACAAAACGGTCAAACATGTTGCGTGACCAGCCCATGGCAGCATTCAGGTCAAAGCCAAAGAGTGTCTGAGTCCATTCATTATAAGGTACATAAGAATACAGATAATGTGCAGCAACCACATGAATCAGCAGAAAAGCCAGATAAAGGTTGAAACTGAAGAAGCTCAATCCGATTTTATACAGGCACAAGATCAACATAACGATCATAAAAACCGTACCTGTTTGATGGAGCAGATAAGATTCCATTTCTAAAGGTTGAATACTGGCAAAGATAATCGCAATTGCCAAAATCCCTAAACTAACAAAATGTTTGCTGCTTAATCGATGATCCATCATCTATTTCTATATCATTTTTCTTAAAGTTAGACATGATTATAAATAAAAAAGCGAAGCCGGAGCTTCGCTTTTGGTCTTAATTGTCTAAATTAGATTTTAGCGATTAAGTCTTTAATTTGTTTTGCTTGTTCAGATGCATTACCTGTATATGTTGCAGGTGTCATTTCAGCCAAACGAGCACGATCCGCTGCAGGAACAGCTTCTAATTCGTTACCGTTTACGAAATCAACCATCATGTCGCGAGTCATGGCTTGACCACGAGTCAGTGCTTTTAATTTTTCATATGGTTTTTCAACATTATAACGACGCATAACCGTTTGAATTGGTTCAGCCAAGACTTCTTGAGCATTGTCTAAGTCTTCATCAATACGTGCAGCATTCAGTTCAAGTTTAACCACGCCTTTTAAGCAAGCTTCAAACGCGATCAAGCTTTGCGCAAAACCTACACCCATGTTACGAAGAACAGTTGAGTCAGTCAGGTCACGCTGCCAGCGAGAAATAGGCAGTTTTTCACCTAGATGCGCAAGAACTGCATTGGCAATACCCAAGTTACCTTCTGAGTTTTCGAAATCAATCGGGTTAACTTTGTGCGGCATGGTTGAAGAACCCACTTCGCCTTCTTTCAATTTTTGTTTGAAGAAACCAAGTGAGATATAACCCCAAACGTCACGGTTGAAATCGATCAGGATAGTATTGAAACGACGCAGCGCATCAAACAGTTCCGCCATGTAGTCATGTGGCTCGATCTGGGTGGTGTACGGGTTAAAAGTCAAACCTAAAGATTCAACAAATGCTTGTGAATGCGCAGGCCAGTTGATGTCTGGGTAAGCTGAAAGATGCGCGTTGTAATTACCCACTGCGCCATTGATTTTGCCCAGTAGCTCAACTTGCTTGAACTGTTTGATTTGACGGGCAAGACGGTAAGCCACGTTCGCCATTTCTTTACCCAAAGTTGTTGGGCTCGCTGTTTGACCATGTGTACGAGACAACATTGGTTGGTCAGCATGTTTCTCAGCCAATGCAACAATTGAATCAATGATTTGTTGCATAGACTCAACCAGTACATCACGACCGCTTTTCAGCATTAATGCATGAGACAGGTTATTGATGTCTTCAGAAGTACATGCAAAGTGAATGAATTCGCCTGCATTTTTCAGTTCTTCAATGCCTGCAATTTTTTCTTTCAGGAAATATTCAACCGCTTTCACGTCGTGGTTCGTAGTACGTTCGATCTCTTTAATGCGGTTGGCATCTTCTTCAGAGAAGCTGGCAACAATCGCATCAAGTGCAGCATTGGTTTCAGATGAGAACGCTGGCACTTCAGTGATTTCAGGACGGTTGGCAAGCGCTTGTAACCAACGCACTTCAACAGTCACACGAGCATGGATCAGACCAAACTCAGAAAGAAAAGGGCGCAGCGCATCACATTTGCTAGCGTAGCGTCCATCTAATGGAGAAAGTGCAGTTAAAGCGTTCATATCGATTCCCTAAATTTTGGAATTAAACGAAAAACGGTGCGCGTACAACAACATGGTTTAGATCACCTGAAACTGTAAGCGCGCGAGATTTTGGATATCCTGTAGCAACTTGCGCTTGCCAAAAATCATGCCCCATGAACTGCCGCCAAGCTGACGCCATAAGTGCGCCATTTGCAGTCCAGTAAAGAGTGAAGCACGGATGCGGTTGGTATGACCGGAATCTTTAAAGGCTTCAGCATTGCCACGCACCATGATCCGCGGATTGATCTGGCCGGCGGTATCGACATAGGTCTGAGCGAGATTGGCAATGATGCTGGGGTGCATGTAATTGTTATCGAAGAAGGAGAGCTGTCTGAGGATTTTTTGCTGGGATTGTTCGATGATTTCAACAAACTTGGTATTGCTATAGACCTTCTTTTCTAACTGAAGAAGTGCCATGGCATAGGACATTGGAAGCTTGGTCGATGAAAGTTTTGGAAGTCTGGATTTTGGGGAAGTATTAAAAGGTTGGGTAATGCTGCTTTCCAGGGTTTTTAAACCGAGGGAAATATCGGCCAGCTGATTAAAGAAGTCTAAGGTCTGGGCATTTAACTTGCCACTTGGACGGATATTTAAACTGGCTTTAATCAACTGTTCAAAATAGAAATTACCGCTTTCACCAATGCTTTGCTGTCCCGTCAATGCAGTCATATGCGTCAGCTGGGTGGCCTGAAAAACCCCCGCTAGCGCCAACGCACGATTTTGACGAACATTCAACGTTGTGGCTTGTTGAAACGGTAACTCCGTCATACCGAAATCATCCTTTAATAAAATCAGGTTTAGGCGCATTGGTATGATGAATCACGCCACCACCTAAACAAACTTCACCTGAGTAGAATACAACGCTTTGACCCGGGGTCACTGCACGTTGCGACTCATCAAATTCAACACGAACACCATTTGGTGTTTCTGGATCCTTGAAAATAGTACACGCTTGGTCAGGCTGACGGTAGCGGGTTTTTGCCGTACAGCGGAAACCTGTTTCAGGAATATCCTGTTCACCGGCTACCCAGTCAATCGCTTCAGACCACAATATGGTACTGTGCATCAGTGGATGTTCATGACCTTGACCCACCACCAGACGGTTACCTTCAATATCTTTATGCAGTACAAACCAGGCACCCTCTTCCGCGCCTTTCATACCGCCAATACCGATCCCGCCACGTTGGCCGAGCGTATAGTACATTAAGCCGTGATGATCACCAACCTCTTTGCTATCTTCCAGCACGATTTTTCCAGGTTGCGCCGGCAAATATTGCTTTAAGAAGTCATTGAAGCGACGTTCACCAATAAAACAGATACCCGTAGAATCTTTTTTCTTCGCTGTTGCCAGACCTAATTCTTCTGCAATTTTACGGACTTGCGGTTTTTCAATTTCGCCGACAGGGAACAGGGTCTTATTAATTTCACGACCATGGACCGCATGCAGGAAGTAAGTCTGGTCTTTATTATTGTCATAACCACGCAGTAATTGGGCATATTGCTCACCGCGCGAATTGGTCATGGTTTTGCCGCGACGACAGTAGTGACCAGTCGCGATAAAGTCAGCGCCCAGATTGATCGCATGATCCAGGAAGGCTCGGAATTTGATTTCTTTATTACACAAAATATCCGGGTTTGGGGTACGGCCAGCAGTATATTCAGCCAGAAAATGCTCGAACACGCGATCCCAGTATTCCATCGCGAAGTTGGCGGTATGCAGTTTGATCCCGATCTTGTCGCAAACGGCTTGTGCATCGGCAAGATCTTCCATTGCCGTACAGTATTCTGTGCCGTCATCTTCTTCCCAGTTTTTCATGAAAAGACCTTCAACCTGATAACCCTGTTGAAGGAGGAGAGCTGCAGACACAGATGAATCTACACCACCAGACATACCGACGATGACACGTTGTTGCATAGGATTAGGCATCCAAATTTGAAATTAAGGGAGAATTTTGGTGCTCGTAAATGAGCGATAAAGGATAGTGTTTGCCAGCTTGGGCATCCTGCACGGCTTTAATCACCAATGGGCTGCGAGCACGTGCGGTTTCAACCAGTTCATCCAGCGTCATCCAGACTGCACCGACAATACCGGTATCCAGTTCAGCATTTTCATCATGGCTGACGGCTTCTGCTCTCAGGCAGAAACGGAAATAGGTACGATCCGGGAACATCGGCGGGGTATAGGTATAGATGCCGATCAGATCAGTAACATTGACCTGATAACCGGTTTCTTCCATAGTTTCACGAATGGCTGCTTCGACAATGGTTTCACCTGCCTCCACATGGCCTGCCGGTTGATTGAATACGGTATGGGTAACACCTTCAGTATGTTCTTCAACGAACAGGAATTTTCCATTTTTTTCGACGACAGTTGCGACAGTGACGTGAGCAGTCCAAGCGGTCATAGAGGAGCACCATGGAATAAAAACTGTATTCTACAAAATTTAGGCGGCGGTGGCTATGTTGATACTCGGGATTTTAATTTAGATGATTAACAATAAATGTATTTGGCGAAAAAGAAAGCGTAGAATATAATGAGTGCATAAAATACTAAAACAGCAATATTTGCATTCTACGCTTTAATATAAGAATTTGATTTAAAATAAAATTTAATAAAAATTAGCAGTATTTCATAACAATTAAAATAAATAACAGGCTTTATAGGACAGGATTCCAATGAAATTCAGAACAGACATCAATGGCCTCAGAGCAATTGCAGTGATTGCAGTCATGCTATTTCATTTTAATGCGGCCTGGATGCCTGGCGGTTTTATTGGAGTAGATGTCTTCTTTGTGATTTCAGGCTTTTTAATGACTGGAATCATATTTAAAGATTTAGAACATGAAAAATTTTCTATTCTGAAATTTTATGTGGCTCGTGCGAATCGGATTATTCCAGCTTTGGCCGTGCTGTGTCTGGTATTAATGATTTTTGGCTGGTTTTATCTGACGCCTTTTGATTACAAATTATTGGGTAAACATGCCGCAAGTAGCATGACTTTTTTATCCAATATCAGTTACTGGAAGGAATCCGGTTATTTTGAGGCAGGTACTCACGAAAAGTGGTTATTACATACTTGGTCACTTTCCGTCGAATGGCAATTCTATATGATTTATCCGCTTGTTCTCATTGCAATGCGCAAGTTCATGTCCATTCAGACCATGAAATTTATGCTGCTGGCAGGAACGATTTTAGGATTCATTCTATCTGTGATCGCTACCTACAAATGGCCAAATCCCGCTTATTTCCTGTTACCTACCAGAGCCTGGGAAATGATGATCGGGGGAATTGCTTATCTTTACCCTTTGGCCTTGCAGGAAAATAAGAAAAGGTTGCTGGAAGGAACGGGATTGGCACTTATTCTAGGGTCTTATTTTTTCATTTCTGCAGAAGATTTGTGGCCTGGCTATCTGGCAGTTTTTCCTGTTATCGGCACCTTCCTGATGATTCAGTCGCATCGAAATGACAGCATTATTACCAATAATATTGTATTTCAAAAATTAGGGGCCTGGTCTTATTCTATTTACCTCTGGCACTGGCCTTTGGTGGTTCTGATCTATATCTACTCATTGCCTGAATATTATGTGTATGCCGGAATAGCACTTTCTATAGTGTTAGGTTTTCTGAGCTATAAATATATTGAGCAGATTAAATTACCTTCATATCATCAGTGGAAAGATATTTATCGTATAAAACCGCTTTATTTTTCTCTAGTGCTCATGGGCTTAGGAGTTACTTTAAATATATTTAATGGTTTTAATACAGATCTGCGCCAAGGTGCAGCCTCAGAACAGGCAAAATTTTTAGATTATTATAATGAGAAATTCAAAAATTTAAGGGATGCATACTGGCTAAAATGTGATACTTACGTGAGCCTGACCGAGCATAATAGTTATGATCCTGATCCGGTCTGTATCACGAAACAAAAGGAAGGTGGGGTGTTCTTATGGGGAGATTCTCATGCTGAGGCACTTTCTTTAGGGCTGAGGACATTACTAAAATCCAATGATATCCCTTTTTATCAGAAAACCTCTTCTATCTGCCGGGCATCGCTGACCGAGATCCACTATCATAAAGGAGCTTATAAAGAGGCCTGTGACTATTCCAATAAACTGGCACTAAAGAGCATCGCAGAACTGAAACCCAAAATTGTGGTTATCACCCAAGCCCTGAAACACGACGAAACGAATTGGGAAAATATCGGGAAAAGTTTACTTCAGCTTGGCGTATCCAATATCGTCATTGTGGGGCCAATTTCGCAATGGAAACCTTCGCTTCCTAAAGTGATGGTGAAACCGAAAAACTGGAATAGTGCTGAAGATTTTATATTTGATGCCGGGCTGGATCTAAGAGCAGTTCAGGTAGACGAGAAAATGAAAAAATTACAATATCCTCAGGGAATTACCTATATATCCCTCATTGATCATCTATGTAAAAAAGATGATGTGCAGCAGCAATACAAATGTCGGATTCGGGCAGCTCAAGGAGAAGACCTGCTTCAGGTGGATTATGGGCACCTAAGTGAATCAGGCTCTTTATTTGTGGGGAATACCATACTGTCAAAATACTTATTAAATTTATATTCTCAGGATGTGACCACAAAACAATAAGCTTATTTCCTATGATTGATCAGCCACCCATTGAGGTGGCTTTTACGTATATAAGTTTAATCAAAATTATTCATTCATATTGAACACTTCAGTGATCCCGCAATCACGCACAAACTGTTCATCGTGTGAAACTAAAATCATAGCGCCTTTATAAGACCGAATTGCACTTGCCAACGAAGCTTTAGACTCAATATCCAGATGATTTTCTGGCTCATCCAATAATAAAAGTTCGGGTTGAGGAGAGACTTGGCTGAGACCTAGTAACGCCACTTTCAGCTTTTCACCACCACTTAACTGAGGCAAAGGATAAGTACCTTTATCACCACGAATTCTAAGTTGGCCCAATAAATTACGCCATTTCACTTCCGGAATATCAGGATTCATCTGCCTTAAATTTTCAATTGCACTTAGTGCTTCATTGAGAAAACTAAAATTTTGATCCAGATAAAAACAGTTTCGTGCCAAAAAGATTTGATCGAGAGGTTGCTGCTTTTGTAGGGCGGTCAGTTTCAGCAAAGTGGATTTACCACTTCCGTTTCGGCCTACAATATGGATTTTTTCACCTGCACTTAAAGCAAGATTCACAGGCTATGGAGTACCAAAAAGAAGCTTTAAGTGTTTAACCCGCAGAATTTCACCAGACTGTAGTTTAAGGTCTGGAAATTGAAATAGCTGAGGTTTTATCTTTTTAAGTCGCTGCTTTTGAACTTTTAATTCAGATTGTTCATTCGAAATTTGCCGTTGGTGCTGTGCCTGAACTTTCCCTACACTTTGACCAGCCTGTTCTTTTTAAAGTCTAAAAGCACTTTGGCTTGGGAATTCGAATCACGTAATTTGTTTCCGGCATGTTCCTGCTTTTATACTTTCATTAAAACGTCATGCTGCTTGTGCTTCATCTGTTTAATATCACGCTGACTCTGTTGAATTGACTGTTCGAGTGAAGCGACATTTTTCTGATACTGTTCAAAAAACTCCGCATAGTTTCCAGTAGAGTGCTGTAATCCATACTCATTTAAATAATAAATATGATCAACCTGATCTAGTAAAGTCCGGTCATGACTAATGATCAACGCACCAGCAGGATGTAATTTTAAATGCTCTATTAACCATGTTCGTGCTTCACAATCCAGATGGTTAGTCGGTTCATCCAGCAATAAATAATATTCAGGCTTTAAGAACAAGCTACATAAAGCAAGTTTGGTCTTTTGGCCCTCACTCAAATATTGCACAGGAAAGTCCAGATCGGTGGGTAATTGTGCTGAGCTCAACAGTTGCTGCCATTCATGCGGCAAGTGCCAACTATCCTCAAGTAGCTCATAATCCTCGAAACTGACTGTACCATGTTCAACATTTTTAAAAGCACGATGTAATTGACTTACTTCGAGTGCTTCAGCAATTGTGGCTGCCTTTAACCGATGCAATTGTGGTAGATAGGCATTATGCATTTGCCAGGAAACTTTACCTGAGCAATGTGGAGTAGAATACTGAGTCTGATGCAAAAGCTGCATGAGCAAAGACTTACCTTGTCCATTACGGCCTATTAAAGCGCTGACCTGAGCTTTAGGAAGGGTAAAATTTAAATTCTGAAATATGACTTTGGACGGGAATTCTAAAGTCAGATTGGATATTACACATGCCTGTTGAGTCATAAATAACCTCATAAATACAGGATGCACAAAATAAACAAGAGATTTTTTCTAGAAAAGATCAAGCCAGACGATCTATTTTGCACATCAATCTAAAAATAATCGTTGATGAGAAAAATAGACTTACTTCATTGGCGTGACTCATTTATAAGAGAAGGGGAGTTCGGACCTTATTTTAATATAAATAAGCTTGCTTAAAAATAGATCAAATTAGGATTGTTTATCCACTGTATTGATGCTGATTTAAGTGAATTTCAGGATTTTAAGAATATGAGATGATTGACTTGAAGTGGAACGAGTAAGTTTCATTTATACTATGCGGCTAAAGTCTTCTCTATTTTGCTTTTAAAGGATTTTTTTATGTCTGAACTCAAGCTCTACATTGCTTTATTGGGCGGAAAGCATGAAAAAGCCAATGTAGAAGTACATGACGTAATTCCGGTCATTAGTTCAGATATTAAGACAGCTTTCCCATATTTGAAGCAGCAATGGTTTGGTTTACAAAAAGGCCTGCATGTCGATGGTTGGATGACGATCAATGGTGTCAACTATCAGGATCTGAATTATCAGGTTCAGGTGACGGACATACCTGTAAAACAGGATTTAAAACTATTCCTGATCAATCTGGGTGCTTATGTGCCAGATCAGTTTGGTGAAATCCATAAATATCTGGTAGTTGCTGCAAAAAATAAGACTGAGGCTAAAGCACAAGGCAAGCTGGCCATTGAAAAAACTTGGTTTAAACCTCATACCGATGCCGTGATTGATGTGGATGATTGCTTAGAACTGAACAAGATTGACCAGAAATTTGTGCATCTAGTAGAGGGAGACTTTGAAGCCAATAGTTTTAAGAACGATTATGTGGTTATTCCTTAATTAAGATAAGGCTACATAAAGTAGCCTTAGTTTGTCGATTTATTTGTAATGACCTGAGATTTTCACATAATTCTGTGCTGAATAAGGCAAGAAAGCTATTTCCTTCTCAGTCAGTGGACGCACTTTTTTGACTGGACTGCCTACATACAAGTATCCACTTTCTAATACCTTATTCGGTGGTACCAGTGAACCTGCTCCAATCATCACATCATCTTCAACAACTACATCATCCAGAATAATTGTACCGATACCCACTAAAACACGATTACCAATGGTACAGCCATGTAATTTTACATGATGACCGATCGTGACATCTTCACCAATAATCAATGGTGAACCTTCAGGTTTATCCGCCTTTTTATGACTCACATGCAACATGGAATGATCCTGTACATTCGAGTTCTTACCAATACGAATATGATTCACATCACCACGAATTACGGCAAAAGGCCATACAGATACATTTTCGCCTAAAACAACATCACCTACGACTACCGCCATCGGATCGATATAACAGGAGTCAGCGACTTGCGGGCGAGTATCCAGATAAGGGCGAATGTTTTGGCTCATGTCAGTATCATCCTGAAAGTTTATAAGTATTATAAAATAAAAAAGCACACATTCGATGAATGTGTGCTTTCGCTTTAGTAAGATCTAATATTGATAATAAATATTAGAACAGGTTACTAAAAAATTGTTTGATATGATCCAGCATACGAGCAAAGAAACCAGCTTCTTCAACTGCTTTTAGTGCAACAAGTGGTTTCTCAGCAATCACTTTGCCGTTTAAAGTCGCCACATATTTACCTACGACTTGACCTGGTTGTAAAGGTGCAGTCAGTTTAGGCTGAACGACCAATTGAGTTTTAATGGCATTGGCCTGACCTTTAGGCATAGTCACGTTAAAGTTTTCTGCAAGACCGATCTGAACTTCATTTTCCTTACCAAACCAGACTTTAGACTTGGCTAGAACCTGTTTAGCTGGCTGAACATTTTTGGTTTCAAAGTTTGCATAACCCCAAGCCAGAAGTTCACGTGTTTGTGATGCACGTTCATTCATGGTTGGTGCACCGAAAATCACTGAAATCAGACGAGTCGGACCACGTTTTGAAGAAGTCGTTAAGCAGTAACCGGCTTCATCGGTGTGACCAGTTTTCAGACCATCTACACTTGGATCAGTATAGAGCAGGGCATTACGGTTACCTTGCTTAATCCCGTTAAAAGTAAATTCTTTTTCAGAGTAAATTGGATAGTATTTTGAACTGTCTTTGATGATGTGCTGAGCCAAAGTTGCCATATCTTTCGCTGTCGAATAATGGCCTTCAGCTGGCATACCAGTCGAGTTGATGAAGCTGGTATTAGTCATGCCGATCCGTTTCGCTTCCTGGTTCATCATATGTGCAAAGGTACCCTCGTTCCCTGCAATATGTTCAGCCATCGCTTTAGACGCATCATTACCAGACTGGATAATAATCCCACGCAACATTTCTAGTGCAGTCGCCGTACCGTTTAAAGGTACATACATACATGATTCTGCACTGCTACCACGGCACCATGCAGATTCATTCATGCGAACCTGTTCATCTTCAGTCAGCTCACCACTTAATAACTTCTGCTCGATGATGTAACTGGTCATCATCTTGGTCATTGAAGCAGGGGCTAATTTTTCATTTTCATTTTTTGATGCGAGAATTTGCCCTGTCTCGTAGTCCATTAGCACATAAGATTTATTATTCAATTCTGGTGGTGCAGATAAGACAGTTGCTGCAAAGCTAAAACTAGGAATTAATAATAATGCAGCAAGGGCAGTTTTTTGGGTCATTTCTAGTGGGTTCCAATATCTTGATGTAAGCACGAAGAGCCTAGCATTTTAGGACAAAGCTAGGCTGACTTCTATGGGAAACCCGGGGTTATTTCAAAAGTATTGTAAGCAATCACTCAAAAAGTGGATTATTTACTGTAGCTCACCAACTCATTGCAAATGGCCTGATTCTTTTTCTTGCCAGCCTTTTTGGCGTCGCTCTGTGCTTCGGCCAGAATGTTACGGAAATCTGACTGTTTTACCATCTGGTTCAGCCGTTCAACCGGATTTTTTTGACCCGGCAAATATTCAATCACGAGCTGGTTATAACCTTGATTGAATTTTGCTTTGTCTTTGACCATGCTTGGGCAAATTTCAGAAAGGACATAAATCGCAGCCAATTCTTGCTTGGTAATTTCCTGGTTTGGGGTGACTTCAATATTTTCATTTGCTGCATAAACCGAGCTGCCCCAAAGTGTCATACCAGCAACAACAGATAAACTTAAACTTTTAATTAATGTATGTTTCATCAAAAAACTCAAAAATTACATGTAGAACAATAATTTGTTAGCTTAAAGATATTTTTAAAATTGAAAAGAGGGGAAATGTAGTGAAGCTGTAGAATTATGAAGAAATGTGTAAGAGAAAAAAGACGATGCTGGCATCGTCTCATTTCAGCGAGAAAAACCTTATTCCTGATAGGCTAAAACATCTTCACACGCTGTTTTTTGTTCGTCTTTTGCAGTCTGTTTTGCACCTTGACGCGCTTCTTCAAGCACAGTCTTGTATTCACTGTCTGCCTGAAGTTTTTGATAGGTCATAGATTTGTCTGAGTATTCTTTTAGATAAGATTGAATCAGCTGCTGAATCGTTGTATCGAATTTTGCATTCTGACCAATAATGCCTGGACATACTTCGATCATTACCTGTGCAGACGCAACATCTTCTTTCACGATCATGTCATTTTCTTCAGCTGTCAAATCATTGGCAATAACTGCAGGAGATACAAAAGTTGCCAAACTTAAAGCCAAAGTACCCCAAAGAGAGAATTTTTTCATCATCTTAAGCCATATGTATTAATGGATATCGTGCTACAAATATATATAATTCCTGAACTAATACAATGAAATGTCCTAGCGAGTCATTTTTTAGCTCAACGAGATTTTGCAGTGAATATATTAATTTCAAATGATGATGGTGTTTTTGCACCGGGTATACAGGCATTGGCGCAGGCCTTGAGACCTTTAGGACGCGTTGTGGTGGTAGCTCCGGAAAGTGAACGTAGCGGATTTTCCAGTGCACTCACTTTAGACCGACCATTAAGACCAATCCAGATTTCTCCCGATGTATGGGCAGTGAATGGTACGCCAGCAGATTGTGTTTATCTGGCCATGAATGGTTTATTTGATGTTGAATTCGATCTGGTGGTCAGCGGCATTAACAGTGGTGCCAATCTGGGAGATGATGTGCTGTACTCAGGGACGGTGGGTGCCGCATTTGAAGGCCGTCTGGCCAAACAACCTGCATTGGCAGTTTCTCTATGTGGGCAAAACGTTCGATCTTATACCTTGCCAGAAGATTATCGCATTGCAGCGCAATGGGTACATGATTTTATCGCGGCAGGTTTGCCGACTTTGCCTGAACGTCATATTTTTAATGTGAATATTCCTGATATGGCTGAGCTGAAAGGAACTAAAGTGACCTTTCAGGGACGCCGTAGCCAGTCCAAGCCGATTACCAGTCATGTAGATCCACGTGGTCGCCAGGTTTACTGGATTGGGCTATCGGGTGAAGCAGTCGCAATGCCAAAACATAAAGGAACTGAAATCGAGTCAGACTTTTTTGCAATTGCCAATGGCTATGTAAGCGTGACGCCAATTCAGATGGATGCCACAAACTATGACACACTTCACACTTTGCAAGCCCAGATTCTAAATAAAATCTAATGAATGTTATAAGTTTGTGAAAAATGAAAGCTTACAAGTATATTGTAGTAAAACTTTGCTAATCTTACTGGGTTTTTGCAACCGTATAGATGTTAGAGAGGAAGATAATGTCCTTGGTGTCACCGAAATACTTCATTCATGCTTCACCATCCAGCTTCATCAAAACTCTGGTTTTGTCCACTGTGGTTGTTTCCACAATGATTATTACTGGTTGTGCCACTAAACCTCAGGTCAATAATATGACCCGCTATGCCGCAGCGCCTGACTTCTATACGGTACGCTCTGGGGATACTTTGAGTGGCATTGCTGCACGTTATGGTCTGAGCTATATCAGTGTGGCAGAGATGAATGATATTGCTCCGCCGTATCGTATTTATGTGGGTCAGTCGATTCGCCTGAAAAATAACACTACCGCTCGCCGTACTACAGCGACTCAACCTGTTACCCAAGCTTCACCGATTCAGCATCAAACGATTGCGATTCCAGCGCCAACCACTCCCGCTCCAACAACTGTTAAGACTACGCCAAAACCTGCCACCACTACTTCCGCACCGATTACCCCAGTATCGACAGCAGCAGGATTACGTTGGGTCAAGCCATCAAATGGTCCGGTATTACAAAACTATGATCTGGCCGCAAATATCAAAGGTACCCGTTATGGCGGTAATGTCGGAGATCCGGTCTTTGCTGCAGCAGATGGGCAGGTGGTATACGCAGCAGATGGCCTGAAGGAATATGGTAATCTGGTACTAGTTAAACACATTAATGGCTATATCACCGCTTATGCGCATAACAGCAAATTAAGCGTGAAAAGTGGCCAAAATGTAACGGCTGGTCAAAAAATTGCCGAGATGGGGGCGACTGGTACAACCCGCACTATGCTTGAGTTTCAGGTTCGCTTGGACGGAAAACCGATTAATCCAACAACAGTTTTACCAAATAATTAAATAAATAATGCAAAACGTAAATTTCACCGTATAATACAATGAGTTGCTTTTATAAAAAGATGAAGCATCTCATAAGTTTAGAGGGGAATTTATGTTAGATCAACTTCGAGCAATGGGTGTCTTTGCTTGTGTTGTGGAAAAGAACTCGTTTAGCGGTGCTGCACGTGAGTTAGGGATTACAACCAGCGCCGTGAGTCAACAAATTCGCTCTTTGGAACAGGATATGGAAGTTGTACTTCTAAATCGTTCTACGAGAAAATTAAGTCTGACCGAAGCGGGACAAGCTTTTTTTCACAGCTGCCAGGAAATGTTGTCTGCTGCTGAGCGTGGAAAGGTTCGCATTAACGAGTTACGTGACGATCTTGTTGGTGAACTTCGTATTGTATCCTTACCGGAAGTGTGTGCGAATCATGTGATTCCTGCACTTTCTCACTGGATGTCCGCACACCGTGGCCTGACAGTCCACCTGGAAACAAACAATCATGAGGTTGATTTGTTGGAAGTGCGTATTGATATTGCCCTGCGATTTGACCAGAACGATGATGACCACAACCTTCAGGTTGTGCCATTAATGCAGATTGAACAGATTCTTGTTGCTGCGCCAAGCTATATTAACCAGACCGCAATTATCTCGCGTCCTGAAGACCTGAAACACCATGATGTTTTGCCTTTAACGCATATTAAAAATCATCAGAATTTCAGTTTTCAGCATGTGCATAGCACAGAAAAGGTTGAATTTGAACTAAGCTCACGCTTTAGTACCAATAACAGCTTGGTTGCAAAAGCCATGTGCCTGCAAGGCAACGGGGTTGCCAAGATTTTATATCTTGATGTTAAAAAAGATTTATTAAATGGTTCACTGATTGAAGTCTTGCCTGAATGGAAACTTCCGCCAGTCACCCTTTATGCAGTTATGCCTAATCGAGAACAGCAACCGACTAAAGTCCTGCGCTGTCTGGATGCATTGAAACAATATTTTAGCCAGATCTCTGGTGGACGTTTGTTGCAAGTCGCATCATAAATTCCCTATAAAAAAAAAGCCGCTTTAAAGCGGCTTTTTTGTTTTTCAAGATAGACTTAAGCAAGGTAGGCCTTGATCATTTTCACTAAACGCTCGATCAGTTGATCGGCCTGTTCCTGTGTAATATTCAGGGTAGGCAACAGACGAACGACATTACCTGCAGTCACGTTGATAATGGTTTTGTATTCATCGCGTGCAATATCCACAAGCTCACCACAGTCTTTAGGCAACTCAATCCCAATCATCAGACCGAATCCGCGTACAGTCACTTGATGATCTGCAAGCTGGTTACGTAACTGCTCAACAATATATGCACCTTTTTCAGCGGCATTGGCTACGATATTTTCTTTTTGCATAATATCGATGATGGTATAAACCACGCGTGAACCCAATGCAGTACCGCTATAAGTCGAACCGTGATTCCCCGCAGTTAAAACACCGACACCACGACCTTGAGTCATCACGGCACCAATTGGGAAGCCATTGCCCAGACCTTTAGCAGTCGTCAATACGTCGGGCACAATATTGGTGTGCTGATAAGCAAAATATTTACCGGTACGGCCATTACCTGTTTGTACTTCATCCAGCATCATCAACCAGTTGTGCTGATTACAGATCTGACGGATTTCTTCCAGGTAACTAAAGCCTTGCGGTGCTGTATTGACACCACCTTCACCTTGGATTGGTTCAACCAGAATAGCCACGATATTCGGATGGTTAATTGCAGCTTCTTCAATGGCTTCAATATCACCAAAAGGTACACGAATAAAGCCTTCAACCAATGGACCAAAGCCTTGTTGAACTTTTTTGTTACCGGTTGCAGACAGGGTTGCCAGCGTACGGCCATGAAAAGATTTGTCAGCTACAATAATTTTTGGTGACGCAATACCTTGCATATGACCGAATTTACGCGCAATTTTGATGGCGCCTTCGTTCGATTCTGCACCACTGTTGGAGAAGAAAACTTCTTCCATGCCAGCGACTTCAGCCAGTTTCTGTGCAGCAGCAGTTTGCCAAGGCACTTCAAAAAGGTTGCTGGTATGAATCAGGGTTGCAGCCTGTTCCGCAATTGCTTCAGCAATCACTGGATGAGCATGACCCAAACCGCAAACGGCGATCCCAGTTAAGGCATCTAAATACTCTGTACCATCTTCGGTATAAAGATATGCACCTCGTCCTCGGACAAAGCTGATCGGTTGACGACCAAAGACTGGCATCAAATGTGAAGGTTGATCAGTTTGTACCGGAGCGAGGGTAATATTGTTCATGACTAACTCTTTACTGTTAGGTGGAAAGAAAAACTTATATAAGCAAAAACTTGGTCAGATTTAAAGGGTAATTGTAAATAAAAATGGATTTATTACTTTAGACGTACTGTTTTTCTCTGTTTTGGGTATAATGCGAGACAGATTAGTTGAGGATTTATCAATGACTGAACAAGCACGCGATACCGAAGCGTTAATTCGTGACCAAATTGCCAAGCACGCAGTACTTCTTTATATGAAAGGCACACCACAATTTCCACAATGTGGTTTTTCTGCACGTGCGGTAGAAGCACTCAGTCAAATTGGTCGTCCATTTGCTTATGTTAATATTCTGGAAAACCCAGATATTCGTGCAACTCTGCCACAAATTGCGAACTGGCCGACATTCCCACAACTTTGGATCAATGGTGAATTGATCGGTGGTAGTGACATCATCCTAGAAATGTTCCAAAAAGGTGAATTACAGCCTTTAGTAGAGCAATACAGTCCAGCACCTGAAGCTTAATCCTTGGATTAAACTGATAGATATGAAAAAGCGCTTCCGAAAGAAGCGCTTTTTTTATGGGTGAATAGTGAGGAGGGGGCAGAATTAATCTTCTGCCTGATCCTCAGATTTTTCCAGTTCTTTTGATTCAGCAACCAAGGCCTCAGCTAAGGTATCTGGATCGGTCAGAACTTCCTTTATAGGCGCCTTATCTTTTTTCTTTTTCTTCTTTTTTTTCTTTTTCCTAGGTTCTTCCTCAAACTCGGCACCATCTTCAATGGCTTGCCAGTATTCGAGTTGTTCCATCACAGCAGCAAAGATCGAGTTTTTGCTATAACGGCCTTTCTTGTCCATAGTCCCGACCGGACGTGCCATCAGAATTTCCAAAGCCTGCGCGATATTATCAATGGCATGAATATGGAACTGACCTTCTTCGACTGCAGCAATAACATCTTTACGTAACATCAGATGCTGCATGTTTTGTCGTGGGATAATCACACCCTGCTTACCTGTCAGGCCTTGCAGCTTACAGGCATCGAAGAAACCTTCAATTTTTGCATTAACTCCACCAATCGGTTGCACCTGACCAAGCTGGTTCATGGAACCGGTAATCGCCCAGGACTGGTCAATCGGTAACTGACTAATCGCAGAAATAAGCGCTGAAAGTTCAGCGACTGTCGCGCTGTCACCATCCACCTGACCATAACTCTGTTCGAAAGCCAAAGCGGCAGAGAAGTGCAGGGTCTGTTCGCGGCCAAAATGTGCTTTTAGAAAAGAGGCCATCAATAACACGCCTTTGGCATGTAAAGAACCGCCAAGTTCTACGCTACGTTCGATATCCAGAATATCACCGCCACCCTGATATACAGAAGCAGTTAAGCGTGAAGGTAGACCAAATTCAACATCTGCATAATGAATCACAGACAGCGCATTGATTTGGCCTAGACGATGACCGCGAGTTTCAATCAGTTGAGTGCCACGGGTCAGATCTTGCCAGAATAGCTCACGTAAATAGCCTAAGCGATATTTACGATGATCCAGTGCGGTATTGATATGCTTTTCTGACACCATCTTATCACCCGCTTCGAATGCATGATGATGCGCTTCACGAATCAGGTCGCCCAGCGTTAATGCATGTAGTGACAGGGAACTCTGATCTTCAGCCTGACGGCTTGAGTCGGTCAGCAGGGCAGATAATGCAGAACGGTCAAATGGTAATAATTTATCTGATTGCACATAGTCAGCAATGAGCTGCATATAGGCTTGCTCATTTTCATCATTACGTTGCAAGGTATCGGTAAAATCAGCACGGATTTTAAAGATACTGCCTAGTTCTGGTTCAAGTTCCAGAATTTCATAATAAATTTCTGGCTCTGCCAGCAGCACCACTTTGATATTCAGCGGAATAGAAGCTGGTTCAATGGAAATGCTACCGGTGAGAGTCAGCATATGCTCTAAAGATGAAAGCTTGAGATGCCCAGATTTCAAGGCACGTTTCAAACCTTGCCATGCATAAGGTTGTTCCAGTAACTGTTCAGCTTCAAGCATCAGGAAACCGCCATTGGCATTATGCAAGGAGCCGGGACGGATCAGCGTGAAATCTGTAGTAATGGTGCCATTTTGGGTCAGCTGTTCTACATGACCCAATAGATTGTAATGCGTCGGGAAATCTTCAAAAATAACGGGTGCACCGCTATTTGGCTTATGGGTGACGATCACATTGGCCTGAAAGCGCGCTGGTACGCGGCTGAACTGGGCAGGGGTAAAATCGTCTTCTTCCTGTTCCAGTACAATTTCAACATTATTAATAATGTCTTCAGCATATTGCTTCAGATATTGTTCTAGACCTTCGACATGCTTGAATTTAGTCAGCATCTGCTCAACGCGTGGCATGACCACCTGTTTAGCGATATCACGGTTCAATACTTGAACACGGTCACGCGCATCATCTTCCAGATCGCCTAAATGAAGACCTAGGCGTTCCAGTTTCTTGTCCATGTAACGCATGTTTGACGCGATTTCAGCACGATCTTTATTGCTTAAAGCATTCAAATCTTCCTGAGACATTTCCTGTACTTTGTCATCTTTCAGATGAATCGGTACAAAACAATGTTCATCATTGCGAGAAATCAATTTCAGATCGAGTTCTTCACCTTCACGGGTCAATTCGATCAGTGCGAGTTGCTGTTCATCACCCGTTTCCTGACGAATCATTTCAATCCGGTTGTGATAGTTTTCTGTAGTAAAACGGCGCTCCAGCTGTTTTAGAATGGATTGCCAGCTTTGATGCAGCATCGTCTGAAACTTGGGTCCCTGACCAGCTGGAAATTCCAGTGCGATAGGCTGACGAGGATTCTGAAAATTATTGACATAGACCCAGTCATTTGGCGTTTGCATGGTTTTGGCATGTTGCTGCAACAAACGCTTCACCATAGTGCGTTTGCCGAGTCCTGCTGTACCCACCGCAAAGATGTTATAGCCTGAATATGGCAGGGCAATACCAGCTTCAACCGAAGCACGGGCACGGTCCTGGCCTAGAAAATTATTTAAAGGCTTGATTCGCTTGGTCGATGCCGGGATTTTATCCGGATCGGCAATACGCGTCAGTTGTGCCGGTTTCAGGCATGTCTTTTCAAGGGTTGGTGTAATTTCGCTTTGTTCAAAGGCTGAGATAAGTAGGTCGGAGCTGATGTTTTGTTGAGATATAGTTGTATTACTTGAAATTGAAGAATGAATTTGATCGAGTCTCTGAGTCACTGTTGAAAGTCCAAAACGAAATATGACGTGGATAAGGTTTAAGGTATACAGATTTACTTGAAAAATTCAAGCCAACATGTCAGTTTTGCCACAAAATAAAAAATCGGGTATGCGAGAAATATATAAATTTTGTTGAAAGATACGTTATTAAAGGATTGAATAGCAGCAATTGGTTTTCGTGGAAAATAACAAAGCAATGATAACACAAACGACGGGTTGGAAATCCGCATTTACAGCATTTCTGGATCGACGTGCCCTGATCATGCTGTTTCTCGGATTTTCAGCCGGTGTCCCGATTCTTTTGATCTTTTCCAGTTTGTCTTTATGGCTCGGTGAAGCCGGAATCAGTAAAAGTGCGGTGACTTTTTTTAGCTGGGCTGCACTAGGCTATTCATTTAAGTTTGTCTGGGCGCCATTGATTGATGAATTACCTGTCCCATTTCTGACCAAAGCTTTGGGTCGCCGGCGCGCCTGGCTATTGATTGCTCAGATCCTGATTGTAACTGCGATTTCAATTATGGCTTTTTCAGATCCAGCATTGGGGCAGGCACATTTACAGCAGATGGCACTAGGTGCAGTCCTGCTGGGATTCTCGGCTGCAACGCAGGATATTGTCATTGATGCCTATCGTATTGAGCTGGCCGAAACTCAGATGCAGACCGTACTGGCATCGACCTATAATGCGGGTTACCGGATCGGGATGATTGTGGCTGGCGCTGGAGCTCTGTTTCTGGCGGCATATTTAGGCACGGCCAAAGGCAATTATATCTATGATGCCTGGAAATGGACTTATCTGGCGATGGCAGCGGTTATGCTGGTTGGGATTATTACTACACTGGTCATCCGTGAGCCTCAGGTGGATCGGATACGTAAAGATTACCAGCGCAGTGATTATTTCCGCTTGGTTGGCGTGTTTTTCGTAGCTGTCATCAGTTTTGTGCTGAGTTATGTCTATTCCGGTGACTTGGTATCGAGTATCACTGAACAGTGGGCAATTCAGGATACTTTTGCCTTGTTCTGTTTTGAGGCTTTACGCTTTATCGGGTCAGGTGCTGTTGCTTTCAGTGTGGGTACGATTCTGGTCAAAATGGGTGCTGTGAATAAGCAGATGGCATTCGAAACCTGGGTCAATCCCGTAGCAGATTTCTTTGATCGCTATGGCTTAAAGCTGGCTTTGGTGTTGTTATTGTTGATCGGTTTCTATCGGGTCTCCGATATTATTGCCGGTGTGATTTCCAATGTGTTTTATCAGGATCTAAATTTTAGCAAGGAGCAGATTGCTGAAGCTGTGAAAGTGTATGGGGTAATTTTCTCCTTGCTTGGCGGTTTTTTAGGTGGCTTGCTGGCCCAGAAAATGAACATCATGAAACTGATGTTTGTAGGCGCGATTCTGGCCTGTTCAACCAATCTGATTTTTATTGGCTTAGTGAAGTCTGGTGAAAAGCTGGGGCAGGTCGAAGTTCAGGTAGGTCAGCAAACCTTTCGGGCAGATACAGATGAAGTCGGTTATTGGAAACTGAATGTACCCAATACTGCTTTTAAAGAGGCCGAACAGATTCAGGTTCGTGCACATTATCTGAATCATCCGGCAGATGCAGTACAAGTCAACCTGCCTTATCTGCAACAGAATGATTCGAAAGCAGCACAATTACAGCTTCTGCCTGTTACCACAGATAACCTGATCAGTGCCAATGAACAGGAAAATAGCATCGTGGTTCGCGGTCAGTATCTAGGGCCGGATTTAACTGCAGAGCAAAAAATTGTATTAGAGCTGAATGGCGATAAATTCGAAACCAAGCTGGATGAAGGACGTGTCTTTAGTGCTGCTATTCCTGCCGAAAAACTGATTGCTGCACCTGTGAAGCAAATCAATGCAAGCTTAATGCAGCAAGAGCATCCGATAGTTGCCCAGCAGCATTCATATGCTGTGGACTTGTCGCAGACCCAAGCCAATCCGATGGATATCGATGTTCAGCCAATTACAATTGGAACTGGTGAGAATGTCGAAATTCAGGGTAAAGTGATTAAACCTTATAGTTCATGGTGGCTGTATTTTGCAATTATTGTCGATAATCTGGCTGCAGGTCTCGCAGGTGCAGCCTTTATTGCTTTCCTGTCCAGTCTGACCAGTGTGTCCTTTACCGCTGTTCAGTATGCTATTTTTAGCTCACTCATGACTTTAACCCCTAAGATTTTAGGTGGATATTCAGGTACTATAGTGACCAATATCGGTTATCCGAATTTCTTCCTGATGACCACTTTAATCGGGATTCCAATCCTGATTCTGGTGGTTTGGGTGGCAAAATTACTCGGTGAACACCAACAACAATCTGTAAATAAGGATGATTAATATGCGCATGCTGCATACCATGTTACGTGTAGGCAATCTGGAACAATCACTCAAGTTCTATACTGAGGTTCTTGGTATGACTTTACTTCGTAAGCGAGATTATGAAGAAGGTCGTTTTACCTTGGCTTTTGTAGGTTATGGCGATGAAGAAAATCACACTGTGCTTGAACTGACCCATAACTGGGATACAGAAAGCTATGACCTGGGCAATGGCTACGGTCATATTGCGATTGCGGTAGATGATGCTTATAAAGCCTGTGAAGAAATCAAGGCACGTGGTGGCAATGTTGTTCGTGAAGCTGGCCCAATGAAAGGCGGTGTCACTGTGATTGCATTTGTGGAAGATCCAGACGGTTATAAAATCGAATTGATCCAGCAAGACAATAACGCACGTAATAACTAAGTGTTATAGAGCGAGATATGTGAAATGTATTCATGTATGGATGAAAATATTCCATCAATCTGAATGCATAACATGGACCCGGCATCTGTTAAGATAGCCGGGTATTTTTTATCGAATAATAAAATTTTGAGGGAAGGACATCAGATGCTTAAACTGCTGGCATTGGACCGCTTTACGATCTTGCTCTTTGTTATGGTGTTACTGGCCAGTGTATTGCCAGTGTCAGGGCAGGCAGCTGAAGTCTTTAGCTGGATCACGACAGCAGCCATTGCCATCCTGTTTTTCCTGCATGGTGCCAAGCTTTCGCGTGAAGCTGTAATTGAAGGCTTGATGCACTGGAAATTACACACTTTGGTCTTTGCCTTGACCTTTGCACTCTTTCCAATTTTAGGCTTGCTGGCAAAGCCAATCCTATTGCCAATGCTGGGGCAGGAATTATATTGGGGATTCCTGTTTATGTGTTTCCTGCCATCAACCGTACAGTCTTCGATCGCCTTTACCTCAGTGGCTCAAGGGAATATTGCCGGTGCGATCTGTAGTGCTTCATTTTCCAATATTATCGGGATGTTTATTACACCGATGCTGGTCGCATTCTTTATTCTTGGACAATCCCAGCACGGCTTCGATCCGACGGCATCGATTCTACAGATTACGCTGCTGTTATTGGTGCCTTTTATTTTAGGTCAGTTACTGCGTCCGTGGATTTTCCCAAAAATGCAGAAGATGCCCAAGATCGTTAAAGTATTCGATCAGGGCTCAATTCTGATGGTGGTTTATGGGGCATTTAGCAGTGCGGTGGTGGCTGGGCTTTGGCGTGAAGTCAGCTTAAGTACTTTGCTCTTGCTGCTGCTGGCATGTTCGGTTTTATTGACCATTGTGATGCTGTTGTCGCTATTTATTCCACGCTGGTTGGGCTTTAATCGTGCTGACCAGAAAACGGTGTTCTTCTGTGGTTCCAAAAAAACGCTTGCCAGTGGTGTACCGATGGCACAGATTCTGTTTATTGGTCAGCCACTTGGCATGATTGTTTTACCAATTATGATTTTCCATCAAATCCAGCTCATGGCCTGTGGTGTGATTGCGAATCTCTGGGCCAAACAGGCCGTACATACAGAAGAATAATTCGCTTATTGGATTTGTTTGCCGTATAATACTGCCCAACTTGTTGTGCTTAGCTCTGACGGTATCCGTCTCGGTGGGCCAAAAGAATGGTCTGTTGTGGTGTTGATCTGCCTGAATCCTGATTCTGGCCCTTCCTCAATATTTGAGAGTGATCAATTGCGATGACAGCAAAACCTTCTTTCATCTTAATGGAGTAATCGACGATGCGCGCCGATATTCACCCAAAATACGAAAAACTAGTTGCTACTTGTTCATGTGGTAACGTAATCGAAACTCGTTCAGCTGTTGGTAAAGAAACTCTTTACCTAGACGTATGCTCAGCTTGCCACCCATTCTACACTGGTAAGCAAAAGAACGTTGACACTGGCGGCCGTATCGACAAGTTCAAACAACGTTTTGCTGGTATGTCACGTTCTGTTAAACGTTAATACCCAAAATGAAAAAACGGGCTTTATGCCCGTTTTTTTTGTGCCTGCAATTTAGAAAATCATTTCACGTTTCTAGATTGAAAGGCGAGTACAAGACCTTAGTGGTCTTGTACATCAATCAGATGATCCAGTTTTTTCTGGAAATAATCACCCTGAATAAAGCGTGCATCGACGTTCCAGGCATTCGCAAATAAGGTCATGTCATTCAGTTCACGGATCATGATATTCACTGGTTTGATTTCATTGTATGTGGTAATTTTTTCCTGTAACTGTTCAATTTCAGCATCATTGTTCAGCATCTTGGTCAGTTTGCTATCCAGGCTCAGACCATTGATATCGAACTCACGTAGTAGGGTTTCACTATACATTGAGTGACCAAAGTTACGAATCGCAATCCGCGCGCCATGTTCACGTAAAGTACGTAGATATTTCTGCGCATCCTGCTGGTTCATCAGGATATCTTCTTCTGAGAACTGTAAAGTTAAAGGATGTTCGACTTTACTGCGAATAATGGTAATTAGTTTGGAAATAAACTCAGGAAAAGTACGGTCTTTAAATAGCACCGCACGGTTCAGGTTCACGATTAAACGGGCATCCGGATACTGGGTAATGAAGTTGTGCAATTGCTTGCTTGATTCAACCAGAATCCAGCGATCGAGTTTAATAGATAATTCATCATCTTCATTGAGTTCTATCAAGGAAGAAATGTCCTGCCATTTATTTTCAAAGATAAAGCCACTAGTCACCTCATACATATAGAGGTTGGTATCTTCTTTATCATACAGCTGTTGATATTTCAGATGAATTTCACCACGTTCCAGACATTCACGCAGTGCTTTTAATACTGGCGATGTAGTCAGTGGTACAGCACTGACTGCTGGACTGACCGGTATGGACTCAGGCGCTGGAATAACGGGTTCTGAAACCGTGAAGTCAATGCTTGGCATTGAAATCGATTCCTGAGTCGTTGCAGGAATATCCAGAACAAACTCAGAAGTTTTTTGTGCTTGTGGTAAAGGAGTAGAGAAAGCCCGACCGATTAATTCATTACAATGGCTTTCATCACGCAGTTCACCGTCAAGCAGGGTATAACCGATGCGCAGATTGAGCGGATAAGTTTGCTGATTCACTGTAATGAGCTGTGGTTTGGTCAATGAACCTAGTCCAACCAGTTTGGATTCCAGAATGTCTTGCGCATCTGCCTGAATGATCCCCACCAGAACATCATGTTCCAGTTTGAAGAGCGGAATACGAACCTGCTCTTTCAGGAATTTCTTAATTTCATGGAAGTAACCTATGTAGGTCGCCCAGTCACCATTCAGGACTTGCGGCTCATACGCAGCAAAGGAGAAAGTGATCAATGCATTGGCTTTGGCCGGCTCACGATTGAGTTCACGCTTAAGTGACTGTAAGGTATTTGGCTTGTTTGCAACTTTTTCAGAAGAGGCACTTGCCTGAGTAGTCGCTGTATCAATCGTAATTTGTAGTGCATCTTCTTCAGCACTAGATGCCAGAAATTCCAGTTTTAATGGATTGACAGCAGCCACATTTGGATTCGACGAAGTAATATCAAAACGGCCTAAATCAAACTGGCCCTGAGAAATCTTTTTAAAGCGGGTTTTAAAATCATTCAGATCTTTCGGCTGTAACAGGTCTAAAAGCGGCAGACCGATAATATCATCCTCGCTTTTAAGGCCAAACAGTTTGAGATAATCGGCATTAGCCTGAATATGGATGCCTTCCTGAATGGTTGCGACCGCACGGTTACTGTCTTCTACCAATGATTGTGCCTGGCTTTGTGCAGTTTCCAGTTCTTCCATTAAATGGCGCTGTGCTTGCATCGTACGGCTAAAGGAAAGGGCACGTACCAGATTAAGGAAGAAGCGGTCTGGGTAATCCAGATTCAGAATGTCAAAAATACCTTTACGGATATACTGGGCATATTGTTCAGCCTGATAATCTTCTGGTTTTAACAAAAGAATAGGAAGGTCAGGTTGCTGCGAAAGTTGAACCAGACTTAAGGCCTGCTCATATTTCAGATCATACGCACGACCAAAAATAATCAGGTCCCAGTTAAAGTTTAACTGTTTTTCAAAAGATTGCAGATCATCAAGCAGAACGGCGTCGACCTGATATTCATTGCTGGTTAAGAGATCACGGATTTGGTTATATCTAATTTGATTATCATCAATGATCAGTAAACGTGTTTCAGTACGTTTTAACTTTTTAGACAATAATGGATTTCTCACTTCAATGCTTCCCATAAATCGTGATTTCTAGTTTCATTCAATTGCTTATGTATAAAGTTTTCGATGATATCTTCTTCTTGATCATTTAATAATTCATAGTCAAAACGGATAAAACTTTGTGTAATGAGCTGCGCCTTGGTTAGGTAGATTCTGAGTTCTTTTTGGCCAAGACGTAAATGAATGGTCTGTTTTTCCCTAAACATTTGTGAGCCAGAGACAATAATACTGGTTGAGACCTGATCAAGCTGGGTCATCTGTACCAGAATGGCTGGCTGATAATTGACACTGTGTTTGTCGGTACGGGCATAGACTGCGCAAGGGAACAGTTCCTGTGCGAGAATTTCCAGACCAATTTCCAGACTTTTATCAGCAGACTGTTTGATCCAGCGAATGACACCACCACGCCACTGGCTTTGAGATTTTTCCTGAACCAGAATAAATTCGCCAGTTTTCAGATTGGCAGGTGTGATACCTGACCATTTAATCCGGTAACCATTAACACTGATATCGAGAACTTCAGCGGTATGAATCTGTTTGGCTTCGCGATCGAGCGCCTTGATACTGCTGAATCCGCTTGGAACGGTATTATGCATTGAGCTGATAAAACTGCTTTCGCTCTGGAAACCATAATTACCTTCCAGTTCCAGCGTTTCATTAAAGTTTTTACCCTTAGACAGATAAAAATGCGCCACCGTTAAGCCAAAGCAGATATTGATCTGTGCAGAATATTCATAACGCTCATGACGGCGTTCGACATTATTCGAAAGCAGGTTATAGATATGAAAATGCAGGGCAGGCGTCAGGAACAGCTTTTCATTACGTGACAGATATTGGGCATTTTTGCTTTGAGTGCCGGTCAGGTGTTCCATCAGGTTTTGTGTCGAAATATAGAAGCTCGGCTGGAAATGCTGACCCTGATGAGAATTTAATAAAGGTGGATGATCTTTGCTGGCATCAACCACATAACGTGACAGCGTGGTTTCTTTCGGTAGAATCTGAACCAGTTTCGCCCAGTCTGCACTACATAAATATAAGCCCTGAATTTCAGCAGGACGAATCTGATGAGTATTGAAAATATCCAGCAAAATTAGTCGTGCATAGGCTTGGGCAATATTCTGGATTTCGTGCTGGGTGCTAAGAACCTGATTGATGTTGGTCTGATAGAAATTATTTTCCATCGCACATTCTAGCAACTGATGTGCTGCCAACCACTGACCAGCGCCAGGTGTGCTATACAGCATATGCTGTTGATAGAGCAGCAGGCTTAACTGTTGCAGGCCATAGTAGATGGACACCATCCGGACACTTTGCAGGCTTTTCTTTTTACCCAAGGAAAATAGTGAAAACTTTTGATGATTCAGCTGATGATTACAGCGTTTGGCAATATCTATATAGATTTTGGTAAAATAGCTGCGTAACAGCATGGCCAGTTCAATAATCTGGTCATTGCGATCTGTCGTGATCAGACTCTGATTGACGAAATGTTTCTCAAGACTGACCAAAACATTTTCAAGGGTAGGGTGCAATACCTGAATCAGGTCAAAACGCAAGGTTTCCGCACATTTCAGTTCGGAAATTTCCAGTAAAGCACTGAACAGAGACTTGGATGAATTCCCCAATTGCAAGATTGAAATTCCTGCGACCCATTCCTGCAATGCTTTGGCATTTGTGGGACAAAAACTTAGCTGTTCTATGGTGAGTTCAGCCGTTGTCTGAAAAATGTCTGCAGTATGCTTACTCATCTTTATTATTTAACTCAAAAATGTTGAAACCCCAAAAAGCGGTGTCTTATTCTTCTCACCCGCTATTTCTCGAACTAGTTTAGGAACCAGATACCCCGGTAGGTTCGCTAAAACTTCTGTATAAATCTCATTGATGTGCTCAGCAGGTAAATCAAAATGATGCGCACCTCTTACTTTATCAAGTACATGTAAATAATAGGGCATCACGCCAGCATCAAACAAGCGATAGCTTAAATCAATCAAAACTTGAGCAGAATCATTAACCCCTTTTAATAAAACTGCCTGATTAAGTACCGTGATCTGATGCCGAACCAGCTGATTAAGCTGCTTACAGGTCAGGTCATCCAGCTCTGATGCATGGTTCGAGTGTACCACTAGAATAATACGTAGCCTACTGTTTTTTAACATGCTTAGTAGCTCTTCGTCGATCCGGTTTGGGATTACAATAGGAACTCGTGAATGTATTCTTAAAAATTTGAGATGTGGTACCGATTCTAGTCGTTCAATCCAGGTTTTTAATTTTCGGTTAGATAAGGTCAGTGGATCACCGCCACTCAGAATTACTTCATTAATATCTGGCTGGCTTTCCAGATATTGTTTGATATTAATCCAGTCCTCATTTTTAGGCAGGTTTTCCTGATAGGGAAAATGCCGGCGGAAACAGTAACGACAGTGAACTGCACAGGCGCCGGTTAAGGTCAGTAGAAAACGTGACTTATATTTATGTAGAACACCAGGTTGCTGGTTGGCCTGTTCTTCACCCAAGGGATCGGTGACAAATCCCGGATGATCTTCCAGTTCCAGATGATGCGGTAACACTTGTAATAAAAGTGGATCTAAAGGATTGCCTAGCTGCATTCTGGAAACAAAAGCTCGTGGCACACGTAATTTAAAGGCTTGAGAGGCCAGAAGAGCACCAGATAACAGCTGATCTGGGGAAAGCTGTAAAATCTGTAGTAGTTCCTGTGGATCGGTGATCAGGTCGCTCAGTTGCGATTGCCAATTTGCTTCTTGATATAAATACTGTGTCATGCCGGAAGATCAAAAAAAGATGAAGACGATAGCCAGAAGTGAGCAGTTTAGCAGTTTGTCTAGAGATGGGAATGTGAAAGCTGGCTAAAATTTCTCTAAACACGATCAGTTTGCTATGGTATGCAAAAGCATAGAGACTTTTATATGCTTGGAAGACTGGTTGTGCACCAGTATTGGAATAGCTGATGCTAAGTTAAGCAGTGTCAGCAAGTTAAAACCGATTTTTTCGTTGCGACTTGGTGTATTGCTCATTTAGAATACGCAACATTAAATGAATGTGCATGTGGCAACTCATGTTCGTGTCAGACTTGCTAAATGACATTGCAACAGCCCATAGCATCAATAGCTTAAAGTTAGTAAGTTTGGAGTGAGCCAATCATGGCCTATTATTCTACGAACGATTTCAAGTCTGGCCTGAAGGTTATGCTTGATGGTAACCCATGTTCAATCATGGAAAACGAATACGTTAAACCAGGTAAAGGCCAGGCGTTCAACCGCGTTAAATTACGTAACCTTCGCAGTGGTAAAGTTTTGGAAAAAACTTTTAAATCTGGTGATTCTCTAGAAGCTGCAGACATCGTAGAAGTAGAAATGGAATACTTGTACAACGATGGCGAAATGTGGAACTTCATGGATCCTGTAACTTTCGAACAGATCGCTGCTGATAAAACAGCAATGGGCGATGCTGCAAAATGGTTAAAAGACGATTCAAATGAAAAATGTACTATCATGTTGTGGAATGGCGTACCTTTAACAGTAAGCCCACCAAACTTTGTAGTATTAAAAATTGTTGAAACTGATCCGGGTGTTCGTGGCGATACTTCTGGCGGTGGCGGTAAACCAGCGAAACTTGAAACAGGTGCAGTAGTACGTGTTCCATTATTCGTTCAGCAAGAAGAAAGCGTTCGCGTAGACACCCGTACTGGTGACTATTTAGAACGTGCATAATGGTCGGAAAATAGACTATTATCAAAGGGGATGACTAAAATCGTCCCTTTTTTTATGCCAAAGTCTTAGAGGAATTCGAAAGGAACAAGCGTAAAGTCGCAAGGGAAAACAGCAGTACCTCGAATAAAAAAATCACGCTGATTTATATGCTTCACAAAATGAGGGATTGAATGGAAACTTTACAACAGAAGTCAACCATGACTTCGAAAATCATCTGGCTCCTGGTAGCCATAGTCGGGGCAGTCTCCTTCGGGATACTTGCACTCAGTCGTGGTGAGCATGTGAATGCAGTCTGGCTGGTACTGGCCGCAGCCTGTGTGTATAGCATCGCTTACCGTTTCTACAGTTTATTTATTGCCAATAAAGTTTTTGAACTGAACGCACGCCGTTTAACGCCTGCCCATCGTCTGGGTGATGGTCTGGATTATGTGCCGACCAATAAAAGTGTGTTATTCGGTCACCATTTTGCCGCGATTGCCGGTGCGGGTCCTTTAGTCGGTCCAATCCTTGCAGCACAGATGGGTTACTTGCCGGGCACGATCTGGCTACTGGTCGGTGTGGTACTGGCAGGTGCGGTACAGGACTTCCTGGTATTGTTTATTTCTACTCGTCGTGACGGCCGTTCACTGGGTGAAATGGCGAAACAGGAACTGGGTACCTTTGCCGGTATTATCGTGATGCTCGGTGCGCTGGGTGTGATGATCATCATCCTAGCAGTATTGGCGCTAGTCGTTGTTAAAGCACTGACCAACAGTCCATGGGGCGTATTCAGTATTGCCGCTACGATTCCGATCGCCATCTTCATGGGTATCTACATGCGATTTATCCGTCCGGGTAAAATTGCAGAAGTTTCGATCATTGGTTTCGTATTGATGATGCTTGGCATTATCTATGGTGAAAACGTTGCACAGCATCCCTACTGGGGACAGTTGTTCACTTTAACTGGTACTGAACTGACTTGGGCTTTGATCATTTATGGTTTTATTGCATCGGTATTGCCCGTCTGGTTATTACTTGCACCGCGTGACTATTTATCTACCTTCCTGAAAATTGGTGTGATTGCCGGTCTGGCGATTGGCATTCTGTTCGCGATGCCGGAAATGAAGTTGCCAGCGATTACCAAATTTGTCGATGGTACAGGCCCAGTATTCGCGGGTTCAATGTTCCCATTCCTGTTTATTACCATTGCCTGCGGTGCGATTTCCGGTTTCCACGCACTGGTTTCTTCAGGAACAACACCGAAACTGGTCAACAACGAACGCGATATCCGGATAATCGGCTATGGCGGTATGCTGATGGAATCCTTTGTAGCGATCATGGCTTTGATCTGTGCCGCGATTCTTGATCCAGGTGTGTACTTCGCGATTAACTCACCAGCAGCACTACTAGGTACAACCGTAGATACTGCGGCTGAAGCAGTACGTAATCTTGGTTTTGTGGTAACACCTGAAGCACTGACATTGCTGGCACAGGAAGTAGGTGAAAATTCGATTCTGTCACGTACGGGTGGTGCACCAACTTTCGCGATTGGTATGGCGCATATCATTACCGAAATCTTTAACAGTCGTGAAATGATGGCCTTCTGGTATCACTTTGCAATTCTGTTTGAAGCTTTATTCATTCTGACCGCAGTAGATGCGGGTACTCGTGCTTGTCGCTTCATGGTTCAGGACACAGTTGGTATCGTGATTCCTGCGGTAAAACAATCTCATAACTTCTTCGGTAATATGCTGGGTACAGCCGTTGCTGTTGCGGGTTGGGGCTTCTTCGTTTATCAAGGTGTCGTTGATCCATTAGGCGGTATTAACAGCTTATGGCCACTGTTCGGTATTGGTAACCAGATTCTGGCTGCAATGGCATTGATTCTGGGTACAGTCATCCTGTTCAAGATGAAGAAAGAGAAATATGTGTGGGTAACCATTGTTCCAACCGTATTCCTGTTTATTACTTCAATGACGGCCGGCTGGCAGAAGATTTTCCATGAAAATCCGAAAATCGGTTTCTTGGCACAGGCAGAGCGTTTCAATACGGCAATTGCGAATAATGAAATTCTGGCACCAGCGAAAACTCTGGCTGAAATGCAGACTGTTGCAATGTCGAACCAGATCAACGCAGCACTTTGTGGCTTCTTTATGATTGTGGCGTTTGTAATGCTATTTGCTGCAATTGGCGTAATCCGTCGCGCCCTGGCGAGCCCGGTACCAACCGTAAATGAAGCAGAAGCAGTATATGGTGATCCTGAAGAAATTCAGCCTGCAAAAGGACATTAAGGAGCAGCGCATGAACTTGAAGTTTGCTAAAGGTGGAAAAGCGGTTATCTATAAAATCATCAAGATGACCGTGATGTCACAAAAAGACCTGATCCTGAACCCGAAAAACTGGTCACGGATTACGACGTTGTGGCAGCGTTTACAGCAGAGTTTCCGCCTGATGGTGGGTGTGCCTGATTATCAGACCTATTTGGCGCATATGAAAAAGCACCATCCTGATCTGGAAGCGATGGACCCTAAAACATTTTATCGTCACTGTGTAGATTCGCGTTATCCATCTGCCGGTGGAGAGATGAAGAAGTGTCCATGCTAATGCATGAATAAAATGAGCGCCTTTCGGGGCGCTTTTTTATGGGAAAATTTTAGGATTCAAACAAGATAAAACAAAATCATGATCTATTTTGACATTGGGAATTTAAATTTTTAAAAGTCTTTACCTTTTAGGTATAAGTTCAGATCTCAAAGATTTTTAATAGCTTGTTATTTCTAATAAATATGCCAATCAAAATGCAACTTATCTAAACTTTAATCTTAAAGCTTCAATTAGTTCTTATAGCAAATCTAATCATGTAAAATTCCCAATTTATTCTGTAGAAATAAAGCCGGCAGATGACTGATCTTTGGGGAATTTTAAAAAACAGTGTATGTTAATCCTACAGCATGTTTTATTAGGGAAAATATTGTGATCTGGGGCATGAAACAAAAAGAAAAGCTGGATATTGCGCACGATAATGATGAGCTTGAACAGAAGCTGGCTGATTATGCACCCAAGATTCAAAAATTTTTCGAAGAAATTAATGCGATTGTTCTGGATAAACATGCACAGACCAGATTAGCACTATGCTGTCTGATTGCAGGCGGGCATGTTTTGTTTGAAGATTTACCTGGTTTGGGCAAGACAACATTGGCAAGCAGCCTAGCCCATCTCGCAGGACTGAAATTTCAGCGGATCCAGTTTACCAATGACATGCTGGCTAGTGATGTGATTGGTATCAATATGTTTAACCAGAAAGAACATCAGTTCGAGTTTAAACAGGGACCTATTTTTACCCAGATTTTGCTGGCAGATGAAATTAACCGTTCCAGTCCCAAAACTCAGAGTGCCTTGCTGGAAGCGATGGAAGAAGGCTATGCCACTGTGGATGGGATACGTTATGCCTTGCCTAAGCCATTTTGGGTAATCGCGACCCAGAACCCGTTATTTCAAAGTGGCACTTATGCCTTGCCTGAATCTCAGCTTGACCGCTTTTTAATGCGTCTATCTCTGGGTTATCCATCGCGACATGCTGAAAAATTGTTATTACAACAGGAATCTCGTTTTGCCTTGATCGCCAGCTTGGCACATGTGTTTAGCGAAAATGAAGTGCTGGAATTACAGCAGTTGACCCAGCAGATTTTTATCAGTGAAACGGTCCAGGAATATATGCTGGATCTTGCGGAAGAAACTCGCAAGAAACGCCAAGGCTTATCAACACGAGGTTTGCTGGCGCTTAAACGTGCAGCACAGGCCAATGCCATCATTCAGCAACGTAGCTTTGTAACTCCAGACGATGTGCAAGCCGTTTTTGTGGCAGTCGCCGCCCATCGTCTGGGACTGAGCGATGCAGAAACATTAAATGTGATGCAACAGGTTGCAGTCAGTTAAAGGAGTCCGCTCTTGGATAAAACCTGGCAAAACTGGCTGGCGAAACGTTTTCAATTTTCACAGCAAAAACAGCTTTCCCAAAAGGATGTACTGGTCTTTATTTATCAGCAGGGTTATCTATATCTGGTTCTGATTTTTATCACCTTTATTGCTGGCGTGAATTATGCCAATAACCTGATCTTAGGTTTCTGCTTTCTGATCAGTGCAGTGCTATGTGTCAGCTTCTATCTGACCTTTAAACAGTTGCATGATCTGGATATTGAAATGGTTGCTGAAGACGTCGGACAGGTGGGTCATGCACTCAATTTGCATTTTTATTTTCAGCAAGCCACAGCCCGGCCGCGTTATCTGTATATTAAGGCCGGCAATCAGCTGGAGAAAGTTTATCTGACTGAACAAAAGCAGCATTGGGTGCTGCCTTTTTATGCGGAACGTCGCGGTAAATTTGAGTATCCGGTGATTCAGATCTATTCGGTTTATCCTTTTGGTCTGGTTCGAGCCTGGACCTACCTTTATCATCATCAGTTTGCCTGGGTGGCACCCAAAGCCCAAAATAACACTTCGGAAAATAAGATTTATCAAAATAGCTTTGAACCGGATATGGATGAGTTCCGTGAATTACGAAATTATCAATCTGGAGACTCATTGCAGGCGGTTTCCTGGAAACAGTTTGCACGTGGGCAAGGCTTATATGTCAAAGTCTTTGAACAGTATCAGGATGAACATAGCATTGAGATTCATTATGAACATATGCCTAGCCAGTCGCATGAGGAGAAACTGGGCTTGATGATGGGACTGATTGAGCAATGTGAGCAGCAGCAATGTGCATATGCGTTACATTTACCACAGGTAGAATTGCCGCAGGGAGCAGGTGAAGAACAGTTACGTAAGGCTAAACAATTATTGGCTCAGGCATAACGGGTGAATCTATGATTGATGGAAAAATCCGAATTTCGATCGTCTTGACCCTAGGCTTGATCATCCTTGCCCAAGTAGCTTTCATCCCGGTGCTGCTCAGCATTATCTTTGTCATTAGCCTACTGTGTATCTGGATTTTTCTTAAACGGCAAAAACCATTTCCTAAAATAGGGACTTTTCTACTCACTAGTTTAGCATTAGGTAGTATTTATCTTAGCCACCAAAGTTTTATTGGAGTGGAGGCAGGTGTTGCAGTTCTTTCCACTTTTTTATTTGCCAAATCACTGGAAACGAAAAACCGGCGGGATCTGATTATCCTGTTTAATTTTGCGCTTTTTGTTGCGGCCAGTTCATTTCTATATAGCCAGTCTTTTGGTATGGCTGTTGTGATTATTCTATGCTTATTGAGCTGTCTAATTGGCTTATACCGGATTCAGACCAGTGAGTTTCAGCAGAGTCAGCAATCACCACGTATAGCCTTGCAGCAAGATGCCAAATATGTCGGCAGCTTTGTGCTTTATGCTCTGCCGTTTTTTATTTTGTTATTCATCTTCTTTCCGCGTTTGCCACCGCTTTGGCATATCCCGATTCCAGAAAATAAAGGCGTGACCGGGATCGGTGACAGTATGTCACCGGGAGATATTGCTGAATTATCTCAATCTAATGCTTTGGCTTTCCGGATTATTGGTGATGTTAGTAAACTGCCGCCACGTTCAGAGTTGTATTGGCGGGCATTGGTGCTAGATGAGTATGATGGACAACGCTGGACCAGTAGCTTTATTAATCAGCAGCCTTTAATCCGTCAGCCTGGAGAAGTTGTTCCAGTATCCCCATCAGGGTGGAATTACCAATATCTGGCTGCTGATCCTTCTGTGTTCTGGGTGATGGGGCTGGAAAAATCGATGCCTTTGGAACGCCGTTATTATAATCGTCAGGATTGGAGTATCGTACCAAGGCGTTTGACCCAAAGGGTAGAACCGATTCATCTGCAATGGCTAGGTAGTCAAAATACTGAAAGTATTTTACCGGAGCAATTTGTTCAGCGACTGAATACCCAGACTCAAGTCCATTTGGATACTCAGGCACAACAGTTGGCACAGCGTTTATATCTACAAAGTGGGGAGGATCCGCGACGTTATATCCGAACAGTCTTGAACTGGTACCAGCAAAATCATTTTGTATATACCCTGAAACCAGGTGTACTCGGCAAAAACCGGATTGATGAATTTCTGTTTAAATCCCGGCAGGGTTTTTGTGAACACTATGCTTCTAGTTTTGTCATGCTGATGCGATATGTTGGAATCCCGGCGCGTGTGGTCACAGGTTATCAAGGTGGACAATTGGCACCCGATGGGAAAAGTTGGGAGGTTCGTCAGTTGGATGCTCATGCCTGGACAGAAGTCTGGATTGACCAAAGATGGCAGCGTTTTGATCCTACCGCAATGGTAGCCCCGCAACGTATTGATGATGGGATGCAAAATTTAATCTCGCAAGATGAGCGAGTATGGGCAAGTAATTCTGGTTGGACATCACAGCGTAATGTATGGCTGACCAAACTAAGAGTCTGGAGTGATTATGCAAGTTACCAATGGCAAAGTAAGGTCGTGGGCTATAATGCTGAATCTCAACAAGGCTGGTTAGCGAAGCTAGGTCTAAGTTCAGTTTATTCCAGTGTGATCATTCTCATATCCGGTATTGGCATACTCATATTGCTTTATATTCTAAAAATCTACCTTAAAGCTCGACAATTACAGTCACCCTTTGATTACTCCATTCAGCAATTTAATCAGACTTTAAAAAAAGATTTAAAAAGACAACCTGCAGAGACTTTTCACCAATGGATGTTAAGGCTATCTCAGCAAGTTCAGGATAAAGATCAGTCTGTATTTTTTGAAGCAATCAGACTATTTGAAAAATCAATTTATTCTGGTAGGGAATTCTCAGACCAAGATCTGAAACAATTCAAAGATTTGCTTAAAACTTGTACGTATATATTGAAAATTAAATGAAAAGGCTTGTCTTAGGATCGAAAAATTTATAATATGCCAAGCATTCTAGGTGTATAGCTCAGTTGGTTAGAGCGCTACGTTGACATCGTAGAGGTCTCCAGTTCGAGTCTGGATACACCTACCAAGATTCAAAACTAATGTTATAAGGGTTTTAAGCGAAAACAGTAGCTTAAAACTTTTTTTTTATGCCTATAGTAAAAAGTACCTTTATCCGCATTATCTTTAAAATTACTGCTTTTTACCGATTATAAGGCTTAAATTACGTCATGAAACTATTTAAGTTAAGCTAAGAAAAAGCAAAAAGCAGGGCGTTTTGATATTCATTTTTATGACACGCGACATGAAGCACTCAACCCTTTGTGAATAATTAGAAATTATCGATTGATGTGCTGGCCCTGATCAATGGGCGTATATCAAGGTGCTTGTAAATACTTACTACATCCGGGATCGAAGATTTTGCTGACATGTTAGAGGCAGCATACGAAAAGCCTTATTCAGTTAATGGGGTAGGGTAACTATGTGGGTAGTGAGGCTGAGGATTTGTGTGTGATACGAGATTGTTAATCTTCAGTTATTGTAAAGTGATGAATTATTAGGTCAGTATTATTTGTATCATATATTATAGAAACTAATACATCATATATAGCAGTTAGCTCATCTAGGCTATTGAAAGCGCTCTTTCTATTTATACGCTTATACATATCAAAAGTATTTTTTTGAACTTCTTCGGCATGGTTAATTTTTTCTTTAGTGGGTGTAATTAACTTTCGAATATCACCTTCTATTACTTCGCTATTCTGATCGAGTGATTTGATAGACCCTTACGACAATTCTAATATTTTTTGTAAATTATTTATTTTTAATACGTTTTTATCCAAAGCTATGAGTAACATATTAAGGGATTGTATTTTTGATTCAAATTTTCTTTGTTCATCTGCACGATCTTTCTATTTTTTTTGCAATTTTTATCTGTTCAATTATTTGTCTATAATCAAAAATTGCAGACTTAGCGCTAATATGCCTATCAGAATCTGAATCTGTCCTGAATTGCTCTTAGCCCCTGTCGAAAAACTAACTAAATAATTCAGCATAAAATAAGTCCTTATTGTAAGTTAATCAGCATTCTACCCAAATTTAATTAGAAGATTCTTATTAATTAAACCAACGTACAGAGATGGATCCGTAAATTTGAACAACTCCTATAAGTGATATTCTGCTCCTCAAATGATGTTATAAACATCAATATATGGAGTATTTTATGGCACGTAGACCAAGAAGAAATCATTCAAATGATTTTAAAGCTAAGGTAGCACTTGCTGCGATTAAAGCAGAAAAAACACTTGCTGAATTGAGTGCTGAATTTGATGTTCATCAAAACCAAATTATTGACTGGAAAAATCAATTGATCTCAGCTTCCTCGCAAGCTTTCGATCAATCAAAAGCTCCATCAGAACCCCCCATTGATCTTAAAAAGTTACATGCAAAAATCGGTGAGCAGGCATTAGAAATTGATTTTTTAGAAGGTGTGTTGAAGAAACTGGGCCGCTTCAACCACAAAAGTTAATCGACGACTCACTTCAGATTTCAGTATCTAAGCAAGCTAAGCTGCTGAAAGTCTCCCGTGGTTGTTATTATTATCGCCCAAAACCTGTTAGCTCATCAGATCTGAAGCTGATGCGATGTATTGATGAATTACATATGCAATATCCTTTTGCAGGCAGTCGTATGATGCGTGATTTGTTGAATCGTCAAGGGCATCATATAGGACGACGTCATACACGTACTTTAATGAAGAAAATGGGTATTCAGGCGTTATATTGCAAACCAAATTTAAGCCAGGCTAATCAAGCTCACCGTAAATATCCATATCTGCTCAAAGGGTTGGCTATTCTGCGCAGTAATCAAGTGTGGTCTACGGATATAACGTATATTCCTATGGCAAAAGGCTTTGTTTATTTATGTGCTGTGATTGATTGGCATAGCCGCAAGGTACTTGCGCATAGGGTATCGATTAGTATGGATGTGGATTTTTGTATTTCGGTTTTAAATGAAGCGATTGAAAAATATGGATCACCTGAAATATTGAATACAGACCAAGGCAGTCAGTTCACCAGTGATGCATTTATTGATGTATTGAAATCAAATGGCATTCAAATCAGTATGGATGGTAAAGGTCGATGGGTAGATAATGTGATGGTTGAACGATTATGGCGGAGCGTTAAATATGAAGAGGTGTATCTCAAAGCTTATAGCAGTGTCACAGATGCGAAAAAGCAATTAAGTGCATATTTTGAGTTTTATAATTTGAAACGACCTCATTCGAGTCTAGACAAAATGACACCAAATGAGTTTTACTATGATCAGCTACCCCAACAAAACAAGGTGGCTTAACTAGAGCGGAATATCACTTATAAATACGCTTTTAGTTGTTCAAACAAGTGGGACCACCTCTGTACTGGCATCATCTAAAGCCTATTAAACCAATAAAACCAATTTTTTATTGCAATTACGGTCGATACATTTCCAGTGTTTGTAAAGGTAATTAAAAAAATGCACATAATTTAAACTGAAGAAAGAGTAGAAAGGTGACTATTATTTAGGTTGTCTTAAGCCTTCAGGATCAACTATCAATTTATCAGGTGCAGATCATAAATTTCGATAGGAAAGCACAGATCTGTTTCAATTCGCTTTTTAACCCATACTTATGGAAATTACGGTCATTGATAATTTATTTTCATGATACCCAACATGTAGATAAAAATTGATGGCAAAAAACTGAATTAAGCACACTTTAAGTTTATAGGTGAATTTGTTTGATTTTTAATTTAAGTAATTGAATTATAATGCTTAAATTATAGTTTTTGGTAAAATTAAGCAAAATTCGCAAATTAACCTTCTAATGCAAAAATCACATGGTTTGGCAATGTGCCAATTCGAAAAAAGGTTCATTTTCACGTAGAATACTGCTGTCGGTGAATCACACTGACGATCTATACGAATTTTTCAGGCAAAGTTGAATATGTATTGATATTCCTTTGACTAAGGTGCAACCAGCACCACTACTTTCAAAGTTTATTTAAGTAACCGGTTCGCTGAAATTAGGCCAAAAGCCTGATGATCAGAAACTCAATCCAAAGCAAGGGGCTATATATGGCTGGTGGAAAGTCAACAATCATTTACACACTGACCGACGAGGCGCCATTATTGGCGACTTACTCTCTACTGCCGATCATTGAGACCTTTACTAAGCCGGCGGGCGTTGAGATTATTAAGACAGACATCTCTGTAGCCGCACGCGTACTTGCAGAATTCGCAGACTATCTAAGCGATGAGCAGAAAGTTTCAGATAACCTGGCAGAATTAGGTCGTCTTACCCAAGATCCAGATACTAATATCATTAAACTCCCTAATATTAGTGCATCTGTTGCTCAGTTGACGTCATGTATTAAAGAACTTCAGTCTAAGGGCTATGCACTGCCTGACTATCCAGAAAACCCGACTACTGAAGAAGAAAAAGCAATTAAAGCGCGTTATAGCAAGTGCTTAGGTTCAGCAGTGAACCCGGTACTTCGTGAAGGTAACTCTGACCGTCGTGCGCCGACAGCAGTGAAAAACTACGCGAAAAAACACCCACATTCTATGGGTGAATGGAAACCTTGGTCACAAACTCACGTTTCACACATGCAAGAAGGCGACTTCTACCATGGTGAAAAGTCTATGACTTTAGACCGTGCGCGTAATGTGAAAATGGAACTGATCACTAAGTCTGGTGAAACTATCGTTCTTAAGCCAAAAGTTGCGCTTCAAGACGGTGAAATCATCGACTCAATGTTTATGAGCAAAAAAGCGCTTTGCGACTTCTATGAAAAAGAATTAGAAGATTGTAAAGAAGCTGGCATCCTGTTCTCTTTACACGTTAAAGCGACCATGATGAAAGTGTCACACCCGATCGTATTCGGTCACTGTGTGCGTATTTACTACAAAGATGCATTTGAGAAACACGGTAAACTGTTCGACGAGCTAGGCATTAACGTAAATAACGGTATGGCTGGTCTTTACGAAAAAATCGAATCTTTACCGACTTCTTTACGTGAAGAAATCATTGAAGATCTTCATGCATGTCAAGAACACCGTCCAGCACTTGCGATGGTTGATTCAGCAAAAGGTATTACTAACTTCCATTCTCCAAACGACGTGATTGTAGATGCTTCTATGCCTGCAATGATCCGTACTGGCGGTAAAATGTGGGGTGCTGATGGTAAACCTTACGACTGTAAAGCAGTCATGCCTGAATCTACTTTCGCACGTATTTACCAGGAAATGATCAACTTCTGTAAATGGAATGGTAACTTCGACCCACGTACTATGGGTACAGTTCCTAACGTTGGTCTGATGGCTCAAAAAGCTGAAGAATACGGTTCTCACGACAAGACTTTCGAAATTCCAGAAGCTGGTGTTGCGAACATCACTGACCTTGAAACAGGTGAAGTGTTGATGTCTCAAAACGTGGAAGAAGGCGATATCTGGCGTATGTGCCAGGTGAAAGACGCACCGATCCGCGACTGGGTGAAATTGGCTGTAACTCGTGCACGTAACTCTGGCATGCCTGCTATCTTCTGGCTTGACCCGTACCGTCCACACGAAAACGAACTGATCAAAAAAGTTCAAACATACCTAAAAGACCACGATACAGAAGGTTTAGACATCCAAATCATGTCTCAAGTACGTGCGATGCGTTATACACTTGAACGTGTTGCTCGCGGTCTGGATACGATTTCTGTAACTGGTAACATCCTGCGTGACTACCTGACTGACTTGTTCCCAATCATGGAACTGGGTACTTCTGCGAAAATGCTGTCTATCGTGCCTTTAATGGCAGGTGGCGGTATGTACGAAACTGGTGCTGGTGGTTCTGCGCCTAAACATGTACAACAGTTGGTAGAAGAAAACCACTTACGTTGGGATTCTCTAGGGGAGTTCTTGGCATTGGCTGTTTCTCTGGAAGAAATGGGCATTAAAGAAAACAATGCACGTGCGAAACTGCTTGCGAAAACACTGGATGCTGCGACTGGTAAATTGCTTGACAATGACAAGTCTCCCTCACGTCGTACTGGCGAGCTAGACAACCGTGGCAGCCACTTCTACCTAGCTAAATTCTGGGCTGAAGAACTTGTAGCGCAAGACGAAGATGCAGAATTGAAAGCGAAATTTGCACCGATCGCTCAATCTCTTGCTGAAAATGAAGAGAAGATCGTAAGCGAATTGAATGCAGTTCAAGGCCAATCTGTAGATATCGGTGGTTACTATGCGGTTGATCCTGCGAAAGTAAATGCTGTAATGCGTCCAAGTGCTACATTGAACCAAATCATTGAGTCACTAAACGCTTAATCAGGCTGTACTAGCTTTAAAGATCGTAAAGTGAATAAAACCGGTGCTTAGGCGCCGGTTTTTTATTGTTTTTAGATATACATTTAAATAATAAATGAAGGAAATAGGATACGAGTTAAGTTTCTGATCTATCATTATTTGATTAAATGATCGAGATGATTAAAAAATAATTCTGAACTTGTTATATTGATTTAAAGTATAAACGCTATATTAAAAAAGGTTTTATTGACCTGGGTAGGGTAGAGCCATGAGTAATCAGATATTCATACAGCAGACTTTTGATGGTCCGGTGGATATTATTGGCGATATTCATGGTGAGATCGACGCGCTACAACAATTGTTAGAAGTATTGGGCTACGATCTGCAAGGTCGTCATTCTGAACAGCGTAAACTGATTTTTGTCGGGGATCTGTGTGATCGTGGACCAGACAGTATCGCTGTCATCAGACAGGTTAAAACCTTAATAGAAAATGGCAATGCGCAATGCATTCTAGGTAATCATGAAATCAACTTGTTAACCGATACGCTACGGGAAGGCAATGGCTGGTTTTTTGGTTCACCGCATCAGGATGATCTCAAAACTTTTGATTCAGTTCAGGCTTCAATTCAGGATCGTGCATGGATTCTAGAATTTCTAAACAGCCTGCCTTTGGCTCTAGATGCACCCCATTTAAGAATTGTGCATGCTTGCTGGGATACGCAGGCAATTCAACAATTGAAATCTGTTCCTTTTAATTCAATCAGACAGGCTTATGATTATTTTGTCCTGAAAAATGAGCTTGAGTTGCAGACGTTAGGCTTTGATGAATATATCCAGAGTGAACAGCAGCAATACCAAGGACAATTCAAGGATCCAGCAGCTAGCATTCCCTTATTAAAATATATCGCTGAGAAAGAGTTACGCGACCAGATGCAAAATCCGATTCGTACCTTAAGCTCAGGCGCAGAGAAAATTGCGCAACGTCCAGTCTATGCAGGGGGACGCTGGCGCATGATTGATCGTTTGCCATGGTGGGAGTGTTATACAGATACGATACCTGTCGTGATTGGCCATTATTGGCGAAACTTTAAAAACACCGAAGAAAAATCCGGTCTGTTTAAGCATATTGATGCCCTGCAATGGTTTGGACAGCAGCAGAATGTATTCTGTGTGGACTATTCAGTAGGCAGGCGTTATCGTGACCGACAGCAACAGGCTGAGTATGCTCATCATCTTGGGGCTTTAAGACTGCCTGAAAATCTGGTGATTTTTGAAGATGACCAGCAGTATTTCACTCAAAAAATGACGTAAAAAAAGCAGCCACGAAGACTGCTTTTTTAATGAAATTAGCGGATCATTCCACTTCTACAATTTCAAAATCGTGGGTGATTTCGACACCACCATCAGACAGCATTTTGCTGGCAGAGCAGTATTTCTCAGCAGAAAGCTCTACCGCTTTAGCGACTTGTTTCTCTTTGATGCCTTTACCGCTGACCACAAAGTGTAAATGGATTTTGGTAAATACTGCAGGAATTGTATCGGCGCGTTCTGCTTTTAATTCACAGCGAACATCAGTAATTTCCTGACGTGCTTTCTTTAAAATTGTCACAATGTCAAAAGAAGCACAACCGCCCAGACCGGTTAAAATCAGTTCCATTGGGCGAGGACCACGGTTTTCACCGCCATATTCAGGTGAACCATCCATGATGATACTGTGACCACTTTGAGTTTTTGCTTCAAAAGCAACATTCTCTAGCCAATGAACACTCGTTTGCATTGCAACTACCTAAAAAAAGCTATAAATTTACGAAGTAACTGTACACTAACATAAATTGGGTTGATAAGGAATTTCAATCCCACTGTGTGACAAGTTCACATTAGGTCTTGTGCGATCTATAAATTATCCATATTCGGAACTGTAAGCATGACTTCAAACTTTTCACAATTAAGCACAGACGCACTTTCGCCGGGGCAACTACCTGTATCAGTGAAAGCGTTATTAAAACGTGCATATATCAATCGCTATCCAAAACGTACCACGATCGTGGATGCAGGGTCAGAATCTAAATCTCTGTATTTAATTCTGAAGGGGTCTGTGTCTATCATTCTTCGTGAAGATGATGAACGTGAGATTGTGGTAGCTTATTTAAATGCGGGAGACTTCTTTGGGGAAATGGGTCTTTTCGAAGCAAATCCACAGCGTACTGCGGAAGTGCGTACTCGTGATGTCTGTGAAATTGCTGAAATTACCTATGAAAACTTTCATGAAATTAGCAAACAATATCCAGACCTTAGCTATGCAGTTTTTGCCCAGCTGGTTCGCCGTCTGAAAAATACCACACGTAAAGTGACTGACCTGGCATTTATTGATGTATCTGGTCGTATTGCGCGTTGTCTGATTGACCTGTCATCTCAGCCAGAAGCGATGATCTTGCCAAATGGTCGTCAAATCCGTATTACCCGTCAGGAAATCGGCCGTATTGTAGGCTGTTCACGTGAAATGGTCGGTCGTGTTCTAAAAACTCTAGAAGAACAGGGCATGATTGAAACCGATGGTAAGGCGATTCTGATTTTTGATGCATCGCTGGAAGAACCTGAAGCACTGGGTGCTGGCGAGTTCGAAGACGAATAAGCCAAAAGCACGATAAAAAGCAAATCTTCGGGTTTGCTTTTTTTATTCCTGTTTAAAAATTTCAGCCTGATTTAGAACATAACAAATTGGCACAAGCTTGTTAGAAAAGATGATTTAAGTCCGTCTTATAATTCCGATAGGCTATAGCACACTTGCTCTTGATAAATAACAGATAAACTTAAAGGACATTTTTATGCAATTCAGACCATTGGCGGATACGGGAATCTTATTGCCAGAAATCTGTTTGGGCACCATGACTTTTGGTGAGCAAAATACTCAGGAAGAGGCTTTTCAGCAATTAGACTATGCCTTGGATCAAGGTTTATATTTCTGGGATACCGCAGAAATGTATCCAGTGCCACCTAAGGCAGAAACGCAGGGTGCAACTGAACGCATTATTGGTAACTGGATTGCTTCACGCGGTGGTCGTGACAAACTGTTTTTAGCTTCGAAAATTGCGGGTCCGTCACAAGGTGGGAGCCATATCCGTGATGGTCAGACTAAGTTCGTGGCTTCGGAAATTGCATCAGCAATTGATAATTCATTGTCACGTTTGCAAACTGATTATATCGATCTGTACCAATTGCACTGGCCACAGCGTGCGACTAATTTCTTTGGCAAGCTGGGTTATGGCAATGCAGAAGCTGCAGATGATCGTGCCGTAACGAATCTGGAAGAAACCCTGACGGCTTTGCATGACGAAATTAAGAAGGGTCGTATCCGTTATATTGGCCTGTCGAATGAAACCCCTTGGGGCACCATGAAGTTCCTGCATCTGGCAGAGAAACTGGGACTGTCCAAATTTGTTAGCGTGCAAAATCCATATAGCCTACTGAATCGTACTTATGAAATTGGCATGTCGGAAATTGCCAAATATGAAGGTGTGGGTTTGTTGGCTTATTCACCGCTGGCATTTGGTTATCTGACTGGTAAATTCCGCAATGGTGCACGTCCAGCCAATGCACGTGTGACTTTATTCTCTCGTTTTAGCCGTTATAGCAATCCGGAAAGCGAGTGGGCCGTCGAGCAATATGCACAACTGGCTGAGCAGCATGGCCTGACATTAACCCAGTTGTCACTGGCTTTCATTAAACAGCAGTTCTTCGTGACCAGTACCATTATCGGTGCGACCAATCTGGATCAGCTCAAAGAAAACATTCAGGCGTTTGACGTGAATCTGTCTGAAGAAGTCTTGCAGGGCATTGAAGTGATTCACCGTCAGCAGCCCAATCCGGCACCATAATCGTTTAATTGTTCTCTTTAAATGCCCTCCAAGTGAGGGTATTTATTGTTTCAATAAAGGATCAAATTTAATGATAAACAATATAGCAAGAAAAGGATAAAGGCAGCATAATCAAAACAAGATTCATCAATAGAATTTGACAAAAATGAATAATGAAACGGATATTTCTAAATCCCAAGTATTAGCTATAGCAATATTCAATCTCGCTGAACAGTTGCAATTGCAAGAATTTGAGCTTGCATTAGTTCTGGATCTATCTAAAGCAGAATTATCGTCAATCATAAATCAAAAAGAATTAGAACCAGATACTACCGCAGGTAAAAGAGCAATAACTTTAATCAATATCTATCAGGCATTATTTAGTCTGACTGGTGGAGACTTGAGCTGGATGCGCCAGTTTATCAATTCGCCTAACAAGCTTTTGGATGAGCAAACGCCAAGATCCTTGATACAAACAGAACATGGTTTGAGTGCAGTATTGCGATTACTAGGACGCTTGCAACCGCACTAAAAGTCTTTCTCTATTTTCTACCCAGCCGAAAAATAGCAGAGTCAATTAAATCAGATATTAATTATTGATCTTCACTTTAAAAATTCTACTTTCCCTCACTTGAAATATTTTCCTGGAATACCAATATTAATACTGATAACTCTGTCCATTATTAAATTAAGTTTTTGAAAAATAAATAAAAAAATTATTTGAAATTTTATTTCCAGCACCCATATATTTATCAAGTAGAAAATTTGTTGTGAGGAATAACAAGAATGCGTTTTGAGAAATTTACTAATCGCTTACAGCAAACCCTTTCCGATGCGCAATCTCTGGCAATGAGCAAGGATCATGCTGCCATTGAAGGGATTCACATCTTGTCCACCTTGATGGAAGAAGCATCGAATGTGAGCTTGCTGCAACAGGCAGGAGCGAACCTGCGTGAACTGCAAAGCAAAGTACAAACTGCGCTAAATAATGTAGCTACGCTCGGTAATCCCTCTGCCGATATCAATATCAGTCAGGAAGCAGCCAAAGCCCTGCATCTTGCGGACAGTTATGCACAGAAAGCAGGAGATGAGTTCCTGTCCACTGACTGGGTATTACTGGCACTTGCAGAAACGGGTGCCACCAAAACCTTATTAAACAGTGTTGGCGTAAAAACAGAAACTTTACGACAGGTTATTAATCAAATTCGAGGCGATGAAAAAGTCATGAGCAATAATCATGAAGATCAACGGGACTCACTGAATAAATATACGATTGATTTAACTGAACGTGCCATGGCAGGCAAACTTGACCCGGTGATTGGTCGTGATGATGAAATCCGTCGTACGATTCAGGTGCTGTCACGCCGTACCAAAAACAACCCGGTACTGATCGGTGAGCCAGGTGTCGGTAAAACTGCGATTGTCGAAGGTCTGGCACAACGTATTGTCAATGGTGAAGTTCCAGAAGGCCTGAAAGGCAAACGCGTTCTGTCACTGGACTTGGGTTCATTGTTAGCTGGTGCCAAATATCGTGGTGAGTTCGAGGAACGTCTAAAAGCTGTTCTGAAAGATCTGGCTAAACATGAAGGCGAAATCATCCTGTTCATTGACGAGCTGCATACATTGGTCGGTGCCGGTAAAGGTGATGGTGCTATGGATGCGGGTAACATGCTGAAACCTGCATTAGCGCGCGGTGAATTACGCTGTGTCGGTGCAACGACTCTGGATGAATACCGTCAGTACATTGAAAAAGATGCAGCCTTAGAGCGTCGTTTCCAGAAAGTGCTGGTGGATGAACCAAGCGTGGAAGACACCATCGCGATCCTGCGTGGTCTGAAAGACCGTTATGCGACTCACCATGGTGTGCAGATTCTGGACTCAGCAATTATTGCTGCGGCGAAAATGTCACATCGTTACATCACTGACCGTCAATTGCCTGATAAAGCCATTGACCTGATTGATGAAGCAGCATCCCGTATCAAAATGGAGCTGGATTCTAAACCTGAAGCACTGGATAAACTCGAACGCCGTCTGATTCAGCTGAAGATGCAGCTTGAAGCGGTGAAAAAAGATGCAGATTCTGGTGCGCAGGGCGAAGTGAAACACCTGGAAGAGCAGATTGCCACTGTAGAGAAAGAGTACAGCGAACTGGAAGAAATCTGGCGTGCCGATAAAGCGCTGGTAGCAGGCAACAAAGACATTCAGGTGAAACTGGATCAGGCTCGCATTGCTCTGGAAAAAGCCCAGCGTGAAGGTGATCTGGCTGAAGCAGCACGTTATCAGTATGGTGTAATTCCGGAGCTGCAAAAACAGCTGGAACGTATTGAAGCGGCTGAAGAAAGCGAAGCACCAAAACTGCTACGTGACAAAGTCACTGACAATGAGATCGCTGAAGTAGTCAGTGCTGCGACCGGTATTCCTGTAGCAAAAATGCTGCAAGGTGAGCGTGACAAACTGCTGCATATGGAAGACTTCCTGCACAATCGTATTGTTGGTCAGGAAGAAGCCGTAGTGGCTGTATCTAATGCTGTACGTCGCTCACGTGCTGGCTTGTCAGATCCAAACCGTCCAAGTGGTTCATTCCTGTTCTTAGGCCCAACAGGTGTGGGTAAAACAGAATTGACCAAAGCCTTGGCGAACTTCCTGTTCGACAGTGACGATGCCATGATCCGAATCGACATGTCCGAATTTATGGAAAAACATTCGGTGAGCCGCTTGGTCGGTGCACCTCCGGGCTATGTCGGTTATGAAGAAGGTGGTGTGCTGACTGAAGCGGTGCGCCGTAAACCATATAGCGTGGTGTTATTCGATGAAGTCGAAAAAGCGCATCCGGATGTGTTCAACATTCTGCTGCAAGTGCTGGACGATGGTCGTCTGACCGACTCGCAAGGCCGTGTGGTGGATTTTAAAAATACCGTGATTGTGATGACTTCGAACCTGGGTTCACAAGATGTCCGTGAGCTGGGTGATAAAGCAACTCGTGAAGAAGTCCGTACAGTGGTGATGAATGCGGTATCGGAACATTTCCGTCCAGAGTTTATCAACCGTATTGATGAGCTAGTGGTGTTCCATGCACTGGAAAAAGACCAGATCCGTGGTATTGCTGATATCCAGTTGAACCGCTTGCGTCAACGTCTGGCAGAACGCGATATGCGTCTGTCTGTGGATGACAGTGCTTTCGATCAGTTAATCGAAGCTGGTTTCGATCCGTTGTATGGTGCGCGTCCATTAAAACGTGCGATCCAGCAACGTATTGAAAATGGCTTGGCACAAAGCATCCTGGCAGGTGAGTTTGGTCCTGGTGATACTATCGTCGTTCGTGGTGAAAGCGGCGAACTGGTCTTTGAAAAATTGAAACTCAGCTAATACCAGTTTTCCTCGCAACAAAAAACCCAGCCTAGGCTGGGTTTTTCTCTATCTTATATTCACACCTTACATTTTTGGATGAGTGATTTTCCAGGCACGGTGAATTTTTTGATTACGCTTGAAGTCTGGACCAATGGTTTCATGCGTGATTTCTTCCACGTCGTACAAACCTTCAATCATTTCATCCATTTCGAAACCACGATAGTTATTCGAGAAATACAAAGTACCGTCAGTGGTTAAACGGTTCATGGCACGCTTCAATAAAGAGACATGGTCACGCTGAACGTCGAAAGTCCCGTAGAATTTTTTCGAGTTAGAGAATGTTGGTGGATCGATAAAAATCAGGTCATATTGCTCATGGCCTTCTTTCAGCCATTCAAAACAGTCAGATGCAAAGAACTGATGTTGTTGATCGGCATGGTCTACAGTCAGGCCATTTAGCACAAAGTTCTCTTTTGACCAGTTCAAATAAGTATTAGACAAATCCACGCTGGTGGTACTCGCTGCACCACCTAAAGCTGCATGTAAGCTCGCGGTAGAGGTGTAGCTGTACAGATTCAGGAAGTGTTTGCCTTTGGCTTCCTTGGCAATACGCAAACGCATCTGACGGTGATCTAGGAACAAACCAGTATCCAGATAGTCGGTCAGGTTGACCAGAATCTTGGCTTGGCCTTCCTGTACGATAAAACGCTTAGACGCGGTACTTTGTTTGGTGTACTGGTTTTTACCTTCCTGACGGGCACGGGTCTTGATAAAGATCGCATCACGGCCCAAACCGGTCACGGCACGAATCGCCTGCAGAGCCAAATTGAAACGTTTTTTGGCTTTTTCAGGATCAATTTTCTTCGGTGGTGCATATTCCTGAACATGCAGACGTTCGCCGTATAGATCAACTGCTACGTTAAAGTCCGGCAAGTCCGCATCATACAAACGCAGGCAGTGAATATTTTCTTTTACTGCCCATTTTTTCAGGGTTTGCATATTCTTGGTCAGACGGTTAGCAAATTCCATCGCACCTTCAATCGGCTCGAATTGTTGCGGCTGCCAGCTTTCTAGGAAAGGACGTGTGACTGCTGCCGGTTTTACAGTACCGAAACGGATATAGATTGGTAGTTTACCGTTCATCAAACGCAGAATTTGTGGATCATTGAACGCCAAGACATCGGCCTGTTCCACCTGAGCAGCAATGACTGCGGCTTTTTGATTCGGGAAATTCTTTTGTAGCAGGTTAGACAGACCCAGATACAAGGCACGGTTAGAGGCTTTATCACCTAAACGCTCACCGTACGGTGGATTCGTCACAAAGAAGACTTTCTTGCCTTCAGCCTGGAAATCTGGCCAGTCATTCAAAGTACGCTCTTCGATCTTGATCTGGTCGAGGGCTGATTCAAAACCTGCCGCAATAATATTCTGTTTAGTGGCTTTCACCGCTTCCCAGTCGGCATCAAAGGCATAGAATTTTGGTAATGGGTTTTCTAGCGCAGCTTTATGACGTTCAGCCGCTTCAGCTTTAATACCCATCCACAATTCATGATCATGACCATTCCAGCCATTAAATCCGAAACGACGCACCAGACCTGGGGCACGGTCAGTCAGAATCATCAGTGATTCAATGATAAACGTCCCTGAACCACACATTGGATCAACCACAATATCCGGGTTAATGTCTTTCAGGCCGCCTTTTTGCAGGATCGCAGCCGCCAGATTTTCCTTGATTGGTGCTTCAGTCATAAAGCGGCGATAGCCTCGTTTATGCAAGGAATCACCGGATAAGTCTAAACAATAAGTGTGTTCTTTTTTACCGGCCAGAATGTACATGGTGATTTCTGGCTGTTTGGTATCAATACTTGGACGCTTGCCCACAGCTTCCATAAAGGAATCGACGACGCCATCTTTGGCACGTAGAGTTGCAAACTGGGTGTTGACCTTAATATCACGTTCAACGTGCAGACGAATTGCGAAGGTGCTTTGTGGTGCAAAAATCAGTGACCAGTCAAAGCTCATCGCACCTTCATAAAGCTCTTCTGCAACATCACGCGCATCGTGGGAGAATTCGATTTCATGCGTATGAATTGGCATCAGGACACGAGAAGCCAGACGAGACCACATACAGATGCGGTAAGCATTTTCAAGCGTGCCTTTGAAGGTCAGACGACCTGGGAAACGTTCAATATCCTGAACACCTAAACCTTTGATTTCTTCTTCTAATAAGGTTTCCAGACCATCGGCACAGGTGACCCAATAATTGCTTAAACGTGAAGAGGTATTCATAAAATAGAGAGACCGGAAAAGAATAAATAAAAAACTGCGCTCAGTTTAGCGTATTTTGCCTGTTAAAGCTTTGGAAATTTTTTAAAATCGAGCATATACAGCCTAGTGTTATTCATCCTAAAAAGCGCTAAATGTTGACTTAAAAAGCAAACTGAAAATTTACGAGATATGTAAGACTACACAATGCCAATAAGGTGGATTTTTAATTAAATATTTTATTTTACAGAGGGATATGTAGTAGGTATTAAAACTAATTCGCAATCTAGCTCTTCAATTGCGACCATGTTGTATGTGTAATTTAGAAAGATAAATAATCGGATTAATGATGTGATGGATCTGATACAGGGTCGTTTATATACACCTCATGGCAACAGCATTACTCTAAAAGTAAAAGCTAAAATTTGGTCATTCATGTCAAGTGATCGAGACTAAGAATTGACTAGCCAGACGAGGAGTGAATCTAAAACAAAAAAGACACTGACCTACTATTGCTCGGGGTAGATCAATTTTCATTCATATCAATTTATAACTTACATAACTTATTTAGTAATTTTGGTACGTTTATTGCTCTATCTAATATCAATGAAGCTGTAATGCTGAGGGGAATCATTACAGCTTCATCTTTATTCTTAATTATTATTTCGGAGGGGCTTAGATGTTGGATCTTCAATTACGCAGGAATGAGGCATTTTCAATCGCTACCTTGATCTACGCACGTTTAAGACGAGTAACTGGACGAGTAATTGATGCCATGTATCTTGCAGAAAATATCCACTATGCAAAGCATGTGATTGGGCTGGCAGAGCAGACTGAAGATCCTGAGCTTTTACATCTGGTCAACCGCTTAAAAACCACTCTGGATTTATCGTCATTTGCAGAATTACAGGCTGAAGAACAGGCGGAAAAGGAACTGATTTCTGTAGAACCAAGTGAAGAAGATATCTATCGCGCACAGGTTTCACATCATTATATTGGCGCATTGCGCTAATTGGGGGGATTGGGTGTGGATGCTCCAGACTGAAGCACTCATGTTTAAATGAAAAAACAAGCATATAGATAAACAGGTTAAATTATCTTATTGAAAAAATGCATGGGAATTTAAATTTCCATTCTTATTACTGAGATGGTTTTTGTACAACTGAGCTCTTTATCAACTATAAAGATTCGCTAATCTCTGTATAATACGTTGACTTAACGTATAAGGAATCTCTCATGCACTTGGCGGCATTGCATACACCGAGCCAGATTCAACTCAACAAAGCAGGTAATCTTAAACATTTCCTGACCATCGAAGGTCTTTCTAAAGAAACTCTTACAAAAATACTGGACACTGCGTTGTCCTTTTTTAATGACCAAAATCAGCTGATCACCAATAATTTGCTCGAAGGCAAAACGGTGATGAACTTATTTTTTGAAAATTCTACCCGAACGCGTACTACTTTTGAGGCAGCGGCCAAACGTCTGTCTGCCAACGTGCTGAATATCGATATTGCCCGTTCAAGTACCTCTAAAGGTGAAACTTTACGTGATACCTTGTGGAATCTTGAAGCTATGGCGGCAGATATTTTCGTGGTACGTCATTCATCTTCAGGTGCAGCACACTTTATTGCCAAAGATGTCTGTCCAAATGTCGCCATTATTAATGCAGGCGATGGCCGTCATGCCCATCCAACTCAAGCGATGCTGGATATGCTGACCATTCGCCGCGAGACCAATAAAAAATTCGAAGATATGTCGATTGCGATTATTGGCGATATCAAGCATTCGCGTGTAGCACGTTCAGATGTGGCGGCACTGCAAACCTTAGGCTGTAAAGATATTCGCGTGATTGCGCCGAATACGTTGTTGCCATACGGTTTTGATGACTACAGTGAAGATGTGCGCCTGTTTAATAAAATGGAAGATGGCATCAAAGACTGTGATGTGATCATTACCTTGCGTATTCAAAACGAGCGTATTGATTCACCAGCGCTGTCATCTCAGGCTGAATTCTACAAAATGTATGGCCTGAATAAAGAACGTCTCGCCATGGCCAAGCCGGATTGTATCGTGATGCATCCAGGACCAATGAACCGTGGTGTGGAAATTGATTCCAGTATTGCAGACGGTCCGCAATCCGTGATTCTGAAACAGGTTACTAACGGGATTGCAGTACGTATGGCGGTACTGGCTCTTGCGATGCAGGGTCAGTTACAGGAACAGGGTTTGATTGAAGCGATTGCGGTATAAGGAATAAGTCATGTCTATTGTAAAAATTGAAAATGTCCGTGTTCTTGACCCAATCCAAAACACTGATTCAGTCGAAACGGTTTATCTGGAAAATGGTAAACGTATTGCAGAAACTGCTAACGTATCTGAAACCATTGATGGGCAGGGCAAATGGCTGATGCCTACTATGGTGGATCTATGCGCACGTTTACGTGAACCGGGTCAGCAGCAACACGGGACTTTAAAGTCTGAAGGTAAGGCTGCACGTGAAAACGGGATCCTGCATGTATTTACCCCGCCAGATTCCAAACCGATTGTACAGGATAATGGTGCACTGATTCATGGTCTGGTTGAAAAAGCCATGCTGGATGGTGGTATTTATTTACAGGTGATCGGTGCACAGACTCAAGGTCTGCAAGGTCAGCAACCGGCCAATATGGCAGGTTTGAAAAAGGGCGGATGTACTGCGGTTTCTAATGCCAGTGCGCCGTTTGCCAATGATGATGTGGTATTGCGTACACTTGAATATGCAGCGGGATTGGACCTAACTGTGGTGTTCTATGCAGAAGAACCTCAAATCGCCAAAGATGGTTGTGTACATGAAGGCTTTATTGCTTCACGCCAAGGTTTGCCAATGATTCCGGCATTAGCAGAGACTGTGGCCATTGCCAAATACCTGCTCATGATTGAAGCAACTAAAGTACGCGCTCATTTCGGCTTGTTATCTTGTGGTGCATCAGTAGAACTGATCCGTATTGCCAAAGAAAAAGGCCTGCCAGTAACTTGTGATGTCGCAATGCACCAATTGCATCTGACTGACCATCTGATTGATGGCTTTAACTCTCTTGCACACGTGCGTCCACCATTACGTTCTGAATCTGACAAAGAATTACTGCGTCAGGGCGTAAAATCTGGTGTGATTGATGCGATCTGTACCCATCATGAACCACTAAGCAGCTCTGCCAAAATGGCACCGTTCGCAGAGACACAGCCTGGTTTTACCGCTTTTGATACCTACGTACCGTTCGGTATCCAACTGGTGAATGAAGGTTTCTTTACGTCGTTAGAATGGGTGGAGAAAGTCACAGTTGCTCCCGCGAAAGTCGCTAACATGTTTAATCGCTGGAAGGCAGAAGCTGGTTGGGTACTGGTTGATCCAGAACAGGAGTGGACGCTGAGTAAAGAAACGATCGTTTCTCAAGGTAAAAATACACCACTGCTCAATCAAAAAGTGAAAGGTAAAGTGCTGCAAACTTTTATTGCTGCATAACACTTACATTTCGCGTTTACAAAAAGTCAGCTTCGGCTGACTTTTTTATATCTTAATTAAAATACTAGAAAAGTTAGCCCTACATAAACAGTGAAACTTTATGATATCAGTACAATTATTAACATTCCAAAGAGGGTGGGTCGCTACACTGATTAAATATTAAACATTATAAATTAGAATAATGGTGATCTTGATGAATACAGATTTAATTGAACGTTTAAAGAGTGATGTGACCGCCATTGTGCTGCAAGGTGAAACAGAACATCTATTTGCCAAGGATCAGGCCTTAGCCCAATTCTATCCTGTATTGTTAAGTATTCTTCGTGCAAGACCGGCCTGGATTGAAGGTCTGGGTCAGCAACTTAATCCCAAGATTGATGAATTATTTAATAATAATCCGACCCTAAAACAACAATTCCTGGCTCAGTTAGATTCAACTGCACCTCAAGATGAAATTGAACAGACCCTGAACCGGGCAATTGTTCCAATCATGAACTTCTTGCAGGCAGAAGCGGGTGCACCCACTGCTGAAGCAGTAGGCCATTTGTTAGATACCCATGCAGACTCGATTCAACGGGCATTACCAGTCTGGGCTGGCCCTATACTGGCATCTCTAGGTGTATCTCCGCTGGCGGGACAAAATCTGAACCGCGCACCGGGTCTGGCTTCCGAACCGGAAGCAGAACCAGTACTGACTGAAGAGAAAAAGGCAGTGGTGTTCTGGCCTTTTATTTTACTCGTGATTATTGCGGCGATTATCTTATTCTTCTTCCGTGGATGCCTGCGTGATGATGATCCGGATGAATTACGAAATGCTCAGGCGGTAAGCGAAGCTGCTGCAACGAACCCTGCAATTTTAAAAATCAGCACCGGTAGCCAAGGTGAAATTGTCAACTGTCAGGTACAGATGAATGATCCGAAATATATGCAAATTCTGCAAAATGAAATTAAACAGATCTTTAATTACAGTATTGGCTGTGGCGCAGTAGCCAATGAAAATTACCACTCAGAATTTATTGATCAGGATACAATTCCATCCGTATTGAAATTACTGCAAGGCATGTCAAATGTGACTTTGACTTGGGCAGGTAATCAGGTGTCTGTACAGGCAGCGAACAGTGCAGATGCACAGCGTCTGGCGGGTCAGATTCGTGGTCTGGCTAAAAATGTAGAAGTTGTGACCCAAAAACCAGTTGATATGGATGAGGCGATCAATACAGCCAATACCGAGGCTAAAAAAGCTTTAGACGAACTTCAGATGGAAAATATTGAGGCGTTAGATGTTGCAACTGCCTTAAACCTGCAAATTATTCATTTCGCGACAGGTTCCACCGAAATTCCTGAAGTGAATAAAAGCTTGCTGGATCAGACCGCAGCTTTATTACAATATGCCAAAGATGTACGTCTAATCGTGATGGGCCATACTGATACAGAAGGCAGCAGCACTCAAAATCAGGAGCTATCTTTAAAACGTGCTCAAGCCATTGTGAATTATCTGGTGCAGAAAGGGGTGAACCCGGCGCAGTTACAACCAGTAGGTATGGCGGCGAATCAGCCTGCTCAATCGAATGCGACTTCGAACGGTCAGTATCAAAACCGTCGTGTAACTTTTGAAGTTATGAGTACCGAAGATGGTCGTGTCCATACTGTAGATAATGAAGGCGTAGTTGAAAAGAAAGCCAGCTAAATAATTCTTTCATCATAAAAAAGGACGAATGATTCGTCCTTTTTTATTTATTATGAATTAAGAGAAGACAGGTGGGGTATAAGTCAAAGTTCTTCCCAGGAACCAGAGTAAGAACAGTACCAACGGAAGATGAAAGACCAGTTGTGTCACTGTAAAGCCAATTACATCTTTAGCCTTTAATTTCAAGATTCCCAGCATGGGGAGCATAAAGAAAGGATTGATCAGATTGGGTAAGGCTTCGGCTGCATTATAGATCTGGACAGACCAGCCCAGATGTACTTTCAGGTCATGTGCGGCCTGCATCACATAAGGCGCTTCAATAATCCATTTTCCTCCACCAGAAGGAATGAAGAAGCCTAGAATCGCAGAATAAATTCCCATAACGATGGCAAAGGTTTCCTGCGACGCAATCGACACGAAGAATTCGGCGATATAATGTGACAGGGAAAGATCAGCAGAATTCAGGGCATTGGTCATCATAAAGGCAATACTGCCATAAAGCGGAAACTGGATCAGCACCCCTGAAATGGCCGGCACAGCTTTGGATACGGCATTGAGAAAATTACGTGGTGTACCATGTAAAGCTACACCTAAAATCAGAAAGATAAAGTTATAAGTGTTTAAGCTGGAGATTGCCAGAATCGGATTGCTCTTGGAAAACTCGTTAAACATCCAGACCAGACCCAGAACCACAATCAGAATACTTAAGATTGGCGAGTTTTCAAGCCAGTCACCTGGCCGTTTATGGATCACGGTTTCAGTCTTTTCTTCTTCAATCTGGATCCGGAAGTGATCAATGGTTTTAATATGATTGCCTTTGGGCGCAGACCAGTAGGCAATGGCAATCGAGGCGATGATCAAGACTGCTGTCATAATCATGGATTGCGGCAGGAAAATCGTTTCAGTAAATGGAATCACACCAGTCAGATTATACAGAGGTTCTGGCAGGCTGGATTTGTTGGCCTGTAATTGTGCGGCAGATGAGCTGATACCGAGCGCCCAGGTTGCACCCATCCCAATAATCGCTGCTGCGGCAGCTGCACGGTAATCCATATTTAGCTCTTTACGCTGTGCCAAGGCAATCACCAAAAGTGCAGTTAGCACTGTACTCATCGCCCAGTTAATCAGGGAAATCAGTAGGCTAACTGTGGCGACGAGAACGATGGCTCCACGTCCAGAATGAGGAATGCGCGCCATTTTCTGAATCAATAATTGCATCGGTTTGGAAACCGAAACTACATAACCGACCACGATCAGCATACACATCTGTAAGGTAAAGGGAATCAGACTCCAGAATCCGTCACCAAATGAAATCGCGACGTCTTGTGCCGGTGCACCAATGCCAATCGCGGCAATCGCAACGATGATGACACCGAGTAGGGCAAAGATATAAGAGTCCGGAAACCATTTTTCAGACCAGTCGCTGACGCGCATGGCAAAGCGCTGCAAGATATTTTGTTGAGTTTGCATGATTAAAATCCATTTATTCTGCATTTGTTATTAAGAAGTGGCTTTCTTCAGCCAAAAAGAAACCCTTAAAAATTTTCATTTTAAGGGTTGGGAACAATCAAGCTGCTTTACGGAGTAAAGGCACACCGGTGACTTTCTGAATTTCATCAAAACTGACATCGGGTGCCAGTTCTACAAGTTGAATACCTTCAGGTGTGACATCCAATACACCTAAGTCAGTAATAATCCGGTTCACTACAGCCTGGCCAGTAAGCGGAAGACTACATTGTGAGACAATTTTAGGCGTACCATCTTTGGCGCAGTGTTCCATCAGCACCACAACTTTCTGTACGCCTGCAACCAGATCCATGGCACCACCCATGCCTTTGACCTTCTTGCCCGGAATCATCCAGTTGGCCAGATCACCATTTTCTGAGACTTCCATAGCACCCAGAATGGCGATATTGACATGACCACCACGAATCATGGCAAAGGAGTCGGCACTGGAAAAGAAAGAAGCACCTTTGCGGGCAGTTACCGTCTGTTTGCCAGCATTGATCAGGTCGGCATCTACAGTATCTGCCGTTGGAAATTCTCCAATACCCAATAGGCCATTCTCAGACTGTAACCAGACATTAATATTCTCTGGAATATAATTCGCGACTAAGGTTGGCAGACCAATACCCAGATTCACATAGAAACCGTCTTCAAGTTCCTGTGCGGCGCGCTGCGCCATTTCATTACGTGTCCAAGCCATGATCAAGCCTCCGCCTTTAAAGTCATCTGTTCAATCCGTTTTTCTGGTTGGGTATTGAGTACAATCCGGTTCACATAAATGCCTGGAAGATGAATTTCATCTGGATCAAGGGCACCGATCTCGACAATTTCTTCGACTTCAGCAATGGTCACTTTACCAGCCATGGCACAGACCGGATTGAAGTTCTGGGCAGTTTTACGGAAAATCAGGTTGCCGGCTTTATCGGCCTTATAAGCTTTAACCAAAGCTACATCAGCAGTTAAGGATTCTTCCAGAATATAAGACTTGCCATTAAACTCACGGACATCTTTACCTTCAGCAATAACGGTTCCAACACCGGTCGCGGTATAAAAAGCGGGAATACCTGCACCACCGGCACGTAATTTTTCAGCTAAAGTTCCTTGAGGGGTCAGTTCAACTTCGAGCTCCCCGCTTAAGTATTGGCGTTCAAATTCCTTGTTCTCGCCCACATAGGAAGAGATCATTTTTTTAATCTGTTTGGTTTCCAGCAATAGTCCCAAGCCAAAGCCATCGACACCGGCATTATTGGAAATACAGGTCAGATTTTTGGCACCGGTTTCTTTTAAAGCTGCAATGAGGGCTTCTGGAATACCACAGAGTCCAAAACCGCCAACTGCAAGAGTATGTCCATCCTGGACCACGCCGTCTAAAGCGGCTTTTGCACTGTTATACACTTTATTTGACATTTTTACCTCGATTTATTCTTCTCTTGCAGATCTCTTTTATCTAAAGATCTGCTGATTTCTATCCATGAGGACTTATAGAGTGTCCGGCTATTTCAAGTTTTTAAGCACAGGCTTTTTGCCAATAGGCATTGGCATAATTGGAGGGATTATTGCGTTGTAGAACCTCACTGATATTACGGCTGGTCTGCATCAGAGTATCCAGTTGAATACCGGTTTCAAAGCCCATCTTAGAGAGCAGGTAATACAGGTCTTCAGTTGAAACATTGCCGGAAGCACCTTTGGCATAAGGACAGCCACCGAGGCCGGCAATAGAGGAGTCAAATACCCGAATACCTCGTAATAGTGACTGGTAAATATTAGCGATGGCCATGCCATAGGTATTATGAAAATGGCCAGCCAGCACTTTACTATCAATTTCTGAAAGACAGGCATCCCAGACGTTCTTCACGCGATCTGGAGTTGCCGTACCAATGGTTTCACCCAGTGATACTTCATAGCAGCCCATATCTAGTAAGCGCTGCGTAACTTTTACGACCTGCTTCGGATCAATTGCACCTTCATAAGGGCAGTCCACCATACAAGAGACATAGCCACGAACCTTGACATCATTAGCTTTGGCAGCTGCCATCACATCTGCAAACTTTTTAAAGCTTTCATCAATAGAGCAGTTGATGTTCTTACGAGTAAAGCTTTCAGAAGCTGCGGTAAATACCGCAACTTCTTTACAACCCACAGCCAGCGCTGATTCAAAACCTTTCATATTTGGCGTCAGTAAACTGAACTGGATATTCGGATCTTTAGGCAAGCTGGCAAATAGCACATCGCTATCTGCCATCTGTGGGACCCATTTGGCTGAAACACAGGAACCGACTTCAATTGCCTGTAAACCTGTTTTCATCAAATCCAGAATCAGGTTTTTGCGGTCATCTAGTGTTAAAGGTGTTTTTTCGTTTTGCAGACCATCGCGTGGCCCGACTTCTACGATTTTAACGAAATCTGTCATGCAACTTCCTCCGCTAGAGGCTGGAACTCTACCAGTTCATCGCCAGCTTTAACCTGGTCACCTTTTTGAAAGTATGAGTTTGCGATAATGCCATCATGCGGAGCGCGAATGGTATATTCGATCTTCATTGCTTCCAAAGTCAGCAGTACATCGTCTTTTTTCACTTTGTCATTTGCCGCAACCAGAACCTGAGTAATCACACCTGGCATTGGTGCAGTCAGATTGTTTTCAGTGCCTTGTTCATCCTGGCCATTAAAATCAGACTTCAGATAAGTAAACTTGTAACTTTGCCCATTTTGGAACAGGGTAATGCCATGTTCAGTCTGACTAAATGCCAGTTTCTGCTGTTGACCTGCAAGATTTAACTGGAGTAGGTGTTGATCGAGCAGTTCACCTTGGATATTGAGTGTCTGGCCTTCATGGTTTGCCAGGAAGCTATTTTCTAGCGCTTTAAAGCTCACCACACGTAAAACGTCATTACATTGTAATTTGATTGTGTAGCTATTTTGCTGATTCAGACGCCAAAATGCTTTTTGCTGCCAGACAGGATTATTGCTCGTCGGGTTTTGAGCCAGACGAGATAACAGTTCAACCAAGGCGGCACTGACCACTAATTCTGCGCTGATATCAGCAGATGGTTTGAGTAGGAACTCTTCTTCGCGTTGAATCAGGCCAGTATCGAGATGGGCATTTTTAAATGAGTCACATAATACTAAGCGATCAAGAAAAGCGATGTTATTCCCGAGTCCATCGACATGGAACTGACCCAAGGCGTGATGCATCTGGGTTAAAGCCGCTTCACGGTTTTTGCCCCAGACAATCAGTTTGGCAATCATCGGATCATAATAGGTGCTGATCTCGTCGCCTTCGACAATACCGCTATCCACACGGACATAGTCATTTTGCTCTGGATAATGCAGATAGCTAATCTGACCAATCGCCGGGATAAAGCCTTTTTCCGGCTCTTCGGCATAGACCCGGGCTTCGAGTGCATGACCGTTAATCTGCAATTCATGCTGCTGTTTTGGTAAAGGCTCACCAAAAGCTACGCGCAGTTGCCATTCCACCAGATCCTGACCGGTAATCATTTCAGTGACCGGATGCTCAACCTGTAGACGGGTATTCATTTCCATGAAGTAGGCAGTACCATCTTGTTCAACGATGAACTCGACTGTACCCGCACCAACATAATTCACGGCACGTGCAGCATCAATCGCGGCTTGGCGCATCGCTTCAAGTTTGTCTTCTGGCATTTTAGGTGCTGGTGCTTCTTCCAGAACTTTCTGGTGACGACGCTGCACGGAGCAATCACGTTCAAACAGATGCACATAATTGCCATGTGTGTCACCAAAGACCTGAACTTCAATATGACGTGGCTGCACGACATAGCGTTCAATCAGCACATCTTCATTGCCGAAACTGGAGCGTGCTTCGCTTTTACATGAAGCGAGTGAACTGAGGAAATCTTCACTACGCTCGACCAGACGCATGCCTTTACCGCCACCACCAGCACTAGCCTTGATCAGTACCGGATAGCCAATACTGTCTGCCTGCTGTTTCAGGAAATCCGCATCCTGATTGGTACCATGATAGCCTGGGGTTAACGGTACACCAGCTTTTTCCATCAGTGCTTTAGAGGTCGCTTTCAGACCCATTGCTAAGATTGCATCCACTGGCGGACCAATAAAGACAATATTATTGTCCTGACAGGCCAGGGCAAACTGGTCATTTTCAGACAGGAAACCATAACCTGGATGAATGGCCTGAGCACCGGTAGTTTTAGCTGCCTGAATAATACGTTCAATCTGTAAATAACTTTGTGCAGCAGGCGATTCACCAATATGGATGGCTTCATCTGCCAGTTTGACATGCTGTGCCTGTGCATCGGCATCGGAATATACGGCAACAGTAGCGATGCCTAACTTTTTCGCTGTACGAATTACACGACAGGCAATTTCACCACGGTTGGCAATTAAAATCTTTTCAAACATCCTACGATCCTTCTTGTTGTTATGCCGTGGTCTTGATCCAGGCCGGGCTTTGTTTGTTTAAAAATGCATTCAGTCCATTTTTCGCCTCATCTCCCTGGCGAACATGGGCAATATGCTGTGCGGTTTTAAGCAGCAGATCTTCAGTCAGAACTTGCTGATCAACCAGTTGAATCAGCTGTTTTGAAGCGTTTTGCGCTGCTGGTCCACCGAGTAAGAGCGCTTCCACAATCTCATCAATTTTGCTGTCGAGCTGTTCTGGTGCAGTCACTTCATGTGCCAGACCAATGGTTTTCGCCTGTTCAGCTGAAATTCGCTCAGCAGTCAGGAAATAACGTGACGCCTGACGGGCGCCAATCGCGCGAATCACATAAGGGCTAATCGTTGAAGGTGCTAGACCTAAACGGACTTCGGAAGTTGCAAACTTGGCTTCGGTGCTGGCAATACAGATATCACAAGCGGATGCCAGACCCATACCGCCGCCAAAAGCAATACCATGGACACGGGCAATGGTGGGTTGTTTTAATGTCGCCAGACTTTGCAACATTTTTGCTAGTTTTAAAGCATCGGCTTCATTATCTGCCTGTGAGGCCTGACTGGCCTGTTTCATCCAGTTCAAGTCTGCACCCGCAGAGAAGCTTTTGCCTCGGCCTGCCAGAATCACCACGCGTATATCATCACGCTGATTTAAAGACTGGAAGCAAGCATGTAGCTCTTCAATGACTTGGGTGTTAAACGCATTGTGCAATTCAGCACGATTAATCCAGACTGTTGCTACCTGATTCTGCTGCTCGAGCTGTAAAAATTGATAGTCCATTTTTGTCACCTCTTACATGCGGAACACGCCGAATTTGGTTGGCTGGATTGGTGCATTCATCGCTGCAGCCAGACTTAGGGCCAGGACTTCGCGCGATTGCGCTGGATCAATGACACCGTCATCCCATAAACGCGCAGAAGCATAATAAGGATGGCCTTGGCGTTCATATTGGTCACGAATTGGCTGTTTAAACTGGTCTTCTTCTTCAGCTGACCAGGTTCCACCTTTTTGCTCAATCTGATCGCGTTTCAAAGTTGACAATACGCTAGAAGCCTGTTCACCGCCCATCACCGAAATACGCGAGTTTGGCCAGGTCCACATAAAGCGTGGCGAGTAAGCACGACCACACATGCCATAGTTACCGGCGCCAAAAGAGCCGCCAATCACTAAAGTCAGTTTAGGCACATTGGCTGTCGCGACGGCCATCACCAGCTTGGCACCATTTTTGGCAATACCTTCATTCTCATACTGACGACCCACCATAAAGCCGGTGATGTTTTGCAGGAAGATCAGCGGAATATTGCGCTGGGTACAGAGTTCAATAAAATGTGCGCCTTTTTGCGCAGACTCAGAGAATAAAATCCCATTGTTGGCAATAATTCCAACTGGCATTCCATAGAGCTTGGCAAAGCCAGTCACTAGGGTAGTCCCGAAACGTGCCTTAAATTCGTCAAAACGTGAGCCATCGACAATACGCGCAATCACTTCACGGATATCAAATGGTTTACGGGCATCGCTTGGCACAATGCCATACAGCTCTGAACTATCAAAACGCGGTGCTTCGATTTCATCTGCAGTTTTATTTGGCTTTTTGTTCAGGTTCGCCACAATGTTGCGGGCAATGGCAATTGCGTGTTCATCATTTTCTGCCAGATGATCGGCAACTCCGGATAAACGGGTATGTACATCACCGCCACCGAGATCCTCACTAGAAACCACTTCACCGGTAGCTGCTTTTACCAGAGGAGGGCCACCCAAGAAAATCGTACCCTGATTGCGCACAATAATGGTTTCATCTGACATCGCTGGCACATAAGCACCACCGGCTGTACAGCTACCCATCACTACAGCAATCTGGGCAATACCTAGACTCGACATACGTGCCTGATTGTAAAAAATACGGCCAAAGTGATCACGATCCGGGAATACTTCATCCTGTAAAGGCAGATAAGCACCGCCAGAATCGACCAGATAAATACATGGCAAATGATTCTGTTCGGCAATTTCTTGGGCACGTAAATGCTTTTTCACCGTAAGGGGATAATAAGTACCGCCTTTGACTGTGGCATCATTGGCCACGATCATGCAGGTCACACCATTGACCTGACCCACACCCGCGACTACACCTGCTGCAGGAACATCATCCTGATAAACCTGATAGGCAGCCAGTTGACCAATTTCCAGAAAAGCTGTGCCTGGATCAATTAAATGATTAATCCGTTCACGCGGCAGTAATTTGCCGCGATCCAGATGTTTCTGGCGGGCATTTTCTCCACCACCCAAGGCAATTTTTTCTACTTTCTGTTTCAGGTCATCGACCAGTTGCAGCATGGCAGCCTGGTTGGTCTTAAACTCTTCACTACGTATATTGATTTTGCTCTGTAACTGATTCATGACGAACATCCTTGTTTTATTCTAAGTGTTCAGGTTTAGGCTGTTTCGTTGAAGAGCTCACGGCCAATGAGCATGCGGCGGATTTCGGAAGTTCCGGCACCAATTTCATAGAGTTTGGCATCGCGCCATAAACGGCCTGCAGCAAATTCATTGATATAACCGTTACCACCTAGGGTCTGAATAGTTTCGCCTGCCATCCAGGTGGCTTTTTCAGCGGCATATAAAATGGCACTGGCAGCGTCTTTACGCAGGCTACGGCTATGTTCGGCTTTGTCACATTCAGCACCAACGGCATACACCAGTGCCTTACATGCCAGCCAGGTAGAGTACATGTCAGCAATTTTGCCTTGCATCAACTGGAATTCACCGAGTGCCTGACCAAACTGTTTACGGTCATGAATATAAGGAATCACTGTATCCATGCAGGCATCCATAATACCCAATGGACCAGCACTGAGAACCGCACGTTCATAATCCAGTCCGCTCATCAGCACTTTAGTCCCATTGCCGACACCGCCAAGCACGTTTTCTTTCGGAACTTCGACATTGTCAAAAAACAGTGGATAGGTATTGGAACCGCGCATACCCAGTTTATCTAAATGAGTGCCGTGACTAAAACCTGGCATATTTTTCTCAACCAGAAAAGCAGTCATGCCTTTGGCGCCAGCTTGTAAATCGGTTTTGGCATAGACAACGAGTACATCGGCATCACCACCGTTAGTGATCCACATCTTGGAACCGTTGAGTAGATAATGATCGCCTTTATCTTCGGCTTTCAGTTTCATACTGACCACATCTGATCCGGCATTTGGCTCAGACATTGCTAATGCACCGACATATTCGCCAGAAATCAGTTTTGGCAGGTAACGCTGTTTTTGTTCTTCATTACCATTTCGCTTAATTTGGTTTACACATAGGTTAGAATGGGCGCCATAGGACAAACCAATGGATGCTGAAGCACGGGAAATTTCTTGCATGGCAATAATATGGGCCAGATACCCTAGATTGGTACCGCCATATTCCTCACTGACCGTTAAACCAAGTAGGCCCATATCACCAAATTTTTTCCAGAGGTGAGCCGGGAATTCATTGTCACGGTCAACTTGCTGGGCAATTGGGGCAATTTCCTTGGCGCAAAAAGCGGCCACTGAATCACGAAGCGCAATAAGAGTTTCATCCAAACCGAAATCTAAGCTTTGTAAATTCATTCTTCATCCATCCTGAGATTATATTTGTTGTGTCCAAAAGCATTTTTGTTGTGCTTGTTTTTTTAACATACAACGAAAAATTAAAAAAGTGAACCTATATTCACAAAATGATTTACAATTCATTTTATCTGGTTGAGAATAAGATTATGAGTTATAAAAGATCATCACTGATGCAGGAACGAATGGAACAAAATCGTTTGTCGATTTTACAGTCTGCTCGTGAACTGATTACTCAAGGGGGCTTTAAAGAGGCGTCGATTCAGGCGATTGCAGAACGCGCAGGCGTTTCTACAGGGCTGGTATATCGATATTTTGAAAACAAAAGCCAGATTTTGATTGAGGTTTTGTCGGCAGCGATTCAGCACGAAGTGGGAATTCTTGTTTCCATTGCTGGGTCGGATTTGTCGCCAAAACTGAAATTGCAAAAATCTGTTACAACTTTTGTGAAACGTGCCATGAATAGCCCCCAGTTGGCGTATTCACTTATGTTTGAACCGGTTGATCCGGAAATGGAACATGAGCGTTTTCGCAGTAAACAGCTGCTTAAACAAAGCATTAAGGAAATCCTGGCCGAAGGAAAGGTGAATGGAGAGTTCGAGTTTGAAGATTTAAATACGGCAGCTTTGGGTGTGGTCGGTGCCATGACCTTTGTCGTGATTGAACCTTTGAATCCGTCCCGTAATGTGATGTTTGATCAGAACTACAAGGATCACTTTGTCAAACAGATTGCCGATTTTTGTGTTAACGCAGTACATCGACAGGAGGGGAATTCAGCAGCATAAACACACAAAAACAGGCACATAGACAAGGTCGTCGTGGTCATAAAACAATTAGTAAAGTTGAAAATCAGAATTACAAAGAATCAAGGAGATCGATTCAATGACACAAGTACGGTTAAGCTATGCCTATGGAACCAGCAGCCAGCCTTTATTGGGCATGACGATTGGTGAAAAATTTGATCAGGCTTGCGAGCAATATGCAGATCGCGATGCAGTCGTCAGCATGCATCAGAACATACGCCTGAGTTATCGGCAGCTACAGGATCAGGTCAATGCCTTTGCCTGTCAGCTGCTGAAATTGGGTATGCAAAAAGGTGACCGTCTAGCGATCTGGTCGCCGAACTGTGTGGAATGGACTATTACCCAATTCGCAGCTTTCAAGGCAGGCATTATTCTGGTTAACCTGAATCCAGCCTATAAAAGCAATGAGCTGGAATATGTTTTGAATAAAGTGTCCTGTAAGGGACTGGTTATTGCATCGCAGTTTAAAACAACGGACTATCAGGAAATTCTGACCAAAATTGCGCCTGAATTAAAACAGGCTGAAAATAAATTACTGAATGCAGAGCGTCTACCACATTTAAAGCATGTCATTAAAATTGATGAGCAGCAGCATACGGGTATTCATCGTTTTCAGGATTTAATGCCTATACCAAGTGCTCAAGAGCTGGAACAGCTGCAACAGATCTCCACTGATTTGCAGTTCGATGAAACCATTAATATCCAGTTTACGTCAGGCACCACAGGTAACCCTAAGGGTACGATGCTGACCCATAACAATATTTTAAATAATGGTTACTTTGTGGGTGAAGCGATTCACTTAACTCCAGAAGACCGTGTCTGTATTTCTGTTCCATTATTCCACTGCTTTGGCATGGTAATGGGTAATCTGGCTTGTATTACCCATGGTTCAGCCATGATCTATCCATCTGCCGTATTTAATCCGCTGGAAACCTTAAAAGCCATTCAACAAGAAAAATGTACGGCAGCTTATGGTGTACCGACCATGTTTATTGCTGTGCTAGAACATGAACAGTTTGACGATTTTGATCTGTCTAGCCTGCGTACCGGCATTATGGCGGGTAGTCCATGTCCACAGGAAATTATGCAGCGTGTAATAGAGCGAATGCATATGTCTGAAATTACCATCTGTTATGGCATGACTGAAACAGCACCGGTAAGTGCCCAAAGTTCAACAGAAGACAGTGTTGAACGTCGTGTGAGTACAGTTGGCCGTGTCCATCCGCATCTGGAAGTTAAAATTGTCGATGAAAATGGCAAGGTGGTGCCGCGCGGTCAATTGGGTGAACTGTGTGTGCGTGGTTATTCCGTGATGCTGGGTTATTGGGAAGATCAGGACAAGACCCAGGAAGTCATTGATGCTGCGCGCTGGATGCATACTGGTGATATTGCGGAAATGGATGATGAAGGCTTTGTCAAAATCAAGGGTCGTATCAAGGATGTGGTCATTCGTGGCGGTGAAAATCTATTCCCGAAAGAAATTGAAGATTTCCTTTATACCCATCCAGCGGTTTCAGATGTACAGGTGATTGGCGTGCCAGACCATAAATATGGTGAACAGCTTTGTGCTTGCATTATCCTGCATGAAAATGACCCATGTACCGAAGAGGCCATCCGCCAATATTGTGCTGAGCATATTTCTCACAATAAAGTGCCGCGTTATGTGCGTTTCTTCCATGAATTCCCGATGACAGCTTCAGGTAAGGCACAGAAGTTCAAGTTGCGTGAATTTATGCGTGAAGAATTAAATTTAAAAGAGATTGCTTAAATTAATTAAAGCTAAGTTTAAATAGTATTTGATCAGATGACCTGGCGGCATGGATGCCGCCGTTTCATTGTATGGCAAGGATGCCATATCAATGAAACAGAAGGGTTTGGTTACTTTGCCCAGTCAAAGTAACGAAGCACCTGCACAATGGAAGAAGAATCCATCTTGCAAATTGAGGTCATGTATTTAGCAATTTCTTTAAATAGATAAAAATTTATTTCTATATAAATCAGAGTAAACAGATGGCAAAAAACTTTCACAGTGAAGTCGTGGTCGCCAGCTATGACGATCATATCCGCAAACTGATTCCCGGATATGAACTGGTGCATCAGCAGATTGAAGCAATTCTCAGCACTGAACTCCCGGAAACCGCTCATATTTTGGTAGTGGGCTGCGGGACGGGTTATGAGCTATCTTATTTATTGCAGCAGCATCCAAACTGGACATTTACTGCGATTGATCCTTCCGCTGCGATGCTTGGGCAGGCAAGGAAGCATCTGGCTTCTATTGGAGTTGAACAACGAGTTCAGTTTATACAGTGCACCACTCAAGAACTGGATCAGCAAAATACTTACGATGCTGCACTCGCTATTTTAGTCGCCCATTTTATTCCTGAACCTCAGAAATCTGATTTTTTTCAGGATATCTATCACAGCCTTAAAACTGGCGGGATCGTATTGACCTATGATCTGATGCAGCCTGAAGGTGAGAATGAATTAAAGGTAATGCAAAAAATGGCACAACAAACCGGACTTAGTGTGCAGCAAAGCGAAAATATGATGGCCAGATTGCAGCAGGACTTTTTCCTGATTTCAGTAGAAAATTTAAATGAACTTTTAACAAAAGTCGGATTTAAACAACACAAAATTTATAGTCAAATTATGAATTATTGTGGTTTTTTACTCAGAAAATAAAGATCATGAAACCTTATATGAATTTTAAAGTTTAAGAGAATAATCAAGGAAGTTTAACAAGAATGTCAGCATATTATAGTTTGATCCAGCGCGAACAGCATGCAGATGGCAGTACTACTGCCTATTATCGTTCCAATATTCATGCTCAAGGTGCGTGGAATCCTCATGAACAGCACATGGCACCGGCAACCGGTATTCTATGTGTTGAACTAGAACAGTTTCAGCCTAGATCAGAAATGCGTATTGGCCGGGTTGGACTGGATATTTTTGGACTGATTGCATTTGGTGAGTTTTCTATTACTACGCGCATGATCCGTCCTGGCAAAACTATTGAACTGATTGAGGCGGAAATGTGTGCCAATGGAAAAACCTGTATCGTTGCTCGTGCCTGGAGGATGCTGACTTCGGATAGCCGGGCCATTGCAGGTATCGAAGATTTTCCGATTGAAAGCCCTGAGTTTTTACCGGTTTGGGAGGGTATGAGTTGCTGGCCGGGTGGTTATATTCAAAGTATTGAAACCCGTGCACATCCTGATCATCGAGCAGGCAAAGGCATTGTCTGGCTCAGAAATTCACTGGATATGGTCGAAGGACAACCGACTACAGATTTTAGTCGTTTACTTGGTATGGTAGATACGGCCAATGGCATTGTGCCGCGTCAGGATCCAAATGCGGGCTGGGGATTTCCAAATCTGGATTTACAGATTCATATGCACCGTCTGCCGCAAGGTGAATGGCTGGGGCTGGAAGTAGTGCAACAGTATGGTGAAGATGGGATTGGTCTCACCAGCGGTGTGCTGCATGATATTCACGGGCCTTTCGGTCGCAGTGAACAGATTCTGACCTTACGTAAATTCTAAATCCGATTCAAAAGCAAAAGGATGAATTGATTCATCCTTTTTTTATTGGCATGCTGTGCGCAATGGTTCAGGAATATTGATGAATGCGGATTAGTATCATTGGGGCAGGACGAGTGGCTTATCATCTTGTCCGTGTATTGTCAGCACAACATGAAATTGTACAGATCTACAGCCGGACTCTGGATAAAGCACAGCAACTGGCTAATCGATTTAAAGCGCAAGCTATCGCTCAACCTGAGAATCTGAATCAGAATATAGATTTGATCATCATTGCCGTGAGTGATCAATCAATTGCTAATGTCATCAGACAAGTCCATTCTTATTTGCAAGATGTGCTGATTGTCCATACTTCGGGTAGTACTCACCTGAATGTTCTAGCAGATATACATGCAAAGTCTGGCGTCTTTTATCCATTGCAAACCTTTAGTCTGGAACGTGAAATCGACTGGGAAAATACGCCTTTATTTATTGAAGCATCTGACCCAACAGATCAAGAAATCTTAACCCATTTAGCAAATAGCCTAAGCAAAAGAGTTTATCAATATAGTTCGGACCAACGTTTGAGCTTGCATCTGGCTGCTGTGTTTGCCTGCAATTTTAGCAATTACTGTTATGACATGGCTAAGCAGGTGGTAGATGCACAACAGGTAGATTTTAGCCTGCTTTATCCATTGATTCTGGAAACAGCCAATAAGGCGACGCAAAATGATCCTCGCCAAGGACAGACGGGACCTGCGATGCGTGGTGATCAGAATATTCTGAATATGCATCAGCAGATGCTAGAGCAATCTCAACGACAAGACTTGGCAGGTGTGTATAAATTACTCAGTCAGCAGATTTTAGAACGCCATCATAGCTAATAAAAAAGCGCTGAATAATCAGCGCTTTTTAGACTTATAGATATTAAGAAATTTTCTTAAAGATAAAGTCATTAATCTTGTGGCCAGCTTCGATTCCGCGACGCTCAAACTTGGTTTGTGGACGCCATTCAGGGCGAGGATAGCTGTTGCCTTTATCCGCCAGATTTTCTAAACGTGGACGTTCTTCCAGAACTTCCAGCATCCACTCAGCATACGGTTCCCAGTCTGTTGCAGCATGGAAAGTACCGCCAAGTTCCAGTTTTTGCTCAACCAATGACATGCGGTCATGAGATACAAAACGGCGTTTAAAGTGACGTTTTTTCTGCCATGGGTCAGGGAAGTACAACTGAACGGTGTTAATGCTATTGTCTGGCATTTCACGAAGCACCTGAATCGCATCAGCATCCAGTACACGTAAATTAGTCACGCCCGCCATACCTGCTTCATACACGCACTGCGCAATCCCCGGTACATGCACTTCAATTCCGACAAAGTTACGCTCTGGATTCGCTTTAGCCATGAGTACCAGAGAGCGGCCCATACCAAAACCGATTTCTACAGTCAGCGGACGTTCAGGATGTTCAAAATACTGACGCAAATCACCTACCGGATATTCCAAAATTAAGTGACCATATTGTTCAAGCGCAGTACGTTGAGAGGTATTTAATGGCGCTGAGCGGCGCATAAACGTCACAATTTCACGGTGCTCGCTTAAATTGTCCAGCTCCACGACTTGCTGGTCTAATTGATCGTTCGACATAATTTTGGCAAATCTAAAAATTCAGAATGCGGTATTTTAAGTCCTGAGCGGTGCAAGTCAAACTTTTCTCGGTATTTCTCCATAAAAATCGAGCCAGAGATCCCAGGCAAAATAAAAGAGCCAGTTGGCTCTTTTATAGATCAAGCTTGATCAGGTACTAAAACGGTCGATCAAAGTGCTACTGGCTTCATTTAAACCAATTACGGTCACGTCTATGCCTTGGGCTTTAAACTTCTGGATGACATTATTGAGCATATTTACTGAAGTCACATCCCAGATATGTGCATGGGTCAGATCCAGCTCAACATGATCCAGCTTTTCTTTAAAATCAAAAAACTGGTAGAACTTTTCTGTACTACTGAAAAAGATCTGTCCAGAAATTTTATAGCTACGTGAATTAGGCTCATGCAAATAAGTCGAGACATGTACAGTTCTTTCTAGCTTATTAATAAAGAACAAAGCAGAGAGCAATACACCGACAAATACACCGAGCGCCAGATTATGAGTAGCAAGCACGACAGTTATCACAGCAATCATCACGGTATTAAATTCTAGCGGATGCTTGCCAAACTGTTTGATTGCACCCCACTGGAAGGTGGTAAATGACACCATAATCATAATAGCAACCAGCGCAGCCATTGGAATATAAGCCAGCCAGTCTTTCAGGAAGACCACCAGACACAGCAAAAACACGCCAGCCACCAAAGTGGATAAACGGGTACGTGCACCTGAAGAGACATTGATAATCGACTGACCAATCATGGCACAACCGGCCATTCCGCCCATAAAACCGCTGACAATATTGGCCATACCCTGACCACGACATTCCCGATGGCGGTCACCTTCAGTTCCGGTAACTTCATCAATGACCGTAGTGGTCATCATACTTTCAAGCAGACCTACAGTGGCTAAAGTAAAGGAATAAGGCAGGATAATCTGCAAGGTTTCCAGATTCAGTGGAATTTCTGGAAGAAGAAAGACGGGTAGGGTATCTGGAAACTGTCCCAGATCGCTCACAGTACGCATATCTGCACCAAGCAATAACGCAAGTGCGCTCAGCACGACGATACAGATCAGAGGCGATGGAATCGCTTTACCGATTTTCGGTATATAAGGAAACAGATAGATAATTATCAAACCTACTAAAATGAACAGATAACCCGTACTGTCCATCCGGTTAATTTCCGGGATTTGTGCCACAAAAATCAGGATCGCGAGGGCATTCAAGAAACCATATACCACAGCCTGCGACACAAAACGCATCAGCTTGGCAACTTTAAAAAAGCCCGCAATCACCTGAATAATCCCGGTCAGAATTGTGGCTGCAAGCAGATATTGCAAACCATGATCCTTGACCAGCGTAATCATCAGTAGCGCCATTGCACCAGTCGCCGCAGAGATCATGGCAGGACGGCCACCGAAAAAGGCAATGGACACCGCAATACAGAAAGAGGCATACAAGCCGACTTGCGGATCAACACCTGCAATCGCAGAAAAAGCAATAGATTCAGGAATCAGGGCCAGTCCAACCACCAGACCTGCCAGCACATCAGTCCGGATATTGGAAAACCATTCTTCTTTTTTCAGGTTAATCACGAAATATCATCTAAATTTTGAGAACCTGCGTATCTTAAACAGATACAGATAAAAATCTACACAAGATTGACTTGCAAAAGCCTGTAAATTCCTCAATATTGGATATGTAACTGTGCCGAATCACAGTTACGCTTTTTTGCAATTTACAGGTTTGATCACTTGAAAGTTTGTCAGAAGCGATTTAAAACATTGAGAAGTGTATAACAAGGATCAGAAATGAAGCTTTACTATTCGCCAGGCGCATGCTCTTTGGCAGCTCATATTATTTTAAATGAAATTAATGTCGATTTTGATTTGGAACGTGTTGACTTAAAAACCCATAAAACAGAAAAAGGTGCAGATTATTACGAAATTAACCCAAAGGGTTATGTCCCAGCACTAGAAATTAATCCGGGTTTAATTCTTACAGAAAATGTTGCAATTTTACCGTTTCTTGCTCAACACGATCCAAAACAAGATCTGATTCCTCCTTCTGGCATGGGACGTGCCAAAGTGCTGGAGTGGTTAGGTTATCTCAACTCAGAGTTGCATGATGCTTATGCTGTCTTCTTCACAGGAAAATTATCAGATGAAGCCAAAGAAAAAGCCTATGCAGAAATTGACCGTTTATTGAGTTATATCGATAAGGCCATTGGTGAATCGGACAATGATTATCTGGTCGATGATAATTTCGGTCCGGCAGATGCTTACCTATTTGTTCTGACCAACTGGTCGAACCAGATTGAACATGATCTGAGTCCATATAAAAATATTATTCATATCCGCAATAAGGTTGCAGAACGTCAATCTGTACAGATTGCAATGCGTGATGAAGGTTTAATCCCTTAATCACAAAATTTTGAAAAAGCGCCGTAGGGCGCTTTTTTATTGCTTCCAAAGTAATTGTTGATATTTAGTCAATAATGATTTGCAAAATCACTGCTTTTTAGCAATAAGCAGAATCTATATAGTGCCCGTATAAATTTTTGGTTTCAGGTTCTTTCCATGAAAAATATTCTATTAATTAACGGCGCAAAAGCTTTCGCCCATTCAAATGGTCAGTTAAATGATACTTTGGCCGAACTGGCTCAAGAAGTATTAACAAAGCTGGGGCATCAGGTTCAGGTGACTCGTGCTGATAGTGAATATAATGCAAAAGCAGAAGTGGAAAAATATCTTTGGGCAGATACGGTCATTTACCAAATGCCAGGCTGGTGGATGGGTGCGCCGTGGCCAGTGAAAAAGTATATTGATGATGTTTTTACCGAAGGGCATGGCAGCCTATATGCAAATGATGGTCGCTCACGTTCAGATGCTTCAAAACAATACGGCTCAGGTGGCCTGATTCACGATAAAAACTATATGTTATCTCTTACCTGGAATGCACCGATGGATGCGTTTACGGATACCGAGCAGTTTTTTCATGGCGTGGGTGTAGATGGCGTTTACCTACCTTTTCATAAAGCCAACCAATTCTTGGGGATGCAGGCTTTACCGACATTTATTGTGAATGATGTAATTAAAGCCCCTGAAGTTGAAGCGTATATTACACAGTATCGTGAACATTTAATTCAAATTTTTGCTTAACCAGGAGATATGACCATGCTAACCGTTATTGCTGAAATCATTTGTCATTCGGAACAAGATATGAAAACAGTGCTGGATTCATTTAACAACATCCGCGCACAGGTATTACAAGAGCCAGGCTGTCATCTTTATGATGTTTATATTGATCATCCAGAGATTGAGAGCCGATTACAGACCAAAGTGCCTTTTTCAATCATGATGTTTGAAAAATGGGAAAGTATTCAGCATCTGGAAACCCATATGCATAGTGTAAATATGCAGCAACATGCTAAAGCCACTCAAGGTGCGGTTGCGAGTGTAAAGATCCGAATTTTAGAAGCACTTTAAGCTGTAATTCTCAGTTTGAAAGAGTTTGTGATATTTAATTTTATTTGAACTCTTGTGGCTGATTAAATTGAACCTGTTCAAATTTTAGTGCGTAGCGGTGTTTTAAAGTGGACCATTGAACTTTGGCAGGTTGCGTCTGTTCTGCAAATTCATTTTCATCTGTTGTAGTTTTTACCTTGCCTGTTAAAAAGTTAATGCTTAGTGCTGTACTCTCACCCGAAGCACGGTGAAAATCATCTACATCATAGCCGATCAGCTTAAAAGCATTATTTTGGTATCGGAATGTATAAGTATGATTGGTGACATACCATGAACCACAGCTTAGCCAGTAATATAAATGAACCCGAAGTACACCTTTTTGAATGCTTAAGGCTTCGGATTCACCAAGTGGATCAGCGAGACAAGGTGATTCAACATCACCTTCGTTTGGCAAAGTAGTATTGCTAGCTGCAAGCTGATAACCACTTTCTTGCTTGAATAAAATCAAAAGTTTTCGTTTGTTGGTATTCAGAACATGATTGCCTACACCTGCATTTGCAACAAGGTTTTCGGGATTAGTATCTTCAATAATCAGCGCGAGATCTGCTTGACCGTCCTGATTTAAATCGCCTTGCGTTTTTTCTAGAACTTTCCAGTTTTTCGGAATAAAAGATTGATAGCTTGATTTGAAAGAACTATCTGTCTGAGGTTTTGCACATGCATTTTGTGTAAATGCTATACACAGCAGGGTGCTAAATAGGAAAGGCAGTTTGATCTGATGAAGCATCGGTTTAAATTCCTTTTATTTATAATTTTTTTGATGGTCAAAGCTGAGTAATAAGTTTAGCCAACAAGGTTAAGTCATTTCTTTGAATATTGGATAGATATTTATGGTGAACTTTAAAGCTTTTTTATAAATTCAACTATGGGGATTTGAAGTTCCTATTCAAATTTGTCTAAACCAAGAAGTGAACTTTTAATATTCAATCTTCAAATTTAACTTGGGTATCTAAATTTAAAAGTTCAGGAGTTTGCTAGAAACTCCTGAACAGATCGATATGATTCAAATAATCTTTTAAGCTTCTAGCCCTGATTATTATTTAAAGAAATAACCGGTTTCAGGTGAGCTGGCATTGGCCATGCGTTTGCATGGCATACGGCCGGCAAGGAATGCTTCACGACCAGCTTCAACCGCTTTACGCATCGCAGAGGCCATTAAGACCGGATTTTGTGCTGCTGCAATCGCCGTATTCATTAGTACGCCGTCACAGCCCAGTTCCATGGCAATCGCTGCATCACTTGCTGTACCGACACCTGCATCAACCAGCACAGGCACTTTGGCATTTTCTTTAATGATCGAAATTGTATGTGGATTCAGAATCCCCATACCAGAACCGATCAGGCTCCCCAAAGGCATGATTGCTACGCAGCCCATACTTTCCAGTTCTTGTGCTACGATCGGATCATCTGAGGTATAGACCATGATTTCAAAACCGTCATCGATCAGGGTACGCGCTGCTTTCAAGGTTTCAGTAATATTTGGATAAAGCGTCTTTTCATCACCCAGAACTTCCAGTTTTACCAAGTTATGACCATCCAACAGTTCACGTGCCAGCATACAGGTGCGTATTGCGCTATTGGCATCAAAACAGCCTGCTGTATTTGGCAAAATGGTGTATTTTTCTGGTGGAACTACTGAAAGCAGGTTCGGTTGGTCCGGATGCTGACCAATATTCACCCGGCGAATAGCAACCGTTACAATTTCTGCACCGCTGGCCTGAATGGCCTGATCTGTTTCATTTAAATCTTTATATTTGCCTGTGCCTACTAAGAGACGAGACTGAAATTGGCGTGAACCGATCTGTAATAAATCTTGCATAATTGTTCCAAGTGTTATTAGCCGCCACCGACTGCGTGAATAATTTCTATTTTGTCCGCTTCGCAAATGGGCGTTTCACCCAATCTGCTTTTAGAAATAATCATTTCATTTACCTCAACAGCAAAGCGCTTACCCTCAAGCGCCAGACTTTGAACCAGTTCCAGCAGGTTCTTGCATTGAGTTTCTTGTTGTTCGCCATTGATATATACCAGCATCTTGGCAACCCTCCATGATTATTGATTAAAGCATCAGACCTATTTGAGGTATTTTACGGCATTCCAGGCCAGAATTAACCAGCCAGCAATCATTAAGGCACCACCAATTGGCGTAATTGCACCTAAACCGCGCGGCAGACCTAGTGCCATGATATAGAGTGAGCCACAGAACAGGAAAATCCCCGCCTGAATCAGGAGAAAACTCCATTTGATTGGCAATTCAGGAATCACTCGGCTGATCACTGCCAGAATAAGTAAGCCAAGAGCATGGTAGAAGAAATAATCTGTGGCCGTTTGCCACCAGGTCAACTGTGCTTCAGTCGCTCGAGTCTTTAAACCATGGGCACCAAATGCGCCGAGTATGACCGCAAGCGCAAGATTCAGTGCTGAAATCGCAATCCACATTTGAATTGATCTTCTCAATAAAGTTTGCGCTTAACCTTAGCATAAAAGCAGAGACCGAAACACGACATTAAAAGACAAAAAAGCCTTCATATATGAAGGCTTTTTTAAGATTAGTAGCTTATTAATTCAACACGTCAGTTTGAAGACATTGCCACTTTGATTTTTTCCATTGCATTCTTTTCAAGCTGACGGATACGTTCAGCGGAAACATTATATTCAGCTGCCAGTTCATGCAAGGTTGACTTTTCATCATCCAGCCAGCGACGCTGCAAGATATTACGAGAACGGTCATCAAGCTGTTCCATCGCTTCATGTAGGGCAGAGGTACTTTGTTCCTCATAGTCTTCATTTTCAATCAGACGTGCCGGATCATAACGGTTGTCTTCCAGATATAGTGCTGGAGCAACGTGAGTTGAATTTTCGTCATCATCGTCACCTGATGCTTCAAATGCCGCATCATAAGCTGTCAATCGGCCTTCCATTTCCAGCACCTGTTCTGGCGTTACATTCAGGTCATTGGCAATCGACTGAGCTTCTTCAAGCGTTAACTTTTTAGATGACTTTTTCAGGCTACGTAAATTGAAGAACAGTTTACGCTGCGCTTTAGTGGTCGCAATTTTGACAATACGCCAGTTACGAATTACATATTCATGAATTTCAGCTTTGATCCAGTGCACCGCAAATGACACCAGACGTACGCCCATATTCGGGTCAAAACGTTTAACGGCTTTCATCAGGCCAAGGTTGCCCTCCTGAATCAGGTCACCTTGAGGCAGGCCATAACCTGCATAACTACGTGCAATATGTACCACGAAACGCAAATGAGACATGACTAGCATTTTTGCTGCGTCCAGGTCTTGGTCGTAGTAATAGCGTTCGGCCAACTCTTTTTCTTGTTCGGCCGTTAAAATAGGAATTTGATTGACAGTGCTAATATAAGCACCAAGATTGACACCTGGCGCCGATAATGACAGGGGCATCAATTGATTGCGGCTGTCACTCATGTGTTCTCCTTGAAGTGCGGGGGATTTAACCCTTAACTAGGTTTTATCTTAATCTAAACTCTCCTCAAATAATGGATATTTGGGTAGAGAAATGTAAACTTTTATACGAGTATGGAGAGCATCCAGTTTAATTGAAAATTTTTAAGATTCAATCAGGTAGTGATATTCAGTTGCAGAAATCTGTTGAGATTCGCATTTTAACTGATGCATTTGGCAATATCGTGTAACATCAGTTTGACTATGTGGATCTGATGACTTTAGCAAGAATGTTTTGCCCTGATCTGCTTTTAATGCACGCTTTAACATCAGGAGCGGCATCGGACAGGGTTTACCCATGGCATCAATAATATGCGCTTGACCGTGGTTATCACTCATTTCCGTTTTATTCATATCGCAAAAAAAAGGCTATAAATATTAGCAAATAGGATGCCAAAACCCAACTATTTGGCTAAAAAGTTACATGAAATAATATATATAATTTTTCTGATATATATTGTGAAAAAAATAACTAAATCAAAAGGAACAAAGCTAAAAAATATCTATTAATTGTCATAAACCCATGTTAAGCTCGTTGCGTATTTAGGATTTCAGATAAACAAATTGATTGTTTTTCGCCCTATACACAATGGATGTAACCGGGATTTTGTTAATAGTTTTACAGAATGATTACAAGCTTAAAAATAATATTTTCAAACTTGTTTGCTCTGCTGTTTGCAACACCGGGTGGTCCTTTTTTTAGTATCAATGAGGATTAACTTATGACAGCTGCTCGTGAACAAGGCGTAGTTAAATGGTTCAACGACACTAAAGGCTTCGGCTTTATTCAACGCAACGGCGGTGATGACGTATTCGTTCATTTCCGTGCAATCCAAGGCGAAGGCCACCGTTCACTTCGTGACGGCCAACGTGTTGAATTCAGTGTAGTTAAAGGCCAAAAAGGCTTCCAAGCTGAAGAAGTTCAACCATTAGACTAATCTTCGGATTAAGCTAATAAACGCCCCAATATAAATTGGGGCGTTTTTTGTTTATACTATTCCATCTTAGTGATTATCAAATTAGAGCAGCGCTTTATGTCATCTGGTTTTGAAACCTTAAATTTACATCCCCAACTGAAAAAGGCAATTGATGCTTTAGGCTTTACTTCCATGACGCCGATTCAGCAGAAGGTTTTAAAATTCACCTTGGCAGGACATGATGCTATTGGTCGTGCACAAACGGGTACGGGTAAAACTGCCGCATTCCTGATTAGCGTGATTAATGACTTGCTGAACAATCCGGTAAAAGAGCAGCGTTATCGTGGTGAGCCACGTGCACTGATTCTGGCACCGACTCGTGAACTGGCATTACAGATTGAAAGCGACGCGCATGAGCTGACCAAGTTTACTGACCTGAGTGTGGTAACACTTCTGGGTGGTGTAGATTTTGACAAGCAGAAAGCTCAATTGGATAAAGCGCCAGTCGATATCATGGTGGCAACGCCAGGGCGTCTGATTGATTTCGTCGAGCAAAAAGAAGTCTGGCTGGACCAGATTGAATTCCTGGTGATTGATGAAGCTGACCGTCTACTGGATATGGGCTTTATTCCATCAGTAAAACGTATCGTGCGTTTCTCGCCACGCAAAGAGCAGCGTCAGACACTGATGTTCTCTGCAACCTTTAGCTATGATGTGTTGAATCTGGCACAGCAATGGTTGTTTGAACCGGTCACTGTCGAAATCGAACCAGAGAAGAAAACCAATGCCGACGTTGAACAACGTGTTTATATGGTCGCGAAGGCAGATAAATATAAATTGCTGCAAGACATTCTGCGTGATGAACCGATTGAAAAGGTAATGATTTTCGCTAACCGTCGTGATCAGGTGCGTAAGCTCTATGACCATTTAAAACGTGATGGTTATAAGGTGGTGATGCTGTCAGGTGAAATTGCTCAAGACAAACGCCTGAAAATGTTAGACCAGTTCAAAAATGGTAAACATAACATCATGATTGCGACAGACGTTGCCGGTCGTGGTATTCATGTAGACGGCGTATCCCATGTGATTAACTTTACTTTGCCTGAACAGTCAGATGATTATGTACACCGTATTGGTCGTACCGGTCGTGCGGGAACGCGTGGTGTAAGTATCAGTTTCCTGGCGGAAGATGATGCGTTCTATCTGCCAGAGATTGAAAAAGCAATTGGACAGAAATTACCGCTGACCCGTTTGGAAGGTTATTGCTAATCTAAATTGCAAAAAAAACCGCTCTTAAAGAGCGGTTTTTTTATTGTTGCACATGTTGAAGCTTATTTAGCCTCACAACGGAACGTTAAAACAGTCTGATAATCATCATTCTGGTTCAATCCGGTATTGGTGCCGGCAATATTGCCTAATACAGTCGCAGCAGCCTGAATCATTTGTCCGGTCTGTTCATCGACTACACCTTTTAGTGCACCATCATAAGAAGTTTTTTCATCCAGAATAATCGCAGTTGCTTTGGAGCCACAGGTTTTGCTGGCGGCATTCACTGCATTATTTTTAGAGGTTAACTGGTTTTTACCTAATCCTGTTACTTCAAACTGATTATTTTCCTTTTGAACCGCTACTGAAGTCGGGTTAGATGCACAGGCAGTTAAAAGTAGAGCTGAAGCTGCTAGTCCGCTGATCGCAATTGTTTTTTTCATCATAAAATCTCGCTTGAAAACAGAACTGGGGATATTGAAACACAGTAAAAAGCACAGAATTAGGAGCTGTTGTATAAGTTTGGCAATTTTTGATGTCGCTCTATGAGAGAAAAGTGAATGAAAGAGGCATTTTATTGATTCCACGGAAAATATTGTAATCTTCCTTAAATATTTTCAAGGTAAAGGCTATTGCAAGTTTCTAGAGTATTGTTAGTGGAATATGCTAATCTTGACCATAGTTTTTAAGTTATAGATCTATAAAGCAATGACGGAATCTGTGGTCGACATCGTTCATCAAAATATTCACCAACGTCAATCAATAGGGCATTTGCTGGCACCTGCACCGAATGCAGAGCAGTTAGAACTGGCATTTAAAGCTGCTTTGACAGCACCAGATCATCACCGATTGAAGCCTACCACTTTTGTGATCATCCCGGATGCGCAACGTGAAGCATTTGGCGAACTATTATCACAAGCACTGATAGATTTGGGTCAAACTGAATCAGCTCAGATTGAACGGGTCAAAAATCATCCTTTTCGTGCACCTTTGCTGGTACTGGCATTAACCCGTTTGCAGGATCATCCTAAAGTGCCACATTTTGAACAGATTCTGAGTTCAGGTGCCGCTATTCAAAACTTCCTGCTGTCTTTACAGGCTCAAGGTTTTTCAACCATGTGGCGTAGTGGCGCAGTGGTAGAATCAAAATTTTTCAAGCAGTCGCTCGGCATTGGTAAAGATGATCTGGTTTCTGGCATTATCTATATCGGTACGGCGGCAAAAGCGATTGCACCACGTGCTGAAATCCAAACCCAGAATTATGTAAGTTATTGGAATCAAAACTAAGGCATTTCAAGACACAGGATATTAGAAAGCAAGATGTCAGAATTAAATTTTACCAATTTGATTGAACCGGTTGCGGTCAACCAGAATACGGCTTTAAGAATTACAGTTTTAGGCGGTGGTAGTTTTGGTACTGCAATGGCCAATACCGCGGTTCGAAATGGCTGCGATACCATGATCTGGATTCGTGACCCGGAAGTAGCTGAAGATATTAATGCAACACATATCAATAAGCGTTATCTTCCGGATTTTAAGCTGGAAGAAAATCTGCTTGCTGTGTCCGATCTGGAGAAGGCTGTTCGTGATCGCGATATTATTTTAGTCGCGATTCCAAGCCATTCTTTCCGTGATGTATTGCAGCAGATCAAGCCTTTTATCACATCTCAAGCGGTGATTTCCCTGACAAAAGGGATTGAAGCCAATACTTTCAGCTTTATGAGTGACATCATTCGTGAAGAACTACCGGAAGTGCCTTATGGTGTGCTGTCTGGTCCAAACCTGGCCAAGGAAATTGTCGCAGGACAGCCGGCAGGTACGGTGATTGCCAGTGAATCTGAACTGGTACGTTATGCAGTGCAACAAGCACTCCATAGTGCGTTATTCCGTGTTTTTGCCAGTGATGATGTACATGGCGTAGAACTGGGCGGTGCACTGAAAAATATTTATGCGGTCGCAATGGGAATGGCGGCTGCCTATAATGTTGGTGAGAATACCAAGAGTATGATTCTGACCCGTGCTCTAGCGGAAATGAGTCGGTTTGCAGTCAAGCTGGGTGCAAACCCGCTGACTTTCCTTGGGCTTTCAGGTGTAGGTGATCTTTTTGCCACCTGTAATAGTCCGCTAAGTCGTAACTATCAGGTTGGTTATGCATTAGGTAAGGGTAAAACCCTAGAGCAGGCGACGACTGAACTGGGGCAGACGGCAGAAGGGATTAACACGATTGTGCAGGTAAAAGCACGCTCAGAAGAGCTGGATGTGTATATGCCGATTACAACTGCTTTGTATGAAGTGATCTTTGAAGGAGCGCCGCCGCTGACGATCGCTTTATCCTTGATGAAAAATGGTCATCGCAGTGATGTCGAATTTGTCTTGCCACATCATCAAGTCTGATCTATAACACAAGAAGCACGATGATTAAGATGCTGACTGATGATCGTAACGACCAAATAAATAAGGAAATAAGATGCAACTGACTTTAGTGCGACATGGCGAAGCCGCGCCACCAGTGAATGGGAATGATACCAAGCGTCCCCTAACGGAGCGCGGGCATCAACAGGCGGAACAGACAGCGCAGTATTTAAGGGACATCATTAAACCGGAGGTGTTTGTGGTCAGTCCTTTATTGCGTGCGCAGGAAACTCTGGCGCATTTACAGCACTATTTTAAAGATGTACCCGTGGTGATCTGTAATACCATCAAGCCTGATGATGATGCCAAAGTTGCAGTTGAATGGTTATCGCAGTTGCCGTATGAGTCCATTGCGGTGGTTTGTCATATGAATGTAGTGGCGCATATTGCCTCCATTCTCGTGACTGAGTCTTTCCACCCATTTCATTTGTCAGAAGCACGTATTTATGATCAGGCCGTGATTGCACCAGGCTTATCAACACAAGTTAAAAGCTTTATTCCAACAGTATAAAAAACCAATTAAAACGGTAGAACACAATCGATGTTGTATTTATGGATGCCGGAAGCCAATGGGGTTTGGCAATGGTCAAAGGGGGAATTCTGGAACACTGCTGCGACACTCGAGCAGCTGATTCAGGATATTCAGGCCTATCATGGTGAAGAGGCGACGGTCTTTTTTCCAAGTCGTCATGTGCAGATTTTGCAGCAGACTTTGCCAAAGAGCCAATATAAAAAAATGGGCAATGATGGCATCAAATATCTGTTAGAAGAATATGTAGTACTGCCTGTCGATACCATGAAAGTGCTGCATCATTTTCAGCAGCCTGATCAGATTAGTATTCTGGGGATTGCAAATTCTACAGTTGAAACTTTGCAGCATGCCCTGAATTTGATTCCTGTTAAAGTCGCTGCGTTATTGCCAGACTTTCTGGTTTTGCCAGTGCCTGAACATGCGCAGCAGCGCGTTATTGCACAAATCAGTGGGCATCTGCTGGTACGTGAAGCTGAATATATCGGACAGTCAGTGGATGATTTGAGCCTTTATCTGGATTTTCAGCCCAAAGATCTGGAATATCAGGTCAGCAATCTCAGCCCTGAACAAATGAGTAGTCTGGAAGCTGTGGCAACACGTGAACAATTAAACTCGTTCGAATATACGTTGCCAATGCTAAAAAAACCGAAACAGCATCCATTTAATATCCTGCCAAAGGGTAAATCGGATCATACTGTTTCTGGTTACTGGAAAGCCTGTGCGACGGTTTTTCTTGGGATTCTGGTATTGCAGTTCACTTACGATGCGGTGCGCTGGTACCAATATAAAAAAGTCGCCAATACCACTGCGATGCAGGCTATTGACCAGTTTAAATACTGGTTCGGACAAAATTATCCGGTCACTGAGCAGAATATTAAAAGCCAGTTCGAAGCTCAGCTTCGTCAAAGCCAGACCGCAGACACTCAGGCCTTACAGCTCATCAGCCGAGTCGGGCCGGTACTAATGCAAAACCAGATTGTGGCACAGCGCGTCAATTATGACCCGTCAGGATTGAGTCTACAATTACAGTCCAATTCATCTGAAAGTTTAAATACTTTAACCAAGCAACTAGGGCAGCAGGGCTTTAAAGTGGAATTGGGGAATATACAGGCGAATGGAACAGGCGTCGTAGGACTGGTGAAAATACAATAATGAAAGCCATTGAAACCTTACAGAACCGTATGGATCTGCAAATCGAAAAACTGACCGATTATCTGGATCGTTTGTCAGCACGTGAACGCATTCTGGTGATCTTTACAACGATCTTTGTGTTGGTGACCGCTGTTGCAAGTGCACTCTGGGCGATGCATCAGGCAGCAGATACCCAGCAGAAACGTTTAAATGATCTAAAAGATACGCTGGTCTGGATGCAAAGCAATGCGGTTACCATGAAGCCGGCAGGAGACTTGCAATTAGATGCAGCAGAAAAAGTGCAACGCATTGCCCAGCAACAAGGGCTGTCGATTGCATCACAGCAAATGGATGGAAAAATTCAGTTGATGCTGTCTCACGAAAATTATTCTGTGCTGGCCAACTTCCTGACGCAGCTGGCACAAATGGGGCTAAGTATCGAGAAAATGGAACTAAATAATGAAGCAGGGCAGATTAAATTAACAGCGACTGTGCAATAACTGGTAAAAATAAAGATTTGCAAAGCATGGTTTTTTTGTCAGCCTATGCCTATAATATGCCGACTTAAAAAGCAGTAGACTTTTCTAGATATGTTGTATTCTCTAGCCCGCCCTTTGTTGTTTTCTTTAGCACCAGAGCGTGCACATGAGCTGACACTATCACTATTAAAATCATCCCATAAAATGGGCATGATGCGTCAAAATGTTGCTGTGAAACCTGTGACCTGTATGGGAATCGAATTTCCTAATCCGGTCGGTCTTGCAGCAGGGTTAGATAAAAATGGTGCCTATATTGATGCCTTGGCCAGTCAAGGCTTTGGTTTTATTGAAATTGGTACCATTACTCCACGCCCGCAACCTGGTAATCCTCATCCACGTTTATTCCGTCTTCCGAAAGCCAAAGCGATTATTAACCGTATGGGCTTTAATAATGATGGCGTGGATAAGTTGATTGAAAACGTTAAAGCTGCAAAATTTAAAGGTGTACTGGGAATCAATATCGGTAAAAACGCTGATACTCCGGTAGAAAAAGCAGTAGATGATTACCTTATTTGTTTAGAAAAAGTCTATAATTATGCTTCCTATATCACCGTTAATATTTCTTCTCCAAATACCAAGAACCTGCGCAGTTTACAAAGTGGCGATGCACTGACTGAATTGCTGGAAACGCTGAAGAATCGTCAGCTGGAACTGGCTCAGGAACATCAGCATTACGTTCCTCTGGTATTAAAAGTTGCACCGGATCTTGAAGCTGAAGATATTGCCTTTATTGCCAAGCAGTTATTGCAATACAAGATTGATGGTCTGATCGTGACCAATACCACATTGTCACGTGAAGGTGTGGAAGGTCTGGAGCATGCAGAAGAAGCGGGCGGTTTATCAGGCGCGCCAGTCTTTGAGAAAAGCACGGCATGTCTGGCTGCATTTGCAGAGGAATTAAAGGGACAAATTCCATTGATTGGTGTGGGTGGTATTCTTTCAGGTGCGGATGCGCTGGCCAAGAAAAAAGCTGGTGCAAGCCTTGTACAAGTCTATAGTGGCCTCATATATACTGGGCCGGAACTGGTTAAAGACTGTGTAGCCGCGCTTTAAGTCCTATGAATGCCATTGATATCTTTCTACTGATTATCTTGCTCATTGGAGGGCTCAACGGTTTGCGCCAAGGATTTATCAAAGCCTTTGCGAACTTAGTGGGATGGATTTTTGCCTTGATTATTGCGGCGAAATATTCAACACTACTTGCGCCCTCAATGGTTGCTCTCAGTACAGATCCAGTGGTACAGAAGATTGCAGCCTTTGCCTTTATTGTTCTGATGATTGTGGTACTCACCTGGATTGTCACCTTTCTGCTCAACCGCATTTTAAAAACCCTGAAACTTGGTCCGCTGAATCGTCTTGCGGGGGGTGTTTTCGGCAGCCTGAAAGGTTTGCTGATTGTCCTGATTACCATGCAGGGCATTGGTCCGTGGGTCGAAAGTTCACCGCACTGGAAGCAGTCTAAATTTATACAGGTCTTATTGCCATATGCGCCTTGGGCAACAGAGCTCTCCAAAGAAGCCGCAAATGGCGCCCTGCAACATATCAAGTCTGAAGGGGCACAGAAACCTTCAGATTCCTCATCTGAACCGGCATCCAAGGCCAAGAGTTCAGATGCGTCAACGAATAATCCTTTTTATTAATCCTAGCTTGTCTGCGAGGTTGCTATGTGTGGAGTAGTTGGTATAGCTGGTAAATCACCTGTTAACCAAATGTTGTTTGATGCATTAACGATGTTACAACATCGTGGACAAGATGCAGCTGGGATTGTGACCTGTCAGGAAGGCCGTCTGTTCCTGCGTAAAGATGTCGGTATGGTCCGTGATGTATTCCATACCCGTCATATGCGTGCTTTACAGGGTAATTATGGTATTGGTCATGTGCGTTACCCAACGGCAGGTACTTCAAGCAGTGCCGAAGCGCAACCATTCTACGTAAACTCACCTTATGGGATTACGCTGGCACATAACGGTAACCTGACCAATGCTGAAGAAATTCATGATGACCTGTTTAAAACTGACCTGCGTCACATGAATACTGATTCAGATTCAGAAGTGCTACTAAACGTACTGGCGCACGAATTACAAAAACGTGGCAAGCTGGTACCAACATCTGAAGATATTTTCCAGGCTGTAACGCGTGTACATGAGCGTTGTAAAGGTGGTTATGCCGTTGTTGCGATGATTACTGGCCAAGGTTTGGTAGGTTTTCGTGATCCAAATGGTATCCGTCCATTGATTTACGGTTCGCGCGAAACAGAAAATGGTATGGAATATATCATTGCTTCTGAATCTGTAGCGATTACTGCGCTAGGCTTCAAGGTTGAGCGTGATATCGAACCGGGTGAAGCGGTTTTCATTGATTCTGACGGTAACTTCTTTACCCAGCAATGTGCAGCAAATCCAGAATACCGTCCATGTATTTTTGAATATGTGTACTTTGCCCGTCCAGATGCAACCATTGATGGGATCTCTGTGTATAAAGCCCGTCTGAAAATGGGTGAGAAGCTGGCACAAAAAATTCTGCGCGAGTGGGGCGATGAGCACGACATCGACGTGGTGATTCCAATTCCGGATACTTCACGTACTTCTGCACTTGAACTGGCTAATATGCTGGGCGTGAAATTCCGTGAAGGTTTCATGAAAAACCGTTATATCGGCCGTACCTTCATCATGCCAGGTCAGCAACTGCGTAAAAAATCAGTACGTCAAAAACTGAACCCGGTTGAGCTCGAGTTCCAGGGCAAAAACGTTCTACTAGTCGATGACTCGATTGTGCGTGGTACGACTTGTAATGAAATTATTCAGATGGCACGTGATGCGGGTGCGAAAAAAGTATTCTTCGCTTCTGCGGCACCTATGGTGAAATATCCAAACGTATACGGTATTGATATGCCGGCGAAATCTGAACTGATCGCTTCTGAACGTAGTGTAGAAGAAATCCGTGAAATTATTGGTGCTGACCGTCTGATTTTCCAGGATCTGGAAGACCTGAAAGATGCAGTACGTACCAAAAAGGTTCCTCATTTGCGTGAATTTGACTGTTCTGTATTTGATGGTGTGTATGTCGCAGGTGGAATCAATGCTGAATACCTCGATCAATTAGAGCAAAAACGCAGTGATGGCGCCAAAAAAGTCGACAATTTTATTGATGTGAATATTGATGCAGCATCAGTTGATCTGACCGGTGTACGCGAAGTCTAAGCAATTAAAATCATGATGAAAAAGCGGGAATTTCCCGCTTTTTTGTTTTATGATGAGCCCAAGGAAAGACCAGATCAGTTAGGGTGGTAGATTGAAAAGCGTAGGATATGCTTTGGTCAAAAACAAGAATATGCTATTGCTAGCCAGCTTTTGTCTGATTGCGATACTATTAACAGTTCTGATTATCAATACAGTGGTTGGCCTGTTTGTTTTCTATGCTGATCCTGGCCAGTCGATATGGTGGCATGTCCTTAGTCCTTATCTGGTAGCACTGGTTTTATTCTTGATGATTATTTCGGTCATCTATGAATTTTATACGTTTCGTGCCGGCGGCTATTCTTTAGCCCAGCAAATGGGCGCGCGTCGACTGAACCAAATGGAAAGTATTCCGGAAGAAAGTGCTGCACTACGGATCAATACTCAACTGGCAGATACGTTCCTGATTGAACCGCCAGCTATGTATGTCCTGCCGAATGAAGTGGGGGTCAATGCATTAACAGCGGGTTTTAGTCCACGTGATACTGCTATTATTCTGACTTGGGGTGCATTACAAACTCTTGATGAAATTGAACTTTACGGCTTGCTCAGTCATGAATTTAACAAGATTCTATCTGGTGAAACAGCTGAAAATACCCGCCTGAAAATTCTATATAGCAGTCTGACCACTTTTAGCCAGTGGGGCAGCAAGATTGCGAAGTTGGGGTTTTATCGAAATGATGTACCTCGCGAAAACAAGTTTGAAACCTTCTATGTCTCAATCGGAGCAGTCATCTGGTTGATTGGCAGCTTGGGTATTTTGATTACACGTTTTATTAAATATATTTCATTGGGCGGACGTACCTATAAAAATGACCAGAAAACCCGACGCCTGATTCAGAATGATGCCAATATTCAGACTTTATTGCGCATTCATGTACATCATTCAGGTTCACAGATTTACAGTGAATATGCCGAATCCATTTCACATATGTGTTTTGCCAATTCTCTAAGTCCACAGAACTGGTTGAATATTCATCCGAATATTAATCAGCGTATTTATGAATTAAATCCTGCCTTGATTCAGGATCTGCAGCTTGAAAATCTGAAGAAATTAAAAAACCAGCCTTTGTTTAGTCTGTTTCGTTCACTCGAAGATGTCGTGCCTGAAAGCACAGCAGTCTGGGAATCCCCACAACCTTTGCCTTTGTTACGCTTGTCTCCAATTAGCTTCGCCATTAAAGATGCCATCAAGCCATTAAATCCGGAGCTGCGTGCCAATATGCCGCGTCCGGAGCTGATTGAACGTGCTTTGCAAACTTCGACCGGTTCACGTGAAGTGATGGTCGCAATTTTGATGATCCGGCAATATCGTGAATTTATTCCGACCGAGGCAGAGGTCAGTCGTGCGATTATTGATTCATTATTAAATCTGGATGGACGGGTACATATCTCGATTTTCCAGCAAGCCTGTAAAAATATTGGTGGAATGCCTACCACAGTTGCACGGCAGTTTTTAATGAAGCTGGCAAGGATTATTCAGGAAGATGGTGAAATTGGTTTGCTGGATGCCTTATTGCTAGAGCGGGTGAAGTATGAGCTGAATTTACTGCCGATGCATACGCCGACGTCTTTAGATGAGGTCAAACCACAGATTGTACGTCTGATTGATGCCTTGCTGCATGTGCAGCAGATTAATAGCGATAATCAACTGGAGGTTCGGGAAAAGATTTTAAACCGTATTCTTAGTCCACGAGAACTTGAGCTGTATAGTGAAATCTCAGATGAGCCGATTGATTTGGCCGAGATTTTAAATGATATTGCAGGATTGTTATTACGTGATCGTTTGAGCATGTTGGGTATTGCAGAAGTTTGCCTGTGGAGTGACCGGATCATGACTCAGGATGAGCTGGATGTGATGGAACTTCTGTACTGGCGCTTGGGCTTTGAATCCAATGAAATTACCTCGCAAATGCTCAAGAAAAACAGTTTGATGATTATCTAATATTTTTAAATTAAGAAGATGTATTTAAGTCCAGTTTTTCAAGAACTGATCTATAAAAGAACTTGCAGTAGAAAAAAAGTAATCTTATAAATTGATTTCTATTCTAAGTTAAAATGATTCAAGATAGAGAGTGAAAAACTGGAAATAGTTCGGCAAAGAAAAGCGAATCCCGTTAAAATGTTCGACCTGAAATAGGTGATGAAGAAAAGATGATTGGGCATCAGCGTGACATACTGGCAACATTAGGAATAGATATCTGGATTCCCAAGGGCGACGTATGTCAGCAGCATCAGGTTTCGATCTGGCGTGATCAGATTCCAGCAGAATTGCATAGCGAAATCATCCTGCCACAACCGACTCAGATTGCTCCGGTAGCAAAAGCTCCTTTAATTGCGCCTGAGCCTGTTACAGTTGAAGCAAAAGCTGAAGCTAAAAGTGAAGCGCCAGTAGTTGTTGCAACAATTCAGGAACAGCGGGAAATTCTGCATATTCCGCCATTCAACTTACAAGCTTTAAGCTTGGAACATTGCACGATTGTCATCGATGCCACAGAAATGACCGGGCAAACCCAGCTTTTATGGACCAACATCCAGCGTGCTCTGCAAAGTGAATTTTATGAACTGAACTGGCCATTTTCTTGGGTGAATCTGCAAGATGGTCGAGGTGTTGAATCTTATATTCAAGGTTTTCTGGACATGATGAGCCTGGGAAAAAATATCATTTCCCTTGGCTCTATTCCGCATGTGACACATAATAAAATGATTCAACTGGCATCTTTACAGGAAATGCTGGATCAGCCAATACATAAAAAACGCTTATGGCAGTTTATGCAAAACAGGCCAGAGAACTCAGATTAATATTGATGTGGAATAGGGACATATGAAACAAAAAGTGATTGTATTCAGCCAGATTGATAAGGATGTCCAAAAAAAACTCGAACAAAATTTTAATGTAGTGACCTTACAGCCGAAACTGGGCAATGTGCATGAGCAGTTGCTGGAACATGTGCGCGATGCCGATGGCATGATTGGGGCAGGCCGACTGCTCAATCGCAATAATCTGGCACCAGCAACCCGACTTAAAATCATTTCTAGTGTCAGTGTCGGGTATGACAACTATGAAGTTGATTATCTGAATGAAAAAAATATCTATCTGACCAATACCCCCCATGTCCTGACTGAAACCACGGCAGAGCTGGGATTTGCGCTATTAATGGCAGCTGCACGCAAAGTGGCTTATCTGGATCACTGGACCAAGCAGGGACAATGGCACCGTACAACACGTGAAGCACAGTTTGGTGTGGATATTTTCGGAAAAACGCTGGGAATAATCGGGCTAGGGCATATTGGGGCAGCAGTTGCACGCCGTGGATTTTACGGTTTCAATATGAATATCCTGTACCATAATCGCAATGAAAAACCGGAATTGGCTCAAGGCCTCAATGCACAGTATTGCTCTCTGAATGAACTTTTGCAGCGCTCAGATTTCGTGGTGGTTACCGTGGATTTAAATTCTGAATCAAGAGCTCTGATTGGAGCAGAACAACTGGCACAAATGCAGCCACATGCGGTGCTGGTGAATATCTCCCGTGGGTCTGTGATTGATGAGCAGGCTTTGATCGAAGCCTTAAAAGCCAACCAAATCTTTGCTGCGGGGCTGGACGTTTATGAGAAAGAACCTTTAAAAGAATCAGAATTATTTGAGCTGGATAATGTTATTACCTTGCCTCATGTCGGTTCGGCCACAGTGGCAACACGTCGAAAAATGGCTGAGCTGGCTTATCAGAATCTGGTCGATGCACTTGAAGGGCGGGTGCCACGCTATGTGGTGAATCCGCAAGTGATTGGTTCATCTAAGTAATATTAAATAACATTTTCCTGCATCTATGCTCATTTTTCGATGCTATATTCGAGACAGGTTGAAACTGAATTTTAGAGATTTTTCATTGAAACGTTTGGTATTGGCGTGCGGGTTAAGTCTGTGTGCAGCAGCAGGACATAGTGATAATGATTATTTTAATCAGCCTGCTGCACAATTTTCTGTACCGGATATTGGTGCGGGCGTCGGATTGATCGACCAGCAAAAAGAACAAATGATTGGTGAAAAGGTCTATCGTCAAGTCCAGAAACAAATGCCTGTGATTCAGAATCCATGGCTTGAAGATCAGTTACTTTCCATATTTTCCCAAATTCTCAGTCAGACCAAATTACAGCAACCGATCGGTTTAATGGTAATCAATGATCCGCAAATTAATGCCTTTGCGGTACCTGGTGGGTTATTTGCCCTGAATGCGGGTTTGATTAATTCTGCTCGAAATACGGATGAAGTGGCAGGGGTGATGGCACATGAAATTGCACATGTCACACAACGTCATTACAGTCGTTCGCAAGAAACCTTTAAAGGACAAGGACTGTTGGCCCTGGCAGGGATTCTGGTGGGTGCATTAGTGGCTTCACAGGCAGATGGTGATGCAGGTGCAGCAGTGATGATGGGTTCTCAGGCAGCTCTACTGGATCAGCAATTAACTTATAGCCGTAATCAGGAACGTGAGGCGGACCGGATCGGCATGCAATATATGTATGCTGCCGGATACAGTCCGCACAGTATGGCGGATTTCTTTGAAGTGATGCATCGTTCCACTAGCCGTTTAAGCTTTATGCCTGATTTCTGGCTGACGCATCCTCTAACTACTGAGCGTATGAGTGAAGCACGTTTGCGCGCCAATCAGCTGCCTGCGGTTAAGCGTAATTTAAATGATCAGGATTTTGAAATCATTAAATGGTATACACGGGTACTGTCACGTCAGACTACTGAACAACAGCTCAACTTAATGGTGCAACGTAATGATTTTCCTGGTCAGCTCGCTTTAACGGCTTATCAGCTTCAACAGGGAGATTTTCAGGCGGCACAAACCGCACTGGATCAAGCCAAAAAGCACAATAAAATGCATCCTTTGCAGGTGTTATTTCAGACTGATATTTATCTGGGGCAAAATCAGCTGGATAATGCGCTAAAAAGCATTAGTTCAGCCGCACGAATCATGCCGGAAAACCGTGCTTTAAATTATAAATATGCCGAAACCCTGATTCGTGCCAAACAACCTGATCAAGCCAGATCCATTGTACAGCGCTTTTTAAATAGCAGTACCCGTGATGTTAGTGGCTGGAGATTAATGCAACTGGCAGCGAATGCAGCACCTGATTCATCAATAAAAGCCGCCAACGTCTTGCGTTATCGTGCCGAAGTAGAGTACTGGTCAGGCTATGAAGAAACTGCGATTAAATCCTTAATACATGCTCAACGCATCAGCAAAAATAATCAATCTCTGTCAGCAACCATTGGTCAACGTTTAAAACAGATGCAGCAAACGCGACAGTTTAAAATTTAAGTCTATTTTTCTAATGATTTTTAGCTTCAGTAGATATAGCCGAAGTTTACTAAATCACGCTACAATCCGGACAAAGCTAAGTTGTCTATTTTAATTATTTTATGAAAAAAATATTATTGGGTTTATGGATATTGGGGTGTGGCGGAAATATATTGGCGGCTAGTGCGGCAGAATACGTGCAGTCCGTTGAGCAGATTAACGCTGATTATCAAAAAGAATCACGCCAGTTTTTAAAAGGTTTAAATCCACAGCAGCAGGGTTTTAGCGCATCACAGAATCAGCAGTTTTGTGCGATTGTGCAGCGTTATGTGGATTGCTTATATAAAGCGGCAGACCAGAACCGAGCTTATCTGGATCGTCAGTATCAAAATGTAGGCAAGCAGGATGTCATACTGCAGGTAAAATCTTCAAAAGAGATGCAGTTGCTGAAACGTTATAATGTAGACTGTAATTTACAGTAAGAATAAATAAGAAAATGCTGAGAACTGTCCGGAATGGAGGCAGTTCAACGCAGATTTAGATTTGAAATAGAATGGTGAAATTAAGCAAGTTTTGCTTTAATTTTTGCTGAAACTTGTGCAGGATCGGCGCGCCCGGCTATGAGCGGACGCAGAGAATTCATCACCTTACCCATATCTTTCATGCTAGTAGCTTGTTGCGCTTCAATTGTTTGCGCAATCAGGGAATCAAGTTCTTCCTCAGTCATAGCTTCTGGTAGAAATTGAGAGAGAACCTCAACTTCGGCTTGTTCCTTACTAGCTAAATCATCTCGACCAGCGCCTTCAAAGGCTTTGATCGATTCTTTACGTTGTTTAATTTGCTTTTCAATGACCGCAAGAACTTGAGCGTCGTCAAGTTCTTTACGCTCATCGACTTCGATTTGCTTAATTGCTGCTTGCAGACTACGAATGACCGTCAACTTTGACATATCTTTGGCACGCATGGTGGCTTTCAATACGTCAGTAATCTGGTTTTTTAAAGTAGTCATTATTTATTCCAAGCAGTCAATCACAAATTAATCTTAGTAAAGGCGAGTAGTACGTACTGATTCACGTGCCAATTTCTTTTGGTAGCGTTTAACAGCAGCAGCTTTTTTACGTTTACGTTCTTGAGTTGGTTTTTCGTAGAATTCACGTTTACGAACGTCAGCAAGAACACCCGCTTTTTCGCATGAACGTTTGAAACGACGGATAGCTACGTCTACTGGTTCGCCTTCTTTCAATTTAACTTGTGGCATGAAGAATCCTCATTAAGTTATGGATAAGATCAGGGCCGAATTGCCCTCGATCACAAGTGAAGGTCAGTATTTTACTCATTTACATCTCATATCACAAGTCTATAATAGTTGCTGCAATATATTTGATACAGGTTATAGGCAGTTTAATGATCGTTTTAGGCTTGGAAACGTCGTGTGATGAAACAGGACTTGCGCTGTATGACAGCGAGTTAGGTTTGCGCGGACAGGTGCTGTACAGCCAGATTAAACTGCATGCTGAATATGGCGGCGTCGTACCAGAACTGGCTTCGCGTGACCATGTGCGTAAACTCATTCCTTTACTGAATGAACTGCTTGAACAAAGTGGCATCAAAAAATCAGAAATTGATGCGGTGGCTTATACCCGTGGTCCGGGCCTGATGGGCGCATTAATGACGGGCGCACTGTTTGGTCGGACTTTGGCCTTTGCCTTAAATAAACCGGCGATTGGTGTGCATCATATGGAAGGTCATATGCTGGCACCATTACTTTCTAAAACGCCACCGAAATTTCCATTTGTGGCATTACTGGTGTCTGGTGGGCATTCACAGCTCATGGCTGCTTATGGTATTGGGCAGTATGAATTACTCGGTGAATCGATTGATGATGCGGCGGGTGAAGCATTTGACAAAGTTGCGAAGATGATGGGTTTGCCATATCCAGGTGGCCCGAATATTTCCAGACTGGCTGAGCAGGGCAATCCGAATGCATTTGCTTTCCCACGTCCAATGCTGTATCAAGGCCTAGAGTTTTCATTTAGTGGTTTAAAAACTGCAGTTTCTGTTCAAATGAAGAAACTCGGTGAAGAAAGACATGATGCTGATATCGCTGCGAGCTTCCAAGAAGCTATTGTCGATACTTTAGTGAAAAAATCAGTGAAGGCATTGAAACAGACTGGCTTAAAACGTCTGGTCATTGCAGGTGGTGTAAGTGCCAACAAGCGTTTACGTGAACGTCTGGAAGCTGATTTGGCGAAAATCAAAGCCACCGTGTACTATGCAGAACCTGCATTGTGTACCGATAATGGTGCGATGATTGCCTTCGCGGGTTATCAACGTTTGAAAGCCGGACAGCAAGATGGTTTGGCTGTGACCACAACCCCACGTTGGCCAATGACAGAATTGACGAATCCGACAGAGGCATAGATTTCTGGCTTGAAGAAAAGAGACTTAGGCCTCTTTTTTTATTGTGAATTTTTAAATGAAAACTTATAGCAACGGTATGTTGTAAATATATAGTTTTATGGCTGGATTTAGAGCTCGTATATTCTATTGAAACCGGAAAAATAGTTTAATAGCTTAAGTTTATATCACGCATATTTTTACAGGTTCGCAGCAGAGGCAATCTCGGATGGAAATTATAAATTTCAAAAGTTTTCAGGATGCTGGAGAGGCGGTGTTAAAGTTTTTGCATCAGCATTTTGGCTTTAATTTATGGATGATCACCCGGGTAGAAGGCCAAGACTGGATTGTGCTGCAAAGTGAAGATCATGGTTATGATATACGACCCGGTCAAGTGTTTCAGTGGGCTGATTCTTTTTGTTCTCATATGGTCGCAGGTAAGGCCCCGAGAATTGCCCCCCGCTCTGAAGAAATTCCTTTATACGCCACAGCGCCGATTAATCAGCAGGTCTATATAAAATCTTATATTGGTCAGCCACTCCTTAAAGAAGATGGCAGTTTGTTTGGAACACTCTGTGCGATTGATCCAGAAACCAAATCGGAAGCTATTTTGCAAGATATGCAACTGATCGAGTTATTGGGACAATTGCTCAGTTCGATCTTGCAGGCAGAATTGCGTCAGAGTGAGCAGATAAGACAGCATGAATTATTGCAGGAAGAAGCCAGTAAAGATGAATTGACCGGGCTCTATAATCGCCGGGCCTGGGAAAAACTGCTGCGAGCTGAAGAAGAGCGTTGCAAGCAATATGGTCATCCCGCCGCTGTATTATTTATTGACCTGAATGACCTAAAAAAGGTGAATGATAGTTTGGGTCATGATGAAGGTGATAAGCTGATTCAAAACGCGGCTCAAGTATTACGAGATAATGTACGGATCAACGATATTGTTGCCCGTTTAGGTGGCGATGAGTTTGTGATTCTTAGCGTGGAAAATGATGAAACGAGTACTGAAAGTTTAGTGGATCGTTTAATTAATGCCTTTGCAGCAGCAAACATTGGCGCAGCGATTGGTATGGCGATGCGTCATCCTGGTCATGGTTTATTTGCAGCGCTCGCACAAGCGGATCAGAACATGTTTGAGTATAAGCGTCGGAAAAAATCCAGTGAATCGAGCAATCTAAAATAATTCACGCTTTAAATCTTCTATAAGTGATTAAGCATCTCATATCATGAAAATGATTATTTTCTATGCTCTAAAGTCATCCTATCTTTCAATATTCTCTTTCATCGCCATGTATGAAAGTTGAACATGATTCTCCATAAAAAGAAAATTCAATCCATCTTTAACTTAACCATTACAAATTTTATAAGCTTTGTTGCAAAGTTAATCGATCTAATTAAATGCGCTTTAAGTGTGTTGAAAAGTGACTCTGGTAAGGAACAAGATTCAAATAAGCACTTCATTTCTTATGATAATTGTTGTTTTAAATATAAATTAAAATTACAGAGTTAATCCTTAGTTTATTAAAAGATAAAGCACGATCAGAGTGTAAGAAATACTGTCCAGAAAAAATATCATCGACAGGTAGTGGGTTTGTATTGTGCAGTTTTAATACGCCCATATTTCATTCTCATTGAATAAAAATGCAAAGAAATTCTAGGGAATAAAATTTTATGAAAAAGCAGATGTCATTCTTTGGGCTGGTATTGGTTTCAGGCTTGCTTACCGCATGTGGTGGCAGTGGAGGTAGCTCAGACAATTCTACAGTGACCACACCGCCAAATGTTCCAGAGGAGAGTATTTCTCCTGAACTTTCAGAAGAATTTATTCCTTTTGAGGATCGCGATATCATTGAGAAAATCCGCGACAAAATTAACAATAGCGCCAGTAATGATACGGACTATAACGTTGCGTTAGGTCATATGATTGGTGAGGTTTTTGCGGATTATCCTTATGGACGCACGAGCCGTATTATCAAGATTTATAATTTGGGTGTGAACAGCATCAAATATCCGAATCTGATCTGTTCTGAAGTGAATACCAATGGTGCAGTGAAAACTTTTAAATTAAAAACCGATAAAAATAACTGTATTGTTCTGGATAAAACCTATCGCAAAGATTCAACCATTACCCAGACGGTCAACGGTGATACTACGACCTTGACCTTTAGCAATGTACGTTATGGTTCCAATGTTGATTTTAATCTAAAAGATGATTATCTGATTTCAGGTACGATTGTTCATACCAAAAGCAAAAACAATTTGGGTGCATTGGAAAGCTATAAAATTGACTGTCTGGAATTTCAGCGTGTAGCGGAAGACAAGAATGTGGGTAAATCTGACGCCGAGTATGATGAGCTGAGCAAGGAATACTTACTGGTACGTAATTATAACTATAGCCTTGTAGATGACTATGGTAGTGGCAGTAATGGTATTCGTACCTTAACCAGCAGCGGCAGCATTATTGGTCAGCCAAATCTGGCGGATTACCGTTATAGTTTTGATTTTAATACGACTACATCATTCAAGATGAACGAAACGGTGTTAAATAATTATAAGCATCTGCCGAAAGAGGGCGTGCTTAAAATTACTGACAGTTATGATCAGGTGATTGAGGTCAAACAGAATCAGCCTGAATCCTTAAAAGCGACTGTCTATTTCAATGGCAGTGAGCTGGATGATCTGTTGTGGTCTACGATTATTGGCAATAAAAAATAAGAACTAACCTTATAAAAAAAGCTCCATTAAGGAGCTTTTTTTATTTGGGGAAAAATTTACAGAGAATTTAACTGCTGCGAACCAATCCAGTGTTTAGAGAACTGATAGGCTGCACGGCCTGAGCGTTGGCCACGCGCCTGACACCAGCGCAATGCTTCAGCACGGGCTTCAACTGTCATTTGCATATCTGCCTTTTTCAAATAATGCTCAACGATTTCCAGATACAGGTTTTGATCCATTGGGTAGAACGACAGCCATAAACCAAAACGATCCGACAAGGAAATTTTCTCTTCAATGGCTTCCTGTGGATGTAACTCTGTATATTGCGGTACATCTACTTTGGTCACCGGGGTATTTTCATGCATGAATTCCGGTAATAGATGACGACGGTTACTAGTCGCATAGATCACAAAATTACTGGAACCGGACTGTAATGAGCCATCTAAAACACTTTTTAGACTGCGATAGTTTTCATCTTCCGCATTGAAGGCCAAGTCATCACAATAGACAATAAACTTTTCCGGACGACCGGCGATCAGTTGCTGAATTTGTGGAAGATCTGACAAATCATCACGTTCAATTTCAATCAAACGTAGACCCTGATCTGCATATTCAGTCAACAAGGCACGCACGATCGAAGATTTGCCTGTACCGCGAGAGCCAGTGAGTAAGACATCATTGGCAGGTAATCCTTTTAGAAACTGCAAAGTATTCTGAATGACTTTTTCTTTTTGTCGCTCAATGCCTTTTAAATCTGCCAGTTCAATCTGTTTAAGCTGGTGAATGGGTTTGAGTTCTCCAGCCTGCCATTTATAGGCATAAGCAGAAAAATCAGGACTTTGTTTTAATTCAGGCAGGCTTTGCTGGAGCTGGAGAAGAACAGTAGAAAGAGCATTTAAGATATTGTCAGGTAAATCAATTTTCGCCATGATTTGAGCAGTACATTTACAATTATGGCTAGAATACTATCACTGTAAAATTCACAGTCAAAGTCTGGAAAGTGTGATAATTTGCCTAAAGTGGTGAATTTTCGTTATTGTAGTACAAAGAAAATAGATGCCTGTTTTTTTGTTCATGGCTGCAGGATGTCTGAAAATTACAATATAGATAGGGAAGAGGGCAGATGCTGTTTAAAGATTTTACTCAGGATATCAATCCACATCAGGCCTATCGTATTAAAAAGCTGAAGCAGCAATTGCAGCAGGCTGAAACTTACGAAGAATGGAAATATATTGCCTTAAAGATCGACGAAGAATCTGGGGCACAAGAATGGAAATTGGATAATAGTTCACCGTATTTTGATGCCGAAGTGATTGCGCATCGACTGGGGAAATTAAGACGTTACCGTCAGCAGAAACGCACTCGCGACCTGATGTATATCCTGCGTGAAGGGTTGAGTTACGATATTGCCAATATCGCCCATCCTTTATTGTTTACCGTCACTTATGTCGGCACTAAAAAAATTATTGAGGATTATGTAGAAGAAGTCAGTCTGGGCTTGGCTTATATTGCTTCTGCACAATGTACCTGTCTGACTCTTGAAGAAAAAATTGAATATTTTGAGCACTGCCAACGTGCTTATGGTCAGCCAGCTTTAATGTTCTCGGGCGGTGCAACACTCGGCTTTTTTCATACCGGTGTATGTAAGGCGCTAATGGAACAGGATCTGTTACCTCGAGTGATGTCGGGTTCTAGTGCTGGTGCAATTATGACCGCTATGTTGGGCGTCTCCAAACCCGCACAATATGTGGATATTTTAAAAGGTCATAACTTTTTCCATGAAGCATTCCATTTCCGTACCATGAGTGAATTACTGAAGGGTAATGGTGGTCTGGCGGATGTTAAATACCTGAAAAAATTCCTGATCGAAAACTTGGGAGATATGACCTTTGAAGAAGCATTAAAAACTTCGGGTCTACATATTAATATTGCGGTCGCACCTTATGATGCAGCGCAGGATGCCCGGATCATGAATGCCTATACCTCTCCAGATGTACTGGTCTGGAGTGCGGTGCTGGCATCTTGTGCTGTGCCAATTTTGTTCCCGCCGGTACGTCTCACCAGTAAACGCCACGATGGGCAATATACGCCTTATATGGGCGCAACATGCTGGGTAGATGGCAGTGTTCGTAGCGATTTCCCGCAGGAGAAAATGGCGCGGCTGTACAATATCAATTACACCATTGCCAGTCAGGCCAATCCACACATTGTGCCTTTTATGCAGGATGATATTTCACGCTTCCGTAAAGGGACATTAAGCTGGCCGAAACGCATTGTACGCCGTCAGAGTGTGGTATTTACCAAAGGGATTATGGATTTTGCCCGTGAGCATGCGGGAAGTTTGCCGCCAGTCCGCCGTTTGCTGGATCATGGTTATGGCGTGGTGGATCAGCGTTACTATGGCGATGTGAATATTGTGGGTAAATATAGCCTGCGTCATTATAGCTATATGCTGCAAAATCCTCGTCCGCATTTATTCAAGGTGTTGCAGCGTGAAGGTGAGCGGGCGACCTGGCCAAAAATCTCTCTGATCGAAACTCAGGAGCGGGTAGGTAAAACTATTCAGCATTGTCTGGAACTGCTAAATTACCAGCATGCTCCAGATGCCAAGCAGGAATATATTGTTACTTAACCCCGCCAAACTGCATCAGCTTGATTTTCAGCTTAAGACCAAAGCCCGAAGTCTGGGTTTTGGTCGCCGTCTTTATTATCTAGAATTTAATCCTGAGACCGGGTCAGCATTGTGGTTAAAAACCCAGAATCTGGATTCAACGGCTATTTCTCACTATGCCCAGACTGGCTTAAGTCATGAATTGGATTTTTATGAAGCTTATGGTGAGCAAGAAGGGCGGACTTTCATGCTTCCGCATCAAACTATTCGAAAGCCGTTTCAGATTGGAGATGAATCTTTCAAACTGGCTTTGATCCTGCCTGATGCACCAGCACATTTTGAGGTATGCCCTAAGCTGTTTTCAATTCAAGAAGTCCGTCAGCATATACTACGGGCATTAGAAACGTTGATAAGCTTACAAGAACTCGGGTATCTGCATGCTGATCTCAAACGAGAGCATTTTGTCATTTATCAGAATCGGGTTTGTTTGATTGATTTTGAGCAGGTGCAGCCCCTCAACACTACCAGCCAAGCAATGAACGCAACGCCTCGTTATATGGCGCCCGAATTGTTCCAAGGGCAAGCCAAGTCGCTACAGAGCGAAGTTTATGCGCTGGGTATCATTTTTTATGAGTGGCTTACAGGGCAACGTTTAGAAGCGACAGATTATCAAGATTGGGCATTATTGCATTGTCAGCATTTTAAACCTGAGCTCCCTGCACAATATCAAGCTTTGCAAAGCCTGCTACAAAATATGCTTCGAAAGCACTCACAGGATAGATTGTCTGATTTCAAAGCCGTAAAACAGGCCTTACTTACTGAAATTGCATGAGAAAAATACAATAAATTGGATATTGTTTTTTATTTAATCAAACGAGTGGTTTTTTCTTAAAAAGAGCTTGTCAGGTGAAATTGATCCCTATAGTATACACAGCCATCGGGGACGTGGCGAAATTGGTAGACGCACTGGATTTAGGTTCCAGCGCCGCAAGGTGTGAGAGTTCGAGTCTCTCCGTCCCCACCAATTTACTTAAGAGATTGAGTAAAATGGCCGAGTAGAGGATTGGTGTAATGGTAGCATGACGGTCTCCAAAACCGTTCGTCAAGGTTCGAATCCTTGATCCTCTGCCAAAGTTTGAAAAAAAGTCCAACACAAAGTTGGTACCCTGATGGGGACGTGGCGAAATTGGTAGACGCACTGGATTTAGGTTCCAGCGCCGCGAGGTGTGAGAGTTCGAGTCTCTCCGTCCCCACCATCAAAAGAGACAAGGTTGATGCCTTGTTTTTTTTTGCCTGGAATTTAAGGCTGAGCCATCTTTTAATCTCATTTTCATTATTCGCTTACTTTCGATGAGTAGATTTTAAATACTCAAACTAAGTATCAGTGAGGGTGAGAAGAGGGAAGTCCTTTAAAATATTCAATCAATTGGCTGATCTAAACACTATTAAAATTAATATTCAGCACTCTTTCAAATAACTTGATTTTTTAAATCGGAGAAATGAAATTAAGCGGTTTTATTAAAAATAAGCCAGTATTTAATCATCAAAGAATTAACTGATTAATTTTTGATATAAAAACACCGAGTTGATCATAGAATCGCTTGTCAAGCAGATGCGATCGCTATAATATACACAGCCACGGGGATATGGCGGAATTGGTAGACGCACTGTGTTCAGGTCGCAGCGCCTTCTGGGCGTGAGAGTTCGAGTCTCTCTATCCCCACCATATATGAAGAAACAAGGTTAATGCCTTGTTTTTTTTTGACTGAAATTTAGTGCGACATTTTTATTGGCTCGGCTTTTTATTCTTTGTATTGGATTAATTTATTGTTTAAACAACATGCTTGATCAAGATAAGTGAGGTTCTAGAGGTCTGTGATCTGCTGGGATTGAACTAGAGAGGCTTAGAGATCAAGTTCAAAGCAGTAGCAAAGAAACCTCATAAGGCCGAGTTTTCTTGTTAAATCTTATAAAAAATAAAAAAATTGCATTAACTGTTTAATTTATAGCGGAATAGGCAGTGATTGCTTGTAAAATCACTTGTCAATGACCTGCTATCTCTATAATATACACAGCCATCGGGGACGTGGCGAAATTGGTAGACGCACTGGATTTAGGTTCCAGCGCCGCGAGGTGTGAGAGTTCGAGTCTCTCCGTCCCCACCATCAAAAGAGACAAGGTTGATGCCTTGTTTTTTTTTGCCTGAAATTTTATAAACGAAAAAAAGCCCATCGAAATGGGCTGATTATAGGAATAATAGAATTTTACTCAAATAAAAGGGTAAATCATGAGTGCATTGATTAATTAAATTTAAGCTTTCAGATGATCTTCAAACTCCTCACCCAGCTGCATGGCCAATGCATTACCTGAAAGATCGCAGGTCACCAGACCATATTCTTTTTTAAAACTGAAACTAAAACCACGATTGTCTGCCAGGGTGCGAACCGAATACCCCAATTTTTCTAACCAAAGTCTAAATGCGAGAACGTTTTTTGCTTTGACCACTTTTTTCACGAGATAACTCCTTCATCAGTTAAATCATAGATAAGGGTGAGAATTTTCGTTTTAAAGGGCAAATACCCTTATTTAAATTAATTTAATTGAATTTGCGGATTTAATGAACAAGATAATATAGACAAAATATAAGGTTTTTAATCTAAGTCTATGTTTTTTATTATTTTCAAGATGTTGTAACTAAATATTTTAATTTTAAGCCTAAATAATTTTTTGAATAGTTATTAATATTCAAATATTTAAATCAATAATTGTTTATATATTATTCATTTTAAATTAGGAATTAGCGTGGTTTGAAGTTTTAGAGTTTGAATAAGGCTGAAAAATATACAATCCAGTAAAGTTTCCGAGTATTCAGGTCATGGTGTTAGGCTCAGCCCTTTATACTGTCATGGATATAATTTAAATAAGATTGATGATGACTGAATTAAATATTGAACAGTACGTCAAACAGCAAATTGAACTTATGCAGCAACAAGGGCAGGAGCCGGTTGCTGTGATGCTGGGTCATGAAGACTGGCTGGATTTTTCGGTACAGTCCAAGGTGGCGTATACGCCATTCGGTAGTGCGCGTCGTTATCAACCTGCTTTGGGTGGATTATTGCTGGTCAGGATTGATGAAATGAATGCGGTACGAGTGGTCACCCAGCAGGAACTGGATGACTATGCTCAGAAGCATCAGCTGCTCTAAGCAGCTATAGTTTAAAACGAGTCTTTCATCACGCGTAAACGTTGAAACTCTTCGACACTGTCTGCGCGTAAAAAAGGATTGGTTTCCAGTTCTGCTGCAATAGTACTGGGTAAGGTGCATTGTCCAAGCATGCGCATACGCTCAACCTGTTCGAAACGTTCCAGAATTGCTGGATTATCCGGTTCTACATGTTTGGCAAACTGTGCATTCGACAAGGTGTATTCATGCGTGCAATAAACCTGGGTACGTGGCGGTAGGGCAGCCAGGCGAGCCAGAGAGTGGTACATCTGCTGATAAGTACCTTCAAATACCCGTCCACAGCCCATGGCAAACAGGGTGTCGCCACAGAACAGCACATCAATAGCATCCAGGAAATACACGATATGGCCTAGGGTATGCCCCGGTACGGCGATAATCTGTACCTCAACACCATGAAAACTGAACTGGTCGTTATGTTCAAGTGGATGGTTAATAAACGGAATTTTTTCCAGCTCAGCTTTTGGGCCATATACCGGTAATGATTGCTTTTGAATTAAATCTGGAACACCAGCGATATGGTCTTTATGCCAGTGGGTGAGCCAGATCTGACTCAGCTCAAGCCCATGTTCGGCGCAGTAATTCTGAACTAACGCAGCTTCAGTGGGGTCAATGACCGCGACCTGATGCGTCGGTGTATGTTCAAGTAACCAGATATAATTTTGTAATGAGTTTTTAACATCAATACAGTGGATTTTAAACGGCATCATAAGACATCAGACCAAACAGATATTATGGATAAAGTAGCATAAATTCAGGCAGTCTGACTGTGGTCAAAGCTGCCTGTTTACAAGAATTTTTTATATGATTTGTTTAAAAAGATCAGTCATTTATTCTGCATCTTTGACTGTGACGGCTTCGCCAATGGTATAGAAGTGGCCACCGGCGACATGATGAATACTTTTCCATTCTTCGCTGACTTCATGATAGTACCAGTGCCCATTACGGAACACCCGATCATCGGCATAAGCCGCAATGACCTTACCAATAAACAGGTCATGGGTCTGCTGGTTATGTGGCTCGGAAATCAGCTCACATAAAATCCAGGCGGCACAACCTTCTACAACTGGGATCTCTTGATCTGCGAATTTGAATAACTGCACACCGGACTGCTCCAGTTTGTCTGGGTCATTGTACAGACTCAATGTTCCCAGGCTATAGACCATTTCCAGCTGTTTGAGGGTGGGAATCTGCAGTGCAAAGTTGCCAGAATTTTCAATTATTTTTCGGGTCTTGGTGCTTTTATCCAGCACTACGGTGACTTTTGCTGGACTGAATTCGAGTGCACATGCCCAGGCAGCGGTCATGACATCAGTGTCTTGCCCATCATTGGCAGACACCAGTACTGTTGGGCCGTGCGTAATCAGGCGATAGGCTTTTTCTAAAGGTACAGTTTGAATATGTGAATTGTTCATAAAGAACCTTAATGAGTGAAAAGGGAGAAAAATAAATCATCTGATCCACAGCATATAAAATTCCCCTTCTGGAAAAAAGCTTTTAAACTAAACACCTACATACAGGAGTAAAGAAAATGAAAATGTACCAGGTGGATGCTTTTACGACGGCTCTATTTAAGGGAAATCCTGCTGCAGTCATCGTGCAGGATGCTTGGCTGGATGATCACCTGATGCAGAATATTGCCCTGGAAAATAATCTGTCTGAGACCGCTTTTGTCAAAGTGCTGGATGCAGAAAATTATGAAATTCGCTGGTTTACACCGACCAAGGAAGTGGATTTTTGCGGACATGCCACATTGGCCAGTAGCTTTGTACTGTTCAAGGATTTTAGCTCTGCAAAAACCATTTATTTTCATGTCAAAGATTTAGGTATTTTTACAGTACGCCAGGATGAAGATGGCAAAATCCGGATGAATTTCCCAATCCGTCAGCCTGAACTCATTACAGAATATCCGGAAGCCTTAAGACAGGCGCTGACGAAGCCTTTTAAAAATGTTTATCTGAATACACAAGGTTATATTATTGAATATGAATCAGTGCAGGATGTGCTGGATGAGCAACCCAATATTGAATTGCTGAAGCAGCTGAATGGAAAAAGAACCGCGATTACAGCGGTGGGTCCATTACTGGATGTCGCGATTACCGCTGGCGATACTCAATATGATTGTATATCACGTTATTTTGCACCAAGTAACGGGATTAATGAAGATCCGGTCACCGGTTCAATTCATACCGGGATTGCACCGATCTGGGCGGAGAAATTAAATAAAACTGAACTGGTGGCTTATCAGGCCTCTCAGCGTGGTGGTGTATTATATTGCGCATTAAAAGAACAAGACCGCATTGAAATTTCTGGTTATGCCAAACTGTTTATGCTGGCCGAACTTTATATTTAATTAATATATTCAATAAAATACCGTGAAATTGCGCGGTATTTTATTTGGCCTCTTATAAAATAGACTATTCATAATAAAGACTTTTCTCTAAGATCAGAGTGACTGTAAATAAAAATTCACACTTAAAAATTTGGATGAACAATGCAAATATGCTTTAAACGTTTAAGCTTGGCGATTTTATTATCTGGCTGGACAGCGGCCAGTTTTGCACAGCCGGTATTGGTCAAAACAGAACAGAATATCGAAGAATATCGACTGGAAAATGGCTTAAGAATTATTCTTGCGCCCAATGATAAAGAAAATAAAGTGTTTATGAATACGGTTTATCTGACCGGTTCACTGAATGATCCGCAAGGCAAAGGTGGTCTGGCACATCTGCTTGAACATTTGGCATTTAAAGGCACTGAAAATGTAAAGGGAGATGAGTTTCAGCGCCGTCTGGATCAATATACCTTAATGACCAATGCCAGTACTGACTATTACTCAACCAAATATACCAATTTGATTCGTCCTGAGCAGACTGCGGTCAATGAAGTAATTTTCCTTGAAGCTGAACGTATGGATAAGCTTGTCCTGCAAGAAAAGTATGTGCCAACTGAAATTGATATCGTGAAGCGTGAGCGTGAAATCCGTCTGGATCAGCCATTTTCCGTGCTGATGGATCAGGTATTTAAATCAGCTTATGGCAATCAATATCTGGGACGATTACCGATTGGCGATTTGAACGAACTGCAATCGATCAAGATGCAGGAGCTGAACCAGTTTTATCGTCATTGGTATGCACCGAATAATGCCCTCATGATTATTTCAGGCAAATTTAATAAGGCAGAAGTGCTGAAGCAGATTGATACCCATTTCAGCCCGATCCAGTCCCGCAAAGTGCCTGAAGCGGTAAAAGTGCCTGCGCTAAAACCTGAACAGATCAAACAGCGTGAATTTACCGTGCAAAAGGGTAGTGATCTGGCCAAATTTAATATTTATCTGAACCAGTCAGAAGAAAGTATTAAAACCACGCTGGCCATGTCTCCAATCTTATATACATTGCAACCTAGCGGACACCTGTATCAAAGTCTGGTCGAGACGGGTAAGACCACTACAGTGCAGTCTATGACCTGGCTGGATAAAGATTTTAATCTGGTGTTTATGGGTGCCATCTATGCGCCAAATCATCAAGTCAAGCAGGTTGAGCAGGGCCTGATTCAAGGTGTAGAGCAGAGCCAGCCATTTAACGAAACCGAATTAAACCGGGCTAAAAGTCTAACCCGAAACCAGGCGGACAATATTAAAAATAGCGCAACCGCTTTAGGTTCGCGTTTAAGTGAATATGTAGTGGCTTATTCAGGTGACTGGAGCCAGTATTTCAAAGATCTGCAAGCCATAGAAAAGCTGGATGTCAATCAGATCAATCAGGTGTATAAGGCATTCTTTAAGCCAGAATATCGTATTTCTGGCAATATCTTGCCGACACCAGAAGATCAGAAAAAAGCACAGGAGTTGACCCAGACTGAAGTGCCGGCTCAAACTCTGGATCAGCAGGCTGAAACAGCAGAACCGCTGAGAGATGTCAGTGTCTATCAGGCAGAAGTAAAGCAGTATGTGGCGCAGTCCAAGCAATATTTACAGGCTAAGGACAAGCAGATTCAACGGGGCAAACTGAAGAATGGCATTAAATACGCTTTATTCCTGACCCAGACTCAGGATGACAAAGTTTATGCCACTATTGCACTTAATTTTGGTACGGCACAAAGTTTGTTAAATAAAGGCGAGATTCTGGATCTGACAGCTTACTTACTGCTGCGTTCTTCTGAAACCCAAAGCTTGCAACAGATTGCCGATAAAATTATTGAGTCCGGTGGTTCAGCCACGGCCAGTTCCTCTGAAAATGGCATGAGCATTCAGATCAGTGCCAAAAAAGAGAAGTTTGAAGAATTTTTCCAGTATGTGCTGGATGTGCTCAATAAACCGGCCTTTGAGCAGAGCCAGTTTGACCTGATTAAAGGACAAAGCCTGTCTGCGTTAGACCGTCCTTATACTGAGCCCAATATGGTGGCAGGCCTGACTATGTCTCGCGCGACCGAGATTTATCAGCCGGGTGACCTTCGCTATCATTTTGAACCTGAACTAGCAAAAAAACAGATTCAAGCTGCTACTCGTGAACAGGTCGTAGCGTTATATCGACAGTTCTTTAATACCCATCATGCCCAGATCGCAGTGACCGGGGAATTTAATCCGAAGTCCGTAAGTAAAGTCCTCAAAAATAACTTTGCGAGCTGGAAAGCTAAGCAGCCTTATGAGCTCTTAAGTGGTCAATATACAGTTTATCCGGCACAGAAAATCCATGCGTTGTCTGAACAGCGTGAGTTCGGTCATTATCAGGCTGTCATGACATTTCCTGTCGGTGCAGAACATGTAGATTTGCCTGCCATGCTGGTATTCCGACACATTCTAGGTGATTCACAGTTGTCTTCACGTTTAGCACAGGAACTGCGTGAGAAAAATGCGCTGGTTTATGGTTTCAGTGCCAATGCTCAGTATGATGAATGGATTGACTCAGGTGCATTAGGCATTCAGGCGAATTATACGCCTGGCCGATCAGCACAGGTGTCCCAAGCTGTGCATAAGGTATTGAATGAACTTTTGGCCAAAGGAGTAACCGAGCAGGAAGTTGAAGCAGCGAAAGCCACGATTTTGAAACAGCGCGTCACTGCACTGGAAGATGATCGTCGTATTCACAGCATGCTGATCCCACAACTTGAAAAGGATCGTAATCTGATTTATCGGGAAAAACGCGATCAGGCCATTGCCAAGCTGACCAAGGCAGATGTCGATGCCGTTATCAAAAAATATGTTAAACCGGATCAACTGGTTGAAGTCATGGCGGATCAGTATGGGAAAGCGGTGAAATAAACTCCATAATTTTTATAAGCCAATGACGGTATCTTTTCATTTTGAATCAGTGTTTAGATGTCTATATGGCTACTTTTGTTTCGGCAAAAGTAGCCAAAACCATTTGTCATTTGCAAAACTCGTCCACCACCTTCACGAAATAAATTTATTATAGAAGCCATCTTCTTACGATGTAGTCCTGCCTCAAACAATCGCGGATGACGTTTCCGCGTATCTATGACCATGAAAAATTTTAATCTACTTGTTGATTCAGTTTTACCCAATAAGACTTCTATAAGCGATAAAAGCGTTTCGCATTCTCATAAAAAACCGGCTTTACAGCATGTTCGTCATAGTTCTGCACAATATCGCTAAAGGCATCAATGATGGTGACCAGATCTGTGCTGACACGATCCATCGGGAAATTAGAAGCAAACATGATGCGATCTTTACAGAAACATTGTAAGGCATGTTGGATTAGCGGAGTCGCGAGCTGAATCAGTTCATCTTTTTTTGCCAGTTTTCGATCTAAATGAAAACGGTGACCGAGTACAGGCATAAACAGACCGGAGATTTTGCTATATACACTCGGGCATTTTGCCAGTTCAGCCAGGTCTTCTTTCCAGGTCTGAAAAATATAGTCTCGCTGCTGTGCTGTTTGTCCTGTCGCTATACCGACTTTACCAAAGATGCCGGCAGGTGTGCCCAAGTGATCCAGCACAATTGGTGTTTCAGGAAATGTTTTGGCCAGATGGGCCACATCAGAAATTTGGGTAGAATAAACCCAGGCATCAAAACTTAAATTGGCTTTGGCTAATTCCTCAAATCCTTTCAGAAATTTCTTGTTGCAGTATAAATGCGGTTCATCGGTCCAAGCATGAATGCCTTTATCGGCATGGAACGATGCCATTTTACGAATACCACGTCGTTTAGGCGAAACTTCCTGATGCAATTGCAGCAGCTGTTTAAAGTTTTTTTGACGAGGTTCAGCTGTGGCCACAATGCCGCCTAGCTGAATACTCTGTTCAGCAAAAGGCAGTCCGGCAATAAACCTGGTTTCATTAACCACACCAGTACCTTTATGCTCATGCCAGCTTGCTTCTATATGAACAATCTGTTCCACCTGATAATGACCGATGTCACGTTTATAATTTTCAGGTAGATAAGGTGCGGTCAGATGTTCGGTTAGACCAATGGTATCGATCACCGCTTTGGGCTTGATCAGTCGCACCATCTTGTCCAGCAGTTTTGGATGTTTGCCAAATAATTTTACGGCAGAGGCTGCGGCATGCGGTGTGGTATAAGGGTCCCATTGATGAATATGCGGATCTATAATCGGAAAGGGCAGTTGCTGCATGATATTTTTGGTCGTCGTTTAATTTTTATTCATTTTTTTATAGGATAAATGCAGCATTAAAGTCAAATTAAAAATCAAAGATTTAAAAAAAGCCCCGTAGGGCTTTCATTAATGATCGTGGTCGTGTTGATGCTTGTTGGCATGAAACTCTTCATTACGACGGAAACGTAAATAGTTTTCAAACTGCTCACAGTATTCATCATAGTTATCTTCCAGCATCATCTGAAATTGCTGCAAGATATAAGACATGACCTGATCTTTAGCGTCGCGCATCTCGTTGCCATCTTTGAAATTGTTGGCAGCGACCCAAGTATTAAAGCGGGCAGTACCAAACAGCATTGCGGCGCTGACTTGACCACGTTTTTCTGCCGGGTTTTCCTGAGAGCCTTTTTCTATACGGCTAAATTCGTTGGCCTGTTTAATAAATTCATCAGCACGTTCAAAGAATGCAGCATTTAACGCTTCTTCTTCGGTTACATCGGTTGCTTCAATCTTTTGAACCATGAATTTTTCCTGATAATAAAATCTTAATCACTAATTATAGGCAAAGCCTTGCAGAAACTAAACCTTTGCCTTAATCTAAAAATAGCCTAAGCAATAAAAATGTGAATCTCATGCAAGATGCAATTGCGGTACAGAGCCTGAAAAGTGATATTGCCTTATTGCGCCAGAATATCTGGCCACCGGCAAATCTGGCTAATGTTGAAGGATTGCCAATTTATTATGGCACCAAGTCGCAGGTCGAAGAATATTACAAGCAATGGCTGGGTCTGATTGAAAGGGCACAGGATCTGTTTCAGCCTTTTATGGAAGATGAAGTCCTGGATGCGATTCATTTGCCAAGTCATTTGAATTTGCCTTTATTCTATTTTCATGTAGACCGCATCCGGATTAATAAAACCCGTGCTAAAGAATCCAAGACCTTTCGTGGTATTGCCAGCCTGATTGAAAAATGTGGACAATTTGAACCGGAACAGATTCAGGCCATGCAACGCTGGCTAGACAGTGATGAGACGGCGGCTTTGGTGGCACATCGTGAATTTGTAGATCTGCGTACTTATGTGTTCCAGCATGGTCAAAGTGAATACACTCGGACTCGATTTTATGTGAATGGAATCGTCCTGAGTGTTGAACCACATTTTGAGCTGGTTGATGCCCGTGATAAGCCGCGTAAGCAGCGCAGCGATAGTTATAGCGATCCATTAGCCGATAACAATACCTGGAAAGTGTACGGCAAATATCGCTAGAGCGATTTTGCCTATTTATCTATTGCCAGAATGGTTTGGTGTGAGAAAATTTCTGTAACTGCTCGGCAGCCTGTTTCGACAGATGCTGCTGTTCTGCAGTAAGCCACCCGATGACAAACCATGCCTTGGAGTGTTTTTTGGCATAAGGTCTATACAGGCTTTCTGCGACAAACAGGTCATTATAATGACCCAAAGTTTCCTGTAAGGGTTTTAGCGCTTTCAGATATCTTTTAACTTCCTTTTCAGGAAACAGACTTTGCAGAAATTCCACATTATAACGCAAGCGTTTAACCCGCTTGCGGGTGCGATGGCGCGATTCAATATCCAGTTCCTGATAACTCTCTGCATCTGCACAGACTTTCTGGTGCAGTTTACTCAGTCCTTTACACAGGATTTTATGGGAGGACTTTTGCTGTTTTTCACTCTGATCCTGACTAAAACGTAATAGCTCCAGTATCAGCTCCATCGTGGTCGACTCTTTGAATAATTGGCTAATATCTGTCTGATCCTGTTGGGCTGGAGGTAATTGCAATACTGGTGAACCTGCCGCTTCTAGCTGAGGAAGCAGACTTTCAGCCAAAGCATCGCGATCCCGAGTAGAACCCAATTGCTGGAAGATATTTCGTAACTGATCCTGCCATTCCTCTGGCAAATCCTGATGATAGGGCTGGAAGATTTTTAAGGCACTGCGTAAACGCCGGATAGCGACGCGGGCCTGGTGCACATGGTCACTATTGTAATTCTCTAGCGCAATCGCCGTCGCATTAGGAAACAAGTGAGTCAGACAGTTGCTGATAATTTTTTGCAAGATATGATGAATATCGTCTTTAGCTGCGAGCTCTAAGGTTGTCTGATGCTGGACCGGAAGATCAGTTTTATTATTCAACAGGGCATAACCACGTTCAGATTTGCTGCGTACATCCAGCCATAACTGATAGCGTTGAATCCAAGGTTTAACAAAATCAATTAGGTCACTAAGTCTGCCACTTTTAAGCTCAAATTCGACTTCATAAATATCCAAAGTTTGGCCCTTAGAACGAATCTCACCTCTATCTAGTGCAATTTCAATCTGACTTCCTCGGTAATCTTTAACCCAAAGATCCCTCTCTACATCAGTTTCAAATTGTAGAGACAGAGTCGTATCTAGGGTGTGAAGTGCCTGTTTTAGAATCTTCCGAGCTTGTTTATGCTTGCTATAAACTTTTAAATCACACCTATCCGGTGCAGTATCCAATGCTTCTTCTAGTTCAAAGCGTTCAAACTGATGCTGGCTCGGTGCTTTTAAGGTCTGAAACCATTGCTGATCTTCCAGACGCTGCCGGAGTGCAATTTTGTGCTGCTGTAACTGCTGATCGGCAGTATCAAAGTATTTGGCACATAAATGATGTCGAGTCGGCCCGTACTGCTGAAAATCTTGTTCGAATTGGTGACGTATACTTTGCGGAATCTGGAATTTGAGTTCGATTTCTGCCATCGGGCCATTCCTTCTCGATGAAGCTCATAACAATCAATATAGACCAAACAACGAAAGTGTTGTGATGTGCTTGTGCAACAAAAAAGCACGCCGTAGCGTGCTTTGAAAGTCAGTTAAATACTTATTTAAGGAATTTGCGGCTGACCAGAAACTGTTCTGTCGCTTCCAGTAACTTTTGTGCATAGACTTCCTGTTTTGCGGTCAACCAACCTAGCACAAACCAGTCACTGGCTTCCAGCTCGGTCTGTTGAATATAGACTGCAGAAGAGGCTAGCGTCTGATATTCATTGGCTGCCTGCTGTGCATCATTTAAAGCCTTGCTGTATTTTTGCAGGTTTTTGACATCATAAATTGTGGTCAAAATCGGGAAGCTGAATTTTAATTCCTGAATGCGAATTGCTAGCTGATCCAGACTTTCAAAATTCGTAATATCAGTCTGGTTCATCTGTTCCTGCAAAACTTTGTATTGTTGCTGCAGGGTAGTTTGCGCTGCAGATTTTAATTCTAGCGGCTTAGCTTCATCTGTACTTAAGCTGAAGATCAACAATTCCAGATAGTGATGCACATTCTGGGTAGATTTAACCAGATTGCCCAGCTTCTCCTTAGCATAAAGAATATCTTTAGTCAGGTTCTCTGCGGTTGTAGGATTTTGCAGGAAGCCAGCCAGAGTGTTTTGCATGTGCTGTAAATGTTGCAGATGTTCAAACTGGTGTTTAAATGCGGCAAGCTGATGCGCCCATTTGTCTGAAACTTGAGGATGCCAATCTTTAAACAAAAGTAGGGTCAGATAGAGATGATCTAAGGCCTGTTGTGCCTGATCAATATGTTCCTGTTCTGCCACTTGCGCGGAGATTGCCGCGATATTGGGCAATAAGTGCTGCATTTGCTGGGCCACCAGATGACACAGGTTTTTGCCTGCACTATCTTTTTTGCTGATCTGGAATTCCTTGGCAAAAGTAGCAGGACTTACGTTCTGATTAGTCGCTAACAGATTCCCGATTTCTGCTTTACTACGTACATCCAGCCACAACTGATATTTTTTGACCCATTCAAAACTAAAGGCCAGCAAATCCTGAATTGAGCCATGCTTTAACTCGAATTCGACTTCATGCACTTCCTGTTCAGCATGAGGCGTGCGAATACAGCCGATATCCAAGCTGACTTCGATTGACGTATTTTCATATTCAATCACGCGCAAGGTACGGGCAATATCGGTTTCAAACTGCAGTTGCAGCAGGTCAAACTGATCACCTAAAGCACGATTAAGCAAGGTTTGCGCTTCAGCAGACTGCTTGTAAATACTCAGGTCCAGCTCAGAAGAATATTCTAATTCATCTAGATCATGATTATGCTCGAAACGTTCAATGTGGCTTTTGCCTGCCGCTTTTAACGTCTGAACCCAACGACTGCCTTCTAATCGCTGACGTAGGGCAATTCCATGCTGGGCCAGTTGACGGTCTGCAGTATCATAGTATTTGGCTTGAAGCTGGATCTGTTGAGATTTCTTAGGATCAAGTGCCTTAAGCAGGGCAGTACGGCGTGCCGCGGGAATCTGGAACTTGAGTTCAACTTCAACCATGATAATCATCCTGTCTATTCAATTTATTGAAAAATATTAAAAAATAAATTGAATTTTTATTCGCTTGCATGAAATTCCGATATGAAACGGAAATATTTTTTAGACTTTTGAGCGGCTGATTGTAACGAAAAACCAATCTGATGTAAGACTTGACCGATTGAAAAAAATGGAAATGGAAAAATTAACATGCTGATCTCATTCACCAGTTTTTGCTGAAAGCATGACAATTCAATATCTAAGCCAAATTCAGGTATAGAATTGCATGAAAATAAAGGTACTTTTAATTGCCTAAATTATGCGCTAAGGTGAAGAAAAAAGATCAGGATGATGATAATGAATGCACAGGTGCAGCCGAGCAATGAGATTGCAGTATTGACTTCTCCACAAATGCCGATTCATGACTATCATGAATTTTACCGGTTTTATCTAACCGAGCATCGCCATATTATGAGCCGCCGTTTGCATGTCGCCGGCAGCAGTATCGGTTTATATTTTTTTAGCAAAGCCCTTTGTCAGCGTAAAGCCAAATATCTGGCCTATGGACTACTCTCAGGTTATGCATGTGCCTGGATTGGTCATTTCATTTTTGAAAAGAATAAACCGGCCAGCTTTAAACAGCCGCTTTACAGTTTTATTTCAGACTGGCGTATGTTTGCTGATGTATTACGTGGTAACCTGAGCCTGGTCGATCGTAAGCACGACAAAATTCCAAGTTAGGGCTTATGACGTTTTATCGGATTTATGCTTAAGTATTGCAATAAAAACGATAAAAACACTTGCAAGTGTAGAGTTATTATTCTATTAATTGTTTTATTACCTATTCAGTATTTTATCAAAGAGTATAAGTCACTGAATAAATCAGTTTTCCAAGCCTGGAGTGACCTTCTCCGGGCTTTTTTTATATTTAAAAAAATAGAAAGATGTGCATTGACGTATTTTTAATTTATCTGAATGATTTCGAAAATATTCACGAGATGAATGAGGCAAGTTCGAAAGATAAGATGGTCGGTTTTGCTTAGATGGGTCGATCCTTTCTAGCTTTGACACGTCTCCTCATTAACGGTTTACCCAAAGCTAGAAAGGATCTGGTAGATAAAACACAGCTTTTGCTTTTCTATTTATTTGTTGTGTTCAAACTTATTTAAATCCTTTAATGGGTGTAAACCTATCCCTGAAATTGGGTATTTTGAAGTTTTCTTTGAGTTTTTTGACTAATGGTATTCGAACAATTTTATAAACAGGAATTGTAAAATTCGGGCATAAAAAAATCGCTTTCAGAATTTTGCAACTTCTCCACTAAGTTATCTGCAAAATCCTAAAAGCGTTTGTCGGAGCGCGTAAGCATTAACACTTTATCATTATTGTTATAAAACCATTAAAACGTAAATTCTCGCAGCCGCCTATCACTGAAAATAGGGATATTGATCAATCACCTGTATAAAAAGTACAAATAATAATCTAATACCTGAATTGGGTATTATTCAGTGTTTAGGATGGGGAAACTCGCCCATTTATGCCTATAATAGCGTATGTATTTTGAATGGCGGCAGTCATGCGCGGTTTGTATTTAATTACCAATGATGATCCTATTGAACTTCTCTTGGCAAAACTTGAAGGTGCAATGGCGACTTATGAAGTTGCGGTACTTCAGTATCGTCGTAAAAAAGTAGCGAAAGAAGATCAGGCTTACGAAATCGAATATATGAAACAAATGTGCGAACAGTACAAAGTTCCATTTGTGATTAATGACGATTTAGAAACTGCAGTAAAATATGGCGTAGGCGTGCATTTGGGTCAGGATGATGGCTCAATTCAGGAAGCTGTTGAACGTTTGCCCAAAAATGTATTGATTGGCCGCAGTTGTAATAATTCACTTGAGCTTGCTGAACAAGCCATTGCTGATGGGGCTAATTATGTGGCCTTTGGCGCGATCTATGCGACTGATACCAAGCCAGAAGCAGGTAATATTGGTCTGGAAACCTTAAAACAGGCCAAAAGTAAATTAAATGTACCGATTTGTGCTATTGGCGGTTTGACGGTGGAAAACGGCAAAGAAGTCATTGAAGCCGGCGCCGACCTTTGTGCAGTCATTAGTGATGTATTGGGTCGCTCAATGTCGACTGTTGGTCAACGTGTGTATGATTGGTCGGAACTGTTTGCTGAACAAGCTTAATTTTTATTTCTTATTGTATTTTTGAGTTGAGTGATTCTCATGAGTTTATCTCCAAAGCAAGAACAACTATTTAAACAAGCCAATAAACATATTCCGGGTGGCGTCAACTCACCTGTACGTGCCTTCAATGGCGTGGGTGGTACGCCTATCTTTATCGAGAAAGCCCAAGGTGCTTATCTGTACGATGTCGATGGCAAGCGCTATGTGGACTATGTGGGTTCATGGGGTCCAATGATTCTGGGTCATGCACATCCTGAGATTATTAAAGCGGTGCAAGATGCAGCAGTAGATGGATTAAGCTTTGGTGCACCAACCGTGCATGAAACGACTCTGGCAGATATCATTTGCGACATCATGCCGTCGATTGAGTTGGTGCGCATGACCAATTCCGGTACTGAAGCAACGATGACTGCGATCCGCTTGGCGCGTGGTTATACCGGACGTGACAAAATCGTAAAATTTGAAGGTTGTTATCACGGTCACTCTGACTCGCTGCTGGTAAAAGCAGGTTCTGGCCTGCTAACTAAAGGCGAAGGTGAAGCAACTTCAGCGGGTGTACCTGCTGATTTTGCCAAACATACTTTAACCCTTCCGTATAACGACATCGCTACTTTAAAAGAATGCTTTGCCAAGTTTGGATCTGAAATTGCGGGTGTGATTGTTGAGCCAGTAGCAGGGAACATGAATCTGGTGAAACCGATTGATGGTTTTCTACAAGCTATTCGTGATGTCTGTGACGAACATGATTCAGTCTTCATTATCGATGAAGTGATGACAGGCTTCCGCGTGGGTCTTGGTGGTGCTCAAGCACATTATGGCGTGACTCCTGATTTAACCACTTTGGGTAAAATTATTGGTGCAGGGTTGCCAGTCGGTGCTTTTGGCGGTAAGCGTGAAGTGATGGAATGTATCGCGCCACTAGGTAACGTGTATCAGGCAGGTACCTTGTCGGGTAACCCGCTAGCAATGCGTGCCGGAATCGAGATGTTTAAACATCTGCGTGAGCCAGGTTTTTATGAAAAATTGACTGCACAGCTTGAAAAACTTCTTGCAGGTTTACAGGCAGCTGCGGATGAAGCAGGTATTCCATTCAAGACCCAGCAAGTGGGCGGTATGTTTGGCCTGTACTTCACGGATCAGGAAGACATCACCAGCTTTGATTCAATGCTGAAATGTGATGTTGAAGCCTTCAAAAAATTCTTTCATGGCATGTTAAGTCGTGGTGTGAACCTGGCTCCATCTGCATTTGAAGCGGGCTTTATTTCAGCTGCGCATAGTGATGAGGATATCGAATTCACAATTCAGGCGGCTAAAGAAACTTTTGCTGAAATGAAAGCTTAAGTTTTAAATCCTCCCTAACCCTCCTTTGGAAAAGGAGGGAATTCTTAAGCTTAAAATTTAAGTTCCCCCTCTTTTAAAAGAGGGGGCTAGGGGGAGATTTATATTAAAAATTAGGAAAATCTTGATGAAAACCAAACATTATTTGACTTTAAGCGATGCTGAGTTTTTATTAAATCAGGCCTATGAATATGCGTTAGAAAATGGCTTTAATGTCAGTATTGCTGTGGTTGATGAAACTGGTAATTTACTGGCAATGAAGCGTATGGATGGTGCATCACCGATGACAGCAAACCTGTGTCTGGAAAAAGCAAGATGTTCTGCTATTAGTCGCCGTCCGTCCAAGCTGTTTGAAGATATTATCAAAGGCGGTCAAATGGGCTTTCTGACGATGGATACTTTTTCTGGGATGTTGGAAGGTGGTGAGCCGATTATGTATCAAGGTCAGCTCGTAGGTGCAATGGGTGTTTCTGGAGTGAAGTCTTTCCAAGATGCTGAGATTGCACAGCAGGAGATTGAAAAGTTTTTGGCTAAGCAAAGCTAATCCAAAATAGAAATTGATCAGCTCAATTTAATAAAATCATCCAACGATGTTCCAACATGAAGCGTGGAACGTGAAATATCAACTAAAAAGCCCAATCGCTAATGAGAGAGCTTGTCTATATACAATAAAGTTATGATTTAAAAAGGAAATCAAAATAATTTCGTATAAGGTGTATTATGTTAATTTTAAATAATCTTCATAATTCATTGTCTCTAAAACATGCAATTTATTCGTTTCTAATTTTTTCATAATTTCTGGGAGCAAAGATGCATCAGCTAAAAATAGCTGATCAGTCCTATCAAACCCACCTTGTAGCCTTATTCTTCCATTTTGAACATAAATATCCATTAATAGTTGTTCTCTTAGGCTTCGTATGACTGTGGTTTTATATTCATCAAAATCTATTTTTTTATTATTTTTAAAAGAATACTCATCAAAAATTTGAGAATAAAAATTTAAGAATTTTTCTTCCCCATCTAAATATTCATCTAAACTATTATTTTTTAATGCGATGTTATAGCACATGATATTAGATTGATCAGCTTCCACTTCTGAAAGCCAATGATCAAAAATAGAAATATAGATGACCATGTCCCACATAAATTTACTCAAATTGTTAGAATTTTATAAGGATACATTAAGAGATTTTCATCATAGAACATATGTATTATGTTAATTTTAGAGAAATTAAATAAAAATATGAGTGAAGCCAATAAAGTTCAATTTAAAGTCGAATTAGAATTATATTTAAAATCCCCAGAAGACATTCAAAAATGGGCCTTAAATACTCTAGAAAGTAATCCTTCAGATGAATTAGCTTTAGAAGTATGTTTTTTGGCTAATTCTCAAGAGGTTATTGAGTATTTTAAAAACATACATATCACTGATCTTGATATAAACACGAGAAACAATGTAATCCATAAATTATTGAATAAGTATGTTCTTAGTCGCATTATTTCTATTCGATCAAAAGAGGATATTTATCTTTTTTTTCAAAATATTATTTTATTTTCTAAATATTTAGAAGACAAAAAATTGAATAATTTACTCATTTCATATGATGATAAATTGTATTTAGCACTAGAAAATTATTCGCCATTAGAGCCTATGGAAGTATTTCATAACTTTATAAACGAGCTTCAAGAATGGCAAAAAACTCCATTTAACATAATGGTGGTTATACGAAATTAGAACAATAAACGTCTGTAAAATCAAAGTGTTTTTCAAATCGATGCTAAACTAAAATAGCATGAACCATCATGCTATTTTGTATTTATAAGAGCTTCCCATGCTGTACCCCATGCCCAAAAAAATCCAACTCGCGCCATCTCAAGCCAAATGGCAGCTTACATCAAATGAATCTGTTTTGGTTTTAGTCGGATTGCAAAACTTGCGTATGCAGCAGGGCATACAAGACAGCGACCTGATAACTCATCTGATCCAGATCAGTAATAAAGCCAAAGCACTCGATATTCCAATCGTTGATTTGTATGGCGATGATTTAATGCAAGGTATGCAGCAACTTGGAGAATATGCTTCAACTCATTCACAACTGATTTTCGCCGGACAGATTACACCGATGCTGAAACAGATCCTGCCACATCTGCAAAGTGTGACAGAGCAAATTTGCATAATTAATGATGCAATTTTGATGCCTAGTCAGGAACAGCATATCCAGTGGGTTGAGAATATATCGGCACAAGGTTTGCATCATATGAACAGCTATAGTCTGACCCGATTGTGGAACCTGAGTGCGCCGTCAGAATATGTATTGTCAACCAAAGGCATCATGTTAGCAGTAGCTGAACAGCTGGATATGGATGCGCTGGAAATTGATCCTTATGCTGACTTAAAACAGTATGGACTGGACTCGGTTGCGGTAGTGAGTCTGGTTGGCACATGGCGTGCGCATGGTGCTGATCTACGTTACGAAGATGTGCTGCAACACCCGTCATTACATGATTTAGTGAGCTTTGTAATGCAATCTGCACGTCGATGATCGGTAATTGGGTAATTTTCTTAAAATAATCGGAAATTTCATCGCCATTTACATAAATGCGCATTGTAATTATCACTCAAGCTTTCTATCATGGCCGCCTTGTTTTTCGCGATCAGCGTGGGATTGAACTTTGAGTAATTTTCTAACCGAACATCTGATACATCGTGATGAAGATTTAATGGTCATCCATAAGCCTGCAGGCTTACTCACAGTGCCCGGTAAAACAGAAGATTTACAAGATTGCCTGATCAATCGCCTTATCAAATTAGAACCTAAAACTTTACTGATCCACCGTCTGGATCGAGATACTTCCGGTATCTTAGTATTTGCCTTAAGCCGTGAAGGGCAAAAATCCATCTCCCGCCAGTTCCAGGAACGCCAAACCGATAAAACCTATCAGGCCATCGTGGCTGGAACATTAGAAGGCAAGGGTACAGTTGATGTGCCTGTCATTTATGATCCAAGCCGTCCACCACTGCATATTGCTGAACCGAATCATAATAAGCCGGCTATTACAGAATGGCAGGCCATCGAACATTTTGAAATTCAGGGGCAAGCTGTGACCCGGGTGAAACTGACCCCGATTACCGGTCGTTCACATCAACTCCGTGTACATATGCAATATCTCGGACATCCGATTATTGGCGATACCTTATATGCAACGCCAGAGCAGCAACAGCTTAGTCCGCGTCTATGCTTACATGCTGAGCGTTTAAGTTTTTATCATCCTAAAACAGAAGAGTTAGTTGAATTTAATTGTCCGGCTGAATTCTAGGAAATACTTGTTTAATCGACGTGAATTATGCTCACTTTTTAGTGGGCTTTATGTCAAAATACATTGCTTGAAGGTGTGAAATTTTGCTCAAATGACGTTTCGTGATTGAGCCTGATATTCATAATCTTGTACTTAAGATAAAGGTGGAAAAATTGCAGCAATTTGCTATTGGTCAACGTTGGTTATCAGATACTGAAACAGAACTCGGTTTAGGGGTTCTCATTGATGTTGATGAGCGATCGGTCAGCATTTTATTCCCAAAAAGCGATGAAACTCGCGTCTATGCTCGCAGTAACGCACCCTTATCTCGTATCGTATTTAATGCAAATGACGAGCTGCAAGATCAGGAAGGTACGATCTGGACCGTTGAGTCAGTTGAAGATCGCAATGGCGTAGTGCGTTATCACGTGGTCCGTACTCTTGAAGATGGCACAGAAGAACGTAAAGCTTTAAATGAAACCCGTGTAGGCGCAACGATCCAGTTGTCTAAACCTTTAGACCGTTTACTGGCCAGCCAGATTGACTATAAAGAGTGGTATGACCTGCGTATTGAAGCCTTGCTGATGCAAGCCAATATGCAAACCAGTCCATTGCGTGGCTTGGTCGGTTCGCGTGTAGGTCTGATTCCACACCAGTTGTATATCGCACATGAAGTCGGTCAGCGTTTTGCACCGCGTGTTTTACTGGCGGATGAAGTTGGCTTGGGTAAAACCATTGAAGCTGGTCTGATCATTCATCAGCAACTTAAAACTGGCCGTTCTGAACGTATCCTGATCTTGGTTCCAGATTCACTGCAATATCAGTGGATGATTGAGATGCGTCGTCGTTTCAATCTTGAATTCTCTCTATTTGATCTGGCGCGTACTGCCTCGATTAAAGAGCATGATCCTGATCTAAATCCGTTCCTGACTGAGCAGCGCATTATTGCTTCTGTGGACTTGATGGTGGATCACGAAGATCTGCGCGAACAGGCGATTGAAGCGGGCTTTGATCTGTTGGTTGTCGATGAAGCGCATCACCTGATGTGGTCTGAGGAAGAAGGTGGCAATGACCGTTATGATCTGGTCGAAGAGCTGGCAGAGAAAACACCGGGCGTATTGTTATTGACTGCAACACCAGAACAGCTCGGTGTAGAATCTCACTTTGCACGTCTACGTTTACTTGATCCGCAACGTTTCAGTTCATTGGACCGTTTCCTGGATGAAGAAGAGCAGTATCAGCATACCGCTAAAATCGCTGAAGTGTTGATGTCAGATCTGCCACTTGAAGCAGAGCATTTCACTGCGATTGAAAGCCTGCTTGGTCATGCGATTGAAGATACCCCAGAGCAACGTTTCCGTGCGATTCATGAATTGCTAGACCGTCATGGTACGGGCCGTATCCTGTTCCGTAATACACGTGAGGCAATTCAGGGCTTCCCGGGCCGTGACTGTCAGCCAGCACCATTGCCAGCGCCAGAAAACTGGTCTAAAGATGGTAAATTGCGTGAGCAAATGTGGCCGGAAGAATCTCAACTCGATGGCTCGTGGATGGAAACTGATCCGCGTGTAATGTGGTTGATGGAAAAGTTGCGTACTGATCTGAAGCATAAAAAAGTATTGCTGATTGCGCGTAGTGGTCCAGTGGTTGAAGCGCTAGAAAATGTATTACGTCTGCATGCAGGTATACGTACTGCCATGTTCCATGAGGGCATGAGTCTGCTGGAACGTGACCAGGCAGCTGCTTATTTTGCTGAAGAATCTTATGGTGCACAGATTTTATTGTGCTCTGAAATCGGTTCAGAAGGCCGTAACTTCCAGTTTGCATCTGACTTGATCCTGTTTGATTTGCCAGCCAACCCGGATGTTCTGGAACAGCGTATTGGTCGTCTGGACCGTATCGGTCAGGAAAACCGTATCCAGATTCATGTGCCTTATCTGATGGGTACTGCGCAAGAACGTATGTTCCGCTGGTATAACGAAGCGCTGAATATTTTCAGCAACATTTCTCCAACTGCACAAACGCTGCAAGAAAACTTTATTGTTGCTCTGAAAGATTGCCTGCTGGCAGATAAAGGACAGGAATTTGAAGATCTGCTGGAAGAAGTTAGCGTACAACGTGAAGCACTGGAAGCTGAGTTGCAGGAAGGTCGTGACCGTCTGCTTGAGTACAATTCTTGCCGCCCCGTCGTGGCACAGGAAATTGTTAATGCGCTTGAAGACTATGATGACAATACCACCTTGCCAATGTTCATGAAGCGTTTCATGGCATCGACCAATATCGATTTTGATGAACAAAGTAATGGTACGGTGATCATCAAGCCAACGGATCAGATGCAGGTACAAGGTTTAACCCTGGATGAAGAGGGCATGACAGCCACTTTCTATCGTGACCAGGCTCAAATCCGTGAAGATGCACAGTACTTGACCCTAGAACATCCATTCACTGAAAGCGTGATGGAAATGATCAATACCCAGGGCTTTGGTAGTACCAATGTTGCAGTCTTAAAGTCTGCAGCGTTACCACAAGGTTCTCTATTGATGGAAGTGTGGTTCAAGGTTGATGTGGTTGCACCAAAAGCACTAAACTTGCCATCAAGCTTGCCACAACAGCTGATCCGTGTATTGCTGAGTGAAAAAGGTCAGGACTTGTCTCAGAAGATTGCGCCTGAAATCCTGAAACCATATCTACATCATTTAGATGGCAATAGCTGCCGTCAGGTAGTGAAAGCGCGCCGTGAAGTAATTGAAGCGCGTTATCAACAAGCATTGGAATTGGCTCGTTCAGCATTACCAAACTTCAAGCAGCAGGCTAAAGAAGTGTATGGTAATAAATGGCAGTATGAAATTGACCGTCTGACTTACTTAAAACAGTTCAACCCAAGTATCCGTGAAGATGAAATCGCACGTTTACAGAAATTGCAGAAAGAAGGTTTGAGTTTGTTAGAAGGTTTATCTGTAACACCTGAAGCAATTCAGGTAATGGTCGTGGTTAAGCCATAAAGGTCTAATGAATTAAAAAGCAGCTTTCGGGCTGCTTTTTTATGACTGAAATTTAAATCTTCATTAAGTGCTTGGTCGGGCTGTGCTAGCTGATATTTTCTGTATTGTTTAAAATCAGCACACCTAAGAATAAGAAATAAAATACCATGTCCAAAGCATTGATCACTATTGGCGCGAAAACCAGCCATGGCGGTATGGTCTCTGAGTGTGAGAGCTCTTTTTTAATTAATGGTATGGCAGTGCATCTGAATGGCATGAAGCATTACTGTCCCAAGTGTCAAACTACGGTTACTGCAATTGCTAGTGATTTATCTACAATAGTCAAAGGTAGGGCTGTAATCATTGCTGGAGATAAAGCCAGTTGTGGAGCCACTTTTTTACCGATGCAAAATCTGGCTATTTCTAAAAAATAATGGACCATATGTCGATCTAGACTGAAAGTGACTTAAAGGTCATAGATTGGTGAATTAGATCCTGTGGAATTTCATATTTTAATATTAAGCTTCTATCAGGCTTTATAAAGAAATGATCAAAGAAAATAATGAAACAGGTTTTGCATTTTACTCATGCCAATGGCATTCCATCGGCAAGCTATCGTAAGTTTTTAAATTATTTTCAGGATGAATATCAGGTCAAGGCGATTCCGCTGATCGGGATGAATCCAGCCTATCCAATTACCAAAGACTGGCGTTATCTAGTAAATGAAGTGATACAGGATATCCAGCAGCAATCTCCGGATCAAAAGGTGATTGGGCTGGGACATTCATTTGGTGGTTTGGTAACTTTAATGGCAGCCTATCAACGTCCGGATTTATTTTCCAAACTGGTGATCATGGATCCACCTTTCGTAATTGGGAAAAATAGTGCATTGTTTGAAGTCGTGAAAAAGTTCAACTTAAAAAGTATTGACCGCTTCACTCCGGCAGGTATTACCCTAAAACGTAAGGATTACTGGCCATCTAAACAGGACGCCGTTGCAGCGCTGAGATCGAATCGTCTATTTAAGCATTTTGATGAACAATGTTTTCAGGATTATATTGAAAGCGGGATTGTACCTGATCAAGAGCGTGGAGGAGTAACTTTAGCTATTCCGAAACAGGTTGAGGCAGAAATTTTCCGGACTGTACCGGCCTGGTGGTGGCGTACACCAAGAAAACCACCACAGGTTCCGATACATTTAATCACAGCAGAGCGCAGCCAGTTTTATCAGCAAGGTTTACCACAAAGCATGCATAAGGTTTATCGGGTAGATTATTCAGTGGTGCAGGGCGGACATATGTTTCCACTAAAACATCCAGAAGTGACAGCAAACCATGTTAAAGCTAAATTGAATGAGCTTTAATCTTGATAATAAAAAAGACTCACTAAGAGTCTTTTTTCAGCTGGTTTAACGGATCTGAGACTGATCCAGATGACGGGCACCTTCCAGAATCATGCGAATCATGATCATGGTTTGTTCCGCAATTTCCTTACGGTCTTCAGGTGCCATATCGATCACATTGGCTCCCATATTAAATACCAGTTGGGTAATCGCTCTAGCAGCAATATCGGGATGAAATAATTTTTTATTATTAAGTCGTTCCAGACGGATCAGGTCTTCCTGAAGCTCCTGCTGGAAATAATTCAGTTGGCGTTCGACTGCCTGTTTATAAGATTTTGAACCGGTATAGCCTTCACGTAATAACAAGCTTAAATTGCCTTCATCAGCATCCAGCTGGGCAATAAAGACTTCGACAGAACTACGGATAATACTATTCTGTTTCGATGCTTTTAGGCGGGACTCATTGAGAATCTGACGCAGCACAATCCCGGCACGATCAATCAATTCAATCGCCAGTTCATCGATATCTTTAAAATGACGATAAAAACTGTTCGGAGCAATTCCAGCCTCACGGGCAACTTCACGCAAGCTTAAAGATGAAATACTTTTTTGTGGTCCAATCAGGTTTAAAGCAGCCTGAAACAGTTCTTCCTTGGTAATGGTCGCTTTACGGCCCACACTACGGACAATAATGGGCTCATCAATGCTTTTCGATGGTAAAGACGCGTCACTGCTTATTTTCATTGAAGGCTCATTCATGAGGTGATTAGTAAAAGGCATTAACACATTATAACGAAGGCAGTCCAGCTTGTGAAATGATTAGAAACAATACAAGTGTATATACAAATATATATACAAGTGTATAATAATTAAAAATCCAAGGTGATGTCTAAAACGATGCCTGTACTCGAAAAGCTTAAAACGCCATTAAATACGCTGAAAGAGAGTGTGATTGATCCATATGCGATTAATTTCTGGATGCAGAAATTAAATCCTCTATGGTCGATGAATCAGCCCTTAGGCAAGATCGTGCGCAAAGAAAATGCTGCGCAGGATATGCTGAGTCTGACGATTCGTGTCAATCATTTATTCCAGTTCGGTCAGGTGGGCCAGCATCATCCTGTATTTGTGGTGGTGAACGGCATTCGTTATGAACGTAGCTATAGTCTGACCCGTATTGATCAGCAGCATGTTTTATTGACGGTTAAAAAAGTGAATGCAGGTAAGGTTACCACCTGGTTTGCTGAACAGGCTGAAGTCGGCGATATCATTGAATTCGGTCAACCTTTCGGTGACATGACTTTGCCAGAACAGAGCAGCCCATTGCTTTTGCTTGCTGCGGGTAGTGGTATTACACCAATGCTGAGTATACTGGAAGCTTTAAATGATAAAGCTGAATTGGTTGCACCAGTAACTTTATGGTATTGGGTCAAGAAAAATCAGGATGCTGCTTTCATTGCGCGTTTTGAAGAGCTGACACAAAAGTTTTCAAACTTTTCTTATCAGGTATTTGCAACTCAGGAACAACCGGCTGCGCCGCGTCTTGATGAATCTTATCTAGATCAATTGCAGGCATTGGAACACAGCACAGTCTATGCGTGTGGACCATCAGGTTTTGTTGCGACTGCAGAACGACTGTTTGCTTCAGCAAAACTGTTCAAAAGTGAAGCTTTCAGCATGAGTCTGAATGATGAAGCTGATACTGGTTTTGTCAATGTAACCCTGACTCAATCGAAAAAAATTGTCACGATTCCTAAAGGTCAGTCGATTCTGGTGGGTCTGGAACAGCAGAATATCCGACCGACCCATGGCTGTCGTATGGGCATCTGTAATAAATGTGCCTGTAATAAAGCAGAAGGTTCAACCAAGAATTTGGTCAATGGCGCACAAAATACCGAGCCAGGTAATCTTTTAAAAATTTGTGTTAACTCAGCGCAGACTGACCTTGTCATCGACTTATAAGCGAGTTTTATCCTATGAATATGCCAGTAAAATTACAGTATTTTAAAAATCCTAAAAACCGTGAACTGACCCAATCTGAGCTAGATGAACTTGCACGTGAGCTTGATGCCATCAAACAGGAAGTGCTGGATGATTTAGGTGAAAAAGATGCCAAATATATCCGTCGCGTATATTCGAGCATCCGTTATTCATCGATTGCAGGTCGTGCCTTATTATTCGCAGGCTGGTTTCCGCCAGCATGGTTGTTGGGTACAGGCTTATTAGGCTTTGCCAAAATCATGGAAAATATGGAACTGGGTCATAATGTCATGCACGGTCAATATGACTGGATGAATGATCCGAAGCTCAATGGCCAGACTTACGAGTGGGATATTGTCGGAACTTCAGACAACTGGCGTCAAACCCATAACTTTAAGCATCATACCTATACCAATATTAAAGGTATGGATGATGATATTGGTTATGGCTTGTTGCGTTTATTCCCTGAGCAACGCTGGAAACCAGGCTATTTATTACAGCCAATTTACAGTATTCCATTTTGCTTATTATTCCAGTGGGGCGTAGCCATTCAAAACCTTGAATTGGGTAAATACTTCAAAGGCCGTAAAACCAAAGAACAAACTCTTGAAGAATGGGAGCCAATGCAGCGTAAAATTGGTAAGCAATTATTCAAAGATTATGTATTCTTTCCGTTGATTGCAGGTCCTGCAGCATTACCGGTATTGACAGGTAACCTGGTGGCAAATGGTCTTCGTAATATCTGGACTTTTAGTATTATTTTCTGTGGTCACTTTACTAAAGATGTAGAAGTGTTTCCGAAAGCCGTCATGGAAAATGAAAGCCGTGGTCACTGGTATACGCGTCAGATTCGTGGTTCTTCAAACTTAACCGGTTCTGAAGCGTTTCATATTTTGACTGGACATTTAAGCCATCAGATTGAACATCACTTATATCCAGATGTGCCTGCACGCCGTTATCGTCAAATGGCACCAAAAGTAGAAGCGGTATGTAAAAAATACGGCTTAAACTATAATAATGCCAGTCTGGTAAAACAGTATGGCAGCGTGATTAAACGTATCGTGAAATATGCGTTTCCGTTTAAGAAGTAAGATAGATTTCAATAAAAAACCGCTGTTCATAGCGGTTTTTTATTATTCTCAGTTTAATTAATTATTTTAAGTTCAGACTTGGGTAAATTCATTTCAAGTAATGGAAGTACTTTATCTCGTCCTTCTAAATAAGCATACTGTGCAAGGCTTAACATTGCCTCATCTTCCTCACTATTTCCATAAGCATAAATTTCAGCATAATCTTCTAAATTATATTTTTCCAAGATTCTGCTTTTCTTCTGATCCTTACTACAATCAGGTGTGTTGTATAAACCTGTCATTTCGCCTGTCAGAATTTCTACTTCACTACAAATCAGGTCAATGCCTAAATAAGTACAAACCGGTTTTAAATATAAATTTAACGAGGCTGAAACGAGAACGACTTGATGCCCGAGTTGCTGGTGTTGTCTGAGTTGCTTTAAGAGCTTGGGATTCAATCTTAAAACAAGCCGCTGTGCGTATTCTTCGGCAAGCTGCTGAATTTCCTGCGCATGACTATTTCTGAACATGGTGTAATACAGTTTTGGTCGCATCGCATGAGCAGGATAGAGCTTAAGATAGTAAGCCTGAATCCAAGGCAGAATACGAAGTCCACGTTTCAGAATTTGCCTTTTCTTTAAGGCATAGAAAATGAACCCTGTAAAACTGTCATAAGGATACAGGGTTCCATCAAAATCAAATAAGGCTAGAGTTTTATGTTTTTGATGCGGTGCATGCATGTTTGATAACGACCATCGACACGGCTGGCAAACCAGTTAGTATTATACTCACGACTCAATTTTGGGCCTGAGATCACGACTTCTGGCATCATTGCATAAATTGGCTCTTTACCAGTTTTTTCTTGATAAAGTTTACTGATGCCACGATAAGTCATAGTATCTTCAAAATCTTTAACTTTTTCTTTCTTTAAGTCAGCCCGAATCTGACGTTCAGTAATAATAAAATTATTTTTTGCAAAAACGCTGATGAGCTCTCGTTCAGATTGACTCTTTTGTGAGCGAATCGCGCCATCTTTAGTATATAGTAGTAAATCGCCATCCAGACTCAACTCAGCTTCGGTTAAGCTATTTAACATGCTCTGGAATGCTGCATTACGGCTGGAATACATCCCAGAGTTATAATCAGCAAAGCGATAAATCGGTTTTTCATAATCCGCAGGGTACATCATCAATCGATGAATCCCGTAATAGAGTCCGCCATACTGGCTATACAGGTCACTACGTAAATCAGCAATACTACCACCTTGACGTTTATATTCCTTGGCATAGCTGATATGAACCTGCATAGAACCCAAGGTTGTAATCGGATTCATTTTTTCGCCAATATTTTGCCCAAACAGTTTAGCTGCACCTGTCAATGCACTTACATGATAATGCTTAGCCATGTAATCAAAGATTTCACGATAAAGTTCATCTAATTGACGTTCGGTTTTGACCCGGCGCATCCGGCTTAAATAATTGTCTTCTGGGCTTGGATGGTTTTTTAGTACATCCTGGAAATATCCTGCAACTGTTCCACCGATACTTTCACCAAGTTTATCTTTAAATTTTTCTTCCAGCCGTTCCTGAACTTCTTTAACGGCTTTTTCACCAAGACCAGGAACTACCGGGTCTGCATTAAAGTTAGATTCCTGATCGACAACTGCTACGATTGAACAGATATTCTCTTTAGTTTGTGGAATACCGAGCTGGTCAGTAATGTCATAAATATCCTGTGCCCAGGATTCGCGCTGGCTGACACGACCTGGAATGGCTTTGCGAATATGTTCAACTTCAAGAGTTGGTTCATCATTTGACCACCATGAGCCATTGCCACACCCTACAAGGCTAATAGATAAAGCAAGTAGGGATAAGGACTTAAGAGAAAAAGCTTGAGCAAAATATTTGTTCATGGTGTCGTAAATAAATTGAAAAGATGAGTGAACAAGGCAGATGCAGTATACTATGCCCATCAGAAAAGTGATGAATTTATATGTATATTGGTCCCTATCAACTGTCAAATAATTTGATTGTCGCTCCCATGGCAGGTGTCACCGATCGTCCATTTAGAACCTTATGCAAGTACTTCGGTGCGGGTCATGCAGTCAGTGAAATGATGACTTCTGACAAGACCTTGCGCATGAGCAAAAAGAGCTTATATCGGGCAAATTTTGATGGTGAGCTGGCACCAATCTCAGCGCAGATTGCTGGTTCTGATCCGCATGACTTAGCTGAGGCAGCACGTTATCAGGTTGCAAATGGAGCACAAATTGTTGATATCAATATGGGGTGTCCAGCAAAGAAAGTCTGTAATAAGCTAGCCGGCTCTGCCTTGTTAAAGAATGAAGATCTGGTTGCACGTATTTTAGATGCGGTCGTCGCTGCAGTTGATGTTCCTGTGACTTTAAAAACCCGTTTGGGCTATCTCAACGGTCATGAAAATATCCTACGAGTTGCAAAACGTGCTGAAGACGCGGGGATTGCAGCGTTAGCATTACATGGTCGTACTCGTGAAGACATGTACCTCAATACGGCACGTTACTCCTTAATCAAGGAAGTTAAAGAGATGCTGAATATTCCCGTGATTGCGAACGGAGATATTGATAGCCCTGAGAAAGCCAAATATGTACTGGACTATACAGGTGCAGATGCCATCATGATTGGCCGTGCTGCACAAGGACGTCCGTGGATTTTTCGTGAAATTGCACATTATTTAGAAACTGGAGAGCATCTTGCTGCGCCAAGTATTGCTGAAGTGAAAGATGTGTTATTAGGACATCTATCTGAGCTTTATGAATTTTATGGTGAATATTCAGGTTGCCGTATTTCGCGTAAGCATATTGCCTGGTATACCAAAGGACTACGTTCGAGTAATGAATTCCGTCAAAATATGTATCAAGTAGAAAACACTGCCGATCAATATAAAGTGGTGGAAAACTATTTTAATGGATTACTAGAACATGGCCATATCATGAGCGATGTACAAGTAGATCAGGTGAATCTGTTAGAAACTAAATAAAAAAATAGACTTCCTACTTATTTCAAAAGGTACTGTAGTAAATACAGTACCTTTTTTATCTTATAGCTAAGATTTTATATGCTTCCGTTACATTAAGGCCTGTAGTGAACATAGCCGCATATTAAGTTCACTTAAACTGGACAGGACATGGACATTGTTTACGTGAAATTGCTCTAAGCTGAATTTCTAGCATGGCAAGATGTTTATTCAATCTTGTTCATTCTCATGATCAAGGGAGATCTATAATGACAAATACCAATCGTCCAGTTACAGACTTTGGCAATAAAACCTCGACTAAATTACCAGAGGAACGTAGTGACGCATTAAATCAAGATGCAACAGATGCCAGTGCTCGACCAGATTTGAATTCACCTCAAAAAGATAATCCTCGTGTGCCAGATATGAATGAAGGCGAGGATAATGTACTTGCTACCAGTGCAGGTACTTTAGGCGGGGCAGCAGTTGGAGCGACTGCCGGTCTGGTAGGTGGTCCTCCAGGTGCAGTAGTAGGCGGTATCATTGGCGGTGTTGTAGGCGGCATTGCAGGAAATGATATTGCTTCACCTGATCATTCGAAACAGACGGATAACTACGAGCATCCAGAAAATCATCCAGAGGCAGATAATTATCAGCATCCGGACACGATTAAGCAGGAAGATGATTACTGGAGAAACGAACATACCAACCGTCCGTATTATACTGAATCACGTACCACCTACAGCGATCTAGACTATGATCGTGACTATCGTGGTGCTTATCGGGTGGGTTATGAAAACCGTCCGCTATATGACCGTCAGACTGACTTTGAACATGCCGAACCTGAACTACGAACCAAATGGGAGCAGGTAAAAGGGGAATCCCGTTTGAATTGGGAAGAAGCAAAATTTGCGATCAAAGATGCTTGGTATCGTATGACTCGTTAAAAGAACGATATAAAAAAACCTCTTCGTGGAGAGGTTTTTTTATTTTTAAAATAAAGATTTTCTTTACTTCTGTTTCATTTCCAGCACTAACTGATTAATTAAATCAGAGGCTTCCATCTCACGAATTTGTGCCACATTTGAACCTGCCCAAAACGCGCCATAACCCTGATCACCATGTTTGGACGCTGCTGCATGTAACTGCTTGGCCAGATCATAAGTATATGGATAGGCAGGTACATCCAGACGATCAGGAGTGTCGATGTCTATATGCCAGTGATTAATGATGCCACGCGCTGGACGGCCGGAAATGCTGGCACTAACTTGAGTCAGCGGCTTGGACAGTAGCGCTTTACGATAGGCGTCATTGGCATTGGAAGATTTACACTGAACAAATGCCGTGCCTAATTGTACTGCTTCAGCGCCAAAGTCCATCATCTGACGTGCTTGTTCACCATTCATGATTCCGCCTGCAGCAACCACCGGCAATGAAAAATGCTGTTTTATTAACTTGACCAGATTAGAGGTTTTGACTGAGGCATCAAACTTGGTGCTAAAGATACCCCGGTGACCTCCAGCCTCAATGCCTTGAGCAATGATGATATCAATCCCTGCCTCTTGAATGGCTTTGGCCTCAGCAAAATTGGTGGCAGATACCATCGTCAGAATACCGGCATCTTTTAGAGCCTGAACCTGATGCGGAAGAGGAATGCCAAAATGAAAGCTGACCGCACATGGTCTGGTTTCCAGAACCAGATTCAAGAAATCATCATTGTCTTTAAAACTTGGGTAAATACAGTGTAATTGAGTGGGTGGATTAATTCCGTATTCAGCAAATTTATCTTTAAACTGGTCAATCCAGGCTTGAGCTACGTTTTCATCAAGAGGCTGGCTGTCATGACAGAAAAAGTTAACCTGAAATGGGCAGTCTGTAAGTTCCTGAGTTTTTAAAATCTGCTGGCGCGCAGATTCTACGCTGCTGGCTCCCAAGCCTAGCGAACCCAGACCACCTTGATTTGAAACTTCCGCTGCCAGTTCAGGTGTCGAAAGGCCTGCCATAGGGGCCAAAAAAATAGGATGTTTTATTCCAAGTTTTTCTAATAAAGACATAGATTTGCTCCCTGTTACTCTATCTACTTTGCCTATAGCCGCAGAATTAAGCAAATCATATTGGTTATTTTATTTTGAAATAATGCTGTATGGATAACGGTTCATTTACATTTCTTACGACATGAGATGTCGTCACAAAGACAGCAAAGCTATAGTGCAGAACAGGGAAAATTTATAATAGGTTTTTAGCCAACAACTTGCTGAAATCATGTCTGATCGTATCCGAGAAAAACTACAAATTTTAGCTGATGCCGCCAAATATGATGTGTCCTGTTCATCGAGTGGCAGCAACCGCAAAAATAAAGACAAAGGCTTGGGCAATACCGGAAATGGGATCTGTCATAGCTATACCGAAGATGGTCGCTGTGTCTCATTACTGAAAATACTGTTTTCCAATGTCTGCATTTTTGACTGTGCTTATTGTGTCTCTCGTCGTTCCAATGACGTAAAACGTGCTGCATTTACCGTGCAGGAAGTGGTCGATCTGACCATGAATTTTTATCGCCGTAATTATATTGAAGGGCTGTTTCTCAGTTCGGGAATTTTTAAATCAGCAGATTACACCATGGAGCGGATGTTGCAGGTGGTGAAAAAGTTGCGTCTTGAAGAAAATTTTAATGGTTATATTCATCTCAAAACCATTCCTGGAGCATCACAGGAGATTATTACTGAAGCAGGTTTATATGTCGACCGGATGAGTATCAATCTGGAAATGCCGACCGAAGCAGGCTTGCAAAAGTTTGCCCCAGAGAAAACCCATACAGAAGTACAAAAAGATCTGGGAATTGTGCGGGACCGTTTAATCCAGTTGAAAGATGAACGTAAGATCATCAAATCCGTTCCTAAATTTGTTCCTGCAGGGCAGACCACGCAAATGGTGGTTGGTGCGCATAGTGAGACGGACAAAGATATTATTTTGATGGCTGATCGGCACTACAAGGAGTTTAAGCTGAAACGTGTGTATTTTTCTGGCTATATTCCGATTAATCCCGAAGAAAAAGCCTTACCCGCAATTGGCTCAGCACCACCCTTATTAAGAGAAAATCGTCTATATCAGTCTGACTGGCTGATGCGTTTTTATGGATTTTCAGCGGATGAAATTGTAGATGACCAGCATCCAAATCTGGATCTGGATATTGATCCAAAGCTGAGCTGGGCTTTACGTCATCCTGAGGCCTTCCCGGTTGATATTAACCGAGCCGACTACAAAATGATTTTACGCGTGCCGGGCATTGGAGTACGTTCTGCCAAAAAGATTGTACAGGCACGCCGTTTTGGTCAGATTCATATTGACCAACTGAAAAGGATGGGCGTGGCGTATAACCGGGCACAGCATTTTATCCGCTGTGCAGATACACCAAAATTTCAAAAGGAGCAGCAATCCCAGCAGATTCGCCAGCAGATTTTACAAGCTGGTCAATCCAAATATCAGCAACAATTGTCACCTCAACTGGGATTCGGTTTCTGATGCCACACTACTGTTTTGATGGCACCATGACCGGTTTATTAAGCTGTGTTTTTCGGGCTTTTGAATTTAAAGAATTTGATGTCAAAGTGACTGCCAATCCGCAGGCACAAAATGGCTTATTCGATGATTTTATTCATGTGGCCTCGAATGAAAGTCAGGGACAGCGGGTCTGGCAAGGCTTAAAACAGAAAGTATCATCCAGCAGTTTAAAAGCCTTTTATTATGCTTTTCTTTCTGAAAAAGAACAGGCATTTCAGAATCTATTTGATTTTGCAGTTTATGTGTTTCAAAACCAGCGGCCGGTTGATAAAGATTATGGTCATCATGCAGTCATCGGAATGTCACAATGGTGCAAACAGGTCGGGCGTGAAAAGCATCGTATGGAAGCTTTTGTCCGCTTCAAAAAAGCCAAAGATGGATCGTTCCTCAGTCTGGTGAAGCCGGATTTTAATGTACTGCCGATTATTTCCCGGCATTTTAAGGAACGTTACCAAGACCAGCGTTGGCTAATTTATGATGAACAGCGCCAGTACGGCATCTATTACGATTTACATGATGTGCACCAGATAGAGATGAATGCAGAAATGGTTGATCCACAAATCCGGATTGGACATAGTCAGTCTTTTAGTATTGAACTGGATGATGAAGAAGTACTCTATGATCAGCTTTGGAAAGATTATTTTAAAAGCGTGAATATTCAGGCACGACAAAATATGAAACTACATATCCAGTATGTACCTAAACGCTACTGGCGTTATATGAATGAGAAAGTACTTTAAATAAAATCTTCGCCCAAGTTTAAGGCATAATGACAGCTAATATTTAGATCGAGTGTATAGATATGAAGGTATGGCTGGCATCATTAGCTATGGTAACCGGATTGGCTGCGTGTTCAGCAGAGCAACAGAAAGTAGCAGTAGATCCGGGTAAATATCAGGTTAAAAGTGCACAGGAATTACAGCAACGTTTTGATGATCTAAACAGTAAGTTGGCACAGGACTTTCAGCAATTTAAAAAATTAGAAAGTATTGCCTTTTCTCATCAGCTGCCTTTGGATGTAAATAATCTGCAAACCTTGAATCAGCATCCTGTCAGCCGGACTGCTCTAAAATCCAGTAAAGTGGCCTATTGTGACATGATGAATGGCTATTTTGCCGAGATGTATCGCTTGGGGCATTATAATCTGAATCTGGTCGATCAGATCCAGTTGCCTAAAGTCGAGAATGAAGACCTGAAATCCAATTTTGCATCTAGCGATCAGTTCTATACTTTTATTCTGGATCGTTATACCACTTATCGCCAGGTTCAACAGACCATGAATTATGGCTGTAACTTAAAAGCTGCGTTATAAGTATGAAGCTATAAAAAAAGCCCATCACAAAGATGGGCTTTTTATTTAGCAACCAGTTAATTTTTCTGGTTGAGGTTTCTCACCGGGGAAGAAAATTGGACGAAGTTTTACACCTAGACCATTTCCGAGAAATGCGAAGACCAGCCATAACCAGCCATGTACGCTGCCCGAAGCAATACCACTAAAATAGGCACCGATATTACAGCCATAAGCCAGACGAGCGCCATAGCCGAGCATCAAGCCGCCAATAACCGCAGCAACCAATGAACGTTTTGGAATATTGAAGTTCGGAGCAAATTTACCTGCCAGACTGGCAGCCAATAATGCACCAAGCATGATGCCAAAGTTCATCATGGATGTAATATCGAACCAGAGTGATTCAGATAAGGCTTTGGCATTTGCTGGTTGCTGCCAATACGCCCAAGAGGCTACATCAATTCCAACAAAACTTGCAGATTTCGCGGCCCAGACAGCAAGGGCAGAAGTGACACCCCATGGACGACCAGCCAGCGCCAAAGTAGCAAAGTTAAGCAGGGTTAAAATGATTCCGCCCCAGATTAATGGCCATGGACCACGCAAAAAGCGTTTCCAGCCCTGATGCTGGCTTTGAGCTTCAATTTCCAAGTTGCCATGACGTTTCTTTTCAAAAAATACAGTTGCAGCAGCAATAACAGCAAAAACGACAAAGCTCAAAACAAGTGCAGGAATGACACCAAAACTTTCTACAATGGAGATAGGTGCGAAATGAGGTAGGTTAAACCACCAGTCAATATGCGAAGTCGCAATCAGTGAGCCGGCACAGAAGAAAAACAGGGTGACCAGCATACGAGCACTGCCACCACCCACAGTATAAAGTGTACCTGATGCACAACCGCCACCGAGCTGCATGCCAATCCCGAAAATAAATGCACCGATCACCACAGACAGTGAAACCGGACTGACAAAGCCTTGAACTGGATTACCAAACAGTTCACCTGCGCCTAAAGCAGGGAAAAATAGCAATACAGCAAGACTCAGCATGATCATTTGGGCACGTAAGCCACGACCACGACGTTCTTTAATAAAGACGCGCCAGCTGGAGGTGAAACCAAACGATGCATGATACAAGGTCATACCCAGTGCACCACCCACCAGAAATAATAGAGCCTGGTTCAGACCTACGATGTGATAAGCACCGACAGTTCCTAATACAAGTAAAATAAAAGCCACCCAGACCGAGAGATTCGATCGCTGGGAAGACGCAGCAATGACAGACATGGGAGATCAAGCTTTAAAAATAAAGTCGCGTATATTACGCAATTTCTCACTAAAATGGGCTGATCTAGGGCTTCTAAGAGTCAATTAAACATCCTGATAACTGATAATAATTATGACTTTAAATGATATAAGGTCGTGATTATTTCAAAAGATATCAGCTTAATTAGAACAATCACCTGCCTAATAGTGAAACGTATAAAAAGTTTAAAAGCCTGCAAAGCAGGCTTTTAAAGATCGAAAGCTTTAAAAATTAATTTTCAGCTTTCTCACGTACTTTGCCTGCACCTTCTTCAATAGCACCGGCAGTTGCAGCAGTCGCGTTTTTAGCGGCTTCAGCAGTGGCATCGGCTGCTCGAGAAGTCGCAGCGGCGGCTTCATCAGCGGCACGGGAAGCATTTGCAGCCGCATTATTCATGGCTTGATCAGTTTCTTGAGAAGCCTCATGAGTGGCATCTTCCATATCATGGCCGGCTTGAGTAGCAGCATTTTCTAAATGTTCGCCAGTTGTCGCACCTGTTTCAGGATTTTCTTTCTTATTACAACCCACTAAAGCAACGGTTGCAGCTAAACCCAAAGCAACAAGTAATTTATTCATCGTGTCATATCCTTTGTAGTTGTAAGGTCGAAAAACAGTCTAGCGAGTATTTATTTGAATTTATGCTAATAATTAGATCAGAATTTGTTCGCTAAATGTAATTTTTATAAAGACTTATACAATTTCTGCTAAATATAAATCGTCTTGATTATTTGAATGTATTTTCTTACAAACCTTGTGTGGATTGCTTCTCACCGCTTATAAAAAGTGAGTTTATCTGCTTTAAGATGTAGTTTTAGATGTAACAAAACACAACTATTTCCGGCTCAATTTTTGTCAGGCTAAAATTAGAAGCCATAAAAAAGCCCGCATAAAGCGAGCTTTTAAAACCTGAAAACTTATAGACCAGCAGATGCTTTAAGTGCTTCGACTTTGTCAGTTTTTTCCCAAGTAAACGCAGTATCTGAACCTTCACGACCAAAGTGACCATAAGCAGCAGTCTGTTTATACATCGGTTGGATCAGGTTCAACATACGGGTAATACCGTATGGACGCAGGTCAAAGTGCTCACGTACCAATTGAACGATCAATTCATCAGACACTTTGCCTGTATTGAAGGTATTGATTGAAATTGAAGTAGGCTCGGCTACACCAATCGCATAAGACACCTGAATTTCACATTTGTCTGCAAGACCCGCAGCGACAATGTTTTTCGCAACATAACGGCCTGCATAAGCAGCAGAACGGTCAACTTTCGATGGATCTTTACCAGAGAATGCGCCGCCACCGTGACGTGCCATACCACCGTAAGTGTCTACAATGATTTTACGGCCAGTCAGACCACAGTCACCTACAGGACCACCGATCACAAACATCCCGGTCGGGTTGATGTGGAATTTGGTATCTGCATGGAACATGTCGGCAGGAATGATTTTTTTCACGATTTCTTCAATCACAGCTTCTTTTAAATGAGCTTGTGAAATTTCAGGATCGTGTTGAGTCGAAAGCACAACAGCATCTAGACGAACAGGTACGCCATTTTCATAAGCGAAAGTCACCTGGCTTTTTGCGTCTGGACGTAACCAAGGCAATGTACCGTTACGGCGTAATTCAGCCTGTTTTTCCATTAAGCGGTGCGCATAAGAAATTGGCGCAGGCATAAGTACATCAGTTTCACGGCTGGCATAACCAAACATCAAGCCTTGGTCGCCGGCACCTTGATCTTCCGGTTTCTGACGGTCTACACCCTGAGCAATTTCAGGAGACTGTTTACCGATCATGTTGATGATCGCACAAGTCGAACCATCAAAGCCAAGGTCAGAATGATGATAACCAATACTGTTAACGGTATGGCGGACAACCGCTTCAAAATCGATGTTCGCAGTTGTTGTGATTTCACCGGCAAGTACAACCGCACCTGTTTTTACAAGCGTTTCACAAGCAACCCGTGCATATGGGTCTTCTTTTAAGATTGCATCCAAGATAGCATCACTGATTTGGTCAGCCATTTTATCTGGATGGCCTTCGCTTACAGATTCCGAAGTAAATACAGCGTACTCGCGCATAGTCCTATCACAGTTAAATTTAAAGACCCGATATGTTACATCGACTTGTGCTCTAGGACTAGCGCAACTCGACAAAATTGCACGAAATTGTTTCAAATTATTGTGCTTTTATTTGATTATTGGAATTAAAAAAACTGATATGCCTAACTAAACAGCAGGGTGGATTCATTTAATAAACTTAATAAATAATCTGTGAATTGATAAGAGACGCTTATTAAGCAGTGATATTTCTAAACAAATTTGCATAACTAAGTACTAAGAAAAATATAAAAATTAAATGCCTCAAATATCAAGGAAAGTGATCATTCTATTAATAAATTAAGGTGGGTGTATTGACCACACGACAGACAGCCTTGCTGCAAATAGTACGACTCTGCATAGTAGCTTCAAGTCTTCAGAAACCGCCTGTCAGGAAGTGGCGAAATCTTTTGGTATGGATTTGTTTAAAAGACTGTACGGAGATGGAAAAGCATGTATCAAAAGGCGTTTACCTTGATTGAAGTCATGATTGTACTCACGATTATTGCCATTCTGGCGACAGTAGCAGGCATGAGTTATCACAGTTATGTAGTGCGAAGCCAACTAACAGAGGTTTTTGAGCAGGCAGGTAGCTATCGAACTCAATTTATTGCCTCTGATGGACATTGTGATGCAGGCCGTCAAATTGGCAGCGGAACCCAATATATTGAAAAAGTCGTGATCAATGCCGCTTGTCGGATTGAATTTAAGCTACGGCAGGATAGGGTAGATACGGCAATCCGTGGGAAATCCATCGCTTTTGATGTTTATAGCGGCAGTTGTTCGTCGAGCGATATCAGTCAGCGTTATTTACCTAAAGATTGCCGAGGACAATAATTTTCGTGGTATCGATTAGCCTGATTTAACTTTAACCTTTATCTTTTATGTCTGGGGACCTTGGGCAAACAATAGATATTCACATATGCATTTTTATAGCCTGGAAAGATTATTTATTTAAATCCGGATCTTCTGTTTTGATCCCTATATGCATGTATCCTGAAAAGGAATTCAACATATTGTGAAAGTTTAATTTATAAAAAATAGTTAAGAATAATCCCAGATTTATCATTTTATTAGAATCTAACTTAGACTCTAGTCAATCAATGCATCTTAAAAGTGCAGAATATTTATCCGATAGGTAAATACAACATCAATAAATTGATAAATATTGTAGGCTAGTCTTTACCCCTCGCTGTTTTTTTAAGACAATAGACGGCAGTTTTGAAAGTCTTTTCATCATTTCCTATTTCTTCTGAATTTATTTGGACGCTGATTTATGACAACCCCGCTTAATGAACGTCGTATTGCAAACGCAATTCGTGTATTGGCAATGGATGCTGTGCAAAAAGCAAACTCAGGACATCCAGGTGCTCCAATGGGGATGGCAGATATCGCTGATGTGGTTTGGCGTGAATTCTTAAACCATAACCCAACAAATCCGAATTGGGCTAACCGTGACCGTTTCGTATTGTCGAATGGCCATGGCTCTATGCTTCAATACGCACTTCTTCATTTAACGGGCTATGATCTTTCAATTGAAGATCTTAAAGCATTCCGTCAACTTCATTCTAAAACTCCAGGTCACCCAGAATTGGGCTATGCACCGGGTATTGAAACAACCACTGGCCCATTAGGCCAAGGTATCGCAAATGCTGTTGGTTTTGCACTGGCTGAGAAAACTTTAGCTGCGCAATTCAATAAAGACGATATCAAAGTTGTTGATCACTACACTTACTGCTTTCTGGGCGATGGCTGCTTGATGGAAGGTGTTTCTCACGAAGCATGTTCTTTGGCAGGTACTTTAGGTCTAGGCAAGCTGATTGCTTACTATGACGACAACGGCATTTCAATTGACGGTGAAGTTGAAGGCTGGTTCTCTGACGATACAGAACAACGCTTCAAGTCTTATGGCTGGCAAGTGATCAAAGTTGATGGCCATGATGCAGATGCAATCCGTCAAGCGACTGTAGAAGCGAAAGCTGAAGCGAACAAACCAACCATCATCATGTGTAAAACAGTGATCGGTTTAGGTTCACCGAACAAACAGGGTAAAGAAGACTGTCACGGTGCACCTTTGGGTAATGACGAAATCGTATTGACTCGTGAAGCGCTTGGCTGGTCAGACGAAGCATTTGTCATTCCTGAGGATGTATACGCAGCTTGGGATGCCAAAGAAAAAGGTTCACAAGCTGAAGCAGCATGGAACGAAACTTTTGCCGCTTATGCAGCAAAATATCCAACTGAAGCAGCTGAATTAAAACGTCGTCTTTCTGGTGATCTTCCAGCTGACTTTGTTGCAAAAGCGGATGCTTATATCGCTGAAGTAAATGCAAAAGAAGAAACCATTGCTACACGTAAAGCGAGCCAAAATACGTTGCAAGCACTTGTACCTTCATTACCAGAAGTACTAGGTGGTTCTGCTGACCTTGCAGGTTCTAACCTGACACTTTGGAAAGGTGCACAAGGCGTACAGGACAATCCAGCAGGTAACTATGTTCATTACGGCGTACGTGAATTTGGTATGACTGCGATTGCCAATGGTGTAGCACTGCATGGCGGTTTCATTCCTTATGTAGCAACATTCCTGATGTTCATGGAATATGCACGTAATGCAGTACGTATGTCTGCGCTGATGAAACAACGTGTGATTCATGTCTACACTCACGATTCAATCGGTCTGGGTGAAGATGGTCCTACACACCAGCCAATCGAACAAATCGCATCTTTACGTGGTACTCCAAACCTGAATACATGGCGTCCATGTGACACCGTTGAAGCAGCGATTTCCTGGAAATCTGCTTTGATGCGTTCAGAAGGTCCAACAGCGTTGATCTTCTCTCGTCAAAACCTGCCATTCCAGACTCGTACTCAAGCACAAATTGAGAATGTAGCGAAAGGTGGTTATGTTCTGGCTGAAGAAAAAGGCGAATTGAAAGCGATTATCATTGCGACTGGTTCTGAAGTTTCTCTTGCAATGGAAGCTTATGCACAGCTTGAAGGTGTACGTGTCGTATCTATGCCATGTGCTGAAGAATTCATGAAGCAAGATGCTGCTTACCGTGAATCAGTTCTTCCTGCAGCGATTCGTGCACGTGTAGCGGTTGAAGCTGCACATGTAGATTACTGGTGGAAATTTGTAGGTCTGGATGGTCGTGTGATCGGTATGACCACTTACGGTGAATCTGCACCTGCTAAAGACCTGTTCAAACACTTCGGTATTACAACTGAAGCTGTTGTAGCAGCTGTAAAAGAGATTACTGCTTAATCAACTGATTAAGTCGTTTTTTAAGGGCGCCCCAGTTTTGGGGCGTCTTTTGTTTTTTTGCTTTCTAGCCTTGTTTTCATGTGGCAACCGCTAAAAAGTGTTCTCCCATAATTGAAATGAAAGAGTGAGATAAACATGAGCTTGTATGAACAAATTAGTGACGAAATTACTTTAATGGATGCAGGCGAGCAGAAATGGATCGGGCAGGATCTCCCCCTTGAAGCAATGGTTGCGGTTGAGCTATTACTTCAGGAAATGGCTGAAGAAAAAATCATTAAAGTACGTCGCAAGAACCATGAAAAGCATTCTGGTTTGAAACAGGTGGATCGTATTCTGGTTGAAAAACTTTAAATATAAAGCGTAAAAAGTCCCTAATTGGGGCTTTTTTTATGTCGGATGATTTCCATCTGACAGGTTGCTTATGAGCGCCAGATGAGATAAAGCTAAGTTGAAGTTGCTATAAAAACTCCGCGACCACTATCGAAACGACTTAAATTAAAGAAATAAGCCAAAGAAGCAGTTAAACATGAATATACAGCCCCAGATCCAGATCAAATCTCTAGAGCAAATATCACAGTCAGAATGGCTATCTTTATGGCAAGACTATCAACGCTTTTATCAAACGCAAATTTCGGATGAGGTAAGTAAAAATACCTGGGATAAATTAACCAATTATGAATTAGATTCAATGTACGGTTTTGCGGCCTTGATTGATGAAAAGGTCGTTGGGATTGTGCATGTCATCGAGCATAACAGTAGCTGGACAGTAAGACCATATGCTTATTTGCAGGATCTATTTACCTATCCGGACTATCGCGGACGGGGCGTGGCGCGAAAGTTGATTCAGCATGTCTATCAGGTAGCGCAGCAGCGTAATTGCGACCGGGTTTACTGGCTGACTCAGGAATCAAATCATCAGGCGCAAGCATTGTATAACAAAGTCGCCAAGAAAACTGGATTTATTCAGTACCGTATGGATTAAAGCTCAAAAATTAAAAAAATAACTTACAATTTTATCGTTTCATTGCTGCAACAAAACGTTTTATCTTTAAGGCTGTAAACGGTTCCAGATTCTATACACTTAATAAAATCCAAAACGTGAGATAAAAACATGAATTTAAAAACATTAGCATTAGGCTTGGCAGTCGCATCTGTAGCAACATTTTCTATGGCAAAACCAGTGGCTTATACGATTGACCCGACTCATTCAGCAACGGTTTTCTCTTGGAGCCACTTTGGTTTCTCTACACCATCTGCAAACTTCAGTGATATACAGGGTACGATTAATGTTGATAATGAAAAACCTGCGAATTCTTCGGTCAATGTGAATATCCCGGTTGCAAGCATTAATACGAATGTGAAAGCGCTGGATGACCATATTAAGACAGCAGAATTTTTTGATGCTGCCAAATATCCGAATATCACTTTTAAAAGTACTAAAGTTCAGGCTTTAGGCAAAAACAAATACAAAATCACCGGTAACTTAACCGTGAAAGATGTCACTAAACCTGTGGTACTGGATGCAGTTTTAAATAAACAAGGCGTACATCCAATGACCAAATTACAAACGATTGGTTTTAATGCAACCACTTCATTTAACCGTTCAGCCTTTGGGGTAGGCGGCTATGTTCCAAATGTGGGCGATAAAATTACAGTGAACATTACTACCGAGGCTTCTGTACCTGCTCCGAAAAAGTAAGAATGACAAATTAAAAAAGCACCCAATAGGGTGCTTTTTTATTACGGTTATTTAAGTTGCAGGTTTTCTAAATAAAGCATCAATACCGAACTGGCTGCCTGTTCAAGCGCGGGTGCATAGCTTTGATGATCCGCCCGCAAGGTGGGGATATTGATTTGGGCTTTGCGTAACTCACAGGTATGTCCAATCAGCCATTTCTCTAAACTTTCACTGGCTACTTCAGCATGGAATTGTAGTGCTAGAATATTCTGTCCTACCCTAAAGGCCTGATTTGGATAAAGATCAGAGCTGGCCAGCAATTCAGCCTGTGCAGGAAGGTCAAAGGTATCACCATGCCAATGCAGGACGTCGATATCTTCGAGAGCTTTTAGTGGATTATTTTCAATAGAGGCAAGACAGAGTTTAGACCAGCCAATTTCTTTGCTATGTCCTGCATAGACTTTAGCACCGAGTGCATGAGCAATGAGTTGAGCACCCAGACAAATACCTAAAGTGGGTAAATTCTTCTCTAAACGCACTTTAAGTAAGTCTATTTCTTGTTGTAAGAAAGGGTAGTCCACCGTTTCATAGACACCAATTGGACCCCCTAAAATAATTGTCAGACCTTTATATTCATACGCCTTTCGTAGGTCATCAATTCCGGCTTCAAAATAGCGAACACGTAATCCCAGCTGATAAAACACATTTTCCCAGGCACCTAGGTCTTCAAAAGCCATATGTTGAATGGCATATACGGTATCAGGGAAGTGGTCAAGATTCAGCATAGCAGTCAGGTCTAAATGGAAAATATTTATTTAACGTTATTCTGCAAAAAATTAGAAGTCTTTTTAATCCGGTGATTTAGCCTTAGGTAGATGATTCATCCGAATCGGCAATTCTCTGTAAGCCTAAGACTCCGCTTTGTATCAATATGCAGCGATATTTTCCTTTTCTATAAAAAAGGCGTTAGAGTAGAAAGCAGTGGATAATCATAAGAGGCAGGATAAAAAATGCACAATATCTGCTTGTATGTCGATAAAAAACGCATTAGTCCTTATGCCATGTCGGTTTATGTGGCTTTAAAAGAGAAAGGACTCAACTTTCAGGAAAAAATGATCGATCTGAATCTGCTGGAACAGCAATCTTTGGCTTATCGTAAAATTTGTCCGAGTGGCAAAGTCCCTTGCCTGATTATTGATGATTTTCATTTATTTGAATCTTGGGCGATTACCGAATATCTGGAAGATGTTTTTCCGGCACCAGATTATCTTGCTTTATATCCTGCAGAGATGAAAGCCAGAGCAAAATGCCGCGCCGTTCAGGCTTTGATGAAAACTGATTTTTCCTCTATCCGGCAGGATATGCCTTCAACTTCGATCTTTGTTCCACCTAAAAGGCCTTTACTCGCATCGGCTGAAACCATGCAGGATATTCAGCGCTTACTGGCAATCACAGAAATTTTACTTGAAAATTTGTGGCTCACCGAACAATGGTCAATTGCAGACTTTGATCTAGCCTTTATGCTGCATCGTCTGCTTAGTCACGATGTTGAGCTTCCCGAAAAGATTCAGGCTTATATCCAGCGTAATTTTCAGCGATCTTCAGTGCAGTCCTGGATTTTGGAAAATGAAAAACTGCGTACTCATGCTGAGTTTTGATTCTATATCGGGTAGAGAGGTAAATTTAATAATTTAAGTACTAAGTTTGCTTAATGAATAGACATGGATATTTTAAAAGAGAGACACGTTATACAAAAAATTGCTTAAATATCAGCAGCGCAGGCGTAGTATAGAAAGTATAGGTAATAAGAAGTAGCTAAAACTTAGAATCAGATTCAAATGAAAAGGAGTATACGGTGGGTGGATCACATCATCATGATCATAGTCATGTAGAAGTTAGTGCGAAGAATGCTAAGAAACTGTCCATCGCCTTAGCTCTGACGACAGCCTTTTTAATTGTAGAAGTTATTGCTGGTTTTATGACTCAGAGTCTGGCCTTGCTTTCTGATGCAGCGCATATGTTTACCGATGCCGCTGCATTGGCGATTGCACTGGCTGCGATTAAGATCGGACAAAAACCCGCAGATGATAAACGTACCTTTGGCTACCAGCGATTTGAAATTCTGGCAGCTTTGTTTAATGCGATTATGCTATTTCTGGTAGCGATGTATATCCTGTTTGAAGCTTACCAGCGCCTGAGCAATGCTCCTGAAATTGAAAGTCTGGGCATGTTAATTGTCGCTATACTCGGACTAGTCATTAACCTGATCTCCATGAAAATTCTGGTTTCTAGCAGTCAGGAAAGCTTGAATATTAAAGGAGCTTATCTGGAAGTACTGAGTGATGCACTAGGTTCGGTGGGTGTCATTATTGGCGCAATCATCATCTATTTCAGTGGCTGGATGTGGATCGACACCGTGATTGCGGTCATGATCGGATTCTGGGTCATTCCACGGACATGGATTTTGTTGAAACAGAGCATCAATATTCTGCTAGAAGGGGTTCCTGATGAAATCGATATTGAAAAACTGCGCCATGACCTACTGGCGCTAGACGGTGTTGAAGATATTCATCAGCTAAAAGTCTGGGCGATTACTTCCAAAAAAGTCATGCTGACTGTACATTTGGTTGCGCCAGACGTTGACTATAAAAAGTTACATCAGGAGGCGTTTGAGATGTTGCACCATGAACATCACATTACCGAGATGACATTGCAGATTGAAGCAGAAGATTGTCCCCCAGAACAGCATCGGCAATCGGACCATTTACATGAACAGCATGAGCATAAGGAAAGCCATCAACATTAAGTGTAAGACATTTTGCCATCACACTTAATGTATTTTTAAACTTCGATCTTTTAATTTTAGTCTTTCAATAATGACACAATTACATCTTTATAACTCGGTGGTGCTTTCACATAATCGCGCTCTCGCAACATCTGATGCATTTTGGGCAGATTTTGATGTGGAACAGAGGCCATTAAATGATGTTCAATATGATAATTTACATGAATCGGTGCAACGAAAGCACGCGCTAGCCAGCCTGCACGGGTAGTACGGGTATTAGTCAGTGCAGAATGGCTGGTTTCCAGACCGGCATGCTCAGCCATTGCCCGGATACGGATAAACAGTGGGAAAGGGGTGATATAAGCTAGGGGCCATAATAAATAAAGTTTCGGATGACCGCTGGCCCAAAGTGCAGAAAATAGGGCAGCATTGGAAATCAGCATGCCCGAGCTATTTTTTAACAGATTCTTTGCCAGTTCCAAGTTACTGCGATTACCCCGAGGAATTGGTTTCGGATCATTGGAAACACTCCATTCCAGAAGTTCTAAATCCATTAAGACACGACCAGTCAGAAATTTCAGGCCGGATTGACCATTTAGATCTCTAAAGAATTTTCTGAATAATGATTGTTTAGTAATTGGAAAGTTTTTGACCAGACCTAAATCTGGATCATCAGGTTGAGAGGTGCGGGCATGATGTTTCAAATGATAAGGACGATATTTACCGACCTCATTCCAGATCGGACGGGCGCATAGCCAGTCAGTGAAGTGTGTGTTTAGCCACTTGGTTTTAAACAAACTATGGTGTGAGGCGTCGTGCATCAAAATGGCCATAGCGAGTTGGCGACCCGCCAGAATGGCTAATGCCAAGGCACACATCAATATTTTTCCCCAGACTGGTAAATATTTCCAGCTATAAGCAATTGTGCCAAAGGTCAAAACAATCACAGCCCAAGTTGAACCCACTGCCAGAGCACCCTGTAAATCGGATGGGGTAGTCAGCTCTCTAATTTCTTCACGGCTAAATAGCTCTGTGACGCTCACTTTACTGTTCATTATTCTGCCTTGATCTAATTCTTGTATTTCTTATCACTATATTTGAATTAAAATATTACAGTCAATTTACTTTTGTGAGTATGTAGGAAATAAATTATACACCTTGTTGTTGAAAATATTGCTGCCATAACTGCTGGCCTTGCTCCTCCATACGCCGTACGGCCAGTTCAAACTTTTGTCGGGCTGGAGCATCTAGCCATTCTTCAGGCAATAGCGGATCTGCACGCAGACTAAATACAGCAGATTTTGCCAGATAAAAGGCGGTTTTAGCTGATTCAGCCAAGGATAACTGTTGATGGTTTTCAAACCATTGTTCAATTTCCTGGCTGATATTCAAATAAGTTTGATGCAGGCCATGAATATCCCAAAGTGCAGATACATGGGTGTGCTGATCGATCTCGCTGACCTGAAAAAATCGTGCGCCTTGATCCAGACCAAACTTGACGGCTGCTGATTTAAGCTCGTTCAAACCAAGTTGCAAATTGTCCGGGCGGATAAACACGTTCTGTTCCAGTTCCTGAAATCCATAATAACGCAGGGCTTTTTCCCGTTTAGATAAGGCCGTACGATCTACTCGCCCCAAAGCACCGGTATAAACCAGAATGTACTTACCATCCCAAGCCGTAGCGGTCTGCATATTGGGATGTTTGTTCAGGCTAATAAAAGAAGTATCAAATTTTTTTTCAATTAACTGATAAATGCCGCGTTCTACTGACTGAATGATCTGATCCTGATTAAGTCGTGCGACTGCAACCCGCAAGCTGTTGTCAGAGATTCCTAATAAATCTGCTGCACATAACATCTGTTTGATGCTAACAGTAGAGTTATGTGAGGCATAGAGCAGGTCTAGCACCAGATGTCGGGCATTCAGTTTATAAGTCATGAAACTAGATCGTGATTAGAAAATGAGAAATTGGAAACTTTTTGTACAATAGCATTTTGAATATGAAGAACCAAAGAGAAATACGACTAAAGTGTTTGTATATTCAGGCAATTAATTTTAATTAAAGACAACGTATATGGATAAAAATGACTAGATAAGGTGTTGGTTTTCTACTGAGGCACACTATTTCACAGTCAATAAGTTGGTCTAAGCAGCAAGTCAACGAAAAAGACATGAATCTGTTTTTTTTTTTTCTCTTTATTCTTGATTATTTTTAATCCCAGCTCCCTAGGGAACTGGGATTACCTAAAAAATTAAAGTGAAGTGTTAGTTATAACTGCTTCAAAATTGGGTATATGAACAAGAAAAAGATTTCTTATTCATACGAATTACCTTACATATTCGGGTAATTCGGACCACCGCCACCTTCCGGTGTTACCCAGGTGAACCGTACCGGGTTTGTCGGAGACTTTTTTATTTAAGTTAGGCCACCTGACCTAACGGGTTAATCTTATCATAGTACATTGCTTCAAACTCAAAAGGCGATAAATAACCCAGTGCACTGTGTACACGCTTTTTATTGAACCAATCTACCCAGTTGAATGTCGCAAGTTGTACATCTGCTAAACCTTGCCAATCTGCTTTTAAATATTCAATCACCTCTGTTTTGTATAAGCCATTCACCGTTTCAGCCAAAGCATTATCGTATGAATCACCAGTTGTACCGACTGATGCTCGTAAATTTGCAGCTTCTAAACGATTGGTATAGGAGTAGAAAGATATTGAACACCTCTATCGGAATGATGAATCACATTCTTTGGCATGCCTTGATCGTGTAATGCTTGCTCAAGTGCATCGAGCACCATATCTGTATTCATCCGTATAGATACTTTCCATCCAACAATTGCTCGTAAGAACACATCAATAATAAAGGCGATATAGCCCCAACCTGAATTGGTTTGAATATACGTGAAGTCATCGAACTTAGCACTGCTTCGCAAGGGTCAGGATGATCAGCATTAAAATTCCGTTTCACTAAATCATCTGCTCGTTTTTGGTCATCTCGGCTACGGGTGGTTTGTTTATTCTTACCACGCTAAACACCTTGTATACCTAGCTTTTTCATTAATCGAGCAACAGTACAGCGTGCAATAATATAGCCTTCACGTTTCAGTTTTTGCCAGACTTTACGCACACCATTCCGACCTGAACTTTCCTTCCAAATTCGTTTAATCTCCTCAGCATGATGCTCATCATGTAGATCTCGTTTCGCTCGATGTTCCCTTGCAAAGCGATGCTTTTCATCAGCGAGATCTAAAGTTCGGTAATAGGTTGAAGCTGCGATCGGTAAAATCCTACAAATCGCATCAACACCATATCGATCTTTATTGTTATGGATGAAATCCACCATTATTTATGTGGGCGGTCGAGCTCCGCCTGGGCGAAAAAAGCGGCTGCTTTACGTAGAATTTCATTGGCACGCTTTAATTCTTTAATTTCACGTTCCATTTGCTTCATTTTTTCTTGATCAGATATCTGTTGTACTTTAATAGGATTTTGCTGATCTAAATGCTTTTGATGCCTGGCACGTAGTGTTTCAGGAGTACAACCAATCTTAGGCGCAATTGCTGTGATTGCAGCCCAATTCGATGGATAATCTTTTTCAGATTCAATCAATAATTGAACCGCTCTTTCTCTGATTTCAGGGGTATATTTTAATTTTGTCATCGAACCTTGCGAAGCAGCGCTTCTCACTCAGAATATTGACTCTCCGACAAACCCGGTACGGTTCAGTTTTGTAGATTAAAGCAATTTAGAGGAATAGCTACTCGATATGACAAGCTCAAAAGAAATTATCAAAGTGCTGTTGCCTTAGCCTGTATATTTTTATGGCTACCTTTATAGGTTTAATTATGAACAGTAAATGTCAACAGACCCTAATTGGTCTTGGGGCTATGCTTGTGTCAGGTTCAGTGTTCGCAACAATTGAACAGACTATTGTGAAACTATCTTTAGGGGAATTAAAAGGCCGTTATGCTTTGGATTGTTCAAAAGAGAAAGCTCATAATCTATCTTATGTTATTGGTGAAAAAAGCATTTTGCGCTTGATTTCTGCTAAACAAAAGCGTGCTTTATTAAAGTCAATTGAGCCTAAGTCTGAAAAATCTTTTGACGATTATCAATATATAACTACCGCCGAGTACCAGGGGGCTACGGTAGATTTCTACCAGAAAGATCATCAAAACTATGCGCGTGTTTTAAATACCAGTCTAAGTAATTCATTAGGTCCAAAAAACAAGCAGATGTTAATACAGTGCAAAACTGAAGCTAAATCCTGATATCTAAAAAGACCAGCAGTTGCTGGTTTTTTTAACAATATAGAAATAACCGCAGAAAAAGTCTTGAAAACTTTTCTTAAAACTTTATGAAAAATAATGCTTAGGTTAAGATGAGCCATCATTTGTAAAAGCATTCTAGAAGACCTATGCAACCATTTGTTCTATATAACTCAGAGCAACGTAAAAAAGTAGAATTTGTGCCTCGTAAAGAAGGTCAGATTGATCTGTATGTTTGTGGGATGACGGTCTATGACTACTGTCATATTGGACATGCACGCACGGTGGTTGCATTTGACTATATTATTCGTTTCTTGCGTAGTCAGGGCTGGAAGGTTAAATACATACGCAATATCACTGACATTGACGACAAGATTATTAAACGTGCCAATGAAAATGGGGAAAGCATTTCATCACTGACCAGCCGTTTTATTGATGCCATGAATGAAGACTTTGCCAAATTAGGCTGTCTTGCACCGGATGAAGCACCAAAAGCCACTGATTACATCAATCAGATGCAAAACATGATTGGTACGCTGGTGGAAAAAGGGACTGCATATCCGGCAAATAATGGCGATGTTTACTTCGAGGTTGAAAAATTCGCCAAATACGGGCGTCTCTCAGGCCGTAAACTGGAAGATATGCAGGCAGGCGCTTCTGAACGTGTAGACGTCGAAGTTGAGAAAAAACATCCGTTTGACTTTGTGCTGTGGAAACATGCCAAAGAAAATGAACCGTCTTGGGCTTCACCATGGGGCAATGGTCGTCCAGGCTGGCATATTGAATGTTCAGCCATGTCTACCTGCTGCCTCGGCAATCATTTTGATATTCATGGCGGTGGCGCTGACTTAAGCTTCCCGCATCATGAAAACGAGATTGCACAGTCTGAAGCAGCGACAGGTGAACAGTATGTGAACTACTGGATGCATGCCGGCTTCATCAATGTTGATGGCGAAAAAATGTCGAAGTCTTTGGGTAACTTCTTCACCATCCGTGATGTGATTGAAAAATTCCATCCGGAAGTGGTGCGTTACTTTATCGTATCTTCACACTACCGCAGCCCGGTGAACTATTCAGATGTAGCTTTAAAAGAAGCGAAAAATACGCTAATGCGTTTCTATCATTCTTTCAAAGCTTATCAGGCAGTATATGGCGAACAGCTGGTTGATACGTTAGATCAAGACTTTGTTGAGCGTTTTAATACGGCAATGCGAGATGACTTCAATACGCCAGAAGCCATTGCTGTATTATTTGAACTGAATAAAGAGCTGAACCGTGCGGTAAAAGACCAGAATCAGGAGCAGGCTACTGTTTATTATTCCACTTTGCGCCATCTCACCAATATTCTGGGTCTGGTACAGCACAATGTCGACGAATTCTTAAAGTCTGATATTGGTCAGGAAGCTTTAGGCTTGTCTGAAGAGCAGATTGAAGATCTGATCCAGCAACGTAAAGATGCCAAAAAAGAGAAAAACTTTGCTCGTGCCGATGAAATCCGCCAGTCTTTATTAGAACAAGGGGTGGTGCTGGAAGATACCCGTCAAGGAACTGTATGGCGTCGTGCCGATTAATTCGACAGTTGAATCAATAGAGAGTTGACAGTTAGCAGAAACTCTCTATAATTCACTCCCATATTGCGGGAATAGCTCAGTTGGTAGAGCACAACCTTGCCAAGGTTGGGGTCGCGAGTTCGAGTCTCGTTTCCCGCTCCAAAATTCAAAAAACCCTGATCGAAAGATTAGGGTTTTTTATTGCCTACGTAAAATAAAAAGGACAATCAAAACTGGTTTACCTAATGAAATTTTAAATAATGGAGAGTTTTCGGTCAGGGAAATTTTAGAACATTCTGTTTAAGTTTTATGAAAAGCTCTACATTTTGAAACCTGACATTTGCATAGATATGATAAAATTGCGAAAATTATTTTTTGCTAGACTGAGTCAACTCTGTATAGAGTTAAGGTAAACCTACTTTGAACCCACCAAATATGCCAAATCAAATAGACTTCCAGAAAGTTGCACTTGAAACCTTGCGTATCGAAGAACAAGCATTACAGATTTTAGCCACGCAGATCGATGAGCGTTTTAGTCAGGCATGTGAAATTATCTTGCAGTGCAAAGGTCGTCTGGTGATTACCGGGATGGGGAAATCCGGGCATATTGGCCGTAAGATGGCGGCAACTTTTGCCTCTACGGGTACGCCTTCATTCTTCATGCACCCGGGCGAGGCAGGGCATGGTGATCTTGGAATGCTAGTACCGGGTGATGTACTGATTGCCATTTCAAACTCAGGCAAAAGCGATGAAATCATGATGCTGATGCCTTTGATCAAGCGTCTGGAAATTCCTTTAATTACTATTAGCGGTGATGCCAAAGGTCCAATGCCACAAAATGCTGATGTGGCTTTAACTTTGGGTCATCTTCAAGAGGCCTGTCCGCTTGGTCTGGCACCGACTTCGAGTACAACGGCAACTTTAGCGCTGGGTGATGCACTGGCTGTCGCTCTTCTGGATGCACGTGGTTTTACTGCTGATGATTTTGCACTATCACATCCAGCGGGTGCCTTGGGTAAACGTTTATTGCTGCATGTAAAACATCTCATGCATACAGGTTCGGAATTGCCAAAAGTGTCACCAGATACACCGATGAATCAAGTTTTATACGAGATTTCAAATAAACGCCTAGGTTTAACCACAATTGTGGATCAAAATGATGTTCTGCTGGGTATTTTCACTGATGGTGACTTGCGCCGCCTGATCGACAAACAGCAAGGTTTTGATGTCAATTTACCGATTCAGGAAGTGATGACCAAAAATCCGCTGACGATTTCTCAGGAAGCGCGTGCTGTCGTTGCACTGGAAAAAATGAACGAACGTAAAATTAATCAATTTGTTGTGGTTAATGATGCCAATAAAGTCATTGGTGTAATTAGTATGCATGACCTGATTCAGGCTGGGGTAAATTAATAAATGGCATCTTATGTATTATTAGAGCAGGCACGTCATATTAAGGCACTGGTACTTGATGTAGATGGTATTTTAAGCGACGGTTTTGTCACATTGACCAATACGGGCGATGAAATCAAATCTTTTGATATCCGTGATGGTCTGGGCATGAAACTGGTACAGCAAGCCGGAATCAAAGTAATCATTATCACTGGACGTCAAAGCAATATCGTACAGAAACGTATGTCGGATTTAGGTGTAGATCTGGTTTATCAGGGCCGTGAAGATAAAGGGACTGCTTTACGTGAAGCTTGTAATCAGCTCAATATCGATCCTGAAGACTGTTTATACATGGGTGATGACTGGCCTGATCTGTCTGCCTTCGCGATTGCAGGCATGAAAGTGACTGTTCCAAACGGGCATGTTGAAGTACGTCGTCGTGCTGATCTGGTAACGCAGGCCTATGGTGGTCGTGGTGCGGTACGCGAAATTTGTGACATGTTACTGATGTCCAAAGGTAAGTACCAAGAGTTACTTGAAAAATATACTCGTGCGCCTTATTAATAAGTCATACATCCTGGATTAAGTACACCGCTTATGGACACTAGAGTTTTATATCTTACGGCTATTATCATTGCCGCAATAAGTGGTGGTTATTACTATTACAGCGGTAAGGGCAATAAGTTGCAGACTGATTCTGCACGTAGCATGACTTATTCTGCAAATAATATTAACTTAACCCAAACTGATGAAAAGGGCATGTTGTCTGTACGTGCCCAGGTCGACCAGCTTGAACAAAACCTGCAGCTAGAGACTTCGAGTCTCAAAAATCTGCAGGCAACGACCTATAAAGACGGTCAGGTTGATGCGACATTTTTTGCCAAACAGGGCAACGGTTATGATGACAATACAAAAGTTGTACTTTCTCAAGAAGTGCTGGCGACCAAGATCATGCAAAATGGAAAAATGCAGTTCCACACCGAGGAGCTAACGGCTTTTCCGAAAATACGTGAAATTGAAACCGATAAAACCGTCATTGTTGAATCTCCACAGGCTGAATTTATCAGTCAGGGCCTAAAAGCCAATCTTAATGATGGTCAATACGAATTCTTTAATATTCGAGGAAAGTATGAACCAAATTCCTAGAGCTAAAATGATGAACACTTTCCTTAAGCGCGCCGCGTTGTTAAGTTTGGTTGCATTGGGTTCAGCCACTGCGTTTGCATTGCCATCTGACCGTAACCAACCAATTACCTTATTAGCTGACCGTGCGACTTTTAATGAGCGTACCGGAGTCACCACTTATTCGGGTAATGTCATCATTGAACAGGGCACCATGAAATTGCAAGCCAATTCAATTGTGGCGAATCTGAATAATAAAAAACAGATCAGCCTGATTACGGCAACAGGTAGCCCGGCTCAATTTCAGCAGAAAGTTGATCCTGCCAAAGGTTTGGCCAAAGGTCAGGCACAGAAAATTGTCTATAATGCGGAAACCGGGATTATTACCCTGTCTGGAAATGCCTACTTGCAGCAAGATGGCGCTAGTATCCGTGGTAATACGCTGAAATACAGCATGAATAAAGGCGATATTGAAGCAACAGGTACACCAAATAAAACCGGTTCAGCAGCAGGTCGTGTACAAATCGTGATTCCGCCTTCATCTTCGAAATCCTTTCCGGGAGCACGTGATTAATGGCACAGACGCATCAGGTTCAAACTTTAGCCATCAAGCATCTGGCGAAAAATTATAGTAAACGCTGGGTAGTCAAGGACGTTTCCTTCAGTATGGAAAGTGGGCAAATTGTTGGGCTTTTAGGGCCTAATGGTGCAGGTAAAACCACCAGTTTCTATATGGTGGTGGGTCTGGTGCGTATGGACAAGGGTGAAATCCATCTGGATGATCTGGATTTGTCGGACTTGGCGATGCATGAACGTGCGCGTAAAGGGATTGGCTATTTACCTCAGGAAGCTTCTATTTTTAGAAAACTAACCATTTCTGAAAATATTATGGCGATTCTGGAAACCCGTAAGGATTTAAGCAAAGCCCAGCGTCAACAACGTTTAGCCGAATTACTGGCAGACTTTAAAATTACCCATATTAAAGATTCATTGGGTATGAGCGTGTCGGGTGGTGAACGTCGTCGTGCTGAAATTGCCCGTGCTTTGGCGGCCGACCCAAAATTCATGTTACTGGATGAACCTTTTGCCGGGGTTGACCCGATTTCCGTAGGTGATATTAAAGATATTATTACCACGCTGAAAGATCGTGGAATTGGTGTATTGATTACCGATCACAACGTTCGTGAAACTTTGGCCATCTGTGAACATGCCTATATTGTCAGCGAAGGTTCAGTCATTGCTGAAGGCACGGCACAAGAAATTTTGGCCAATGAAATGGTACGTAAAGTTTATCTGGGTGATGACTTTACTGTATAGAAAATTTTCATTATCAGAAAAAACCCGCATTAAGACTTTAGTCGTCAAATGTGGGTTTTTTTACTTAAATTAAGACGAAAAAGCTATCTTTTTGTATGATTTGATATATTTTTAGGCTAAAACACGAAACATTCATTATTATGCAATTTAGGGTGCAGCACTTAAAAAATGTTCAGGGGATAATAGATAAAAATAAGGGAATATAGATCATTTTTCTTTTACCTTTATCTGTGCCATTCGTACATGCAGAAAATTCACAGAATTATTTTAATAATATTAAAAGTGGATTAGGAAAACTGATTGCACCAGAGCCAACGCGATCTGCGCAAACGATTGATATTAGCTCACTCAGTCAGTACTCACTGGATAGCTCAAAGGTGGCTGAACTGCCGCAGATTACTCGACCGCAGCAGGGACAATCTTCAATTCGGCCTATAAATGCTGATATTCCTGCAAAAATGAGTCTAATTGAGGCGGTTCATACAGCAGTTCAGCGTCGTCCGGAAATTGCCCAAAGTATTTCGTCTTTATCTGCACAGGCAGCCAATATTAATGTGGCCAAAGCAGCCTATTAACCGCAGTTATCTGGCGGTGTAGGTAATGGAGATTTGACCTCAGGTGAACGTGGACGTCAGGTAGCCTCTCTGAATGCTACCCAGATGCTATATGACTTTGGCAAGATTAAAACCAATGTCAGTGTTGAAGAGGCGAGACTGGCAGAAGACCAGGCAAGAGCATTAGTGAGTCTGGATCAGGTTGCACTGGAAGTAGCGGATGCTATTGTCCATGTCAAACGCTATCAGGAAATTACCAAGATTGCCGAACAGCAGATTCAGGGCATTGCACGAATTGCAGAAATTGCCAATTTACGTGACCGCGCCGGAATTAGCACATAGGCTGATCCGGTTTAGGCGCAGTCTAATCTGGAAGCTGCACAATCTAACCTGATCGTGCAACAGACCCAGTTAAGACAATATCAGCAACGTCTCAGAACTTTATTGGGATTTGATTTCTCTGCAATTCAATGGGAAATTCCAGATCGTATCGTAAACCAGGCTGATCTTTATCAGGATCATGAATTTACCCAGATTCCAAGCATGATCTTGGCACATTCAGGAGTAGATGTAGCCCGATTGCAAAAAGATCAGGTACTTTTAAGCCGTTATCCGACTATTAATCTGAAAGGTAGCTTAAGTCAGGCGGTTAATGGTCGAAATCCGAATAATAATGAAGATGATGGCTTTTATAATTCAATCATGATTGAAGCCAGCAGTAATTTTTATCAGGGGGGAGCTGTTCGGTCTCAGGCACGTGCTGCCAGTTATGCCGAAGAAGCTGCACGCGCACAGGTCAATACTGTCTATCTGGATGTACTGGATCAGGTTCGCTTAATCCGGGAATAGATTGAAAATAAACAAAAACAAATGGATGTCCTGGCTCAGCGCCGTGAAACCACGGTACGAACCAAAGAGCTATATCAAGAACAATATAAATTGGGCACACGGACTGTAGTGGATTTATTAAACGCAGAACAGGCTTATTCACAGCGCAGCACAGGAATTTGAATCGGCACGCTATGACATCTATTCGGCGATTGTGCAATACATTCAGGTGACAGGTCGTACACGGGATATTTACGCGCTTAACCGTATTTCTATTCAGGGGTTTGAAGTCCAGCCATGAGTACTACAATAAATTATCAGCCGTGGCTTCAGGCAGTTTTGAACATTGCCAAGCATTATCGGATCGAACCATCTGAGGAGCGGATTCGTCTGCAACTGGACTGGAACCAGCATCATGACATTGATGAAATGCTCAAAATTGTCAACCGTCAGATGGGATTAAATGTCCGTAAAAATAAATTCGATAGCAGTTTGCTGAATCCCTGGCGTTTGCCCTTACTGGTTGAATTTGATAGCGGAGATGTTGGTGTTATTGAACGTATCGACACACAAGGCAATGTCAGTGTACAACTGAGTGGAAATGCTGGTTTATCGCAAAGTTTTACGATTGAGCAGTTAGAAACAGGTGCGGAGCATGTTTATATCCTGCGACCAGAGTCTTCTGTGCGGGATGCGCGTGTCGACGAATACATCAAGCCCTTTGAGAAAAACTGGTTCTGGTCAATTGTTTTGAAAGACTGGAAACGCTATATCGATGTGATGTTTGCCTCTTTAATCGCCAATATTTTGGCTTTGGCAACTATTGTTTTCTCGATAAACGTTTATGACCGTGTCATTCCTTCACAATCGATTCCCACTTTATGGGTGCTGGCCGGTTGTGTACTGATTGCGGCCATTTTCGAGTTTGTATTGCGGGTATCCCGTATTTATCTCTCCGACATTATTGGTAAACGGGCTGACCTGAAAATATCTGACCGGGTATTTGGGCATTCCTTAAGAATTAAAAACAGTGAGCGTTCCAAATCGACCGGAACGTTTATTTCACAGATTCGTGAACTTGAAGGTGTGGGTGAACTGGTCACTTCCACTACCGTGACGGCAATTGCAGATCTGCCGTTCTTCTTCCTGTTCCTGGGAATCTTCTGGATTATTGGCGGTAACCTGTTCTGGGTCATGCTACTGGTAGCACCACTCATGATTCTTCCTGGGATTCTGGCACAGAAAAAACTGGCCAAGCTGGCACAGTTGGGAATGCGTGAGTCCGCAATCCGTAATACCTTATTAGTTGAAGCCGTACAGGGTATTGAAGATATCAAGCTGTTAAGAGCTGAAACCCGCTTCCAGAACCAATGGAATCACGTGAATGAAGTCTCTGCTGATGTCAGCATGCAACAACGTAAAATTGTTGGATTGATGACCACATGGACTCAAAAAATTCAGGGTTTAACCTTTGCCATTGTGGTCTTGGTGGGTGCATTTGCAGTGATGGATGGTGAGATGACCACAGGTGCTTTAGTTGCCTGTTCAATTTTGTCATCACGGATGCTGGCACCTATTTCACAAATCAACGGTGTCTTAGGGCGTTTACAACAAGCCAAAGTTGCTAAAGGCGGTCTGGATGAATTGATGAAAAAACCGGTGGACCAGCCAGATTATTCGCACCTGATTCATCGTCCGGCACTGGATGGGCATTATGACCTGAGTGGTGTGGTGTTCAAATATGGTGATGATGATCCCAAACCGAGTTTGATGATTCCTAGGCTGGAAATCAAGCCCGGGGAGAAAATTGCGATTCTGGGCCGTAATGGTGCAGGAAAATCGACCTTATTGCAGCTCTTGTCTGGGATGCAGACACCGCTACAGGGCAAGGTCAAGCTGGATGGGATTGATCTAACCCTGATTGACCCGTCAGATGTGCGGCGTGATATGGGCCTGCTCAATCAGAATTCACAACTCTTTTATGGCAGTATCCGTGAAAACCTGACTTTGGGTGCACCTTTGGCCACCGATCAGCAAATTCTGGAAGCCTTATAAATTACCGGTGCACTGGGATTTGTACAGGAGAAAAAAGAAGGGCTGGATCATATCATTTTAGAGGGTGGTGTCGGCTTTTCTGGTGGACAGCGCCAAGCCTTGTTATTAGCGCGGTTGTTGATTCGTCAACCAAAGATTTTGCTACTGGATGAACCGACCGCTGCCATTGATGATGTGTCAGAAAAACAGTTGATTGATCATCTTAAAGGGTATTTAACCCATCGTACGCTGATAGTAGCAACGCATCGTCGCGCCGTACTGGAGTTAGTTGACCGTATTCTTGTGGTCAATGATGGCAAAATTGTCATGGATGGTCCACGAGATCAAATATTAAATCAGTCACAGGTAGGAACTAAACGGGTCGTGGGAGCAAGCGCATGAGTGAACCACAGACATTAACGCGTTCAAACAAAGTAAGCTTCCAGGAACCGCCATTACCTAAATCCAGTCTGATTATCTGGATTGTGGGCATTGGTTTGTTAATACTGCTGACGTGGGCCTGGTTATTTAAACTGGAAGAGGTTTCGACCGGTACAGGTAAAGTCATTCCATCTTCCAAAGAACAGGTGATTCAGTCTCTGGAGGGTGGCATTCTAACCAAGTTAAATGTCAAAGAAGGTGAGATTGTAGAGCGTGGTCAAGTATTGGCACAGCTCGACCCCACCCGATTTGAGTCTAATGTCGGTGAATCAGAATCCTTGCTGATCGCCTCACGTGCGACTTCCGCCCGTTTACGTGCAGAAGTGAGTGGCGCGCCGTTATCTTTCCCCGAAGAAGTATTGAAATATCCAAAACTGGTCAAAGAAGAAACCGCATTGTATCAGTCACGTCGTGCCAATCTGGAAGAATCTCTTGCCGGCTTGCAACAGGCATTGGTGCTGGTACAACAGGAACTGGAAATGACCGCGCCATTGGTGGCCAAAGGCGCAGCCAGTGAAGTTGAAGTTTTACGGTTGAAGCGTGAAGCCAATGACCTGCGTAACCAGATGAATGATATTCGCAACCAATATTATGTGAAAGCACGGGAAGAACTGTCCAAAGCCAATACTGATGTGGAAACCCAGCAACAGGTGGTACGCGGCAAGTCAGATACCTTGAACCGGACCATTTTTAAATCCCCAGTCCGGGGCGTGGTCAAAGAAGTTGATGTCATGACTTTGGGTGGCGTGGTTCCGCAAAATGGCAAGCTGATGACCATCGTGCCTCTGGATGAAAAATTACTGGTTGAAGCCCGAATTTCACCACGTGATATTGCTTTTATCCGACCTGATCAGGAAGCACTGGTTAAGATTACGGCCTATGATTACTCGATTTATGGCGGTCTAAAAGGCAAAGTGACCGTGATTTCGCCAGATACCTTGCGAGATGAAGTCAAACAGGATCAGTTCTATTATCGGGTGTATATCCGTACCGATAGTGACAAATTGAGAAACGCCGCCGGGCAGGAGTTTAATATCACACCCGGTATGGTGGCCTCCGTCGATATTCGTACCGGCGCAAAAACAGTAATGGACTATCTGATCAAGCCATTCAACAAGGCTAAAGAAGCATTGCGTGAACGTTAAATTTAAATGTAATCAATAAAATTAAATCGAATCAAGCCTCTCGTATAGAGAGGCTTTTTCTTTGCCCCATCAAAACAGGTATACTGCATAGGTGAAATTTGAACGCCTGAAGTTATGCCATTTACCATTGCCAGCCTTGTCAGTTTTGAGGAAGATATAAAAAAAAGCCGATTTCAGGCCTTTGTCACACCTGTAGAAAATGAGCAGGATGTGAAGGATTTTCTGGAGGCCTACCGTGATCCGACCACCACTCATCAATGCTGGGCCTGGAAAATCGGTCATCATGTACGCTTTAATGATGATGGTGAGCCATCGGGTACAGCCGGCAGGCCGATCCTCGCGACTATTGAAGGCAATGAGCTAACCAATGTACTGGTACTGGTGAATCGCTGGTATGGCGGTATTAAACTAGGGACTGGCGGACTGGTACGTGCCTATGGGGGCTGTGCTGGACAATGTTTGTTATTAGCTGAAAAAATTGAACTGATTGAAAAGAAAAAAGTCGAATTTGTCTGCCAGTTTAATGAATGGGCCATTTTTCAGTATGAGCTGAATCAGCAGCAGATTGATTATCAGGAAGAATATACGGCTGAAGGCGTACAGGTTCAGGCACAATTCCAGAAACATCAGATTGAACCTTTTGCTTTAAAAATTCAGGATGTCACTCGCGGTCGTGAACAATTAAAAATCATAGAAGAAGCCACGGATGACTGAACAAGATCCATTACTGAAATATCGCGAGCAGCATAAACATCGTCTGAACTATATGCCTTGGCTATATTGGTCCTTAAAACCGAAGAATCGTGGTTGGGCTGAAGCTTGGCAGAAAGAATATCAGACCTATCTAATGGAGATGGAAACAGTCGAGATTGGTGAAAACTGTTTTATTTCGCCGTTGGCGCATATCTTCGCTGAACCGGGGCGTAAAATTATTATCGGGGACAATACCTTTATTGCGGCAGATTGTACGCTACATGGCCCTCTGGAGATCGGTAACGAAGTCGCCATCAATCATCACTGTATTCTGGATGGCGGTCGGGTAGGGATTAAACTGCATGATCAGGTACGCATCGCAGCTTATTGTCATCTTTATGCTTTTGATCATGGGATGGAACTGGAGCAGCCAATTTATCAGCAACCGGTCAGGTCTAAAGGAATTGAGATTGGTCGGGATGTTTGGCTAGGTGCCCACGTCGGCATAAAAGATGGGGTGAGAATTGCCGATCAGGCAATTATAGGCATGAATAGCATGGTCACGAAGGATATTGAAGCGCGTGCAATTGTCGCCGGAAATCCGGCAAAATTGATTCGATATCGGGATTAAAATAGTAAAAAAGGTGCTTGGAAAAAGGATTTATATCAAGCGCTTAATATTAGGTAAAGGTCTTATCACATCACATAAAAGTTAACATATTTCAATTCAAGCCTTACAGATTTCAGTGCACATTTACTAATGCTTGTGCTAATTTAAAAATAACTAAGAAATTTTATTATAAAAGAGAGGCTGAACATGAAACGTGTCATTGCCTGCATAGACTCCTCACCATGCACGAACGCGCTTGCAGATGCGGCTGCATGGATTGCCAAACAAACCGGTCGTGAACTGGTTTTATTACAGGTTCTGGATTATTACCCGGCCAGTTATCATCTTGGGGAAATTAGCGGTGTGATTGGCTTTGAAAGCAATGCCATGTTGCTTAAAGAGCTGGCTGAGCTGGAACAGAAGCAAAGTGAAATCGCACTCAGCTATAGTAATAATCTGCTCCAGCACATTTCGGACCGTATCTTTAAAGATTATGGCATCTGCACCACGCATATTCAGGAAAAGGGCGATTTTCTGGAACAAAGCTTTCAGATTCTAAAACCTGATGATATTGCAGTCATTGGATTACTCGGTGAACGTTCTGCCGAGAAAAACAAGCCAATCGGCACCAATGTAGAAAACTTTATCCGTGGTGCTAACTGTACAGTGATGACTGTAGGGGAACACTTCAGACCACCGACACGTTTTATCTTTGCTTATGAATATTCACCAACCTGTATGAAGATGATGAAACGTATTGCAGAAAGTGATTTATTAAGACAATTACAATGTCATCTGCTTTATATCGGGGATCATGTGGAAATCCTGAATGAGCCTCTGCAATATTTGACAGAAGCAGGACTAGAGGTCGTTCCAGAATACCGCTATGGAGAAGTGGCTGAAAATATCCTGTCTTATCAGCAGGAACATGGGATTCAGTTAATTGTCTTGGGGGCATTCAGTCACAGCAAGATCCACCAGTTCTTCTTGGGCAGTATTGCGACAACGATTTTCCGCAATTCTAAAGTGCCATTATTGGTAGCAAAGTAAAAAGAGGATAACAAAAGCGGCAGAGATGTATTTTTTGATAAATTGTTACAGCTTGAATTAAAAATAACCAGAGTTATCCTCATATATTGTGGATAACTATGTGGTTACATTCTGTAAGATGATGTTATTTATCAGGAATACTTTACTGGCTGATTTTTGTTCTAGTCGTTTTATTTAACAATTGCGAGTGCAAAACCATCATGGCCTTTGCTACCGACGGTCTGTAAAGCAGTACAAGACAAGATACGTGGATGATTTTCCAGCGCTTTAAACATGTCACGAATGCCTTCAATACTTGGTTTTTTATTGTCCGGATTGATGATATCACCGGCACGAATCACATTGTCCAAGAAAATGATGGTACCGGAGTGAGAAAGGTTTAAGCTTAGCTCTAGATATTCTGGATAGCTTTGCTTATCAGCATCAATAAAAATAAAGTCAAAGGCTTCAGTATCTTCAGGCAGGGCACGAAGCACATCTGCAGCCCGGCCACATTTCAGCTCAATTTTCTGTTTTAACTGTGCACGATCAATATTTTCCTGTCCCATGGCAGCATGCGTGTCACGGCCTTCAATGGTCAGAATATAACTGTCTTCAGGTAGGGCACGAGCCAGCCACATGGTGCTATATGCAGCAAAGGTTCCCAGTTCCAGTACACGTTTGCACTTATTCATTTGGATCAGCATTTGCAGCAGCATTCCCTGATTTGACGCAACAGCCAGATGATCTGGAAAACCATGTGCAGCAGTATTTTCAAGAGTCTGATTCAGGATAGGATCTTCAGGAATTAAATGTGAATCAATGTAGCGGTCAATATCTGTCCACATTTGTTGCATAGTACTCGCACCTCTATTGTGATGCGTGCATTTTAAACTTTTCCGGGCACAGCGCAATTTATTGTTCTATATTCGCTGGTTTTTTCGGCTATACAAAGCCAAAAGTTGGCTTTGTATAGGAAATGGAATGACTTAGTAATTACACATTGATGAGCGACGGCTTAAATCCGGACCCCAAGTACGATAACCTTGAGTATCAATATGGATTTGGCCAGAGGCATATAAACCGAGCCCCATATTCAGGCTTTGTCCATGTTGTAACCAGAATTGGCACAGTTTGAACTTGGTATTTTCAATTGCTGCATAATCCTGAGCCTGTGGGTACTCAGGTCCGATCCGGAAATCAATTGCCGAGTTAAACAGGTGACGTGAAGAATTGGCTCCACCGGCACACTGATTTAAAGGCAGGTCACGATAAACCGAAGTGACTTCAAAATCAGTCAGCACATTGGCTGCAACCAGATATTTAAAGACACGTAAGGTCGGCACCTGATTTGACCAGAGCTCACGGCTTGGAATCATGTATTGCGATCGACCACATTTAGCCCAATCCCGTGCAGTACGCATCAGCTCAAAGCTTGGAATAATATTCCCGACTCCTTGCTGGGCCAAAAAGTTTTCATATTCACGTACAAGAGACAGGTTATTCAGTGCCGATACCCAGTGAGTATAGACATAAGGAACCGGTTTAGGCTGTAGTTTATGATTGTACTGGACTCGTTCTTCTGGGATGTAAATCCTTTTATCTGGAGTTACCTTACCAGACTGTTTTGTGGTGGTAGCACATCCTACAAAGACAAGCGGGATTATACAAACACTCAATAACCCCTTTATTAAATGCTTCATTGATAGCAATTCGGATATTTATAAAATAGCGCTATTTTAGTCCACTTTTACGGAGAAAATCAGGATAAATTGCAATGAAATGTGTGGATGGGGTATAAAAAAAGACCAGTCTGTGCTGGTCTTTTTTTAAGATTTGAAAAGTTATTTTTCAAGATATTGTAATTTATCAGTTTTACCATTCCACTCTTCACGGTCAGCAGGTTGCTCACCAATTTGGGTGATGTTCGGCCATTTTTGAGACAGTTCAGCATTTAGCTCGATAAAAACTTCTTGGCCTTCCGGTAACTCATCTTCAGAGAAAATTGCATTCGCAGGACATTCAGGCTCACATAACGCGCAGTCGATACACTCGTCCGGGTTAATCACAAGGAAGTTAGGACCTTCATAGAAACAGTCTACAGGGCAAACTTCAACACAGTCTTGATATTTACATTTAATACAATTTTCAGTGACAACGAAGGTCATGGCGACAGCTACCTAAAAAATATGGTTCTAATGACGAATACCGTATTTTAGGCAAAAATAGAGGGAACAAACAATTCCTTTTATTGATATTTGTTATATATAGGGCTGTTAAATTTGAAAAAACTGCGATGATTTGAGGAAAGGCTCAGGGAATGAGAATCATCATCAGCTAAGCCCTATGCAGGATAGGGCTTAGGAGTGATTTTAACTTGGCTGTTTCATGAGATCTTTAAGAGCATAAAGTTGCTGTAATGCTTCACGTGGACTCAAATTGTCGACATCAAGGTCTTCTAATAATTCAAGCGCTGCTGAAGGCTTTTCAATCTCGATGACTTTTTCAATGATTTCAGGCATCGCGAACAGATCATGCTGTGGACTTTGCGGTTTGGCCTGATGCTGCTTTTCCAGAATCTTCAAACGATGTTGAGCTTCTTTAATTACAGCCGCAGGAATACCTGCCAGTTTAGCCACTTGTAAACCATGACTCTGACTAGCTGGACCATGTTGGACTTTATGCAGTAGAATCAGGTTGCCATTTAGTTCTTTGGCTGTGACATGGTAGTTATCAATGCCTGATTCTTTATCCAGTTCGGTCAGCTCAAAATAATGTGTTGCGAACAGACATAGACATTGAATCCGTTTAGTCAGATCCAGCACACAAGCCCAAGCGAGTGATAGTCCGTCATAGGTACTGGTTCCACGACCCACTTCATCCATCAGAACCAGAGATTGACTGGTAGCATGATGCAGAATTTGCGAAGTTTCCGTCATTTCCACCATAAAGGTTGATTTGCCAGTCGACAAATCATCTGCAGAGCCAATCCGGGTAAAGATTCGGTCAATTGGACCCAGTGTTGTCGATTGCGCTGGCACATAACTACCGCAATAAGCCAGCAGGGCAATTAGGGCAGTCTGGCGCATAAAGGTGGATTTACCACCCATATTTGGACCGGTAATAATGGCCATACGGTGCTGATAATCCAGCTGGGTATCATTCGGAGTAAATGCAGTCTTGCTTAAAGCTTCCACCACTGGATGACGGCCGGCAACGATTTTCACACCAATTTCAGGGCTGAATTTTGGTCGTGCCCAATTGCGTAAACGTGCTTGATGCGCAAAGTTTGCCAACAGATCGATCTGGGCAATCGCACTGCTCATCATCTGTAGATTACCAATATCCTGACGCAGTTCATCCAGCAATATTTCGAACAGCATTTTTTCACGAGCAAGCGCACGGGATTCGCTAGACAGCACTTTATCTTCAAAAGCTTTTAGTTCAGGCGTGATATAACGCTCGGCATTTTTCAGTGTCTGACGACGGATATAATGTTCAGGTGCCTGTTCAGCTTGTGCACGTGTAAGTTCGATATAATAACCACTGATACGGTTATAGCCGATTTTCAGGGTAGGAATGCCGCTTTGCTCCCGTTCCTTAATTTCCAGATCAATCAGGAACTGTCCAGCATGATCACGGATTTTACGCAGCTCATCCAGCTCGGTATCGAAACCTTCTGCAATGACATTGCCATCACGTAGCAGTACCGGTGGATTTTCAACGATAGCGGACATCAGGCGCTGATGCAGACCATGAAAATCGCCCAGTTCTTGATTCAGCTGCTGTAATAATTTCGAATTCTGCTGACTTAACAGTGGTTGTAATGCATGGCGTAAAAATGGAATCTGTGCACAGGCCTGACGTAATTGAACCAGATCGCGTGGACGCGCACTGCCTAAAGCGATACGGCTGAGTACACGTTCAATATCACTGATTTCTTTTAAGACCAGACGGACTGGCGATTCATGGAAACCTTCAAGCAATACCTGTGTGGCATCCAGTCGCTCATCCAGAATCGCAGTATCACGAAGCGGTTGCATCAGGGTGCGGCTAAGCAGACGGCCACCCATAGCGGTCTGACAGTCATTGATCAGCTGGAACAATGAAGTGCCATGCTCAAATAAAGGCTCAATTAGCTCAAGATTACGACGGGTGACTGGATCCAGTGCAATAAAGTCTGAACTTTGTTCCAGTTGAATGGTTCGGATATGCGGTAAAGCTGTTTTTTGAGTTTCTTTGGCATAGTGAATTAATGCAGCCGCAGCAGCTTTGGCCAAAGGCAGATGATCAATTCCGAAACCTGAAAGTGTGCTCACTGCAAACTGGTCGCATAATGTCTTCTGAGCATTGTTCTGGTTGAAGTCAACATTCGGGCGTTTGCTGATCGGAACATCTAGCTGTTGTTTTAAGTGTTCTACCAGTGCCTGATCTTGCAGATTTTCATCAATCACAATTTCGCTAGGCATCAGGCGTGCCAACTCAATGGCTAACTGACTTAAGTCATAATCGATTTGCTGGACTTTAAATAAACCGGCACTCAGGTCAAGAAGTGCAATTCCGATTTGTTGCTGGTGAACACACAGAGCAACCAGGTTGGAGGTTTGATGAGCACCTAATAAGGCATCATCGGTTAAGGTTCCAGGAGTAATGATTCGGACGACACCACGTTCAACTGGGCCTTTACCAGTCACTTCACCGATCTGCTCGCAGATCACCACCGTTTCGCCTTTTTTCACCAGACGAGCCAGATAGCCTTCAGCAGCATGGAAAGGTACACCGGCCATCGGAATTGGCTGGCCATTGGCTTTACCGCGATGGGTCAGGGTAATGCCTAAAATTTTGGCTGCCTTATGGGCATCTTCAAAGAACAGTTCATAGAAATCACCCATCCGATAAAACATCAATGAGTGTGGATGCTGCATTTTGACCGACATGTATTGCTGCATCATGGGCGTTAAGCTAGAGAGATCAGCCACAAGTTCTGAACTGGTCATTAAGAAAAAATCCTTTAAATATATAAAGCAAAACCTGAATCTTTTTCCGAAACACTATCCTCGGAAAACCTGGAAAATAGCCTAAGCTAAAAATCCTGTAAAGACCGGTTTGAATGTCAAAAGTAATTGCCTCAAGTCTAACAAATTTAATTTTTAGAAAGAAATATAAATCCTCAGGAATCTGTATTTAGACGGACTTAGTCGATATAAAGCATAAAAGGGTATTGATACATGGGTTGCCCATAAAAAAAGCCACCGATTGGCAGCTTTTTTTATGTCTTTCATCAAAATTTAATCAGGGTCATACAATCCTAAGTCGACCAGATGTAATCTGAGAAGGCGGCGGAGTTCCAGTACAGCCTCAGGCGTTTCCTGAACGGAATGTCCACCTTTGATAATTTTATTGGAAGCCGCACCTTCAAGATATGCACTCTGATAAGCAACGACATCATCAGTCATGATATTTTCATCATCACTATCTGTATTATTGCCAATAATCGAGTGAAATTTGAATCCCGGTGCAGGATTAATATCTTTAGTCAATGCCGTGAATTTTGATTTTTTACTAAGGTCACTCGGCCCATTTTGAATCAGGTCACGACCGACTTCATGTAGAAAATCACTTAAGCCAATTTCACCTTGGACTGTGTCGGCAAATGCGCCCAAAAAGGCACTCGGAACACGAATAATTTTACGTGCCAATTTGGTATGCCAGCGATCTGCATAATCGGTCCCTTTATGCGGTGCTGCCAGGAAAATAGCACGACTGAAATTCGGAACCGGCTGCATTTTCAAGCGCGCTTTAAAGAGCGGATTGTCCCGGAACTTGGTCAGCTTCGAATTTTTTACAATATTAAAAGCGGGCTCGGTAATATCTGCATCACTTACCAATAGACGGGCAATGACACCGCCCATACTGTGTCCAACCAGTACAGCTTCTTTTTTGGCTGGTGCATTATTACTAATACGCGCGAAACCTTGTTGAAGCAGCGCATTAATCTGGAAACGGCTTTCCAGAATAGGCATGTTGGTTGAGTAGAAGACCTGCCACACCTGGAAATTTTCTCTTAAGACCGGATCACCCATAATATCATTCGTTAAACGAATCCAGGCTTCCGGGCTGCTGGCCAAACCATGAATCAGCACTAAAACCTTTTTATTTGGATTATAAGGTTCCAGCATAAATAGATGAGGCATGACCAGATTATCGTCACGATTGATCAGTGTCAGATAGGCTGCACGTCCCAGGTTATTTTCTGCCAGCCATAAGCCATAAGGCGCTGAAAAATTTGCAGCTAAAGTATATTCCTTATTGGCAACTTTAATCTTGTCATATTTATACGGGTCATAAAGTTTTAAATGGAAGTTGCTGTTATTTAGGATCTGTTCTACAGAGTTCGCTGATTCTGGAATGGCAGTAATTGTGGTTGCCAGATAACGTGCTGAATGAATAAAAGGATTTACGCCATTTTGATATTGGTAATTTAGTGGATCAACCAGATATTTTTTATCTTTTTTGGAAATTTTTTCTTCCGGCAAAACCACCAGAAACTCAGAGCCGAAACCGTCACGACGGGTAATCGAGCGCAGACCAGAGAAGTTCATGTTATAGGTCGACATTAACTGTTCAATCGACTGATTCTTGAGCTGGGGGAAATCGTCCAGATTAATGCTATAGACACTGTTGCCAACCTGTAGACGTTGTCCGGTTTCTTTGGTTTTATAACGTTCCGCGTAGATCTGGATTAAATGAGCAATCGCCAGGTTATAAAAGTCACGAATCTGAACTTGTCGGTTGTCGAAAATCCGGTCTTGGGGCGCACGTTCAGTCTGGAACAGATAGGCATAACTGTAGCGGATACTTTTATCCAGCATTTGTAACTGCTGTTCCTGACATTTTTGCAGGTTCTGGGTTTGCAGTTGCTGTTTTTCTTCAGATCGGGTTTTAGCCAGAGCACTGGTTTTACATTCAGCCGATTTACCCAGCTGTAGTGATTTAGCTAGATATAATTCACTCGATGTGGAAAGTAATTGCTCATCCAGAATCTGTGGAATTTCTTGTAGCTCTTTCACACATTCTTCTGGATTATCTTCACAGACTTGTGCTTCACGTCCGGTCATGGACAGGACATTCAGACTGGCTTCACTCAACTTATCGCGTGTAAGAATGCTATCGCGTTCATTATTGATGGTGACATTAATAGCCTGCTCTTTAACACTCACCACCTGACAGCCACTGAGTAAGGCTGTCATGAGTACAGTGCAAAGTAATGCTATCTTATTTATTTTCTCGTGCATAAAGACTTTGAACACTCATTTAAAATTATAAAGCTTGATAATGCTTTGTATTTTACTAATTTTTTCCCATAAAAATAGACCGCCGGAGCGGTCTATTTGTAATATTATGAATCTGAAATATAGCTTATCGTGCTGGTGTAGGCGCCGGGGTTGTTGGTGCAGGAGCGGCTGTTTGCATGACTTGCCATACGTTCCAGCGACCCTGTTTTTCAATTTCCTGAATCAGACGATCAGCGACTTCAGCTTCTTGCGGGTATTTAATTTTGTAATTATTCAGAACCTGAACAGCATTCTTTTTATTCTCCATGGCAATGTAGTTATTTGCCGCAGATAAATAAGCTTCCTGAACACCCGCCTGCATTGCCTTGTCCAAATACTGAATCGCTTCACGATGACCGCCACCTTCAGACAGACCAAAGCCAAACCAGAAGTTTGCTTCAGCATCATCCTGGTTGATACGAAGAATGCGCTGTGCATAGGTCATTGACTTGGTGGTATAGATAGAACCTAAATCAAGATTACGTGCCATCACGCTGGCCTTAAATGCACGCATTAATACATCAAATGAAGCATTTGGACGTGAAGCTAGAGTATCTAGCTGTTGAGAAACTTCGCGAAGCTTTGCTTCAAAACCACGGCGTTCCTGACGGTCGCTAAAACGAGGTGGATAATGACGCGCTTTACCTTCTACCATCTGCAAGAAATCATCGATTTCGGTAATGTCGATTTCATTTTCATTGGCAAGTGCTGCATAACGCATACTGCGTGTATTGCTATCCACCATCGGGATAATCAGCTTGTTTACATCTAGGGTTAACTGTTTAGACGGATCTTTAGGATCAGTCACCACCATTTTTGTCACTGGCTGCGCAGCGGCCTTTTGCAAATGAACTTCAAATGGAGGTGGTTCGTTATAGTTAAACGGGTTTAAAGCATAAAATGGCGGAGTAATTTCAGGTTCAACAAAAACTACCTGATCAGCTGGTTTCTGTTCTTGTTTGCTTGATATCGGTGCCATAGAGCACGCCGTTATGGTAAAAGCTAAGCAAGAAATTGCTAAGGGCTTCAAGGTCATAATATCCGTCCATTTATGTTATTTTTTAAAACATCTATTCAAAAAAATGCATGATCGTCAGTCTATGAAAAGTGCTGCGATCATGCAAGCAAATGCGTGTTACAAAAGAATTACGATTTACAGTCAGGCCTTGGACTGACTGGTTTGTGCTTCGCACTCACGGCGCGCATCTTCCAGAATTTTAAGTTCTTCTTTGCTAAATGGCTGTTCATTTAACTGGTTTTTCTTGAAAGTCGGGTCAAGCAAAGACAGGCGGTTGCACAGCGTATTCATGCGTTTTTCATTTTGTTGAATACGGTCAAGTAGAACACGCATGCCTTCCAGAATCGGGTCTGTCTGATCCTGTGTAGTTGCATAAGGCTGGAAGCCAATACTTTCGGCATAATCACGACGACGTGCTTCAGCATCATCTTTTGGCTGATCTTTTATGATAAAGCGCGCTGGGTTGCCAACCGCTGTGGTATTCGGCGGAACTGCTTTGGTAACCACAGCATTGGAACCGACCTTGGCATTTTTACCTACCGTGAATGGACCCAGGATTTTGGCACCTGCACCAACCACAACACCATCTTCCAGAGTCGGGTGACGTTTGCCTTTATTCCAGGTTGTACCACCCAAAGTCACACCATGATACAGGGTGACATCATCGCCAATTTCCGCAGTTTCACCAATCACAACGCCCATGCCGTGATCAATGAAAAAACGTTTACCAATCTTGGCGCCCGGATGAATTTCGATACCTGTTGCAAAACGGCTAAAAGAGGACAAAACACGCGCTGTACCTTTACAGTCTTTTTTCCATAGCTCATGTGCCATGCGATGCATAATTAGTGCATGAATGCCAGGGTAGGTGGTTAAGACTTCTAAGGTATTGCGTGCTGCAGGATCGCGCGCAAAGACAGCTTGGATATCTTCTTTGAGCTGTTTTAGCATTAGTTTTGATCCTCATCCTGTTGTGATGTATGGGAAGATTTTTTCCAGGTGCCGTTATTCAGTGCCTGAACACGAGTGAAAATACCACGAAGTAAGTGATATTCCATACGATCTAATTGTATACGTCCGAAAAGGCGACGCAAGCGTAAAGGAAGTAATCGTGGGTTTTTTGGGTCCATAAATTCAATTTCTGCCAGCATTTTTTCCAGATGCGGGTAGAACTGTTCCATCTGTTCATGGGTCACCAGCGGTTCATCCCACTCCATTTCAATGCCATCAATGACTTGCATGGTGGCTTTTGGATCACGTGGGTGTTCAACCTGATCCAGTGCCGCCATACGTAACTCATAGCAGATCACCTGAATGGCTTGAGCGACATTCAATACGCCGTAATCCGTATTCACAGGAATGGTTAAGTGATAATTCGCCATCGCCAGTTCTTCATTGGTCAGACCACGGTCTTCACGGCCAAACAGAATCGCAATTTCCTGTTGCTCTCGCACGACCGCAGACAGGGCTTTTTCTGCGGCTGGACGTACATCAAGTAAAGGCCATGGAATAGTGCGACTACGCGCACTGGTACCAAAGACGATCTGGCAATCTTTAATAGCTTCTTCTAGCGTTTCTACGATTTCAATCTGTTCGATCAGATCGGCTGCACCTGCAGCCAGCGCATCAATATCTGGATGCGGGTAGGTTTTTGGTGCAACCAAAACCAGTTTGCACAGGCCCATGGTTTTCATGGCACGTAAGGCACTACCAATATTGGCAGGCAGGGTGGTATTAACCATGACAATACGCACATGGGAGAGATGTGCTGAAACAGCAGCATTGTCAATTTGACTCATGATGATTCCAGTTTGGATATATTAGAATGGGAGATTATGAATACTGCGGTTGAGACTCGGCTTCATATTGTGCCAGAGCATCGTCCATAATCATATCTGAAGGTGGAGGCGGAACCTCAACTGGCTTAGCTTCTTCATAAGATACGGCACGTGCAGCTTTAGACTTCACCTGATACTCGATATAGAGCGCAGTCTTGCCAAAATAGTCACGCAGCTTGGCGAGAAGATCATCCAGTGGTGCAACTTTCCAGCTTAAGCCCAGATGCAGTTCAGCCGTGGCATAGCCATAATCCAGATACAGAATTACTGGAATATGCGTGCTCATATCCACATTGGTATATGGCATCAGAATTTGCTGCAAGTCACGGCTGAGGGTTTTGCTGTAATGTTCAGCTTGCAAGGTAATCTTGATGCTGTTAGCACGTTTCTGACGGATTTCATTCAGGCTAAAGGCTTTGGTCAAACGACTGAGTGGGCGATCAAAACCTTCACGCTCGTAAATTTCACCTTCAATCACCACCACTTTATCAACCTGAACGATGTCTTTAAAGCGCTGGAAGCGTTCATGGTTGGTGGAGATTTCGATACGTGCCGTACCATCATCTAATGTCACCATCATCCGGTTCGGGAAGTTAGCGACATCGACTACCAGACCAGCAAACACAGTCGTTACACCACGACGGGTCGGGGTTAATTCATTGATCTGACAAGGTACGAATGCTTTTAGCTCATTACGATATACATCAATTGGGTGACCCGTTAGATATAGGCCGAGTGTATCTTTTTCACCTTTGAGACGGACTTCATCAGACCAAGGTTTCACCGGTTTGGCCGGTTTACGCTGAACTTCTTCAACTTCACCAAATAGATCCATGATCCCGGTTTCACGGTTCTGACGGGCCTGATCTGCAGCCTGTACTGCTTCAGGAAGCTGTGCCATTAAATCAGCGCGTTCAATGCTCAAGCAATCCAGTGCACCAGCACGGATCAGGGCTTCGAGCGTACGTTTATTGATTTTTTTCAGGTCGATACGGTGACAGAAGTCAAACAGGTCTTTATAAGGACCTTCTTTCTGACGTGATTCAATCACTGACTGCATTGCCGCTTCACCCACGCCTTTAATCGCACCTAAACCATACACAATAGTTTTTGGATCACTGGCATGGAACTGGTAAATCGACATATTCACCGATGGTGGTAATACTTCCAGTCCGTTATGACGGCAATCATCAATCAGGAACACCACGTTATCAGTGTTCTGCATTTCCGAGGTCATCACCGCTGACATGAATTCAGCAGGATAATGCGCTTTCAACCAAGCTGTTTGATAGGCGACAAGTGCATAGGCTGCAGCATGCGATTTGTTAAAGCCATAGCCTGCGAATTTTTCCATATAGTCGAAGATATGGTTCGCCGTTGCTTCATCGATATCTTTTTTCGCAGCACCTTCAATGAAGATCTTACGCTGCTTGATCATTTCTTCAGGTTTTTTCTTACCCATCGCACGACGAAGTAAGTCCGCACCACCCAAGCTATAGCCGGCACAGAACTGTGCCGACTGCATTACCTGTTCTTGGTAGACCATGATCCCGTAAGTCGGCTCTAATACCTTTTCCAGTAATGGATGCAGGTATTCAAACTCGCCACCATGCATACGATGGATAAAGTCAGGAATCAGATCCATTGGACCCGGACGATATAACGATACGAAGGCGATAATTTCTTCGAACTTGCTAGGACGTGCTTCCTTCAACATCTTTTTCATGCCGACGGATTCAAACTGGAATACCGCGGTGGTATTCGCCGTCGCGAAGATGTTATAGGCAGGTTTATCATCCAGCGGAATATAGGAAATATTCACCGGTTCGGTCACGTCTGGGCGTGCATTGATGTGCTTGATGGCATCTTCAATAACGGTCAGGTTACGTAGACCTAAGAAGTCGAATTTCACTAGACCGGCAGCTTCGACATCATCCTTATCAAATTGAGCAACACGTGCTGTACCATCCGCATCACACATCACGGCTGAATAGTCGGTCAGTTTGGTCGGTGCAATCACTACACCACCGGCATGTTTACCAGTATTACGGGTAATGCCTTCAAGCTTGAGTGCCATTTCCCAGATTTCTGAGGCATCGTCATAATCTGGATTTGATGGATTGGTGACGATATCTTTCAGTTGGGGTTCGGCTTCTAACGATTCTTCCAGACTTAAACCCAAAGGCTTGGTGGGAATCAGTTTGGAAATACGATCAGCCAGACCATAAGATTTACCGAGGACACGGGCTACATCTCGAATCGCACCTTTCGCTGCCATGGTACCGAAAGTCGCAATTTGCGATACCGCATCACGACCATAAGTCTGTGCCACATAGTCAATTACGCGGTCACGACCAGCGATACAGAAATCGACGTCAAAGTCGGGCATCGAAACACGTTCCGGGTTCAAGAAACGTTCGAACAGCAGGTCATAGCGCAGAGGATCAAGATCGGTAATTTTCAAACTATAGGCTACGAGGGAACCCGCACCTGAACCACGGCCCGGACCTACCGGTACGCCATTTCCTTTGGACCATTGAATGAAGTCCATGACGATCAAGAAGTACCCTGGGAAGCCCATATCCAGAATAATCTTGATCTCAAAGGCCAGACGTTCATCATAAGGCTGACGGATTATAGGCCAATCTTCTTCACGTTTTTCTGGTGGGTACAGGAAGTTCAGGCGTTCTTCTAAACCTTCTTCACATAAATGTGCGAAGTAGGTGTCAATAGTATGGCCTTCAGGAATTGGATAATCTGGTAGATCGTTGAAACCTAAACGTAGGGTGACATTACAACGTTTTGCGATATGGAAGGTGTTTTCAATCGCGGTTGGAATATCGCTAAACAGTTCCGCCATTTCTGTTGAGCTTTTAAAATATTGCTCAGGGCTATAGGTTTTAGGACGGCGATTATCACCAAGCACATAACCATCTGCGATACAGACACGCGCTTCATGTGCTTCAAAGTCTTCGCGTGCAATAAAATGCACATCATTATGTGCAACTACACCAATATTATATTTCTTTGCGAGCTTTACCGCTTCTTCAATGAAAGTATCTTCATTAGCACGGCCAGTGCGGGTGAGGGCGAGATAAACACGATTTCCAAATTTCTCTACCCATTCTTGCAGTAGCGGTTCAGCTTTATCGGGATTTGAAGTAATCAGCATTTTGCCGACATCGGACTGCATACTGAGCAATACGATCATGTCATCGTGCTGGTTTAAGATCCAATCTTTCTGTACGCAGGGAATATCCAGTTGCTGGCCGCGGATATAACCTTCAGAGACCAGTTCGGTCAGGTTGCGCCAGCCTTTGTTGGTCATGGAAAGCAGGGTGACCCGATGCTCGGCATCATTCAGGCGGATTTCAGAACCGAGAATCGGTTTGATGCCTTTATCTAGACATTTTTTATAGAATTTAACAGCAGCATGTAGATTGGATAAATCAGTCAGCGCAAGTGCTGGCATCTCGTCATTTGCGGCTGCTTTGACCAAGTCAGGTATACGTACGATGGATTCAGTAATCGAAAATTCTGTATGAATACCAAGATGAACAAAGTGCATAAATGAGTCCCTGCAAAAACCACTCGATAGTTTAGCACGGGATTTATTGTTTCAGTTTGAAATTGAGGGGAAATGCTGAACTTTTAGATTGTGAATTAGAATTGACTTAAAGTCATGTTTATAATTTTATCGGAATAGAACTACGCACCCAAATTGAATTTGTAGTAGGCGACATGGATGTCGCCTTTGGCTTGTGATACAGGGAAGTATTATCAAGCCAAAAAAAGATTTTTGTTACTTTTGATCTTTCAAAAGTAAAAGAAGAATTTCAAGTGCTAATAAGCTTTGTCATGAAGTTATTGGAAAAATCGAATTTCAGTATTTTATTCAATTTTAACTTTGTAGTGTTTGTGCCTTACTTTTGACGAGTGACGAGCCAAAAGTAACAAAACCCCTTTGTTAATCTGATGGCACGTCCATGTGCCACAGCTCAACGGGTGACATCCTGTCACCATTCTTTATAGTTAGTGCTTAGTGGAATTTGAATAAAGAGCTGTTAAGGTGGATTTGTAATGTAAGATCATTTGCTTAGTAGATAAAATAAAACCCTCAAAAAGAGGGCTTTACTTACTTAGGAATTTAGCTTAACGAAGTCGAGATAACCAGTCACCGACACTTTGTACAATCTGCACCAGAATCAACAAGACAATTACAGTCATAATCACGACAGAGGTATCAAAACGCTGATAACCATAAGAGATCGCTAAGTCACCAATACCACCAGCACCAACTGCTCCAGCCATCGCTGTTGCACCAATCAGGCTGATGGTTGCTGTGGTTAGATTCAAAATTAGTGAGCTACGTGCTTCCGGCAGAATAAATTTAAAGATAATCTGCATCGGTGTTGCACCCATGGCTTGAGCAGATTCGATAATGCCTTCATTCACTTCCAGCAGAGAGGTTTCTACCAGACGGCCGATATAAGGACCCACATAAATGGTCAGCGGAACAATCGCTGCCCACGTACCGATAGAAGTACCGACCAAGAATTTAGTCAGGGGAATAACAGCAATCAACAGGATAATAAATGGTAGAGAGCGTAGGGCATTTACGATCGGGTTTAGAGCATGGTAAATCACACGGTTTGGCAGAATCCCGTTTGGACGAGTGACGAGTAAAATGATCGCCTGAGTGAAGCCCCAGATACAGCCAAACAACATCGCAAAGAACACCATATGGAAGGTTTCTTGAAGTGCGGTCACGAACTGGTCCATTGACAGCGAGCTTTTCCAGAAAGGCGCAGTGATTGTAGTAAGCCACTGTACAATTAAGTCTCTCATTCCTGTACTCCTGCTTGATCTACCTGTACGCCGTTATCTCTGAGATATTGTATTGCAGCTGTAATTTGTGCAGGATCGCCGAGAAGCTGGATAAACATCTGTCCAATCACCGAACCATTAATTTCAGTCATATTGGCAAACAGGATATTTAAACTGATATCAAACTGTTTAATTACACCCTGAATCACGGTTTCCTGCGCTGAGCTGCCCAGGAATTTTAAACAATAAATACTGTGATGATTCTGATTTTCCAGATTCGCCAGAATATTTACTGGCAAGTTCTGCTGGAGTACAGTTTGAATGAAGTTTTTCGTCGTTGGATGCTGAGGTTGACTAAAGATCTGCAGGGTAGAACCGGTTTCAATCACATCACCTTTTTCCATCACGGCCACATAATCGCACACGGTTTCGATCACATCCATTTCATGGGTGACCATGACAATGGTAATGCCTTGTTCCTGATTAATGCGTTTCAGCAGTTGCAGTACAGACTTGGTGGTTTGCGGATCGAGTGCTGAGGTTGCTTCATCACACAACAAGATCTTTGGATGATTCGCTAAGGCACGGGCAATACCGACACGCTGCTTCTGACCGCCAGAAAGTTCATCTGGAAAAGCATTGCGTTTATGTTTTAAATCAATAAAGTCCAGCAATTCTTCAAGACGCTTTTCCCGTTCAGCTTTACTCCAGCCAAGCAGTTTCATTGGCATTTCAATATTGGCAGCCACAGTTTTGGTCTGCATCAGGTTAAAGTGCTGGAAAATCATGCCGATCTGGGTACGTTCCTGACGCAATGATTTGGCATCCAAAGCAGTAAAGTCCGTGCCATTGATAATCACCTGACCAGAAGTAGGGCGTTCAAGCAGATTAATTAGGCGGATCAGGGTACTTTTACCGGCACCACTATAGCCAATAATGCCAAAGATACTGCCGGTTGGAATCTGTAAATTAATCCGATTCAAGGCACGTAAGGTTTGACCCTTGAGCTCATACTGTTTGGAGATGTCTTTAAATTCAATCATAGTGTCAAATACTGCATCACGAATAAAAAAACAGGCAAGAAATCTTGCCTGTTCTGAATATTGATTATTGTATTACTTTTCTTCGGTTAAATAAGTCACTGGTTTATTTACAGCAACTTTAGTACCACCGAAGTGTTCATCAACATAGGCTTTCACAGCAGGAGTATGATACAACTGGCCAACTTTTTGAAGTACAGGATCATTTTGACGGTCAGCAGCGACAGCTAAAATGTTAACATTCATTTTAGTACTTTGATCAATCGCTTCGTAATAGATCGCATCTTTCAATACGTTCAGACCACCTTCCATTGCCAAAGTATTACCTAGAACAATCGCATCGACTTCATCTTTCACACGGACTGCAGTCGCCATTTGAATTGGCTTGATGACAATCTGTTTCGCATTTTCAGTGATGTCAGCAGGCGTACCTTTTACCAGGTCAAAGTTTGGTTTAAGTTTTACCAGACCCGCAGATTGTAAAAGTAACAATGCACGTGATTCATTCGCGCCATCGTTAGGAATAGCAATTGTCGCACCTTGCTTAAACTCTTCAACTTTTTTCACTTTGCTTGAGTAAATCCCCATTGGCTCAAGATAAGTCGTAGAAAGTGGAGCGATCTTTTGAGTATTGGCGTCGTTATAAGCCACCATATAGGCATAAGACTGGAATGCGTTAACATCAATTTCTTTGTTGGCAACCGCAGTGTTCATCGCAACATAATCAGTGAAGTTTTTCACATCAAGTTTGATGCCGGCTTGTTTAGTTTCAGGCAAAGTTGAAATGTAGCGCCATACGTCAGCATCTGAACCAGTGGATGCCATAGTAACTGTTTGAAGTTCACCTGAATCTTTGTTTTGTGCTGCATCCGTTGCAGGGGCTTCTTGTTTTCCGCATGCAGTTAAAGTCAATACAGATGCACTGAGTAAAACGCCAAGTAGCTTTTTCATAAAGATATCCTAATTCTCGTGTTGCCTAAAGTATATGCATTTTAAGGTCATGTTAAAGTGGAGTTTTATTACACTTTCATCTGACTCTAGATCGATGTCGCATGTGGCTCCGGCAGAGAAAATGCAAATGTACTGCAACAGTTCACGTTAATTCGATCGGGTCAGAGTTCACCAAACCACTATATCGGTTTTCTATTTGGAGAGAGTAAATAGAGATTTTATAAAAGATATAGTCAAATTTAGTACTCTGAATGGGCGCAATCATAGCAATTATTATTTATTCGATATAGTGGATAAAAACTATCTACTTATCTATTTAATAGAATATATATTAGATGAAAATGATTAAAATATTAATGAATACAATATATTATTTTTATTGAAGATAAATCAGAATTACATATCGCTTAAAGATTGATCTTTATAAGATTTTATCCAATAGAAATCATAAAAATGAATAAACATAGGTAAATCTACTAGCTCATTGAGCTACTGAAAAATCTTTTTTAATGAATGGTTAAGGAAGGTTTAAGTCAACCCTTATTTACTTGAATAATTGCTTTGATTAATTTCATACAATACATACCAACATAAAGGATGATCCTTAGGCAAGCGTGGATGCTGAAATTCTTGAGTCTTTACCATGCCTATCTTTTTCATCACCGCTTCGGATGGTGTATTGACTGTGACAGTGAAAGATACAACTTTATTCAAACCTAAAGTATTGAATGCGTAATCCAATACTGCGCGAGCACCTTCAGTGGCATAACCTCGATGCCAATATTTTTTGGCAAGACGCCAGCCAATTTCAACACAGGGTATAAACTCAAACAGATCAGGCTGCGGTTGCAGGCCAATAAAGCCAATAAATTCTTTAGGCTCTTTTAGCTCAACTGCCCATAAACCCCAACCATACTGATCAATCTGTTTAGTTACTTTTTCAATAAATTGTAGACTTTGTTCAGGTGTCAGTAGGCTGGGAAAATAACGCATAACTTCAGGATTTTGCCCCATAGCAATAAAAGCTGGATAGTCCGATGCTTGCCAAGGTCGAAGGATGAGGCGTTATGTTTCTAACATTTCTAAAAATGGAGTTTAGTGATCTAGCTATTTATAAAACTATAAAGCCAAGCATGAGTAAAGTTGAAATTCTTCACTATAAAAAAACCCCGCATTCAGCGGGGTTTTTATTTAATCTAAATATAGATTAAGCATTTTCACGCGCAATTGCACGGTAACCAATATCTTTACGGTATTGAACGCCGTCGAATGTTACTTTTTCACAAAGCTCTAATGCTTTCGCTTGTGCTTCACCAATGGTGTTACCCAAAGCAGTCACACAAAGTACACGACCGCCAGCAGTGACAATATCACCATTTTCATTGGCTTTGGTGCTTGCATGGAATACTTTGGCATCAGTCATTTCAGTATCTAGACCTGAAATCACATCGCCATTGCTAGAAGTTTCAGGGTAGCCTTTAGATGCCAGTACGATACCGACAGTTTTACGCTCATCCCATTCAGCTTCTGCAGGAAGATTGCCTTCAAGACCTGCTTGAACCAAATCTACCAAAGATGATTTTAAGCGCATCATGATCGGTTGAGTTTCAGGATCACCAAAACGACAGTTGAACTCGATTACTTTTGGTTGACCTTTATCGTCAATCATCAGACCTGCATACAAGAAACCTATGTATACTTGACCATCTTTTTTCATGCCTTCAACAGTCGGGCGCATCACTTCATTAATAGTTTTTTCAAATACGCCAGCAGTCACAACAGGAGCAGGAGAGTAAGCACCCATACCGCCAGTATTTGGACCTTGGTCGCCTTCAAAAATACGTTTATGATCTTGAGATGTCGCCATTGGCAGGATGTTGTCACCATCAATCATACAAATGAAAGAGGCTTCTTCACCAGCAAGGAATTCTTCAATGACTACGCGAGAACCGGCATCGCCAAATTTGTTGCCAGCCAGCATGTCATCAATCGCATCAAATGCTTCTTGATTGGTCATGGCAACAATCACGCCTTTACCTGCAGCAAGACCATCAGCCTTGATCACGATTGGTGCACCATTTTTCTCTACAAAGGCTTTCGCTGCATCTACTTCGGTAAATACATCGTAGAAAGCTGTTGGAATGTTATGGCGTTTTAAGAAGTGCTTAGCGAATGCTTTAGAGCCTTCCAGCTGAGCAGCAAATTGAGTTGGACCCCAAATTTTCACGCCTGCTTCGCGGCAAGCATCAACCACACCATTCACAAGCGGTGCTTCAGGACCCACAATAATCATTTCAACTGCATTATTTTTCGCAAAATCAATGATGGCAGGATTGTCGAGAATGTCCAAAGCGACATTTTCACATTTATTTTCAGTTGCGGTGCCTGCATTGCCCGGTGCAACAAATACTTTTGCCACTTGATCGTCTTGTGCGATTTTCCATGCAAGCGCATGTTCACGGCCGCCACTACCTAAAACCAGAATATTCATTTAAAAAATCCCTCAAAATTGAATCCCTCCCAACCTCCCTTTACGAAAGGGAGGGGAATCGCGAAATAAAGACTTCCTCTATATGCGCGAAAAGTCCCCCTTTTTATAAAGGGGGATTTAGGGGGATTAATAAATACAACTTATAATTAATTAGTGGCGGAAATGACGCATGCCAGTGAATACCATTGCAATACCAGCTTCATCCGCTGCAGCAATTGTTTCTTCGTCACGCATTGAACCACCTGGTTGGATAATGCATTTGATGCCGGCTTTAGCCGCGTTGTCGATACCGTCACGGAATGGGAAGAAGGCATCAGATGCCATAACTGCACCTTCAACCACTAAACCAGCGTGTTCAGCTTTGATCGCAGCAATACGAGCTGAGTTTACACGGCTCATTTGACCTGCGCCCACACCAATAGTTTGACGGTTTTTCGCATAAACAATCGCGTTTGATTTCACGTATTTCGCAACTTTCCAAGCAAAGATCATGTCATCGATTTCTTGTTCAGTTGGAGCACGCTTAGTCACTACTTTAAGGTCATCTTTCGTGATCATGCCCAAGTCTTGATCTTGAACCAGTAAACCACCGTTTACACGTTTGTAGTCAAGCTGTGGAGCACGTTCATTAATCGCTGGAAGTTCGCCACATACGAGTACACGTACGTTTTTCTTCGCGTCAGTCACTTCAAGTACGCCGTCAGCGATACTTGGTGCAATGATCACTTCAACGAATTGACGATCCACAATTGCTTGCGCAGTTGCAACGTCTAATTCACGGTTGAACGCAATGATGCCGCCAAATGCAGATTCTGGGTCAGTTGCATAAGCAAGATCATAAGCGGCTTTGATGCCGTCTAGAGATACTGCAACACCACATGGGTTCGCGTGTTTTACGATCACACAAGCAGGTTTCGCGAATGATTTAACGCATTCAAGTGCAGCATCAGTATCCGCGATGTTGTTATATGAGAGTTCTTTACCTTGTAACTGCTTAGCAGTCGCAACAGAAGCTTCTTTCGCAGCAGGGTCAACATAGAACGCAGCAGACTGGTGCGGGTTTTCACCGTAACGTAAGTCTTGAGCTTTGTTTAATTGAGTATTGAAAGTACGCGCAAATTTATCTGCCTGACCTTCTTCTTTACCTACGCGAGCGCCTAGGTAAGATGCGATCATACCGTCATATTGAGCAGTGTGTTCGAATGCTTTAACAGCAAGGTCAAAACGCGTTGCATAAGATAAAGCACCCTCAGCTTTAAGCTCAGCAATCACAGTCGTATAGTCAGCAGCATTTACCACGATACCAACAGATGCGTGGTTTTTCGCAGCAGCACGAACCATTGTTGGACCACCGATGTCGATATTTTCAATCGCATCAGCCAGTGAACAGTTTGGTTTCGCTACAGTTGCAGCAAATGGATACAGGTTAACAACGACAAGATCGATCGCATCGATGTTGTGTTCAGCCATCACAGCTTCGTCTAGACCACGACGAGCCAAAATGCCACCATGAATTTTCGGATGTAGTGTTTTTACACGGCCGTCCATCATCTCTGGGAAACCAGTGTGCTCCGAAACTTCTACTACAGCGACATTATTGTCTTTCAACAATTTGTATGTACCACCTGTAGATAAAATTTCTACCCCAAGAGCAGCAAGGTCTTGTGCAAATTCCACAATACCGGTTTTATCGGAAACAGAGATTAAAGCGCGTTTAATAGTCATGATCTTCGTCACAGTTACCAAGGAACAGATTAAATCTAAATAGCTAATTAACAGTCAAAAAAAAATGCCTGCGGTAGCCGCAAGCATTTTATCATTTATTCACTCATTAAACCGTGAGCTTTTAACTTTTTGCGTAAAGTACCGCGGTTTAGTCCGAGAATCTCGGCAGCGCGTGTCTGATTACCACGCGTATATTCTAGAACGACAGATAATAAAGGCTTCTCCATTTCTGCCAGCACCATGTCGTACACCTGAGAAGGTTGCTCGCCTTGCAGTTGTGCAAAGTAGTGGCGAACTGCGCGATCTACGTGAATACGAAGAGCGACATCAGATTGTGCAGTAAAAATAGGAGATTTGCTATTCATGCGAATTAATCCGAAAAATCAAATATCACTTGGGTAAAGCGATATATAAAAGTGGTCTAGAAATTGAAATGAACTCCATTTTAGATCCTAAAACTGGAGTTCTAAAACTTGGTCATTACATTGAGCTTGTAGCTTGCCACATCTCGACGATTTGGTCGAAAAATAAGCGTAACAATAGTTAAAGTTTTGTTACTGACCAAAATCAAAACAAAAAAATCTGCTAGATACGCAATAAGTTTTAGAGCGCATTAGGCAAGACTGTATTTGTTGTGAAAAAGTAGCGAGGAGTTTGCAGCACATAGCTTTCGTGGCGCGTATAATACCATTGTCTCGGGAAAAGTGAGCAAGAAAACTGCATTTTTTTTAACTTTTTTTTCGTTTTTTAATAGTTTTTATCAATATTAAGGTCGAATTATTTCCAAACTGTAATTATCGAAGTCTTTACGGTCGACAGGAAGCACAAATTCAAATTTAAATGGGCTGTTTTGGGGAATACGTTGAATCTTGACCAAGCTTTCGATCAGGTATTCCTGAGGTTTTAAATTATAAGTCGCCAAGACCACACCCTGATCTTTAAGGTGGACTCTCAAATTTGGCATTTCCAGACTACGCTTATGGAAATTGATCAGTTCACCGCTAAACTGGGTTTTATCTGTAGCAATTGCTTTGGCTTTGACCTTATTGGTATTGATCAGATTGTAATGTTCTTCGAGATTGGAACAGTTGAACACTTCACAGATATTGTTAAAAGCCACACTCATCACATGACTATTCTTAATATAGTGTGGATTAAACCAGAAGAATTGAAATAAAAGTAAGCCAAATAAGAACAGGTTTAGGCTGGTCCAGCCTAAATAATAAAGCGGGCCTTTATTGTGCTGTTTATCAGCCTGATCATCCCAGTTCATGCTAGGGAGGATTGCAATCGGTTCGGTACTGAAATAATTCAGGTTGTTCAGATATGTTTTCAGATCAATATTTGAGTTTTCAACTTTTTCATCAAAGATGTTGAGTAAATAGTGCTGATCTGAAGAATTGGCTGAACAAGTAGATTCGGCGAGGCTTCTATTAATATAAGAAACATGACTTGGCGTATGGGTAAGGGCGACCGAATTCTGTGCTTCGGTCACCAGATGCGATAAAGCATTAAAGGTCGTACTACATTTTGGGCAGCAAACCATGCCTTGGGCAATGGTTAATTGCGCAACCGTAACTTTATAGGTTGTAGAGCAGGTCGGGCAGTGGGTTCGCTTGTCACTCATAAATGTTTTATAGACTCTTTAATTCTTATGGCGTTTCCCCGAAATACGGCACCAGTGTTCATCGCGTTTTTCTACTTCTAATATATCAAAATGTTTTGAGTAAATGCTAGTAACATCAGCAACTTGCTCTTCAATAACACCTGCGAGTGCGAACTCTGCCTCAGGTTTGACCAATTCTGCGAACTCAGGCTCAAGCATCATGAGTGGGCCAGCCAGAATATTAGCAACAAATACATCTGCTTTCTGCTCGCCAAGCTCTGCATTGAACTCCTCTGGTAAACCAACATAAAGTCGATCCAATACACCATTCAGTTCAGCATTCTGTTTGGTGGCCAAAACAGCTTGTGGGTCAATATCAGTTGCATACGCATATTTGGCACCGAGTAACAATGCAGCGACAGCCAGAATACCTGAACCACAGCCATAATCGATCACGATCTTGTCTTTTACATCAGTTTTACCCAACCATTGCAGGCAAAGGAAAGTAGAGGCGTGGTTACCTGTACCAAAAGCTAAACCTGGATCAAGCTTGATATTCACTGCATCTGCTTCAGGCGCTTCCATCCACTCTGGAACAATCCAGAATTTTTCAGAAATCTGGATTGGCTCGTAGGCATCCATCCAGGTGCGTTCCCAAGCTTGATCTTCCAGGAATTCATGGCGGATCGGTGCTTCAGGTAGTTGTGCGCGAATAAAGGTTTCCAATGCAGCTACATCGATTTCTTCTTCGTCATCTTCTTGAGCATAGATGCCAGTCACGATCACTTTATTCCAGAGCGGTGTTTCACCCGGAAGTGGTTCCAGTAAATCCTGGTTTTCAGCATCATCCAGAGTGACACTTACGGCGCCCAGTGAGCTAAGTAATGTTTCAGTAAAATCTACCTGAGCTTGATCAACTGTAATATGAATTTGTAACCACTTCACAGAAATAACCTTCATACATTTTTTCAAAAAGCTATTGTAACGGAAGTTCGGCTTGAAGGTGTGATCTTCTTGAGACGGAGTTAAATAAAAAGGATGCTTTCGCATCCTTTTTATGAAAACCGGTTAAAACGCATTTTCCTGAGTGGGAGAGATCGTAGGATGTGCAGCTACTGGAGCAAAGCGATTCAGTAATAATCCAAAAATAGCTGCGAAGATATACATAAAGATTGAATAAACCGCAGCGGGCATAGCAACTACAGTGCTGGACATGACAGTAAGTGCAATAGTCATGGCGAGTGTGCTGTTATGAATACCGATCTCGAAGGCGCTGGCACGTGCCTGAGCGAAATTGATATTCATCAGGCGTGGAACAAAATAGCCAATCATTAAGCTGAAGAGACAGAACAGGGCGGTTGCTAAACCCACCTGAGTCAGATATTCGGCAATATTGGCGCGTTCACTATAAATTGCTCCTGCAATAATCAGCACCAGAAAGAGGACTGCAAAAATGCGAAGAGGCCTATTCAGCTTTACAGTGAGTGCTGGGGCATAATGACGAATCAACATACCAATCGCGACCGGTATAATAATGATACCAAACACTTGCAGGATCTTTCCGAACTGCAAGCTGATCTGCTGACTGTCCTGCATAAAATGCATGATCGAGAAATTCATGATTAAAGGTAAGGTAAATGCAGCAACCACCGAATTGATCGCAGTCAAGGTAATATTAAGCGCCAAATCACCTTTAAATAGATAGCTGAACAGATTTGCGGTGCTACCACCTGGCGAAGCGGCCAGCAACATCAGACCAACAGCGAGTAAAGGTGGTAAAGCCAGAACTTTACATAGAATGAAAGCAATGCTTACCAGCAGAATTAATTGACAAAACAAGGCAACCAGCACTGCTTTAGGGTGCTGACTTACCCGCGCAAAATCTTTAAGTGTGAGTTCGAGTCCTAATCCCACCATGATGATGGCGAGTGCGAGGGGGAGGAATATTGTTATGATGCCAGAGTCCATCTGCATGCTCCTTATAGAAATTTATTTTAATAGTTTTAAATTTTCTATAAAAAGCATACAGCTTAAGCAGGCAATTAACTTAGAAAGTTACAAATCTGATAAACGACTCTTGGCACTATAGCTGAGTTTCTGCTGGCTGATCATAAAACCAAAAATACCAGCAAAAACATACATGACAATTGAATAAATACCCGCAGGGATGGCAATGGTGACATTATTCAGGACAGAAATCGCAATTGTCATTGACACAGTTGTGTTATGAATGCCGACTTCAAAGGTACAGGCACGTGCCATCTTGTCTGGAATATCCATTAATAAAGGCAGGCAATAACCGAGAAACAGGCTGGAAAAACATAATATAGAGGTAGCAATCCCAATGCCGGTAAAATATTCGATGATGTTAAAGCGCTCTTGGAAAATGGCATAGATCAAGAGCATGCTTAAAAAAGCGATAGATAGCAGCCGCATTGGCATATGTACAATATCTGAAAGCTTTGGAAATTTTGCCCGCATCAGCATGCCGATCACAACCGGAATAATCGTAATCAGAAAAACCTGAGCCATTTTTTCAAGCGGTAAGCCGATGCCGGTATCCTGTCCTATAAAATAGTACAGGGACAGGTTCATAATAAAAGGTAAGGTAAAAATAGAAATAATCGTATTGATGCCGGTTAACGTGATATTAAGCGCAACATCACCTTTATAAAGATAACTTAGCAGATTGGCAGTAGCTCCTCCTGGAGAGGCAGCCAGCAGCATCATGCCTACAGCAAGCAATGGCGGCAGATCAAGTACCAGACAGATTAAAAAGGTTAAACCGGTTAAAATTACCAGTTGTGAGAATAAGACAATAAAAATCACCTTAGGATAACGGCTAACATGTAGAAAATCCTTGATTGTTAACTGTAGCCCTAACCCCATCATTGTTATTGCCAAAGTAATCGGCAAAAACAAGCTAAAAAACCCCGAATCCATGAAGTTTCCTTTTTATTATTCATTTTTTAGGTATGTTTTGAGTTTAGCGTAGATGAATAAATAAGCAATATAAAAACGGATAAAATTTATGCATTTTACCCGTTAAGTTTATGATTAAAAATATATTTAATCAGCTATATAGTGATTTACATCCCTGAGTGAGATGGGGTTTGAGGCTGAGTTTGCATTTGCGGTTGAGACTGCATATCTTGTTACATCCGTGGCTGAGACTGCATTTGTGACTGTGGACGTGGAGGGGTAAAGCCTAATGCACATTTACCATTGATCTGAGTGCCATTAATGGTTGCAGAAGTTTCGCCGCCTGAACTACAAGATATATAAAGTTCGGGTTCATCGCCTTTGATATTGGTTGATGATGAAGGGAAGAACTGTTGCTGACAGGTACCATTCCAGATAATGCCGCGGTAAGCAAAACTTACAGGAGCACCCTCTGATTTACCTTTACAAACTTGCTGGTATTTTTGGGCATTATAAACCTTTTCGACTTTATCATTTGCTGAGGCTGCAAATGGAGCGAAACATAGACCGCAGAGCGCTGTTGCTAGGAAAATATTCTTATTCATCATGTATACCTTTGTTTGTAATGTGACCACTTTATAGATTAAAAACTAATCAATATTAAACAATATGAGTCGGGTAACTTTTTGAGTTTAGATGTTTAATTTATATAGTAAGTCTGCAAAGTTTAATTACATTGCTTTATTGGCTGGCAGGGTAAATTCCGAAGGATAAATTCAAGTGATTTTGTCAACTTTGGAAGGAAGTTTGCTATAATGTTCAGCTATCCTTTTTCTATCTCTCTATTTACCACTATGCACTATCCTAAAGTATACGATGTCATTGTTATCGGTGGCGGTCACGCAGGTACGGAAGCAGCACTGGCTGCAGCACGTATGGGTCGACAGACATTACTCTTAACTCATAACATTGAGACTTTAGGGCAGATGAGCTGTAACCCGGCCATTGGCGGGATCGGTAAATCACATTTAGTGCGTGAAATTGATGCCTTGGGCGGTGCGATGGCGCTGGCTGCCGATAAAGGCGGTATTCAATTTCGTATTCTGAATTCACGTAAAGGTGCAGCAGTACGTGCGACTCGTGCGCAGGCTGACCGTGTTCGTTATAAAGCGGCGATTCGTGAGACTTTAGAAAATCAAGCGAACCTAGATATCTTCCAGCAAGCAGCAGATGACCTGATTGTTGAAGGCGATACCGTGAAAGGTGTCGTGACCCAAATGGGTATTCGCTTTGATGCGAAAACTGTGGTGCTGACTGCGGGTACATTCTTAGGCGGTGTGATTCACATCGGTTTAAACAATGCTTCAGGTGGTCGTGCTGGTGATCCGCCGTCAATCTCTCTGGCGCACCGTTTACGTGAATTGAACTTGCCTGTTGGTCGTTTAAAAACGGGTACACCACCACGTATCGATGCGCGTTCAGTTGATTTCTCTGTAATGACTCCACAGCCGGGTGATTTCCCATCTCCGACCATGTCATTTATGGGTGATGTGTCTATGCACCCTGAACAGGTGAATTGCTATATTACACATACCAATGAACGTACCCATGAGATCATTCGCGGCGGTTTAGACCGTTCACCAATGTACACTGGTGTGATTGAGGGTGTAGGTCCACGTTATTGCCCATCGATTGAAGATAAAATTCATAAATTCGCGGATAAAGACTCACACCAAGTATTCCTTGAGCCTGAAGGCCTGGATACACATGAGCTTTATCCAAACGGTATTTCAACATCTTTACCATTTGACGTGCAGTTTGAACTGGTACGCTCAATCCGTGGTATGGAAAATGCACATATTCTTCGTCCGGGTTATGCGATTGAATACGATTACTTTAACCCGCAAGCGTTGAAATTCACTTTGGAAACCAAAGCGATCAATAACCTGTACTTTGCTGGTCAGATCAACGGTACGACAGGTTATGAAGAAGCGGGTGCACAGGGGCTGCTTGCAGGCTTGAACGCAGCACGCCGCGCTTGGGATCAGGAGCAATGGACACCAAAACGTGATGAAGCATACATGGGTGTACTGGTTGATGACTTGATCACTTTAGGTACTAAAGAACCGTACCGTATGTTCACGTCTCGTGCAGAATACCGTTTGATGCTACGTGAAGACAATGCGGATCAACGTTTAACACCAATCGGCCGTGAAATGGGCTTAGTTGATGACGAACGTTGGGCAGCTTATTGTGAAAAAATGGAAGCTGTAGAGAAAGAAACAGGTCGTTTGCAACATCTTTGGGCTGCACCAAACAACCCAATGGGTAAAAAATTCGTTGAGATGACAGGTGCGGATCTTTCTAAAGAATGTTCTGCGATTGATTTGCTGAAACGTCCAAACATTACCTTTGCTCAAATTGCTGAATTGACTGGTTCTGAAGTCTCTCAACAAGTGGGTGACCAGATTGAGATTGCAGTGAAATACGAAGGTTATATCAACCGTCAGCATCAAGACGTTGCGCAAATGAAACGTTTAGAGGAAACCAAGATTCCTGCTGATTTTGACTATGATGTTGTTTCAGGTCTTTCTCGCGAAATTACCTTGAAGCTGAAAGATATTCGTCCTGAAACACTGGCTCAGGCAAGCCGCATTCCAGGTGTAACACCAGCAGCGGTTCAACTGGTGATGATCACCATCCGTAAGAATGCTCAAGCGAAAAAATCTGCTTAAGATCATGAAGTAATAGAAAACCCGCTAAGTGCGGGTTTTTTATTGTGGAATAGAACTGTTTTTTTTAAATCTACCTCTCCCTGATCCTCCCCTAAAAGGAGAGGGAAAGATCTGTTTATAATAATTAGATTTCATATTCAATCGTTTGTTAAAATAATGAAGGTCCTAATTTTAGATATTAAAGATGCCATATCAACTTGTAGAACTCGACATCCAAGCCACCGATAATATTGCCTGCCCACATTGCCATCAAGAGATTATTAACTGGCAAGAAGAACAGTATGTTCAACCCTGTGAACATACCTTATTTATTGCCATGGATATCGGTTTTGAATACATTACCGATGAATTTGAGCAAACTATGCGAAAGACAGTAGATGAGCTGCATGCCAATGATGACATCGTCAACATGTTCGAAGAAATCACCACAAGTACTTATCCGAATTATCTGATTTTAAAATCGGATCTAGGCGCGGCGGGTTATTCACGATATATCGGTTTAACAGTGTAAGAATCTCATTACTATATATAAGCAATAAAAAAGCACCCTTAGGTGCTTTTTTAATTTCAGGCCTGGCCTTCGACTTCTTCTACTTCATCGTCATCCGCACTGTCCATGCCGAGTTCTTTCAGCTTACGAGTGAGTGTATTACGCCCCCAACCTAAAAGCTCCGCAGCATGACGCTTACGACCACGGGTTTGTTGTAGTGCAGCATTGATCAGAGTGCGTTCAAACATTGGTGTGGCTACATCTAACAGCTTCATTTCGCCGTTTTTCAGTTTCTGGATTGCCCATTGACCCAGTAATTCATCCCAGTGATGTGGCGCAATCTGATTCAGGTTTGGAATTGGAGCGCCCGGATCTTGCTGCTGAATTGGAATCTGTTTTAATTCAGGCGGCAGATCTTCTGGGTAAACTTCACGGCCTGTGATCATCACAGTTAGCCAGCGACAAGTATTTTCAAGCTGACGTACGTTCCCTTGCCAAGGTAGCTTTTGCATATATTCCTGAGTTTCAGGGCGCAAGATTTTAGGATTAACGCCTAATTCCTTACCGGCACGCGCCAGGAAGTGCTGCGCCAGCATTGGAATATCTTCAGAGCGATGCGCCAGTTTAGGAATATGAATACGGATTACGTTTAGACGGTGATATAAGTCTTCACGGAAGCGACCATCATGTACCAGCTTTTCCAAGTCCTGATGCGTTGCAGCTACAATACGTACATCAACTTTCACCGGGATGTGGCCACCGACACGGTAGAACTCGCCATCTGCCAAGACACGTAATAAGCGAGTCTGGGTTTCAAAAGGCATGTCGCCAATTTCATCCAGGAATAGCGTACCGCCGTTGGCCTGTTCAAAACGGCCTTGACGTTGCGTATTTGCACCGGTAAAAGCGCCTTTTTCATGACCAAACAATTCAGTCTCAATCAGGTCTTTTGGAATTGCAGCCATGTTTAGTGCAATAAATGGTTTATTACTACGAGGTGAATGGCGGTGTAGGGCATGCGCGACCAGTTCTTTACCTGTACCCGATTCACCATTAATCAGCACGGTAATATGTGATTGAGACAAACGACCAATCGCACGGAACACTTCCTGCATCGCAGGCGATTCACCAATGATCTCAGTTGACTGAATCGTTGGTGCAGATTTAGCAGATTCTTGCTGCTGTAATTTGGTGATATGCAAAATCGCACGATTAACCAGTGCTAATGCTTCATCAATATCAAATGGCTTTGGCAGGTATTCAAAAGCACCCGTTTGATAACTGGATACCGCCGATTCCAGATCTGAATGCGCCGTCATAATAATAACTGGCAGATCAGGATTGGTATTTTTTACTTTGCCTAAAAAGGTCAAACCATCAATACCCGGCATACGGATATCGGTCAGGATCACATCAGGTGCATCGACACCCAACTGATCAAGTGCTGACTGGGCTTCTTCAAAACTGGTGACGTCGAAACCTTCTTCTTTGAATGTTTTTTCTAGTACCCAACGCATGGCACGATCGTCATCAATCACCCATATTTTATTTCGCGACATGATCTGACTCCCAAGGTAAAAATAAGCTAAATACGGTTTTTCCTGGAACTGACTGGCATTCAATCATTCCGTTATGTTGGTGCATTATATTTTGAGCAATACTGAGGCCCAGGCCTGTTCCTTTGGCACGGCTGGTCACCAGCGGGTAGAAAACGGCTTCAATAATATCATCTGGTACACCCGGACCATTGTCTTCAATGTCGATGCGTACCACTGAGCGATGTATCACACCATTAATAGTGTATAAACGCTGAATCCGGGTTCTTAACACCAGTTCAGGTTGGTGCTCGACAAAGAAATCCTTGTTCTCGGTCATGGCCTGAACAGCATTCACGCAGATATTCAGCATGACCTGAATCAGTTGATCGCGGTCTGCCAAAACTTCTGGCAGGGACAAGTCATAGTCCCGGGTAATTTTAATTTTCTTTTTGGTCTGGTTCACAATCAGTGAGCGGACACGTTCCAGTGGTTCGTGCACATTGACCATTTCATAGCTTGGTAACTGGCGTGAACCCAGCATACTATCCGCCAGATTTCTCAGGCGATCCACTTCACTAATAATAATGTCAGTGAACTCTTTATATTTTGGATCTTCAAGGCTACGTGCCAGAAGCTGTGTTGCACCGCGGATGCCACCGAGCGGGTTCTTAATTTCATGCGCGACACCGCGAATCAGCTGACGCGCGACCTGATGCTGCTGAATATAGTTTTCTTCACGCGATATTTTCAGCATGCGGTCACGCTGATTCAGCTCGATCAGCAATAAAGGATGATTTGGCTTGCCCGCATTGAGCAGGGAAACCGTATAGTCCACATGAATGTCTTTAAAGTTGACGATGATCGTCGCCTCACGGCGAGTATAAGGTTGGCCAGTATGCAGCGTGTTATATAGAGATTCTTCAGTATTGAATTCATCTGTTGGCGCTTGCAGTATATTTAAGACCGGCGTGCCTGATGCGCGTAACAGGCTGACATCAAACATGGCCTCGCAGGCCGTATTTAAGTAATAAATATTCAGGTGACTATCAACCAGCATAATGGCAGTGGTCAGGTTGTCCACCAAAAGGCGATAATCGATGGAATGAGGCTGATCCATTAGCGGTGGTTTTCCTGTATTAAAATGGCGCAATGGCATCTTCATAAAGCAAAATAACAATTTCAAAGTTCAGATTTGAGGCAAATTAAGCAAGATGCACGCCAACTTTAGAACTCTTGTTAAAATTTTGCTGAAAAATGCACGAAATCTGACGGGGATGCCCAATCAAACTCAGGTATAACGGATTAAATTGAGGCTGTAAACCTAAAGTGATTCATTTTGGTGCATAAACTTTTATATTGAATATTTTATGGCGTTATTTTAGTGCGTGATGCAAAGAGTAGCCATTTCAACTATTTTTATGATGCGAAAAGACATACAATACGCGCATTCTAGTGGAGCGCAGATTCATGAAGTCCCCCAAAGTCGGTTTTGTATCTTTAGGTTGTCCTAAGGCATTGGTAGATTCTGAACGAATTTTAACTCAGTTAAAGACTGAAGGTTATGATGTCGCATCGGATTATGACGGTGCTGATTTAGTAGTAGTAAATACCTGTGGTTTTATTGAATCTGCAGTACAAGAGTCTTTAGATGCCATCGGTGAAGCGATGAGCGCGAATGGTCGTGTCATCGTAACAGGTTGTCTAGGAAAAGACGAAGATAAAATTCGCCAAATGCACCCGAATGTTCTGAAAGTGACAGGTGCAGCGGCATATGAAGAAGTGATGGATGCGGTACATGAGTATGTTCCTGAGCCGCCAAAATACAATCCATTTATTGATCTGGTGCCTGAGCAGGGTATCCGTTTAACCCCTAAACATTATGCATATCTGAAAATATCGGAAGGCTGTAACCACCGTTGTACCTTCTGCATCATTCCAAGCATGCGTGGTGATCTGGTTTCCCGTCCAGTCGGTTCTGTGCTTGAAGAAGCTGCAGCACTGAAACGTTCAGGTGTCAAAGAAGTACTCGTGATCTCCCAAGATACTTCTGCTTATGGTGTTGATACCAAATACAAACTGGACTTCTGGAACGGTCAGCCAGTTAAAACCAAATTCTATGATATGTGTGAAGCATTGGGTCAATTGGGCATCTGGGTGCGTCTGCACTATGTCTATCCATATCCACACGTAGATGCCGTGATCGATTTGATGGCTCAAGGCAAAATCCTGCCTTATCTGGATATTCCATTCCAGCATGCCAGCCCAAGAATCCTGAAGCTGATGAAACGTCCGGCGCACAGTGAAAATACACTGGAGCGTTTAAAAGTTTGGCGTGAAAAATGTCCTGACCTAGTCATCCGTTCTACATTTGTGGTGGGTTTCCCGGGCGAAACGGAAGAGGATTTCCAGATGCTTCTGGATTGGCTAAAAGAAGCGCAACTGGATCGCGTGGGCTGTTTTACTTATTCACCAGTTGAAGGCGCGACAGCGAATGATCTTCCAGACCATGTGCCGGAAGAGATCAAGCAGGAGCGTTATGAACGTTTCATGCAGGTTCAGCAGGAAATTTCAGCAGCGAAGCTACAAAAACGTATTGGCCAGAAAATGACGGTGCTAGTCGATGACCTGGAAGAAGAATTCCCGGTTGCTGTAGCGCGCTCATATGCGGATGCGCCTGAAATTGATGGTAATGTTTTTGTTGAAGATATCGACAAAAGTGTGATTAAGGCAGGGGATTTGCTTGAAGTCGAAATCACTGATGCAGATGAATATGATTTATTTGCCAAACTGATCTCAATCAAGTCTGCTTAAGATTTTGAATTAAAAGAATTTAGATTAAATAATTTGGAGTTTGATGATGTTGGATTCTAAAAAGCCACGATTTGGTCGCATCCTGCTAAAGCTATCTGGTGAAGCACTGGCAGGAAACAAGGACATGGGTATCGATGCACAAGTGCTCGATCAGATGTCACTTTCTATTGCGCATCTCGTGGGTTTGGGTGTACAAGTCGGTATCGTGGTGGGCGGCGGTAACCTGTACCGTGGTAGCCAGTTGCAAAAAGACGGTCTTGTTGGTCGTGTAACCGGTGACCAGATGGGTATGTTGGCGACTGTCATGAACGGTCTGGCATTACGTGATGCTTTGGTACGCCGTAATATCAAAACCCGTTTGATGTCTGCATTACCGATTGGTGCAGTGGTTGAATCTTATTCTAGCCGTGATGCGATTCGTCATCTGACTCAAGGTGAAGTGTGCGTATTTGTTGCGGGTACAGGTAATCCGTTCTTTACTACGGATACAGCAGCTTGTTTGCGTGGTATCGAGATTGAATCTGACCTGATCCTGAAAGCTACTAAGGTTGATGGCGTTTACAACAAAGATCCAAGCAAATACGAAGATGCCGTGAAATACGATACCTTGACATTTGATCAGGTGCTGGACGAGAAGTTGGGCGTCATGGATTTAACTGCGATCTGCTTATGTCGTGACCACAATGTGCCACTTCAAGTATTTGACATGAACAAATCTGGCGCATTGCTTTCAGTGGTGATGGGTGAAAAAGAAGGAACTCACGTCACCAATTAATGACGTGAGCTACAAAGCCCTTTATACTACCTCCTAATTTAGTAAATACATCTTTTAAGAATTAAGTAAGGAAGATCATATGATTAACGATCTTAAAAAAGACGCAGAAGAGCGTATGAACAAGTCTCTTGACTCGTTAGAACATGGTTTCGCAAAAGTTCGTACCGGACGTGCGCATCCATCAATTTTGAACGGCGTCATGGTTCCTTACTACGGCTCTGATGTGCCATTGAATCAGGTTGCAAACGTAGGCGTGGAAGATTCACGTACATTGCTGGTTCAACCATTTGAACGTTCAATGGTTGCTGCGATTGATAAGGCGATCCGTGAGTCTGATCTTGGTTTGAACCCGATTACTGCTGACGCGATCCGTGTACCAATGGCAGCGTTGACTGAAGAAACCCGTCGTGACATGCAGAAAGTTGCACGAAACGAAGCTGAAAATGCCAAAGTCGCGATTCGTAACATCCGTCGTGATGTATTGGGTGACATCAAAGCATTGTTGAAAGAAAAAGAAATTTCTGAAGATGATGAACGTCGTGCATCTGACGAAATTCAGAAAATCACAGACAAATTTGTTGCTGAAGTTGACAAGCGCTTGGCTGCGAAAGAAGCTGAATTGATGAAGGTTTAATTCATCAATGACCGCTTCTGAAGAAAATTCCCGTCTTCCAAAACATGTTGCCATCATCATGGATGGCAACAATCGTTTTGCCAAAAAAAATCAGATGCAGAAAGGCGATGGACACCGTGAAGGAAAAACGGTTCTAGACCCGATTGTTGAACATTGTAGAAAAAGAAATATCCAGGCTTTAACGGTCTTTGCATTCTCTAGCGAAAACTGGAACCGTCCCCAATATGAGGTCGACTTGCTCATGAAGTTGTTGGAAGACACGATTCATGAACAGTTACCACGTATGCAAAAATTTAATATTGCTTTACGTTTTATTGGTGATCGGTCGCGTTTATCTCCTGAATTGCAAGCATTGATGTTGCAAGCAGAACAAAGGACTGCTAATTTCGATAGTATGACGCTTACCATTGCAATCAGCTATGGTGGAATGTGGGACATGGCACAAGCTGCGAAGCAGATTGCTGCGGATGTTTTAATAAATAAATTAGATCTTGAAGCAATTGATACTGATGTGTTCGGTCAATATGTCAGTTTGAGTGACTTGCCGCCTGTTGATCTGCTGATTCGTACCGGTGGAGATTTCCGCCTGTCCAATTTCCTGCTCTGGCAGGCAGCATATGCAGAGCTGTATTTTACTGAGACCTTATGGCCAGAATTTACCGTAGAGGAATTCGATGATGCACTTGCTGTATTTGGTGGGCGCGAACGTCGTTTTGGTAAAACATCAGAGCAGATTCTTCAAGAAAGACTTGAGAATTAATACACATGTTTGAGCGGATTATAACCGCATTGGTGCTGGTTGCAGTCGTACTGAGCTGTATGTTTGCGACCAAATCACAATATCCAATGTTCGCATTGATGGTTGTGGCTGCCGGGGTGGCAGGCTATGAGTGGTTTAAACTCATGCCGCGAAAATGTAAAAATGTTATCAAGCCAGTGGCGTGGGGCTATGGTCTACTGACTGCAGCCCTATCTGCACTGGCTTTATACTATTGGGATGTGGCCTTATTATTGTGGTCGGCATCTATTCTGACCTGGTTGCTGAGTATCTACTGGGTTAAAACCTATCCTGATTATGATGGCTGGTACAATGTCAGCTTGCATGGCATCGGGATTGTACTGGTTTCTGCTGCTGTTACGGCAATCTTCTCGGTTTGGTTAAACTCCCCATGGTGGTTAATGTACCTGTTCCTGCTGGTTTGGGGTGCAGACAGTGGCGCTTACTTTGTTGGACGCAAATTCGGCAAGAAAAAACTCGCACCAAATGTCAGCCCAAACAAGTCGGTAGAAGGTCTATACGGTGGTATTCTTACCTCCATGCTCATCGTGGTTGCCGTCGCTTCACTTTATCTGGATATGACCTGGCCAGAGCTATGTCTGTTCCTGATTCTTTCTGTTATTACCGTATTTAGTTCAGTGCTAGGTGACCTGTTTGAATCCATGATCAAGCGTCGTGCTGGAATCAAGGATTCGGGCCGTATTTTGCCGGGTCATGGTGGTGTACTAGATCGTATTGATTCTTTGCTTGCTGCAGCTCCTATCTTTGCAACAGGCATATATGTTTTAAAACTTATTGGCGTAGATTTATAAATGTCACAAGCTGTTTGTATACTGGGTGCTACAGGTTCAATTGGTCAAAGTACTTTAAAAATTTTGCAGCAACATCCTGAAGCTTACTCGGTTTTCGCTGTGACAGCGCAAAGTCGTATTACTGAGCTGGCAGAAATCTGTCAGCAGTACCGTCCTAAAGTGGCTGTAGTGCCTGCAAATAAAGTTGATGAGCTTTCTCAGCTGCTACAAGTACAGGGCTTATCAGATATCGAAATTCTTCAGGACGAAGCAGGCTTAATTTCAGTCGCAGAGTATGCGGATGTTGATATCGTGATGGCAGCAATTGTCGGGGCGGCGGGCCTGCTTCCTACATTGGCTGCAGTCAAAGCGGGTAAGCGTGTCCTATTGGCCAATAAAGAAGCCTTGGTCATGTCCGGCGACATCATGATGCAAGCTGCGCGAGATTATGGTGCATTATTATTGCCAGTCGACTCTGAACATAATGCGATTTTCCAGTGCCTGCCTCAAAACTACTTTGATGCCGAACGTAATGGTCAACCTAAGCTCGGTGTTCATCAGATTTTACTGACTGCTTCTGGCGGTCCATTCCTGAATCATTCTCTTGAGCAATTGCATGATGTGACGCCTGCTCAAGCCTGCAAACATCCAAACTGGTCAATGGGGCAAAAGATTTCTGTAGATTCAGCTACTTTAATGAATAAAGGGCTGGAACTTATCGAAGCGTGTCATTTGTTTGCAGTTCAAGAACAATTTGTTACAGTTGTTGTCCATCCACAGAGTATTATTCATTCCATGGTGCAATATGTGGACGGGTCGACATTGGCACAAATGGGTAACCCGGATATGGGCACGCCAATTGCACATGCTTTGGCATGGCCACAACGGATCAGTACCCATATCCCGGCTCTGGATTTGTTTAAGCATTCACAGCTGAATTTCCAGGAACCGGATGTGGTGCGTTTTCCGGCACTGAAATTAGCACGTCAAGCCATGAAGAGTGGTGGAATTGCGCCTACAATTTTGAATGCGGCCAATGAAATTGCAGTTGCTGCATTTTTAAATCAGCAAATCAGATTTACCCAAATTCCTCAGGTGGTTGAAACTGTCCTGAATCAGATGGACAATCAACCAGCACATGATCTGGATACTATTCTGCATGCAGATCACACAGCACGAGGTTTATCACAGCAATATGTTGTGAATAAAGGAAGTTAAGACATGAACGCCTTGTTTATTATTGCAGCCGCAATCCTATTACTCGGTCCCTTAATTGCGATTCACGAGTTTGGTCACTACATTGTGGCACGTAAACTGGGCGTTAAAGTACTGGTCTATTCCATTGGTTTTGGGCCAACCCTCCTAAAATGGACTTCTAAAAAATCCGGTATCCAATATCAGCTTTCAGCTTTGCCTTTGGGTGGCTATGTCAAAATGCTAGACGAGCGTGAAGGCAGTGTGGCAGAAGAAGACTTGCCTAAAGCCTTTAACCGTCAGCATCCCTGGAAACGTATTGCCATCGTTGCTGCGGGTCCTCTCATTAACCTGCTTTTAGCCGTTGTCCTGTTTTGGGTGCTTTTTTTACCTGCACAAGAACAGCTTAATACTCGCGTAGGCAAGGTCTTACCAAACACACCGGCAGCCGCAGTACAGATGCAGCCGGGTGACAAGATTGTCGCTGTAGATGGTGCGCAAGTCGAAACTTGGGAAAAACTGAGTTATGCCTTGGTGGATCGTGTGGGTGAAACTGGTGTGGTCTCGATTCAGGCAGACCGTGCGGGTGAAAACAAGATATTCCAGTTACCAATTCAAGACTTTCTTAAAGATCAAAGTCAGTCACCTCTTGATACACTAGGTTTCTTGCCATATCGTCCGGAAATTCCGGCTGTGGTGAGCAAACTGAGTGAAGATGGTGCAGCCATTCGTCAGGGTCTTAAAGAAGGCGATAAGATTCTGGCCATTGATGGTGTACAGATGAAAGACTGGTTCGATGTGGTACAGGTTGTACAGGCATCACCAGAAAAATTACTTAAGATAGATGTATTGCGTGGTAACCAGGTGGTACATCTTCAAGTCATGCCGCAAGGCAAACGTGACAATATGGGGAATGTAACCGGTATGCTCGGAGTTCAAAGTGATCCGGGCAAGGTGACAATTCCTGCTGAATATAAACAGACGATTCACTATACGCCTGTTGAGGCGATGGTGATGGCCTTTGACAAGACAGCACATCTGTCTTCAATGATTTTGAACTCGATCGTCAAAATGGTACGTGGTCTGATTGGTCTGGATAATCTTTCTGGCCCGATTACCATTGCCAAAGTGGCGGGACAAAGCGCGGAAATGGGTTGGAAAACTTTTATTTCCTTTATGGCGCTAATGAGTGTAAGTTTAGGGATATTAAACTTATTGCCAATCCCAATGCTTGATGGCGGACATCTGGTTTATTATTTTATCGAATTAATTCGTGGTAAACCTGTTTCTGAACAAATACAATTGGTTGGATTAAAAATTGGTATGGTACTGCTCGGCAGTATGATGCTTTTGGCATTATTTAATGACTTTATGCGTTTATAATAACGTAAATGGAATAATTAACAGCGGAAAAGACTGGCATGCAGCACACACATTTATTTATGCCTTTGGCACTCGTTAGTGCAATGGCAGTAGCACAACAAGTATATGCGGCAGAAGACTTCATTGTACAAGATATAAAATTTGATGGATTGGTACGTTTAACTCCAGAAAATGTGTACGGCTTGGTGCCAATCAACAGTGGTGACCGGGTGAATGATCCGATCATTGCCAATGCGATTCGTAGCTTGTATGCATCTGGACTATTTGATGACATTAAAGCCGTTCAGCAGGGCAATACCTTGGTATTCCAGGTGGTAGAACGTCCGGTAATTTCAAAAATCGAGCTGAAAGGCAATAAGCTGATTCCGAAGGAAGCGCTGGAAGAAGGCCTGAAAAAAATGGGTCTGGCTGAAGGTGAGGTACTGAAGAAATCTGCACTGCAAACAGTCGAAACCGAGCTGGAACAGCAATATATGCAGCAAGGTCGTTATGATGCCGATATTACGGTAACAACGACACCGCGACCAAACAACCGCGTTGAAGTGCTGATCGATTTTGTTGAAGGTAAAGCCGCTAAAGTTTTTGATATCAATATTATAGGCAATACTGTCTTTAAAGAATCAGATATCAAACAGGCATTCGCTGTTAAAGAAAGTGGCTGGAGCTCGGTCATCTCGCGTAATGACCGTTATGCACGTGAAAAAATGGCTGCGAGCCTGGAAGCCTTACGTGCGATGTATCTGAACCGCGGTTACATCAACTTCAATATTACCAATTCAAGTCTGAACCTGAGTGAAGATAAAAAGAATGTCTTTATTGAAGTTTCAGTCAATGAAGGCGAACAGTTTAAGTTTGGACAAACCAAATTCCTGGGTGATGCGCTTTATAAACCTGAAGAGCTACAAGCTTTGCAGTTGTATAAAGAAGGCGACACCTACTCTCAGGAACGAGTGAATGCGGTTAAACAGTTATTGTTACGTAAATATGGTAATGCTGGCTATTATTATGCTGAAGTAAATGTTGTACCTCAAATCAATAATGAAACTAAACAGGTTGATCTGAACTACTATATTAATCCAGGTCAACAAGTGACTGTACGTCGGATCAATTTCACAGGTAATTCTAAAACTGCCGATGAGGTATTGCGTCGTGAAATGCGCCAGATGGAAAGTGCACTGGCAAGCAATGAGAAGATTGATCTGTCTAAAGTACGTTTAGAACGTACTGGTTTCTTCAAAACAGTTGATATCAAACCTGTTCGTATTCCAGGATCACCAGATCAAATTGATTTGAATGTGACAGTTGAAGAGCAGCATTCAGGTACAAGTACTCTAGCTGTTGGTTTCTCGCAAAGCGGTGGTGTAACGTTCCAGGCTGGATTAAGTCAGACTAACTTCCTGGGTACAGGGAACAGCGTTTCGATTGATCTGTCACGTTCTGAAACTCAAGATTATTATAACTTGAGTGTAATGGACCCGTACTTCACGATTGATGGTGTACGTCGCGGCTATAATATGTACTACCGTAAAACCAAGCTGGATGATGACTATAACGTAAACAACTATGTTACAGACAGCTTGGGTGGTGGTATCAACTTTGGTTATCCAATTGATGAGAACCAGAGTATAAGCCTGGGTCTGAATATAGACCAGACTGAAGTGACCACAGGGCCATATGTATCTACATATGTGGCTGACTATTTGGAACGTAATGGTGGTAAAGAAACCAAGCGTGGTGACTTCTGTCCAGGTCAGGTTGAATCTGCAACAGGCAACTGTGTAGATGCAAATGGTGCTCCACTTGATACTATTTCATATGGTCAAGAGTTTAAGGGTGATTTCTTGACCTATAACCTGAATCTGGGTTGGTCTTATAATACTTTGAACCGTCCAATGTTCCCGACCACAGGTATGTCACATCGTGTCAATGCAGAAATTGCTTTGCCAGGTAGCGATGTGGAATATCAAAAGCTCACTTATGACGCTCAGGCTTTCTTCCCATTAGGCAAAGATTTTGTTCTGCGTGGATATGGTAAGTTGGGCTATGGTAATGACTTGCCTTTCTATAAGAACTTCTATGCCGGTGGTTATGGTTCAGTACGTGGTTATGAAAACAGTACCTTAGGTCCTAAATATCCAGGCGTATATTTCTCTGACATCGGCCGAACTGATCCATCCCCAGAAGAAGTGGGCGGTAATGCTTTAGTTCAGTTTGGTACTGAGTTGGTTCTGCCTGTTCCATTTAAGGGAGATTGGGCGCGTCAGGTTCGTCCGGTACTCTTTGCTGAAGGTGCTCAAGTATTTGATACTCAGTGTGATGTATCTAATGATAATATTTTCGTGAATGGCAGCTCGGTGAGTGGTAAACAGTACTGTAAAGATAACTTTGGTTTCGATGCAGGCAATATGCGTTATAGCGTAGGTGCTGGTTTCACCTGGATTACCATGATTGGTCCATTATCACTGAGCTATGCATACCCGTTGAATGATAAAGACGGTGATGAAACTCAAAATGTTCAGTTCGAAATTGGACGTACTTTCTAAGAAGACTTTGATCTTAAATACAAATTTTGCTCATGAAGCCATCAGGTTTTGTGAGCAAAATTTTTTGAATGGGTAAAAACATGAAAAAAATGATGATGGCAATGGGTATTGCTTTAGCGGGTTTAACTTCATTGTCACATGCGGATGATTATGGGATCGTTGATCTGGAAAAAGTAGTACAAAACAGTACTTATTTAAAGCAGCAAAATGCCACTCTGGAAAATGAAATCAAGCCGCAAACTGCCCAGATTGCACAGTTTCAAAAAGACCTTGCTGCAATCAAGCAAAAAGGCCAGACTGCAAAAACACAGGCAGAACGTGAAAAAATAGCTAAAGAATTTGAAGGGAAAGCGACTCAACTGGCAGGTGTACAGCAACAGGTACAGGCAACTGTACAAACGCGCATGCAAAGTGTAAATAAGGCTTTTGAAGGGAATTTGAAGCGTGCTGCTGAACAATTGCGCCAAGAAAACAAGCTAGATGTGGTTTTAAATAAAAATTCCGTACTTGCTTATGACGCGAAGTATGATTTAACTGATAAAATGATTCAAAAGGTTAATGCAATTAAATAATCGATGAATCATCAAAAACTTCAGTTAGCTGACCTCGCTCGTCTTGTCCAAGGTGAGTATGTAGGTCAGGCGGATTTATGTTTGAGAGGTTTGGCAAGTCTTGAAAATGCAACCTCTCATGACCTTGCATTTGTCAATGCAGATAAATATCTGGAACAGGCAGCTCAGAGTAAGGCAGGTGCTTTAATTGTGACTGCTGAATTAAAAGAGCAGCTAATTTCCCAGCAGAACTTCATTGTCGTTGCCAATCCTTATCTGGCTTTTGCAATTCTGACTCACGTTTTTGAGAAAAAGCATACGACTCAGGGAATTGAAAGTACCGCACAAATTCATCCATCTGCCATCATTGCTGACAGCGCCTATATTGGCCATTATGCCGTCATTGGTGAGAATTGTGTGGTGGGTGAAAATACCATTATCCAGTCACACGTTCAGATTGACGACCAGGTTGAAATTGGTCGGGACTGTTTTATTGATGCACATGTGACTTTAACAGGTGCTACAAAAATTGGTAATCGTGTTCGTATCCATGCCAATACCGTGATTGGTAGTGAAGGTTTTGGTTTCGCACCTTATCAAGGTAAATGGCATCGGATTGCCCAGTTGGGTTCAGTCCGTATTGCAGATGATGTCCGGATCGGCTCAAACTGTAGTATTGACCGGGGTGCACTGGATGACACAATTCTGGAACAAGGTGTCATTATTGATAATCTTGTGCAAATCGCCCATAACGTCAAGATTGGTGAAAATACTGCGATTGCAGCCAAATGCGGGATTGCCGGTAGTACCACGATTGGCAAAAACTGTATTCTCGCGGGGGCCTGTGGGGTAGCAGGACACCTACATATCACCGATAATGTGACCTTGACAGGAATGTCAATGGTGACAAATAACATTACTGAAGAAGGTACTTATTCTTCAGGCATGGGATTGTTGCCAAATCAGCAATGGAAACGCACAGTGGTTCGCTTAAGACAATTAGCAGATGTGCCATTGACCCAGTTGGTAAAACGATTGGATCATATGCAATCTCAAATTGAGTCCATTGAATCAACATTTAAGTTGCGTAAATAATTATGATGACAGAGTCGAATTTGCCTACATTCACGAAGCCTGAATTGCCAATGAATATTCAAAAGATTCGTGAATATTTGCCCCATCGCTATCCATTTCTGCTGGTAGATCGCGTTGTCGATATTACCGAAAATGGCATTGTTGGTTATAAAAACGTCTCAATTAATGAAGAGTTTCTGCAAGGCCATTTTCCGAACTATCCAATCATGCCAGGCGTATTGATTGTCGAGGCATTAGCACAGATCTCAGGTATCCTTGGTTTTGTCAGGAATAATGAAACTCCAAAAGAAGGTTCATTATTCCTTTTTGCTGGCGCTGAAAAGGTTCGATTTAAAAAACAAGTGGTTGCTGGCGACCAATTAGTACTTAAATCTGAATTAGTGATGCAAAAACGTGGCATTTATAAATATAATTGTATTGCCACAGTAGATGGCATTGTCGCAACAACCGCGGAAATTATGGTTTCCCATCTGAAAGTCGAGCAGGCATGAGCAATAATCCCCTAATTCATCCAACTGCCATCATTGACGCATCTGCAGTAATTGCTGCAGATGTACAGATTGGCCCTTATTGTATTATTGGGCCAAATGTCACGATTGGTGCTGGTACCAAACTGCATTCACATGTCGTGGTAGGTGGTTTCACACGTATTGGTGAACATAATGAAATTTTTCAGTTCGCCAGTGTTGGTGAAGTCTGCCAAGATCTGAAATATGCAGGTGAGGAAACCTGGCTGGAAATTGGTGATTATAATAAGATTCGTGAACACTGCAGTCTGCACCGTGGTACGGTTCAGGACAAAGGTATTACCAAGATTGGCAGTCATAACCTGTTAATGGTAAATACGCATATTGCACATGACTGTATGGTTGGTGATCATAACATTTTTGCAAATAATGTCGGTGTGGCGGGTCACGTACACGTAGGCGATTATGTCGTGATTGGTGGTAACTCAGGTATTCACCAGTTCTGTAAAATTGACTCTTACAGCATGATTGGTGGTGCTTCACTGATTCTGAAAGATGTTCCTGCCTATGTGATGGTATCGGGTAACCCGGCCCATGCATTTGCCATGAATATTGAAGGCATGCGTCGTAAAGGCTGGTCAAAAGACGTGATTAATGGTTTACGTGAATCCTTTAAGCTGATTTATAAATCTGGCTTAACGACTCAGGAAGCTATTGAGAAAATCCGTAACGAGATTCTTCCAGAAGTTTCTGAAGCCCAACGTCTGATTGATTCACTTGAACAATCAAAGCGTGGCATTGTGCGTTAAGTTATAGAAGTGAAGTTGGAATTAAAAAAGACACCTGCATGGTGTCTTTTTTATTTTGAGGCTTTATATTTTACTTAAGAAATTTAACTTCTTCAGCTTTCGGATAGTTCTTGAGTAGTTTCGCTTTATATTGCGAAGCAAGAGTAGCATTCTTTTCTACATCCTTACTAATATTATAAAGCTGATAAACGGCAGTAGAGGCTTTTGCAGAATTCGGATAGCGGTCAACCACAATCAGATAATTCTTCTTTGCTTCATTAAAATTCGGTGGATCAATGGACAGGTTGAATTCGGCTAACCAGAAGTGAGCATTGCTGATATAGACGCTATTTGGGTTATTCTTGATGAAATTCTGCATGGGCGCAATGGCTTTAGCTGCACCACCATTTTTATAGGCATCCAGTGCAATAGTATAAGCCGCTTTTTCCTGCTCACTCGACTGTTGCGTTGTGGATGCCTGATTAGTCGCTACTGGAGCATTAGAGCTTAAACTGGGAGAAATATCCTGTTGGTTATCCTCCGCGGGAGTATCTTCAGCAGGTTCAATTTTTTGCTGCAACAGTTCAAGACGTTGATCCAGATCGGCATAGCGGTTGGTTAATTCGCTTTTTAATCTCTCGATCTCATTTTCTTGTTCTTCGATTTTTCCACGTAAACTGCGTAGATCATTTTCAAGCTGCTGGTTTTTTTGCATGAGCTGCCAACTGGTATTGGTCTGAGGTGCATCTGCACCTGTAGCAATGGCAGATTGAGAGCTGATATTATTTGATTGAGCACCTTGGCTGAGTCCACGTGATTCGATAGGAATCGCAGCAAAAAGAGAGGTTGTACAGAGTGCAGTGAGGGCACACAATACCTGTTTCTTAAACATCATATAAGTTCCATGATTTTTGGCGAGATTATGTATCCGCAGCTCATTTATTCTAAAAGAGATAACCCGTTTAATAGCTTCACATTTAAAACGGCATTTTTAGAAATTGCAACAAGGTTTTACAAAGATCATGTGAATTTCGATATTCATGAATTAATTGTGAAGAATATTAAAAAACCAGCATCTTGGGGCATATTGTTTTTAAAATAATCAAACGGATAGCTTATGCCGAAAATTTGAAATACAGCCCTTGCAACTTCAGTAAAAATCTCTATACTCTGTTTCTGTAATGGTAGCCCTGCCGGTTACTTCGCAATTGTACTCTATGAACCCCGCCAGGACCGGAAGGTAGCAACGGTAGTAGATCTATGATGTGCCGGAGCTTTGCTGGTAGGGTTGCCACCAGATTTATAATTATAAAATTTCTCTATTCTCTCTTTATTTTTAAATCTTAATCTTCATTATTTTCCCTTTCTTTAATGTTTACTTTTAAATTTCTATCTAATGCCACTTCCTTGGATACTTGAATTGTTTGGAACATTAAAATTCAATCATGAAAATAGATTATCTTAATTTGAGCTTTTGAAAGCTTTTTGCTGTTTGAGATTAATTGTAATAAGGGAAACTATTTAAGCAGGATGGCTAAGAGGAAAATAAAAAATAGCCTAAGCATATTTTTTCACAAATACAAAAGAATTAATCTTCGGCCTTGGCCTTGCGGCTGATCGCTTTCATGATCGCATCCATTTCAAAACCACGATACATTAGAAAACGGATCTGTTTGGCTTTAAGTTTTGGGTCTTTCGTCACTTCTGGACCATATTTTCTAAGCTTCAGTTCATAAGCCTGTTGTACCCAGTCCGTTTCTTTGAGTTCTTCACTGATCAGGGCAGTATCAATCTTTTTGCTTTTTAGCTTCATTTTAATCTGATTGGGGCCTTTGCCTTTACGCTTTTGGCTCGACAACATGATTTCAGCGACACGTTGATCACTTTGATAGTTTTCTCTAGATAGTTCTTCAACCAAAGTGACCACTTCATTGCGATCTTCTGCATAAAGTGCCAGTTTTTCGATGAGTTCAGCTTTGGAGTATTCCTTGCGAGTCAGTACAGCAAAGGCATAAGAACGCAAACGGGAGCCGGTTAGACCGGGTTTCTTTTGCTCTTTATTAGAGTTACCAAATAAGCTATCTTCCGGATCAAATTCTGGCAAAGCCTGTGACTCAACAGGTGCAGGAGTGACTGAATCTTCAGCATCACCAAACTGCTGTTTAATCGCATCATAGTCCAAAAGTTTGCTGAATTTTGCGTCTGACATATTGATCTCGATTAAAATATCTATTCCATAATAACAAAAACGCCCCTTAGGGCGCTCTGTTATGATGTTTAAGGATTATGCATCCAGAAAGTCTGCTGGTTCTTCTTCGTCTTTATCTTCGACTACTTTGCCTGTAGTAAGCAGTTGCTCACGGATCAGTTTTTCAATGGTATCCGCCAGCTCTTTGTGTTCTTCCAAGTAACGGATGGTATTGTTCTTACCTTGGCCAATCTTGTCACCTTGATATGAATACCATGCACCCGCTTTTTGAACGATTTCTTGCTGTACTGCAAGATCAATCAGTTCACCAAGATGGTTAACACCTTTACCATACAGAATCTGGAACAGAGCTTCTCTGAATGGAGGCGCCATTTTGTTTTTCACAACTTTGACTTTGGTTTCAGAACCTACAATCTCGTCGCCTTCTTTTACCTGACCGATACGGCGGATATCCAGACGTACAGAAGCATAGAATTTCAGTGCATTACCACCAGTAGTCGTTTCCGGGCTACCGAACATAACACCAATCTTCATACGGATCTGGTTAATGAAAATCACCATACAGTTTGAACGCTTGGCATTACCGGTAATTTTACGCAGTGCCTGGCTCATCAAACGTGCTTGCAGACCCATATGCGAGTCACCCATTTCGCCTTCAATCTCGGCGCGAGGCGTCAATGCAGCAACAGAGTCGACTACAATCAGGTCAATTGCGCCAGAGCGTACCAGCATGTCAGCGATTTCAAGTGCCTGTTCACCGTTGTCTGGCTGAGAAACCAGCAGGTTATCAATATCTACACCGAGTTTACGGGCATATTGAGGATCAAGTGCGTGCTCGGCATCGATGAATGCACATGTACCGCCAGCTTTTTGACATTCAGCAATTGCTTGTAATGTCATTGTGGTCTTACCTGAAGATTCAGGACCATAAATTTCGATAATACGGCCTTTCGGTAAACCACCAATACCGAGTGCAATATCAAGCGTTAAAGAACCCGTAGATACAGCTTCAACTGCTTGCACGGTATTGTCACCAAGACGCATCACTGTGTTTTTACCAAACTGTTTTTCAATCTGGCTTAAGGCAGCGTTGAGCGCCTTGTTTTTATTCTCATCCATCTTACAACCTCAATACGATGTCACAAACTTAGTACTCAAGTGGATGTCTTACATTAGAGCTTCGTTCCACAGGAATATAGTGACAGAAATTTCCCTTGTGTTCTATAAAATCCAGCAATGTTACGACACATGCTGACGCTTGAATTTAATCATCATTATATGACCAATGTTGATCAAAGTTCTGACTATTTTCATTCTTGAATCGACTGATGTCTCGACGATCTTTTTTGCTTGGTCGATGATCGGGACGCGCTAGATTATGCAACTTTCTTTGCGATGCAATCAATTCCCGGCGAGCGATACTGACTTCAGTTTCTTCATACAGTTTCTGTGCCACAGGTGCAGGACCACGAACATCAGAAAGTTCTTTTACAACTACGGTTTTTTTGTCGATACCTTGCTGAATCGTCAACTCCATACCCACACGGACTTCGCGAGATACTTTTACACGCTCACCATTATGATGGACTTTACCGCCCTCAATAGCATTCTTGGCAATGGAACGGGTTTTAAAAAAACGTGCCGCCCACAGCCATTTATCTATACGCATGCCTACCGCATCTTCGGGTAAAGACGATTTACGCATATTGCTTGTTTACCTCAGACTGATTTAAATGAGTGATTAAATCTGTTAATTGGTGCAGCATCGGGTAATTGCAAGTCTGGCGCGCAACTTTACTGGAAGATGGTTGCTGGATGCAGAACAGGTTCTGGATGCCATAAGCCTTGGCGCCATTCAGGACTTTTTCGGTATCATCAATAAAATAGACCTGCTCAGGATCAAAGGAATGCAGGGCATTCAGGCCTTGCCAGAATTCTACAAATTCTTTGGCATGCCCAATGCTTTCCGAGCTGACAATGACATTAAAATAATTTTTGAGATTGAGATGTTCCAGTTTAAAGGCTAGACCGGCACAGTCGGCATTGGTGGCAAGCCAGATCGGATAGCCATTATTTTTAAGATAATCGAGTAATTCGAGGCAATAAGGGCGTAAGCTAACTTTATCTTTATGCTCAATTTGCATGGCCAGAACATCGACTTCGACTTTAGCTGTCCAGAAGCGAGAAGAGTACCAGTTTAGGGTATGATTATGTTGCTGATAGAATGCATAAAGCGTTTCGCGGCTCTGTTTCAGACTACAGCCATGTGTTTCGGCATAACGGATCGGTAATAACTCGTTCCAGATGAAATCATCGTAGGCAAGATCAAGTAAAGTTCCGTCCATATCAAAAATGACAGGCGGTTTTTCTGAGCAATTCGACATATAAGGTTTTCTATGTTTAAAGCGACAATAGCACCACAAGATCCGATGATTTTGCAGTTTGTGCCCATTTTGACACAGGCTTGTGAAATTTTGCGAGAAGAATATCAGCGTTATTGTTCAGGTGCTGCGTTTGATATTGTCAAGAAAAGTGATGATTCTCCTGTGACCCAGGCAGACTATCGGGTGAATAGTTATTTAACCCAGGCTTTGGCAGAAATTTCAGAATTACCTTTACTGTCAGAAGAGGGGCAGCAGGATCAACGCCATGCCTGGACAGATTTCTGGTTACTTGATCCTCTGGATGGCACCAAAGAGTTTCTGCACCAGCGCCCAGAATTCACGATTAATCTCAGTCTGGTTAGAGGTAGTTTAACCACTTTTGCTATTCTGGCAGTTCCTGCAAAGCAGCTAATTTATTTCTGTCCTGAACAGGGCCTGCCAATTAAATACGATATTCTGAATCAGGTATGGTTTGGCTATCAGTCAGCTACCGCTCATCAGGATGTCTTTATCGGTCTGAGTCAGAGCAGCCAGCAAAAACCAAAATATGTCGAGTATTTGCAAAGTCTAGCTAAACTTAGCGCGTACACCGAGTTCAAGGCAGGAAGTGCTTATAAATTCTGCATGATCCTTGAAGACCGGGTAGATATTTATCCTCGTTTTCATCCAACCTCGGAATGGGATACCAGTGCCGGTCAATGCATGCTCGAGCGGATTGGTGGAGGGTTGGTTGATCTTGAAGGTCGGCCATTCATCTACAACCAGCGCAAGACCTTACTGAATGGCGGATTTATCGCCTATAAGAATGAAGCCATGAAAGCACTGGCCTTACAGGCACTGGCGGACATGCAAGACAATGATTGAGCTCATAGCCGTTCATGGTATAGTGAGGAAGATTCCGTTGATAGATCAGTTGGCAAGATTGTGGCATTAAAACTGCTTCCACCAAGTATGCTCAATGCAATAGATTTATTGCCTGATACCAAGACACCTGTGACTCTGTTTACGCGGCATTCTCTGCGTGAAGATGTCGCTGGTCAGGGGCTGGCAGGTTATGATTTGCAGTTGACGCCGCAAGGACGTGATCTGGCGCAGGAATGGGGCGCTTATCTGGTCAATCAAACAGATCGGCATATCCAGCATTGTATATCGAGTCCGATTCAGCGCTGCGTAGATACCGCAGCATTGATGATCGAAGGGGCCGATGCAACGGATAAAGCACCGCATACCCATAAGATTGAAATCGTTGAACAGGGTTTGCTGGTTGAGCCAGGCAGTTTTGTACTGGATATTCAAAAAGCAGGGCCATATTTCAAAAAACAGGGGGCATTAGGCTTTATTAATAGCTTCGTCAATAATGCCTTGCCCGGAATGAAACATCCAATTAATGGCGTAGTGGATGTACTTGAATTAATTTATAACACTCATCCGAAAACGCCGTATGGGCTCAGTCTGGCGGTCAGTCATGACACCATTCTGGCAGCGATGATTGCTGTCATGTCGGGACATCAGGAAGTCAGCCGTGAAGACTGGCCGAAAATGATGGAAGGTCTGTTTGTCTGGTTTGAAGGCGATGTATTTGAGGAATCTAAACTAAAATGGATTTGGCGTGGCAAAGTGCATGAGCTGGATATTTCCCAATTTCAGAATACCGAATTAAAAGTAAATAAATAATTCAAAGGCTCAATCATTTAGGTTGAGTTTTTTACATTTATCGTATGAAAGTGAAATAGAGTAACGATGGAATATCACTATGCTGATATTTAAACCAATTTTGGAAGCATAGGAGTCATCATGAAAATAATCACAATTTTAAGTCTAGTCGTTATGCTGGGATTAACTGCCTGTCAGCGTGATACAGACAATGCGCAGCAAGATCAGACCACCACGCCTCATTCTATGGATAAGGATGAATAATGTATTCTGTTTTTATCTAAGTAAAAGATTTCTATGACTAGGATTGAGAATAATCTGATATTCATCATTCTTTATTGTTGATTTGGTATTAAATTTCAGGCACAAAAAAAGCCCTAAAAGGGCTTCTTTTGATTTGCGATTAGTTAGAAGCTAATGCTTTAACTTGCGCGTTCAAACGGCTCTTATGACGAGCTGCTTTATTTTTATGGATGATACCTTTGTCAGCCATACGGTCGATTACTGGAACAGCTTTTTTGTAAGCTTCAGTAGCAACAGCATAGTCGCCAGCAGCAATAGCAGCTACTGTACGTTTAAGATATGTACGAACCATAGAACGCAAGCTTGCGTTGTGTTTGCGTGCTTTAACGTTTTGACGAGCACGTTTTTTTGCTTGAGCAGAGTTTGCCACTCGTGCACTCCTTGAAATAGATTGGTCTGGGCGGGCTGAAACTCAACTGAAAACCACATCAGAAGAACTATCACCAGCCCGTAAACAAGTGCCATATTTTGAGGAAACTATGGGCTTAAGTCAAGTCTTGACATGCTTTGACAACATTTTAGTTGCAGAAAAATTCTAAAGAAAACGTTAGATTAGTATCTAAGCAGGGAGATCGTACAAAAAATGACTAAAACCATTACATATCCTATCGTGATTGGCGCTACAGGCTTGGTCGGAAAGACTTTGGTACAACAGCTGGTAAATGAACCAAGTTGTAAGCGTATTAGCGTCATCGTGCGTAAACATCAACCAGAATTTGAACAATGGCACAAGGTCAAACAGGTGGTCGTTGAGGACTTTTTAATGCTCAATGACCAGGATGTCAGTGGCCATACCCATGCCTTTAGCTGTCTGGGTACTACCTTAAAGAAAGCCGGCTCCAAAGAAGCTTTTTATAATACCGATTACACCATCAATGCTCATTTTGCCGAACTGGTGCAGCAAACGGATGCTCATTATCTGTTGATTAGTGCGATGGGTGCCAATTCAAAATCCAGACTGTTTTATAACCGGGTAAAGGGTGAATTAGAGGATTATATCCAGAGCTTGTCTCTGGAGCGTATCAGCTTGTTCCGACCGTCTTTATTGATTGGTGAGCGGGATCATCAGCGCTTGCTGGAAGATGCGGCACAGAACCTGTTTGACAAGTTTTCGCATTTCATCCCCGATTCTTTTAAATACAAGCCAGTGACAGCAGAGCAGGTGGCTCATACTATGGTATATGCAGCGCTGAATCAGACTGTGAAATTTGAAATTTATGATAATTTAGCCATACAAAAAATGAAATGAGGGTAAAAAATCGTGTCCAGCGTACCATTTGTAACTTGTGACCTGCTTGATGACAATCCGGATAAAAACCTGCAGGTGGTCACCCCATGCCTGGATGACAAATTCTTTAGAAGCTATGGCGCACGTAAAAGATTTGGTGGTCAGATTGTGACCGTAAAATGCTTTGAAGATAACTCTCGCGTAAAAGAGTTATTGGCGACAGACGGTACCGGCAAGGTTTTGGTTGTAGATGGTGGTGCTTCTATGCGCTGTGCATTGATGGGTGACCTGATTGCTGAATCTGCGGTGAAAAACCACTGGAATGGCGTGATTATCTACGGTTGTGTGCGTGACGTCGATGCGATTGCAGAGCTGGATCTTGGTGTGCATGCACTGGCTTCAATTCCACAGAAGAGCAATCGTAAAGGTATTGGGGAAGTAGATGTGCCGCTTTATTTTGGTGGTGTGACCTTTAAATCGGGTGAATACGTTTATGCCGATAACAATGGCATTGTCCTGTCCAAAGAACAATTGGTGGACTAATTCCGGTTATTGAAAATATACAAAAACAAGCTATACCGTGGAAGTTAGGCAGTTTAGATTGCTGCTTTCACGGTTTGAAAATAATAAAGAGGACAGACGATATGTTAGGCCATCAGATTAAAGTAGCACAGGCATTGGCATCCGCATTTCTGGAAGGTGGACGTGGTACGACCGGTACACCATTTCCGAATCAGCCTGAAAAGCCTCTCAAGCTTTATGAATATGAAGGATCACCTTTTTGTCGTCGTGTCCGTGAGGTCATGACTTTACTGAATCTCGATTATGAAGTGTATCCGTGCCCACGAGGCGGTAAACGCTTTCGTCCCGAAGTGAAACAGCAGGGTGGCAAACTTCAGTTTCCATTTTTAGTAGATGAAAATACCGGAGACAAGTTGTACGAATCTCAAGATATTATTCATCACCTGTTTAAGCATTATGGCAAGACGGGTAAAACACCAGCCAAATATTCAAATTATCCCAAAGTGCCGGTTGCTGCCATTGCAGGAACTATGGTGAATGGTCTACGTGGTGGCATGGCTAAACCGTTATCGAAGAATACTCCTGCACCTGAACAGCTTCTTGAACTATGGGGCTTTGAAGCCAGTCCATATACCCGTATTGTCCGTGGGGTATTGTCTGAACTTGAAATCCCTTATATCTACCATAATGTGGCGAAAGAACGCTGGCAGGATCAAGGTCTAGCAAAACTGCGTTTAAAACCGGGTAAATATGAACCCTTATCGGGGGGTAAACGTGAACAGATACTAAAAGTGATGGGGAACAATATCCAAGTTCCTTATCTAGTTGACCCAAATACTGGTGTCAAGATGTTCGAATCTAAAGATATTGTGGAGTATTTGAAGCAGCAATACGGTTCTGAAAAGAAAAGCAAAAAATAAACTGCTGTTTAATATTTAGAAGCTACAAAAAAAATGCCATCTTAAAATAGATGGCATTTTTATAGTTTATAAATTTGAATTTTCCAAGAACAAGAACTCTGCTTTCAAAATTATTCATACTTATGCCTGCTCATAATAAAGTTAAAAAAACTCATGATTTTTCTTCTTTTTTTGTTTATATTTTAATTTCAATGGGGTAATAAGAATAACGATAAGGGGTGTGCTTATGACAGCACAAGACGCCGTACTACCGGTACCTGTATTAATTGTTGAAGACGAATATGTCATTCAGTGCCGTTTAAAGAACATATTGAAGGATCTAGGGTATAGCGATGAGGTATTGCTATTCGCCAATAATGTCAGGGAAGCCGAATATCTTCTGCAACAAGAACCGTTCTGTTTAGCACTGATTGATCTTGGACTGCCAGATGGAAATGGCATTTCAATTATAGAAAAAATACATGAGCTCGGGTCACAAACTTTGATACTCGTCGTATCCGCTTGGAGTACTCAGAACAGTCTGCTAAAAGCAATTAAAGCAGGAGCAACTGGTTATGTACTTAAGGAACGCGATGATACAGAAGTGAGTCTGGCAATTCGCAGTATTTTGCGCGGCGGCGCACCCATTGATCCTTTTATTGCGCGTGAAATTCTCAAGCAGATTTCCAGTTCAGAGCCATCTTCCTCTTTGGAGCAGATCGTACCTGATCCTGAACAGGAAAGCCTGACCCAACGGGAAAAAGAAATTCTTTCATTGGTGGCACAGGGGCTCAGCAATCGTGAAATTGCTGATGAACTCTGTGTGTCACGTTATACCGTTGAAAGTCATATCAAGCATATTTACCGCAAACTTTGTGTCAGCAAGCGGACCAAAGCAGTCAGCACGGCCCGGCATTTAGGTATTCTTTAGTGCGAATGCTGTCTGTTAGCAAGATGTTTAGACAAGGATTAAGGTTCTTCGCTCTATTGATGATAGGGAGCTGGCTGAGCCTGTTCTCTTGCATCAGTCTGGCACAGAATAATTTTCAGATTAACGAGCTTTGTCAGGTGAACATTGAACAGCAACAAAAAGTTCAAGTGCCGAGCCATCTCGAAATTCCGGAGGGAGGTTGGCAACCTGTAACATTGCCGGATAACTGGAAAAATAACTGGCCGAAATATAATGGGGGTGCCTGGTATAAAATTCGCTGGGGTTGGTCTTGTCGGGACAATATACGTCTGGCTGAACCCATTGTTTTTGGGATTGACTATCTAAATTCTGCTGGAGCTGTTTTCCTGAATGATGATCTGCTGTGGTCGGATCAAAATCTGCAAGAGCCTTTGTCTAAAAGCTGGAATGTACCACGTTACTGGATTTTGCCTATTGCAGGCTTGAAGCAGACAGACAATGAACTGCTGATTTATGTACGAGGCTATAGTTTCCAGGGTGCAGGGCTTGGCAGAATTGAATTTCATAATATTATTGCCAATGACCAGCATTATTCAAAAAAGATCTGGGATCGCCGTACGCTCTTTCAGATCAATATGATTCTATCCGGTACGATTGGAGTCATTAGCCTGATTATCTGGCTATTCCGACGTTCAGAAACCACTTTTGGCTGGCTGGCGCTGAGTTCATTATTGTGGATTCTGTTTATCTCCAATGTATTAACCACAGAGAATTTTCCTTTTCCCTCCAGTATATGGGCCAGTAAAGCCAATCTGATTTTCTTTATCCTCTATATGCACTGTTTTTGTCTATATCTAATTCGGTTCTTAAAGCAGAAATTTCAGCGTTTGGAGCGGGGACTTATCGGGGTTACTGCTTTATTCAGTGTATTCATCATAGCCAGTTCTTTAGATCATTTAGAAGCAGTGCTCAGTGTTGCTTTTGTCTCATATGTGCTGCTTTATATTAGTTGCGTCATCTATGTCAGCTACTGGGCCATTAAAACCCGCAATGGGGAATATCTGTTCCTGATGCTTTGTCTGTGGGGAATTTTGCTGTGTGTCATTATAGATTTGATCATTCTGGGGCGAACGGCGGTTAGTGAATTCTCACCTTTATCCCCTTATACATCACCGATTATTATCCTGTTTGTTGTGCTGATTATGGGAACACGACTGAATCGTAATATCAAAAAGATCGAAAAATTTAATACGCAGTTAGAATCCAAAGTACGGCAAGTCAGTGCAGATCTAAATAAAAGCCTGAGTGATCAGCATAAACTGGAACTAGATAATGTGCGTTTGCAGGAACGGATTAATCTTTCACATGAACTGCATGATGGACTGGGTGGTTCGATTGTACGTTCCATGATTCTGGTGGATCAAAGCACCGAAAACATTTCCAATCGACAGTTTTTATCCATGCTGAAGCTGCTTAGGGATGACCTGCGTCAAATCATCGATAGCGGTTCTTCTATTGACAATAAAGTGCCTGAAACGCCAGTGATCTGGATTGCGCCAGTACGGTACCGCTTTACCCAGTTGCTGGAAGAAATGGATATTGCCGTAGAATGGTCATTTCCTAAAGTTTGGCAACGTGAACCTACGGCTTTGCAATGTCTGACCCTGATTCGTGTGGTAGAAGAAAGCCTGACCAATATTATCAAGCATAGTCAGGCCACAAAAGTGAGTGTGAGTATGGAATATACACAACCACATCAACTGACTTTAAAAATTCAGGACAATGGGGTTGGTTTTAATCCAGAGATGGTGCAGAAAAACGGCATGAGTATTGGTATGCGCAGTATGAAAATGCGCATTGAACGTATGGGTGGAATGCTGGATATTCAGTCTGCGAAAGGTAATACCTGCGTACACGTGGTGATGGAACTCTATCAGCCTTAATCATCTCAAAATTATCCAGACATAAAAAAGGAGGACCATATGATCCTCCTTTTTTATAGATTTAAATGACCAAGATATAAAAATTTACTCTTCTTCAGCCGGTGGCACTAGCATCAGTACAGAATCATTCAATAGCTCAGCAACATCCTCCAGCATATCTTCGTCAGCGAAATCTTCATCCAGTAAGACACGCTCACCATCAGCAATCTGCTTTAGTTTTGCGGTAAATGCTTCAGAAATACAGATTCCTTCACCATTGGCCCAGAACAAGGTTTCACCATCTTCTTCTGTATAGAGCAGGCGTGAAGCAGGTTCAAGCATCAGGCTATAGCCTTGATCAAGTGCTTCTTCCAGATCGCCTGTACCAATTTCTTCGGCTTCCGGAATATTCTCTTCATATTTCGGTTCTGACATCAGGCTCATGATGGCATCTTCAAGCACATTAGAGTTATGCAACTGCTCCATGATTTTGTCTTTCAGATATTCAAGTTCATTGCCTGTGACTTCACCCGCAGCACTGATATGATCACGAATAATGTCAGTCAATGGATTGCGTAAGACTTCATTTTCCGAAAATTTATCGCCTACACGGTCCATCATGTCACTGACATTTGGCATACGAAAACCAAAAGAGAAAGTCAGACAGTCATCTTCTGCTACGCCGTAGTGGGAAAGGCCGGGTGGAACATACAGCAAATCACCGGGTGCAAGGACTTCATCAAAATTCACATCCATTTCTGGCAATAATTTTAATGGCTGTCCCGGTACAAGTTCGGTCTCGGCATCACACATTTGCCCCAGTTGCCAACGGCGATGACCATAGCCTTGAACCAGAAAAACATCATAAAAGTCGAAATGTTGACCGACTGAACCGCCTTGAGGCGCATAAGACACCATGATGTCATCACGACGCCATTGAGGGATAAAGGCAAATTTTTTCCAGAGTTCAGACAGGTCGAACGAATAGTGATCCACAGCCTGAACCAGTAAAGTCCAGAGCTTAGGCATCTTCTGGAAATCAGCTTTTAATAAAGGAGATGTCTTTACCGACCACTGATTTGGATCACGATCTTTCTGCTTGATCAGACGTGCAGTGACATTTTCTTCAAGTGCCAGCTCCATGACATCATCAGGCTCTAGCAGACCTGCGATTTCAAGCATGGCATTACGTACCAACAGCGGTTTTTTCTGCCAGTATTCGGCAAGGAATTGTTCAGCGGTAATACCGCCTAAAACGTCTAGAGGTAGGGACATAAATAAAGCCTAAAATAAAGGAGATTAAGGAACTAAAATCTTTAGCTCACGCAGAATATTGCATAGCTGAATCATCGGCATACCCATCAGGGTAGTTTGATCCTGCCCAATCATGGTTTCAAACAGGCTAATACCTAGGCTTTCACATTTAAAACTACCGGCACAATGCAGGGGCTGTTCGATCTCTACATAACGCTCAATTTCTGCTTGAGATAATTTGCGGAATTTGACTTTATAGTGTTCCACCAGCGTACGTTCAAAACCGGTTGATTTCTGCTGAACGCTGAGCGCTGTAATGAAATACACAATCTTGTCCGAATTGGCCTGCAGCTGGCAAATGGCCTTTTCTATTGTTAAAGGCTTACCCATAAAGATATCTGGTGCGCCTTCACGCCAGGCTACCTGATCAGAACCAATTACAATCGCATCAGGATGTAGCTCAGCGACATGACGAGCTTTTTCAAAAGCTAGGCGTTTAGCTAATTCATCCGCATGATTTTCACCTTGGGGTGATTCATCTATGTCCGGGACGACCGATACGTAATCAAGACGTAGACGGTTCATCAGTTCTTTACGGGTCTGGCTTGAAGAAGCCAAGATGATTTTTGCGGTATTCATTAGACAGCGTATTCTTCTAAAATATGGAGAGGAACATAAGCAAGGACAGCTTTGTGACAGGCTTGCAGCTTGATCGGTGGTGCATGTCCAGCTTCATAAGCTTCTACCCAGCGTGTCACGCAGATACACCAGAAATCACCAGGTTGCAGCCCAGGAAATCCCAGTTCTGGTAATGGTGTAATCAGGTCATTGCCCACTTTCTGGGAAAAATTCAGAAATTCAGAGGTCATCTGTGCACAGACAGTGTGCTGCCCCATATCGGTAGGTGCGGTATGGCAAAAGCCATTACGGAAATATCCAGTAATGGGATCAAAACAACAGCTTGCCAAAGGCTCGCCCAAAACATTTAAACGGTTTAAATCTGGATCTGGATGTATCGACATGGGTACTGAATCTGATGGATGCTTTTTCCTATCATAACAAAACTTTGGCAATCGTTAGCTTTTCTGCAAAAGATGCTAACCTTTTTCTGCATAATCATTTAAAATCGCCTCGTTTTTAATATCTATAAAGAGAGCTCTAGATGAACTTTCAACGTATGACTGACCTTGACCTTGCGGGTAAGCGCGTTCTTATTCGTGAAGATTTAAACGTCCCTGTTAAAAATGGCGTGATTACTAGCGATGCGCGTTTACGTGCAGCATTGCCAACTATTAAAGCTGCCGTAGAAAAAGGTGCAGCGGTTATGGTGTATTCACACCTTGGTCGTCCGGTTGAAGGTGAGCCTAAAGCTGAACAGTCACTTGCACCTGTAGCAGCATATTTGACTGAGGCATTAGGTCAGGAAGTAAAACTATTCACTGACTACCTGAATGGCGTTGAAGTTCAACCTGGTCAAGTGGTTTTACTTGAGAACTGCCGTTTCAACATTGGTGAAAAGAAAAATAACCCTGAGCTTGCAGCGAAATATGCAGCACTTTGTGACGTATTTGTAATGGATGCATTCGGTACAGCACACCGTGCAGAAGCGTCTACTGAAGGTGTGGCTCGTCTGGCGAAAGTGGCAGCAGCAGGTCCTTTACTTGCAGCTGAGCTGGATGCTTTGGGTCGTGCGTTAAAAACTCCTGAAAAACCAATGGTGGCAATCGTTGCTGGTTCCAAGGTTTCAACTAAACTAGACGTATTGACCTCACTTTCTGATATCTGTGATCAATTGATCGTAGGTGGTGGTATCGCCAATACTTTCCTTGCAGCTGCTGGCTACAATGTAGGTAAATCACTGTGTGAAAATGATTTGATCGACACAGCTAAAGCAATTGCAGCCAAAGTTTCTGTTCCACTTCCAACGGACGTTGTGGTTGCTGATGCATCTGAAATCAATTTTGATGACTTCCTGGGCTCATTAGCTGCTGCTAAAGCGGTTGTGAAAAAAGTTGAAAATGTTGCTGACAACGATATGATCCTTGATGTAGGTCCAGAAACTGCAAAAGCATTTGCTGAAATTTTGAAAACGTCTAAAACGATTCTTTGGAATGGTCCAGTGGGCGTATTTGAAGTCGATCAATTCGGTGAAGGCACGAAAACTCTATCGTTAGCGATTGCTGAATCGGAAGGTTTCTCGATTGCAGGTGGTGGTGACACGCTTGCTGCGATTGATAAATACGACGTTGCTGACCAAATCGGTTATATCTCGACTGGTGGTGGTGCATTCCTTGAATTTGTCGAAGGCAAAACCCTTCCTGCAGTTGCGGTACTCCTAGAACGCGCTTAATTGCATGTTTTAGCCTCAAAAAGCTGGCCAAGTGCCAGCTTTTTTATGTCATTTTTTTGACAGCAGAAACTTACCATTCATGGCTCCGTCATTAAAATGCAATAAATCTGTCATAAGATGCAGACATTAAATCACCAAATGACGAGATTACGTGATGAAAAAACAGTTAACTTTAGCGGCATTATTGGCAGCATCATTGGCACTGACTGCATGTGCGAAACAGGAAAATGCCCCAGCAGCTGAAGCAGAAGCTTCGGCAGCCGTTGCAGATGAGACTGTAACGCCAGAACAGCAAGCAGCGATTGATGCAATTGATCAGCCGGTTCTAGATGAAAAAAATACCGACATTCCTGCTGAAATTGCGAATGCTCCGGCAGATGCAGCGACTGCAGACGACTCAGTCGCAGCAACTTCGGAAGCTGTGGCACCTTAATTAGGTCAATGTGAGACAAAATCCCTGCAAATGCAGGGATTTTTTTTAAATAGTGTTATTTGTTGCTGAATTGAAACCTTTGTGCATGTAGAATATGTGGCATTCACTGGGAGGATATTATGGCTCTTATTTCATTGCGCCAGCTCTTGGATCACGCCGGCGAACATGCTTACGGCGTACCAGCATTTAACGTAAACAACTTAGAACAAATGCGCGCCATTATGTTGGCAGCAGACCAAACAAATTCACCTGTAATCGTACAGGCATCTGCGGGTGCACGTAAGTACGCAGGTGCACCGTTCTTGCGTCATCTGATTTTGGCAGCAATCGAAGAATGGCCACACATTCCAGTGGTAATGCATCAAGACCACGGTACCAGCCCTGACGTATGTCAACGTTCTATCCAGTTAGGCTTCTCATCAGTGATGATGGATGGTTCTTTGGGTGAAGACGGTAAAACACCGACTTCATATGAATACAACGTCGATGTAACTCGCCGTACGGTACAAATGGCGCATGCGTGTGGTGTTTCTGTCGAAGGTGAAATTGGTTGTCTGGGTAGCCTTGAAACAGGTATGGCGGGTGAAGAAGATGGTGTAGGTGCTGAAGGCGTACTCGACCATTCTCAGCTTTTAACCTCAGTTGAAGAAGCACGTCAATTCGTTGCAGATACCAATGTTGACGCATTAGCCATTGCAGTGGGTACTTCTCATGGTGCATACAAGTTTACTCGTCCACCTACAGGCGATATTCTTGCAATTGACCGCATTAAAGAAATTCACGAAGCACTGCCAAATACGCACCTTGTAATGCACGGTTCAAGCTCTGTGCCACAAGAATGGTTAGCTGTAATTAACCAGTATGGCGGTGACATCAAAGAAACTTATGGTGTTCCTGTTGAGCAACTGGTTGAAGCGATCAAACACGGTGTTCGTAAAATCAACATCGATACTGACTTGCGTCTGGCATCAACTGGTGCAATGCGCCGTATGATGGCTGAAAAACCAAGCGAATTTGATCCACGTAAATTCTTCAGCGCAACTGTAGATGCAATGAAGCAAATTTGTATCGACCGTTACGAAGCATTTGGTACTGCAGGTAATGCAGACAAGATTCGTCCAATCTCTTTAGAGAAAATGGTTGAGCGTTATAAATAATTCATTGTGAATAATTTATAAAAAAAGCCCACAGCGAATGTGGGCTTTTTTATATATAAATCAAGATGAAGAATAAGAGCAGCATATGGAACTGATTTTTATTGCAGCATTATGTAGTGTTGCAGTCTCAATACTCTTAAAAATTGCTAAAAATAGAGGCATGAGTCCAATCCACATGATTAGCTGGAATTATGTCACAGCTAGCATATTGTGTTTTTTTTGGTTCAAACCAGACATCCAGCATATTTCCATGAGTCAGACTCCATGGCTATTGATTCTGGCGCTTGGCGTTTTATTACCGAGTGTATTTCTATTTCTGGCCAAATCATTACAAACAGCAGGAATCTTAAAAACTGAAATTGCCCAGCGATTATCAGTGGTATTATCACTGGCCGCTGCTTATTTCATTTTTCAGGAACAATTTAACCAGCTCAAGATACTGGGTATTGTCTTAGGCATAAGTTCCGTACTGTGCATTCTATTTTCACACCGTCAGGCATCAGAAAGCTCCAGGCAGGGAATGTTTTTTCTGGGCCTGGTGTGGTTTGGTTATGCACTGATTGATGTCTTGCTGAAATATACCACCAGCCTTGGTTTGCAATTTGCTGTGGCACTTAACTTGATGTTTATCTGCGCCATGATTCTGTCGATGATCTATCTGCTGCTGCAATACCGTCATCTGGGTTCTGGCAAGGATATTGGTTTCGGTCTGTTATTGGGTGCGTTGAACTTTGCCAATATCGCTTTTTACGTCAAAGCACACATGATGCTCAAAGATACACCAGCGATTGTATTCGCGGGTATGAATATTCTGGTGGTGATTTTTGGTGTAATTGCAGGTTTGCTCATCTTTAAAGAACGACTCAAACCTGCAAGTATGATCGGGCTGATTCTAGGCGTGATTAGTGTTGTTTGCCTAGCATATGCAATGTCTGTTTAACATAGGAAGATGCAAATTCAAGCGGATAACGTAACAGGTCTTCTTTTTCAGCCCGTCCAAGCAGTAAACCGGCCTGTTTGCAGTCTGGACAATGTGGGTAACGATGCTGGGCATTAGCATAATGATGTAAATAGATCTTATCGCAGTGTTTGCATTCGAATTTTAAAGAGCTGGCTGGTAAAACAGACATAGGTACCTCTAATTGTTATTCTAGTTGGATGTTTGGAGAATAAAGCAAAAATTAGACCCGAATTGACAAGAAAAGGGGCACTAAGCCCCTCTTATAACATAAAATGCTTACAGTTTGGTGAAAATATCTTCAGCTTGCAGGCGGGATTTCGGCAATTTGGCATTGAAATCATTTTCACTGCGGTAACCTAAAGTAAGCAATACTGATGGAATCAGGCCTTGTTCAGCTAACTGTAACTCCTCACTCAGAATGTCTTCATCAAAACCACCGATTGGTGTGGCATCAATACCTTCACTTCCTGCAGCCAGTAAGATCTGTCCCAGTGCAATAAAGGTCTGGTTTTCTGCCCAGCGCTGAATATCACCTTTTTCATTACGATAATAATGTACATAGCCGGTACGGGTATTCTTTTGACCTTCTTTGGCACTCTCATCTTTAAAACGACCACTGAGATCATCACGATTTAACAGATTGTCCAGATGTAACTCGTCAATATCGGCTTTGGTACAAAATAAAATGGTATGTGAAGAATCCAGCACTTTGGGAGCATTGTAGGCATAAGTTCCAACTAGTGCTTTGGCAATACGCTGTTTAGCGGCATCATTGTCGGCAATAAAAAAATGCCAAGGCTGAATACTAATCGAAGATGGAGTCAGGCGTAAGATTTCTAATAAACGTTCAAATTGTTCTGCTGGAATCTTCTTGTTAGGGTCGTAAGCTTTAGTGGTATAACGGGTTTGAGCGATCTTGAGTAAATCCATTGATGGACTCCAATCTTTTGATAAGGCGTTTAGAAATATGCTTTAGGCATCTAGATTTTTCTGATCAAAAGATTATTACAATAAAAACATCATCGGCAAAGTCTATATTTATATAATCTTGAGTGAAATTTTATGAAAAACTAAGAGTTAAATCAGATAAAAAGCAAGCTTTTGTATATTGGCAGTTTCTGGTAACAGGAGTTTAATAAGAGCTTCAGGCAATAGCATGCAAGATAGGTGGGCCGATGCAATATACCAATTACTTTAAACGTAAATTAAAGACGCAGCAGCAAATTGGCTTGTGGGTCAGACTAGCTGAGGCGTATGGGACAGAAATTGCGGCAAATGCAGGCTATGACTGGCTCTTGATTGATGGTGAGCATGCCCCAAGCGATTTAAGAACAACGCTCTCTCAATTACAGAGTATCGCTGCTTATTCATCGCAAGCTGTAGTACGCCCCCCCAATAGGCAGTGTATAACTGATCAAGCAGTTACTCGGTATTGGCGCACAGACCTTATTGATTCCTATGGTAGAAACTGTGGAGCAGGCCGAATTAATGGTCAAAGCAGTCCGCTATCCACCAGAAGGAATTCGTGGTGTGGGTGCTACATTAGCACGTGCGACACGCTGGAACAGTATCCCGAATTATTACCAGACTGCTCATGAAAATATCTGTTTATTAATTCAGATCGAATCAGTGACAGGTCTAGAAAATCTGGATGAAATCCTCAAGATCGAGGGGATTGATGGTGTATTTATTGGGGCGGTAGATCTTTCAACGACTATAGGCTATCAGGGGAATCCAAACCATCCTGAAGTACAAAAAGCAGTAGTAGATGCCATTCAGCGGATTCGTGCATCTGGTAAGGTTGCTGGGATTTTATCGACTCAGCATGAAGCTACTCAGAAATATCTGGCGCTTGGAACTGAGTTCGTTGCAGTGGGTGTTGATATCAGTGTGCTAATGAATTCGCTTCGTGAACTTTTGGCAAAATATAAACCTGATGCTGAAGTCATCAAGTCAGAAGGCGGTTATTGATCATAAAAATATCTGAGAGTCGTAAATTATGATTTCTCAATATTTATTACTTAAACAAAAGATATTTTATAAAAGCTCTGATTTGTCAGAGTTTTTTTTATCTACTTTAACTATAGTAATTTAAAAATAATATGGGTGGGGATTGAAAAATGAAACCAGAAGAAATTGATGTATTTTATGAGCAGCAAAAACAGATCCATGAGCAAAAAAAGCAACAACCTTATCGTTTAGGGCAAGGTATCTTTTAGTCTTTATGCTGATTTATACATTGGTTACTGGATATCTGACAGTTTTAAACTTTCTTGATTCAGGTGATTTGATCTCTGGTTTTAGTGTCATGATATTGATCGGTTTGTTTTATATCGTGAAATATTTCTTTACTGGACATTAAGATATGCGAAAAAGCATCTAAAAAATACTACTTTTGACATATGTCATTACAATGTAATTTTGCTATTTGGTCAAAAAAGAGTTATAAGATAATAACTTTAAAGCGAATACTGTTTTCGCTGGTTTATTTTTAGCTGATTGTGATACACGAAAGACAGGTTTTCCTGTTAAAAAAACTCTAGCAAACCCAGAAATAAGATTTATTTTTAGTCTATAGCTCTCCTTGTTTAATCACAAAAAGCTCATATTATGAGTGAATATTTTGAAAAATTTAAATACATGGTCTATCGCGACCGCCATTAATGGTTGTGAAATTCAAGTCAAAGTTGTACCAATGCAACGCCAGCAAAATACTATCAATGGTATGATTATGGTCAATGTGGGCAAGATGATTGAACTTGAAAACGGTGAACAATATCCATTTAATCTGGATGGTAAAAGTTTCTATACTGGTTTTAACCAGTTATACCGTTTAAGTTAAATAAAATATAAGAAGCAACTGTTCGCAGTTGCTTTTTTTATGGGTAATACCAGATTTTTAGCTGAATGTTATGAATATCAATATCAGAGCTACTCAGCTCTAAAATCTCAGCATAATCAGCTTTCCAATCTCCTAAAACAATTCTTTTTTTACCATTTATATCATGGATTGCTGCGCGGTGAGTATGTCCGTGAATCAGTACATCTGCTTCTTTGAGAGCAGTTTCTACCGCAATTGGATTTACATCCATAACTTCATAGCTTTTCAATTGCTGTGCTTCATGGCTTTTCTTGCGGAAACCATTAGCGAGTCTGGTACGAAAGCTAAGTGGCATTTTTCTTAAAAAGCCTAATATCCAGGGATGACGGATGACTTTTTTGAAACGCTGATAGGACACATCATCGGTACAAAGTGCATCACCATGTTCGATCCGATATCGGAGTGAACCGATATTTAAGCTGGTCATTTCAGGTAAAAGCTGTCCGGAAAATTGATCCAGAAAATCTTGGCCTAAGGCAAAGTCACGGTTACCGATGAGAAAATAGATTTGATTGCCGGCTTGATTAAACTGTTTTAAAGTACTGACGATTTCATCCAGCCAGGGAGCAGTGTAGTCATCTCCAATCCAGGCATTGAACCAGTCGCCCAAAATATACAGTTGGGTATTTTTATGCTGATAAGCTGCCAATAAATCTAAAAACCCCCGAACAAGTCGAGGGTGATCAGGTGACAAATGTAAATCTGAGATAAACAGATAGGTCACGAATCTTTTCCTTATTTTTTAATCCCTCCCGACCTCCCTTTGCAAAAGTGAAGAGAAAAACCATCTTTAAAAATGGTGGTTCCCTCCTTTATTAAAGGAGGGTTGGGGAGGATTTAAAATTACTCAGAAATGATTTTTGCAGATTCGATCACAACGTTCTCTAAAGGAACGTCAGCGTGGTAGCCACGGTTGCCAGTGCGAACGCCTTTGATTGCATCAACAACGTCCATGCCTTCAACTACTTTACCAAATACGGCATAACCCCAACCTTGTGCAGTTTTGCCAGTGTGGTTAAGGAAAGAGTTGTTTTTCACGTTAATGAAGAACTGAGCAGAAGCAGAGTGAGGTGCTTGAGTACGTGCCATTGCAATGGTACCTACATCGTTGCTTAAACCGTTGTCAGCTTCGTTTTCAATCGCATCACGTGTTGCTTTTTCTTTGAAGTTTTCATCCATGCCGCCGCCTTGGATCATGAAACCATCAATAACGCGGTGGAAAATTACGCCGTCATAAAAACCGTCACGTACATATTGCAAGAAGTTAGCTACTGTTTTAGGTGCTTTTTCAGCGTTTAATTCAAGAACAATACGACCTTTATTGGTGTTTAATTCGACTTGAGGAAAACTCATTGTGTAATCTCCTAATCATGGACTAATGCCATGGTTTTTTCTGAATGAAGGAAGCATAAGCAAACTACAATCGACAAGGCAAGCAAAAACATAATTTTCTTTGTTAAAAACATAAAAATCGTATCTTATTTATGCATTGATTTACAAAGTCATTTCTTCGAGATCATTCGTCTTTATAAAGCTTGTCTGACCCTAAGAGCATGCACTGATCTGTTGGCTCAGTCAAAAGCGGATATTTTACGATTTGGTAAGCTATTGTATTTTCCAATTTGAAAATGAACGAATTGAAATCAAATACCTAAGTTAACGGTTGAGAGATCATTCACCTATAGTTAAACTAAAGAACCTTTATTTAGTGAATACAGTTAGACCGCGTGAGCTACTGCATATTCATTAATCCCTTTTTAACTTTAGAAGTGAATGATTAATCATGAAGCCAAATGATGTTGTGACGTCTCTGCCCGACAACCCGACCCAAAATAAGAATGCAGTCGATTCAGCGCAGCAGCAGGAACAACAACCAGGCTTAGACTTTGTACGTCAGGTGATTACTGACGATCTAGCAGCTGGCCGTACCCAGCAAGTGGTCACCCGTTTTCCGCCTGAACCAAATGGTTATTTGCATATTGGTCATGTTAAAGCGATCTGCCTGAACTTCGGTATTGCTGAAGAATTTGGTGGCCTGTGCAACCTGCGTTTTGATGATACCAACCCCGATGCAGAAGAGCAGGAATATGTGGATGGTATTGCCAATGATGTGAAATGGCTGGGCTTCCAGTGGAATGGTGAACCACGCTATGCATCAAGTTATTTTGACCAGTTATATGCATGGGCAATTCAACTGATTGAACAGGGCGATGCCTATGTGGATCTACAAACTCCGGAAGAGATCAAGCTAAACCGCGGTAACTTCGTAGAGCCAGGTAAAAACTCGCCACAACGCGATGCGACTGTGGAAGAAAACCTTGAGCGTTTCGAAAAAATGCGCACTGGTGAATATGCTGAAGGCGAAGCGGTATTGCGTGCCAAGATAGATATGAACTCGCCAAATGTGCATATGCGTGATCCGATTCTGTATCGTATTCTGCATTCTGCGCATCACCAGACTGGCGATAAATGGAAAATTTATCCAATGTACGACTATGCGCATCCATTATCAGATGCGATTGAAGGCATTACACACTCACTTTGTACACTGGAATTCCAAGATCACCGTCCATTCTATGACTGGGTGGTGGAAAAAGTTAAATCGCCATCTGTGCCACGTCAGTACGAATCTAGCCGCCTGAATGTTGATTACACCATCACTTCTAAACGTAAGCTGCGCAAGCTGGTTGAAGGTGGTTATGTCAATGGGTGGGATGATCCACGTATGCCGACTGTTGTGGGTATGCGCCGTCGTGGTTTCACCCCTGAAGGTCTGCGTGATTTCTGTAAGCGTGTAGGTGTGTCTAAAGTCGATGGCAGTATCGTTGATGTAGCAATGCTTGAATATTGCATCCGTCAATCTTTAGAAAATACTGCAGCTCGCGGTATGGCAGTATTGAATCCATTAAAAGTGACTTTAACCAATCTGCCAGCGGATATGGATCTTACTCATTCACGTCATCCAAACGTGGATATGGGCGAACGTATTATTCCGCTCACTTCAGAAATCTATATCGACCGTAAAGACTTTGAGGAAGAGCCACCTAAAGGCTTCAAACGTCTGATTCCGGGCGGTGAAGTGCGTCTTCGTCATGCTTATGTCATCAAATGTGATGAAGTGATTAAAGATGCGAACGGTGAAGTAGTTGAACTGAAGTGCTCAATCGATCCTGAAACTTTAGGTAAAAATCCTGAAGGCCGTAAGGTAAAAGGTGTGGTTCACTGGGTATCTGCAAGCAAAGGTGTTCCTGCTGAAGTTCGCATTTACGATCGTCTGTTCACTGAATCTGATCCAGAAACTGGTGATGACTTCCTGGCGAATCTGAATCCTGAATCATTGAAAGTGGTTCAAGCAGTTATTGAGCCTGCACTGGCTCAGGCAAAACCGGAAGATCGTTTCCAATTTGAACGTGAAGGCTATTTTGTAGCGGATCAATATGATCATACAAGCGACAAACCAGTATTCAACCGTATTCTGGATCTGAAAGACAGCTTTAAACCTGGCAAATAATTTAAGCTAAATCTCTAAAAAGCCCAACTCCGATTGGGCTTTTTCAATCGTGGCAGGGAAGAATGAATGATTGTTCGTGATAAAAGTAATAGCTTTAGTCTGCTGTTTGCATGGCATGGCACAATTTTGCCTAAAGTTTTGCCTGCCTTGGGACTGGTAATTTTTCTTTCAGGCTTGCTAGTTTATCTGCGTCAGGCGCATTTTTTTAGCTTTCCTGCAGTGCCAGCCATTGGCTTTACCATCTTCGGGGTGATTCTGTCGATCTTTCTCAGCTTTCGTAATACCGCCTGTTATGACCGCTGGTGGGAAGGACGCAAGCTGTGGGGAGCGCTGATTGCTACGACACGTCATTTATGTCGTGATAGTTACGTCCTTGATGATCAGTCACGTGAAATCCTGTTGTATCGAATGATGCTGTTCACTCATTTATTACGTGACCGTTTGAGACAGCAACAGCAAAGTATTCAGCATTACCAGGCCCACACTGGTTTTGAAGCTGCTACATATGAACAATTGCCCACGCATATCAATGCATCACAATGGGTACTGGAACAGATCCAGAAAGATTTGGTTCTGCTCTATAAACAGGGCAAAATCACAGATATTATTTATAACAACCTGAATCAGCATACAGTGGCTTTAGGCGATATACAGGCGGGTTGTGACCGGATCCTGTCGACGCCGTTACCATTTTCCTATTCGGTGCTGTTGCATCGTGCTGTTTATTCTTTCTGTTTTATCCTGCCATTTAGTCTGGAAGCCAGTCTTGGTTTATGGACTCCGATTCTAGTCGGCCTGATTGCTTATATGCTGTTAGGGTTAGATGAGCTGAGTGCGGAACTGGAAGAGCCTTTTGGGCTTCAGGATAATGATCTGCCTTTAGACTCTATTGTGAGATTGATCGAACGTGAAACCCTGAGTTCTTTAGGACAAGAACTACCTGAAGCGATTAAAGTCCAAAAAGCTTATTTAACTTAGGTTTAAACTGATTTTATTGAAAGGCTAATCATTAAATAAATCAAATGAAAGTCATCTTATTTTTAAATTATTTTTAAATAGCTATCTTAAAAACTTTAATAGCAAAAAACTAAAACCTTAACGATGTTTTAAATGATTGCCAAGATCTGGGCTATTGTTTTTGACCTGCTCATGTAGCTCACGATATTGCTCTAAACGTTGTTTGGCCTTGTCACGAAGCTTTTTCTTGATATAGAGGGCTAGAGCGAAACAGGTGGTCGTCAAGGTCAGGAAAAGGCTATTCATAAAGCTCATCATGGAGCTGATATAACCGATCGTCGTTAGGCGATTCATCATCTGAATGACTTGTGGGCTGCTTTCTATACCAGTGATTGCCCAAGTACAGAGATGTTCACAATTATTAATAATCAGGTGATAGTTATTTTCATGCATTCTGGAACGCATACGACGCACGACTTTACGGCCTTTATATTTTGCTGAGGCATAATACTGGATCTGAATCAGTTTGCCGTTGCTGAATTTCTCAATTGAGGTGATTTCAATTGGATGCTTCTTAAATAAATGTGCAAAACCGGAATAGTGGATGACACGACCACGCCCGGCATAAATCCCGTGATGAGTATAACCGAAATGTTTAACCATAAGATGCGCACCTATGGGAAACCGTTTAGTTCGCTGCATGTAAAGATTAAGCCATTTAATAACAAGTGTATTTTAAACAGCAAGTGTACTGTTTTTTTGTGAATTAATCGATGTTTTAGGGCTTAATTCTATCCAGAATTCGTTGTCTAGACAGTCATCTTTAAATTTCTCAAACCTTATAAATGTTGTATGTGAACTGATTAAGGCAAATCTAAAATTATAATGTCTAAATAGCCTAAGCAAATATGAAAAGTCATTTATCTGCATATTTGAAAAGAAGTAAATATATAGACACATAGACACTTAGGTTTAGATATAAGGAGTAGGTTCAATTTGATTGAAAGCAAAGAGGGGTAGGCAAAAATCCAAATGATAGATATAAAAAAAGCATTTGCGTATGCAAATGCTTTTTATCAAGACCTAAGCTGCTTATTGCAGCGGCAGGTGCTGAAGTTCATTGAGTTCTTTACGGCTGTAACCGCGAGAAGCTAGAACTTTTTTGATTCCGATAATGATATCTTCATCAGTTGCTTTAGACAGTGCTTCAAGGAGCTGTTCATTTGTCTTGCAAGAGCAATCATTTTCAACACAAGCAATCTGGTTCTTGTGTTCATTTTGTTGTTCATCTGAAAACAACTTCTGCCAGAAACTCATAGAGCCTTCATACACAACCTAACATAGGGTGAAATATATCCAATTTAATAAATAAAGCAATAGGCCCTATGTGATAAAAGCAGCAGTCAGTATTTTAAATTTTCGATTGTAGAAGAGATTTTGAACGATATTATTTGATTGAAACAAGATAATTCATGGATAAGTTACTAATTTTATGTATAAAAAATGGAGCTAACAAAAGCTCCATTTATGTAACAAAAAAATAAATTGAAACAATATTTTTAGCGTTTTTCCAGCAGTACTCCGGACTCTACATGATGGGTATAAGGGAACTGATCGAATAGGGCAAACTTGGTAATTTTATGGGTTTGGGACAGTTGTTTCAGATTGTCATGTAATGTGTCCGGATTGCAAGAAATGTAGATGATTCGTTCAAAGCGCTGTAGCAGTTTCAATGTTTCATCATCGATCCCTGCACGTGGGGGATCGACGAATACCGTATCGAAGTCATAAGTCGACAGGTCAATATTGGCTTCTTGTAGACGGCGGAAAGTACGATCACCATTAAAAGCTTGTGTAAATTCTTCCGCAGATAGACGTGCTACCTGAATATTGTCGATACCGTTCTGCTCGATATTCCATTCAGCCGCATACACAGATGACTTGGCCAATTCAGTTGCCAATGCACGACGGAAACGGGTAGACAATGGCAGGGTAAAGTTACCATTGCCACAGTAAAGCTCTAACAGGTCTTTATCAGACTGCTGCGCGGCATTACATGCCCATTCCAGCATTTTCTGGCAGACTTGCGCATTGGGTTGAGTAAAGCTGCTTTCGATCTGTTTGTACTGATATTTGCGGTCAAATACACTGAGTTCTTCTACGACAAACTCATCGCTCAAGACAAATTTCTGGCCACGGCTACGACCAATCAGCTTGATCTTTAATTTTTCAGCTATTGCTTTAGCTGCAGGTTCCCAGCTTTCATCCAGCTTGCGGTGATAGATCAGGGAAACCAGTACTTCACCTTTTAGTGTTGCCAGGAAATGCACTTCAAATAGGCGGTGACCCAGCGTTGCATCGGCTTTGAAGGCTTCTAGTAATTGCGGCATTAAGTCATTAATACTGCGGTCAGCCACAGGGAATTCATTAATACGGATCACTTTTTTATTATTGTTCTCATCACGCTCAAACATGGCATAGAACAGGTCATCTTCAGTATGCCAGATCCTGAATTCAGCACGCATGCGATAGTACTGTTCAGGTGACTCAAATACTTCAAGGGCAGGTGGTTGATATTCGGCAAATTGTGCGCTAATGCGTTCAACTTTGGCATCCAGTTGTTGCTGATAAGATGAGGTCATATGCAGTAAAAAATCGCAAATATTTTGAAAGCCAAGATGGTAGCAAAAATTTGCTGTTCTGCCTAAGACTATTCAGGGAAACAGGCTGGAAAAGCAGTTAAAAAAAGGCCAAATCTTCAAAGGGGAGAGATTTGGCCATAAGAGGAAAGGGATTAAAATAATCTCAGTACTAAAGCTTTTTACAGACCTGACATGGTCATGAGACTGGCATTACCACCTGCAGCTGCGGTATTGATACTGATTGCACGTTCAATCACGAAACGCTCCACTGGAATCTCATAATTTCCTGAGCTTAAATGCGTGATACCTACAATAGCTCCTTGTCGTCTTGCAATACGTTGCTGCAAATCCATCAATGCAGAGGTCTTGCCATGATGCAGTACAGCTTCAAAATCACCTGATTCAATATCCTTGATAACTTTAATGGCCTTCACCACACTCGCGGGCATACTTTGCAGATACTTGAGTATAAAAGTATTGTCTGCCAGTACAGCCGGACGGCTACCGACCGATAAAATTGACAAGATTTGCTGAATCTGATCCATATCATTTTCTGCTAGTGATAACACACTCTCACGCGGCAAGATCAAGTACTGGTTTTCTTCACCCGTTGGACCTTGTAGGCTAAAGCTATGTACCGTTGTAATCTGAGCAGGAGCTTGCAAAGAAATTCTTGGGAAAGTCTTGTTTACCCAGGCCTTAAAGTCCTCTAACACCGGATTTCCAAAGGAAGCTTGGGCAGGCTGCATGGCATAAGGCTGAGCCAGTTTCTTCTCAGACACCTGATGCATTAAACGGTAGATATAAAGTGGACCGCCAGCTTTAGGACCAGTCCCAGACAGACCTTCACCACCGAAGGGTTGTACACCCACCACAGCACCGACAATATTGCGGTTGATATACAAGTTCCCGACATGCGCTTTTGAAATCACGGTTTGCATGGTTTCATCAATCCGGGTATGTAGGCCCATGGTTAGGCCATAACCTTTACTATTGATCTGATCTAGAAGTTGTGGCAGCTCACCGGCTTTATAGCTAATCAGATGCAGCACTGGACCAAAGACTTCACGTTCAAGATCATTCAAATTCGGCAGTTCAATCAAAGTTGGTGGGATGAAGGTACCTTGAGCTAGATCAAAAGCATCCTGATTAAACATTAGTTGATGAACTTTATGACCTTTACTGCGCATCTGCTCAATATGTTCCTGGATGTTTTGCTGTGCTTCGGCATCAATCACAGGACCGATATCCATTTTGAGTAGAACCGGATTACCGACTCGCAATTGCTGCATTGCACCTTTTAGCATCTTACGTACGGTATCTAGATTATCTTCCTGTACGCAGAGCACACGCAGGGCAGAACAGCGCTGACCAGCACTGTCAAAGGCTGAGTTAACTACATCCAGCACAACCTGTTCGGTGAGCGCAGACGAATCTACGATCATGGCATTCTGACCACCAGTTTCGGCAATTAAAGTGACGCTTTCGCCAAACTGATTCAGGCGTGCTGCGACAGTTTTTTGCAGAATCTTCGCTACTTCGGTTGAACCGGTAAACATGATGCCCTGGATGCGTGAATCTTGGCTGAGTTGAGCACCAATGGTTTCACCACGACCCGGTAATAATTGCAGTACATCTTGTGGAATACCCGCTTCCCAGAGAATCTGCACAGCTTGAGCGGCAATCAACGGAGTCTGTTCAGCAGGTTTTGCGATGACTGTATTGCCAGCAACCAATGCCGCCGAAATCTGTCCGGTAAAGATCGCTAACGGGAAGTTCCAAGGACTAATGCAGAGTACAGTTCCTAAAGGCTGAATATGTACATCATTAGACAGGTCCAGCATCTGGCCAGCATAGTAGCGTAGGAAGTCAATCGCTTCACGAACTTCGGCAATCGCATTGGCATAGGTTTTACCGGCTTCACGAGACAGTAGAACCATCAGTGGCAGTAAACGTTGTTGCATCAGGTCGGCGGCTTTGTTTAGGCAAGCAGCACGTTCATTCTTTGGCAGATTACTCCAAAAACTTTGTGCATTCACTGCCTGAGTCAGGGCAATTTCTGCCTGTTCAGTGGTGGCTTCATAGACAGTACCAACAACGTCCTGATGCTGTGCTGGATTGATAATCTGTACTGGATGACTACTATCGATTTCTGAGAAAGCAGTACCCATTGCAGCAGCCTGGAATTGACTATTCGCTAAGTCTGTTGCAACTTCATTTAAGGCTTGCAGGTTTGCATCATTGGCCAGGTCCAATCCGGACGAATTTGATCGCAGAGCACCGTATAAATCTTTTGGATAAGGGATTTTCGGATGTTTAGCACCTAAGGCATTTTCCTGTTGGGCTGCTTTTAAAATGGTTTGACGTGGATTCTCAATCAGGTCTTCGACTTTTAAATTTTTGTCGGCAATGCGATTCACGAATGAAGTATTGGCGCCATTTTCTAACAGACGACGCACCAGATAAGCCAGTAGAGTTTCATGGTTCCCGACAGGTGCATAGATCCGGCATGGAACACCGAGTTTTCCAGCAGCTTTGTCACCCACCACATTTTCGTATAGTGGTTCACCCATGCCATGCAGACACTGGAATTCGTATTGACCGGTATAATAACGTTCTGGATTGGCTAGTTGGTAAATAGTGGCAACAGTCTGCGCATTATGCGTCGCAAATTGCGGGTAGATATAGTCCGGTTCTGCTAATAGTTTTCGTGCACAGGCAATATAGGATAGGTCAGTATGCACTTTACGGGTAAATACCGGATAATCTGACATGCCTTCAATTTGAGCTTTCTTGATTTCGCTATCCCAGTAAGCGCCTTTCACCAGACGAATCATCAGGCGTTTCTGGCTGCGTTTAGCCAGATCAATGATGTAATCCACGACATAGAAGCAGCGTTTCTGGTAAGCCTGAATCACGAAACCAATGCCTTTCCAGTTATTGAGTTCAGGTTCAAAACACAGGCGTTCTAAAAGCTCTAAGGAAATTTCCAGACGCTCGGTTTCTTCCGCATCGATATTCAGACCGATATTGTACTTTTTCGCCAGAACCGCCAGATTCAGTACTTTGCTATACAGTTCATCATTCACACGATCCATCTGTGAGCGTTGATAACGTGGATGCAGCGCAGACAGTTTAATGGAAATACCCGGGCCGTTATAAACATCTTTATCTGTTGATGCCTGACCGATGGCATGAATTGCATTTTGATAATCCTGATAATAACGTTCTGCATCCGGATCGGTTAGTGCTGCTTCACCCAGCATGTCATAAGAATATTGGAAACCTTTTTCTTCCAGACGTTCGGCATTTTTCAGTGCTTCATCAATGGTTTCGCCAGTCACAAACTGTTCACCCATCATACGCATCGCCACATCGACCGCCTTGCGGATAATGCCACGGCCACTGCGTGCCAAAAGGCCAGTTAACAGACTTGACAGGCTTTTCTGTTGTGGGGTTTCCATCAGCTTTCCGGTCAGCATCAGTCCCCAGGCCGCAGCATTGACAAACATCAGCTGGCTTTGCCCGAGATGTTCTTTCCAGTTGCCCTGATTGATCTTGTCACGAATCAGCAGGTCGCGGGTCGCCGTATCCGGAATACGCAGCAAAGCTTCTGCCAGACACATCAATGCGATACCTTCCTGAGAAGACAGCGAAAATTCCTGTAATAGCCCTTGTACAATGCCGGCCTTGCCACCTGAACCTTTACGTTCACGCAAGGAATGCGCCAGATCAAAAGCCAGGTTTTGGATTTTGTCCGTCAGTTCAGAGGAAATTTCACTATGTTCCAGCAGGGTTTCCACGCACTCGGATTCTGCACGTCGCCATGCAGAATTAATGCGCTGTTCATATTCATTTTTATCCTTAAATTCAGCAATATAATTCGACTGCTGCATGGCATTCGAGTGCGAATTTGGGCGTAGGGTGGTGGACATAGTGACTTCCTGTACTGCGTCAAACGGTTCTTTGAGTTGAATGAGTTTTAATCTATAATCCCAAAATAATTGACGAATATCTCACTATAGTTTGTATGATTTTTAGAGAATAATTCTAATGAATAGCCCTTATTTAAGCCTTGACCGAATAGATATTCGCATCCTCGATTTGCTGCAGTCTGAATCGAAAATTTCCAATATTAAACTGGCAGAAATGGTGAATCTATCACCAACTGCGGTACTGGCGCGTGTACAAAAACTAACCAAGGAGGGATTTATTCTCGGTTATGAAGCGCGGCTTAATCCGATCATGCTGAATAACGGTTTTGTGGTCTTTGTTGAAATCCTGCTGGATAAAACCACACCGAATGTGCTGGAAGAATTTTCCGAGGCAGTGCAGCATATTCCGGATATTGTGGAATGTCATATGATTAGCGGCGGCTTTGATTTCGTAGTGAAAATTCGCTGTGCCAATATGGATGAATTCCGAAAAATCTCCGGTGATATTTTGTGGCAATTACCGGGGGTAAAAGAAACCCGTAGTTATCCGGTCATGGAAGTGATCAAGGAAACCCAGCAGATCAAGTTGAAAATGCCGGCTAAAGCTAAGGTATAAATTCAGACAAAACAAAAGGGACATAAAGTCCCTTTTTAATTTGAAATAGAAAGATTATTTATTCATTTCAGCCATTTCTTTTTGATATTCAGCTTTCGCCAGTTCAAAACGATTAACGACATCGTGACTTGGCGCTTTATCCAATAGACTCACAATCACAATACTCAGCGCAGCCAGAATAAAGCCCGGGATAATCTCATATAGACCGGTATCACCCATATAATTTTTCCAGGCAATTACAGTTACAGCACCAACTACCATTCCGACAATCGCGCCATTGAGGGTCATGCGTTTCCAGAACAATGAGAAAATGATCAGTGGACCAAAGGCAGCACCAAAGCCAGCCCACGCATAAGCCACCAGACCCAGAACTTTACTATTCGGATTAATGGCCAAGGAAATTGCAATCAAGGCAATCACAATCACCATGCCACGACCCACCCAGATCAGTTCTTTTTGTGAGGCATTTTTACGTAGGAAACCCTTATATAAATCTTCAGTCAGGGTAGTGGAGCAGACCAGCAATTGACAGCTCAATGTACTCATAATCGCAGCCAGAATCGCAGCCAAGATGATACCTGCTACCCATGGATTAAACAGAATTTTAGTCAGTTCCATAAACACGGTTTCAGGATTCTGGTTCACGATTGCAGCAGCTGGCAGGTCAGGATTTGCCGCAAAATAAGCAATTCCGATATAGCCCGCAGACATCGCACCCACCAGACACAGAATCATCCAAGCCATCCCGATCCGGCGTGCAGCAGGAATGGTTTTAACCGAATCTGCCGCCATAAAGCGCACCAGAATATGTGGCTGACCAAAATAGCCTAAGCCCCAAGCTAGGCTGGAAATAATTGCCACAAAACTCAGACCTTCCAGCATATTGGATGCGTGTGGACGGGCGGTTTCTAATAGAGCACCTACTTGTTGAGCATTATCACCCAATGCCAAATAGGTAATGATCGGTGTAATGAGCAGGGCAAAGATCATCAATCCTGCCTGGAAAGTATCGGTCCAACTAATTGCCAGGAAGCCGCCAATACACACATATAGAATCGTAGCCACTGCACCAAGCCAGAGTGCCGTGGTGTAATCCCAGCCAAACAGGCTTTCGAACAGACGTGCACCTGCGACTATGCCGGAAGCACAGTAAATTGCAAAGAACACCAAAATTACAATCGCAGAGAGTAAGCGTAGAATCCGTTTCTTATCCGCAAAACGGCTGGTGAAATAATCCGGCAGGGTCAGGGCATTGTTCTGGTACTCGGTATGCGCCCGTAGACGGCCAGCAACCAGTAACCAGTTCAGCCAGGCGCCAATAATCAGGCCAATCGCAATCCAGACTTCAGACAGGCCAGACAGATAAATGGCTCCGGGTAAACCCATCAGCAACCAGCCGCTCATATCGGATGCACCTGCGGATAGTGCAGTCACTACACTGCCCAGACTTCGCCCACCCAGAATATATTCATCAAAATTGGACGTCGCACGATAGGCGTATAAACCGATCCCAATCATGGCGACGATATAAAACATAAAAGTAATCAGTGTCGGGTTTAGCGAGCTCATAGGCAGAGTATCCTTAAATTTTAAACATCATCATCCGGGATGATTTTTTGAACTGCGTTTACAGGGCAGTGATTCAAACACGGTTTAAAAATTACACTCTGTAACAGTTGATCAGCTTTTATGTATATTTTGTGTAAATTAAGGGTTTTCTCATAAAAATGCAGAATTAGTAGAGGGTCGTAAAATGCAAAGTTACACATGGTTTTGAAGAAAAATAGGTAATTTTAATAAACGGTTAAATTCATTGAAATTTTGTATTTTAATTACACAAATTTACAAAACTAACAACAAGCTCGAATTAGTCATATTTTGTTTCAAATCCTGCTTAAATCCCTTCTATTTGTTTTTAGAGCCTCTCTTCATAGTGCAGTAATGCCATTCTGAATGGCGCATCATCGCTAAGAGTAATATGACATGGACAATATGTTGCAAATAGAATCAAGCCGAATTGAACAGGATTTATTGGGTAAGAAGCAGATTCCCCAGCACAGCTATTATGGTATTCATACTTTGCGTGCGATTGAAAATTTTCAGATTTCAGGTCTGGCAGTAGGCCAGCAAGCACACTTTATTCGCGCATTGGCGCAAGTTAAAAAAGCAGCAGCACAAACAAATTTACATTTTCAGAAAATATCAGAACAACAAAGTACTGCTATTCAACAAGCCTGTGATGAGTTGATTCATCAACCTCAGGATTGGCAGGAAGCATTTCCGCTTGATCCTTATCAGGGGGGAGCCGGTACTTCTATTAATATGAATGCGAATGAGGTTATTGCAAATCGGGCGCTAGAATTGCTCGGGCATCGTAAAGGCGATTACCATATCTTGCATCCGAATGATCATGTGAATACTTCGCAATCGACCAATGATGTCTATCCCACGGCACTACGTCTAGCGACATATACACGTCTGGATGAACTGCTTCATGTACAAAAATCGTTGATTGATACTTTATATAGCAAGGCATCAGAGTTTCAGTATGTGATCAAGATGGGGCGTACCCAGTTACAGGATGCGGTTCCAATGACCCTGGAACAGGAATTCCGTGCTTTCGCGACTCTATTAAAAGAAGACCTGAAGCTGATAGAACAAATGCGTCAGTTATTGCTGGAAGTGAATCTGGGTGCGACAGCCATTGGAACCGGCGTGAATACTCCTGATGGTTATGCCAAACATGCAGTACACACTTTAGCGAAAATTACTGGCCTACCTTTAAAAGGCGCGGAAGATTATGTCGAAGCGACCAGCGATTGTGGTGTGTTTATTATTCTATCGAGCAGTCTGAAACGTCTGGCTGTTAAATTATCCAAGATCTGTAATGACTTGCGTCTTTTGAGTTCTGGCCCACGTACCGGTCTGGCGGAAATCCGTTTGCCAGAATTGCAGGCAGGTTCTTCTATCATGCCAGCCAAGGTCAATCCGGTTATTCCAGAAGTAGTCAATCAGATTGCGTTTCGCGTGATTGGCAATGACTTGACTATAACGATGGCAGCAGAAGCAGGGCAATTACAGCTCAATGTCATGGAACCGGTCATTGCAGTATCCTTAAATGAATCCATCCAGTTATTAACTCAAGGTATGCAGACCCTACAACAAAAATGTATTGCCGGGATTCAGGCCAACGAACAGAACTGTTTAAATGCAGTGATGCGTAGTATCGGGATTATCACCTTACTGGAGCCACTTTTAGGTCATGCCACTTGCGATGAAATTGGCAAGCAATGTATTCGTGAAAATAAAACTGTACCCGAAGTGGTGCTGGAGCTGGGTTTGTTGAGTGAAATTCAGCTGGATGAAATCTTTGCCTTTGAAAATTTGGTTTCAGAAGTCCCAATGATGAATCAATGGGAACAGGTATCCTGAAAGCTTAAAGATGAGCCGAATATAGATTCGTGCTGATTTTAACCATTTGCCTCAAATCCCGTCTGTGGGTTTGGGGCATTTTCATCTAGACTATATCGATCATACGATGAATTGAGTGTATAGCATGTTTGATAAAATCAGTAACTTATTTAAATCAAACAAACCTGATCCGGCTCAGGCTTTTTTGGAAGAGAATCATATCCAATATATAGAAGGGACTGGTTATATTGTGGATGGAATTAATTTAAATCAGCAGCTGGGTGAGCGGCTGGAATACTTGTCTAACCGACGTATGAAAACATTTGATGATTTAAAATCGCTATATTCAACTGCAATGATCATTAATGAAAAAATTGATCTGGAAATTGCCAATCAACGTTTTAATGCAAGATTAGGAAATACTGAAGAAAACTTGCTGCAATTTAAAATGATTGTGAAAAAGTTAAATGACTATTATCGTAACTTTTTACGCGACAAAAAATAGATGAATCATAGGCTGATTTTATCCTGTGCAGTCAATCTGTAACGACTGCATAAAAATAACGAAATAGCACCAGATCATCGTGATAGTATAAGCTTCATGTTGTTTAGACTTTAAAGCTATATACATGTTCCAACAAGAAATTTCCCAACTTAATTTACCCAAGCTCAAGGCAGGCGAGAAACGCTGGTTAGGCAATCTGCAAGGCTCGTCTACTGCATTATTGCTGAAAGAAATTATCAAGCAGCAGCAATCGCGCCTATTTGTTATTGTTGCACGTAATAACCAGCATTTGGGTCAACTGGAAAGCGAACTGGAATTTTATGGGATTAAACCAACCATATTTCTAGATTGGGAAATTTTGCCTTATGACCGTCTGTCACCGCATCAGGATATCGTTTCTGAACGTCTGGCAATTTTATCTAATATGCCTCAAAGTGGCGTATTGTTGCTGGCAGCTTCTACATTGGCACAGCGTGTTGCACCTACTTCATGGGTGCTGGGTGAACACTTCGATATTCGAGTTGGACAAAAGCTGGATCTGGAACAGCAAAAGAAAAAACTGATTCAGGCTGGTTATCATCTGGTCGATACCGTTTATGACCATGGTGAATTTGCAGTTCGCGGTAGCATTATCGATATATATGCTTCAGGTCAGGATGCACCGATCCGGATTGACCTGTTCGATGACGAAATTGAGACCCTGAAATTTTTTGATCCGGAAACCCAGCGCACTACGCAAACTCTAGAACAATTTACGGTATTACCCGCACAAGAATTTCCCCTTAAGGAAGGTCGTGCTACTTTCCGTGACCGTTATGCAGAATTTTTCCCGACAGCTAATCCAAAGAAAAATCCAATTTATCAGGATGTGATGGATGGCATTGCTTCACCTGGAATTGAGTTCTACCTGCCTTTATTCTTTAGTCATGAAGCGATGCAAGGGCAAAGTACCTTGATTTCGTATTTACCAAAGAATGGCATTGTCATTACAGATAAGGCATTGGAGCAGAGTTTAGAACAGTTCTGGCAGGACGTAACTCGCCGTTATGAAGATCGCCGCCATAATATTGATCAGCCGATTCTGCCGCCTGAAGCACTGTTCTGTCCGACCAATCAGCTTTTAGAACAGCTAAATCAGTTTAGTCGCATCATTGCGGCACAAGAAGCTTTTGATGAGAAAGCCGGCGTGATTAATCTGGATACCCAGTTACCACCACGCTTGCCTGTTGATCCAAAACGTGAAAAGCCCTTTACCGAAGTCAAAAAATATATTGATGCGGCCAATCATCCGGTTTTACTGGTCGCTGAAAGTGCCGGTCGGCGTGAAACCTTAAAAGATGCGCTGCGTCCAAGTCTGGGTGATATTCCGACCGTAGAAAACTTTGATGCTTTTGTTGAATCTCTGCATGCGATTGCGATTACCAGTGCACCATTAGAACGTGGTCTGGTTCTGACAAATCGGATCAGTGTGATCTCGGAAAATCAGCTCTATGAACATCGTGTAGTTCAACGTCGTCGCAAGCGTCAGCAGGAAGTGTCAGAAGAATTCCTGATCCGCAGTTTGACCGAGCTGAGCATTGGTGCGCCAGTGGTACACATTGATTATGGTGTAGGACGTTATGCAGGCTTAATTACTTTAAGTATCGATGATCAGGACCATGAATTTCTGCAACTGGATTATGCAGAAGGTGCTAAAGTCTATGTCCCAGTGACTAATCTACATCTGATCAGCCGCTATAGTGGCGGTGATCCAGATCTGGCACCTTTACATAAACTGGGTACAGATGCCTGGAATAAAGCCAAGCGTAAAGCTTTGGAACAGATTCATGATGTCGCAGCCGAGTTATTACATATTCAGGCACGTCGTTCATCTAAACCAGGTATCAGTTTTGAGGTTGATCAAAGCCTGTATATGCAGTTTGCTAGCGGCTTTGCCTATGAAGAAACATCGGATCAGGCCAATGCGATTGAAGCCACGTTATATGATATGCAACTGGCTAAACCAATGGACCGTCTGGTCTGTGGTGATGTTGGCTTTGGTAAAACTGAAGTCGCCATGCGTGCAGCCTTTGTCGCAGTACAGAATAATCGCCAGGTTGCGGTATTAGTACCCACTACTTTGCTGGCACAGCAGCATTATGAATCTTTTAAAGACCGTTTTGCAGATTGGCCTGTACGCATTGAAGTACTTTCCCGTTTCGGTTCTTCTAAAGCGCATACCAAAACCATTGAAGACCTAGCAGATGGCAAAGTTGATATTGTCATCGGCACCCATAAGCTTTTACAGGAAAATGTCCAGTTCCATAATCTGGGACTGATGATTGTCGATGAAGAACACCGTTTCGGGGTGCGTGATAAGGAACGTATTAAGGCTTTGCGTGCCGATGTTGATATGCTGACCCTAACAGCAACGCCAATTCCACGTACACTGAATATGGCCTTTAGTGGAATGCGTGATCTGTCGATTATCGCGACGCCACCAGCACGCCGCCTGGCTGTAAAAACTTTTGTGCAGGAACATACCAGCGACACCATTCGAGAGGCGATTCTGCGTGAATTGCTGCGTGGTGGTCAGGTCTATTTCCTGCATAATGAAGTCGATACCATTGAACGTGCTGCAGAAAATATCCGGAATCTGGTGCCGGAAGCACGTGTCATTGTGGCACATGGGCAAATGCGTGAACGTGAGCTTGAGCAGGTCATGCAGCAGTTCTATCACAAGGAATACAATGTCCTGGTGTGCTCGACTATTATTGAGACCGGGATTGATGTGCCGAATGCCAATACGATTATCATTGAGCGGGCAGACAAGCTCGGTCTTGCACAGTTACACCAGTTGCGTGGTCGGGTTGGGCGTTCGCATCACCAGGCTTATGCCTATCTGTTAGTGCCATCCCTAAAAGCCTTGAAAGGTGATGCAGAAAAACGTCTGGAAGCGATCCAACGTGCCTCGACTTTGGGTGCAGGCTTTATGCTGGCCACCGAAGATCTGGAAATTCGCGGTGCAGGTGAACTTCTAGGTGAGCAGCAAAGTGGTTCGATGCAGGCGATCGGCTATAGCCTGTATATGGAAATGCTGGAAAAGGCGACTAAAGCGATTCAAAAAGGTAAAACGCCGAATTTTGATACGCCACTGTCTTTAACTGCGGAAATCAACCTGCATATGCCAGCCCTGATTCCAGACGATTATCTGGGTGATGTACATCAGCGCTTGCTGTTCTACAAACGCATCAGTAATACTGATACTCAGGAAAAACTCGATAATATCCGTATGGAACTGATTGACCGTTTTGGCATTCCGCCGCAACCGGTGAAACAATTATTTGCTGTGCATCAGCTACGTCTTAAAGCCGAGCAATTGGGCATCACTAAAATTGACATTGGTGGGCAGGGTGGCCATATCGAGTTTGCGCCAGATACGCCAGTTCAGGCTATGAGTATTATCCAGATGATGCAGAAACATCCGACATATTTCAGGATGGAAGGCGGCCAGCGATTAAAAGTGATGGTGATGCTGGAAGATTATCAAAAACGAATCCAGTTCATCAGCGATTTACTGGATAGCCTATTAAAAGAGCTAAATTAATATTTTTAGATTTCATGGAATATGAATATTCACGCTATATTTCATTTTTATAAATATAGTGTGAATATCAGCTTGTTTTCATATGAAATTATTTAAGCTAATAGTTTGCCGTTTTGTCCTTCACAATTCATACAAAATTGCCCTAAAGCGCCCGCTTACAATACTCAGTCGCAATTGTATATGGTAGTATTAGCCATCATTCTAATTTTGCATCATTTATAAAGATATGTTTAGTTTGCATCCACAACTTGCTCAAGATACGTTTTTTGTAGGCGACTTTCCTTTATCAACATGTCGTTTGATGAATGATATGCAATTTCCATGGTTGATTCTGGTTCCGCGTGTACCAGGCATTACCGAATTATATGAATTGAGCCAAGCTGACCAAGAACAGTTTTTACGTGAATCAAGCTGGTTATCTAGCCAGTTAGCGCGTGTATTCCGTGCCGATAAAATGAATGTCGCAGCTTTGGGCAATATGGTGCCACAACTGCATTTTCATCATGTGGTGCGTTATCAAAATGATGTAGCATGGCCTAAGCCGGTATGGGGTACTCCAGCAGTTCCTTATAGCAGTGAAGTATTGGCACATATGCGTCAAACCTTGATGCTGGCTTTACGCGGTCAAGGGGATATGCCATTTGACTGGCGTATGGACTAAGCGTTGACATACATTTTATGGTCCATTCAGGATTCTGGACTTTAAGAGAGTAATTGAGTGCAATTAGACGACTGGATTCATCAGGAACCGAAACAGTTTGAATATTTCCATCGGATGATGGGATATATCATGCTGTCTCTGGTTCTGATCGTCTATCACTATACGGAGCCGGATACCAATTACCAGATTTTCGTTCCGTTGTTTCTGGCACTGGTCTTGGTGATCACACCGAAATTATCCCGGTGGATGATTTATAAATACGACTATAATTTAAAACGTAATTTCTTCTTTGTTCTAGATGTGATTATCGTATCGGTTGTACTTGCAGCTGTGCATCTGGATCTGGTGTTGTCCCTGCTGGCAGTGGTCACATTGCTGTATACTGCCATTAATAACAAGATTTCATTCATGATGGTGTCACTGGCTGGCCTGATTGGCACGATGATCTTTTATCTGTCTACCATTGGTATTTTTGGATTTACCAGCTATTTCAGTCCAACCAGTACCGAACTCACCGTACTAGGTTTCATCTGTCTGATTACTTATATTGGTGTTGGAAATTTCTATCAAAGCGGTCGTATGCAATATATGACCCAGAAGAAAAACCATTACTTCGACCAGATGAACCGTTATATGGAATTCGCCAATCAACTCAGCCGTTATGCGCCAGTGCAGTTATGGCAATCCATCATGAAAGGCGAATCTGAAGCTAAGATCGAATACAAACGTAAAAAACTCACGATTTTCTTTTCGGATATTCAGGGATTTACAGAGCTTTCTGAAACTCTGATTCCGGATGACTTGGCTTTCCTGCTGAATGACTATTTAAGTCATATGACTGAAATCGCCAAGAAATATGAAGCAACAGTCGATAAGTTTATGGGTGATGCCATCCTGATCTTCTTTGGCGATCCGCATTCAGATGGTGTAGAGCAGGATGCTAAAAACTGTCTGGAAATGGCAATTTCAATGCGTCAGCAAATGAAATTGTTACGCGAACGCTGGATCAAAATGGGTTATCCGCCATTACATATCCGTATGGGGATTTCAACCGGTTATTGCCACGTGGGGAACTATGGCGCCAATCACCGTATGGCCTATACGATTGTTGGTCGTGATGCCAATCTGGCTGCACGCTTACAAAGTGCTGCGGAAGTTGATGAAATCCTGATTTCTGAAGATACCCATAACCTGATCAAAAATGACTATCTATGTGCACCTAAAGAGCCAATTTTCCTGAAAGGGATTAAGGCACCAGTTCGCACCTGGCAGGTGATGGAAAAATATGCCTTCCAGAAAGTTGAATATCAACGCTGGTTTGATTATGAATATAAAGGTTTCCATTTACTGTTAAATCTGGATGAAGTGCAAAACTATGATTACCCAGAGTTGCTGCATGTGCTGGAGAAAATGATTAAACGCATTCAAACCCAGCAGCAACTGACCAACTCTCAAGGAATTGTGAAATTAAAACTTGAAGATGAAGTGATTGAGCCTTTATCTACTGATGAAGCATTTCGAGCAGCTGAACGATCAAAAGTCATCTAATTTTTATGATTTAAATAAATAATAAAGACCATAAAAAACCACGCCTAAGCGTGGTTTTTTGATTTTGAATCTTAATGATTTTCTGAAGCATGGTTGATGGTGTATTTTGGAATTTCAACTTCCAGATCTTCATCTACAATCTTCACTTGGCAAGACAGACGAGAGTCGGGTTCTAAACCCCAAGCACGATCGAGTAAGTCAGCTTCGACATCATTCATGTCTTCAAGGCTGTCGAAACCGCGACGGACAATTACGTGGCAAGTGGTACATGCACATGACATATCACACGCATGTTCAATCTTGATTCCGTTTTTCAGCATGCTTTCACATAGATTGGCATCTTGTTCAACTTCAAACTCAGCGCCTTCAGGGCAAATTTGCGCATGTGGAAGAACTTTAATACGTGGCATAGTCTTTACCTTAAATTAGTTTGAGTTTGACCAATCGTCGAGTTTAGTGCCTTTAAGGGCAGCATCAATATGTTGATTCATGCGCAGAGCAGCAAATGCATCACTATGTATTTTAAGCTGTTCTACTGCAGATTCAATGGCTTTGATATCTGTACCTTGTAGCTCGGACTCAAGTCGTGCTTGCGCAGCAGTCAGTTCTGCCAATTGCTGTTCATTCATCAATTGAGCATCTACTTTCAGTGCCTGAACCAGTGCTTCAAGTTCACGTTGTGCTTCCACCTTGGTTTCCTGCAGATGACGAAGATTTTTATCTTCTTCAGCAAACTGATAACCTTCTAACAATAGGCGTTCAGTATCTTCACTCGACAGACCATAAGATGGTTTGATATCGATTTGTGCAGTCACACCTGAAGTCATTTCTTTGGCAGAAACGGTTAACAAGCCATCTGCATCCACTTGGAAAGTCACTTCAATGCGTGCTTGACCTGCAGTCATTGGAGGAATACCATGCAGGACAAAACGGCCTAAGCTACGACAATGTTCTACCAGATCACGTTCACCTTGAACTACGTGAATCAGCATAGCGGTTTGGCCATCCTGATAGGTCGTAAATTCCTGGCGACGTGCGACTGGAATCGCGGTATTACGTGAAATCAGACGTTCAACCAGGCCACCCATAGTTTCCAGACCAAGAGAAAGTGGAGTCACATCTAATAATAATGATCCATCTTTGCTGTTACCAATGAGCTGATTTGCTGTAATTGAAGCACCAATCGCAACCACTTCATCCGGGTTAATGGTGCAAAGTGGTTCTTGGTTAAACACATCACGCACTGCCTTTTGCACAGCATATGAACGGGTAGAACCACCCACAAGAACTACATTCTGAATATCATCAAGTTCTAGCTTAGCATCACGCATGACACGCTTACATACGCTGATGGTTTTATCCAAAGCAACTTTGATAATTTCTTCAAAAGTCGGACGATCTAAAGTCAGGCTTTGGTCAAGCAGCTTTAATTCAACTGAGTCAGCATCAGATAATGCTTCTTTAGCTTTACGCGCAGCAGTAATGAAATGCGCATATTCAGCATCATCTAGGGTTTCGATATTAAGCTGTTTTTTAGCCCATTTCAGAATCAGACGATCCAAATCATCACCACCCAGAGCAGTATGGCCGCCAGTCGCCAATACTTCGAATACGCCTTGAGAGAAACGCAGAATGGATACGTCAAAGGTACCGCCACCCAAGTCATAAATCACATAGTTGCGATCTGTGCTCAAGTTGGTTTCTTGATCCAGTCCATAAGCTACCGCAGCAGCCGTTGGTTCATTCAATAAACGCAGAACATTTAAACCAGCCAGTTGCGCAGCATCACGTGTTGCCTGACGTTGTGCTTCATCAAAGTATGCAGGAACCGTAATCACGGCACCGTTAATCTCATTTTTTAAGCTGGCTTCAGCACGTTCTTTGAGCTGCTTTAAAATTTCCGCAGAAATTTCAACTGGCGTTTTACGACCTTGTGCAGTTTCAAATGCTGGCATTTCATTCGCTTCGCCCACCAAGGCATAAGGATGCTGGAATTTGATATCTGCTTGGGAGCGACCCATAAAACGTTTTACGGATACAATCGTATTTTTAGGATCGGTGGTAATAAAAGGTTTGGCATCATCGCCATATTCAGTGCTTTGTGCTGCATAATGAACGATAGAAGGAAGTAACACACGACCTTGTTCATCTTTGAGTACTTTGGCTTGACCTGAAAGAACCGTGGCAACCAAAGAGTGGGTGGTGCCTAAATCGATACCAATCGCAATGCGGTGTTCATGTGGTGCACTTGATTGACCTGGTTCTGCAATCTGCAAGAGAGCCATAGTGTTACATCCTTTGCACGTTAAAATTAAATAGAAAAATTAAAATTCATCATCAAGATCAAAGCTGTCATCATCCAGGAAACGGTCTTCCGCTTTGTCGATGTCCGCCATGACTTTAACAAAGAAACGCAGTTTACGCACGGTATCGCGAGCTTCACCCCAGTCTTCATCTTCATAGTCGATTTTGAACTCACGAACCAGACCATCAATCCATTGCTGAACTTCAACTTTCAGAGAAGAAAGATCTTCAGCAGATGAGGCTTCATCTAATTGTTCGCGAATTTCCAGCGCATCCTGAAGAAATTCAAAATCGCTAATAGACTGATCCAGATGATAGTCCTGTTTTTTTAAAGACAGTAAATAAGCTGCACGGCTATCAACCGCTGACAAAGCCTTGAATGCCTGGTTGATCTCGCTTGATTTAATCAAAGCCTGATCTTTATCTTCAGCTTTATCGGGGTGATATTGTTGCTGCAACTTTAAAAACTCTGCTTTTAAAGTGGCTAAATCAATATCGAGTGCTACAGGAAGATTGAACAACTCAAAATGATTCATGGGAGATAGAGTCCGCGATTAATATGCAAAAATGATTAAGCTTGATGACAATTAAAATAACTTGCCTAAATGCAATTAAAACAGTGTATTTCACACTGTTTTAATGCTGAAAAAAGAGAATTATTGTTGCAATCAGACAGTGAATGACTCACCACAACCACATTCGCCTTTTTTATTTGGGTTATTAAATTCGAAGCCTTCGTTCAAGCCGTTTTTCACGTAGTCCATTTCTAGACCTTCGAGATAAACCAGACTTTTTGGGTCTACGAAAACTTTAACACCAAACTGTTCAAAGACCTGGTCATGAGTGTCGACTTCGTCAACAAACTCAAGAACATAAGCAAGACCAGAACAGCCTGAAGTTTTCACACCAACACGAATGCCTTCACCCTTACCGCGACTTTTGAGGTAATTGCTGATATGAGTTGCTGCATTTTCAGTTAAGTGGATCATGAAAACTCCGTGAATCTTTCTTCAAAAAACGAATGATTAAGCTTTAGACTTCTTGTTACGGTAGTCTTCAACAGCCGCTTTAATTGCATCTTCAGCCAATACAGAGCAGTGCACTTTTACTGGTGGAAGAGCCAATTCATTTGCGATATCAATGTTTTTGATCGCTTGTGCTTGGTCTAAGGTTTTACCTTTTAACCATTCAGTCACTAATGAACTTGATGCAATTGCAGAACCGCAACCATAAGTTTTAAAACGTGCTTCTTCAATCACGCCTTCATCATTAACCTGGATCTGTAAACGCATTACGTCACCACAAGCAGGTGCACCGACCATACCAGTACCAACGTTTTCTGCATTTTTGTCTAAAACACCAACGTTACGTGGGTTTTCGTAATGATCAATTACTTTTTCGCTATAAGCCATATTGCTTCTCCAAAACTCGGGGTCAGCCTTAATATAAATATGGGGATTAAAAATTTTTTATCAATGAGATAGCGATATAAATACAGCTATCTCAGAGTCAAAAATTAGTGCTCAGCCCATTCAACTGTAGAAAGGTCGATACCTTCTTTGTACATATCCCAAAGCGGAGAAAGTTCACGTAATTTCTCAACAGCAGCTTTAGTAATATTTAAAACGTGATCGATATCTTCTTCAGTGGTGTACTTACCAAAGCTGAAGCGGATCGAACTATGTGCAAGCTCATCAGAAAGACCTAATGCACGAAGTACATAAGATGGTTCAAGTGTTGCAGACGTACATGCTGAACCTGAAGATACCGCTGCATCTTTCAATGCCATCATCAATGATTCACCTTCAACAAAGTTGAAACTTACGTTTAGGTAGTTTGCAACGTTTTGAGTTGGGTGACCATTCAGGAATACCTGTTCAAGACCTTGTAAGCCATTCCAAAGCTTGTCACGAAGTACACGTAAACGAGCTTGTTCAGACTGTAAATTTTTACCTGCAAGTTCAAATGCTTCACCCATACCAACGATCTGGTGAGTTGCAAGAGTACCTGAACGCATACCGCGTTCATGACCGCCACCATGCATTTGTGCTTTTAGACGTACACGTGGTGAACGACGTACGAACAGGGCACCAATACCTTTAGGACCATAAATTTTATGTGCAGAGAAGCTCATCAAATCGACTTTCAATTGAGAAAGATCGATTTCAACTTTACCCGCAGCCTGTGCGGCATCAACGTGGAAGAAAATCTTTTTCGCACGGGTGATTTCACCAATCGCAGCAACATTAGTTGTCGTACCGATTTCGTTGTTTACCATCATTAGGGAAACAAGAATGGTATCTGGACGGATTGCTGCTTCAACCATTTCTGGAGTAATTAAGCCAGTTTTTGGTTGCGGATCAAGATAAGTAATCTCAAAACCTTCAGACTCTAGCTCACGACATGTATCCAAAATTGCTTTATGTTCAATTTTAGAAGTAATGATGTGTTTGCCTTTAGATGCATAGAATTGAGCTACACCTTTCAATGCAAGGTTGTCAGATTCTGTTGCACCCGAAGTCCATACGATTTCACGCGGATCAGCTTTTACTAAATTCGCCACTTGTTCACGGGCGTATTCAACTTTTTCTTCCGCTTGCCAGCCATAAGCATGTGAACGAGATGCTGCATTACCGAAGGTGCCTTCGAAAGTTAAGCATTCCATCATACGTTCTGCAACTTGAGGATCTACCGGAGTTGTTGCTGCATAGTCAAGATAAATCGGACGTTTCATGTCAAATACCTGTAACCGATAAAAGGGCTGAATCAATGTTTGCTGAATTTTGGCGTAATGACACGGTTTGTACGTTGTCACGGGCTACAAGGTCAGCAAGGGTGATTTTTGCGAGATAATCGGCAATGTGATGGGAGAGTTCTTGCCATAAATCATGAGTCAAGCACATCGCGCCATTTTGGCAGTTGCCTTTATGGTCACAGCGAGTCGCATCAACTGTTTCGTTTACAGCTTCAATAATTGCTAACACAGTAATTTCATCTGCGCTGCGTGCTAAATGGTATCCACCATTGGCACCGCGAACACTCGAAACTAGACCATGACGTTTTAGTTTCGCAAATAACTGCTCGAGATAGGCAACAGAAATAGTTTGACGTGCTGCAATTTCAGCAAGCGTGATCGTTTGTTCAGATGGCTGCAAAGCTAAATCAAGTAGAGCAGTCACTGCGTAGCGACCGCGAGTGGTTAGGCGCATGATTCGATACACATGGTTAGACTAGATGTGTAGATTTTATGAATCCCGACTAAATTAGTCAAGTTATTTTTGTGAATGGCGAGCGTATTTAATTTTCTGAAATTGAAAGAATTACGCACTGATCCAATTATACACTAATAATGCAATCAAAAGTACTGTGATTATACTAAAGGCCATATTGATCTGCTTTTGACGGCGTTCCATACGTTTAATGCGGTTGCGATACTGTTTAACTTCAACTTGCAGGCTATTAATTTTAGAACGTTGATCTTCAATTTTCTTTAATAAAGGCGCAATACGTTTTCTTGATGAAACAATATCGGTCTCATCTGCTGGTGGTTCAGATAACCAGTGTTTCCAGTCGGACAATACTTTAGGTAAGGCAAATAAAGTCAGTAAATCACGGAATTCGTCTTTTAAAACTTGATTCCCGTCAATACGCATCGCACGAATGCTTCTGCGATTGCCAAAGATAAAGATCTTAATCAGATCCATTAAAGTGGTGCGAACATCCAGATCAATAACTCTGCCTGGTGCTTTATAGTCAAATAACAGCCCGTCTTTGGTAAACTGAATATAGAAATCAAAATATGGAATATAACTATTGATTTTTATTGTAATATTCTCATCTACAAACTTCTTCGCCTGAAGTGCAACAACACGGTCATGTTTGAGAATGAACGTGAATATTGTTTCTAAAACGATCAAAGTCATCGTAAGCAACAAATGTGGTTGATTTTGACTTTGTTGCGATTCACTCATATATACAACCAATCCTTACCTGAAAATTAAAATGGAAAAGCATCCTGCTGAGTAAAAGATTTCAGGGTTAAATCAAATTAGACTTGAAATAAAGTGCTTTGTAGAACACTTTAGCAAATCTATCAAGCCCTAAATTTGCTATTATGCGGTGATTTTGTAGATAATTTTATGATATTTGCATAGAAAATAAGCAGGAGTCGTGTACATGGATAAAACAAAAACGACACAAGATACAGATCAGGAATTGATTGAAAAACCAGTGAAGGGTAAGTCAAAGTCTGCCTCAGAGCGACGTTCGATGCTGGACTTTCGTAAATATACCAAGCAGATCTGGTTAGCTGGCCTTGGGGCATTTTCCCGCGCAGAGGAAGAAGGCAATAAACTGTTTGACTCGCTGGTCAAGGTCGGAGAAGAGCTGGAATCCAAAACAGTCGATATTGCAGATCAAACTGTGGAAAAAGTCTCCGAGAAAGCACACGAATCTGTGACAGATACCAAAGATAAGGCTGAAAAACTGATCGACAACTCTGTTCATCATTCCTTGAATCGTATAGGATTAGTGACACTGAAGGATGTAAAACATCTGGAGCGTTTAATTCTTCAGTTGCATGCCAAGGTTGATGAATTGACCTTGCAGCAAGAAAAAATACAGAAAGAATTATCGGAAAAAATACACACAAAATGATTTTCTTCATAATTCAATGTTTTTTTCGCATATATTTTAAAAAAAAAGAGGTTTATAAGTATTGCGTTTATACCTAAAGCATTGCTATAAAGGCGTTATGGTAGTTTAAACAAATTCTTGGACCTTAAATAAACGATATTAAGAGGACGTAGTTTTCATGAATAAATCAGAATTAATTGATGCAATTGCAGAGAAAGGGGGATTATCTAAGGCTGACGCAGGTAAAGCTTTAGATGCTACAATTGCTTCTGTTACTGAAGCTTTAAAAGCGGGTGATACAGTAACTCTAGTTGGTTTCGGTACTTTCGGCGTTAAAGAGCGTGCTGCACGTACTGGCCGTAATCCACAAACTGGTGCTACTCTTGAAATTAAAGCAAGCAAAGTACCTAGCTTCAAAGCAGGTAAAGGCTTAAAAGACGCTGTTGCTTAAGCTGCTTCAATCCTAAAACGCGCCTTCTTTGGCGCGTTTTTTATTGATAGATTTAATTGTTTTGATTAACACATTCATTCAATGGGTTTTTTCGGTTAAAATCCTCTGCAAATAAAATATTGGAATACTTATGGAATCTTTTCGTAAAGTTATTAAGGGTTGGTTGGGCAAGGTCTTGCTCGTTCTGTTTTTAACCCCTTTAGCGCTTGTAGGTATTGAAGGATATTTTAGCGGCGGGAATTCTGATGCAGCAAAATCAGTCAATGGAACTGATATCTCTAAACAAGAATTAGAGTCACTGACAAAATCATTCAAACAACAATACTTAAGTTATGCCAATGGTGATGAAACCTTATTAAATCAAAGCTTCATCGATCAAAAAGCGATGGATACCCTAATTGCGCGTACCTTGCTTTTGCAACAGGCAGAAAAACTGGGAATTAGCCTGAGTGACCAGCAGATCGCACAAATGATTTCACAGCAGCCTTCTTTCCAGGAGAATGGCAAATTTTCCAATGCTTTATATGAAAATTATCTGAAATCAATTGGCATGACCAACAATGCTTTAGTAGAAAGTTTACGTAAAGACCATGCACTGAAAATGCTGTCTTCTACTTTTATGGATTATCCACTGGTCAGTCCGGTAGAAATGCAGCAAATTGCAGATCTGCAAACTGAACAGCGTCATATTCATATCGCTAGCGTGAATCTGGACAGCTATAAAAAAGCAGTAAAAGTATCAGAAGCTGATATTGCAACATATTATGAAAAGCACAAATCCCAGTTCAAGCAACCAACTAGCGTTGATGTGGATTATGTGGTGATCAAGGCGAGCAATATTGATACTGCCAATGTAGCGGTTAGTGATGCAGAATTGCAGGAAGCCTATAATAAATTTGTGGCTGACCAGAAGCAGAATGTGAAACCAGAGGTTAAACATATTCTGGTGACTGCTGATAGTCGTAGCGATGCTGAAGCCAAAAAACTGGCAAACGAAATTGCAGCTAAAATCAAAGCCGGTACCACTTTTACACAAGCAGCAGCTCAATACTCTGAAGATCCTGAATCTAAATCTAAAGGCGGTGCTATTGCTGTGTATGAAAAAGGCGTGTTCGGTACTACTTTTGATCAGACTGTTGCATCTTTAAAATCTGGTCAAGTTTCAGCGCCTGTTAAAACAGATTATGGCTACCATATTATTTCAGTCCAATTGCCTGATGTGGCAGTTCCATCTTTTGAGTCTCAAAAAGCACGTTTATCTGAAGAAGTATTGGCAGCAAAAAAATCTAATGCATTCTCTGATACGGTAAACAGTCTGAATGACATGGTCGTAAGTGCGGACTCGCTGGATGTTGTTGCTCAGGAAGTGAAGGGTGTTCAAGTTCAGAAAGCAAATGGTGTGACCCTTGCGACACGTGATCCATTGCTAAGTAATGCGGCTGTCAAAGTTAAACTATTTAATGATGACGTGAAAAATGGCGACCGTAATGCATCGTCAAGCATTCAGTTAGCCAATGGTGATGTGGCTTGGGTAAAAGTTCGCAATTATCATGCAGCGGGTGAGCAGACACTGGCAGAAGCTAAACCAGCAGTAAAAGCGAAACTGATTCAAGATAAAGCATTTGCTGCGGCTAAAGCTGAAGTGCAAACTGCATTAAATGAGTTTAAAACCAAGCCTGCAGCATCAGTTGCGAAAGGTAAACTGGTATTTGAAGATGCAGGCATCTATACACGCGCAGAAGGTCTGCTTAAGCGTGATGTACAACGTGCAGCATTTAGCGTACCAGCGCCTAAAGCAGGTCACTGGTCAGTAACGACAGCAAATATGCCAAATGAATTGGTTGTTGTGGCAGTTTCTGAAGTGAAGAAAAATCCGATCGATGTTTTAAGTGCAGAGCAACGTAGTGAACTGGTGAAATTATATCAACAGCTTCGTGGTCAACAAGAATTTGATGACTATACGCGTTACTTAAAATCTCACGCAAAAATCAAATAAGATCCGATTGTAAAAAACCAGCCTGAGGGCTGGTTTTTTTATTATTCTGAGTAGTGAAATAAATCATATCGAAAATAAAAAAGAGAGCATATAGCTTTCTTTTAAAATCCGGCTATTTTATTCCGCTCTAAAAATCAGCTCATAACCTGTATATTTTCGGATATTAATCACGCCAGTATCTAGAATCAGATATTGACCTTTAATTCCTTGTAATTTGCCTCGGATCACTGGAGTTTTGTCCAGATTGTGAGATTTGATTTTGTCTGGATATTGCTCTACCGGATAAATGAACTCACGCGGTAATTCCTTGTCCAGTACTTCAATATTCTCATTAAACTGCAAATTCTGATTAAACTCTTCACGAATGGTTTGGATTTTTGGTGCAAATTCTTCAATCAGCTGATCGCGAACTTCAATCAGATTTAAAGGTTCCGCTTCGCCTTTGAGTAATTTACGCCAGTCAGTTTTATCTGCGACTTGGGTGCCAAACATCACTTCCAGTTTACCGGAAAGCCGGCGAGAACCCACTTTCATGATAGGAAGCGCCTGAGTTGCACCTTGATCCAGCCAACGAGTCGGCATTTGATTGATACGGGTAATTCCGACTTTCAATGCACTGGAATTGGCCAGATAAACAATATGTGGCTGGAAGCAGACATTCTGTGCAAATTCATCTTCCCGGCAGGTACCTAAATGATAATGGCAGGTTTCCGGTTTCATGATGCACATATCACATGAAGCTTTAGTTTTAAAACATTTAAAACAGTGGCCTTGTGAGAATGATTTAGAAGTTTTTTTGCCGCAAAAAACACAATAGATATTTCCTGTCCATTCAATCTCGATTTCCTGACCTAACTGAAATGGAAGGTTAATTTCTGATCCATCTAATATTAATTTATATTCAACATTTGCCCGCTGGGTATTTTGATCAGTTACACTAAGGTCTGTAAGACCGACGTGCATTTTATGGCAAATGCCCTGAAGTTCCATAAAAAATTACTCACTTAAATCATAAGGATGCAGTCATGGCTGAACAGAATGTCATCACTTCAATGCTAGACGATTTCGCTAAGGAACAGCCAATTCATACTGCTATTTGTATCGGGCAGGATTTGACCCAATCTCAATTTCAGCAATCTATTCAATGGCACTATTTTAACGTATCTGAGGTTTTAAATCTGCCTTTTCAACAGCGTTATGACCTGGCAATAGTGATGCTGGATACTCCTGAAACCTTAGCATTGTCAGAACAGCAGAAGAGTCAAATTCTGGTTAAAATGCGTGATTTATTTGCAAAACGTCTGGTTGTGGTGAGTCGCTTGCAGGATGAGAAACTGCTCAGGTCTCTGGGTTTGACCCAGCTGATTGACAAGACAGTTCATGGGGTAGATTTTGCACTCTGGCAATTCAATATTTTGACTTATAAACATGTGCCAGACTGGTTTAACTCTAAATTCTGGGCTAACCCTGAAAATTGGGATAAATATCGCTGGTAAAACTGGAGGGCTGATAAGGTCTTATATCAATATTGCAAATATTAACAAAATCCTGCATGGAAAATAGGAGTCAAGACTCTATTCTGTAGAGAAGTCGTATACAGGAATGAGTTATGACCAATCTTAGTAGTATTGTGGAAATGCTGGCCAAGCAAGCCTTGGGAAATAACCAGTCGCAATCCCAGCAGCGTTCATCCCAGCAAGGGGGATTGGCAGATATTCTTGGATCAGTATTGGGTCATATCAATAATGCCAGTCAGCAAAACCAGAATCCAAATCAGCAGCATCAAAACTCACAACAGCAAAACAAGCAAAATGGTCTAGGCGCAATTTTAGGTTCTGTACTCAGTCAGCTCGGAGGTGGGAGTCAATCTTCCGCTCGACCGAGTTCTGGACTGGGTGGCAGTTCAACGACAAAGACTTTATTGATTGCTGTCTTGCCTCTGGTCTTGGCCTGGATTCAGAAACAGGGCGGTTTGCAAGGAGCCTTGGACAAACTCAAAGGACAAGGTTTAAATAGCCAGGTCGATGACTGGGTCTCTACTGGCCCGGGTGAAAATGCCAATCTTGATCCGCAGCAGGTACAAAACCTGTTTGATGACCAGGAAGTAGAACAGGTCGCAGAACAGACCCATGTGCCTAAACAGGATGTCTATAGCGCCATTTCTCAGGTCTTGCCGCAGATTATTGATTCACTGACACCACAAGGTGAGCAAACCAGCAAGCAGGAAGCCAATAATGATATTCAGAATGTATTGAATATGGTCTCAGGCTTGTTTAAAAAATAAATCTATCTATCCAATAAAAAATCCCGACTTTTAGCCGGGATTTTTTCTATTGAATTCTTTAAGCTTCTTCCAGATTCAAACTAAAGAGTCGGTTGGATTTACAGATCTTCTTGGCCACATAATGCGATTTTCTAAGACGGATTAAAATAATCTGAGACTGAAATTCCAGTTCGCCAAATTCAGGTTCGACCTGAACATAGTGCAACTGACCATACTCATCCCGAACTCGCGCTTGGGCAGAAAACCCGGGTCGGGCATTACCGCTCGAAATTGTGGCTAAACGGCCTAACAGGTTTACATCATTCTTTTTATATTTAGGTGGAATGACCTGATCCAGACAATGAATCATAAATACGGTAAAGAAAATCGCAATGATCAATGCCGGTAGAATGATGTAATAGGCAGGTAAGAAATGATATTCCTGTGAATAGATCAGAAACTGAAGCAAATAGCCGGCAAAGCTAAAATTCATCAAGAAGAAAAAAACAATCAGGGTTTTGGAAAATTTAACATTTAGCCATTCAACATTCTGAAAGTCATATGGGGAAATGCGTTTCAGGAGTTGACTGGGTTTAAGCTTAAAATAGAAGGCAACTGTTTTTGCCATACCAAGCAGAATGATGAACAATAAACTGAGATGAAATGGCATCAGGTTATAGTCAAGTAAAAACTCAGGCATGGCAAAATCCGTTTTAGCTATTATTCTGAAAGATAAATTCCACCATCAGAATGCACGGTAATATCAACTTTTTCAAGTGATTGACCTTGGCAAGGTCCAGAAATACATTCACCGCTTTCTACTACGAACAGCGCACCATGAGTAGAGCATTCAATAAACTCCTGATCACGGTCCAGAAACTGGTTTTCCAGAAATTCCAGTTCTACCTGTAAATGTGGACAAATATTCTGGTAAGCATAAAACGAACCATCACGCTGGGTGATAAAAATTGTATCCCCATTTGGAAGTTCGAAAGAGCGCGCTTCACGCTCTGGAATATCGTCAGTCATGCAAATTTTTAACATTAAGCACATTCCTTAAGAACATCTTTTAATAATGCTGTGTATTCTGAAACAGCCAGACGTGGACCAAATTGCGCTACCACTTGACTAGACACTAAAATTGCCAGTTCTGCTGCTGTTTTTAAACCAAGACCTGCGTTAAGTGCATATAAAAAAGCACCCGCAAAAGCATCGCCAGCACCATTGGCATCCACTGCAGTTACAGCACGGCCCGGTACAGTAAAGGTTTCACTATTATTGGAAATAAGCGCACCATCAGCTGACATTGTAATGACAACGTATTGACTTAATTTCTTGAGTTTAGCTAGAGCTGCTTCGATGGTATCTGTTTCGGTATACATCAATGCTTCTTGCTGGTTGCAGAACAAGAGATCAACGCCATCTGCAATCATTTCATCCAGACCGGCACGAGCATATTGCACCATGGCAGGATCAGAAAGGGTAAATGCGATTTTAACCCCATTGGCTTTGGCAATTTCACGCGCCTGTTTTACGGCCTGACGCGCTGTTTCTGAAGTGGATAGATAGCCTTCGATATAGAGCCATTTAGCGGTTGTTAATGGCTGGAAATCAATCTGTTTATCTGTGAGTTCAGCAGTAATACCTAAATAGGTATGCATGGTACGTTCAGAATCTGGGCTGACCAGAACCATACAGGTGCCAGTTACACCTTCGCTGATCGATTGGGTTGTAGTTTTAATGCCAGCTTCATTTAAGCCATGCAGATAGATATGCCCCAGATCATCATCACCGACACGGCAGGCATAGAATGCAGAGCCGCCCAAAGCTGCAAATGCAACCGTAGTATTAGCTGCTGAACCGCCTGAAGCCTGACCTTTATAGGTTTGAGTTGCTTTTAAATTTTGATACAGAGTAGCCTGAGCTTCACCATCCGCAAGTTGCATGGTGCCTTTTTGCAAGTGATGTGCAGTTAAAAACTCATCAGAAACTTTAAATTCCTGGTCAATCAGCGCATTGCCAATCGCAAAAAGGTCAACAGTAGACATATTCAAATATCACATTAAAAATGAAAGTGCTAAGTTTACACGATTGCTCGGGTTTGCTGTAGTTCACTGAAACATTTTCAGAATACTTTAAAAAATACTCTAACTTATTCAGCTTGAATCTTTGGTCTAAGAATTGGTTTATTTTTAAACGGTGGAGAGTACAGGCATTGATTTAAAGGTTAGATTTTATTTATAAGATTAGAGTACCAAGCAGTTATACTGGTGCGACATTTGAACAATCATCTAAAACAGTGTGGGTATATGGATATTAAGATTGTAACAGCCGAGCAACTCCCTGATCAGATTGACACTCTAGCGACACTGGCGCGTAAAGAAGGTTATGACCTGATTGATAAGTTAATTGAAGAATACCGCACTGGAAAAAACTGTTTCAGTCAAACTAATGAATTTCTGGCCTGTGCCTATGATGGCAATAAACTGATTGCCTGTGGCGGATTAAACCAGCAATGGGGTGATAACGGCATTGAAGAACGGATTGGACGGGTACGTCGTTTCTATGTGCATCCAAAATATCGTCAACATGGTGTAGGTAAGCAGCTTCTGGCTTATCTGGAGCAGTTGGCACGGCCATTTTATTCAGCACTTTGTTTACAGACCGACACCAAACTGGCAGCCAGTTTCTATCAGAAACAGAACTACGTCTTTGTTGAAAACCACCCGAGTTATAACTATTTCAAGTATATGATCTAGAGATCATTGCCAAACCTGATCATTTAAAAAATCAGATGATCAGGTTTACTTAATTCGATCAAAATCCTCGGTTTTCTGCGTGAATAATTCAAACAACTACAGCTATAATGCGAATAATAATTTTTTAATTTAAGCATTAGGAGATCGCATGACTGTAGATGTCACTGAAACCATTTCTCAAACTGTACATCCTGCGTTTCAGTTGGTACGTCAACAACATGTTGAAGCTTTAGACATTTTAGTGTCTGAATATAAGCATAAAGTGACTGGAGCCACCCATTATCATCTGGCGACCAATCATGATGAAAATGTTTTTCTGGTTGCGTTTCGCACTCAGCCAATGGATTCAAAAGGTGAAGCGCACATTCTGGAACATACTGCACTGTGCGGTTCAGAAAAATTCCCGGTACGTGATCCGTTCTTCCTGATGATTCGCCGTTCGCTTAATACTTTTATGAATGCCTTTACAGCGGCAGACTGGACGGCTTATCCATTCGCAACTCAAAATGATAAGGACTTCCAGAACTTATTAGAAGTGTATATGGATGCGGCTTTCGCTGCGAACCTGAATCCGCTGGATTTTGCTCAGGAAGGTATCCGTATTGAACTGGAAAATGGCGAACCGGTATATAAAGGCGTGGTATTTAATGAAATGAAAGGGGCAATGAGCTCACCTTCAGATCAGCTTTATCATACTTTGGCGCATCACTTATTCCCGGACACCACTTATCACTACAACTCAGGCGGCGATCCTAAAGATATTCCAGACCTGACTTATGAGGAGCTGGTGAACTTCTATAAAACGCATTACCATCCAAGTAATGCTGTATTTATGACCTTTGGCAATAAGTCTGCTGCTGAGTTACAGGAACAGTTTGAAAATCTGGCGCTGTCTAAATTTGGAAAAGGTGAAACACTTTATTCAACGCCAGAAACCCGTTTAACTGCGCCACTCAATGTAACAGAAACCTATGCAGTTGATGCTGAGGATCTGAAGGACAAGACTTATCACGTATTGTCATGGTTATTGCCGGAGGCGAGTGATATCAAGCTACGTTTAGGCTTGCGTCTGGTTGAAGGGATTTTGCTGGAAGATTCAGCATCTCCACTACGTCATTACTTGGAAACCTGTGGTTATGCACAGTCAACTGGTCCATTCATGGGCGTAGATGATTCCAACTTTGAAATGACTTTCTACTGTGCGGTTCAAGGTTCAAATCCTGAACATGCTGAAGAATTCAAAAATGGTGTTTTCAAAGTTCTGGAAGATGTTGCATCTAAACCTGTTGATCAACAGGCAGTAGATGCGATCCTGCATCAGATTGAGCTGCATCAGCGTGAAATCAATGGTGATGGTACACCTTATGGTCTAAGCCTGATCTTGAGCGGTTTAAGCAGTGCAATTCATCATCGTGATCCGGTTGAAGTCTGGGATGTTGATTCTGCGATTGCTTCAGTAAAAGAAGAGCTACAGGATCCAATGTGGTTATCAAATCTGATTAAAGATCATCTTTTAGATAACCCGCACCGTGTTCAACTGACTTTAGTTCCAGATGCAAGCAAATCTACCAAAGAAGCGGAAGAAGAAAAAGCACGTCTGGCTGAAATTGGTAAAGCTTTAACTGAAGAGCAAAAAGCAGAGATCAATGCCCAAACTGAAGCATTAAAGATCCGCCAAGATACCCCAGACGATTTGAATCTGTTACCTAAAGTCGGTCTGGAAGATGTGCCTGCGGAATTGCAGATTGTTCAAGGCCAGTTGCGTGAGATTATCTGTAACCGCGTAGATACGCCGTTGAATCTTTATCATGCAGGTACTAATGGGATTTATTACCAACAGGTATTGGTGAAAATTCCAGATGAAGTGGTGCAATCACCGTATTTCAACCTATTGTCTATTTTAATGGGTGAAGTCGGTGCGGGTGAATATGATTACCTGCAATTCCAGCAACTGCAAACAGCAGTCAGTGGTGGTCTGGGCATGGGCGCTTCATTGCGTTCTAAAGTGGATGACAAAAACAAGATCAGTGCGTGGTTAACTTTAACGACTAAATCTTTGGCTAGCCATCTGGATGCGATCCGTCTGTTAAAGATCGGTTTTGAGCAGCTACGCTTTGATGAAAAAGGCCGTATTATTGAGTTATTACAACAGCGTAAAACTCGCTGGCAATCACGTATTTCCGGTTCGGGTCATAGCTATGCGATGCAAGTGGCATCACGTCAGCATAGCGCTCTAGCCTTGCGTGATTATCATAATACCGGTCTGGGTGCTTTGAACTGGCTGATTAACTTGGTCAATCAGGCTGAAAAAGAGCCAGCAGCTTATGACGCCATGATTGATGAATTAAAACGCATTCATGCAGTCTTGCTGCAAGCACCAAAACAATTCCTGTTGGTGTGTGAAGAACAGCAGTCTGAGCGTCTGATTGAAGAAATTCAAAATGTCTGGGATAAGCTGGAAGTGAATACTGCACCTGCAGAATTGACTCAGGTTGAAAAAGTTAATCACAGCAATGATGAAGCCTGGTTGATTCAGACCAATGTGCAGTTCTGTGCAGCAGCTTATCCTGCGGTAGAAGTTTCACATCCTGATGCTGCTGCCTTGATGGTATTGGCAGGCTACTTGCGTAATGGTTATCTGCATAGCGCAATCCGTGAAAAAGGCGGTGCTTATGGTGGTGGCGCAAGCTATGACGGCAATGCATGTTCATTCCGCTTCTATAGTTATCGCGATCCACGCTTAGCAGAAACTTTCCAGGACTTTGATGCAAGTATTCAATGGTTACTTAACGCACCTCAACAACCGCATCAGCTGGAAGAAGCTATCTTAGGCTTAATTGCCAGTATGGATAAACCGGGTTCACCAGCAGGTGAAGCAATTACCGCCTGTTATGCCTACCTGCATCAACGTACACCAGCGTTCCGTAAACAGCTTCGGGAACGTTTGTTGCATGTCAATTTAGATGACTTGAAACGTGTTGCACAGACTTATCTGGTTGAACAGAAAGCTTCAAAAGCGGTGGTTGCGCCATTTGCCAAACGAGAAACTTTAGAACAACTCGGCTTTACAATTCAGCAAGTTCAATAAATAAAAACAATGAGGATAGAGGATGGCGCTTAATTCTATTAAGCGCTCAACTTTGCAGCTGGGCGTTTTGCTTGGCTGTGTAGTTGGGACGCAAGTAAATGCGGAAGATAAAACTGTAGCGAGTAGTCCGATGCCGGCAACGGCGGAGGCTTGCTCTGCGGTTGAAACCAATTCAGAACGCTTGGCCTGTTATGATGCGGTATTTAAAATACCGGCCGATAGTAAGCCTGAGATTGTTTCTGAACGGCGTGCAGCCATAGAAATTGCGCCCGAACCCGATAACCTCAAAGCGAAAATTGAACAGACCGTTTCCAATATCTATGCTTCAGAAGGATCAAAGCTGACTCCGGCTTTATCTTTGCTGGATAGTCGTTGGGAACTGTCGCCGGAAAGTAAACTGGGTACCTGGAATATCCGTTCCTATCAGCCGATTTATTTGATGCCAGGGTTCTGGACTTCCAAGAAAAACGAGTTTCCGCAAAGTGAAAACCCAAATAACACGGTTAAAGAAGACCAGAATTTGACCTCGATTGAGGGTAAATTCCAGTTATCTTTAAAAACCAAGGCAGTTGAAAATATTCTGGGTGACAATGGTGATCTCTGGCTGGGCTATACCCAGTCTTCACGTTGGCAGGTGTATAACTCGGAAGAGTCCCGACCATTTCGTGAAACTAATTATGAGCCTGAAGCCAGCCTGATCTTCCGTACCAATTATGATCTGTTTGGTTTGAACTGGCGCATGCTGGGACTAACCCTGAATCATCAATCAAATGGCCGTTCGGATCCATTATCTCGTAGCTGGAACCGGGTAATGCTGAATCTCGGTTTTGAAAAAGACAACTTCGCCATGATGCTACGCCCTTGGTATCGTATCGAAGAAGACCGGGCTGATGACAATAATCCCGAGATTAAAAACTATATCGGACGTGGGGATTTAACTGCGTTTTATCGTCATAATGCCCACGATTTTTCTTTGATGTTGCGTCATACACTTAAAGGTGGTGATGATAACCGTGGTGCAGTACAGTTCGATTGGTCATTTCCGATCAGTGGGCGTCTACGCGGTCAATTCCAGCTCTTTGATGGTTATGGTGAAAGTCTGATTGATTATAATCATCGTGCGACCTATGTGGGTCTAGGTGTGTCCTTAATGAATTGGTACTAATGTGTTTCATGTAAAAAACCACGCTTAGGCGTGGTTTTTTTGCTTATGGGTATTCATTTAAATCTTAACCAATCTGAATTTCTGAAGGCGGATGTTTAAGACGACTCTTTTTCGGTGTTGCAATTAAATAGGCAAGAGTTAAAGGCCCTAGACGACCCGCATACATCATTAGCATCAGAATGATTAAACTTGCTGGCTGCAATTCTCCAGTGACACCACGTGTTAATCCAACTGTACAGGCGGCAGAAACCGCCTCAAACAGCAAATCTAAAAAATCATGATCGGGTTCTAGAATGAGTAAACTCATAAAACCGGTCATGACCAGACCTGCAGTAATACACACAACCGCTAAGGCTTTAAAAGTAGTTTTCTCAGAAATAGAATGATTGAACAAGCGGATTTCATCTTCACGGCGTAGAAAACTGATTACACTGATCACCACAATAATAAACGTACCAACTTTAATTCCACCTGCCGTACTTAAGGAACCGCCACCAATAAACATTAAAAAAATGGTGACTAGACTAGAGGCATCGCTCATCTGGTCCATGGGCAGACTATAAAAACCCGAGGAGCGGGGAACTGTGGCATGAAACCAGGCGTTGAGCGCCTGATCACCTACGCTCATCAGCGCTAATGTTTGTGGATTAGAGGCTTCTAATAGCCAGAGTACAATAAAAGCACTCAGGTTAAGACCCATAATCGTCGTTAGAATGAGTTTGCTATTCGGACTGAGCTTGCGCCAGCTTTTATTCTGTTTTACATCCATCAGAACCAGAAAACCGATCCCGCCAATGATATAGAGCATGCTGATCGTGAAGGTCACGAAATACTGGCCGGAAAAGCTCATTAAGCTATTTGGAAAAAGAGAAAACCCGCCATTATTAAACGCAGAAACACTATAGAAAGCTGCATAAAACAGTGCTTCACCAAAAGGATAATCTTCTAGCCACGCCAAGGTTAAAATCAGGGTGCCAATCGCTTCAAAAAACAGGGAATATAGGAATACCGCTTTAATGGTAAAACTGACTTTCTTCAAACTGGTCTGGCCAATAGATTCCTGTGCCATCACTTGCTGTCTTAAGCCAAGTTTAGGCGACAGGCTCATGAAAGCGAGTATGGCAAAAGTCATAAAGCCGAGGCCACCACATTGCAGCAGGAACATAATCACGACCTGCCCAAAAGGTGTATAAGCTTCACCAACATTGACCACAGATAGCCCGGTAATCGTCACTGCAGAAGTTGCTGTAAAAATCGCTTCTAACCAGCTGATTTCAGTTTGATGGGCAAAGGGCAGCATCAGTAATAAAGAACCAATAAAAATCAGCCCGAGAAAACCTAAGGCCAGCAGACTCGGTGGACTGAGATTGACAATCCTGTTCTGGTTTAAATTTGAGCTTTTCATATGGCCTTAAAATGCTTGGACAAACGGCGTAGAGGGTCCAGCAATCCTTCGACCACCAGAATGTCACCTTCCTTAAGTAATAGTCCAAGATCTACGATATGTTGTATTTCAGTGCCACGTTTATGCAAAAGAACTTTAATTTCGGGAACCTGACTCATTAACTGGTGTAAGGGAGTGTCATTATGATCGGCATGAATCTCGATCTTGACAATATAATGATCATCTTCAAGTGACATATAACGGCTAACCATCGGGTAGCTGAGTGATTGTGCCACACGAACGCCCATATCTTCTTCTGGGTGAATAATTTTTTCGACATTCAGATGAGTCAAAATCATATGGTGGGCTTTGGATTTGGCTTTGGCCCAGATTTTCTTTACACCCATATTTTTTAGATGCAGTACACACAGAATGCTGGCTTCAATATCTTCACCAATCGCGACTACGACTGCTTCACAGCGCTGGATATCCAGCTCATCCAGGACATGCTCATCGGTTGCATCGGCAATGACCGCATGGGTGAGCTGATCGGAAATATTTTCCACATATTTTTTATCGAGATCGATTCCAATTACATCATGTTTCAAGCTGATCAGTTGAGTCGCCACTGTTGCACCGAAGCTGCCCAGCCCAATGACTGCAAATAATGCCATGCATATTTCCCTAAATCTTTTTATTTCAAATCAGTTCGTGTCTAATAAGTAAGTATCTTAAAGATTTTTATAATTTTCAGCTATCTGGCCTTACATAAATACTTCATACATTTTCTTTCAGCCGGATATAAAAAAACCGCCTCGAAAGGCGGTTTATATTAAACTGATTATTTCAAGAAACGCTGATAACCCAGGTTATTGGTGATTTCTTCATATGGATAAGTGATGCTTTCCAAAGTTTCGATCAAACCATCTGGATTCTGCTGTGCATCTTCTGCTTCCAGACCGACCAGTACGCGACCTTCTGCAGCGCCATGGTTACGGTAATGGAACAGGGTAATGTTATGCGTTGGGCCGAGGCGTTCCAGGAACATTAGCAGGGCACCTGGACGTTCCGGGAATTCCACGCGGAACAGACGCTCATTTTCAATATCGGCATGACCGCCAATCAGGTAACGGATATGGAGTTTTGCAACTTCATCATCAGACAGATCATCAATGTCATAGTCGAATTTCAGGTTTTCATAGATTTCCTGACGTTCTTTCTCGCCATTTTTCAGGCTGATGCCGACAAAGACCTGAGCTGCGGAAGCATCACTAGAGCGGTAATTAAACTCAGTAATATTACGGCCTTGCAGTGCGCGGCAGAATTTCAGGAATGAGCCTTTTTCTTCTGGAATAGTTACGGCAAAGATGGCTTCTTTACGCTCACCGAGTTCTGTACGTTCAGCAATATAACGTAGACGGTCGAAGTTCATGTTCGCACCGCAAACAATCGATACGATATTTTTGCCTTCAATGCCGTGTTCCGCTACATATTTTTTGATACCAGCCAATGCCATTGCACCTGACGGTTCTACAATACTACGGCATTCATCATAAGTATCTTTAATTGCTGCGCAGACTTCATCGGTATTGACCAGTACAACTTCTGGTTCTACGATCGGGCCAGAATTGTCTGATTTTTGTAGACGGATCACGTCAAATGGTTTTTCACCGATTTGTGCCACAGCAGTACCATCGGCAAATAAACCGACTGATGGCAGAATCACGCGGTCATTTGCATCAAAAGCGGCTTTTAAACATGCAGATTCTTCATATTCCACAGGAATCACTTTGACATGCGGTGCAACATCACCTAAGTAAGCTGCAACACCTGCGATCAGGCCGCCACCGCCAACTGCAACAAAAACATATTCTACATCACGCCATTGACGTAAAATTTCGTTGGCAATCGTGCCTTGACCGGCCATGACTAGTTCATCGTCATAAGGTGGAATGAAGGTCATGCCATCTTCTTGGGCACGTTGAATCGCATATTTGTTGGCAACGTCAAATGAATCGCCATGCAAGACCACTTCACCACCGAGGCGTTTAACTGCCTGAACCTTGATGTCTGGTGTAGTTTTTGGCATTACGATAATCGCGCGAATCCCCAGCTTTTTCCCTGACAGCGCCACGCCTTGGGCATGGTTGCCTGCTGAAGCTGTGATAACGCCACGTTCGAGTTGTGATTTCGGTAATTGACTAATACGGTTATAGGCGCCGCGTAGCTTGAATGAAAAAACCGGTTGTAAATCTTCACGTTTAAAGCGAATGTTATTATTTAAGCGCTCGCTAATTCGTGGCGCTGCTTCGAGTGGGGTTTCGATTGCAACATCGTACACAGTTGCTTGTAAAATTTGTCGAACCAAACGAGACAGCATGTTAATTTTCCATCTAACAGTTTAAAATAAGCACTTATTGTAACAAACCACGCGGCTTTGCGGTTTAAAAATACTGCGAAAGTCCAAAATAGTTGAGTGATGTCATGAGTCTATATGCAACCCAAGATGAGAAAAAGCAAGCTGCAGCAAAAGCTGCGTTAAAGCACTTACCAAAAGGGGGCATTTTAGGCGTCGGTACTGGGAGTACTGTTAACTTCTTAATCGAACTTTTGCCTGAACTTCAATTGGAAGCAGCAGTTGCAAGTTCTGAAGCCACTGCACAACGCCTGAAAAAATTAGGCATTGAAGTGGTTGATATGAATAGCGTAGGTGGTCTGGATGCCTATGTCGATGGTGCGGATGAAATCGACCGCCATATGCACATGATCAAAGGTGGCGGTGCTGCGCTGACACGTGAAAAAATTGTGGCGTCGATTGCGAAAAAATTCGTATGTATCGTGGATGATTCGAAATGGGTAGAGCAGTTGGGTCGTGATTTCCCACTACCTGTTGAAGTGATTCCAATGGCACGTTCAGCAGTCGCACGTAAGTTGGTGGCATTAGGTGGTGATCCTGCTTACCGTGAAGGTGTAGTGACTGATAATGGAAATGTTATTTTGGATGTGCATAACCTGAATATTCTGAATGCGCTTGAGCTGGAAAAAACGATTAATGACATTCCAGGCGTCGTATGTAACGGTATTTTCGCGATCAATAAAGCGGATATTGCGATTGTTGCGACCAATAACGGCATTGAAGAACGTACTGCGGTTTAATTTTAACTCATTGAAGAGCTAATCTCCCCAAACCCCTCTTTAAAAAAGAGGGGCTTTCTCCCTCCTTTGAAAAGGTGAGCAGCACTGCTGCGCAAGGAGGAGGATTTAAATAACGATTAAATATAAAAAATGACCCTAAACGACCTACCTGAAATTCAAATTACTCGAAATGTTCGCTCAACACGTCTCAGACTGCGTGTAGAAGGTGATCAAATCCGTTTAACCGCACCTGTATTTTGTAGCAAAAAACAGATTCAGAATTTTATTGATCAAGCTGAAAGCTGGCTACTGAAAACATGGAAATTGCAGCAGGAAAAAAATCAAAGTATTGATAGATCTTTACCAGCAGAATTGCAGCTTTTCGATCAGGCTCAGCCAATTCAGATCGTGTATCAAAGTCAAAAGCAGAACTTTGTTTTTGATGCTAAATTATTACAGCTATCGATCAGTGACCGTCATCCTGAAACCTATTTAAAAGCCTTTGCCATTTCTTATGCTAAAGAACAGTTGCCTGTTTATCTGAACAAAGTAAGCCAAGAAACAGGATTATCATTTAACATTTGTAATGTTCGCCAACCGAAAACACGATGGGGCAGTTGTTCTGCCAAACATGACATCATGCTAAATAGTGGCATCATTCTGTTTCCTGAAAATATCGTGCGTTATTTATGTGTGCATGAATTGGCCCATACCCGGCATTTTGACCATAGTGCTCGTTTCTGGGCGGAAGTGGCAAAGCATGATCCAAACTATTTAACTCACCGCAAAATTCTGAAAAATACTGTCATGCCATATTGGTGGGCAGCTTAAGAATATCTTTAGAGGAACGAAGATAGTATTTACTTACTTCTAAATAGCCTAAGCAAAAGATATAATTCTCTTAAAGTTTTTAAAAACACTCAAAATAGAAGCGTAAATAAAAAACCATCAATCCCTAGTGAAACAGTTTAGAAAACCTCAAGTTCCTGTCATACTACAGCCCATAAAGGAAACATCTAGTTTGAGGTAATCATCGTGATTTCAGTGGGTATTGTGGGTGGTACAGGTTATACAGGCGTTGAACTTTTACGTCTATTACTGCGACATCCGAATGTAGAAGTTAAAGCACTGACATCACGTACTGAAGCAGGCCGTCGTGTTGACGATATGTTTCCGAGTCTGCGCGGACATACGGATCTTCAATTTTCTGACCTCAGCCTTGATCTTTTAAAATCATGTGATGTGGTATTTTTCGCGACACCACATGGCGTTGCCATGAAACATGCTGAAGAACTTATTGCAGCTAATACCAAGGTAATTGACCTTGCAGCGGATTTCCGTTTGCAAAATCTAGAACAATTCGCAAAATGGTATGGCATGGAACATGCTTGCCCAGAAGTATTAAAAGATTCTGTTTATGGTCTGTCTGAACTTAATCGTGAACAGATCAAACAGGCGAGTGTGATTGGTAATCCGGGCTGTTATCCAACGACAGTTCAGCTTGGTCTGGCACCCGTATTGAAATCAAACGAAGCCTTGGTAAAACCAGAAAGCATTATTATCGATGCGAAATCAGGCGTATCAGGTGCAGGTCGTAAAGCAAGCCTGGGCATGATCTATTCTGAAAATGCTGATAATTTTAAGGCTTATGGCGTTGCAGGCCATCGTCACCATCCTGAAATCGTAGAAGCATTGGAAAACATTTCAGGTCAAAAAGGCGTATTTGACCATATCCTGTTTGTGCCGCATCTGGTGCCGATGATTCGTGGCATGTTATCAACGATTTATATCGACTTGACTGAAGCAGGCCAGGAAGCTGACTTGCAGTCACTGTACGAGCAATTCTATGCCAATGAACAGTTTGTTGATGTGATGCCAGCAGGCAGTTCGCCAGAAACCCGTTCGGTGCGTGGTGCTAACCAGTTGCGTATCGCACTGTATAAGCCACAACCAACCAAACTGGTGATTCTGGTGGCCCAGGACAATCTGGTCAAAGGTGCAGCTGGTCAGGCAGTACAAAACATGAATCTGATGTTTGGCTTTGCAGAAAATGCAGGCTTGAATAATATTGGTTTATTACCATAAAAAACGTATTAGAACTTCACACACATTTAGATTTGGATTTAAATGTGTGTCTTGAACAAAGTATACAGAGATCAAAATGCCGAATAATGAGTCAAACATGACGATCCAGGAACCCTCTACAAAGAAACCATTGATGAAAGGCAATACACCTTTGGTAATCGGTGCTGCTGTGTTGATTCTGGGTAGTGGCTTGCTGGGCTATACGGTCGGGCATCGGCAAGGTTTGACTGCGGTGGGTTTTGAGGCGGATGCGGAACAACTGGTTGAAGTAGTACAAAAACAGAAAACCAGTTTGGAAACACTGAATAAATCTCTGAATACAGCTGTACAAGAACGTGATCTGGCCGTTAGTAATGCCAATGATCTTTATCTTGCAGCAAATAAGGCGCGTGATGCCCAGGAGCAGGCTGAAAGCGTTGGTACGATCTACCGCGAGATTTTGCGTCAACGCGGTGGTTTAGCATTAACAGTTCAACATCTGGGGATCAAAGCTTTACCTGATAATGCTTTTGAATATCAGATTGATCTGGTTCAGGTCAGCCCGGGCAAAAATCGCGCCTCTGGTACAGTGGAACTACGCTTGATTAAGGGCACTGAAATTCTGGTCGTGCCGCTTGAAGATAAAAACTTTAATTTCGACAATTACGAACGTTTGACTGGTCGCTGGACCATGCCTAAAGGCTTTAAACCAGAATTTATTGAAGTGCGTCTCTCAGGTGCTAAGCCTGTAATTCGCCGTTTTAGCTGGGATCAAGGGAAAGCTGTTGAAAGCCAGTCAACAGTCCTGTCAGAGATTCCAAAAACTGAAGCAAATGCAAATTAAGTGTGAAATAGAAATCGTATGCCAAGCAATAAACGTCCAAAATGTTTAAGTGAGATCAAAAATTCTTTTTACGAGTCCGGCATGGTTGATTGGCATATTAGCCCGCGTTTAACAGACGAGCCTTTTCACGATGATGACGCTGACATTGCAGTCCAGACTGCACCTCCTGAACTGAAGCGTCCACCGATGTATGCAGTGGTGTTATTGAATGACGACTACACTCCCATGGAGTTTGTAATTGAAATTTTACAACAATACTTTGCAATGAATCTTGACCAAGCTACACAAGTAATGCTAACTGTACATTATGAAGGAAAAGGTGTAGCTGGGGTCTATCCTCGAGACATTGCGGAAACCAAAGCGAACCAAGTCAATAATTACGCTCGATCTCAAGGTCATCCTTTACTTTGCCAGATTGAGCCGAAAGATTAAGGGGGTTGCATGCTCAGTCGTCAATTAGAAGTATCACTACGTTTGGCTGTCAGCATGGCTCGTCAAAAGAGACATGAGTTCCTGACCGTAGAACATTTATTATTAGCTTTACTCGACAATGATTCTGCCGTGAATGCCTTAAAAGCATGTGGTGCAGATATTATTGTTTTGCGTAAAGAATTAGAAGAGTATGTAGAACAACATACCCCTAAACTCGGTGAAAATAGTGATCAGGCACCTCATCCTACAGAAAGTTTTGACCGGATTTTGCAACGTGCAATTTTCCATGTTCAATCCAGTGGCGGTGATCGTACTGTAGAAGGCGCCGATATTCTGGTTGCGATGTATTCTGAGCGCGATTCTTTTGCGGTTTATCTGCTTAAACGTCATCAGATTAACCGTCTGACTTTAACTCAGTACCTTTCTCATGGTACGCGTAAAGACGAAGTACAGTCTGAAGAAGAAATTGAAGAACTGGACGGTGAATCGGCTTCTTCCAACAATTCTGGTCCGCTAGAGCTGTATACGACCAATTTGAATCTGGAAGCTCAACGCGGCAAGACAGATCCATTGATTGGCCGTGAAAAAGAAATTGAGCGGGCAGCGCAAATTTTATGCCGTCGCCGTAAAAATAACCCATTGCTGGTCGGTGATCCAGGCGTGGGTAAAACGTCGATTGCTGAAGGTCTGGCTTGGTTGATCGTAAATGGTAAGGCACCAAAACCGCTAGAAAATGCTGAAATCTATAGCCTAGATATCGGTGCGCTGGTGGCGGGAACTAAATACCGTGGTGATTTCGAAAAGCGTTTAAAACAACTATTAAATGCCTTAAAGAAAAAACCGGATGCAGTGCTGTTCATTGATGAAATTCATATGATCATCGGTGCAGGTTCAAGCATGGGCAGCACTATGGATGCATCGAACCTGATCAAACCAGCATTAGCGAACGGATCTTTACGTTGCATCGGTTCAACCACATTCCAGGAATACCGTCAGGTCTTTGAAAAAGATCATGCCTTGTCACGTCGGTTCCAAAAAATAGATGTGAATGAACCTTCGATTACAGAAACGATTGATATCCTGCGTGGCCTGAAATCTAAATTTGAAGATTTCCATCATGTACAGTATGACGATCAGGCACTGGTTTCTGCGGTTGAGCTGTCAGCGAAATTTATTAATGACCGATTCTTGCCAGATAAAGCGATTGACGTGATTGATGAAGCCGGTGCACAACGCCGTTTGAAAGCTGAGCAAGATGACAGCCTGATTACGGTTGAAAACATCGAAGACATTGTGTCCAAGATTGCTCGTATTCCACCGAAAACGGTTTCTAAAGATGACAAGTCTGTGCTGGAGAACCTTGAGCGTGATCTGAAACGTGTGGTCTTCGGCCAGGATGAAGCAATTGAAGCTTTGGCTTCTGCGATCAAACTGTCTCGTGCAGGTTTGAAATCTCCAGATAAGCCAGTCGGTAGTTTTGTCTTCGCTGGTCCTACCGGTGTGGGTAAAACTGAAGTCACCAAGCAATTGGCGAAAATTTTGGGTGTAGAGCTGGTACGTTTCGATATGTCTGAATATATGGAACGTCACGCAGTCTCTCGTCTGATCGGTGCGCCTCCTGGCTATGTTGGTTTTGACCAAGGTGGTTTATTGACCGATGCAATTCACAAAAATCCGCACTGTGTATTGCTGCTGGATGAGATTGAAAAAGCCCATCCAGATGTATTTAACTTGTTATTACAAATCATGGATCATGGTTCATTAACGGATAATAATGGTCGTAAGTCCGATTTCCGTAATGTGGTGCTGGTTCTAACGACTAATATTGGTGCGGAAAGTATTTCTCGTGTCAGCATTGGTTTCATGGAACAGGACAACAGTAATGACAACCAGGAAGCGATGAAGAAAGCGTTCTCGCCAGAATTCCGTAACCGTCTAGATGGCGTGATTCAGTTCAAGGCGTTGCCGAATACCATTATTGAAAATGTCGTGGATAAATTCCTGACTGAACTTCAAGCACAACTGGATGAGAAGAAAGTAGTGCTAGAGGTGGATCAAAGCGCACGTGAGTGGATGGCTGAAAATGGCTATGATCGCTTGATGGGTGCTCGACCAATGCAACGTCTGATTCAGGAACATCTGAAAAAACCATTGGCTGAAATGATTCTGTTTGGTGAACTGGCCGAAAATGGTGGTAACGTTTCAGTTTCTGTGAAGAAAGAAAATGGTAAGTCTGTCGGTCTGAAACTTGAAGTCTTCGAAGACCAGACTGCTGAACCAGCTTAATCATTGAATAGATCATCATCAGACCCGTGTTCGCACGGGTTTTGTTGTTTTATTTACCCTTAATTTATGTACTCTTGGTTTAAAGAGTTTCTGATTTAGAGAAATATATGGATATCCAGATTAGCAAGCTTTTAACTACGTTTTTTCTGTTTTTATTAACGGCATTGATGGAAATTTTGGGCTGTTATTTTCCTTACCTGATTTTAAATCAGGCTAAGAGTCAGTGGTTGTGGGTTCCGGCGGCATTAGCCTTAGCTGCGTTCGTCTGGCTTTTGACTTTGCATCCAGCCGCTTCTGGGCGTATTTATGCCGCTTATGGGGGAATTTATATTTTCTCAGCGTTGATGTGGCTGAGATTCGTGGATCAGGTCAGCCTTTCACGTTGGGATCTGCTGGGTGGAGTGGTGGTCATTCTAGGTGCACTGATTATTATTTTACAGCCACAAGGTTTGATTCGTTAATCGTCTAGGTGTGTTTAGCAATGAGAACTAATCTAAATATAAAAGGCAGCTATAGCTGCCTTTATTGATTCTGGACAAGATTATTTTACATTACAGTCTTTCTGGGAGAGATCTACATTATAAGTATGCGTTTGGGAGCTAAGGCTAAGTTCGATTTTATAAGGATTGACGATTTGATAGCGATGTTCAAAAAAGATCTGACAGTTATTTAGAAGATTATTACGAATCACCTTAAGGACTTCTTTACGACCTAGGTCTTTCTCAAACTGGCTAAAGTCGGGTGTAGTGATCATGCCTTTAAGTGTGGTTTTATTGGCAGTAAGTTGTAACTGTTCTATGATTGTATTCTGATCGATTTGTAGTGGCAAAGTCTTGGAATCTTCCGCACTTAGCACGGCAAGCAGTTCGTTCAGCTCAGCTTTTTTCTCAATTTTAAACTTGCTGTCTAGAATGCCTTTTACTTGGAGATACTGGTCGAATTCAGAAGCATACACCGGTAAAGCAGCACTACTAAAACCTGCCAAGAGTGCCAAAGTCCAATATTTTTTTTGCATTGTATCGCATCACTTTTTATGTCGTTTCAATTCTGATTATAAGAGCTGAAACAAAAAAAGCACCAGAGATTGGTGCTTAATTTGTGAAGATTTTTTTTTGAGAAAATCAGTCTTTTTTCAGATTTTCATTCAACAGAAATTCAACCAGTGCTTTTTGTGCATGAAGACGGTTTTCTGCTTCATCCCAAGCCACAGCATTTTTGTGATCCAGCATGTTTTCAGAAATTTCTTCACCACGATGCGCAGGCAGGCAATGCATGAACAGGCAGTCTGGATGTGCAAGATCCATTAGGCGTTCATTCACCTGATAGTCCGCAAAAGCTTTCTCACGGATTTTCTGTTCTTCTTCCTGGCCCATACTTGCCCAAACGTCAGTTACGATCAGGTCGGCATTGACTGCTGCATCTTCAGCAGTATCGACCAGTTCTACACAATGTGCGAATTCAGACAGGAACTGTTCTTGAGGTTCATAGCCTTTCGGTGCTGCAACTTTTAGCTTGAAGCCCCACATGTGCGCTGCTTCGATATAAGAATTACACATATTATTGCCATCGCCAATCCAGGCAACAGTTTTACCTTCGATCGAACCACGATGTTCCAGATAAGTCTGCATGTCAGCAAGTAACTGGCAAGGGTGATGATCATCAGTCAAAGCGTTGATCACTGGAACTTTTGAATAAGAAGCAAAGCGTTCTACGATATCGTGACCGAAAGTACGGATCATCACAATATCCAGCATGCTGGAAATCACACGTGCAGAATCTTCAATTGGCTCACCGCGACCCAGCTGGGTATCACGTGAAGACAGGAAGATGGCACTACCACCGAACTGGCTCATGCCTGCTTCAAACGAAACACGCGTACGGGTACTCGATTTTTCAAAAATCATGCCCATGACTTTACCAACAAAGGGTTGGAACACTTCATTATTGTGCTGTTTGCGCTTAAGCTCGATTGCGCGCTGTAAAATCTGGTTCAGTTCTAAAGTTGATAAATCGCGTAAGGTGAGAAAGTGACGGAGAGCCATTCGTTACTCCACAATAATTGCCGAAAACTCGATCAACAATCAGTTGTTGGTTGGTTTAAGAAAAAAATACGGAATCGGCTAATATACTATATGAACAGGAAATTGCAAAAAACTAGACTTTTTGATGACCGTCTAAAAATCGATCCACGCAATAACTGATGTATTTGTCGATTTCTTGATCATCTTCCTCTATGGTAATCCCCATTAGAATCCGCCATTCCAGATTACGCAAAATACCAAAATATAACTGGGCAGAATATTGCGGATTTTCACAATATAGCAAACCTTGTTCATGGGCCTGTTCCAGTGCGGTAGCAATGGAACTTTGTACCTGAACCGGGCCGCGTTCATGAATATTGCGGGCCAGTTGAGGATTACGCTGACTTTGTTCCAGTACCAGACGCATAAAGGCTGCATTTTCCGGCTGCATGATTTGACGGTAGAAGGTCAAAAATGTCTGTACCAAATAACTACGAAAATCTAGCGCCATCAGTTCAATCGGAATGCTGATATCTTCAAAAAACTTGGTACGTCGATAATCACAAATAGCTTCAAACAGGCCTTCTTTATTGCCAAAGTACTTGTAAATGGAAGCTTTGGAACCGCCTGCATGCTGGACAATATCATCTAGAGAAACTGCCTCATAACCATGTTCCAGAAACAGTTCGGTCGCAGAGACCAACAGCGCAACGCAGCGCTCATGACCACGTTTGGTTTGAGGCAGATCTTTGGCGAGTGGTTCCAGATGAACAAGGTTTTGCATAGAGGATGGTATATCAACAGGTTATATAAACTTGGTAGTTCATCATAACAAATATATCCGCAGATTTCACAATCACACCGAATGAAGGCGGAATTTATTCAGTGAATCAAGTAAAACTTAAAAGTTTGACTAAAGTTTTAGAGTTTTTATTCTATTGGTTTATAGCATCATGGTTTCAAATCGGTATACTCAGATCTCAATAATTATAGCCAAGACTGTGGAAAGGAAGATGACAGAACAAATGTCTGCAGGTTTAAAGTTTAGACAAGCGCTTGAAGTCGAAAAACCATTACAAATTATGGGCACAGTGAATGCCTATGCTGCCATGATGGCCAAACAGGTCGGCTATAAAGCCATTTATCTCTCTGGTGCCGGTGTTGCAAACTATTCTTATGGTCTACCTGATCTAGGCATGACGAGTCTGGATAATGTTCTGGAAGATGTGCGTCGCATTACTGAACGTGTAGATACACCCTTACTGGTTGATATAGATACAGGCTGGGGCGGTGCATTTAATATCGCACGTAGCATCAAGCAGATGATTGCTGCTGGCGCTGCTGCTGTGCATATCGAAGATCAGGTTGCACAAAAACGTTGTGGTCATCGTCCGAATAAGGAAATTGTGACCCAACAGGAAATGGTTGACCGGATTAAGGCGGCAGTCGATGCCAAAACCGATTCAAACTTTGTAGTGATGGCACGTACCGATGCACTTCAGAAAGAAGGTTTGCAGGCAGTGATTGACCGCGCTTGTGCCTGTGTCGAAGCAGGTGCAGATGCCATTTTTGCTGAAGCGATGACAGACATTACCATGTATCGTACTGTATGCGATGCAGTTGGTGTACCGGTTTTGGCCAATATTACGGAATTTGGTGACACACCATATTACACCACTGAAGAACTGGCTGAGCAGGGTATTCGCATGGTACTTTACCCGCTATCAGCTACGCGTGCGATGCAAAAGGCGGCACTGGAAGTGATGCGCTCAGTGCGTGAAAATGGTACACAGGTGCATGTACTGGATAAAATGCAACCGCGTAAAGAATTATACGAATTTTTAGATTATCACAGCTTTGAAAACACATTAGATAAACTGTTCAAGCAGGAGAATTAAAACAATGGCTGAAGGAAAAGTACTCACTGGCGCAGGATTGCGCGGACAAGTTGCAGGAAAAACTGCACTTTCAACAGTAGGCAAAAGTGGTGCAGGCCTGACCTATCGCGGCTATGACGTACAGGATCTGGCAGAAAACTGTCAGTTTGAAGAAGTCGCTTACCTGATTTTCTTTGGTGAATTACCAACTTCAGAACAGTTGGCTGCCTATAAAGCAAAACTGAAATCTTTGCGTGTACTACCACAAGCGCTGAAAGAAGTACTTGAGCGTATTCCTGCTGATTCACATCCAATGGATGTGATGCGTACTGGCGTATCGATGCTGGGCAACCTTGAGACTGAACAGTCTTTTGATCAGCAACAGGATGTCGCAGACCGTATTCTGGCGACGTTGCCAGCAATTATCTGCTACTGGTATCGCTATAGCCATGACGGCGTACGCATTGATGAAAATACCGATGATGATTCAATAGGTGCTCAGTTCCTTCATTTGCTACATGGCAAGAAACCGAATCAGCTACATGAGCAAGTGATGAATGTATCCCTGATCCTGTACGCAGAGCATGAATTTAATGCTTCAACCTTCACAGCGCGTGTTTGTGCATCCACTTTGTCTGATCTGCATTCATGTATTACCGGTGCAATTGGTTCACTACGTGGCCCATTACACGGTGGTGCCAATGAAGCGGCAATGGATATGATTGAAAACTGGAAATCTCCAGAAGAAGCTGAGCGCGAAATGCTGGGCATGCTGGAGCGTAAAGAAAAAATCATGGGCTTTGGTCATGCGATTTATAAAGACAATGATCCGCGTAATGGCATTATCAAGCAATGGTCTGAAAAACTGGCAAAAGATGTAGGTGATACTGTGCTCTACCCAGTATCAGTGCGTTGTGAAGAAGTCATGTGGCGCGAGAAAAAACTGTTCTGTAATGCGGACTTTTTCCATGCTTCTGCTTATCACTTTATGGGTATTCCAACCAAACTGTTTACGCCAATCTTTGTAATGTCACGCGTCACAGGTTGGGCGGCGCATGTGATGGAACAACGTGCAGATAACCGTATTATCCGTCCGAGCGCGGATTATACTGGTCCAGAGTTGCGTAAAGTGGTTCCAATTGCTGAGCGGACTTCTGCTGCGTAAGCCAGAGATATTCTAAATATGAAAATAAGGTCTCCATGAGGCCTTATTTTTTGCTGATTGTTGATTGATGTTGGTTTACCGACTTAATAATGCTGGATCTTCAATGTGATAACCGGTTTCAAATGGGATGCCTAGGTATTTTACTGTCACCAGTATTTTATTCTGTTTCGGTACTTGATAAGTTTGGCTTAATCTTAAATCTGCTTTATAACTGACTGCTTGTTGAACAGGACTTTTATACTGGCTAGATTGCACCTGATATTGATAAGTCCATTTTGGAACTTTCTGTTTAGGATCATGCCATGCAGGGGCAGTACCTTTGATGGTCTTTAATAGCTTGAGCTGAATGTTTTGCTTTTGCAAAGGTACTAACGGAATCAGACGCTTTTTAATTTTGGCAATTTCCTGGTCAAACTTACGGCTGTCCTGATCGTAGTCAATCTGCTTGGTTTTTGGATTGATATACAGGGAGTTCACCTGAATTAGCTGATTCGGAGTTTTGGATTTAAAATGATAATAATACAGTTGAGGTAGGCGTCCGCGACCATCGAGATAATGCCGCAACAGATAAAGTTTCTGGTCTTTGACTTCATACCCCAAAACTTCAATATTCCGTGGGCCACCGACAGTGGCGAAAGCGGATACAGGAATGCCAAGTGCGAGCAAAAGGGCTGCAAATCTTATTTTCATCACTGATCAGGCCTCATTAAAACAACGTGCTTTTATAAGAAATAATTTAACTATAAATACAGTAGAAATAATGAAGTTTGATCAGCATTCATATAAACAGTTTTGGCTTTAGGTGTTGAGTAGATTAATCATGTCATGTGCGATGACGGCTGCCAGTTTATTGAGACGTTCCTGTGGTGTGCCTTTAATATAATACTGGAATTGGTGAGTCTGAAGACCATCATAAACAGCAGCGAAGAAAGTACCTTCCGGTTTATCAGGTGTTGCACTACCGCCTGGTTTAAGCAAGCCTGTACAAGCAATAATCCAGTCCGCCTCCTGAAACATTTTTTTACCTGCCTCAGCCAGAGCGACCGTTACAGGCATAGATTCGGCTGAATGGGTGCTAATTAGATTCGGAGAAATTTCCAAAACATTGATCTTCACGGACGGATCGTAGCATACCAGACCTCCCAACAAGATTTCAGCACCTTCATTTTTGCAAATTGAAAACTGACTGGTTAAATAGCCAGAACTTGCACTTTCAATAAAAGCAATCTTGATGTTTCTTTGTTCCAGCAGGCCACAACATGTTTTAATCATAATGTCTATTTTTTTTTAGAAGGTAATCTTTATTCCAATGTAGTCCCATTTTGCTTTTGTATCAACTGTGAGATTATTTCTTTATTATGATGAAAGGTAAAATATTTTTGTAATTTTAGTATTCCAAACGTAAGTTTGGCAGTTGTTAAACTGACTGCTTAATGCTTGGACAATATTTGAAATTAATGGTTTTAACTTGCTCTGATCAGTGGTAAAAATAAAAATAAAGTGCGTAAGGAAAGTAGGTTGTAAGAATGAAAACCACAGTAAAGTATTCCGTATTAAAAAGTCTAGATTATCAACTGGGTACTCCTTTATTTCAGGAAGAAATTGAGGCAGATGGTCAATATTTTGATCAGATCCCAAGCATCCTTCATTACCAGAATTTAAAGTTTAAAGTTAAAAGCAAAGAATTAAAGCGTTTATATCTGGCCGAAGAACAAGAAGAAAGCCAAACCATTATTGTAAAAGTGGTCGCAATCTAAAAATAACTTATTGAAAATAAGCCTCTTAAAATAGGAGGCTTATTTATTAGATAAAGGTCATTAAAATAGAATTTGATTAGATTTAATAAAAAAATCTAATAATACTTTTAAAAATATAAAGTCAAGGTAAATTGGCAATTGAAAAGGCCTTATTTGTGATTATATGTAATATAGTCTACTATTTAAAAATGTTTTTTTCGTTTTTATATTTAATGATTTAATTTTTAAAAAATTAGGTTAAACATGTATAAGAAATTATAATTTTAAATAATTAATAAAATTCAATATCTTATAAATATAATCATATTTTATATAAGTATCAAAATGTATTTCTAAATTTTATTTTAAATTTAAGTTTATATAAAATTTTTTGATTAAGTTATGACTTTAAATGAAAAATAAAATTTATAAAAGATAGAAAGCTTTCAATATGTATTCATTCTATTATTAAAAGTAATTTATGTTTCTTATAAATCCAGACTTCAATTACTTAACTTACCTTTTTTTACATTGAATTAATATGTAACAGGTAATAACTTGGCGAATTTTTAAAAATAGGTAGAGTAAATATTAAGTCGAAACCTAATCATCGGCGATTTAAAGCAAATAGTAAGGAGTTACACCATGGCTAATAATCAACAGCAAAATCAGCAAGACCAACAGAACCAACAACAACAGCAAGACCAACAACGTCAGCAAAACCAGAATCAAAATCAGCAACAGCCGAACCAGCAGCAACAACAGCCGCAGGGACAGCAAAACCAACAGCGTCAGCAGGGCCAACAGGACCAGCAACCCAATCAGCAACAACAGCAACAGCCACAACAAGATAACCAGCAGCAAAATTTGCGTAATCAATAAGATTAGTCAAAGCTGCAGCGCTCATATCTAAGCTGTGTAATCTCTACAAAAACCGCCTTTTTTAAGGCGGTTTTTTATTGTTCAGAATAAATCAGCATTGAATATTGGCTTTTACTTTATAAAAGTCGAGCGCATTTTTCAGATCTTTCAGTAGTTCCTGCTCATCATATTCTTGTGGCATCAGTGTTATTAGGGCCGGCATATAATGAGTTTTATATTCTTTAGGATAATCCTCACATAAAATATGTGTTCTTTCCTCAAGACTAATAGTAGAAGAATCTAATTTATCTAAATAAGCACTCAATCGGGCATCGGATTTTTCAAATTGAGCTTTCACTGCTGGATCAGGTTCAGCTGATACATCTGCCTGTTGTTTCTGGCAGCCTGTGATGGCCAATGCCAATAGGGCAATTATGAATAATGATATTTTCATGGCAACAATATATTGTTATCAGTCATTGGAAAAATTATAAAGAGAAATGAATGAAAGAGCACCTGCCTTTAAACTCATTGACAGCTGAGAAAATAAAAAATGAAAAGGACTTTGATAAAATAAGTAAAATATCTACCAATATGTATAAGTTGCATATCTGCTTTTATGACCCACTTGATTGAATGAAAACTGAATGAATCAAAGTTTTTTGTATTCAATTGCATCTAAGTCGATGAAAAATAGCCAATAAAATATAAAACATAACCTATATTCAACATTTGGTAAAAAAGCCTCTATATTTCATATACATATTAGATGCATGACAAGTGGTACTTTATCATCACTATAACAACTCAGATAAAATAATTTAAAATCAGCAAGTTAAAAAGCCCTGCTTAATCCAGACAGTTAAGCAGGGCTCATTTTTTAGATCATAAATATGCCAAAAAGTAATGATTCTTCGACATTTATCCTTCACATAAGTTTTCATATACAACATAAAACCTGAAAATACGTTCAAGTGTGAAACATGAATAGATGTTATTTATATATCTCTTTTGATGAAAAGATAGGTTAGAGCTATGATGAGATGTATCTGTGCATTTGGTATGGGTGTCATGGTGGGATGTTGCTTTAAATCTTGCAAAGAAAAAATGTGCCGGATGATGAGCAAGGATCACGGTACCAAAGACCAAGCGCCAAAACATGAAGAGAGTATACAAATTTAGAGGCTATAGCTTTCCTGTGCAATCGCAGTACAGGTGAGTGATTCAATGGTTTCAAGGTAAATAAATCGTGGAACTGTAAGCCATTATCTTTAAAGCAACAAAGCTCGATCCATGATCGAGCTGTTCACAGTCAGGAGAAACATATGTTCCAATTTATATGTTGTTTATTTGGTCTTCATGGTGCGACTGAAATTGATTATACAGTCGATGATTTCGAAGTCAAAAAGTGTCGTGATTGCTTGAAAGATTTAAATTAACTCTCTAGACCTTCGTGGTTTAGATGGATGTTGAACCCCCGTTCGATTTTAGATTGACGGGGGTTTTCATTTTTTTATCATTGCTATTTGAAAATAGAACCAACATATCCACGCTAATTTATAAATATTGATAGTTAATTAATAAAGATTATTAAAAATAAGGGTTTATTTAATTTTAACTTGTGATTTGATCATAACAATACTCATCTCAACTAAATTCATCCTTTAAACGTTATTGCAATATGCGATATTTAGGTTATACTTTCAATATAGCAAAATGCGATAAATAATCATGCATGTGATCACTCACGCTCGGATTCTGGAAGCAATGCAAAAGTGGCCACACGCTGAAACTGCATTGGATGGTTGGTATCGACTTATCAAGGCCAATGATCCTAAGGATTTTGCCGACATGAAGCGATTATTTCCCGCAGTCGATAAAGTCGGGAAATTTCATGTCTTTGATATTGGTGGCAACAAGATCAGGTTGATCGCAGTTGTGATGTATCAGGCAAAACGTGTCTATATTCGCCATGTCTTATCCCATCAGGAATATGACAAAGATCATTGGAAGGAGGCTTAATATGAATGCAATGATTAAACAGGCCGTTGATCACTGGCGTTATGTTGCACCATTGCTTAGCAAGCCAGAAACCGAAGAAGACTTTAATACCCTTACTGAAGCTTTAGATGAACTTCTGGATATTGTAGGTGATGATGAATCGCATCCCTTAATGGGGCTGATTCTTCAACTGGGCGACTTAGTCTCAGCTTACGAGCATGAGCATTTGCCGATGCCAGAAAGCGATGGACGTACTGCATTGGCTTTCCTGATGGAACAGCATGGTCTCAGCCAATCAGATCTATCTGACATAGCTACCCAGTCGGTCATTTCAGAAATCCTGAACGGTAAACGTCAGCTCAATATCCGTCATATTAAAGCTTTGTCTGAACGTTTTAATGTTTCTGCAGATACTTTCTTTTAAGTAATAAGAAACCAAATTTTAAGATCTATGAGCTGTGTTTCCTGAAAGCAGGTTGATCACAGCTAGACAGATTTAGATTAGAACAAGAAGTCTATATAAGCTCGGATTAGAAGAATATATGTTTATTAAAATGTATGGAAAACATAAATATTATTGATGTTTAACCTTATATGTCCTAATAATTTTCTAAGCATCTAGAGAAAAGGGAATATATATGACAACTCATGCAGACCACCAAACAGAGCAAGAAGATAATCCGCAAAAAGAATCTAATGATGATAAAGGCAATCAAGCAACCTATAAGGGTGTAAAGCCTGAGAAAAAGCCTAATGCAGAGCCTGAGCATCCGCTGAGGGAGCAAAAGTAAGATATGAATATCAGAAAGCCCTAATTAAATTTAGGGCTTTTTAGATTTTGATTTAAGTCTCGGAAAATTTCTGCTTCATTTTACTGGGAAGATGAAATTAATGATCAATCTTTAACAGTCCATCCCAACTAAAATAATTCTGGCTTAGATGCTGTTGAGACATGGCCCAGCTCCGGTCAGGCATTTTAGTTGCTCCAATTGCCAGCTTTTGATCGCCAAATTTTTCTTTTACTTTTTCTAGCGCTTGTTGAAGCTTCTCATCTTTCTCGATCTGAGCATGATCAGAGAGCAAGTCATAGACATAGGCCGATTTAGGTTCAAGCGCCGTTAAAATAACCCCGCATTTTTTAAACTCTACACCTTCTGAAAACAGCTCATGCATCTGTTGCATCAATGCCCGGTTCATGACAACAGCAGAATCAGTAGGTTCAGGAAAAGCGATATTGATAGATTTATGATAAAAGGATCTGTTCTTGTCAAAAAGATTGGATTGAGCGAAAGCAATGATGCAACCACATAAGGATTGATCTTCTCTTAAGCGTTTGACAGCATTTTGCAGGTAATCACTCATAGCTTCCGTTAAAGCTTCAAGATCCGTCACTCGGGAACCAAATGAGCGTGAAGAAATAATCTGCTTCTTGGGCTGGCACGTCTGTTCAAGTTCAATACAGGAAACTCCCTGTAATTCCATCACAGTTCTTTGCATAAGAACTGAAAATAATTTTCCGATTCGATGACAATCGGCCTGAGCTAAATCAAGAACGGTATATATACCTAAGTTCTTTAACTTTTTACTCTGCTGGCGCCCAATCCCCCAGACTTCAGCAACATCAATCAAGCTCCAGAAGTAATTTCTATGTTTTTGATTCATAGAAGAAAGATCGCAAACCCCATTAAAGCGTTTGGCTTTCTTGGCCATATAGTTGGCTAATTTAGCTTCGGTTTTGGAACGGCCAATGCCGACACAGACGGGTAAGCCAATCCACTGCAAAATACGCCGTCGCATATCCTGACCATATTCTATTAAATTATGATTTTTTGTATAAGCTGTAATTTTCAGAAAGCATTCATCTATGGAATAAACTTCCTGTTCACCAGGTGCTACATATTCAGACAGAATGGAATGAAAGCGTTTGGACATTTCTGCATATAGCGCATAGTTACTGGATAGCACCTGAACTTGATGCTGTTCGACAATATCGCGAATCTGGAAGAGTGGAACACCCATTTTAATGCCGAGATCTTTTGCTTCCTGCGAACGTGAAACTACACAGCCGTCGTTATTTGACAACACGATCACAGGTACATAATTCAGTTTCGGATTGAATAGGCGCTCGCAACTGACATAGCAGTTATTGACATCAATCAGCGCATAGATTTCCTGCTGATATTTCATCTGAATTTTTTAATGACGTTGGTGACCACACCCCAGATTTCAAATTGCTGACCTTCTACAGGATGAATATCGGGATAGTCGTCATTCTCAGCTTTTAGCCAGCAACCTTTTACATCGACAATCAGCCGTTTGACAGTAAATTCGTTATCTACACAGGCAATCACAATATCTCGGTGTTGCGCTTCAATGCTACGATCTACAATCAAGGCGTTATTGATATCAATGCCTGCATTCAGCATTGACAGCGAATTGGCACGAACAATAAAAGTGGCATTGGCGTTATTGATCAGGAATTCATTCAAGTCGAGTTTTTTATCAATATAGTCTTGTGCGGGTGAGGGAAAACCAGCCTGAACGCGTTCAGTGACCATAGGAATTTCCATTTGAGTAACAGGATCAAACTGGCGAATATTACTGATTTCATTTTCTTTTTTAAGTGATTTTAAGTATGCTTTGATATCCAGGACTTTAGATTCAGGTACACGAATTACTTTGGTTTCTTCGGCCTTTTTTCTGCCTGCACCAATTCTAAAGCCCCCATGCGAATTTGTCATAAATCTGCTACTTCTTGATTGTTGTTACATTAATCAAGATTGTAATGATTGCTTTATTTTTATACAAATAAAATAAATGATTTAAAATCAGATACTAATAATTAAATTGCTTTTATATTTCAATTTTCCGACAAACGGGGATCTCGCGGCTTTGCAATAAATTCATCCCGCATTTCGAAGAAAAACTCACTTGCTTCCTCATGATTGCAGTGCAGCCAATCCTGTCTTAACTCTTCCGGTATCACAATAATCGAGCGTTTTTCATCATTCGGATTATGGAATTGTTTCATAAAAGGATGCTGATTTGCATTAATCGTGAGCATTGAAAAAGACCGAACTTTTTCACTCTCAATGATTGCATCATCATAAATGGCTGCAACAGTAAAAGGATCGCCGTCTTCACGAGATATTGCATACCAATGAGATTTGCCATCAATGTATTTGGGTTCATAGAACGTATCTACAGATACCAAGGCAAACTGATTGTTTTTCCAGGCATGCCGAAAACTCGCTTTTGAGGCAACCGTTTCAGTCCGGGTATTATAAGTATGCCGACTAAATTTTAATTCTTTGGCCCAGGAAGGGATAAGTCCGAAACGTGCGATATCCAGTTCAAACTCGTCAGCACCGCGCATAATGATGGGAGCGGGAGCTAAAGGATATACATGCGTTTTCATATCTAGTTCAAGTTGCTCTTCATGAATGTCTAATAAAGAGAGACGGCTTTTTGAGGGAAATTCATAGTTTGAACACATGGGAGAACGCTCTCATTATGATCTATCATGAGAATTAAAATATAAGAGAGATAAGTTCAAAACAATTTGAATATCGTAAGTTAGATTTTAATCAGAAAGCAAGATTCTTATTTTATAAGTAGATCTCTTGCGAAAGTCATTATTGCAAGTTTATCCGGTTTACGAGTGCAGCAATTAAGTTAATGCGTAAACCGAATCTTTTCCGTCTATTTCGATAGCATTCACTTAATATTCTAAATCTTTTCAATTGACTATTAATGTGTTCGATCACAACTCGTATTTTTCCAATCATTTTATTGTACTTTTTTTCAACATCAAATAAGGGTAAATTCTTCTTTTTCTTTATTGGCATCAACAACTTAAAGTCATCTTGCTCTAATCCGTAGTACCCTAAATCGGTCATAACATATTCACAATGTTTGAATTTCTTAACCGTTTTTCTTGCTAATTTAATATCATGCTGACTGCCATTCGATATATCTAGCCCTATGATTTGTTTGCTGTTCGGATGATAGATCACTTGTGCTTTTAGCGTATGTTTCTTGTTTTTACCACTGTAGAACTTACTCTGATTTTTTTTTCGGACGTTCTATTGAACATTCTGTCGCATCAATAATGACCCAGTTAAAGTATTCGTCTGCTGTGGTAGTGCTTCGTTTTGGCAGAGTAAAACGTCTTGATTTCATCAATGCATCTTCAACCTTTTTAATGGTTCGATTCACATTACTTTCAGCGATATGGTAATTTGCCGCTAATTCCAGTTGAGTGCTGTAGTTCCGTAAGTAATTGAGAGTTAATAACAATTTATTCTCTATAGCTAAAGTATGAGGACGACCTGATTTCTTTTTGAGTGATTCTGCTTTTTCTAAAACCTCTACCATTTCAGTAAAAACTTGTCGAGGTACGCCAACCAAGCGTTTGAATTCAGAATCTGAAAAACGATTTAATTTCTGATATCTCATGAAATTTATATTGAGGTGGTTTTTACTTTCGCAAGAGGTCTAGTATATATTTAGAGCCTAAAAATATTTAACTCAATAATATTTTAAGTAAATTTAATATTATGAAAAGATTAAAATTTTATTTGATCTATATAGATATACATAATTTAACTTTTTATTTAAAAAAACACTCTAAATGGCTTTGGAAAGCTACAAATATAGATGTTAGTTATATAGGCTTGCAATTATGAGCATGAGGTGAAAAATGAAGTTATTAACGTTAATTGGTGCAAGTGTACTTGCAGGTTATTGTTATAAAAAAATGAAATACAAAAAGGATGGTTCAAATCATCCTGCTACTCAGAATGAACAGGTAGATAACCAAGCAGCAAATCCTGTTGAATAATCTCTTTAAAGGACCTCACTACTAGCAAAAGAAGGTTGTGGGGTCTCTGATTTTCTCAGTAGAGCCATCTCTGACAAGTCTTATATAATTTTCAGAACTTTACTATTTGTAGAGAAACAGTAAGCTCTTTTTAGCTATTTTTCCTTTTCATCTGTTCTAAATTTTCCTGATTAAATTTATTGATAAAGTTGAATGGTTTACAAAACTATTCATTTTAATAATAGCCATACTTTAAAAGTAATGTGATCCTCTTTCTCAGGAGAACAGCTTATGAAAAAACTAATTATCTTGCCTCTTGTAGCTTTAATACTTCTGGGGTGTAGTCAACCAAATACCCAGCAAGAAGCTGACTCTAAGATCCTACAGGATGAGGATTTAAAAAAATTTAGGGAGATGGTAAGGAATGCTTTACCGAATTCAGATCTGGTTCAATTTCATCAACAAGAGGGAGAATGTGGTGAGGTTAGTTTCAGAGATAAATCTACGAATGAAATGAAGCATCGGAGGTTTATTTTAGTGAATAAAAATATTGTACTGATTGAAAGACGGCAGATAGATCAGGAATATTTTGACCTTTCATGGAGGAATGCATGTCGAGATTATTTCGGGTAAAGAAAGAATATTTATTAAAATTCTTATTTGAAAATAGTGACCGCTATAATCGAATATCAATAAAAACATTTAATCATTGAGCCACTCTTTAGGGTGGCTTTTTAATGTCTAAATTTCTGAATTTTGTTCGAAATATGATTACTGAGTATATCGGTATTTCATATACTAGCTTCGTACCAATAAATAGAATATTGATCAATTTATATAGATAATAAACATAAAAATTATTTAAAAAAGGGTAAGCGTCCGCTGAACACACCTTATGAATTCATCCTATAAGCCTTAATTTAGTCCCCACTTAAAAACAAGTGGGGACTAAAATTTATGACTACAAATCACCAGACATCCATCGCATCTCTTGCGAAAAAACGAAGAACATACAGTGCTGAATTTAAACAGCAGATCGTTCAGGCTTGTAAAGCACCGGACGTTTCAATTGCTTCGGTCGCTTTGCAACATGGATTGAATACAAATCTCGTATCCAAATGGATTCGCTTAATTGATGCTAAGCCAGGGAATGATCGCTCACCACTACCGAATAAACCTGCATTTATTGCCTTATCTTGCTCTACACCATTAGATCCTACTCCTACTGACATGTTAACGGTTCAAATTACTTTACCCCACTCAAAAGCAGAAATTGGCTTGAAATGGCAAGTATCAGAAATATCTGCTTTAGCAGAATTACTCAAGGCACTTGCAACATGATCCGCATTGATGAAATCTGGCTTTCTACCCAACCTCTGGATATGCGAGCAGGGATGGATACTATCATGGCTCAGGTGGTGAGAGCCTTTGGCTACATCAAACCGCATTGTGCTTACCTGTTCTGTAATAAACGTGGCCATCGCATGAAAGTGCTGGTACATGATGGACTGGGCATCTGGCTGTGTGCCCGGCGGCTGGAACAGGGAAAATTCCACTGGGCGCAGGTTCACCAGGGTGAAAGCATGGCGATCAGTCCGGAACAGTTACATGCACTGATCCAGGGTTTACCTTGGCAGCGCATTGGACGACAGCAGGTGGTGACGATGCTCTAAACTAGGCTGGTCCATTCTGCTATTCTCCAAACGTTCTATTTCCTCTGCGTCATGACCTCAGGCATACTGCGGTCATGAATACGCTGCCAGACTTAAGCCAACTGACCCATGAACAACTGCTGGAATTTACCAGACAGTTGGCAATGCAGCATCAGTCTCTGGCACAATCAAATCAAGAATTAGAAAAATCAAACCAGCAATTGGATGCCAAAGTTCAACATCTTTCCATTCTCACGCAAAAATACGAGCATGAGCTCGCACTATTTAAACAGCACAAATTTGGCAGTAAAAACGAACATCTCACCGCAAAACAAATCCATCTGTGGGACGAAGCGGTTGAAGAGGATATCGCAGCAGTTGATTTGGAACTGGAGCGGCTGAATGCAGATAAAACCGATGCAGCGACAGAGAAAGCCACAGTCAACAAACCTAAACGTCGACTGCTGCCGGATCATCTACACACCATCCGTATTGAGCATGAACCTGCATCAACCCAATGCAGTTGTGGCTGCCAGTTACGTCGTATCGGCGAAGATATCAGTGAAAAACTGCATTTCAGACCGGCACAGTTCTATAAGGAACAGCATGTGCGTGGCAAATGGGTCTGTGATCAGTGTGACACCCTGACTCAGCAAGCGATGCCCGCCTATGTGATTGATAAAGGCATTGCTTCACCTGAACTGCTCAGCCATGTGCTGGTATCGAAGTATGCCGATCATTTGCCGCTGTACCGTCAGCGCCTGATCTATCAGCGGGCGGGCATTGATCTGTCCAGATCTACTTTATCTGACTGGATAGGTCGCTGCGGTGTAGAACTGGAGCCTCTGGCCAATGCCTTAAAAGAGGTGGTGCTGCAACAGCGGGTGATCCATGCCGATGAAACGCCGGTCACCATCATGCGGATGGGTGATGATGAGAAAAAACCGAAGAAAGGTTATGTCTGGGCCTATGCCACTACACAGTACAATCCAGTTCAAGCGGTGATCTATGACTTTCAGGATAGCCGTTCAGGTCAGCATGCAGAAGAGTTCCTGAATGGCTGGCAGGGCCATCTGGTCTGTGATGATTACAGTGGTTATAAAGCACGCTTTAAATCAGGCGATGTCATTGAGGTGGGCTGCATGGCGCATGCACGTCGTAAATTCCATGAGCTACATGTGACTGGGAAAAGTCAGATCGCTGAACAGGCATTACTGATGATTCAGAAACTGTATGCGATAGAAGCAGAACTCAGGAAAAAGACCGATAGTACAGCAGAACACCGCCGCGAATACCGACAACAGCACAGCCAACCGGTGATGCAACAACTGTATGAATGGCTCAACCAACATTATCTGACGGTGCCATCGAGTTCTCCAACCGCCAAGGCCATCAATTACAGTCTGAAGCGTTGGCCAGCCTTAAGCCGCTATCTGGATGATGGCAATCTACCCATTGACAATAACTGGGCAGAGAACTCAATGCGTCCCTGGGCATTGGGCCGTAAGAACTGGTTGTTTGCAGGTTCGCTGCGCAGTGGACAGCGAGCGGCAAATATCATGACTTTAATCCAGTCAGCAAAGCTGAATGGGTTGGATCCGTATGCCTATCTCAGTGATGTGCTGAAAAGGCTGCCGACGCATAAAGCGACCCAAATAGAAGAATTACTACCACATCGCTGGAAATCCAACTCAAATTAAAAAATAGGCATGGGGTTCAGCGGACGCTTACAAAAAAGGAGCAAAAATTGCTTCTTGAAAGCATAGCTTTTGCTTTAGGTTCTAGATATGTATCTCTTTAAAATATGCGGCATTATTTTCCTTGTCATCCTTGCTGTCTCTCTCATAGTTTTAGGTCTTATTTATCAGGATCCTTTATTTGCTTTGATAGGGCTATTGTTCACGGTTTGCGCAGTATTATTATTTTCCATGATCAAGGATAGTCTTGCTGACTTTTAGATCACTCATTTTGTTTAAAAGTTTAAAGATTTGGACTAGAGATAAAGGTGAATAGTAGGATGATAGCGATCAATATTATGCACCGAGATGGAATCAACAATTTAGAAAAATAATTGTGTTGAAAAGTCTTTGGATTAATCAGTGGAATAAGAAAGACTTATATGGTCAACCAGTCATGTGGATTAGTTTGATCAGATGACCTGATAACACACTTATTGCTGGACGCTATTTTATAGAAGTTCATCGAAAGATGGGCTTTTTTGTTGCCTAAAATAAAGCTTTATCAAGTTCAAACTAGAAATTATTGACTCCAAAGATCACAATTTAGACTTTTTATGTATGGATAGATATTTAATTTCTATATATATTTGTCATGAATTGGCTATTGTTTGACCGTTGTACATTTCGTCAACAATCCTGAATCAGCGCAAAATGATAAAGGGGAAGAGCCCACAGCAATGTGGGCTTTTTTATTGCCTAAAGAAAAGTTTGGCTTAATTTCTTACTATGTATCTGGCTTGAATAGCCTAGCTAAGCTAAGTAATAGATCTGGTCAAAGAGACTGAGATTAACTAGAAATTTGAATAAGTGACTTATTTCTATTTTATCGGTCAATATGATTGTTAATCATCGACTTAATATCAAAGTGTGATTGACTGCATATAATATTTTCATTATATTTTACCATATGTTCAAAAAACTCCACGTTTTGAATTTAGAGTTCTGCCCACATCGTCCCCAATGATGTGGGTTTTTTTTGACTCAATTATACTGATTATTATTTTTATTTACTTATGCTTAATTTAAGAACGCTAGAAACAGTAGTATCTAGTTCCGTGGAGAAGCTATTTTTACATCAATAGGTATGATAGATTAGAGTTATGGCGGTAACTGCCAATGTGGGTCAGTCCAGCAAGTTTATCTTGTGACACTCCCGCCGTTTGAAATGTTACTATGAAGAAGCTCGCCAAATGGTGGGCTTTTTTCGCATCGATAGGTGTGATAAATTATATTTAAGCTGGCAACCAGCGTTGCGGGTCAGTTTTTCAAGTTTATCTTGATTGACTCCCGACTTAAGAAGCGTTGCTATGAAGAAGCTCATCGAAAGGTGGGCTTTTTTGTTGGTTTATTAAACAAAAGGGTTCATACTAAGGCCCATGCTTAAATTAAGTTGAATCTTTTGAAAAACAAAAGAGTTGTAATTTTAGGCGGAGTATTTTTGGCATTTATATTCTTTCTGTGTTTCCATTTATATAATCTTTCTAGCGAACAAGTGCTACTTTTAAGGTTCTCCAAAATTGATGATGAACAAGCTAAAAACTACAATGACGTGTTAAAGCCTACCCGCTTAACCTCCCCAAGTTAGGCGGGTTATTTTTTGTCTGGAGAAAAGTATACTCCATATCCTATTCTGCTTATTCGGTCTGCATGGCATAACTGAGATTAGCGACGGCAAGAAAGAATGCCGGGATTGTTTGAAAGAAGTTAGTGGTAAGAGCGATTAATATAATCGTTATATTCACTGATAAATCAGTAAATTGCTCCAAAATGGTTTTGACGAATGGAGTTAATTGGAATACTTTGTATGTTGCTAAGTGTTTAAAAAGCTCCACATTTGAATTTAAAGTTTCACCCACATCAACCCTAATGGTGTGGGTATTTTTTGACTTAATTAAGAATGCTTAAAAGAATCTAAGTGATTAATTATTATTCGATATCCTCTTGATCTTCAACAAATAATTATATTCAGCTGTAATAATCATCTGTTAGGATCTTTGCTCAGAAAAACAATGAAATAGATTTTTGACCTCACATGGGCCTGCTTAATTTGGGAGAGTTAAGCAGGCTTTTTTTATTTCTAAATCACCCGACGTATTACGGCAATCAAATCCCCTCGCATTCTAGATGTTGAGGGGATGTTCTTTTCTTATTGATGATATCCATGATAGACAAAGTCCAAGCAAAACAAAACTTAGATTTTTGCAGTGCTGAGCTGTCAATGTATCAGAATGGTAGTCATTTTAATTCTTAGACCCATCAAATGAGTACGCTTGATAAGCTCATGATTGAACTAAAAAAATAAATTAAGAATTTAGCTAATGTATTAAGTTAAAATCTTATTTTTCTCAAATTAGTTAAAGAGCTTTGAAGAATCTATAGATGATTATCTTATAGATTATCGAGATCTAACCGAGACCCAATCAATGCAACTCAGCGCAACCTATATTTATTTTAAGTTATTAGAAATAGAAGAGAATCTAGTCTGATGCAATCTCTAGCTATTCATTACAGACTCAGTTTTTTCTACTTTTTTTATTATGCGATTGTGGGCGCATTCATGCCTTTCTGGAGTCTGTATCTGGAAGATCAAGGCTTTAATTATCAGGAAATTGGGATTTTATCTTCGATTGCGATTGTCACCCGATTTTTTGCGCCATTTATTTGGGGGTGGATTGCAGACAAATCCGGGAAACGCATGTTGCTGGTGCGTATAGCTACCTGGATGGAAGCCTGTATCTGGTTCATGATTTTTATCATTCTAAATAGCTTCCACTCAGTCGCTTTGCTTATGCTGATTTTCAGTTTCTTTCAGAATGCAATTTTGGCTCAGTTTGAAGGCGTGACTTTATTCTGGTTAGGTGAGAAAAGGGCAGAGCTCTATGGCAAAGTGCGTAAGTGGGGATCTATTGGATTTATTATTGGCGTATTTGGTTTAGGGGCAATTTTTGAAATTATCAGCATCAGTATGCTACCAATCTTATTGCTCTGTATTTCATTTCTGGCTTTTCTCTGGTCATTTACCATCAAAGAACCTACAGCAGCACCGACAGCTCAGAAAAAACTCGAAGCCTTATGGCCGATCTTCAAGCGTCCAGTGGTATACAGTTTTTTCCTGATTGAATTGATCATGCTGTTTTCGCATGCACCGTTTTATAGTTTTTATAGTAACTATCTCAGCCAGAATGGATTCAGTACCAGTCAGATCGGATTGCTTTGGTCGGTTGGAGTCATTGCTGAAATCATTATGTTTGCCTACGCTACATTCTTTCTGACACGCTGGTCATGGCGTCATCTGGTGATGTTATGCCTGTTAATGACCGGTTTAAGATGGCTGACTGTAGGCCTATTTCCATCGTTATTTCTGGCACAGTTTTTTGCCCAGACCATTCATGCCTTGAGTTTTGGCTTATTTCATATGATTGCCATGAGGGTTATTTTCCAGAACTTCTCGGCCGGACAGCAAGGCCGTGGACAGGCACTGTATAGCACCATGTGGGGCCTAGGCGTGGCGAGTGGCAGCATTCTTGCCGGTCGTTATTGGGATCAGGTCGGTGGCACATCAATCTTTATTGCTGCTGCGCTGTCGACCTTGCTGGGCCTGTTGCTTGTATTTGGCTTACCCAACAAAGTCGAACTACAAAAGCAGGGTTAAGATACAATTGAATAATTAAATGCGGATTTTGGAATATTGATCAAACCAGGGCTGAGCCTGCTCTAATTGAGCGGCCAGTTGCAACAGTAAATCTTCACGGGCAAATGGTGCAATGAACTGTGAACCCAAAGGCAGGTTATCTTCATTCCAGTAAAGCGGTACAGACATTGCTGGAAGACCGGTAATATTGGCTAGCTGCGTGAATGGCACCCATTTTAGGTTTTCTTTTACAATCTGATCGACCAGCTTACCTTGTGCCAATAAATGTGCCTTATTCATTTTTAATAAAGCTTTAAGAATTGGCTTCTGCCAGTTTGGGGTTTTGACTTCACCATTTTTGGGTGCAACAGTGGCCGTGGCTGGCGTCAGGTAGAGATCATAATCATCAAAAAAATGATTCATCTGGGTCACATATTGTCCCCAGTTGGTCAGATTCTGGATATATTCAATCGCCGTTGTTTTGGCACCAAAAGCAGCCAGAGCCAGAGAATCTAGTTCAAAATCGCCTGATCTGGATGAATAGCCTTTCTGGATTTCGTCCAGCATATAAGAAAACTGGCTAAACCATGTCGTAATAAAATCTTTAGCCAGTTGCATACCATCGATCTGCGGTTGATCCTCAACGACTTCATGACCTAAAGATTCCAGTAAACGGGCAGTCTTTTCTACTGCTTTAATAGCATCTTGAGAAACAGGTGTATCGATGCCGGAACGGGTATTAAATGCGATTTTTAATTTTTTTGGTGGTTGCTGAATGACTTCCAGATAATGTGTATGCGGACGTTGAATCGTAAACAGCGAACTGCGATCTTCACCATGAGTGGCATCTAGCATTGCTGCGCTATCCCGAACAGTCTTGGTGAGTACATGTTGAATGGCAGCACCATGCATTGCCTCACTCATTTGCGGTCCCCATGGCGTACGTCCACGGCTTGGTTTTAAACCAAACAGACCACAGTAGGAAGCAGGAATACGAATTGAGCCACCACCATCACCTGCACCGGCAATTGGCACAATACCGGCCGCCACAGCAGAAGCAGAACCGCCTGACGAGCCACCACTGTTATGTCTTAAATTCCATGGGTTTTTACAGCTTCCCCAGGCATCTGGCTCGGTAATGCCTTTAATTCCGAATTCAGGCGTATTGGTACGGCCAAAGGTGACAATACCTGCCTGTTCCCAACGGTTAACAATTTCAGCATTAGTCTCGGCGATATAACCGATGCGCTTTAAACCCTGACATCCATAAGACGTCGGATAACCTGCATATTCCTGAAACAGGTCTTTGACCAGAAATGGAACACCGGCAAAGGGACCGGACAGATCTTGCTGGGTACGCTGCAAGGCATGCTCATGCATGGGAATAATAATGGCATTGATTTCAGGATTAATATTTGCACTGCGTTCTAAAGCAACTGATAAAAGTTCACTTGAATGTACCTGTTTATTTTTAACCAGATTAGCCAGTCCTAATCCATCGTATTGTAAGTATTCTTCAAATTTCATCTGCATTCCCTAGCGTTGATATTGTTATAAGATTGTAGAAGGTTTCAGTTCAGGATGCAAGCACCACCTGATTACGTCCCAAGTGTTTGGCCTGATATAAGGCCTGATCTGCGGTATTGATCAATTGCTGTAAATCCTGAGAAAGTGGAGCATGCTGATGCGTAATCCCGAGACTGACAGTAATTGATAAAGGTGATCCATCAGGTTGATACATTGGCGTTTTAGCTACCAGTTCACGAATACGCTCGGCAATAAACTGAGCTTTGGACGGTTTAGTATCCCAAAGCAAAATCACAAATTCCTCACCACCAATACGTGCAAACAGATCTTGGGCACGTAAATTGGAACGGATGATTTCAGCAAAGTGTTGCAGTACTTTATCGCCCACATGATGGCCAAAATGATCATTTAAACGTTTGAAATGGTCGATATCCAACATAATCAGGGAAAACTGCACACTCTTGGAATGTTGCAGTAAATATTCACCTTTCTGGAAGAAAAAATGCCGGTTCATGGTCCGCGTCAGACTGTCATGATTGGCCAAGTACAATACGCGTTTAAATAGGTCGTTACGGTTCTGACTGATAATACACAGGATCAGCGGCGACAATGCCAGCATAAACAGTCCGATCCTTAATGAGATATAAATGGTCGAGTCTGCCAACGTATCATGTGTAGTGGCATAGAACTGGGTCAGGCTGTAATACATCAAAATGATTACAAAGGCATTAATAATTGCAATCGTAAAGATGCGATAGGTCAGTGCTGCCCAGATTAAAGCTGCCAAAGGATAAAGCAGGGCACCTGGACCAACAAAAATATTGCTCAGGATAATACACAGAATTACCGTGCCTGCTGGCAGCAGATAACTAAAAGAATTCTGCTTCTTTCTGCGGTTCTTAAATAGATACTTGAGATCTTTGGTTCTAGGAAAGGCTAAAAAAAGCGGCAGGACAATAATGTAATTTACCATTTCGCCTGTCCACCACAGCCCAAAATCAATCCATAAATTTTCCTTGGTCATAAAGGAATGAGGAAGATTGGGTAAGGTCGCAACGGCAAAAACTGCACTGGCCAGGCATCCTGCGAATGCACAGATGCCAAACATATGCACGAAAGTAAAGCCAGTATTGTAGTACTTATAATTGATCTGGAAATATCGGATAAAAAATAGCGATACAATCGTACTGATCAGGTTAGCAAGCGTTAGAAACAGACTCTGTAAAAGATTATTACCTGTTGCCAGATCGGCAACCATGAACGCACAGAAAGCACCTAGCCACCCGCCCATATTATTTAAATGCGGGAAGCGTAAGAACATGGCCAGCAAAGCAGCATTAGCAGGCCAGAGTATAGCTAAGTAATCCTGTGTTCTGGTCATAATGCCAATCAAACAAGTCACTAAAATAATGAAAAGAATGACCAAGTAGGCATATGTTTCAGGATTCAAGTTCTGGTCTGTGATTCGAGGCATTCGCAAATCTAAGTCCTGTATCTAATTTTTATTTGTGAAATATCACTTTGTTCGGGAAATGCTTTTTACCCAAAAGTACAACTTTATTCTTGGAATAATCTGTTTTTACTTACGTTATCAATATACGTTTGTATACGAAATATATACAAAAAAATTAAAAAAGGAAATCCATGTTTTTAAACTATAATGATAAAAATTTGTTTTATTTCGGTATTTAAACTGATGCAGAGCAGAATATGATCCCGAAAAATATGATAAGTTAAAATTAATTATTAGGATTGAAACGAAGCCTGTGAATATGAAAAAAACCTGTCTTGGCCTTGTCTTGCTCATGAGCTCATCTTGGCTAATGGCAACAGAAAATAATAATCAAGCTGCAAATAGTATTGCGAAACCTATCGAAGTTCCGAATACCTTTACCATTAATACTCGTCCTGAAATTGTCGGGCTATGGGGCATGGAAATTCCAGATAATAAGAAATGTGTTGAATACTATAATTTTAAAGGCAATAACAACGTAGTGATTAAAAGCGGTTCAGAATGGACCACAGGGCTGTATGACTATCAGCCTTCACAAGATCCTGCTGCACAGATTCCAGCGCTGATTATGCAGGTGAAATACGACAATAATGAAAAAGACTGTTCCGGCAATCAGGTAGATCAGTCAGGTGAGATTTCGCAGTATTTTGTGAAGTGGCAGAATTCCAATACCATTAATTTCTGTGCCAATGAAAAAGCAGAACAATGTTTTGCTGTGCTTCGACGCATTTTGCCTTGATTGAAGGCTAGATATAAAAAAACCGCTGAATTCAGCGGTTTTTTTATTAGATCAATTACTGGATCAAGCTTTTTCTTTGTCTTCAGCACCTTCAAGCTGCTTCAACAAATGTTTTTCCAGATAGTGAATATCCATTGCCTGTTCACAGAAATTTTCATCCTGAAGAATCAGATCTTTGTGTAATGGAATATTGGTTTTCACACCTGTCAGAATCATTTCATCCAAGGCCTGTTTCATGCGCGCAATTGCAGTTTCACGGTCTTTACCATGGGCAATTAGCTTGGCAATCATAGAATCATAATACGGCGGGATGCTGTAGCCTGGATAGATATGAGAGTCTAAACGGATACCTGCACCACCTGGCGCATAGAAAGTCTCGATTTTGCCCGGAGATGGCATGAAGTTCGATGGATCTTCTGCGTTGATACGACATTCGATCGCATGACCTTGTACGCGTACATCTTCTTGCTGGATATCCAGACCTAAGCCAGCCGCAATACGTAACTGCTGTTCAATGATGTCGATACCGGTGACCATTTCAGTCACAGGGTGTTCTACTTGAACACGGGTATTCATTTCAATAAAGAAGAATTCACCTTCTTCAAACAGGAACTCGAATGTACCGGCACCGCGATATTGCATCAATTTACAAGCATTGACACAGGCTTCAAGAATGTCAGCACGAGCCTGTTTTGGCAGGTTAGGCGCTGGCGCTTCTTCAAGTACTTTCTGGTGACGACGCTGTAAAGAACAGTCACGGTCATATAAATGGATCGCATGACCATTACCGTCGCCTAGAACCTGTACTTCGACGTGACGCGGTTTTTGCAGGAAACGTTCCATATAAACCGTGTCATCACCAAACCACATTTCTGCATCACGCTGAGCGGCTTGTACTGATTCAAGCAGGGTATCCACACGTTCTACAATGCGCATACCACGACCACCACCACCGGAAGCCGCTTTCACGATGAGCGGGAAACCAATTTCTTTGGCTTCAGCAAGCGCATTGTGAATTGTCACCGCATGATCACAGCCAGGTACAGTTGGTACCCCCGCTTTTTTCATGGCAATAATCGCAGAAACCTTGTTCCCCATCAGGCGAATATGTTCTGGACGTGGACCAATGAAGATAAAACCAGAACTTTCTACGATTTCAGCAAATTCAGCATTTTCGGACAGGAAGCCATAACCAGGGTGGATGGCATCTGCGCTGGTGATTTCAGCGGCTGTAATCAGGGCTGGAATATTCAGGTAACTGTCGCTGCTCGCGCCAGGACCAATACACACGGCTTCGTCACAGAAGCGTAAGTGCATCAGGTCTTTGTCAGCGTCTGAATAGACACCGACGGTTTTAATTCCTAAAGTTTTGCAAGCTCGGGCAATGCGCAGGGCAATCTCACCTCGGTTTGCAATTAAAACTTTTTGCAACATTATGAATCCCCGAAGTGATTAGGCGCGGTAACGGAAAAGTGGCTGACCAAACTGAATCACTTCACCATTTTTCACCAGAATTTCTTCAATCACGCCGCTTTGAGTTGCTTCAATCGGGTTCATGATTTTCATTGCTTCAATGATACCCAGTGTTTCACCAGCAGAAACAGTTTGGCCAATTTTTACAAAAGGTGCTTCGCCTGGGCTTGGAGCTGCATAGAACACTCCAACCATTGGAGATTTTTCAACTGCACCACGAGGAGATTTAGCTGCAGGGACGTCAGCTGCAGGTGCAGGCATTGCAGGAACAGCTGCTGCAACTACTGGATTACGACGAGTCAGAGCAATCGACTGATCACCTTCCTTAACTTCAATCGCCTGTAAGTCAGATTCAATCATCAAATCGATGAGCTTCTTGATTTTACGGATATCCATGAGACAGTATTCCTAATTAAGATTGTTTAGAAGATTGTATTTTTTCAATGACATAGTCGAGTGCGGCAGCATAGCCTTTTGCACCTAGACCACAGATCACGCCAATAGCTTTATCGGATAGATATGAATGATGTCGGAATGCCTCACGTGCATGGACGTTAGACAGGTGGACTTCAATAAACGGGATTGCCACGCCAAGAAGTGCATCACGAACTGCAACTGAGGTATGTGTCAGGGCAGCAGGATTAATAATGATATATTGCACGCCGTCTTGTTGGGCTTGATGAATTCGGTCAACAATTGCGCCTTCCCAGTTGCTCTGGAAAGTGTCAAGTTGTAAAGTAGCTTTTTCAGCCTGAGCAGTGAGCTGCTGATTAATATCTTCTAGAGTTAAATAACCATAAACTTCGGGTTCGCGCTTTCCTAGCAAATTTAAATTCGGTCCATGAATAACCAAAATGGTCGAAGTCATCTATGGTGCTCCAGTTAAAAAGTTTCAGGATAGGTTTGCAAGATGTCTACAAACTTCGCCTATTATGGCATGAATTCCTACATTATTTTTATAATTTCTTTGAATTGACATAGAAAAGCATGTACCACGCAGTGGCCACATAATGAAAACTTTGCAAGCATTTAGCAATGTTCAAAACTACCAAATCTTCGTCTTTTACATCATTTTTATATTTTAGATGAATTGGCTGAATTGTTACATTTATGCTGTGTAAGTTAGACCTCAATGTTTATTCATAATTCTTTTAAATTGAGTGTTTATTCGGCAATGGCTTGTCAAAAATAAAAATTATTACTCGAAGTCTCTGCTCATATCAAAAATTGTGGTGATCGGTAAAAGACCGGATTTTCATTAGATTTTTGAATGAATCAGAATTTTATTCTATTCATTATTCTGTAAACTAAAATATCAAACTTGGAATAAAAATCAAAAAGTTATTTGATAAATGGTATGAAGTGAAGTTTAGTATTAAATGGGTTTTATGTCGCTAGTAAAGCAAGTCACACATTATTTTTCTGCAAAAAGAGATAGGCTCATTGCTACTGAACATTGGCTAAATGATACTGGCCGTAAAAGTAAAATTAAAAACTTATGATTCTTCATTAATCTTTTACTGGCCTCATCTAATATTGACGAATGTGCTCAATTTTCTAAAGCTTACCTTTATTTGTAATTCTTTATGTTCGCTCAATAACATTGGCAAAATGGCACTTCATGTATAGGCGTTGTTATTCATCTGAATGTTGCCTATGTTTTAAATGATGAATTTTTAAGCTTAAGAACAAGATGGTATGCGGAATTACAATGATAAATGGGATAGCTAAGTTCAGTTAAAGTGCAATATGAATAGATATTCTGGATTAAAAGCTAATGGTATCTGATTGTATTTTGAACACATATTGATTATATAAGCTATTCAGAATCACAGAATAAAACCCAAGCAGACTTGATAAGCTATAATGAAGATCCCGTCAAAATACTATCGAAGCTGTTATGACACCTGCATGCAAATTATTAAAATCTCAAAAAATTGAATATAGCATTCACGAATATGAACATGATGCCAATGCCAAAAGCTTTGGTCTGGAAGCGGCAGAAAAGTTAGGATTAGCAGTAGAAGAAGTATTCAAAACTTTATTAGTCACGGATGAGAAGCAGTATTTTGTGGCAGTTCTTCCAGTCAACCATCAGTTAAACCTGAAAAAAGTAGCATCAGCCTTTGGTTGTAAAAAGCTACAAATGGCAGATCCTAAACAGGCAGAACGTCTAACGGGTTATCTTGTCGGGGGAATTAGTCCGGTTGGGCAGAAAAAACGCCTGAAAACTGTCATTGACGCATCTGCGGAACAGCTGAATAAAATCTATGTCAGTGGGGGTAAACGTGGTCTGGATATTGGTTTAAAACCTGCGGATCTGGCTAAGGTCCTAGATGCTAAATTTGTGGATGTATTGGATATCTAAAATTTTAAGTATTCTTCAATAAAACTATCTTACTGAGAAGCGTTCATATCAATGGACGCTTCAACTTTTCTAGTTTTTCATATTTCTATTCTGTCGGAAAAATCAGCATGGTTTTTTCTTCATTGTATAGTGGATGATTGAGATCCACGGCCTGACTGTGGATTGAACAAAGATAAAAACAATAAAATAGAAAATATGGAGAATACCGCATGGAAATCCAGAAAACACGATTATCACGGTTCTGTATGAGCTTGTCCGCGATGGCCATGCTCTCAGTCTTTTCAACAGCACAGGCAGACTCGTCTATCTTGCCTCAGCCACCCAATTCCCAGCAAGTTTTCTTTGTGGGTAATAACTGGGATGGAACAGTTACAGTGATTCGATCTTCAGGTGACTTTGGCAAGGTTGGTGTGATCAACATGATTCCTGATCGTAAGGAGCGTCTGAAGGAAATTCATCTCAATCCCATTAAACTGATTGCCTATACCTATATTCAAGCCACAGCAGGTGAAGGTAATGATCAGCTGGTCGACGATATGTATTCCACACCAGATGGACAGTCAGTGGTCGCATCCCGTCCAAGTTTTGCCGATGTGGTCTCGATTAACATCAAGACAGGCAAGATTAACTGGCGTACTCCGGTTGAAGGCTTCCGTGCTGATCACATGGCAGTTTCACCAGATGGCCAGCGTGTCGCGGTTTCTGCATCATCCGGAAATGTGGTGCATGTACTGGATATTCATACTGGTAAGGAACTTGGTCGATTTGCGACAGGTGATAAACCGCATGAAAATATCTACTTTAATAATGGCAAAAAAATTCTGAACTCGGCCATTGGTAATGTAGAAACCTCTCTGGATGCTCAGTGGCAGGATTTCACCAAGGATAAACGCTATATCACTATTGCAGATGCCAATACGCATCAGGTACTTAAGAAAATTGACTTTAGACCGGCATTGGATGCTTTTGGTCGAAAGGATTTATCTAATTCAGTGCGGCCGATGGTCTTTAGCAAAGATGAAAGCAAACTCTATGCTCAGGTATCATTTTTTAATGGTTTGATTGAGTATGACTTAAACCAGAATAAAGTGACCCGTATTGGGCAGTTGCCAGGTAGCGATAGCATTCCCAAAGATCGTACCAAATGGGTGAATGATTCCCGCCATCATGGTTTATCGATCAGTGCTGATGGTGAGAAGCTCTGTGTTGCGGGCACGATGGATAATTACGCCACTATTGTGGATCGTCAGAGTCTGACTGCCGGAAAATTGATTCCTGCAGGTAAACCATACTGGGCCACCCGAAGTCCGGATGGCCGTAGCTGTATCATTTCAGAAAGTGAAACGGATGTGGTGACCGTAATTGATTTTGCGACAGGCAATAAAGTGACCAGTGTACCTGTAGGCAATCATCCACAGCGTGTCCGGATTGGTTATGCTCCAGCAGACTGGTCTACGCCGTAGCAAATCATGGCTTAAAAAGAGCAATGTGTTATGAACATTGCTCTAAGCATTGTAGGTGGCATATATGAGGAACAAAACACTTACTTTATATCTGCTGGCGGGAATGTTATTAATCAGTATTCTGGCTGGGATTGCTTATCAGGTTCATAAGGATATTTATAAGGCAGAATTCAATATACTGAAACCTGATGATCAGATGACTTTTGCAACTAAATCTCTAATTACTTCGAATTTAAATCCTAAAACAGCTGTACCGGCAAGAACGGCTAGACACCCGGAAGTAGATTCTGAACAGCAGGTCTTATTACAACAGAGAGAGCAGCTTTATCTGGATTTTACCCAAATGATGAATGGCTTAAGTCAAGGTGAAAAGCCAGACGAACGCCAGCTAGATCGTTTGCTGGTACAGCAGCAGAATCTGGTGAATGCCCAGGTCGTTGCTCCAGAAGAAGCGAGAGCTCAAATAGAATTTTTACAGAAAGTTCTGCCTAAAATCTCTCCACAGCTGGATCAAGCCTTAAATGCATTGGATCAGAAAAGTTTTTAATCTTCCAGTTTAAAGCTTTACTTAGCTGTGAATACAGATCATAAATAAGCTTAATAAGAAAAAGCCCGTTAAAACGGGCTTTTTCTTCATTCATTTTTTAGATTAAAACTTATAAGCAATTCGCGGGTTTCGGGATACCAGCCAGTCGGCTTAAATGACGTGCCACTAAACCTGTATTAAACTTTTCCTGCAATAAGGCATTGTTAATTTCCGGACTCACTGTCTTCATCAAAAACTTAATCAACGGGCGGGTTGCAGGAGAATGACCAAACTGCTGATAAAATTGACGGACCGCCTGTAGCACTTCAAAATGCCAAGGAGTAAGTTGAAGTTCTAGTGTATCTGCCAGTACTTGGGCAACGTCTTCATTCCAAATGGTGTAATCGACTAAATGACCATCTTGGTCCAGTTCTAGATTCATATTTGACTCATGGATTATTTCATTGAGATGCAACGACTAAACTTCAGACATAGATCTGCAAATTCGGAGTAGTCGAGTAAAGCAATATTTTCCGATAAAGGTGATATCAGAATTTCTGCATCATTTCTTAGGATATAAACTTGCGGCAGTTGCTGTACGAAAGCATGATCCAGATACAGCACAGATTCTCCCATCAGGACCACCTGATCATCTGAAGCATGGAGCTGTGCTAACTGATCAAGGACTGGCGCCGTCGCTGCATAATCTGACTGGATCAGGTAAAGGGTTTGATCTGACATTTATTTATCCTTCGTCCTTACCAATACAATACGTGATCAAATTTTTGAACGAATTCTGAATTGAGTTCAATTAATTCAATTTCCTGTTCGCTTTGCTTTACAAAAGGAGAGTCCTGATTTTTCTGTTCAACCAGAATTGGGGTCAGGTCATAAAATTCGAAACTATCCACCAGATTTGAAGCCAGTTTAAAGGCATGTTTAAGCTGGTCAAACTGGAGTTCAGAACGTAAAAGACTCAAGGCTGCGCCTTGGAGTAATACTTTAACTTCAGCGCCGAAGGTCGCCAGTACCATCGTGGCAGACAGACTTTCATGCACCTGCAAGCTGTTCAGGTTGGCTTGAGTTAATATAACAAGTACAGATTTCACACAAGATTCCTTTTAAAAGCAACACATCCTGAAAAATGAAGCATCTAGAATTGAATTAGACGTTGTGAGGACTGAACAGCATCAGCAAGCTCGCCTAGACCGACCAATTCAAAACCATCAGCAAGATTATGTTGCTGAATATTGTGACGTTGAGCATTTTCCTGATCTGTAATCCCACGCGCTAAGGCTGCACTGACACAAACAGGTAAGCGGATATTCAGATCCTGCCAGGAACGTGTGAGATGACGCTGGTCGTCGGGCACCCATTGCAATGCATTTGCGACCGACACGCCATCTTGATAGAAAAATACACGGAAAGCTTCCTGTTTACGTTGTAAAGCTTGGGCGAGTCCAAGCGCATGCCAGGCATAAATAGAAGTCGGTGCGGAGGTAACAAGAATTAAGGTGCTCATCGAAATTCACTACAGGCTTGATCAACGCGGGATGATGATCTTGGCTACAAAGAAAGTAGGTAGTATACAATGATTTTAGATGATCTTTTCTAAAAATAAGACAAAAATTAAAAGTAAAAATAAAATTAAACTAATAAAAACAATAATTTAAAACTATGTATCAATCAAATACCATCACTAAACCTCTGACATATCTGCACAAAATCCCCTCTATTTCCTTTTATTTTTTTACTTTATAGATAGAATAAAAAGCAATCTGCACCAAATCTGCACCAAGAAATGAAACTACCCAAACCGATTCAGCGCGGCAACAGCTGGCGCATCACTGTGACTTATCAAAATAAGCGTTATTCGACCACTAAAGACTCTGCAAAAGAATGTGAGCTTTGGGCGATGGATAAATTGTCCGAGCTTCGATCTAACAAAAAAGCAATCGAACAAGGTGAAAAGCCTGCTTATCCATTTAGGGATCTATGCGCCAAATACTATCAAGAGCATGGTCGACACATGCGATCCGCACGAACAATCAATTTCAAAATAAAAAACCTTGATCGAATTGCACCAAATTTAGCAGACAAGTCTATTTATGACTTTAAGCCTGCTGATATTGCAGAGTGGCGGAACAATAGAAAAAAAGAAGTAAAGGTGGCCACGCTTAGAAATGAACACGCAATTTATTCAGCCGTGTTTACGTATGCCATGAAAGAATTGTTTTTGATTGATTCGAATGTCTGGCATTCAGTCACGATGCCAGGTAAGGAAAAATCAAGAAGTCAGCGTATCACTGAGGAAGATCAGGCTTTAATGCTCAAGGCATTAAGCTGGGACGGAACTACGACACCTGAAACATCACGCCATTATGTAGCCTGGTCATTCCTGTTTGCTTTGGAAACTGCAATGCGTCAGGGTGAAATCCTTGCCATGAAAAGACAGGATATTAAAGAAGGCTTTGTGCATTTACCGATGACTAAAAATGGTGAATCCCGAAACGTTCCATTATCCAAGGAAGCGAAACGACTTTTATCATTACTGCCTAAAACCAATAATCAACTTTTGCCAATTGATAAAGATCAATGTTGCGCCACATGGGTTCGAGCTAAGAAAAGAGCAGGACTGCCGCATATCAACTTCCATGACTCGCGGCATGAAGCTATTACAAGAATGGTGAAAGTGAGGAAATTACCGGTAGAAGTGTTGGCCAAGATTACAGGACATAAAACCATCTCGATGCTGGTGAATACTTATTACAATCCAGACGCTCAAGATCTGGTGGAAATGTTCAACGACAGTGAGAGCTAATTCGCTCTCGGTCTGCCTCTTTTAACTTTTGTGGTCAGCAAGTCATGTGCAAGGCGTGGATTGTATAGCGCCTTGCCTTGTGTACCTTGATTGATCTGGGCTAACTTTTCCCGAATCGTGGTTACTGACAAGTTGTATTTCTGAGCTAAGTGAGAAGCTGAAACCAATTCGACTTCAACTTCCTTTAACTCCTTCACTGTTGCACCGCCAATAGTCTGACCCAACATGATTTGAGGTGGTCTTTCGGCTTCAACAGTGATGGTGTAACGAGCCATTCAAAACACCTCCTTCAAACTTTGTTTTACTGATTCGGGTAACTCGAAAAAATCATTCAGAGTTTTGTCGAATTCACCACTTTCAATGAATTGATCCATCAGATTTACTTGCTTATCGATCTCTAATTCTTTGTCGACATTTGCTTGTTGAATTTCAGTCATTGGCTGGCTCCTGCTTCGATCATGGCCTTTTGCTTTACATCGTTTTCATAATAAAAATGGTATTGCTCAGGCAATTCGATACTTTTTGGAATCCAGTGAGATATATAAGAACTAACAGCTTCCCAGCCATAGCAATTTCTTTGTTTAAATCCACCTGAATATTTTTTATCTCTGGTTGCTTGAGATATTTGCCCATAGTAGTGCACAAATACTTCCTCACCTTCATCCGGCATGCGCTCGGAAGTTGAAATCCATTCCGGCACCGCTTGGGCTTTGGCTTCCTTTGCCAAGCAAATCAAACAAGGTTCTTCTTCAGGGTATTGGGAGTTAAAAATACCAGTAGGTGATTCGCATTTTTCCAAGTGTTCATCACATAGCAACAGTTTCAATTTTGCATGTTCTTGGGCTTTAACTTCTTGCTCAATAGCGTTTGCAAAGTCATAAACATAAGCGTTTAAATCCAGATTCCGGCTTGCTTGCTCTTTTAATTTGAAGCCATTTGCTAAAGCCAATTCCTTAATTTTTTCAATATCCATCACGCCACCCCATCATCTAAAAAGGTAGTTTCATCCCACCAATTAGGGTTTTCTTCTAAGTATCTAGAATGTTCATCAGCGGAAAGATCCCACTCCTCCAGGGTGACCGCCTCAGCAATGCATTCACCAACTATTTCAAATGCCTCAATAGCCTCTTTACGCAAACGTTGAACAACTTGCTCACCCAATTCTTTTGATGGAACAGGGTATAAAATTGCTTCTGAATCAGGTTCTTCGGGAATATTGACTGCCCATAATTTGTTATCTTCCATCCCACCACCTTCTTTAATTTTCATGCTGCCACCAATTTTTCATAGAATGATTCAATGGTTTCGCTTTCAAAGACAAAGTAAGAATTTTCATGAGCACCAACCATATAAACCCGAATCCCGCGATCTTCCTTAACATCCGTACCAAAAGACTCATCGCCCTGATAATCAACTCGAACAGTCTCCTTGTTTATGCAAACCGATTCGATCTGAGCGGTATTCAAAATCTTGTTTTCAATTTTTAAGAATTTCATGCTGCTTTCACTCCCTTACTACGTTCAGCCATCAGCTTTGCGTAATACTCCTGACAGTGCGGAATCTTGTCTTTGATCTTCTGAATGATTGATTCATCACGCTCAATGGTCACAGTAGTTAGGCGCTCGCGAATGTCGATGGCTTCAACCATATCGATTAATTGCTCCCGATCATCCCAATCCTTTGTAAGTTCAAGTGGGCAGGGGAATAGCCAGAAATCAATAAAGCCGCTTTCAAACTTAATTTCTTTACCAAAAGTCTTTAGGTGCCAGTCCTCATAAGCCATGAAGTAGCCATGCAATTGCACGTCATATCCAGCCTTTTTAACCTTCTCGATTGCTTCATCCATAAAGAAAGGATGGGTTCCAATATCCCATGTACATTTCGTGTCACCGATAGTTGGCGTGTTTAAATCCAGGATGTCGCATTCACCAGTGATCAAGTCTGTATTCACTCGGCCTTCATGCTTTTTGAACTTCTTGAATCGCATCTTTCCAGACATTTCGATTGCCAAATCTTCAAGCAGATTGCCTTTGGCTGTGTACTGGTTGCCAGTGAATGAGCGGAAGCCATATAGGTCTTCTTTCACCACATCGCGAATAGCTGATTTTGCTGTGTCACTAATGACAGCCGCTTTAGAGCGACCATCACCAATGAGTTTGTGTAGAGAAGAACATCGGAATAGTTTCATGGCAGCACCTCCACAGCCTGACGTTGTGCATCTGTCAGAGCGTACTCACTCAACACATAGTCTTTCTCGAACGCACCTGCTTTGACTTGCTCAAGAAGCACAGGGAATTCGGCATCTGGAACGGTCATTTTGGTTTCGATTGCACCAACACTTTCGTTGTGGTCGATGTAATCAAAATCATTAGTTTCCACATCGCGAACAATCGCCTGATCTGCAAGCTGTGCTGTCTGCATCTCAATTGAAAGTGGTGCTTGTTTGGATAACAGCAGCTTGGTCACAGTCTTAAGAGCCATAGATTCAAAGTTATCTTTCCAAACACCAGAGCCATATTTAAATGACTGGCTATATTTCCCAGCATGCTTTTTCACATCAGCAGCACTCATGTAGAGCTCAGCTGTAAAACCATTTAACAGCTTAAAGAAAGCCACATAACCAATGGCCTCACCTTGATTTGGAATGGTCCAGTCGAACTCATAACCAAGCAAGGGATTCGCTGAAATTAACTGGCCCTCATACACTGGTGTTGCTGCAATACGTGCAAACTGACCTGAACGCTGGGCCAATTGAATAAAGCCTTTGTATCCCATTTGGAATTGAGCCTCTAAAGACTCAGACCATTTACCTTGAGCATCTTTAAACTTGCGCTTGTATGGAACAATGTAAGCAAAGCCAAGGTTATTGTTAATTGGCAAATCAAGCGTTGCCGCCATCATTGCTGCATTAATTACAGTTGCCGGAACAGCACCTTTAAGCTGTGGCTGGTTCGCTACCTGCATCACTGAGGCCAAGAAGCCTTGAGTTTTTTTGCCTAGAACTTCTTCAAATTTTTGACGGATCTTTGCATCTGATACATAAGCCTTGATCGACTTAGGATCATGTTCAGCAACCTGATTTTCTGATTTTACTGGTGCATTCATCTCAAGCCACCTCTTCAAATAGTTGTTCCGCGTACTCACTCACAAGTCGCTGTAATTCTTTAATTTGTTCATCGGTCAGCGCAAATGTCTGACCTTCCTCGGCTTCAAAATTCCAAACATCCAGCAAGGTCACAGGTGTATCCTTCACCACAAGCCAAGAATGAATATCCACCGGCTCGGCATATCGCATGTCACCATTCTGACTACGCATTTGCGTCATCGTGTGAGGTAACACAGCCATTGAACAATCAGCCGTTGCATACAGGTTTTCACTAATCTGACGATACAAACCAAAAGTCAGCACGTTATCTTCAATCGAAATATCCAGATCCACTTTGAAACTCGGCAGGTCTGAAAAGTACAAATCACGGGTGAAATCTTCATTTACTTTGCAGTCAATTACCTTAGTGCTATGACCATCACGGCACAGGAATAAAGACTGGTTGCCGATGTGATGAATAGGACGCATTGCCGCACCACATCCACAGAATTGAGCGTAAGTGTTCATGCTGTTTCTCCTGCGGGTTTTGGGGTGTGTTGATATTCACCATACTTGCGAGCACCACACTCACAACGAAACAACCCTTTTTTGCTAATTCTTATTGACTGCCTTGTTGCGCTAATAAAGCCTGTTTTAACCTCAACATTCTTAATAAAAGACCACTTATGGCGTGGATTTAAGGTGCATTTTTTCACTTCACACCCCCAACAATCGCAGCATTAATCTTTTCAATCTCATAACGATCAACATAGGCATTAACCGCTTCCTCATGACGTACGACATTGAGAATGTCCAGGAACTCGACCGAGCCATCATCTAACGCATACTCGACATAGATGCTGTAATCGTCAGCTTTGACAGTAGCGACACAGATCTGATTGCAATTCACGCTTTGAACTTCGTATTGCTTTGCAGCTATGTTGATTTGCGGATCCGCTAATTCATCAGCAGTTTTAGCAGGCTGGAACGCATAAACTGCGACCAGTGCTGCGGTGACTGATGCTGCAATAGCAGACTTGAGAATATTGGATTTAGTTGTCATACTTATCTCACTCACAGGTTGGTTGTGGGTCACGCTCCAGGTTGTTGCTGCAACGCTGGGGCTTTTCTTTGTTTGTGAGACAATAATGAACCATAAGTACATATATGTAAAGTACCAAAAGTACATTTATTTGAACTTTTTGTTCATCTTTATGTTTTAATAGACAAAAGAAAACCCATCACAGGGATGGGTTGTTTGGGATCTTTTACTAAAGTTATTTATTGCTTAAAACCTTAGCTTTAGCCTCCCTAGATTCTTTACGGCTTTTTAGGTCTTTCTCTAATAGGGATATCTCATGCAAATCACTCCATGCTAAGAAGCAACTCAATATTGAAGTCAAACCAACCGAAAGTATTAAGGATAATAAAAACTTATCAGACAAAATACCCATAGAATTAGATATATACATACAAAATACTATAAAGATAAAAAGCATAGCGACATAAAGGGATGATTTTCTTCGAATATCTATTGTTGAGGTTAATCTATCTCGTTCGCTCTGATTTAACCCATCAAGCTTCATAGCATCTAACATGCCTTTATAGGCTAAGAAAATTTGACTTAAAGGTAACACCAGAACAAAAGAAAACTGTGCAATGCTGATATTGATATCTAAATCTAAGTATTTGAATGTAATTGAAAAAATAGCAAAAAGGGCTACCAATACCAGAGATATAAATCTAGCATTATTATAAAAAGGCAAGTAGCGTTTAGCCATGTTAATCACCAAAGTTGATATTGGTAGTCATCCAATTATACATCTGAACCTTCAAACCTTCGTTATAAATTTTATCATTGATTGTTTCGACTGGGATTTTTCCACTCATTTTCAGGTTATCAGCAGTAACTTTTGTCCCATCTTCCAGAGTGATTACATAATCATCATTGTGACGCATAGATGAAGCCACAGAATCAATAACCTTCTGACCACTTTTAGATGTCCGTCGATTATATGTAAGTGTTAATTTGAGCTTAAGGTTTGCATCATCAAGACTCTCCTCGAGTTTTAATTTATCTAAATCCACGCCAAATGCAGTTTTAAGAACATCTACCACATTATCCTCGATTTTATAATCTATTTTGGCTGGAAGGTTTTGTTCAATATTGTGTATAGGTTGCATTTCACAAGAGCCTATACCCGAGGAAATTGCTATTGATTTTGCTGGAGTTGAATCAAGTTTTTGTTTTACGGCAGGGTTAGGAGAGTCTTTTAAAATAAGAGCGCTGTTTTGAGGTAAAACTTTAGCCGCCTCACCAAGCAGCCATCCTAAATACGACTCCAGTGTGCGGGCTGTAAGCGACCTTGATTGAATAATAGCTACATGATTATCTATTACGCCAAAATAAAGAACGCTATCAATAAACTCTTTTCTTACGGTTTCACCAATCGTTTCATCTCCCTCATCATCAGGGAGATCTTCTGTTAAATACGTCTTGATTGAAAATTCTGACGCATCATCTCCCTCAATTCTAAGGACAGCCTGAGCCTTTCCAGACTCAACTATGATTAATTCACCAAAAAACATACTTTGATGTGAGCTAGCATGATTTATAAGAATAAAATCATCTTTGGTTGCGGAAATAAATTGTTGTCTATTGGCAGCTTTGTAGAAAAAAGATTCTTTTTCAAGTAGCTGTGCTTTTAACAATTGTCCTAAATTTGCTCCTTTTAGAAAGTCCACCTTTTTATAATGCACTACCTTTTCTTTTACTACAGTACTCATATTCCCCTCCACCCGATCCAAGGTCCGCTCGGGTATGCGGCATTTGTTTTCTGTTTTAACTTTATGTATTTTAAATATGGGTGAGGGGGTGCTTATCACACCCCCTCGGTTTATGCAAAAAACGATCCGACCGCTATTAACGCTAAAGCCAGTTGGTGGAAATCCACTTTCAGACTTAACGTATAGCCATCTTTAGTCCTTTGCAACGTCAATGAAAACATGGCATGTACCTTGTAATTCACTGGCGGGCGCCCACCAATATTTATATTGGTGTGTGTATTTATATAGCGCCATGCCGGGCGCTTGCCCTGAAGGTGTGGCCACACCGGAGGGGCGTTCAGCTTAAATGATTTGCTAGTGCATCTCACACCTGCTTGGTCGCTAGGCCCTACCTATACGCCAAACATTCGCTACTCTCATCCTCACCTTTAGCGGATTACTAGCCCGCAATTCAGGATTAGTCGTCCTGAATACCTAAGCCGCATATAGCGGCTTTTATTTCTTAAAACTTTCTATGTAGGCCAACAACCTTACCAACCAAACGACAGTCTTCTGTTAGTTTTATAATCTGCTCAGGCCAATCTGGATTAAGAGGTTGTAAGTATTTATCACCACCTTCAATGATTAGCTTCTTAAAGGTTGCCTCCGTATCTCCGCTGCAAGCAATAATTACCAGATCATCGGTTTTTAAATCAAAAGTCTGTATATCAGGATTTACATAGATTCGGTCGCCCGGCTTAAACTCGGGTTTCATGGAATTCCCAACAACAATAAGACCATAACCATTCTTGCCGCACTCCTTGAGTGGAGGAAGATGCTCATCAATCTTTGTGTCTTTTAGGATGGTTTCAATTGGATCAAAAGATCCGGCAGCTACCCATGAAATAACAGGAACAGGACGGCCATCAAGAGAAATCTTTTGAGACAGATCAACATTATTGTCTAGCTTTATTGGGGGTTCTTTCCCAGTGAGAAGCCACTCAACACCAACACCCAGCCATTTTGATAAATCAATAATTCTTTTTGTGTCAGGCAAAGCTTCGCCATTGATCCACTTTCCAGCAGCTTTAGGTGTGATTTTAAAAAAGTTAGCTAACTCAGTCGCTCTCCCGCGAACTGGCAAACCTTTCTTTTCGAGCGCTTCATTAAGTCGATCTGAGAATTCAGTCAAATGATCAGTCATTTTTAATTACCTAAGAACCATAGGTTCATATTAATACTTCTTGAAAGAAGTATCAGTTCTTGTTAAAGTTGAACCATAAGTTCATATTGGAGGTTAAAATGAACCTAAAGTCATGTATTGATGATGCTGGCGGTGTCTACACAGTAGCCGCTTGGATCGGAAAAACCCCAAGAGCTATGTACAAGTGGATTGAGAAAGGCTCACTACCACGTACCGAGTACACCGGGCAAACAAACTATTCAGAAATTATTGAGAAGAAGACAAAAGGGAAGGTTTCCAAAGAAATACTTCTGAGAGTCGGACTTCCTAAGTAGGTAAAAATTATGAGTCTTGAAAAGAAATCTACACATGTTCGCTTGTCTCCCGAGAACCATGAACGGGCAAAGGTTCTCTCAAATATCAAAGGTAAAGACTTAGCCCAATATCTGGCTTATCTCCTAGAAAAGGAAATCGCCGGTGAATGGCATGTTCTTAATTTACAAGCAAAATCTTTTGAGCGCTTGGGAGTCGCAGCTTTATTGCGGGATTTAAGTACAGAGGTTCAATTCCATGAGGGATCGGAAGGGATTCACGGGGATTCAGGTAAAGAAAAAGCCTGATGGTTCAGATCAGGCTTTGTGTTCAAACTCATCGGAGAGATTAATTATGAACAATCAAATTTTAACCGAAATCGAAGTAAACAGAAAGATTTATTTGTTTCAAAATCCAGTCGAGCGATATATGGCAGAAAAAACAATTGCCAATTCTCAGGCTGTAGCCAAAGCGAAAAATGAATTATGCAAATTCACAATGCAGGTGGTGTCATGAACATTGGACTGGATTTTGAAAAACTAACAGAAAAGGCAGTCATTGTGACGGAACAGTACTCTAGAACGCCTAATTTCGTCATTGATGATATGTACATGGCGCAGCTTAGTGATAAGGCGTTCAAGTGCTACATGTTCATTCTGCGTCAAACTGTGGGCTTTAATCGCAGCAAGACATCGATTGCTACAGATACCTTTAAAAAGTATTGCGGCATCAAGAGAGATGAAACTGTTTACGCTCGTATTCGTGAACTTGAACAGCTTAAATTAATCTCTGTTACCCGTACAACTGGCACAACAAATCAGATCACTATTCTCCCAAACCCATCCCAAACAACCGTAGTACTAACAAACGATACTGGTACGGTTGAACCGCATGGGGGTAGTACGGTTGAACCGCATGGGGGTAGTACGGTTGAACCGTACCCTATAAAAGAAAATATTAAAGAAAATATTAAAGAGAGCGCAAACGCAAAAAATTCACCGGATGAGATTCTGAATCTCTGGACACCAGATTTACATTTTCTGAATTCTTGGTTACAGCGTTCTGGATTACCAAAAATCACTCAAGACCAAGCTGAAGAAATTTTGCTTGAAATTAATCCTCACTACAAAAACAAAATTATCACCGGTGGAGTGGATGACACCCAGATGTATTCAAATTTTGTGAAGTGGATTAAGCGTGACAACAAGCTCGTTGAGAAACTTTTTGAACAGGCTGTGAAATCACAACCTATCGACACCCAAAACCTTCAAGCTGACATGGGGGACTGGTAATGATTGAACTTCACAGCAACTCAATCGAGCAATGTGTACTTGCTGCACTGATGACCGTTCAGAACTCACTTGAAACCGTGATGAACGATCTGGATGAAAATTGCTTCTTCGCAACTCGTCACCAGGAAATCTACAAGGCCATTACCGATCTTGCCAGTGAGAACAAACCGTACGATGTGGTTTTTGTTGAACAGAAACTGAATGAGAAAAATTCACTGGTTGGTGTAAGTCCGTCTGAATACCTGATGACACTGATGGCAGATGCACCATCGAGTTTCTACAACCTGGAATCTTATGTTGCTGAACTCAACAAGCTGAAAGCGCATCGTGAAGTTGAAAAGATGGGCCGAAGCATTCAGGAAGTGGCAAGAGATTTAACCGTACCTGATGTGCATAACGCTGCTGAAAATATCCTGAACAAGGCAACCACGAATGAGAAATTGGAGAAGTCTAGTTTTACGTTTGCTGAAGCACTAAAGCGCTCTGGTGATCAGTTGATCCAGAAAGCAGAGGCCAAGGCCAATAAGCAGTACACAGGCGTTAAGTTTAATCTGCCTCATCTGGACAACGTAGTGGGCACCATTCAGCGCGGCCATTTTTGTGTGATTGGTGGTAGACCTGGATCAGGAAAGTCCACTCTAGCGCAAATGGTGGCGATTCAAACCGCTATGCAGTTCAAGGAAGCGGTACTGGTCGTATCTGCCGAGATGGATGTAGAGACATTCACGAATCGTTGTATCTCAGCACTCACTCAGATCCCATACGACAACATCCACAATGCCGATCTGTACGACGGGATGATTCAGGAATTTGCAGGCGCTCAGGATCGTTTTAGCAAACTACCGATCCATATCGAAGACAAGCAAAAGCCGACCATTGCAGAGATTCATTCGTATGCACGCAAGGCCAAGCGCAATTACAAGAAATTAGGCTGCATCATTATCGACTACCTGCAACTGGTACGTGATCCAACGAAGAAAGACCGCTATCAGGAAGTGAGTTCAATCAGTCGTGATTTAAAGGCCATGGCAAAAGAGTTTGATTGTCCGGTTATCGCACTGGCACAGCTCAACCGTGAATCCGAAAAAGGTAAACGTCCAAAGGCATCTGATCTGAAAGAGTCTGGCCAGATTGAGCAGGACGCGGATCAGATTTTATTGGCCCATCCAATCGTAAACAGTGATGACGAAATGCCGAGTGGTATTACAGAAATCATTATCGCTAAAAACCGTCATGGCAAGAAAGGCGTAGTTCGGGTGATGGATCGTTTGGATATTTGTCGCTTTGCATCGGTACGAGCTGATGAAAGCGCAGGGGGTGGGGTGTGAGTGTAATTTCTGAATACAAAGACTCAAGCGGTCTTACAACTTATCCAGCGCCGCTTACTGATCATGCGTTTGCCGGATTGAATGAGCAGGAAAATATCGACTTCAAAATCTGGCTTGACTTGATTGGTGAAAATGAAATTGAGGTCGCAGCTGATCAGAAGCTAGAAACCTATTTTGTTAAAGCTTTTAAAGAGCAAAAAGAAGATCGCTGTCAGTACATGAATCCAGCTCAAAAAACATCTCTTATCAGCTTTTGGTTTCTTCATGCTGAGGCGGGTCGAGTATGTGCAGGCTTGAGACATGGATGTGAATTTTGGCAGCTGGTTGATTGGGCGCCAACTCAAGAGGAATTCAATAAGGCATTTCCAGCACCTGAATCGCTAGAACTTGAGTATGCACCACCAATGGAACCGGTTAAGTCAGAGCCCGTAAAGCAACCGAAAGCAAAGGCTAAGCCAGCGCGTGATGAATGGACTTTGGATTTATTCGGAGGTGCAGCGTGAACGAAATACTTCAACAAAGAATCGAGTCGGTACAAGCTGGCAAAAACATAACTCATGCTCAGATTGAGGCTAAGCGCAGTCTACGTGAGCAGCTTGATAGTGACCTTGAGGCTTTCTTAAAAAATGGTGGAAAGGTGGAAACTCTGCCACAAGGTTATTCAGGTGAGTTTTCGCAATTCAATGGTCGACCTGTAGGTGGTGCTCAAAAAAGTATGCGTAATGTGATGGCTGCATCTGTAGCAGCCGCACATGCAAGACGCAAGAACCCGAATGTGATTGCTCGCAACAAGGCCAGAGAGGAAGGCCAAAAGCATTTTCATGGGGCTACATGTGTGAGTTGTGGTGGAACGCTTCGCTATACCAGTACAAATAGCTGTTTTTCATGCAACAAGGCATCGGCAGTCAAAAACTATAAAAAACGGATGGAGAGAACAGCATGACAGGATTCACAGAATTAAGAGACCAGATCAACCGGACGACTGATCTACAGGAAAAGGAATTGCTTCAGCAGCAGTTTGAAATGATGCACCAGTCGGCAGATGAAGAAAGTAAGGCGTATGAAGATTTGATTCGGGGTGAGTGGGATGAATTTTAAAGATGTAGCACATAAGACTGTAGCTGAGCTATTCGACATGTTGAAGGCTAAAGTAGCTGCCATCCAAGAAATGGATGAAGTAATCAAGCTGCAGGATGCTGACCTGCGGAAGTATGAGAAGCAGATTGAGGGGCTGAAAGAGCAGCTCAACAACATGGAGGCTTGTTATATCGAGAAGAAGAAGCAGGTTGAGGACCAGCAGAAACGGATTGATGAAGCTTTAACCTGGCTAACAAGAACCGACATTAGACCAATTAATTGTGCGAGAGAAATTCTGCGAGGTAGGTCATGAAAGCAATAAAAATACCGTGTGAACATGACTTGCTAAGCAAGAACCACAATGTCTGGGCAGATGCTGTAATGAGATGCAAGCATGGCTCTGGTTATTGTGGCAGTGATGGTTATTGTCATGCTGATGGAAAGTGCTTTGCGGATCAGGAACTCACAAGAGAGCAGGCTATTTTAGAAGTAGATCGTTTGGCTCAGGAACTTCACCAGGCTAAGCAGGAAAATGACAATTTAAGAACTTCTTCTGCGAGCTTAATCAAGCAGCTTGAATTTGCATTAGAGCAGAACAAGAAGTCTGGAAAATCCGAGCGAGTTTTTGCAATTCGATATTGCATTGGTGAGATCAAGAAAGCCCTGCGAGGTGCTAATGACTAATCTCCGTATCACCGCAGCACAGGCACGAAAAGCCGGTATTGGTCCTCGATTTGGTGTAACAACCAAGTCGGGGAAAAAGAAATCCAATCCAGATCCAATGCCAAAGGTTCCGGCTCATCTGGTCGAAGGGAAAGGATTTGGTGTGATGAATGATGAATTGCTTTGGTGTGAAGTTTTAATTACACCTCCTTCGGTGAATCACTATTGGATTCGTGGGGCAAACAAGACCAATCGATTAAGTAAGCGTGCAATCCACTTTATTGACGTTATGAAGCGTTTTATTGAGCCAGCAGGGTATCAGGGCAGAGTTCGCGTAAAGATCGAATACGCGCCACCTGATACGAAAATACGCGACATCGATAACATCGTGAAGCCCTGCTTTGATGCTTTATCGAAAGGTGGATTGATTCTGGATGATTCTCAGGTGGATGAATTGCTTGTGAAGCGGTTGCCATCAGAAAAAGGCGGGAAGCTGATTATTCAAGTTGAAAAGTTAAGGGTTTGAGGGTGGATGGGATGGAATTAGAGCAAATAGCATTATGGGTTTTGGTGTTGTCGATTGCATATCAATTTTTCTTGAACTGCATCGGTCTGGTTGACCCGCTGTATTACACGATATATCGGGGCAAGCAGGTTAAAAAGCGCATGGAGTACCACGAAAACCAATACAACCAACTTAATCGTGGTGAAAAAGTCTGGATACATAAGATTGCATCGGCATGTGCTTTAGGTCTTCAGGGTCTGCTGATTTTTGCATTATTGAAAGCATTGAATGTGATTTAAGAGGGAATAGGGATGAATGCGATGGTAGCTGAAAAGATGACAAACATTGAATGGTTGGGGCAGCAGTTAAGAGCAAAGACTGCGAATTATGAAGCAGATACACCACCAACAAATGAAATCCCTGTCAATTGGGAAGATCGCTGTGGTGCAATTGCTCTGATGCCAAATGACGAAACCAAGGCTTATGCGTCAATTTTGGTATGGGGTGATTACCGGGACAATACAGATAATTATTCCGTGGTCACAAAATACATTTCTGATTATTTGTGGCGCATGGTGCAGGAGGAAATGGATAAGCAGCGTGAAAGTTTTGATATGCAGCAATTCTGCAAACACATTGCACGTATGGAGCTGTTCTATTCATTGCGTCCAAAGCTGCGTGAATATCACACATTGAAAGGCCGCTTGGTATTTTCAGGAATTGATTATATTGAGCCAAATACTTACTCGAAGCGCTATGCATGGTTAGGCAATGCGGTTGAATTGCTACTCAATGAATTGCGTGATGAGGTGGAACATTACGCAGGAGAATATCGGAAAAATTTAAGGAAAACGAATATTTGACATCCTATATGGACGCAAGGTATAGTTTATCTATACTGGTCGTATTACGGTTCAACCGAGACCAAGTCATTAAAGCTCATCGAAAGGTGGGCTTTTTTGACATTATTTATTCATAAAATTAAGTGATAATGCCTTTTTGTTTTTGAGCTCTAATTGAAATGGCGATTTTAACTGTTAAAAAACTAGAAGATACTCTCTGTAAATTAGTGACTGAAGGCGAAAAGCCTGTAAAGATTTTATTAGGCTATAAAGCGTATGGCGAGCTAATGAATGATCGTAGTTTTTTTGAGGAAGTGGCTGGCTCGGCAATGGATCCAAACAAACGAAAATATAAAAATATTAAAATTAAGGTCACTCAAGACGAATACCAGTTTAACGTGAAATGTCAAAAATAGGTTTAAGCATCAAGGAAAGCTCGCCAAATGGTGGGCTTTTTTGTTGTCTAAAATTTCTTAAACCTGACTCATTGGTGACCTTATGAAATAACGTTAGCCATTAGGTAACTTGGATTTGTGACGTTGTGCACTAATTTGCTCAACTATCAGCACAAACGGTGTGATGCAGAAACCAGCCGTATAAGTGGTTTGAATCCAGCATGATTTAGTCACGTGCTGAGTGGGCCTAAGAGAAATACTAGATCTGGGATGACAACCCGACCCATACAGAACGAAAGTTAAGAAGTCAGATTGATAGCCCATTTCGAGATGATGGATTAATGAGTAGCGTCTAGCCCCGCGGAGAGGGCTTTTCTTAATGCGTCATTAGCTCAACTGGTAGAGCATCGGTCTCCAAAATCGGTGGTGTGGGTTCGAGTCCTGCATGGCGTGCCAGATAGACAAGATTGATTATTAAGTGATCTTTTTGAGTAAATGATGATCAAGTTATTAATAAATATAACTTAATTATTACGTGTTAAAACATTCTGCATATATTTCTTATACTTAGTTGTGATGAGCAAATGATATCTTGTGTTCATTCCTAGAACCTTACGAAAACAAATAAAAGATGATTTAAATCCTGCCTGTTTAGCCCTCCAGCTAAGCAGGTTTTTTATTTGAAAGTAAAAGTTAATAACATGGTCTTGTATATAATATTTTAAAGTATATAATTCAGCCCAGATTCTATCGCTGTAGTTTCTTTTTCAAGTTTCTGCCTCCTTTTCCCATAAAGGAGGTATTTTTTTGTCTGGAGAAAAGCATGCTCCGATTCTTAATGTGTTTATTCGGTCTACACGGTGCGACTGAGATCGACTACACGGTTGATGATGAAGAAATCAAGGTGTGTCGTGATTGTTTGAAAGAAGTTAAATAACAATCACTCAAGCAAAGAGCTGTTTCATAAAGCTGCAATATTTAAGCAATATAGTTGCTCTGCAAAAGAAGAAAGACGTTGTGATGCAAGTCAAGCCCGTTTAATTGGAGAGAGTTAAGCGGGCTTTTTTATTTCAAAATCGCCGGACGTATTACGGCAAACAAAGCCCCTCGCATTCTAGATGTTGAGGGGTTTTTCTTTTCTTATTGGTGGTACTCATGACAGACAAAGTACAAGCTAAACAAGACTTAGAATTTTGCAGTGCTGAGCTGTCTAAGTATCAGAACCTCAGTAGATCGGGATTGACACGAAATGAGCTACTGGCAATTGACGGCATCATGATTAAGCTGAAAGAGCGTATTAAGAATTTGCGTGAAGCGCTGTATGCGTGATGCAAAGCGATTAGCAGCAATCAGAAAGCTGCCATGTATTCGATGCGGTAATCCCAATAGCCAGGCTGCTCATTCAAATAATGCTAAGCATGGTAAGGGCAGGTCGATCAAAAGTTCAGATCAGTTCACTGTTCCTTTATGCCATTCCTGTCATTTCCAGTTTGATACCTTTCAATTGGGTAATCGGGCAGAGAGTGAAGCAATGTTTGATCAGTGGTTGGTGAAAGTGAATCGGATGTTGGTAGTGGAAGATAAAGAGGTGTTTTGATGAAGTGGATTAGTATCAAAAAGCAAAAGCCTGAAATTATTATTGAAGATGGTCGGGTGACGGGTTGGAGTGAACCTGTTTTAACGGTGGAATCAGGAGGCGATGAGGACCCGGAAGTTCAGCGTTATTGCAAAGGTGGGCGTGGCGACCTAACAACCGAATACTGGTCTGGCTTCACATCAAATGCAACGCACTGGATGCCAATACCAAAACTACCAAAGAAGTAATTTAGTGGAGATAGGAAATGCAAAAAGCCGTGTTTCCTATCCAATCGCATGCCGACATCACTAAAGCCATTAACTACATGCATACCCACTACAACCAAGCGATTAATGAGGGTAAGCCGTTGGTGGTGAGGATCAATCAAACACCAGATGAGCGGTCAGCAGCGCAGAATAGGCTTTACTGGAAATGGATTGGTGAGATTAGAAGAAAGATTGGTCAGGATGAAGATTCACTCCATTACGAGTTCAAGAAGAAGTTTCTGATTTATATCTATCGTCGAGATGACCAGCAGTTTGGTGAAATGTGTCATGCCATTGCCAAGGTAAAGCAAACCGAACCAGATGAGTATAAGGCTATCGGTGAACAGGTCATCAGGCTTTGCAGTACAACCAAGGCGACAGTTAAGCAAATGACCGAGTATTTGAATTATGTGCATGACTTTGCTGTGACTCAGTTGCATGTGCATTTGACTGTGCCGGATGATTTGAAGTGGTGTTATCAGGAGTAAAGATATGGCGAACCTAACGCCTAAACAGCAGCGGTTTGTCGAAGAATATCTGATAGACCTAAATGCAACGCAAGCCGCGATTCGTGCGGGGTATAGCGAAAAGACGGCAAGAGACATTGGTTGTGAAAACCTAGCAAAACCCAACATTGCAAAAGCCATTGCCGAGGCTCAGGAAAAACTCTCAAATAAAGCTCAGGTCACTGTTGAAATGGTCGTGAATGGCTTACTTAAAGAAGCTCAAGACTATGCAGAAGGCTCTACACAATCAGCACGTGTTTCTGCTTGGGCGCATCTTGGCAAGCACTTGGGTATGTTTACCGAGAAAGTGCAACACTCTGGTCCTGATGGTGGTCCTGTTCAAGTTGCAACAAAGGCAACACTTACAATTAAAGTGGTGAAACCTGATGGAGATAGAACTAAGTGTGATTGAGGCTTTTGTGCCTTTGTATTCACCTAAACGTATCAAGTCATTCTTTGGTGGTCGTGGTGCAGCAAAGTCGCAAGAAGTGGCTAAGCATTTAGTTTATAAAGTGGCTTTCTTTGGTGAAAAATGGGTGTGTGCTCGTGAGTTTCAAAACTCTATCGAGGATTCAAGCTACTCACTACTTGTTCACAAGATATATGAACTCGGAATTGAGGATCAATTCGAGATTCAGGCAACTAAAATCCTGCACAAAAATAATGGTGGTAAGTTCGATTTTGTAGGTCTTGCTCGAAACATTATGTCGTTTAAATCAAAGTTTGGTTATAACGGCATGTGGGTTGAAGAGGCGGAAACTGTTTCTAAGCTTAGTTGGGACACTTTGATTCCTACGATCCGTGAAGAAGATTCTGAAATCATCGCCACTTGGAACACTGGTGACACTGGAAGTCATACCTATCAATTGCTAGCAGCGCCTTACATTGATGAAATCAATCAGAATGGCTTTTATGAAGATGAATATATCTACACAGCAAAAGTCTGTTATTGGCACAACCCCTACTTTGCAGACCCATTAAAAACAGAAATGGAACGCTGTAAGTCGACCAATTACAAAGAATATTTAAACATCTGGTGTGGTGAGCCTAGAACAGCCTTTGATGACTCAATCATTGAGTCTGAGTGGGTGGACGCTGCCATTGATGCACATTTAAAGCTTCAACACTTACAGCCACGTGGCGAGCTGGTAACAGCATTCGATCCAGCCGATGAGGGCAAGGATTCTAAAGCTATTGCGTTTAGGCATGGCTCAGTTGTTTTGGGTGTTAAGCAAAAAAAAGATGGTGATATTGATGATGCTATCGCTTGGGCATTTGATGAGGCATTTGAGAACCGCTCTGAAATCCTTGTTTACGACTCTGTTGGTGTAGGTGCTGGTGTCAAGGTCGGGCTAAAAGAGCGTATAGCAAATAAATCAATCATTGTTCATGGTTTTGGTGGTGGTGATAAGCCAACACCAGGTATCTACAAGGATGACAAAGCCAATCAGGATGTGTTTTTAAATAAGCGCGCTCAATATTGGTGGTTGCTTCGAGATCGTTTTGAGAATACTTATAAGGCTGTTGTAAAGGGTGAATATATAGACCCACGACTACTGATTAGTATTTCATCTGCAAGCATGGATAAAAAAGATTTAGAGCAACTTAAATCAGAGCTAATCAGACAGCAACGAAAAAGAACATCAGGCTCAAGATTAATTCAGTTGGTCAGTAAAGCGGAAATGAAAAAACAAGGTATTCCATCGCCAAACATGGCTGATGCTTTATCTATGTGTTTCGCTGTTGATGACATACCAAAACAAAATACACCAATAATCAACCCAATCCCAACCGTCAATCGTTGGTAATCAAATGGAGTCAAGTCGTGACTGATAAAGCAGATCGACTTGCCAAAATCCACGAAACCGCAAAGAAACAATTTGATAAAGCTCAAGGTGCTGTTGCTGATGAACGTCAGCAGTGCTTGGAGGATCGTCGATTTTATTCTATTGCTGGGGCTCAGTGGGAAGGCAAGTTAGGCGAGCAGTTTGAAAATAAGCCTAAATTTGAAGTCAATAAGATTCACCTGGCTGTCATTCGTATTATCAATGAGTATCGCAATAACCGCATCGGTGTGAACTTCATTAGCAAAGACGGTGTGAGTAATGACGATCTGGCCGATACCTGTGCAAAGCTTTATCGTGCAGATGAGCAGGACTCAGGCGCAGATGAAGCTTATGACAATGCGTTTGAAGAAGCGGTAGGTGGTGGCTTTGGTGCTTGGCGTTTACGTGCCGAATATGAAGATGAGGATGATGAAGAGAACGAGCATCAGCGAATCAGAATAGAACCTATTTTTGATGCTGATACATGCGTTTTCTTTGATCCCGACGCTAAACGCCAGGATAAAGCAGATGCCAAATACTGCTTTGTTTTGACCTCAATGTCATGCGATGCATTCAAAGAGGAATATGGTGAAGATCAAGATCCATCCTCATGGGATAAGACTATTACCAATAGTCACTTTGATTGGGCTTCAAAAGACTCTGTTTACGTCGCTGAATACTACAAGGTCGAAAAGGTTAAGGAAAAGATTCACATCTTCCGTTTAATCGATGGCTCTGAAGAACGTTATACAGCGGAACAGCTTGAAGAGGATCCAAGCATTCTTGATGAACTGAATGCAACTGGTGCACAACAAGTCCGGGTACGTGATTTTGAACGTAAGCGCGTTCGTAAGCTTCTTATGTCTGGTCTGGGTGTTCTTGAGGATTACGGCTATATCGCTGGTCGTCATATCCCGATTGTGCCGGTATATGGCAAGCGCTGGTACATCGACAACGTAGAGCGTTGCATGGGCCATGTCCGGCTTTGCAAAGATGCTCAGCGACTGAAGAACATGCAGCTGTCCAAGCTTGGTGAAATCAGTGCTTCTTCGAGCGTTGAGAAGCCGATTCTAGCGCCTGAACAGGTCGCTGGCGTTTCGCACATGTGGGCGAATGACAATATTCAAAACTATCCGTACTTGTTAGCTCATCCACTCAAAGATGCGGCGGGTAATGTTGTTGCTCAAGGCCCAGTAGCTTACACCAAACCGCCAAGCGTACCGCCAGCAATGGGTGCGTTACTTCAATTAACAGAAGTGGATATTAAAGATCTTCTAGGGAATCAAGAGCAGGGTGAAAAGATAAGCTCCAATGTGAGTGCAGAAGCTATTGATTTGGTGCAAAACCAGCTTGGCATGCAATCTTTCATCTACATTTCGAACTTTGCCAAAGCAGTGCGTCGCTCTGGTGAAATTTGGCTGTCCATGGCCTCTGAACTCTATATTGAAGATGGTCGAACCATGAAGACCGTGGGGAACCAGGACGAGATTGACTCCATTGAGTTATTCAAACCTGTTTATAACCCGACTTCAGGTGAAGTTGAGCACACAAACGACTTAACCAAAGCCAAGTTCGATGTCTCAATTGATATTGGACCAACATCGACTAGCAAGCGAAATGCAACCGTACGCTCACTAACAAACATGCTTCCACTGGTATCTGATCCAATGGACCAACAAGTGCTGTCATCCATGATTATGATGAACATGGAAGGCGAAGGTGTTAATGAAGTGCGCGACTATTATCGCAAGAAATTGCTGCGTATGGGCGTTGTAGAGCCGACTAAGGAAGAAGCTCAGCAACTCGCGCAAGAAGCTCAAAATCAAGAGCCTGATGCAAATACGCTGTATCTGCAGTCAGAAGCCGAAAAGAATAAATCACTCGCAATTAAAGCACAGGCAGACACTGAACTCGCGATAGCAAGAGCAGAAGAAACCAAAGCCAAAGCAATCGATTTAATGACACGCCTGGACATGGACGAGCGGCAAGCAGTGCTTGAAGCAATCGGCCAGCTAGGTATGCAACCACAACAGGCAACCGTTCAGCCTATACAGAACGAGGAAATGCAATATGTCAATTGAAGACCTGCGTACAGAACTGGATGAAGAAGACAACATCGACCCGATTGAAGACAACCAGGAAGATGAAAACCAAGAAGATCCAGAAGAAACCCAAGATGAATCAAACCAGTCCGAGGATGAGACGTCTGAAGATGAAGAATTTGTCATTACGGTGGGTGATGAAGAACCTGAACCATCCGATGATGATGATTTTAGCGGTAAACCAGCACCGACATGGGTAAAAGAACTTCGCAAAAAAGAGCGGGAAGCACGAAAACGCATCAAGGAGCTAGAGGCTCAGGTGCAACAGGCTAAACCGGCTGATAAGCCGATTGAAGTTGGGCCTAAACCAAAGCTTGCCGACTTTGATTATGACGAAGATCAATTCGAAAGCGCAGTTGAACAATGGCATGAGCGAAAACGCCAAGTTGAACAGCAACAGGCAGCAAAACAGGCTGAAGAAGAAAAAGCTAAGCAGGCATGGCAGCAGAAAATGCAAAGCTATGAAGAGCGTCGTCAAAATGTAGCATCCAAAGTTAAAGACTTTGGGGAATTAGAAGAAGCTGCAAAAGACAAGCTCACACCAACCCAGCAGGGCATCTTGATTCATGCGGCCGAAAACCCTGAACTGATCATGTATCACCTGGGCAAAAACCCGAAGAAAGCCCAGGAGCTTTCAGCGATTACTGACCCGGTTCTATTCGCCTTTGCAGCTGCAAAACTGGACTCTCAAATGAAAATTCAGACACGTAAGCCAGCCACTCAACCAGAAAAGAAACCAAGCGGTTCAGCTGGATTAGCTGGTGCGGTAGATCAAAAGTTAGCGCAACTCGAAGCGAAAGCAGCGAAAACTGGTGATCGTACCGAACTGATCAAATACAAAAAATCTCTACAGAAATAAGGTAATTCTATATGCCAAACTCTTTTGCTAAAAAAATTGATGTTTTCTTTGATGATGTTGTGGCTGGCTTTGATGCGACCAACATTAGCTCTAAAAACGTTTCTCAATACAAAGCACCTGCTGAAGCACTTGCTTTGAATGGTCAGACTTTCCACCGTCCAATGCCTTTGATGACAGAAATCGTTGATGGTCGCGATATCTCTGGCCAGTACAAGGATCTGGTAGAACTTACCGTTCCAGCAACGTTGACTGAATCGCATATCCGTAACGTACCGGTGAAGCTGACCGGTGTGGATCTGAACAACCCGTATGCTTTTGACAATATTGTTAAAACCTCAAACATCCTGCTTTCTAACAAGTTGGATACTTTGGTTGCTAACCGTATTGCAGAGCGCGGCACTCTAGCAGTGATCAATTCGGGTGCGATTGATACCTACGATGATGCTGCAGAAGCTGATGCCCTGATGCTTGAGCAACAAGCGACTCGTGGCGAGCGTATCATGCTGTTAAATCCACGTATGGCGAAAAACCTTGCTGGTAACTTGGCTGCGCGTCAAACCATGAATACAGCACAAATGAATGCATATCAACGCTCAACTTTGCCACCGATTGCAGGTTTTGATACTTTCCGTGTTGACTATGGCCGCGCTATTGCTGGCTCTGCGGGTTCTGGCTACCTTGTCAGCGGTGCACAGTCTTACACGCCAGTTTCTGCTGATGCGAATGGCATCCCGGCTGATAACCGTACTCAAACTTTAGCAGTTAAAACTGGTACAGGTGCTGCGGTTGGCGATGTGTTCACAATTGCAGGTGTATACGCAGTTGGTCATATCAACAAGCAGTCTACTGGTCAGCTTAAAACCTTCCGTATTATCGGCATTAGCGGCAATAACTGGACAATTTCACCTGCAATTGTTCCGGCTGATGGCGCGGCAGCAGCTCAAAAGGCTTATGCAAACGTGACCACTGGCGCGGCAGCTGATGCGGCAATCACCATCCTGAACAAAAAGACCTCTGCAGCAAGCGTGTTCTATGAAAAATCAGCGATTGAAATTGTGCATGCTGACTTCAACACAGAACCGTTCGAAGCTTCTGGTAAGCGTGTTCGTAAAGCAACCACTGACAGCGGCATTCAGATTGTGATGTTGTCCGATTCCAACGTCGATACATTGGCGGCTAACTACCGTTTGTTTGTGTGGGCGAACGTGGAAGTGCTTAACCCTGAATTAGCCGGTATCATGCTGGAAAATCAGACCTAACAATAAAACCGTGACGACAAATGCCCGCTATATGCGGGCGTCGTCATTTTTGGAGTAGTGAAATGTCGAATTATCCAAAAATGCTCTACAAGGGCAATAAAGCTAAATACGAACACCAAACCGCATCAAATGAAGAATCGGAAAAAGAGCTGCTTGATTCTGGCTGGGTGGGTTTTGGTGAATTGCCAGATGCATCACCAGACATGAAATATGCATCAGGTAGTGCAGATGGTTTTAGCACAGCCAAACAAAATAAAGAGCTACAAGAGCAATTGGACGCCCAAATTAAAGAAAACACCAAGCTGAAAGAAGAACTGGTTGAAGCTCTAAAAGAAAACCAAGAGCTACGCAAAAAGATCCGTTTCAAGGAACTGGAAGATAAGCCAGCAGATGAGCTTAAAGCCATTCTTGATAAAGCTGAAATTAAATACAAAGCCAATGCTGGCAAGCCAGAATTAGCTCAATTGGTACTGGATCATGAGTCTAAAGACTCTGAATAATTAAGAGGTGCTAAATGTCCTGGACTAAAAGACAAATCGTTGAGCAGGCTCTTGAGGAACTAGGACTTGCATCTTATGTGTTCGATATGCAGCCGGAGCAGGTTGAAAGCGCAAAGCTCAAGCTCGACAACATGATGGGCCTATGGGATGCCAAAGATATTCGCTTTGGCTATCCATTGGGCTCAAGTGCCAAGAGTGGCGATCTGGATGAAGAAACTCATATTCCAGATTATGCAGTTGAAGCAGTTCGCTTAAATCTGGCGATTCGGCTGGCTGGATCATTTGGCAAGGCTGTGCCGGTTGAGTTAAAAGCCATGGCGAAGGATGCGTTTGAAACGATTCAATTAGCCATGCTTAGTAATCCACCTAGAGTTCGGCTTAACCCTTCTTTACCGCGTGGTGCTGGTCATAAAGGCGGTTGTCTGCCTTTCATCGAAAGCACTCCAACCAAAACAGTTTTTGCACCTGATACCTCTGTGAGTTTCTCGAATGAATAAACGATTAAGTAATACGGATCGTATTGGTCCATGTGATTCTGTGGTGATTTGGAGTGGTGACAATGGTGACTTTCGTGGTGTGCCGGCTGAGTTACTAATTGAGAAAATTCAGGAAAGTATTAAGAAAGTTGATTATCCACCAATCAACATTCAACACTTTAACCCGAATGCAGATTTCACACTCGACATCGAAAACCATGAGGTTGGTACCTATCTGATTTTAAACCCATCGGTAAGCATAACCACAGGCTCAATCAAACTGCCTGAGCGTTACACTGTGACTGATGGGCAAGTCTTATTGGTTGCTTGTTCTCAACAAGTGAATAATTTCTCGGTTGATGGGAATAATGCACTTGTGATTGGTGCGCCAAATGCCTTAGCTGCAAACGGTTTCTTTAAATTGAAGTACGACAAGCTCTCTAATACTTGGTATCGAGTGGGGTAAATATGCAAATCCCTATTTTGGATGGAATCTATACTGACAATAACTCTGATTTTCGCACAGCTTATCCTGTCAACCTGATTCCGGTACCAAAAGGGCAGGGGATTTCCGCTGGATACTTACGGCCAGCCGAGGGTATTAATCATGTCGCAGACCTGCCTGGTGTAGATCGTGGTGGAATTGTTTGGCGTGGTGAGCATTATCGAGTTTGCGGCACCAAGTTTGTAAAAATCACAGCATCTGGTCAGGTTGTTGAGTTGGGTGATGTGCAATCAGGCGGGCTATGTTCATTTGACTACTCATTTGATTATCTAGCCATAAATGCAGGGAGTGCCTTGTACTTATATAACGGCACACTTAAGCAAGTAACAGACCCAAATTTAGGTACAGTCTGCGATGTGATCTGGGTGGATGGTTATTTCATGACAAGCGACAGCAACAACATTGTTGTCACTGAACTAAATAACCCATTTGAAGTGAATCCGCTTAAATATGGTTCTTCAGAAGTCGATCCCGATCCTATCGTTGGTCTAATCAAGCTTCGAAATGAAGTATATGTGTTAAACCGACACACTATTGAAGTGTTTGATAACGTCGGCGGTGAATACTTCCCATTCCAGCGCATTGATGGCGCTCAAACTATGAAAGGTACACTAAGCAAAAAGACTGCATGTGTTTATATGGATGCAATCGCTATGCTTGGTAGTGGGCGAAATGAAGCAATCAGTGTTTACGTTGCTGGATCTGGAACGACTCAAAAGGTAGCAACCCGTGAAGTTGAGCAGATCCTTTCGAATTACACTGAAGCACAATTAGCGGATTGTTTGATTGAATCACGTCAGATCGACGGCCATTCATGGTTATACATCCACCTACCAAATCAGACTTTGGTTTATGACTCACTAGCTTCGCAGGCCACTGGTCAACCAACCTGGTTTATTCTAAACAGTGGTAACGGCTACACGGCACGAAACATGACTCATGCCTATAACAAATGGTTCGTAGGTCATACCACTGAGCCGAAGCTTGGCACTCTAACTGATGAAACCGGTGAACACTGGGGGAATGAAGTTGAGTGGCAGTTTGGCACGGCGATTGTTTATAACGAGTCCAGCGGTGCAATCTTCCATCAGCTCGAATTGGTGGCCTTAACTGGTCGTAATGCCTTCAATAAAGAAACCCGTATTTATACGCAGTACTCTGTTGATGGTATTGAGTGGTCCATGCCTAAATTTATCAGTGTAGGTAAGCGTGGAGAGCGCACAAAGCGCCTTGTGTGGTTTCAGCAAGGCTATATGCAAAACTGGCGCATACAGCGATTTACAGGCACATCGGCAGCACGCTTATCAGTTGCACGACTAGAGGCAAAAGTAGAGCCACTGGGGGTTTAAATGTTAGTTAGACCTAAAAAACCAAGCCGTGAAGAGCTTGCCAAGATCTTTAAAGATCCGCGGGTGTTAAAAGCTTTTGAGCAAGTGTTTGATGTGGTGCCCGGTGAATTTAACCGACAAGACGATGACATTGAAGAAGTGTTGTTTGCTGCAGATAGCGCAACCACTCAGGCGGCTTTGGCTATCGCACTCATTGGTGCGGTTGAAGCACTGGCAGAAGTGAAGGCCATGGAGCCAGCACATCAATGCAACTGCCAGCATGATGACTTAACGCCACGTTATGAGCATGTCACACCAGACCACATCGAACCCACCCAAATTCAATATCAAGAAATTAACTCATTGGAGCTGATCTAATGGCTGTCAAAGTAAAAAATATAATCCCTTCTAAACGTCTGGAAGCCGCACAAACCAACCAGCACATTGCATCGGTTAAAACCATGATTGACAAGGTGACGGTGACTAATACAACAGGCGCAGCAGTGACGTTTAGCTGTAATCTGGTGCCGTCTGGTGGTGCTGTAGGTGATGGCAATGCAATCATTAAGGATAAGGCGGTAGCAACTGGCGAAACCTATGTTTGCCCTGAGTTAGTTGGCCATGTTCTTGAATCTGGCGATGCGATTAGCATGATTGCAAGTGTTGCGGATTCACTCACGATTCGTGCATCAGGTCGAGAGGTCACATGATTACATTGCAGCCTCTGAATGATCTGAACCTTATAAACCGTGTGATTTTAGATGCTGCAGTGAATGATGATATTTCAGATGATGCAACTAAAAATCACGAATTACAGCAACTACCTCACACCTTTGAGTGCCTTGGAATCTACCAGGATGAAGAAATCAAAGGCCTATTTATGCTTGTTCCACAAAATGCAGTAACTGCAGAAATTCACACCTGTTTATTGCTGCGTGGCAAAGAAGCATTTCAGGCAGGGCAATTACTGCTTGATTACCTATTCAGTAATTATCAAAAAGCAATTTCTTATACACCATCGACCAATAAAAAAGCTCTATTTTATGCGCTTCGGCTTGGATTTAAAAAAGAAGGTGTTTTAACTCAATCATTCTTAAAAAATGGCGTGTTGGTTGATCAAGTGGTGGTCGGACTGACCAAAGGAGAGTATTTATGCCAGTTGCAGCAGTAGTTGGCGCAGGGGTTGTTGGTGGCGTACTTTCAAGCCGAGCTCAAAAGAAGGCAGCGAACTCAGCAACCAATGCTCAGATCCAATCATCTGAAATGGGCGTTGAAGAACAGCGTCGACAATTTGATGCAGTTCAGAAGCTCTTAAAACCTTATGCGGATGCAGGCCTTAGCGGTTTGACTGGTCAGCAAGATTTGCTTGGAATCAATGGTAATACAGCCCAACAAGCAGCGATTAACAACATCAATAATAGCGCTGAAATGCAAACCTACTTACAACAGGGCGAAAACGCTATTTTGCAAAATGCATCCGCTACCGGTGGTCTGCGTGGTGGCAACACTCAGGCTGCATTGGCTCAATTTAGGCCGCAACTGCTCAATCAATTGATTAACCAGCGCTATCAAAATCTAGCAGGCATGACCTCACTTGGTCAGAACGCAGCAGCTGGAACCGGTAACGCGGGCATGCAGGCTGCAAGTAATATTTCAAACCTTTATCAACAGTCTGGCGCCGCACAAGCTGGCGCAGCCTTGGCAAGCGGCCAAGCTAGCGCAAACATGTGGAATGGCCTAACTGGTGCGATTGGTCAGATCGGCGGTATGAAGATGATGGGGATGTTTTAATTATGCAACCTATTAATTATATGCTTGATGTGCAAAATCCTGTTCAAACTGCAGTAACCGGTCTTACTCAAGGCATGCAGATCGGCCAGTTTGTGCAAGCCAAAGAGCAAGCTGAACGTGAAGCCATTCAGAAGCAGCAGATGCAACAGGAGCTATCAGCCTTTGCGTCAAAACCGAATAAAACCCATGATGACTATGCAAGCATCATGGCGAAGTACCCGGCTTTAGCAGAAGATTTCAAACGATCTTATGATGTTCTGGATTCAGGTAAACAACAAGCTACCTTTAAAACAGCGTCACGTATTTATGCAGCGACAGCAAGTAAGCGCTTTGACTTGGCCAAATCAATTCTGGAAAATGAAGCGGTTGGTTATGAGAATTCTGGTGATAAAGAAACGGCTGGTTATTTGCGTCAGATGGCAACTATGGCTGAAACAGACCCTGAAGGGCTGCAAACATTAACCGGACTTACCCTTGCCTCAACCAATCCAAGCCAGTTTAAAGATGTATTGGGTGCATTAAATCAAAATGATTTAACGCCATTTGAGATCGAAAACAAACAAGCTCAGACTGGTAAAGCTAAAGCTGAAACCGAAAAAACCGAAACTGAAACGCTTTGGTACGGTGATAAAACTCAGGCTGAGATTGATAATATTGAGTCTCAAATTGAGGACCGTAAAACAGGTCGTGTTCTTGAACAGCAAAAAATGCAGTTAGATAACGATCAGTTTTATTCAAAGCTTGACCAGGATCAGCAGCAGTTCTATGAAAAATTGAATCAGGAAGAGCGAAAGATTGCCCAGACTGTATTTAATGTGAAAGAAAAACCTGAGCAGCGCATGGAACGACTGGAAAAGGTTGAAGGCTTTGCGACAGCAGCCAGAAATGCATCCGAAGGTGCCAAATTGGCAGCTCAGCTTGCTAATGATGCGAAAGCCCTTAATGAGTCGACTGGTGGCTACTGGAACAGAGCAATGCGTAATGTTCCAGGTACTGCTGAATACACCTTTGATCAGAAGCTAGAAACCATGAAGTCTAAAATCTTCCTGGCTCAAGTTGATCAGATGCGTGGCCTTGGTGCTTTAACAGAATCAGAAGGTGCTGCATTAAAAGCATCCATTGCATCCATTAACCCAAACCAAGACCCAAAAACAGTGCAGGAAAGTTTGACGGAAGTTGCTAAACAACTTTCAAAAGCTGCTCAGACTGCAAATAAGAAATCTCAGATCTATGCAACCAAAGGCAAAGGTTATTCTGCTGAAGTGGTGGCGGCTGCAAAAGCGCGTGGTGTATCTCCAGCAGAAATGCAACAGATTGCTAATCAGTTAGGGATTGATTAAATATTTTGTGATAACCTTTATTTATAATAAGTAGGGGTGTCACATGAAAAATATTATTCTATCTGGGTTTGCTTTAACTCTTGTTGGTTGCATGAATATGCCAACTCAACCTTCACAAATAACTGGATCCTATACATCTGGATTGCGTTATGAGAATTTTAATTGCTCACAATTAGCAAATGAAGTGAACTCATTAGCAAGAAGAGAAAACCAACTTGTAATAGCTCAAGAGCAAAGGATAAAGACCAGCACAATGCAAGCAATGTGGTGGGGATATGGTCAAGGTGATGGCGTAGAAGCTTCAGAACTTGCCAATGTTAGAGGCGAAAAAGAAGCTGTTAGACATGCAATCGAGAGTAAAGGTTGTAGTATGTAAGATATGAATTAACAAACAAGCCGCCTTCGGGCGGTTTTTTATTACCCAAAGGAAAGTGTATGGCTACACGTCAAGAACTTGAAAAAGCTCTGAGCAATCCGAATGTTCGAAAAATGCTGGATGTTATTGCGAATGCTGAAGGCGTAAAGCATGGGTATAACACCATATTTGGTAATGAGCGTTCTGATGATTTAAAAGCCCATCCGAATGTCAAAAAAGAATTCACCCAGACTGATGGCAAAAAGAACTCAACCACAGCAGCTGGCCGCTACCAGTTTTTAAAGGGAACATGGGACAAGGTTTCCAAAAAATACGGATTAACAGACTTCTCACCGAAAAACCAAGACTTGGCAGCAGTGGCTTTGATTTTAGGCCGTGGTGCTTTGGGTGATGTTATGAAAGGTGACTTCACTAAAGCTGTGGGTAAATTAGGCAATGAATGGGCGTCTTTGCCATCATCACCTTATGCACAACCAAAGAAGTCTTGGAGGGATATCCAGAATATGGTTGGTGAAGTAAAGGCACCGGATCGCAAACCAGCTCAAAACCGGATCAATCAGCTGGTTGCTGCTTATGACAAACAGGCCAAAGCCAGCACCACCAAAAAACAGATTGATCCTCAGAAAAAACAAGCTAATGTGAATCGATTGCTAGACGCTTTCGACAAACAGAATCCGCAAAAAGCACAGCCTTCTGGCTTACCTGATTTTGATGAAAATGGCGTGATTCGAGAAGATCAGCCACCACAACCAAAACCACAAGAAAAGCCGCTCAGCACTATGGATAAAATCATTGGTGGCCTAGAAGCCGGTGCAACTCTGGCAACTGGTGCAATCGGTGGGGCGATTGGTCAGGCTGCTGGTGGTCTACATGGTATTGCTGAATCTGTCGTTGATGGCACGTTTGGTACTCAGCAAGGCGCACAGAATGCCGTAAATCGAGCTACACAGTTTTCTAATGCTCTAACCTATGAACCAAACACGGCAGGCGGTAGGCGTGCTGTAGGTGCAGTGGGTGAGTTTATTGAAGACAGTGGTCTTGATACCTTGCCGCCTGTCTTGGGGGGTGGTGTTGGTACTGCTACTGCAACCTTAGGACGTGCATCTGTTCCAGTGGCGACCACAGCAGCTAGGGAAGTGGCACAAGCTGCTAAACCTGTAATTGCTCAAGCTGTAGAGCAGGCTAAACGACCTGTAACCGCAATTACAGAAGCGGCTAAGAGCACTGTTAATAAAGTTAGTGAGGCTGCCGGTCTTCGTACTGCCGATACCGGTGGTAGCATGGGTGCTGCAGCGGTGCCAATAGAAACCACTCGTCAGGCTCTGTTTGATGAATTCAATGTGCCTTCTACAACAGCCCAGGTATCACGCAACCCTACAGACTTGGCAGAAATGCACAATTTAGCGCGTAAAGGTGGTGAGGCTGGCCAGATCATTCAAGAGCACTTGAATACACAGCAGCAAGCTCTTGGAAGTGCTATTGATGACATGATTTATAGCAAAGGTGCAACAACAACCAATGCAGCCGAAGTTGGTGATCGTATAAATGATGTGCTTGGAACTCAGTTTAAAGTGGAGAGAGCTGCCGTAAATAAAAAATACCAGGCAGTTCGCGAGTCTGAAGGCGCACAAACAAAAGTTAATCTTGGTAATGGACCAAAGTGGGCAGAAGACGATATCAAGGCAGCTGATGAGCGTGGTATTCAACTAGATAGCCAGTCCGTACTGGATTTAATTAATGAAAATGTTGATCTTGAGACTACTGCAATCTATAGAGATGCAAAACGCGCAGCAGTGCGACTTGGCGTTGCTGATGAAGTAGATGGGAGATTAGTACCTAAACCTAAAGGACAAGAGCCAAACGTTAATCAGGTTGAAGAATGGCGCCAGCTTATCAATGAGTTGGGCAGCAACTCAGATGATGGTGATATTCGCATCAAAACACGACTTAAAAAACTGATAGATAACTCTCTAGATAACAGCGGCAGTAATGCTTTCCGTGCAGTTCGCAAAGAGTATTCTCAGTTTAAACAAAGCTGGGAGGGGCGAGCCGTTCTTTCTGATCTGGTTGCAATGAAGAAAGGTGTTAACAGTGGAGACCGGAAGATTATTGATGAAAATATTGTGAATCGAATCATCAAGCCAACCACCTCACAAAAAGACTTAGAATTTGTTAAGAAAAAGATTCTGCAGTCTGAAGGTGGTGAGCAGGCTTGGAATGATTTGCAAGCATCGATCATCGACAAGATCCGTAACGAAGCCTTCTCAGGTGCTCAAGACGCCCAGGGTAATAATGCTTTACTTGCATCAAAAATGGAAAAGGTGGTTAAGACTCTTGATGGCACTACACAGCGACTCGATACGCTCCTTGGAAAACAGGAAGCTGAAAAGATTCGCAATGCTGTAGAACTTGCCAAGATCATCAAAACCGTTCCTGAAGGCACTGGTGTCAACTGGTCAAACACGGGGACACTGATAGCAACGATGATGGATGCCACTATTGGAACGGTTTTCACCGGAATGCCTGTGCCTGTACCTGTAACGCTTGCATTGCGAGAGGCGGTGAAGCATATGAAAGGTAAAAAAGAGGTAGCAAGGGCACATGCCATCATAAAGCAATTTGAAAAGCCAGCCGGAGGCTCAGGCAAGTTCTAGCCACTCAACAAATCAATCAAACCCGATCCATTAAGGTCGGGTTTTTTATTGCCAAAATTTTAATAATGGAATTTACGCTATGACCATGTTTTTAGCACCATACACAGCCATTGCTGATATTGATGGAAGCCCGCTTGATGCGGGTTTTTTGTTTTTTGGGGAGTACGGAAAAGACCCAGAACTTTTTCCAGTGGAGGTGTTTTGGGATGCTGACTTTACTGTGCCTGCCACACACCCAATCCGCACGCGCAATGGCTACCCAGTGCGCAACGGAAGCCCAACTAAGGTCTACTTAAAGACAGCACAACACTCCATTGCGATTAAAAATAGAAATGGCGCTTTTATTCTCGTGGATTTCTTTAATAAGGGATGGGACGCCTCTTTTGTTGTGTACAAAGATAAAAACCTTCAGGGAGTTCTTGAGCACCAAGAAAACCTAAACGCAGCTCAAGCTGAACGAAACAAGGATCAGATTAACGCACGGGATTGGGGTATTCTTCCAACAAACTCACCAGAGTTAAATTCATCAAACTGGTTCAAATTAAATAATGCCTTTCCTGAGCGTGGGGCTTTGGATATATTTGTACCTGCTGGGGAATATAATTTCTCAGAAGGGTTTTATATAACACGACCACACCAAATTCGAGGTATTGGCCAAGGTGAGCAATGTAAAACGATCTTTAATTTTGCTGGTGCAACCCCTGTTGGTACAGCTACATATAAGGCAGCTATTTTTGTTGTACATGCTTTTACATGGAGTGATACACAATACGGAATTATTAATAAGCCGACTGGTCAAGTTGTTGTCTCAGGTACAGGTGCGGTTTTAGAAAATATTGCAGTCATTAACTCAAGTGAACACGGTATTATCAAAAATGCCCCATGTAACTTCTTTGGTGTTGCAGCAATGCACAATGCAAAACATGGTATTTTAACTGCCGCCAATGTTAATGCTGCTGCAACAGTGTACGGTGGTCGTATAGACGGTATTGCAAATCAAGGTGCAAACGTACAATGTGTGGCAGGGTGGAATGGTAAAAGCGGATTTGCCGAATACGGTGACGACTCGAATGTGATTAATTATGACACTTGTGGCGCAGCTTATAATGGTGAATTTGGTTTTTATGGTGGTAATTTGCTCGGTAGTGTTTATACAGCCTGCCAAGCCCATGTTAATACGTTGGGTGATTATGTAATGCAAGGTGGGTTGCATGATAATAGCGGACTACCACAGACACCCGCAAATAATTTATACAACGGATGCTATGCGGAGGGTCAACGCGACTCAACATATAGTGTTAATGCTCGTTCGCTAGTTATCAACGCACTAGGTGGTAAACCGTTATCCGATACAGAAAGCCATTTATTACCAACAATCGTTGGATTAGTGACAAAACAAATTTCAGCAGCAACATCCGCACAGCATATCTATGATGGCAAAGGTGGAGCGTTCACGAAAGTTGGCTTAAACGGAATTAAAATCGGTAGCGATATAGTCAAGACAGCCTCATTTGGTATTTTATCAAATGTAAGTGGCCGTATTGTAATGGGCGTCAATGATGGGGGTGGTATTGTATTCTTCCTAGAGGATTTTAACACCACGCTCAAGGTTAGCCGTCCATGGTTTAATAATGGTTTAACAATGGGTAATACACACTATCAAACTGTAGGTGCTGCTGCACCAACTACAGGCACATGGGATAAAGGAAATATTGTTTGGAATGAATCTCCGTCCAATGGCGGGAAAATTGGTTGGGTTTGCACAACAGGCGGCAGTCCAGGAGTGTGGAAAGCATTCGGAGCTATTGATGCCTAATAAATAAATATAGTGTTTTCCACACAACAAATCACTATCAACCCTGATCTTTAATTAGATCAGGGTTTTTTAATGTCAAAAATTGGGGGCGGCATGTCCGATCAGAAATCAGCAGTAATGGAGATGGCAGCAACCGTTTCCTCCGCTGCTTCAAAAACAACATATGCAGGGGCCGCTTCTGGTTTCGTGGCATACCTTGCATCAATCGACGTCCTGGCATGGCTGGGTATCGCTATTGCATTGGGTGGCTTTGCTGTGAACTGGTATTACAAGCGACTGGAGAATAAACGTGCTGATGAAATTCACCAGCTCCGGATCAAGCAGTGGAGAGAGGAAGCATAATGTCAAATAAAACTAAATATTACGTGATTGGTTCTTCTCTGGTGCTTGCTGCCGGGATGTGGATCACTGGTCCAAGTGATGAACAGGTGCAAGCCACAGCAATAAAAGAAGGCTATACACCTAAGCCAGTGATTCCTGTTAAGGGTGATGTGCCGACCATTGGCCACGGCACCACGGTTTATCCAAATGGTGTGCGCGTCAAAATGACAGATCCAGCAATTGACCGCAAACAGGCGTTTGAATATCTCAAGTTGCATATGGATAAAGATGCGCAACGCTTCAACAAAACCGTCTTAAATATTCCAATTTCACAGCCTGAATATGATCTGTATCTAGATTTCACATATCAATACGGCACAAGTGCCTGGTCTGGATCGTCAATGCTTCGTCATTTGAAAGCGCGTGAATATATCCAGGCGTGTAAATCACTTTTGAAATGGAAGTATGTGGCCAAGCGCGACTGCAGTATTCGTTCTAACAATTGCTATGGCGTGTGGACCCGACAAGTTGAGCGTTACAACAAGTGCATGGGGGTGAACTGATGTCAGCCTTTATCGCCAAGTTTTATGAACTAATTATTTATTTTCTTTTAGCAATGCTGATTGGGTTTGGTTTATGGGGTGGCTGGCAGAAGTACAAACGCACCCAGGCAGAATACAAGGTACTGAATGCAGAAATTATCTGTCAGGACAAGATCGATAAAAAACTGAAGCCATACCTTGATGCTGAAAAACAGGGGCAGAAAAATGCAAACGAGGCAGCAAAGAATTATGAACAACAAAAAGAAGTTGAGCGATCCAAATCAGAAACCATTACACGTGAAGTGCAAACGGTCATTGAGCGTCCTGTTTATATCAATACTTGTTTCGATGATGACGGGGTGCATTTGGTCAACGCAGCTGGTGATTCCGGAAAATCTGAAAACTGAATGCCCTGATCTGCTGGAACTTAAATCTGGCCAAGCAAAAGAAATCATCCGGGTAATGATTGATGACCGGCGAAAATATGTAGATTGCAAAAACAGACATAAAGCGATTGTATCAATTGTAGAAAAGTCCTCTCGGTGAGGACTTTTCAATTAGTGGACAGATTAAGGATACATTAATTATTCACAAGACCAACAATTACGGTTTATCCACTCTGTAATATGAATTATACTTATTGAGCAGATTAGCCGGCTCAGAAGAAATTTTGAGTCGGTTTTTTATGTTTTAGAGTCTGTGGATAAGTCATTGTAAACACCAAATTTGCACCAAACAATTATAAGTAATTGATTTGTATATGGAGTTGATAAACAATGATTTTAGTGACGGGTGGTTTAGGCTTTTTAGGCTCACATATTGCTTTAAGTCTGATGGCACAAGGACTAGAGGTCATTGTGGTCGATAATCTGGCCAATGCCAGTCTCCAGACCTTAGAACGCCTTGAATTTATTTCTGGCCGCTATGTGCCTTTTGTCAAAATTGATATCCGTAACACTCCAGCACTAAATAAAGTTTTTGAACAGAATTCGGTACAGGCTGTCATTCATACTGCAAGCTTTAAATCATTAGAAGAATCAGTTTTAAAACCACTTGAATACTATAATGATAATGTCAGCTGTATCATGAGCCTGATGCGTGCCATGCAGCGTACCGGAGTGCGCAATCTGGTACATTTATCTTCATTGGCTGTATATGGCCATTCCGGAACAGATTTAAAAGAAGATCAGGCTTTCAATTACACTTATCCAAACCCTTATATTAAATCACAGCAGATGGTGGAAGAAATCATCCGGGATACTGCCAAGACAGATAATGAATGGCGTATTGCGATGTTACGTCTTTCCAATGTCGCGGGTGCTTTTGAAAATGGCATTTTAGGTGAATGGGTGCCACCTTTACCAAAGAATATTGTGCCTCTGGCCATGCAGGTGGGTGCGAAGCAGCGTGAATATCTGGAATTGCGCCGTCAGGCCAAGACCGAAGACTATACGGTAGAACGCAGCTTTTTGCATGTGATGGATGTCTGTGATGCGGTATTCAAATCACTACATTGGCTTTCTCAACAGCAACAATGGACTTGCGAAGCCTTTAATATTGCTGGAGAGCTGATCTCAATGCAGACTTTGCTGGATCAGGTTACAGAAGTCACCCAATCTGCTGTTCCTACAGTAGATGCTTTGCCATATCCACATGCCGAAATGGATCAACTGGGTGCTAATACGGATAAAGCCCAACAGTTGTTACATTGGCAGCCACGCTATACCTTAAGGAAAATGTTAGAGGATGAATGGTTGTTCTATCAGAATGCGTTAAGAGGGCAGTGATTTAAAATCCTATAAGCTAATTATTGATAATAATTATCATTTGCAAAATTAATCAAACTCATTAAGATGAATGAATAGGGTACAGCATTGAAGCTGCTGTCTAAATGAGTAAAACATGGAATAACAATTGAGGTTGAGCATGCAAACACGTATTGAACATGACACGATGGGAGAAGTCGCTGTACCGAGTGAAGCACTCTGGGGCGCACAAACACAGCGTAGTCTACAAAACTTCAAGATTGGCAATGAGCATCTGCCGCGCGCCATGATTCGTGCCATGGGCTTGGTCAAGAAAGCAGCTGCAATCTCCAATGCCGAGTTAAACCAGATTCCTCATGAGTTATCGACCTATATCATCGGTGCTGCGGATGAAGTGATTAGCGGTCAATGGGATAATCAGTTCCCGCTAGTTGTATGGCAAACCGGTTCGGGCACGCAAAGTAACATGAACTGCAATGAGGTTATTGCCAATATTGCTAACCAGAAACTGGGCAATCCTTTAGGCGCACAAAAGCCTGTGCATCCAAATGATCATGTCAACCGCGCTCAATCGACCAATGACTCTTTTCCGACCGCGATTCATGTGGCAGCCAGCTTACAGATTAATGAACTGTTAATACCGGCAGTGACACGTTTACGTGATACCTTGCATGCCAAATCCCAGGAATTTGCTGAGATTGTAAAAATTGGGCGTACCCATCTTCAGGATGCCACACCTTTAACTTTAGGTCAGGAATTTAGTGGATATGTTTCTCAACTGGATCATGCCATGATTCGTCTGTATCAGGCTTTGCAAGGGTTATATGAATTGCCACTGGGTGGAACCGCCGTCGGTACAGGCTTGAATGCCCATCCAGACTATGCTGTTAAGGCCGCGGATACTCTAGCGGAATTAACAGGTTTGCCTTTTGTCACTGCTCCTAACAAGTTTGAAGCTTTGGCCGGCCGTGATGCAGCAGTATTTGCTTCAGGTGCTTTAAAGACTTTAGCGGTTAGCCTGAATAAAATCGCCAACGATATTCGCTGGCTGGCGAGCGGACCACGTTGTGGTTTTGGTGAATTACGTATTCCTGAAAATGAACCGGGTTCAAGTATTATGCCGGGTAAGGTGAATCCAACCCAAAGTGAAGCCATGACCATGGTTGTTGCTCAAGTTCTAGGAAATGACACGACGATTAATGTGGCCGGTGCATCAGGAAATTTTGAGTTAAATGTCTTTATGCCAGTAATTGCTTATAACCTGTTGCAGTCTATCCAACTGCTTGGCGATGCATGTAACAGCTTTAACGATAATTGTGCAGTCGGAATCGAACCTAATCGTGACAAGATTGAACACTTCCTGCATGATTCATTAATGCTGGTTACTGCATTGAATCCAGTCATTGGTTATGAGAATGCAGCTAAAGTGGCCAAGACTGCCTATAAAGAAGGTAAAACCTTAAAACAGGTCGCAGTAGAACTTGGATTGGTGACTGCAGAACAGTTTGATCAGGTGGTTCGTCCTGAAAATATGGTGGCTCCAAACGTAAAATAAGTCTTTTCTAATATGGTTAAGTAATAAAGCCCTCTAAATGAGGGCTTTATAATATCTAAGGATTATTCATACAAATTTTAATAAAATAACAAGCACATGTTTTTGCTGGAAAATTCTCATTCAATTGAGCTTGTTTTTTAAATGTTATGAACCATCTATCGTTCAGGTTTTGACAGATATGCAATGAAGGATTACTAATAGAAATTCCCTGATAACTAGAAAAATGAGGTAAGGGTGATGACTGACTTTGATGATGATTTTGATCTGGACGAACCCTATCCAGATGAGGATTTATATCCAGATTATACAAAAAAGAAGTGTAGCAGCTGTAGCGGTACCGGCTATAACGTTGTGGAAGCTAAACAGTGTATCGAATGTATGGGAACCGGCAAAACTGGTGAGATAGATTAACTCAACTCATAATTGTTTATTAAGCCTGCTCTATGAGTGGGCTTTTTTATTCTCTTCATCAGGAGTTCTTAATTTTATAGATTCATGAGCAAATAAAAGAAAGAATTTAAAATTACGGGTGAAATCGTATTAGAAGGATGTTTAGAGATAACTATTGAAGTTTTTTTAGTGCTAAAGCTTATCCTCATGGCTTCTCATACCGAATTAACATTGAATAAGCGTATATAGCTGCTAAAATGCAGTTCGTTTTTACTGCTGTTTTATCGTTTATTCAGCATGAGTTTCTAGGGCTTATGAATAAACATCCATAAAATAGCAGGTTGTTTAAGGAAAATTTAATGCTTGATATTTATTTAACAGATGTTCAAAAAAAGGTTCAATTCAAGGATTATCCAGGTGAGCATCCTGTTAAATTTATTCTGAATTTTAAAAAGATTTTTCCAAGCGTAATGGAACTTCTTTTACCTGTTCTCCCAGAAAATGAAAATCTTGATGAAATGACCTGGGAATCAACCACTCAGGACTTTGAGACATTTCAGATGTTATTAACAGGGTGGGGCATTATTGAATTGCGTTTAAATGCGATCACCCAGTATAAAGATAAGACATTTGCAGATCAGTTGGTGAAAGAGGCACAGCAAAAACGCAGAGAATATCAGAAGAAACATCTTAAGCTTTCTAGTGTGGATCTGGATTATCTATTTATGCATGATGTGCATGGCTTGATTGATGCTGAACTGGTAGAACTCGGTGAAAAATTCTATTTACCAACCTTACGTGATCTTTGGAAAAATAAAGTCTCTGCTCAAGTGCTTAATGCCAAATTCTAAGTAAATTCAAGCTGATGCATTCAATTTCATCCTCCAAATTGGGGGATGATTTTTTTATAGCGATTTCTAAGAATTGACATTTCCCTTATGACAATAAATAGCCTAAGCAATTTTCTATATTTATCATCAAAACAATTTTCTGCTACATCATTGAACATGGTGACTTATTTTAAAACAGAAATTGGCTCAGAAAAGGGCATTTATTTTATCGTTTGATAAAAAATAAATTAAAAAAATATTCTTTATCAAAAGAATATATAAAGATATTACTTTAATAATATAGCTATTTCAGTCATATTTTTTTAAGCTATCAGTACTTGTGAGTAAATGAATCACAGAATTCTTATTCATTAGAATTCCTTCATAAAAATAAGTGAAGGTTCCAGTTTTCCCGAAGATATATCCAAGGATTTAACCGAATGTCGAATCAGTTTTTAGATTTAATTACAAAACGCCGTACTATTTATGCCATTGGTAAAAATGTAGAACAGTCTCCTGAATATTTAACTGATTTGATTCGAAATGCGATCAAGCAAAGTCCGTCATCTTTTAACTCGCAATCATCTCGCGCCGTTATTTTATTCAATGGCGAACATGAAAAATTCTGGGGCTTTGTCGCTGATAAATTAAAAAGCTATGCCAAAGATGAAGAAAGTGCTGCAAAAACGACTGCAAAAATGGCAACCTTTGCTGCTGGTACGGGTACAGTTTTATTCTTTGAAGATCAAAATGTAGTAAAAGGCTTGCAAGAGCAATTCCCATCTTATGCCGAGAATTTCCCAATCTGGGCAGAACATTCAACTGCTATTGCTCAGTTCTCTACCTGGACTGCCTTGCATACTGAAGGCCTGGGTGCATCTTTACAACACTATAATCCGATTGTAGATGAGCAGGTTCATGCAGAGTGGGATATTCCAGAAAACTGGAAACTTCGTGCTCAACTGGTATTTGGTTCAGTTGAAGGCGAAGCGCGTGCGAAAGATTATCTGGAAGATGATCAACGCTTCAAAGTTTTCCAATAAGCTTAATTTCCGATCTGTCTTTAATCCTTTTTAAGGACAGATCTTCAGGTTGTTTATAAAAATACGCATTAGATTTTTTAAAACTAGGCTAAACTAAAGCGGTATTTAAAGAATTTAATGAGTCAAAACGAATGTCGAAAAACACGCAGAAATTATCACCATTACAGGAACTGATTGCAGAGCAGAAATTGCTGTGTGAAGAGGTCGGTTCTGCCTATATAGAAGTAAGTGGTGGTGATGTCGTTGCAGTGGCTGTACATACATTGAAGCAGGATCCAATTGTCGGAATCCGTAGAAAGCCTGAGACAGAAGAAAATATTAGCTGGTATATTTATGGTGGTGAACTGGCTTCAAATGAAGATGCTTTTGAAACCATGACTGTGCGTGAGTTACAGGATATCGCCCCTGAAGTTTTACCTTATCTGGCTTTAGAGCAGGGCTACCGCTTCATGATTGATGCAGATGATTATGAAGATGTCTGGAAAGAAGAAAACTAAAAGAAGACCTTCGAAATGATCAAATCCTCATCTTTAATATGTACTTTCTTTATTTGCATGCAATTGAACAATATGGCTTTTGCCGAAAAGCTTTCACAAGCGGACTATGATCAGTTTATTGCTACGCAAACAAAAATAGTCAATGAAACCAAACATATTTTAGATGAGCCAGATCAGAATGCTGATGCACAAAGTCAACGTCAGGCATTCTGCCAGCGTTTAACGGCTTATGAAGATATTCAAAAAGTTTCTGAAGAAAATCATGAACTCAATATGGCGTCCACAATGGCGATGATTGCTAAAAGCTTTCTGGATCGACAAGCACAGAGCATGAATAATTCAGGTATGACCACCGCAGTATTTTGTAAGAGTAGGGAAGTGTAATTAAGCTATAAAAGCAAGAGTATCGTCTTGAGTTTTAATAGCCACCATCATCATTTAAAAATGCATCCTTCTGTTCCGGAGTGGAAACTTTGACAGTTGGAATAAAGGAACTCGCTGCTGTTAATCGAGCTATATTGAAATCCTTAGTCCCTACTTGAGGAATAATAGGTATTTGACCTGTTCGAACAATTTCACCATAAACTATCGTGATCAATTCTGCTGGAGTTAAACCCGTTTCTGCTATTACACATTCAGCTGATTCAACAACGTCTTGTTCCACTAAGAATTCAATGCTTTTTTTAACTAAATTGTTCATAAGATAGCCTTAGAATACATTTTATACACTACTTTAAACTATCAGATATGAAGTATATAGAAGCTAATGAAATTAAATATTCATATCTTATTTAGGGATGTTGGCCTGAATGAAGGTATATGAATCAAAAGGGTAGGGCCAAAAAATTAGCTCGTTTTTTCGACTCTCAGCTTGCTTATAAAATGCATAAATACTCTGATACGTAGCATAAGGATTTCAGTGCTTTTTAAATTACTCATTAAATAAACTTTATAAAAATCTATTTATATACAAATTTTACCGGGTATATATCAGCTACTTTTGAAATTTATTAAGAAATATTAAATATTTATGTGTTTCTTTTTTACTCAAAAGAAGGGCGGTAAAATCATTGCACGCTAAAATAGCCTAAGCAATTTTCTACTTTATATTTATTCTCGCAAAATCTATATCCCATAATTAAAACTTAATACCAAATAAACCTCTAAAACTCGTATATTTCCTAAAAATTTTAAAATATTTTTTTTATTAATGATCTAGTGTGACACTCAATTATGAGCAGATATTGCAATTTAGCCTAAGCATATTTTATTTCCATAAAAATAGCCTAAGCAAAATTTTAAATTATGTCATTGGCAATTGATTAACTTCCAATATAACTCCACTATTAACACCTAACATAGGAAATCACGGAATTCTCAAATGATCCTGAATTATCAAATACAAACCCATGAAACATCAACTTTAGCCCCAATGGTATTTATTCACGGTTTATTTGGTAGTTTAAGTAATTTAGGTATGTTAGCCCGACATTTTTCAGAGCAGGCAACTACGATTCAAATTGATGTCAGAAATCATGGTTTATCTGGCCATTCTGATGAAGTGAATTATCAAATCATGGCCGAAGATATTTTAGAAACTTTAGCCAGTTTAAATATTAAAAAATTTATTGCAGTCGGGCATTCAATGGGCGGAAAAATTGCCATGAAGCTGGCAGACCTGGCGTCTGATCTGATTGAAAAACTGGTTGTATTAGATATCACGCCAATTCAATATCAAGAAAATCATCATTCTGAAATATTTAAAGCCTTGTTTGCAGTCCAACAGGCGCAAGTCGCTTCACGAAATGAAGCAGCAAAAATTATGCGTGAATATATTCAAGAGGAAATGGTCATCCAGTTTCTTTTAAAATCATTTAATAAAGGGCAGTGGTTGTTTAATGTGCAAGCACTGTTTGATCATTATGAAGATATTACTGCTTGGAATAAGATAGAAAAAAATGAACTTCCAGCATTATTCTTAAGAGGTGGAAATTCATCGTATATCTCTACACCTGAACATTTTGAAGCCATCAATCAGCAGTTTGCTCATGCACAGGTTGAAGTGATTGAAAGTGCAGGGCACTGGCTACATGGTGAAAAGACGGCGGAAGTTTTGCAGCATATGCAAAATTTTATTGATGAAAAATAAATTATATTGATGAGCAGATGTATTTTCTGCTCATTTTATTTATGCATCATTAGTAAGCATTTTAATATTTTGATTTAAAAGCCTGCGCTATTTTGATGTGTTTTTAGGATAATTAATTGATTTTTCGCCTCAGAATTTATTTTCTATTTTAGGGCAACATGTATTTATTGGTGCAAAATTTAATCTCTATTTTTATTTTAAATAGATAATCATAATGAAATTCAGTGGGTTAAAATTATAAATTAAAAGTGGCACAGTATTTGAATAGCTTCTCTCAAATTTTCTAAAAAAGCCTAACTAAGGTTGGAGAGAAGTACATGAAAGTCGAACAAAAAAAGTTTTCTAAAAATTTAATTGTTGCTGCAATGTTGGGAATACTGACTTTAACAGGTTGTTCAAAGTCGCCTGAAGATAAAACAGCCGCTACCTCTGAGCCGAAAGCAGCTGCAACTAATGGGGAAACGATTAAAGTTGGTATTTTGCATTCTTTATCTGGCACGATGGCCATTTCTGAAACTTCATTAAAAGACACAGCGTTGATGGCGATCAATGAAATCAATGCCAATGGGGGTGTCTTAGGTAAAAAGCTTGAACCGGTTATCGTTGATCCAGCATCTGATTGGCCACTATTTGCTGAAAAAGCACGTCAGCTCATCACTCAGGATAAAGTTGCGGTCATCTTTGGTTGCTGGACTTCGGTATCACGTAAATCGGTATTGCCAGTGGTTGAAGAGTTAAATGGCTTATTGTTTTATCCAGTCCAATACGAAGGTCAGGAACAGTCTAAAAATATTTTCTATACCGGTGCTGCACCTAACCAGCAAGCGATTCCGGCTGTTGAATATTTGATGAGTGAAGAAGGCGGTAAAGCAGAACGCTTTGTCTTATTAGGTACAGACTATGTTTACCCACGTACGACTAACAAAATTCTCCGTGCTTTCCTGAAATCTAAAGGCGTCGCTGATGCTGACATCATGGAAGAGTACACACCATTTGGTCATAGTAATTATCAAACCATTGTCGGCAATGTGAAAAAATTTGCTGCAGGCAAAAAGACTGCGGTGATCTCAACCATCAACGGCGATTCAAACGTACCGTTCTATCGTGAATTGGGTAACCAGGGCATTAAAGCTTCTGATATTCCAGTTATGGCATTCTCTGTAGGTGAAGAAGAGCTTCGTGGTATTGATACAAAACCATTGGTTGGTCATTTAGCGGCATGGAACTACTTCATGTCCGTGAAAAATCCGAAAAATACCGAATTCAGCGGCAAGATGAAACAGTATGCTGTGGAATACAAATTGCCTAATGCAGACAAGTTTGTGACCAATGACCCGATGGAAGCGACTTATGTGGGTATCAATATGTGGAAACAGGCGGTAGAAAAAGCCGGTTCTACTGAGGTGGATAAAGTTCGTGAAGCAATGGCAGGTCAGACTTTTGATGCACCATCTGGCTATCAGTTACAAATGGATGCTAATAACCATCATTTACATAAGCCGGTGATGATTGGTCAGATTCGTGGTGATGGTCAGTTTGATGTGGTTTATAAGACACCGAAAACCATCGCTGCTGAGCCATGGAGCCCATACATTCCTAAATAATTTCCTCCAAAGCCTGCTGCTCCGGCAGTAGGCCTTTCTGGTTTTTCATCTCCCGGACGGGACAGCGTTAAATATATAAATAGGGAGGGCACTCATGTCCACTCGCCTAAATCTCGCGGCCATTTTTTTAATTTTGAGTCAGTGTTTGTGTCTCAATATGGTGCATGCGGAAACTCAATCTAGCGAAACAACCGTATCGCAATCATCTCAACAGTCACTTGATGCTATTCAGCAGTTTGTTCGTGGGGACTTTGCCACTCGTCGTGCTTTATTAAACCAGTGGCCTGCCAGTGTTGAACAACTTGATCAGCTGGCAGAGTTTGTTGAAAAAGATCAGCTTTATACTGACAGTTCAGGCAATACTTATATTCTGGAAGCAGAAGACAAACTGGTTAGCTATCCTGACGGAAAAACCGTGGAAACCTGGCCATCTGATTTATCGCAAATTACGCTGGTAAATACCTTAAATAAAGCACTGACCTTTGGTTTAGCAAAAAAGAAATTAAATTCAGAAGAAGCCTCTCAGCGACTTGAGGCGATTGATATTCTGGAAAATAACTTGTCCGAACTTGATGCTAAAGCCATCAATCAGATGTATTTAAATGAAAAAAACAATACGGTTAAATCACGTTTTGCCCAGTTAAAAGCACGTCTGGATTATCAATCTGAAAATGTCCTGACCAAAATAGAAGCGGCAAAAGTTTTAAAAGATTCCAACAGACCAGACGTTCTTGCACTGGTTCAAAATGAACTGGCTCAGCCAAATCTGCATCCTGATTTAAAAGCTGCGCTGGTCGATGCCAGAAGTAGTATCAAAACCCGAATTCAGGCCAGTGAATGGGCTGGACATGTATTTTCCGGTTTAAGTACTGCCAGTATTTTATTGCTTGCGGCTTTAGGATTAGCCATTACATATGGCTTGCTTGGTGTCATTAATATGGCGCATGGCGAGCTGATCATGATCGGGGCGTATACCACTTATGTAGTGCAAAGTTTCTTTAAATCGCATTTTAGTGGTTTGGTAGATTGGTATCTGATCGCAGCGATTCCTGCGGCATTTATTGTCAGTGCAGCGATTGGCATGCTGATCGAACGTACCGTGATTCGTCCTTTATATGGCCGTCAACTGGAAACCTTATTGGCAACCTTTGGGGTGAGCCTGATCCTGATGCAAGTGGTGCGGATGATCTTTGGGGCACAAAATGTCGAAGTTTCTAACATTTCATGGCTTTCAGGCGGGATCTCGATTACTCCAAGCCTGATGCTGCCTTATAACCGTATTGCAATTATTGTCTTTACTGTAGCTGTCTTGCTGCTACTTGTTTATCTACTGAATAAAACCCGTTTTGGTTTATTTGTCCGTGCCGTAACGCAAAACCGTCAAATGGCTCGTGCTGTCGGTATCCGATCCAGCCGGATTGACATGATGGCATTTGGTCTGGGTTCAGGTCTTGCCGGTCTTGCCGGCTGTGCCTTGGCTCAAGTGGGTAATGTTGGGCCAGATTTGGGCCAGAACTACATTATCGATGCTTTCCTTGTGGTTGTTGTCGGTGGTGTTGGTCAGGTATGGGGTGCAGTTCTTGCCGCTTTGGGACTGGGTGTCAGTGGTACCGTACTGGAAATTGGTATGGGTGCAGTATTGGCAAAAATTATTCTCTTGGTTCTTGTGATTTTGTTTATTCAGAAACGTCCACAAGGTTTGTTTGCCATTAAAGGACGCTTTGTGGAGTAAGCCTATGAAAATCACATCATTACTTTCAGATAAACCTTATAGCGCACTCGCAATTGCGATCTGTTTTGTTATTTTACTAGCCTTGCCATGGTTACATTTATTACCAGCGGATTCGAGCCTGCATCTGTCTGCTTATTGGGTCACTTTGATCGGCAAGATCATGTGCCTGGCGTTGGTGGCTTTAGCACTTGATCTGGTCTGGGGCTATGCCGGTATTTTAAGTTTAGGTCATGGCCTGTACTTTGCCTTGGGTGGTTATGCCTTTGGGATGTATCTAATGCGTCAATCAGCAGGTGATGGTTTGCCTGACTTTATGCGTTTTCTGAGCTGGACTGAATTACCCTGGTTTTGGGTGGGGACTAATCATTTCTGGTGGGCCATGATACTTGTGGTCTTGGTACCAGGACTAATTGCCTTTATTTTCGGCTTCTTTGCTTTCCGCTCAAAAATCAAAGGCGTTTACTTCTCGATTATTACTCAGGCGATGACTTTTGCGGCAGCACTTTTATTCTTCCGCAATGAAACAGGCTTTGGCGGGAATAACGGTTTTACCGGTTTCAAAACCATTTTAGGCATGGACATCACATCAGCACCGATGCGTGCCAGCCTATGTTTTATCACGGCTCTGGTGTTATTGCTGTGCTTTGTTGGTCTACGCCATTTAATGAATAAACCTTATGGTCGTGTGCTTGGCGCGATTCGTGATAGTGAAAACCGTCTGCAATATTTAGGTTACCGCACCTTATGGTACAAGCTTTCAGCCTGGGTATTATCTGCTGTGATTGCAGGTATCGCTGGTGCACTGTATGTACCACAAGCCGGGATTATTAATCCGAGCGAAATGAATCCGGTGAACTCGATTGAAATGGCAGTCTGGGTAGCGGCTGGTGGTCGAGGTACCTTAATTGGGCCGATTCTGGGTGCAGGCTTAATTAATGCAGTTAAAACTTACTTTACTGTGGCGTATCCAGAAGCATGGTTATTAATTCTGGGGGCATTATTTATTGTGGTCACCATCTTCCTGCCTAAAGGTGTGATTGGATTATTTGACGGTTTTAAAAAGGAGCGTAGCGAATGAGTGAAATTTTACAACCTCATGGCGGCCATGCTTCTGAAGGCTATGGCCGACCAAAAGAGCAAGGGCCAGATTTTAGCCATGGGATCGCACTTTATCTGGAAAAAGTCAGTGTCTGGTTTGATGCTTTCCGTGCCTTAAATGATTTATCGCTGTATATCGAAGAAGGTGAATTGCGCTGCATCATTGGGCCAAACGGCGCGGGTAAAACCACGTTGATGGATGTCATTACCGGGAAAACCCGTCCTACTGAAGGTTCTGCATTTTTTGGCCAAACCTATAATCTGGCGAAAATGAGTACTGAAGAAATTGCAGAAGCTGGCATCGGGCGTAAATTCCAGAAACCAACGGTGTTTGAAAATTTCACCGTGATGGAAAATTTGCTCTTGGCTGCACCTAAAGATAAACGTGTTAAAAAAAGCTTTTTCAGCAAGCTCGATCCGGATGCACAAAATGCCTTGGATGAATCGTTACAGCAAATCCGCTTGCAGGAATTTATTCACAAACCTGCAGGGCTTTTATCGCACGGTCAGAAGCAATGGCTGGAAATTGGTATGCTGCTGATGCAACGTCCAAAACTCATTTTACTGGATGAGCCAGTGGCAGGGATGACCGATGCCGAAACCGAACGGACTGCTGAACTGTGTCTGGAACTGAAAAAGAATCATACGCTGGTGGTCATCGAACACGATATGAGCTTCATCGATACCATTAGTGAAAAAGTAACGGTGCTGGCACAAGGGGCGATTCTGGCTGAGGGCACATTGGCAGAAGTACAGGCCAATGAAGAGGTCATTGAAAAGTATCTTGGACGTTAAGGGGCTGACTGATGCTAGAAGTTAAAGATGTAAATCAGTTTTATGGCGGTAGTCACATTTTACGTGATGTGTCTTTCAATGCGCCTGTCGGTGAGTGCTCAGTGGTTTTGGGTCGTAACGGTGTTGGTAAAACGACATTACTGAAATGTCTGATGGGGATATTGCCCATCAAATCAGGTCAGATCCTTTTAGATGGCAAAGATATTGCCAAACTGAGTCCTGAACAGCGAGTACGGGCAGGTTTGGCTTATGTGCCACAAGGACGAGATATCTTTTCAACCCTAACAGTAGAAGAAAATATTTTGATTGGCATGGCGAAATTTAAAGGAGCCAAAACCCGTAAAGTTCCGGAACATCTTTATGAGATTTTTCCGGTATTAGAAGAAATGAAGTATCGACGCGGCGGTGACTTATCCGGTGGCCAGCAACAACAACTGGCGATTGCTCGCGCATTGGCATCTGAACCGCGTGTGCTCATTTTGGATGAACCGACTGAGGGGATTCAGCCATCTATCATTAAAGATATTGGTCGGGTAATTCGTAAGCTGGCTGATGGCGGTGAAATAGCAATTGTTCTGGTGGAACAGTTCTATGACTTTGCTGAAGAACTGGCAGATGGTTATACCGTCATGGCACGTGGGCAAGTGATTGCTCAAGGTATTGGAAGTGAAATGCCGGAAAAAGGTATTCGGGATCTGGTAGCAATTTAGTCATACTGCTTTTAAAGCCTCCCTTTTACAAAGGGAGGTTTGGAGGGATTTATAAATATAATTAAATCTCTGTATTCTCACTCCATAAAAAATACATGCCATATTGTCCAGTTCGGAATTCTCCACCTGCAGATTTACCTTCATCTGTTAAAAAATGCTTTCCATTTTCATTGAGTGTTAGATAACCTTTGGCAATCAATTTCTCAAAAGTGTCTGCTGTTTTTAAGCCTAGTTTTGCTGCAAGCTTCGCTGTGGTCAGCTTCGTGAACGCTGTATTTTCTTCTGATTTATTCTCTTCAGTTGGGATGGTCTCTGCTTTTACCTCATCTAAAGTAATACGGACTTCATCACTAATTCGAATAATCCGTTGTGCTTCTTCATAAGCTTCTTTAAATACATCATTATCTTCGTACTTGCGGATTAGAATCCCCATTTCATTGTTATTCACTTGGCTAAATTCATAGAGATTCAAGCTTGAAATGATGCACTCTGATTCATTCAAATAGCATTTTGCATGTAGATTTTTACAAAAACTTAGACGCACATAATCCAGTTTTTGCATCCATTTAATTTCATCAGGATGCAGATCACTTTTACCGTAAACAATACGGATATCAATTTTTAGCCGATCTTTGTCTTCCAATAGCTCTTTAATACGATCATTGAGACGCAAATATGGACTAATTAAAATTAAACGCTCTTTGGCATTTTTAATAAGTTCTTCTAGAAAGAAATTTGTTCCGCTTGTGTTTAAAAATTTTGCCATTTATTTCTCATATTCTTATTTAATCATTGTAGAGATATTAGCTTAAATTTTTGAATCAAGAAAATAATTTAACTTACGTATTAGCTCAACAAAAAAATTTGAGATTTTATCTTTCATTCAATTTTAGAATCTTTAAAAAACCAAGTTGGCACGATAACTGCTTTATTTTGATGCAAATTTTAAATGCTAAAAATTATTTGGTTTCAATTTGGAACAAATACAGGATTTATCAGCATCAGTAGGGTAGTTATGAAAATTTATACGCAACGTTTGGAAAACATTGCACCAGAAAGTGATTTTGAGTCTCTTGAACTCACATTCGATACACGACAAAAGAGCCGTTTTCGTGCAACTTTAAAAAATGGTGTCGATATTGGTGCAGATTTACCACGTACTGGAATCTTGCGTAGTGGTTCTTTTATAGCAACTGAACAGGGTGACATTCTTCGGGTCGATGCGAAACCTGAAAAATTGATGCAGGTGACTACAAACAATAGCTTTGACTTATTAAAAGCAGCCTATCACCTAGGGAACCGTCATGTTCCTCTCATGTTAACACCTACTGCATTGTACTTTGAACCGGATCATGTACTGGCTGAAATGGTGCAGGGTTTAGGCCTTGAAGTTCAGGAAGTCATGCACCCATTTGAACCAGAAAGCGGTGCTTATGCACAGCATCAGCATGACCACCGTTTAAGCCCAATTAAGGCTTTGCATCATGTCCATCACTAATGCGTCTCAACTGCTCAGCTTGCTGACTTTATCTTCAACGGCATTGCCGATTGGAGCGTACTGTTATTCGCAAGGGGTGGAAAGCGCCATCGAAAAAAGCATGGTACATGATGAAGCCTCTTGTGTGAGCTATTTTCAGGAAGTATTGGAAATGCTGCTGGTGCGTTTTGAGCTTCCAGTACTCAAGCGTCTGGTGGAGTCTTTTGATAATCCTGAACAGTTTCAGTATTGGGCAGAGCTATACCGCGCGAGCCGAGAATCCAAAGAATTACTGGCTGAATCACAGCAGTTGGCATTTTCCTTGAATGCATGGATTAGGGATGTTTTAAAACAGCCGCCGAGCGTAAAAAAGCAATTAGGGTTTGTGCCGGTGTACGCACATTTATGTGGTGAGTTGGGTTTAGATCTTGCCGATGTCTTAACTGCTTATAGCTTTACAGTTTTGGAAAATCAGGTGCTGGCAGCAGTAAAAACCATTCCACTCGGGCAAATGAGCGGGCAGCGGATTATTTGGCAATTACATCAGGAAATTCCTGAAGCTGTACAGGCTGCATTAGCTTTGAACGATTATGAAATCAGCAGCGCATTACCGCAATATGCCATGTTGAGCATGTCGCATGAAACCCAGTATTCACGCTTATTTCGGTCGTAATCTTCAGACCAGAGCAGCAGTAAAAAGATTGAAAAGCATCATTAAAACTGGTGCCAAGAAATTGTAAAAAAGGAAATCAACATGTCAGAACGTAGTCCATTACGCGTTGGAATTGGTGGTCCGGTTGGATCAGGTAAAACGGCTTTAACCCTGAATTTATGTCTTGCACTGCGTGAAAAATACAATATGGCAGTGGTGACCAATGACATCTACACCAAAGAAGACTCGAACTTTTTAACCCGTCATGAAGCGATGTCGCCAGACCGTATCGTGGGTGTAGAAACAGGTGGTTGCCCACATACTGCGATTCGTGAAGATGCGTCCATTAACCTAGCTGCGATTGATGATTTGTGTGAAAAGTTTGATGGGCTGGAGCTGATCATTATTGAAAGTGGTGGCGATAACCTTGCGGCAACCTTTAGCCCGGAATTATCTGATCTCACTTTATACGTGATCGATGTTGCCGGTGGCGAGAAAATTCCACGTAAAGGTGGTCCTGGAATTACCAAGTCGGATTTGCTGATTATCAATAAAACAGATTTGGCGCCAATGGTCGGTGCCAGCCTGGAGGTGATGGATCAGGACGCGAAGCGGATGCGTGGCGATAAACCATTTTTATTTTCTAATATGAAAACACAAGATGGCTTGAACGAGATTATCAGCTTTATCGAAAAACAAGGTTTATTTAAGTCTTAAGGGGAAATTCATCATGCGTCTATTCAAACAGTTACTGGTCGCAGGTATTGCTGCTTTACCTATGTTGGCAATGGCTCACGCGGGACATGACCATCACAATGGATTCTGGTCTGGCTTTGTCCATCCTTTTACCGGTTTAGATCACCTGATGATGGCAATTGCTTTTGGTGTATTGATGTGGACTACAAATCAGCGCTGGAAAATCACGGGTCTCATCGGTCTGGCAGTAGCGATGGTTGCAGGCTTTGTGCTCGGTAGCAAGGGTCTGCTTTCAACTTCACTGGCTGAGTCAGGCATCATCGCTTCACTGGTCATTTTAGCTGTTGCGCTGTGGACTAAATCGAATAAGGTTTTGCCTGTCGCTGCAATCTTATTGGCCAGCTTCCACGGCGTGGCGCATGGAAGTGAATTGGGACAAGGCGGACATGTATCCCTATTAATTGTTGGCATGGTTTCAGCAATGGCTTTGATTTATGGTGCAGGCTTGGCTCTGGGTGCATTCGTAAAAAAATATGTGCCTTATGGCAAGCAGATCGTTGGTGGTCTAGCTGCAGTTGTTGCTGTCATTGGCCTGGCTTAATGCTTCGTTAATTATTCGCAGATGAAATTGAGTTGATTTGTTGATGCACGAACTGGCAGAAAAAAGCACACAGCAGAACTTATGGTATGCACGTCTGGAAATGGGATTTCAGGCGCAGCAACAGACTGCGCGAACCATTTTGCAACATCGCAAGCATCATGGACCGGTACGCATCCAGAAAATGTTATGGCCAGAAGCCAATGGGATTTGCCATGCCATTATCGTGCATCCGCCAGCAGGGATCGCCGGTGGAGATCATCTCACTTTTGATATGCAGGTGGATGCGAATGCCCATGCCTTGGTGACTACACCGGGTGCGGGTAAGTGGTACAGAACCAATGGCAAGCAGGCTTTTCAGCACATTCATATCCGTTTAAATGACAATGCGATTTTTGAATGGCTACCTCAAGAAACTATGCTATTTGATGGGGCTAATGCCAGTTCCGAAACAATCGTCCATTTGGATGCGGCAGCCAGTTTTATTGGTTGGGATATGCTGGTGATCGGTCGTCAGGCACGAGATGAGCAGTTTGCACAGGGTGCGTATCGAAACCGATTTCAGCTTTGGCGTAAAGACAAATTGCTGGTTGCAGATACCTTGAATTTTAAAGGCAATGACCGCTGGCTCAGTTCGTGTCTAGGTATGAATAGACATGCGGTGATGGGCAGCTTCTGGGCTGTACCGCCTGAAAAATATCGCGCGAGTTTTTATCTGGAACAGCATCTTGATTTAATTCGTGAACTGATTATGCGGATGGATGTACAGATTACCTTGACTTTGCTCGGTGATGTAATAAGCGCGCGTTTTCTGGGAGATGATGTCCGTCAATGCCATGATGGTTTTGCTGCAATTCGCGCTCGATTAAGACGTTACTGGTTTGATCTGGATGAAGCATTTCCGAGGATTTGGCGGACGTAATCCTTTAATTTCCTCTCCTTATAGGAGAGGGTTAGGGAGAGGTGATTAAACATTTATTAAAACCCTCCCTCTAACTCCCTCCCAAAGGGAGAGAGAACACCAAATATCGAATCTTGCACATATTTTGCTTAGAAATACATATATATCAATGAGGAACCAGTTATGGAACTCAATCCTACAGAAAAAGATAAACTGCTGATTTTTACTGCGGGTCTGGTGGCAGAGCGTCGTAAAGCCCGAGGTTTGAAGCTGAATTATCCTGAAGCCATTGCCTATATTTCTGCGGCATTGCTTGAAGGTGCGCGTGATGGCATGACGGTCAGTGAGTTGATGCATTACGGTACGACTTTACTGACACGTGATGATGTCATGGAAGGCATTCCGGAAATGATTGCAGAAGTGCAGGTTGAAGCAACCTTTCCAGATGGATCAAAGCTAGTCACTGTCCATCAACCGATCGTATAGGAGCAGTACATGATTCCAGGAGAAATTTTTACGCCTGAGAGCGATATTGAAATGAATGTCGGTCGGGAAGTTTTGAAGGTAACTGTTGCTAATATTGGTGATCGACCGATTCAGGTCGGATCACATTTCCATTTTGCCGAAGCGAATGATGCCTTGCAGTTTGATCGTGAACTAGCCAAAGGCTTTCGCTTAAATATTGCAGCGGGAACGGCGATTCGTTTTGAACCTGGGCAAAAACGCGATGTGGAATTGGTTGCATTAGCAGGTAAACGCGAGGTTTACGGTTTCGCCGGGCGAATCATGGGCAAGCTCGATTCATAAAAATTGCAGCAGAATTATAAAGGTTTATAAATCATGAAAATGTCACGTCGTGCTTATGCCGAAATGTTTGGACCGACTGTAGGAGATCGTGTTCGTCTAGCTGATACTGAATTATTCATTGAAGTCGAACAGGATTTCACCACTTATGGTGAAGAAGTTAAATTTGGTGGCGGCAAGGTCATTCGTGATGGTATGGGTCAATCACAACTTTTGTCATCCGAAGTAGCTGACACTGTCATTACAAATGCACTGATTGTTGACTGGTGGGGTATTGTAAAGGCCGATGTGGGCTTAAAAAATGGCCGAATCTGGAAAATCGGTAAAGCCGGTAACCCGGATATCCAGCCAAATATTACCATTCCATTGGGTGCTGCAACTGAAGTCATTGCTGGTGAAGGACAACTATTAACAGCTGGCGGAATTGATACCCATATTCACTGGATCTGCCCGCAGCAAGTTGAAACGGCACTGATGTCTGGCACAACCACGATGGTCGGTGGCGGTACGGGTCCGGCAGCTGGAACTTCTGCGACCACTGTAACTCCAGGACCTTGGCATATTGCCACTATGTTGCAAGCGATTGATGATTTACCGATGAATATTGGTTTATTGGGTAAAGGTAACTTGAGCCAGCCAGAGCCAATTGCAGAACAAATTAAAGCTGGTGTAGTGGGTTTAAAATTGCATGAAGATTGGGGCTCGACACCAGCAGCGATTGATAACTGTCTGACTGTGGCCGACCAGTACGATGTGCAGGTCGCGATTCATACTGACACACTAAACGAAAGTGGCTTTCTGGAAGAAACTTTAGCAGCTTTTAAAAATCGAACCATTCATACTTACCATACCGAAGGTGCAGGTGGCGGACATGCTCCGGACATTTTAAAAGCCATTGGTCAACCGAATGTATTACCATCTTCAACCAATCCAACTCGTCCATATACCGTCAATACCATCGATGAACATTTAGACATGTTGATGGTCTGTCACCATTTAGATCCAGCGATTGCAGAAGATGTGGCCTTTGCAGAAAGCCGTATCCGACGCGAAACCATTGCTGCAGAAGATATATTGCAGGATATGGGTGCGATTGCCATGATGTCATCAGACTCTCAGGCGATGGGTCGTGTGGGTGAAGTAATTTTACGGACTTGGCAAACGGCGCATAAAATGAAAGTGCAACGTGGGCCTTTGGAAGGTGATACAGCCTATAAGGACAATAACCGGGTCAAACGTTATATCGCCAAATATACGATTAATCCGGCCATTACTCATGGTTTGAGCCACGAAATTGGCTCTGTTGAAGAAGGTAAATTGGCTGATCTGGTATTGTGGAAACCTGCATTCTTTGGAGTCAAACCATCCATGATTATTAAGGGCGGGATGATTGCAGCAGCGCCGATGGGTGATATTAATGCGTCTATTCCAACGCCACAGCCTGTGCATTACCGTCCGATGTTTGGGGCTTATCCGCGTGGTGTACATAACACCTGTATTACGTTCTTGTCGAAAGTTGCAATTGAGAATGGCGTACATGAAAAATTAGGTCTGAAAAAGTTGATTTCACCATGTAAGGCGACGCGCCAGGTAACTAAACAGGATATGAAACATAATAGTTATTGCCCTGTGATGGAAGTGCACCCAGAAACTTATGAAGTTCGTGCAGATGGTGTGCATCTGATCTGTGAACCTGCGGAAGTGCTGCCAATGGCTCAACGTTATTTCTTGTTTTAAATGAATAAATAGATCAAGATGTCATCTTTACTACTATATCATGAGGGTGAAGATGACTTTTAAATTCGAAAGTCAGGAATTTAAGTCCACCTTTGAACAGGTCGAATTAATTGCAAAGAAGATAATAGAAACTGAAAATAATTCTAATGAAATTGTAAATATAGCTATCCACTTTTTGTCTGCTGCGCAGGTATTAAATATAAATACTGATCTTAGTGAATTCGATAAAATAATTGAATATAGTAGAAAACAACCAGTATCAAATTTCGTATCAGAAATTGGTAAAGCGCTTAAGGTTTATAAAGACACTAAGCAAGATAGCGATCTCCTTTATCTATTTGAACTGAGTTTGAATCTCATCAATATTTATTTTTCTGAGCTTACATTTATCTTAGGCGGAGTAAATGGTTCTATATCCATAGAAGTATCTAGCGTTAGCACCTTTGTAAGTGAAAAATATTTAAAACATCCCAAATTCGGTAGATATGTAAAATTTGCGGAAAGAGAGTTACCATTTCAAATTTTTAAAGAGTTATTTCATTCAAGTAAAATTAAAAATTTAACTGAATTAAATAGCAATTTAAAACAAGCAAGTGAGTTGTTAGAAAAATGGGAAAAGTCATTTGAAATTAAGAAAAATACAGTTTTTCAATTGGAGCAAAAATTAGCAGAAACTAAATTAACATATGACTTTTTAGGTTTAAATAAAGGATTTCAGCAGCTTTACGAACAAAAAAAGGATGAATTAAAAGCAGCAAAAAATACATACGGATTCGTTGCAACAGCAATGTTCACAATCCCTTTTGCTGAGTTTGTAGCCCTGGTTGCAGCTTTCTTCTATTTTGATGGAAAAATACCTTCTAATATGTGGTTAGTTTCAATTCCATTTATTACTCTGATTTTAATAACTTTATATTTACTAAAAATCTCTCTTCAGGATAAACGTGCTATTCAATCTCAAATGATGCAACTTGAACTCCGTATGGCGTTATGCCAGTTTATTCATAATTATGCTGAGGATTCAGAGACATTACATAAGAAAAATTCAGTAGGTTTTGAAAAATTTGAGAATATTATTTTTTCTCCACTTGTCTCATCTGACGATAAGATTCCAACTACATTTGATGGTATGGAACAGTTGGCAAAACTAATAGGTGAATTTAGAAGAAATTAAATGATCCTTTTTGGCGCATAAATTGCTTGTCACGCTTATTCAATTTTACTGTTTGATATAACACATCAGGGATTAAACGTGACCAGTACCTATCTACGCGGACAAGAACTCATAGATCAAATTCGAAACCAGCCTTATTCACGTGACTTGATTGGCTATCATGGTGATGTACCTAAAGTAGAATGGCCCAATCAGGCCCGTGTCGCAGTTCAGTTTGTACTGAATTATGAAGAAGGTGGTGAAAACCACGTAGAACACGGTGATGCCGGTTCAGAACAGTTTCTATCTGACATTATTGGCGCAGCCAGCTTTCCAGACAAACACATGTCGATGGATTCTATGTATGAATATGGCTCACGTGCAGGTTTCTGGCGTATTCATAACGAGTTTAAAAAGCTTAATCTGCCGATGACCATATTCGGGGTTGGTATGGCTTTAATCCGTAATCCTTATATAGTCGAAGCGATTAAAGAAGCCAATTATGATGTAGTTTCACATGGCCAGCGCTGGGTGCATTATCAGGACATGCCAATTGAACTTGAACGCCAGTATATGGATCAGGCGATTAGCGTACTAGAAACCCTGTTCGGCAAAGCACCGATTGGCTGGTATACCGGTCGGGATAGTCCAAATACCCGTCAATTACTGGCTGAATTTCCTCAGATTCAATACGACTGCGACAACTACGGAGATGACTTGCCATTTTGGAGCACATTGACCAATCAGGCAGGTGAAACACGCCCTCATTTGATCATCCCCTATACTTTAGAAAGCAATGATATGAAATTTAGTTCACCGGGCGGCTTTAATAGCGGGGAACAATTCTATCAATATTTAAAAGATGCCTTTGATGTACTCTATGCTGAAGGTGAAACTGAACCAAAAATGCTATCGATCGGGATGCATTGTCGTATTTTAGGGCGGCCGGGACGCTTTAAAGCCCTACAAAAGTTCCTCGATTATATTCAAGGTTATGAAAAAGTCTGGATTTGCCGACGGGGCGATATAGCAGCACATTGGTATAAATATCACGCACCAAAATGAGAAAAATATATTAAAAAAGAGAACCTTGAGTTCTCTTTTTTGCTTTATAGATCATATAAAAACACAAGATTAAGAAGATTTGGCACTGATATTGCAAAACTTGTACTGAACAAAAAATGAATATCATCAGGCGATTTAATAGTGCAACTCGTTGAATTTAATCAGGCATCTCCAGAAGAGGCCATTACCTTTTTAAAGCACTGTGTGCAAATACCGAGCTGGTCGACCCAGATTGAAGCAAAGCGTCCTTATGCAGCTGTTGAAGATGTATTGAATATAGCCAGACAACAGGCTGCAACTTGGACCTGGGACGAAATCAAAGCAGCTTTGGATAATCATCCACGTATTGGCGAAAAAAAGGCACAGGCTGAATTAAGCGAAGTTGAAAAAAACTTTTCCAATCGTGAACAGGCTGCGATAACTCAGGACGAAGCAACTCAGCAAGCTTTGCTAGAAGGCAATATCGCCTATGAACAAAAATACGGTTATATCTTCCTGATTAAAGCGGCTGGTCTAAATAGCCAAGAAGTGCTGAATGCCTTGAAAGATCGTTTAGCTAATGATCCGGAAACTGAAAAAGGTATTGTTCATACGCAACTGGCGGAAATCGCTTTATTAAGACTGTCACAGGAGCTGCAAGCATGATCAGCACTCATATCTTAGATACGCATCTCGGCAAACCTGCAGCACATGTTTTAATCAAACTCTTTGATGAAGAAGGTGAATTACTCGGAAAAGCATTTACCAATGCAGATGGTCGAGTCACAGATTTTGGTTTAACCGAATTTGAGGAAGGTAAATACAGTCTTGAATTTGCTACTTCTGATTATTTTGAAGGCTTAGGTCTAGAAACTTTCTTTCCTAAAGCAGTCATTCATTTTCAGGTGAAAGATGCCTCTCAGCACTTTCATATTCCTTTACTGATCAGCCCATTCGCGTACTCCACATATCGCGGAAGCTGATTTTTTTATTCAAGCTTTCAGGGAGAGAAAAAGAATGACAGAACAAAGCACAAACATTTCACCAGAACATGAATATCTGGGCGCAGGCAAAAGTGCAGCCTATGGCTTGCAACATGTATTGACCATGTACGGTGGTATTATCGCACCACCACTCATTGTGGGTACTGCCGCAGGTTTGGAAGCTACACAAATCGGTTTATTGATTGCGGCTGCATTGTTTGTTGGCGGTCTGGCTACGATTTTACAAACCATTGGAGTGAAATATATCGGGGCTAAATTGCCACTGGTACAAGGGGTTTCCTTTGCGGGTGTGGCGACGATGGTGGCGATTGTAACTACAGGTGGCGGCTTATCAGCTGTTTATGGTGCAGTTATCATAGCTTCATTAATTGGTTTCTTCCTTGCGCCTTATTTTTCTAGAATTATCCGTTTTTTCCCGCCAGTCGTGACCGGCTGTGTGATCACGATTATCGGTTTATCACTTTTACCCGTAGCCGTTCGCTGGATGATGGGGGGCAATAAAAATGCACCTGAATGGGGAAGTGTAGAAAATATCAGTTTGGCCGTGATGACCTTGGCCATTGTGATCTGTCTAAACTTGAGTAGAAATGCCTCGATTCGTCGCCTGTCTATTTTATTGGCGATCGTATTGGGTTCAATGCTGGCTTATCTGTTTGGTTTTGGCGATTTTAGTAAAGTCGGCAATGGTGCATGGATACAATTTCCGAGTTTCTTTGCTTTCGGCATGCCAACTTTTGAACTCAGTGCAATCATTTCCATGCTGATCGTGACGCTGGTGATTATGACTGAAACAACAGCTGATATTATTGCTGTGGGTGAAATTGTTGGAACCAAAGTAGATTCAGAACGTATTTCCAATGGTCTGCGTGCAGATATGTTCTCAAGTGCAGTTGCACCGATTTTTGGTTCATTCATGCAAAGTGCTTTTGCACAGAACGTCGGGCTGGTAGCCATTACCGGGATTAAAAGCCGTTTTGTGGTCGCTGCTGGCGGTATGATTTTAGTGGTTTTGGGATTACTTCCAATTATGGGCCGACTAATCGCCGCAATTCCGGTTCCGGTACTTGGTGGTGCAGGATTGGTGCTATTTGGTACAGTGGCTGCAAGCGGCATCCGAACTCTGGCAAAAATTGATTATAACGAGCAAAAGAATTTGATTATTGTTGCAACTTCAATTGCAGCCGGCATGATCCCGATTATTGACTATTCTTTCTATGCTAATTTTCCAAAATGGTTTCAAACCCTATTTCATTCTGGCATCAGTTCAACCTGTTTAATGGCGATCCTTTTAAACATTCTGTTTAATCATCTGCAAATGTTCAAGTCGAAAACAGAGGTTCCGGAAAAGATTGCAGAAACGCTGCATTAAAGTATGATTTCCTCCATATGCCCATGCCAGTCATGGGCTTTTTTATCAAAAATTAAAAAAGTTGGCTTTGTTCTTGCTTAATCCAGAATGAGATTTTTAATTCCATTGGGGAACCTTATTTATGAAATTTACTCAAGTTGCTGCTGCAACATTACTTGCATGGGGTGCAGCATCTGCACAGGCAAAACCAGTCTGGCAGGATTTTAGCGTTACTGGGCTTTATGGGGAAAACTATGAAGTTGTAGATGAAAAACAGGCAACCCTAACTGTTGAATACGCTGCAAAAGTTAAATATGCAGATGTCTTCTTTTTCATTGACCGTATGCGTGGTTCTGACGATATTAAATCAAGCTATTTTGAATTTTCACCACGTTTAAGTCTGGGTGAAGTTTCAGGTCAAAAGCTGGCATTTGGTCCAGTGAAAGATGTTCTGGTAGCAACGACTTGGGAAGGTGGTGAAGGTTTTGATAACTTCCTGTACGGCGTAGGTTTCGACCTGGCTATTCCAAAATTCAATTATGCCAGCGTGAATCTTTATCGTGTAAATAACGAAAATATGGAAGACGACTATCAGCTCACCTTGACCTATGGTGTGCCATTTAAATTGGGTACTGAAGAATTTCTTGTAGATGGCTTTCTGGACTGGTCAACTGCTGAAGATGATCATGCGAGCGAGATGAACTGGACAACCCAGTGGAAATGGAATGTCGGCAAGCACATTTCTCCTGATACCAATTTATATCTCGGTATTGAGCATTCAGTTTGGAATAACAAATACGGTATTCCGGATGCAGATGAAAATAACGTGAGTGCTTTAGTGAAATATCATTTCTAAATACAACAAATAAGAAATTTAAAAAGCCCTTATTGATAAGGGCTTTTTTTAATGGGCTTAATTTTCGATAAAAATCTTTTCAGGAAAAGTATAAACATCACAGTTTGGACCAGTACCGATGCGATCGATTACCACGAAATCACTTGGAGCTTCAAAGGTCAGCAAAGGATGATGCCAGGTACTGGCACGGTAATTTACACTTTGTGTACCATTACTGATAAAAGCCTGAATTTGACTGAGATCAGGTTTTTCATGATCCAGATTAGGTGCAACCACAATTAAAAATTTCTGGCCCTGCATCGGGATAAATGCTTGTGAACCGACAGGATGACGTTCCAGCATTTCGATTGCAAAGGGAATGGCTGTAGTCTGAATATTTCTAAAAATACTTAGACCAACTTTTGCATCTGTTTCAGCAACCGCCAGAGCATGATAACGCTCAGTCTGCTGATCATTAATATGGAAGAAATCATTGCCTTCACAAGCAATGACCTCGCCATAAGGCAAGAAACTTTCAGCAGTTAAGGGCTGTATTTTTATGCTTTGTATGCTCATAGATATAATTACTCAGGCAACTTTTCCCCACAGTCGAATCCGGCTAATGCCACCATCCGGAATCATGTTCACCCGAATATGGGAAATCTTTTCCTGTTTTAAGATTTCTTCAACAAAGCTATGAATATGATCCATCTGCATATCTTGTGCTTCAAGCAGGAATGGCCAGAACATACTTTGCGGAATTAACTGCTGATCAGTCGCATCTTCAATATAAATCGCTTGAATAGAAACTTGTGCAGGGAAGTTGCCTTTAAAATGCGCAGTATCAATCTCAATTTTTTCAATCTGGCCACTTTGACCCAGAGCCAAGATACACCAGTCAAAACCGGGTGCACGACGGCGCTTGGTTTCCCAGCCATCACCCATATTGATGCCACGCCCCGGATTAATCAGATTACGTGGATGACCAAAGTGTGCATCACTATAGGCAATGACACGACCGCCATTTTCCAGAGCGATCAGATCAATCACCTGATTGCTGTCCTGAACCTGAATTTTTACTTCACCATAGACTTTAAAGCGAGCTACACCCCCGTCAGGGAAAATATTTAGACGTACATGCGTAAAGACTTCGTCTGAAGCAACATTGAAAATATGATGCTGGCTTGGACCTAATATACTGTTTGGTAAAATTGAGTGCCAGGTTGCAGTGCTTAAGTCACCATTTGGTGCATAGCAGGCTTCAACTGCAGCAGAAGCCGGGTAGTTACCGGTAAAGAACGTGGTATCAATATCTAGTGCTTTAATGGCCCCAGCCACACCTAGTTTGACAATGGCCCAGTCATAGCCGGCATGACGCTTGCGGCGGGTTTCCCAGCCGTCCATCCATTTACCATGATCATCAAATTTATCTTCAACAAAAATTGGTGCATCAAATTGCAACATTCGTTTTGCTTCAGCAAAAAAATCATCTGAACATTCAAGAATTTCTGCACCAATCCGGTTATCAGCCAGGTTGGTAAGCTGCTGGATATGCGCAGGGATCTCGAAAATGGGTGCAAATAATGTTGCCATAACTATGTTCCATTCAAATTATGTTTAACGTGAATCTAATTTTTTATAAAAGTCTGTAATTCTGCTGAAAGACCTTATAAAAACAGGTTTTTAATGAATAGATGAATGCACGGCTTGTGCCAACTTTTGAGAAAAATCAGTGCATTATTTTCGAAATGGCACGCTTTTAGCTACACAGGGAGGAAGAAACACAATTTTGAGAGGAGCATATAGATGGAGATTACAATTATTGGTGCAGGGATGGGGGGATTGACCACAGGAATTGCACTAAAAAAGTTTGGGCATAAAGTCACCATCTATGAACAGGCAGAAAAGATTTTACCGGTGGGCGCGGCAATCTCACTTTGGTCAAATGGGGTAAAATGTTTGAATTATCTGGGCTTAACTGAGCAGGTGGCCAAGCTCGGTGGTCAGATGGATCAGCTGGCCTATATTGATGGCTTGACGGGCGACACCATGACCCAGTTTAGTTTATTGCCGTTAATTGAAGAAGTGGGACAACGTCCATATCCGGTGGCACGTGCAGATTTACAGAACATGTTGATGGACGAGTTTGGCCGTGAAGATATTCAGCTGGGCAAGAAGATGGTTGAGCTGCAAGAACAGAAAGACGGTGTTCTGGTTAAATTTTCGGATGGAACAGAAATTAAAACAGACCTACTGATTGGTGCAGATGGAACCCATTCCATTACCCGTGCCTATGTACTGGGCGAACAGGTTTCTCGTCGCTATGCCGGTTATGTCAACTGGAATGGTCTGGTAGAAATTTCAGAAAAGCTTACTCCGGCAGATCAATGGACCACATTTGTCGGACAAGGTAAGCGCGTTTCGCTGATGCCTGTGGCAGACGGAAAATTCTATTTCTTCTTTGATGTACCGTTGCCGGTCGGTTTAGAGAATAATCGGGCAGAATATAAAACCTTATTGAAACAGTATTTTGAAGGTTGGTGTGCGCCGGTTCAGCATCTGATTGACGCGCTGGATGAACAGAAAACCAATCGGGTTGAAATTCATGATATTGAACCGTTTGCCCAGTTCTATAAAGGTCGTGTTGTAATTGTTGGTGATGCCGCACATAGCACCACACCGGATATTGGTCAGGGTGGTTGCCAGGCCATGGAAGATGCAATCTATCTGGCTCGTTCTTTACAGATTAATACGCTGGGTCTGGAAGATGCCTTGAAACGCTATCAGAACAAACGCAATGAGCGTGCCAATGAGCTGGTCTTGCGTGCACGTAAACGCTGTGATGTGACACATATGAAAGATGAAGCCGTGACCAAAGAATGGTATGAAGAACTGCGTAAAGAGCAGGGACCGCATATCATGAAAGGGATTATCAGCAATATTATTGGCAATCCTTTAGATTAATTCTGCGTTTAATCTCTTGGCAAAAAGTCCTTCATATCGAAGGGCTTTTTATATTTAAATAACAGGAATTCGCTAATAGATTTTTTAGGCCGCAAGTAAAGCTTTCGCTGCCTGACGATGTGCAGCCTGAACCGCTTCAAGATCCAGATTCAGAATTTCCCGGTCTTTAACCACCCATTGTCCATTCACCATGACATGCTCGGCTCGGTCTGCACCGCACAGTAACAAGCCCGCAATCGGATCATGAATCCCTGAAAAACGCACATCATTCAAACTATAAAAAGCTAAATCTGCCTGAAAATCTGCTGCGATTTGTCCTAGATGCTTTTCACGTCCCAATAACTGTGCCGAGCCTTGTGTGGCCCATGTTAAAGCACGTTCAGGCGTAATCACTTCTGCACCATATTTTAAACGCTGTAAATACATCGCCTGCCGAGCTTCCAGAATCAGGTTAGACGCATCACCTGAAGCAGAGCCATCCACACCCAGACCAATGACTGCACCTGCTTCCAGTAGATCCATGGTTGGACAAATCCCTGAAGCCAGACGCATATTGGAATGCGGACAATGACAGATACCGACTTGAGCCCGCCCTAAGCGTTGGATCTCATCGGCATCAAAATGAATGCCATGCGCCAGCCAGGTTCTGGAATTAAGCCAGCCTACACTTTCCAGATAATCGACGGTGCGCATGCCAAATTTAAACAGACAAAATTCTTCTTCATCCAGTGTTTCGGCCAGATGGGTATGCAGACGTACATCCAGTTTTTCTGCCAGTGCCGCACTTTCTCGCATAATTTCTTGGGTGACTGAAAATGGTGAACATGGTGCAAGCGCAATATTGACCATCGCATCAGCACTACGCTGGTGATATTTCTGCACCAACCGTTCTGAGTCCAGCAGAATGGTATCCATATCCTGTATGGTATGCTGTGGTGGCAAGCCACCAGAATCTTCACCCAGACTCATGGAACCTCGGGTCAGCATGACCCGAATCCCTAATTGTTCTGATGCTTCAACCTGAACATCAATGGCATCGGACAGCTGCTGTGGAAACAGATAATGGTAAAGGTACAACCGGAAAGCAGTAATTCAGACAATGCAATTTGAGTGGCTAGATAATGCTGTTCAGTATTCAATTTGGCCCAGACCGGATATAAGGTTTTTAGCCATGGAAATAGCGGCGCATTGACCACGGGAGCCCAAGCACGGGTCAAGGTCTGATAAAAATGATGATGGCTATTAATCAGTCCCGGTGTAATCACCAAATTCTGGGCATCAAAGAACTGGTCATAAGGCGATGCTGGGGTTTGTCCCAAAGCCACCAGTTCAATAATTTTGCCATCGCGGATGACCAAGCCACCACGGGCATCCAGATCATTTGCGGTAAATACAGCAAGAGGATTTTTAATCCATAAGGTTGTCATATCTTATTTCCAATAAGTTTTATTTGTACTGCACATGAATCAGGCAGCACATGAGGCATTGAGCTGTTGTAATTTGATTTTTAAATCTTCCATCTGGTCGATCAGATGGTTCATCATAATTTGTGAGATTCGGGAAATTTGCCGTTTCGGTGCCACACAAAGAGCAAGGGTCAGCGGATGCATCCCTTTTTCAATAATCGGTTTAAATACCAGTTCATCACGTTCTAAATAAGGTAAGGCATCAATGTAGGACAATACTCCAATCCCTAAGTTGCGCTCTGCCAGAGAAGTAATCATGCGAATGTCATTACACTCCAGCTTTTGCTGCGGCATAAATTGATGATGTTTATACAGGCTATAAACATAGTCATGAATGATTAAAGGAGCACAGGGAATGAGATGCTTAAAGTTTAAAGTGTCGGAAAAATAGATTTTTTCTGCCTGAGCCAAAGGATGAGATTTAGCCATCACAAATCCAACCGGGATTTCCACAAAAGACATGACTTCGAGCTGATTATGACTTTTAGGATTGAGCAGAATGCCAAAATCAACTTCAGCATCCATAATCATTTTAGAGACGGTATCACTTTCCTGAATCTGGATATTGAAATTGATCCAGGGATAGTTTTCATACATGTATTGCAGGGAATCTAAAACGAAACCGTCACTGAGTGCCGCAATGAGTCCGAGTTCAATGCTGCCGCGCGATAAACCCTGAATTTCATCAAAACGTACACAGGTCTGTTGGAATTCTTTTTGCCATTTGAGTAGGTCGGCATAGAGCAATTCACCCGCTAATGTCAGCTTCAGGCCACTCGGCAACCGTTCAAAAAGCACGATGCCAAATTCTTCTTCTGCCAGAGCGATCTGACGATGAATCGCGGAGACGGAAATATAAAGCTGATCAGCTGCTTTTCTGAGGCTGCCTGTTTTGGCTACGGCAATAAAATATTCTGAAAATCTTGAAAAAGTAATATTCATAAAATCACGTCAATCCACCTGCACATCGTTTTAATCACATAATTTTCAGCTAGAAACTAAGTGATTCTGGTTCTATGCAAGTGGATAAGCGATTTCTGTGCCAATTTTCAAAGAAATGGAACAGTAAAAGTTTTGTGTTCTATTTTTTGGAACACGGGCTACGAAACATTCTAATAGACAGTAGAACAGGCATTTGGCTAATTTTATTAAAGAACAACAAGGCAGCTTAATGAGATAAAAATTTAAGCCGTTGTAATGCAATAAATATTTGTGAGTGAACTATGAATGCGATCCCGGTGCTTAATTTATTCAGTCAACCGCACTGTAGCGGCTTTGACCCATCAGACTGGAATATCCTGGCTCAGCATTGGTATCCAGTTGCCCGTATTCAGGATGTGAGTATTACGCCACAGCAGGTACAACTTCTGGATGTGAAGATGGCCCTATATCAAACTGAGAGTGGCAGCATTCATCTGGTTCGTGATATCTGTCCGCATCGTGGGGTGCCATTAACCAAAGGCTGGGTAAAGGGTGAAGAAATCATTTGTCCTTATCACGGTCTGCATTACAACACTCAAGGAAAATGCACCAAAATACCGGCTCAACCAGAACTGACTAACATTTCGGATCGTTTTACCTTAACCAAGTTTCCAGTAGTCTTGAAATACGGTCTGGTCTGGACCAGCCTGTTTAGCCGGGATGAGGCAGAAGCTAATTTCCCTGATCTGGATACCTGGGAGAGCGAAGAGCACCAATCGATCTTACCGCCATTTGTTGATATCGGTGGTTCAAGTGGCCGGCAGCTGGAAGGCTTTATTGATGTGGCGCATTTTGCCTGGGTGCATCATGAATCGTTTGCTTCTCGTGATAACCCGATCGTGCAAAAGTATTCAACTGTACGCACCCCTTATGGCTTGCATACGGAATATGTCAGCGATGTCAGCAATTATCCGCATGGCCTGCAGCATCTGGCCCCAGAAGGATTCTTGTGGAAACGTGTGTTTGATGTCTATCCACCATTTTCAGCGATTTTAACAGTGCATTTTCCGGAAAATGGCATCCTGAAAATTCTGAATGCCTGCTGTCCGGTATCTCACAATAAAACCCGTTTATTTGTGCCATTGACCCGTAATTTTGATACGACTGGTGATCTGCAAGCGGTTTATGACTTTAACGCACAGATTTTTGCTGAAGATCAGGACATGGTCGAAAGCCAAAAACCAGAAGAATTACCTTTGGATATTACGATGGAAGCACATTTTGAAGCTGACCGGTCTTCGACAACTTATCGCCGCATTCTGGCGGAATGGGGTCTAAGCAAGCGCTATATTGTTTAAATTAAATTTCCTCCTTTATGCACCCTGGTCTGTTGGGGTGCTTTTTTTATTCCATGCCATCTGTTCAAAGTCCTATTTTATAAGCACATATGACCTTTTAATTTTCGATTGTTAGAGTGATTTATGCCACAGCCTAGCCATGAGCAAATGCTATCTTTTTTAAGATTATCCAATGAGGTTGCCAAGCGGGCAATGTCTTTAGACCATCATCCTTTTGGTGCAGTCCTGGTCGCGCCTGATCATGAAACGGTTTTACTAACCCAATGTAATATTGATACGGTCAACCATGCAGAAAGTACCTTAGCCCGGATCGCAGCAAGCAATTTTACGCCGGATTATTTAGCTGAATGCACCTTATATACGGGAGTTGAACCTTGCTGCATGTGTTCTGGAACGATTTATTGGGCCAATATCGGACGGGTGGTCTATGCCATGACCGAAGAAAAATTATTGCAATGTACTGGAAACCACAATGAAAATCCGACCATGAGTGTTTCAGCTGCTTATGTCTTTACACATGGTCAGAAGAATATTGAGCTGATCGGGCCAATTACGGAGCTTGAACAGGAAACGGTTCAATTGCAAAAAGACTTCTGGTCATCTCGATGAAGCTTTGAAATTATTCTTTTTATAAGCCAGCTTCATTTTATTTATAAGACCATAAAAACAGATTTTCCGGATTGTAGGCTCACTTTAAAATGCTACAATCCAGCCTCTATTTTCTAAAAAATACTTTTCTTAATTTTCTATTTTTAAAAACCTATTTTTATCCATTCAGTACATTGCTAACTATAAGCCATTTATTGGCGCACACGATTTAGACCTAACGCACTTATCTAGCGCAGAACAAAAGAAAATTACAAGAATTCTTGAATATTTAATCTTATTAATTTCTCAATCTTGAGCTGAGTCTGGTTTTCTAGCAACTTTGCTCATTGACTTAGATTGATATCTATATTTTTCGGCTTAATTTCTTAACTATTAAACTTTTTTATACCAATAATTTTCTCTAAACCTCTGTAATTAATAAAAATAAATAAAAGAACAGATCATTCTAAAAATTATAAGTGTCTTGCAATCCGCCTGTTCTATTTTTTGAACTGAATTGGAATAGAAGTTGCTAATTAATAGAAATATAGCAATCAGTAAAATTTTTGATTTCGATTCAGATCTTTTAAAGCCGCTATTTATAAAACTCAAATGGCATTCACGGAGGCAATTTATGCTGAATATGTCCAAACATAAAAAGATAATGAAAAAATTTTCACTGCCTGTAATTGCGGCTGCAATTATGGGTTTGGGGATCAGTAGTCAGAGCTTTGCAGTCGATAAAGCTGGGCGAATTCAAACATGAGGTGCGACAGTTTCAAAAGCCATATGATAATCAACAAGCTGAGCAAATTTCTCTAATGGTGTAAGCCAATCTAACGCCTTTCTAGGACGAGTATTCAGTGACATGGCAACTTGATTTAAATAATGCTGATCTGCCTGATTTAAATCAATCCCTTTAGGTAAATATTGCCTAAT
>NZ_KB850113.1:921250-1120037 GCF_000369625.1 Acinetobacter variabilis
TCAAAGTTAAGATGATGGTATGACAATTTTATATACTCCATAAACCCTTTAAATTAATTAGGTGGTTTATGTCGCACTTCAAGTTTTACTCTGCCCTGCATTTGTCTATATTGGACCAACCAGTGACCATGGCTGGACGTATTCTCATGATCAGGGGCGTATTAAAGCTGAAAAAGCTTTGGGCGGAAAATTTAAAACGACTTACATCGAAAATGTACCTGAAACGGCCGATGCTGAACGTGTGATTCGTAATCTGGCACAGCAGGGCAATAAAGTGATTTTTGCGACCTCTTTTGGTTATATGAACCAGATGGAAAAAGTCGCGAAGCAGTTCCCCAATACCGTATTCATGCACGCGACCGGTTATAAGCAGGGGAAAAACCTAGGCATCTATGATGTACGTACCTATGAAGGTGCTTACATGCTGGGTGTAGTGGCAGGGCAAACCACCAAAACTAATACCTTGGGTGTCGTAGCCTCATTCCCGATCCCGGAAGTGGTTCGTAATATTAATGCCTATACCTTGGGTGCACAAAGCGTCAATCCTAAAGTCAAAACCAAAGTCATCTGGGTGAACTCATGGTTTAACCCGGGTAAAGAACGTGATGCGGCTTTGGCACTGATTTCTCAAAAAGCTGATGTGCTGATGCAAAACACAGATTCGCCAGCAGTTGTGCAAGCTGCCCAGCAAAAAGGCGTTTATGCCTTTGGTTGGGATTCAGACATGAGCAAATTTGGTCCTAAAGCGCATTTGGCTGCTTCAGTACTGCACTGGGAAAAAATTTATACACCAGCAATGCAGCAAGTGGCTAATAAAACTTGGAAACCTGCTGCTCTCTGGTATGGCGTAAAACAGGATGCAGTGAAAATTGAAAACTTCGGGCCTGCTGTTCCTGTCAAGGTGAAACAGTCCGCTTTAAGTGCACAAAGTGCAATTCATAAAGGTACATTACATCCATTCCAGGGTCCAATCTATAAACAGGATGGAACTTTGGTGATTGCCAAGGGCGGAAAAATGACAGATGAAGCGCTTGGAAAAATGAACTTCTATGTGAAAGGAGTTGAAGGTTCATTGCCTAAATAATTCTTTCACTATTTGTATGACTTAAAAATAAAAGAAAGTAAATCCTGAAAAATCATCCCCCAGTCCATGAATCACTTTATGGACTGGGCCAAAATGAGTGGAGACTGAGTTATGAGCGATCTGCCTCACATGTCAAATGACATCGAAATGTCATCGCTCAATGAGCAGCAAATTCCACGACTGGAGCTGATCAATATCAGCAAAAGCTATAACTCATTGAAAGCAAATGACAGTATTAATTTAAAAGTCCAACCTGGGCAAATTCATGCCATTTTGGGTGAAAACGGTGCTGGTAAAAGTACCTTGATGAAAATCATCTACGGCGCCACGAAATCAGATAGCGGTCATATCGTCTGGAATGGCAAAGAAGTACAGATAGAAAGTCCGTCGATGGCCAGAAAACTGGGCATCGGTATGGTGTACCAGCATTTCTCGCTGTTTGAAACTATGACTGTGGCTGAAAATATTTTATTAGGTCTGGATGAGAAAATAGACCTGAAAAGCTTAGGGGCTAAAATCACCGAAGTATCAGAACAATATGGCTTACCGGTAGATCCACGGCGTGAAGTTTTTTCTTTATCGGTTGGTGAGCGACAACGGGTCGAAATTATCCGCTGTCTACTCCAAAATCCTTCCTTACTCATTTTAGATGAACCGACCTCCGTATTAACCCCACAAGCGGTACGTCAGTTATTTAAAACTTTGCGACTGGTGGCTTCGCAAGGTGTTTCAATTCTTTATATCAGCCATAAATTACATGAAATCAAAGAACTCTGTGATGAAGCGACGATTCTGCGTAATGGCAAAGTCACCGGCTATGTATTGCCTTCTGAAAATAGTACCAGTGAACTGGCCAAATTAATGATTGGCCGGGAATTGCCGACGTATGCGCATGTTGAATATACAGGCGAACATCGCACGCTGTTTCAGGTAAAAAACCTGAATTACGAAACTGATGATCCGTTTGGTGTGTCCTTATCCAATATTCAACTCAACCTAAATTCCGGTGAAATTCTGGGCATTGCTGGTATTTCGGGTAATGGTCAATCTGAATTACTGGCTCTGCTTTCCGGTGAGCAAACGGCGAAAAAAGGTCAGGTCTTTCTATTAGATCATGACATTTCTGAACTCAGTGCAGGTCAGCGACGTGATCTAGGCTTGGGTTTTGTCCCGGAAGAGCGTTTAGGTCGCGGTGCTGTGCCGAATATGACGCTGGCACAAAACACCCTGTTAACTGCCTTTCGTCAGGGTTTAAACAAATGGGGCTTTATCCAGTTTGAGAAAACTGTCACTTTTGCCCAGCAATGTATCGAAAAATTTGGGGTAAAAGCTGCAGGACCACAAGCGGAAGCGCGCAGCCTTTCGGGCGGGAATCTGCAAAAATTTATTGTGGGGCGTGAAATCCTGCAACAGCCCAAAGTATTAATTATTTCCCAGCCAACCTGGGGTGTTGATGTCGGTGCATCGATGTTTATCCGTCAAACCCTGATTGATCTTTCCCGTCAAGGTGTTGCGATTTTAGTGATTTCAGAAGAGCTGGAAGAGCTGTTTGAAATTAGCGACCAGATTTGTGTTCTGGCTGGTGGAAAGCTGTCTGCACCTGTTCCAGCTAAAAATACCAATGCAGAACAGATAGGCCTGCTCATGTCAGGTATTCAGGCAGATCCAGCAATAGCTGAGTCCGAGCCTGTCCATGAAGTACATGCGTAGAGAAGAGGTGTAAATATGCATTTATTAGAACCTAGAGAACATCCTTCTCAATTAATGAAATGGCTTTCACCCGTGCTTGCATTACTCGCCATGCTGGCAGTAGGTAGCCTATTGTTTTTAATGCTTGGGGTGAATCCTGCTCAGGCTTTATATATCTTTTTTATTGAGCCATTGACTTCAGTCTATAATCTGAGTGAACTGATAATTAAAGCCAGTCCGCTGATTTTAATTGCCTTGGGTCTGGCTGTTGGGTTTCGTGCCCGTCTGTTTAATATTGGTGCCGAGGGGCAGTTGGCTATGGGGGCCATCTTTGGCGGTGGTATTGCCATCCTGTTTCATGAGCAGATCGGCTGGTGGATTTTACCTTTAATGGTGATTATGGGTGCGATTGGTGGTGCAATTTGGGGCCTGATTCCAGCGCTGCTAAAAACCCATTTTAATGCGCAAGAAACCTTGACCACCTTAATGATGAACTATGTGGCATTTTTCCTGCTGATGTATCTGGTCAATGGTCCATGGCGTGATCCAGATGGCATGAACTTTCCACAATCCGTAATGTTCTCGGAAAGCGCGACCTTGCCGTTGATTATGGAAGGTACACGGATTAACGCTTCAATTTTTATCACGATCATCGCAGTCGTATTGTTCTGGATTTTTATTCGTAAAAGTTTGATGGCTTATAAGCTGGAAGTCAGTGGTCAGGCACCTTTGGCAGCCCAATATGCAGGATTTTCAGCTAAAAAAGCCATCTGGTTAAGTTTGGGAATTTCAGGTCTGATAGCGGGGATTGCCGGAATCTGTGAAGTAGCAGGTCCAATTGGTCAGCTCAATCCAAATATTTCACCGGGATACGGTTATGCAGCCATTATTGTGGCTTATCTCGGCCGACTAAATCCAATTGGAATCGTACTTTCAGGTTTCCTAATGGCGCTAATCTATTTAGGTGGTGAACTGGCACAAATGCAGTTGCAACTCCCAGTCGCGATTACCGGAATTTTCCAGGGCCTGCTTTTATTTTTCCTGCTGGCTTCAGATGCCCTGATTGAAAACCGCTACCGTTTTGCCAAAAAGAAAATCAAAAAAACCATGACCACTGCGCAAGTAGCCTGATCCAGACAGAAGAAGGATAACAACATGAGTATTGAATTAACCGCAATTGTTGCCGGAACTGTCGCTGCGGCAACGCCATTGATCTTTGCCGGGCTGGGTGAGCTGGTAGCAGAGCGTACCGGTGTCATCAATCTTGGGGTAGAAGGCATGATGCTGGTCGGTGCCATTGCTGGATTTGCTTTCGCTAGCCAGTATGAAGCCAGTGTCGCCAGTGCCTTATTTATGGGCGGATTGGCAGGCACATTGATGGCACTAATTTTTGCATTTTTTACTTTGTCCTTAAGTACTAACCAATCCGCCTGTGGTCTGGCACTCACTATTTTTGGGATCGGGATTTCAGCCTTTCTTGGACAGAATTATGTCAGTACCGCCTTACCGGGTCTGGAAAATCTAAAAATTCCGGGACTCGTAGATATTCCATTCATAGGACCAGTCCTGTTCCAGCAAAACTATGTAGTGTATCTGTCCATTCTTGCTTTTGTGTTGGTGTGGTGGGTACTGAGTAAAACTCGTTTAGGCCTGTTACTGAAAGCAGTAGGGGAATCTCCAGAAAGCGCACATGCCATGGGCTATAACGTGCTGGCGATTCGCTATGGTGCAGTCATGTTTGGCGGTGCAATGGCAGGTATTGGCGGTGCATTTTTATCTACGGTTTATACGCCCATGTGGGTTGAAAATATGGTTGCAGGGCGCGGCTGGATTACAATTGCTTTAGTCGTTTTTGCTGCATGGAAACCAACACGTTTGATGTTGGGTGCATATCTATTTGGTGGTGTAACGATTTTGCAGTTTCATGCTCAAGCGCTGGGTCTAGAAGTACCGAATGAACTGTTATCGGCATTGCCATACATCGCAACCATTATTGTCTTAGTCCTCATTTCACATGACAAGAAGTTATTGAAACTCAATTTACCAGCGTCACTTGGCAAAACCTTTAGCCCTTAATCGGACGAATTTCAGGAATTACTTTATGAAAATTATAAGCGCAGATTATGTCCTGACCATGAACTCAAACCTGGACTGTATTAAAGGTGGTGCCATCCTGATTGATGGTGTTCTCATTAAACAGGTAGGAACATTACAGGAAGTAACTCAGCAATATCCTGAAGCTGCAGTTATCCAGTATCCCAAAAGTTTATTGATGCCGGGTTTGATTAATACCCACTGCCACTCAGGCCTGCTCCGCGGTACTGCCGAAGGTTTACCAGTCTGGGACTGGCTGCAGCAGTTTATTGACCCGATGCATCGGGTAGTGACTCCGGAAGATGCCAAAATCGCCTCTTATCTCTGTTATGCAGAAGCGCTGCTATCCGGCACAACTACCATTGTGGATATGTGGCGTTATATGGAAGGTAGTGCCGAGGCTGCACAGCAACTCGGTATACGTGCAGTGCTGGTGCCATATGTGGCTGAACATCTAGATCACAACTATTTTGAAACCCTCAATAGCAATGAAGCTTTAATTCAAAAATGGCATCAAGCCGAAAATGGGCGAATTCAGGTCTGGGTTGGCTTGGAACATCTGTTTTATGCTGAAGAAAATGCATTGGCACGTATCCAGAAAATATGTCATGAATATCAGACTGGTTTTCACACGCATAGCAATGAAAGCAAGTTTGATGTCGAAGAAAACCTTCGACGTTATGGCGTGCGCCCGATCCAGACGCTGGAGCAAATGGGTATGCTGGATGTGCCTCAATGTCTGTTAGCGCATTGTGTCTGGGCTGATTCAACAGAGATCGAAATCTTAAAACACTATAATATTGGTGTCGCACATAATCCGATCTCGAATATGAAACTCGCCTCGGGGGCTGCACCCATTACGGAAATGCTTAAACACGGCATAGCAGTAGGACTGGGTACAGACGGCGAGAAAGAAAATAATAATCTGGATATGTTTGAAGAAATGAAAACTGCTTCATTATTGGCGAAGTTTTCTGGTTTAGATGCCGCAGCACTCGACTCATGGTCAGTCTGTCAGATGGCAACTCGGACAGGTGCCAAAGCCTTAGGTATGCAGGATCAGATTGGTTCGCTAGAAGCTGGAAAACTTGCCGATATGATTGCAGTAGATATTGCGACCCCAAGAATGACACCCTTGATTGATCAAGGCCCGTTATTTAATTTACATACCAATCTGGTACATGCAGTACAAGGACAGGATGTGCACATGACCATGGTGAACGGTCAGGTAGTAGTAGAAAACCGAAAACTGGTGCGTGCTGATCTACAAATCTTAATTGATCAGGTCAATCAGGCTGCTCCAGCCTTGTTCCAGCGCCGCGCGAAATGGCTCGCAGAACAGGGAAGTACGGTCAATGAGTTACAGCGCCTATAAATAGAACTCAAAATTGCCCCTAACTTTAAACAGGCTTATCTATGCTCCAGAATGGATAAAAAGGCTTCGATAAAGTTAGGCAGTCTTTTATGATGAATCTGGCCGACCTTGATCACTTCATAGGTCAGACCATCAGCCAGAAGGTTGTTACTTTCAGCTTTTAATTTCTGCAATGTTAACTGTAAGCCTTTTAACCATTCTTCAAGCGCCTTGATCGGAATATCATTTTTAAGATTTCCACCTTGCATGGCAGTTTTAAAATGACTCAAGGTCGTACTATCTTTAAAGCAGGCTTCCACCTGATGTTCAGTACTTTCAAACAGGTCATGCTTAATCACAAATAAAAATTTTCCAATCGCTGGTTTAAGCGCACTGAGATAAATATTTTTTTTATTCAGGGTATATCTTTTATTTCTGGTATTAATAAATTTTGAATTCCAGCCTTGAGATTCTAGAAAATGATCCATTTCAGCGAAGATGAGATCAGTGAATTGTTCCTCAATGCGTTCTGCGATTTCCTTCAGTTCATGACTGAGCACGATCAGGTTATTTTCCAGCTTTGAGCGCTAGGATTTTTCTTCATTATGCTGCTTGGATTGGGCCAAAATGGCTTGGAAGCATTGTTCAGGCGTCATGATTTTACTCACTTGATATGCAGACTTGATCACTTAATCATGTGACTGAATAGCTTTAATTGCAAGTAGGAAAAGAGGAGGGAGAATTGGTAAGATTTGAAAAATAAAATATATACTTTTATCGATGCAAATTATTGTTTTTAAATTTTATATTCTATATTAAATCATGTTTTATTTAGTTTTAAGCTCGAATCATTACATATTTTGTAGCGATTCAATGGAGTTATTTATAATGACTCATTTTACTTACAATTAGCTGATCAAAAGATGAAGCCAATATAAAGTGGTTAACGAGAATATTGATAGAAAGGATTAAGAAAATATACATCTATAATCAACTATAAAGAGTCAATAATTTTAATTTTTACATATATTTAAACTTTATCTAACAGATATCACTTTTTATCTTATTTAATGGTTTTAGATACCTTTATAGAACCAGATTTTTTCAATTTTCCTCGGTAACAAATTCAAGAATAGAAAGGCGATGACCATCAAGTTTCAGTATAAAAAACGCACAAAAAGACCAAATGTTTTTTATTACGCAATTTGAATTGGTAAATTTTTGTACAAAAGAACTAATGTAGAAAAAATATTTATAGGTAGCATTATTTTTATTAATATTATATTTAATTCCTCTTAAATTATTGAATTTAAAATTTAAAATTTTATTAAATTAAAATTAACAAAAGGATTAGATTAGCTAAACTTCATAACATTATTAATACTTTTCCTTCATTATTTGAAACTAAAAAATTAAATGAGTGTACTATATTTAGTAAAAACGTGATTAAGGTAAAGCATTTAATGTTTATTTCTCCCTTATCTAAGGCTGTCTATACATCCTTAGTTGGATTGCTATTGGCAAATACAACTACTCAGGCCGCTGATACATTTAGTGCAGAAAGTCCGTGGATGTTGGGTGACTGGAATGGTCAACGTATCCAGCTTCAAGAGCAGGGCTATGATTTTAGCTTTGGATATACAGGTGAAATGGCAACTTTGCTTGACGCGAAACGCTCAAATAGCCATGGCACAGAATATACAGGTCAGTTAAACCTGGGTATTCATCTGGATCTGGAAAAAATTGCTGGCTGGCAAGACACTGAAGCACAAATTACAGTAACTCATCGCGATGGTCGCAACCTTTCGAATACTTCTGATGCGCTTACAGGACATTTAAGTTCAGTTCAGGAAGTATGGGGTCGCGGTCAAACTTGGCGTCTAACAGATTTCTGGATCAAGAAACAATTCTTGGATCAAAAACTGGATGTAAAAGTCGGGCGTTTTGGTGAAGGTGAAGACTTTAACAGTTTTGATTGTGACTTCCAGAATCTGGCATTGTGCGGTTCACAAGTGGGTAACTGGGTAGGGGATCAATGGTATAACTGGCCAGTTTCTCAATGGGCTGCGCGGGTTAAATATAACGTTACCCCGGAAGTTTATACTCAGGTAGGGGTTTATGAATACAACCCTGAAAATGCTGACAATCGTGGCAAAGGCTTTAGCCTGAGCACAGACGGATCTAAAGGCGCGATTATTCCTGCAGAAGTGGTCTGGACACCGAAACTGGGTGAGCAAAAACTGCCAGGTGAATATCGTGCCGGTTATTACTACAGCACCGCTGATGCCAAAATATTTGATGGCGTGACTCCACAAGATGAACAAACCCAAAATGGTCATCATCACGGGGGGTGGATTGTAGCTAAGCAACAGCTGACTTCACATCAAGGGGATACATCACGTGGTTTAAGCGGTTTCGTGAACGTCACTGTTCATGACTCTAAAACCAACCAAGTTAGTGATATGCAAAATATCGGTCTTGTCTACAAAGGTGCGATGGATGCCCGTCCACAGGATGAAATCGCTTTAGGTGTTGCCCGGATCAATATGAACAATGATGTATTGGGTAACCGTAGTGAAGAAGTCGATGCAGAAATCTATTACGGCATTCATGCAACTAACTGGCTAACCATCCGTCCAAACCTGCAATATGTCCATCATGTCGGCGCATATAAAGGCGGTGAAAATGTCTGGGTAGGCGGAATCAAGTTTAATACGTCGTTCTAAACGGAGTTTTTAGTTGCAAATACACAATTGATTCTTCCTTTACTTTGGGGCATTGATGAACTGATACTCCAAGTATTCATGTATTTATAACTAAGAACTTAACAATATGGTGTCTATGCCGCTTAAGTGCTTAGACGTTCAAGAAATCAAAAAAAAGGTGTTCAATATGAATACTTCGTCTTCAGGTTCAGTACTGAAAACGATTCTGGCAGCTATTGCTGCCATTTTCGGTTTGGTTCTGCTATTTGGAGGAATATATCTGGCAACACTTGGTGGGTCTTGGTACTACATCATTGCCGGTCTGTTCTTCCTGGCGACAGCAGTGTTATTACAAAAACGTAAAAGCACAGCTCTTATTGTTTATGCAGTATTGGTCCTTGGTACAGTGGTATGGGGGCTTTGGGAAGTGGGTTCAGACTTCTTTGCACTGGCACCACGTCTAGATATTTTAGGCCTATTCGGTCTGGCTCTGCTGATTCCTGCAGTGACTCGCGGTTTTGGCGACAGCAAAGCGGCAAAAATGGCGCTGACTGGCTCCTTGGCAATTACGATTGCTGTCATGATTTACTCTGTATTTAATGACCCGCAAGAAATCCGTGGCGAATTAAAATCACAGCAACCTGCAGTCCATCAAGCCATTCCGGGTATTGCCGATGAAGATTGGCCTGCTTATGGTCGTACTCAGTCAGGTTTACGTTATTCTCCATTAAAACAGATTACTGCTGATAACGTAAAAGATCTGGAGTTAGCTTGGGAATTTCATACCGGTGATGTAAAAACGGATAAAGATTCTGGTGAAACTACGAATCAGGTAACCCCGATTAAAGTGGGTAATAACCTGTTTATGTGTACCACTCACCAGTACCTGATTGCACTTGATCCTGCGACGGGTAAGGAAAAATGGCGTTTTGATCCTAAGCTGAAAGCGGACAATACCTTCCAGCATTTAACTTGCCGTGGCGTATCTTATTATGATGCGAACAATACTGCAGGTTTTGAAAGCAGCCTGGCTGCGCGTTCAACTACGTCTGCCGAATGTCCTCAGAAAGTAATCTTACCAGTGAATGACGGACGTTTGGTGGCGGTCAATGCAACTACTGGTAAGGTATGTTCCGACTTTGGTAATAACGGCGAAGTCGATCTGCAAAAAGACATGCCATTCCCATATCCAGGCGGTTATAACCCGACTTCACCTCCTGTGGTGACAGGTACAACTATTATCATCGCCGGTTCAACCACAGATAACTATTCAACTGAAGAACCTTCAGGTGTCATTCGTGGTTATGATGTAAATACTGGTGAATTGCTCTGGGTATTTGATACTGGCGCAGAAGATCCAAACGCGATTCCAGCTCCTGGTCAAAAATTCGTAAATAACTCTCCAAACGCATGGGCGCCATTGGCTTATGATGCACAGCTGGATATCGTCTATGTACCAACAGGTGTAGGTACACCGGATATCTACGGTGGTCACCGTACTGAGCTAGACGAGCGTTATGCGAACTCTATGCTGGCGATTAATGCATCTACCGGTAAATTGATCTGGAACTTCCAGACTACTCACCACGACTTGTGGGATATGGATGTACCCGCTCAACCGACATTGACTGATATCAAAGACAAAAACGGGAAAATGGTTCCAGCGATCTATGTGCTGACCAAAACCGGTAATGCCTTTGTATTAGACCGTCGTACAGGTGAAGCGATCGTTCCGATTACTGAAAAACCAGTACCTCAGTCAGTAAAACGCGGTCCACAAACCAAAGGCGAATGGTATTCAAAAACTCAACCATTCTCTGACTTTAACCTGGCACCTAAAGATAAATTGACTGATAAAGACATGTGGGGTGCCACTATGTTTGACCAGTTGATGTGTCGTGTATCGTTCAAGAAATTAAACTATGACGGTATTTATACGCCACCCTCTGAAAATGGTACGTTAGTGTTCCCGGGTAACCTCGGTGTATTCGAATGGGGCGGTATGTCAGTCAACCCAGACCGTCAAATCGCATTAACCAATCCAATTGGTTTGCCATTTGTATCTCGTCTGATTCCGCAAGATCCGAACCGTAAGCAGACTGCCAAAGGTGCAGGTACTGAAGCGGGGGTACAGCCAATGTATGGCGTGCCTTATGGTGTTGAAATCAGTGCCTTCCTCTCTCCATTCGGCTTACCATGTAAGCAACCTGCATGGGGTTATGTGGCTGGTGTTGATCTGACCAATCATGAAATCGCTTGGAAACGTCGTATCGGTACGATTCGTGACAGTATGCCGGGCATTCCATTACCTCCATTTAAAATGGGTGTACCAATGTTAGGTGGTCCAATCTCGACTGCAGGTAATGTGATGTTTGTCGGTGCAACTCAAGACAATTACATCCGTGCGATCAACGTGACTAATGGTGATGAGCTGTGGAAAGGTCGTCTACCTGCAGGTGGTCAAGCGACGCCAATGACTTATGAAGCCAATGGTAAGCAGTATGTTGTGATTATGGCGGGTGGTCACGGTTCCTTCGGTACCAAAATGGGTGACTCTTTGGTTGCCTATGCACTACCTGACAATAAATAATGAAGTTTTATAGTTAAGTAAAAAAGCCTGATTCGTCAGGCTTTTTTATGCAAAATACAGGCTGTTATGACAATAAAGCTTGATTAGAAAATCATGAACCTTTAGCTCAGCTTTCCTGCAAGTATTCAGTTTGATCTTATGCAGATGCTGAGTCTTTAAAATTAATAAGACACTTTTAAAACGTTTGAACTCCCATGGCATGAGTGAATGCCATATATCAGGAATATTAGCTATGCACCTTCATACCACGCGGTTGCCGATGAAATCGACTTTATCCTGTCTGATTGCTTGTATCAGTCAAGGAATTTATGCGGAAGAACCGGTTACAGAGGTACAGCGACTGGCTCCCATTGTGGTTGAAGCAACCCGTACAGATCGTGCCATTCTGGAAACACCGGCATCTACCTATTATCTGAATCAGGAACAACAGAATAGCCTGAATGTAAATCTGTCTGAAACCTTAAAAGGTGTACCAGGTTTGCAGCTGAATAACCGCGAAAATTATGCTCAGGATTTACAGATCTCAATGCGGGGCTTCGGTGCGCGTTCGACTTTCGGTGTGCGAGGAGTACGTTTATATGTAGACGGTATTCCTGCGACTATGCCGGATGGGCAGGGGCAAACCTCGAATATTGACCTGAATAGTTTGGATCATATTGAAGTGCTGAGTGGGCCATTTTCTTCGCTATATGGTAATTCTTCTGGCGGAACCATCCTGACACAAAGCCGTGAAGGACAGGGACCTGATTCAGTCACTTTGGGATATTCGGGTGGCAGTCAGAATAAAGGCCAAACGAACCTGGTGCTACAAGGTGGTTCAGAAAATGCTTCTGAACCAAGCTATATCATCAGTTCATCTTATTTTGATACGGATGGTTTTCGTGATCATAGTGGTGCACATAAAGTACTGAACAATGCCAAGCTGACGTGGGATCTGGACGATGGCTCTAAAATTAATTGGATCAATAACTATGTCAAAATTGCAGCAGATGATCCAGGTGGTTTAACTCGAGATCAATGGCGAGAAAATCCTAAACAGGTCGCAGCGAATGTGTTGCTATATAATGCACGTAAAGAAATTGAGCAAGTGCAAACTGGCTTAACATGGAATAAACCCATCAATGAATTAAATGAAATTTATGCAATGGTCTATGCTGGTCAGCGTTCTGTAACCCAATATCAATCAACGCCTAAATGTGCTTATGTTAAGGACACAGATGTTTGTATCCCTAATACAATCCAGCTGGGTAAAAAGCATGCGGGTGGTGTCATTGATTTTGATCGTAACTTTTATGGTGCAGATATCCGTTGGATGGGTAAAGAGGTTATACATAACTTAAAATTGATTGCTGGGGTGGCGATTGATGGCATGACCGAAGACCGTAAAGGCTATCAAAACTTTGTCGGTAATACTTTAGGCGTTAAAGGTGAACTCCGTCGTAATGAAGACAATACGCTTTGGAATGCAGATCCTTATATTCAAGCATCTTATAACTTTGCGCCAGATTGGACGCTAGATGCTGGTTTGCGTTATAGCAATGTGCATTTTAAATCTGAAGATCGATACCTAAGCAATGGCGATAATTCAGGTAAAACGACTTATGAGAAATTACTGCCTTCAGTTGCATTAAGTTGGAAAATTCTTCCTGATTTAATGACTTATGCAAGCTATGCACAAGGTTTTGAAACACCAACATTTACCGAAATGGCTTATCCGGCTGATGGTAGCAACGATGTACTAAGCTTAAAAGCGGCTGAAAGTGAAACTTATGAGCTAGGATTAAAATCTGCGAATCGCTTTGGTGATATGACCTTAGCAGCATTTCAGACTCAAACCAAAAATGACATTGTTTCTGCGGGAAGTGATGGCGGGCGCTCAACGTTTCGTAATGCAGATAAAACTCTAAGAAAAGGATTAGAGCTATCTTGGAATAAAGATCTTTGGCGTGATCTAACAGCTCAAGCCAGCTATAGCTATATTGATGCAACATTTGATGCCGATATTCCAGCAATTGGTACAGTAGCTGCAGTTTCGTCAGGTAATTATATTCCTGGAATTGCTAAAAATCAGGCTTTTGTCAGTCTAGGCTGGAAACCTGAAAATGGCTTTAATGCAGGTCTTGATGTGCGTTATTCAGACCGAATTTTTGTGAATGATATTAATTCTGAAGTTGCACCAAGTTATACAGTGGCTGGGGCTAATGTAGGCTATAACTGGAATGTCAAAGATTTATCTATAAAAACGTTTGCACGCGTAGATAATCTGTTTGATAAGGATTATTCAGGTTCAGTCATTGTCAATGAAAGCAATGGTCGTTTCTATGAACCTGCAGAAGGTCGTAACTGGAGTGCTGGATTAAGCGTGACAAAACAGTTTTAATTTAAATCTGATTTAAGCTTTCTCAATTTATTCAAGATTAATATTCACATATGAGTGTCCGCCAAGATAAGCAATAAGTGCAAATCTAAGGCGGACATTTCTATTTAAAGCTAATATATAATTCATTTCGTATAATGTATATTATGTTAAATTAAATATTATGCATATAGCCTATTTCTGTATGCAGCACTCACCAATTAGTTAATATCTCTTTTTCATCCATTCATGTTGAACGTAGATATTAAGATTAGTCTTAAGGTTTTCTTTATATAAATCACTTAAATATTTGCCTCATAACCTAGATGAAGCTCATCCGCAATTTTCCCTCGAATACCCCCCAGTTTTCTTTAAAAGTTTCAAATATGGTTATTTCAATATCATTAGATTTAATCCCACATAAATGACTTATATTTTTAATAAAAGCCTAAATAAATACTCTTTTGGTCTCTTCGTTCTTCCTTCAAATATTGAAACCTCGATAATGATATAAAATCTAGATCGATCCTTTGGATAAATAAAATTTCAGACTCTAAAGGTATAAATCGTTGAAAAATATTTTCCTCGAGATAACTTAGCTCTTTGATTAAAGCTTGATGGATAGCTTTATTTAATATACTTCGATTGTTTCATTTAAAGCATAAATTTTTACTTGAGACATTGTTTTCTACGCTCTTATAGTTACAGTTTTAATTATAGTGTGGGCTTTAATCTGGCTGGCATTGTTGTTCAGCATCATTCATAAAAAGTTCAATTATTTATACAAAACAACTAAATGCTGCCCTGTCTAAATTGTTAAAATTCTGGTCCTCTATAAAAAACTTGAAGATTGATAAGGACTAAAGTGAACAGACAACATGATTTACCTGAACTAAGTAAATATAGTGAGCTAAGTAGCGATGAACAAGTAGCTATTCATCAAATGCTTATCTCTTACGTACGCTCAGATCACTTTTATAATATTATCTTAACTCACAATGTTGAACCTTATGACTTGGTTAAGCTTGTAAGTATTAGTTTTGAAAATAGAGACGCAGCTATTTGGGTTCATTTTGAAACAATAACTGCTGAAAGACTAACTATGCCTCTCGATTTTATTTCAAGAATAGAAATATGTAATCAGGAAATATTTTAAATACTGAGACTTGAAGTGCTGAAATTTATTTAAGTTGTCTCGGAATTTTACATCCATTAGAAATAGAGATGGTTAACCATCTCTATTTTTTAAACTGAAAATTTAATTATTTTATAAATTTCAAAAACTTAAAATTATAAATATAACATGTAATATAACAATTTCTTTAAAATAACATATCACATGTTACATCTTAATCTGACTAAGCCATCACCTGAGCTTTGTATAAATCATCTTCGTGCTGTCTGAGTAATTCTATAAAAGCAGGAATAGTGTCTGGTTCCAGGAGATAAGGATTAAATCCATCATGATGATTCTTGATAAAGAACTCAATGAAATCATTATGGACATTGGCATACTTCATGTGCCAACTGGAGAAAAGATATGAGTCGATTATTTCATAAGAGAGAATTTCACAGTTCTTATGGCGTGGATCTTTGACTATTCGATTGTAGAAAAGGTCTTTTACATCTTCTTCAGTACCTTCCAGACACTGGACAAAATAATTATTACCAAAATAGAGTGCGCCATAAATTTTGTGTAACTCATTAAATTCTAAGGCTTCTGTTAAAATATTATAAAGTTCAGAAGTAGAGTATCTCTCATCTTTGAACTTACTTACATATAAAAGCCTTACATCATTCATAATAAAAATTTCCTCCTGCTTAAAAAAGATCCATACGAAAATATAAAAATTTGAACGAATGGTCAATAAAAATGTAATGACAAGGTAATTTAATGGTCAAATTACATACTTCTTATTATTACTGTTTTTATATAGCTATTTGATCTTTTAAATCAGGATTCATGACAAGGTTCTCTTTTCGTAAAGAACCTTGTGTTATTGAATTACAGGTCAGTTTATTTTTCTTGCTTTTCTATATGTACTGTTGCTGTTCGCCCTGCAACGAAGGCAAGTTCATTCTTTGGTAACTCATCCAGAATAATCTTAACAGGAACACGTTGGGCTAAACGCACCCAGCTAAAAGTTGGATTCACATTCGCTAAAAGTCCTGAACCAGCAGTACGCTCACGATCTTCAATCCCCGAGGCAATACCTTGCACATGGCCCTTAAGTTTTTGCGAATCACCCATCAGCTGAATTGTAGCTGGTGCTCCCACGTAAATTTTATCCAGTTTGGTTTCTTCAAAATAACCGACTACATAGAGCTGCTTGCGATCTAGTAATGCGGCAACTGCTTGGCCAACTTTGACATAGTTCCCTTCTTTTAATTCAAAATTTGATAATGTCCCATTTGCCGGGGCAACAACTTCTGAACGATGTAAATTAAGTTGCGCGAGATTGAGGTTATTCTCGGCGACTTGTATTAATGCTTTTTGCTGCTCGATATTCGCTTTGGCCTGTTCGATTGCAGCTAAGGACTGCTCATGCTCGGCATGTGATTCATCCCGTGCAGCAAAAATCTGATCCTGTTCCTGTTTTGAAATAGCACCATCCATTAAGCTTGAATAACGACTTGCATTCTTGTCTGCCAGATGAATATTTGCTTGGGATTTCACGACATTGGCTTTAGCATTCACCAGTTCAGCCTCAGCTTGCGCTAGACCTGCTTTTGCTTTCGCAAGATCCGCACGAGCTTCTTGAACATCCAGTTCTTGACGTTCAACATCAATTTTAAATAAAGGCTGCCCTTTCTTGATGGTCTGGTTATCCTGCACCAGGACTTCTGTGACCAGGCCTGAAATATCTGATGACACCTGAATTACATCACCACGTACACGCCCGTCCCTCGTCCATGGCTCAGAATTATAATAATTCCAGATATGTCGAATCACTAAAATGGCGAGAACAGCCACTACCGTCAAAAGTACAGGTCGCAAATATTTGCGTAAATTGACAGATGTCATATACGGTTTTCCTCAATCATTTTAATATCAGACCTCATAGTAATAAGCCTGCCCAATGGACGGCGCCCAGCAAAAGTACGTAAGTGCATAAATAGAAAATATTCGGCATGATGATCCAGTCATTTGCGACTAGTCTGTCTAGCCACTTCATCAAGATTCTGAGCAGTACATAGGCAATCACAGCTTGAATCAATAAAATCGGCACATACACACCATAGATATTCAGCTCTCCCATGTATTAATCTCCTGCGCCTGCATATCTTGGCGGTGTCTTGATATGACATAAGCTGCTACGAATATTGTTGAGTGAAATATGCAGCCGTTCTACAACATCTGTATGTTCCTGCATGATGAGATCTGCTTCCAAAGCCTGTATTTTGTTAATTAACTGTGTGAAGGCAGCATCATAATTTTGTCCAATTTCTTTGGCACGAAAATATTCATCCAGCTGTATTTGAAGATCTTCGAGTTGCTGGGTCAAAGGCTGCTGTTCAGGTAACTTGAGTATGAGTTCTTGTAACCGTGCCAGATCCACGACGGCGCTGGATTCAATGAGTGCTTGATTGATTTTATTTTTTAGATCTTCAGATTCTACTGTTTTAGTATTTAATACCCCGATGCGGTCAATCATCGTACGTAAATGAATACGGAACCGTACCCCATAAGGAATATACAGTGCCTGACGAATGGCTCGGTTATGAATGGCCAAAATGCGCTGTACGGTTATATCTGGAGACATTGCACGGATCATATGGATAATAAATACAGCGATGATTGGCCCAATCACTGTACCAATCGCTGCATCAAAGAAAGAAATTTGATCCAGGGTATAACGGTTATGAAAATTCAGCCCCATGATCGTACCCATCAACAAAGGCAAACCAATTCCAACCAAGGGTGGATGCAAAAAAAGCATCAGGCAATATATGCAGAATGGTGCAAGTACAAGTGCTAACTGCCAGAACTCTATAATATTTGGAAAAATTCCATAGGCATATATGAAGATCACGAACGAAGCATATAAGCTACTACGAATAAACAGCTTTAATGCAGGCACCGGATTATCCAGCGCCGTTAATATACATGCACTAATTGCAGCCATTTCAGCCAGCATAAATCCAGCTTTCCAGCCGCTTAAGATCCAAAAGGCAGTAGCAATAAAAACAGTGAGGCATGCAGAAACCCCGCCCCGCACTGCTACGCCATGATCACGATGCAGAGTTGGATAGTTTGTAGTAAGTGGAACAATCATTTCAGGCAGTGAAGTATCCCCTTGTTGGATTCGCTGCCAGATCAACTTAATTGCATGGATATTCTGAATGAAATGGCGGATATCCATTTTCAAGCTTTTCAATATCACAATTTGATCATCTTTTGAATGTTCAAAAATTTTCAGGAAATCTTTTTCAAAATCAGTGGGAAGCTGATTCAGTTCAGACTCTTTTAATGTATGTTCATCAGTTAGATATTTATTAATTTTGGAATGTAAATCTGCTAATGGCTGGCGATATCCTGTATCAATGAAGTCTAACTGTTGCATGCGTTCTGACATTGCCACCAAATTACTCACCAGCATTGTGATCTGATTCAGCATTTCCTGCAGTGGTTTGGTCATTCCCTGTAGAGCCGACTTTTCATAGCTTAAATGCACAGCCATGACATGAATATCTGCAATATCTGCAGCTAATTGGCTTAAAGCTTTTGTATAGTTCTGGTCTTGACGTGGTTCTAATAGAATTTTATTAAAAATCTGCTGAGTATCCACTAAGGTTTTACTGACACGACTTTTCACTGCGGGGCCAATATGCATTGGAAATATCGTCGTTGTCACAATCGCACTGCAAACGACGCCAATTGTAATTTCCAGAAAGCGTCCTACTGCCATATCAAATAATGAAGCAGTATCAATAAAGTAAATTATATTGAAGCAGATAATGACAGTCGTATATCCAGCCAGCATCAGTATATAACTGCGCGGTGTACGATCAAGCAGAGAGAAATATAAGCAGAGGCCAACCCAGCAGGATAAAAACAGCGTAAACAACCACGGTGTATTGATTAGCCATGGAGTAACTGCAACTGCCACAATTGCGCCTAATAAAGTACCTAGTACACGATAGATACTTTTTGAAGCGGTCATACCCGTATAAGGATTGGCAATAACGAAAACTGTGCCAATAGCCCAAATCGGATAAGCAAGATCCAAAATCAATGCAACGTAGAGCGCCAAAATACCAGCCACAAACGTTTTAGTCGCAAAAATCCAGTCCATTTTATTTGGACGAAATGCGAGTAAAGATTTTATAAGCAGCATGGTTTCTCTCTAAGAGCTTATTTCATTTTCTAAAGTAAATAACCTGCCCACCAAGCCCAAAGAGCTCAGTGACAAAATTTTTACTTGTTGAAAGGCTATAAAATTAGAATATTCAGCTGATTAAACTGAAACTGTTTGATGAAAATATAAAAAGCAAAAGACAACACTTTGCTTAATTATTCATCATTGGATATTTATGTGATTAATTTTTTCAAATAAACGCTTTATTGTCAATAAAAATATCTCTATATGAGAATAAGTATGATTTTTTATCATTGCATAGGCCGTTATGCTGAATATTTATCTCTTTTCTTCCTATATCCTCATGATTCGAGAATTTAAGATAAATAATTGCCTCTACTACCTTCTTTTAAGCTAAAGTGAGTCATCATCTTTTTCAATGGTCAGCATTTCAGGTTTTTTATGGCGCAAGCAAGTTTTGGAAAAATTCTTACGGTTCTCGATCTATTTTCATTATCACGTTCAGTGATTAATGTAGATATCATCAGTGAAGAATTAAACCTCTCCAAACCTACCAGTTATCGCTATTTAAAAGAATTGGTATCGGCTGAACTTTTACAGCGAATCAGTGGCACATCCGGTGACTACACCTTGGGTTCAAAAATTGCTGTTCTGGATTATATTTCAAGAAAAACTGATCCTTTGGTACAGATCAGCATTCCCTTTATGCAGGAAATCGTCGAACGGACTGAGTTCTCTTGTATATTGACTCATCTCAATTATGATTCTTGTATCGACTTACATGACGAAGTCTTTAAAAATGCACATCTGCTTTCATTCGGACGCGGTTGTCCACGTCCTGTCTATGTCGGCTCATCGTCAAAAGTCATCATGGCACATTTACCGAAGCAAGCTTTGCTTGATTATTATCAACGTTATGCAGATGCATTTGAAGAAGTGGGATTTGTGCAGAATGAAACCGCTTTTCTGGAACAAATGAGAAAGATTAAAAAACAGGGTTATTATTATTCTAGTGGTGAACTTGATCCTCAAGTTGCCGGTTTGTCTGTACCAGTTAAATTCTCTCTTAAAGAACCACCTTTAGCGCTTACTTTATTAGCTTCAAAAAATAGATTTGATTTCGTAAATCTGGACAAATTAGTACAAATTCTTCAGGAGAAAGCACAGATTATTGAAAATAAGTTCCTCCACCATCCTGCAAGCACAAGTGACATTCGTAATAATTTAACCAAATAAAATTTAAATTATGTTTGAAAAACTATTCATATTCTCATAATATGATTATTAGTCTTTAAGTCATAGCATTCTTACTGAATTAAATGGCGAGAAGATTCCTCAGAGGTAAAAAAGCCTATTTCGAATGAGATAGGCTTTTTTATTTTAATTTTGGATTTATAACAATAATGCGGATACATTTAAAGAAAGTTAAGAATTTTACAATTGCGATGTGTAGATAAAATCTAAAGTTAGAAATTTGAAACCGTATAAATTCATCCATTTTATGCTTTTAATTTTAGCTCTGCCTTAGAATCCTTCTTGATCAAAAACGAGATAACTAAGAAGCCCATTAAGCTTCCTATAATTGAATCATAAAATCTTTATAGCTTAAGAATATTATCCCAGTACGGCGGATCTCCAATTTCTTTTAAAATAAAATCAAGCACAGTTCTAACCTTTTGCGAACGAATTCTGTTTTCAGGAGAAACCAGATGAATCCCTATAGAATAAGGTTCCACTGTACTGATCCAGTCAGGAAGGAGTTGAACCAGTTTATGTGTTTTGAAATAGTCTTCCATAAAAATCCAGGTTGGAAATAATACAATCCCCCGTCCTTCCAATGCCGCATCTACCAGGACTTCTGCATTATTGCTTCTTAAAGGTCCTTGTGGCTCAATTAAAATCGGAGTGTCATGCTCCTGTTGACGGAAATACCAGCGTTGGCTTCCTGAAACGCCCTTATACACCAGACATTGATGATTCTGAATCTCGTATGGGGAATGTGGAGTTCCATGTTTTTCAAGATATGCAGGACTTGCACACAGTACATATTTTTGATCACAGACCTTGCGTGCAATTAATGCTGAATCCTGTAATGAGCCAATCCGTATGGCAATGTCTACGCCTTCTTGTACAGGATCAATAAAAGTATCCGTCAAGATCAGCTCGACTGAAAGATCTGGAAAGCTATCATGCAAGTTATTCACTATACGCGATATATGTAGCCTTCCCAGCGCAACCGCCGTATTGATGCGAATTAATCCTCTGATCGCATTTCTACCAGAAATTTCTTCATTGGCCAGATCTAGCGTATCAAGCACTTCCTTAATTTGCACAAAGTACTTTTCTCCTATGTCAGTCAGCCGGACAGAGCGTGTATTACGATAAAAAAGTTGCTGTCCAATTTCCTGTTCAAGTTTGGAAATAAAACGAGATACTGAGGAAGATGGAACCTGAAAATGCTTTGCTGTGGCTGAAAAACTGCCTGTGGTTGCCACCATCACAAAATAGCGTAATGCATTGAGTTGCATACCTGATCTATCCCTGAATTTAATTTAATCATTTTATTATTGTCATAATAGCAATTATGTTTTGAAAAATTACGGAATTGTAGCTTTTAGATAAGAGAATATAATTCGGTGCTTTCTTCTTTTGGAAAGCATATATGAAACAGTTGTGGATTTTCCCATTAGTCGTTCTTGCAGGTATGGGATTATCTGTTGAAGCGGGTTTACTGGGTCCACTCGGGGAAGAAATTGGCCATTTCTGGGCAACCTTGGGAATTTTCGCGATCGGCTCACTGCTCTTAACCTTCGGACTGATCTTTAGCCGTCCAAAACTTTCTCTCATGTTCAAGCAGCCACGGTGGCAACTGATTGGTGGCATATTAGGCCCTATATATGTAGTAGCTTTAACTATAGCAACACCTCATATTGGCGTTGGCCTCACCATGGTGGGCATCCTTTTTGGCCAGGTTGCGACCAGTCTTATTATTGATCACTGGGGTTTGTTAGGTAGTCATAAACGGGCTGTAGATAAATATCGTATTGGCGCGCTGGTGGCTATTTTAGCTGCATTATGGCTTATTCAATAAGGAAGCTTCTCCATGATTTATATAATGTTATTAGTCGTTATTTTTGGCGGAGCAGTTTTATGTGCTCAATCTTCAATTAATGGTCGTCTAGGTGCTAAAGTAGGCGTATTAGAAAGTTCTTGGCTGACCTTTGTTTTAGGTGCTTTAGTCAGTTTTCTAATTGCTTTCTTTCTTGAACCAAACCATGAGTTGAATTTATTCACCGCACCAAGATGGCAGTTAACAGGCGCATTTTTTGGCGTAGCCTATATGCTCACCATTGTATTTGCCATGCCTAGACTGGGCGCTGCTGCCACCACTGTCGCCGTCATTAGTGGACAGTTATTAATGAGTCTGCTTATCGACCATTTCGGTTGGTTGAATAATCCGGTGATTCATTTAGATGGCTCCAGACTAGCAGCAATTGCTCTATTAGCCGTTGCACTATTTTTTATCTATAAAAGTAATATTGCAGCCAAAGCACAAGCTGAAAATTAAGATGCTGTGAAAGGAGAGATTTTAGGTTTTAAAATCTCTTTTTTTATGCGGTCATAAAGTTATTGTGAGGAATCTAAGGGTAATATTAGGCATAGTTCATAAGTCATTTCACTTAAGCATGCATAATCAATTTTCAGGCAATAAACAAATTCTTGTAGTTTCAAACTTTTCTGAACTCGTTAATTCGCATTTTAAGGGGGAGATGAATGCGATTTGCTGGTCTAGAAATTTAGCGGGCGATTTTGCCGAGATCGTGAATAAGCTTCATTTAGAGGAAAATATGACCGAAGTTTCAATTGATGATCTGATGACACTCCAGCTTTCAGAAAGCGGTCATCTGGCAAGAGAGATTATCTTAAAAGATATACAGCGACTAACTGACTACGGCGCTTCCCCTTCACTCAATCTGCTCAAATGCTATGAACGGGATAATGAGCTTGATTTTATTACTACAGATGTCTATTCATTTCATGTCGATCGCTCACCGATTGAAACAGATACTTTCTTATGTACCTATCATGGCGCTGCAAGCGATATCTTGCCCAATGATCAGGTGGAACAAAAGATTCTGATTTCAGAAATCAGGGCAAAGCTGAAAGAATTATATGATGGCCCAGAAGCCGGATTTGAAGATTTTCTGGAAGAGTATTTCTTTAATCTGCATTATCAACCTAAGCCTAATGCAAAACCTGTAAATTTAGGTCAAGGCCATCTTTGGCGATTGGCAGTAGATCATCCCACCCAACACGCTCTACCATGTGTACATCGGGCTCCAGTTGAAAATGAGGGTGAATACCGATTGCTTTTGATTTGTTAAATTCGATACAAATCTTAAAAATGAGAAAATCCACATTATCTTATTGTCATTTTTTTCATTTATATTCAAGCAAATTCTAATTGTCCAACCGAATGGTAAGTACGATTAAAATACACCAGGCTTTGATCCTGTTCGCTCCGTTGAATCGCAACCACTCGGCACATCAAGATACTGTGTGTCCCTACTTGTTAGATATTCTCGATTTCACAGTCGAAATTCACTAATGCATCGTCTAATACAGGTGAACCTGTTTTTAGCGGTCCAAGAACCTAATTGAAATCTTCGTTCAGAACTGAATTTGCTGGATGCGAATGCATTGGAAATCTGTTCGTGCTGTGGACCTAAGACGTTCACTGACAAAATTTTGTTCTCAATAAAATGCACATGTGATCGAGATGACTGATTCATACAGACCAGCAATGTGGGTGGCGTATCGGTCAAGCTGCATACCGCAGATGCCGTAAAACAAAGATGAGATAAATTCACTATAGCCGAATTATTTGTATGAATACTTACTTAAAATTAAATAGGACAAAATACAGTTTCTCATTCAAACATTAATGTAGATCTGATGTGTGCTGAAAAAACAGGAGGTTTTAACTTGGTAAACTAAACACACTCATCAGGAGTTTACCATGAGCAAGAAATACAAGACTTACACCACAGAATTTAAAGCTGAAGCCATCAAATTAATTGAAGCCAATCAAGGCAATGTCTCGGAAACAGCTAGACAACTTAGCATTTCAATGCAAACTCTTTCAAATTGGAATACCAAAGCAAAGGCTGGAACTTTAGCAGGTACAAAACAGTATTCACCTGATCTAAACGCTCTACTCGAAGAAAATAAAAAACTCAAACAACAGCTCAAAATAGCTGAAATGGAACGTGAATTTTTAAAAAAGGCAGCAGCGTACTTTGCCAAAGAAAGTCAGTAAGGTACGCCTATATGAAACAAAAAAGATATTCATTTCCAATTACCTTAATGGCTCGATTACTTCATGTTTCAGTTTCATGTTTTTATGATTGGCTCAAGAGAGGCGTGAGCAAAAGAACGATTCAACGAAATCAACAGACGATATTGGTGAAAATAGCCCATGAGGAGACAAGGCAGAGCTATGGTTATATTCGATTAACCAAATACTTACAAGCTCAGGGCATAAAAATGAGTATGTACGCTGTACGTCAGATAAAAGCGCTGAACCACCTGTATTGTAAGCGACACAAGCGTTTTAAAAGGACTACGAATAGTGACCATAATCGAGCGATCTATGAAAACCTGCTGGAGCAACAATTCTCAATGACTAGACCAAATCAAGCATGGTCAAGTGATATTACGTACATATGGACTGTTGAAGGATGGCTGTACTTAGCAGCGGTAAAAGACCTTTACACGAAGCAAGTGGTTGGCTATAGCTTAAATGAGCGCATGACAACACAGCTTGTTTGTAATGCGCTAAATATGGCTATTCACAATCAAAAACCAACCAAAGAACTGATTGTGCATTCAGACAGAGGAAGTCAATATTGCAGCCATGAATATCGAAATATACTTGAGCAATATGGTTTTCAAGGTTCAATGAGCAAGCGCGGAGACTGTTACGATAATGCACCGATTGAAAGCTTTTGGGGAATACTGAAAAATGAGTTAGTGCATCATTACAACTATCAAACCAGAGAAGAAGCCAAAGCAGATATTATAAAATACATTGAGTTATTTTATAATCATCGAAGAATTCAAAAGGGTTTGGGTTTTAAGACACCAAATCAAATGGCCGAAGACTTTTATAAGTTGGCTGCCTAAAATCTCCCAAGGGAAAGTCTCCTGATAATTCAGCGTATATCATCTGGTATGAAGCAGCTATATCCAGAAAATCCATTTCAATATTTTGAAGAAATCCGAACCAAAAATGTGCTTGCTCCCTCTGCTGTGCCCATTAAAACGGAGATGTTACCGATTCAACATTTTATCACTACGGCGCAGCAGCACTGGGGAAAATCAGAATTTGACAATATTACCGTGAAGCAGCCGAATACCCAGCTGGCAAAGATTACCTTAACCGAATTGAAAGATCATTCTATTACCCGCAATCAGGCACAACTCGTATTAAATGCGACGACGGGCAAATTGCTTGAAAACACTCGTAATGACAGTGCAATTGCTACCCTGAATGCCGGAGTATATGGTTTGCACATGGCACGTTTTGCTGAACCTGTTTTACGTTTAGCCCTATTTTTCTCAGGCATATTAGGCTGTGCCATGATCGCTTCCGGATTATTGCTCTGGAGCCTGAAACGGCAGATGCAGAAAAAATCGGATCGTTTTCACTTTGGATATTATCTGGTGAATCGTCTGAATATCACCATGATAATTGGTTTACCTATTGCCATGCTGGCTTATCTTTATGCAAACCGTTTAGTTCACATTCCTGGAGGCACAACAAATTATGAAATCTATATCTTCTTTGGTATTTGGCTGAGTAGTTTTATCTTGGCCTGTTTAACGCCACAACTGCATTTATGGAAAACGCAGCTTAAAATTCTCATCTGTGCCGCTTTTATGCTTCCATTCATCGACCTATATTATTTATGGTCTCAGCATTATCTGGATTCTTTTGCAAACTATTGGCTGTTTTTGCGTATCGATCTGATGCTCTGGATCTTGGCACTTCTCGCTTACTTCCTACATCAGAAAATTACACCTATCCAGCAAAAAGCTGTTCATAAAATTCAGGCCAAGCTTAAAACTGCACAGCAGGAGTCTTCTTCATGATATGGATGGCAATAGTAGGGCTGATCTGGATGGCCTGTTTTGGTTTTTATGCAGTGAGTGAAAAACAGATTTTAAAAACCAGACAATCTCGATATTCTTTTCTTGTGAGTTATCCGGTCATCGTTAAATTGATCTCAGGCAGTCTTTTACTATTGGTATTGTCCCTTTTACGAACTCAATTCAGTAGTAGTATTAGCTTTATGGCACTTTGGGTTTTTATAAGTCCAATCGTATTTATATTTATTCTGAAGATGAATAATTTAAAACAAAGAAAAATTTAAAAGTTTATAAAGGCCTTAAGAATAAGATATAACTAAGTATATGAGGCGAGAAAATGATTTTTCCGCCTCATAAATATTAGCTTATATACATATCTGTTTAGAACATCATTCTTAAACCGATTCCATAACGCCCACCCTGTTCAGAATCAGATGCGTCCTGCCATGAGGTGTGCTCATTACCCTTGGAATATTCATAAGCAATATCAAGATAAGGCATGATCTTTTTATTGATTTCATAACGAGTTTCCAGACCGAATGCCGCATGACTTATTCCAGTCTTTTTGGCATTGGCTGCTTTATCCTTCAGAATGAGGTCAACTTCAAAATAAGGCTGCAAAATCAGTTTTTGTGTGAGTAGCAGATCACGTTCTGTTTCCAATTCAAGCCCGATAAAATCATCTTCACCAAGATACAGATGTGTATTGGTTTCAAAGAAATACGGCGCCAGTCCATGGAATCCAAACACTGCATCTACATGTTCACTATCTTGCCCAGCATTAGGCTGCCCCAAACTTTTCTGACGATAGCGAAGACCCGCCTGAGCATCCCAGAAATCTGAAATATTCCGGCTATACAGAGCTTGGACTGCATATTCTGTTGTTCTGGATTCTTGTTTGTCAGCTTTGAGTTTAATGAACAGTTTATTTTCATCCGTGCCAATCCGAAGCTCATTCTTAGACTGTAAACCTCCCTCACCTTCTGAATTTTTGATCCATGTATTGTCCAGTTTGACCCACGTATAAATTTGCCCTCCATGTTCCTTGCGATGATCATGTTCGCTGGAATAGGTTGAAGCTGAATCTGGAATTAAATTTTCAGCAACTTCCGGTGCTACAGAAGTTAAATGATGCTCTGACGATTGGAGTGATTGTTGATGATGCATCGAATGATCAGCATGCTGTTGAGAACTTTCTTCAGCAAAAACAGCAATATTTCCCAACGCCAATACACTAGCCAAAACAGGTTTCAAACAAAGATTAATGGTGCGCATGAGCATCTCCTTGTTTTTCTGCTGGTTTTGGCATGTGATGATTGGAATGATCTTCTCGCACAGTATCCTGAGTCGAAACGCCATTTTCCTGAACATTTGCTACAATCAGTTTATTCATCATGCCGGCAGTCATGTGATACAGCAGATGACAATGAATCGCCCATTCACCTAGTTCATTTGCAGTCAGCAAAGTCGTAACGGTTTTTCCAGGTGGGACAATCACTGTATGTTTATTCGGCATATCTATTGCAGACTGGCCATTTTCGAGCTGCATGAACATGCCATGTAAATGCATTGGATGCGCCATCATACTGTCATTGATAAATTTCAGCCTGATCCGTTCCCCAAATTTCACTTTGAGCGGCTCTGCTTCATTAAATTTTTTGCCGTTCATGGTCCAGATATACCGTTCCATGGTGCCGCCTAAACGAATCACCAATTCGCTTTCTGCTTCGCGAATATCTTTTTGCGGGGTCAAAGATTTTAGATCGCTATATTGCAAAGCTTTATGCCCTACCGGTGTAGAGGCATTAGCCCAGCCGTAAACTGGTTGCTGCGTAGAAGTTTTGGCGTCTTTTTCATGTTGCATATGCCCGGTCATATTTGAGTGATTCACATGATCTATAGCGGATGAAGTATCTGAATGCTCGGCATGATTATCTTCCCCTTGCTCGATCACTTTGGCTGATGCATGCTGCTCATGCCCCATCATCGAATGTTTAGTAGCTGTTTTGACATTTATGTCATGACTAGCATGATTCTGATGATTCATCTGCTCGTGTTCTTCACCCTGCATGTTGCCATGTCCCATATCTTCCATAGTCAATAAGGCACGAGGACGGGATATAGGTTTGTGTATGGCATGATGAACTGGCTTTAACTCATTCTGTAAGCTGCCAATCGCAAAACCAGAACGGTCAATCGATTCAGCTTCAATCTGATAGTGTTCCGCAGCGGGCTCCACAATCACATCATAGGTTTCTGCGGCACCAATGCGGAATTCATCGACAACTACAGGTTTGACAGGCTGCCCGTCTGCACTGACCACTGTCATTTTTAACTGTGGAATACGCACATCGAAAAATGACATGGCAGAGGCATTGATAAAACGCAGTCGCACTTTTTCATTCGGTTTAAACTGTGCCATCCAGTTCTGTTCAGGCGTTTTTCCATTCACCAAAAAGGTATAGCCGGTTACATCAGACAGATCGGTTTTCAGCATGCGCATCTGATTCCACATTTTGCGATCATTCCAGGTGGCTTTAAGCCCTTCCCGTTTGATTTGCTGAAAAACATCGCCCAGAGTTTCACGCTGATTTTGATAATACTCGGCAGATTTTTTTAAATTATTCATGATCTGCTGGCCGGACTGCTCATGAAATTCTGAAAGCATGACCACATAATCACGCTCGGTATGCTCATGTGCAGGAACTTCCGCCTGGTTTTTGGGATAGATCACAAAGGCGCCATAAAGGCCGTCCTGTTCCTGACCCTTGGAATGGGCATGATACCAGTAGGTTCCACTCTGACGAATTTTAAAGCGATAGACAAATTCCTGATCAGGTGCAATGCCCTGAAACCCGTTAAAACCCGGGACACCATCCATCAGGCCGGGTAGCAATAAACCATGCCAATGAAGAGAACTTTCTTTATTTTTTAGCTTGTTTTTGACGCGAATAACAGCTTCATCACCTTCCTCAAATTCCAGTAAAGGTGCAGGAAATTTACCGTTAACTGTAATACGTTGTACCGTTTTACCAGTGATATTGACTGGACCTTCATCAATAACCAGCTGATATTCTTTTACAGCAGCAAATAATGAAGACGAGATCACTAAACTTAAGCCCAATAATAGGCTTTGACTAATTTTAATCGACATAACTTAATCCTTGATTTATTAAAATATAAATATCGAGGATTAAGCTTTAGGTGGGCGCAGTATTTCCTGCCAATACCCGGCAAGGTGCTTGGCTTGATAATTAGAAATAAAAGTAGTTTCTAAGGCATGAATCTCAGGGAGAGTTAACTTCGAAATTTCCATATCGATCCAGCTACTCAGGTTATGGCAAGAGCTATAAATACAATCCGGACAGTCATCTTTGTGCTCGTTTAAGTCGGAGTGGCAATCCATGTCCTGACTCATATCATGAGCAGAACTATGCATAGCTTGATGCTGGCTATGTAACTTCTCTATTTTTGCCATTTCCTGACAATGGGAACTCATCTGCTTGGCTGACGTTTCCAGATGCATCGTTTTTACTGAAGCAACAGACATGCCGCTCCAGCCTACGGCGAAGACCATAAGCATCACAAACCAGATCTGTTTAAAGAACTGTCTGAGCACGATGCACCCTGAAAATATAAAAATGAGTTAACCCAAATAGCATAAGGTGGAATATTAAAATTCGCAAACTTTATAAGCGCTTAATTTAAAGATTAATATTTTGTTCCTGATAAATTGATCACTTCTTAAAATAATTTAGCGGCAGCTTCAAATAAGACACACCATTGTTTTCTGGCATTGGAAACTGTCCTCCATTCATATTGATCTGGATCGCAGGCAAAATCAGTCTAGGCATACTTAGACCCGCATCACGCTGCTCTCGCATCTGTACAAATTCAGATTTGCTAATCCCTTCACGGATATGAACGTTTTGCTGTTTGTGCTGCTGAATCGTCGTTTCACATTGATATTCATGACGTGACTCTGGCAAATAGTCATGACATAGAAATACCCGGGTACTTTCCGGGAGTTGAAATAGCTTGTGAACAGAATCATATAAAACCGAGGCACTGCCATTTGGAAAATCACAACGAGCCGTGCCATAGTCAGGCATAAACAGTGTATCCCCTACAAAGACGGCATCACCAATCACATAGCTTAAACAGGCAGGTGTATGGCCTGGCGTAGGAATATTATAAACTTCCAGTTCTCCAATCTTGAAATGCTCACCATCTTCAAACAGATAGTCAAAAGGCTGATGCGCATTGATCTGTTTCATGTCCAGATGATAAATCTCGGTAAAAGTTTCCTGCGCCAGCGAAATTTTCTTACTGATTGCAATCTTGCCGCCTAATTGCTGTTTCAGATATGGGGCGGCTGTCAGATGATCAGCATGAACATGGGTTTCCAGAATCCATTCCACGGTCAAACCTTGTGATTTTACATAGGCAATCATCTGATCGGCATGCTCGGTCGATGTGGTGGCAGACGCAGCATCGTAATCCAGCACGCTATCAATAATGGCACATTGGGCAGTTTGAGGATCATTCACTACATAACTAAAAGTATTGGTATTTTTATCAAAAAATGCTTTGACGTGTGACTGCTGTGTCATATTTATACTCCTGCCCATTTACGGTGAATCCAGACCCCAAACATCATAGCTGCGATAAAATACAAGGCTTGATAATGTCCCAAACCAATCAGGGTAAAACTGGGTGCCGGACAAATGCCTGCAATTCCCCAACCGATACCAAATAATAAACTACCCGACAGCAGTTTAGGGTCAATCTTTTGATGCTTTGGTAAATCAATGGATTCATTAAATAAAGTGGTTGGATTTGGATTATGTTTAGCTTTCTGGAAAGGAATAAAAGCCACCAGAATAGCCCCCATCATGACAAAGGCAAGGCTGGCATCCCAATCCCCAAACAGATCCAGAAAATCCAGAACTTTTTCAGGATTAGACATGCCTGAGAGCATTAAGCCGACTGAAAACAGGCCACCAAATAGAAAAGCGAATAGATTTTTCATTTAGATAGCTCCAATCAGATGACGAACAACATAAACCGTGATAAATCCCGCCAGCATAAAAGACCCGGTCGCAACAAAGGAGCGATTTGACAGACGGCTAATCCCACAGATGCCATGCCCACTGGTACAACCTGAGCCTAAACGTGTACCAAAACCGACCAGCAAACCGGCAATGACCATCATCCATGGGCTGGCATTCAGCTCAATTTCTGGCTGAAACAAAACGCCGTAGATAAATGGAACTATAAATAGTCCTGCTAAAAACCAGACCGCAGGAGTTTTGAAAATCGTCTTTCGATTAAGTACTTGCCCAACCAAACCACTCACGCCCACAATATGGCCATTGACATACAGATAGCCGACCACTGAAAGACCAAGCAGTAATCCACCGAGAAACGCTGCCAAAAAGTCATGCATGAGCATATCCTACTTACAATATATATTTTTATATTATATAATTAAAAATATTAATCAAGACAGTTTTTGAATATTGCGTGAGTAATACAAATACAGGTTTTTATATGACAGCAGATGAATCTCAGACACGTATTGATTTTTCTCAGGCTCATGTGGTGAGCGAACGCTTAAAAGTGTTGTCGAATTCTGACCGTCTGAAAATTCTATGTGTACTGGTCGATAGTGAAATGAATGTACAACAGATTGAGCTACAAACTGATATTCACCAACCTACTCTCTCGCAACAACTTACCGTACTCCGAAAAGCCGAAATGGTCAGCACGCGTCGTGAAGGCAAACAGATTTTTTATCAGCTTTCCGACCCCAAATTACTCACCCTGATGCAAACCTTATATCAGCTTTATTGCAAGGCTTAAGTGATAAGAAAAATCTTCATTTATCTATAATTGAAGAATAAAACTTCTTAACTATTTAAAAGTTAAGTACTTTCAGGAATATCTGCTGGAGCTGTTTTGGTATCACTTTGAATCAGACCGTCAACTAACTTGATAGTGCGGTCACAACTAACAGACAAGCGCGGATCATGAGTCACCAGCAAAATGGCACAGCCCTGTTCCTTATTTATTTTACGAAACAGTTCAAAAACTTCAGACGCGGTCTGGGTATCCAGGTTCTCGGTTGGTTCATCGGCCAGTAACAAGGCAGGTTCTGTAATGAGGGCCCGAGCAATTTCTTAAAAAGAAACCCGATATTTCATTCTAGAAGTCGACTTTAAATAACTCGAACATACAGTTTTAAAGTGTCAATTTAAGCTAAATGTATAAATGCTAAATCTTGCACAGGTTCTGTTATGAAATGTTGAGTCTAATTTAATCCCAACTAAAAGCTCCTAATATATTTTTTCATCAAGAGCAATCAAGGAAAAAATATGAATAACTATCCTGAAACTCCAGCTTCAACTGAAACCCAGGCTCATCAACCGGGTGACCAGACTAAAATGGATCCTACCCCGGAAGTCATTAAAGATAATTATAAAGGTAGCGATAAATTAAGAGGCAAAGTAGCACTCATTACAGGTGGTGACAGCGGGATCGGTCGCTCTGTATCAGTATTGTTTGCCCGCGAAGGTGCCGATATTGCCATTTGCTATCTGGATGAAGACCGGGATGCGCTTGATACAAAAAAAATGGTTGAAGCAGAAGGACGCCGTTGCCTGTTGATTCAATGCGATTTACAGCATCCTGATGAAATCAAAAAAATGGTTGAGCAGACCCTTCAGGAATTTAAAACCATTAATATTCTGGTAAATAATGCAGGTGTACAGTATCCGCAGGACAGTATTACTGATATTTCTCCAGACCAGTTATTCAAGACCTTTAATGTCAATATCCTGTCTATGTTCCATCTAACTCAGGCGGTGCTTCCGCATATGCAGGCAGGTGATAGTATTATTAATACGACCAGTATCACCAGCTATCATGGGCATGACACGTTGATAGACTATTCGAGTACCAAAGGCGCGATTACTTCTTTTACCCGTAGCTTATCTACCAATCTGGCGAAAAATAAAACCGGAATTCGTGTAAATGGTGTTGCACCAGGCCCAATCTGGACACCACTCATTCCAAGTAGCTTTGATGAAGAACAACTGGAAGATTTTGGTAAACAGACACCAATGGGACGTATGGGACAACCGAGTGAGGTCGCTCCTGCCTATTTATTTCTGGCCAGTGAAGAAGCCAGCTATATTTCAGGTCAGGTCATTCATGTAAATGGCGGCAGTATTATTAACGGCTAATCAAAGTTTGAAAGTAGATAGCGGTCTTTTAGGTCGTTATCTACTTTTTTATTAATTACTTGATATGTTTTAGATTCAGACACCTTTCAAAGGACAGAATTTGATGAATATCAATAAAATTCATCTTAAAGCTATAAAACAATTCAAACAAATCCTGACAGATGGTTACCCGCGCTAAAATCATCCCTTGTTATAGTGATTTCAGACCCTACCTGATGAGGATAGTAAAATGTCTAGAGGTGATAAATCGGCTTATACCGAAAAGCAAAAACGGCAAGCTAAGCATATTGAAGACAGTGAAAAAGATCGTGGTCGTTCTGAAGACGAAGCAGAGCGTATTGCCTGGTCGACTGTGAATAAGCAAGACGGCGGTGGCAAGAAAAAGAAAAACTGAGCTATCCAAAGTTCAAGGAAAGTGATGCTATTGATTTAGCATCATTTCAACTATCCAGATTTTATTCTTTTTATTTTTAAACAATCGAAAAAATCTGATTGCGTTAGGAAGTCAGATTCGTTCCTTTGTTTCGTTATTTCATCAAGTCATTCAAGATAATTTTAAGGAAAAATATGAAAATTCTGATTGTATTAACCTCACATGATCAACTTGGCGAAACGGGAAAAAAACCGGATTCTGGCTCGAAGAACTCGCCGCGCCTTACTACACTTTTATTGATGCAGGTGCAGACGTAACATTAGCCTCTCCTGCTGGTGGCCAGCCACCACTTGATCCAAAAAGTAATGAACCTGATGCACAAACCGAAACAACCAAACGTTTTGAAGCAGATGAAGTAGCCATGCAGGCACTTGCCAATACGCATAAATTAAGTGAAGTGCTAAATCAGGATTTTGATGCGGTCTTTTATCCGGGCGGTCATGGACCGTTATGGGACCTGGCCAAGGACCAGAATTCTATTTCCTTAATTGAACAGTCTCTACAGGCTAATAAACCTGTGGCACTTGTCTGTCATGCACCGGGTGTACTTCGCGATGTTAAAAATGCAGAAGGCCGACCTATTGTCGAAGGTAAATCAGTGACTGGCTTTAGTAATACCGAAGAAGATGGTGTTGGCCTGACTGATATTGTGCCATTTTTAGTTGAAGATACACTAAAAGAAAAAGGCGGACAGTATTCCAAGGCTGAGGACTGGCAGGTGCATGTACAGCAAGATGGCTTGTTAATTACCGGACAGAATCCGGCATCTTCTGCCGCAACGGCTGAGGCGCTGTTAAAGTTATTAAAATAAGATTTCATCCAGATATAAGTCATTGTAGGCCAGTTATTTATTTACTGGTTAAAAACCCTGATGTGATGTCACATCAGGGTTTTTATTAGTTTTATGCCGAAATTCTAATTCGCTACTGCTGCTGTTGATGCAGTTTGTTTGCACTCATATTTTAACTGTTAGGACTCAGGTTTTTTTATTTAAAGCAAACTATGGGACAGCAGTGATCGAAAGATTCCTTTTTTATTTTGACTATGTCATTCCTTAACAGGCTTTAGCATCCGGCTGCACGGTTTTAGGCAACTCACGACGTAGAATTTTACCGACTGCAGACTTTGGCAATCCAGACACAAACTCAATATATTTTGGTAGCTTATAACTGGTCAGTTGTAGTCTCAGATAAGTCATGACTTCATTCTCAGTCAGACTGGTATCCTGTTTTACAATAAAGGCTTTCGGGACTTGTCCAGATTTTTCATCATTAACCCCAATGACAGCACATTCCAGGATTTTCGGATGTTTGGATAAAACACCTTCCAACTCATTTGGATAGACATTAAAGCCGGAGACCAGAATCATGTCCTTTTTACGGTCCAGAATGGTGATATAACCCTTCTCATCCATACAGCCGATATCACCTGTCAGGAAGAAACCATCTTTGGTAAATACCTGTGCTGTTGCTTCCGGTTGCTTCCAGTAACCTTTCATCACCTGAGGGCCGCGAATAGCAATTTCTCCAGCCTGATGAAGTGCTACAGGTTTTCCTTCATCATCCAGAATCTGAATTTCTGTGCCTGCCAATGGCAAGCCAATACTACTGCTAAAGCGCTTGCTTAAAGGCGGGTTAAATGTTGCCGTTGGTGAGGTCTCAGAAAGACCGTAGCCTTCATAGATATGACAGCCTGTGACTTCATACCATAATTCTGCCGTGTTTTTTAAAACAGATGCACCACCGCCTGTCGTGGTTTTTAGGCGTGAGTGATCCAGCTCGCGGAAACGTGGATGATGAGCCAATGCATTAAACATGGTATTCACGCCCGGAAACACCGTCGGAGGATGTTTATGATATTGATCGACTAAAGCATCCAGATCTCTTGGATTTGGAATCAGCACATTGGCAAAACCTCGACTTAGTCCATAACTGAACAGGCAGATGGTAAAACCATAAATGTGATACAGCGGCAAGGCACAAAACACATATTCATCTTCTGTGGCATAACGATCGCCAAAATGGCTGATAAACACCGTACTGTTCTGGGCAATATTAAATAAGATATTGCGATGACTGAGCTCAGCACCTTTGGAAACACCTGTAGTTCCACCGGTATATTGCAGAATAACGGTATCTTCCTGCTGCTGTACAGGCGCTTCAAAATCAATGACCCGTACCTGATCGATGGCCTGTTTAAAGTCAGAAAACTGTTTTCCTGAATATTGCGCAGCCTGTCTATAAGTTGAAACAGGCTGATCCTGAATGAAATCGAGCGGATAGGTAGAAATTACATGTTTCAGTGCAGGACATTCATCCAGATTATTTAACTGTTTTAAGGTTGAGCCTAGAATAATCAAGGCTTCTGCTCCTGAATCCTGCACTTGATGATACAGCTCGCGTTGGGTGTACATCGGGTTTACATTCACCAGAATATAACCTGCGCGAATAATCGCGAAAGTCGCAATCGGATATTGAATAATATTCGGCAACATCACAGCGATCCGGCTACCGGCCGCCAAGCCTAGATTCTGTAGGTAAGTAGCCAGTTTCTGGCTATAAACATCAATCTCCTGATAGCTGAAATTTCGATCCAGATAAAAAAATGCAGTCTTATCTTTAAACTTAAGTAGATTCTCAGCAATTGTCATGCTCAAAGTTTTATCAGGGTCAGGCCAGGTAAATTCCGGATTGACGTTCCATTTTTTATATTCTTCCATCCATGGCTGACTTGTCATTACAGCACTCCTATCCTTGATTTTAAATTTATTTTGTATCGTGAAACTTTATTTTGATTAAAAAATAATAACGTTATCTTTCCTCCCAAATCAATGCAATATTTGGCTAATTTCAAATTTTTACAAATAAAATCACGAATTTTATGGCTAATTATTTGGATATATTTTATCAATTAATAATATGACATTTCTTATAGCGAAATAATAAATCAGTAAAAGCAACAAAAAAATGTGGATTCATTCTTATAAAACAACAATGTAAAAAGAAAAGGATGTCGATGATGACGTATGAAACTTCAGTGCTAGAAGCTGAACAGGCCACAGTTCAGCCTAAAAAAATATGGATGACCGCGTTTATTCTATGTTTTCTTATTTTACTTGCAGACGGTGTTGATCTGGCTTTCTTGGCCTATAGCCTCACCAGTATCAAAGCTGAATTTAATTTAACCACGGTTCAGGCAGGTGCCTTAGGGAGCTGGAGTCTGGTCGGTGGAGTGATTGGCGGTTGGGCCTGTGACCGTTTTGGCCGGGTGAAAGTTATTGTATTTTATATGATTCTTTCTTCAATTTTATCTTGCACTTTGGGTTTTGTAGAATCTTATCATCAGTTTTTAATTATCCGCAGTATTGCAGCTATTGGACTGGGTTCCCTATACATCGCCTGTAATACCTTAATGTCAGAATATGTTCCGACAAAATACCGGACGACTGTTCTGGCGGCACTTATGACCGGTTTTACCTTAGGTTCATTATGTGCAACTTTACTGGCGGGCTGGATTATTCCTGAATATGGCTGGCGTATGCTGTACTGGATTACCATTTGCCCGATCGTTCTGGCTTTTCTGCTTTATTTTCTTGTTCCTGAGCCGGATTCATGGCTACGTTCACGTGAATTAAAACGTCAGGAAGCAGCTAGCAAAGTTAAGGTGAAAAAAGAGAATCCTTATAAAGTCATTCTCAAAGATAAAAATCACCGCTGGATATTTTTACTATGGATTTTAAGTGCAGGTGCCCTGCAATTTGGCTATGCCGGTTTAAGTAACTGGTTACCTGCCTATCTCGAATCGGATCTGGGCATCAGCTTTAAGGCCATGACTGGCTATATGGTTGGCACGTTTATGATCATGATTTTTGCCAAGATCGTCGCCGGGATTCTGGCAGATCGTTTCGGACGACGTGCCTTGTTCGCTTTTGGAACCATGGGCACAGCCCTGTTTCTTCCGATTGTAATTTATTTCAATACACCGACCAATATTTTGTACCTGATGCTCATGTTCGGCTTCTTGTATGGTATACCATTTGCCATTAATGCCACGTATATGACTGAAAGCTTCCCTACTTCGATTCGTGGTACGGCTGTAGGTGGTGCATTCAATATAGGCCGTATCGGAGCAGTATTTGCACCACTCACTATTGGTTATTTTGCTCATGGAGGCTCAATTGGAACGGGTCTACTGGTAAATGGCAGGTGCCTATTTTATTTGCGGTCTGATTCCTGCACTGTTTATACGTGATCGCTTATATGATCCGCAAAAAGCAGATTAATCTCTATCATCTTTTGATAAAAAACCAGTCAAATAGACTGGTTTTTTTAATGAATAAATTTAAAAATCAGACAACTTTTCTCTGAGCATTTTCTATATATTCATAATGGTAACCACTGCGAATAAAATGCTGGTTTTTATCTCTGAAAGAATGTGCATAATCCGGCCAGACCAAAGTCAGTTTGCGACTCACCGGGTCCAGATACCAGCTTTGACAGCTTTCTGATAACCAGACACTGCCTTGGGAAAGTTGCTGTAATTCCTGCATATAGCGATTTTCGGCGTTCTGATCGGCTTCAAAAACCTGAATCTGTTGCTGTTCAAAAAATTGCAAGGCGTCCAGTACCAGATCAAATTGGGTTTCCAGGAAATAAAGCGCTGAGTTATGCCCACTTCCGGTATTGGGACCATTCAGAATGAACAGGTTTGGAAAATTATGGACTGTCGTAGATTGATAACCCTGCATACCACTAGACCATTGCTGCTCCAAGCTTAGGCCATGTTTACCCACTACCTTTGCGGCATAAGGTGGTTGTGCTGCTTCAAATCCGGTAGCAAAGACAATAATATCTGCAGGAAATTCATTGCCGGACTTGCTGATCACGCCATCCTTATTCACTTGAGCCAAAGCTGAATCTTCAAGCGTGACATTCGGTTTTAGAAAAGTCGGATAATAATCATTGGACAGCAGTAAGCGCTTACAGCCCGGTTCATAATTCGGTGTGAGTTTCTGCTGTAATTCAGGATCTGGAATCTGGTGTTTCAAGAATTGTAGGCAGTTTTTTTTGACCCGCTCAATCTGGCTTTTCAGATTACGGCGCTGGGCAAAATTGTATTCATTACCCCAGAACAAGGAATGTCTTAACGCCGACATGCTGTCCGGATCTTTGCGGAAAAGCTGTTTTTCTGACTCAGAATAAGGTCGGTCCGGTCGCGGCAAGATATACGGTGCACTACGTTGCAATACGGTCAGACTTTTTGCTGTTTTGGCAATTTCCGGTACAAGCTGGATCGCAGAAGCGCCTGAACCTACGACGACCACACGCTGATTATCCAGATTCACTTCGTGATTCCAGCGTGCAGAATGCATCACCTGACCTTGAAATTCATCCAATCCCGGAATTTGTGGCAGATGTTCATCTGCCAGATGCCCGGTTGCTGTAATTAAAAAATCTGCCTGATACAAACCGTTAGAGGTCTGGATTTCCCATATACGTTTTTCGGTATTCCAGCTGGCTTTTTCCAGTTGTGTATGAAAATCAATATGTGACCGGATATTTTCCTGATCACAGCATTGGATTAAATAACGCTGAATTTCTGCCCCTTGCGGAAAGACACGTGACCAGTTGGGATTTTTAATAAACGAGAAAGAATATAAATGTGATGGTACATCACAGGCGACGCCGGGATAGGTATTATCCCGCCATGTTCCGCCTACTTCTGCTGCACGTTCAATGATTTTAAAATCGTGAATGTCCTGCTGTTTAAGACGGATCGCCATTCCTAGGCCACCAAAACCACTGCCTACAATTAAAATCTTGCTGCGCTGTCCTTGAGCCTGCATTATTTTTCTCCTTTTTAAGGCATCATGGGCTGGATTTTTTGATTCGCCGGATACTGCTCTGGATGCTGGCTAAACTGATTAATTAGCTGCACAACTTCTGCTGGCGCTTCAATATGAATCGCATGTCCCGAAGAAATTTCGATATAACGGCTATTCTGAATCGAAGCAAAGAGTAATTTTGCTTGCGCTAAAGGCACCATACGATCTTCACGACAGGCCACGATCAAGGTCTCAGCAGAGATGTCCGGCAAAATGGCGGTGATATCAATGCGATAATTCAGTTCACGCTGTTTAGCTGCATCTTGAGAAGGTTTGACGAAACGTGCCAGATCAAGCACCTGTTTTTCAGTACGAGCTGACAGATAGTCATCGCTATATAGGCAATAATTCACGAAATGCGGCAATGCTGCAGATTGATCATTAAATAACTGTTGCCAGATGGTGGTTCGTAGTTGTTGCACCGAACTGGTTTTTGCCCAACCGGCTAACAAAATCAAACGTGCCACGCGCTGTTTAAGACTTGCAGCCACTTGTGCAGCAATCACGGCACCGAGTGAATAACCCACCACAGTAATAGCTTCATCTTCTTCAACTGCATGATGGATCAGTGCTTCAACTTGGTGACTAAAATCAGTCACTGCCAGATCGGCTTTATCCGGGGTATACAAATCAATGGATAAAACCCGCTGATGAATACCGAGCATAGGGAAAATATAACTGAAATGTTTGTCGGTATTTCCACCTGTGCCATGAATCAGAATAATGGTGGGATATGAGGATTTCTGTCCGACTTCATGATAAGTGAGTTGTTGATCACCATAAGGACATTGTCGTGTAATCGTGTCTAAATCCATATAGACTCCTGATCTTGTTGTTTTATGGCCGATGTAATACTGAAAAGTACCCATCGATATTGAATATTGTGCAGGATGAAAAAATAGAAATTAAAAAAAGACCCACGATCGAGAGATTGATCGTGGGTAAAAGAATTAATCGAATTTAAACTCTTCAGGAGTCAGTAGGAACAAGCTCTCACCACCGGCCTGAATATTGGCAATGTGGCTTGAAGTTCTTGGCAGAATACGTGCAAAGAAGAATTGTGCGGTTTTGATCTTCGCTGCATAGAACGGATCAGTATTGCCTTCTTCAATCTTTTGCTGAGCCGTAATCGCCATTTTTAGCCATAAATATGAAGACACTACATAACCAGAGAAATATAAGTAATCGACTGATGCCGCACCGATTTCATTGGCAGACTGTTGCGTCTGAGACTGAATGGTTTTGGTTAATTCTAGCCATTGCTCAGTCAACTGGCTCACTTGTGCCACTTGCTGGTTAAACTGGGCATGTTGCTGATGTTCTTTTACAAAGCCCTGAATCTCATCTGTTAATGCAGTCAATAAACCTAGTTTCGAACCCAGCACTTTACGAGCCAGTAAATCAATAGACTGAATTTCAGTGGTACCTTCATAGAGGCTAGCAATACGTGCATCACGGGCAATCTGTTCCATGCCATGTTCAGCAATATAGCCGTGTCCACCAAAGACCTGCATACCGTGTTTGGCTGCTTCTACACCCGTTTCAGTCATTAATGCTTTAGCAATTGGGGTTAATAATGCCAGACGATCTTCTGCGGCTTTTTTCTCTTCAGGATTATCTGTTGCTTCAGCAATATCTGCATACGTAGCCAGATAATAAGCCAAGGCACGTGAACCTTCTGCAAATACTTTCTGAGTCAGTAACATATTACGTACTGCCGGATGCACGATGATTGGATCCGCAGGCAGATTTGGCTCTTTCGCACCTTCAAGTGAACGCATCGCCAGACGGTCTTTGGCATAAGCCAATGCACCTTGATAAGAAGATTCAGCTGCAGCAAGACCCTGAATCGCCGTTCCAATACGCGCAGAGTTCATAAAGGTAAACATGCAGTTCAAGCCGCGGTTTTCAGGCCCGATCAGGAAGCCTTTGGCATTGTCAAAATTCAGCACACAGGTCGCATTGCCATGAATACCCATCTTGTGTTCAATCGCGCTACACACCACGCCATTGCGAGAAGCCACATTCCCAGCTTCATCCAGATTGTATTTAGGCACGATGAACAGTGAAATACCTTTGGTGCCGGCAGGCGCATCCGGTAAACGTGCTAATACAATATGCACGATATTTTCAGCCAGATCATGCTCACCTGCAGAAATAAAGATTTTCTCACCGCTGATGCTGTAGCTACCATCTTCATTTGGCACCGCTTTGGTACGGATCAGGCCCAGATCAGAACCCGCATGTGATTCAGTTAAACACATGGTGCCTGTCCAGCGGCCTGCAATTAAAGGTACCAGGAATTTCTGTTTCTGTTCGTCGCTACCATGATGTTCCAAGGTACGCATCGCACCATGTGACAGGCCTGGATACATACCCCAAGACCAGTTGGTCGCTGTGATAATTTCTGAAATGGCAATACGGTATAAAGTCGGGAAGCCTTGGCCGCCATATTTTTCATCACCAGTTAATGAAGTAAAGCCGAGTTCTACATATTTGTCATAAGCCGCTTTAAAACCATCCGGTGTAGTTACGACGCCATCCTGCAAACGGCAGCCCTGCTGGTCGCCTGTTGCATTAATCGGTAGAAGTTCGTTTTGGCAAAAGTCCGCAGCGACTTCCAGATATTGTTCCATAATATCCATAGAAACTTTGTCTGCAAACTTTGCATAGCCTGTGTATTTCTGTTCAACATTGAGCAGATCTTTCAGGACAAACTTCATGTCTTTTAATGGCGCAATATAATTTCTCATCGTAATTCCCTTGTATGAGTTCTAATTTGTATATTTATGACAATTAATTTCATAATACGAAATTATGTTTTAGGTCGAATATAATATAAGTTCATGGATAAAATCTAGTCATGACATAAAAAATCACATTTAAAAAATTAAAACTTTGGTATAAAAAAGCCATTCGGTAATGAATGGCTTTTGATTAAATGATCAAAATGAAACGATCTAGCGCGGGAAAAACTGAGCCAAACGTTGCTGAACAATCTGTTCTGCTTCTTGCATGATAGTGTCAATCAGCATTTGACAGGTTGGAATGTCATGGATCAATCCCATTACTTGACCTGCTGTCAGTATGCCTGCATTAACATCGCCATTTTCCAAAGCCAGCTTGCCTTTTAAGCCACTGACATAAGGGCGAATCTGTTCAAATTCCAGATTTGGATCTTCACCCATTTTAACGACGAGATCAGATACTGCATTCTTCGCAACACGCGCAGTATTCCTGAACTGACGGTAAAGCAGATGCGTTGCCCGTTCATCATTGTCGACATAAAACTGCTTGATATTTGGATGGATCGGCGCTTCTTGTGTGGCACAGAAACGTGTTCCCATATTGATGCCTTCTGCACCTAAAGCAAGTGCTGCCACCAAACCACGACCATCCGCAAAACCACCACTGGCTACAATCGGTACAGTGAGTTGATCAGCGGCTGCTGGAATCAGAATCAGTCCAGGAATATCGTCTTCACCCGGATGACCAGCACATTCAAAACCGTCAATCGAGATCACATCCGCGCCGATTCTTTGTGCTGAAAGTGCATGACGTACCGAGGTACATTTATGAATCACAATGATGCCATGCTGTTTAAAGGCTTCAATGTGTTCATGTGGTTTGTTGCCTGCCGTTTCTACAATCTTGATTCCACTTTCAATAATAGCCTGTCGATATTCGGCATACGGCGGTGGGTTTACAGCGGGCAATAAAGTCAGATTTACTGCAAAAGGCTGATCTGTCATTTCACGGCAGCGTGCAATTTCCTTGGTCAGCGCTTCAGGTGTAGGTTGTGTCAATGCCGTCAGCGTTCCCAAACCACCTGTATTGGAGACTGCACTGGCCATTTCTGCAGTACCGACCCACATCATGCCGCCCTGAATAATCGGATAACGAATGCCTAAAAGCTCGGTAATACGCGTTTGAATTTTCATGAATGCTCTCCTTAGCGTCCGGTAAATTGTGCGGGGCGTTTTTCGACAAAGGCCTGTACACCTTCTTTATAATCCTGACTACTCAGGGCCAGATATTGCAGGTTTTGTTCCAGCTCCAGTTGCTGATCCATGCTATTTTCAGCACTGCGTTGCAGCGCCTGTTTAGTTAAAGCCAGTGCATAGGTCGGCTGTTGTGCCAGTCGCTGTGCAAGTTCTTCGATATAAGCATCAAATTCTGCATCAGGGATCATTTTCCAGATCATGCCCATTTCAGCAGCCTCTTTGGCATGCACAGGTTCACCGAGTAAGGTTAATGCCATAGCGCGTGCATAACCAATTAAACGCGGCAACATCCAGGTACCGCCGGCATCAGGAATTAAGCCGATTTTAGAAAAGGCTTGAATAAATTTGGCACTTTCCTTGGCAATGACCAGATCGCAAGCCAGTGCGATATTAGCCCCTGCACCGGCAGCCACACCATTTACCGCTGCAATCACAGGTTTAGGGCTTTTGCGAATCAGGTTGATCAAAGGATTATAGTATTTAGCCAGCGAACCCTCTGGTGGCAAAGGTACATTGCCAAGCTGTCCAGCCCGTTCTTTTAAATCCTGCCCCGCAGAAAATGCCCGGCCATTACCCAGAATCACAATCACCCGAATATCCGGATTCGTATTCCAGCTTTTCAAAACCTGTTGCACTTCCTCATGCATTTGCCGGTTAAAACTGTTCAGTGAATCTGGCCGATTAAAACTTAAAGTAGCGACGCCTTGCTGAACCTGAGTCTGAATCATTTCCCACATCATCAATTTCCTTATTTTTTTATCTGTATCCCTACAATTAATAGCCTTTATTGACATCCACCTGATGACACAAATCCAGGCCTTGATTTAAACGGCGGTCATTTTCCAGAATCTGCTCTACCACCACAGACATTGGGGCATGTGAGGCCACATGTGGTGTCACCACAATTTTTTCGTGCTGCCAGAATGGATGGTCAGCAGGCAGCGGTTCCTGCTCAAATACATCAACAATCGCACCACGCAGATGACCAGAATCCAGTGCATCCAATAAATCCTGCTCGATTAAATGCTGGCCACGCCCGACATGAATCAAAACTGCCTGTTCAGGCAGTTGCTGAAATAATTCAGCAGAAAGAATCCCGGTATTTTCTTCGGTAAGGGGTAGCAGGTTAATCAGAATCTGACTTTGAGCCAGGAACTCGGAAAGCTGTTCTTGGCCCACATAACTTTTAACTTGATTGATATCTTTTGGGGAATTCGACCAACCAGAGACTTGATAGCCCATGTCAGCAAAGCGTTCTGCTACGTATCCGCCCATATGCCCCAGTCCCATAATCCCGATCTGGATATGATGGCTATAACTTTGACGATACTGTTTCCAGAGCTGCTGCTTTTGCTGCTGGATCATGCAGTCAAAATAACGCTGAAAATACAGCACGCCCCAAAGCAGATAATCAAACATGCCCTTTTGGTGATGTGGATCCAGTACCCGGCAAACGGCTTGATCTGGGCGTACAGCATTTAAGTTTAAATGTTCTACCCCAGCAGCAATCGAATGAATCAGGCCAAGCTTTGGTAGCTGCTGCACTTTTTCCAGATCTGGAAACCAGGCAGCAACTGTGGTTGCCCGTTCAGCTTCAGGGCTGTCCACTGTACAGAAACTGCCTGCAGGCGCATATTTTTGAAAAGACTTGATCAGAATGGCCTCAATATTCGGTACAGAACTGGAAATAACAATCATGATGCATACTCCGTATATTGATGCTCAATCAGGGACAAAGCGGCCTGCCAGGCACGCTGTAATATCGGTTCAATGAGAGGACTCGCGAACTGCTTGGCTGTTTTAATTCGGACTTCTTCTGCTGGATAATGCAATTCAGCACCGCCGCTTAAGGCTTTCACCTGTGCCTGACAGGCGCGTTCCAGAAAATAAATTTCATGAAAAGCCCGTGCAATGGTCTCCCCAGCCGTTAATAGTCCGTGATTGCGTAAAATCATGGCACGATGGTCGCCCAAGTCCTGAATCAAGCGTTCTTGTTCGTCAGTTGAAAGCGCAACGCCTTCATATTCGTGATAGGCCACATGCTGATAAAATTTCATGGCGTGCTGGGAAATTGGGAGAAGCCCGTGTTTCTGTGCAGAAACAGCAATTCCATCCGCGGTATGGGTGTGAATGACACAATTCAGATGAGGATGTGCTTCATGAATCGCAGAATGAATCACGAAGCCTGCCATATTGACTGGCTTGTCTTGTTCATAGCTTTCTACCACCTGTCCTTCATGATTAATCTTCACCAGCGTTGAAGCACGCATTTTTTCAAATGCGACCCCATATTGATTAATCAGAAAGCAGTCAGGCTGATCTGGAACTCTTAAACTGATATGGGTATCAATCAGGTCAGTCATCCGATAATGCGCAATAATGCGATAAAGCGCTGCCAGTTCACAGCGTGCCTGCCATTCAGCAGCTGTAACGAGATTTTTTATTGTCATCATTCCATCCTAGAAAAATATAGCATTTCGATCACTATCTGTTATATCATAATTTTAGAAAAACAGAATATTATTTCATAAAGCGAAATATTTTATTGAAGGGAAACGATATGACTACAGCTCAAATGAATGGACTTGAATATCTAACCGCAATTAAAAATGGCGAATTGCCTGGTTCAGCGATGGGACAACTGATTCCCATGAAACTCAGTGTCGTCCATGAAAACTATGTGGAATATGAAGTTTATCCAGATGAACGTCACTTCAATCTGCAAGGCGGCATTCATGGTGGATTTTGCGCCACTGTTCTGGATAGCGTAACTGGTGCAGCAGTGCATACCACAGTTGATGCTGGTGTCAGTTTTTCCACTATTGACCTGAATGTCAAAATGCTCAAAGCCATGAAAAATGGTGAAACTTATACAGCCATTGGTGAAGTGATCCGGATCGGACGCAATGTGCTGACCTCAGAAGGCCGAATTGTCGACAAAGACGGTAAAATTTATGCCTTTGGTTCAGCAACTTTATTGGTCACTGACCGCAAATAATCCTTACGCTGATTTAATTAATCCCTGCGATATGCAGGGATTTTTATTTCTATATAAATAGTCTAATAAAAAATGCCATGTATATTATCTATACATGGCATTAATACGATGACTAAAGCTGTTATGCAGCTTCAGGGTTTTCAATCACCATCGCCAGGCCTTGACCCAGACCGATACATAAACTGATCACGGCATATTTTTTACCAGTACGCTGTAATTGACGTGCGACGGTTAAGGCCAAACGCGCACCTGAACAGCCCAATGGATGGCCAATCGCAATACCACCACCGTTTGGATTCACACGCGGATCATCAAATGCAACATCCAGACCTTTCAGGCAAGATAACACCTGGCTGGCAAATGCTTCATTGATCTCGATAATGTCCATATCATCTAGCGTCAAACCTGCACGTTTAACGGCTTTTTTGATTGCTTCGATTGGACCTGCGCCCATGATGCGTGGCTCAATGCCAGCGGCTGCAGAAGACAGGATACGAGCTAAAGGTTTTAAGCCATACTGTTCCTGAACTTTTTCACTGCCGATAATCAGTGCTGCAGCGCCGTCATTGATACCTGATGCATTACCCGCAGTGACTACACCACCTTCGAAAAGTGGTTTTAACTTGGATAATGCTTCAAATGTCGAAGATGGACGTGGATGTTCATCTTCAGTCACTAATTTAGGCGGTAATTTACGCCCTTGTGAAACTTCAATTGGGGTAATTTCACCTTCAAAGAAGCCTGCTTCTTTTGCAGCTTGATATTTCGCTTGTGATGCAGCAGCAAAAGTATCTGCCTGTTCACGCGTAATGCCAAACTCTTCAGCGACGTTATCACCTGTTTCTGGCATGCTGTGCGCGCCAAACTGATCAGTAAATTTACGGTTTGGGAAACGTGTACCAATCGTGGTGTCATAGATTTTGGCATCACGTGAATACGCGCTTTCAGCTTTACCCATTACAAACGGTGCACGCGTCATACTTTCTACACCACCTGCAATATACAGCTCGCCTTCACCTGCGGTAATGGCACGTGCTGAATCAATCACAGCGCCCAAGCCTGAAGCACAAAGACGGTTTACAGTTTGACCTGGAACGGTCACAGGCATACCTGCAAGCAGTGCCGCAAAACGAGCCACGTTACGGCTGTCTTCACCGGCCTGGTTGGTGCTACCAAAGATCACATCTTCTACGTCAGCTGCTGGAATACCGGTTTTTTCTAGCAGATTTTTAATGACTGTTGCTGCCAGATCATCTGGACGTACAGTTGCCAGGCTTCCTGCATGGCGACCGATTGGAGAACGTAAACCATCATAAATATAGGCATTTAACATGAGTGTTATTCCTTTAACTTTTTAATCAATGTGTAGTATGAATAAGAGGTAAACTGAGCTGAACGCGGCGGCGCAACCAAGGACTTGGGCGGTAACGCTGGTCACGGGTAATTGCAGTCATGCGGTCTAAAATTTTCAGAATTTTTTCCGCACCCAGTACATCGCCCCATTCAATTGGGCCATATGGATAACCAAGGCCTAACTTCACGGCAACATTGATATCTTGTACGGTTGCAACACCTTGCTGGGCAATATCACAGCCAAGATTCACAATCATGGCCAAAGCACGTTGCGCTACAAAACCGACGCTTTCCTGAATTGTGCTTGCAGTCACACCATCCAGATTGAAAATAGATTGCGCTGCATTTATCAGTTCAGCTTTGGTCACAAACGTTGGCATCAAGGTACGGTGTTTATTTAAGCCGTAAAGCAGATCAATGCAGACTACTTGCTGCGGAGACACTTGATAACGGACTGCTGCTGAAGTGGCATCTTCACCATAAGTCGCAATTAAAATTAAAGCATCTGCTGAAGGTGCGTCAGTCTGCTCGATCTGGATGTTGAACTGCTGTAGATATTGCTCAAGCGCTTGACGGTCTTCGCTATATTCTGTACCCAGCCAAACCGATGGATATTGATCCAGCTTTTCAACCAAGGTTGGAGCCACATCACCTACTTTGCTCCCCGAGGTATAATCGTAAAAACCTTTACCAGTTTTACGGCCTAGCTGTTTAGCAATAAAACGCTGGCGGGTAATCACGCTTGGGCGGTAACGTGTTTCTTCATAGTATTGGTGATAAATTGATTCACTTACCGGATGAGATACATCCATTCCGGTCAGATCGCCTAACTCGAATGGTCCCATCTTGAAACCGATGCCGTCACGATAGATGCGGTCAATGTCATAAAATGGAGTGACATTTTCATTCAGAATCGCATAGGCTTCGCTACCAAAAGCACGGCCAGCATGATTGATAATGAATCCTGGGGTGTCTTTAGCTTTTACCGGGCGATGTCCCATCTTGGTCGATAACTGAGTGAGTGCATCCACAATATCAGCACGGGTATTAAAGCCTTCAATGACCTCAACCACTTTCATCAGTGGTACTGGGTTAAAGAAGTGATAACCGGCAACGCGTTCCGGTTGGCTGCAATTGGCAGCAATCGCACTAATGGATAGTGAAGATGTATTAGATGCCAGAATCGCTTCCGGTTTTACGATACCTTCCAGTTGCTGCATCAGCTTTTGTTTGATTTCCAGATTTTCAATAATCGCTTCAACGATTAAATCGCAATCTTTCAAGTCTTCGATCTGCTGAGCAATGGATAAATGAGCAAGATCTTCAGCAGCTTTTTCATGGCTAAATTTACCTTTATCAGCCAGGGTATTTAATGTTTTAGCCAGCTTTTCCTGTGCCTGTTCAGCAGCACCCGCTTTGGCATCAAACAGCACCACATCATGGCCAGATTGAATTGCGATCTGGGCAATGCCCGCACCCATCGTACCTACGCCAATAATACCGATTTTCTGAATTTGAATGCTCATGCTTATCGTCCCTGATAATTTGGTTTACGTTTTTCGATAAAGGCTTGCATACCTTCTTTTTGATCTTCTGAAGAAAACAGCATCTGGAAAGATTTACGTTCCAGCATTAAGCCAGCATTGAGTGGCACATCTTCAGCCAGTAAAGCCACTTCCTTGATTTGTTCAAGCGCGATTGGCGGCATTTTTGCCAGACCTTCAGCCATTTTGATTGCTGTTGCCAGGGTTTCACTGTCTTCCGTTACTTGAGACACCAGGCCAATCTGATAAGCTTCCGGCGCTGGTACCAGACAACCCGTCATGATGATACGCATCGCATGGAATTTACCCACGGCACGGAATAAACGCTGTGTACCACCCGCACCCGGCATTACCCCTACTTTGACTTCAGGCTGACCGAACTGGGCACTTTTTCCGGCAATAATAATGTCCGCATGCATCGCCAGTTCACAGCCACCACCCAATGCATAACCGTTTACTGCTGCAATCACCGGCTTTGGACACTGCGCAATGGCTTGCCAGTAACGCTCAGTACGACGTTGCATCATCTGGATCGTTTCAGCATTGGCTAATTCTTTAAGGTCAGCGCCTGCAGCGAAATCAGTTTCACCGCCAGTGAGAATAATGGCACGGATATTTTCATCGTCATTCAATTGCAGAAAAGCCGCAGCCAGTTTCTGGCGCACTTCTGTATTCAGGGCATTTTTAGCTTCTGGACGATGGATCTTGACCATCGCCACATGTGTCGAGATTTGCTCTACTTGAACTACCTGTTCCATCAAAAATCTCCATTTATTTTGTATAGCGAAATATTATTTTATATAAAACTACGGTTTCTAGACCCATAAATCAAGATTTTTTCTCTCAAAAACGTAAAAAAGTTATTTTTTAATAAAAATTAGAGTAAAAACTCTTGTTCAGTTGGCTATTTTATGATTAATTTATTTCGCAATACGGAATTAATTATTTAATTCGAATTTTGGTTATTCATTTATGTAAATATTAACCACAATACAAAATAAAAAAATTAATTTCCGTCATAAGGATACTACGTTGTTCAGTGATTTTTCACTCAAGGTGAAACGGAAAAATCAGATCCAGCCTGATCGTAACAGGGTGAATGCGCACAGACGCTTAGACCTTAGATGAGGAAAATGCTTTTCCGTGAGGAAGAAAATGAATTTAGCGGTAGCAGAGGAATGCTACTTTAATATATAGAGGATATAAGAATGACAAGCGATACCATCGTAGCTGAGGAAACTAAAACGGGGGTCTCCTCCGACGGCACCATTAAGCAGGCACCTAAACGCATGTGGATGACGGCCTTTGTCTTCGCTTTTTTGATTTTACTATGTGACGGTGCAGACATTGGTATTCTGGCTTTCAGCTTGACCAGTTTGAAAGCAGAATGGGGGCTGACTTCTGTACAGGCCGGTGCCTTGGGAAGTTATTCTCTTTTGGGTATGGGGATCGGTGGCTTTATTGGCGGATGGGCCTGTGACAAGTTTGGACGTGTACGTGTCATCGTATTGGCCACTATTTCCTTCTCAATCTTGTCTGCCTATTCAGGTTTTGCCCAGTCTTATCAAGAGTTTGCGATTTTACGTACCCTTTCGTGCTTAGGTTTGGGCTGTTTATATATTGCCTGTAATACCCTGATGTCTGAGTATGTACCAACCAAATACCGTACTACGGTACTGGCAACATTGATGACCGGTTTCACTTTAGGTTCATTGGTGATTACCATGATTTCAGGCTGGATCATTCCTGAATTCGGCTGGCGTATGCTGTACTGGGTGACAATTGCCCCATTAGCTTTGGGTATTTTGATGCACTTCATGGTACCAGAACCAGAGTCATGGAAACGTGTCCGTGAAATGAAAAGAACTGGTCAGATCGTGGATAATGATGCCAAAAAAGGCAATCCGTATATCACCATTCTTAAAGATAAAACCCACGGCAAGATGTTTATCCTTTGGTCTTTCAGCTCTGGTTTCCTGCTATTCGGTTATTTCGGTGTAAGCAACTGGTTACCAAGTTATCTTGAAGCTGAATTAGGCATTAAATTCAAGGAAATGGCGCTATACATGGTGGGTACTTTTATCACCATGATGTTCGCCAAAATCATTGCAGGTTATGTGGCTGACAAAATTGGTCGTCGTATCGTATTTGCTTTCGGCACCATGGGAACAGCGCTGTTTATTCCTGTCGTGGTGTATATGCACAATGCCGATAATATTGGTGTACTGATGCTGATCTTCGGATTCCTGTACGGTATTCCATATGCCATTAATGCAACCTATCTAACCGAAAGTTTCCCTACTGGAGTACGTGGTACAGCAGTTGGCGGTGCGTTCAATATTGGTCGTATCGGTGCAATCTTCGCTCCAATTACGATTGGTTATCTTGCGATGAATGGTTCGATCGGTACGGGTCTATTGGTGATGGGTGCAGCTTACTTCCTATGCGGTTTGATTCCTGCCCTGTTTATTAAGGACCGTTTATACGATCCACAAAAAGCTGAATAACTTTTAACTCAAGAGGGCGGTAAATTTACTGCCCTCCTTCATCTATATTTTTATGACTTTAAATATCGAATACATACCCTTTGACCTGAACAGGATGTTTCCTGGTTGAACGAGATTCGTATTCATTATTCAAAAGTCAGCATCTCTGCATTTAGCAATGAGAGCAACGACAAGGAAAGATTTTCCTTCTTAGATATCAGAAAATTTCTTTAGGGATTAAGAAATGAAAAAATTAGTTTTAGCAACATTATGTGGTATTGCTTCAGCACAGGCATTTTCAGCAGAAGCGTCAGAAGACCGGATGCAGTTTTTAGAATCACAGTTAAAGCAAATCCAAGCCGAACTGGAACAGCAGAAAGCCGCGCAACTTGCGTTAAAGAACCAGCAAGAAGAAGCCAAAGCACAAGACTCTAAAACGCTGAGTTCGATGGTGGATAATGTCGATGTTTATGGATTGATTCGCTTTGATGGCGCAGTTGATTTCAAAAGTACCCCTGAAGCTCGTGGCCGTACTATTAACCAGATTAATAAAGTGCCTTTTACTGAACCTGACTCTACCCGTTCAGATTTTACTGCTGCTGCCAGCCGAATTGGTTTCCTGGCTAAAGACTTGGGTGGAAATCCAAATGTTTCTGCACGTTTAGAAGCTGACTTCTGGACCAATAATGGTAAAGGTGATGGTGGACTACGTATCCGTCATGCACATTTAAAATACTATAACTGGACTTTTGGTCAGGCCTGGTCATTAATGTCGACACCAGAAATTAGTACTGAAGCTGTCGATTACAGCTTATTACTGGGTGGATCGGTTCTACGTACGCCTCAAGTCAGCTATGCTTTCAAACTTGATCCGGAAAATACTTGGAATGTTGGTCTGGAGTATATGGCTGGTGGCGATCGCTCTTCTACCTTGCCTGCTTTAACCACTAAATATATTCATCAATCAGGTCCGCTGCATTTATTAGCTCAAGGCTTTGTCAATCAAAAGCAGGCGCAAACTGATACAGGTGATATTGAAAAAGTTGGTTGGGGTGTAGGTCTTGGTGGACGTTATCATCTCAATGATCAAAACTCGATCCAGGGTAACTATTTCCATATGGTCGGTGACCAGCGTATTGCAGCTTTCTTGACTCAAGGTTCAACAACCGATGGTGCTGCTTGGGGTGGAGATTATTCAGTCGATCCCATCAATAACGAACTTTTACTCAATGAGTTTAATAGTTTAAATATCGGCTTTACGCATAAATTTACGCCAAAACTACGTAGTAGCATTAATGCCAGCGTGGTAGATTTTGATGATTCCAGCGACTATGCACGCGCGAATCCTGAAACCAATAAACGTTTAACTGACTATGTGGCTAACGTGATTTATTCTCCAGTTCCAAAGGTTAATCTGGGCGCAGAATATCACCACGGCAAACGTGAAACTTTTGATAATCGAGAAGCGGATGTTTCTCGTGTGAATTTATCAGCGACTTATAGTTTCTAAAGCCTTAGGAGACAAGGATGTCAGCCCAAGGGCAAATTTCACGAAAATTTATGTTTATGATGGCCATGACCTGCGCACTCTGCGCGGGTTGTAACTATTTTAACCAGCCATTAATTTATTCTATCGCAGAAGATCTGCATATCAGTGTGGCTGAGTCTGGTTGGACTGTCGTTTTAACCCAGATTGGTTATGCCACTGGGTTATTCTTGTTTGTGCCTTTAGGCGATTTGTTTGAAAAACGCCTCTATATTTGCAGCCTCATGCTATGTACCGGACTGGCGCTAATCGGACTTTCTGCCAGTACCAATCTGCATATGCTGTATGGTTTTACCCTGCTCGCTTCTTTTTGTTCGATTACCACCCAGATTCTGATTCCTTTTGCTGCCAACCTTTCTCAACGAGAAAAAAGTGCTGAAGTGGTTGGTCTGCTGATGAGTGGTGTATTGGTCGGTATTCTGTTTGCCCGGACTGTATCAGGACTGATTTCTACCCTATGGTCCTGGCATGCAGTCTACCTTTTGAGTGGCTGTTCTATTCTCTTGCTCAGTATCGCTATGTGGTATCAGTTACCTAAAGCGAAGAGCCAATTACAAATGAGTATCTTACAGATTTATCGCTCACTATTTACCTTTGCCAAAACCGAACCCATGCTGATCCGACGTAGCATCATTGGTGGTTTGGGCTTTGGTATGCTGAGTATTATTTTTACCACCATGACTTTTGTACTGGCGGAAGCACCCTATCATTTTAATGATTTCCAGATTGGGTTAATGGGTATTGTTGGTGTGGTTGGCATCTGGTCATCACAATGGACCGGTAAAATGATTGGTCGACATCGGGAAAAATGGGTTGCACAACTTGCTACCACGGGTTTAATTCTGGCCTGGATTCCGTTATTTTTTGCGCAAAGCTATTTATGGGTGTATATCATTGGATTAATTCCCGCTTATTTTGGGATTTCTTCACTGCATGTGTTAAATCAGAATCTGGTATATCGAATCTCGGTACAAGCCCGTTCCCGTATTAATGCAATCTATATGACCTGTTATTTTTTAGGTGCCGGGATCGGTGCATTTCTATCGCTAAACCTATGGAAAATGTATGGTTGGTCAGCCTGTGTTGCATTGGGCTTTGGCTTTGCCCTGCTCATCTTTAGTATTAACCGCTATGACCTAAGCCGCGAACGCAATCTGGTCAATATTCAGCCCCAATCCTAATCGATTTAGACTCATACATTGTGCACTCATAGAATATAAGATTGGGTGCGCAGTACATGACACATTATCTCTGCATTTCTATTTTGAATTCTTTGCTGTGAAATTTAGAACTGCTCCCCAGTTTAAAAAGAACTCGGCTCCTGCCAGCATCATTTTCAGGTCAAGTATCGAATTCTTTTTTTTAACTTAACACTTAAATAGAGAATGTTACTAAACCATAATTACTTGGATATTTATTCTTATTGCATCGGGACATTTTTTCCGTTTATAGTTAAATGAGACTACATAAAACCGTGGAACATTGCTTATTCATTGAACGTGAAACATGAAAAATTATAAAAAAAGCCCAATCTGTGATGATTGGGCTTTTTTTATAGGGTAAGACTATGATTTATAAAAATATGTTATTCCTAAGTAGAAATGTCCGCTTTTAGAATGCATAACTTAGCGCAAAAAATACAACACATAAAAAAATCGCAGCCTAAGCTGCGATTTCTAATCATGTTTAAATGATTGATAGAATTATTATACGGATGGTTTTAACTGTGCAGCTGCACGGCCATCAAGTAACTTGCAACCTGTCTGTTGCTGAAGTTCTTCGAAACTCAAGCCATCCACCATTTCTAGCACCCAAGCCTGATTATCTTTGAGTTCAATAATGCACAAATCGGTATAAATGCGGTCAACGCAGTTTTTACCAGTAATTGGATAAGTCAGCTCTTCCACAATTCGTGGTTCGCCATTTTTTGTGACATGTTCCATGCAAACATAGACACAGCGAGCACCAACCGCCAGATCCATGGCACCACCCACTGCTGGAACCGCATCCAGTGCACCGGTATGCCAGTTAGCGAGATCACCATTCACGGCGACCTGAAAGGCGCCCATAATACAGAAATCTAAATGGCCGCCACGCATAATATCGAAGGAATCTGCAGAGTTCATAAAACTACCGCCATCGAGCATGCTGACCAGTTCTTTACCAGCATTAATCAGATCATCATCAGCCTGTTCAGGATCAGTTAAAGCGGTAAAACCCAGAACACCATTTTCAGAATGCAGGACAATATCCTGTTCAGGTTTTAAATAACCAGCAACGCGTGTTGGTAAGCCAATGCCTAAATTCACATAAGAACCGGTCGGAATATCCTGTGCAACTTTTTCTACAATCTGTTCGCGTGTACGTTTTTGAATTGTCATTATTTGATATCTCCTACCTTCACCACATGCTGCACAAAAATACCCGGCGTCACGATAATCTCTGGATCAAGCTCGCCTAGTTCTACAATTTCATGCACTTGGGCAATCGTGGTTTTGGCTGCTTTTGCCATTAACGGGCCAAAGTTTCGAGCTGCTTTACGATAGGTTAAATTGCCCCATTGATCAGCCTGATTACCATAAACCAAGGCATAGTCCGCATGAATTGGATATTCCAGTACATAGTCCTTGCCATTGATATGGCGGGTTTCTTTGCCTTCAGCAATCTTGGTGCCGTAACCTGTAGGCGTAAAAATAGCGCCCAGACCTGCACCCGCTGCCTGAATACGGCAAGCCAAGTTGCCTTGTGGCACCAGTTCTAACTCTACTTTTCCAGCTTTATACAGCTCTTCAAACACCTTGGAGTTATTGGCACGAGGAAATGAACAGATCATTTTTTTCACCAGCCCTGACAATAACAGGTTGGTTAGGCCACGGTCACCAGAAGCAGCATTATTGTTGATGATGGTCAAATCTTTAGGACCAATATCAATCAAAGCTTCAATCAGTTCGATTGGCTGTCCTGCCAGACCGAAGCCACTAGTCATAATATGCGCGCCATCTGGAATCTGCTTGAGTATAGTTTCGATATCCTGTGTGATTTTATTCATTTAATTGCTTCCTAGCATCTTCCTGTCTTTATAAATGTTTGATTAATCAATTAGTCAGCTTTTTGTGGGTCAAATAAACGGTTTTTAATGAAAGTGGCCGGGATCAAACCACAAATAAAATAAGCCACACTCATGATGAGTAGACCTGTACCAATTGATCCACCTTGCGCAAAATAGCCGATAGTTAAAGGTGCCAATACTGCGCCTAGACGGCCAATGTTATAAGCGCCACCTGTAGCTGTACCACGGACTTTGGTAGAGAAACTTTCAGTCATATAAGTTGCGTTAATGCCATATGGAATACCGTAAAGGAATCCGAAAAACAGCATTAACCATAAGATATTGTCCGGTGTGTTACCAAAGACAATGATAGGAATAAAGATGGCGGTGCCCATGGTACCGAAAGCAAATACTGCACGACGACCAATTTTATCCGCAATAATGCCCGCGATCACTTTGGTACACATCATGATCAGGAAGGTCCCAATCATATAGGTGGTCATTTCTTTAAATTTGATACCTAAGTCTGATTCCAGATAAGCCGGTAACCAGTTACTTACGCCGTAATAACCAAACTGTAAGAATGCGGTGCTGAACGACCAGAGGATGAACATGCGACGGCTTAAAGCATCGGCAAAAATCATTTTAAACGTATTCTTCGGTTTTTCCTGCACTACGCCGCTGGCTTTGGCTGCCAATCTTTCTTGACGTGCCTTTAACCAGGCTTGTGGTTCTGGTACCAGGAAGAACATGCCAATGGCAAGAACAATCGGAACAATGCCAATATAGTAAATGTAACGCCAGCCTAGTTCTGGAAGCAGCCATCCTGCAAGTACAGTGGCAACAACTGAACCAAGTGTCCAACCTGTCATTAAAACAGCAAGTACTGTAGAACGATATTTTGTTGGCACATACTCTGCCATTAGAGTATTACAGGCAATATAGAGGGCTCCTAAGCCAATTGCTGAAAAGAATCGCAACCATTTGAATTCTTCATAGCTTTGAGTAAAGCCCAGCCAGAAGGTTAATGAAGAGAATAAAGCGATCGCAACAACAATCACGCGAACTCGCCCGAAGCGGTCACAAGCCCAGCCACCAAAAAAGCCACCAATGGCCATACCAGCAAGTGTCCAGCTACCAAGTGCACCTGCCTGAATACTACTTAAAGAAAATTCTTGTTTGAGGCTGGTTAGACTGTAGGCTAATAGTGCAAGATCTGCACCATCTACCAATAACGCTAAAAATGAAAAGATAAAAGCCAGAATCCAGACCTTTTTCTTAGGCATATTTTCTTCTGGTAGAAGGTTTTGTTGTGAATTAAGCGTATTCATAATGTCCTTTACACTTTGCTGGCACTCCTGTGCCCTTTAGAAGTTTATGTTTCACCTAATTAATTAAATGAAACATAGAATGTTTGATTGCTCTCTAATTCTGAAACTGACTAGATTTTAAAAAACCATCCCAGAACTGGATTGGCTGACTTCAATTGAAGTCAGCCAAAACAAACTAGCCAGCATTGCTGGCTAGAAGTTGATCTGCATTTAGTTGGAGAATGCAGCAATACCTGTTTGAGCACGACCTAGAATTAGGGCATGTACATCATGGGTACCTTCATAAGTATTGACCACTTCCAGGTTTACCAGATGACGAGCTACACCGAATTCATCAGAGATCCCGTTACCGCCCATCATGTCACGCGCTAAACGGGCAATATCTAAAGCTTTACCACAGTTATTACGTTTGATCAGTGAAGTACCCTCGACTGAAGCAATACCTTCATCTTTCATGCGACCAAAACGTAATGCCACTTGCAGACCCAGCGCAATTTCAGTTTGCATGTCTGCCAGTTTTTTCTGAATTAACTGATTGGCAGCCAATGGACGACCAAACTGTTTACGGTCCATGGTGTACTGATGAGCCGTGTGCCAGCAAAATTCAGCTGCACCCATTGCACCCCAGGCAATGCCATAGCGGGCACTATTCAGACAGGTAAATGGACCTTTTAAACCACGAATTTCGGGGAATGCGTTTTCTTCTGGAACGAAAACATTGTCCATCACGATTTCACCGGTGATCGAAGCACGTAAGCCAACTTTACCGTGAATCGCTGGTGCAGAAAGCCCTTCCCAGCCTTTTTCTAAAATAAAGCCGCGAATATCACCGACATTGCCTTCAGGAGACACTTCTTTTGCCCAAACCACAAAGACATCAGCAATCGGACTGTTGGTAATCCACATTTTGGCGCCTGTCAGACGGTAACCACCATCGACTTTTTTGGCACGGGTAATCATGCTGCCCGGATCTGAACCATGATCTGGTTCAGTCAGACCGAAACAGCCGATATATTCACCGGTCGCCAGTTTTGGCAAATATTTCTGTTTCTGTTCTTCAGAACCAAATTCATTGATTGGCACCATCACAAGAGAACTTTGCACACTGGCCATAGAACGATAACCTGAATCCACACGTTCTACTTCACGGGCAATCAGACCATAGCTGACATAATTTAAGCCGGCACCGCCGTATTGCTCAGGAATGGTTGGACCCAGCAGACCGAGTTCACCCATTTCACGGAAAATGGTTGGATCTGTTTTCTCATGACGGAACTGTTCTAGTACACGTGGCATCAGCTTATCCTGACAGTACGCATGCGCGCTGTCACGGATCATACGTTCTTCTTCAGTCAGTTGCTGTTCCAGTAAAAATGGATCTTGCCAGTCAAATCTAATTCTTGTGCTCATTTTAATATTTCCAATATTCTAAAATCTGCTGCTTACGCGGTCGCTTGTTTAATCATTTCACGTGCGATGATGATTTGCTGGATTTGAGTTGTACCTTCATACAGACGGAACAAACGCACATCACGGTAGAAACGTTCAATTGAATATTCACTGATATAGCCCGCGCCACCATGAATTTGCAGACAGCGATCCGCTACACGGCCACACATTTCAGTCGCAAACATTTTCGCGCATGAAGATTCAGTAGTCACATTCTTGCCTTGGTCACGCAGGCGGGCAGCATCTAGAACCATACATTTCGCTGCATAAATTTCAGCTTTAGAGTCTGCCAGCATGCCTTGGATGAGCTGGAAATTCGCAATCGGTTGACCGAACTGCTTACGTTCCACTGCATAATTTAAAGCATCTTCCAGCATACGCTCTGCCATACCTACGCTATAGCCAGCAATATGCAGACGGCCTTTATCCAGAACACGCATTGCAGTTTTAAAGCCAATGCCTTCAACACCACCGATCAACTGATCTTTATGAACTTTACAGTTGTCAAAAATCACGTCACAAGTGTATGAACCATGTTGGCCCATTTTTTTATCAATTTTGCCCAGACTTAGGCCCGGTGTATTCGCTTCTACCAGGAATGCAGAAATGCCGCTTGCACCTTTGATATCAGGATTGGTACGCGCCATCACCGTAAATGTTGTTGCACGCGGTGCATTGGTAATAAAACGTTTAGTACCGTTTAAAATATAGTAATCGCCATCTTTAACCGCGCTGGTTTTTAAAGATGCTGCATCTGAACCTGAATCCGGCTCAGTTAAACAGAATGAACCAATGATTTCACCAGTCGCATAACGTGGCAGGTATTTCTGTTTTTGCTCTTCAGTACCGTCAATCACGATCCCGCTTGAACCGATCCCGTTATTGGTTCCAATCAAAGAACGGAATGCAGCTGATGTACGGCCTAATTCCATTGCGACCAGAATTTCCTCTTCCATAGTGATACCTAAACCGCCGTATTCCTCTGGAATGGTTAGGCCAAACAGACCTAATTCTTTCATCTGCTCGACAATACGCTCAGGAATCGCGTTGCTTTCTTCAACTTCATGTTCTAAAGGAACTAGTTCATTTTTGACAAAGTTACGAATAGTCGAAAGAAGTTGCTCAAGCATTTCCGGATCGCGAATCATAGGGATCTCCATGTTATTTAGTTCATCTGGGTAAATTCCTTTACCCTTTAATTTTAGTTTCGTAATACGAAATAAATAATCATAAAAATTCATTTTGAGCAAGAAAAATTATTAAAAATTTTATTTTTTAAGCAAAAAAGCAAATTTTTCTAGCTTTAATTAAAAATTTTAGTTAGAATTTTATTTCACAATGCGAAATTTTTAGATTGTTGGTAGATTTAGAAAAGAGTTAGATGATTTGAATCAGGTCATAATTGATTCTATAAAAGTGCAGCTAGACAAGAATGTTTCAATTAAATTGTGCTGATGATTCTCGTTTTGATTGGCTCCATTTTCCTGAAATTTTATCTGATGAACTTTAAATTTTCTAAAGATACTTAAAAATCATTACAGGTCTCAAAAACCTATAGATTCTGCATGGTTTTTAGCTGAATAGCGCTAATTAACTTAAATACAGATAAAGTGAGCACTTTTTTATTTATTTTTATCACTAATAGAAGTGTTTTATTTTGTATCGTGAAATTTAATTGCTATCATATTTATTAATTTACCTTTAATTGCTCTGACCATGACAAAAAATAAAACTGGTGAAATACCTAATTTTGATGAGATCCGTTTAGATCCGATTTCACATATTCATAGAGAAAATAACCCACAATTTATCGCGTCTATTGCACGTGGTTTAGAAATCCTCAGATGTTTTTCCGCAACGAATCAATTACTGGGCAACCAGGAAATTGCACAGCTAACTAATCTGCCAAAACCGACTGTTGCCCGGATCACCAGCACGTTGGTTTCTTTAGGTTATCTAAAACAGTTACCGAATACGACCAAATACCTGTTGGACGTTGGTGTATTGGCTCTGGGTTATGCGGCGCTAAGCAATATTTCGGCACGTACACAGGCATATCCATTTATGGAAGAAATGTCACGTTATGCGCAAGCGCCTGTCGCCATGGCAACCCGTGATCGTCTGAGCATGATTTATTTGGAAGTCGTTCACACAGAGTCTACTTTGACCATGCGTCGTCCAGTTGGCTCTACCCTGCCTATTCATAGTAGTGCGATGGGCCGTGCCTGCCTGGCTGCGATGGAAGTTAAAGAACGTGAGTATCTATTTGATGCCATCAAGAAAAGAAATGAAGATCAGTGGCCAACCATTAAGCGTAATTTAGAACGTGCTATTCGTGATTATCAGGATTATGGCTATTGCTTATCTCTCGGTGATTGGGCCAAAGATGTGAACTCTGTTGCAGTGCCATTGATTCATCCTAAACATGGTATTTTGACTTTTAACTGCGGCGCACCAACCTATCTGCTCAATCAGGAAAAACTGGAAAATGAAATCGGTCCTCGTCTGATTCATATGGTCAATAACATTTCTCTGACTTTAAATAATATTTAAGCTGTTATTTAAGATTTAAATGGGCGGCAATGATCGCCCTTTACTTTTCTTTTTTAAAACACTCGCAAAATGTTAGAGCAATATAAAAAATAGCCCATTCTAAGATGGGCTATTTTTTAAAGATCTAATGACCAGCAAATTTGGCTGATGATCTCAGCTTATTGTGCTACAAACTTGGCACGCGCTGCATGCAGTTTTTTATAGCTCTCAATTAAACGTAGATGACGATCCAGACCTTCAAGCTGCATATTGGTTTTAGCTAAACCGTAGAAACGTACTGTACCTTCTACTGAACCGAGGACTGCATCCATACGGACATCGCCAAACATACGGCGGAAGTTGTGTTCATAGTCTTCCAGTTCCATTTCATCATCCAGAATGACTTCAAGCACTACATTCATGCATTGATAGAACAGGCCACGTTCAACGGTATTGGTATTGTATTGCAAGAACTGTTCGACCAGATCTTTAGCTTCTTCAAATTGTTGTAGAGCCAGATAGATCAGGAGTTTTAGTTCCAGAATGGTCAGCTGACCCCATTCGGTATTTTCGTCAAATTCAATCCCGATCAAGGTACGGATCTCGGTGTAATCATCTTCATCTGCTTCTTCCAGACGTTCAACCAGAGCTTCTAGCTGTTCATCATCCAGACGATGCAGGTTCAGAATATCTTCACGATATAACAGCGCCTTGTTGGTATTGTCCCAAACCAGATCTTCCACCAGATAAATTTCAGAATAACCCGGTACCAGAATACGACAAGCGGTTGCACCTAAATGCTTATAGACCGCCATATAAACTTCATGGCCCATCTCTTCCAGAATGGTAAACAATTCTTGTGCCTCATCGGCATTTGAGTTTTGGCCATTATTGGTGAAATCCCACTCAACAAAATCATAGTCAGATTTTGCGCTGAAGAAACGCCAAGATACGACACCACTTGAATCAATAAAGTGCTCAACAAAGTTATTCGGTTCAGTGACTGCATTTGAACTGAAGGTTGGTTTTGGCAGATCATTCAGGCCTTCAAAACTACGACCTTGTAACAGTTCAGTCAGACTGCGCTCTAAAGCCACTTCAAAGTTTGGATGTGCACCGAATGAGGCAAAGACACCACCCGTACGCGGGTTCATCAAGGTCACGCACATCACCGGGAACTGACCGCCCAAAGAGGCATCTTTGACCAGTACTGGGAAGCCTTGCTCTTCTAAGCCTTTAATACCTTCAATAATTTTCGGATATTTTGCCAGTACGTGTTCAGGTACATCCGGCAGTGCCAGCTCACCTTCCAGAATTTCACGTTTAACCGCACGTTCGAAAATCTCAGACAGACATTGTACTTGAGCTTCAGCCAAGGTATTGCCCGCGCTCATCCCATTACTGAGATACAGGTTTTCAATCAGATTCGATGGGAAATATACAGTTTCACCATCAGACTGACGTACAAATGGCAATGAACAGATACCACGTGCTTTATTGCCCGAGTTAGTGTCATAAAGATGAGTGCCTAGTAACTCATCTTCAGGATCATAAATTTCACGAGTATGTTCATCTAAAACTTCTGCTGGCAACTCACCATTTGGACCCTGCTGGAACCATTTTTCATCCGGATAATGCACAAATTCTGCATTGGCAATATCTTCACCCCAAAACTGGTCATTATAGAAGAAATTACAGTTCAGACGCTCGATAAATTCACCCAGTGCAGATGCCAGCGCACTTTCTTTGGTTGAACCTTTACCATTGGTAAAGCACATCGGTGACTGGGCATCACGAATATGCAATGACCAGACATTCGGTACAATGTTACGCCAAGACGCAATTTCAATTTTCATGCCGAGGCCTGCCAGAATCGCAGACATATTGGCAATAGTTTCTTCAAGTGGTAAGTCTTTACCCGGAATACAGGTTAGGCTGTCTGAAGCCAGATTTGGCATCAACAAAGCCTGCGCATCGGCATCAATGCTCTCAACCTCTTCAATAACAAATTCAGGACCAGTCTGAATCACTTTTTTGACGGTACAACGGTCGATCGAACGCAAAATCCCCTGACGGTCTTTTTCAGAGATATCAGCCGGTAGCTCGACCTGAATTTTAAAAATCTGTTTGTAGCGGTTTTCAGGATCGACGATATTGTTTTGAGACAGACGGATATTGTCGGTTGGAATGTCACGCGCTGCACAATAGACTTTAACGAAATAAGCCGCACACAGCGCAGAAGATGCCAGAAAATAATCAAATGGACCTGGCGCAGAACCATCACCTTTATAGCGGATCGGCTGATCGGCGATTACCGTGAAGTCATCGAACTTGGCTTCCTGACGAAGATTATCGAGATAATTGACCTTAATTTCCATGTGGATACCTAAATATTCTTATGTGCCACCACGGACAGATAAGATGCTAAATCTGAATATACAAGCCGAATCACGGAGGAGAATTTGACTCAAAAATAATAATAACCCGGGTTAAACCTTCAACCAGTTAGTTTCAGGATAAGCTCGAGTAAGAATGGGCGCTATTATAGAATCATTTTATGAAATTGATAATGTTTGCTCGAATTTCCTGCAGATTTATCAAAATATCTGTTAATTAAATATTCAGAAAATCTTGCTTTAAGCCGGGAACAGACTGTTTTTATTAATACTTGCTGTTCCCGGCTGGATTTTATGGACTGGGCAATGCGTTTTTTAAATCAGATCAAGATCCAAATTAAAAATCATAGCCAATACCAAACACAGCGAGATCGCGCTGTTTATCACCAAAACGGTCATAACCACCAAAGATATAATCACCAGATAAGGTCAACTTCGGCGCAACTTCATAACTCAATCCGGCAGTTGCATAACGGAAAGCATGCTGTTTGGTAGTGTTACCCAGCTCATTACCTTCATATTTGCCTTCATCATTAAAATAACCACCTGCTGCACCGACATGCGCACCCAGCTTATCATTAAGCTGATGGGTTAAATCCAGGGTATAAAAAGTATCGCCCTGATTGGCATAGGCCACATCATATAAATAGGTCGACACACCTGCTGTAACGCTGGTCTTGTCGTTTAGTGCACGACTTACATTCAAACCTAATTCATTTGAGGTGGTATGGCTGCCACCCGGATAATAATAGGTCGCATCCCAAACATTCCAGTCGTAGTTTTCACTGCTATAGGTATATCCCACGATAAAATCATGTTCGAATTTATCACGACGATGTGATTTCTTGCCTTCCAGTTCCGGATAGGAATACCCTAAGGTTGAGCCCCAGTAACCGACATAAAAATTACCATAAGCCAGATTCAGTGCTGCCTGTAAAGCAACGTCATCATTTTCTGGTGCATTGGTCAGACCACGGGAGATGTATTTAGAAACTACACTGATGTTTCCACTGGTTTCAATTTTTTTTGCTTTCGCATCCTCTGCAAAACAATAAACACTAGAAACAGCAGCACAGCCGAAAAGGACTGTTTGTTTGAAAATTCTCATAAAATATAAATTATATTAAGCAAAGAATGGATAACACTGAAACCGATTACAGCCTTATCCAGCTTTGGATAAAAATAAATTCCGCTATATTCCTCTTTGCAGCAAGCAACAGGAATATAGCCATGACTTAAGCGCGTGGGGCCCGGTAGAAAGGCGCTGTAGAAGCAGGTAATGCCTGCTTGCCACGGATATGATCTGCAAGCTTTTCAGCCATCATGATCGTGGTTGCATTGAGGTTGCCTGTAATAATGAGCGGCATAATTGAAGCATCGATGACACGCAGGCCTTGCATCTCATGCACACGCCCATAACCATCGACAACGGCCATATCATCCTCACCCATTTTACAGCTACAGGACGGATGATACGCTGTTTCTGCATGATTACGAACAAATTCATCAATTTCTGCATCAGTTTGCAGATTTTTGCCCGGACTGATTTCTTCACCACGATATGGATCCAGGGCGGGCTGATGCATAATTTCACGGGTAATGCGGATGGCATCCCGGAATTCACGCCAGTCCTGTTCGGTACTCATATAGTTGAACAGAATACTTGGATGCTCGAACGGATCTTTGGATTTCAGACGGACTCGACCACGAGATGGTGAACGCATAGAACCGACATGGGCCTGGAAGCCGTGCTCATGGATAGCATTAGTTCCATTGTAATTGATCGCCACTGGCAGGAAGTGATACTGGATGTTCGGCCATTCGAACTCATCCGAAGAACGGATAAAGCCACCGGCTTCAAACTGGTTGCTGGCACCAATTCCTTTACCTAAGAATAGCCATTCTGCGCCAATCATGGGCTGGTTATACCATTTTAATGCTGGGTATAAGCTGACCGGTTTTTTGCACTTATATTGTAAGTACATTTCCAGATGGTCTTGCAGGTTTTCACCCACACCCGGCAGGTCCTGAACCACCGGAATATCCAGACTTTTTAACAATTCAGCCGGACCTACACCAGAGCGTTGCAGGATTTGTGGAGATGCAATTGCACCTGCACATAGTAGAACTTCACGATCCGCAAAGACCTGAATCGGCTGTAAGGTATTTTGACCTTCAAAATATTCTACGCCAATCGCCTTATTGCGATTAAACAGAATTCGGTTGGTCATGGCATGGGTAATAATGGTGAGATTATCCCGGCCTTTGGCCATATCCAGATAACCACGTGCCGTACTGGAGCGACGACCTTGTGGTGTCACAGTACGATCCATTGGCCCGAAACCTTCCTGTTGGTAGCCATTCAAGTCATCGGTACGTGGATAACCGGCTTGAACCCCAGCTTCGACCATAGCATGAAACAGCTCATTATTACCATTCTTAGGCGTTGCGACTGAAACCGGGCCTGAATCGCCATGATAGTCATTGCCGCCAATATCGCGGGTTTCAGCTTTTTTGTAATAGGGTAGACACTGCGCATAATTCCAGTGTTCCAGACCTTTAAGGCTGGCCCACTGTTCCAGATCCATAGCATTACCACGGATATAGCACATGCCATTAATCAGTGAAGATCCGCCCAGACCTTTACCACGGCCGCATTCCATACGGCGATTGTTCATGTGGGGTTCTGGATCGGTCAGATAGGCCCAGTTATAACGGCGTCCTTGTAAAGGATAAGCTAAAGCAGCTGGCATCTGGGTTCTAAAATCCAGACGATAGTCCGGGCCACCTGCCTCAAGTAATAGCACCTTAGTATCTGGATCTTCAGTTAAACGCGCTGCCAGAACATTACCCGCAGAGCCCGCACCGATAATAATATAGTCGTAATTCATCAAATCCCCCTTATGCGCTAAATACAGATTGGAAAGGACTGAGTTCGACCTGAACCGATTTGGTCTGGGTGTAATGCTGCAAGGTCACAAGCCCATTTTCACGTCCAACACCGGAATGTTTATAACCACCGACAGGCATTTCTGCAGGCGATTCACCCCAGGTATTGATCCAGCAGATACCCGCTTCTACCTGATGAATAATTCGGTGTGCACGGGCTAAGTCTGGTGTGACGACACCTGCAGCCAGACCATAATCGGTATCATTGGCACGACGAATCGCTTCTTGCTCAGTGTCATAACTGAGAATACTCATGACTGGACCGAAGATTTCTTCACGTACAATGGTCATGTCATCACGACAGTCGGTAAATACGGTTGGCAGGACATAAGCCCCTTGGACAAACTGTTCATCCTCAGCACAACCGCCACCACATAATAGGCGTGCCCCTTCTATCTTGCCTTTTTCAATATAGCCCAGCACTTTTTCCATATGCTCAAAGCTGGACACCGGACCAAAATTGGTTTCAGGATCGAGAGGGTCACCCATACGAATATGTTCAACACGCTGTAAAATCTTTTCTTCAAATGCTGCTTTCAATGCCAAAGGCACAAATACACGAGTACCGTTGGTACACACCTGACCGGAGCTATAGAAGTTGGCCATCATGGCAATATCAGCCGCCAGATCCAGATCGGCATCTTCACAGATAATCAGCGGAGACTTACCGCCCAGCTCCATGGTAACTTCTTTCAAGCTAGAATTTGCAGCTTGCGCCATGACTTTTTTACCAGTAGAAACGCCACCGGTAAAAGACACTTTGGCAATATCGGGATGCGAAGTTAGATAACCACCAATTTCACCACTACCGGTAACCACATTAAAGACACCATGCGGCACACCGGCTTCGGTATAAATTTCTGCCAGTTTCAGCGCAGTTAAAGGCGTAACTTCACTGGCTTTGAAAATCATGGCATTGCCTGCAGCGAGTGCCGGTGCAGATTTCCACAATGCGATCTGAATCGGATAATTCCATGCGCCAATTCCAGCGACAACACCCAAAGGTTCACGGCGAGTATAGACAAAGGAACTGCTTCTCAGCGGGATTTGCTGGCCTTCAAGAACCGGTAGAATTCCCGCATAATATTCGAGTACATCTGCACCTGTCGTAATATCAACAGTCGATGTTTCACTAAAGGCTTTACCGCTGTCCAAGCTTTCTAATTTTGCCAGCTCATCGTTACGCTTGCGTAAAATGGCGACTGCCTTGTTCAAGATGCGCGAGCGTTGAATCGCGGTCATTTCTGCCCAGAATTTTTGCCCTTGTTGTGCAGATTCAACCGCACGATCGATATCATTTTTTGAACAGACCTGCACTTCAGCCAGGACTTCGCCTGTTGCAGGATTAATAGTTTGAAACGTGCTATTGGACGTTGCATCGACATATTGTCCATGAATATAAGGACGTTGCAGGTTGAATGTTGTCAATGGAATTCCCTCGCAGATTGGTTATTTGAGTTGTTGCCGGATATATTCACTACACAGTTCAATCGGCAGTTCTGGATCAATTTCGCCACTTACTAAAGCACCTCTTAGCCAGAATCCATCAATGAGTGCAGCCAGACCTTGTGCTGCCTTCTCAGCTTGATCCTTACTCAGCTTTTTCATGAATTCATATTTAAGATTGGAATGTAAGCGGTAATGGTTTATTTGCTGTAAACGATGTAAATCGGGCTGATGCAGACTGCTGGCCCAAAAAGCCAACCACACCTTCATGGCCGCTTTATCCGTTTGTGGAGCAGTAAAATTGCCACGCACAATTGCCAGTAAGCGTTGTTCAGGGGCGTCATTCACCTGTGACTTGATTTCAGCAACAGATTTACCTAATTGCTGCAATAAGTAACGCATTGTGGCTTCAATTAACCCATTTTTACCTTGAAAATAATGACTTATGATGCCTGTTGAGACACCTGCCCTCTGAGCAATCTGACTAATTGAAGCTTCTGCAAAACCTAGCTCATTCACTGCAGCTAAGGTGGCATCGATCAGTTGCTGACGACGGATCGGTTGCATACCAACTTTTGGCATAGGACTAACCTGAATAACGGATGTAGCAATAAAAAATCACTCTGCTAAAGCAAATAGCGGAATGATGTAACAATTCATAAACGCTTTTTTAATTGAACGTTCAATTAATAAAAATTATAGTACCAGCTCACCCTTGATGTACAGCGCAGTTTGTTTTGGATTTGCAAAAGTTTGTAATTCACGAAAACAAGGAAGCTTTAGGGCCAGCTTTTGCTTTTAAATCACACTGCACTGTAGATCATTCGGCAACAAAACGATGGTCAGAGATTTATGCAAAAGAAAAACGAAGAGGTGCAAGATAGTCTGAATAAGGTAGTCTTTTATTGTTCGGCGACGCTTATTCTGCTGTTTTCTATCATCACGATTTTATTTAATGAACAAGCCAATTTAGTCATTATTAATATTTTAAACTGGGTCAGTAGTACCTTTAGCTGGTATTACCTGCTGGCGGCAACGCTGTATCTGGTTTTTATTGTCTTTATCGCCTGCTCACGTTATGGCGAAATCAAGCTTGGTCCCAAACATTCTAAACCCGAATTCAGCCTGCTGAGCTGGTCGGCCATGTTGTTCTCAGCCGGGATCGGGATTGACTTGATGTTCTTCTCGGTCGCTGAACCCTTGTCTCATTATATGAGTCCTCCAGTCGGTGAAGCTGAAACCTTTGAAGCCGCGCGTCAGTCTATGGTCTGGACCCTGTTTCACTATGGTCTGACCGGCTGGAGCATGTACGCGCTGATTGGGGTTGCGTTGGGATATTTCAGTTATCGCTATAATTTACCACTGACAATTCGATCTGCGCTTTATCCTATTTTTGGAAAAAGAATTAATGGCCCGATTGGCCATACGGTAGATACCGCTGCAGTACTCGGTACGATTTTTGGTATTGCCACCACCTGCGGTATTGGTGTCGTCCAATTAAATTATGGTTTGCATGTCCTGTTCGGCTTGCCAGAAAATATCTGGATTCAAACTGCATTAATCGGTGTTGCCGTCATTATTACCATTATTTCCGTCACTGCGGGGGTTAATAAAGGTATCCGGGTCCTATCCGAAATTAATATCTATGTATCAATCGGATTGCTGCTCTTTATTCTCTTTATGGGAAATACAGAGTTTTTATTAGCGGCTCTAATTCAGAATTTTGGTGATTATCTCAGCCAGTTCCCGAAACTCTCTTTAAGCAGTTTTCCTTTTGAGCAGCCTAAAGAATGGATGAATAGCTGGACCCTGTTCTTCTGGGCATGGTGGATTGCCTGGTCGCCGTTTGTAGGTCTGTTCCTGGCACGTATTTCCCGTGGTCGTACTATTCGTGAATTTGTCACCGGGACTTTGGTTATTCCTCTGTTATTTACCCTGACCTGGTTGTCTATTTTCGGTAACAGTGCTTTATACAGCGTGATTTTTGATGGTAATACTCAGCTTGCGACAACTGTTTTAGAAAATCCGGCACATGGTTTTTATGATCTGCTGGCACAGTATCCAGGTTTCACATTTATCGCAGGTGTAGCCACCATTACAGGGTTGCTGTTCTATGTGACTTCAGCGGATTCAGGGGCATTAGTATTGGGGAACTTCACCACTAAATTCACTAATATTGAGCATGATTCACCACGCTGGCTGAGTGTGTTCTGGGCAATTGCAATTGGTCTTTTGACGCTAGCTATGCTAATGGCTAACGGTGTTACTGCATTGCAAAACACTACCATCATTATGGGACTGCCTTTTAGTTTCGTCATTTTCTTTGTGATGGCGGGGCTATATAAGTCCTTGCGTCTGGAGGATTTTCGTCAGGCCAGTACCAGCCTGAATGCGGCACCTGTGGTCGGTAATGTGGATATCTTGAACTGGAAGAAGCGTCTGAGCCGGGTCATGCTACATCCAAGCCTGTCCCAGACCCGGACCATGCTGGACAATGTCTGCAAACCAGCCATCGAGGCCGTTGCAACCGAGTTAATTGATAAAGGTATTCAAGTCAATATTCAGGAAAAATCACTTGAGGAAGAACCTGAACTGTATCATCTGGATCTGACTATTCAGCTCGATGAAGAAGAAAACTTTGTTTATGAAATATGGCCGGTACGCTATGACACGCCAAATTTCAGTTCACGTGGTAAACGAACCAAACGCTATTACTATCGTCTGGAAAGTTATCTGTTTGAAGGCTCTCAGGGTAACGATCTGGTCGGTTACAGTAAGGAACAGGTGATCAATGACATCCTGGATAAATATGAACGCCATATGATGTATCTGCACATTAACCGGATCAGCCCAGGTAAACGTCCACTTTTCCCGGATCGTGAAATCTAGGATCTCTTAACTACTGAAGGACGCAATGATGTCAGAAAGCTTGAATGCCTTTGCCCTGTTTTTCTCTCTACTCAATCCCTTTCTGATGAGTATTTATATGCTCGGAATTATCCGTAATTCCGAAGCAAAGGTCTTCAATATGGCATTGATTCAGGGCAGCCTGATCAGCTTTATTGTTTTCATCATTTTTGCGAAAACTGGTGAAGCCTTCTTTAATGAAGTCTTGCATGTGCGGTTTGAGTCCTTCCAGATTTTTGGCGGTATTATTTTTCTAGTAATTGGCTATCGTTATGTCTTTGAAGGTGCTGATACGATTGGCGTGATGCGTGGAGCGCCCAGTCATCTGGCAGGCACGATTGCCATGCCGTTTATGATCGGTCCGGGCACCATTTCGGCATCTGTGATCACCGGTATACAGCTCAGTTTAATGCAAACCATTCTGGTGATTTTCTCGACCCTGTTTCTGACTTGTAGTCTGCTGATCCTGATGAAATACCTGCATGATCATTTACAGCACAAGTATTCAAACTATATTGACCTGTATGTCGATATCGTCGGTCGTGTTGCAGCACTTCTGATTGGTACGATTGCCATTGATATGATCGTGACAGGCGTTACCGGAATATTAGAAACCTGATCAATCATTTTATTGGGTAAATAAAAAGAGCGGGAAATATCCCGCTCTTTTTTTAATTTTTAAATAATTAAAATTTAAATGACACACCGGCATAAGTAGAGAAACCTTCACCCGGCGAAGATCGCGCTACATCAGCACCTTGATCATTTAGCCCAGGAATCACGACCGCAGCATACTTCTCATCGGTGATATTTTTAAAGTTGATCCAAGTTTTCCATGATTGATGTTCTGGTGCATATCCCAGATCAATACCCCAAATCTGATAATCATCACTAAAGCGGCTATTGGCATAATCATGCGCCATCTTCGATGCATATTCTGTATTTAGACCCATATAAAGACCATTATTCAAGGCATAACTGAGCTGTGCCTGATAAAGATGTTTTGGAATTCCCGGCAACTGGTTTTTACCAAATAAAGGATCGTTTTTATATTGGAAATCACTCAAGGTATAAGCCTGACGTAAACGAAGCTCGCCCTGCTGTGATGCATAGAATAGTGTATCCAGACTGAGTTCCACACCTTGATGAAGGGTTGGAGTTGCATTGGATTCTACAGCAATTGGTTCAGAAGGTCGTTCCGATCCATCCTCATAGGTTTTGATCAACTCTGAGGTTAATAACTCGTTTTTAACTTTGGAATAATAGTAGCTCAGTGCCCAATCACCCCAGGCTGATTGGCCCCTGCCACCCAGTTCTAAAGTATTTGCAGTTTGCGTGTCCAGATAAATAGGTTCACGTACCCGCCCTGAAGCGACCCCACCATCAAAATAATATGGCGAAGACCATGCCATCGCCCATGGATGTGCCGGTTCAATACTACGGCTTAAATTGGCAAACCATTGCAGCGTCTCATTTGGCTGATAAGTCAGGCCAATACGCGGTGCGAAATTCCATTCATAGCGGCTAACTTCAGGACTAGCCACAGGATAAGTCACTTCACTCTCACGGTGGGTATAGGCTGCTGCCAATCCTAGATCAAGCTTAAACTGATCATTCAACTGGGTTTCCTGATCAAATTGCAGCACATTGTCTGAACCACGATAAGTATAACGGCGTGTTACGGTATCTGCCGGATAAAGCGTGCCATCAATTGTAGTATCGCGTCGAATTGTTTCGGTTACACCACTATTCGGACGGTGCGTGGTACTTCGAAAAGCAACTTTTCCTTGATGTTCAAGACCGAATAACTCATAAGGTTTCTCATACTGGATTCTTGCACTAATATCTTCATAATCGACATTGGTACGATAACTACTTTCACGTAAATCCAATGGATAATGATGATAAGCCAGACTACCGGTCAGTTTGGCATCATCCCGCAAGTTCCAGGTGGTAGTATTTGCCAGCCAAGTACTGCCCGGCTGAATCCGCTTGGCATCTACAGCCAGATTAAAATCATTGGCTGCTCCAGGATTATTCTTGAGCTGTTCTTGGGTAATGCGTCCCGGCGTTAAGTGTTTGCTTTCACGGTAACGGGCATAAAAGCGGGTCTCGATATCCGGACTGATCTGATAACCCAGATTAAAAGCCAAACCTTTACCATCACCTTCGGCATGATCCTGAATTCCATCAAACTGTGAACCCGTCACTGCCAGATAATAATCTAACTTGTCGAGTTGTCGGCCAGTACTAAACTGGTATTTCTGATAGCCATGGCTACCCGCTTCGTATTTTAATTCAGAGCCATTCTGCTCTGCACCAGTCTTACTTTTATAGTTAACTGTTCCACCTAAGGACAATCCGCCCTGTTTTAAACCATTGGCACCACGGTACACCCCAACATGATCAATCCACCACGGTTCAAGCAGTTCATAAGCCGTACCACCCGGTCCAGTAAAGGGAATATCATCAATCATGACATAAGTTCCGGATGCATGTGCACCAGAAGTACGGTTAATGCCAGAACCACGGATAGAAATTTTGGCTCCTTCATTGCCCGGCGATTGGGCATAAATACCGGGCTGGAGACGGAAGACGTCAGCAGTGGTTCCCAGACGCTGATGTTGTAACTGCTGATCTGAAATAAAGTTGGTTCCTCCCGAAACGCTGGCAAGTTCCGCCTCAGTCTGTTTCTGAGAATTTGTATTTTGCTCAGTGGTCACCACAATAGTGTCCAACTGCTGAACACTATCCTGCGCTAGCGTAGTTTCAGCATAAAGATGGCCTGAAAATGCCGACAATATCATCAGGCTAAGCGGATTTTTCTTGAGAGGAATTTTTGTCATATTCATGGCGAATTTATACAATCCTGTATAAGTGATCCTGATCTGCTTAAGGGCTTGGCTTAAAATTTAAGCTGTAGCATAAATGAAGCACGCAAAATTAAGCAGATATTTTCTGCCAAAATATCTGACTGGTGCGGCAATATTTTAATTTATTCTATACAAATAATCTGTCAATACTTTGCAAGATCGCAGACAGATTCAAACAAGTTCTGACATCTAATTTATTAAGTATTTGTAATTTATATATATGTATTTTTTTCTTGTAACCATCTCATTCGAGTTGGCAAAAAATTATTTAAATTAAAAATTTCGAAGATATAAACAATATTCTGATTCATTAAGATCAGTTTAATAGACAGGTTTCTAAACCAAAATCTAAGTTATAACTAGAAAATAGAATTCTTATTTTTTGAACTATGGCTTATAAATTTCAGCCAAAAAAAGAAACTCTTCTGCTGGAGAGTTTCTTCATGTATTCTGGCTATTATTTAGAGTCATTTGCAATTACTTGCGCTTGTAATGGTGCAGCTTGCTGGGTTTCGGCTGGTTTTTTCTTGGTTTTCATTTCTGCCACTTTGGCCAGAGTTTTCTCGGTAAAACGTAAACCACCATCTTCTGCCATCACATTACCCGCCATCAAAAGAGTTCCTATTACTAGCAGTGATGGTATAAGTTGTAATTTCATGTCTATTCCACCTTTTTATTTTATAGTGGATTAAAAATAAGCAATTATTATTCCAATATTTTTATATTCTTATTCGCCTTAAAACTCCTTATTTTAGTGCGCTTATTTCAAGAACGCCTTATTTTAGTCAGGTTGATTCGGCCTTCTAAGTTCTTCTGCACTATTTTTATGACACTTTTAACCTGATCTCCTAATTTTTTGCACCAAATTGCATGGTATGTTTTTTGCATAAGTCTTCATAGAATATTCCCCGATGTACTAGCTAAAAATCTTGCATGTCTAAATTACGAATTGCCCTGATTGATGATGATCCAGAACGCGCTGAATTTATTCAGGCTTCTTTGCTTGCGCATGATTTTCTTGTAGTGGCCTGTGTCATTCTGAATGACCTCAACATTGTTGATATCAAAAGCCTGCATGCCGATGTCATTCTGTTAAATATGGATCATCCTCATCGCGATATTATCGAAAGCTGCGTGAGTCAGTATGAATTACCTACGGTTCTGTTTACCCAAAATTCCAACAAGGACACCATCAGAAATGCCATTGATGCCGGCGTCACGGCATATATTGTGGACGGGATCGATCCGACCAAACTGGAAAATATTCTGGAAATATCGATTGAACAATTTCAGAAACATAAAAAACTGTTACATGACCTGAAGGAAACTCAGGAAAAATTAAGTGATCGCAGGGATATTGATAAAGCCAAAGTCCTGCTGATCCAGCTGCATGGACTGAGCGAAGAAGAAGCATTTGCCCTATTGCGAAAAAATGCCATGAGTCACCGGATTACCATTGGCGATATGGCAAGGCGCTTACTTGATGCACAAAAACTGTTATCTGGCCAATAAGGAGCATTCAATGACAACATTAGAAAAAACAGAACTCAATATTGGCTATATTCCACTGCTTGATTGTGTTGCCATTCTTTGGGCAGAGCGCCAAGGTTATTTTACTGAACAGGGTTTAAAGGTAAATCTGATCCGTGAAGCTTCCTGGTCCAGCTTACGCGACCGCCTAGCCTATGGCTTTCTGGATGCAGCCCATTGCCTGTCTGCCATGCTTCCCGCGGCTGCTTTGGGCGCAGACCAGTTACAAATCGCTTTGCAGACTCCATTAGTACTCAGTATCAATCAGGCATTTATCAGCTTAAGACAGGATCTGTGTTATGAACTGGGCATTCAGCCTGAAGATAATGAACAGATCACGTCGCAAAAGCTGGTCAGTGCCTTAAAGCAGCAACATAACGTAGGTCTGGCTCATGTTTATAAATATTCCATTCATCATTACTGTTTAAGAGAATGGCTGGCCTTAAGTGATCCGCAATATGCCAAAAATATATTGCTCAAGACCTCACCACCCCCTTTGATGGTCAAAGGGATCGCAGCACAGATTTTTGATGGTTTTTGTGTGGGTGAACCTTGGAATATTCAGGCCAAGCTTGAAGGTTATAGCCTGATTGTTGCAGCCAGTCAGAATGTCATTCCTAAAGTGGCAGACAAAGTGCTGGCGATAACTCAGGAATGGGGCGAGTTGCATCCACTGACTGTTGAGGCCTTAGTCACGGCTGTAAAAAAAGCCCAGATGGATTTAAAGCATGTTACGGATCTTTCTGAAGTCTGGGACATGCTGATGGATTATCAGATTATCCAGTTTGAATGTTCAGCTTCTCGACACGTTTATGACTTCCATAAGATTCAGAATATTATCCGTAACCTTGCAGGTGAAAGTGTTGAGCCTCAATTTACCGATTTTATCTGGCTATTAGAGCAGATGGAAAAATGGGAAAATATTGATCTGTCCGCAGATGATCAGCGACAAATTGCCCAATCCTGTATTTATCAGCAAGAATCTACGGCTGTTTAAGCTTATAAATTTCCATAAAAAAGACCCAGAAATTTCTGGGTCTTTTTATTAACTGCTGATATTTAACTGAACGCTTGCTGTAAATCCAGTTGCATAAATTTTTGCAAGGATAATTTTCCAGCGATAACCTGATTGATGAATTGTGACATTTCATCATACAAGGTCTCATATAGCTGCGGTTCTAATGCCATATGTCTTAACTGGGTCTGTAAATGCATCAACAGTTCCTGCTGCTCGCATTCACCCTGTTCCAGAGCATAGATATAACCCAGCACTGCGCCTTTTAAAACCACATCAAATGGCAAGCTATATTTAAGCAAGGTCAATAATGAACCCATAACCCGTTCATTGTGTTCCAGCTTTCTTAAGGGTTCACGTCCTACACGTGCACATGGGTCCTGATAAGCATAGGCACAAGATTCAGTGAAACTTTGTGCCAGACGTTCCAGATCTGAAGAATGCTTAGGAATCTGGTAACAGAGGCCATGCTTTACCTGCGCTAAAGCCTGCTGCATAAATTTTCTGACCGAATGATCTGACATGGCCACGCCAATAGTCTGATGACCGCGCAGGCTGGCATACCAAGCCATCATCGCATGCACACCATTCCATAATCGGTTTTTAATCAGCTGGATATTGGCAATATCATCTACCAGAATCATCTGGCGCATTTTAGCCAATAATGGACTGTTATTTTCCACATAGATTGGCATATCCGTTTCGGCATTAAACAGAATCAGATCCATCGACTGCAGAATATGACTAGGCTGGAAATTACGGCGCAGGTCTTCAATATACAAGCCCGCCTGATGTTCCTGGTCTGCATTCAGGGCTGTAGAATCATCCAGATCCACTACGGACAGATCTTCATCCAGCTGATACTGCTTGAACATGTTGTATTTGATGCGCAGCTGACGGTACAGTTTCTGGTCGGACAGTTTGGAGACCATACGGTTCACCACTGTGTCACAGAAATAATGCTGATCCATAATGTGCTGCGCTGTCTGTTCATTCGTAATCTGTTTCAGACGGCTCAGAATCTGCTGCATCACCAGCTGTTTGGCTCCGATTTTATTTAGGATAATCAACAGCGTCAGCGGCTGTTCCTGCTGCTCGTAGGCCAAGTATCGCGCATATAAACCCTGTGCAATCACCTCTGCTTCAGAAACCAGCGCTTCCTCAGGGACACAGACTGCGACCAGACTGGATTCAATATACATGTTCTGCATTTGCTCCAGATCATGCGCATCAATTACACTCATATTTTCAATACGCTGGTCAAAAGAGTTCTGACCATAACGAATGCAATAAGTGCCAAATGCATTTACGGCAGACTGATAGAGTGGATTACGCGTTGAGGCAATAATTTTGCGTGGACGCGTATAACCATCCCAGTGTGATAACACCTGAGCCAAATAACCACCACCAATCGCACCGAAACCGTGAATCCCGACCGTTAACTGATTCAGCGTTTGCGGAAATGCGGTCTCAAGTTCTGGCATTTCCAGAACAGGAACAAACTGGTTCAGATCTGTCAGAAAATCTTCCATCGTTTCATAATAATATTGGGCTTGTGCCAGCATCGATTCATTCGGCGTTTTAATATCTTTGAAAAGTACCGTCATGCCACCTGCATCATAGGCAGATCGCAGGCCATTTTCAGAATCTTCAAACATCAGGCATTGAGCCGGACTTAAATTGATTTTTTCGGCTGCGCTGATAAAAATTTCTGGATGAGGTTTCCCCTGTTTAATCTCATCACCACACACCAGCACATCAAAAAATTTATAGACATTGGCATTGATCAGATATTCTTCTGCGATCGCACGTCGACTCGAAGTCGCCACAGCCATTTTTAGGCCTGCCTTGCGTAGGCGTTCCAACACCTGTAATAAACCTTTTTTAATTGGAACACCATAATTGCGTACATGTTCTAGTTCCAGTACATCGGCGCGCTGGCGGATCTCGGCATAAGGAACATCTTGTCCATAACGCTCTTTGGCCAGCTGCTCGGCACTACGGGCACTTAAGCCCAAGCACTGCATTAAATAGTTTTCAGAAAATTCGACGCCGATCAGCTCACGTGAAGCTTGTTGCAAGGTTTGAAAGCGCAAACGTTCAGTATCAAACATGGTTCCATCCATATCGAAAATTGCGCCGTGTACGATTTGATTTTTAAATTCTAGCATTGCTCCCCTTTTATAATTCAATGAGTTAAGAATTGGAAAATACCTTAAGGAAACTAAGAGATTAAATAAACCGATGTAAAGATATGAAATATTTTTGACTATAAATTGATCAATAAAGACTAAAATACGGTTATTTATGTTTCTGGATGTAATCAAACTGTTAACTTAAGTAAGTTGTTAGTCCTACTTATCAGTTTAAATTTTTCTTTTTAAATATCAGGTTATTTTATCATTTTGAATGTTTCTACTTATCATGGCATTCATTTTGCTTAATCAGTATTACGTTTTATAAAAATTGTAATATTGAGGGGCAACACTATGAGTTACGTTGCACGTGAACTCAGTCAAAGAAATAAAATACTGTTTGGCTTGGGGTCTTTTTTAATACCGATCTTGATTTGGTGTGCAGTCAGTTATTTGCCATTTATCTGGCATCCACAAGTGCAGATTGCCGATTCAGGCAGCGTTAGCTATTTACAGGTCGGTAGTCGTATTGATAAGGATATCTTTTTCTCTGCTGCGCAATCCGCAGTGGATCAAGGTCTGGCGCCGCCCCAAGGTATTCTGGTCAATCCGATCTATCTGCCTGCCCCGCATGAAGTGGCGATCGCATTGGTCACTGCATTTACCACAGAACCTGCTCAAGCCAATGCCCCATGGTTTCATGAAAGCCTGTGGCACAGTATCAAACTGGTATTTACTGCCTTCTTTATTTCTTCCCTGATCGGTATTCCACTCGGTATTTTATGTGGTTTCTCTAATAAAACGTCCCAACTGACCGAGCCATTTGTTGAGTTTTTCCGCTATCTGCCAGCTCCAGCCTTTGGTGCGCTTGCGGTCGCTATTTTAGGCATCAATGATGCACCAAAAGTAGCCATCATTGTGATTGGAACCCTGTTCCAGCAAATCCTGATCATTGCCAATACCACACGACTAGTCGATCGCAGTCTGATTGAAGCCGGTTTTACCCTAGGTACCAATAAATTAAAAAGCCTGTTTCATGTGGTCATTCCAGCAGCTCTTCCTGAAATTTACCGTAACTTGCGCGTACTGCTCGGCTGGGCATGGACTTACCTGATCGTGGCTGAACTGATCGGTAGCACGTCTGGTATTACTTGGTTTATTACCCAGCAGGCCCGTTATCAGAATTTTGACAATGTTTTTGCAGCAATCTTGATCATTGGGGTAATTGGTCTGCTCTGTGACGTGATTTTAATGAAATTGGGACAACGCTTATTTAAATGGAAACCAGGAGCAAACTAATGAACAGCACTGAATTTAATGCTCGCGAATACTTTGACAAGATTTATAGCCGTCCGGTCATCCTGGAAGCCAAACAGCTCACCCAATCCTTTAAGCATGGCAAAACTGAACGCACCATTTTAAATGGCATTGACCTAAAAATTCATAAACGTGAGTTTATTTGTGTGATTGGCCCATCGGGTTGCGGTAAATCGACCTTTAGCCGTGTCGTGGCTGGGCTGGATCCTTATACCAGCGGTAAAATTCTGGTGGATGGCAAGCCGATTACTGGCCCAAGCCCGGAACGTGGCATGGTGTTTCAGGGCTATACCCTGTTTCCATGGAAGACCGTGAAAGAAAACATCATGTTTGGCCCGAAAATGAAAGGTCAAAGTAATGCTTCTGCTGAAGCGCAGGCACGTGAATGGATCAACATCATTGGCCTGGAAAAATATCAGGATCAGTATCCGCATCAACTTTCAGGCGGGATGAAGCAACGTGTGGCGATAGCCCGCGCTTTGGTCAATGAACCTAAAGTACTACTGATGGATGAACCTTTTGGTGCACTGGATCCGCATACGCGCCAAAAAATGCAGTGTCATCTGATGGATCTGTGGCAAAACATCGACATTACCATCATTTTCGTGACCCACGATATGGATGAAGCCATCTTGCTGGCAGACCGGATTGTGGCGCTGAAAGCCAATCCAGGTGAAATCAAGGAAATTATTGAAGTGGATTTACCACGTCCACGCCATCCAGATCTGATGCTGACTCCGGAATTTAAACAGCTTCGCGAGCACGTCAATCATCTGGTACATGCACAGGAAGACGAACTGGATCCTGCACTAGCCGATCTTCCAGAAATTCCACGCTTAACCAAAGTCAGTACAAGCAAATAATCCGTTTTAAAAAAGAGCCTTTGGGACGACCCAAAGGTTTTAATCGCTGTGTTGGACGACCAACAATAAGGTGATTGCAATGCAAGACCAATACGTACTCCCGCTCGTCGATATTTCTAAAATGCAAGGTCCACATCTGGCCGATCGTCTTGAAGTTGCGGCAGCTTTAGACCAGGCCTGTAAAGATGTCGGATTCCTTTATCTTAAAGTGGATCAGTTTAATTTTGATTATGCCAAGTCACTGGTTGAACTGGCCAAATCTTATTTCGAGCAGGATCTGGACACAAAAATGCAGCACTATATTGGCAAATCCAGTAACCATAGCGGTTATGTGCCAATTGGTGAAGAACAATTCGCGGGCAACAGTTATGACCTTAAAGAAGCCTATGATGTGAATTATGACTATCAGGGTTCTAGAACAGACTGCCCATTGCTAGGCCCAACCTTATGGCCTGAATATACAAATTTCAAAGCTATTGTCAGCCAATATTACGGTCACTTGCGCACCATTAGTGAACAGATTTTTGCAGTCTTTGCGTTGGCACTGGGTGTCAAAGAAGATTTCTTCGCCGATAAAATTAATGATGCGCCAAGTCAATTGCGCCTGATTCATTATCCTTACAATCTGGATATCAAAGATGCCGAAGGCATCGGCGCACATACTGACTATGAATGCTTTACCCTGCTGCTGCCTACCGCGCCAGGTTTGCAGGTGCTGAACAAAGCCGGTGAATGGATTGATATTCCATTGATTGAAAATACGCTGGTGATGAACATTGGTGACATGATGGAAATCCTGTCCAATGGCAAATACCTGGCGACCAAACACCGCGTAAAAAAAGTCTCTGAAGAACGTTATTCCTTCCCGCTGTTCTGTGCCTGTAACTATGACACCGTGATAGAACCGATGGTAAAAACTGATGATTCCAAATATGAGGCATTAATTGGTGGTGAACACCTGTTTAACCAGACGGCACAAACGTTCCAGTATTTAAAACAGCGAATTGCCAATGGTGAGCTGGTTCTAAAAAATGCCGTTCCACTGTCTTCCTTTGGCTTAAATGAAAAAGCGGAGGCGACATCATGAACCTGTTAGAAGCCATAAAAACCTTAACGCCAACGACTGCTCAACCTGAAGTTGTTCCGAGTTTTTTATACGGGGCATTTCGCAGGAAAAGCATCAGTTTCTTTAATGGCCTGACCGATCAAAACACTATTGTGTACTGGTTCCAGTCACGCAGCTTTACCATTGACCTGCGCCTTAAAAGTCAGAATGACACGCCGGTGACAGAACGTCAGGGCTGGATTGGTAATACAGTATGGGAGGATGTAACGCAGCTCTTGTCCTGGGAAGTAGAAAACTACGCCAATTACCAGAATCATGTGCAATGGCCTGAACCCGCAAAATTGCATGCGATCGGGAACTGTATTCTGGAATTTTCACCGAGCAATGTCTATGTCGAAGACTGGCGTCAGCAAGTGAAGAAAGGCCTGTTCTTAGGCCTACGTCTAGAATCTGCAGTAGATGTCCAATCAGGTGAAGAACTGAAAATGGATGGTGGTCTGATCATCTGCGATGATCATATTGCCTATGCCCTGACTCGCTTGCCAGAGGTACAAACTCAGGTTGCAGTATTAGATATCCAGTCAGCCGATACTACTTCATTTGATCTATTACAAAGCTTTGAAGTCTCTATTGGCACTCAAGGTTTCAGTAAAACCTACAGCACCTGTACCGGGGAAACAGGCAACGCCTTTGAGCTAGACAATTTTAAAATTCTGGATGCAACCCGTCTGGTCCAGCATGTAGAAGTTGAGAGCCGTGCAATTGATCTGATTTTTGAGATTGATATCTACCAACCTGAATATGATTTTCAGCATACGACCACTACGACTGCAGAAGCAGCACAGTGGATAAGCGCGGAACAGGATCACCTGCTGCATCATGCAGAACGAGTGTTATAAGGAGAAATATGGCTTTTTTATATCTGTCGATTGCCATCATTGCAGAAGTCATCGCTACTTCTGCATTGAAAGCATCCAATGGCTTTAGTGTACTTTGGCCTTCGCTGGCTACTATTTTAGGATATGCAGTTGCCTTATTTTTCTTGTCACTGACCATGAAAACCATTCCAATGGGCATTGCTTATGCAATCTGGTCCGGTGCAGGCATTATCCTGATTTCTACGGTTGGACTGCTGGTGTTCAAGCAGCAACTGGATATTCCGGCATTGATTGGTCTATCTTTTATGATTGTGGGAATTATTTTTATTAATGTCTTTTCCAAAAGTGTTGAACTTTAATTTTTATATTTTTTAATGGTATATAAAAAACCCCCGAAACCGGGGATTTTTTATTGTCTGCACTCCGTCTTATTTCAGCTCTTGTACCAGCGTTGGAACAATCACACTATCCACATTCACTTCAGTGCTATAAATGCCATTGATGACGTTGAACTTGTTGACGTGATAGCTTGAACCATAAATCGAATCGAAACCATTACCTTTGGTAAAAACTTTCTTGTTGGCTTCCAGATCCAACAAATGAGTACCATCTACAAATTGCATATAGGCTTTGGCATCAATACCGACACGTTTCGACATGATTTCTACAGCATCTGCACGTGTTGCCGGATCATTGATATATTTAACGGTTTTATCCCAAACTTGAATGACCTTTTTCCATTGCTCTTTATTGGCTTCCAAATGCGCAGGATTCACAGTTAAAGTGTCATAAATCAGACCAGCTTTATCTTTAGAGCTGAAAATAATTTTTGAACCGGCAACCGCAGATAAGGCCTGATTCGCCACTGGCTGCCATACCGCAATCGCATCAATATCCGCTGTTGCAAAGACCTGTGGTAATTCATTGGTCATGGTATTGACCAGTTTCACTTCACTCAGTTTAACCTTTGCATCATCCATAGCAGTCGATAGCAGCAAGTGATCGACCAGACCTTTTTCAGTGGCAACCGTTTTACCACGTAGATCCTGAATCGAATTAATTCCATTCTTGGCAATGATCACGTCATTTCCAGCTGAATAATCCGTCGCCAGAATCATCACGCCTTTAGTACCACCAGAGCCAGTCACCAGATTATCACCATTGGTTACCATGACTGCATCCAGCTGATTTGCAGCAAAGGCAGACAATGAAGCTGAATAGTCAAACCATTTAAAATCTGCATTCACACCTGCTTCTTTTAACCAGCCTTTTTCAATCGCCACTTGCCAAGCCACCCAACCTGGCCAGTCGCTATAGCCGATACGAATCGGCTGAGTATTTACACTGCCTTTGGCCTGACCAGATGATTCTGGAACTTTCGCTGTATTGTCACAACCACTAAATAAAATGGCACCGCAAACCGATGCTGCTAGAGTAGCTTTTTTGATCATTGTGCGATTTCCCCTATGCAATTACATTTAAAACGCGTATTTGAAATTTGTTTTGATTTAATAAAGTCACGCCAGCCGCCGAAATGACTGATGTCAGTTGCATCTTCCAGCGCATAGCCTTCACAGATAAAGCCTTTAACCCAACTGCCATCTGCCAGCTGTACATTACCAATACCAAGTGGTGCCGGAACTTCCGCCACGATCTGACCAAAGTTGGCGAATGGGATCTCCCAGACTTCCACTTCGATTTCTTGACCTTTACTGTGGTATTGCAGGCCCGGTTTTGGTGGGGTGGTATTTTTTAGGGCAAACAGTTTGTAGCTGGCTGCAGTTTTGGTTTTTTGCACTAAAGTGCCGCCACGTGTGGTGAGCTGGAAGTTCAACGGCATACCAGTCAGATGGGCGCCGACGACTGCTAGTTTTATTGCATGCTGTGACTGAATCTGGCTTGTTTGTTCATAAGTTTTTTGCGAAGTGCCCAGTGTTAAAGCTGTTGCCTGCTGCCAGATCTGACCAAAGTTTGCCAATGCCTGATCCATCCAGGCTGGGGCAATAAAAGTTACCCCGCTTGGCAAACCATCAGCACGAATTGCATTAGGCAGTGCCAAAGCCGATAAATCCGCAAAATTCACAAAGTTGGTATAAGCGCCCATATGGCTGTTTTTCACCAGTGGATCGGCTTCCACATCGGCTATCTTGTAGATGGTTGGCGCCGTTGGCACCATCAAGGCATCAAAGTCTGCCAGCGCCAGATTGATCTGGCGAGCCAATTGCGCTCGTTCATATTCTGCCTGGATCATATCGACAGCATTAAAGTTGTCTGCCTGACTGATAATCTGGTGAATCACCGGATGCGTCATATCACGAGAAACCAGTTTTTCAACGGCACTGGTACGTTCAGCCACCCAAGAGCGATTGTAAAGTGCAGTCGCCAGTTGCTGAAAGGGAGTAAAATCAATCGGCTCAACCGTATAACCCAAACTTTGTGCACGTGCGATCGCCAGCTGGAATGCTTTTTCAGTTTCAGCATCGCCATAAAATTCCAGTGTATCCGGAATGGCAATTTTCCCTTTTGAAAATTGGCTCGGTACATTTTGAGGATGTACTCGGGAATAATCATCGCTGGCATCATAGCCCTGCATGACTTGCGCTACCTGCCAGGCATCATCCACCGTTAATGCAAAAATCGAAATCACATCAATGGTACGGCAAGCCGGAATCAGGCCAGTAGTCGAGAACCAGCCTTTGGTCGGTTTGAGTCCAACAATGTTATTGTGGCCTGCTGGTACACGTCCTGAACCTGCAGTATCTGTACCCAGTGAAAATGGTACTAATCCATTGGCTACCACCACGCTGGAACCCGAACTCGAACCACCACTGATATATTCAGGATTAAAGCTGTTCTTCACCGCGCCGTATGGAGAGCGCACACCGACCAGACCTGTCGCAAACTGATCCAGATTGGTTTTACCCACGACAATCGCGCCGGCAGCTTTTAATTTGGCTACTGCTGTTGCATCGGAAGTCGCCAGATAAGCCGCTTCTTTACATGCCGCTGTGGTATAAAACCCTGCAACATCAATATTGTCCTTGACCGCAAATGGCACCCCATAGAGTGGCAAGCTTGCACTATCTGCACCAGTCAATGCATCAATTTGTGCCTGTAATTGTGCGGCTGTCGCAATTGATATCCAGGCATGATCGTCATTATTCAACCCGGCAACATACTCAATCAGGTCACTAAGCTGGATATTGTTATTCTGGTAGGCGTGTTGCCAGTCCTGTACAGTCCATAAGTTGTGCACAGCTGTTCTCCTTAAGTGTGTTCGGTATTTTGTGGAATAGGCGGCATGACGGCATCCATCAGTTCGAGATGTCCTTTAATCACGCCTTTCAGGGCAATAAATTGTTCGCTAATTTCTTTCAGATCACTGCTCGCGCCCTGCATCAGCATGACTTGCAGGATTTTTTCATCATCCAGCTGGATATGAAGCGAATTGATTACTTGCGCCAGATACTGCTGTTGCAGATCGACCAACTGACTGCGTAGCGGTTTCAGGCTGACGTCATAGAGCAAGGTAAGTGTGCCAACCATGACTTCATCTCGAATCACTAGATCATCAATCAGGTGGCGGTTAATCATGTCGACTATGGCCTGCGAGCGGCTTTCATAGTGCTGCTCGACAATTTTTTGATCCATTGCATGCAGCGTTGTTTCTGGCACGGTAATACTGATCCGTGCCAATTTTTGTTTAGGCACGATGTTGATCCTTGGGTTGGTATTGGGAAGACTGTTTAATGTGAAAGCCTGCGCGTACGCTGAGAAGCTCTACCAGAAAGTGAAGCCATGGATGCATTTTTTTATTTGATGTCGGGTTGTTCATGTGCATCTCCTGTGGATATTACAAAACCAGAATTTCGTATTACTTAGGAAAATGCAGAAAGCGTGCCAGTTTGTGCTTATTGGGACGTGATAAATAAAATTGGGTAAAAAGGCGAAAAAAAGCCCCATAACAGTGAGATGGGGCTTGTTCTAAAGCAAAAGTAAGTTTTGTATTTCACCGGTTTATTCCATTTTGATGATCATGTCCTTGCTATTCTTTTTATACATGAATGGTTAACCGATGTTTGTGATTATGAGTGATCAAGTGTATTGCTCTCCTCTATTTATGTTGTATATAAATAAAAGCATAAAGCGTGCCACAATATAAAATAGAATAGATTTAAGCAGAACGCGTGGGAAATTAATTACATACGTAAAAAGAGGCAAAACAAGGATGCTTTATTTTTTTTTATGCCTAAAAAATAGGCCATTTTGCACCATTGGGGTTCGAGTGTGCATCAAAGTGTGGCTGAAAGATGATTTAGCAATGGCAAGCACTTCCAGAAAAATTTTTCACATCTTTTTATAAATGGTATCCCTGCAGTCTACATCTAAAACCAAAACTACAATTTTTGAATCGATGACTTGATAGACCAAACGGTAGCCTGCCGATCTAAGTTTCACTTTATATAAATCAACAGAGCCACTGAGTTTGTTTTTCGGGATTTTGGGGTTATCTAATATTGTTTCGAGCTTACGAATGAACTGTTCTGCGATTTGCGGATTCAGCTTATCAAACTTTTTAAGCGCGGTTTTTGTGAACTCGAGCTCGTAGGTCATCTAGGCTTACCTTTACAGTGTCTTCTGTTTGCGCTTCTTCAGCGAGTTTTAAAAGTTCTTTGTCTTCAATCAGATCCATGAGGCGTTCATACATATCCGCAGGTACGCAATAGAATGCTGGATTGTTTCGGTTTAGGATCGCGACTGCTTCACCAAAGCCATTATTGACCACTTCCATTGGGTTCTTTTTCAGGTCTGTTACGCTTGCAACAAAGCGTGAATGGATAATATTGTTCATCTTGGCGATGTCCTAGACATGTAAACAATAGACAAATGATAACCAATTAAAAGCTCTTTTAAAAGACCTTTTAATTGGTCTTTAAGCTTACTCAATCGTTCTTAAATAAACTACCCAGTAAGTCCTCTCTAAAATTTCTTGTATATTTAGGTTTACACCTTTTTTTTCACATAAGTCATTCAATCTTAAAAATTGTTGTCTTGAGCCAAGATACTCTAGATTAGATGCAACAATATCTACTGCTAAATCACAATAATTGGTATCAAGCCAAGATATTATATTTTCAAATGCTTCACTAATACTCCATCCTTTCTCAATACAATCATGAAGCCATCTATCTGACCAAATAATTCTTCCTTCTTGAAGCTCCTCATTAAGTCTTTTAGTGCTAATCTTTAAGCAATATTGGCAATCGTTAGGAATGAGTGGATCGGCTTTGTTGCACAAACCTATCTGTAAAGGCTTTTTCAGCGATATAATTTTCAAATGAAGAAGCCTACACACAAAATCTACCGCACAACCAATTGGCCCGCATATAACCGAGCACTCATGAGTCGCGGAAATATTGCCATTTGGTTTGATCCTGCTACGCAATGGTATGCGCCATCAAAAGGCAAACAAGGGCGAAATCAAACCTACTCCGACGCAGCTATCCAATGCTGCTTAATGATTAAATCCTTATTCCGTCTATCTTTACGTATAGTCACTGGCTTTGTGCAAAGTCTGATTAAACTTTGCGGATTAAATTGGACCGCACCAGATTACAGTACGCTTTGTAGAAGACAAAAGCATATTGATATTGCAATCAGCTACCAAAAAAGTAGCGATGGGCTGCATCTACTCGTAGACTCTACAGGCATGAAGTTTCTAGGTGAGGGCGAATGGAAACGCAAGAAACATGGAGCTGAATATCGTCGCCAATGGCGTAAACTACATATTGGTATAGATGCCAAAACCCTACAAATACGCGCTATTCAGCTCACAACCAATAATGTCAGTGATTCACAGGTGCTTGGTGATTTACTTAATCAGATTCCACAAGATGAGCAGATTGACTCTGTTTATACCGATGGAGCTTATGACACCAAGCAATGCCGTCAGGTCATTGCAGATCGGCAAGCACATGCGGTGATTCCACCTAGAAAAAATGCGAAACCATGGAAAGATACAAAGAGTAGCTCGCTAGAGCGAAATGAATTACTTCGAACAGTTAAACGTTTAGGCAGGACATTATGGAAAAAATGGTCAGGCTATCATCGCCGCAGTTTGGTGGAAACCAAGATGCATTGCATCAAATTATTAGGCGATAAATTAATGGCAAGAAGCTTTCCTAGTCAGGTGAATGAAATTCATGCACGTGTAGCAGTCCTCAACAGATTTACGGAATTAGGTCGACCACTTACCCAAGTTACGCCTTAAATTTGGCTCAATTAGGGGCACTTTGCATTTCAAATCTTTGTGCAACAAAGCCGAGTGGATCTATAAATTCTTGTGCAAAATCTTTCCATCCATTTTTAAGAGAGATTTCGTATAACTCAGACTTAGAAAAATCATCTAGGTACTGGATATAAGGTTTAATCGCTTGAAGTTGATCATAACGATGGATTCCTTTTCTCCCTTTTTGTTTAAAGCCCCAATGATGACTAAAGTATTTAAAAACTTCTTGTAGATTTCTATCTTGAATTGAGTTATCTACTAATGAGCATAATTTATCAGTAGCAACTAAAAGAGCTAACTGAATGAAAATATTATATTGATTGATGTTATCCCAGTATTTTTCTAATAGATTTTCTGCTTTTTTTATAGATATTTTTTCAAAAATTTCATCAATCATCCAATAATTTTCATCATTTACGGTCAAGATATAATCTTCAAAGATTTGTTCGAATTTTTCATGCCAAATATAACGAGTTGCTTGCCACCAATATGTGGAATCATTATTTTTAATTTTCTCTATTAATTGATCGATTATGCTCAAATCCTTACATTTTGCTTTTGCCATTAAGACTTCATCATAAATGTCATCTTCATTCGAGATTGACTGAAGAGCTTCTAAATCAGATCCATTTGGACTACTTATCCATATCCTTAATGCATACTTTCGGACAAAAGAGTCTTCAGTAGTCTTGATAAATATTTCTTTAAGTCTATCTTTAGATAATTTTGATAGTTGCTTACCCTCCTCAAAAGCACGACTTACATCATCGGCTATCAAGCCCCAAGTGTGAGCGCCTTTTCTCCCCCAATCCGCCAATTTTCTAACTTGTGCTTCTAATACATCAGGATGATCGACTAATCTTAATAAATACAAAATATAATTTTTTAAATCACTTTTATCGGCATAATCCAATAGATAATTTATAGTTGAATCCGTTGGTAAATAGTTTCTAAATTTAAAATCCAACGTATACATTGTGAATGAACTTTTAGGTGATCTTTGATACTCATCTTGATCTTCCGATAAGTTATTCCAATAGTTTAAAACTATATCCAGCAAATAGACGGATTCTTCATCACAGATCCTTGATAGTACCCAAAATATAAGAAGATAATCTTTTTCTTCATCCTGAATGTTGTCTATAGCAGTGTGAACTGAGTCCAAATACTCTGCATCTCCTATGTATCCGATTATAATAAAGAGCGAATGAAGAACCGAAACTTTCGTTTTTTTATCTTTTAGTAATTCAAATAATGTGTTTTTAAATTCATTTTTGTATTTTTTTACAACAAAATCTATGACTAAAGAAATTTGTAAATAGTTTACTTCAAATCGGAAAAATCTTATCCACTGGATACCATCTGCTAAGTTTCCATTTTTAAAACCACATTCGTAATATATATGTTGATGATCTTGTTTAGGGTAAAGTTTAAGCAAGTCAGGAATTGAATTATGTACTAATTCATTTAAAACCGTAAGAGATTTAAAGCGTAATGTACTTTTGGACAACTTATGATTATCTTTGTCAATCAACCAATTTGAAATACTTGTTACACAGCTATTACTATAATCTGAATTATTCTTAACAGCATAATAGTAAGCATATATTCCTATTAGAAAATTATGCTGAGTAAGTAATTCAAGCCTTTCGATATCTAATGAAGATAAATAACATGATAATCCCAATGTTTCTGAGAAATAAGGATCAGTTAGAATTTCTAAATATTCATCTTTTTCTAAAAATTTTTGTATAGATTGAGCCATGAGAAAAAATTTAATTTTGTCATGGCGGAAAATAATATTACTTTGTTCATCAAGCCTTATGATACGTCCATCAGCAAGAATATTTATTATATCCGACTTTTCTTCACGATTTAAAAAATCTGATAAATGACTTCTATTAACTCTATTTGTCTTGTTTAGAATGAAATATGAAATGCTTTTAAAAAGGGTTTTTTCTAGATCATCAATAAATTTATCATTTTGATAAGCAATCTGTTCAAGTGTATTCTTTATAAAATCCTCTAAAATATGATCCTTTTTGCTCACTTCTGTATGGTTCGTGATCAAATCTAAGAGTAAAGGATCATTGCCTAGATTTTTGGCGATTTGGATTAAAGTTAAATCATCAATGTTCTTATTATTTAGTCTGGTTCTTTTTTGAAGTGCTTCTAAAGCTTGTTCATCTGAGTAATTATCTACATAAATATATGAAAATCCATTCTTAGATAATTCTTCTTTAAGCTTGAATGACAAAGTACTTAGCTTTTGATACCAAATAGGACACAGAATATTTATTCTTTTTTCCTTACTAGACCATAAGGCAATCTTTTCAATTAGTTGTTCTGTATTGTTTGTAGCATTAATGTCCTCGATTAAAATAGTTAGTGGATTATCTAAAGAGCATAAATCTAACATATTTCTCCCACATCCTTGCATCAACCGATCAGAATATCTCTTTAGCTCTTTCTCAATGGCCTCATCCAAATTTAAAGAACTTTGTATACTTTCTTCTCTAAGTACTAACACTGGACATCCTTTATGTAATTTTTTCAGGATATAGTTCGTACAAAGAGTAGTTTTCCCAGAACCAGAAGTTCCAATTACTAGATTTAAATTTTGAAATTTTATGTCATCACGTTCAACGAATAATTCAGTATTGAAATTAAGATGTACCGTACTTAAATTACCTATCCTTAAGATTTCTTCGTAGGATAAAACAGTAGGCAAAACACCAAAATATTTATGACGAATTGTTTGACCATTAGGATCAATATCTAAAAATGAAGAAATTCTAGAATTTGACCATATTTCTAATTCAATATTATGCTGAGAAGCTAGCTGATGTGCTTTGATACGTATGTCTTGAGGTTCATCACTATTACACATCAAAGCCAATCTAGCTAATAAATGAGGATTTTTTTGCCTAATTTTAACTAATTCTTTAATTGTTTTTACTAAATCCCCATCGCTTCCTGTTGGCTTACCACCTTTTATTCTTGGTGTAACTGTATCTAAATCTCTCAGCCATTTGGTCTCTAAATCATTACGCGATGTAGTTGTGTGTGCTACAGCAACTACCTTTGTTTCACCGTTGACATAACACCAACCTACATTATCCAATGGAGCTTTAATTGTTTTACCTTGCGGATTCATACCCTGATGGGAAATACTCTTATAAATCTCAGGTTCAGCAAATCTAAGAACATCAGATGCTAATCTTTCAAATAATCCTGCATCAGTAATATTGGCTAAAGCACTATTCGTTTCATTCATAATTTAGTTTTGAATAATTCATATATTTTTGATTAGTATAGTAAAAAAACCGCCCTTACGGACGGTCTTTTATATTAATTACTTATCAAGCTACCGGCGCCAAGGTAAACAACACCTGCCCCGTTTTCACCGTCTGTCCTTTTTCAATGGTAATTGCATCTACACGCATACGCTCAGGCGCAATAATTGGAATCTCAATCTTCATTGCTTCAATCACGGCTAAGGTCGCACCTTCTTCCACAATATCACCCGACTGACATTCAATTTTCCAAATTGAACCCGGCATATGCGATTCCACCGCACAACCACCTTCAGGCACTTCTACACCTTCACCATCATCCACGGCATCTAGGCTTTCAGACACATATTCTGCAAGCCCTGCTTCATGCCAACGACGGCGTTCAGAATCAAAGTTTGCTTGTTGTACCGCTTTAAATGCAGAAATCGATTCCTGATGTTCCGTTAAGAAGTCGTTGTATTCTTTAAGGTTGAGTACACCATCTTCAATACGCAGTTTTAAACGACCTGCTTTAAAGTCCTCACGCATGTGCATGAGTTCAGCTTCAGACACTTCATAAAACTTAATTTGGTCAAAGAAACGTAATAACCACGGCATGCCTTGTTCAAAATCTGGGTTTTTACGGTAGCGTGACCACATTTGTGAAGTACGACCGACAAACTGATAACCACCCGGACCTTCCATGCCATAGACACACATATACGCACCGCCAATACCCACTGCATTTTCAGGTGTCCATGTACGTGCAGGGTTATATTTGGTGGTGACTAAACGCTGACGCGGATCAAGTGGTGTTGCCACAGGCGCACCCAAATACACATCGCCCAAGCCCATGACCAAATAACTGGCGTTATAGACCACATCTTTCACTGCTTGTTTATCTTTTAAGCCATTAATACGACGGATGAATTCGATATTGTCCGGACACCACGGTGCATCTGGGCGCACGGTTTGCATATAACGCTCAGTGGCAAGTTGCGTTTGTGAATCTTCCCAAGCCAGCGGTAAATACACAGTACGTGATGGCACTTGCATCTCGGTGACATCAGGCAATTGTTCTTCTGCGACTTGAAGCATGCGTAGTAAATCAATTTGATCGAGCTGGGTCGAATCAAAATGAATTTGCAGTGAACGAATACCCGGTGTTAGGTCAATAATCCCTTGAATATTTTGATCTTTGACCCATTGCATCAGCGCATGAATACGGAAACGTAGGTTTAAATCTAAAACCAACTCGCCATATTCAACGAGCATATAGTTGTTACCGGCAGGACGATACACCACATCAGGCGTGCCATTTTGACCTTTTAAAGTATCTAAAATGGCAGATTTCAACGTGCTGATTTCAGGATAGAACGACTCATCAAAAATGACTGCTTGCGTGTCTACCGCAGTTAATTGTGCATGATATTTTTCATTCAGCAATTTCGCTTGGTGATAGCTGACAGGTACAAATTTGACTTTATCACCAGCTTTAAGCTGACCCAATTTCCATAGTTCAGAATTAATCACCACCGCAGGACACACGAAACCACCGAGACTTGGACCATCTGGACCCAAGATAATCGGCATATCACCCGTGAAATCTATCGCACCAATGGCATAGGCATTATCATGAATATTGGATGGATGCAGACCTGCTTCACCACCGTCCTGACGAGCCCATTCAGGTTTTGGACCAATCAAACGGATACCGGTACGGCTTGAGTTAAAGTGAATTTCAAACTCGTTGGCAAAGAAAGTATCAATATCGTTTTTGGTAAAGAAATCCGGTGCGCCATGTGGACCATACATCACCGCAATTTCCCAAGAGTTTGAGAATGCAGGGATTTGGTCTTCGCTTAATGCTTTGACGTCATCGGATGTAAATGCCGTGATTGGAAGCATATCGCCAATGAGTAAATTACGCCCTGCATGACCACCAAACTGACCTAGGGTAAAGGTCGCTTGTGAGCCTAAATATTCAGGGACATTCAGACCGCCTTTAATCCCAATGTAGGTACGGCAACCTGTGGCGATTTTTCCACATTTAAGCACCTGACCTTTACGGACATTGACGGTTTGCCACATTGGGACAGACACACCATCCAAACTCGATGGCATATCACCACCTGCAAGCACGATTTGGCTATCACAATGGAATTTTAAGCTTGGACCTTGCAAGGTACATTCTAGGCCTGCAGTATTCGGTACATTACCCAACAGTTGGTTCGCCACATTTAAAGACAGCGGATCAATCGCACCTGATGGTGGCACACCGACATCCCAATAACCTAAACGACCTGTAACATCTTGCACGGCGGTTTGAATGCCTGCTTGTAGCACTTCAATTTTTTGGGTTTTCCAATCAAAAGTATTTAAAAAACGTGTGGTCTGTGTACCCGATTTAAATACATCGCAGTCGATAATGTTTTGTAGATATTCAAGATTGGTTTCAATGCCTGCCACTTGGGTTTTTGCGAGTGTATCGCTCATGGCTTGAATCGCTGATTCACGATCATCTGCCGTCACAATGATTTTGGCAATCATCGGATCATAGAACGACGATACGTTTGAACCAGTTTCGACCCAAGTTTCGTTACGTGCCTTATCATCAAACTCGACATAGGTCAGCAGACCAGCACTTGGCTGGAAGTTCTTGATTGGGTCTTCGGCATAGAGACGTACCTGAATCGAATGTCCTTTGGATTCCAGTTGCGCTGTTGGAGCCGTCCAGTCACCACTGGCAAGCGTTACCATCCATTCCACCAGGTCCACACTAAAGACTTGCTCCGTCACGCCATGTTCGACTTGCAGACGGGTATTCACTTCAAGGAAGTAGAATTCTTGCGTGTCAGTATCCATCACGAATTCAACCGTACCGGCAGAACGGTAGTTCACCGATTCCATCAGTTGAATCGCCACATTCTGGATATAGGCACGTTGCACATCGTTAATGTGCGGTGCTGGGGTTTCCTCGATCACTTTCTGGTTACGGCGTTGCACGGAACAATCACGCTCGCCCAGTGCAATCACCTTGCCTTGACCATCACCAAAAATCTGCACTTCGATGTGGCGGGCATTTTGTACAAATTTTTCCAGGTACAGACCTGCATCTTTGAAGTTGGCTTGTGCCAAATAAGACACGGTTGCATAGGCATCTTTCAGCTCAGCTTCATTCCAGACCAGACGCATGCCGATCCCGCCACCACCCGCAGTACTTTTAAGCATCACAGGATAGCCAATACGATTTGCTTCTGTTAAGGCTTCAGCTTCATCCGCCAATAACTGACTACCCGGAAGTAACGGTACATTGGCTTGAATCGCAAGTTCACGTGCAGTGTGTTTAAGACCAAAGGCACGCATCTGCGCAGAGTTTGGCCCAATAAAAGCAATGCCCTGTGATTCACACAGATCACAGAATTCAGCATTTTCAGACAAGAAGCCATAACCCGGATGGATCGCTTGTGCTCCAGTTTGTTTAGCTACCTCTAAAATTTTATCGACATTTAAATAGCTTTGGCTGGCAGGTGCTTCACCGATATACACCGCTTCATCGGCTAAAGTCACATGGAGTGAATCACGGTCTGCTTCTGAATAAACGGCTACAGATTGAATCCCCAGTTTTTTCAGGGTACGGATCACGCGGCAGGCAATCGCGCCACGGTTGGCAATCAGAACTTTATTAAACATGACTTAAGCCTCCTCGCCTTCACGCACAACCAGCTGGATTTGTGTCGGGTTGTAGGCATTACATGGGTTATTCAACTGCGGGCAGTTTGAGATCAGCACGATCAAATCCATTTCGGCCTTGATTTCCACATATTTGCCTGGTGCAGAAATACCATCATCAAATTTCAGGTGACCATCGGCAGTCACAGGCACATTCATAAAGAAGTTGATGTTTGGACCGATGTGACGCACGTTTAAGCCATGTTTTTTTGCCACTGGATGTTTTGCCAGCGCATACATAAAATTGTTACGGCAGCTGTGCATCGGGTATTTGTCATATGCATAACGAACTGTATTACTTTCACATGAACATGCACCGCCTAAAGTATCGTGACGGCCACAGTTATCATCATGAATTACGGCAATAGCGCGGCCAAAGTTGCTGTATAAAGTAGCGCCTTTTTCCAGATAAATCTGCTGGTTAATCGCCAGCGTATCGGTTGCGCTATAACGCTCTTCCGGATTTTTAGCCGAGATAAATAAGATATCGACTGCCTGATTCCCTTCCAAATCGATGATACGGAAATACTGTCCTTTTTTGACTTCGCACATCCATGCTTCACCGGCAGGACAGATTTCGCTAAGTACGGTTTTTTCGAATTGTTGTAGAACTGTCATAGTGATTCTCCTGCCTTAAACGTTAGAAAGTGCGTAGTAACGTGCGTTGTTCTGGAATGCACGCTGGTTCTGTGGACAGGAGTCGCGACAGATATCGGTTTCGCCTAAGCTATTGGCTTTAAACAAAGATAACTGAATGTCAGCTGGTTGATATTCCGCGCTGTTATCCAGACCATGTGGTGCCGCAGACAGGAACACCAGACAATCCATTTCAAAACGCAGTTCAATGATTTGATCAGTATTGTCTGAAGGCACATAAGACAATGCACCCGCATCATTTGGCGTAACTTTAGAGAATAGATTCACAGTCGCACTCAGGTCAGTCTGACCGAGTGAGAATTTAGATAATTCAATTAACAGACCATCTAAACCGCTTTGGTACATGTCATTGCGGGCATCCTGGAAGGTACGGATGCCAAACTGTTTTTCAATCTGTTCAGGACGGGATGGACCACAGAAGGTATCGTTCCAGCCAGCTTCATCTTTAACGATGGATGCCATTACACGACCCAGATCGGAATACAGCACATTCCCTGCGGTGAGGTATGCGGTATGCTGGCCTTTCAGACTGTCTGGCATGTTGTAACGTTCCAGTTTGTCTTCAGCATTAACACAGAACAGCGATACGTTGGCATTGGCACCGAGTGCCTTGAATTGCAAAACCGTACCTTTTTGAATGCGCCCGGACCAATGATGCCCTCCCGGCAGAATTTCAGTCCAAAGTGTTTGATTGTTATGGTACTTATTGTCTATTGCGCCCATGTGCATGACCTCTCTAAGGTTTTTGTTCCAACCTCCCGGGCTTTTATCCCTCCGTGTAGCTCAAATCGAGCCGTGAACTCTCGGTCTCAGGCGCAGTCTTTTAAACATGACTGCCGGAACCCTAGATCACTTTATGATGAGTAGATAAATGCAAATGACGTGCCAATTTGGTATTACGATTTTTATTATGAGTAATACTTAAAATGCTCAAAATAAGTTCATTTTAGGAATTTATTGATAAAAGCAATCTGGATATGCACCCAAACTGGACTTTTTATCTCTATCCAAAAACGGGATAATGGCGGTGAAAGAAAAATGGGGGTGACATGTTTAAAGATAAAAAGCTGGTGTGTTTTGACCTGGATGGAACCTTGATTGATTCAGTGGGAATCTGGAACCAGGTCGATGCTGCCCTGATTCAGGAATTGTCAGGGATCGAAGTCGGTCTGGATCAGATTCAGCAACAGCGTGACCTGCAACTGAAAGCCTTTAGACATATGCCCGATCCCTATTTGGAATATTGTGGCTATTTAAAAGACCTCTATGGTTTCAAGCCAAGCAAGGAAGAGGTTAAAAATCGCCGTTACGGTATTTCACAGCATTTTCTGGATCATGTGATTGAACTCAAACCTCAAGCTGAGCTGCTGATTCAAGCCTTAAAACAGCAAGGAATACAATTGGCACTTACGACTACCACCAGCTTATTCAATGTGCAGCGTTATCAGGACAATAATCAGAAGATTAATCAGAAAATCAGTTTTGATAATGATTTTGCGATTATTTTGACTCGCGAAAATGTTGAGAATATCAAACCGCATCCAGAAGTGTATTTAAATGCGCTCCAGCATTTTGAAATTGAAGCTAAAGATTGCCTGATTGTTGAAGATTCTTTAATTGGGGTGGAAGCTGCCAACAATGCGGGAATTGATGTAGTGGCAATTTACGACCAGTATTCTGCGCATGAAATGGATTTGATCAAAGCCAAGGCAGATTATTTTGTAGAAGATTTTGCTGGTCTCATAAAATTGGTGAACTAAAAAATGCCATGAATCTTCCCTGATCATGGCATTTTTCGTGTTATCTCTGAATGATTAGATTAGAGCATTATTTGGCTTTTTTATAGACGGAACCTGAACCGACCAGATTGCCAGTTTTTTCGTCAATCGCGAACTCAACGACACCTGTACCTGAATTAATCTGTAGCAGACCATTATCAGCGACTGAAGCAGGCATTGGATTTTTCTTGTCGGTTTTGCCGCTTTCTTTATCTTTAATGGTATTGGTAATGAAATAGTTTTCACCATTTTTGGAAATCACCAGGATATTTTCCAATTTAGGGTTTTCCAGTGTATTTTTCCAGTTCCCCTGATAATCTGGTGCTGGAGTTTCCGGGGTATTACACGCGGTTAACAGCAATAACAGTGAGATGCCTGAAAAATATTTAAGATATTTCAAAACTGAGACCTTGAATGCTTGAATGATAGAGCGCGGCCATTATAAAAAGAACCTCCTTGAGGTAAACGCTTAGCTTGTAGGCGAAGCGTTTCAGCCGTAGTAAATCTGTCCCGGCTTCGTCATTTTTTGAAAAACATCTTCATATTTCATTCATAAATTCCTGTGAACTGAGCACTTTTTAACAGATAAAAAAATCCTCAATAGACCATCCAAATCTATTGAGGAGTACCAAATTGGATAATAGAGAAACCCTAAAAATTAATTTACAAGCTTAGATTTAAAGTAACGAAACACCGATTTAACTGCATGAGTTTTTTCTGCAATTTGCTGATTCCATTCATTTGGCAGAGAGCAATTCGCCAGTCTGACCCATACAGTCGAGAACTGCTTCACAAAGCTGGCTTCGTTATAGTGAATCCCGTACTCGGCACATAAGGCTTTGATTTTTGGTGCTACTTCGGCATAACGGTTTGCTGGCATATCGGGAAACAGGTGATGCTCAATCTGATGGCTTAAATTACCACTCAGAATATGCAACCAGTTCGCCCCACTGAAGTTGCTCGAACCACGGATCTGACGCAGATACCATTCTGCACGGGTTTCATTGTCGGTATTGTCCATTTCAAAGATTTCTGCATCTTCGGTGAAATGTCCATTGAAGATCACCGCAGACGCCCATAGGCTACGAATCACATTGGCAACCGCATTCCCGGTAAATACTGGAATCGCATTTGGACCGGCAATAATCGGGAAAAATACATAATCTTTCAGGACCTGACGGCGCATTTTTTTGCGTAAAAGTGCTGCTTCTTCCCAGACCTGTTTCCAGGTTTTGGTTTTATAGACAATTACATCTTCCAGATGCAAACGCTGTACACCCACATACCATTCAAAGAACACCATCAACTGAATGGTTAAAGGAATATTCCAGATAAAACGTAGTTCCCACGGCTGAGATTCACTGACACGGATCAGACCATAACCGACATCATGATCCATACAGACAATATTGGTATAAGTGTGGTGAATATAGTTATGGGTGTATTTCCAGTCATTCCCAGTGGAAATAGTATCCCAATCATAAGTAGAACCATTCAAACTTGGATCATTCATCCAGTCGAACTGGCCGTGCATTACGTTATGGCCAAGTTCCATATTTTCCACGATTTTCGAGATACCCAATAAGCCTGTGCCCGCTAACCATACTGGTGGCAACCAGCCTGCAAACATCAACATGCCGCGGGAAGCAATCTCGCTATAACGTACAAAATTACGGATTTTATAAATATATTCTGCGTCTTTCTCGCCCAAATCTTCCATTATTTCACGGCGGATAGCATCAACCTTGGCGCCGAACTCTTCAACCTGTTCCGGGCTTAGAAATTGAGATTTACTGTGTTTTTTAAAATCAATTTGCATATTCATGGGAGCACCTTCTTATTCGTTTAGTAATGGTTAAAATAGCTTATAAATTAATCACCACAGGACTGACGGCCTGTGAAATACAAAGTTTGACTGGAGTATTGCTGCCGTGGTCGATCTCACCCGTTAGCATGTTTTTCACCGAACCGCTGACTTTGGTACATGAGCAAGTATTACAAATGCCCATACGACAACCATGCGCTGGACGAAGACCCGCCTGTTCTGCACTTTCCAGCAGATTAGATTCTGCCTGGAATTCCTGCTGCGATCTTAAAAATTGTACAGGCTGTGCTTTCACTTTTTCATCCATTGCAATCTGGAAATATTCAGAATGAAAGCTGGATTTCACCGCCAGTTTATCGGCAATTTTGAGTGCAGTTTTCATCATTCCCGCGGAACCACAGGCATAGATTTCACGCTGTTCAAAGTCTGATACCAGCTTGTTTAGCAATTGCTGGCTCAGATGCTGCTTATGCTCGACTGTATTAAAATGATGATATTTCAGATGAGGATGCATCAACGCCAAGGTTTTGATCTCGGCATGAAATGCATCATCACGAGTGAAATAGATCAGGTCAATCCGATGCTGAAACTGCACGACTGCTTTTTGCAATAAGGAATAAATTGCTGTAATGCCACTGCCTGATGCCAGAAACAGAATCGGTTTAGGAGAGTTTAATAAGGTAAATTCGCCCTGTGGCTGAGACAGCTCGACCACTGCATCCAGTTGCAATAAAGTTAGGGCACGCGACACTTTACCTTGCTGCTTGACTGCAATAATCACATCACCATTTTTTAAAATGGTCACAATAGAATAATGACGTTGATGACGAACTCCATCCAGACGCAGAGTCACCGCGATATTTTGACCGGCCTGAAATGACCCGCGGTTAAAGTTATAATTTGGACGTAACTGGATTTTAAAAAAGTCAGGGCTGACCGCCTGAATATTCACGACCGATGCTTTGACTTTTTTGAGTGCCCAGGTTGGATGGATTTTTTCACCAACAAAATCAATGAAATCTTCACGAATCCAATGCGGCTTGTAGGTTGTCATACTTGTCATTTTTATCCCCCTCTATTCCGCAGACAGCATTAATATACAACTGTCTATTTATTATGTAGTCTAGAATAAAGAATTCTGAAGCTCACACCATGTCAATGTAGGTCAAATTATGTGTTTAAAAACCATTGTTGAGCTTTTTGTAAGACAATCCTAGCCAGAAAGTGCTGTTAAAACTGTATGAACTGAATAAATTGCTTTTTTGGTCTGTATATTTTGAGCAAAAACACATAAAAAAACTGACCTCTATATAAGAGATCAGTTTCTGTTTTAAATATTGGGTGAGTTAAAAAGGCAAAAATTTACCTTTAAAAAAAATAGCTTAACCTACGGCCTGTTCCAGCAAGATAGAACCATAAAGTTCACGCAGGTCTTTTTTCAGCATCTTGCCGGTTCCACTTAATGGAATAGAATCTACAAAAATCACGCGATCCGGGATCTGCCATTTTGCGACCTTGTCCGCATAGTAATCCAGAATTTCGGCTTCACTCACATGACTCTCTGGCTTTTTAATTGCAATTAGAACGGGACGCTCATCCCATTTAGGATGCTGTGCCGCAATCACGGCAGCCATGGCAATTTCAGGATGTCCCATGGCCATATTTTCAAGATCGACTGAAGAGATCCATTCACCGCCTGACTTGATCAGATCTTTGGAGCGATCACACAGCTTCATAAAGCCATCTTCATTTAAGGTAGCAATATCTCCGGTATCAAACCAGCCATCTGCTGTGAGTGCAGATTCTTCCTTGCCAAAATAATGATCAATGATCCAGTGCCCTTTAATTTGTAGATTCCCTATGGTTTCACCATCTCGGGCAATTTCCTGAGTTCCTTTTTCTTCATCGGTTAAACGTAAATCAACGCCAAACGGTGGACGACCTTGAGACAGACGAATCTGCATTTTTTCTTCATCCGCCAGATCAAGGTGTTTGGTTTTTAGCTGATTGGCACTACCGAGTGGGCTGGTTTCAGTCATCCCCCAGGCATGAATGGTTTCGCAGTTAAACTGCTCTTTAAAGGTTTTCAGCATCGCCGGTGGACAGGCAGAACCACCGACCACATTCCGTTTCAGGCTTTCCAGTTTTGAACCACTTTGCTGGGCAGCCGCAATCAGCCCTTGCCAGATCGTTGGAACGCCTAAAGCTACAGATACTTTATACGTATCAATCAGATTGACCAGACTGGCTCCATCCAGGCCCGGCCCCGGCAGCACCAAGGTACAACCGACCATGGCAGCGGCATATGGGGTTCCCCAGGCATTGACATGGAACATTGGTACCACCGGCAGCATGATGTCACGCGCTGCTACATTCAGAGAATCCGGCATGATAATGGCGTAACTATGCAATACTGTTGAACGATGACTATATAAAACCCCTTTTGGATTTCCGGTCGTACCGGAGGTATAACACAGTGAACTCGCTGTATTTTCATCCAGTTCAGGCCAGTCAAATTCTGCAGATTGCTGGGCAAGCAAATCATCATAAAACTGAACTTCCGGAATGGCTTCACGAATCGCGGAATCTTCAGCATCCAGACAGATATACTGTTCTACAGTTTTTAATAACGGTTTGACGGCTTTAATCAGAGGTGCAAAGGTTTTATCAAACAGCAGTATCCGATCGGCAGCATCATTGATAATAAATACCAGCTGTTCCGGAAATAAGCGCGGGTTAATGGTATGGCAAACCAGTCCACTTCCCGAAATGGCATACCAAGATTCTAGATGTCGATGATTATTCCAGGCAATGGTTGCAACCCGGTCGCCGAGTGTCAGACCGAATTGCTGTAATACATTGGCAAAACGTTTCGAGTTTTCCCGGATTTCTCCCCAATTAGTCTTTTTAATGCTGGTATCAGTATTTTTAGAAATGATCTCGGTATCGGCATGATAGCGGCCGGCATGTTCAATCATGCTGCTGATCAGTAAGGGCTGGAACATCATATTTCCGAGCATGCTTCACTCCTTTATCCTTGCTATTTGTCCATCTGTTATATCGTTGTTATTTCTGTATGATGTGCTGGCAAAAAGCCTGTATTCATTTTTATCATTAAACAGTCTGAATCTAGCAAGGAAATCTGACTTTGTGAGTATCAAATTGTGACAAAGTCATAAAGTGGATGCAGAAAAAAAGCAGAAAATAAAACTGGTAATGTGTGCCATAAAAAAGCCCCAATTTAGATTGGGGCGATGATAGTGTTCAGGGAGAGAATTTTAAAAGCCGCTCATCATAATTTTGTCTGCATTTACTACAAAGATAACACCTAGGCAGAATAAACCGGCATAAAGTGCAAACCAGAGAATCATCTTCTTGAATGCTGCATCAGAAATACTGCTATCCGCATATTTTGGTGCTTTGTTGTCTTCTGAATTCATATGATCACCCATAGGTTGGTCTGGCGTTATGAGCTTTATTATCAGCAGACCTAAATTAGCTGTATAGATACAATATTCATTAAAAAAAATATAACAGTTAGCCACTGTTTTTCTTCATTTGTTATATTTTAACAACTTATTCATAATATAATCCTGATTATATTAGTACAGTTTAGATTTTATTTTCTTATGTTCAAATCTGAAAAGCTGGCCCAGAATATTCGCCAGATGATTGAAAATGGCGCATGGAAGGCGCATGACAAATTACCTTCATTGCGGGAACAGACTGAACTGTCCGGCTATAGCCTGATGACGGTACTTAATGCCTATCAGGTGCTTGAATCGCAAGGATTAGTCTATGCCAAAGATAAATCTGGCTACTATATTGCGGAGCGACCTCAAACCTATAACAGCAAAGAACCTGCGGTACAGATTGGCTTAAATTCCAAAATTAAAATCAACTCTGTGGTATTTAATTATTTAAAGTCACTGCAAACCCCAAATATTGCGCCTTTTGGTTCAGCTTTTCCAAATGCTGAACTGTTATATAACAGCCGGTTTATGCAGATTCTGGCGCAGCATAGCAAAAGAAAAAGCAGTTATAGCCATCAAAATCATATGCCACCGGGTAATCAGGAATTACGCCAACTGATTGCCAACCGCTATCAGTTACAAGGCATAAACTGCACTTCGGATGACATTGTCATTACTTCTGGTGCATTGGAAGCCCTTAATCTGTCTTTACAGGCTTTGACTCAACCTGGTGATTTTATCCTGCTGCAGCAAACCATTTTTTATGGTGCCTGGCAGGCGGCTGAACGTTTAGGCCTGCAAGTCATCACAATCCCTGAGCATTCACAGTTTGGTTTTGACCTGGAATCATTTGAACAAGCACTTAAACAGTACCCGATCAAAGTTTGCTGGCTGATGCTGAATGTGCATAATCCGATTGGCTTTACGGTAAATTCAGAGATCAAGCAAAGAATTGGGGAACTGTTGAATGAATATCAGGTATATCTGATTGAAGATGATGTCTATCAGGAACTCAATTACGGTGCTCATAAACCGGTTTCCGTAAAATATTTTGATCAGCATCAACGGGTATTGCACTGCTCTTCATTTTCCAAAACCTTGGGCATGGGTGCGCGGGTCGGCTGGGTTTTCGCTGGCCCATTTTCTGATGCAATCCAGCATTTACAGCTCATGAGTACTTTGACTGTTAGTCCGCTATTACAAAATGCACTGGTCGATTTTCTGTCCCATCATCATTATGAAAAGCATTTGCGCCATTTAAAACAGCAGCTGGAAAAGTATAAGCAAAAGTTTTATCAGGAACTCAAAGCGCGTTTAGATTCAGTCTGTGAAATTTATTATTATTCTAGTGGGTATTTTCTCTGGATCAAATTGCCGGAACAGCTGGATGGCCAGGTTTTATATGAACAGCTGATTCAGTATAATATTGCCATTGCTCCTGCTTTGCTGTTTAAACCGGAACATACTAGCCAGAATTATATTCGCCTGAACTGTTCATTTGACTGGACCTCTGAGATAGAAAATGCTGTCGATGTGCTGGCAAAGATGATCCTGAATCATGCAAAAAGCGTGGATTAATTCATCCACGCTTTAGGTTTCTTATGTAAATCGCTAGAGCTTAGAAACTGTAAATTGCAACGGCATTCACTCGGTTATCTTCACCTTTTGTACTGCCATTTGTTGGTGCAGCACCCAATGCTTCACGTTCGCCATAGACATATTCCAGGCCAAAACTCAGCGGTTTTGTAGGGTTATAGAACACATTGGCCCAAGCCTGCCAAAGGTCTTTGTTCACTGCTGTTAGATTCAGGCCAGGAGCAGCAAGATATCCATTATCTTGGTCGAAATTCATATAACCATAGCCTACTGTGCCACGCAATTTATCATTAAACTGCTGCGTTAGACCGACTGTAATTGAGTCGAATTCACTCTGTAGAAGATCTCCATTAACAGCTGTAACGACACCTGGATTAGCATAAGAGACAAAACTGCTATCACCTTTGACATGATAATAATCTGCCTTAAGGCTGGTGCCTGGAACAAACTCGTATTTCGCGCCTACACCTACACCCCATGCAGTTTTTTCATCTTCATTCACGCGTTTTTCATTCCCCATCGCACGCGCGCTGACAGAAAGATTATCCGCAAATTTGTGGTTTAAGCGTGCAGTTAAAGCCGGTAAACGCTGTTTGATTCCCGTAATGGTCGCATCTTTCGGATCTTCTACTGCAAGCACCAGATTGGTCGCTGGACTCAAAGTACTGGTATGACGAATCTGAGGTGTCCGCTTAATTGAACCACCGGCATAAACCAGTGCATCTACCGTCTCAGGTATATAGTCCGGAGTTGCAAAGTTTGACCAGGTTTGACCAATTAACCAGTCAGCATAGCTGATATAGGCATGACGGATACGCAGGTTATCAAAACCAGCTCCACCCAGGAAATCGACCTCAACCTTACCACTTAAGGCCTTATCCCCAGCACCCACGGGCGCTTTAAAATCCATCCCTAAACGGGTGGCTGAAAGCGTGGACTTAAACTCATCACTGCGTTCACCTGTGCCTTCAAGAGGTACCGCATTAATCTGGTTATACATACGTGTCGCTGCACCGCCCTCAGCCTGATAAGAGGCATCAGCACGGATATTACCGTATAAATTAAACTCGGCCCCACTGGCAATTTTCATCACAGGTTTGCTAGTAGGAGCTACTGCTGTATTTGCAGGTGCCGGCGTTGCCGCTACAGGTGCAGTCACAGCAGCTGTCTGAGTCTGCTGCTGTTCAATCAAGGCACGTAAAGCTTGAACCTCTTGACGCAACTGCTCAATTTCCTGCTGATTGGACTGAGCTGGAGTTTGTGCCTGGGTAGACAAGCTAAGGCCCCCTAAACTCATTGCCATCATGCTCATCAGAACCGTGCGTTTTAATGTGATTGTTTGATTATTAAATAATTGTTCCGTGTTCATCCTAAACTCACTTTTTTATTATGCGTCTCGATTCTAGCAACAGATCACCGCCGCTTACGATGGCGATCTCTATCATTAGAAGTGTTTTCTTTATTAATTGATATTTAATCCATTAACTTGCTTTTTCAGCGAGAGAATCAGTACGAATATCAGGTGTAGCAAGGGCTTGACCTTCTACAGACATTTTTAAGTTCACCAGGAAAATTGCCAGCGCAGCAATCAAACCGGGAATCGCAATTGCAAAGAAGTTCATTTGATGCGGTAAATTCATGGTGAGTAAAGCACCTGTCAATACCGGTCCAACGATCGCACCGATACGCCCAATTCCGGAAGCCCAACCCATGCCGGTGGAACGCACCGTCGATGGATAATATTGTGCCACGAAGGTATAGAGCAGGATTTGAGAACCAATGGTTGCTGCACCGGCCACTGCAATCAAGCTATAAAGCACGAATTGCGGACTGTTATAACCGAGCAGGATTAAAGAAGCTGCCCCGCAAAGAAACATGATTGTCAGTACTTTTTTGATATGGAAACGGTCTGCCAGATAACCCCCACCAATTGCGCCAATCATGCCGCCAATATTCAAGGCGAACAGGAAGATCATACTGGCGCCCAATGAGTAACCCGCCTGAATCATCAGCTTTGGTAACCAGCTTCCCAATGCATACACCATCAGCAGACACATAAAGAAAGCAATCCAGAACATGAAGGTACTGAATGTACGACCTTTCTGAAATAACGCTTTTAATGGCGCCTCATCACCCTTTTTCACTTCATTCAGGACAAATTGAGAATTTTCTGTAACATCTTGAGCAGGTGAAATCTTCTTAATGATGTTTCGTGCTTCTACAGTCTGATTTCTGACGGTTAGATACATCAACGATTCAGGCAGGAATTTCCAGATTAACGGTAAAGCCAATAAAGGAACACCGGCAATATAGAACATGATCTGCCAGCCAAACTGTGGTACCAGCCATGCACCTAAAAGTGCAGACGTCATACCGCCAATGGCATAACCACTAAACATCAGGGCAACCAAGGTGCTACGGATACGTTTAGGCGCATATTCCGTCATCAGGGCAACGACGTTGGGCATCACACCACCAATACCAAGTCCGGCAAGAAAACGTAGAATTCCGAATTCGACAGGTGATGTTGCAAAGGCACCGATAAACGTAAAACCACTAAAGATCGCGACACAGATCATGATGGTTTTTTTACGTCCCAGTTTATCCGATAAGGTCCCGAAGCTCATGGCTCCAAACATCATACCGAACAAGGCAGTGCTGGCTAACATGCCGGCTTGTACTGCACTGAGTGACCATTCCTGCATCAGTAGCGGTAAAGCTACACCGTAGATCACCAGGTCATAACCATCAAAAATAATGATCAGCAAACACCAGATCAGGACGCCCCAATGAAAAGGTGTGAACTTTGCTTCATCGATCAGCGTATTTATATTCACTTTATTTGTAGACATCTTCACCTCCTAATTGTGAAGTTCAATTTATGAGATTCACAATGCAGAAGATGTCCATAAATGTCCAAAACTGAATATGCATACTTCTATACCTATAAAGTCTGCCTTCAAGAGAAAGCTTTATTTACTATGCCTTAATGATATTCATCCAAATAAAACGACTTTAATTCAGTCATTAAATAGGGTCTGTTGACATTTACTGTTCATAATTAAACCTATAAAGGTAGCCATAAAAATATACAGGCTAAGGCAACAGCACTTTGATAATTTCTTTTGAGCTTGTCATATCGAGTAGCTATTCCTCTAAATTGCTTTAATCTACAAAACATATTTTCAACTAAATGCCTGATTTTATATAAATACCAGTCCATATGATCATTGTTCGATTGGCTATTTATTTTCTTTGGTATATTCGCTTTCGTCCCTGTTTTTCTGATCTGTTCACGCAGTGGTTCTGAATCATAGCCTTTATCTGCGCAGACCACTTTTGTCTCTTTTAAGTCTAATGTTGATATTAAATCAGGTGCAACTTTGACGTCATGTGTGGTTCCATCGGTAATCATGAAATCAACAGGATTGCCATTTGCATCAACAATCAAATGTATTTTTGAGGAGTTTTCTCCTACACTTTTAGAAATGGATTGATTCGCTATACCGGCAGAATGTTGATGAGCACGTACGTGAGAGCCATCAATAAAAATCCACTCCATATCGGGGCATGATGCTAATAATTTGAATAATCTAAGTAACTTACCACTGCTTGACCAACGATTAAAACGTTTGAAAATAGAGTTTGATTGACCGAAATAGGAAGGAATATCTCGCCACGGACAGCCTGTTCTAATTCTATAGAGAATAGCTTCAATAAAATTACGTAAGTTTGAGTTGTGATGAATAGATAAATTACGCAAAATAGTTTTCAACTTTTGCCAGTGTTGATCTGTCAGCATGGTACGAGGCATAGCGAAGAGTAAAATTGGGTTTGGCGATTTGATTTTACTACTTCGCTATTTTTTAAGCTAAAAGTGTCAACACACCCTAATAATTTCACCTATTTTATATAGCATCTAAAAAGTTTTAATCTTGTTTAAAACACCGCACGATCATATTTAATCGCTTCAAGATCATAAACCTGATAGACCGCATCAAACAGATAACGAATATATTCACTTTCATCCATGTTACGAATCGCCATAAAGACCGGACTGACCGCAAATTCATCTAATAAAGGGATAAAGTTTAAATGTGCCAGACGAATATTCTGGGCACTTTCCGGCACGATACAAACACCCTCTCCAGCAGCCACAAAACCCAGTGCCAGTTGCAATTCACTAACTGCACGGATATTTTTCGGCTCTAGCCCATACTCGGAAAATATACCGCGCACCTGGGTAGAAAAATTAGCCTTACCATTATTCGGGTATAAAAAGAGTGGCTGATCCACCAGTTCAACCAGGTTCACGCCATCTCGTTGCGAGAAAAAATGGCTGGAATGCGCAGCGACCATGAGTCTTTCTTCACGCAGCAACACCCGTTTCACTGCTGGATCTGAAATTCTCAAGCGTCCAAAACCGACATCAATCCGCCCTTCCTTAAGTGCCTGAATTTGCTCTGAAGTATTCATTTCAACCATCTCAATTTTGAGCTGGGGATGTTGCTGCTTAAATAAAAACACAATACGCGATAGCAAACCGAACAATAACGAGCCAACAAAACCAATACTAATGGTGCGATCCGCGATACCAATCCGCTTGGTCATCGATTTGATTTCTTCCGCATTAGACAAAAGTTTAACCGCATGCTGGTAGAAGAATTGACCTGCTTCTGTGGTCTTAAGCGGTCGGCTACCTCTTTCAAAGAGCTGAATATCCAGTTCCTGTTCCAGATTTTGTATCTGTCTGCTTAAAGGTGGTTGAGCAATAAACAGTTTTTCTGCCGCCTTGGTAAAACTTTGTTCTTCGACGACTGCGACAAAGTAACGCAAATGCCTGAGTTCCATATCCCTAAATACCTTTAAAGTATAAAAAAATGCTAAATCGATCTTAGACCAATCAAAATTATTCTTTTAAGGTATATTAAGTCAAAACATTAAAGCAAGAATGTGAAGCGTAATTATGTATAAGTCAGTTGAAACCTTGCTGGTTCAAATACCGACGATCCGTCCTCACAAGATGGCTGTCGCAACCATGCAAACCCAGACACTGGTCCTGGTCAAAATCACCACCGAAGACGGCTATGTGGGTTGGGGCGAAGCCACCACTATTGGCGGTTTAGGCTACGGTGAAGAAAGCCCAGAAAGTGTCAAAGTGAATATTGAGACTTACTTTGCACCGCTTCTGAAAACATTATCGGGTTTGAATGTTGCACAGACATTACGAGCCATCAAAAAGAATATTAATGGTAACCGTTTTGCCAAATGTGCCATTCAAACTGCGCTACTAGATATTCAGGCACAACGTCTGAACCAGCCACTGAGTGAAATTCTAGGTGGACGTTTACGTAACAGCGTACCAGTGCTGTGGGTATTGGCATCTGGCAATACCGAGAAAGACATTGCTGAAGCCCAGAAAATGATTGCGGCCAAACGCCACAATATTTTCAAACTGAAAATTGGTTCTCGTCCAGTGGAACAGGATGTTGAACACGTGCTTGCCATTAAACAGGCATTGGGCAAAGACATTTCAATCCGTGTGGACGTCAACCGTGCCTGGTCAGAGCTGGACGCGATTAAAGGTATTCAGTTACTCCAGGACGGCGGCATTGATCTGATTGAACAGCCGTGCGCCATTGACAATCTGGATGCAATGCGACGTCTGACCCAGCGTTTTGATATCGCCATCATGGCGGATGAATCCTTGATGGGGCCACAGTCTGCCTATCAGATCGCACGTCAGCATGGTTCATCAGTTTTTGCAGTCAAAGTAGCGCAGTCTGGTGGCCTGATTGAAGGCTGTGAAGTTGCAAAAGTGGCACAGCTGGCTGGTATCGACCTGTATGGCGGCACCATGCTGGAAGGCCCGGTGGGCACCATCGCCTCTGCCCATGCCTTCTCGACTTTTGAAAGTCTCGCTTATGGCACCGAACTGTTTGGTCCATTGCTGTTAATTGATGAAATTTTAAAAACCCCACTCCAGTATCAAAACTTTGAACTTGAGATTCCGAAAGGACCAGGTCTGGGTATTGAGTTGGATGAAAACAAAATTGACAACTTGCGTCGTCAATAATTCCAGGAGAATCCCATGCTTTTCCAAGTACGAATGGACGTCAACATTCCAAAAGATATGCCGTTTGAACAGGCCAATGAAATTAAGGCTGTCGAAAAAGCCTATTCACAGGATCTGCAACGTCAGGGTAAGTGGCGTCATATCTGGCGTATCACCGGGCAGTATTCAAACATCAGTATTTTTGATGTTGAAAGCAATGAAGAGTTGCACAACTTGCTACAGGGCTTGCCGCTCTATCCGTATATGAACATCGAAGTTATGGCATTGAACCGCCATCCATCATCGATTCGGGATGATGACAAGTAATGAATAAATTCGGGAATGGAAATAAAAAAATCCTTCCCACCCATACACCTGAGGGTAATCCAAAAGGACTTGTGGCCAGCAAGATTTAGCCAGCCAAATGAATGCTAAAACATGCGCCACTAAAATATGAAAACATACTTTAGGAGCAATAGTATGAACCGCCAAGAAATTGATGCACTGGTTAAAAAAATGAATGTCGATACAGCGACAGGACCAGTCGATGAGCGTGTACAACAAGTTGTTGTACGTTTATTAGGTGATCTTTTCCAGGCTATTGAAGATCTTGATATTTCTCAGACTGAACTCTGGAAAGGTCTGGAATACTTTACTGATGCAGGTCAAGCTAATGAATTAGGCTTACTGGCTGCAGGTCTTGGTCTGGAACATTACTTAGACTTACGCGCGGATGAAGCAGATGCCAAAGCAGGCATTACAGGTGGTACACCACGTACCATCGAAGGCCCGCTGTATGTTGCAGGTGCACCTGAGTCAGTTGGTTTTGCGCGTATGGATGACGGTTCTGAAGAAGGCAAAATTCCAACCCTGATTATTGAAGGCACAGTGACTGATACTGACGGTAACATCATTGAAGGTGCAAAAGTTGAAGTCTGGCATGCCAATAGCCTGGGCAACTATTCTTTCTTTGACAAGTCGCAATCTGACTTTAACCTGCGCCGTTCTATCTTTACCGATCAAGACGGTAAATATGTGGCGCTGACCACTATGCCGGTCGGTTATGGCTGTCCACCTGAAGGTACCACCCAGTTCGTACTGGACAAATTAGGTCGTCACGGTAACCGCCCATCTCATGTGCATTACTTCGTATCTGCACCGGGTTACCGCAAGTTAACCACACAGTTCAACATCGAAGGCGATCAATACCTGTGGGATGACTTTGCATTCGCCACACGTGATGGTCTGGTCGCAACTGCTGATGATGTGACCGATGAAGCTGAAATCGCACGCCGCGGTTTAAATGGTCCATTCAAACATATCCAGTTCAATATTGAACTGGTGAAAGACCAAGCTGCTGCACCAAGCACTGAAGTAGAACGTCGTCGCGCAAGCGCTTAATTCAAAATGGAATCGGGATGTCAGTCTGAGCAACATCCCGATGACTTCCCCTCCTTGGAAAGTCGGAGACTGGACATGCCTCGTATTCCTGTAATTAACACCAGCCATTTAGACCGTATTGATGAATTACTGGTCGATGATTTTGAATCTGGTGAATTTAAACTGCACCGTTCCGTATTTACTGATCAAGCCCTATTTGATCTGGAAATGAAATACATTTTTGAAGGAAACTGGGTTTATCTGGCCCACGAGAGCCAAATTCCCAATAACAACGATTACTACACAACCCATATTGGCCGTCAGCCAATCATCATTGCACGTAATCGTAATGGCGAACTGAATGCCATGATCAATGCCTGCTCACACCGCGGTGCACAGCTCTGCCGCTACAAACGTGGTAATAAAGCAACCTATACCTGCCCATTCCATGGCTGGACATTTAATAACTCGGGCAAGCTGTTAAAAGTGAAAGACCCGGCTGATGCAGGCTATTCAGATTGCTTTAACCAAGACGGTTCTCATGACCTGAAAAAAGTAGCCCGTTTTGAAAATTACAAAGGCTTCTTGTTTGGCAGCCTGAATCCTGATGTTCCATCTCTGGAAGAATACCTGGGCGAAGCTACCAAGATTATCGATATGATCGTGGGTCAGTCTGAGCAAGGTCTGGAAGTTTTACGTGGTTCATCGACTTATACCTATGAAGGTAACTGGAAGCTGACTGCAGAAAACGGTGCCGATGGTTATCACGTCTCTGCTGTGCACTGGAACTACGCCGCGACCACTCAGCAACGTAAGGAAAAAGAAGCTGGCGATAATATTCGTGCCATGAGCGCAGGTTCATGGGGCAAACAAGGCGGTGGTTCTTATGGCTTTGAACATGGTCACATGCTGCTTTGGACTCAATGGGCCAATCCGGAAGACCGTCCAAACTTTGCCAAGAAAAATGAATATACCGAGCGTTATGGCGAAGCCATGGCGAAATGGATGATCGAGCGTTCACGTAACCTGTGTATTTATCCAAACGTTTACTTCATGGATCAATTCGGCTCACAAATTCGTGTCCTGCGTCCAATCTCTGTCGATAAGACTGAAGTGACCATTTACTGTATCGGTCCTGTCGGTGAAGAGCCGGAAGCACGCACTCGCCGTATCCGTCAGTATGAAGATTTCTTTAATGCTTCTGGTATGGCAACTCCGGACGATCTTGAAGAATTCCGTGCCTGTCAGGCTGGTTATGCCGGGATCGCACTGGAATGGAACGACATGTGTCGCGGGTCTAAACACTGGATTCAAGGGCCGGATGATGCAGCCAATGAAATTGGTCTAAAACCAAAACTGTCCGGCATTAAAACTGAAGATGAAGGCCTATATCTGGCACAACACCAGTACTGGCTAGAACTGATCAAAAAAGGCATTGCGACCGAAAAAGAAATTGCTGCAAGCACTGAAGGAGAAACCGCATGAGCGACATCACTTTAGAAAATATTGCACAGTTCCTGTATCAGGAAGCCCGCTTTTTAGATGATGAGCAATGGGATGACTGGTTACAGTGCTACGCCCCTACTGCTTCTTTCTGGATGCCAGCTTGGGATGATGATGACCGTCTGACTGAGAATCCACAGTCTGAAATCTCACTGATCTACTACCCTGACCGTCAGGGCCTGGAAGACCGTGTGTTCCGGATCAAGACAGAACGTTCATCTGCCACCATGCCGGATACCCGTACCAGCCACAACATCTGCAATATTGAAATTGTGGAACGTGATGGTGACAAGGTCACTGTGCGCTTTAACTGGAATACCCTGAGTTTTCGTTACAAAAACAGTTACAGCTATTTCGGTATGTCTCGTTACGAAATCGATTTTTCAGGCGAAAAACCACAGATTTTAAGCAAATACGTGGTGCTGAAAAACGATTACATCAACCAGGTTATCGACATTTATCACCTCTAAGACTGTCTCGACAGCAAGGTTAAACCTTTCAGCTAGGGAAATATGGCTGAAAGGCTAAGTTTCAAAGATTTATATAGGATATTCAGCCATGTCAAACCACAATGTTGCACTCCAATTTGAAGATGGCGTTACACGTTTTATTAGTGTTGCCCAAGGCGAAACCCTGTCCGATGCAGCTTACCGTCAAAAGATCAATATCCCTCTAGATTGCCGTGACGGTGCATGTGGAACGTGCCGCGCTTTTTGTGAATCAGGTGCGTATGACATGCCTGAAGAAATGTATATTGAAGATGCACTAACTCCAGAAGAAGCTGCAGAAGGATTTATTCTGGCTTGCCAATGTAAGCCGACTTCGGATGCCGTGTTCCAGATCCAGGCCTCATCTGATGTCTGCAAGACTGAGATCCATGCCTATCAAGGTACGTTGGCCCATGTAAAAAACCTGTCTGATTCCACCATTACTTTTAATATTCAACTTGATGATGGTCAACCAGATATTCATTTTCTGGCGGGACAATATGTCAATGTCGGTATTCCTGGAAGCACCGAAACACGTTCTTATTCATTCAGCTCTAAACCGGGTAACCGTTTAACTGGTTTTGTAGTTCGTAATGTGCCTAACGGCAAAATGTCGAGTTTCCTCAGCGCTGATGCAAAAGCGGGTGACAAAATGATCTTTATCGGTCCATTCGGCAGCTTCTATCTGCGTAATGTGTCCCGTCCAGTATTGATGCTGGCAGGTGGTACAGGCATCGCACCATTTATGTCGATGTTACAGGTACTGGAAGAAAAAGGGTCTGAACATCCAGTACGTCTGGTCTTTGGAGTGACCAATGACTTCGACCTGGTCGCAATTGAAAAGCTGAATGAACTACAGGACAAATTCCCATGGTTCGAATATCGCACGGTGGTCGCAAATCCAGAATCTACACATGAGCGTAAAGGTTATGTGACCGGTCATATCGAAAACGAATGGCTGAACGCTGGAGATGTCGATATCTACCTGTGTGGTCCGGTGCCAATGGTTGAAGCAGTTCGCGGTTGGCTGGATGCGGAAGGTGTCAAACCTGCCAGCTTCCTGTTTGAAAAATTCTCTGCCAACTGATTGAGGGATATTTCGACATGACCGAACGTCAAAGATTTTTAAATAAAGTCGTGATCGTGACCGGTGCTGCCCAAGGCATCGGCCGCGGTGTAGCCATCCAGGCTGCTGCTGAAGGCGCACAAGTAGTATTGGTCGATATTTCGGACTATGTGCAGGAAACCCTGGCAGAAATCGAAGCGGCTGGCGGTGATGCCATTATCGTCAAGGCCAATCTGGAAAACTATGCCGGTACCGAAGCTGTCATGGCCAAAGCACTAGAGACCTATGGACGTATTGATGTGCTGATCAACAATGTTGGCGGTGCGATCTGGATGAAACCTTTTGAAGAATTTTCTGAAGAAGAAATCATCAAAGAAGTGAACCGTTCATTGTTCCCAACCATGTGGTGCTGCCGTGCAGTGCTACCGCAAATGATCAAGCAGCAGCATGGCACCATTGTAAACGTATCGTCAATTGCAACCCGTGGCATTAACCGGGTGCCTTATTCGGCTTCTAAAGGTGGAGTTAACGGCTTGACTGCTGCTCTTGCCTTTGAACATGCCAAAGACGGGATTCGTGTCAACGCCGTCGCAACGGGTGGTACGGAAGCACCGCCACGTAAGGTTCCACGTAATGCCAATCCATTAACGGAAACTGAAAAAGTATGGATGCAGCAAGTGGTGGATCAAACTATTGACCGTACTTTCCTGGGACGTTACGGCACGATTCAGGAACAAGTGAATGCCATTTTATTCCTGGCTTCGGATGAATCGTCCTATATGACCGGTACGGTAGTACCTGTCGGTGGTGGCGATCTGGGTTAATCCAGATCCACAACAGATCAACAGGATCATTGCTAGACGCAAGGAGGCATATTGCCAATGAGTCACCTGTTTCAAACCTTAAAAAATGACTGGTCGATTTCAGCCACTGTTGCAGGATTTTTAGCAGTACTGATTTCTTATGCCGGTCCCCTAATTATTTTTTTCCAGGCGGCCCAGCAGGCACAAGTGTCTGCAGCCATGATGATTTCCTGGATCTGGGGGATTTCCATAGGTGCTGCTGTTTCCAGTATTTATTTATCCATCAGGTTCAAAGTGCCGATTGTGATGGCTTGGTCAGCTCCTGGTACAGCGCTTTTAGTGACCTTATTTCCCGATATTTCACTGAATGAAGCGATTGCAGCCTATATCACTACGGCTGTGGTGCTGTTTGTAATTGGCATTAGTGGCTATTTCGATAAATTGCTGGCGCTGATTCCACAAGCGGTTGCCGCAGGAATGATGGCCGGCATTCTGGTGAATTTCGGTTTGGGCCTGTTTAGTGCCACAGACAATATGCCTGTGATCGTACTTGGCATGTTGCTGGTGTTTTTAGTCGCCAAACGGCTGAATCCCCGTTATGCCATGTTATGGGTATTGGCGGCTGGTGTCTGTTTAAGCCTGATTCTCGTTCAGTTTCAGCCAGTTAGCATGGACTTCAATCTGGCCATTCCGCAACTGATTCAGCCGGAATGGACCTGGTCATCGACCTTTAACCTGGCACTCCCGCTGATTCTGGTCAGCCTGTCTGGTCAGTTTTTGCCGGGGATGAGCTTATTAAAAATCAGCGGGTATCAAGTCCCGGCCAAACCCATTATTACCACAGCCAGTATTACCTCTCTGGCAGTGGCCTGGGTTGGTGGTATTACCACAGTTCTGGGTTCAATTACTGCAGCACTTTGCATAGGCAAAGATGCGCACGAATTACCAGAAAAACGTTATATCGCAGGTGTATGTAATGGCCTGTTTTACATTTTAGGTGGCCTGTTTGCAGGCAGTATCGTGATGCTGTTCAGTCTGTTCCCGAAAGAACTGATTGCAGCACTGGCTGGACTGGCCTTATTGGGTGCGATTTCGACCAACCTGACAGTTGCCATGCAAACCGAACAGCAGCGCGAAGCCGCCCTAATTACATTTTTAGCAACTGCCTCAGGCATGAGTGTACTCGGCCTGAGCTCAGTTTTCTGGGGCATCTGTATCGGCCTTTTGGCTCATTTTCTCCTGACAAAGAAAAGGCCTGCTACCCTCACTGCTGTTGCTTCAGATTCAAAATAAGTAATAGCCCTTCATCAGATTAGGACATGCAAGGACAAGATTATGATAGATAAAAGTTCATTATCGCTGAAAGCAGCACTTTCCCAGATCAAGGATGGTTCGACCATCATGATCGGCGGCTTTGGCACAGCAGGTCAGCCAGCAGAACTGATTGATGGCCTGATCGAACTGGGTATCAAAGATCTGGTGATCGTTAATAATAATGCCGGTAATGGTGACTATGGCCTGGCGAAACTGCTGAAGACCGGTGCAGTACGTAAAATCATCTGTTCTTTTCCACGTCAGTCTGACTCCTGGGTATTTGACGAGCTGTACCGTGCCGGAAAAATCGAACTGGAACTGGTACCTCAGGGCAACCTTGCCTGCCGTATTCAGGCTGCCGGTATGGGCCTAGGTCCAATCTACACGCCGACTGGTTTTGGCACCTTGCTGGCGGAAGGCAAACCAACCCTGAATTATGAAGGCAAAGATTACGTTTTAGAAAATCCAATTAAAGCAGACTTTGCCCTGATTAAGGCGCATAAAGGCGATCGCTGGGGCAATCTGGTTTACCGTAAATCGGCGCGTAACTTCGGTCCAATCATGGCGATGTCGGCAGATGTGACTATTGCCCAAGTTGCTGAAGTGGTTGAACTCGGTGAGCTGGATCCGGAACACATCATCACCCCAGGCATCTTTGTTCAACATGTTGTTCAAGTTCAACCGGCACAGTAATTACGGATAAGGAGAAGATTGATGAGCTATAACAAACTGACCCGTGACCAGATTGCTGAACGTGTTGCCCAGGACATTCCGGATGGTGCCTATGTCAACCTTGGTATTGGCCTGCCGACCAAGATTGCCAGCTATCTACCAGCAGACAAGGATGTTTTCCTGCATTCTGAAAATGGCCTGCTGGCTTTCGGTCCGCCACCTGCCAAAGGTGAAGAAGACCCTGAGCTGATTAATGCCGGTAAAGAATTTGTGACCATGCTGACTGGAGGTGCATTTTTCCATCATGGGGATTCTTTCGCGATGATGCGTGGTGGTCACCTGGACATTGCGGTACTCGGTGCTTTCCAGGTAGCAGCTAATGGTGACCTGGCCAACTGGCATACCGGTGCACCGGATGCAATTCCTGCTGTCGGTGGCGCGATGGATCTGGCAGTGGGCGCCAAGAAAGTCTTTATTACTACGGATCATGTGACTAAAAAAGGTGAACCAAAGATCGTGGCTGAACTGATGTATCCAGCCACTGGCCTGAAATGTGTAGACCGTATTTATACCGACCTGTGTGTAATTGATGTCACGGCTGAAGGCATGAAAGTCATTGAAAAAGTTCAAGGTCTATCATTTGAAGAATTGCAGTCGATGACGGGTGCCAAACTGATTGATGCAACACAAGGTTAAGTAATAAAGGAAAATTAAATCCCCCTAAATCCCCCTTTTTTCAAAGGGGGACTTTCGAAAATATATGACGAAGCTCTCCTCCCTTTATCAAAGGGAGGTCGAGAGGGATTAGAGAACTGGAAATAGAAACAATGAAAAATGCATATATTATCGATGCCATCCGTACCCCATTCGGCCGCTATGCCGGTGGCCTGGCCCCTGTCCGTGCCGATGACCTGGGTGCGATTCCGATTAAGGCTTTGATGGAACGTAACCCAAGTATCAACTGGGAAAAAGTGGATGACATCATCTATGGCTGTGCCAACCAGGCTGGTGAAGATAACCGCAACGTGGGTCGTATGTCCGCTTTGCTCGCAGGAGTGCCTTATCAGGTACCGGCAACTACGATTAACCGTCTTTGCGGTTCATCACTCGATGCGGTAGCCATTGCGGCTCGTGCCATTAAAGCCGGTGAAGCCGATCTGATTATGGCTGGTGGTGTGGAATCCATGTCACGTGCACCGCTGGTGATGGGTAAGTCTGAAACCGCTTATGGCCGTACTCAAAAGCTTGAAGATACTACCATGGGCTGGCGTTTTATCAACCCGAAACTGAAGGAACTGTATGGCGTGGAAACCATGCCGGAAACTGCGGAAAATGTGGCAGCACAGTTCAATATCAACCGTGAAGATCAAGACAAGTTTGCCCTGACCAGCCAGCAACGTACTGCAGCGGCGCAAGCCAAAGGTTTCTTTAAAAATGAAATCATTCCGGTAGTTATTCCTCAGCGTAAAGGCGAACCTGTGGTTGTTGATACAGATGAACATCCACGTGCTTCTACGACATTAGAAGGTTTAACTAAGCTAAAACCAGTTGTAAAAGCGGATGGTACGGTGACTGCCGGCAATGCTTCTGGCATTAACGATGGTGCAGCGGCACTCCTGATTGCCTCTGATGAAGCTGTTGCTGAATATGGCCTAGAAGTGCGTGCCAAAATTATTGGCTCAACGGTTGTCGGTGTTGAACCACGCATTATGGGCTTTGGTCCGGCACCAGCGATTAAAAAGCTACTGGCCCAGACCGGTTTGACACTAGATCAGATGGATGTCATTGAACTGAATGAAGCCTTTGCTGCACAGGCCTTAGCCGTGACCCGTGACCTTGACCTTCCAGATGATGCTGCCCATGTAAACCCGAATGGCGGTGCCATTGCCATTGGCCATCCACTCGGTGCTTCCGGTGCCCGTCTGGTGACAACCGCACTGAACCAGCTGGAACAGACTGGCGGGAAATATGCTCTCTGCTCTATGTGCATTGGCGTAGGTCAAGGTATCGCGCTGATTATTGAACGTGTTTAAAAAATCCCTCCTAACCTCCCTTTCTTGCACAAGGCTTAAGCAGTGCTTATGCCTTGTTCAGGGAAGAACTTTTAGAAGGAAATAAAAGGAATAACAAATGCCAACATTTACATCAAATGATGCCCAGATTAATTACCAGACTTTTGGGGATGCCAACAAACCTGCCTTGATATTTTCCAACTCACTGGGTACCAAATACAGCATGTGGCAGCCACAGATTGAACATTTCCAGCAGGATCATTACGTAATCTGCTATGACACCCGTGGTCATGGTGCATCATCTGCACCACAAGGCCCATATAGCTTGGAACAGTTGGGTCAGGATGTCGTGAATCTTCTGGATCATTTGAATATTGCAAAAGTAGCATTCTGTGGTATTTCTATGGGTGGCTTAACCGGTCAATGGTTGGCGATTCATAAGCCAGAACTTTTTAGCCACGTGATTGTCTGCAATACTGCAGCCAAAATTGGCCAGGAACAGGCATGGCAAGACCGTGCTGCGCTTGTCTGTGAGCAAGGTCTTGCTCCGATTGCTGCAACTGCGGCATTACGCTGGTTTACCGATCCCTTTATCCAGAGCAACCCGGCAGTCGTTGCAGAACTTTCAAACGACCTCGGAGCTGGCAGCCCAGAAGGCTATGCAAACTGCTGTGAAGCTCTGGCTAAGGCGGATGTCCGCGAACAACTTAGCAGCATTCAAATCCCTGTGCTGATTATTGCGGGTCAGCAGGATCCTGTGACGACTGTTGCAGATGGCCAGTTTATGCAGCAACGTATTGCGAATAGCCGGTTGTTTGAAATTAATGCTTCGCATATTTCCAATATTGAACAGCCGGAAGCCTTTAATCAGGCCGTACAAACTTTTCTTGCTGCTTAAATTTATTCTTATAAAAAAGCCACGATATATCGTGGCTTTTCTTTTATTCGTTAAGCCCAGATCACCAGCATCGCTGCAATCACCACCAATCCCAAGCCCCAATGCTCGGCACGCGCCAGTTTTTCTTTAAAGAAATAAGCTGAAATCAGCAAACTGAACAGGATTTCGATTTGTCCCAAGGTTTTCACGATTGGCACGCTCATCATACTCATGGCGGTAAACCACCCAAGGGAGGCCATAAAGCTGCAGAAGCTGACTTTAAACGTAAGTCCCAAACGTTGCCACATGGCAACTAAGGTTGTGCGGCTAAACAAGCTTAAATAGATCAGCATACTGATACACTGGAAACCAATCACTGAAATCAGTACCCATGAAGCACGATGCACAGTTGGCAACATCGGTAGTTCCAGACTAGCTTCACGTACCAAGAGTGAAGTAATAGCAAAGCTCAAACCACTTCCGATTCCGGTGGCTAAAGTCTTGGTGGATAAACCAGTGATCTGATTGCCCTTACTCAGCAGGAATACCGCATAACCGCCGATCAGCACACCGATCCATGCCAGTGCAGAAAGATGATCTGACAGGAAAATCACTCCGATAATGGCTGCCAGAATCGCTTCACTTTTTGCCAGTCCAACGCCAATCGCATAATTTTTCTGTTTAAACAGCTGCACCATCAAGGCGGTTGCCAGAATCTGGCTGATACCGGCAATCAGAATATAGATCCAATACTTCGGGGTAAAATGCACTACACTTTCTACCGGTTTGAAGTGGTATAAAGTCGCGATATAAAGTCCAGCCAGAGGCAATCCAAACAGGAAACGCGCCAGCGTCACGCCCCAGATATCGACAGTGGTACTGAGCTGTTTTTGAAAGGCATTTCGCCAGGCCTGCATAAATGCAGCCATTAAAGTAAAGAAAACCCAGCTGATTGCCATACCCTGATCATTAATGCCGTAAAAGTGAATTAATTCTATGCCTTAGTACAATCTATGACTAATTAAAAATGATATAATGGCTAATAGCTAAAAGTTTAATTTTCTAATTCAAAAATAATTAAAATTTATCAGTTTAATAAGGGTGAAATTGATTTCTCAGATTCCAACTATGCTTAAAAAATAAGAAAGTAACTCCTCATCTTTGATTAACTTATAATAAAAGGCTCTTCTATTTTAAGAGACCGAAGATGTTTCATCAGTATACCAATTAGGTTTTATGAAAAACGTTATTCAATCAATTTTTTTCAATAATTTTTGATCTCTAATTTTTTATAGTTTGCATTATTCAGTTTTTTTTAAATTGATACTCTCGTTTTTATTTAAGAAAAAAATACATAAGTCAGTTCATCGGTTTTTTTATTTCTGTCAGCTTTTCTTCTATAAACAGTCACTAAACTATAATCTAATGAATAATCGATCACATGCATTTTACAATTAATCAACATAGTGTTTTTTAAGAAATTTTTATGATGAATTTTTAAACAGGATAAAATTCCGCAATGCAATCTGAATATAAATTACAGAGTTTCAGCAATCCATTGTAATTCATTCATTTCGCAGGGAGTATCGATGAAATATTTTGAATGTCCAGTTTGCGAAAAGCAGATCTTTTTCGCCAAATTCGTATGTGATCACTGCCTTTCCTCTATCGGCTATATCGCCTCCGAAAAAGAAATGACGACATTTAAAAAGCTGAATGCTCAGGAGTGGGTTCCGGTTGCTAAAAAGTATCAACATTCCCGTTATAAACCTTGTTATAACTATACCCATCATCAGGTATGTAACTGGATGATCCCTGCAGATGATGAGGAAGATTTTTGCGAATCCTGCCAGCTGACTCATGTAATTCCAAATCTGGAAAATGCCGAAAACATGATTTACTGGTATCGGCTGGAGGAAGCCAAACGCCGTTTTCTGTATCTGACCCAACGTATGAACATTATGCCTCGTCCAAAACATTCGGATGATGATCCATTGGGTTTGCGTTTTGATTTTCTTCTTCCTGAAAAAGACAAGCCAGTACTTACCGGCCATGCCAATGGTGTAATTACCTTAAATGCCTTTGAGGCCGATGTGGTTTATCGTGAAACCACCCGGGTCAATATGGGTGAAAACTACAGAACCTTATTAGGGCATTTTCGTCATGAAAGTGGGCATTTTTATTTTAATCTCATCCAGCACCTACATCCGGAATTACTGGATGAACTTCGCCATTATTTTGGGGATGAGCGGCAAAATTATAGTGAAGCACTAGAGAGGCACTATAATCAGGGTGCGCCTATTAACTGGCATGAAAAATATATTAGTCCCTATGCCACCGCACACCCGTGGGAAGACTGGGCTGAAACCTGGTCGCATTATCTGCATATCATGGAAACGCTGGAAACGGCATTTTATGCTGGCTTACGCGTGGAAGGTAATGGCCGAAATCTGGCCAGTATGGACTTTAAAGAATGCCCGATTGGTGGACAGGATTTTGAACATATCCTGGAAAACTGGGTCACCCTGACCTTTAATTTAAATGCCTTAAACCGCAGTATGGGTCTGGAGGATGCTTACCCCTTTAAGCTGACTGAAGCTGTGAAAGATAAACTGCGTTTCATTCATCGGCATATATTGGATAAAGTCTTTAATAACCCACGTCTGATTCAGAACTAAAATATTTATCTAATACAATATAAATAAAGCCCGTGATCCACAGGCTTTATTTTGGGCTTAATTGTCCCGTCCTGAAATAAGTTTACACCTTAAGAGACTTATTTTATGGAACATGCACAAGAACAACGAGTTAAACGCACACAACGTGATTATAGCTTCGCCTTTAAAATGATGGTTGTACATGAAGTAGAAAAAGGGCAAATTACTTATAAACAAGCTCAGGCAAAATATGGTATTCAAGGAAGATCAACTGTGCTGGTATGGTTACGCAAGCACGGACAACAGGACTGGACTTCGAATATGCCGACTTCTTCTAAACGCCAATTAACCCCCCAACAACGAATCCGCCAATTAGAAAAGCAGTTAGCCGCAGAAAAGCTTAAAACTGAATTTATTCAGGATGTGATTTATCACATTGATAAAGAATGTGGGACTGATCTTGGAAAAAAGTATACCGAGCACGTTTCAAAGATTGGCAAAGCCAAAGAAGACTAAGCGTTTCACGTTATTGTCAGTGGTTGGGAATCACCCGACAAGCTTATTATCAAGCAGAAAAACGTGCTCAAATGACTGCACAAGCAACTGAACAAATACTTGAGTTGGTTATGGAATATCGTTGTCTCATGCCAAGTATCGGAACACGTAAGCTGTATTGGCTTATTAAAGGCAAATTGTTGCAGCGTGGTTTAAAGTGTGGACGGGATCAGTTATTTAAAATATTGAAAGAGCATAATTTATTGATTCGCCCCAAGCGTCGCTATACAAAAACTACGGATAGCAAGCATTGGATGAAGAAGCATCCAAATTTATTAAAGGATTATTCAGCAGTGCAAGCCAACGAAGTCTTTGTTAGTGATATTACTTATGTTGAGAGTGCTGAAGGCGTACATTATTTATCCTTAGTGACAGATGCTTATACCCGTCAGATTAAAGGTTATAAGTTATCGAATGATATGCGTGCGGAGAATGTTGTGCAGGCTCTACATATGGCGATGCAGCATGTGACGGATCGAGCGACAAGGATGATTCATCATTCAGACAGAGGCTCTCAGTATTGCTCTGAACTATATCAATCGGCATTACGCCATTATGGGGTATGTCCTTCTATGACAGATGGAGGAGACTGTTACCAGAATGCATTAGCAGAGCGGATTAATGGAATATTAAAGCAGGAGTTTTTAATTACACGATGTCAAACCATGAAGGAGTTAGATCACTTAATTGCGGAATCTATTATGATTTATAATTGCTATAGACCACATTTAAGTTTAAATATGAACACCCCGAATCAGACGTATGAGCAAACTAAAACCGAGCTAATTGCTTAACTCGGTTTGAAGTGGAATACTGTCAATCTATTTCAGGACAAGACAAATACTATTTCAATAAATTAAGCGATACTCTTAGCTTATTACCAAAAGCATCGCCATCTAATCTAAATAAACTTAAACCAGTTCTACCGCAATCGCTGTTGCTTCACCGCCACCGATACATAGCGCTGCAATACCTTTTTTGCCGCCAGTACGTTTCAAGGCATGAATCAGGGTCACAATGATACGGGAACCTGAAGAGCCCAGTGGATGACCTAGAGCGCAAGCACCACCATTAATATTCACTTTGGCAGGATCCAGTTCAAAGGCATCAATCGCTGCCATGGTTACCATCGCGAAAGCTTCATTAATTTCCCATAGATCCACATCAGTTGCATTCCAGCCAGTTTTCTTCAGTACTTTTTCAATTGCCCCCACCGGTGCAATCGTGAATTCTGATGGATGTTGTGAATGGCTGGCATAAGCCAGAATATTCGCTAGAGGTTTCAGGCTATACTGTACTGCAATCTCGCTCGATGTTACAACCAATGCGGAAGCACCATCGGAAATTGAACTGGCATTTGCCGCAGTAATCGTACCGTCTTTTTTAAATGCCGGACGTAAAGATGGGATTTTGTCTGCTTTGGCATTCAGTGGTTGTTCATCCTGCTCAACCACCACATCGCCTTTACGCGTGCTGACTGTAATTGGCACGATTTCATCTTTGAAGAAGCCCTGCTGAACGGCAGTCACGGCTTTATTTAAAGAGCCAATCGCATAATCATCCTGTTGTTCACGGGTATAGCCTTTTTTGTCCGCCATTTCTTGTGCCAAGATTCCCATCGACAGACCTGTTTCAGCATCTTCCAGACCTTCCTGGAACATATGATCGGTCACTTTCCCGTGGCCCATACGGAAACCGGCACGAGCTTTATCCATTAAGTACGGTGCGTTCGACATGGATTCCATACCGCCCGCCACTACGATTTCTGCAGAACCGGCCTTGATCGCATCCGCAGCTTGCATCATCGCTTTCATGCCTGAACCACAAATTTTATTGATCGTAGTCGCACCGGTTGAATCTGGCAAACCTGCCTGACGCATGGCCTGACGTGCCGGACCCTGTTTTAAACCTGCCGGCAGTACACAGCCCATGATCACTTCATCAATATCATTGGCTGCCAGACCTGCACGTGCCACCGCTTCCTTGATCACTACAGCTCCTAAATCTGGTGCGGTACAGCTAGAAAGTGAGCCTTGAAAACCGCCCATCGCGGTACGTACAGCTTCTACAATTACAATCATTCTAATCTCATCCTTTAACATCATTGTTATCAACACTGCAAAGTGATATCTGTGCAGTGTTTGTCCTTCGCAATATTTGCGGGTTTAGGCCTGTGCAGTGAAATATTCTTCTGGTAATTGCATCACCAGCTCTGCACCTGCCTGAATGCGTTGAATTCTCGCACTCAAATCCGGGAGTACTTTAGCAATATAGTAATTTGCCAGTACCAGTTTATTCTGGAAATAGCTCTCTTCTTTAGTAGCCGCCGCTTTACTGATACGTGCGTACATGTAAACAAAGCTCAGCAGACCTACAGCGTGCAAATAATCAACAGCAATCGAGTTGGCAAGGTCAGGATTTACCTGAGACTGTTCAACAATAAAATTGGTAATATCTTCCAATTGTTGACAGGTATCTAAGGTTGCCTTTTTAATCGTCAAGGCATCGTCCAGACTTTGGGAAAATTCACGGATTTCTGCAATATATTCTGCAATATAAGCACCTTTGCATTTTGTGGTTTTACGGCCGATCAGATCAATCGCCTGCACTCCATTGGTCCCTTCATAGATCTGTGAAATGCGCAGGTCACGGATACATTGTTCCATGCCCCATTCACGAATATAGCCATGACCACCAAAGCACATTTGTGCTTCAAGTGCAGCATCCAGTGCTTTATCGGTGAGGTAAGCTTTGGCAATAGGCGTTAATAAAGCCACACGATCGGTTGCTTTACGTACCGCCTCAGGATCGGTGGAGTATTTGGTAATATCCAGCTGCTGACCGACATAGACTGCGAAAGCACGTGAAGCTTCATTATTAGCACGTACATTCAGCAACATACGGCGTACATCACCATGTACCAGAATTGAATCGGCTGGTTTTTCTGGTGATTTTGCACCGGTTGATGCACGGCCCTGTAAACGGTCGGTCGCATACTGTGCTGCATTCTGATAAGCAAATTCTGCCGCGCCAATGCCTTGAATCCCCATCGACAAACGTTCGTAGTTCATCATCACGAACATGCCCGCCAGACCTTCATTTTCATTGCCCACCATATAGCCTTTGGCACCATCAAAGTTCATGACACAAGTTGCTGAACCTTTAATGCCCATCTTATGTTCGATCGAACCGGCAGCGACTGCATTGCGCTCACCGAGTGAACCATCGACATTGACCAGGAATTTTGGGACAATAAACAGGGAAATACCGCGTGAACCTGCTGGCGCATTCGGTGTTTTGGCCAATACCAAGTGAATAATATTTTCACTCAGATCATGCTCACCACTGGTAATGAAGATTTTGGTCCCGGTAATGTTGTATGAACCATCTTCGTTTGGTTCAGCCTTGGTTTTGATAATGCCCAGATCTGTCCCTGAATGTGGCTCAGTTAAACACATCGTGCCCGACCATTCACCCGTATAGAATTTTGGCAAATAGGTTTCTTTCTGTTCCTGCGAAGCACGGTCATTGATCGTCATGCCAGCACCCACGGTTAACAGGGGGTAAAGCATGAAAGATGGATTAGTACTCCAGATCATTTCATCAGCCAGTACGGTCAACATTTTTGGCATACCTTGACCGCCCCATTCTTCAGGCGCACCCAGCCCCACCCAGCCGCCTTCAGCAAACTGTTTGAAAGCTTCTTTAAAACCTGCAGGTGTTTTGACTTCACCATTACTAAACTGAGCACCACCTTCTTCATCTGCAGGGCGGTTCAGATCAAGAATCACATTCTTGGAAAACTTGGCCATCTCCTCCAGAATTGCATTTGCAGTTGCCATATCTAAATGTGCAAGATTTTCATTATTTTGCCAAAATTGTTCGGCCTGAAACACATCATTTAAAATAAATTCCATGTCTTTTAGTGGCGCATTATAAATAGGCATTTTCACATTCCTTCACTGGTGATACTCAATCCTGTTACTGAGTATTTTTTCATTATGGATTCGAGAAAATATTTGGATGCTTTTTGCTCGAATCCATGCATGTCATTCAAAAATCATCATGTCGAATTAATCTGATGATGAATTCATTGACATAAATCAGCGATATAAAATTTAAAATCAAAAACTTTATACCTCTGGTATTTACTGAATCCTTAAAACTTAAATCCATTGATGAATGAAAAATTTAAGCTGTTAAAATGACTCTGGCTTCACTTCGCTAAACCTTGTCTGGTCTGGGTTTAAAACAAAAATATGATTCAGCTTTATGCCCTAAAACCATAAATCAAATATATTGAAAATGGAATTTTATTTAACAAAGTTGATCTCAAGGGTTCAATTTTCTTGACAATATTTTTAATGCAGCTGTATATGACTTTCTTCTACAAGAAATATTGAATAAATATACAAATTTAGATAAATATCACGACCTTAGTTTTATAGCTATAGCTGCGAAAATAGCATATTCTTAGTAGGTTCCTTTTCGAAAATGATGAGTCAAGAAGATGACGACTGTAAGACAGCAGAACTTCCTTCTTCGTAAAGAGAAGATCCTGAGCATGGCAGAAAGTCTACTGCTTGATAATAATCAGGACATCACCTTGAGTGAACTTGCTGAAGAACTGGACATCGCCAAAGGAACCATCTACAAGCATTTTAAAAGCAAAAACCAGTTATATTTAGAACTCATCATTCTGAATGAAAAAAGAATTCTGGCAATTTCCGATAAATATAATAATGATATTAAAAATTATGTTTCGCAATATATGCTTTATCACATGCTCAATTCAAACCGGACTATTTTGCTGCATGTCATTGAAGAGCGTTTAACTAATAATGAAAAAAACCTGAAAGAGTTATTTCAGGAACTCTATCGTATTCGTGAAGAACGGATTATCCGCATTAAAGATATGACCCATGATTATCTGGTATCTTTAGACAGTGCCATGTCAATCCGGGATTATTTATCTTATATCTGGACGGTAACTTATGGGGCTTCACTATTATTAAATTCGACCAGTTATCAAAAAGCGATTGGTTCGCGTGAACGCCTGATTAAACTATATATTAATCAAGCATTGATGACGCCAGATAAAATATCAGCAGTTTCATAAAAAATGCCTAATCATGATTAGGCATTTTAGAATTATTTTTTAAATGGCAAATATCAAACCATAGTTTCAGGCGGGAAGCCATCTTCAGTTAATGCCGCGATAATCTCAGATTCGCTTGCACTCGATTCAACTTCCACCATTTTACTAACTATATCAACATTTACTTTAGCATTTTCATCCAGCTCCTGAATGGTCGCAGTCACACTACGCGCACAACCACCACAAGTCATATTTTCAATACGGAATTTCATCTTGATCTCCCTTTGATCAGTTTAAATTTGGGTTAAGTGATATAAGTTCAAGTCTATTGATCTACTTTGATAGGTGTATGCGCAGTTTTTCCATGTAACATACCTTGCTCAATCTGTTTCAGGATCTGACAGTCGGACTGTTCATCTCCAGCACACTGTGCAACCGATTGCTGCAAAATTTTCATCATATTTTGCATATCCGCAATTTTCTGTTGCAGTAACTCGATATGCTTTTGCGCCAACTGTTTGACATCACGGCTGTGTCTGGCATCATTCAGCCACAGGCCGAGCAATTCTTTCATCTGCTCGGAAGAAAAACCCAATTCACGCGCATGCTGAATAAAACTTAAAGTCTTCATATCATCGTCACTATAAACACGATAACCTGAATCGCTACGTTTAGGATTGGGTAATAAACCGATATCTTCATAATAACGGATCATTTTGGCCGAGATCCCGGAGCGTTTCGCGGCCTGTCCAATATTCATTACACTGCCTCCTTCAACTGGATCGGCTGATAAGTCTTTAAACGAAGCGCATTGCTGACCACAAAGACTGAGGATAATGCCATCGCCCCTGCTGCAAACATCGGTGATAACAAAATACCGAAGAATGGATACAACAGACCTGCAGCAATCGGAATCAAGGCAATATTATAAACAAAGGCCCAGAACAGGTTCTGTTTGATATTGCGCATGGTTGCTTGACTCAGGCCAATACCGGTTACTACATGCTGTAAATTTCCTGACATCAGTACCACGTCTGCTGCTTCAATCGCCACATCCGTACCAGTTCCTATTGCCATTCCGACATCGGCCTGAGCCAAGGCAGGTGCATCATTAATCCCGTCACCGACAAAAGTGACGATGCCATGTTGCTGTTGGAGTTGGCGTACCGCATCGACTTTTTCATTAGGCAGAACTTCGGCAATGACATGATCAATCTTCAACTGTTTGGCAATGGCCTGTGCAGTATGCTGGTTATCACCGGTAATCATGGCAATCTTTAAGCCTTGATCATGTAAGGCCTGAATCGCACTATAAGTTGTGGCTTTAATCGGATCAGCCACCGCAATAATGGCAGCCAATTTCTGGTCTATCGCGACATATAAAGGAGTACGTCCCTGTTCGCCTAACTGTTGTGCCTTCTCTTTAAAAATATCGACATTTAAACCCAATTGCTGCATCAGGCGCTCTGCGCCAATATGAATTTGCTGACCTGAAACTTGAGCTTTCACGCCTGCACCAGTGATTGAATCAAAATCACTGACTTCAGGTAGTTGCAACTGTTGTGCTTTCGCAGCTTCAATAATCGCATGTGCGATAGGATGTTCAGACTTGGCTTCCACTGCTGCGACCATTTGCAAAACTTTTTGCTGCTCAAAACCAGATGTCACTGCAAAATCGGTCAGGGCTGGTTTGCCTTCGGTTAAAGTTCCGGTTTTATCTACCGCCACAACTCTGGTTTGCTGCAAGAGTTGCAATGCTTCGCCTTTACGGAACAAGATACCCAGCTCTGCTGCCCGGCCGGTGCCGACCATAATAGATGTTGGAGTAGCCAGGCCCATTGCACAAGGACAGGCAATAATCAGTACTGCAACAGCATTGACCAGTGCATAAGTCAGATTCGGTTCAGGCCCCAACAGGAACCAGACGATAAAAGTTAAAGTCGCGAGCATCATCACAGCCGGCACAAACCATAAGGTCACTTTATCGACTGCCGCCTGAATGGGAAGCTTTGCGCCTTGTGCCTGTTCCACCATATGAATAATCTGAGCTAGAACTGAATCTTGTCCGACTGCTGTCGCCTTGATCTGCAAGGTGCCATTCTGATTTACCGTTCCGCCAATCACCCGATCTCCAGCCTGTTTAGCCACCGCTAAAGGTTCACCACTGATCATGGCTTCATCAATATAACTTTGACCAGAAACGACTTCACCATCAACGGCGACTTTTTCACCCGGGCGAATCTCGATCAGCATACCCTGCTGTACATCAGCAATCGCCAGATCAACCCAAGTTTCATTTTGCTGTACTCGTGCGGTTTTCGGTTGTAGGCCAATTAAATACTGAATCGCTTCGGAAGTTTTACCTTTGGCCCGGGCTTCCAGATAACGTCCCAATAAAATCAAGGCAACAATTACAGCTGCTGCTTCAAAATACACATGTACAGTACTTTGCGGCAATAATTGCGGAAAGAAGGTGGAAATACAGGAAAATCCATAAGCGGCTATTGTTCCCACGGCAACCAGAGAATTCATATCGGGGGCCAGTCGCAATAATGCCGGAATCCCATGCTGATAAAACCGCCGTCCTGGTATCAGCAAAACCAGAGTCGTCAGTACAAACTGGATATACCAACTGTTTTGGGTACCTAGCGTATGTGCAATCCAGTGATGAAAAGCAGGAATCAGATGTGAACCCATTTCCAGAATAAACACCGGAACAGCTAAAATTAGCGCCAACCATAAATCACGCTTTAGCTGTTCAGTTTCAGCGGTTTTCTTTTCCTGAAATGCCGTCTGGGCATCGGTAGCCTGTGTATCTAATTTTTCATGGGCGTTATATCCAGCTTTTTCGACGGCAGCAATTAAAGCTGGAAGCTGACTACGCGGCGCCTTGACCGAAGCTGTTTCAGTGGCGAGATTGACTTGTGCTTCACTTACCTGATCGACTTTTTTCAAGGCCTTTTCTACACGTGCTACGCAGGAGGCACAGGTCATTCCTTCAATAGCCAGTTCAATTCGGTCGGTTTGAATATCAAAGCCGGCCTTTTGTACCGCCTTAACCAGTTGGGAAACAGCGAGAGGACGAATTGCAGTGACATGAGCTTTTTCGGTTGCCAGATTAACCTGCGCATCCAGTACCTGATCGACTTTTTTCAAGGCTTTTTCAACACGAGCTACACAAGAGGCACAGGTCATGCCTTCAATATTTAAATCAAACTGCTGGATCACGGCTTCAAAACCGGTTTTATTGATAGCATTAACGAGTTGCGTTGCAGGAATGGGTTGTTCACTTTTTAAAAAAGCTTGTTCAGTGGAGAGGTTGACGTTCGCTTCCACCACACCTTCAATTTTCTTTAAGGCTTTTTCCACACGTGCGACACAAGAGGCACAGGTCATTCCTGAAATCTGTACCTGCTGTTCGTACAACTGTGTGGTTGCTGGTGTATTCATTCTGCTCTCCCCATTTACCCATTCACTGCTTATGCTATAGCTTAAACATTACCATAATGGGAAGGTCAAGTTTTTGGTTTAACTTCTTGATCTTTCATTATATGAAGGCATAAAGTCCAATAAAAAAACCCGAAGATGACTTCAGGCTTTTTGAGATTTAAAGAAATTGCTTGGTTAATAGTTTACTCAGCCGAAATATCTTCAAAAAGAATTGAAGATAAATAGCGTTCACCACCATCTGGCAGAATCACTACGATATTTTTGCCTGCATTTTCAGGACGTGTAGCCAATTGCGCAGCTGCAGCCATTGCAGCACCACTTGAAATACCGACCAAGATACCTTCTTGAGTTGCAGTTTTACGTGCCCATTCCACTGCATCGCTACTGGTAATGGCAATCACTTCATCGACCAGATCCAGATCCAGGTTCTTTGGAATAAAGTTCGCGCCAATACCCTGAATTTTGTGTGGTCCTGGAGTGAGTGTCTCACCACGTTTTGCCTGACCAATAATGGCAGATTCAGCCGGCTCTACAGCAACTGAATAAATCGGCTTGTTTTTCACTTTTTCAAAAAAGCGTGAAATACCGGTAATCGTACCGCCTGTGCCTACACCCGCTACCAGAATATCGACATTACCTCCAGTCGCTTCCCAGATTTCAGGACCGGTAGTCTCTTCATGGATTTTCGGATTGGCTGGATTTTCAAACTGTTGTGGCAGGTAATACAGTTCAGGATTTTCATTCACCAAACGTTGTGCTTCTTCTACGGCACCTTTCATACCTTTGGCTGGATCTGTCAGTACCAGATTGGCACCTAAAGCCTTAACCACTTTACGGCGTTCTATACTCATGCTTGATGGCATAGTTAAGGTAATATCATAGCCTTTAGCCGCTGCTACAAATGCCAGCGCAATACCGGTATTACCACTGGTTGGCTCGACAATGTGCATGCCCGGCTTCAATTTACCTGACTTTTCTGCATCAGCAATCAAGGCTGCGCCAATACGGCATTTCACCGAAAATGCCGGATTACGGCTTTCAATTTTCGCAAGTACAGTCGCTCCACCAGAAATGGCACGATTGATACGAACCAGAGGGGTATTACCAATCGCCTCTGCATTATTGCTATAAACCGCTATACCTAAATTGGCAGGTGTTGGAAAAGCTGAATCTGTAGTCATTAGAATATCCTTGATATTATTCGCCAAGATGTATTTACATGATACAAGCATTTTCCGGCTTTGTAGATGCCTGAAACAAGATGGGATCACGATAGCAGTTTGAAATGAAACATCTTCTTCGCAAAAAACCGGAACACGATAAAATTATCTTATATTTTAATTAGTAAATTATAACTATTCTTGATAACACAATTCATTAAAAACCATAGTAATTCACGCTTTCTATCCATCAATTCACGCTGTTCGAGTCGTATAATTCGCGCGCTGTAATTGTATAAATGGACATAGTAAATGAAAACCGATCTTGAAATTGCCGCGATGCGGGATTCAGCTCAACAGGTTGTCGGTATTTTAAAGTTAATGGCCAATACGGACCGACTGCTCATTTTATGTCATCTCTCCCAAAATGAACTGAATGTCTCTCAAATTGAAGAGATTACCGAGATCAGACAGCCAACCCTGTCTCAGCAGCTCATGATTTTGCGTAAAAGCGATGCGGTAAATACCCGTCGAGACGGTAAACAGGTCTATTATTCGATCAAAGACCAGAATCTGGTAGAAATGTTAAACAAGCTTTATCAAATCTACTGTGTAAATCAAGCAGTCGCTTAAAGCTGTAATTTACCTCATTCGTCCTGTTTTATTTTAAAGCGATCTGCCTGATTTAAATTTTCTCTATTGAGCGTTTTAAGTCTTTTGCCTGGATCCTTTGTCTCCTCATTCATTTTTTAAAATGTGAATGATCACCTATTTATATCCTAAGACTTCTTAGCAGAATTTGTGCATAATATATCTATATTTGTGATTTAGACCTGTATATGCCAAATTTTAAGTCTAGACTACTCAATAGACTCCCTGCCTGGTCATGGTTAAGTCAGTACAACCCGGTGAAATTAAAATCGGATGTATTGGCTGCCCTGATTGTCGTTGCGATGCTGGTACCCCAAGGGATGGCCTATGCCATGCTGGCAGGTTTGCCACCGATTATGGGACTCTATGCCAGTATTTTGCCAATGATCATTTATGCCTTATTGGGCGGCAGTACGACTTTATCGATTGGACCAGTGGCGATCATTTCCATGATGACCTTTGCCACACTGAATCCTTTATTTGAAGTGGGTTCTCCGGTCTATATTGAAGCGGCAACTTTATTGGCATTGATGGTCGGCATTATTTCCCTGCTTTTGGGTGTGTTCCGTTTCGGCTTTTTAATTCAACTGATCAGCCATCCCGTCATTCAGAGTTTTATTATTGCTTCGGCTTTATTGATTGCTTTTGGTCAGTTCAAGTTTTTGGTTGATTTACCTTTAAAAGCCAATAATATTCCCGAGCTAGTGAAAAGCCTGGTTGAATATTTGCCACTTTTGCATCTTCCGAGTCTGATCTTTGGCCTGCTTTCTATCGGTTTACTGGTTTATCTGCCGAAACTATTAAAATCCCAAGCCATACAAAGCCGGATCGGTTCGACTGATTTTCTGGTTCGGGCAGTTCCACTGATTCTGGTTTTTCTCGGTATTGCAGCCGTTCTTTTTTTAGACTTAAAAGTTCAGGGAATTAAAACTGTCGGAGAAATTCCTTCAGGCTTTCCGCCTTTGTCTTTCCCGCACTGGAACTGGGAACTGGTGATGACCTTATTACCGGGTGCCAGCATGATTGCCATGATCAGTTTTGTGGAATCTCTCTCTATTGCTCAGGCAACGGCGCTACAGCAGCGTAGTAATTTAAATAGCAACCAGGAACTGATTGCGCTCGGTGTAGCCAATATCAGTGCCGGAATCAGTTCCGCCTTTCCTGTAACCGGTAGTTTATCACGTACTGTGGTTAATGCTGACGCTGGCGCCAAAACACCTTTGGCTGGCGTATTGTCTTCTTTATTGATTGTCGTGGTCAGTCTGTTCTTTACCAGCTTCTTTGAGGATCTACCACTGACCATTCTGGCTGCAACCATTATTGTATCTATCTGGAAACTGGTCAATTTCCAGCCTTTCGTCGATGCCTGGCGTTATTCCAAAGCTGACGGCATTGCCATGTGGATTACCTTTTTTGGTGTGGTATTACTGGATATCACCACTGGCCTGATCGTCGGGATTATTTCGACCTTTATTCTTATGCTATGGCGCATCAGCCGTCCTCATATTGCTGTTGTGGGTCTGGTCGAAGGCACCCAGCATTTCCGGAATATCCAGCGTCATCAGGTGATGACTTCTGATCGGGTACTGTCTCTGCGTATTGATGAAAACCTAAGTTTTTTAAATGCGCATACCTTAAAAGGTTATCTGATTAATCAGTTAAGTTTAAATGACAAGTTAGAGCATGTGATTTTGAACTGCTCCAGTATCAGTGCGATTGACTTGAGTGCCTTGGAAACGCTGGAAGAGCTCAATGCTGAATTGTCTAAACTGAATATTCGCCTGCATTTTGCAGAAGTGAAAGGCCCGGTATTCGACCGTTTGCAGGCCTCCAAACTCATGACACATTTGAGTGGACAGATTTATCTGACCCATTTTCAGGCGATTCAGGATCTGGCACCGGAAATTTTCGAAAAGCCTCAGCATTATATGATTTAAGATTTTTCAATTCTTTGCATGATAGACATGCTGTCATGCAAAGAATTCAACTGAAATATAACTGGAAATGATTGATTTAAATTCTATATTCATCTAAAAAATAAAGATTAAAAACCGATCAGTAAATCTGGCCAATTCTAAGAATTTTGTATGGAAATAATACGATCAAGATAAAAAACCATCTTAATTATTTATTAATTTTCAGTCACTTAAATATTATCTAAAAATATATTTTAAGCGATCCTTAATTTAAGTATAAAATAACGCAAATTTTTTTCGCATTTAGCCCTCGTAATTTTCACAAGGCAACCTTATGTTTTCTGCCCTATCGCGTCTGAGTTTAGTCTCCCGAATCATCATCGCCATTATTCTAGGCGTTGGTGTGGCTCTGTTATTTCCTGAAGCTGCACCTTCCTTAAGTCTGTTAGGTGATCTGTTTATTAAGGCACTAAAATCCGTCGCGCCAGTTCTGGTTTTCATTCTGGTTCTTGCATCAATTGCAAATTTCCAGGTTGGCCAGACTAATTCAACGATAAGACCTATTATGCTGATGTATGCTGTCGGCATGTTCCTGGCAGCACTAAGCGCTGTCATCGCCAGTATTTTATTTCCAAGTACATTGTTCCTGGATATTGCAGCGCAAGGTGATTTACAGCCACCAGGCAGCCTAGGTGAAATTCTCAAAAATCTGGTGCTGAGCTTTGTGGCGAACCCGGTGGTTGCCATTGCTGAAGCGAATTTTATTGGGATTCTGGCATGGTCAATTGCGTTAGGGATTGCCTTCCGTCATGCATCGCACACAACTAAAACCTGTCTGAATGACGCTGCCAATGCCATCAATTATGTAATTCGTCTGGTGATCAGCTTTGCACCAGTCGGTATTTTTGGTCTGGTTGCCGTGACTTTTGCCGAAGCCGGTCTAGATACTCTGACTAGTTACGCGCATTTATTAGCTGTTTTATTGGGCACGATGGTATTTGTAGCCTTGGTGATTAACCCATTAATGGTCGGTTTCATTACCCGTCGTAATCCGTATCCACTGGTGTTTACCTGTTTACGTGAAAGTGGCATTACCGCGTTCTTTACCCGCAGTTCTGCTGCCAATATTCCGGTAAACCTGGACTTGGCAAAACGCTTAGGTGTGAAAGAGACTACTTCAAGCGTAGCAATTCCTTTAGGTGCAGCAATTAACATGGCCGGTGCATCAGTGACGATTACCGTGTTGTCTTTAGCTGCAGTAAATACTTTAGGTGTTAATGTTGACTTCACCACTATGCTAATTCTTTCTATCGTAGCGACTGTGTCTGCGTGTGGTGCTTCAGGTGTGGCTGGTGGTTCACTATTGCTGATTCCCGTGGCTTGTGGCCTGTTCGGGATTTCTTCAGATATCGCAATGCAAGTGGTGGCAATTGGTATGGTGATCAGTGTATTGCAGGACTCTACCGAGACTGCACTCAACTCATCTACCGATGTTTTATTTACAACAGCAGTAGACCGCGCTACAGATTGATTTTATATTGAAGAATCAAGATGTTTTGCTAATGATATTGCCATGCCATTACAGCGTTTACCATCGTGGGTTCAACTGGGTGCATTCTTCCTTGCGGTAAATGCCGGAATGATTAATGTATTAGGACTGGTGACCGTGTTGCATCAGTCCGTTTCACATATGACCGGTAACGTTAGTATGCTGGCAATGGCGCTGCTGGACTGGCAACCACGCCAGATTCTGTATCTGATTCTGGTTACGCTCTGTTATGTGATTGGCTCGATGTATAGCGGGCTGATTTTAGGAAATAGTCACTTTCGCTTGGGGCGCCTGTATGGTTATCCTTTAAGCCTGGTGGCTTTTTTTATATTCATTTGCTGGCTATTATTGCCCTATTTCCCGCGTTATGCCTTGTTATGGGCCTGTGTCGCGATGGGCGTACAAAATGCCATGGTCAGTCATTATAAAGGTGCGATTATCCGGACCACACATCTGTCTGGTGTACTGACAGATTTAGGTCTGGCTATGGGCTATCGCCTGCGTGGTCTGGTAGTAGAATCCCGTAAAGTGATCCTGCATATGCTGATCTTGGTCGGCTTTTTAATGGGTGGCATACTTGCCAGCTGGATTTATCCTTATTTAAAATTAAATGCATTCCTGGTCCCTACAGCGTTAAGCCTGCTGCTTAGCCTGACCTATTGGGTGATCTATTTACGTTATCGACATCAACACGACTAATTTCTGGAAACTCTTATGGTTAAAAATGCATTACAGGCACAATTGTTAAAGGCAGGCCTGGTCGATAATAAAAAAGCCAAAAAACTGTCTAAACAGGCTGTACATGAAAAGCGCACAGGCGACAGTAAAGAAGCCGAAATCAAGGCAAAGATTGAGCAGGACAAACAGGAAAAGCTGGCTAAAGACCAAGCGATTGAACAGGCGAAAAAAGTCCAGTTGCAGGAAAAAGAACTCAAAGCGGCCATCATGCAGATGATTAATCAGCATAAAATCCGCGATACGGATGGTGAGATCAGTTATCAGTTTATTGATGACAGCAAGATCAAGAAAGTTTATATCAACCAGCAGATTTATAATGCACTGGTCGCTGGCAGTCTGGTGATTGCACGTGAAAATGAGAGTTATGCCTTCCTGCCTAAAGCTCTGGCGGATCGCATCAATTCGAAAATGGAAGGCTTTATCATCGTGAATAATTCAGAGAAAAATGAAGAAACCACTGATGAAGAAGACCCATATGCAGCTTATGTGATTCCTGATGATTTAATGTGGTAAGCACATTTTCCTTAAAAGGAAAGCATAAATAAAAAACCGGCATATTTGCCGGTTTTTTTAATCTGTTTCATTAAGTTTATGTCAGCTTGCCTTTTGCATATTCTTGTTTTAATAGATAGCAAATTTCACTCAATTTAAATCTTATTTGGAAACTTCAGATTTCATATAACGAGCCTTAAATGAAAGCGCTAATAACTAAAATTTAGTCTGTAAATATGCAATAAATCCCTCAATTTTCTTAATAACGTATAAGCAGATATGCAAAGGACTCACGTTATTTTGCTGAGTTTTTTCTACCCTATACTTTGCTCTTTCTAAGAGTGCTATTACATAATATATAGAGCTTTTAAGAATTTTTTTCGGATCTTTTTTTGAATACAAGTAACAATCAATTTTTTCAAAAGATTCATCATTAACCACTATCTCTAATATAGTGTTATTAATTTCATAGCTTATTGATTGCTCAATATGTTCCAGTTCATAGAAATGTAGAGCTTGTGCTATAACTATTTGAAGATTTTTCATTTTTAATGATTAAGATTATATGATTTTAATCCTAGCACTATCCCCTATAAAAAGTAAGTATAGAAAATTTAAAATAAACATTAAGTTATGTCGAATTAACATAATAAACGCTATACCAAATTCTTTTAATTCACTTTGACCTTTTTAATTTTTTAAAGTTTAAAAAGAAGTATAGGAATACCAAGTTAGGCTGTTCTATCGATTTTTCACGTTTCCTAGCCATTAACCAATCAATTTCCATTGATCTATTTAATCTGAATTAACCTGAAGGAAAAAATAAATGCCTGAATAGTGATTAAGTTCGCATCCTCTAAGAAAGATATGTTTTAAAAGGTTATCCAAGATTAAAAAATTGCGTTTAAACCTATAAACTCTAACAAATTTTTTGAGTTAAAGAGAAAGATCAGTTGGAACAGTTTAATTTTATTCAGAATATTCGAGATTGGGCCGATCAGTACCCATGGCTGGAAATGTTATCTTCACTGAGTATTGTGATTTTACTGGCCATTCTTGCCAATGTGTTTGCCAAACAGATTGTTGTACGTGGCATCCGTCAACTGATTTCCAAAATGCCCTTTGCCAATAATCAGATTTTTGCTGAACATAGTGTGATTCGCCGGATTTCCAATATTGTTCCGGCAATCGTGATCATGAACGGGATTACCACTGTCCCGCATTTATCCGATAAAGTACAAACTTTTGTACAAATGGGTGCTCAGGCGTTTATTTTCCTGACCATTGCTCTGGCACTCGGTGAGTTACTGAATATCTTTAACCTGATTTATCAGCGTAATCCCAAGTCACGCAACAAGCCGATTAAAGGTTATTTACAGCTGGTCAAGCTGATCATCTTCATTGTTTGTGGCTTGATGATTTTAGGCACTTTCCTGAAAAAAGATGTATTTACCTTACTTGCAGGTTTTGGTGCGATGGCTGCTGTCCTGATGCTAGTCTTTCAAAATACGATTCTGTCACTGGTCGCTTCGGTTCAGATTTCATCTTATGACATGGTACGTATTGGTGACTGGATTGAAATGCCGACCCTAAACGCCGATGGTGATGTCATTGATATGTCATTACACACAGTGACTGTGCAGAACTTTGACAAAACAGTGACCACGATTCCGACCAATAAACTGGTGACTGATACCTTTAAAAACTGGCGCGGCATGCAGGAAGCGGGTGCCCGCCGGATCAAACGTTCAATTCATATTGATCAAACCAGCGTACATTTCATGACAGCTGAAGAACAGAACAAGCTGAAAAATTTTATCCTGCTGGATCAATATCTGAATACCAAATCAGAAGAACTAGAGAAGTTTAACCAGCAGCTCCAGCATCATTCACAATACAACCAGCGCCGTCTGACCAATTTAGGCACGTTCCGCGCTTATCTGGAATTTTATCTACAACAGCATCCCGGTATTGCCAAAAATTTCTCGTTAATGGTGCGTCAGTTACAACCGACTAGCGAAGGCTTGCCACTGGAAATTTATGCTTTCACCAATACGACGGTTTGGGCAGAGTATGAAAATATCCAGTCAGATATCATGGACCATATTCTGGCGATTATTCCGGAATTTGGATTGAAGGTGTATCAGGCGCCTTCTGGAAGTGATTTTAAGGAATGTTTTAACGCGAGTTCTTCATCTCCGATTATCACTTAAACTAACCTCTCAACTTAAGCCCGAAATAATCTCTTATTTTGGGCTTTTTATTCAGTATTTAAAATGAATTCAATCTCTTATTTTTGGTCTTCATATTATTTGGTATAAATCTGGCATGAGTTTTTGCTCTGCAACCTAAAGTTTGATTTGGTTAAACATTTGTGGCAATTTCACTCAAATTCAGACTTCAAAAAGTAGAATCCTTTATAATCTTCGCAAAGAAAATACATGATAAGAGTACGTGAATGTTTCGATGGCTTGAACGGCTGGTAGATCCCTATCCCACCAAAAACCTGAATCAACCTTTGCCCACCAGGTTTTTTCCCTTTGTCTGGCAAGCAGCCTATGGGGTACGCCGTTATTTGCTGATTCTGGTGCTATGTACCGCGGGTGCAGCCAGTTTTGAGGCCTTACTGTATTCAAAAATTGGCGATCTGGTGAACTGGTTGAGTCAAAGTCAGCCAGAAACTTTTTTAGATCAACATGCCAGCAACCTGACCTTATTAAGTATTATCTTGCTGGCTAACATCCTGTTTGCCAGTGCCCAGTCCCTGATCAAGCATCAGATTTTATATAGTAATTTCCCGATGCGTCTGCGTTGGCGCTTCCATAATTTATTGCTCAAACAGAGTTTGGACTTCTTCCATAATGATTTTGCCGGACGGTTATCGGCCAAAGTCATGCAAACGGCGCTAGCGATCCGGGAATTCTGGGTCATTTTGGGCGATATGTTGGCCTATGTGCTGATTTATTTCGTCACAATTAATATTGTTTTGGGTGCCATTTCACCCTTACTTATTTTGCCGCTTATGGTCTGGCTATTACTGTTTATCTGTGCTGCCTGCTATTTTATTCCAAGATTAAGCAAGATTTCATCCTTACAAGCGGATGCACGTGCAGTCATGACCGGACGTGTGACTGATGCCTATACCAATATTCAAACCGTAAAACTGTTTGCGCATGCAGGTCGCGAAAGTCAGTATGCCAAATCCTCTATGCAGGAATTTATGGTTACGGTGTATAAACAGATGCGTCTGGGCGCTCAATACGAAATCAGCATTCTGATGCTGAGTGTTGTGCTATATGCAGGTGTGCTGGGAACTGCGATCTGGCTCTGGATGCAAGGTCAGGCGCAGCTAGGGATTATTGCAGCCACCACAGCGATGGTATTAAAGCTGAATAGTATTGCCGAGTTTATGATGTGGCAGACCTCTGCCCTGTTTGAAAATGTCGGTACTATTCAGGACGGGATGAAAACTCTAGGTCGTCGAATCAATATTCAAGACAAAGAAGATGCGAAAGAACTGGAACTGAAACACGGTGAGATTAAATTCGATAATGTCACTTTTGCCTATAATGAAAAACCGGTCATTGACCAGTTTAATCTGACCATTCGTCCGGGTGAAAAAATCGGCATCGTAGGTCGTTCCGGTGCCGGTAAATCAACTCTGATTCAATTGTTACTGCATTTCTATCATCTGAATCAGGGCCGTATTCTGATTGATGGCCAGGATATTGCCGATGTCACTCAGGACAGTCTGCGTAAAAATATTGCGCTGGTCACTCAGGATACGTCTTTGCTGCATCGTACCGTTGCTGAAAATATTAAATACGGTCGTCCAGATGCGACTGATGAAGAAATGTTTGAAGCTGTACGCAAGGCCAAAGCAGAAGAATTCATTCCGAATCTGACTGATTTGCGTGGCCGTAGAGGCTATGACGCCTATGTGGGTGAACGTGGCGTAAAGCTTTCTGGTGGACAGCGTCAACGTATTGCCATTTCCCGAGTATTCCTGAAAGATGCGCCGATTCTGATTCTGGATGAAGCCACCAGTGCGCTGGATTCCGAGGTCGAAGCGGCTATTCAGAATAGTCTGGATGACTTGATGCAAGGTAAAACGGTTATTGCCATTGCACATCGTCTTTCTACCATTGCACAGATGGATCGTCTGATTGTGATGGATCAAGGTAAAATTGCTGAGCAAGGTACGCATGATGAACTGGTTGCCTTAAACGGGATTTATGCGCAGCTATGGCAACGTCAAACCGGCGGCTTTTTAGTACAGCAACATGCCAAATCTGACAGCTTGCATGAAGCATAATTGCTCTCTATTCAGTAGTAGCTAAGCTCTACAACAAAAACCGAAGCATTCTATTTGAGTCACTTGAATAGTAATGCTTTGGTTTGCTTTTATGGGAATATCAACTATTCCACAGGCATTTTTAAATTCTAGATTATTCAAAAAACAGCCCTATTCTGAATTAATAGAAATCTGTAGCCTTAAAATTAAATACCTAAAATATCTCTGGTTTACATTGATTTTCAACTTTAAATTAGGCTACTCTGCTTGAAGTCGATTGAAATTTTCTTGTGGAAATAGCCGCAGCTTTGCCCAACAATTTTTATCAAGAAAATGGCTTTTTCATACCAATATGAAGTGAAAATAAAAAAATTTGAATGAGTGCAACGGATCGCGCATGAAAACAATAGCTCCACGCCAAGACCAAGGTATTCCAGGTGTATACGGTCTCTTGCTTCTCGATGTCATTTCCCGCTGGGGGTATAATAATGAGTCGCTTTTTAAGCCTTTTGGCCTGACCAGTGAACAATTGGCAGATTCTGAATACCGTATTCCGACACCAGTGGCCAATGAACTGGTCAAGCATGCCCTGAAACTCACTGGTGAACCGACATTGGGTTATCACTTAGGTACCCAGATGCGGATTTCGATTCATGGCTTTATCGGTTATGCCATCATGACGGCGAATAATATTACCGAAGCTCTGGTGCTGGCGAACCGATTCATTCAGTTACGTTTACCCTTCCTGCAGTTATTTTTCTCGACCTTTGGCGCTAAGGCAACGGTACAGCTGCAAACTGATATTCAGCTTGAACCGCTTCGTACAGAAATTTCGATTGCCCTGATGATTGGTCTGATCAGTATGGCTAAGGCTATTACAGGGGTTAACGATGCAACCGGAGAAATCGACTTTGATTTCAAAAAGCCGGAAGGTTTTGAGCGCTTTATGGCAAAATTTCCTACGCATCAGTTCCGTTTTGAACAGCCCCATTTAATTTTAAGCTTTGATAAAAGTTACCTGATGAACAAGCTGGTACATGCTGATCCAATTGCCAGCCAGATTGCGATTAACCAGTGTGAAGCCGAATTATCAGCCCTAGGGGAACGGCACCGGATTGCCATGCGGGTACGGGATATCCTGACTCATTCCGAACAGCATTATCTGAGTATTGAAAGCGTAGCTGAACGCCTGCATATGTCAGATCGAACCTTAAAGCGTCAGTTGGCCGCTGAAGGTACTTCTTTCTCTACGCTGGTGGATGAAGTGCGCTACCGGCATGCCACTTCCTTATTATCCCGTACAGACTTTACTCTGGAGCAGATCGCTGATGAACTTGGCTATAGCGATGTAGCCAATTTTAGTCGGGCGTTTAAGCGCTGGAGTGGTCGTAGCCCGAGCAACTGGCGTAGAGATCCTTATTTATAAGGAAGCATAAGCCTTTTGTTTTGCTTAAAAAGAATGTATAAAACATGTCAAAAATGATCTTAAGATTTTTAAGGAGTTATCAATGAATCATCCTGCAGAATTAAAGTACGCAAGTACACATGAATGGGTGCGCATTGAGGGTGATCTTGTTGTGACCGGTATTTCCGACCATGCACAGGATGCGTTAGGTGATCTGGTCTATGTAGAAGCACCAGATCTTGATTCACATATTACTGCGGGCGAACAAGCCGGTGTCGTTGAATCTGTCAAAACGGCTTCCGATATTCATGCACCGGTGTCTGGTGTAGTGGTTGAAATCAATCCTGATCTTGAAGATGATCCTGATTTTATTAATGACGACCCATATGGCAAAGGTTGGATCTATAAAATCAAACCGGACAATATGGCAGATGTTGAAAAGCTGCTTTCCAATACAGAATATGAAGCTGGTCTCTAAGCCGGTTTAAATTTAGAAAATCAGCCTTCGGGCTGATTCTTTTATTAAAGATCAATCGCCGCATTTCCTAGTTCAAATTAAATTTCATGTATTTATCATGAAATATCATTGTATTTTTCACTTATTTTTCCTAAAGTCTTGATCATATTCACTTCGCTCCTGAATAGGTCGCGCTTATTTATAACAATAATTTCCCATGCTGAGCCCAGCGTCTTACAGCATATCATTTTAGGAAAATCATGAACGTCAATGCAGCGCCATTATGGACCAAGCCTTTTGTGCTGTGTCTGGCCAATAACCTGTTTTTATTTATTTTCTATTTTGCACAAACTACAATTTTACCAATTTATATCCTGAAAGAATTAGGCGGAAACTTAGCCCAAGCTGGTCTGGCTATGACTTTGTTTATGATTTCAGCGATTGCGGTACGTCCATTTAGCGGCTTAATTATTGAAAAATTGGGTATCCGTAAAACCTTGATTGTTTCTGGAATCTTTTTCAGTCTATTTTCCCTAGCCTATTTGCTTGCCGATCAGCTGATGACCTTATTTATCATCCGTTTTTTGCATGGGATCTGGTTTAGTATTTTGACTACAGTCTGTGTCCCTGTAGTAAATCAGTTTATTCCAGAACAGCGTAAAGGCGAAGGCATGGGCTATTACGTCATGTCAGTCAATCTGGGTATTGTTCTAGGACCATTGATTGGCTTAAGTCTGATTGAATACTGGTCTTATTTTCAGATCACAATGCTGCTTATTGCATTAGTTTTTATCGGATTTGCTTTCTGCTTAATGATTCCGGTCAAAGAGCCTGAGCACATCATTCAAACTATTCCTGAGAAAAAAGGACTGGCGTTGTCTGATGTTGTAGAAAAGAAAGCATTGCCTGTTGCTGTTCTGGCAGCTCTGATTTCTTTCTCTTATGCCAGCATCATGTCTTTTATTGCACCTTTTGCTGCCAGTAAAAACCTGATGGCTTATGCCAGTTTATTCTTTGTCGTATTCGCCATTTCCATGATGAGTTTACGTCCGATTACCGGAAAAATTTACGATCGCAAAGGTCCACAATATGTGATTTATCCTGCGCTATTAGTATTTAGTTTAGGACTTTTTTTACTCAGTCAGATTCAGACGTTGTGGGGATTCCTGCTGGCTGCGGTATTGATTGGTGTCGGTTTTGGTAGCGCACAACCTTGCATCCAGACACTGGCCATTCAACGTGCACCGAAACACCGAATTGGTTATGCGACTTCGACCTTTTATACCTTTTATGATGTAGGAATTGCGGTCGGCTCGCTCCTGATTGGGGTGCTTATTGCGACTTATAGTTATCAGTTCGCCTTTATTCTCTGTAGTTTACTCACCCTATGCAGTATTGTTTACTTTAAATTGGTCGTTCAAGTTAAGACTGCCTAATACAAGTTAATGTCTAAATATAATAAAAAACAGGCAGATGAACTGCCTGTTTTAATTCTGACACGAAGATGTATTTATTCAGATGCTGAAGTATTTTCTTGTTCTTTTTCTTCAGCTTTCGGTTCTTGCATCATCGTGAATTGTGTTGCTTCTCCGGCAGCAGGATTATCTTGGCGGTTGCTTTTCAGCTTGATCTGTAAACGTAATTCATTAGTCGAATCGGCATTACGCAATGCTTCCTCATAAGAAATCGCACCCTCGTTATACAGGTCAAATAAGGCCTGATCGAAAGTCTGCATGCCCAGTTCACGAGATTTGCCCATAATAGCTTTCAGCTCATGAAACTCACCTTTTAAAATCAGATCAGAAATCAAAGGTGTATTTAACATGATTTCAATCGCAGCCCGACGGCCTTTCCCATCCTGAGTACGAATCAGACGCTGGGAAATAATTGCCTTCATATTCGAAGATAGATCCATCAATAACTGATTACGGCGTTCTTCCGGGAAGAAGTTAATAATCCGGTCCAAAGTCTGGTTAGCATTATTGGAATGCAGTGTGCCCAGACATAAATGTCCGGTTTCGGCGAAGGCAATTGCGTGTTCCATGGTTTCAGTATCGCGAATCTCACCAATCAGAATCACATCAGGTGCCTGACGCAAGGTATTTTTCAACGCATTGTGCCAGGAATGGCAATCTACCCCGACTTCACGGTGAGTAATCATAGATTTCTTGTGCTTATGCACATATTCCACTGGGTCTTCCACGGTAATAATATGCCCTGCAGAATTTTCATTGCGGTAGTCGATCATCGCTGCCAAAGAGGTCGATTTACCTGAACCTGTTCCTCCCACAACCAGTACCAGACCACGTTTTTCCATAATCACGTGTTTCAATGATTCTGGTAATTTCAGTTTCTGAAAATTTGGAATTTCTGCCGTAATGGTCCGGATCACCATCCCAACCTGAAGCTGTTGTACGAAAACATTTACTCGGAAGCGCGATACACCCGGCACGGTAATCGCGAAGTTACATTCTAGTTCAGCTTCAAACTCTTGACGCTGTTTGTCATTCATCAAGCTATAGGCAAACAGTTTGGTTTTTTCAGCAGTTAAGGTCTGTTGTCCAAAGGGCTTCATTAAGCCCTGGTGTTTAATACTCGGTGGAAAATCTGCGGTAATAAATAAGTCTGAGCCCCCATATTCCACTACTTTGGTCAGCATGTGATGCATGAATTTTTTTGCTTCGTCCAACAGTTCTGCCGTGAACATTCTCTTCCCCTGGAAATACACAATTACATGAATTTTAAATGCTTGATTCATGCCAATATCATTTGATTTTTATTGTGCAGCGTTTTTTTTAAAGCCTCAAATAGATTTGATTTATAAAGAAAATATTTTTGGAAAAATATGTGATACAGTTCAATAAAATATCAATTAAGTGGACATGATTTGATTTTTAAAACTATTCCACTTTAAAAGAATATTACGATGAAAAGATCATATTTAGGATAAATGCAGACAGGGTTAAATTAAATTCGTCAGGACAGAAAGGATAGAATTTAAAATAGATAGATGGCCGAAAACTGCCTTGCTTAAAAGCCACCATTAAAGAAGATTTATGACTCAGTTCTATTGAGCTGAATGACAGTCTGTTAATAAAAAGCAAAGATTAATCAGGAGAAAGTGCACGTAATCTGGACTGTTCCAGAAGTGATATTTGTGCATTTTCTGCCCGTAAGACTGGATTAATACGACTGCTCTTTAGCTTGATTTGTAGACGTAATTCATTGCTGGAGTCTGCATTACGCAAGGCTTCTTCATAAGAAATAATGCCTTGGTTATATAAATCAAACAACGCTTGATCAAAGGTTTGCATGCCCAGTTCCCGCGAACGAGCCATAATCGTTTTAAGTTCATGGAATTCACCTTTACGAATCAGGTCAGAAACTAAAGGTGTATTTTGCAGAATTTCTACCGCTGCCCGACGACCTTTACCATCTTCAGTACGAATTAGGCGCTGAGAAATCACGGCTTTAATATTGGCTGATAAATCTAGCAATAGCTGATTACGGCGTTCTTCCGGGAAGAAGTTAATAATCCGGTCCAGTGCCTGATCGGCATTATTGGAATGAAGTGTGGTAAGACATAAATGGCCGGATTCAGCAAAGGCAATTGCATGTTCCATACTGTCTGTATCGCGGATTTCACCAATCACGATGACGTCAGGTGCCTGCCGCATGGTATTAATCAGTGCATTGTGCCAGGAAACACAATCCACACCAATTTCCCGCTGGGTAATCATCGATTTTTTATGCTGATAGACATATTCCACCGGATCTTCGATTGTAATAATATGCCCTTCAGTATGCGTATTACGGTAATCAATCATAGCTGCTAATGTAGTCGATTTTCCGACACCCGTTGCGCCGACTACCAGCACCAGACCACGTTTCTGCATGATGACCTGTTGCAATGAAGCCGGTAAGCCTAGTTGCTCAAAGCTTGGAATATCTGTCGTAATGATCCTAATCACCATGCCTACATTGTGCTGTTGCTGGAAGACATTAACCCGGAAACGAGACACATTCGGGATGCTAATACTAAAATTGCATTCCATCACCGATTCAAACTCCTGAATCTGTCGCTCGTTCATCAAGGCATAAGCAAACAAACGGGTCTTTTCGGCTGTGAGTTTCTGCTGGCCAAACGGTTTCATTAACCCCTGCTGTTTGATACTAGGGGGGAAATCAGCTGTGATAAAAAGATCGGAACCACCATATTCAACGACTTTGGTCAGCATATGGTGCATAAATTTACGTGCTTCATCGAGCAATTCAGTTGTATACATAGCAAGATTCCTGGGATCATGACTCATCCGCTGTATAAAAACAGTGTCAGACTGACCTCTAATAAGTTATTGTTATTGTTATTGTTTATTTTTTAAATTAATTATTTTTTATTCAATTTTTAAAATCGTTTTAATACTCATTGTTTTAATTTTCAAAATATCGAATAGTTTTCTTGAGTGTCCAAATATACACTTCTTAATACCCATATTCGATCATAATATCTTTCCCCAACGAATTGAGGAAAGACAAGACCGTCAGTTTAAGCGCTACGCTTTAAACTTTCGCATCGCAGTGAATCTGCCATATTTAACAATAATTGCTCGGTTTTTGTCCAGCCCAGACATCCATCAGTCACTGACTGGCCGTAAACCATATCTTCTGAGATTTTCTGGTTGCCATCGACCAGATGACTTTCGAGCATTACACCACGTACATTGTTGTGCAAACGTTCAGCGACGATCTGCTCCAGCACTTTAGATTGTAGCATTGGGTTTTTTGAACTATTGCCATGACTGCAATCAATAACCAGGGCCGGCAAATCGATTGAGTGTTTTGCTTTAATCTTTTCAATTTCAGACAACTGGTAGTTCGGACCACTATTTGAACCACGCAGGATCAAATGTGCTTTTGGATTACCTTGTGAGTTCAGGATACATGGCAAACCCGATTGACTCATGCCCATGAACTGATGGGAGTTGGAAGCTGACTGAATGGCATCAAGAGCAATTTGAATCGAACCATCTGTCCCATTTTTGAAACCGATGCTGTACGACATATGGCTGGAAATTTCACGGTGAATTTGTGATTCACTGGTACGCGCGCCAATCGCGCCCCAGGTCAATAGATCATCAAAATACGCCGTTGCCATTGGACTTAAGATCTCTGAGGCAATCGGCAGGCCCATGCCAATCAGTTTTAGGTACAGTGCACGAGATTTTTCCAGACCCAATTGCATATTGGATGAGCCATCGAGTTCTGGGTCATACAGGAAGCCTTTCCAGCCGACAGTAGTCCGTGGTTTTTCAATATAAGCCCGCATAACCAGGAAAATTTGATCTGAGACCTGTTCCTGAAGCTGTTTTAATTTTTCTGCATATTCCAGTGCGGAAGCTTCATCATGAATGGAACATGGTCCGGTAATCACCATTAAACGGTGATCTTTACCCTCTAAAATATTTTGAATAATTTGACGCTGTTCAGCGACTTGTACAGCCAATTGCGGAGACAGTGGCAATCGCTGCTTAAGCTGCTGTGGCAAAGCTAAAATGGTTTCTGTTTGATGTTGTTGTGATGTATTTGCAATATTCATGACTTTAAATCCTGGGACTGGCAATCAGTCCAAACTTTTATTTGAGCGTTATGGGTCTAATCGAAGATGTCGAAAGCGTCATTAGCTGGCTAAAGTAAGACCAATAAAAGTTGCTAAAGTATGAATAGTTAAAGTTTGTCATGTCTGTCTCCAAAAACTGTTAAATCACATGCATAAAAAAACCTGATCAGGGTTGCCGATCAGGTATTAACTGGTGGGCAACCTTTTCATTGCCCAAACGCATTCAGGCAATTATCTAAACTGCCAAAAATAAAAATAAGCGTTTGAAATGATAGGTTGCTTTAACATGTTTATGTCTTTCATAAAAATGTGAATCTGAAATTAAAATACGCGCTCTATCCAGTTTTGACAAGTAGTAAATATAAAAAAATATTTATCAGTATTTGTACTTTTACTTATCGCCCTAGAATTCTAGCCTTTCAGTGATTAATTTTCAGATATTAATAATGAACAAAGTCGTGAAAGTCAGCGGACTTTGCCCATTTCCTTAAAACCAAGAGCATATTAGATCTTGGTTTTGGCATTTGCAATTAACGGGTTACGCGATTCCATGCATCACGTACTGCAAATTTTGCCTGTTCCCAGTTCAGACGTGACTGGCCTTTTGCTTGCTCCCATTTTACTTTCAGATCGCTTTCTACGTCTTCAAAACGGGTATTAGCATCATATGCCCCACGGTTTTCATAACCGACACGATAGGCCGCATCATAGTCACGATCGTAATCTAAATCGCTATACGTGGTACGGGCATCTGAATAATAAGGGGTTTCAACAGCATTATCTCGCCAGAAAGCTGCTTCTTCAGTCGGGTTCACAGCTTCGCCTACGCCTTTACCTGCGAGACCACCGACCACTGCCCCAACAACACCGCCTACTGCTGCACCGACCGGACCGCCTGCGGCACCGACCGCTGCACCTGCCGCTGCGCCACCTGCAGCACCAATACCTGTACCCACAGGATGAGCACCAGGTTCACCAGTAATTGGATCAGCATTTAAATCATCGCGGACATCTTTAGGCGCATTCTTAATTACATCACGATCAAAATTATCATTCGACATAGAGCTTATCCTTATTCTTTAAAATGGTTTTATCACGTATTTTCATACGTCCTATTTAATATAAGCATCTGGCATGTAATGACATTAGCAGGCGTGTGTTGTTTCAGTGACTCTCTGTGAGGCTTTCATGCACTAATGTATCTTGAATCAAGTGAAAGCCGCATAAAAAAGACCGGATTGGTACCGGTCTTTTTTAGATTAAAACAGCTTAGTCAAAATGAATGACTGTACGGATTGATTTACCTTCATGCATCAGGTCAAAAGCTTCATTGATCTGATCTAATGGCATCGTATGTGTCACAAATGGTTCTAATTGAATTTCGCCTTTCATGGCCTGCTCAACCATGCCCGGTAATTGAGAACGGCCCTTAACACCACCAAATGCCGTACTCATCCATTTACGGCTTGTGACTAGCTGGAATGGACGAGTCGAGATTTCTTTACCTGCACCTGCTACGCCAATAATCACAGACTGACCCCAACCGCGATGCGCACATTCTAGTGCTGAACGCATTACGTCGACATTACCAATACATTCAAAAGAGTGGTCTACGCCCCAACCGGTCATTTCCACAATCACTTGCTGAATTGGCTTGTCATAGTCTTTCGGATTCACAAAATCAGTAGCACCAAACTGTTTAGCCAGTTCGAATTTATCTGGATTGGTATCCACGGCAATAATACGACCTGCCTTAGCCTGACGAGCACCCTTGTACAACTGCAAGTCCAATACCGCCTAAGCCAAATACAGCAACACTATCGCCTTCCTGCACTTTAGCAGTGTTATGTACTGCACCAATACCTGTAGTCACGCCACAGCCCAATAAACACACTTGCTCATGGTTAGCTTCAGGGTTAATTTTCGCCAGAGAAACTTCTGCAACGACTGTATATTCAGAGAACGTTGAACAGCCCATATAATGATAAATTGGCTGGCCATTATAAGAAAAACGGGTAGTTCCATCTGGCATTACACCTTTACCCTGAGTCGCACGAACCGCTACACACAGGTTGGTCTTACCCGATTTACAGAACAGACATTCACCACATTCTGCTGTGTAAAGTGGAATCACATGATCACCCGGTTTCAGACTCGTTACGCCTTCACTTACCTCAACGACCACACCCGCACCTTCGTGGCCTAAAATTGCTGGAAATACGCCTTCCGGATCATCACCAGACAAGGTAAATGCATCGGTATGACATACGCCAGTATGGCTAATTTTTACCAGTACTTCACCTGCTTTTGGTGGAGCAACATCTACTTCCACAATTTCTAATGGCTGACCTGAGCCAAATGTAACCGCTGCACGTGATTTCATGTAAAACAAGCCTTTTATTACTGATTTACAGATGGTTAACAGTAACCTCTTTCTATTCGGAGATTCAACCATTAACATCACTAGTTGAGGAATAAAACCCCTATAACAAATGGAACATCAATGACTAAGCCCTCGTCAATTACATGTTTAAGTATTTTTGTTTTTAGCCTGACTATTTCTGGCTGTGAATTAGCTCCCAATACAGCAAAAGAAGAAGCTATTACTCCCGTACAATCGGCCCACTGGATTAGAGAGGAACAGCTACCACAGATTCAGGAAGGTAAAACGGCTTATCTGCCTTTATATGATGGTTTTATGAGTATGGCGGCAAGGTTATATCTGATCAATCAGGCCAAATACCATCTCGACCTGCAATATTACATCTGGAAAGATGACTATATTGGCAACATGATTCTCTCCCAATTATTAAAAGCCGCTGATCGAGGCGTGAAGGTTCGGGTTCAGATTGATGACCAGAACGGAACTCAACTGGATGATAAGCTGCTGGCCTTAGCTCAGCATCCTAATTTCGAAGTCAGATTATTTAATCCTTATAAATTCCGTCATTTGCGTGCCCTTGATTACGGATTCCGTATGAAATATGTTAATCCGCGCATGCATAATAAACTGATTATTGCAGATGGTACGGCAGCGGTCACAGGTGGTCGGAATATCAGTAGTGAATATTTTGATGCCAGTGAAGACTTTCAGTTTAGCGATGTCGATATTTTCTTTGCCGGAAAACCAGCACACGATGCGAATCAAACCTTTATCAAATTCTGGAATGATGATCTGAGCTATGACATCCGACAAGTTCTAAATGATTCAGGCAATCCACAACTTTTAAAACGGCTGCGAACCGAATTTAAAGAAGATGAAGTCGATAAAAATGAGTTGAAACGTCGAGTTGGTATTGCGGAACAGCAGATTGATGAACAGCTGAGAAAGCGCCCGATTAAATGGGGAAATGCCTATTTTGTTGCCGATGCCCCTTCCAAGGCCCGTCGTAGCGCCCAGAATGGTGATTATATTTATACTCATATGCTGGAACTTATGGGTGAGCCCAAAGACCATCTGGAACTGGTTTCTTCTTATTTTATTCCTACTCAGGAAGGTGCGGATTATTTAAGTAAACGTGCCCAACAGGGTGTCAAAATCAGAATTTTAACCAATTCGTTCCAGGCAAATGATGTTGCTTTGGTTCATGCCTATTATCAGCAATACCGTAAACAGCTCCTCAAAAATGGAATTGAACTCTGGGAATTTAAACCCTATATTGAACGACCAAAACGGACCTGGTATGAAATTATGACCGGTAATATTATTCCGGCCAAAAATAAGAACAGTTCCAGTCTACATGCCAAATTCTTTGATCTGGATGGCATGGTATTTATTGGTTCCTTTAACTTCGATCCACGTTCTGCATATTTAAACACTGAAGTCGGTCTGGTGATTGAATCTGATCAGCTCCAAGATGAAATTACCAAGTCCTTAAACCAGTATTTACCCAGAATAGCTTATCAACTTAAGTTAAATAAACAGGGCGAGATCATTTGGCTGGAACATCAAAAAAATGGTTCAGTGATTCAGCATAATCATGACCCTGAAACAACACAATTCCAGCGTTATATGATGAATCTGGTGACAAAATTCCCGGGAGAATGGTTAATGTAATGACAGATACATTGCGATCAAATTACATTTAGTGTGGTTTTTCCTTAATTGATAGTTGGCTTTAGATATTTTAGATCTTTATTGGTAATAAGCTGAACAATATAAAATTGACTAAATCTCTAAATCGAGTTTTTCTACTTATATTTTTCAGCTTATTTCTTATACATTAATCAGATCAATGCTGACAAAGGTTTTACCTATTCCGTTGATTGCTCTAGAATTACACTTTTCTAGTATTTTGCGAATTTTCGCTTTCCACTCCCATGCAATTTTTTGATTTAAGCCGCCAGTTTAAACTCAGTGATATTCTCACCCCTGTTAAGACCTTGCAGGATCTGTCTCAACAAGAATGGTTTTTAGCCAAAGTACGGGTTGAACATGATTGCCTGTCTGATTCAGACTTGGTCGAAGGTCAGGTCGTACTTAAATCTAATCAGAATATCCAGATCGAACTGGAATGGGTGATTCAGGATAACGGTTATGAATTACAGGTACTATTTAAAGGTGTTGAAACCGAAGCTTCTGAAGAAACGCTGGTGATGGTTAAAGGTGCACAACTGGTCGATGAACAACAGCAACTGATTTCTGCACAGGCTTTAAGTTTATGGATTGACGGGACATTACTTCCAATGTTGCCAAATATTCGCAAGGAAATTAAAGCGCGCTTAAACCTGTGGGATTATGTGGAATATGATAGTTAATTCATTTTTCCATTTTCCATTTCTAAAATTTAAAAGAGCCATATCGGCTCTTTTTGTTCATAGGAAATTTATTTCTTATTTTTAATTGGTTAAATTGCCTTGACCTGAATATTTTTATGGCAATGCCTATTTTAGACATACAGATTAAGCTTGATTAAAATAATAAAGAGAAAACATCATGATTTCCCCTTCTGAATGGCAAAATATCCGTCAGGTAGTTGCTAATGCACAGCGTGCAGCAATGTATTGTTCGATCGCAACCGTCAATCCCCAAGGCTTTCCTAGTATTACTCCGATCGGAACTGTCTTCCTGGATCAGCAGTCTAATACAGGTTTCTTTTTTGATACCTACTCCACCACCTTCTCTGAAAATTTACAGCATCAGCCACTTGCATGCATTCAAGCTGTGAATAGCAGCAAACTTTTCTGGTTAAGCTCCATGTTTAAGGGAAAATTTAAGCATTATCCCGGTGTACGTCTATATGCAGAAATTGGCTCTTTACGTCCTGCTACAGCGGAAGAGATTGAGAAAGTTGAATCTCGTATTTTAGCTTTAAAATGGAGTAAAGGGAGCAAACTGATCTGGTCCAGCTTTCATCATGTGCGGGATATTAAAGTTAAGGATTATCGCTGGGTCGAATATCCCAATATGCAGGTAGAAAATATTTAAAAACTTTCTAAAAGTAAGTTTATTTCAAAAATATACTTAAAATTTATATTTATTCATAACTCAAATTAGACCGACATGCTCGAACATCATCCGATAACTGTTTGCTTTCTTATCTAGAGCCAAAGGATAAGCTCGGGATGAAGACGGCATCCGGTATAAATACAGCTCACGTCCAAGAAAATGTGCCTGAGTGGGCTCGCCTATACTTGGTTTCAACGTACCTTCAGGCATCGATAGCATCAGGGTATCTGTAGCCTTGTCGCCTGTGGTCATGATGTGGTTGCAGTCTGGCATTTTCCCTAATAGATCCTGCAAATTGGTTGGTACTACAATTTCCAGAAATTTATCGGAAGCATTTCCCTTCAGGCGTCGGATCTGATAAGCACTGTCAAAAATCGCAATCCCCGTTTCAGTTAGAAACTCACGGATTAGATGTTCCTGAAATTTTTTATTGGGTAAGTCCAAAAAGTAATCTTTATTTTTAAAGAAAATTAACCCAAATATCCGCCACATATCATTTTGGTAATTCGGATAATAAAAATTCATTTTCCAGCGCGTTGCGGGTGGTGGAAAGCTGCCCAACATCAGTAATTTGGCATTGGGCGGTAAAAATGGCGGTAATGGATGGGTTTCAATATCCAACATAAACTGTTCCAGATTCAGGTATTTCAGTTATTTTAGAATGCCTGACGGATCTTACTAGCAACTTCTTGTCCCCAAAGTGTATAAACTTCCTTACTTGGATGAAATCCATCTTGGGCCATTTGTAAATTCATGGCACGATATTTTTCAATATCGTATTCAATCCATTGCATGTTTTTCTGTTTGTTCACAAATTTTTCCAGTTGCTGGTTCATGTGTTTGGCATATTGACCAAATAACCAGGCCAGAGGATTCGGTAAAGCCGGGAACATATTCATCGGAGGAACACCGGCTGCAATGACCAGTTTTGGATTAAACTTTTGCTGGATTTTGCTATAAAACTGTTCCTGCTTCTTGATCCAGACATCGGCAGGCATGAGTTTAGTTACATCATTCACGCCGACTGAAGTCACGACCACATCATAGGATTTAGCTTCAATCTGATCTAAAGTATGAATGACTTTTGAGGTGGTATCGCCTGTTTTTGCCTGCAACTTCCATTCAATTTCAAAGTCATTTTTTAGCTCATTCAGAATCGCGCCGAGTAAGGCATCATCCTGATGATCTACGCCCACGCCTGCTGCTGCTGAATCACCTACAATCAGTAATGAAAGTTTTTTTCCTGTTCCTGTTTGCCCTTCACGTGCACCTTCTGGTTCTGGAAGTTTTATCGTATTTTTTTTGACACGGTTACCCTGAATTATGAGCGCGGGAATTAAGGCGATAGTGGCAGCTTTGAGCAACATAATGGACTAATTTATATAAAGATATGATTGATTTTACTGCAATTTATGGATTACGAGTAATACCTCAGCAGTCATTTTTAATGAATATTCACGTAACTTAGAATTTTGTCCGTACATTGCTTTCTAATATTTGTATATAAAATTTTTACTTAACGAGTAGATTAAAAAATTAAAAAATCCCGCCATTTAGCGGGATTTTTTTTAATGTAGCTGATCTATCAAACTTTATGATCATTCCAGCGGTTCATGCGCTTGAAAGTTCCGATATCATTAAAGCGTACACCCACTTCTTTCATGACTTTATGCGCCGTTTTAGAGGTCAACTGACGTATATAAAAGGGTTCTTTGACCACAAAATGATGGATCGCATGAGTTGAACCGAAATTACAGCAAAATAACTGGAATGGCACCATCCACCATGGATTCAGTACCTGAGTCTGCTTGATGACATCGCGTGGATCAATATCACCATAATAATGCATATTGGAGCTAACGAATTGCAGGCTAAAAGAACGGATAAAATTCGGAATGATCCAAACTACTGTCAAGAAATTCACGAGCGGCATAGCTTCGATGATACTTTCCGACCAAAGCATTTCATAACCAAAGATTGGTGCAACAGCATTGCCTACATGAAAAACTACAAATAAATAGCACAGACCATAATAAATCATGCTTAATGGCAAGAAGCCCAAGAGCTGAGAAATCATGGCAACTTTACGTTCTTTTTCAGGTTGTTTTTCCATAAAAATATGAATCATTTTAAACATCTGAAATGGACGTAAATAGACCGACATGAGCTGGTCACTTATCACTAGTATGCGGCGAATCCCCCATGGCATACCATTACTGATGCCACGTTCTTCAAGATCATATTCAGTTCCTGAATATTTATGATGGTGCAAATGTAAACGACGACGTGCCCATGGACTAATTGTATTTGGACGAGCCAGCCACACCAAAGCCAACATTAAATGATGTGCCCAAGGCGTTTTTTTGAAATACATATAATGAATCAGGTCATGTTCCAATTCATGTGTCAGTGAAGCAAAAATTGCAATCAATGGAATGGTGAACCACGCCGAAAGATAACCATATCCATATGCCAATGCGCATGCGATCATCCCCGTCCAGGCAAAACCTAAAATACTCGCACCAATAAAATTCTGATGTTTGAGTATAGGATAACGGGTACGTATTTCTTCCCCGGCCTGTGTAACGATATTTCTGACCTTAGAGATTCGCTGTTGGTCAGTCATATCCGAAGATGTAGACATATGGACAACCTTTAATTTCTGAACAATTGTACATTAAAGGAATTTATAAAAAAGAGAAGTTATCTTTCCACTTTCGCAGCGAGTATGTCCAAGTTTTGGGCAGTTTTAGTAATTTTTTTAAGATCAAGAATAAAGCAGAAAAATAAGGAGATATTTTCTATAAAATTTATCGTCTAAAAATTCTTTTCTTAAAAATTTAATTATCTCTATTCTGATAAAATTTTTATTTTTATATAGAAATAAAATTTATTCATCATCAAAGTGTTAATGACTTTTAGGGATTTAACTAAACATCTTAATAATTTATAACGCCTTTAAATCCGATACCAGAATTATCCAACCTACTTTTATCCAAATTTTTAAATACTAAAAATTAAAAAAGCCCCTGATGGAGCTTTTTTGAATTGAAGTTTTAACCTAATTTATTGACTAATTTTAGCGGTAATACTTTCATTGCTAAACCGAGTGGCAACCAAGGCCACTTCGGTACATAAGCTTTGACTGGCGCTTTTTCAATTTCTTCTGCCAATAGACGTGAACCCGTTTTCTCATCCACTTCAAACGGTAATTTTTTCGCGCCTTCATTAATTTCAGTACGAATATAGCCTGGGAAAATGGTCGTAACTTTAATTGGTGTATCAATTAGTTCAGCACGAATGCCTTCAGCCAGATGTGCAACTCCAGCCTTACTTGCGCCGTAAGCGGTCAAGTGTTTTGGCATACCACGCATTGCGCTCATCGATGAAATCATCACCAGATGACCGGAGTTTTGTGCGCGGAAAATTTCCACTGCAGCTTCACATTGTGCCAATGCAGAAATAAAGTTAGTTTCAACAGTAGCTTTATTGATCGCAAAATTACCTTTACCAATCCGGCGGCCTTCACCTACACCGGCATTGACAATAATCCGGTCAATGGTGCCAAAGTCTTCTTTAAAGGCACGGAAAACTTCAAAAACCTGATCATAATTGGTTACATCCAGTGTTTTGGCAATGACTTTAATATCATATTGGCTTTCGAGTTCTTGTTTCAAAGTTTCCAGACGTTCCAGACGACGTGCACAAATCGCCAGGTTATACCCTTTTTTTGCAAATTCACGTGCCATACCGGCACCAATCCCTGAACTTGCACCAGTAATTAAAATCGTTTTAGCCATAATTTTTACCCTATCCCTTTATTTTTTTCTAAGGTGTTTTATCTTCAAAAATTTTTAAATCCAGGTTAGCAGGTCTGGACGTTGTGCTTTAATAAAATGATGTTCATTCAAGCTGAGTAGCTGGGGTTCATTTCCGACCAGACGTAATGTAGTAATGCTGGTATTGGTAATTGCCCAGTTTAAAGCGAAAGTTTTCTCTGGACTCAGACCCAGGATTTTGCCTACCGCGACAGAGATGACACCACCCGAGGTATACACGATTGCATAGCGCGGTTTAGTTTGCGCAAGCTGGTCACATAAATTTTGCAAACCGGTTTCTACACGGCTTTTAAAATTGGGCCAGGATTCATCATATTCGTGGTGATAATCATCACAGGTCCATCGAGCAATCGCTCCACTAAAGATTTTGCTCAAATAGTCTCGCGGATTAGCATGTTCTGAGACATCCTGCTTCAGCAGTTCTGGCTGATTAAAACGCGGTTCATAACGGGCAAAGACCTGCTGATGATTAAACTCATTCCAGGCACTATCGGTCAAAATCTCGCTTTCAGAAAAACATTCTTCTAGAGATAACTGCGCCGTTTGTTGATGACGTTGCATAGAACCAGCCACTACATACGGTGCTTCTTTCAGAATTTCATCAAAATAACGACCGAGCAATTTTGCCTGTAGTTCCCCATTTGGCGAAAGCTGATCATAACTGGCTGCCCCGAAAGATGCCTGTCCATGCCGGATCAAGTAAATGGTGGTCATTTTTGCATTAACTCTTTAAATTTCAGGATATATTTTTGTGCAATGTCATTGGCTTCAAGCTTTTGTAGACCAATCAGTTTTAATGCACGGATATGCAAGGCATGAATCACTACCCAAAAATCCTTAAAGGCCGGATTGTTGGTTTGTTTGTGGTAATAACGGTAATAGATCTGCTGAGCAATCACTGAGAGACGGAAAATCCCAAACACTTCATAGAATGTCCAGTTTTCCGGTTGCAGACCGGTTTTCTCCAGATAGTAATCCACCACTTCTTTACGGGTAAACATACCTTTTAAATTGGTGGGCTGACGACGTGTTGCTTTAAAAATGGCATTGTCCGTATCTTCTACCCAATAAGCCAAGGCAGAACCCAAGTCCATCAGCGGATCACCCAGGGTGGCCATTTCCCAGTCCAGCACCCCAATAACTTCAGTTGGATTTTCTGGATCCAGAATGACATTATCAAAACGCCAGTCATTGTGAATGACACAGGTTTTAGAATCAGATGGAATATTATCTTTCAGCCAGTTACGCACGTATTTAAAAGATGGAACATTTAATGTTTTGGCTTTTTCGTAACGTGCATCCCAGCCTTCTACCTGACGACGGCAATAGCCTTCACCTTTGCCTAACTTTTCCAGTTCTGTACCAGTGTAAGGAACTTGGTGTAGTTCGATCAGCTTATCAATCACATTAATACATAGAGTCTGGATATCTGGTTCAGTCAGTTGTAATTCAGGCGGCAGCTTGGCACGCGGAATAATACCTTCAATGCGTTTCATCACATAAAAATCACAGCCAATGACTGATTCATCCTGACAAAGTGCCACCATTTCAGGTACGACTGGATAGTGTTCAGCCAAAGCTTTTTGTACATAATATTCACGTGCCATGTCATGCGCAGATTTAGCTTTAGTCCCTTGAGGCGGACGACGTAGAATCAAATCGGCATTGGCATATTGCAAACGATAAGTCCAGTTTGAAGCTCCACCGGAATATTGAGTAAGCTCTAAAGGACCTTCTACATTTACTCCTTGTTGATTTAACCAATCTGTGATGGCCTGTACATCCAGTTCCTCACCTTCACGAACTGACCCACCTACATCAATGACCGCCATAATTTTTCCTTAAAATCTTCTAATACGTTTCAATGTTCTGTATATAAAGCCAGCTTATTTTTTACGACGTGTGCTATAACCACGTTTTGCCAGTTCCAGCTTGGCAATCATACCTTTATGCACTTCATCCGGACCATCAGCCAAACGTAAGGCACGGGCTTGGGCAAAGAATCCGGTCAGCGGTGTATCACGAGAAACACCCGCACCACCGTGGATCTGAATCGCCATATCCACAACTTTTTCCAGTACACTTGGCGCAACGACTTTAATTGCAGAAATTTCAGTCAGTGCTGCCATATTCCCTAAAGTATCCATTTTATAGGCAGCATACAAGGTTAATAATCGAGCCTGATCAATGGCAACGCGAGCTTCTGCGACACGTTCCAGGTTACCACCCAGTTTTAAAATCTCTTTACCAAATGCGGTACGGCTCATACCCCGGTCAATCATAAGTTCTAATGATTTTTCAGCTGCACCGATGCAACGCATACAATGGTGAATACGGCCTGGCCCTAAACGCCCTTGGGCAATTTCAAAGCCTTGACCTGCACCCCCAATAAAATTCGAAACTGGAACACGAACATTATCGAAGCTGACTTCACCGTGGCCATGTGGTGCATCATAATCACCAAAGACTGGAAGCATCCGTTCAATTTTCACGCCTGCAGTATCGACTGGAACTAAAACCATCGAATGCTGATGATGACGGTCTTTGGATTCATCCGGTGTATGTGCCATAAAGATGATGATTTTGGCATTTGGATCACCCAAACCCGAAGACCACCATTTACGACCATTCAAAACAATTTCATCACCTTCAACTACTGCCGTCGCCTGCATATTGGTAGCATCACTTGAAGCCACAGCAGGTTCAGTCATACAGAACACTGAACGGATTTTCCCTTCCAGAAGTGGCATCAACCATTGCTGTTTTTGTTCTTCAGAACCATAGCGCCACAATACTTCCATATTACCGCTATCTGGCGCATTACAGTTAAAGACGGTAGGTGCAATCAGGCTTCGTCCAGAAAGTTCAGCGATATGTGCATATTCCTGAACGGATAATCCCTGACCTAATTCTGGACAAGGCAAAAACATATTCCAGAGACCTGCCGCTTTGGCTTTATCTTTCAATATTTCAAGCTCTGCCGGCCATTGCCATTTGGTCCAGTCGCCACCTTGATTCAGTTGATGCACCTGATGCCAGAAACCAGCCTCGACAGGTTCAATTTCATCAGTAATAAACTTTTTTGTTCTATTTAAATAATCCTGTGCTCGTGCAGACAACTCAAACATTGCTTTATCCCTCTGAATATTCTAATTCATACGCTTTACAATACCTTAACCCAAAATATATTATGAATAAAATGATTTAATTCCATATAGCAGTATGCATAGTATTCATTCAAAAACCGTGATGGACCTACGAAATTTTCATCGTATTGATATTAATCTTTATCCACTTTTTATTGCCATTTACGAACAAAACAGTATTTCTAAAGCCGCGCAAATTCTATCGATAAGCCAGTCAGCGGCCAGTCATGCTTTACAACGTTTAAGACAGCATTTACAGGATGATTTATTTGTGCGAACGGGTAGCAAGATGCAGCCCACACCGTTTGCGGATCAGATCTATCCTGAAATTAAAAATGCACTTTTTGCGATTCAGAATATTTCAATGCAGCATCAGCAATTCAGACCGGAATTGATTCATAGCTTAAAAATCGCTGTACATGATGAAATTGAACCCATGATATTTCCAAAACTGGTTCAACATTTTCAAAAAATTAACCTGGATCTTCAGCTGAGTAGCATGAAACTCGACCGTAAAAATATTGCTGCAGATCTCGCCTCTCAACAGGTCGATTTTGTCATTGATCTGGAGCAAAGTATTAGTGAAAAAATTCAGTTTGAACGACTGGTACAAGATGAATTCGTGGTCTGTACACAACAAACAGAAATGAATGAACAGATTTATCTGGCCTCACCTCATATTGGCGTTTCCTCACGCCGTACGGGAGTTTTAGTTGAAGATATATATTTAAGTCGAAAACATTATTCCCGGCAGATTTTTTTACGTTGTCAGCACTATTCCACAGCCCTGCAAATTCTGGAACAGCAAAAGACTGCCATGCTGACAATTCCTAAAAATGTATTGACACATCTACAGTTAGCAAACTGTCTGAATATTTTTGACGTTCCTGTACAACTGCCGAAAATTAATATGGGGATGTATTGGCATAAAGATCTGCAAGAAAATAAAAGACATCAATTTTTAAGAAATGAAATTTATAAAATTTTTACTTAGGCTATTTATGAGATGATTTAAAATTGCTTAGGCTATTTTATTATCAAGTTTTAGGATTGAGATTGGCCTAATTTGATGGTGCTTAGGCTATTTTATCGGTACAAAACTAAACACTGATTGATGACTTTTTAAGCCTTATGCGGAGTGGCTTTGATCTAAAATGGCTCAACTTTTAGCTGTGTTTATGCGGCTGTTTTTGCTGATTTGGATCTTGCCCTTGTTACATCTCTCTACCACCTGGCAAATTGTGCTGGGCTTCGTACTTCTGTGTTTTTCCTATTATCTGCTGCATAAAATTACGGTGTATTTAAAGGACCTATTTCGCCCCTTTAAGAAAGGTAAGAAATACTGGTGCCGGGTTAGTGCTGTCAGTGATGGCGATACCCTTACCTGCTACCGTTTTAATATCCGTCGCTCTGAGACCAAACTGCGCTTTGCTTATGTCGATGCACCTGAATCTTCACAGGCCTATGGTAAGGAATCGCTACGCCTGGTTCAAAGTATGGTTAAAAATAAAATGATTCGTGTACAAATTACTGATATTGACCGATATGGTCGCTGTGTCGGTGTGGTCTATCGTTATCGCAAGAATATCAATGAAGAGATTGTGAAACGTGGTGCGGCATGGGTTTATGAGGAATATATCCGGGATAAAAACCATTTACGCTATATGATGGAACTACAGAATAAAGCCAAAAAGCAGAAAAAAGGGTTATGGAAAAATAGCCGCCCTGTCCGTCCAAGTGTGTATCGTAAACAGATCAAAGCCTCATCTTGATTTTAAAGATCTAAAATTTAGCTTATAAAAAAGGGATCTGTACTAACAAATCCCTTTTGCTTGTTCAGTTCATATGATAACCTAATAGGCCAAATGCACCAGAAAGCGGAATGCCCCTGCAATAAGTGCCAGTGTCAAAAAACCTGCAAGCCATAAGCCTACAAACCATACTATCTGTTTGCGTGTCATACCCGCTCCTTAATGATAACCATCATCACCAACACGCACCTTGTGTCGGAATACCCAATAGGACATGCAGGTATAAATCACGATAATCGGAATCAGGACTAAGGCTCCAATCAAAGCAAATAACTGACTATTTTCATGTGCCGCTGCCTGCCAGATCGTGACTGATGGTGGAATAATATAAGGCCACAGACTAATCAGAAAACCGGTATATGCCAGGAATACCAGCACTAACATATAGGAAAATGGGCCTAGTTCACTGCGTCTTTTACAGGCACGTAAGGCCAGCCAGGTAAACAATATGACCAGGATCGGTACGGGCATAAAGTAGGTAAATTGAGGCTGGCTGAACCAGCGCTCCGCAATTTGCGGATGGGTCAACGGCGTATAAACACTAACAGCACCTAGAATAATTAATAAGGCTATAATCAGCTTCGGCATCAGTTTAAACATGCGATCCTGTAAATCATCACCGGTTTTATAAATGAGCCATCCACAGCCTAATGCTGCATATAGCACCACGACACTGATTCCTGTAAATATACTAAATGGACTGAGCCAATCCAGACCACCACCTACATAGACACCATTTCGTGTTTCAATTCCCTGAATATATGCACCCAGGATCATCCCTTGCAAGAAACTGGTGACGATCGATCCACCTATAAAAGCTTTATCCCACCAATGTTTGCTTTTATTCGCCTTAAAACGGAACTCAAAAGCAACACCACGAAAAATCAAGGCGATCACCATCAGGATAATCGGCATATACAGTGCTGAGAGTACCGTCGAATAAGCCAATGGAAAGGCAGCAAATAATCCAGCGCCCCCTAGAACCATCCAAGTTTCATTACCATCCCAGACCGGAGCGACCGTATTCATCATGACATCGCGTTCATCCTGATGCGGGAAGAATGGAAATAGAATGCCAATGCCCAGATCGAAACCATCGAGAATAGTATAGACCAGTACACCCAGTCCAATAATCGCAATCCAAATTAATGATAAATCAATCATTTTTTATCCTCCTGATCCGGATGTTCAGGAACCTCTTCAATACGTTCGCGAATACTGCTCAATGGTCGACGGGAAGCCTGAACCACATCGCTATCCGATTCATGGTGTGGTCTGGAATGAATAAATTCTGGACCTCTATGCATTAGGCGCAACATGTAGAAAATTCCTACGCCAAAAACAACGCAGTACACCACCACAAAGATAATCAAGGTCAAACCGACCTGTTCAGCGGACACTGGTGATAATGCATCTTTGGTCCGCATAATGCCGTAGACAACCCAAGGCTGACGGCCGACTTCTGTGGTAAACCATCCTGCCAGCATGGCAAGAAATCCGGATGGACCCATGATGAGTGCAAAACGATGCAGACCACGTGACTCATAAAAACGTCCTCGGGTACGTGACCATAGCCCCCATAATGCAAGCAAGAGCATCAACATACCCATCCCGACCATAATCCGGAAACTCCAGAACACGACCAGTGAATTGGGTCGATCTTCAGGCGCAAAATCTTTAAGCCCCGTGACTTTTCCATCCATAGAGTGCGTCAGAATCAGACTACCCAATTTAGGAATACCAATTGCATATTTGGTTTCTTCCGCTTGCATGTCTGGAATCCCAAACAGGTATAAAGGCATTCCTTCATCATGATTGGTTTCCCAATGGCCTTCCATCGCGGCCAGTTTGGCTGGCTGATGTTCAAGTGTATTCAGACCATGCATATCCCCCACAAAAATTTGTAAAGGTGCAAGTGCCAGAATCAGCCACATGGCCATGGAAAATGAAGTTTTAACTAAAGGATCGCGACGACCCTTGATCAGATGCCATGCCGCTGTTGAGGCTACAAGTAAGGCCGAGACCAGAAAGGCGGCCATCGCCATATGGGCCAGACGATAAGGAAAAGACGGGTTAAATACGATCGCTACCCAGTCCTGAGGGACGATTAGGCCGTTTTCAATCGCAAAACCTTGTGGGGTCTGCATCCAGCTATTGGAAGATAAAATCCAGAACATGGAAATACAGGTGCCGACTGCGACCATTAAAGTGGAGAAAAAGTGTGCTCGTGGGCCAACCCGATCCCAGCCAAAGAGCATGATGCCCAGGAATCCGGCTTCTAAAAAGAACGCAGTTAAAACTTCATAAGCCAGCAAGGGTCCGGTCACACTTCCAGCGACCCGGGAAAACTCACTCCAGTTGGTTCCGAACTGATAGCTCATTACCACACCGGATACGACGCCCATACCAAATGCGACGGCGAAAATTTTGACCCAAAACTTGAACAGATCCTGAAAAATCGGATTTTTAGTCTTTAACCAGCGCCATTCCAGAATAGCCAGAAAACTTGCCAATCCGATTGAAATTGCTGGAAAGATAATATGAAAAGATACAGTAAAGGCGAACTGTATACGTGCTAACTCTAATGCAGTTAAACCCAGAGTCATAAACTTCACCTATGTAGTGTTATTTGGCATATCTGCCCTTCAGTTATTAAGTGATGGATTTTTCTAGTGCTTAGGTAGCTTAGGCTGAATCATTCTTAAAAGTATGTAGTCTTTTGTTGATTGTTTTTTAATCAGGTTAAAGACTTGTAATAACTTAGTCAAAAAGACGTTAACCATGCAAAAATTTTCAAAATTTCCCTCTTGTCTAATTGAATAAAGAGGCGTAGATTAGGCACAATTTAGTTAGCCAGGTTAACTATATGTTTCAACCCTCTTCCAGATTTCGTTCACTGTTGCTGCGTTGCGCACGACTCATGAGTGATGAAATCAATACTATTTTGTTATCCTCCCAACTTAATTACTCCTTATGGCAAGTGCTCTATACCATTCAATCCCAACAGCAATGCACGCTGGTTGATATTTCAAGCTATTTAAATGTTTCAAAACCAAGCATAACCAAACGTATCCAGCATTTAAGTGAACTCGACTTAATCTGCCAGATCGAAACCGAGGATAAACGTCAAAAAGTATTTAAACTCAGCGAGCAAGGGGTTAAAACCTTTAACCTGTGTTCTAAACAGATTGATGCTTTTGAAGATCAGTTACTGCAACAGATTGACGCAGATGATCTGCAAAGCAGTAAAAATACTTTGGTTCAGCTGATTCAGCAATTACACCCTTCATCTCAGGAAACACCACAATGAGCCAAGATCAAGCCCGCTTATGGACCCCTAATTTCGTCCTGGTCAGTCTGGTTAATTTCCAGCTTGTTCTGGTGTTTTACCTGCTGGTGATTGTGATTGTCGGTTTCTCGGTCGCTGAACTGGGAGCATCGACTGCACAAGCCGGTCTGGTATCCGGTCTGTTTATTGTCGGAACGCTAATTGGACGCTTATTTATTGGGAAATTGCTGAATCGTCTAGGGCTGAAAAATACTCTGGTGATTGGCCTGACCGGTTTTTTGCTATTTTCCGGACTTTATATGATTCCGGCCAAACTAGAAGTGTTATTGGGTATTCGTCTGATCCACGGCTTTATGATGGGTATGGCCTCTACCGTACTCGGCACAGTAATTGCGCAAACCATTCCGGCAACACGACGTGGTGAAGGTATCGGTTATTTCAGTATGAGCAGTACGCTTGGTACAGCGATTGGTCCTTTTGTCGGGATCTGGCTGATGACGAATTTTAATTATCAGGTGATTTTTATCTTCACCACTATCGTTGCGCTCAGCTGCCTTATCTGCGGTCTGTTTATCCAGCCGCCGCGCCTTAAAGCGAGTGGTACATCAACTTCCTCTGTTCCACAATCTGCCAGTAAGCTCGCTCAGTATGTAGAGCCGAATGCCTTGCCGATTGCTGTCATTGTCCTGCTGGTGGCTACCTGTTATTCAGGCGTATTGTCCTTTATTCACTTCTATGCCAAGGACATCAATCTGGTCGAAGCAGCCTCTTTCTTCTTCCTGATGTATGCCTTTGCTATTCTGCTGTCGCGTCCTTTTACTGGCCCATTAATGGACCGTAAAGGTGAAAATATCATTATCTACCCTGCAATCGTGATTATGGCAGTAGGTATTCTGATGCTGAGTCAAACACAAAACTCTGTGATGTTACTGGCGAGTGCCGCGTTATTAGGTTTTGGTTTCGGGAATATCCAGTCCGTGTGTCAAACCATTGCTGTGAAAAGTACCACCTTGCAACGGATGGGTCTCGCCACCTCAACCTTCTTTATTGCACTGGATGCAGGTCTTGGTTTCGGCCCTTATTTCCTCGGCATGCTGCTGGATCAGGTGGGTTATCGTCAGCTTTATCTGTTCTCTGCATTGCTTACCTTTAGCTGTCTGATCTGGTATTACCTGCTGCATGGCCGCAAGGTTAAATCGACCTCAGTCAAAGCTTAAACGAGTTGATTCAATACTTTTTAAACGGGCATCAAGCCCGTTTTTTTATATTTCAACTCTTTTAAATGACGCTTATTTTTATCATTATGAAATATATATTTTACACAATGTTAAATATATATTACATTTTAAATAATGTTGGAGTAAAAACATGTTAAAGAATGACATCATCGTGTTCCGTGCTAAAAAACGTTGGACACAACAACAGCTTGCTGATGCAGTGGCAGTTAGCCGCCAAACGATTGCTGCATTAGAAAAAGAGAAGTACAACCCTTCCTTGATACTGGCATTCAAGTTAGCAAATGTGCTTGAAACCACGATTGAGGAACTGTTTAGTTATGCTGAGGAAGAAACATGACACTATATTGGTTATTGATGGCTAGTATTTTAAGTATTGTGGTTGCTGTGATTTGCTGTGAAATATATAAAATACGCTTTGAGTGCTCACAGGAAGCCAAAGACGAAAGAGGAACAATGATTTTATTAAAGCAGAAGTCATTGTTCCTATAACATTTTATTTTTGGGGATTAGTTCAGCCTTTTTGATCATTATCGGATTTGAAGGCTTCGGACTAAAATGGTTAGAACGTGAAGTTTTCATTTACTGGATCATGTTCACTGGCTTCCTGCAAAGCATCGCATCAACTATTTATACGCATTATTTACGTAAAGACATCTTTAGCTAATAAGTATGTTAAGAGAGATTTTCGAATCTCTCTGTTTATCAAAATCTAGAAACGTCGGCTAAAACGACGGCGATATTCTAAGGGTGTTAACCCTGTTTTTTTATAAAATAAACGCCGAAATGAGCTTGGATCCTGATAGCCGACATTTTGCATAATCAGATCTATTGCCTGATCGGTTTCCTCAAGACGCTTACGTGTCGCTTCAATACGAATGGCTTGCAGATACTGGTTCGGTGCAATATTTAGCGCCTGCTTAAAATGCCGGATTAAAGTACGAGTGGTGACATTAAAACGTTCTGCCAGTGCATTCAAAGTGAATTCTTCATGAAAATGCTGCTCTAACCAGTCCTGAACTTTTTGCACCAGTTCATCATGATGAGGTTGACCAATCTTCATTAATGAATAAGACAATTGACTATCACGTCGATAATCAATCACAAAGGATTTGGCAGATTGCATGGCAACTTCAAAACCATAGAAACGTTCAATCAGATGCAAGCCTAAGTCAAACCAGGCCAAGCCTCCACCTGCACAGTAAATATTCTGATCCCGGCTAATCATCAGATCGGCATTGAGTTTGACCTGAGGATAACGGGCACGAAACATGTCCTGAAATCCCCAATGCGTTGTCGCCACACGTCCATCTAAAATGCCGGCTTCTGCCAGAAAGAAATTTCCGGTGCAGTTTCCAGCGATTAAGGTGGATTGTGCATGGGCGGAAGTTAAAAACTGAATCAGGCCTGGATTTTCATCCAGTACCTCTTGAATAGGTGCGGCAATGGTCGGCACTACCAGAATATCTGCTGTTTGAATCTCTTTATACGCACAATGAGCTTGCAATTCCAGACCATTAATACAACGAATTGGCTGTCCATCTGGACTGGCGATCCTGACTTTAAACAGGCGTTGCACATCCTGCTGCTGAATCCGGTTCCAGCTCACGCCAGCCATAGCAAATAAATCGACGACACCTGTAATTGCTGAAGCCAAAGCACCATCAAAGCCTAAAATCACTACCTGTTGCATATTTTTCTATTTGTCTTTTTTCACCCTATTCATGTCATTATTGACAATCCTCCTTGATAAATGCAACTGCTAGTCTTGATGCTATCTCAAGGATTACACATTCGGGATCGTACTGTGACTCAGCTGATTAATAATAAAGACCTCAATTTTCTGCTTTATGATGTTTTCAAACTCGAAGCCTTAACTGACCTGGAACGTTATCAGGATCATGACAAAAATACCTTTGATAGCATTCTGGAAACGGCAAAAGGCATCGCGACCGATTATTTTGCGCCGCATAATGCCAAGGCTGATCATCACGAACCGAGCTTTGATGGCAAACAGGTGAAGACTATTGATGAAGTGAAAATAGCATGGCAACAATTTGCTGATGCTGGCCTACTCTGCGCCCAGCATGATTACGCAGACGGCGGCATGCAATTGCCGACTTTGGTGAATATGGCCTGCAATGCCTATTTCATGTCGGCGAATCCTTCGACTGTTGCCTACTCTTTTCTGACAGCCGCTGCAGCAAATTTGATTCAGGCCTTTGCTTCTTCAGAACAAAAACAAATGTTCTTGCCGCATATGCTCAGTGGCCGCTTTGCCGGGACTATGGCGATGACCGAGCCGAATGTAGGTTCCTCTTTGGGAGATCTAACCACTAAAGCGATTTCTCAGGCAGATGGAAGCTATAAAATTAAAGGCCAGAAAATGTTTATTTCTGGTGGTGATCAGGACATTACTGAAAATATTGTGCATCTGGTTCTGGCTCGTATCCAAGATGCACCACAAGGCGTAAAAGGTATTTCCCTATTCATCGTGCCGAAACTCAAAACCAATACAGATGGCACTTTAGGTGAATCCAATGATGTCCAGCTGGCTGGCCTACTACACAAAATGGGCTATCGCGGCACTACTTCAACAGTGCTAAGCTTTGGGGAAAATGACAATTGCTTAGGCTATTTAATTGGTGAAGCGGGGCATGGCTTAAAATACATGTTCAAGATGATGAATGAAGCACGTGTCGGTGTTGGTCTCGGTGCAGCCATGATTGGTTATCGTGGTTATCTGGAATCTCTGGCCTATGCTAAAAACCGTCCTCAAGGCCGTCTGGTTCATGAAAAAACACCTGACGCCAAGCCCGTGAATATCATTGAGCATACGGATGTAAAACGTATGCTGTTGACACAAAAGTCCTATGTTGAAGGTGCTTTGGCGCTGTGCTTATTTGCAGCTCGTTTAATTGATGAACATCAGGCTGCACAAGATGAAGATAGTGCCATTTTACTCGATCTTATTACACCCGTGGTCAAGTCCTTCCCTTCTGCCTATGGTCCTAAAGCCAATGATCTGGCAATTGAGGTCTTGGGTGGTGCAGGCTATACGCGTGAATATCCGGTTGAGCAATGCTATCGGGATAACCGTCTTAATCCGATTCATGAAGGCACCTATGGGATTCAGTCTCTGGATCTACTAGGCCGTAAACTCTGGCAGCACAATGGCAAAGGCCTGACCCTGCTCATGCAACGCATCCAGAAAACCTTGTCTGAGATTCAGGATAGCAAGTTAGCAGAACTGGCAGATGTCTATAAACAGCATCTTGTTACTGTGCAAAAAACCACACAGGTTTTAGGTCAGGCTCTGCATCAAGGCAACGTTAGTGAAGCTTTGGCCAATTCTGGGCTATATCTGGATATGATGGGCAAAACTATTATCGCGTGGTTGTGGCTGGAAATGGCCAATCAGGCTCAACTTAAATTTGGCACATCTTCTCAACAGGAAGATCAAGCTTTTCTGGCAGGTAAAATTCAGGCAGCTCAATATTTTATTCAGTGGGAACTGCCTGAAATTGAACATCAGGCTAAATTACTGATGAACTTCGATGACACCTGTCTAAATATGCAAAGTGACTGGTTCTAATTAAAAATCAATAAAAATGCGCCTCGAATGGCGCATTTTTATTTATTTACATCATCAAGCCGCAGCGTCTTTTAGACCAAATTTCTTAAGCAGCTTGGCACGCTTCGAAGGCAGAATATTCGCTTTAGTCAGATCGCCTTGATAATGCTGATACACACGTTGATCCATCATCTTGTACCACAATGGTGGAATCAGTGCTGGAATCAGCATGGTAGCATAACCACTTGGTAATTCTGGCGCTTCATCAAAATGTCGCAATGCCTGAAATGGCCGGCTTGGATAGGCATGATGATCCGAATGGCGTTGTAACTGGTACAGGAACAGATTAGTCACGATGTTGTTATTGTTCCAGCTATGCTCGGGCAAGGTTCGCTCATAGGTACCATCCGCTTTTTGCCCGCGTTTCAACCCATAATGCTCGATATAATTCACGATCTCAAACAGGCTGATGCCATAGAAGGCTTGGGTCAGCGTATAAGGAATAATTTTTTTGCCATACGTTTTCAGCATCAAGGCATGATAGCCCGCACTCATGGCCCAGCCATGAAACAGTTCATTCTCCTGACTAAAGAATTTTAAACCTTTACGTTCCAAACGTCTTTTTTCTATCTGAATTGCTGATTTCAAGCCACCCAATACGGTACGTGGCCAGAAACGGTAGAAAGATTCACCCATTTTCGAAGATGCCGGGTCTTCTGGCGTCGCCACCCGTTTATGATGTCCATAAGGATGCTCAATCCGGAAATGGTTATAGGCCAGTGGCATCAGGCTGGCATGCGACCAGTAATGGTCTTTTTTCTGAGGACGATGGCTCAGCTCGTGCGCAGTATTCACGCCGATCCCATTAATCGCCCCCATAGATACACCAAGTAACACCTGATCGACCAGAGAAACATTTGGACGAGATACTACATAGCCTGCAAAAGCATTGGCAGCCATTTGCAAAGGAATAAACATCTTCACGATCCGGTCATAATAAGGATCCCTGACCAATGCCTGAATCTGCTCATCATTTGGATTATTGGCATCATCACCAATTAAAGCATCCAGAGTCGGGATAATCACATGCAATAATAAAGGTCCACCCATCGCAAAGACTTTTTTAGTGGCTTTGGGACCAAAATGATAGCCAGCCAGAATTCCCATACCGATCACAGGCAAACTGGGACTGAGCAGCCAGCCAAAACGTTTTTTATCCAGTTGTAAACCTTTCAGCACTGACGCATCCTGCGTGAACTGAGCTTTGCTAATTTGTGCAGGGGCATTCATTGCGACCCTCCTTTTTTATGTTACTCTGCACATATAGTTGAATATTTCAGCATTAGCGAACAGTATTGAACGTCCAGAAAAACTATGTCAGCGTCTTTGGCGCAATAGGCTAAATCTTGGCCTTAAATCACAATTCTGGACTATTTAAATTTAATTAAATTAATTAAAACAAAAGAATAGAGTCAGGCATGGATGCTTTAAGTAAAATTTTTGATGATATTCATCTGGAAAAATCAGAATATCTCTACCTCAATGTGTTCCATCCAGGCGGGTTTGATTATGAATATGAACCTTCCATGCTGGCTTATGTGTTATTGCAAGGTCAAGCGCAATTAATATTTAAAGATGGTGATTTGCTTGAGCTGCAACAAGGCGATCTAGTGTTATTGCCTGCAGGTTCTACCCATCGGATTTCTAGTCCCGGTAATGCAGATTTTTCTGAACATCATTCGATCAATTCTTATTTTCAGACTCATGCACAGCAATGTGTGGATCTCAATATCACCCATTCAGCAGAACGCAGTTTTATTCTGGCGATTCGTTCCAATCTGGATATCCAGATGGCGAAACCGCTACTGAGTGCTTTACCTAAATATCTGCACATCCAGCATATTCTGGGAGATACAGCACCAGAATGGTTACAGGTCGGTTTGCAATTTCTGGCGCTAGAAACCCAGCAACTTCGTCCGGGACGAGACAAAATTCTGGATCATCTGGTCAGTATTTTACTGATTGAATGCGTACGAGATTATATTTTGAATCTGGAAAATGCTTCGAGCTGGCTAAATGCCCTTTCCCATCCTGAACTATCCAATGCCTTGGCAGCAATTCATGGCAAACCAGAACAGCCTTGGACCGTAGAAAGCCTGGCTGAACAATGCCATATGTCGCGTTCCAAATTTGCCCAGCTGTTTACCCAGATTGTTGATGAGCCGCCATTGGCTTATCTGCAACAGCATCGACTTCGATTGGCAGCACAATATCTCAGAAATAGCGGATTTAGCATTCAGCAGATCGCCTATTTGGTAGGCTATTCTTCGGAAACGGCGTTTAGTCAAAGCTTTAAAAAACAGTTTGAACAAACCCCGACCCAATATCGTGTTGCCTGTCAGACAAGCAAGATTTCATTATTGGACTAAATCTAGTACCGCTTTGACAGGATCTTCACTGTTGCCGGAAAGCAATTGCTTGTGCATAGTAAGATGCTGCATCACCTGAATTTTAGCTGCTTCAATATCCATCAATTTTTCAATTTCAGCAGCCAGATTTTCAGGCGTTGCTTCAGACTGAATTAATTCCTGAATGACTTTTTTGCCAGCAATAATATTTGGCAATGAGAAATAAGGAATTTTGACTAGCAATTTGGCAATCTGGAAAGTCAGCCAGTGCAATTTATAAAAGGTCACCATCGGACGGTGCAATAACATGGCTTCCAGTGTCGCAGTGCCTGAAGCTAGTGCAATGATATTGGACGCATTCATGACTTGGCGGCCAATTTTTGACTCACTACTGGTATTTTCCATCAGGCGGATATGCACTTTTAAACTGTCCGGATATCGTGCCAGCAAGTTTTCAATTTGCTGTTTGCGCATCTCATTAATGGCAGGAATCAAAAACGTATAATCCGGGTATTTCTGATGCAGAATTTTGGCTGCATCCAGTACCAATGGTCCTAAACGTTCAATTTCACCACGGCGGCTCCCCGGCAGCAGTGCAATATACTTTTGCGTAGAATCGAGACCCAGTTCTGCCTGCGCTTCAGCCAGATCATTGTTAAGGGGTAACTGGCTTGCCAATGGATGACCGACAAAAGCTGCCGGAACATCCCATTTCTTGAAAAATGCTTTTTCAAATGGAAATAGGCACAGCACCAGATCAATACTGGCCTTGATGCCATGTACCCGGCCCTGACGCCATGCCCAGACCGAAGGACTGACATATTGCACGGCCTTAATCGGTAACTGTTTTTGTTTCAGGGCCTTGGAAAGTCGCAAATTAAAATCAGGCGCATCAATACCGATAAACACATCGACTGGATCTTTCGTCCAGGTCTCGACCAGACCATCACGAACTGCAAACAGTTTTTTAATATCTTTCAGGACTTCAACAATGCCCATGACTGAGAGAATATCCATTGGATAGTAGCTCTTGAAGCCTTCCGCCAGCATTTGTGGTCCGCCGATCCCTTCAAACTCTGCATCAATACCCTGCTCTCGAAAACTACGGATGAGCTTCGCACCAAGCGTATCTCCAGATACTTCTCCCACCACGATTCCGATTTTAAGTTTCCGATTTTGCAAGTGTATTCCCTCGAATGAGACAAATTAATTCCGTTCAGATTCTATCATAAAGCGTGATTTGAGCATGCTTAAGTGTTGAACTCACAAATCGTGTCTATCCCAAATAATAAAACTCTGGCAGCTGTACAACGCTCGCGCCTTAGCCCAGCTTAAAAATTAAAATAAATTTAAAGCGGCTGATCTTTAAACAAATAAATCAAAAGGCATTTTGCAGAATCTTTATCAATTTTCAGGCTTAGCAATAGAAAGGTGTGCTAGATGATTCAAATTAAAATATAAATTAGGATGAATTACTTTAAATTTTACAGTCTTTATCTCTTTTTAGAATAAGCAAATCAATAATCAAGACAACGACTTATATTTAAAAGTCATAAGATATGCTCGTTTTTTGATTTTGGCATATATGCATGTTTGGTCCGATTGAATTTATTTTAGCAGGTGTATTGGTAGGTTTCTGTGTTGGGATTACCGGTGTCGGTGGCGGTTCGTTAATGACCCCAATTCTGATTACACTGCTTCGGGTTGAACCACATATCGCGATTGGTACAGACCTTCTTTATGCCGCAATTTCTAAATTCTGTGGTTCATTGGTTCATGCCAAGAAAATGAATATTGTCTGGCCCATTGTAATCTGGCTGGCGATCGGTAGTATCCCTGCCTCATTTGTGACCCACTGGGTACTTGAGAATTACCTTAGTCAATCGACACATTATAAAGCAACACTGACTATGGTATTGGGCTTTATGCTGACCCTTACCGGTGCATCTATTGTATTCCGCAATTCCATTGAAAAGTTCTTTAATAAATACCGCAAACAAGAACTGCCTGACATGACTCAGGATCTGGACAAAGTTGATTTTAAATCCGGTAATAAACGTGTCTTGATCGTGATCATGGGGATTGTACTGGGCGTGTTTGTGACCCTGTCATCTGTCGGTGCCGGTGCTTTCGGTATTATGGCCCTGATCCTCATGTTTCCGAATTTACCCATGATCCGCATTATCGGTTCGGATGTAGTACATGCAGTACTTCTAACTTTAGTCGCAGGTCTGGGCCATATGAGTGCTGGTAATGTAGACTTTACTTTATTAGGCTGGTTACTTTGCGGTTCTATTCCAGCAATTGTGATTGGTACACTGATCAGTTCACGTATGCCAGAGAAAATTATCCGTAAAATTCTTGGGATTACCCTGTTCTGTCTTGGCGTGAATTTCATTGTGAATCCAGTCAAGTCAAAACCGGCACAACCCGCCCAACCTGAATTGGTAACAGCAGTAGAAAAAACAGCTGCTGTTTAAACTAAATCATGGATTCATCACTTTTTTTTCAAAGAAGTATTCATCTTTTTTATAACAAAGTGACGCATCATTCATGTTATATTCAGGCTATTAAACAACCTTTTGTATGATCAAACCAGTGACGGCAATGAATACACTACAGTCAAAACCTATTTCAGCATCAGATATTGATGACGTGAATATCCAAAGCATGATTCCTTTGGTAACACCTGCTCAGTTGAAAGCAGAGTTACCTTTGACTGAAACTGCTTATCAAACCGTACTGCATGGTCGTGAAACGATTCGTAATATCCTGGATGGCAAGGATAAGCGTATTTTTGTAGTGATTGGTCCATGTTCAATTCATGATCCAGCGGCTGCGCATGAATATGCTGAACGTTTAAAAGCTTTAAGCGAAAAAGTAAAAGATAGCCTGTATATCGTAATGCGTGTTTATTTTGAAAAACCGCGTACAACTGTAGGCTGGAAAGGTCTGATCAATGACCCTGATATGAATGACTCTTTCAATATTGAGAAAGGTCTGCGTATCGGTCGTAAACTGTTACTGGAGCTGAATGAACTTGGCCTGCCATGTGCGACAGAAGCACTGGATCCAAACTCTCCACAGTACTATCAAGATCTAATTTCATGGTCAGCGATCGGTGCACGTACTACCGAGAGCCAAACTCACCGTGAAATGTCTTCTGGCCTGTCTTCACCAGTCGGCTTCAAAAATGGTACAGACGGCGGCTTAACTGTTGCGACCAATGCAATGCAATCTGTTAAACATGGTCACAGCTTCTTGGGCCTTAACGATCAAGGTCAGGTTGCGGTGATTCGTACTTCAGGTAACCCATATGCACACGTGGTTCTACGTGGTGGTAATGGTAAACCTAACTACGATGCAGGTTCAGTTGCAGATGCTGAAGCAACTCTTGCGAAAGCCAAAGTCAGCGGCAAAATCATGATTGATGCCAGCCACGCAAACTCGAATAAAGACCCGTACTTACAACCGCTTGTCTTAAAAAATATTACTGAACAAATTCTTGATGGAAACAAGTCAATTGTTGGTATTATGGTAGAAAGTCACCTGAAAGGTGGCCGTCAGGATATTCCTGCCAATCTTTGTGATCTGGAATATGGAAAATCAGTAACTGATGGCTGTATCGATTGGGAGACCACAGAAAAAGTGTTGCTTGACATGCATGAGGCATTGAAGGACGTTTTACCTAATCGTTAAACGAACTGACAAACGCCATCGACAAGATGGCGTTTTCATTTCTGAACAAGGAAAATTTTATCTGATGAATGAAATTGAAACTGCATTAAGTCAAATTGAAAATTTTCAGTTCATCCATGACCATCTGTTCAGCTCTGGTCAGCCGACAACTGAACAACTGAGGTTGATTAAAGAATACGGCGTCTCTACCGTAATCAATGTGGCATTAACAGATAGCGATCATCATCTGTTACATGAAGATAAAATTTGTCTTGATCTTGGCTTGAACTATATCCAATTGCCCATCTCTTGGGAAACTCCCTCAGATAGTCAGTGCCTACTGGTACTGGATCTGATTGATTATCTGGTCAAAGAACAAATGGTCTGGGTACATTGTACGCAGAATTATCATGTCAGCTGCCTGATATATCTATACCGTCAATACTATATGAATATGGATATGCCGACTGCGCAGGAATATCTGCATCAGCTCTGGGAACCGAATGAAACCTGGACCGGTTTAATTCATGCGGTTGCCCTACAGCTGCAAGGCCGTAAAGCAACACATGAACTGGAATTATCCCTGATTCATCCCAATAACTTCGGTTGATGTTATTTGTAGTGGATGATTAGAACAGTTGCCATAGACATAATACCTTCCTGACGGCCAGTAAATCCTAATTTTTCAGTGGTTGTGGCTTTAATACTGATTTGAGTCACATCCACATCCAGTACATCGGCAATGCTCTGACGCATTTCCAGATTATGTTTAGCCAGCTTTGGACGTTCACAGGCCACCGTAATATCGGCATTATTCAGGCGATAACCACGATCCAGAATTAGCTGATAGACATGCTTTAACAAGACCTTGCTGTCCGCACCCTTAAACTGCGGATCGGTATCCGGAAAATGTTGACCAATATCGCCCAGTGCTAAGGCACCTAATAAAGCATCACAAAGTGCATGTAAAACTACATCACCATCAGAGTGTGCTTTCAAGCCATGCGTATGTGGAATCTGAATACCTGCCAGAGTGACAAAATCACCTTCTTCAAATGCATGTACATCCAGTCCCTGACCAATACGAATTTGTGCAATCACTTTTATATCCTTTAGAAATAACTGATTGAAATCTTGTACACGACGTTTCTATTTCGCTATAGTTAGACCTAGCGTAACACAGTGAAAGTATAAGCGATCATGCTACTGAAAACTGATATAAATATGATGAAAATAATGGGACTTTTACTCGGGACAGGCCTTTTTGCTAGCAGCATTCATGCTGAATCGCTGGACTGTAGCAGTCATCATAACAATAACGCAGCCATGAAAAAGATCTGCTCAGCCTCTCTAGCTGAACCGCGTGAAAAACTGACAGATCAATATTTTACCGCTTTTCTGATTACAGATGCACCTGTTCGCTTGTTGCAAGATACCCAGCAACTATGGAGCACACGCTTACAGCAATGTAAAACGCTGGACTGCTTTAAACAGCAATTTGACCAGCGTCTGGATGACCTCAATATTTATATTTCTTTGAATCAGAGCCTGACTCAGCACTATCTGAAGTTTGAACAGGGCCAAATGGCCAAACAGCCGATTCATCTCAAGATTCATCAGCTGACGAAAGACCGCATCAAGATTGAAGGGGTCGCCTACCGTAATCCGAATAATCGTGCAGAAACCCAGACCATTCCTTTTCTGGCTTATACCACGACGGAAACTAAAAGCCAGATTACGGATAATGAGCATGACTGCAAATATAACTTTAATTATAGCAAGGCAATCTTGACGGTCAGTACTGAACAAAAAGGCTGCGAGCGCTTTAGTGGTATTTATCGTTTATATGATTAAACAGCTGACCTTTATTTTTATCTATCAATGTCCTAAATATATATAGGACTTACGCACTATTATTTATAGATTCTCTGTGGTAGCAGATGATTTTTATCGAGAATAAAGTCATCAATGAAGTTTTTGATAACTGGTCTAAATAATTTCTTCTGCCAACGATATACATTTTCAAAGATCCGCTCAAACTGGTTCTTTTGTATCTCAACGTAGGCCATCAAGGCTGAAAAAATATGATTCAAAATCAGTTTAGATCGTCTTACTTGAAACTTTTCAATATGACAAACCTGTTTAATCACCCGGTGATATTGCTCTATTTTCCAATGACTTGAATGTAATTCATGAAAACCCTCAAAGGACAATAAATCATCTTCATCTTGATGCACAATATAAAACCTCTGCTGTTCTTTTAACTGAGTCTTAAATAATTGTACAAAGCCAAAATCTTTGAGCCAGACCACTTGACCCTGATGGAAATCTGGCAATAAACGCAGTTGAAACCATTGTCCTTTTTCTGGGGAAACCTTACGGTTACAGTCGATACCAAACATAAATCGAATACCATATTTTCTTATGGTTTTTAGATTTCCAGTCGATGAATACCAACTATCACCTGTAATAAATTGAATCTTTGCACCCCAACTGAGTACTTCACTTAACATATCCATAAAGTAATCATTCTTGGTTTTACTTTCAGATTTGTCATAAATTCGGAAATTAATTGGAATATTTTGACCATTTTGATCTGTCGCATACAAGGTAATGAGATTAATACCCTTGACGGATCGGTGGTGTTTGCCTGACCAAAAATAGCTAACCAAGTCCATATGTTGACTATATGGTTTATCTAAAACAGTATCATCAATACTGACTATAAGTTTATTATTATCAATATGTTGAATTGATTCTTGATATAGGTCGTGAGGTGTGTAGTCTTCACGCTCTAGAAAGCGATTTACACTATCATGCGAGATATTATAAGTCTCGGCAAGTTGTGTGCAGCTAATAGAGTTCGGTTCTGTCATGAGAAAGCCCATATAAATGGGTAATGTACAAGTTGCTGTAGAAGCATGTTTAATTCGTCTAATCACAGATACTTTATAAAGTATTTTAATACTTTTTTGAATCCGTCAATGCGTAAGTCCTAATATATTTAAAAATTTAAACTAAAAACTCCCTCTCCTTATAGGAGAGGTTTTTATAAAGATTCACGTCACCTTATTCTTGTTCCTCAGGTAGAAGGAGCTTAATGAATAAACAATTATTTTTTGAGCTTTAAAATAGCCCGCAAACGGGCTATTTACTTAGGCCGGATAATGCTGAGCTATTTCTTGGCTAATCATAGCTGCGGTTGCCGCTGATAATGTCCAGCCCAAGTGTCCATGACCGGTATTATAAAAGACACGTTCCTGTCTACCACGGCACACTACAGGCATCATATTCGGCATCATGGGACGCAGACCTGCCCACGGCACCACATGTTCAGTACACAGATCGAAATTGCGTTGTGTCCAGTCAATTAAAGGCTGAATCCGGTCAACACGAATATCGCGATTATAACCATTAAATTCCGCGGTTCCTGCAACACGTAAGCGGTCTTTACCTAAACGTGACAAGACGATCTTGGCACTCTCATCTAGCAGACTGACCCAAGGAGCATTTTGCTGACTTTGCTCATCATTGAGCTTTACCGTAATTGAATAGCCTTTCACCGGGTAGACATTCACTCGCTCACCCAACAGATCTGCCAACTGATAACTGCTGACACCAGCACATACTACAATGGCATCTGCCTGAATCTCGAGCACATCTTCAGCATCGGCACGCACATTTTCAGGGCTGGACCTGCATTTAACTGTAATCTGCTGTGCCTGGTGATCGACTGCAAATACATCCTGACCAAATTCGAATTTCACCCCTTTTTTCATACAGGCATTTGCCAGTCCGGTACTGAATTTATGAATATCTCCAGTCGCATCACTTTGGCAATAAAACCCGGCGTAGTAATCTCCAGTTAATGCAGGTTCAATCTGCTTGATTTCTTCATTTGTAATTGCATTACGTTCTAGACCACCACTACATAGGAGATCATTGACATTAATTGCGACATCATAATCAGCTTTATTATGGTAGAAATGTAGAATTCCGCGCTTTTCCAGATCAAAATCAATCTGCTCAATTTCGGCAATTTCAAACAGGCGTTTTCTGGCCAGTAGCGCGAGTCTTACCGTTTGCCGGGTATTGGTTTCATAGTTTTTAATATGACCTAGAAATTCCATCAGCCAGCTATATTTATGCAGATTAAAAGAAGGATTGAGCAATAGTGGCGCGGTTTTTTGTGACATCCATTTGATGCCTTTCAATACAGTGGCTTTTTGATTCCAGACTTCTGCATTACAGGCAGAAAGTTGTCCGCCATTGGCAAAGGATGTTTCCATCGCGGGATAAAGATGACGGTCGACCACCGTGACCTGATAACCGAGTAAAGCGAGCTCATAAGCTGTTGTTACACCGGTAATGCCTGCCCCCACCACAATAACATGACGCATAGACACCTCTCCTTAATATGTGATGTCTTTCCCATCTGTCATGTGTACCTGAGAGCATCGGTGACTGCATCATAACTGTATGCAGCAACCTTCCCCCTTCGGTGAGTGATTCAACACTTCTCTCCAGAGTTTAATATATTATTGCAGTCCTTTTGCCTGAGAGTTTCCTGGGACCTTGCTCCTTCGGCGAATGCAGTAGCATTTCTCTCCTGCAATAATATTTTTATTATCCTGAGCAATTTATATACCATCTTATCGGGGACTACAGTTTTTTATTTATGTTAATTCACGTGATTTAAGTGGTAACAACACTTTCAATAAATTTAGAAGAAATAACACTATCTATTTCAAATGAGTTTTAAGATTTTAATTTGGTTTTTTGCCTCATTTTTCTACGTCATGCTCCAATAAAAAGCATTTAAGAAAAGCAATAAAGTTAATATTTTCTTAGGCTATTTACGAGATTGGTTTACCAGAAAACTCTCAATATATGACTGGCTTTCAGAGCCTAAAATTAAATTAACCAGGAAAGAATTAACATGAGAGATCCAGCCGCGACTACCGTTTGCATACTGATAATACTGGCCATGAACTGGCTATCTCCTCCATAGACACGCGTCAGCACATAAGAAGCTGAAGCTGTAGGTAAAGCAAAAAACAACACCAGTACCTGTGTGGTTAAAGGATCAATATCAAATAATTGGCAGACAAAGAACGCAGCGAGCGGCATTCCCAATAAACGTCCGAAAGTCGCCAGGCCCAATGGGAAGATATCCCGCTGGAAGCCTTGGAATTTTAAAGCAGCCCCCACACACATCAAACCAAGCGGCAAACTGCATAAGGCAATCTGTTTTAGGAATAATTCAAACCCGGCCCAGAGTGATAAGCCTGAAAGATTAAATAGGCCACCCACAAGAGAACCTAGAATTAAAGGATTCTTTAACAGATCAACCAGAATTTTGAAGATCTGCATATCTGAACTACGAGTAAATGCAAGTACAGATAAAATATTGACCAGTGGAATACACAACACCATCACTACGGCGAAAATGGTCATGCCCTGCTGATGAAATAAGGCATTCACTGCTGCAAGGCCGATATAGGTGTTAAAGCGCAGAAGTGCCTGCACATAGACCCCAAAACGTGCATAGCCAATCTGATAAATCTTGCGCAGTACATATAGCGCAATACTGACCACCGTCATAAGGCTAAAGATCACCAGAATCACATCTTTAATGACTGCCATTTCAATCTTGGCTACGGCCAGATTTAAAAACAGCATAACTGGAAACAGGACAAAATAATTGAGTTTTTCTGCCCCATGCCAGAAACTATCTTCCAGCCATTTCCTTTGTTTTAATACATAGCCCAAAGTAATCAGGCCAATAAGCGGAAACAGTACAGTGAAGATAGTCTGAAACATTGAACAACTCATGATATGGGTTTTGCGGCAATCGCATCCAATTCAATTGCCTATCAATGAGCAAGAATACAACAACCGGCTCATTTCAGGATAAAAATAGTGGAAAATTCAATGGATAATAAATAAAAAACACTTTGGCTGGCTTTAATTAAAATATGCTTTAAATCCAACTTTCATCTTTTGCAACATTTAGTGCATCATTTTTTAGTCTTTCAAGCTCCTCATAAACCTTTGCATCAAGCTTCGGACGGGCTTTTTCAAACTTAACTTTTAACAAATCTAGGCTTCTTAAGAGCATCCTAAAAATGAGTCTCTCACGGCCTAAATCATCTGTTGCCTTAAAATTTGTTGGATCAATCCTTAAAACGGAAATCCATATTTCTACGCTTAAATGAATAAAAAATACGTTCATCAAAACTATCATTTCCCATCATAATTTCAATGCACTTCCATTTATCTATCGGAATATCATACGACTTATTTTGTAGTTGAGCATTTAAGGCATTTTCTACTGTGTTACGTGCTTTATTTTCGAGATCAAGATGATCTTCTGTTAACACTTCCCTACTTAATTCAGCACTTAACCATACTTCTATTCATATATTCATACATCCTGTTATTATTCTTATTAAACACACTTAGAATCAAAAATAGATTCAAATAACTTCATAAATCTTTTCGAGACTCTTTTCTAAAATCACCAGATTTAAATCTACTAAAGGTTGTCCAGCATCTGCATCCAGTGGATAACTCTCTGTTTTGCCGGTTTGGTGATAACTACAACGCTCATAATACGCGATTAATTCAATGCGAACATTAAGAACAGACATTCTAAGTTTTTTGAAAGGTATTTTTTCTCTAGAGTATTGCTCAGCGAAATCTAACAATATTCGACCATAACCTGAATTTTGCCGGACTGGGTAAATAGCAAAACTGCCGATTTCAAAACAATCTGGCAAGTGTGTCACACCAATGCAACCCACCAGTTGGTCATCATTTTCCAAAACATAAAGTTCAAAATCAGATCGTGTTAAAAGCTCACTTAACTGAGCCTCATTAATTCGATCACCTGAAACAATGCCATGTTCATGCGTCCAGCCCAAATTAGATCGATAAGCTGTATTAATCAACTTAACAATGCCTTGAATGTCCGTAGGTTGGGGTAAACAAATATTGTTATTTTTCATTTTATAAATATGAAAAAGTCAGACCGAAGTCTGACTTTAATTTCATTTAATTCTATAAAGCAAATTATTTAGGTTCAATTGGCTCAAACGGCGCAACGACATCGGCATTTTGTGCACGATGACGCATGAAGTGATCCATCAAAACAATTGCTAGCATCGCTTCAGCAATTGGGGTTGCACGTACACCCACGCAAGGATCATGACGGCCTTTGGTCAGGACATCAGTATCTTCACGGTTAATGGTAATAGTTTTACCCGGAGTCGTGATGGAAGCAGTTGGTTTCAGCGCAATCGAAACACGAATATCCTGACCGCTAGATATACCACCCAAGATACCGCCAGCATGGTTCGCCAGGAAGCCATCTGTTGTGAGTTCATCACGGGTTTCATGACCGAACTGCTCAGCCACACCAAAACCATCACCAATTTCCACGCCTTTCACGGCATTAATTGACATCATGGCATGGGCAATATCAGCATCTAAACGATCAAATACTGGTTCACCCCAACCGACTGGTACTTTAGAAGCAATAATTTCTAAACGTGCACCACAGCTTGTGCCTTGCTCACGTAATGAAGTTACCAATGCTTCAAACCGCGGCACCGCATCAACATCACCACAGAAGAACGGGTTATTTGGCACTTCATTCCAGTCCAGTTTTTCTGCTTTTTCAGTACCGATTTGGGTCACATGACCACGGATTTCAATACCGAATTTTTCAAACAGGAATTTCTTGGCAATCGCGCCCGCTGCAACACGCATCGCAGTTTCACGCGCACTCGAACGGCCACCACCGCGATAGTCACGAAAACCATACTTCTGAGTATAGGTATAGTCTGCATGGCCCGGGCGGAAAGTTTGCGCGATATTGCCATAATCTTTCGATTTCTGGTCCGTATTGCGGATTAAAAGACCAATTGAAGTACCGGTGGTTTTACCCTCAAACACACCGGAAATAATTTCAACTTCATCCGGTTCTTTACGCTGTGTTGCAAATTTTGATGTGCCTGGCTTACGACGGTCCAGATCCTTTTGCAAATCAGCTTCAGACAGTTCAATTCCTGGTGGAACCCCATCAATGATCGCCATCAGGCCAACACCATGAGATTCACCACAAGTCGTTACACGGAAGAGTTGCCCTATACTATTACCTGCCATGTGAACGACTCCTTATGAATTAACAGATTGAGTGAATAAATCGCGATATTGACGGCATTGGGCTGCAGTCAGTGCAAAGATACCTGAACCACCACGTTGGAACTGCAACCAGTGAAAATCAACGGTATTGAAGTTTTGCTTCATTGCCCATTCAGAGTTACCCACTTCAATCACGATCAGACCATCTTCAGTCAGATAATCAGCTGCTTGAGCCAGCATCTTACGAACTAGATCCAGACCGTCTTGACCAGCAGCCAATGCCAGCTCTGGCTCATGATGGAATTCATCAGGAAGATCAGCCATATCCTCTGCATCGACATATGGAGGATTAGATACGATTAGATCATATTGGTTTTCAGCTGGAATTTTAGCGAACAAATCAGATTCAAGTAAGGCCACTTGGTACTGTTTACTGTGATGTTCACAGTTAATCTGCGCCACTTCCAAGGCATCTTTAGAAATATCAGTTGCATCCACTTCTGAATCCGGGAAAGCATAGGCCAATGCAATCGCGATACAGCCAGAACCGGTACACATATCCAGAATGCGTTGTGGAGTTTTTGGATTCGGGTTTTCTGGCAAGTTATTTACTGCTGCGCGCATTTCACCATTTTCAGTCAGGCAATAAGGAGCAAAGCGGTTTTCAATCAGCTCAACGATTGGCGAACGTGGAATTAATACACGTTCATCGACATAGAATGGCTTGCCGAAGAAATAGGCCAGATTTAATAAATAAGAGGTTGGAACACGTTCATTAATGCGGCGTTCCAGCAAGCTTAAGAACTCAGCGACTTCACTCGGCAATAATTTAGAGTCCAGAATTTCAGGATCTGCATTCCAGTCCAGTGACAAGGTTTGTAGAACCAGCGCTGAACTTTCAGCAAAATAATCTTCTGTACCTTGACCTAAGTGCGCATCGTATTGACGTAATGCTGTAACCCCAAAACGAATAAAATCACGAATGGTAGTTAAATTTTCAGCGGCTTCCTGCAAATGTTCAGGGCTAATAGTCGATCGATCCACTTAAGGCGTCTCCAAGGTCATTTTTTAGAACGCCTTATGATACCTTGTTTTGAGGTCTTTTATAATGCCAAAACCATGAAAAACCCGAATTCTCCATGGTTTATCGATGACAGATCTTCTGGATTTCAGACAGATTAGAATCCTGCTTTTTAAGGTTTATCACTATTTCCGGAAGGATTTATTAACTTAAAACCAGTTAAACACCGGCACGATAAGAACGCGATTGATACAAATTCGCCTGATCTTTTACCATCTCTAGCGCACATTGACCCTGTTTAATCTGGGCATATTGGGTATTCATGGTCAGCTTGCATTGCTGTGATAGTTTACGTTGCCACACTGTATGCTGATCACGAATATTATTACGATAGCCAGCATTCAATTCCAGATAAGTCTTATAGTTTTTCTTCAGACGTTTGTTCTGTGCTTTTAATTCTTTTTTCACACATTTTTGTAGTTTAGCTGTTTTGCCATAACTAAAGTTCATGCACTGGATATATTCCTGAGAATAACCTGTAGCCGCCTGAACCTGTAATGCCACCGTCCCCAAACAACCTGCCATTAATAAACATGCAAAACGCATAATATCCCCTTCACCAAAACCGACTTGTTTCCAATCAATATTGAATAATGAATCTTGTTTATATTATTGCCTGATACTAACTTAGTCCTCGATAAAATCCTATATTTTTCTCGCTTAAAAAGATGTCACAGTTCTTTGGTTGAAACTTGATTTTATGGCCGCATATAATTCGGCAATGATGTCCAAACGAGCCCAGATCTTATGAGCTATAAGCACAACAATCTTATGGCCATGCGCCAGAACTACTGGAATGACCAGTTATCTAGTCAGGTGCAACAGGAAAAGGTATTTTTACAAACCACATTAATGCAGCAAGGCGTATTTAGTAGCGCGACACTGGAAGATGCCAAATACCTGTTTTTCAGCTTGCCAAGCATCGTTATTGTGAAGGGTTATGCGCTGGGTTTTATGCATGAAACAGTCCAGAACCTAATTCATCAACATATTCAAACAAATAAACAACAGTTACAACAACGATCTGAATTAAAAATTCAATTTCAAATGTCATAATATTCACCCTACACTGGTCAAAACGGCAAGCGATATGCTCCTGCCGAGATTTTCACCGTGAATTCAGCGGCTTAAACTTTTTTAATACGTGCAGACACGGTAATATCCACTACAATGATTTATTCCGCTTTATGCTGATAAAAGGATTGAGTTTACATGTCAGATCAGAACGATAAGCTTAAACAATTGAAAACTTCCTCAATGGATCGACGCTTATCGATCGCAAAGGCATCTTTGCTGGCAGGTACGCGCTGGGCAGCATCCAGTGCGGGTTCTATGTTCTCGAGCGAAGAAGAAAAAGAAAGAAGACGCAAAAAAGCCATGAAAGAACAGGCCGATTATCTGGTTGCAGAAATTGGCAAGCTTAAAGGTTCAATTGTCAAAATTGGCCAGATGATGGCACTGTATGGCGAGCATTTTCTGCCAGAAGAAGTTACTCAAGCCTTAAATACTTTAAATAATAAAACAGTCGCTTTGGCTTGGCCGGCGATCAAAGCCCAATTACAGCAGCAATTAGGTTCCAAGCTAGATGATCTGACAGTTGATCATGAGCCCTTGGGCACTGCCTCTTTGGCTCAGGTGCATCGTGCGGTGCGTAAGTCAGACGGTATGGAGCTGGTACTTAAAATCCAGTACCCGGGTGTAGCTGAAGCTATTGATTCTGATATGAGTCTGTTTAAGAACATGCTCAAATTGACCCGTATGGTGCCGCAAACCCGTGAATTTGATCAATGGTTCGATGAAGTTCGCGAGATGATGCATCGTGAGGTCAATTATAAAATCGAAGCAGATACCACTCGCCGCTTCTGTAAGCGTCTTCAAAATGATCCACGATATATCGTACCGACCATCATCGATAACTATTGTACCGACCGTGTCCTGTGCATGACCTTTGAACGTGGTGTACCGATCAATAGTCCAGTGATGCTGTCTCTACCACAGGAACGTCGTAATAAACTGGGTGAAGCTTCCCTTGAAATCGCTGTACGTGAGATTTTTGAATGGGGCGAGATGCAGACTGACCCAAATTTCGGCAATTATCTGGTACGTCTAGGTGATGGCGAAAATATTCAGGACAAGATTGTACTTCTTGACTTCGGTGCAATCCGTCAGTTTGACCAGCATCTACTCAATGTAGCGCGTAACCTGATCCAGGCCGGTTATCATCATGATTCAGACATGATGGTGAAAGCCATGACCGGTTATGAATTCTTTGATTCTATTCCGCCTAGCATCAAACCGGATATGGCGAAAGTCTTCCTGTTAGCCACAGAAGCCTTCAGCTCACCAATGAACAATAAAGACCTGCCTCCAGGTGTGATGGATGAACATGACCGCTATAACTGGAAAAAAAGCCAGCTTCATAGCCGGGTAATGCAGCAGGCTTCTAAATCCATGGCTTCACGTTATTTCAGTGTACCGCCTAAAGAATTTATGTTTATCAGCCGTAAGTTCATTGGCGCTTATACCTTCATGACGGTGATTGATGCGAAAACTAATGTACGCGCAATGATTAAACGTCATCTCTAATAGACTAAGTTACTATTAGCCTTATATAAGACCCGAATGATTTTGTCATTCGGGTCAATTTTTGATAAAAACCAAATTTTTCTTATTTCATTTTTCTATTTATTTTCAATATCTTAAATTTTAAATCCCCTCTTTATTTTAATGATAAATTGACAATGATTCATGTCATTGATGACATGGTTTTTTCTAGAACTGCATGTCAACATCAGGTAAATAAGATAACACCCCGTAGGATAATTAGAATGAACAATATGGTGAACAAAGCACAAGGATTTGGCTTGTCCATCCTGACCAAAGTGGCTGGAAGTGATTTACTCGACCAATTAAAGCTGCGTAAATTTTTAGAAAAATCTCTTTATCAAAGCTCTAAAGCAGGTTTTAAAACACTCAGCCAAACTCAGAAAATCCTGAAATCTGGTCAGAAAATTCAAAGACAACGTTTACCACATCAGTCCAAATCCCTGTTTGATCTGAATCTGACTGAAGAACAGCAAATGACCTGCGAGGCGATGCAACAGTTTGCCAGCGAAGTCCTTTATCCTTTGGCACATGATGCAGATCATCATGAAATCTTCCCAGAGGAACTCTGGCAATATTCAACTGATCTGGGTCTTAATTTTTATGCTCTGCCTGAAGCTCTAGGTGGCGTTGCTGCAGAACAGAATATCGTCAGCAATGTCCTGATGGCTCAACAGTTGGCTCAAGGTGATTTCAGTCTGACCGCTGGACTGCTTTCTACCTTTAGTGTGATTAATGCGATTACCCATTGGGGTTCAGAACAGGTTCAGGCTGAGTATTTGACTGCATTCGCCGATGATCCTCATCTTAAAGCTACCTTCGCAGTACAGGAAGCAACAGCCGCCTTTAATCCTTATCAGTTAAAAACTCAAGCAACGTCGAATGGAGATCACTATTTAATTAATGGTGAAAAAACCTTGGTGATGCTCGGAGAAACTGCTGATATTTATCTGGTCAGTGCAGATCTGAATGGCAAAACCGAAGTATTTATTATGCAACGCAATAATACTATTACTGCACAAAAATCTTCGGCTATGGGCCTGAAAGCCACTCAAACCATGAATCTCAAATTTAATAACACACCGGCACAACGCTTGGGAGATGACGATTTTGATTACACCGCTTTTCTTGATCTAGGCAATTTAATGTGGTGTGCCATGGCGGTCGGTACCTGTGAAGCGGTTAAAAAATACTGTGTGCAATATGCCAATGAACGCACAGCCTTTGGTGAACCAATTTCCCATCGGCAAAGTGTAGCTTTTATGATTGCAGATATGGCGATTGAAATTGATGCCATGCAAATGCTGATCCTGAATACCGCCAGTCTGGCAGAATCCGGGCAGGATTTTCATCGAGAAGCTTATCTGGCCCGTCTGCTCTGTGCAGAAAAATCCATGAAAATTGGCACAGATGGCGTACAGGTTCTGGGCGGACATGGCTTCACCAAGGAACATCCAGTAGAGCGCTGGTATCGGGACTTAAGAGCAACAGCAATCGTACATTCTGGCCTTCATGCCTGAGCAAAGAATAAGGAAAAAAATAGATGAACTTGCAAAATCCTAAAAAATTCAAATTGCTGATTGATCAGGCACATGAAGTTGCTCTAAATGTACTCCGCCCTATTTCACGCAAATATGACAAAGCTGAACATGCTTATCCGAAAGAGTTAGATATGCTTGCCTCTGTCGTCGATGGCATGAACCAAGGCAGCGAAGGCATGAATGCGGGAGCTGCGGTCAATAAGCGCGGTGATAACGATGAAAGTAATAAAAATGGCGTCAATATGTCCACTGCACTTAGTATTGTCGAAATGTGTTATGGCGATAGCGGACTACTTTTATCAATGCCGCGTCAAGGTCTAGGAAATTCAGCCATTGCTGCTGTTGCTAATGATGAACAGTTACAACGCTTTCATGGCATCTGGGCAGCGATGGCAATCACTGAACCAGGCTGTGGTTCCGATTCAGCTGCCATTCGTACTACTGCTATTAAAGATGGTGATGCCTATATCCTCAATGGTGAAAAAATCTTTGTCACCTCTGGCGAACGTGCAGATGCGGTTGTAGTCTGGGCGACTTTAGATAAAAAACTTGGCCGTGCTGCGATAAAGTCCTTTGTCGTACCCAAAGGTACGCCTGGCATGATAATCGAGCGTCTGGAACATAAGCTAGGCATTAAAGCCTCGGATACGGCTGCGACTAGTTTTATTGATTGTCGTATACCTGCTGCTAATTTGCTTGGACATGCTGAAATTGATGTTGCCAAAGGTTTTGCGGGTGTCATGGAAACTTTTGATAATACCCGTCCACTCGTTGCAGCAATGGCAATTGGTTGCTCTAAAGCTTCCTTAGAAAGAATTAAGGAGATTTTTAAGGATCAGCTAGATTCTGAGTACCATACACCTTACTTACAAACATCGAATATTGCAGCGCAGATTTATCGTATGGAAGCCGAATGGGAAGCCGCCCGTTTATTAATGCTGAAAGCTGCGTGGATGGCGGATAATCGTAAGCCTAATTCCCGTGAAGCTTCTATTGCTAAAGCCAAGGCGGGTCGTATTGCGAATGAAATCACTTTGAAGTGCGTCGAATTAGCAGCATCTATAGGCTATAACGAGACTGAACTTTTAGAAAAATGGGCACGTGATTCCAAGATTCTAGATATTTTTGAAGGAACTCAACAGATTCAGCAACTCATTATTGCTCGACGTGAACTAGGTAAATCTTCAAGTGAATTAAAATAATCAAAAACTGGAAATACTGCTTTATTAAAGAACGAATCATCAAAAAGGATGGATTTTTTATGGTTTTCGGACTATAAAATTTCCATCCTTTTTCATGTCATGACCTATGTATTCTATTCGTCCTATACAACCTCAAGATAATGTTCAAATTGCCAAAATTATTCGTGAAGTTTCCGTAGAATTCGGACTTGCAGCAGAGTCCGGTTTTGCTGTCGGTGATTCAATCCTGGATAACCTGTATGAAGTATATCAGCAGCCAAAAGCGGCTTATTGGGTCATTGTCGATGAGCAGGATCAAGTCTTTGGCGGTGGAGGTATTGCGCCATTACAGGGTGATCAGAGTATTCTAGAAATACAGAAAATGTATTTCTTACCTATTATTCGTCGTTATGGATTTGCAAAACAGATTTTAAATCTGGCTTTTGACTTCGCTCATGAGCAGAGCTTTAAACGAATCTATCTTGAAACTACTGCAAGTCTTTGGCAGGCAGTAAAGCTTTACGAAAAATTAAGTTTTGAACATCTCGATCATCCCGAAGGCAATACGGGTCATAGTGCAGCTTGTGAAATCTGGATGCTAAAAACTTTAGACTAAGCTATCTTGTGCATCCAAATATATAATACACTTTAAAGAAGAGCCAGAGATACAAATTCAGCTGCTAACTAGCTTTTCTTTAAGCAATTCTTCATAAAAAATTCATTATTCAACAAAATCTAAGTTGTCTTTGTAAACAAATCATCTAATTTCTTGACGATTTTCATACATCTTCCTAAGATCGACCTAATTTTAAAAATACAGGGAAGCTGAAAGTTGTTGGGCAAATTTTCTAGCAAAAACTATTCATTATTAAAGGTCTTAAATCCTACTACCTTAAAAATTGGGATGCTTGGCTTTAGTACAATATTAATAAGTGCTTGCTCCTCACTAGGAGGTAACTCCTTAGAAAAACGCTCTGCTAAACTGTCTCAAGGAATTCAGACTGCATATGCTGTGCCTGCGACAACTGCTACTCGCGTTTCACCTTTAATTATTCAGAATGCAGAAAGACATAGTCTAGATCCCTTGCTAGTAGCAGCCGTGATTCGACAGGAATCTACCTATCGCAGTCAGGTCGCTTCACCTGCAGGTGCAGTGGGTCTTATGCAAATTGTTCCGCGTTATTGGAGATCTACCTGTGGACCTGATTTATTTAATGAAGCAGTCAATATTGGATGTGGGAGTTATATTCTGTCACGTTATCAGGAATCTAGCGGCAGCCTAGAAAAAGCGCTGGGCTATTATAATGTAGGCCCTACTGCCTATGAGAAAGATCGAAAAATGCGTAAACAAGGCAAAAAATATGCAAAAGAAGTTTTAACGCACCAGAAGCAACTTAAAAAATCGATGTAATTAGAATGTACTATAGCTAAATACTAAATAAATCATTACAGTAATCTTTAAACAATTTATCAATATCTTTAACTCTAAATTTATTGCGAATCATTTTTACTCGTGACCACATTTTTTCTATAGGATTTAAGTCCGGGCTATATTTAGGAAGCCACACAATGTAATGGCCTGCACAACGTATCAACTCCTGAAGCCTTGTTCCTTTGTGAAAGGTGGCATTATCCATAATCAATACACTGGTTTTTTTCAGCTTTGGCAATAAATCCTGTTCAATCCAGCATTCAAATACCTCGGGATTCACTGAACAATCAAATACTCCAACTGTAAGCAATCTATTTTCGATTAATGCGCCAATCGCATTGCTACAATTTTTTAACTGCCAGTTAAATTCAGCTTCAGCTCGCGCTCCTTTAGGGCTATAACTATGCGATCTCGTACTTTCGCTTTGAAAACCACTTTCATCGATATAAACCAGTGGTAATTGTTGTTCTAAACATTCAATCAAGTTCTGAAATTGCCGACGTTGATTTTGATCTGCTTTAGGGTGCTTTAACGTCTTTTTTTACGCGATATTCCTGCAGCATGTAGCGCATTAAATACTGCATGTGTACTGACACCAAAACGTTCTGCCCGTTCACTGATGTAATCATCGGGATATTGTTCAACATCATTCAATATTTGCTCTTTGCTAATTTTAGCTGGGCGACCAGGAATAGGTTTAGTTACAGTGGACTTTTTCCAATTCTGAATCGTCTGTATACAGACGTTAAAATGCTGTGCTGCTTTTCGCACAGACATTTTATCTCTAGTCATAATTTCTATGACTTTGTCTTTAAAATCTTTTGAATATCCCATGTTTCTATTGTTCTATATTTTTAAGTATTTGGCTATAATAATTAAGTAAATGCATTCCAGAAATATTAATACATAAATAAAACGGCTTAAATTGAATTTAAGCCTTTTTATTTTGTTCTATTAAACCCCACGCATAAAAAAAGCCCCCTGCGATAGCAGAGGGCTTTTGGAATAATGAGCTGGCGATGACTTACTCTCACATGGGAGACCCCACACTACCATCAGCGCTAAGAGGTTTCACTTCTGAGTTCGGGAAGGGATCAGGTGGTTCACTCTTGCTATGGTCGCCAGCACAACTGTTTATGGATACTTGCTTTGGTCTTATGTCTCACTTTTCAGTGTATGCCAATGCTTTTTCCAAATGAGTTATTAACAGAATATCTGAGTTCTTGCGAGTAGAACTAAGCAGTGCTTAATTATACTCTCATTTGTTCGATTAGCTTAACTAAATCAAGGCTTCGTCTGATCGTTAGATCAATATAAAATCAATCGATGCTTTATATACAACTGCTTGGGTGTTGTATAGTCAAGCCTCACGAGCAATTAGTATTGGTCAGCTTCACATATCACTATGCTTCCACATCCAACCTATCAACGTCGTAGTCTTCAACGGCTCTTTAGGTGACATAAAGTCACAGGGAAATCTTATCTTGAGGTAGGCTTCCCGCTTAGATGCTTTCAGCGGTTATCCCTTCCGAACATAGCTACCCGGCGATGCGACTGGCGTCACAACCGGTACACCAGAGGTTCGTCCACTCTGGTCCTCTCGTACTAGGAGCAGATCCTCTCAAATTTCCAGCGCCCACGGTAGATAGGGACCGAACTGTCTCACGACGTTCTAAACCCAGCTCGCGTACCTCTTTAAATGGCGAACAGCCATACCCTTGGGACCTGCTTCAGCCCCAGGATGAGATGAGCCGACATCGAGGTGCCAAACACCGCCGTCGATATGAACTCTTGGGCGGTATCAGCCTGTTATCCCCAGAGTACCTTTTATCCGTTGAGCGATGGCCCTTCCATACAGAACCACCGGATCACTAAGACCTACTTTCGTACCTGCTCGACTTGTGGGTCTCGCAGTTAAGCGCGCTTTTGCCTTTATACTCTACGCGTGATTTCCGACCACG
>NZ_KB850113.1:1123342-1505647 GCF_000369625.1 Acinetobacter variabilis
TCATCCTCTCAGACCCGCTACAGATCGTCGCCTTGGTAGGCCTTTACCCCACCAACTAGCTAATCCGACTTAGGCTCATCTATTAGCGCAAGGTCATAAAGATCCCCTGCTTTCTCCCGTAGGACGTATGCGGTATTAGCGTCCCTTTCGGAACGTTGTCCCCCACTAATAGGCAGATTCCTAAGCATTACTCACCCGTCCGCCGCTAGCTCAGTTACCGAAGCAACCTCGCCCGCTCGACTTGCATGTGTTAAGCCTGCCGCCAGCGTTCAATCTGAGCCATGATCAAACTCTTCAGTTAAAATCATTTTGAAGTTTTAATCTAAACTTCTAAATCTGGCTCATCAATTTCCTGACTTAAATTTCGCTCAAATAAACTTCGAGTAATTCAAACCAATCAATCAATGAAAATAATTTCGATCAATCAACCAGTAAAAATCCACACAAGTTGTTCTTCATAATCTCTTAATGATCTTACTTAAAACCTCGTCAGTTTTAAGCTCCAACCCAACCACTTAACGTTTTGTTTCATGCATTGCGTTGGTGTGCTGCGTATTCTATACAGTTTCAGAACCAGTGCAAGAGCTTTTCTTAAAAATATTCAAAAAAGCGCATCGTACGTTTATTTTTTAATCTGAATTGCTATTTTTAGGAGTTTTAATGCTTTTTTCCAGTCATTTTTGGCCTAAAAGTTTAAGCAAATGTGAATTTCTACTGGTTTAGTTTTTATTAAAAGGGATGGTATGAGTACGATCCCTTTTAATATTGAACAATAAATTTTAATTTGCCTGCTCGCCAAGCCAATTCATAAATTTTTGTCGTTCAGCTTTAGATGCCTGTTTCCACAACTGAATTAATTGCTGATCAAGCTGACCAACTGATGCATTTTCCCGAACGTTTGCAGTAGCCACATTCGATGTGCTTGCAGTTTGAGTGTAGACCGCTGCCGGCTGATTTGTTGGAGTTACAACTTTATTCGTTGTCAAATCCACAGATTTTCCTAAAATACTTTGCCCTAGTAATGGTTTCGCTGCATCTTTTGCTCCTGCCTGCTGAACCAGAAGCTGATTTTTTGCATCATATAAACCAATAATTGGCTGATCTTTATATTTTTTCGCTTCATCAAAATTTTTAGGCGCGTTAATTAAACCCAATTTATAAGCTTCACCATCTTTAAGTTCTGGAGTTTTTACAGTTATTACGCCAGATTTTAAAATGTCATGAGAATTATCATTGTGCTGGAAAAATTCAGTATAACGGACACTAATCGCATTCGTACCCGCATCCAGTTTATAAGTTTGATCTGAGCGTAATAGACCTGAACGTACTTCCTGATCATTCACTGCAATCATCTTGATTTCTTCAGGTACGGTTAATGTCACGGCTGAAAAAGCTGATGTGCTGCCCAATAATGCAACTACAGCTGCTGTAATACGTAAATCCATGTCACTCACTCATTCTGGTTAATATATAAAATTTTCATTGCAATATGCCGTGTACAAATGACAATTCTATGACAAATGCTTTGCCTCTACAGCACTTTACTCAGCATTTATCAGACTATCTATCTTCTGATTTCTGCTATATCACACATAAAAAAGAAGTACTTAACAGTACTTCTTTCTCATCTCTAAATCGATTATGCAAAGGTCTTAAATCGTTCTGCATCATCCATAAAGGTTTTTTCACCTGGAGGGGCTTCGATTGAACCAAATACCAATTGAGCACGAAGCTTCCAGTTCGATGGAATACTGAAAGTTTGCGCCACTTCTTCATCAATGATCGGATTGTAGTGCTGTAGTGATGCACCAATATTATGTTCAGCCAAAGCTGTCCAGGTTGCAAACTGAGCGATACCGCTGGCATGCTCTGACCAGATCGGGAAATTATCTGCATATAGCGCAAATTTTTCTTGCATTCCTTTAATGACATTCTGGTCTTCATAAAACAGTGCAGTTCCATAACCTGCCGCAAAACCATCTATTTTGCTATTGGTAGCCTCAAAAGCATCTGCTGACACCAGGTCGCGTAAAGTTTCACGCACAATATGCCAGAAAGTATCATGTGATTGACCAAACAAAATCACTACGCGTGAAGATTGCGAGTTAAAAGATGATGGACTATGTTTCACCGCCTCTTTAATGATGTGCTCAATTTCTGCCTGATCCAGGCTGACATTTTTCCCAATGGCATAAATACTACGGCGTTTTTTAATATGATCTAGAAATGCCATGATCTCACCTCGTTCTATTCTGATTATTAAAAACCGATAAGATCATCCTAAGCATTTTCACTGCCTAAAACAGTCTTATTTTGATAACAATGTGTTTTATTTATAGAACATTCTCAGAGATGTTAAGGTTGATCCTTTGTATCAATCACCTTAGCGCATGCTAATTTCAAAAATCGCCGGTCTTAGCTAAATACCTGGAAGCTGTCTGAATTTACAAACTCAATTTTATCTTCTATTGCTTCTTCAATTGAACCGAAACAGAGCTGAGCACGTAGCAACCAGCTTTCATCAATTTTAAAATGCTTAGCTACAGGGTGATTGATCTATGCATTATAATGTTGCAAAGAAGCCCCTCAGACCGGAATCAGCCAGCGCAGTCCACGCAGCAAACTGTACCATGCCGGAAGTCTGCTCTGACCACAGTGGAAAATCATCGGCACTAAATGGAATCTTTTTCTGTAATTGCTGAATAGCATTCTGATCTTCATAGAATAAAATCGTGCCATAGGCATTTTCACATTGATCCAGTTTGATTCTAATCCCTTCATAGACCGATGCCGGCACATGCTGGCGTTGAACATCTTTCACAATGCTCCAGAATTGATGATGTGAATCGGCAAATAACACGATAATGCGTGCACTTTGTGAATTATAGGCTGAAGAACAGCTATGCACTGCTTCCTGAATCAGCTCGGTCAGATAAGCCTGACTATAATGCACACGCTTACCTAGCTGATAAGTCCCACGGAACTTTTTTAATTTCTCAACAAAAGTGAATTCTAAATGTTCAATTGCTTTACTGTTTTTAGGAAATTTAAAATCCTTAGTCAGGTCAGTTGTTAATACCTACCCAATTTTATTGAGTAATGCCATTTTCTACCCTCTACATATAGCCTGAACTTCAATCACCAGGCAAATCCCATACAATTATAATGGGTTTATTCAGGTAGGCAGGATTTGCTGTTTTTTTCATGCTGCTTTTTAGAACATTTAAGCCCTTTAAAACAACAAACTCCGCATTTAGCGGAGTGTATGTGATGCAAGTCGCATTAATTATTTTTCAGTTTCAAACAATGCCGCAACGAATGATTTTGCTGAGAATGGACGTAAGTCATCAATTTTCTCACCTACACCGATAAAGCGAATCGGTACATGCGTACGGCTGGCAATATTAAACAGCACGCCACCTTTGGCGGTACCATCCAGCTTGGTAATGGTTAAACCCGTTAAACCTACTGCTTCATCAAACATTTCAACTTGATTAATGGCATTCTGCCCTGTACCGGCATCCACCACCAGCATCACTTCATGTGGCGCAGTCGCATCAATCTTCTGCATGACACGTTTAACTTTGGTCAATTCCTGCATCAGGTGACCTTTGTTATGCAAACGGCCTGCAGTATCCGCAATTAAAACATCCACACCTTTGGCACGCGCACTTTCGAAAGCATCAAAAATGACTGAAGCGGAGTCAGCACCATGACCTTGTGCTACTACGGCGATATTGTTGCGTTCACCCCAGATCTGTAACTGCTCAGTTGCAGCAGCACGGAAAGTATCACCCGCAGCCAGCATGACTTTTTTACCTTCGCCTTGCAGACGTTTTGCCAGTTTACCAATGGTCGTGGTTTTACCTACACCATTTACACCCACCACCAGAATCACATACGGATTTTTGTTTGGATCGATCTGCAGTGGTTTTACACGCGGAGCCAGCAGAGCCACCAGTTCTTCCTGAAGCGCTTTATACAGCGAGTGAGAATAAATTAGGTCACCACGTGCGGTACGTTCAGTCAAATTGGCAATAATCGTTTTAGTCGCATCAACACCGATGTCTGCAACCAAAAGCTGTTCTTCAACTTCTTCTAATAATTCATCGTCAATTTCTTTGCCACCAATCAGGATATTGACCATCCCATCGGCAAGATTTTTACGGGTTTTGGTTAAACCCTCTTTCATACGGCTAAAGAAACCGCCTTTTGTAGCAGGTTCTTCTTCCTGAGCTTCCGTCGCCACAGGTGCAGAAACTTCAGCAGTTGCGCTTGGTGTTTCTAAAATCGGCACATTAACCGCAGGTAAACTCGGTAATGTGACATCATCATCTCCGATATCAGCATCAATCAAAAATTTGTTTTGCCCATTAGATTGCTGTTGCATACCGAATCCTTGAAAAGCATTGCGTTAAAAAATTGAATTCTAGCATAACTTGCAGTGTTTTGAGCGGGAAATCCAATCCATGAATAAACAACCAAAAAATAACAGTGTTTGGTTGCTTTCAATACAAGATTTCTGAAAAATAATCCTAAATACAAATATCTATTCATTGGAAGACTTTGTGTCCATATCTTTTTTTGCTATCTCCTCCTTATCCAGAATCATCAAACAGCGGATTTCTCCAGTCGCAGCACTCATCCTGAGTTTTGGTTTTAGCCCCGTACATGCCGCAACCCAGAGTGAATTATCCCGCACCACCATCGAAACCTATTTAGGTAATGGCTTAAAAGTCATTATCCGGGAAGATCATCGCTCTCCGATGGTGATGACACAGATCTGGTATAAAGTCGGCAGTAGTGATGAGTCCGGCAATATTCTCGGTGTCTCTCATGCTTTGGAACATATGATGTTTAAAGGCACGAACAAAGTTCCCAATGATGAATTTACCCGCCTGAGCCGGATTTATGGCGGCAGTATTAATGCCGCAACATTTACCAATTATACGAACTATTATCAGCTCTATCCTAAAGCCTATTTTCCGATGGCGCTTGAACTCGAATCTGACCGCATGAACAACCTCTTGTTACGCCAGCAAGATTTTGATCCGGAAATTAAAGTGGTAATGGAAGAACGGCGTCAGCGTACTGATGATAATCCGCGTGCCCAGGCATTTGAACGATTTAGATGGATCAGTTATCCCACCAGTCACTATCGTCAGCCCGTGATTGGTCACATGAAAACGCTTAATAATATTCAGCTGAGTGATGTTAAAAAATGGTATCGAGACTGGTATAGCCCGAATAATGCCATTCTGGTGATTGTCGGTGATTTAGCTGTGCAAGAAGCTCTCGTTCAGGTACAGAAATATTTCGGTGATATTCCGGCGCGTCCCACACCCTCACGTAATGATGTACTCGAGTTTGAGCGCTTAGGCTATCGTCATATGGAAATTGAGAGCAATGTTCAGGTGCCTAATCTGTATATGACCTGGAATGTGAAATCTCTAGCTACCGCCAAGAATCCTCAAGATGCCTACGCCCTAACCATTATCCGCAGCCTGCTAGATAGCGGAATTTCTTCTCGTTTGCAGGATCGTCTGGTCCGCGACCGCAAAGTGCTTACTTCTGTAAGTGTGTCTTATGATCCTTATAACCGTGGAGATAGCCTGTTTGGTATTTCCGCACTTCCGGCTCCAGGTGTAAATCTGACAGAAGCACAAACAGCCATCCAGAAAGAAATTGATTTACTAAAAACTGAAACTATTTCTGAGTATGAACTGGCACGGATCAGCACACGCTTTATTTCAAATCTGATTTATAGTCAGGACAGTCTAAGCGGACAGGCCAAAATGATTGGAAACCTTGAAGTAAACGGATTGAGTTACCGCCTGATGGATGAACTGCCTCAGCATTATGACAGTGTCCGTGCAGAGGACATTCAGCGGGTTGCTAATGCCTATTTTGTCCGTGAAAATTTAAGTACGCTCTACCTTTTGCCTGAACAGAAAGATCAATAATGGTTATTACAATGTCTAAAGTTCGCTCTCTTATCCTTTTAACCAGCTTAAGCCTCAGTTCAAACCTTTGGGCAGAAAATTATTTAGATACCCAACCTGATTTGAATGATAATCCCAGTCAGTTACAAGCGATCCCTCTCCTGCAAAGCTTAAAAAACATTAATCAAAAGCAGACATTTCAGGCACCTTTTATCCATGACCTGAATAATCGTTACAAAGTTCGCACTCTATTTGTTGAAACCCGAGATCTGCCGATGGTCGATATTCAACTGACCTTTAATGCCGGATCAGCACGAGATCAGGAAATTGCTAAAGGTCTATTTGGTTTATCCAGCACAGCAGCCAAACTGATGCGCGAAGGAACAGATAAATATACGGCTGCACAGGTGGCTTCAGTCTTTGATGCCACAGGCGCACAATTTAGCGTGCAGGCTTATCGCGATATGTTTGTCGTTCGCCTTAGAACTTTATCAGATCCCAAAAAAATGGAACCTGCTTTGGCCATGATGATGGATGTTCTCAAAAATGCCACATTCAAGCCTTCGAGTATTCAGTTAGCACTCAGTAATACTCAAGTAGGACAAAAACAGCTTCAGGAAAATCCAAGTAAACTGATGGATATCCGGTTTTATCGGGCATTGTATGGCCAGCATCCTTATGCCGAACCCATTACCGGTACCATTGGCAGTACCAAAAAAATTACGGCTGATTTACTGAAAAAATTCCGCGACCAGTTTCTGGTAGCACAAAACATGAATATTGCCATTACCGGCAAACTCAGTTCTAAACAGGCACTGGAACTTTCTGAACGAATTGCAGGCAATTTGCCTCAAGGACAGAAAGCTGTTGCATTAGCTGAACCTGAAGAAAAATCGGGTTTTGATATCGTGCATTTGCCTTATAACTCATCCCAAGCGCATGTGACCTTCGGCCACTTAGGACCAAACCGTTTTACTGAAGATCGGCTTGCTCTGGAAGTGGCCAATCGCATGTTTGGTGGTGGCGGATTTAATGCAGTATTGATGCAGGAATTAAGAATAAAACGCGGCTATACCTATGGTGCTTATAGTACATTTAGCTTTAGTCAGGCACTTGGTATATTTAGCTTCCGTTATTCGACTAGACAAGATCAGTTACTGGATAGCATTCAGGTCGCACATCAGGCTTTTATCAACTTTGTAAATCAGCCGATTGATACTAAGCGCCTGGAAGAAACCAAGGCCGGGATGTTAAGAGCATTTCCAAATAATTACAGCAGCAATGCCACAATCAATGCCCAGTTAGGCACAATGGGCTTTTATGCAGAGCAAGCCGACTATCTTTCACGCTATCCAGAACGTTTAGCCAAAATTACCGCTGCAGATGTGCAAAATGCCGTACGCAAACATCTGCATCCAGAACGTTTAACACTGGTCGTGGTGAGTCAAGAATTGGATAAAGAAGCATTAAAACTACGATTGGAACAGAACCTGTTAGATCCTTCTACACCACTACCTAATATGATTTCAATACCTAAGGCATATCCACAGAAACCGGCGGAAGCTGACGAGTCCGTAGAGATTCCTGCTGATACGCCTGCATCAATTTAAGATATTGACCGCGATGGATGCGTTGCTGTTGCAGCAAAGTCTGAGCCATATCCTGGGTTTGAGGTAAGCTCTGCTGTTCTGCAAGTTCCTGAAGTAAATTAAATTGGGAAGTCGTCAGTGGACGATAAATGGCAAATGTAGCCAGACATAAAATTAATGCCACAATAAAAATAACAACCGCATTATAAATTTGTTCAAGCTTAATTTTATTCAGAAAATCGCTTAATTTTTTGCTATCTATAGCCATACACTACCTCAAGTTGAAGCTAGTGTATGGCTGGGTCCCATGAAGTTCAAGTCAAAGATTGAATGACCAGTATAAATATACATTTTGATATGACTATAAATCGGTTAGGATTTCAACAATTCGTACACACTCCAGGCAATGACCATTGCCACCAGACCTAAAACCAGCAAAATTGCAAACTTGCTTAAGCCGGCTTCGGCTTCAGGTGGATGCAGTCGATCCTCATCTGCAATTCGGACCAATTCATCATTATAGTGACTATAAAACTCTGCACGCTGGGTTTCGTCCAGAGCGCGGGTAAAATCATAAACTTCTTTACGTTGAGCCAGACTGTAATCACCTAGATGGGTATATTTGTCATAAATTGCCTCATCTAGTTTTTTACGGTGTACATGCGCCAATTCTGTAATCTGACTGGCTGTTGGGGGTATATCAAAACTGAGCCCTTCAAGAGTTCTTTGCATCATATTGTTCTCCTTTTCTTTTGTTCTATTGTTAAAATCTATACCAACCAAACTTCCAATTGTGTATAGTTTGATCGTACAAACTATAAATTAAGTAAACAGGAAAGCTGATATAGTTGACTTTTCCATTATTTTGTAATATTAGTTTAATAATACTAAGTTATATTTGTATTTAGACTTAAAAGTCTATCCGAAATCATAATTAAAATTAAGGAGTTTTTATATTATGCAGAATATCTCTCAACATGATTTGGAACATCTGTATGCAGATGCAGTGAATACCATTCAATCGCAAATGAACTTTGTCGATGCAGTAAAACAATTAGAAGATGCAGCGCGCGCCGGTCACGGTAAAGCAGCACTCTTTTTAGCTGAACTGTATTATCAGGGTTTTCGTGTAGAACGAGATTCACTCAAAGCACAATACTGGCAGAACATGGCCACCATGCAAGCTTGAAGAAACGTCACCTCGGTGACGTTTTTTTATGCCATTCTTTCGAAATACTGCAATTAAGACATAATTTATTACGATTGCTTGCAAAGCTGAAACAGTAATTTCACTGGAACTTTCTAGAATAGAGCTGAACTCTAATAGCACTTTATTTTAACGACAATGCGAAAAATTATTCAATACGACCCGATATGTAAAAACTTTCTTTTGAGGCTCACCATCCTCAAATCCATGATGTATTGTGGCGTTTTGTGGGGCGTCTATCATCAGGGTTGGGCGATGATGCGCGATCAGGAAGATTATATTTTTCCATTCTGGCTTAATTCTCTGGATGCCAAAAATTATGCCAAGGAACATTGGCCAGGTTATGTACCACGTAGAATCAACCCCGAAGATTTTGAAAACAACTTATTACCTACACTGTCCCGATTAGCCGTGACACCTACTTTATGTAGCGGTAATGGCACTAAACTAAAATTATCAATTCCACAGATGCGCCACCTGTTTTTTTCACAACAAAGACTGCACTTCGCCTAAAAACATGTTATTTATAAAGACATAAAATAGACACCTAGAGATGTTCAGTTGGATACATACTCTAGGACTAATAACAATTAGATAAAAAGGACTCAATAGAATGACCAACGTAGCACAAGTGCTCGGTGATAAAGTACATCAGGCAGTTTATACCATCCGTCCAGACTCTACAGTTTTAGAAGCAATTACCCTGATGGCAGAAAAAGGAATTGGGGCGCTGGTCGTTACCCACGAAGACAGTGTGGTCGGCATTTTGTCAGAGCGTGATTACACCCGTAAAATCGCATTGATGCAAAGAACCTCTTTTGATACCACAGTCAATGAAATTATGACACCTAAAGTCATAACCGTGACTTCTGCAACTTCTGTTGAAGACTGCTTAGCATTAATGACTGACCGCCATTTACGTCACTTACCTGTAGTTGAAAATGACAAACTGATTGGTCTGATTTCGATTGGTGACTTGGTCAAAGCTGCAATGGAAGATCAACGTAAACTGATTGATCAGTTACAACAATATATTTCAGGCTAAAATTCTTTCTTATTTCAATACGTGAATTAAATTCCAAAATGTCATTACAAACAAATAACAATGCAATATCAAAACCAGATCAGATATAAAAAATCCCAGTCTTAAGACTGGGATTTTTTTTGATTATGACTATAAATCAAATTAAAGACCGAGTTTCTCTGCGACATAATCAGAGTCTTTATCACCACGACCTGAAAGATTCACTACAATCTTAGTCTCTTTAGGCAGTTTACCCGCTTCACGAATTGCCCAAGCCACTGCATGTGAACTTTCTAATGCTGGCACAATTCCCTCAACGCGTGACAGGGTCATAAAGGCATCCAGACACTCCTGATCTGTTGCCGTAGTGTATTCCACACGACCCAGATCTTTAAGCAGGCTGTGCTGTGGCCCTACGCCTGGATAATCCAGGCCAGAAGCAATCGAATGCACAGGTAAAGGTTCACCCTGCTCATCTTCAAGCACATAGCAGGCCATACCATGCAACTGGCTTGGTTTACCCAAAGTCAGCGTTGCGGAATGCTTATCAGTATTTAGGCCATGACCAGCAGGTTCTACCCCTACCAGTTTCACTTCTGGATCATTCAGGAATGCCGTGAATGCACCCATGGCATTTGAACCACCACCCACACATGCCACCACATAGTCTGGGTTTGCACCGAAGCGTTCATTGGTTTGAACCTTGATTTCATCGCCAATAATGGACTGGAAATCACGCACCATCATTGGGAATGGATGCGGTCCTACCACCGAACCAATCGCATAGATATAGTTTTTCGGATCTTTCAAGTATTCTTCAAAAGCACTGTCGACTGCATCTTTAAGGGTTGCTGTACCACGAGTCACAGAAATCAGCTTAGCACCCAAGATTTTCATCTTAACGACATTTGGATGTTCTTTTTCGATATCCACTTGGCCCATATGAATTTCACATGGACTACCCACCAAGGCACATGCAGTGGCTAATGCCACACCATGCTGACCTGCACCGGTTTCTGCAATGACTTTGGTTTTACCCATATATTTCGCCAGCAGTGCTTCACCCAGGCAGTGATTGATTTTATGTGCACCGGTATGATTCAGGTCTTCACGCTTCAGATAAATCTGTGCCCCACCTAACTGGTCAGAAAGGCGTTTAGCATGAAACAAAGGACTAGGACGGCCGACATAATTGGCAAACAGGTCTTTTAATTCATTCTGGAATTCTTCAGTTTGACGGATTTCCTGATAGGCAACATTGATGTCATCCATGGCCTGTTTTAGCTCTGGTGGAATGAACTGACCACCATATTGACCAAAGAAACCCTCTTCGTTGGGCAACGCAATACCATTAATTTGATGAGCCATAATAATTCCTGAATATTGGAATAAGGTATAACAAGTGACTTTATACTAGAATAATTCGTTTTAAAGCACTAATAACTATAGATAAAGTCACTTATAGATAAATGGAATCAACGCGCCAGATATTTGGTCATATCCTCAATACCTTTTAAGGTCATTGGAAACATATGATCTTCAAAGATTTGCTTAATCAGGCCAATAGTATGCGTGTAATGCCAGTATTTTTCGTCTTCAGGATTGAGCCAGGCGGTTTTATCAAAATGTTGACGTAGACGCTGTAACCAGACCTGTCCTGCCTCATCATTCATATATTCGACCGAACCACCGACGGAGTTCAACTCATAGGGTGCCATGCTGGCATCACCCACTACAATCACCCGGTAATCCCGTCCATAGGTATTGAACAGATCCCAGGTATTCATGCGCGAGCTGGAACGACGGACATTATCTTTCCAGACATAGTCGTACAGACAGTTATGGAAATAGAAATATTCCAGAGTCTTAAATTCGGTCTTGGCTGCGCTAAACAGTTTTTCACACTGAGCGATATGCGCATCCATCGATCCGCCGATATCAAACAGCATTAAAACTTTAATGCGGTTACGTCGCTCTGGTACCAGCTGAACATCCAGAATCCCCTGTTTGGCGGTTTCACGAATAGTGCTATCAATATCCAGCTCTTCAGCCGCACCCTGACGGGCGAACTTACGCAAACGGCGCAGTGCCATCTGCATCTGACGACTACCAAGAATCTGATCATCATCCAGATTACGGTATTGACGCTGTTCCCAGACTTTGACGGCGGAACGTTTACGCCCCGGCCCGCCAATGCGCACACCTTCAGGATGATCACCATAGGCACCAAATGGCGATGTGCCACCAGTACCAATCATCTTATTCCCGCCCTGATGTTTTTTATGCTGTTCACGCAAGCGCTCTTCCAGCATTTTCATCAGTTCTTCCAGCGACCCGGCTTTTTTCAGTTCTTCACGCTGTTCAGGAGTCAAGTGCTTCTCGATAAGTTCCAGATCAAACCAGTCTTTGGGCAGTTTATGTACCTGATTCAGCAATTCATCCAGATCAAAGGTCGCGATACCATCAAAGTAGTCTTTCATGGCAAGATCGAATTTGTCGAAGTAGCGCTCGTCTTTGACCATCACAGTTTTAGCAAGCTGATAGAACTCGTCCTGATCAGCAAAAACCACGCCTGCCGCCACCGCCTGATTCAGATCAATCAGCTCACGGGTGGAAACTGGTACGCCATATTTTCTGAGGGTATAAAACAATCGCACAAACATGCGTGTTTCTCCCTTAGCGACGCGACATAAAGGCTAGACGTTCAAGCAGCTGTACATCCTGCTCATTTTTGATCAGCGCGCCGTACAAAGGCGGGATCGCTTTGGACTTGTCGTTATTTCTTAAAATGTCTTCCGGCATATCATCTGCCATGAGTAGGCTTAGCCAGTCGATCAGTTCTGAAGTTGAAGGTGGTTTTTTCAAGCCTGGAATCTGGCGTAACTTGAAGAAAACTTGCAAAGCTTCATTCACCAGTGTTGCCGAAATATTCTCAAAATGTACATCGATAATTTCACGCATGGTCGCTTCATCCGGAAACTCGATATAGTGGAAGAAACAACGGCGCAAGAATGCATCTGGAAGTTCTTTCTCGTTATTTGAAGTGATGATGACAATCGGACGCTGGGTCGCAGTAATGGTTTCACCCGTTTCATAAACGAAGAAAGACATCTTGTCGAGTTCATGCAACAAGTCATTTGGGAACTCGATGTCTGCTTTATCAATCTCATCAATCAGCAATACACAGCGTTCTTCACTGGTAAACGCTTCCCAGAGTTTACCCGGCTTGATGTAGTTCTTGATGTCATAGACACGATCATCACCTAACTGGCTGTCACGCAAGCGTGATACCGCATCATATTCATACAGGCCCTGCTGTGCCTTGGTCGTTGACTTGATATGCCAGGTAATCAGCTTCAGTCCCAGACTTTGTGCCACCTGTTCAGCCAACAGGGTTTTACCTGTACCCGGCTCACCTTTGACCAGCAAGGGTTTTTGCAAACTACGCGCAGCTTTCACAGCCAGTTTTAAACTGTCAGTGGCAATGTACTGATCCGTACCTGAGAATTGTTGAATATCAGCAGACATGATTGAACCTTATTTTTCTATTTACAGCGGTGAACTTTTCTTGTTTGACCCAAGACCCGTTTTACTGGATGCATAGGTCGACCAGCAATAGCCAATCACAGACCCGATACCAATGACAAATAAAATAAGTGACGCATTAATCCAAACGAGTTCATATTCCTTGGTCAGAATACCAAATAGCAGCCCGAAAATAGCAGGTGCAACTGAAGCATTACTGCCTTCAGAAACGGTTGGAGTCAACAGCACGGCAAAGGCCAATAGCCATAAAAAACCGCCCATTGCCTTTGGTATGCGCTTGGTCACGCCATACCAGCAGCCTAACGCAATCAGACTGCCCAGCAGATACACTGCAAACGCAATACTCTGGTCAGGAATTGAGTCCAATACAGCTACAAAACCATTCATTTCACAACTCCTGAACTGAGCTTAAGCTCCACGAAGACCTTCTGGTGCTGGCGCATTCGGGTTAATTAAACCTTCTGGAGGCATTTGCAGGAAGAAACCACGGGTAGAAATTGAATCCATCACATGTAAAACATTAGCACGTGCTAGTTTACGCGATTCACTCAGTTCAAGATGCATGACAAAAGTCGCACGACCAAACGCAACACGTACCGGTTCAGCCAATACCTCTAGTGGTTCAAATGTTTCGGCTTCGTTCTCATCTGCAGGACGCGCCACATAAAGATACATTTCATCTTTTTTGCTAGATTTGTAGATAGACACTTGCATGTTTCAAACGACTTTTCTGAAAAAACAATCGCAAGGATACATCAAAAAAACGACAGAAACATTAGCCGCTTCAAATGCATCAGTCGTGATTTTGTATAATTGCTTTATCTTTAATCAATCCAGTAAAAATCACTCAACTACTTTCATCTGGGTCGACAGATAAGACTCATCCTGATGCAATACCTTAATTAGTGGCAGAGTTAATAACTCATAGCGCCAGCCGAGCAAGTAGTTTGGCAGATCCTGTTCATCCTTATGACATACTACATGCTGATATAAGGCATTCAGCCATTTCTTGCGCATCAGCACTTCTTTAGGTACAGAGATTTCATTGGATATATTCTGGATCATTGTTTCGACCTTCTCGCCAATCTCTCTGGATGAATGGCGGATTGGGCGTGCCAGACGCAGTGGCCAGTCGGCCTGATCAGGCAGGAATTTCAACAGATCAAGAATAGTCTTGCCATGTTCACGGACAATATTGGCCCGGATGTCTTTCATCTGACTGAGCTGGAAATTATTGCGCGGGAATTTCTCTACCAGATCAATCATGGTCGAGTTTTTCAGAATGAAGCTGCGTGGCTGATTCAGCGCCTTGGCAATCTGCTCACGCCATACAGCCAGTTGTTGTAACTGCATTAATTGACGGCGTGAATGACGATAATTACCGACATCCTGATAAAGCAAGGCAGTCGGTGTTTCTTCACCAATTTCATGGGTCAAAAAACGGCAATCTTCAAGAGCGAAATCGAGCAGATACTTGCTTTCCAGATCCTGTTTGACTTTATCCGACAGTTGCACCAGATAATGCACATCATTGGCTGCATACAGCAACTGCTCAGAGCTTAAAGGACGTGCCAGCCAGTTAGAGCGAGTCTGATCTTTTTCAATATCGACATCCAGCATCTGTTTCAAGGCATTCTGATAGCTGACCTGCAAACCATGTCCGAGGAAAGACATACCGACCTGTGTATCAAAGACATTGCTCAGAGCTTTTTTCTGGGTGTAATGGTAAATCAGGTCAATGTCTTCACTGCAGGCATGGAAAATATTCTGTTGAGCATTAAAAATCTTGTTCAGAAATTCACTCAGATCCAGTGTTGTTCCATCCAGCAAATAGACATTGTTATTGACATTGATTTGAAAAACACCAAGTTTTGGCCACAAGGTGTCTACCTTAATGAATTCTGTATCCAGGCCATAGACCGGATTTTGATCCATAAGGTTCAGGACATGATTTAAGTCGTGCTGATGTTGAATAAATTGAAACATAAAGACTGAGTCTAAAATTAGATGCTCGATGAAGCTATATTACCCGATATATAGAATTTTTATATAAAAATGTGACAACCAAATCATACTTTTTGTTCCATATTTTTTTCGAATATAGCTTATCTAGTAAACATTTTATATTTTTACTAATATATTTTTTATATTATATGTTAAGAGAATATAATTAATATTTCACTTAATTCGCATCCGGTTATGCACTGCCTGACTCAAAGTATGACTATCGACATACTCCAGTTCTCCACCTTGAGGCACCCCTTGAGCGATACGCGTCATTTGCACTGGTAAATGCTTACTGGCTTCAACCAGATAATGTGCGGTTGCCTGTCCTTCGACAGTCGCATTGGTGGCCAGAATTACTTCCTTGATCTGTCCCTGACTTAAGCGTTGCAGTAAATACGGAATACCGATTTCTTCAGGCCCGATTCCATCTAGAGGTGACAGATGACCACCCAGAACATGATATTTACCACGGAAACTGCCGCTTTGCTCAATTGCCATGACATCTGCCGGTGACTCCACTACACAAAGCAGTTCATCATCACGCTCAACTGAGGTACAGATATTACAGACTTCATCTTCCGTCAATGAATGGCAGATCGAGCATTCATGAATGTGATCGGTTGCTTCAGTCAAGGCATGTGCCAGACCAATCGCCCCTTCACGATTTTTCATGATTAAATGCAAAGCCATACGCTGGGCCGATTTCGGCCCAACGCTTGGCAAAATGCGTAATGCTTGAACCAGTTGATCAAAACGATCACTAAACATTGCGCATACTTCCTTAGAATAAACCAGCCAGACCAGGTGGTAAGCCCATACCTGAGTTTGCAGATTTCATTTTCTCTTCAGAGATCACTTCTGCTTGACGCGCTGCATCATTCATCGCTGCTGCAATCAGATCTTCGATCATATCTGGATCGTCCTGTAACAGTTCAGGATTAATTTCGATACGTTTCACCACATTGCGGCAAGTCATGGTGACTTTCACCAGACCGCCACCAGCCTCAGCATGCACTTCAGTTTGCGCAAGCTCTTCTTTGGCTTTTTTCATGTTGTTTTCGACTTCTTTTTGCATGCGCTGTGCTTGCTGCATCAACATATTAATGTTCATAAAGATCTCCGAACATATATTTATAAAATTAGATTAGATCTAAACCGCGTGTAATGTCGCGAATAATATCATCAATCTCTTCCAAACCAACAGAAACGCGAATTAAACCTTCACGAATACCCGCTGCTGCTTTGGCTTCTGGAGACAATTTACCATGCGTGGTTGTTGCCGGATGAGTAATCGTTGATTTCACATCACCCAGGTTACCGGTGATTGAAATGAACTGGGTATTGTCAATTACTTTCCAGGCACCTTCACGACCGCCTTTAACTTCGAAAGATACGATACCACCGAAACCGGTTTGTTGTTTTGCTGCCAGTTCATGACCAACATGTTCAGGTAAACCTGCATAGTAAACTTTTTCTACTTTCGGATGTGCATTTAAGAATTCTGCCAGTTTTTGTGCATTGGCAGAATGCTCACGCATACGTAAACGTAAAGTTTCTAGACCTTTCAGGAATACCCAAGCATTGAACGGGCTCATAGAAGGACCAGTGGTACGTACATAACCGAAGATTTCTTCAAGCAGTTTGTGGTTACCTACCACAGCGCCACCGAGTGCACGGCCTTGGCCATCCAGATATTTAGTCGCAGAATATACGACTAAGTCTGCACCAAATTTGAGTGGTTGTTGTAACACTGGTGTACAGAAGCTATTGTCAATCGCGAGCAATGCATCATTGGCATGTGCAATATCTGCCAGAGCCTGAATATCCGCGACTTCAGCCAGTGGGTTTGACGGAGATTCAACAAAGAGTAATTTGGTTTCTGGCTTGATGGCATTTTTCCATGCATCCAGATCAGTCAGATCGACAAACTCAACTGCGACACCAAATTTAGCCACGTATTTTTCAAATAAAGAGACTGTTGAACCAAATACGGCGCGTGAACAAATGACATGATCACCTGCTTTCAGGTAAGCCATCGCCACCGCCATAATCGCAGCCATACCAGAGCTGGTCGCAACAGCGCGTTCTGCGCCTTCTAAAGCAGCCAGACGCTTTTCAAACATGGCAACAGTTGGATTGGTAAAGCGAGAGTAAATATTACCCGGCTCTTGGCCTGAAAATTTTGCTGCAGCTTCAGCCGCATTTTCATAAACAAATGACGATGTTAGAAAAATCGGTTCACCATGCTCACCCTCAAAGCTACGGGTGTGACCAGTACGGATGGCTAAAGTTTCTAATTGATAGTTAAAATCGTCTTGCTGGCTCATCACTTTACTTCAGCCCAAAGGCTGCCTTTTGTAAAAAATTGCCATCATTTTGAGCGTCTAAGCTATTTCAGGTCAAGGCATAATAAGCAATTATTGCTTAGACTTCGACCAATTCTCCTTTATATACGGATAAATTATTTACATGATTCAGTTAAAACAAAATATTCAACGCCAAAAGAAAAAATTAAAACACCTGAATGCCCGGTTATTTAACTCGTCTTCTCTGATTCTTTCGCAAAAAACGCCATTTGAATATATTGCTGCGACTGAGTTCTGCAAAATTCGCTATTATGCAGCGCCTGAAAAGAAGTACCATGAGCCCTTAGTCTTTGTTGCCCCTCTTGCGATCAATATGGATATTTATGATCTGTATCCTTACCGTTCACTGGTCAAGCATTTTCAGCATAGCGGTTTTGATGTCTATTTAATGGAATGGAAACGTTTCCGCTATAAACACCGTCACTTGAATTTTCTGTCTTTTATTGATGGCGCGATTCCTCAGGCTATTGAACGGATCTGCTCGCATTCAGGCAGTCAGTTTATTTCCCTGCATGGCTGGAGTATGGCCGGAATTTTTGTCACGCTTTATACAGCGCTGCATTCCCCTGAACATGTTAAAAACCTGATCGTGCTGGGCAGCCCGATTGACAGTTATGCCTCTGGTCGGGTTGGCAAGCTGTTTAGCACCACCAATAAGCTCATTTCCAAAAATAAAAACCTGCAACAGGCGATTCACCAAGGATTGATTCCCAAGGAATATATTCATTCGCCCGGTATCATCAATGCACTGGGATTTAAGCTGCTTGATCCGATTGGCTGGTTTAAAAGCCAGAAGCAGTTTTTGATGAACTTGGAAAATGTTGAAGATGTCTATGAACATGCCACTATGGGTAATTTCCTGAACAAGATGATTGATTATCCGGGTGGAATCAATCAGGACATGGTGCTGCATTTATGGCTGCAAAACCCTTTAAAAAATGGCTCGATGACTTTAAATGGCCGGACAATTAACCTAAAAAATATTAACTGTTCCTTACTGGTCGGGGCTGGGCAAACTGATCAGATTGTTACGGAACAGTCAGCTAAACCTTTGATGGAATTGACAAGTAGTACCGATAAGACGTTTACTCTTATCCCGGGTGGTCATCTTGGGCTGATGTCCAATCAGAAAACAGCCAATACATTCTGGCCGAAATTGACCACCTGGCTAGCACAACGCTCAACCCGGATAGATGCTTAATTCCGGAAGAGCCGGCATTTTTCAGGTATTTATTATTTTATTCAGAGGGTATGACATGATTCAGTCAGTGGCATTTATTGGTTTAGGCGCAATGGGTTATCGCATGGCAGCGCATTTACCCAAGCATTTTGAGACAGTCTATGTCTGGAACCGTACTTTCGCCAAAGCTGAAGAACATGCTGTTGAATATGGCACCCAAGCTGTCGCTTTAGAACAGGCAGTTCAGGCAGATATTATTTTTTCCTGCCTGCCGACCAGTGCCGATGTTGAAGCATTAGTCCAAGGCCTCAGCCTTAAAGCTGGCAGTATCTGGGTAGACTGTACCAGTGGTGTTCCTGACGCTGCCCGACACCTAGAAGAAGCACTGACTGAACAGGGTGTGATTTTCCTGGATGCACCTGTGAGTGGCCAGACCATTGGTGCGGAAAATGGCACATTGACTGTGATGGTCGGTGGTAATGCAGAAGGCTTTGAAAAAGCCCTGCCAGCGATGCAGGCTTTTGGCAAATTAATTAAGCATGTGGGTACATCAGGTGCTGGCTTTGCGGTAAAAGCGGTAAATAATATGTTACTGGCTGTAAACCTGTGTGCGGCAGCAGAAGGCTTTACCACGCTGAAAGCACACGGGGTTGATCTGAATGAAGCACTGGATTGTATCAATGCATCAAGCGGCAAAAGCAATGTGACTGAAACCGTTTTACGACAGCGTATTTTGAACCGTAGCTTTCCTGTTACCTTTGCCCTGCCTCTCTTGGCCAAAGATACCGGCATTGCACTTGATCTTGCGCGCGATGCTAAACTGGCAGTGCCACTTCTTGCTTTGGGTCAAAGTCTGATGCAAGCTGCTAGCAATCTGTCGGATAAAAATAGTGACTTTTCCAGTGCTGTAAAAATGTATGAATCATGGAGTAATATTACCATTGAGTAATATCTCGCCATTGAATAATAATAAACAAACCTAATATTGTGACTATAGACTAGCCACATGCAGTGATACCTGAGGAAACTCTTATGAATAAGTTATTTGTTGTAGCACTCGTCGGTTCTGCAACTTTGTTTGGGGCTTCAACATCGGTTCTTGCATCTGAACAGGAATGCAAAAAATTGAAAAATGACCATGATGTCATTTATGCATCAAAAGGTTTCTGTTTCAAGGATCCTGAAGCAAAAGCAAAGTTTAATGACAATTGCTACACAACCAAGCCAAAATTTTCAGAAAAAGAGCAGCAACGTCTTGACGCGATCAAAGAACGTCAGAAAGAATTGAATTGTAAATAATACAATTCAATTCTGCTCAAGGAATGCACTTATGACTTACGATGACCAAAATATTTTTGCACGAATTCTGCGTGGTGAACTTCCAGCAATTAAAGTGTATGAAGATGACCAAGTTCTTGCATTTATGGACATCATGCCACAGGCCGATGGTCATACTCTGGTCATTCCTAAAACACCCGCAATTACCTTGCTTGACCTGGATCCTGAAATTGCAGCCTATACCATTCAGGTGGTGCAAAAAATTGCCAAAGCGATTGAAAAAGGTTTAGGTGTAGATGGCATTGTACTGATGCAGCTCTCCGGCGCTACGGCGGGTCAGACTGTTCCGCATGTCCATTTCCATCTGGTACCTACTTCTTTGCACAACCTTGGCAAACATGCTGCACAAATGGGCGATCAGGAAAAAATCAAGCAACTGGCAGAGAAAATTAAAGCTGCCCTGTAAGCTATTCTTAATATTTAAAAATGGAGCTTTGGCTCCATTTTTTATGTTTGATGTATTTCACCTTGAATTAAGTCACTAAAATATTAATAAAAGTCACCTAGCCTATTTTTAGGTTTTACAGCAAACACCGAGCCTAGTTGTATTTGTATCAATCCTGCTTATCCCACTCACAATTCTATAAAAAATAAGACAATGATTGTCTTTAATATTTCTGAAATATTTCCTTAATCATATTGACTTATTTGTAATGAATACTTGGCACCAATAGAGCAGTAGATGTTTCAAAACAATACTGAAACTTGTTTTTAAGACGATGAATAAAAAAGTCTTTATTGGAGCAACACATGAAAAAAACGTTATCTGCATTAGCAATCGGGGCAACAATTTTAACACCAGTAATGGCAGCTGCTGCTGATGTTAAAGTGTATGGTCGTGCACACGTTTCTTTAGATTATCTGGATGATGGCCAGGATTATAACGAAGTAGGTCTTTCTTCAAACTCTTCACGCCTAGGCTTTAAAGCTGAACAAAAACTAGAAAATGGTATGACCGTATTTGGTCAAATCGAACAAGAAATTAACTTTGCAAGTGGTTCTGCAAACGATGATGTTGAATTTGCAACTCGTGATACTTTTGTTGGTTTAAAAGGTGATTTCGGTCAAGCGCGTATCGGCCGTTTTGACAGCCCATTCAAAGTAGCACGTGGCCCGGTCAACTTCTTTGGTGATATGGTTGGTGACGTTCGTAACGTCACGCGTGTAGGCAACCTGCGTTTTGATGAACGTAATGCCAATACGATTGAATATAAATCACCAAAATTTGGTGGCGGTTTTAATGTTTTAGCAGCACTTTCTTTACACGAAGGTAATAGTCCTGATAGCGTGTCAACATCTTCACCAAAAACTACTGTAATTGAAACTGTGAATGGTCCAGTAACAGTAGTCGTACCGGGAACTACAACTACTACCAATAAAGATAATCGCGATGATAAAGCATACGATCTCGCTTTAACCTATAAAGAAGGTAAAGTTGATTTTGCTGCTGCCTATGAACATTATGAAGAAGATGCAGGTCGTGGCGAACGTGATGGTTTCCGTATCGCAGGTGCTTACAAAATCACGCCTGAGTTCAACTTGGGTGGTTTATACCAATTCCTTCAACACGATAATTCTGAAGCAAACCCAGATGCACAAGTATTTGGTATAGCCGGTGAGTATAAATTTGCACCAAAAACCTCATTCCGTGGTGAAGTATTCCACCGCGATGTCGATGCGGACGATGCGAATGCAACTTTACTGGCAATCGGACTTGAGCATCGTTTAGATCCAACAGTTCGCGTTTATGGCAACATAGCAACTGTACTAAATGATGAAAACTCAAACCTTACCCCTTGGGCACAAGCTCGTACCAATGCTGTAGGTGGCGCACGCGGTGAAGACAGCTTAGGTCTTTCTCTAGGTATGCGTTACGACTTCTAAAACCTCCCCAATTTCATATTAGAAGAGAGCCTGCCTGATGCGGGTTCTTTTTTATTTTTTAATTAATCCTGACTATTTTAATTAGAATAAAAACCCCAGCAAAATAATCAGATTTAATAAGATTAAAAAATAAATCCCAACCATTTTAATCAGATTAATTTTATCTATTTAATAATTAAACCAAGCAAATTAATCCACTTTAAAAATATAAATATAAGCATTTTAGTCAGATTTAAATAATCTGTTTTTACACAAAATAATCACAAATATTTAGAATAATTATCAAACTTTTAATAGTATATTATTAATATTTTCAATAACTTATAAATATATATTTATTTAAACTATTTAGTCTATTTATTTTTTAGTTACAATCGATTAATAATATATAACAAACCACATAATAGGCTTGTTCACATGAGCTTAGTTTCTAAAAACTTAAACCAAAAAACAGTAAGAGAGATTACTGCGATTTTAATTATCAAGATCATTCTACTTCTGGTAATTAAAAATATTTGGTTTGATGCGCCTACTATTCCAAAAGATTTTGACACTCAAGTCGCCGAGCGTATCGCCGGCAATCCTTCCCAAATCAAGGAGACACGTTGATGATTTCTGAAAGCGTGGTCGATCTTTCGCGGTTCCAGTTCGCTATGACCGCGATGTATCACTTTATTTTTGTTCCACTGACCTTAGGCCTGGCATTTCTGCTTGCCATCATGGAAACCACCTATGTGATTTCCGGCAAAGAAATTTACAAGGACATGACTAAGTTTTGGGGAAAACTGTTCGGGATTAACTTTGCCTTAGGGGTAACCACAGGCTTAACCATGGAGTTCCAGTTCGGAACCAACTGGGCATATTATTCGCATTATGTGGGTGATATTTTCGGTGCACCATTGGCTATTGAAGGTTTGATGGCCTTCTTCCTTGAATCTACTTTCATTGGTTTATTTTTCTTCGGTTGGGACCGTTTATCCAAAGTACAGCATCTGGGCGTGACCTGGTTAGTAGCATTGGGATCTAACATGTCTGCACTGTGGATTCTGGTTGCCAATGGCTGGATGCAAAACCCGGTCGGTTCAGCATTTAACTATGAAACCATGCGTATGGAAATGGTGGACTTTGCAGCACTGATCTTTAACCCGGTTGCACAGGTTAAATTCGTACATACTGTTTCTGCAGGTTATGTGACTGGTGCCATCTTCGTACTGGCAATTTCAAGTTACTACATGCTGAAAAAACGTGACCTGCCATTTGCACGCCGTTCATTTGCGATTGCTGCCATTTTCGGTTTAGCGTCTACACTTTCAGTGATCCTGCTGGGCGATGAGTCTGGTTATGAAATTGGTGATGTACAGAAAACCAAACTGGCTGCGATTGAAGCAGAATGGGAAACTGAACCAGCGCCTGCAGCATTTACTTTATTTGGCTTCCCAAATAAAGAAACCATGTCTACCGATTATGCTGTGAAAATTCCTTATGTTATGGGGATCATCGCCACACGTTCTGTAGATACTCCTGTTACCGGTATTAAAGACCTGCTAGTAGAACATGAAGGTCGTATCCGAAACGGTATGGTAGCTTATGAACAACTGGAAAAACTACGTGCTGGCGATCAGTCTCCTGAGCTGAAAGCTGCATTTGCAGAAACTCAAAAAGATTTAGGCTACGGTCTGCTTCTGAAAAAATATACTGCAAATGTTGTAGATGCTTCTGACGAGCAAATTAAGGCAGCAGCAAAAGATACTATTCCACATGTACCAAGCCTGTTCTGGGCATTTCGTGCCATGGTCGCTTCTGGCTTCCTGATGCTGGTTCTGTTTGTATTAGCAACTTTTGCGGTGGCTAAACGCAATGCAGAAAACAAACCTTGGTTATTAAAATTTGCATTATTTGCACTACCACTTCCATGGATTGCGGCACAAACTGGCTGGTTTGTTGCTGAAGTAGGTCGTCAACCTTGGACTATTGGTGAGGTTCTGCCTACACATCTGTCGACTTCAAGCTTAAGCACAGGCGATGTATGGGGTTCAATCATTGCATTAGCAGCGTTCTACACTGTCTTGCTGATTATTGAAATGTACCTGATGATTAAATTCTCACGTCTGGGTCCAAGTTCATTACATACCGGTAAATACCACTTCGAAAAACCTAATTCTCAAGCAGCAGCCGATCAAGAAGATGCAGCTCTTCCAAAAGGCGTAACTGGCGAGGTTCAATCATGATTGAATACGAACTCCTCAAAATAATCTGGTGGGTACTGGTTGGCGTCTTGCTGATTGGTTTCGCCCTGACTGATGGCTTTGATATGGGCTCCATGGCGATCATGCCATTCGTGGGTCAGAATGATGAAGAACGTCGTGCAGCAATCAATACGATTGCCCCGCATTGGGATGGTAACCAAGTCTGGTTTATTACTGCGGGTGGTGCCCTGTTTGCTGCTTGGCCAATGGTTTATGCAACTGCCTTTTCTGGTATGTACTGGGCACTTCTGCTTGTTCTGTTTGCCTTATTCCTGCGTCCAGTAGGATTCGACTATCGCTCCAAACTGGAAAATACCAAATGGCGTAATGCCTGGGATTGGGGCCTAGCAGTTGGTGGTGCTGTGCCTGCACTGGTTTTCGGTGTTGCATTCGGCAATATGTTCCTGGGTGTTCCATTTACATTAGACGAAACAGTTCGTTCGACTTATTCTGGCAGCTTCTTTGCCCTGCTCAATCCATTTGCACTGGTATGTGGTGTTGTCAGCTTATCTATGCTGTGTGCACACGGTGGTGCATGGTTGATGCTACGTACAGATGGCGATTTACGTGAACGTTCTGCCAAAGCAACCAAAATCATGGGGATTGTTTATCTGGTAGCTTTCCTGGCAGTCGGTGCATGGTTATATTTCGGTGGTATCCAGGGTTATACCCTAGTGACTCCTTACGAAACTAACGGTATCGCTAATCCACTAGCAAAAGAAGTACTGACCAATGCCAACCCAGGCTGGATGAACAACTACAGCAATTATCCAATTACGATACTGGCACCAGTTGCAGGTATTTTAGGTGGCATCATTGTGGTATTGGCTGCATCTAAAGCCAAAGCAGGTTTGAGCTTCCTGGGTTCATCTTTAGCGGTGATCGGTGCGATTTTGACTGCCGGTTTTGCCCTGTTCCCATTCCTGATGCCATCTAGCATCAACCCAGTTGCAAGCTTAACCATGTGGGATGCGGTATCCAGCCAAAATACCTTAACTGTGATGACTGTAGCTGCATGCATCTTCGTTCCACTGATCCTGTGCTACACCACTTGGTGTTACTACAAGATGTGGGGCGTGATTACCAAAAAACATATTCAAGAGAATTCACACAGCCTGTACTAAGGCTGTGTCTTAGGAGATAAAATTATGTGGTATTTCGCATGGATTCTCGGCATTTTGATGGCCTGTTTCGCCGGTGTACTTAGTGCACTATATATTGAAAATCATCAAGACCTGGATGAGAAATAAGAGATGACAGACGCTGCAGTTGAACAAGTAAAGATAGAAAAAAAATCTAACCCTTTTGCAATGGTGATTTCTTGCCTATTGGCTTTTCCACTCGCAGCGGTGTTGCTGGTTCATCCTGCTGCGATGCTGGATGCCAACGGGGAATATAGCCACCGCGCCATGATGTTTATCATGATCGGGATTTCAGGCGGTTTTATTCACGGAGTTGGCTTTATCCCTCAGTACTGGTTCTGGAAATGGCTATTTAGTCCGTTTCTGGCTTGGCCTTTAATGCTTTGGGGTTATTACACCTGGTTTCTTAGCTAAGTATGAAACAACCACAAAAAGCCCTCATTTGAGGGCTTTTTGTTCTTTATTTTTTTTGTGAAACACAGCCTGTTTCATAGGTAGTTCCCAAATCCTGAAGAGATTGAGTAAACTGATTATCTAGTTTACTCACAAACTGGAATTCATCTTGCGCTGCCGCAAGATGCAGATTCTGTTCTGATAGATATTTTAACTGCTTTAAACCGGTTGCATATTCACAGGCTTTAGCAATCATAAGTGCAGGATGCTCACGTTGGTCTACCGATGAGTTCAATACAGCAAGTTTTAACTCCAACTCATCATATTTTTGTTTGGTTTTTGCCTTAAATTCAGCCTAACTCAGTGGTTTGGCCCAAGCTGAAACAGATAACTCGAAAATTCCAATGGTTATCATTAATTTATTCATTTTCCCCTCAACAATAAAAATTGCATATGATTTATCTAAGTTATTGAATATTTATAGCATAAAGCTACTTTTAACAAATACGAGTAATAAAAAAGCCAGAACTGGTCTGGCTTTGAAAACTTACTTCATTGAATTTTCTAACGATGAGTATGGATTGACATCACAATACCCATCCCTGCCAACATGGAAATCACGGCTGTACCACCGTAACTCATCAATGGCAAAGGGTCACCCGTCACAGGTAAGATCCCACTGACCATGCCTGAGTTTAAAAATACAAAGAAGAAAAAAGTTAGTCCGATCGCACCGGCGTATAAACGGCCAAAGTTATGAAAGCTATTCATGCCAATAATCAGACAGCGAATAATAATGGCCGTAAACAGGCTGAATAGAAGAAACACCCCGATAAAACCAAATTCTTCCGCATAAGTCGACATAATAAAGTCGGTATGATGTTCAGGCAGATAACCTAGATGAGACTGAGTACCTTGCGAATAGCCTTTCCCCATAATCCCGCCCGAACCGATGGCAATTTTGGACTGGATAATGTTCCAGCCTGCGCCCAAGGCATCCGATTCTGGATCGAATAAAGTCAGAATCCGTTTCTTTTGATATTCCTGCAACAAGAACATCCACAGCAATGGCACTGCAATAGCTAAAGCAGCAAAGGCTCCAGCAATTAGGCGCCATGACATGCCGCTCAGGAATAGTACAAAAATCCCGGGAATCACCAGACCGATATTTAGATCGGGTTGCAGTGCTACCAATACAAATGGCACGCCTAAAATCACCAAAGCACCGACAATGTCCAGAAACTTCGGCGGGAAAGGTTTACGGGCAAAGTACCAGGCCATCATCAGTGGCATGGCAAACTTCATTACCTCACTCGGCTGCATACTCCCCACACCCGGCAACGTAATCCAGCGGGTTGCCCCAAGACGCTTCTCACCAATCACAAAGACCAGCAGTAGCATAAAGATACCGAACATATAAAAATATGGACTGGCAGCTTGATAAACCTTAGGTGGTACTTGGGCACAAATAAACATCACCACAAAGCCCACACCAAAACTGATCGCCTGACGGATCACCATCCCGGAATCTTCCGAGGTGGCACTGTAGACCACCATCAGACCCAAGATCGCATTTAAAATCAGGAAGCAAAGCAGCCATGGATCAAGGTGCAACTTGGCCCATCGGGAGGCATTTTGGGGATTAATACTACGTCCATCGCGTGCGGACTGCCGCAAAAAACGATACTGCTGAGAAGGGATCATTGGCCCACGGGTAGAAAATTCATGATGGCAAAATTATAAGTTAAAGTGCTCCGGAATAAATCGCCATTGACTGATTTATTCCATTTTTATTGCAATATATTTAGCGCTGGGCAGCCAGTATCAGTTTGGCCAGTTCCAGATCATCTGGATAGGTAATTTTAATATTGTCAGAGCGGCCTTGTACTACTTGAACTGGTTCGTCTATATGTTCCAGTGCACTGGCTTCATCGGTAATGGTAACACCATCTGCGAGTGCCTGCTGAATTGCACGTTTTAAGGTTCCAAGTTTCGCCATTTGTGGTGTTTGCGCCTGCCACAAAGTTGAACGATCTACCGTCGTTTCAATATCATGACTCTTTACGACACGCTTTAAGGTATCTCGTACCGGAATACCCAGAATCGCCGCCTGATCGGTTTGAATTGCTGTATTGACCAGATCAATCAAGGAGCTTTGACTCACACAAGGACGGGCTACATCATGCACTAAAACCCAGTCTTCTTCTGAAGCTATCTCAGATAAATATTCCAAGGCATTTAGTACAGAGTTGACGCGTTCTGCACCGCCCAAGCAAAAATGCGCTTTATCCAGACGAGAAAGTGGCAGAGTCTTGGCAACATCATCCTGTGCACCGATTGCAAGGACATAACCTGCTAATGGCAATTGATTCAGGCGCGAAACGGTATGTTCAAGAACGGTCTGTTCCTGAATCATCTGATATTGTTTAAGTTCGGTTTTGGAAAATCGGCTACCGGAACCTGCAGCTGGTAAAATGACCCACAATTTATGGTGTTGTTGGAACATCAGCTGATTCATTGGTTCTCAGGTCTACTTTATTCGGATTAAGATAAATCGGTTTATATTGAGTACTAATAGTGCTCATTTGTACAAAGGTTTCATGCGGCTTGATCAAACCTAAATCGAGACGAGCATGTTCTTCGATGGCTTCAATACCATTCTTCAAATCATAAACTTCTGCAGCCAGAACGCGATTACGTTCTTTTAGCTCTTCATTCAATTCTACTTGTTGCTGGATTTTCTGGGTCAATGCCTGATGGTCATTATAACCACCCTCACCAAACCAGTATAAATATTGAAACCCTGCGATCAGAACGATCGCAAGGCCCAACAGTACTTTACTCATCAAGGAGTCGAATACATTTAACATTGACATAAGTCGCTTAGTTCAAACCTTTGAACTCAGCTTTACCGCGATATGCAGCTTGAGTCAATTCTTCGATACGAAGTAATTGGTTATATTTCGCCACACGGTCAGAACGGCAAAGTGAACCAGTCTTAATTTGACCTGCTGCTGTACCCACTGCAAGATCTGCAATAGTAGAATCTTCAGTTTCACCTGAACGGTGAGAGATTACAGTAGAGTAACCGTTTGCTTTCGCAAGGTAGATGGCATCCAGAGTTTCAGTCAATGTACCGATCTGGTTGTACTTGATCAGGATTGAGTTGCCTACTTTCTCGTTGATACCACGTTGAAGAATCTTAGGATTCGTAACAAACAGGTCATCACCAACCAACTGGATCTTGTCGCCCAGAATCGAAGTCAGGTAAGACCAGCCTTCCCAGTCAGATTCGTCCAGACCATCTTCAATGGAGATAATTGGGTATTGGTTTACTAGACCTGCAAGGTAGTCAGCAAACTGGTTGCTTGTGAACGATTTGTTGCCTTCACCAGCCAGGATATATTGACCATCTTTGTAGAATTCTGAAGATGCACAGTCAAGCGCAAGCATAATGTCAGAACCAGCCTTGTAACCAGTTTGCTCGATTGCAGACAGGATCACAGTAATAGCTTCTTCGTTAGAACGAAGGTTTGGCGCAAAACCACCTTCATCACCAACTGCAGTGTTCAAACCTTGTTTCTTCAAAACTGATTTTAAAGAATGGAAGATTTCAGCACCCGCACGTAACGCTTCAGAAAATGAAGTGAAACCTACAGGCTCAATCATGAATTCCTGAATATCAACAGTGTTGTCTGCGTGAGCACCACCGTTCAGGATGTTCATCATTGGAACAGGCATGGTCAAAATCTTTTGATCACGAAGATCTGCGATATATTGGTAAAGCGGAGTTTTCTTTTCTTCAGCAGCAGCACGCGCAGCAGCAAGAGATACTGCCAAAGTTGCGTTTGCACCTAATTTTTCTTTGTTTTCAGTACCATCTAAAGCGATCATCGTATTATCGATGTCTTTTTGTTCGAATACTGATTTACCCACTAACGCATCACGAATCAGAGTGTTTACGTTGTTAACCGCAGTTTTAACACCTTTACCTAGGTAACGTGCTTTATCGCCATCACGAAGTTCTAGAGCTTCACGAGAACCAGTTGAAGCACCAGATGGTGCACATGCACGGCCAACTACGCCAGATGCTAAGATAACGTCTGCTTCGATGGTTGGATTACCACGAGAGTCCAAAATTTCACGTGCACGAATGTCAACGATTTGACTCATGAACTATTCCTCAGTTGATTAATAAAAATGATGCGTCAAAAAAGACGCATCAATGTATATTGAATTAATGTGTATCTAATTTTTCAAATCCTTTCACTAGAGTATCCAGCTCTTTTAATTGAGCCAGGAATGGTTCTAGTTGAGATAAACGCAAGGCACAAGGACCATCACATTTTGCCACATCTGGATTTGGATGAGCTTCCAGGAATAAACCTGCAAGACCTGTTGCCATACCGGCACGCGCCAGTGTAGTAATCTGCGCACGACGACCACCGGCAGAGTCAGCACGACCGCCCGGAGTTTGTAATGCATGCGTTACATCAAAGAATACTGGCACGTTCATTTCTTTCATGATGTCGAAGCCCAGCATGTCTACAACCAGATTGTTGTAACCAAAGGCTGAACCACGCTCACAAAGAATCAGCTTGTCATTCCCTGCTTCCAGACATTTATGCAAAATGTGGCGCATTTCATGCGGAGCAAGGAACTGGGCTTTTTTGATGTTGATGATGGCATCAGTTTTTGCCATCGCTTCAACCAGGTCAGTCTGACGACTTAAGAATGCAGGTAGCTGAATAATGTCAGCAACTTCTGCCACAGGAGCAGCCTGATACGGCTCATGTACATCAGTGATAATTGGTACATTAAAATGTTTTTTAATGTCGGCTAACCACTCGATTCCTTTTTCGAGGCCAGGCCCACGGAATGAGTTCAGGCTTGAACGGTTGGCTTTGTCAAAACTTGCTTTAAAGACATATGGAATATCTAAACGCTTGCAGATATCAACATAAGTCTCTGCAATTTCAAAAGCTAAGTCTTTCGACTCAAGTACGTTCATGCCGCCGAATAGTACAAATGGCAAGTGGTTTGCCATTTGTATATCGCCTAAACGTACAATTTCTTGTGGTTTTAATTGTGACATTTAAACTTCCTAGTTGTGTCTTAAACTCGCATTATTTGGTTTTTTGGTACTGTTTTTTTGCAGCATCAATGAAACCGGCAAATAATGGATGTCCATCACGTGGCGAGCTGGTAAATTCCGGGTGGAATTGTACTGCAATAAACCAAGGATGTGCAGGAATTTCAACAGTTTCTACCAGATGTTGTACCGGAGAATAACCAGAAATCTTCATGCCTTTTTCTTCCAGCACTGGGATATAACGATTGTTCATCTCGTAACGGTGACGGTGACGTTCGATAATTTCATCCGAACCATACACTTCAGCAGTCTTGGTACCCGGTACCAGTTCAGACTTCTGTGCACCTAGACGCATGGTACCGCCAAGGTCTGAATCTACTGAACGCTGTTGAACTTCACCGCGCTCATCTAACCATTCAGTGATCAGCCCAATCAATGGAGATTTGGTTGAGCGGTTGAATTCTGTTGAAGTCGCATCAGTGATACCCACCACGTTACGTGCATATTCGATCACTGCAAGCTGCATACCCAAGCAGATGCCCAGGAATGGCACACCGTTTTCACGTGCAAAACGAATCGCTTTCATTTTGCCTTCAGTACCGCGCTCACCGAAACCACCCGGAACCAGAATCGCATCCGCATCTTTCAATACTTCATTGACATCTTGGCTTTCAAGTTCTTCAGCATTGACATAGTCGATCTGAACTTTCACTCGGTTTTGAATGCCCGCATGTAAAAGTGCTTCGTTCACAGACTTGTAGGCATCTGGAAGTTCAACATATTTACCCACCATTGCAACACGTACAGTGTATTCAGGGTTCAGTAAAGCTTCTACCACATTATCCCAGTCAGACAGGTCTGCTTCTGGAAGATTGTCATAGCCAAAACATTCACAGATGAGATCATCAACGTTCTGTTCATAGAAAGTACGTGGAATCTGGTAGATCGTACGTGCATCTTTACACACGACTACTGCACGCGCTTCTACGTTAGTGAACAAGGCAATTTTACGCGTCGTATCTGCATCAACATCATGTTCAGTACGGCAGATCAAAATGTCTGGTTGAATACCAATAGACAGAAGTTCTTTTACTGAGTGTTGAGTTGGTTTAGTTTTTAATTCTGCTGCAGACTTAATGTATGGGAGTAACGTTAAGTGCATCAGCATCGTACGTTTATGACCAAGTTCAACCATTAACTGACGTACAGATTCCATGAATGGGAGAGATTCAATATCACCTACAGTACCGCCGATCTCAACGATCGCAACGTCATAACCTTCGCCAGCGCGAAGTACACGTTCTTTGATGTTGTCAGTAATGTGTGGAATAACTTGTACAGTACCACCTAGGTAATCACCACGGCGTTCTTTATTCAGAACATCCTGGTAAACACGGCCTGATGTAAAGTTATTCAATTTGGTCATTTTCGCACGACGCAAGAAACGTTCGTAGTAACCCAAGTCTAAGTCTGTTTCAGCACCGTCTTCTGTAACAAAAACTTCACCGTGCTGGAATGGGCTCATAGTCCCTGGATCGACATTAATGTATGGATCCATTTTTACCATGGTCACTTTTAAACCACGGGCTTCTAAAAGTGCAGCAACAGAAGCAGCTGAAATACCTTTACCTAGTGATGAAACAACACCACCAGTCACGAAAATAAAATGGGTCATTGGGTTTCTCGTACAATCGAGCCTAAATCGGCCTGCAATGTTGCGCAATTTTACTTTACCTTGCACCAATAAAGCAAAGTCAATCCGCATCAAATCAAAGAACAATAAACAATTGACTATTCTAACAGCAATTCCTTAAAAAAATTACAGTAAGTTCATATGATTTATATATTGCATTTTGCTGCTATAATAGGAACATTCACACCCTACACTATTCTGTTTGATGCAATGATGATGAAGAAACTTTTAATCTGTACCCTGATCCTGACTGGCCTTACACTGACTGGTTGTGTAAAAAAAGAAGCTCCAAAAGAAGAAGAACAAACCGAAGTTACTCCAGCATCTGAATTGGTTGCTCCGGAACCTGTACAACTTGAGCCTGTTGAACCATTAGAATCAACACCAGTTGAACCGGTTGAAGAAGCACCAGCAACACCGACTGTTGAAATCCAGCGCGAACAAACTGCGAATACTACAACTGAAATTCGCCGTGAAGTTAAAAAACCAGAACCTGCTCAATCAGAGCCTGCGCCTGCAGCTGAAACAAATTCAAGTACTGAGCAGCCTGCAAAACCTGCAGCAACACCAGCCGCTCCTAAAAACAATTCATCTTCTGCAAACAAGTCTGAAGATGATGCAGTTGCAGATGCGATTGCTGCTGCTATGCCAGCACTTGAAAACTAATATAATCCTTCATCAAAAAAACCCAGCTTATGCTGGGTTTTTTATGGTTTAAAAATCTCTTTCAAGCTGCCGTTGGAGTATCGGAAAGTTGCAGTAAATACTCTGCCATCAGACGAGTGGCCCATGATTCTGTCTGCATTAAACCCTGATAAAAGCCACAGTGGCTGCCTTTTTTAGTGGTGACGACTACAATATTCGGCATAGCTCGAATGGCATCCTTATACGGTTCCAGATTCTTGATATGACAGACCGGGTCATCTTCCGAGTTCAAAATCATCAATGGAATTTTGACATTTTCAAAGACATAAATCGGGTTGGTGGCCTTGGTATAGCTTTCATAGTCTGAAAAGCCTGCCAGCTCATAGTAGTGCTGTTCAAATTCAGACAAGTCTTTCACCTCAAGCAATTGCTTCCATGAAGGATAAATCTGCCAGGTTTCCTGATAAGGGTGGATAAAACGTTTGATCAGTTTTTTAGCCATGACTTTGCTATAAAACGGATGCACATAAGCAAAACCGGTTTCGGTATTATAACCTGGGCATAAGGCAAAGGCTGCTTTGAGCGGGGTTTGCTCGCCCTCCTCACCCAAGTAGCGAACTAACAGTCCTGTACCCGCAGAAGAACCCACACCATAGAGATCGGATTGAGGAAATTTGTCCTGAATATAGAGCAGCTGTTCACGCAAGTCCTGAGTGGAGCCAAACAGGTTCATTTTTGGCACAGGCATTGGCAGGTCAGCATGACCACGGCGCAAACACAGGGCAACACGCCAGCCTGTATATTTATGCAGGTCACGTACCAGCTCCCGCATGGATTCCGGAGAACCGGTAATGGTATGTAATAACACAATAGTAGGTGTACTTGGCGGTAAATCTAAACCATACCAGGCAATGCCAGTAATGCCGCCATCGGACATATTCAGCTGCTCAAGCACATCATATTGCAGCTTAATCGTGCGTTTTTTTATCAAGTCCAGATATAAAATGTGCGCATGCGCATTCGATAACCACGGTGTTGGACGATATTTCTGTTTTAAAAGTGGTAAACGTTCAATCACACCAGAAAATAAACCATTCGGATTATAATAAAGTGTTGGAAGATCTGCTCCGCTAAAGCGGTCCAGATATTCACTTGAAAGTTGACTCATTTTTTTAAGCCACATTTTCATCTGTATTCCCCTATAGTTTTCTATCAGTGATGTACAAACTTCATGCCGACTTGAATCAATTGTAGGAAATTAAGTATTAGCCTGATAAGCCTGAATCCGCTGGCCCATTTCTATAGCTAAGGCTTCAAGTCCAGATTTTGGTCGGATCATTACTTCAAAATCAATGATCTGACCTTCATCATTGAACTGAATCATGTCGATTCCCTTAATTTTCTTATCGCCGACATTGGCTGAGAACTCAAGTACAACATTGTTACCATCTTCACTAAGAAATTCACGGTGATAAGTAAAGTTTTCAAAGACCTGAATCACATTGGTCAGGATAAAAAATACAACCTGTTTCCCGGGATAAGGCTGAAAAGCCACGGGCGAGCGGAATACGACATTATCCGCGAGGAGTTCATTCAATATGGACATATCACGTGTTTCCAACATTTCATGCCAGCGTGTAATAGCCTGTTTTGTTATTTCAAGTGTCATTTTAGATTCCTTTTATTTTTAGAGTTCTATCTATACGCTTTCTTCGTTTTAATAATGAAATTTCCCCCTTTAGTAAAGGGGGTTAGGGGGATTCTCTTTATATTTAAATCCCTCCCAACCTACCTTTTATAAAGGGAGGAGTATTCTTTTTTGGACAGCTTTTGTCTTTAAACAAAAGTTCCTTCTTAGAAGGAAAAGCTGAGCGAGAGGTAATTTATTACCCTGATCCCAGCCCTCTCTCCCAGAGGGAGAGGACTTGAAGGCTATTAAATCACCGCAGCCAATTCAGCACCCTGACGGATCGCACGTTTCGCATCCAGCTCACCTGCTTCTTTCGCACCGCCAATGAGATGCACGTTTTTACCGGCAGCTTTCAGTTCATCAAACATGGCGGTATAAGATTCCTGACCAGCACAGATAATGACATTATCTACGTCTAATACTGCAGGTTGATCATTCACTATAACGTGCAAGCCCTGATCATCGATTTTTTCATAGCTTGCACCGGCAATCATTTTGATATTGCGATGTTTTAAGCCAGTACGGTGAATCCAGCCTGTGGTTTTACCCAGACTTGAACCGACAGAAGCTGCTTTACGCTGCAATAAATAAATTTCACGTTCAGGTTGTTCTACATTGGCTGTCTTAAGTCCACCAACATTTTCATAGTTAGTGTCGATCCCCCATTCATCATAGAATTTTTCCGGATTGACACTGCCACTTTCGGTCCCATGACTGAGCAGCTCGGCTGTATCAAAGCCAATACCACCTGCACCAATAATCGCTACACGCTGGCCGACTGGTTTACGCTCTCTAAGTACATCCAGATAAGACAATACTTTAGGATGATCAATTCCAGGAATATCAAGCTGACGCGGTGTCACCCCAGTGGCAACCACAATGTCATCAAATTCGGCTGAAATCAGCTGATCAAAGGTCGCGGTGCAATTTAATTTCAATTGAATACGTGGTTGCAATTCAATCTGACGTTTAAAATAGCGCAAGGTTTCATAAAACTCTTCCTTACCTGGAATGGTCTTCGCAATATTAAATTGCCCACCAATCTGTGCTGAAGCTTCAAATACAGTGACATGATGGCCACGACCTGCTGCATAGATGGCAAAGCTTAAACCTGCCGGCCCCGCACCAATCACTGCAATATTTTTCGCTACATTGGTTTCTTTAAAGATCATTTCGGTTTCATAACAAGCACGTGGATTCACCAGACAGGTGGCAATTTTCATCGAGAAAATATGATCCAGACAGGCTTGGTTACAACCGATACAGGTATTGATTTCATCACTACGGCCCTGTTCTGCTTTTAAGACAAACTCAGAGTCTGCCAGCATTGGACGTGCCATTGACACCATATCGGCATCACCTGTAGCCAGGACATATTCTGCCATTTCCGGGGTATTAATACGGTTAGAGGTAATAAGAGGAATATTCACCTGACCTTTTAGCTTACGCGTAACCCAGGTAAAGGCCGCACGTGGCACTTTGGTAGCAATGGTCGGGATACGCGCTTCATGCCAGCCAATACCGGTATTAATAATCGTCGCGCCCGCTTTCTCAATGGCTTTGGCGAGTTGGATTACTTCTTCTAGAGTTGAACCGCCTTCAACCAGATCCAGCATCGAAAGACGATAAATAATAATAAAGTTCTCACCGACCATTTCACGGGTACGGCGTACAATTTCAATCGGGAAACGGATACGGTTTTCATAGCTGCCACCCCATTCATCATCACGATGATTGGTACGTGCTGCGATGAACTCATTGATCAGGTAACCTTCTGAGCCCATGATTTCGACACCGTCATAACCTGCATACTGAGCCAGTCTGGCACAGTTGGCAAAATCATCGATGGTCTGCTGCACTTCAGCCGAGCTTAAGGCATGCGGTTTGACTGGATTAATCGGTGCCTGAATTGAAGACGGCGCAACATTTTCCGCCTGATAAGAATAACGGCCGGTATGCAGGATCTGCATGGCAATTTTCCCGCCAGCTTCATGTACAGCTTGGGTAATCACTTTATGCTTTTCAGCTTCTTCAATCGTATCGAGCTTGGAACCACCCTGAAAAGTGACGCCATGATCATTCGGCGAAATACCACCTGTGACAATTAAGGCTACACCACCCTTGGCACGTTCTGCATAAAAGGCAGCCATCCGATTATAACCGCCCGGTGCTTCTTCTAAGCCCACATGCATGGAGCCCATCAAGACACGGTTTTTAAGCGTGGTAAAACCCAGATCCAGTGGGGCAAGTAAATTCGGATATTTAGACATTTCAACTCCTTAGCGTGCAGATGTGCTGGCTATTTTTATTCAGGCTGACTGATTTACTCCCATCAAGCAGCAGTCTTATGCAACTTGTTGCACTAATTTATAGTGCAGAATTGATTTTTATGCAACATGTTGCATAATAATCCCGAGTCATTTTTTTGAGACGTTTATGTCTTTATCACATGTTTTACTCACCAGCCTGATTGAGAAACCGAGCACTGGCATTGAACTGGCACGCCGTTTTGACCGCTCCATGGGCTTCTTCTGGAATGCCACCCATCAGCAGATCTATCGTGAACTGAATGCCATGCTGCAAAAAGGCTGGATTTCGACGATAGAAGAGGAAGATTCTCATAGCCGTAAAAAAACCTATCAGGTAGAGCGACTCGGCCGGGAAGAACTGGCTAACTGGATGCTGGAGCACAGTTCCCCAGCACAGCTTCGGGAAGAACTGATGGTTCGTCTGCGTGCAGAAGCCCAGCTGGGCGGCAACAGCACCTTACCTGAACTGGAACGCCATCTAGAAATACATAAAGAGAAGCTTAAAACCTATCAGCAGATTTTCGCCAAAGACTTTGCTCAAGCTGACGAAAATGACCGAACCCTGTATATTCATAAAATGATTCTGCAACTGGGTATTGACCAGGAACTGGGCTGGATTGCCTGGCTGGAACAGGTTATTCCTAAACTTAAACAATTCGATGTAGAAAAATTATAAATACGGAGATATGCATGCCCTTCTATAGCATGCCAGATGGCGAACAGTTATTTGTACGTGAATACGGTCAGGGTCAACCGGTCCTGGTCCTATCAGGTCTGGGCATGTTGAGCTGGCAATGGGCAGCTTTTCTCTATCCACATCAGAAAAATTTCCGCTTTATTATTCCCGAATGGCGTGGGTTTGGGGCATCTAGTCACTGCAAAATTCCGCAAGACCTGGATGTGATTTCCAGTCACTGGCTTGATGTTCAATCAGTGATCCAGCAGCTTAATTTAGATCAATTCATTGTGATCGCTTACTCTATGGGTGCGACAACCACCATGCATGGCTTGTGCTATAGGGATTTTGCCAAACATATAGCAGCTTATTTGCATATTGACCAAACACCTAAGATTCCGGTTGATGATGCTTGGGCATTTGGACTTTTTGGTTCACGCCATCAGGAATTTATTGAAATTTTGCAGCAGCTTTCAACATTACTTGCAGAACATCAGCAGATTGAACTCATTCGGAATCTGGATACTGCAGTACGTCAGCAAATTACAGCATTATGGCTGCGCTTCATCCAGCTACAAAATGATAGTCCAGCCAGTTTAAAAGTGTTTAAGTTCATCCTGAACAGATCTCGTCTGCAAAGCCTGCTCCTGCCTTCCAGTCGGGTAGATTATATGACGTGGTACATCAATAATTATTTATATCATCATGAAGATTATCGTGAAGCTCTGGCGAAGCTTACTTGTCCGGTAACTTTCTTTAGCGGTGTACAGTCCAAACTTTATCCTGTGGAAGGCCAGCGCCTGATTGCCCAAAGCCTGCCTCAGGCTAAACATGTGCTTTTCAACAAATCTGGTCATACTCCTTTACTGACCGAACCACTCAAATTTGCCAAGGAGCTCGGCATCTTTCTGAAAGAAAATTTACAGTCCAGCTCTTCAGCGGCTTAAAGATTAAGGAGAAGAAATCATGAAAAAACTGGTGGTGTTTTCAGGTGCTGGCATGAGTGCTGAAAGTGGGATTAACACCTTTCGTGACAGTGATGGGCTTTGGGAACACTATCGTATAGAAGAAGTTGCCACACCGGAAGCTTGGGCTAAAAATACGGAACTGGTGCAACGCTTTTATAATGCCCGACGTAAAAATATTCTGGAAGCACAGCCAAATGCAGCTCATCAACTCATTGCTGAACTTGAAGATGATTTTGATGTCCATGTGATTACCCAAAATATTGATGATCTGCATGAACGCGCCGGAAGTTCTAAGGTTATTCACCTGCATGGCAATATCCGCCTAGCCAAAACCTCAGGCCCGAATTGCCAGTACACCACCGAGTTTTATCCAATCGAAGGCACTGATTTAGATTTGACTAAACACTTCTGTAAGGAAGGCTATCCACTACGTCCACATGTGGTCTGGTTTGGCGAAGCTGTACCAGCTTATGAAGAAGCACAAGATTGTGTACGGGATGCTGATATTTTTGTGGTTATTGGAACTAGCCTGCAAGTATATCCTGTTGCTGGTTTAATCCATGAGATTCCAGCTCACTGCACAGCTTATTATATTGATCCCAAAGCAGATCAACAGCATTTACCCGTTCAGTTTCACAAGATTTCCCAGACGGCCACAGAAGGCATGAAAACCTTACTTAAATTACTTGAGTCCGAGATCTAGTCATCATTCAAAATTCGTATTCTATAGTTGACAGTATGCAACAATCATTTTTTAATCAGCCTATTGTTGCAGGAATGGAATTAAACGATGCTGACTGATCTGGATGATTTTTACTGTTTTGCGCAGGTCGTCGAACATGGTGGCTTTAGTGCAGCCGAACGTGCTACCGATATTCCCAAATCCAAGCTCAGCCGCCGCGTTTATAATCTGGAAGAACGTCTTGGCGTCCGTCTGATTCAGCGTAGTTCCCGTCATTTTGCAGTCACTGATATTGGCATGAATATCTATCGCCATGCACAAGTGATGCTCAGTGCAGCACAGGCTGCACACGACCTGGTAGATCATCTCAGTACTGAACCGCGTGGCACTATTAAAGTCAGCCTGCCCGTCTCCATTGCCCAGAATGAAATGGCAAAAATCCTGCCGGATTTCCTGAAAAAATATCCTAAAATTAAAGTCCAGATGATGATCACCAATCGACGCGTGGACATCATTAACGAAGGCTTTGATCTGGCCCTACGGGTACGGACCAGCCTGGATGATGATCCGAATCTGGTAATTCGTCAGTTTGAAAAAATCGAACAGCATCTGTTTGCCAGTCAGGGCTATCTGAATGAATTTGGCGATCTGAAAACGCCTGAACAGCTCTCTGAACATAAAATTTTAAGCATGGCTGAGGAACATACTGAACAGTTCCTGATATTGCAGAATGAGCAGCAGCAACAGAAAAAAATCCGGATCAACCCGACCGTAATGGGATCAGACCTGAATATGCTGGCACAACTGGCGGCTTCAAGCTGCGGCATTACCTTATTGCCCGATAATGTCGTGCAGCAATATGTAGAACGTGGCGAACTGGTTCGGGTACTTTCAGACTGGAAAACCGCACATGGCATTTTTCATCTGGTTTATCCTTCCCGTCGTGGCCTGTTACCGGCTGTGCGGGTATTTATTGATTATCTGGTTGAGCACCTGCATCTTGTATAAATAGAAATATTTCAGGCAAAAAAAATAGCTCATTCTTGGGGAAAAATGAGCTAATAAAAACAATTCACTACAGCATGAAGTGAACGAAAGGAAACTACTACCGCTAAGCCAAATCTAATACACAGTAATCAGACATCTAATAGAACAATCATGAACTAGGTATAAATAGATTAAGAGAATTTGGCTGGTTAAACCACTTCTTCATGTAGTGTTTTGTAGGCTTTCGTCACCAATAGCAAGCAAGCTGTAATTTATGTAAGCTACTGTATTTCAATGCATAACGTGAAAAATAATTTAAATTTCTGGATACTCGCCTGTACCTTCTGGCCACGGCGATAACAGCTCAAAACCTGTGTCGGTCACGACTACCATGTGCTCCCATTGAGCTGACCAGGATTTATCCGCAGTCACGACTGTCCAGCCGTCCTTTAACTCTTTAACACGTGCTTTGCCCATATTGACCATAGGTTCAATAGTAAAGACCATACCGGGTACCAGTTTGATGCCCTGACCTGGTTGCCCGTAATGCAGAATGTTTGGCTGTTCGTGATAAATTTTACCAATCCCATGACCACAATATTCACGCACAATGGTGTAGCCTTCACGCTGTGCAACAGACTGGATTGCATAACCAATATCGCCTAGGGTTGCGCCCGGTTTAACGGCATGAATCCCGGCAACCATAGCTTCATAAGTGGTTTCGACCAGGCGTTTGGCTTCAGGAGATGGTGTACCAACATAATACATCCGGCTGGTATCGCCAAAATAACCGTCTTTAATAATTGCAACGTCAATATTAATAATATCGCCGTCTTGCAAGACAGTATTCGGAGATGGAATACCATGACAAACTACTTCATTCGGTGAAATACAGGTGGTTTTGGTATAACCATAATAGCCAATATTGGCAGGCGTCACTTTTAGCGTATTGACGATAAAATCATGACAGATGTCATCCAGATATTCAGTCGTGACACCCGGCTTGACATGCTCTCCGATCATTTCCAAGACCTGTGCAGCCAAACGCCCAGATATACGTAATTTTTCGATATCTTGTTCGGTTTTCAGAGTAATCGCTGGAGCTCGCATGGATCTATCCTCAAGGTGAATCGGGAAATTATAGTCCTTTTTCAGCCAAGATGCGCATTTGTTCGGTCTGCATGACAATTCTTAAAACTTGCTATAGAGAATCTCAATGCTGCTTATTTATACAAACAATAAGCCGAATATAATGAAATGAAGTCTAAATGATTTATTTATTTAAAAATAAATTATATTTTTTTCAACTGAATATCAAAGATATATTTCTACCGAGCTTTTAAAGTTCACTTTATCCGATCGTCAAGATCAGTAAAATCAAGGCTTTCGGCATTAAATTAAACTCCAAAAATCATCATATATACACTAAAATCGCTTTCTTTTATTTATTTGTTCTCCTTCTATGACAAGTCTCCGTACAAGAGATATTGTGGCCTTAGGTTTTATGACCTTTGCACTGTTCATTGGTGCGGGCAACATTATCTTTCCACCGATTGTGGCTCAACAAGCCGGTGAGCATGTATGGTTAGCTGCCCTAGGTTTCCTGATTACGGCAGTTGGCCTACCTGTCATCACCATCGTGGCATTGTCACGTGTTGAAGGTTCAATCCAGATCTTAAGTTCTCCTTTAGGTAAAGCAGCCAGTCTTTTACTGACTGTGGTCTGTTATCTGACGGTTGGACCTTTATTTGCGACACCACGTACTGCAACCGTTTCTTATGAAATCGGCTTTTCTTCATACTTTGGCAATGCACCTAGCAATCTGCTGATCTATAGTGTGATCTATTTCGCTGTAGTGACTCTGGTTTCCCTTTATCCAAATAAGATTCTGGATACGGTTGGATACTTCCTGTCCCCAGTAAAAATTATCGCATTGATCATTTTAGGCGGTGCTGCAGTGTTGATTCCTGCCGGCAAACCACCTGCTGCAGTGGGTAACTATGTTACAAGTCCGGTAACTGAAGGCATCGTTAATGGTTATCTGACCATGGATACCTTAGGCGCATTGGTCTTTGGTATTGTGATCGTGCGTGCGATTACTTCTCGTGGCGTAACGGATCGCAAGCTGATTACCAAATATGCAGTCAATGCAGCGATTATTTCTGGTATCGGTTTGACGCTGGTGTATCTCAGCCTGTTTAAACTAGGCCTAGGTAGTCACGATGTTGCCCCTAATGCTGCCAATGGTGCGATTATTCTGCATGCCTATGTACAACATGCTTTTGGTGATATGGGTGCTTATTTCCTTGCCACCATGATCTTTGTTGCCTGCATGGTGACTGCGATTGGTTTGACCTGCGCATGTGCTGAATATTTCTCGTCTATTACCAAACTGCCTTATAAAGCCTTTGTCTTTGTACTGGTCGGCTTCTCGCTAGTGATTTCAAATCTTGGTTTGACCAAACTGATTGCCGTGTCTGTGCCTGTATTGAGCGCGATTTATCCGCCTGCGATTGCAGTGATCCTGCTAAGCTTCTGCGGTCATTTCTTTAAAAAGCCTGCTCAAGTTGTTGCACCGGCCACACTGGTTGCATTTATTTTCGGTATTTTCGATGGCCTTAAAGTTGCTGGCCTTGAATTACCTGAATTACTACAGAACTTACCGCTTTCTGAACAAAATATGGCATGGTTGATTCCATCTCTTATTGTTCTTGTCATTGCCGCTGTGATTGACCGTATCAGGAATTAATCTTTCTAAGAGGTCATAAAAATCGTATTTTTACCCAAAATCCGGTTTTAGCGTGATCAATATCTGTCAGGTTTTACCCAAACCGGCATTTATTGTTTACACCCTCACCTTCTCATCATAACCAAATTGTATTTTAGAAAGCGTTATACACTTTTAATCAATTATTTTAATTAGCTTCTTTCTTACTTCTATTTTCATTCTTTAGCAGAAGATCAACCCTACTCTGTATTTTACTGTTTTTTAAACATATTGTTTCCTGATTAAACCAACTCACCTTCATCATTCTACATAGACTTACATTCTCTGGATTATCTCTACAAATCTTTGGCGTAGAATTTGCTTTTCCCAATGGTAGCAATGAATGATTGCTTGAAACTTCAGTCGGACTGCACTCGCTGAAATGTTTAAGATGATGATTCAGATGCAATCATTGATTAGTGCGGTAATACGACTAAAGGAGGCCTTTTTAACTGTTAAAGTTCACTTAAATAGTTGCAAAGGTTGAAATTAAGAAGTACAACTGTATATTCAATTCAGACTAAATCAATAAGATTTACTCTTCAATTATACAAATAAACAGGAGGGATGGAGATGTTATCAGTACATTTCAAAAAGCAAGTCTTCATTGACGCTCTTAAGGCAAATACCAATCTGGTGACTTTCCTAAGCACCACGGTTGCGCTTATGCTGACCTTGATTGTGCATTGTTTAATTCAAGGCAATTTAAAATTTGAGTACGTAGGTTATGCCTTGATTGTTTCGGCAGCCTTTTTCTTATGGGCTGTGATTGACCAGAAATACCGATAATTTATTAATAAATTTATACCCCAGTGGATGATCTGGCCAGTCATCCATCTGGCAGAAAAGAAATAAATTAAGCTTAAAGCTCGAAAAATAAAATCAACCATTAAAAATTAGAATAATCCGATCGCCGCCCCATAAAGAAGCACGCCCGTCCCTCCCAATTCTGCAATAATCAAACTGACCATTGCCAAAGTCATAAGCACGCCCGGCAACTGAAATTTACCCAGTTGATGCGGTCGCTTAAACTGATTCGTCGTATCTTTCAAAAACCCATGCAAGATATACGCACTAATCGAGAAACTGAAAAAGAGAACATTGATCAATATACAGATCAAATTAATCTGCGAAGATAATGCTGAATAATAAGCCAATACTGCCAGAATCAATGTCGCAGGGGCATAAAGCAGACTGCTGCGATGAGCAATATCCACATAATAATGCGCCCGTGAATTGACAGACTGACGGATTTGCCAATATTTCCATACCCCGGTTAACATCCCCATCCATAAGAATATTCCACTAAAAATAATCGCGATCTTTACTGCCAGATCAAGTTCGATTCCCTGCATATTTTCATTCCGTTTTTATCATCGTAATGACTTTTTAGTCATTGTTTTAATAAGTTTCTTTGAAGAAGTCAGGTAAATTTAAGTATTCATTCTGATTCAAAAATATAGTGTAGCCCATGTCTGAATTCGAAACATTGACTCTAAAGTGCCAGGATGGCTATCAATTAAGTGCACGTTTTTATCCAGCTACTGATGCTGAATGCAAGAAATCTCCTATATTAATCTGCCCTGCGACTGGCATTACCAAACAGTTTTATCATAGTTTTAGCTGTTGGCTGCAAGCTCAGAGTTATGCAGTGCTGGTATTTGATTTTCGGGGTATTGGCGAATCCTTAAAAGGTCCGGTTAAGCATTCTAAAGCCAGTATTGTGCAATGGGGACAACTGGACATTCCGGCTGCAATTGATGCGCTATTAGCTAAGACTCAGACAGAAAAGGTCATCTTACTTGGGCATAGTGCTGGTGGACAGCTGCTGGGTATTGTCCCAAACTATGCCAAAGTGGAAAAAGTCGTGGCAATTGCTGGATCGACGGGTCATGTTAAAGGTTTAAAGGGTCGTACCAAATTACTAGCACCAGTGATGTTCAATATCATTTTCCCATTGGCACGTATCACCAAAGGCTATGGTCCAACTCAAGCGATTGGTATGGGTGAAAACCTGCCAAAAGATGTGGCGCGTGAATGGGCAGAATTTTGTAGTAAACCAGGTTATATAATTAATGCGATTGGTAAAAAGATCGCACCAGCACATGACTATCATGCCCAGATCACCTGCCCGATCACATCAATCTGGGCTTCGGATGATGAAATCGCCACTCAAGCGAATGTCAAAGACTTGCTGCGCTTATATCCAAAAGCAGCCACAGAAATGATTGAGCTAAAACCCCAAGAATATGGTCATAAAGGGATTGGCCACATGCTGATGTTCAAGAAGTCACATCAAAACTTATGGCCAGTCATTGAGCAGCAGTTATCTGCCTAAAGATGATTTAAATGGCTATTGATAGGTTAATGTGCTTTAATACGCTCAGTATGAGATGAGCCTCTTACAGTATGTGCCTCAGATGTGCATACGACTAGCCCCTAACCATGGGGCTTTTTAATGTCTATATGATTTTGAAGTCGTATTAAAATTTAACCGAAAAATGCAATGATGCTCTGAATCACCACAGCATTCACAATATCAATAAAAAATGCACCACATAGCGGTACGATCAAAAATGCTTTATGTGATGGACCATAGCTATTGGTGACCGCCTGAATATTTGCAATCGCAGTTGGAGTTGCTCCCATACCAAAACCACAATGCCCCGCCACCAATACGGCTGCATCGTAATTTTTTCCCATGATTCTAAAGGTCACAATTGCGGTAAATAAAATCAGTACCGCTGTCTGCGCAAACAAAATGGTAATGAGCGGGCCTGCCAAATCGGCCAGCAACCAGAGTTGCAGCGACAGTAAAGCCATTGATAAATACAGAGACAATGACGCATTTCCGAATACATCAATAGCACGGTCGAAAATATCGACTTTTAGCACATGCTCCAGGAAGTTACGTACAATCACTCCTGTCCCTAAGGCCCAGACAAAGGTCGGCAGTTCAAACCATCTTCCCTGACTAATCTCTGTCATTTCATTCGCAACAAAAATACATAGTGCAAACATCCCCAAAGTTGACACTGCATTACTGGCTGTAATCAACCGGGTTTTCTTTGGATATTCGAAGGGTGCGGTGTTGATGCTAGTATCGAGTTGTTGTTCATTGGTCTCTTGCGCTACTGTCTCTGCCAATTGATTGCGTTTAATCAAGAATTTGGCAACCGGGCCACCTACAAGCCCACCAATAATCAAACCAAAAGTAGCACTGGCCATACCGAGGACAATTGCTCCTTGAATCCCATGTTGAGTTTCAAGTACTTCACCCCAAGCACCGGCAGTACCATGTCCACCCGTTAAGGTAACAGAACCAACAATCAAGCCAATCAATGGATCAAGCCCAAGTGCTGTGGCTAAACTCATGCCAACCGCATTTTGCACGACTACAAATAGAATGACGCAGACTAGAAAGATCAGCAGTGATTTTCCGCCTTCTTTGAGCTTGGTAAAGTCTGCACCTAAACCAACAGAGGTAAAGAACATCAGCATCAGAATAGTTTGGATTTCTGAGTCAAATGTGGCACTGATATTAAAAAATTTATAGAGAATAAAAGCCGCAATCGCTGCGACTAAACCGCCGATTACGGGTTCAGGTAAATTATAGTTTCTAAAGAAGCCAATTTTACTAACCAGATACCGCCCAATAAAAAGAAAAAATACCGCAATTACCAAAGTGCCAAAGGCATCGATCTCATAATTCATAACATTCCCTATTGGCTTTATTTTTATACAGTTTTAGGAAAATAGTATGAAAAATCAATTTTAGAAATGTTATGCAAGTTATTGTTTCTAGTAATTGTTTAATTTATAGCTCGAACAGGTGCAATTAATACAATGGAATATCATAGACCCAGTTTTTGGTTTGTTGGTCAGTGGTGGTTTCACACACATAGTAATCATGATCCCATGCTCCTTGATGGAAAATTTCTTTTTTGGTGTATGTCACCTGTTTACCATTTTCGACACAGACAAAGCTGTCACCTTGGTCTTTGACTTGAGTTCCGTTCAGGAAACCGCCAATACAGAGGAAGCGGGATTGTGTTTTCACTACTCAATTACCAAATATATTTTAGATAAAAATATCATCGTTTAGATATTATTCGTCATCATGAACGATAAGATGACGAATAACAAAATTTAAACTTTTTAAAATAAAATTAATTTATATACAATGCCATACCCTTTGCTCTGTATCGAAATTAATTATTTTTTTCTCTTTTAATTTTTGCAATTCATTACTAGTTTGGTCTGGATTCAATCCAAACAGATGACGTGCATGCAACCGTGTAAAACCATCAGGTACTATATCCTTAAATTTCCGTATAAGTATCTCAGGTTCCATATCATATACATGATATAAACATGCAATAAACTTATTATTTTCCTCTTTAAACTCAGGTTTTCTTAGGCCTAATTCAGACATTTTTACTGTAGCAGTGTTTAAACCTTCCCCTAATTCCTTATTCGGTGCTTGTTTAGACTTAGATAACAATCTCACAATTTTAGGGTTTCTAGAAAACCTATTATCTAAAATGTTATCAACTTTAATCATACCTGGTAATTTACCAGGACTTTCGAATGAAATTTGATTATCAAAAATTTTGACATGAACAGAATCCTGGATCGAATAATCTCTATGAATTAAACAATTGACAAGAATTTCCCAAATAGCTTCATCTGGATATTTAGGAGTTTTTCTACCTTCTAATCCCCATAAATATATTTTATCTAAAACACTTTTAATAAATTCAAAACTTTGTTGTAAAATTTCTAATATATTACCTTCAAATAATTTACTATCTTCATTTTGCATGATATCTCTTAACTCATCACCATCTATAGACTCATATCTAGTAACCCTTAGAGCAGCCTGTGGTAATATTGATGAACAGGACTGGGAAAATAATAAAATTGAAGCAACTATTGGAAACCAATCTCTTTCACTAATTAGACGCTCTTTTATGAGAAAATTTAAATTATCTTTGTTTGTGAGTTTTAAATCATTTATATAATTTGAAAGAACATCACTATCCACAACCTCTTCAGGATTTACTGAATTTAAAACTTGATCCTCAAAAGAATGAACCCCTTTTTCGAAATATAAAGCCTGTAGAGCTTTATTCTTTACCTTTATATTACCTGCATTTTTTCTAGTAAAAACTTCATTAGCTGCTGTTTGATGAACTTGATGATCTGTGTGTACTTTTATATACAACACATAATTACCATATGAGCCTTCAACGCTCAAATACCAGTAATCGAAATCAACAACAGGGTCCAACCGACTAAGAGCATGAATAATATCATTATAGTGTTCTATAGATTCATAACCACTCCATCTCTTATAGTGATCATCAGGATTAGTTTTTTTGTCTTCTATACCAATTGCAACCTCACCACCTTCACTATTTGCAAAAGCAACTACGATTTCTTCAATTACGTTTATCTTTGCTCTTTTACTTTTTAAATCGAAAAAATCATCTTCTTGTCTTTCACATACCTCAATTGCTTGTTCTCTACTAATAAGATTAATAGCTTTCTTTTTATCAAACATATATCCCCCTAATTCAACTACAAAAAATAAGGGCTGATAGATCAGCCCTTATTTTAAACTACTTTCTAATCAACTATTAAGCTAATTGAGCAGCAGCAATTTTTTTGGTATCGATGTCTTTAGCAGCATCTGTATACTCGCTCATCTTGTCGAAGTTCAAGTATTGGTAGATGTCAGCAGACATGCTGTCGATTTGAGCAGCGTACTGTTGGTATTCTTCTGGAGAAGGTAATTTACCCAATACAGCAGCAACAGATGCAAGTTCAGCAGACGCCAAGTAAACGTTCGCACCTTGACCTAGACGGTTCGGGAAGTTACGAGTAGAAGTCGATACACAAGTTGTGTTCGGTGCTACACGTGCCTGGTTACCCATACATAATGAACAGCCTGGCATTTCAGTACGAGCGCCAGCTTTACCATAAGTATTGTAGAAACCTTCTTCCATCAATTGGTGTTCGTCCATACGAGTTGGAGGAGCCAACCATAGACGAGTAGATAAAGAACCACCAGGTACTTTGTCTAGAAGTTTACCAGCTGCACGGAAGTGACCGATGTTAGTCATACAAGAACCGATGAATACTTCATCAATTTTAACGCCTTGAACGTCAGAAAGAAGTTTTGCATCATCTGGGTCGTTCGGGCAGCAAAGAACTGGTTCTGTGATTGTAGAAAGGTCGATTTCATACACTTTAGTGTATTCAGCGTCAGCATCAGCTTTAAGAAGTGATGGGTTAGCCAACCATTTTTCCATGTTCTCAACACGGCGCGCCATAGTACGAGCATCGCCATAGCCTTGTGAAATCATCCACTTCAGCATAGTGATATTAGAACGCAGGTATTCAGCAACTTTCTCTTCAGAAAGCGTGATCGCACAACCAGCCGCAGAACGTTCAGCAGAAGCATCAGAAAGTTCGAATGCTTGCTCAACAGTCAGGTCAGTTTCCATTTCTGTCAGGTCGATCTCAAGGATACGACCAGAGAAGATGTTTTTCTTACCTTTCTTCTCAACAGTCAGGTCACCTTCTTGGATTGCTACGTAAGGAATTGCATGTACTAGGTCACGTAAAGTGATACCAGGCTGCATTTTACCTTTGAACTTCACAAGAACAGACTCTGGCATATCAAGTGGCATAACACCAGTTGCTGCAGCGAATGCTACAAGACCAGAACCCGCTGGGAATGAAATACCGATTGGGAAACGAGTATGGGAGTCACCACCAGTACCAACAGTATCTGGAAGAAGCATACGGTTTAACCAAGAGTGGATAATACCGTCACCTGGACGTAGAGAAACACCACCACGGTTCATGATGAAATCAGGAAGCGTGTGCTGCATTTGAACGTCAACTGGTTTTGGATACGCAGCTGTGTGACAGAAAGATTGCATTACCAGGTCAGCAGAGAAGCCTAGGCAAGCCAAGTCTTTCAATTCGTCACGAGTCATAGGACCAGTTGTATCTTGAGAACCAACTGTAGTCATGCGTGGTTCACAGTAAGTACCTGGACGGATACCTTGACCTTCAGGAAGACCACAAGCGCGACCAACCATCTTCTGAGCAAGGGTGAAGCCTTTGCCAGTGTCAGCAGGTTGTACTGGAGTACGGAACAGAGTTGAAGGCTCAAGACCAAGCTCTTCACGTGCTTTAGTTGTCAAACCACGACCGATGATCAGGTTAATACGACCACCCGCACGAACTTCGTCTAGAAGCACTGGAGTTTTAAGGTCAGCTTCAGCGATTTGAGCGCCGTCTTTGAACGCAGTTACTTTAGCAGCAGCTTTGTCGATTTTAAGAGTGATTTCATCACCCATGTTCATGTTTGCTACGTCAATTTCAACTGGTAACGCACCAGCGTCTTCCATAGTGTTGAAGAAAATCGGAGCAATTTTAGAACCTAAACAGTAACCGCCTTCTTTCTTGTTAGGAATGTGAGCGATTTCGTCACCGAAGAACCAAAGTACAGAGTTAGTTGCAGACTTACGAGAAGAACCTGTACCAACAACGTCACCTACGTAAGCAACTTTGTTGCCTTTCGCGATGAGGTCTTTAATTTGGTTTAATGGACCAACTTCACCAGGAACTTCTGGGTTGATGCCATCACGTTCGTTTTTCAGCATTGCATTTGCATGCAATGGAATGTCTGGACGGCTCCAAGCGTCTTGTGCTGGAGACAAGTCATCAGTGTTAGTTTCGCCAGTTACTTTGAAAACTGTCAGTTTGATTTCTTCTGGAACATCTGCACGGTTTGTGAACCATTCAGCATCAGCCCATGATTGAAGAACAGCTTTTGCATTTGCATTACCTGCACGTGCTTTATCAGCTACGTCATGGAACGCATCAAATACAAGAAGCGTCTTTTTCAAAGCTTCAGCAGCAAGACCACCAAGCTCTGCGTCTTCTAGAAGTTCAACTAAAGGAGCAACGTTATAACCACCAAGCATAGTGCCCAGTAAGTAAACCGCACGTTCTTTAGAAACTAGTGGAGAAGTCGCTTCGCCTTTTGCCAATGCAGCTAAGAACGCAGCTTTTACGTATGCAGCTTGGTCAACACCCGCTGGAACACGGTTTTCGAGCAAGTCAACTAAGTATGCTTCTTCACCAGCTGGGGGATTTTTTAATAATTCAACTAATGCAGCAGTTTGAGCATCATCAAGTGGCTTCGGTGGGACTCCGAGTGCGGCACGTTCTTCAACGTGTTGGCGGTAAGCTTCTAGCACGGTGTTATTCCTCTTTTTTAAAAAATTACCTGTGAATTCCTGCTTTATAAAAGCTTCACAAATAATATGGACTCTAAAATTTTACTAAAATTCCAGTTAAAAGTTAATGCAAGTACAGTGTTTCTTTGTGATGCTCATTATTTTATAACTAAATGATGCTTATAAAGATCATTCAATAATCAAATCATCATCGCCTTGCATAATTTAAGTACAGATATGGCAACTTTTAACCAAATTCGACGCATAAAAAAGGCAACATCGATGTTGCCTAATTTACTTAGAAAAAGATACTCCACCTTAGTGGACTGTCGTCGAGTTCAAATATTGCTGAAAAGCGTCCCGACAACCCTCAAATTTTAATTCACATTGATCTTCATAGGTCTGACTGTGATTGTTGCTGGCAAAGGAAATCTCGACCAAACAGCGTTTTTTGTCCTGCACCAAGATCTGCTTAATCACGACCTTGTCTCCTACACTCAGAACATAGCGTCCGCTACCGATAATCGCCAATCCTTTTTCATCTTCTAACAGCAGATCTGAGTGATATAAATATTTCACGACGTCCATATTATTGTTCTCCTAAAGGCTTTGGAGTTAAATTCATTATTCAATATAAAGATAAGCATTTCTATATTTTAGATTTAGCAATTGTCACAAATTATATTTAATATTGCTTAGGCTATTTTTATTATTAGAAGAATATTCTTATATCTATAAACCACTATTTAATTTGAATGAAGATTCCTTAGTTTGCTTCATTCAAATATAAAAAAACCGTTCCTTAGAACGGTTTGTAATCTGGCATTTTATCATGCGGTGTGGCGATACATTTTTCAGTAAATTCAGCGCGGACTTTCTCACGGGCTGCATCTACATCGGTCTTAATTTCCTGTTCCGGAAGTGCATAGACTTCATCGATAATATTCAGGATAAAACTGCGAGTGATGTCATCATCGATCTTGTTGGCATGCTCAACAGCCTTTTCTTTCTCGATCGCATTCTGACGATCCAGCATAATGGTCCGTGCAGCATTCCCCACACTACGACAATAGCCATGCCACTGCTCTTCAGGGGTTAAAGGTTTTTTCTCTGCACAGCCGACCAGAGCAACCATCAGGGATAAAGCAAATAACTTTTTCATGAATTTCTCCTTCCGAGAGGCACTATAAGAGATCAGCACAGATTTGTCATTTAAAATGAAATTTCTCTCTATTCTTATTGATACTGCCTGCTCGAAAGTAGCATTTCATATCTTAACCACAGCTGGCCTGAACTACTTTCTTAGTGGCTGGATCTACAGTGACCGTCACGCGCTCTTCACGATAATCCATAGTGACAGGCTGGCCAGGTGCAACCATGCGTACCATTTGAGCTTTGGTTTTCTCTTTGATTTTTGCTTCAGTTAAATTGGATTGGCCAACCAGCGCAGCTGCCTGATCAGCGATACATTTAGGCTGGTTTGCTCGGAAATATTCCCATTCTTCGACCACTTGCCCATTTTTTAAATGACAATAGCCCACTTGCCCATTAGTTTCATTACGGATTTCCAGCTTTCCACCCTGATTAATACAATAAACACTCGCTGGATTCGCTGTTCCTAATGACGCTGAGTTTGAGTCAGTCGACTGGGTCGTACTACAGCCAGCAAGGAGGATGGATGCAAATAATCCGGACAAACCAGATAAAATTATTTTTTTCATGAGCGGTATTCTTCTAAAGGAATTCACCTTTAATGTAGCATATTCCACTTATAGCGTCAGATCTGAAAAGGCTTGAGTGTTTGTAATTCTGTAAAAAGCGGCAGGATCATTTCTTAATATCATTAGGTTTAATCCCATTTAAGTTCTCACTATTTCCTATGATTTACTTTAACCAATAATCAACCTTCAAAAGTGGTTTCTTTTTTCGAATAGCCAAAATTTAGTTTTAGTTAACTATTGGAATGGCTTAAAGATGACAATGTCATTACATTGTTATACAAAGTGTTTATTACCCTTTATCAACCAAGTATTATTCTAATATTTTGTTTTTAGATTATTAAATTAATTATTGCCCAGCTTCTTTGTCCTTGCCTTTTTTATGCACGAAGCTTGATGTTTGTACTAGCGGCCATATTGCTTTAATATTTGATTGAATTTTAAACTTTATCTCAGCATGCAAGACGATCTCCAGCTTTCTTTAAAAGAATACCTTTCTACGGTTCATGAAGTGGTAAAAATCACTTTCGATACACCGGTGTGGGTCAAAGCCGAGATTCGTAATTTAAATATTAAAGCTGGCCATTATTATCTAGAACTGGCAGAAAAAGATCCTGACAATGATCAGGTCATTGCCAGTTGCCGGGCCACAATCTGGAAGTTTGCTGCGCAGAAAATTGTGACGCAATTTGAACGTGAAAGTGGTATTGAACTAAGCCGGGATCTTAAAGTTTTAATCAAAGTCAAAGCCAGCTTTGATCCGCAATATGGGTTTTCCCTAAATATTGTAGAGATTGATTCTGGATATACCTTGGGAGATATAGCCCGACGTTATCAGCAGATTGTAGAAAGACTGACAACCGAAGGTCTGATTAATCGCAATAAAAATCTCCCTACACCTTTTGACCTAAACCGGATTCTGGTGATTGCTCCAGAAAAGGCTGCCGGTCTGGGCGATTTCAAGAAAGATGCTGATGCTTTACAAAAAGCTCAGGTATGCGAATTTATCTATCACAGTGCGACCTTTCAGGGAAATACGGCACCGCAAAGCATCATGCAAAGCTTGGCACAAGCTTTAAAGCAGTGGGCACAAGCGTATCATCACGCGCCTGATCTGATCGTGATCATTCGTGGCGGTGGTGCAGTCAATGATCTGGCGTATTTGAATGACTATGCGCTGGCTGCCCTGCTCTGCAAACGTTCAGTTCCCGTTTGGGTTGGTATTGGTCATGAAAAAGATCGGACGATTCTGGATGAAATCGCTCATCGTTCTTTCGACACACCGAGCAAGGTGATTGCTGGAATTCGCAGTCATGTCGTCGAGCTGACGCAAGAAGTTATAAATAACCTGCAAAGCATCCAGCGACTTTCTCAACAGCAAATTCAGGCTTATCAAAACCAGAATGAGCAATATTTAAAACTAATCCAAAATCTGGCCAATCACCAGATTGTGAATGCCTTGCAACGTTTAGAGCAGCTCAAGTCCAATACTTCTAACCTTGCCCAGCAACAGACCCAACTAATTAATCAGCAGCTAGATGCCCTGATGCGGGAAACACTACTGCAAAATCCCAAACATGTTTTGTCCAAAGGCTATGCCATTGTGCGCCAGCAAGAACACGTAGTTCGTTCAATTCATCAAATTGATGTGCAACAACCCGTTCAAGTTGAATTACACGATGGCCTATTTTCAGCACAACTTACGCAGGTAACTCCCCATGAGTCATGATACTTTGAGCTTTCAGGAAGGCTATGACATCTTGAAAAAGAATGCTGAATTACTTGAATCTCAGCAAGAACCAGATATTGATAATTTGATGAAAATCGTCGAAGAGTCTATGCAGGCGTATAAAGCCTGTAAATCCCGAGTGGAAGCCGTTCAGAATGCACTGAACGAGACCTTTAAGGATTAATTTTATTGAATACCTTAAATCAGTATAGCTTGATGATTTAAATGCTTAGGCTATTTTAAAATCTCTTGCCTATAAAAAAGCCCTCATTTAGAGGGCTTTTTATTAGCTTAGAACCGCCAGTTATAGAATAAGTCAATTGCACGTTCTAAAGACTGACTGGCTTCCAGATATAAACGCTGATTCATTTGATAACGTAAAGTCAACTTGTTTACTGGGGTAAATACGCCAACCCCATAACGGATATATAAGTCTGGCGTAATATAACCGGTTACAGACACCTGAGTATCATCCCCGGTTCCCTGTGCATCCAGTGCCAGACCGCTCAAGCCAAAGCTGCGGCCAATCTGGTTGGTCAAGGCACGCGTACCGCCTAAGCCCAGACTGATCCCTGCGGCTGCAATGGTGTTATTTACATCAGATCTGAAACCTTCTGCCTGACTCAAGCCTGAAGCCCCTTCATTAATACGACCAGTAATCAGAGCATTCAACGCTTCTTGTTCAGACAGGCCAGCATCATTATAAATTTGAATGGCAGGACTTGAGGCTGTACCAGTGACACGTACACCCACCGTGCTACCTTGAATGGATTTATTGGCATCAATATCCAGGGTTGGATTCGACAACGGGCCATTGAAACGTGCAATTGCACGGTTCAGATCCAGACTTTGTCCATAAGCTTCAATTTTCACCCGTTGTGATACCCCGATCGCACCATTGGCACGCATCGCAGATTCCAGACCACGTTGTGTCAGATTGACACGACCTAAGAGTGGAATACGGCTGTCAAAGCCCTGGAAGATCACCTGATTTCCTAACGACACTGCAACATCTGCGCGAATATCCCATGGACGTGCCGCTTTCAGAATGGCGAGCTGGTCATCTCCCTCACGTACTACGCGTACGTCAGAAGACAAGCCCACAACAGGTTCAGACGCTTCAGGCATAGAAATCAATGCACGAGGAACATCGACCTTACCACTCAAGCTCAATTTTTTATTGAACGGATACATATCCAGGGTCAGATCAGGCGTAACCACCGCAGTAATCAGCGGTGCCTGGCGAATCAGCAGATTTTCGCCCTGAAGTTTAAGCTGTACGCGAGGATCACCTTTCCAGTCTACAGAACCAGTTAATTTACCAGCACCACGACCACTATTAAATGCACCATTAATAGTCGCGGTATTTTGACGGACTGATGAATAGAGCTGCACATTGGTTAGATTGACTGGTAATGAAATCATGCTGATCGCCCCGTCCTTAACCCGAATTTCACCTTCAAGTAATGGATCGGTTAACGTTCCGCTAATTTTACCTGCATACGACAGGGTACCATCCAGATTACGCACATCCTGAATGAATGGCTTAAAGACCTTCAGCTGAACCTGGTTAAAGGCAATCTCGCCACGCATTGGTTTATTGTCACGATATGGATCAATAATTACATTGGCATAGCCTGTACCAATATCCGGCGTTTTCACATCCAGACGAATCTGTAATCCAGCGGCCACGCTTTTTGCGACTAGCCCCACTTCATCATATTTTAAAGTCGAGCCTAAATATTCCGGATCATCAGAAGATAAGCCGATCACCCCATTGCGGGTTACCAGACGAGCATCAATTTTCGGTTTAGCACCTTGTGCCCAAGCTGCCTTGGCATAACCATTCACTTTACCGGTTAATGCTATGCCTTCTGGCAGGAAGGCACTAAAGTCAGCCAAATCCAGGTTACGGGTAATAAATGAAGCACTACCTCGAGTTTTATTGACTCGAATTGGCTGGTCAAAGCAAAGTTGACTTTGCTGACTCATCCAGCAATGAGCGCCAACAAACAGATCCGACTGTGCAGTGTTATAAATTACAGCTGCATTTTGACGCTGCACCAGATGAGTACGCAGTGAGTCGAAATCACCGCGCTGGATCTGGCCTAACCAGTTATTTTGTGCATTAAAACCACCTGCGAGCTGAACAAAGAATTTAGACAGCTTATTTTCAGCCTGAACTTGTAGCACATGCGCGGCGCGCGTTCCAGCAAGTGACACTTCACCGCGTACAATCTGTCTATTGCCACTACGCAACTGATCCATGGTCGCAGTCAATAAAGTCGGTGTGGTTTGTGAAGTCGGTAACTGGCCACGTACCCGAATCTTGTCTACGCTAAACAGGTTCTTGAAGGCAAAATTGTCCACTGCCAGATTCGCAGTCGCTTGTAAACGCGGTTGTGCCTGCATATTAATATAGCCTTGTACCCGGCCTCTTAATCCCGGATAAAGCTCATATAATGCCGGCGCATTCACTTTAAGTTGCAGATTTTGTGCATTACCTGTGGCCTGTATCTGGTTGCTGGCATAAGACAGGAACAGGTTATTGGCTTCAAACTGCTGCGGTACAAAACCACGCTGCTTGGAGTCAATCAATACAGCCAGATTACCCTTACCGCGTACCGGTTTATTATTCAATATACCGGCCAGATTTAAGCGTTGAATCTGGACACGCTTCACTGCATCCGACCAGACACCTTGGGTTTGCAGATTGCCAGACAATTCACCTTTAAGCTTGGCATTAAAATACTGAGGTTTGAAACGCACCAGAGAGGCATTTACATTCCAGCCAATACCATTTGCCAAGTTCACCTGACCATTGGCATTAATTTTTCCAGCGACTCCATCATGACGCAGTTCCTTGATATTGAGCATATCAGGCGTACCTGACAAGCGCAGTTTCAACAATCCCTGACTGGCCTTAATCTGGCTGGCACTTAATGCACCATCATAATTGACCGCATAACTTTTGAATCCGCCACCTACTTTTTCATCATGGAACAACAAGGCAATATTACTATTACCTGTCAGATGAACGGTTTCATTTTGCGCAGCCAGTCGTCCGGTCAGATCTACACCGCTAAGATTAATAATTTGCTGATTCGGGCGTGCATAACCACTGGCTTTTACCCGACCATTCAAGCGGTCAATTGGTGAAGCTGCAGCCAGAGTTTGAGTATTCAGGTTCTGGGCATTTAATACTGCGGACCATTTGAGCTGACGTTTTTCTTCTGGCAGTTCAACCCGTGCATTACCTGTTAGACTGCCGGCCTGTCCATTTCCACTATATTTAAAACTTGGAACATTCAGAATATTATTTTTCAGGTTTAGTTGTGCCTGATACATTCCTGTAGGTAACAGTCCTTCTTCATGCTGAGCAACCTGGGTAGCGACATGGATATTTTGCTGGCCTTCGACCAGTACCAGATCGACATCTCCTGATTCACTTTTTAACCAGCCGATATAAGGCACAGCACGGTCAATATTTTTCCAGGCTACATCCAGTAACATCGGTTGAGCTTTATTGTCTTTAACCGGCTTCTGATCCAGCTTGATATTCCAGGTTTCATAGCGGTCAAAATCCACCAGTCCTGTTAAATGTAGGCCATTTTCCAGATTACCGGTAGAGGCAATATTACCGTCCAGACTTGGTGGCAGAAAGTCCTGCACCACCTGTGGAATTCGCTGATGTTTCGGATCAATCCCATTCATGCGACCTGTCAGATCCCAATCCACCTGATCAGCCCAGCCTACAGTACCTGCCAGGCTTACCGAACCTTTCATCAGCTGACCATTTAGATCAGTAATATTGAGCTGATTGACCAGATCGGTGTACATCACTGCGGTATATTGCCCATCCGGGATATTTTCACCTTCAATATCAGTGCGGACATTCAGATCCAGGCGCTTGGTATTCCCATTAAACTCAGCCACACCATCTTTCGTAAACAGTTTTTGCTCTGTCAGGATTGGCCAGTGATATTGCTTGAACTGGAGTTCACCACGCATGGGTACATTAGGACGCATCGGGTGCAGAACTGCCCAGCCTGTCAGCAAATCTGGCGTGTTGGTCGCGACCCCGGCCTGAATGGTATCCAGTGTGCCTCTAGCACGTACTTGAATATCATGAATATTCAAGCTTTCTCTGAGTGAAGGCAGATTTAGAATACCGCGTGCATCTAGTGGATATTTACCTTCAAACTGCATTTTCCCAGTAGCTTCACGTACCGACAGATAGCCCATGTCCATGCGGGAATCTTCGAAATTCAGCTCGGTACCTGACCATAATGCTTCATTCAGTTCAATATTATAAAAATCAACTGCATTGGTCTGAGTCTTAATCACCAAGTGATCGAGAAGTAAATGATCAACCCGCAATACAAACGGTAAACGAATTGCATTGAACTTGAATGGCTCATCACTTGGCGGATTTTTATTAATAATCTGTAAATTCAGTACATCTGCTTCAGTCAGATGAATTTCTTTTTTGATAATCGCCCGCCAACCCAGCTTGACATCAGCACGGTCAATTTTGACATCGACCGGTTTCAGGGTAACCAGAACATTTTTCAGGATAATCCCGCGCCACAGGTTCCCACCTTCATATTCATAATGAATGATTTCCTGGCGCTGCATCACCTGATCGAGCAGGAATTTACTGCCTTTATCGGTAGAAAACAGGATCGCCAGTACAGACAGCAGAAAAATAAGAGAAAAAAGGGCCGACAATAGAATACTTCTAAATATACGGCGCTTTTTCGGCACAACTTCAGGTTGTTGCTCTTGTTCTGGCTGTGGTTGGTTTTCGACCATGATCTACCCAAATAACTATTTTTTAATTAATAAATGTTTTATAACTGCGAGCCAATAAAGAAGTGCAAACGAATCGGATAATTGTCATCCGACAGTCCGGTCGCCACATCTAAACGAATTGGGCCAATCGGTGAAGCCCAACGAATCCCCAACCCCGCACCATATTCTGTCGGATTACTAAAATCCTCATTATAGGCATTTCCGGCATCCGCAAATACTGCAGCGCGCCAGCCCTCCCTGAACTGATAATTATACTCCAGTGAAGCCACACCCAAAGCCTGTCCGCCCACTTTAAAGCCTTCAATTTCTGGAGAAAGACTCTTATAGTCAAAACCACGGATACTTTGATCACCGCCACTAAAATAGCGCAGGTTATAAGGTACTTTGGCAAAATCTTCAGTAAAGATATAACCCAGATCCGCGCGTCCAACAAACTGATGATCGGCATTTTCACCCAGTGAATAGATAAAACGCCAGCCTGCATTCACAATCGCCATATCGGCATCAGACAATAGAGCTTCACTGCCCAATTCGACTTTATAGGTTTGCTTAAAGCCCTTGGTCGGGTTCACGCGGCGATCACTATCAGTACGGGAAACTTCATAACCCACCAGTAAAGACTGCTGTTCATCTTCAGTATTGAATCTGAATGCTTCCGGAATCTGGCTAAAATCAACCGAACCATCCTGCGTCAGACGATCCAGACGGTAACGTAGACCGTAAGTTTGTTGCCAATTAGCACGCGGATTTTTAATAATCCGGTCAGCACCAAGTACCGCGGATTCAATTAACAGGCCATCACCTTGGGCCACACCATCACGTTCTTCACGTTCATAACCACCCACGATACTGATATAGTCATTAAGTGGATGGTTGTATGGAATATTATAACGGCCATCAATTGACTGACGGATTTGTGACAATTCAAGGTTGGCATCAAATGAGTGACCACGTTTGTTTACGATCGCACGGCGATATTGTCCACGTAAGCGTGTTCCGGTATCCGTACCATAACCCAGACCGACTTCGGCACTGTTAAGACGGTCTGCATTCAGTGTCACAATCACCGGAATTTTTTTCTCTTCACGAGCCTGAGCCTTTAAACGTTCTTCTTCGTCTTCTTTGGTCTGCTGCTGAACCCGCAAAGTTCTTAAGTTTGGATTTTCTGCATCACGACTACCGGCGAACTGATCTTCATCCACCACATCCTGTGTAACTTCCTGATTGGATGCCGGTGCAGCTTTCTTGGCCACACCTATTTCATCTTCTGAAAACTTCTGTTCTTCTATCAGACTCTGAATATCCGGTGCCAGTTCCAGCTCTCGATCAATAGGATCAGGACGAATTGTATCCACCAGCGTATAGTTAAAATAACGTGAGTTCGTCAGGTTGTTGGCCAAGCTATTCACACGCCAGAAGGTGTAGTCAGCACCATCTTCCCAGGTGACCAGACTTTCCAGTACATCACGATTCAGTGGAAATTCTTTTTCAGGATCACTCATCCTGAACTCTACATTACCCAGTTTATAACGCTCACCTGTTTCAAAGCGCAGATTCACATCGGCTGTATTTTCGGGTTGGGCAATGCGCACATCATGCAAGCGCCAGTAAGCATCAAAATAACCATTGTTGCTGGCTGCGGTATTAATCCGGTCCTTGTTTTTTTCATAATCCCCATGGTTAAAGATATCACCTTCTTCCTGTTCAGGTAGAAGACTAATAACCTGGAACTGCGGCTGTTCACCACCTGGCCCACTAAACTCAATATTATGGGTATTGATAATGACCGGCTCATTCGGGGTTACATAAACTCTGACCCGGCTATCTGATAATTTTTCAAATCTGAACTGGGCATTGTAATAACCTACAGCTTGGGCAGCCTGATTGGACAGATTACGGAGTTGCGGTAATGCAGATGAAAAATCTTCAAAGGATTCCTGGGTAAAGCTAGAAAGTTTAGCTTTTACATTATTTCTGAGATTCGTATAACCTTCTGACTGAGCTTTACGATTCAATCCGCCATTGCTTTGTGCAGTGCCATTTCCATTCACAATGACCACATCTGCACTGATCCGAGGCAAACTGGCGGTCATAATCTGGCGAGGTGGACGTATTTTATAAAACAGTCGCTTGAAAATATTAGGGCGTTTATCATTTTCAGGCGTCGTTGGTGCAGGCAACTCGGATAAGGTCGCACCCGACTCATTTCTTTGGACAATAATCTGGCTATCGGCCTGAATGGACTGCATAAGCTGATCAACATTCACAGGTGCCTGATTGATTTCAACTAGTTCCTGCTGACTCATATCATTGACTACTGTTTCAGTTTGCGCGGTCTGGCGATAGGCTTGCGCCTCGCGTTTCGCTTCTTCCGCAACCTGATAAATCTCATTGGCCATACTCTGGTCAATCGTTTGCACCGGCAGACTTTCTAAATCATCAAACTCAATTGGCTGAAATTCACCCAGAGACGTTCCCATAGTCTGCTGTTCTTTCAGCATTTGCATACTATCTACAGTCGAAGTTTCAAGTTCTAAAGCTTCTTCAACTTTTTCTGTTGCTTCAGCTTCGGTCGTAGCTACCCCTTGTCGTACGGCTTCCTGGGATAACTCTTCGATCATTTCTGCCTGAGATAGTGCTACCGGAGTTTCCGTCTGCTCGGTTTGTGCCATGCCCTGATGCGATAACATCATGAAAAATATACTCATACATAGCCTGGCTCGGCCATGATACGGTACGAGAGACCCCATACTACGATTTAGCATCGTTTGTTTAAATTTTCTCTTTGCGGGCATAGCAAACTCTAAACGAATACATTCTTTAATTGATTATTTGACCGAAAAAGATAAGCTAAAGAACTTAAATTATTGGGTTTTGCCTTTACATGGACGAAAGTATCTTACATGATTTTTCTCAATGTTTACGTATATCTCACATTTCTTAATAAATCTTAATGTAGCACGTCTTATATGAACAACAATGAACATTTGTTAGCGAGCCGCCGCTTTTTACCCATGTTCCTAACCCAGTTTTTTGGTGCACTGAATGATAATGTTTTTAAACAGGCATTATTATTGGTGATTACCTATGGCTGGATTCAGCAACAATCAGCCAGTATTAGCACCTTAAATAACCTTGCTGCACTATTGTTCATTTTGCCTTATTTTATTTTCTCTGCGACGGCAGGCCAGATTGCAGATAAATATGAACGTTCCCAGCTGATTCGCTATTTAAAGATTTTTGAAATTGTGATCATGATTCTGGGCACCATTGGCTTCCTGCTCGGTCATTTATGGATGCTATTGTTCGCCCTGTTTTTAATGGGCACTCAATCCACTTTTTTCGGCCCGATTAAATATGCCATTTTGCCTGAAGTATTAAAACCAGATGAACTGATGTCAGGTAACGCGCTGTTCCAGTCAGGCACTTCATTAGCAATTTTATTCGGTATGATTCTGGGTGGTGCAGTCATTGCTGCTTCTACAGGCAATCTGATCTGGATCAGCCTGACGGTGTTAAGTATCGCCGTGATTGGCTATCTCTCCAGTCGTTATATTCTGAAGCAGAGCATTCCAGCGCCTGAAATCAACATTGACTGGAATTTTTTCCGGACCAGCTTTCAGACCATTAAATATGCCAAAAGTTTACCGCTGGTTTTTTTAATTCTGCTGGGTAACTCCTGGTACTGGTTTTATGGGGCAACCTATCTTACTCAGATTCCACAGCTTACCTTACAAAACCTACATGCTTCTGAAAATGTCGCCAGTTTGCTACTGACCTTTTTCTCTGTCGGGATCGGTTTAGGTTCTTATTTATGCCGCAGATTAGGCGGTACTGAGGTCAATATTAAAATGGTACCGATTGGTGCTATTGGTCTCGTGGTTTTTGCCTTATATCTAGCAGCAAGTCTTGCCTTTGTTCCGGAACGTACCGGTACGTTACTCGGCTTGGCAGATGTATTCCAGCAAGGCTGGAGCTATTATCATGTGATGCTGGCGGTAACTTTACTGGGCATCAGTGGCGGTTTTTATATCGTGCCGCTGTATGCCATGATGCAAGCGCATTCTCCCCGCTCACATCGTGCACGTGTAGTTGCAGCAAATAACATCCTGAATGCCGTTTTCATGGTATCTTCTGCTATATTCTCGATTATTATTTTAAGCGTTCTAGAGTTTGATCTTAAAATACTTTTCTGTATTACTGCAGTGTTGAGTGGCCTGTTTACTTTATGGCTGCTTTATAGATTGAAACCGATGATCAAAACCGCAAAAGCCCCTTTGGAGGATTAATTCATGCGTCAATATACAGGTGTCGATAAGCTTATTCATTCTTTTGACCAGGCATTACGCAGTCTTGTTCCAGGAACGACTTCCTCACAACGGGAAAATCCAGCCAAACCGGTTGAAACCCAGCTTACCGTGAGTGATGCCCGTCATGTGGCTGGTTTAATGCGTGTGAATCATAGTGGTGAGGTTTGTGCACAGGCGCTTTATCATGGACAGGCATTAACCGCGAAATTACCAAATGTACGTCGGGAAATGGAACAGGCGGCAATTGAGGAGCAAGATCATCTGGCCTGGTGTGAAGACCGCTTACAAGAACTGGATAGCCATACCAGTTTACTCAATCCGGTCTGGTACGGCCTTTCCTTTGGGATGGGTGCAATTGCCGGCATTGCGGGTGACAGATACAGTCTTGGATTTGTTGCAGAAACCGAACGCCAAGTGAGTATGCATTTACAGCATCATATTAATCAGCTGCCAGCACAGGATGAACGCTCACGTCGCATTCTAGAACAGATGAATGAAGATGAACTGCATCACCGTGATACAGCTTTGGCTGCGGGCGGCGTAGATTTACCGCTTCCCGTCAAGATTGCCATGACCGGCATTTCCAAGTTAATGACCAAAACCAGTTATTATATTTAAGTATCAAATAAAGCCCTCATTTTTGAGGGCTTTATTGTGATCAAAATAATTAAGGAAAAAATATTTTAAGAACTCTTTTTTTAAATTTTTTATTTATCATTATTTTATCTGGGCTTTGTTGCACAAACCTATCTGTAAAGGCTTTTTCAGCGATATAATTTTCAAATGAAGAAGCCTGCACACAAAATCTACCGCACAACCAATTGGCCCGCATATAACCGAGCACTCATGAGTCGCGGAAATATTGCCATTTGGTTTGATCCTGCTACGCAATGGTATGCGCCATCAAAAGGCAAACAAGGGCGAAATCAAACCTACTCCGACGCAGCCATCCAATGCTGCTTAATGATTAAATCCTTATTCCGTCTGTCTTTACGTATGGTTACTGGCTTTGTGCAAAGTCTGATTAAACTTTGCGGATTAAATTGGATAGCTCCAGATTACACCACGCTTTGTAGAAGACAAAAGCATATTGATATTGTAATCAGCTACCAAAAAAGTAGCGATGGGCTGCATCTACTCATGGACTCTACAGGCATGAAGTTTCTAGGTGAGGGCGAATGGAAACGCAAGAAACATGGACCTGAATATCGTCGCCAATGGCGTAAACTTCATATTGGTATAGATGCTAAAACCCTACAAATACGAGCAGTTCAGCTTACAACCAATAATGTCAGTGATTCACAGGTGCTTGGTGATTTACTTAATCAGATTCCACAAGATGAGCGGATTGACTCTGTTTATACCGATGGAGCTTATGACACCAAGCAATGCCGTCAGGTCATTGCAGATCGGCAAGCGCATGCGGTGATTCCACCTAGAAAAAATGCGAAACCATGGAAAGATACAAAGAGTAGCTCGCTAGAGCGAAATGAATTACTTCGAACAATTAAACGTTTAGGCAGGACACTATGGAAAAAATGGTCAGGCTATCATCGGCGAAGTTTGGTTGAAACTAAGATGCATTGCATCAAATTATTAGGAGATAAACTCAGTGCAAGGAGTTTTGATAGCCAAGTGAATGAGATCCATGCACGTGTAGCAGTCCTTAACAGATTTACGGAATTAGGTCGACCACTTACCCAAGTTACGCCTTAAATTTGGCTCAATTAGGGGCGCTTTGCATTTCAAATCTTTGTGCAACAAAGCCAATTTTATTTAAAACCAAGTTAAAATATAATTACCTTCATGGGAAATTAATTAAAATTTAAAATATATTTATTGTTCTTTATTTTTTTAAAATTAGCAGTAAAAATGATTATTTAGAGGTAATTTATGGAAACAGGTATTATTCTTGGCATTCTATTCGCAATTATTGTGTTGTTAGTTATTTTTTATAAAAAGAAAAAGTAAATAACAGTTTTTTGGCAAATACAGATCCCCTACTTACATAAAACTGAAAAATTCATTAGATTAATTTCAGATACAGATTAAATTTTAACTTGTGGATATTGAAGACGGCGATCATATTCAAATGCAGAATGAGACCAGATGTCATGCATCGGGATTTTTACGTCTAGTGCAAGCGGTAATTTTTTGGGATTAAATTCCATCTGACTTAAATCATTTCCCCATGCAATCAGGTCGACATCCAGGCTAATCTGATGAGATGGCCGAACCCGCCCCGAATCCGTTTCCATTTGCTTTAATAAATCTGTCATATCTTGAACAGGAACTTCACTGTATAGGAGACAGGCCGCATTCCAGTAATCTGCCCCGATACTATCCCGACATGGAATGAGGTAAATTGGAGAAAACCAAACTTTCCCCAACTCGCTGATCCGCTGCTGGGCAGCCTGAAAATGTTGCTGTGGATGACAATTACTCGCCAGTGCTAGGGCGAATATCGTTGCGGTGGCGTTCAAGACGTATCCCTACAGAATTAGCTTGCGCGATAATGGCAGGCTTACGGATCGTAATCATAATCGATTCTACACTTTCAAAGGTAGCAAAAAGCGCGTCTAGTACCAGTTTTGCTGCATGTTCGATCAATTTTGGCTGGGCGACCTGAATCACCCGCGCTGAAATCTCACAGATTTCGGCATAATTCAAAGTATCTTCCAGTTCATCTGACTGTGCCGCTTGTTCTAATTTGGTACGAATAGTGAGATCCAGCATTAAAGGCTGAATGATTTGACGCTCCCAAGTAAAGCAGCCGACTACTGTATCGACCTTTAAGCCTTCAATAATAATTGCGTCCATTTTAAAACTCGGAATTTAATATTTACCAATAATCTCCCTAAATCCCTCTTAATAAAGAGGGACTTTCATCACTTCTAATTATTTTGTAATGAAAGCCTCCCTTTATTAAAGGGAGGTCGGGAGGGATTAAATTAATGCTTTAACAGTAAATTTGGGTCCATGGTCTGGACCATCTGCAAACGCTGATCTGCATAGATGTCTGTATACGGCGCCAGAATTCGCATAAAACGGTCAAAATACAGCATTTGCTTGAACAATAAAGCAAAGTCACGTGGGAAGCGAATGCCATGACGTTCACCGACTGCTACCATATCCATCATGATATCGTTAAGATCGGCTGGGCTTGAAGTCAGCAATTCCTGAGGATCAGCTAACATCACACCACTAAATAAACGTTCAAGATCAGCCGCAAGCACTTTGGTATCAATCTCAACTGCAGTCATACCCATTTTCAGCATGTTTTCTGCCATCAGGGTATAATTGGTATGCTGCAAGGCATCCATAAAGGCCATACACGCTGTCCAGACTTCTGGTTTAAGCTGGCCGACAATACCAAAATCAATAAAGCCCACACGACCATCTTCAAGCAGCATCAGATTACCCGCGTGTAAATCAGCATGGAAACTGTTACACATCATTAGACTGCCAAACCAGGTGTTCATTGCAGTGATGAGAACCTGTGATGGGTCTTTAGCGACCTTTTTCACAACTTCAAAATCAGTCAGTGGCACGCCATATAAACGTTGCATGGTCAGTACACGACGTGTTGAATATTGATGATAAACCTTAGGAGCAGTTGCTGCTTTATTATTGGTGATATTCAGATAATTGACGAAATCATCCAGATTTTGTGCTTCCTCGATGAAATCGACTTCACGCACCATTCGGGTTTTGATTTCTTCGACAATATCGGCCAATGAGGCAAATTTTACTTTCGGCACTGCTTTTTCCAGCAGTTTGGTCGCCCAATGCAATACATTTAAATCGGTATATAGAATTGTTTCCACACCCGGCTTTTGTACTTTAATAACTACATCTTCACCAGAAACCAGCTTAGCCGCATGTACCTGTGCAATGGAAGCAGAAGCCAGTGGTGCTTCTTCAATTGAGGCAAAGATTTCATCCAGATTGCGACCAGAAAACTCTGATGCCAATACTTCCTGAATATAGCTGAATGGCAAGGTCGGTGTTTGATCCAGACAACCCTGAAACTCTTCCACATATTCACGTGGAAACAGCGACGGCGTACTGGCAATAAACTGACCGAGCTTGATATAGGTTGAGCCTAAAGACTCAAATGTTTCACGCATGAGTTTGGCATTACTTGGCTTTTCAGTGGCATATTTAATGCCGGCCTTCGCCGCAACTACCGCGGTTTCACCCATACGGGCAACCGAACGTATTCCATCTAACCAGATATTTTTTTTCATAATGTCTTAGGAAAAATTAATTACATGCAGTGTAGCAAAAAAATTAAATTTTGCAGGCCTATCTTGCCTGACAGACCGGGCAATCTGTATCTTTTTCGAAACTTAAAATGCGCTGTTTAAAACTCAGACCATCCCAAAGTAGAAGTTTCTGTCTAAGTGGCATTTTACCTAGGCCTAAATAAAGCAAAGCATGATGAGCTTGCAAACTCGCCATCACATTTGGCGTAGTCGCCAAGACACCTGAGTCTGCGCAACGCAAACTGGTATCAGCCTGATGTTCAGGTGGAAACAGGCAGGCATAGCAAGCTGAATCCCCATCCATCATGAACAGTTGTCCTTGCAAACCAATCGCAGAAGCACTGATTAAAGGTATATTCAGTTTTACACAGCTCTGATTGACCAGATAACGTGTCTCGAACTGATCACATCCATCCAGCACCAGATCTTGATGTTCAATAATACTTTCTGCATTTTCAGTCATTAAAGCTTGATTAATATATTCAATCTGAATATTCGGATTAATCTGAGCCAGCCTTTTTGCGAGTATTTCTGCCTTATAAAAGCCTAAATCATTTGGCGTAAATGCCAGTTGTCGTTGCAGATTACTCATCTCGATGGTATCAGGATCAATCAGAGTAATTTTGCCTACACCTGCTCTAGCCAGAAGTTCTGCCAAGGCACAACCAATCCCGCCACATCCCACGATACAGACATTGGAAAATTTCAATTTTTCCTGGGCTTCAATATCCCAACCGTCTAAGAGAATCTGGCGGCTATATAAATGCAATTCAGCATCGGTGAGTTCAAACTCTGGGGATATGGCATCCATAGTCGATATAGACAACGTCGTTCCTTGTTTCGAAGATTTTTAAGAAGCATGTGCCACAAAAAGTGCATTTACCGAAATTTCAATATGTTGATAAATCTCAAGCAAATTAACTTCTCTGCGCATAAACAGCAAATCAATAAATGGCTTGGCAATACTAGCGCCAAATAGCATATCAGTTAAATGCTCCGTATCAAGCTGATAATGTCCTGATAAATATGTAATGGTCATATTATGAATGCACTTAACTTGATCTATATGCCACTTAATTTATTCACGTATTACATCTTCTGGCTAATCTCGTTCTTCTATTCCTTTATCACCCTGTAACTGTCTTCCGCTTGTTTAGCACTTCTGTAGCTGCTGCCTGCAATTCAGTAGGAAAATGTATCAGTTCAGTGAGACCCTCTGTATCCATTATCAAATATGATTAAGCTGCTTAAGGAATAGCAATTATCCTCGCTTTCAATAAATAGTATGGAGCATATAGATGAACGAACAAAATCAGCATAATAATCGTGAAAAATTATGGGAACTAATCAAAGATGTGCGTTACACCATGATCAGCCATGTAACCTAAAGTCAGGAAATTCATTCTCAGCCGATGACCATGCTCAATTCTGAGCAAATGAATGAAGATCAAAACTTGTATTTCATCATGCGTGATACCAATGATCTGGTGAAAGCTGCCACTACTGGTCGCACTCAGATTGGCCTGTCTTTCGCTAAACCTTCTGATGGTATTTATGTATCGATCAGCGCAAATGCACAGATCAGTACTGACCGTATTTTGATTGAAAAATTATGGAATCCATGGGCAGAAAACTGGTTTGAAGGTAAAGATGATCCTAGCGTACGTGTACTGATTGCTGAAGCTGAAAGTGCAGAATACTGGAATGTCACTGATAATAAAGTAACTCAGCTATTTAAGGCACTAAAAGGTGGCGTAACTGGCGAAGCTGGGGAACCGGATGCTGAGCACAAAAAAGTTGATCTATAAGTAAATAAGAATTCCACTTTCAATTTAGCCTCTTAATAAGAGGCTAAATTTTTGATTTATTCTATTTAAAAGATGAATGGTATTACATTGTAATGACAGTCATTCTCTCTGATAAATTCAAACATAAACAAATTAATCGTATAAAAAAGCCACAATTGCGACCTTTTCACTATATTTAAATGAATATATTAACTGACCTGTTTAATACCCTGAATCTTGACAATTTCCTGCTGTTTAAGCAGATTACGCTGAATTTTACCGCTAGAGGTTTTAGGCAAATCACTTACAAACTCGATCTCTTTCGGATAGGCATGTTTAGATAAACGGGAACGCACATAGTTTTGCAATTTCAGCATCAGTTCTTCACTAGCGGCATATTGTGCTTTAAGCACTACAAAGGCTTTCACAATTTCGGTACGTTCCGGATCTGGCTTTCCAACCACAGCGGACTCCAACACCTCTTCACACTCCAGCAAGGTACTTTCTACATCAAAAGGTCCAACTCGATAACCCGAAGTCGTAATGACATCATCCGCACGACCAATGAAATCTATTCCACCATGCTCATTCAGTTTTACGGTATCACCCGTTAAATAGTACTGTCCCACAAAGGCTTTACGATTATTGCCGCCATAGCCTTCGAACCACATCAAAGGTGAGGCTGAGCAGTCCATAGCCAAGGTCCCAATGCCGCCTTTTTCGACTTCCTCATGCTCTTTATTTAAAACTGCAAAACGATGTCCTGGAATGGCAAAGCCAGCGGAACCGATTTTCTTGTGATGCTCCAGCGCATGATGATTGGCAATCACCATTCCCAGTTCCGTCTGTCCATACTGGTCGTAGATATTGACGTCCATTTCATGATTAAACCATTGAATGACTTCAGGCGTTAATGGCTCACCTGCACTACTGACCACACGTAAACACGAGCTAATCTCAGCATCAAATTTTTCCTTAAAGCCATAGAACATCCGGAATGCGGTTGGAGAACCGGTCAGGTTATTTACCCGATATTTTTTAATGATTTCAACAGCATTGTCTACGCTAAAAGCACGTTCATCCATAATGATGCTATGTCCCAAACCTAATGGACCTGCAATCCCATAATACAGACCATAAGCCCAACCCGGATCTGCCAGATTCCAGAAAGTATCTTCGTCACGTAAATCTACGGCGTGCAGCATATAGCCTTTAAATGCCAGTAAAGCTTTAAGCGGAACAGGCACTGATTTTGCCAGTCCTGTTGTACCTGAAGTAAACATCATCAGGAAAATGTCACTAAAACGACCTTGAACCGGCTCAAATTCAGTTGAACATTTCTTGAGCTCTGTCCAGAAATCAGCATCCTGATTGGTACTTTCAGGAGTTTGATGTACGGTTAAAATATGTGGAATATCGAGATTATCTAGTTTTGCACGCTGTTCCTGGTTGGTAATAATCAGTCGGGTATGTGCGGTATTAATACGATGCTCGATTGCCTTGCTTTCAAAAGCGGTAAATAAAGGCTGATAAATTGCACCAATACGCCAGGTAGCTAGAATGGTAATTAATAATTCTGGGGTTCGTGGGAGCAAACCAGCGATACAGTCACCTGCTTCTAAACCCAGTGAGGTCATATAATGAGCCAGTTGTCCTGAAGCCTCGGCCAATTGTTCAAAAGTCCAATATTGGGTCTTGCCATTTTTACCTTCCCAGATTAACGCGATCCGGTTTTGTCCCAGAAAACGTCCACAGCATTCTGTATAGGCATTGAGTGCATCTGGCGTTCCTGCCAGATGTTGTTGAACCATAGTGTCAAAATTAAATTCACGATACGCTTGTTCTAGTGTCTTCATCACGACAACCTCTATTCCGTTTATAAACAGACTTTATGTCTGTGTCCGTTGTATTTGTTGTTCTGTCTACTGCCTGCGAATTCCATTGCAATGCCGGTTTTATATAACATGCCCTATTGCTAGGACATGTTAGGTGTCACTCTGCTGAGTCACTTTTCGCTTAATCAATAATTGACCATGTTTTATAGACCATCACAATTCCCATATCCCTCAAATGAGCTGCAAGATTTGAACAGTCGGCTATTTCATGACTTTTAAACTTTGCTCACTTCCCGGGCAATGACCAAACGCTGAATATCAGATGCACCTTCATAAATCTGGCTCACTCTGACATCACGGTAAATACGTTCGACCGGGAAATCTGAGACATAACCATAACCGCCATGAATCTGAATCGCATCCGAGCAGACTCGCTCTGCAATCGTCGAAGCAAACAGTTTAGCCATGGACGCCTCTTTTAAGCATGGTAATCCTGCATCTTTAAGCGTTGCTGCATGTAAGACCAGTTGTCTTGCAGCCTCAATCTGGGTGGCCATATCTGCGAGACGGAACGCTACCGCCTGATGCTGTACCAGCTCTACACCAAAGGATTTACGTTCATTGGCATATTCAACGGCAGCATCCAGTGCAGCTCGTGCCATACCTACAGATTGTGCCGCAATCCCGATCCGGCCAGATTCCAGATTAGACAAGGCAATCTTGTAGCCTTCACCTTCTTGACCTAACAGGTTCTCAGCCGGAATCCGGCATTGATCAAAAATAATGGTCGCGGTATCGGAACAATGCTGCCCCATTTTTTCTTCCAGATTCGAGACGATATCCTGGACTATCGGTAGGTACCAAGAAACATGAGATTCCTTTTTTGCCTGCAGATTTATCTGTCACTGCAAATACCAGTGCAATCTGGGCATGCTTACCGGTGGTGATAAACTGCTTGGTGCCATTTAATACCCATTCATCACTATCTCGTTCTGCCTTACATTCCAGTGCGCTGGCATCGGAACCGGCTTGAGGTTCAGTCAGGCAGAAACACCCTAACCATTCACCGGTCGCCAGTTTAGTCAGGTATTTCTGCTTTTGTTCCTCTGTACCATAACGCTGGGTAATCCCGCAAGGTAGTGAATTCTGCACACTGACAATGGTCGAGATGGCTCCATCTCCAGCCGCGATTTCCTCAAGGGCCAGTACCAACGACACATAGTCCAGACCTGCTCCACCCCATTGTTCAGACACGGTCATGCCAAGTGCACCGAGTTCACCGAGTTCTTTCAATTCCTGTGCTGGAAATTGTGCCGTTTTATCCCTTAAACCAGCAGTGGGTTTCAGTTTTTGTTGCGAATAGTTCCGCATCATCTCCTGAATCATTTTCTGTTCGTCATTTAAAAGCACTGCGTATATCCCTTACTTATCTTTTAATTTTCCATATAGAGTGAATAAATATACCCACTCTGACTTTTGTATTTTGCTTCGTTGACTCGAACTTATTTTGGAGCCATACGGATGGCACCATCCAGACGAATCACTTCACCATTTAAATAGCTATTTTCGAAGATATGACCCACTAACTGGGCAAATTCCTGAGGTTTGGCCAGACGCGGCGGAAATGGAACCATCTGCCCCAGAGCATCTTGTACATTTTGCGGCATGCCTTTCAGCATGGGGGTTTCCATAATGCCCGGTGCAATGGTCATGACACGAATCGCTTCACGCGCCAGCTCACGTGCTAATGGCAGCGTCATCGCAACGACCGCACCTTTAGACGCAGAATAAGCTGTCTGACCAATCTGACCATCAAAGGCTGCAACTGAAGCCGTATTCACAATCACGCCACGCTCTTCTTCATCGGTTTGCAGCTCATACTTAGCGATTAAAGCCGCCGCAAAACGCAGCATATTGAATGTGCCACTTACATTGATATTCAACACTTTCTGGAACATTGCCAGTTCATGAATTCCATTACGGCCCAATACCTTGGCAGAAGGTGCAATACCAGCACAGTTCACCAAGCCATTGAGTTGGCCATACTTGTTTTCAACATGATTAAAGAAAGCTTCAACCGCCTGCTCATCCGTTACATCCAGTTGAACAAATTCAGCCTGCTCACCTAGTTGCTGTTGTAAAGCATTGCCCTGTTCCTGGTTCATATCGACCAGAATCACTTTTACACCCTGTTCTACCAGATGAGTCGCTGTGGCTGCACCCAGACCTGATGCACCACCAGTTACCACAATCACTTTTCCCTGAATTTTCATGTTAATGTCCTGTTCCTATTTTTATGACAAGCTACGACTTAATAGGCAGAGTAAACAGAGATTTTATTCTGTACAATTTCCAAATGTTGCATCTTGATTGATGCATTTGGACAATAAAAAAGGGATATCTGACTGGCTATGCAATTACCAGCCTTGGAATATAGTAAGGGAACCATTTCAATTGATCTGGTTCATGAAGCACTGCTGAATGCCAAAGCACAGCATTATGATATTGCTGCGATTCTAACTAAGGCTGCCATTCCTTTAGAAATTCTTCACTCCTCTAAAGCACGGGTGTCAGTGGCGCAATATGCCGCGCTATGGACTGCACTTGCCGATAATATGAATGACGAATTTTTTGGCATGGACAGCCATCCAATGCGCCTTGGCAGTTTCAAATTACTATCTAAAATGCTGTTACAGACCGATACGCTGGAAAAAGCTCTGCAGCAAATCCTGCAATTTTTTAATCTGATTCTGGATGATCTGCACAGCACACTGATGGTCGAGGAAAACTTTGCCTATATCGTGATCTATGACCAGAAACAGACCAAGCGCATGTTTAGTTATGCAACCTATCTAATGCTGACTCATACCCTGCTATGCTGGTTAAGCGGACAGCGGATTTTACTCAATCAGATCCAACTGAAATGTGCCGCGCCACTCGATGATTTTGATTATAAAGTCCGTTTTTGTGAACAGATTGAATATCAGGCCAGTGAAAACTATATCCAGTTTGATGCCGCTTATTTGCAGCTCCCGGTAAAACAGGATCAGACCTCCTGGTATCAGTTTATTCAGCAGACTCCACATAACCTGCTAGTTCGCTTTAAAAATCCTTATGCGCTAAGTACACAGATCCGCAAACAGCTTTTAAAAGTACCTCCGGTTGAATGGCTGGAACTAAATGAGCTTGCTTTGAAAATGAATATGTCTGAAGCCACCATGCAACGGCGTCTTAAAAATGAAGGTGTAACTTATCAACAGCTCAAAAATGAAATTCGTCGTGATACAGCCATTGAACTGTTAACCCGTACGGATCAAAGTTTGCAGGACATCAGTGATCAGCTTAACTTTCAGGAAGTCAGTGCTTTTCATCGCGCCTTTAAAAAATGGACAGGGGTTAGTCCAGGTGCCTATAGACAAAATACTACTAGATAATTTATATTTAATAAGACTTAAAAACGATTAAAATTCAGCGTATAAATTTAAATCCATATTTTCCCAACAGTTATATTTTTCAAGGCTTACAGCCCAAAAATAGAGGACTGAACGGTCATCCATAATGCTTTGCATTTCCTATTAATATAGTTTATTTTTCAATCAATCTTTAGTGTTTCACTTTTGGCTGTATTCCCTTTCCCTCTTTCCTTGTTGAAGGTATTCCCATGTTAAAGATGACTGATGTTCTTAGACAAAATCTTGTTCAAAACTTCGCCCAGGCTTTAGTTTCTTCGACCGATCTTAATGCAGAGCAATTGAATCAAGGCATCTTGAATGCGTCTGATTCTGCCCTCAAAGATGCTATTGTGCACTTCTTTAACCAGATTGATGCCATTGAAGCTGCGAAATCGCTTGAAATTCCGGCTGAGCGCATCGTTGCATTACAACAAGGTATTGCACTGAAAGATGAACAATATCTTGCTGATACCGCCAAAGTCGTGGCTCTTTGCCTGGCAATGGAAACTGGTAGCCTGGATCAAGTCGAAGTTTATGACTGCTTGCAAGACTACCCAATGTAAGCTATCCAGATTGATAAAATAGTGACTCAAAAAGCGATGCTGATGCATCGCTTTTTTATAGCACTCGTTATTTATAAAACCTCCTACTGCAAAGATGAGTAATTAGAAAAACAGCTTATCAATTTACGCCATACCATTTTTAAAATTTTATCTAAGCAAAACCTTTCTATTCTTTATTTAATAAAGTTAAATAAAAACAAATACCTATATTTAAAACTGTTAATTATTTCATTTTTTGATTTGATTATCTTTTTTTCTTTTTTGTGTGCTTATCAATTTACCGCTATGAATGTCAAAAATTTAATTCAAGATTGAGATTTTCATGAAAAAAACATTAAAAACTTCAGGTCTGACCTTACTCGGTCTTTCTATTTCTCTTTTTACTGGCTTGGCTAACGCAGCGATTCCATCTGAATTAAAATTGGACTATGCCTATTACGCACCGACCAGTCTGGTGGTCAAAGAACAGAAACTGCTAGAAAAAGCTTTACCAAAAACCAAGATTAAATGGGTATTTAGCCAAGGCAGTAACCGTTCACTCGAATATCTCAATAGCGGTAGCACAGATTTTGCTTCTACTGCAGGTTTAGCAGCAGTGCTTAGCCGTGCCAATCGTAGCCCGATTAAAACAGTTTATATCCAGAGCCAGCCTGAATGGACAGCACTGGTGGTTAATAAAGATTCGAATATCAAATCACTGAAAGATCTGAAAGGTAAAAAGATTGCTGCCACAAAAGGTACAGATCCTTTCTTATTTATCCTACAAGCCTTAGATACGATTGGTTTGGGCAAGCGCGATGTAGAGCTCGTTCATTTACAGCATCCGGATGGTAAGACTGCGTTGGAGCGTAAACAGGTCGATGCCTGGGCAGGTCTTGATCCTTTAATGGCATCTGCGCAGGCGCAGTCAGGTGCCAAATTGCTGTATCGCAATGTCAGTTTTAATTCTTATAGTGTACTCAGCGTAAAAGACCAGTTTGCCAAATCCAGTCCGGAAGCGATTGAAGCTGTGATTAGAGCTTATGAACAGGCACGTAAATGGGCTAAAGCCAATCCCGACAAACTGGCTGAACTTCTGGCACGTGAAGCCAAGCTTCCGATTGAAGTCGCTAAACTTCAACTCAGCCGTACCAATCTAGATCAGAATATTCCAACCACCAAACATACGGGTGCATTACAAAAAGCCGGTCGTATCCTGACGGAAGAAGAACTGGTTCGTAAAGGAACCAATGTCAATCAGGTCGTGACTCAATTATTTGATGCCCGCTATGCAAAAAAGGTTGTAACTAAGTAATGGCTATACGGAAAAGCATCTCGGACCAGTTTAGCGTGGAAGAACAGCCAAAATCCACTGTGCTACCACGCAGTATTTCGCTAATCAAGGCCCTCACCCTGCCTGTAATTTTTATTGTATTGGTAGAAATACTGGTCCGTAATGGCGTGATCGAACCTTATTTATTGCCTGCACCGAGTAGCCTGTTTCAGTCCTTTACTGAACTGGCTGAGGGCAATTTATGGCAACACATTTGGACCAGTAGCTGGCGAGTTTTTCTTGGCTTTGGGATTGGTAGTGGATTAGGGCTGATTTTTGCAATCCTAGTGGGGCTAAATAGACATGCAGAAGATTTTCTGGAACCAACGTTTTCTGCGATTAAATCTATTCCAAGTCTAGCCTGGATTCCTTTACTCCTGCTTTGGTTAGGGATTGATGAATCTTCAAAAATCACCTTGATCGCAATTGGTGGCTTCTTCCCGACCTATACCAATACTGTGGCTGCAATTCAGGGTGTGGATCGTAAACTGATTGAAGTCGCAAAAGTCTATCGCCTGAAATACTGGCAACAGGTTCAGCAGATTGTATTGCCTGCTGCCTCACCAGGAATATTGACTGGCTTAAGGAATAGTCTGAGTTTGTCCTGGATGTTTATGATTGCGGCTGAATTGATTGCTGCCACTCAAGGGATTGGCTATCTGCTCAGTGATGGTCGTGAAACTTCACGTCCGGATATTGTGATTATTGCGATTATCCTGTTAGCAGTCCTAGGCAAAATCACCGATAGCATTATGAAGTTGTTTGAAAATCGCTTACTGCGTTGGCGGGATGTGATTAAAAAGTCATAATTTATTTAATAAAAGTATTAGAAAAGCGACCTATCTAGGCCGCTTTTTTATTAAATCAAGCTTTAGAAATTAATGCGGCCACTGACCTAAAGTTACCCGATCATTGCCGCCATAGTCTTTCACTGTACGGACCTGTTTATAACCAGCTTGAGTAAACAGATGACGAACCGCATCGCCCTGATCATAGCCGTGCTCAAGCACAACCCAGCCATTTACGGTCAGATGTTTTTTGGCTTGCTGAATAATCATCTCAATATCAGCCAGACCATTTTTGTCTGAAACCAGCGCACGTTCCGGCTCAGTTGCCAGATCTGGCATATGCTCATCGTCTGCATCAATATACGGTGGATTAGATACAATCGCATCAAAGAACTGCCGACCAAATGGTTTAAGCCATGAACCAAGGATAAATTGCACCTGATCCAAATCATGCTGTTCTGCATTATATTTGGCAACTTCCAGTGTAGGTTCATAAATATCCGAAGCTGTTACAGACCAGTTCGGGCGCTCAGACGCCAGTGACAAGGCAATGGCGCCTGTACCAGTCCCCAAGTCAACAATTCGCGCATCTTCCGGCAAGTCTAATTTCAGGACTGTTTCGACCAGCACTTCGGTATCCGGGCGTGGCACTAAAGTATCTTTGGTGACTTTAAGATCCAGTGTCCAGAATGGTTGTGAGCCTGTGACATAGGCCAATGGCTCACCGGCAGCAATCCTTGCCAGGCTTTCGACATAGGCCTGTTCCTGTTCAGGCGTTAACTGCTGGTCTTTTTTCATTACCAGATCAAAAGCATCGATCTTGGTAATGTGTTCCAACAGCCAGGCATTTTCCTGACGTTCATAACTTTCAGGTTCACCACGTAAAGCCAGTGCTTCTTGAATGTTCATTAGCCACCATTCTGCTGTGCAAGCATGGCCAGCTGATCAGCCTGATATTCACGATGCAGACTGTCTAATAGCTCAGTCAGATCACCTTCCATCACAGCATCCAGCTTATATAAAGTCAGGTTAATACGGTGATCAGTCATACGGCCTTGTGGATAGTTATAAGTGCGAATACGTTCTGAACGGTCACCCGAACCGACTAGGTCACGGCGCATTTCAGAAGTCGCTGCATCTGCTGCGGCACGTTTGGCATTTTCCAGACGTGAAACCAACAAGGCCATCGCTTTGGCTTTGTTTTTATGCTGTGAACGTTCATCCTGACATTCCACCACCGTACCGGTTGGAATGTGCGTAATACGCACCGCAGAGTCAGTTTTGTTAATGTGCTGACCACCGGCACCTGATGCGCGGTAAGTGTCGATACGCAAGTCAGCCGGATTAATGTCGACTGATGTATCTACATCCACTTCTGGAAGAATCGCTACCGTACACGCTGAGGTATGTACACGACCTTGCGACTCTGTCGCAGGTACACGTTGTACACGATGCACCCCACTTTCAAATTTCAGGCGACCATAAACGCCTTCACCATTCACCAGGCAGATGACTTCTTTATAGCCACCATGCTCACCTTCATTTTCAGACAGGATTTCAATACGCCAGCCTTGAGATTCCGCATACTTGCTATACATACGGAATAAATCACCTGAGAAGATTGCCGCTTCATCACCACCAGTTCCGGCACGGATTTCCAAATAAGCAGAGTTAGCATCATTCGGATCTTTTGGGATCATCAGGATATTTAGTTCAGCTTCAAGCTGTTCGATCAGAGCTTTATTTTCCTTGATCTCTTCCTGCGCCATTTCCTTAAAGTCAGGATCAGACAGCATGGCTTGCGCAGTTTCAATATCTTCTTCAGCCTGTTTGTACTTGGTCCAAACGCTGGTAATCTCGGTTAAATCATTATGCTCACGTGATAACTGGCGAAAACGCTTGTTGTCCGAAATCACTTCAACATCTGCCAATAACGCAGTCAATTCTTCATGACGGTCAGAGAGTTGGTCTAATCGTAAACGTAACGATTCTTTCATTTTCTAAAAAATCTCAAACATAAGGCTGTGACTAAACAGTGATTTAGCACAGCGAAATCAAAAAATTGCGCCTAGTTTAACGATTCTCTGGGTCAATGAACATCATTATTCAGTAAGTCAGTGCTTAGATGCAGCGATGTCACCGCTGTTTGTTAATAAATATAAATAAAATCTTCAGTTTTGGATTTTTTCTGCTCAATTTGATCCTTATTTATTTCTCATTTTACAAATTGGCAAATAAACACATTAAATATGGAGGTAGATCTTCACATTCTTTTGGGCATAATTTGTTACATTTTCTGCGTCGAAATACACTAACATATGAAAGTCCTATCAGGGACACGGAGTTACAACATGAAACTCAATGCAATTTTACTGAGCGCTGCAATGGCTGCAGGCTCAATGATGACAGTGAGTGCGCATGCAGACAGTACTGCACGTGTGGCAGCAGCAAGTGCTTTAGGTAGCGTTGCTGGTACTGCACTGGGCAAAAACATGGGGGGCAACACCGGCGCAACAATTGGTGCCGCTTTAGGTGGTGCTGCTGTTGCAAGTAACAAGAAAAACCGTACTGAATCTGCCATTGGTGGTGCTTTAGGTGGCGGTGCTGGTTATACCGTAGGTAAAAACATGGGCGGTTCTAATGGCGGCTATATCGGTTCAGCACTTGGTGCTGCGGGTGGTGCAGCATTAGGTAATAAAGTTTCTAAAGATAAAGCAGCCGATCGTGCCAAAGCGAATCGTGCTAAACACTGGAAAAAACGTCACCGTTAATTTCCTGCCCTCAGGCTCTTTAAATTCGACGCTACATTTAACATTAAAAGCACCTGTTTGGGTGCTTTTTTTATTGTACATTCAACACATCCAAATTCATGTAATACATCAACTTATTCGAACAAGATCATGAATAAATTAAGGAGATAAAAATCACAATTCGCCAACACTGCCTCCATGCTATTTGACGGTTGCTAGATTAAATTTATCTCATCAACAAATACAGCTAGATATATAAAAGGTGTACTCATGAATTACAAATCTCTAATGATCGCTGTTGTAGCAACCTCAGCCATGGGTATGACAGCCGCCAATGCCGGAAATACAACGAATACGGCTTTAGCTTCTGCTTTGGGTGGTGTCGTTGGTGCCGCAGTGGGCAATAAAATGGGTGGTACAACTGGCGCAACAATCGGTTCTGCGATTGGCGGTGGTGCTGGTGCCGCAGTAGCAGCGAATAAACGTGACCGTAATGGCGCGATTATCGGTGGTGCTTTAGGTGGTGGTGCCGGTTATGCCGTAGGTAAAAATATGGCGGGTTCTAATGGCGGCTTAATTGGTGCTGCATTAGGTTCTGCAGGTGGTTCTGCCCTTGGTAAAAAAGTCAGCGAAGACCGTCGTTATGATGACCGTTATGACCGTCGCTATAGTTCAAAAAACTATCGTACTAGCAATTACCGTTATAACCACCGTCGCTAAGATTTCCTCTAATTACTTTTCCTCCTTGAATAAGCATCTTCGGATGCTTATTTTTTTGCCTGTTATTTCGATTTACATATATATCGATTTTTTTCGATATACAAATACAATGCAAAGTCGTATGCTCTTAGTCATGTTTATTCAAGAGTAATATTATGCGTACGCTTACCGATACCCAGTTCTCTATTCTCGAACTGGTTCCAGTTCGTGACGATAAGACCATTCAATTCTCCCTGCAACATGCGCTGGAACTGGCTCAGACCGCAGAACGTCTAGGTTATAGCCGGATGTGGCTGGCCGAGCATCATAATATGGATGGTATTGCCAGCTCAGCGACCGCCGTGCTCTTAGGCTATTTACTGGCAAATACCAATAGCATCAAACTTGGCTCTGGTGGCATTATGCTGCCAAACCACGCTCCACTAGTAGTAGCAGAACAGTTCGGCACATTAGCAACTCTATATCCAGATCGTATTGAACTGGGGCTGGGTCGTGCTCCGGGTACCGATCAAATGACCATGCGTGCTTTGCGTCGTGGCCGCCAGGAAACTGAAGATCAGTTCCCGCAGGATGTTTTAGAAATTCTGCAATACTTTAAAGATCCGATTCTAGGCCAACGCATTGTGGCAACTCCAGGCCAAAGCACACATGTACCTGTGTGGTTATTAGGTTCGAGCCTGTTTAGCGCACAACTGGCAGCAAAACTTGGTCTACCTTATTCTTTTGCCTCTCACTTTGCTCCGCGTATGCTTGGTCAAGCGATTCAGCTGTATCGGGACAATTTCGAACCGTCTGAATATCTGGATCGTCCTTATGTTTCTATGGGCGTACCAACTTGTGTGGCAGATACAGATGAAGAAGCTGAATATCTGGCAACAAGTGCTTACCAACGTGTCCTTGCCCTGATTCGCGGTCAAAGCCTGAAATTGAAAGCACCGATCGATTCTATGGAAGGACTCTGGTCACCACCTGAAAAAATGTCTGTCGATAATTTCTTTGCCATGGCACAGGTGGGTTCTAAAGAAACTGTTAAAGCCGGTCTGGAAGCACTCCTAGCAAAATATGATGTAGATGAGTTTATCTTCACCTGTGATATCTATGACACAGAGAAACGTCTGCATAATTTTGAATTGCTGATGCAGATCAAAAACGGGCAATAATGCTGTCTTACTTTGCCTAATTTATTCTTATCTATATACCTATTCTTCGGAATGGGTATATTTTTTTAAATTGTGTTTGAAGATTTTAACTTTCTAACTGGATAAATTCATATCTAAGATAGATCTCCTGCTCTTTACTACATCTATCTCCCATTAAAAATACAATAGAAAAAAGAATGACTGTCTAAGTTAAATTTTGAACTTTACCGCTCTAGGGCTTTTGTTAATATCTATAACAAAGCAAATAAGACCAATTATTAAATAATTTTAAGGAAAAACAATGTCCACCAAGCAGGATGCACACGCGGGTATATTTGAGAATCGTCCCGAGAATTTCCAGCATTTTACTGGCATTAAAGTGCCCTCTTCCCAGCTCGCTGAACTTGACTGTACTGGAAAAGATATTGCGATTATTGGTACGGATCAATTTACCGTAAGCCAGCTCAACAAGATTAGCCAGCAAGCTCACTCAGTAAAAGTTTTTCAGATTAATCCGCAATTTGTATTGCCAGGTACTGAACGTGGTTTGCAGCGGTTATTAAATCACCCCTTAATCATTAAAAATCGACGCCTGTTTAATAACCGGATTAAAAGCATTTTGTCATTACGTTATCTGGAAAATCAGGTACAGAATTTATGGCTCAGACGCCAGCTTATGCCAAATCTTGCGACCACATCCAAAGTTTATCTTAAATCAGACCACTATTATGCTGCTCTGCAACGTGAAAATTGCCAGCTGATTACCTGGCCTATTGCAAAAATTTCCGAAAATAGTATTCATTGTATTAATGGAGATGAACATCAGGTTGAGCTAATTGTGTATACTTTTTAATCAGCAAGTTAATGTGTTTTTAGCTCATGAGATTAGAAATTCGGAGTGTATTTGGGAAAATTTGACGCTGAAAGATTGAATTGTTTAGCTCATTGAAGAGCAAATAAGCTTAAAAACCAACTACTGCATTTTTTATTAAAATAATGAATATTTCAATCACTTATACTATTCATATTTTATTTCTATGAAAGTAATATTTTTATTAATTTTTATCTATAAATCAGAGCCAAACGAAGTCTGGCTCTGAATTGTTTTTAGCCAATTCGACGTTTTAGTCCTGTCATCTGTAAGACACGAGTTGAGATTTCTTCAATCGACATTTCCGAGACATTTAGATACTTAATCCCTTCCGAAATATAGATGCCTTCAATTGCACGCAGTTCCATCTGGCACTGGCTAAAGCTGGCATAACGGCTGTTGGCCTTACGTTCCGTACGGATTGCAACCAGACGCTCTGCATCAATCATCAGACCAAAAAGCTTGTTTTTATGCGGTCTTAGCACTGCTGGCAGGCGGTTATCGTCCAGATCTTCTTCAGTTAGCGGATAGTTCGCTACACGAATTCCAAATTGCAAAGATAAATAAATTGAGGTCGGAGTTTTACCGGAACGCGATACGCCAATCAGGATCAGATCAGCCTTATCATAGTGACGCGTACGCGCACCATCATCATTGTCGAGCGCAAAATGTACGGCATCAATACGTGCCTTATAGGACTCGGAATCGGTCACCGCATGGGTCTGACCGACTAAAGTCGTAGGTTCAGTACCAAGCTCTTCTGATAATTTGCTTATAAGCCCTTCAAAAACATCAAGATTTACTGCATTTGCAGTATTAATAATGTCTCTTACATAGGGATCCACCAACGTATCGAAAACCAAAGGTTTTTGACCATCTTTTTGGGCACGTTCATTGATCTCTGTGACCACATTCATGGCCGCTTCTTCAGAGCTAATATAAGGGATAATATGAATGTCAAAATCCACATGCGGAAACTGTGCTAACAGCGAGTGGCCAAGGGTTTCAGCAGTAATGGCAGTACCATCGGAAATAAAAAACACACTCCGCTGAATTTGTTTACCTTCTGACATTAAAATTCTCCTCAAACATTTGTCTTAGTACTATATAATCTTTATAGTAAACCGATCTTACATGACTGTCGCTTAGTAAAATCAAAAACCTAGAAGATTTGCTATACTCTCATGCCAAGATAGTGATTAATACTGCAAAAGTGGAGTAACAACTTTGGAAGCGCGCGTAATTGGTCTAGAAAAATTAGGGAAGCACGATGTTGAGCTTGTAGGTGGGAAAAACTCATCTCTGGGCGAAATGATCAGCCACTTATCTAATGCTGGTGTATCAGTACCAGGTGGCTTCGCAACAACAGCTGCTGCTTATCGTGAATTTCTCGAGCAAAGTGGCCTAAACGCTAAAATCAATGCAGAGCTTGCTGCACTTAACGTTGATGACGTCAATGCACTTGCTGAAACTGGTGCAAAGATTCGTCAATGGATTGTGGAAACTCCACTTACTGCTGAACTGGAAAAGGAAATTCGTGCAGCTTTTGCAGAACTTTCAAACGGCAACCCTGATATCGCGGTTGCCGTTCGTTCATCTGCGACTGCAGAAGACTTACCTGATGCTTCTTTCGCAGGTCAGCAAGAAACCTTCCTGAATATTCGTGGTATCGACAACGTTCTGATCGCGATCAAAGAAGTGTTTGCATCTTTGTACAACGACCGCGCGATCTCTTACCGTGTACACCAAAACTTTGCGCATGACGTGGTTGCTCTTTCTGCTGGCATACAACGTATGGTTCGCTCAGAAACTGGTGCTGCTGGTGTAATGTTCACTTTAGATACTGAATCAGGCTTCCGTGATGCAGTATTCATTACAGCTTCTTATGGCTTGGGTGAAATGGTGGTTCAAGGTGCAGTAAACCCGGATGAATTCTATATTTCAAAACCGCTTCTAAACGCAGGCAAACATGCTGTACTGCGCCGCAACTTAGGTTCTAAACACCAGAAAATGATTTATGGTGAAGAAGCAGCTGCAGGTAAATCAGTTGTTGTGGTGGATGTAGAGAAAGCAGATCGTCAACAATTTGCATTGAACGATCACGAACTGCAAGAATTGGCTAAACAAGCACTGATCATTGAAAACCACTACGGTTCTCCAATGGACATCGAGTGGGCTAAAGACGGTGATGACGGTAAAATCTACATCGTTCAGGCGCGCCCTGAAACTGTGAAGAGCCGTGAAAATGTTGGCACGATGGAACGCTACCTGCTAAAACAACGTGGTACTGTAATCTGTGAAGGCCGTTCCATCGGTCAACGTATCGGTTCTGGTAAAGTCCGCATCGTAACTTCAATTAAAGAAATGGACAAAGTACAAGACGGTGATGTACTTGTATCTGACATGACTGACCCGGATTGGGAACCAGTGATGAAACGTGCTGCTGCGATTGTAACTAACCGTGGTGGTCGTACTTGTCACGCTGCGATCATCGCACGTGAACTTGGGGTTCCAGCTATCGTAGGTTGTGGTAATGCAACCGAAGTCCTGGTTGACGGTCAGGAAGTAACTGTATCTTGTGCTGAAGGTGATACTGGTTTCATCTACGAAGGTGCGCTTGATTTCGAAATCCAAACCAATTCTATCGAATCTATGCCAAAACTTCCGTTCAAAATCATGATGAACGTAGGTAACCCGGATCGTGCATTTGACTTCGCGCAAATTCCGAACGAAGGTATTGGTCTTGCTCGTCTAGAGTTCATCATCAACCGTATGATCGGTGTGCATCCTAAAGCATTATTGAACATCGACAGTCTGCCACGTGAAACTCGTGCTGCTGTACTTGCTCGTACTGCAGGTTATGCATCTCCAATCGAATTCTATATAGAAAAACTGGTTGAAGGTATCTCTACTCTTGCTGCTGCGTTCGCTGACAAACCAGTGATCGTACGTATGTCTGACTTCAAGTCAAACGAATACGCTAACCTGATCGGCGGTAAACTGTACGAACCTGAAGAAGAAAACCCAATGTTGGGCTTCCGTGGTGCAAGCCGTTATGTATCTGACAACTTCCGTGACTGCTTCGAACTTGAATGCCGCGCACTAAAAAAAGTTCGTGACGAAATGGGTCTAACTAACGTTCAAATCATGATCCCGTTTGTACGTACTGTTGCTGAAGCTAAACGTGTTATTGAGCTATTAGGTCAAAACGGTCTGAAACGTGGTGAAAATGGTCTTAAAGTGATCATGATGTGTGAATTGCCAACTAACGCTTTGTTAGCTGAACAGTTCCTTGAACACTTCGATGGTTTCTCTATCGGTTCAAATGACTTAACTCAGTTAACGCTTGGTCTGGACCGTGACTCAGGTATCGTTTCTCACCTATTTGATGAACGTGATCCAGCAGTAAAAGCGCTTCTTTCTATGGCCATCCATGCTTGCCGTAAAGCCGGTAAATATGTAGGTATCTGTGGCCAAGGTCCTTCTGACCACCCAGATCTTGCACAATGGCTGATGGAACAAGGTATTGAATCTGTATCTCTTAACCCAGACTCAGTATTGGATACCTGGTTCTTCCTGTCTGAAGAGAAAGCTCAAAAAGCTTAATTAACTCTTTAAAAAAAGACCCTTTCATAGGGTCTTTTTTTTATGTTCTCAATATTACCTAGATATTAAACCTCTTGCGAAAGTATTATTTTCGACTATTTTAGACTTTGATATTTATTTAAAAATCAACGTTTATCACTGATTAAATTTTGACCAACGCAAGAGGTCTATTATCTTAATTATATTTATAGTTAAGTGATTAATCATATGTTTTTTGATTTAACAGAAATCAAATTATTTATATAAGTATAAGCTTCTTAGTGCAATGACAAACAAATACCAACAAACAGCATGATAAAAAATTGCATAATTAAATTTAAGTGAATTTTCACATCTTGATAGCAAAATCATCAATCCTTGCTACACTGTCTCAATTATGGAGGAATTTGGTGATGAACATTCTTGAAAATCCTAAACTTATCCATATATTACACTTATATTCTTTTATTTGTTTTCAGCCTGAAAATACTTAAACTCCGAGTTCAATTTTTGTCTAAATTTATATTTTTGAGATTCAGTTTATATGCAGATTTACTTGGCACGAAATAATCAACAAGCTGGCCCATATACGCTCGAGCAATTAAATCAGATGCTTGCCAACCAACAAGTACTTCTGACTGATTTGGCTTGGCATCAAGGTATGACCGAATGGAAGGCTTTAGGTGAACTCACCCAAGGGAAACTGATTTATCAACCTGAAGGCTATGTAGCACCAGAAACGCCAGCAACACCGACCTATCAGGTTCCACAGAACGCAAATGAGTCAAGTACAGACAATCTTCGTGCCCGCAGTTCTCAAAATGTTGTAGCAAAAAAAGAACTGGCGAGTATTCCAAGCCGTATTTTAGCCAAGATCGTTGACCTGCTTTTATGGCTGCCTGCGACGTTTATTTTGACCGCATTTTTTACTCCTGAACAGGAAACTCAGTTCGCACAACTGAATCAGGAGTTCATGAATGTGATGTTAAGTAGTGATGCTGACCCTGCTTTGGCACAGCAGCTACAGACTCAGATGTTTGACATGTTTTCACAGCAGGCATGGATTGCGACTGCAATTTACCTGGTGATCATGCTCGCTATTCAGGCTTTTCTGATTGCCAAATCGGGTCAAAGTATCGGTAAAAAACTGACTAAAATTAAGATTGTAGATGCAGAGACTGGTGAAAAAACCAGCTTGATGCGTGCTTTCACTATTCGCAGTGTGTTCTTTATTTTCCTGAATATTATCTTCATGCCACTCAGCACAATCATTGACTGGGCGTTCGGTTTAGGGAAAAAACGTCAAACCGTGCACGATAAACTGGCAAAAACCCAAGTCGTTAAACAATAATTAGTCCTGCCATAAAATGGGATGTTTTGGCATCCCATTTTCCTACATAACTTTGAAATTACAATAAAATTCCTATAAATATTCTTGAAATCCGACCGACAAAATCGGTTTTTATTACAGTCATTTAAAGCACCTTTATATATAGCTTAGTTTGGCAATATCAGGCATAATGCCCTACAACGTAGCGGTGTATTATGATTAGAAGGGTGTTTTGTAAAAAAACGGCCTTTTTTATCATGCGACACTTTAATCGCTATCCCATATTAAATTAGGGAATGGGACTCTTCACCGAGGTTGTAAAATGAGACAAACGATTTTAGCTGTATTGTCTTTATCAACGATGGCTGCACTTTTAACAGGGTGTGGTGGTGATCTAGTACTTCTGAACTCTAAGGGTCCAGTTGCTGAAGGCCAAAGTAGCCTGATGATGACTGCGATTTACTTAATGCTGTTGGTGGTAATTCCATCAATTATCATGGCATTATGGTTCGGTTGGAAATATCGCGCATCGAATAAAGACGCAGACTATAAACCTACATGGGCACACTCTACTGCGATTGAAATTGTAGTTTGGGGTATCCCTGTCATTATTATTGGTATTTTAGCTTGGTTAACTTGGTGGGGTTCCCACAAGTACGACCCATACCGCCCACTTGAGGCAGATAAAGCACCATTAACCGTTCAGGTTATTGCTGAACAGTTCAAATGGATCTTCATCTACCCAGAACAAAACATTGCGACTGTAAACGAAATTCGCTTCCCAGAGAAAACTCCGGTAAGTCTTCGTTTGACTTCTAACTTCACGATGAACTCATTCTTCATCCCTGCGTTAAGTGGTCAGATCTATGCAATGGCGGGTATGCAAACTCACCTGAACTTAATGGCAGACGAAACTAGCCCAGCTGAAGGCTACCGCGGTTTTTCTTCTAACTATTCAGGCTATGGCTTCTCACAAATGCGCTTCCGTGCACATGCTGTGACTGATGCTCAGTTTGCTGAATGGGTAGCTGCAGTTAAAGCAGGTAACGGTACTTCAGTAAATCCAGAAGCAGTTCAAAAAACTGTTTTAGACCAAGCTGAATTTGCAAGCTTGCGTGACGGTAACCGTGGTAAACACCAAATCGAAGCGATTATTGCAAAAGCTACAACTCCTGAAGAGAAGGCTGCTGCTGAAGCAATGAAGCCTTACCCAACTAAGCCACATCCAGTGACTTACTACTCTTCTGTTGAGCAAGGTTTGTTTGAATCTGTGATCAATAACTACATGAGTAACTATCACGGTGCTGATCACTCAGCGTCTTCTGTTGCTCACCAGGAAGCAGCTGCTTCTGAAGCACATGTAGATGTTGAACATGCGACTGCTTCTCAAGGAGAATAATTCATGAGCTTCTTAGGTAAGTTAGGTCCAGATGCAATTCCGTACGATCCAATCGTACTGGTAACTGTTGCAATGATGATCTTAGGTGGTATCGCAGTTGTTGCGGGTATTACCTACTTCAAAAAATGGGGCTACCTGTGGAACGAATGGTTCACATCTGTAGACCATAAAAAAATTGGTATCATGTATATCTTTGTATCAGTGGTCATGCTGGTACGTGGTTTCGCCGATGCGATCATGATGCGTCTTCAGCAGTTCCTTGCAAAAGGTGGCGGCGAAGGCTACTTGCACCCAGAACACTATGACCAGATCTTCACCGCACACGGTGTGATCATGATCTTCTTCGTGGCAATGGGTCTTGTTGTTGGTTTAATGAACATCTCTGTACCGCTTCAAATCGGTGCACGTGACGTTGCATTCCCATTATTGAACTCTCTAAGCTTCTGGTTGTTTGCTGGTGCTGCAGGTTTGATGATGGCTTCACTTGCTCTAGGTGAATTCGCTGCGACTGGTTGGATGGCTTATCCTCCACTATCAGGCATTGAATACTCTCCTGGCGTCGGTGTGGATTACTATATCTGGGCACTGCAGATTTCAGGTCTGGGTACGCTATTAACGGGTGTTAACTTCTTCGTTACCATCATCAAAATGCGTGCGCCTGGCATGAAACTGATGGAAATGCCAATCTTTACCTGGACATCTTTATGTACAGCAGTATTGATTATCGCAGCATTCCCAGTGTTGACTGCTACTATTGCAATGCTGTCTCTTGACCGTTACTTCGGCTTCCACTTCTTCACAAATGAGCTAGGCGGTAGCCCAATGCTTTATGTGAACTTGATTTGGACTTGGGGTCACCCAGAAGTATACATTCTGGTATTGCCAGCATTTGGTATTTACTCTGAAGTTGTATCGACTTTCGCTCGTAAAGCATTGTTCGGTTACAAATCAATGGTGTATGCAACAGTTGCAATTACAGTATTGTCATTCGTTGTATGGGTTCACCACTTCTTTACCATGGGTGCAGGTGCCAACGTTAACGCGTTCTTCGGTATCATGACCATGATTATTGCGATTCCTACTGGTGTGAAAATCTTCTCTTGGTTGTTCACCATGTACAAGGGTCGTATCGTTTACACTACCCCAATGCTATGGACACTTGGCTTCCTTGTGACCTTTGGTATCGGTGGTTTAACAGGTGTATTGATGGCGGTTCCACCAGCGGACTTCCTGGTACACAACTCTTTATTCCTGATCGCTCACTTCCATAACGTAATTATTGGTGGTGTAGTATTCGCTATGTTCGCGGGTATCATTTTCTACTGGCCGAAAATGTTCGGTTGGAGACTGAATGAGACTTGGGGTAAAGCAGCATTCTGGTTCTGGTTCTTCGGTTTCTACTTTGCATTCATGCCACTTTATATCCTTGGTTTCATGGGTATGACTCGTCGTCTGAATACATTTGATAACCCAGACTGGGATCCGTATGTAAACATCGCAATGTTCGGTGCAGTTCTTGTTGCACTTGGTATTGTATGTTTCATCATGCAAATCGTTGTTGGTTTCCTACAACGCGATCAACGTCTAGATTTGACTGGCGATCCATGGGATGGTCGTACGCTTGAATGGGCTACATCTTCTCCTGCTCCGTTCTATAACTTTGCTCATCTTCCAAAGATCAATGGTATTGATACTTTCTGGATCGAGAAAGAAAACGGTGTTGCTTATGCAAAACCTACGAAGTACGAAGATATCCATATGCCGACTAACCGTGCTGCTGGTTTCATTATCGCAATGTTCATCACTGTTATGGGCTTCGCGTTAATCTGGCACATCTGGTGGCTAGTAGCGGTTACTTTCGTAGCAGCTATCATCAGCTTCATCGTGTCTTCTTTCACCAAGAAAGTGGATTACTATGTTCCTGCTGCTGAAGTTGAGCGTATTGAAGGTGAACGTTATGCGATCCTTGAAAAACACTTGAAGAAGGACTAAGACCATGGCTGAAGTACTTCATCACGATAACCACGGGCACGATGAGCATCATCATCACGATGATACTGACATCACTGTCTTTGGTTTCTGGACTTACTTGATGAGTGACCTTATCCTTTTCGGTACACTCTTCATTGCATTCGCTGTTTTAAGTAGCCACGTTCCATTAGGCACTCCAAGCGCGCGTGATCTGTTTGGTGATTCATTAGGCTTCGTTTTAACTGAAACGTTTGCCCTCTTGATCTCTTCCGTAACTTTTGGTTTTGCCGTTCTAGCTGCCTACAAGAAAAACGTTGGTCAGGTTCTTACCTGGTTAGCGATCACTTGGTTATTCGGTGCTGCCTTTATCGGTATGGAACTTTATGAGTTCAATCATTTAGTTCATGCTGGTCATGGCCCTAGCACTTCTGCGTTCCTGTCTTCGTTCTTTACGTTGGTAGGTACGCACGGTATCCACGTGACTTCAGGTTTGGTATGGATGATCGTGTTAATGATTCAAATCAAGAAATATGGTTTGACTCTACCTAACACTCGTCGTCTTGCGTGCCTAAGCTTGTTCTGGCACTTCCTTGACATCGTATGGATCTGTGTATTCAGCGTAGTTTACTTGATGGGAGTTCTATAATGAGTCATGATCATAACGCTGCTGGCGAATCACACGGTAACATGAAGCAATATACTGTTGGCTTCATCCTGTCTGTTGTCCTTACTGTAATTCCATTCGGTATGGTCATGACAGGTGGTTTTAGCCGCGGTATCTTGATTACTGCTATTGCAATTACTGCAGTCGCTCAGATTCTTGTGCAATTAATTTACTTCTTGCACATGAACTCTTCTTCAGAGCAACGCTGGAACGTAATTGCATTTGTGTATACCATCTTAACCATCGCTATTCTTTTAGTGGGTTCTGTATGGATCATGAACTACCTACACTACAATATGATGATCTAAACTGGTTGTCATGCTGAAAAAGTATTTATTCCTGACTAAGCCAGGAATTCTCTTCGGTAACTTTGTTACCACTTTGGGTGGCTACTTCGTAGCCACTCAAGGTTCTGTAGATTTCCTTCTCCTGCTTCTTACTCTTATTGGTACTACTCTCGTAGTAGCATCAGGATGCGTGGTCAATAACGTTATTGATCAGGACATCGACCAAAAAATGCAGCGCACGCAAAATCGCGCACTTGTCAAAAAAACCATTTCTGTACCTGTTGCTCTCGCCTTTGCTTTTGTACTGGGTGTAATCGGTTTTGGCATTTTATGGTTCTGGGTAAATGCATACGCTTTCCTATTCGCAGTTATTGGTTTTGTCGTATACGTTGGTTTTTACAGCTTATGGACAAAACGAACAACTATTCACCAAACACTGGTAGGCAGTATTTCTGGCGCAGCACCGCCTGTGATCGGTTATACCGCAGTTGCAAGTCAGTTTGACTTAGGTGCCCTTTTAATTTTTCTAGGGTATGCACTCTGGCAAATGCCTCATTCATGGGGAATTGCAGTTTACCGTTTTGAAGATTACAAAAATGCAGGCATTCCAATTCTGCCTGTCGCCCGTTCAATTCGACGTACCAAGATCGAATCTTTGATCTACGTGATATTGTTCGGAATCACCATGAATGCTCTATTTGTTTATGGTTATGCAAACTGGATTTATCTGGTGGTATTGAATCTGATGACGCTTTACTGGATCTATCTCAGTATTCAGGGCTTTAAAGCTGAAGATGATCAGGCATGGGCAAAACAGTATTTCATGTTCTCGGTCAAACTGATTACCGTGATCAGTATTATTTTCAGTTTTACTTCTACTGCCCCGCAGAATCCAATCATATTTTTTTAAAAAGATAGAGTTTTACTCTATCTTTTTTATTTCTTCTGCTAAATAAATAATTCCCTTAAAGCCAATTTAAAGTAACTGTGTTTCTTCCAGAAATTTCCTTCTTGTAAATTTTTTCATTAACTTCCTTATCTGCTTAAACATTCATCATCTGGCAAGATTTGCTTGTATTTCAGCCCCAAAACCACTAAACTTCACGCTTCGCATATTATGCGACACAACCAAGGTTGTGACTCCTTGCTTCAATTTCACTTAAATTGGGGCTGTTTAAACCGTAAGGAGCTGACAATGCGTCACTACGAAATCGTACTATTGGTACATCCAGACCAAAGCGATCAAGTTGTGGGTATGGTAGAACGTTACCTGACTCACATCAAAGAAGCTGAAGGTCAAATCCACCGTCTTGAAGACTGGGGCCGTCGTCAATTGGCTTACCCAATCAACAAGATCCACAAAGCTCACTACATTCTTATGAATGTTGAGTGTGGTCAAACTACTCTTGATGAGCTAGAAGAATTGTTCCGTTATAACGATGCAATCATTCGTAGCCTTATCATCCGTCGTGAAAACGCTATCACTGAAGAGTCACTATTGGCTAAGAGTGCTGAAGAAAAACGTGCGCGTAAAGCTCAACGTGAAGAAGCACAACAAGCTCAAGACTCTGCTGAAGCATAAGGAGAACCTAACATGGCACGTTTTTACCGTCGTCGCAAGTTCTGCCGCTTTACAGCTGAGAACGTTACGTACATCGACTACAAAGATATCGACACTTTAAAACAGTACATCACTGAAAACGGCAAGATTGTTCCTAGCCGTATTACAGGTACTAAAGCTCGTTACCAACGTCAGCTAGCACTTGCTATCAAACAAGCTCGCTACTTGTCTTTGATCCCTTACACTGACAATCATAAGTGAGGTTGAGCTGTGGATATTATCTTATTACAACGCATTAAAAACCTTGGTAAACTTGGTGATAAAGTTTCAGTTAAAGCTGGTTACGGTCGTAACTACTTGATCCCTCAAGGTAAAGCAGTTGCAGCTACTGAAGCTAACACTGCTGCTTTTGAAGCTCGTCGTGCTGAACTTGAGAAACAAGAAGCTGAAGTATTAGCTGCTGCTCAAGCACGTGCTGACCAATTGAACGAAGTTAACATCGTAATCACTGCGAAAGCTGGTGATGAAGGTAAACTGTTCGGTTCAATCGGTACTCGTGACATCGCTGACGCGTTGACAAATGCTGGTCTTACAGTTGACCGTGCTGAAGTTCGTCTTCCAAATGGCGCGCTTCGCAACACTGGTGAATTCAACATCGCAATTCAATTGCACCATGATGTTGCTGCAGAAGTTCTGGTTACTATCGTAGCTGAGTAATTTCTCACCGAAAAAAGGGCATGCTTTGGCATGCTCTTTTTTTATCTGTAAAAAATATAATCTGCTCAACAGTAAAAAATTCAATTTATTCTTCGCGTTCACAAAAAATTGCACTTCGCATTTTGGATTAGACCGCGTATCATTTCATCTCGTAGTGAATAAACCTTATTCATCTCCGACAATATTTAACCATTGTATTTAAAATCAGGGATTTATATGTCACAGGCGAATGCCAGCAAAAAGGCACCTACCGCTAAACCAGAAATTGTTGCTGATACCCAACTTAAGGAGTTCCGTACTCCCCCGCACAATTTAGCGATTGAACAGGCTGTACTTGCTGCCCTTATGACTGTGGCTGAATCTTTTGAACAAGTCGGCGATGTGCTGACTGAAAATGATTTTTATGCGACCCGGCATAAATATATTTTCCGTGCCATTGAACAGCTTTCTAAGGAAAACTCGCCTTATGATGCAGTACTGGTACATGACTGGCTGATCAAACAGAACTTACTCGATGCTGTCGGTGGTGAAGAATATTTAATGCAGCTGATGGCTGACTCCCCTTCAAGTTTCTATAACCTGGAAACCTATGCGGGTAAAATTAAAGAGTTCTCTACTTTACGTAGCATGATCAAAGTCAGCTCTGAAATTTTACAGAATGCCTATGACACTAAAGGCCGTCCAGTGAGTGAAATTCTGGATCTGGCTGAAACCAATATTTTCTCGATTGCCGAACAACATAATAACAATGCCAAGGCTCAAGGCCCCAAAGCCATCAATACTGTTGTAGCTGACGTATTCGACAAGTTGAATGAACTGTCCCAATTAGAAGGTTCAATTACCGGTTTAACTACGGGATTCGTAGAACTGGACAATAAAACTTCTGGTATGCAGGCCGGTGACTTGATTATTGTCGCAGCTCGTCCTTCTATGGGTAAAACCACCTTTGCCATGAATTTGGTCGAAAGTGTGCTGTTTAACAACAACCTCCCTGCGCTGGTCTATTCGATGGAAATGCCAGCGGATTCGATTGCGATGCGTTTGATTTCATCTTTCGGCCGCGTGCATCAAGGGCATTTACGTGCCGGTAAAATGGACAGTGATGAATGGTCTAAGGTGACCAGTACCATTGTACATTTACAGGAAAAGCATCTTTATATCGATGACTCCTCTGCACTACCACCGACTGAGGTTCGTGCGCGTGCGCGTCGTATTGCCAAAATGCATGGTGGTAAACTCGGTTGTATCATGGTCGATTATCTTCAGTTGATGAAAGTGCCGGGTATGGGTGATAACCGTGTAGGCGAGATCTCGGAGATTTCTCGCAGCTTAAAAGCCTTGGCTAAAGAAATGCAATGTCCTGTGATTGCCTTATCACAGTTGAACCGTTCTCTGGAGAACCGTCCAAACAAACGCCCGGTAATGTCTGACCTTCGTGAATCTGGTGCGATCGAGCAGGATGCCGATTTGATCATGTTTATTTACCGTGACGAGGTTTATAACAAGGAATCCAAAGAAGCTGGTACTGCCGAGATTATTATTGGAAAACAGCGTAATGGTCCAATTGGTACAGTTCGTCTGGCATTTGAAGGTCAATATACCCGTTTCAGTAACCTCTCTCCTGAATTCTATGCCCAATATGATGATGAAGAATAAGCACTCAAGGTTAATTTGATTCCAAAAAAGAGGCCGAAATGGTCTCTTTTTTATTTAGAATGCCTGCTGTGCATGAAATTATATAAATGAGCATGTCCATTTATGGCAGATAGGTCTACAATATTTGCAATTTTGAAATGACCGCTTTTGTTTTCACAATCCTGTTATTTCTCTCCCTCTTTTGTGTGTTCCACACGATATTATTTTTGTCATCCCGCAGGAGTATCTAGGGTGCGCCAAGCTACAGTTTATATTGACAGTGAAGCACTGCAATATAATTTAAACCGTGTCAAACAACTTGCCCCAACCGCTAAAATCGTCAGCATGGTCAAAGCCAATGCTTACGGACATGGAGTTAAAGACTGCTTAGCAGCCTTAAAAGATAGTGATACCTTTGGGGTCGCCTGTCTGGAAGAAGCCCTGGAAATTCGTGAACTCGGCTACCAGCAACCCATTACCCTGATCGAAGGCATTTTCTCTGCAGATGAAATGCAGGTTGTGATCGATCAGAATATTGAAGTCATTGTGCATCATCAGCCACAACTGGACTGGTTACTGGCAAATAAAGAAGCCTATATTGCGAAAGGCTTGAAAGTCTGGGTGAAACTCAACAGCGGTATGAACCGTCTTGGTTTTAAAATTGATGTGATTAAAGATGTGATCAATCAACTAAAAGCAGAAGGTTTTACCTGCGTGCTGGCGATGCACTTTGCCAATGCTGATGCGGAACATCCACTCAATGAACAGCAAATCCAGCAGTTCCTTGAAGTGAAAAATGACTGCGCACCTTTAATGGGTTCTTGTTGTAATTCAGCTGCGATCTATAAATATCCAGAATTGCATTTTGACTTTGTGCGTCCAGGTATCATGCTTTACGGCGCGACTCCATTTGCAGACAAAACTGTACATGATCTGGATCTAAAACCAGTCATGACTTTTACTGCGGAAGTGATTGCACTAAACAATATCAAAGCGGGTGAACATGTCGGCTATGGTTCTACTTTCACTGCTGATCAAGATATGACTTTAGCCATTGTTTCTATCGGTTATGGTGATGGTTATCCACGTGCTTTCCCGAAACAGAACTATGTAGCGATTAATGATCAGCAAACCCGTGTGATTGGCCGTGTGGCAATGGACATGATTGCCATTGATGCAACTGGTCTCAATCTGGAATTAGGTACTGAAGTCGAACTATGGGGCAAATCCCGTCTGGTTGATGATGTAGCTGAAGCCAATGGTACGATTGGTTATGAATTACTTTGCCGTATGTCTGCCCGCCCGGTACGCAAACTGGTTTAAAGAAAAACTAGCCAAAAATAATGAAGCCCAATATAAATTGGGCTTTTTTATACGGTCAGTATTTAAGCTAATTTTTGCTCTTCATTTTCGATTAATGACAGTTCAAGTAATAAAGCATCTACTTGTTCCTGGTTAAAATCATTAGGCGTAAAAACTTCAAGCCCCATCTCTTGGCAGAATTGTTGAATGGAACTGCGTTTAGAAATGTATTTCATCGACCAGTCGCCAAAAGTACGCTGCTCAATCTCTTTAGTTTCAAATAGTTTAATATTTTTATGGCGTGAATCTTTAGATAGTCTCTCTGTCAGTAAAGCTTTTAAAACCAGACATTCACCTTCCAAGCACTGGAAAAAATGTCCATCAGCAAAATAAAGCACCCCTGTTATTTGATTAGGATGATTAAAATCACGTGCTTTTTTAAGGATATCCGTTAAATCTTGAAGTAAGTCGGCTTTGGACGAGGTACTTTCACTGGCATAACAAAATTGGTACATGCGGCTAACCTCTATTCTTATCTATGCAATATCGTATAGAAGTTAGCACTGTACACTAAGCAGTCAATTTTTACTAATTCTTATAAGAAAAACTTATTTTTATTTCTATAAATATTATAAGAAATAATCATTCGATGGTGTAGGCAGCTCTGCCAAACCTTTCTTTAAAGTTTCTGACCATTGCCGACTGATATCCGTAAAATATTCATCGTCTTCAGCAATACGTTTACCTTTCGGCATCATCAAGCTGTCTTTTTTATAGACAAGTACATCCAGCGGCATACCGACAGATACATTTGAACGTAAGGTAGAAGCAAAAGAAATTAGAGAACAGCGTAATGCCTCATCGAGTGGCATATCATAGGTCAGAGCACGATCCAGAATCGGCTTACCATATTTACTTTCACCAATCTGGAAATATGGCGTATCCCGTGTCGCGCAAATAAAATTGCCTTGCGGATAAATATGATAGAGCTGCATTTCCTGATTTTTAATCTGGCCGCCGACCAGGAAATTACAATAGTAAGTACTTTGTTCTAAACTATCATCAGTCACATTGGCAATTACTTTTTTGAGCGTATTGCCCACCAGTTCCGCAACATCAAACATGGTGGGTAAACTCAGGATATTCGGTTCCTGCCTGAGTTCCAGCTGATTTCTGATATGTCCGATCACCGCCTGTGTTGTTGCCAGGTTTCCGGAGGCCTGGAGTACGATAACGCGCTCCCCATCTGCCCCAAAGGTATATAATTTTCGGAATACCGAAATGTGATCCACACCAGCATTGGTGCGTGTATCACTGATAAATAGCATACCTTGCTCTAAACGAAGGGCACAACAATACGTCATTTTTTGTCCTTATTAATGAATTAACATCCTAGTACCTGGACGATGGAATACATGGATTCCACACCGCCTTCTTCTCTTACACCACGTACTGGTGCAACATCCCAATAGTCGCGTCCCACCGCAACATAGACATGCGCACTTGGCGTAAATAACAGATTACTCACATCAAAACAGTACCATGCTTGTTCAACAAATACCTCAGCCCAAGCGTGGCTTGCCAAATGTGAGGCATTCTGTGCATAAAGATAACCTGATATATAACGTGATGGTAAACCTAAATGTTTACACATGGCGATAAAAATATGACTGTGATCCTGACAGACACCCTGACGTACTTCAAAGGCATCAATCGCAGAACCTTGTACCGTAGTACTATTTGATATATAAGGAACGTGTTCGAGTACGGCTTGGGCCAAGCCGATTAAATGTTTACGAGTTAATGCTGGAACATGCCGCTCTGCAAAATCCTTCATCTCTGCATTGCATTTTGTGGCTTCAGTCGGTTGTAAAAACAGATAGGGATTTAATGAATCATTTAAGCCCTGCTCATGCGCGAGTTTTAACTCAACGATGCCTTGTGCCATGATCATCAGGCTATGATAGGATTCACGCTGTGTACTGGTCATCCAGAGATTCTGAAAGGCATCATGCCGGATTACTTTCTGACCCGGTACACTGACATCCCAATAGTGCACTTTCTGGTGTTCATTGGTGGAAGGCATCATTTTGATGTACTGAATACTGTTCCTCACCTCAGCTGTGTACGTATATTGCGTTTGGTGATTCACCATCAATTTCATACATCAGCCTCGAACAAGCGATGAATATGATCACTAAACTGGTAAAACTGCTTCAGATCAGGTGCGGCACGTAACTGTGTCCAGTATTGCTTTACACTGCCCCAGCCAATTTCACAGAGTGTATCCACGATATAATCGATTTTACATAAGGTACGGGTCGTATCTTCACCGAGACGTAATTGCTGATCTAGCTGTTCTAGACATTGGCCCAGACTGAAAAACAGAAATACATCTGATGATTCTGCTTCCAGAATTTCGGCACAATCTGTCACGACATCGCAGATATAACCGGCATTCTGATCCGCAGTTTTAATCAGTTTCAGTAGTTCGGAATAGGCTTTGCCTGACAATACACCGCGCAATTCCTGAATATTGTCTTTTGCCACTTGAAACTGTTGGGTAAATGAAGTCGGCTGGGTGCTATCTAGAACCAGCTCATTTAAGGAACTGGCATCAAACGCAGGCAAACAGAAAGCATGTGCATAAGCCACAGCGGCTTCATCATCTAAAAATGGAAAATGCGAACATAAAAACTGGGTACGAGATAAATAACGGCCTAACCAAAAAATATGTTGCGCATTGGTATTTAACAAAACCATGACGTTATCCTTCTTTGGAATGTTATGAATGTAAGTTGTCGACTACCCAGGTATCTTTGATCCCGCCACCTTGCGATGAGTTGACCACCAGTGAGCCTGCCTGCATGGCTACCCGGGTCAGACCACCTGGCACAATTTCAGTGCGGTAAGGTGAGCTCAAGACAAAAGGACGTAGATCAATATGTCGTTCAGCAATACCAAAATTGCTTAAAGTCGGACTGACCGACAAATCCAAAGTTGGCTGCGCAATATATAAATGCGGCGCAGCTAAAATCTTATCTCTGAAAATATCAATATGCTGTTGAGAGGCTTGTGGCCCAATCAGCATGCCGTAACCGCCAGAACCTTGTGCTTCCTTGACGACCAGCTGATCCAAATTTGCCAACACATAGTCCAGATCTTCCGGATTACGGCATTGGTAGGTTGGAACATTATTTAAAATTGGTTTTTCACCTAAATAAAAATGAATCATTTTATCGACATAAGGATAAATCGATTTATCATCTGCCACACCTGTACCCGGTGCATTTGTAATTACAACATTATGTTGTAAATATGCGGACATTAAGCCCGGAACACCCAAAGTACTATCTGGTTTAAAGCACAGTGGATCAAGATAGGCGTCGTCGACCCTTCTATAAATAACATCAACCTGTTGACGCCCACGTATCGTTTTTACATAAACCTTAGAGTTCTCAACAAAAAGATCACGTGATGTCACTAAAGGTACATCCATGTCCCTTGCAAGGCAAGCATGTTCATAGTAAGCACTATTGAAACGACCCGGAGTCAAAACCACAATGAATGGATTATCGGTATAGGCATTTTCCGCCAGAATTTCTCTTAAGAGTTTTGGATATTGCTCAATACCGGCAATATTGGATTGCTCAAACACTTTTGGCATTAACTTCTGGCTGATCTTGCGGCATTCCAGCATATAGGACACACCAGACGGCGTTCTCAGGTTATCTTCCAGTACATAAAATTCGCCTTTGGAATCCCGGATAATATCAATCCCGCTAATCTGGCTATAGATACTGCCTTTCAAATGATGCTGATACATATGCGGCTGATACGCTTCATGGGTCAGTACCTGAAGTTCAGGAACAATATTGGCTTTGAGAATATCCTGCTGATGATAAATATCATGCAGAAACAGGTTTAAGGCACGAACACGCTGTGCTGAACCGAGTGCCACCATATTCCACTGTTTACGGGCAATCACCCGTGGGATTACATCAAACGGAATAGTCCGCTCAGTGCCTTGCTCATCGCCGTATACGGTAAACGTAATACCATCAGAAAGAAAATGTTCTTTTGCTACTTCATTTAGCTGATTCAGTTCATCCAGTGTATGCTGTGACAGCCATTCTTCAAGTCGTTGACCTGCCTGACTGTTCATCACCTGATGATCACGCATTTCATTGAAAAATTTCGAAGAAATCTCTTGGTATAAAAAATGCGGACTATGTTTGATTGAAATATTGAGTGCTGTAGTATCTGTAAAATTTTTGCTTAAATCTGCTGCAGTATGATTTTCTACTGTTGTAATAGTATTTGTATCCTGGCTTTCTTTTAGCATACAAACCTCTTCATTGTAATCTATTATAATAAAATCAGAGCAATATCCATGCCATGACATCCGTTTCGAAGTATGCATTAACCCAGTAAAGTGCCTATTCACTCAATATCATTTTTCGCCAAGATGTTTACGGATTGTAGGTCAATTGTTGCGCAGAATAACTTGCGAAAAAAAGCCAGATTTTTTATTGTGGTAAGCTCATATTTAATTTGTTTCCATTGATTGCCAGTAAAAATACATTATGTCAGCACAAGAAAAAGAAACCTCCAATAGCCTTTACCGCCAATGGCAAATCTTGTCGCGTCTTTCTACCGGAAAATGGATGGGAACCCGTGAACTCCAGGAAATCTTGAATCGTGAAGGGATCGAGATCAGTTTGCGTACTATTCAGCGTGACCTGAACCAGATTGCCCAGCGTTTTCCGATTGAGAGCAGTAAAACCACGCCACAAGGCTGGCGCTGGCGTTCAGATGCGCCCATTCAAAGCTTGCCGCATATGACCAGTTCACAGGCGGTGACTTTTATGATGGTGGAAGAACATCTCAAACACCTACTGCCACCTAGTCTGATTGAAGAAATGAACCCCTGGTTTGATCTGGCTCGACGCAGCCTGTCATCACAAAATAATGTACGGCAATGGATTAACCGGGTCAGAATCGTGCCTGCCACTCAGCCACTTATTCCGCCTGTAGTCGATAAAACGGCCCAACAGGCGATTTACGAAGGCCTGTTACAGGACAAACAGCTGGAATGTGTTTATCAGGGTCGTGGTCATAATGGCGAAGAGAAAACCTATATTTTAAATCCGCTGGCATTAGTACAAAAAGGTTCAATTATCTATCTGGTCTGTACCCGTCATGATAAATCGGATATTCAAACCTTTGCCCTGCACCGTTTTAAATCAGCGGTGGTGCTGAATTCTCGTGCCCTGCATCCGGTAAATTTTGATATTGATGAATACATCGAATCTGGCGCTTTAGGATTCCGGGTCGATTTTAACCAGCCAACAGAAAATGTATTACTTCAACTGAGCATGCCTGAATCTGATGCACACTATTTTGAGGAAAGTCAGCTCAGCAAAGATCAAAACATTGAAAAAATTGAAAATGGCATGGCTCTGATTAGTGCGACTGTGCCTTTTACCTCGCAACTGGTCTGGTGGTTACGCAGTTTTGGTAATAAAATCAAAAACATCGAACCAAAAATAGTGGCAGATGCTGTTTACCAAGTGAATGAAACTGATTCAGTCTCTTCCAAAGAATAAAAAAGTCCCCATTTTGGGGACCTGATCAATTTATTATTTTATTTTTATTATTGCTCTGGTGATCTGTTACTGAGCCGGTCTGCTTTCCTCTTGCCCCAGAAAACAGACCGGATGTGTCACATTAGAAATTAAAGAGTCTGATAACATGAGCAAGCCAGCTCTGCATTATTAAAACGGATCGATTTTTTTGTCATAATTTACACTCCTGCTGTGGGGATAAAAATCACTATAGAGCGCTTAAGCCTGTTTTTGAAATAAAAAGAATGCATGCCTTTTGCACAATTTTTTCATAGAAGATTATTTGGAAAATTTATTATCTATCTAGAAGATAAGTATGGCGGCCATTAAAAGACTTTCAGCAAGTTTATAAAATTAAAAAACAATTCTATGCTTGTATAAGCCAGGCAGCTCTGCACATTATTAAACGCTATCGTAGTGGAAATAGGAATTTAATTTCATAATGGCTAACCCTGCGCAATTAGTACGACACAAATTACTTAATACTTTCTTTTCACGGCACTCGGTCTGGTTTGCCTGCATCACCATCGCCGTTATTTTTACGATTTTTCATATCGGTTATGAACCGCGCTATATCTATTATTTTATGCCGGCAACTTTGGTGAATACCTTATGGATCGTCAGTATTCTGCTGAGCCTGCTAGGCCTATATGATGTCTTGCAGAACAGACATTCAATCTTAAAAAATTACCCGATTATGGGTCATTTCCGCTTTATCTTTGAAGAATTCCGTCCTGAAATTCGTCAGTATTTTATTGAAGCGGATCGGGATGCCCTGCCATTTTCACGTATGCAGCGCAGTCTGGTGTATCAACGGGCTAAAAATGAAAATTCAGATAAGCCCTTCGGCTCGATCATAAATGTCTATGAAGAAAATTATAAGTTTATTAGCCATTCCCTTACCCCTTGCAGACCTGCCGATCCAGAAACCTTTCGTATTCTAATCGGCAATGAGCAATGTACCCAGCCTTATTCTGCTTCCATTTTGAATATCTCGGCTATGAGTTTCGGAAGTTTAAGTGCCAATGCGGTTCGGGCTTTGAATCTTGGTGCGCAAAAAGGCAAATTCTTTCATGATACCGGGGAAGGTAGTATCAGCCCTTATCATCTGGAACATGGCGGTGACATTGTCTGGGAAATTGGTAGCGGATATTTTGGTTGTCGGACCTTAGAGGGTCAGTTTGATCCGGTGAAATTTGCAGAAAAAGCCAAGCTACCTCAAGTAAAGATGATTGAAATCAAGCTTTCACAAGGCGCAAAGCCTGGACATGGCGGGATTTTACCTAAAGCCAAGATTTCAGAAGAAATTGCTCAGATTCGCGGGATTAGCCGTGAACATGATTGTGTCTCACCTTCTGGTCATCCAGCGTTTAAAACTCCCATTGAAATGATGAATTTCATTCAACAACTGCGCGAGCTTTCTGAAGGTAAGCCAGTCGGATTCAAACTTTGTCTGGGTCAACCTTGGCAATTTATGAGTATGGTGAAAGCCATGCTACATACCAAAATTTATCCTGATTTTATTGTGGTAGATGGATCTGAGGGCGGTACCGGTGCTGCACCAATTGAATTGATTGACTATATGGGTACTCCTTTAAGAGAAGGCCTTTTGTTTGTGCACAATACCTTGGTCGGTGCAGGATTGAGAGACAAGATTAAAATTGGTGCAAGCGGGAAAATTATCAGTGCTTTTGATATTGCCAGTACCATGGCGCTTGGCGCAGATTGGGTCAATTCAGCGCGCGGATTCATGTTTGCAGTCGGATGTATTCAGGCACAAAGTTGTCATACCAATCAATGCCCAGTAGGAGTGACTACTCAGGATAAAGAGCGTCAAAAAGCACTACATGTCCCGACTAAGGCAGAGCGAGTGTTTTATTTCCATAAAAATACAATGCATGCCCTGTCTGAGCTCATCGCTTCAGCAGGTTTAAAACATCCTTCTGCCATTAAGCCGCATCATTTGGCACAGCGAATCAGCAATCATGAAATCAAGAACTTTGCCCAGATTCATTTCTGGCTTAAAGAAGGCGAATTATTACATTGCGAAAATAAAGATGAGGAAAACTTTTATTTCCGTATGTGGAATATGGCCAAACTGGAAAGTTTTTGAGCCTATAAGAATCAAAAATTAGTCAAATTAGACAAAAAAAGGGCGTTTACTAAAACGCCTTTTTTTAATTGAGAGTGTCACAGTCTAATAATAGGTCTTACTGCCATGCGCATGTAAAAAGGCTGGAATTAAACCTGTGAGTGCTGCACGGATATCCGCGCGTTCATTAATCAATTGATGTGAACCTTCTTCCAGCATTAACAAAGTTTGCAGGCGGAACTTGCGACGGATAAATTCAATGTTATAACGCCAGTCCACTGTCTGATCCTGAGCACCTTGAGCTAACCAGACAGGGATTCGGCAGGCTGGACGTGCTTCCATTTCCAGCATCCAGCGTGACATCGCCAGAATCCAATCCATGCCCATCATGCGGGGTTGCAAAGGATCTTTAAGTCGGATAAAGCGCAGAAATTCAGGATTATGGTTATTACGGCGGAAATGACGTGGTACTTCACGCTTGATCCGGCTGATAATGCCGAGACCGAGCGGATTGTGCCACCAGGCAGTTTTAGCTGGACGAATCAATGGTGACAATAACAGCACGCGATCTACAAACGGATTTTCGCGTCGTTCTGCAAATTCGAGCAAATGATGCATCCAGATCGCACCACCGGTACTTTGTCCAATGCCAACCCAAGGTTTAGGTAACTGCTCGGCATGCTTCACATAACGATATACCGCATGCAAAACCTGCTGGTAATGATCAAAATTCTGGATACTGGCAGATGAACCATCGCTGAGACCATGCCCCGGCAGGTCATAGGTCAGGACGCTAAAGCCCTGTTCCAGCAACTCACGTACAATCGGCTGATAAATTCCGCTATGTTCCAGATATCCATGTAATAGAAAGGCCGTTCCCTGAATCTTGTCAAAACGGGTATTTTCCAGATTGGGTGTAAATACCTGCACATGCAGTTTAAACAGCGGCATCTGTACATAACCCTGCCAATGCTTGCAATCCAGCAAATCGAAACCATACAGTCTGCGATAAGACAGCAGATCAATAGTGGGCTGGTCATCCCTGTTCAGGTTTAAGGGCTGTAAAAGCTGTGGCGTTGTTTCCCTGCTTGGAACAGGTAAATCCAGCTGTTTCAGGATGGTCGGGTTTAAAAACGGAATATCAGACATTAAGGCACCTCCCGACAGTCACTGGAGCCAAACCACATATCGCGGATAGTGGCCAGCATTTCATAATTGGCACGGCGACTATGATCATAATTTTGTCGACTTGGACGCCAACGGGTCAAGGACTTCGGCATCGGTGCTTCCACTGGAATAGTTTGAATGCCATTTAATGCAAACAGACGACGGGTACGTGGCATATGATAACGGTCGGTAATCAGAATCACAGTCGGTGCTCCACCTTTTTTTTGCAATAATAATGAGCTGAAACGGGTATTTTCACAGGTATTCATGCTACGGTCTTCAAGCAATTTGGCATCGACATTGTAATTTTGTAACCAGCGCTGCATATACGGCGCTTCCACACCACTCAATACGATCGGTAACTGATACTGTTTTTCAACTGCGAGTGTGGTTTCCAGACGCAAACGGGTATAGTCATTGACCACAATATCCTTACCATTTTCATGCAAGGTTAGACCACCACCTAAGACCACAATGGCATAAGGCTTAGATTGATTGACCGGTTTTTGTTGCTGTTGTTCTTGCAGTAAAGCCAGATCTTCCTTGATTTCCTCTTTCGCTGTGACCTGAACGGCACTCGCTTCTTCATCTTCTAAAGGATGAGTTGTCAAGAATTCAATATATTGCTCAACGCGTTCTTTGTTTTCATTACTGTCCCACTCCAGCAGTTCGCGGACCTTCTGAGTTGGGTCAACGGCTTCAACAGGTTCTTGCTGGGACAATAAAGGCACTTGTGCAGGCTGATTCTGTTCTGCTTTTTCTTCCTGCTGTTCACGCTGATGTTCTTCAATCATCTGTTGCAGTATCTTGTAGCGTGCCTGAATCAGCATCAGATTGGCAGAATGATTTTTCTGGATATCCTGTTCCATCACATGTAAATAAGCCTGACGGGCAATCCACTGATCAGAACCTGGTTCGAGCGTATCATCTTCACTCAGGGAAGCCATTTTCTGGCTTTGTGCTGCAACTTCGTTAATTTCAAAGGACACAAATCGATTGAGTCCCTTAACCACAAGCTGCGAATAAAATGGCGAATAGATTAACATCACCAGACAGCCGAAAAATACAAACAGTCCTGCGACGATTTGTACTAAACGGACCATCCAATGGGTGTTTTTCATATACGTTATTTATCCTGATGAGATCGAATTAAGCCTTTACAATCAAATAATACCGGTTCAGGTTCGAGCATAATCTTGAATTTGTCCCAGACAGCCTGCTGTACTGCGCCATAGGTTTGACGGACATCCTTCAGAGAAGCATGACCATAGTTCACCAGAACCAGTGCCTGTTTATGGAACATGCCTACTGGCCCAAGCTGTTTCCCCTTCCAGCCTGCCTGATCAATCAGCCAGCCTGCCGCCATTTTAACCTGATCATTGGCCTGCGGATAATGGGGCAAATCAGGAAAATGCACAGCAATTTGGTAAAAAACCTGTTGATTTACGATAGGATTTTTAAAGAAACTTCCCACGTTTGGAAATTCTTTAGGATCAGGCAGTTTGCTCTGACGAATCCGGATCACCTGCCGCTGCAAGTTTTCTGCTGTGAGATTATCACCCACCGCTGCTTTAAGATCACCATAATTCAGTTTCAGATTTACCTGTTTTAGTAATTTAAAAGTAACGTGTGTAATCACATAACGTGTTGGATCATCTTTAAAAATACTATGACGATAGGAAAAATGACAGTCTGCGGCAGGAATGGAATCAAATTTTTTCAGCTTACGGTCATAGACCTCTACCGCATGAATAAATTCGCCGACCTCGACACCGTATGCCCCAATATTCTGCACTGGAGATGCGCCGACTAGCCCGGGAATCAGGGCCAGATTCTGCAAACCATAGAATTTCTGTTCTGTCGTCCAGAGTACGAAGTCATGCCAAACTTGGCCCCCGCCTACCCGCAGACATTGATGCTGCTCATTTCCTTCCAGCATTTCAATGCCCTGAATATCCATATGCAGGACGAGTGCATCAATCTGTTCCGGCAATAACATATTGCTACCGCCAGAAAGAATTAACACATTCAGTTGTTGCTGCTCAGCAAACTCCAGTGCGGCAATCAGATCATCAGTTGATTGGATCTGGCTGTAATAAGCGGCAATCGCTTCAAGATTTAGCGTGTTAAAAGGTTTAAGTTGAACCTGAGTCTGAATCTGCATGACTTAAACCTTTTCTGTTTGATGTTGTTTAAAAATTTCTACCCAAGCCCGACTGCTGGACTCACATTGGTTCAGGACACGCTCAAAACCATCTGCCCCGCCATAATATGGGTCTGGCAAAGCCTGTTTTGGATAGTGCTGATCATGTTCACTCATTAAAGCAACCTGGGCACGCAGGTGTCCGAATTCTGCCTCTGCCTGATGCTGAAGCGCGTGAATATCCGCCAGATTTTCCAGATCCATCGCCAGAATCAGATCATAGTCAATAAAATCATGGGTTTTAAGTTGACGTGCACGCAGACCGGAAAGATCATAACCTCGCTTTAAGGCATGCTGCTGGCTACGCAAATCAGGTGCTTTCCCCGGATGGTAATTACTGGTTCCTGCTGAGTCGACCACAATATCGAGTTTCTGTTCATCACAATAATGTCTGAGTACCACTTCTGCCGTGGGAGAACGACAAATATTTCCCAAACAAACACATAACACCTTATATGGCGTTCTGGATGACATAAACAACCTCAGAGTTAATCATTTTCAAGATACTTATGTTAAGTTATTTAACTGATGAATCCTATATCACCGCCCCATAATAATTTTGTATTTGCGATAAAAATTAAAGGATAAAGACATGAATCGATTTCAGTTTCAAACCGTTCCCAACATCATCGCCGGCCTCGGTACGATTCAGGAATTATCCTCTATTCTCAAACAGGGCCGTTATCAGCGTGTTTTACTGGTCACTGACCCAGGTATGCTACAGCATCAATTACACCTGCCTATTCTGGAAATTATTGAAGATGCGGGACTAGATTATGCAATTTATTCCGATGTACAGGTCGATCCACCTGAGCATGTAGTGCTTGAAGCCGCAGATTTTGCCAAACAGGAAAATGTCGATATCGTAATTGGCTTTGGTGGTGGCAGCTCTATGGATGTCGCCAAGCTGATTGCAATCTTGAGTCATCCAGCACAGCACCAATCTTTATCCGATTTGTATGGCGTAAATCAGGCCACTGGCCCTCGTTTGCCCTTGATTTTAGTTCCTACCACTGCAGGTACAGGATCTGAAGTCACCCCAATTTCAATTGTCACTACCGGTGAAACCACAAAAACCGGCATTGTGGCACCGATCCTGTTTGCGGATACTGCCATTCTGGATGCAACATTTACCCAAAATCTGCCACCTTTAATTACTGCTGCGACCGGCATTGATGCCATGGTTCATGCTATTGAAGCTTATACTTCTAAAATCAAAAAAAATCCTTATTCCGATATGCTGGCCAAGCATGCTTTGAAACTGTTAAATGCCAATCTTCAACGTGTGCTGGACGATGGTCAGGATCTGGAAGCACGTCAAAACATGCTGGTTGGCTCGATGTTGGCAGGTCAAGCCTTTGCCAATGCACCAGTGGGTGCTGTACATGCGTTGGCTTATCCGCTAGGTGGACATTTCCATATTTCGCATGGACATAGTAATGCACTGGTATTAACTGAAGTGATGAAATTTAATACACCGGATGCCAAAGCCCTCTATGCCGAACTGATGTGCTGGTTAGATCCGCAAAGCAAAGGCTGCCATGATGGCCTGACTGACCTGTTTATTGATCATTTTAATAACCATCTGGTGAAAAGTGGCTTAACCCTGAAACTCAAACAGTTAGGAATTCCTGAACATATGCTGATGATCATGGCCGAAGATGCCATGAAACAGGGCCGCCTGTTACAGAACAATCCACGTGAACTTACTCTGGAAGATGCTTACAACATCTATCAGTCGATTTATTAAATTTAGGTTTATTTTTTAACTCAGCAGACCTAGTCACTACAAGTTATTTTAAAATATGAAAGCAGCTCTTAAACAACGTGAACATTATTCATTTTTTCTGCCGATACAGACTCGTTGGGCAGACAATGATCTGTATGGCCATGTCAATAATGTCACTTATTACAGCTATTTTGATACGGTCGCGAATGCCCTCTTGATTCAGGAAGCCGCATTTGATCCCAAATATTCTCCAATAATTGGACTGGTGGTCAGCTCGCAATGCCAGTTCAATCAGGAGCTGTCTTATCCGGAAATTATAGAGGTAGGTGTCGCCATAGAAAAAATGGGTAATAGTTCTCTCAGCTATGATCTGGCAATCTTCAAAATGAACTCTGATACGGCAGCAGCTCAAGGCAGTTTCGTGCATGTGTTTGTCGATCGCTACACACGAAAAAGCACCCCGATTCCAGCTGAAATGCGGGATGCTTTAGCGCGTTTTGTCTCAGTATAAGATTATTTTATTTCAGCTGAATATTGTGCAATTCACCATCAAACTGTTCTAGCAAGTCACGTACAGCCGGTTCAGCCTGCAACAGCTCTTCTGCACGTTTAAAAGCACGTACTTTACGTTCTTGCTGCATGGTATATGGCGTTAACTGCTCTACATCTTCAAACTTCACCTGGAAAATGGTCTGCGGCCATTGTTCCCGCAAAGCTGCTTCCAGATGATGTTGTAGCTGCGACAAAAGCGGCTGATAACGCTCTGGAATATGAAATACCGATGCTGCATTAATCTGGCCGGTCATGATGCCATACTGAGCCAGTTCCTGAACTGCTGGAGATAACTGGCTGTTACGAAACCAGAATTCCCATTTTTCTACCGTCCATTCACCTTGCATATTCTGTACCGGAATTTGCAGAATATCCTGAGGCATCAGATTACGGTCTGTAGAAATATTTGTATTTGCGATTTGAGTTGATGCAGCCTCTGTCTGAGTAGAAATTTCTGGCCGGCTTTCATCTGCTTTATGAATCACTTGTTCTGATCCAGGAGTCGAGGCATCCAGATTAAACTCCGGTTCTTGTTCTACTAGTGCAGCAGTATCATTTTCAGGAATGAATTCTTCTAAGAGGAAATCATCACTGCTGGCTTCAGGGCTGGATGGAACAGGTTCTGCAGGAACATCGTCAAAACCAAACAGACCATCTTCCAGGTTTGGATCAAATACAATTTGTTCAGACTCAGATTGTTCTACTCTAGTTGATTCAGCTTGTATAACTTGAGGCTCAGAATTGGTTTCTGGCTCGTCTTCATCCAGAAAGTCATCCGAAGATAGTTCAGACTGTGCAGTGACTGGATTATCATCCTGATCGTCTTCATAGTCATCATCTAAGGAAAAATCTTCTACAGCTTGAGCAACCGGAGCACTTTCCTGCTGCGTTATCTGATTTTGTTGTGAAGCTGAAGCAGCAGGTACAGCTTGTTGTATCTGAGCTGTATTAGTTGGAATTTCATTGGGCTGTAGCGGACGGAAGGCTAGCAAACGCAGCACCGTCATCTCAAAGCCTTGCTCCTGCGTAACCGCAAGCTGTAGGTCAGCCCGGCCTTTACAGGCAATCTGATAATACAGCTGCAAATCTTGTGCTGAAATTAAAGCCGATAACTGCATGATCTTTTGATTGATCTCGGCACTGTATTTCAGGCTTAAATCTGGCAGATATTGTAATAAAGCCAGTTCATGCAAGGTAGAAATCAGCTGATCTAAAACCAGTGATACATCCAGCGCCTGCTGACGGAACTGCAATAACAATTCGCTGACACGTGCTTTCTGGTTTTGATGAATCGCCAGAATCAGATCATAAATAATTGTTCGGTCGATCAAGCCCAGCATGTCTTTGACATCCTGATGCTGGATCGCCCCCTGACCATAGGCAATCGCCTGATCGGTTAAGGATAAGGCATCACGAAGCGAGCCCTGAGCAGATTCAGCAATCTGCCAGATCGCATCCTGATCAGCCTGAATGCTTTCTTTCGTCAGGATATTGCCCAGATGTTCGGTAATTTCATCAACAGCCAATGGACGCAAAGTAAATTGCAGGCAGCGAGAAATAACGGTAATCGGCAGCTTTTGTGGATCTGTGGTAGCGAACAGGAATTTGACATGCTCCGGTGGTTCTTCCAGTGTCTTTAATAGAGCATTGAAAGAATGCGTGGACAGCATATGTACTTCATCGATCAGATAAACCTTGAAACGACCCTGAGTTGGCGCATAAGGGACATTGTCCAGCAGCTCACGGGTATCTTCGACTTTGGTACGTGATGCCGCATCGATCTCGATCAGGTCAATAAAACGGCCTTCATTGACGGCGGTACAGGTCGGACATACCTCACAAGGAGTTGATGTAATACCGGTTTCACAGTTCAAGCACTTCGCCAAAATACGTGCAATCGTGGTTTTACCAACACCACGCGTTCCCGTAAACAAATAGGCATGGTGCAAACGGCCACGCTCCAGTGCACTAGTTAAAGCACGTGAAACATGGTTTTGACCGACCAATTCGTTGAAATTGCGGGGACGGTATTTTCGCGCAAGTACTTGATACATGTATGCTCCTTTTTACAGGTCTAAGCATACTGTTTTTTTATAAAATAGTGAATGAATTAATCAGTTATGATCTGGAGAGATAGGCCTATCAAACTGATTTAAATCAACTATCTCGAAGCTGTTTGCTCCATTTTTATGCCTGAGTGAAATATCAGAATAGTTTTTGTATATTTGAAAGATAAAATATCTATTGATCTTCCATCTATTTGAGTAGATGAATACAATCTTAAAAATAAAAATTTCTGATCGAAGGTAAAGAATTGAGTTGAATCTGCTTAAGCGAATCGCCCTAAAATAAAATCACTCTGCATCTGGTAACGTTTACCGCTTTTGTCTTCACGGATTTCCAGCACATGCTCTTCCAGATCAACATACAGTAAATTACGAGTTGCTACATTCACCAGCTCAATTTTCTGATAAGAATCATCCTGAAAACGAATTGGACCACTAAAGGTTTCCACCCCATTATGACCACTCAGGCTTTCACGCTGCAAAGTATAAGTCTGATCTTCATACAGAGTTAGCATGACAGCCATACCTGGGCAATCATCACAACGCGACAAGCAGCCCATACAAGGAGTTGTACCCTGATACTCTCCCGCCCATGCTGGAATCTGCGCCTTGGCTTCAACAATAGTATTTTTAGCTGACTGGGATTGATCCTGACAACCGAATAAAGCACCGGTTGCCACTAAGGGAATCAGTATTACTTTTTTCATGATTTCATTTCGCAGCGCTGGAATTTGCCACAAAATAGCATATTTTAAATGACTGACTAAACTCCCAAATCAAGGATATTCAGTTAGCGCCAGCCTTTTCTTCCTGTCAATACCGCATCAGCACAGCGCAAAGTTTCCTGCGTCAGCCCCCAAAGACGGTAATCTCCAGTTAATGAACCTGTGGGGAAGTTATGGGTATAGGCAAAACTTAAACTGCGTTCCGGATCGCACCAGGCACCAGAACCGTTAAAGCCCATATGACCGAAACCTGTAGAGGCTTTACCCAAGGTCAAAATACGGTGATAACCCAGACGCCAGTGCATGGGTACAGGCATCACCCGATCACGATGGGTATATTGCACCTGGTTTAGTCGCTGCAATACTGGAGGTGAAATCAACTGCTGGCCTTGCCAGGCACCGTGATTGGCCAACATCACATAGATTTTTGCCAGACTCTCTGCAGTAAAGACGCCATTAGCCGAAGGAATAATTGCCTGTAAACCTTCATCACTAAAGAAGTTAAAATTCTTCATGCCTTTAGGAATCATGCCATCTTGAAAATCTTGTGGACTCTGACCACTCCAGATCAGGGCGCGCTCTATTAAACCGGGTTTGCGTGCGGCTACTTTTTTGCCTTTAGAAGATTGAGATGCAGACTTTGCTTTAAAGATCGGTCGTGCAACTCGAGGCAGTTCATCCAGCGGCACACTAAAATAGGCACCATTTAATTGCAGAGGCTGAACCAGATATTCCTGCATTAATTGGTTTAATGATTTACCGGTTGCCTTTTCCAATACTCCACCCACTTGCCATCCAAAAGTCAAAGGTTGATAAGCGGCATCTGTCGTGGTCTGAAAACGTGGTTCAGCTGCCGCGATCCGCTCCAGCATGTGTGACCAGTCAGCCATTTCAGTGGCATCATCAATGATATTACGGATATCAAACAAGCCACTTTGATGGCTCAGCATATGTGCCAAAGTAATCGACCGTTTACCTTTCTGGGCAAATTCAGGCCAGTATTCTGCAACTGATCTGTCATAGTCCAGATAACCTTTACTGACCAGAATATGCGCTAGGGTTGCTAGTACACCTTTGCCAGTGGAATAGCATAGTGACATGGTATCGGGCTGCCAGTTTTCTGTGGCAGACTTCTTTCCGGTATAAATATCGACAACTTTTTGTCGCTGAAAATATACGACAAGTGCTGCACCACCCTGTTCAGTACGTGCATCCTGTAGGCGGCTAAACTGACGAGCAAGGTCGCGAAAACGCGCATCTACATTGCCCTGATAATTATGCTGATCAGCAAACAGATAATCTTTAATTGGCTGCATCATTCTATCCATAGAATTTTGATCCCTTAAAATGAAAAAGCCTAAATCGAGTTTAGGCTTTTAATTCAGATTTAAATTGCTTTTACATGGCCGGTCACATGCGGCTTCTGGTTCTTGCTGTTTCGGATCAGGAAATCTGTATCATTCGCTGCTTGAGCAGTCAGGAACTCAACTTTAGAGGGTAAATACATCGGCAACTTGAACCAGACATCGGCTTCATAGGCATCCGGCAAGGATAGATTAGCCAGTGCTTTGGCTTTGCTCCACATACCATGTGCAATCGCCTGTTTAAAACCAAAAGCCTTCGCTGTAACAGCATGAATATGAATCAGGTTAAAATCCCCTGAGGTCATGGCATAACGGCGGCCGGTATTTTCTGAAATTTTCCATTCAGTATTCAGCTTATAGTCCGGCGCTTTACTTTCTGCCGATTTTGCAGCAGCTTTAGCATCAGTCTTTTGACGTGAAAGATAAGTCGTTAATGCCTCAACGACGACTTCATTGCCTACTTTGACTGTGGTAATAAAATCAAACTGAACTCCTTTGTCATGTGGATGTAATTCACCAAACTTGCATGACAAGGTTAAAGTCTCATTTACACCGACTTTACGGTATTGCTTGACCTGATTACGGATATGTACCAGTCCTAAAATCGGGAACGGAAATGCTTCCGAGGTCATCATGTGCATTTGCAGGCTTTGAGACAGCACGGTCAAATAAATAGCTGGAATATAACCATTATTTTTAAAGCCACATACTTCATTATAAGCTTTTAAATGTTTCTGATCGACCTTGAATGAATCCACCACATATTCAACTTGCGGTAGAACTTTTTCAGCTTTCGGCTTTTTAAAAATCAAGCCTTGAATCACTTTTGGATAGGCTAAATAAGGTTTTGGAAGTTGACTAAAATGGCGCGTATTCATACTGAACCTTTGGAAATATTATCTTTATAAAGTGACCTCTCCTGAGCATACTTCAATCATTGTATGAAAGTGAAGCACTAGAGAGGTTTTGAGAGTTCTTGGAATTTTCTCTTTAGAATTTTAATCCCCCTGAACCCCCTTTATCAAAGGGGGACTTCTCCTCTCTTTTATAAAGAGAGATCGGGAGGGATCTATTAAGCCCCTAACAGGCTTTGACCACAGACACGAACCACGTTGCCATTTAAACCTGTTGAAGTCGTAGAAGCAAACATGGCAATTGTTTCTGCAACATCTACAGGTAGACCACCTTGGCTCATTGAGTTCATACGGCGGCCTGCTTCACGGATTGCAAATGGAATCGCAGCCGTCATTTGTGTTTCGATAAAGCCCGGTGCAACAGCATTAATCGTTATACCATTTTTTAAGGTTGGTGCTGTGAATTTTACCACACCAATCACACCCGCTTTAGACGCTGCATAGTTGGTTTGACCCAGGTTACCTGCAATGCCTGAAATTGAGGATACACAGATAATACGGCCATTAGCATTTAGACCATCGTTGGAGATTAAATAGTCATTTACACGTTCAATGGCAGACAGGTTGATGTTAATCACCAGATCCCATAGCTCAGGTTTCATATTAGCCAAAGTCTTGTCACGGGTAATACCAGCATTATGCACAATAATGTCCAGACCACCCTGCTCAGCTGCTGCTGCTTTGATTTTTTCGCCTGCATCTGCAGCAGTAATATCGATGGCTAAAGTTGAACCCCCAATTTCACCAGCTACACGGTCAAGGTCCGCTTGCTGCTGTGGAACATCCAGACAGATGACATGTGCGCCATCACGTGCCAATACATGAGCAATCGCTTCACCAATACCACGGCTCGCACCAGTCACTACAGCGGTTTTTCCTGCTAATGGTTTAGTCCAGTCCACATCCACTTTTTCAGCAGGTGAAACACGGATCACCTGACCAGAAACATAGGCAGAACGTGGAGAAACTGCAAAACGTAAAGCAGACTCAAGATTTGCTTCAGCACCGGCATCTACATAGATCAGGTTCGCTGCAATACCCTTTTTAAACTCTTTACCCACAGATTTTACAAAACCTTCCAGTGCGCGTTGAGCAATTGACTGACTGACTGATTTAGCAGTTTCAGGCGTAGTCCCCACAATCACGATACGGCCAGAACTTTGAATTTGACGTGCAATCGGGTTAAAGAAATCATAAAGTGATTTTAATTGTTCTGAATTTTCGATTCCTGAAGCATCAAAAATGACAACTTTGAATTTTGATTCTTTATCGCCCGGATTAAACGCACCCAGATTCAGTCCAGCTGATGCAGCAGCCTGTTGCAGTTCAGCATTGTTACCTGCATAGCTATTAGCATGAATATTTGCCAGAACCTGAGCAATAGCACCGGTCAATGTACTTGCCGGTGCTGCTCCAAACAATACCGCGCCTTTAACTACAGGTGTAGCAGACTCAAAACGGTCTAAAGAAGTTGGGGATGGCAGACCCAAATTTTTAATGACAAATTTACCAATAGGAGATTTTGCGAAAGTTTGGTACTGATCAGTCATGTTTATTATCTCTCATACAAATTAATTTTTGGTTGATCTAAAGTTATCCTTAAACTTCAGTATGATGCCAGACACTTATATTTCAATAGATCTACCAGATTCCGCCCAATCATACTTGAGATAACAGGCAGATGACTTGACCTAAGCGCAGTCTGTAATGTCATTGTAGTCAATACAGCCTATCTTCTTCTATGCTAATGTAACCACCAAGAAGACGATCTATTTGCCTGGTAAAGCCTTATGAGCAAAACAACTCAAGATAATCCAGCAGTCGAGAACTCTGCGACAGAAACTGTGTCAAAACCATCAACGCGTAGCAAGCGTAGCACTAAAAATCCTGATACAGCCAATGCCGCAGAAAAAAGTCCGGCTAAAACCACACGTACACGCAGTACATCTGCACGTACCAAAAAAACGACTTCAAGCCAACAAGATTCAACATCTATAACACAGACTTCTGTTCAACAGGAACCAAACATGAGCCAAAATACAGTTCGCCGCGTTGCTATTATCGGTGGTAACCGCATTCCATTTGCACGTTCTAACGGTGCTTACTTTACGGCATCCAATACTGATATGTTCACAGCAGCCCTGAATGGTCTGGTTGAACGTTTTAATCTTCAAGGTCAACGCTTAGGTGAAGTGGTTGCAGGTGCTGTACTGAAACATAGCCGCGACTTCAACATGACTCGCGAATGTGTACTGAATACTGCTCTTGCACCGGAAACCCCTGCTTATGACATCCAGCAAGCATGTGGTACTGGCCTTCAAGCGGCATTCCTAGTCGCAAACAAGATTGCTCTAGGTCAGATAGAAGTGGGAATTGCAGGTGGTGTAGATACGACTTCTGATGCACCAATCGCTTTTGGTGATGGCTTACGTAAAGCATTACTTGAGCTGAATATTGCGAAAACGGCGAAAGACCGTTTAAAAGCACTGACTAAAATCAATGTGAAAGACCTGATGGATGCACCAAAAAATGGTGAGCCACGTACTGGCCTGTCTATGGGTGACCATCAAGCAATTACTACACTGGAATGGGGTATTTCTCGTGAAGCGCAAGATGAATTAGCCGCTTCTTCACACCAGAAAATGGCAGCAGCCTATGAAGAAGGTTTCTTTGATGACCTGGTGACTCCATTCCTGGGTCTTGAACGTGACAACAACTTGCGTCCTGATTCTTCAGTTGAAAAACTGGCGAAACTAAAACCTGCTTTTGGTAAAGGTGATGCACGTACCATGACTGCGGGTAACTCTACTCCACTGACCGATGGTGCTTCTTGTGTGCTACTGGCTTCTGAAGAATGGGCTAAAGCAAATGGTCATGAAGTACTGGCTTACCTGACTTTCCAGGAAACTGCTGCCGTTGATTTTGTAGAGAAGAAAGAAGGCCTGTTGATGGCACCTGCTTATGCAGTCCCTCGTATGCTGGAACGTGCTGGTCTGAAACTGCAAGATTTTGACTACTATGAAATTCACGAAGCATTTGCATCGCAAGTACTTTCAACATTGAAAGCTTGGGAAGATCCAAAATTCTGTAAAGAGCGTTTAGGTCTGGATGCTCCACTAGGTTCAATTGACCGTGCCAAACTGAACGTAAAAGGTTCTTCTCTTGCTGCAGGTCACCCATTTGCAGCGACTGGCGGTCGTATTATCGCGACTGCGGCAAAACTGATTAACCAGAAAGGTTCAGGTCGTGTGCTTGTTTCGATCTGTGCAGCTGGTGGTCAAGGCGTAACAGCAATTATTGAAAAATAATCCAAGCCTCATATAAAAAACCGCTCATAAAGAGCGGTTTTTTATTGCAGTAATTTTAATAGAGCACTGAAGATTACTCTAGTAAAGACTCAAGTTAAGCTTTTCGGTAGTCTGGTTCCAGACCCATTTTGGCCTCAAGCTGGTCATAGCACCACTGGAAAATAAAAGTATACACCAGAATACATAATGTCATCGCCAGATCCAAAAGAAAAGCCTGCGCCAGACTGATCTGTAATGCATAAGCCACCATCGGAATCGTCGCCAGCATCAAACCACCCTCAAATCCAATCGCATGAGCAATCCGCACTTTGATGGTTCTTTTCAAACGATGTTTGGCTTCAAACTTTTCAAAATAATGATTAAACAACATATTCCAGAACATTGAAGTCACAGCCATCGCAATTCCGAGAGCGCCTGTGACCTCAAGCGGCATATGCATGAGCGTACTCAGTAAAATGGCAATCACCACCAATAAAATACCTTCATATAAGGTGGCATGAATCAGTCTTCTTTTCGAAATTAACATTTCAGTTCATCAAGTCAGGAGATAAAAGAATTTTATTTCTTTAAATTTGATTATTCGAGTTAGAATCTATCAATAAAAATGAAAGATAGAATTCATGAATACTAATCAAGAACAGCTGCTGATGTTTAAACTGGTCATGGAAACCGGCTCCTTCTCTGCTGCTGCACGTAAACTTGGTAAAGTTCCTTCTGCAGTGAGCATGTCCATTGCCAATCTGGAAATTGATCTTAATCTGGTGCTATTTGAACGCATTGGCCGTGAACCGAAACCCACCGCGCAGGCGAAAGTGCTATATGAAAAAACTGAACAGCTTTTGGTTGAAATCAATCAATGGAAGCAACATGCGCTTGCGCTCAGTTCAGGCCTGGAATCTGAATTAAATATTGTGGTGGTGTCTGAATTACTCCATACCCGCTGGACCGATTATATCGTTTTGCTGGAACGGGAATTTCCAGCGCTGCAAGTTAATGTATTTAGCGCACCCCAAGAGGATGCTCATCGCATGCTGTTTGAAGGTTCAGCGCAGTTAGCGCTGATGTTTGAACGAGAACAGTTGGAAACCCGTGAACAGTTTATAGAATTAAAGCGTGAGGTACTGGTCGCCGTTGCGGCCAAACAGCATCCATTAAGTCAATTTCAACAGGTCAGTTATGAGCAGATTTTACAAAGTCGACAGATTGTTGTTGCCAGTCGTGATCGTAGCATTAAGCCAGAACTGCTCTTTTCCCGAAATTACTGGCGCACTGACAATCATCAATCTGCCTGTAACATGATCCTGCAAGGTTTAGGCTGGGGGGTACTTCCTCTGGAAATGATCAATGAACAGCCACACTTGCAGGAGCAACTACAGATCTTGCAGCTGCTCGATTTCACCCCAAAATTTGAATATTTTGTCGATCTGGTCTGGAGTCGGGAAACTCGACTGGGTACAGCTGCTCATTTTTTGATTAATCACTTGCGTCAGCAGCGAAAAACCGACCATTAATCACAGAAATTCAACGACAGTCTACTTGGTAAGAGGATGATTTATGATATATAAGAATGCATAAGTAATAACCATAGAACTAGATCGTAATGACATTAACTGCATTAAACCAATTAAAAAACTTGACGACTATTGTGGCAGATAGCAGTGATTTAAGCGCAATTGAGAAATTTCGCCCTCTGGATGCAACCACAAATCCATCTCTGATTACTGCTGCAGCGAAACAGCCTGAAAATCAGGCATTGATTGAAGCTGCTTTTCAACAAGCCCAGCAAGAAGGCTATGTTAATAATGCTCTGATAGAACGCACCATTGATATTTTGACCGTCAAATTCGGTGTTGAAATTTTAAAACTGATTGAAGGTCGTGTTTCGACTGAGGTGGATGCCTCCCTGTCTTTTGATACTGAAGCGACCATCGCCAAGGCTAAAGAATTACTCGCGCTGTATGATCAATATGGGATTAATTCTGACCGCATCCTGATTAAGATCGCATCGACTTGGGAAGGCATTCAGGCAGCAAAAGCATTGGAAGAAGAAGGTCTCCATACCAACCTGACCTTATTGTTTGGCCAGCATCAGGCCCATGCCTGCGCTGATGCCAAAGTGACTTTAATCTCACCTTTTGTCGGCCGCATTCTAGACTGGTACAAAAAAGCGGAAGGTGTTGAGTCGTATCCGATCGAAAAAGATCCGGGCGTACTCTCAGTGAAGCGCATTTATGAGTTCTATAAAACGCATGGGATTAAAACTGAAATCATGGGTGCAAGCTTCCGTAGTATTGAGCAGGTTCTGGGCCTCAGCGGTTGTGATCTGCTCACTGTCGCACCAAACTTGCTGGAACAACTGGAAAATGATCAGCGTGAAGTACAGGCTCAACTTTCAGCCAAAGATATTCAATCTCAAGGTGAACTGAGTCCAATCAGTCATGCCGATTTTGATGCACAACTGAAACAGGACCAGATGGCCAGTGAACTACTGCAAGGTGGTATCGATGGCTTTATCAAAGCCCGTGAGCAACTGGCGGCTTTATTAAAGGAAAGTTTTTTGAGCACCACCTAATTTCACAGCGAATTTATAGAATTTCTGCAGGCCGATGTTGCTATAATGCCGCATCGGCTTTTTTCATTTTTGCGAGTTCTTCGTGTTTGGTATCACAGATCTAACGACCTTTATCATTGGGACAACGTTAATTGTGTTACTGCCAGGGCCGAATTCCCTCTATGTCATGTCGATTGCCTCCCGCTTTGGTGTCAAGACCGGTTATATGGGCGCCTTAGGGGTTTATACCGGTGACCTGATTCTGATTCTATGTACGGCGTTAGGCGCAGCCTCTCTACTTCATGCATTTCCCGTGCTATTTATTGCCCTGAAAATTATTGGTGCTGTCTATCTCAGTTATCTTGGGATCAAACTGATTATTGCCGCCTATCAGACTTTTTTTCCGAAACAGTCGTCACAACGTGTTCAGATTAAAAAGGCTACTTCTGAAACTGTCGAGTCGATTCAGCCCTTTCGCACAGCATTGACGATCAGTGTTATAAATCCTAGCAATTCTATTTTACTTGTCTTTTTTTGTGCAGTTTGTCGATCCTGTTTACCCTTATCCGGCACTGACTTTTGCACTCTTGGCTTTAATCCTGCAACTGATCAGCATGACCTACCTTTCAATCCTGATCTTTTCCGGGGTCAAACTCGCGAGCTATTTCAACCAGAATTATAAATTGACCGCTGGCGGAGTTGCTTCAGTAGGAATTCTATTCTGCGGGTTCGGAATCAAACTGGCGACTTCAACCTTCTAAAAATTAGTAGCTTTCTGGCAAGAGCAGCTCTTTCTAAAATTGTTAAAAACATTGTGTTTATATATGAAAAGCGTATGATTTAAACGCATTTAAAAATAGTGTCATGGATGATGCATAAACTTTTACAAGATCTCTCCTTTCCTGCCATCATGGCGGGTTTTATTACCTGCATGATTGGGATCAGCGTATCCGCCGTACTGGTCATTGAAGCAGCGCAAAGCCTGGGTGCAAATGCAGCGCAAATCAGTTCCTGGTTATGGGCACTCGGTATAGGTATTGGAGTTTCCGGCTTGCTGCTTTCCTGGAAATATCGTTATCCGATTTCCACCGCCTGGTCGACAGCCGGTCTGGCATTAATTATTGCCTCCGCAGGCCATTACAGTCTGGCCGAAGCGATTGGCGCTTTTCTGATTTGTGGCATCCTGATTGCCTGTCTGGGATTTTTCGGAATATTTGACCGGATTTTTCAGTTTATTCCGCAAAGTCTGACCAGCGCCATGCTGGCTGGTGTCTTGCTGAAATTTGGTATTTCGGTATTTGGCAGCCTGCAACAATCTTGGGGCTTTGTGCTTACAGTACTGGCCATCTATCTCATTTCCAAAAAGCTCAGTACCCGTTATAGCATTGTCATTACCGTCTTAATGGCAATTACGCTCTGTCCGTTCTTTATCGATTTTACGCTTCCACATTTGAACTGGAGCATCGCCCAGCCTGTATGGACCACACCAGAATTTAGCCTGCAAGCTATTTTAGGACTGGCTCTTCCGCTGATGGTGATTAATCTGGCATCGCAATATTTACCAGGCCTGGCTGTAATTAAAAGTTATGACTATCCACCCAAGGTAAATTCGATTTTAGGCTGGACGGGCCTCACTCAGGCACTACTCGCTCCCTTTGGCTGTTTCAGTGTTAATCTTGCTGCAATTAGTGCAGCAGTCAGTCTGGATGCACAGGCACATCCTGATCCAGCTAAGCGTTATATCGCAGGTATGAGCTGTGGTCTGTTTTATATTCTGATGGGTTTCTTCGCTGCGACCCTGACCAGCTTATTGATGGCTTTTCCGGGTATTCTCATTACGGTTCTGGCCGGCATTGCCCTGTTTGGCACCATTAGCCACAACATTGCAGTGGCTTTTCAGGACACTCATGACCGGGAAGCCGCACTGATGACCTTTCTGTTCAGTGCATCCAATATCCAGTTTTTCGGCATTGGTTCTGCTTTCTGGGGCCTACTGCTTGGCTTGATGGTTTATTTACTATTTAAGCTTAAACCTCAGCTGGCTTAAATTCATGAAAATAGAGATAACTTATAGCTATCGGTTTTAATGCCCCGCTGCTTGAGAAAACAGATTAATGACCACCACACCGGAAATAATCAGGGCAATACCAATAAAAGCAGGAAGATCCAACGCCTGCTTAAATACAATATAACCGACAATGGCCGTGAGAATGATCCCGACTCCGGCCCAGATCGCATAAGCAATGCCTAAAGGAATCACCTTGATCACCTGAGACAGCAAATAAAAGGCGATACAAAATAAAACGACCACCGCTAAAGAAGGCCACAAACGGGTAAAGCCTTCAGATTTCACCAGAAATGTAGAGCCAGTGACTTCGGCAATTATAGCCAAACCCAACAAAAGATATGCCCAAGTTGCAGGGTTCATTTATTCATCCTCCAAATCTGTCTTTCCTAAACCAAAGCTTAGGGTTTGTTGACATTTACTGTTCATAATTAAACCTATAAAGGTAGCCATAAAAATATACAGGCTAAGGCAACAGCACTTTGATAATTTCTTTTGAGCTTGTCATATCGGGTAGCTATTCCTCTAAATTGCTTTAATCTACAAAACATATTTTCAACTAAATGCCTGATTTTATATAAATACCAGTCCATATGATCATTGTTCGATTGGCTATTTATTTTTTTTGGTATATTCGCTTTTGTCCCTGTTTTTCTGATCTGTTCACGCAGTGGTTCTGAATCATAGTCTTTATCTGCGCAGACCACTTTTGTCTCTTTTAAGTCTAATGTTGATATTAAATCAGGTGCAACTTTGACGTCATGTGTGGTTCCATCGGTAATCATGAAATCAACAGGATTGCCATTTGCATCAACAATCAAATGTATTTTTGAGGAGTTTCCTCCTACACTTTTAGAAATGGATTGATTCGCTATACCGGCAGAATGTTGATGAGCACGTACGTGAGAGCCATCAATAAAAATCCACTCCATATCGGGGCATGATGCTAATAATTTGAATAATCTAAGCAACTTACCACTGCTTGACCAACGATTAAAACGTTTGAAAATAGAGTTTGATTGACCGAAATAGGAAGGAATATCTCGCCCCGGACAGCCTGTTCTAATTCTATAGAGAATAGCTTCAATAAAATTACGTAAATTTGAGTTGTGATGAATGGATAAATTACGCAAAATAGTTTTCAACTTTTGCCAGTGTTGATCTGTCAGCATGGTACGAGGCATAGCGAATAGTAAAATTGGGTTTGGCGATTTGATTTTACTACTTTGCTATTTTTTAAGCTAAAAGTGTCAACACACCCTAGTTATAGTCTTAAGAAATAAATTATTTATAACTATATATTGAGGGGCGAAAGCTGATGTAAAAAATCCAGCGTCTTGATAAAAGTCTGCTGACTTTCTTTCTTACCCATAAAGAACTGATATTCATGAATCAGCCAGGCTTTAGATTCGGGATAAAAAACTTCTGTTACTGGAACCTGCTGCGCTTTTAGAGCTTTGATAAAAGGCAAGGATTGGGTATCAGTCAGAAAGTCCTTGTTGCCCCCGCTAATGAATACTGGCGGATACGACGGCGTAATATACTGGATTGGAGAAATACGTTTGAGAAACTCGGCATCATTTTTACGATCCCCTGTATAGGCCTGAATCAGGCTATATACCCCCCACTCTACGATCTTCATTTCATCAGGTGCAGTACTGGCAAATGACTCCAGGTCATAAATACCACAGTGCAGAATCAGACCTTTAAGCTGAGAGGGTTGCAGATAAGGCTGAAAATCAGATTGTTTGGCGAAGTCAGGATTTGTTAGAAGCGCAGCATAATGGCTGGCCATATTCGCCCCGGCAGAATCTCCGGCCAGATATAAATTCTGGGCATCAATCTGGTATTCGGCTGCATGTTGAGTAATAAACTCTAAAGCCTGATCAATCTGATGTAACTGACTTGGATAAATCGCTTGAGGTGCAAACTGATATTGAACCGATACCACGTTATAACCTTGCGCAGCCAGAAGTTTAAAATAACCCCGAGCATGTTCTTTGGAACCGGAAATCCAGCCACCACCATGAATCCACACAATAGTTGGTTGAGGGCCGATATTTTCGATATTTTGTGGTTGATACAGATCCAGAGATAGTTTTTGCTGCGGTTCATAGACAATATTCTGATGCACGATGACCGAACCTGGTGAATAGCGATCCATCACCTTTTGCTGCATCCCTGTGGTCAAATTAAAAGCACTCGCAATGACCCGGCTATTCTGTACAGTATTTTGACAGCCTGCCAAAATGATTGAACAGAGCAGCAATAAATGAATGGCAAAAAACCTCAAAACCTTCCCCATAGATCAGCCCAAAAATAAGCCTAGGCAGTTTAAACCATCCCCAGAAAAACAGCGTCATTTATTCTGTTATTTTTGATCAATAAAACCTGAATTCCTAGTTTTTCGCTCTGTTTTTTCTTTAATCAAATCTCTGCTTTCATGTGAAAAATATCTGTAATTTAAAGATTTTTTCCATTTTTCAGCTTTTTGCAATTGCACCCTTGGTTGCACTGTGCTATCAATAAATCAGAGCGTAAAAGACACACAACATGCGGAGAAAAATCATGGCTTACCAACATATTTTAGTCCCAGTAGACGGTTCAGATATTTCCTTTTCTGCAGTTCGACATGCAGCCAAAATTGCCAAGGCATTTGGCAGTAAACTTTCCCTAATCAGCCTGATTGCAGAAGACCCTTTTACCGAAGCTGACTTCTACTACAGTTCAACCATCATGAAAGAGTATTTTGCTCAGGCTCATGCCAATGCAAAAAATGCCCTAAAAGAAGCCACTGCAATTGCAGACAGTGAAGGTATAGAAGCAGATTCCCGCATTGTGACTGGTCTGGTGAATGCCGAACATATTGCTGAGACTGCAGAGGAAACCCAAGCCGATCTGATCGTCATGGGTTCACACGGTCGTAAAGGCTTCCAGAAAATGATTCTGGGCAGCTTTGCACAAGATGTTTTGGGCGCCAGTCAAATTCCGGTGTTAATCGTTAAAAAATAACCTGATTTGCGCATCTTCAAGGTGCGCAATTTTTTCAGGCAGTGTTTCTGTCTGAACCCTTCTACAGTGAACCTCCATTTTCTAAATGACCATTTCACTGCATATTCTAAAAATGAGGAGGCACCATGCAAAACTATGAACATATTCTTGTCGCACTCGATGAATCCTCGATGTCCTATGCTGCAGCTGAACATGCCCGTGAGCTGGCCAAAGCTTTTAGTAGTAAGGTGACATTGGTCAGTATTATTGCCGTAGATCCATTTAAAGGCGTGGACTTTTATAAGGTTGCTCCCGCAGTCACTGACTATTTCATGCAGGCAGAACAACATGCACTGGATCTTTTAAATGAGATCAAGGAAAATTTTGTGCATGATGGTACACAAGTCACGACCAAAATCATTCATGGTATGGCACCTTCTGAAGGAATTCTTCAGGCAGCGCAGGAAGTTCCGACCGATCTGATTATCATGGGATCACATGGCCGCAAAGGTTTGCAAAAACTGATGCTGGGCAGCGTGGCACAGAATGTCCTTTCCCAGTCCGAGATTCCGGTATTGATTGTGAGATCGTAAGACAGACAACAAAAAAGCCTGCTATGCAGGCTTTTTTTAGCGAACTTTTTGATTCAGTTCGTTCAGGAAGAGTTCAGCATCCAGCTGGCTATTAAATACTTTTTTGTATTCTCCAGCTTGCTGAATAGAATACGGTGTATATTGAAGGGAAATTTCAAACAGACCAGTCGCAGCATTTCTGCTGACATGGACCGCAATAATATGCCGAGTATTTAAATAAAAACCATCTTCGATTTTCACCAACATCTTGAATAAGACCTCTAGTATATCAATTTGAAGATTTCTTCATGTTTAATAGAAAAGTATAGTTTTACTTTCCTGTCTAGCCTCTTACTGTAAACCTTTTATGTGGCTGATTTCGCATTATAGGATTTTAAATGTGTTTAAATTCACCATTTAAAATAAGTAAATAATAAAAAGCCGGATCAGATGATCCGGCTTTTTACATAATGATCTTATACGCTTAACATGCTGTTCAATGTCTCAGAGACATTTTTCGATTTCACCTGTGGTTTTAAAGCTTCAAGTTGTGCTTTAACTTCACTGCGTTGTGGTTCAATCAGTGTATACCAGCGTGAAAGCACCTGAAGCAGACGTGAACCGACAATCGGGTTTTTCTGATCCAGATATTTCGCCAGCTCGATATAATGCTGTACACCAAAGCTCCAGGTATTGACCGGATTGGCATTCAAACCGCCACTCACCGCACGGATACGGTTTGGCACTTTCAAGTCATAATCCGCATGCTCAGTGAGTGCTTTAATTGTTTCTGCAGTCGCTTTTGGATGAGCTGCTTGCAGCATGAACCATTGATCCAGTGCCAGTGCTTCATCTTTAAAGCGGTTATAGAAATCATCCAGGAATGCTTTGGCTTGAGGTGCATCATTCCATACCAATACACGCAAGGCACCTAAACGTTCAGACATATTGCCTGTGTTTTGGTATTGCTGCTCTGCCAGAGCAAATGCACTTTCATCACCTTGACGTGCAATCAGCATCAACATGATATTTTTCAGTGCACGCACACCCATCGCCTGAGAGAAATCTGACTGTAGCTCAGGATCCAGACTCAGATAGATTTCTTTAGCTGTTGCTCCAAAGGCACGTGCCAATTTATGCAGCAAGGCATCACGTTTTTCCTGGATCATGGCCGGATTGTAGTCTGTATCAATACGGCTACCCAGGTAACCTTCAGCCGGTACATCAAACAGACGGGAAGCCAATAGCGGATCTTTCTGAATCAGATCAGGCAAGGTATTTAGCATTGCCTCGATATAAATTTCAGAAGGTTGATCATCCAGCAGAATGCGTTCTAATAAAGTCTGGGTCGCCTGCCACTGGTTAAAACCATTGGTTTCATATTGCAACAGGAACGCCAGTTCTTGTTCAGAGTAATCAAAATGAAGATCAACGGGTGCAGAGAAGTTACGCAATAAAGAAACCACCGGCTTGCTGGTTACACCGCTAAACTCGATGGTCGCTTCATCCTGATCAAACAGATACACCCCATCTTTGACGCCATTTTCAAATAAGGCGTCAGAGTTCAGGCTCAGCTGCTCACCGGTATTCGCATCAAACAAGGCCAAAGCCACTGGAATCGAAACAGCTTTCAGATTCGGATATTTCGGATGAGCTTTCAGGCTTTGCTTAAAGCTAAGACGATAAGTTTGTGCATCTGCATCATACTCACCTTTTGCGACCAGTTTCGGTGTACCTGGCTGGTTATACCAAGTCAGGAAGTTTGATAGATCCACACCAGAACCGGCGGTCAATGCAGCTACCCAGTCTTCAACGGTTACGGCCTGACCATCATGACGGCGGAAATACTCATCTGTACCTTGACGGAATTTTTCTTTACCGAGTAAAGTCGCCATCATACGGTTAATTTCCGCACCTTTTTCATACACGGTCGCAGTATAGAAGTTATTAATTTCTACAAAATGATCCGGACGCGGTGGATGCGATAAAGGGCCAGAATCTTCCGGGAACTGATGCGCTTTCAGGACTGCAACATCATCAATACGCTGTACCGCAGCAGACTGTAGATCTTCCGAGAAAGACTGATCACGGAATACAGTCAAACCTTCTTTCAGACACAGCTGGAACCAGTCACGACAAGTAATCCGGTTACCCGTCCAGTTATGGAAATATTCATGGGCAATTACGGACTGTACACGCATGATGGCAGCATCTGTTGTATATTCTTCATCAGCCAATACGCATGAGGTATTGAAGATATTCAGACCTTTGTTTTCCATCGCACCCATGTTAAATGCGCTAGTTGCTACGATCATGTAATTATCGAGGTCGTATGGCAGACCATAATGCTCTTCATCCCAACGCATGGAATGTTTCAACGCTTCCATCGCAATTTTGCATTTTGGAATATCTTTTTCCTCGGCATAGATTTCCAGTGCCACATCACGACCCTCTGATGTGGTATAGCGATCTTTCATTACTGCCAGATCCCCAATGACGCAGGCAAATAAATAGCTCGGCTTTTTGGTTGGATCTTGCCAAAGTGCATAGTGACGGTTTTCATCCACTTCACCCGTCTCAATCAGGTTACCGTTAGCCAGTAGAACTGGATACTTTTTGTCAGCTTCGACACGAGTGGTAAATACAGACAATACATCTGGGCGGTCTGGATAGAACGTAATTTTACGGAAACCTTCCGGTTCGTTCTGAGTTACGAACAGATCTGAACTGGCCTGATACAGACCTTCCAGCATGGTATTGCTTTCTGGATGAATCTTGACGACTGTTTCAATGGTCGCCTGATCTGGAGCATTGCTAATCACCAGTTGCTCAGTATCCAGAATATAATCTGATGCATTTAGTGGCTGACCATTTAACTGGATCGATTGCAGTTCGAGGTCACGACCAAGCAATACCAGATCACCTGCTGTTTGACGCTGCATCTCCAGTTTGCTGCTGACCAGCGTATGATCGTCATAGACTTGAATATTCAGGTCGATTGAATCTACAACAAAAGAAGGTTTTTGATAGTCTTTTAAATAAATGGTTTGATCTGCTTCGATCACCGGATTCGCCGCGATATTCATATAATGTCCTGATCCTTTATTGCACAGCTTCTAAGGCAAAAGATTGTCAATGTATTGATCATACGCCTTGATCTTGAACCTGTCTGTGCGTTTCATTTGTATTGTATATGGGAATAATTACTAATCTTTTCAATTGAGCTACATCAAAATATACGACAATCGCCTTATATTTGCCCGATATCTAAAATCCCCCTCTCTAAAACAACTTAAAGATAGAATAAAAAAAGCCCTCATCTGCACTATATGATTCCTCTATGCATGTTTCCTGCATATGCAAAGTATTATTCCAATATTAAAATTTACTGCCTGAGTTAAGAACAACCTTATCCAATTTAGATGCTGGGCACTGCAAAATCTGGCTTCTAAAAGATTAGGTTCTGGTTAATCTGCGTTCCGAATTTCACTTTAAATGCACAAATGACATGCACCAGTTTGAATGCATTTTGTCTCACCCAACAGCAACGGCAGGATTTAAAGAAAGATATATGCCAAGTTTTCAGCCAATATCATATTTTTTCACATTTTCTTATCTATTTGATTTAAAAATATATAATTTAGGATTAATAGCAATTCCGAAATACTGATTAAAAAATGAGCATGGTTTTTGCTACAGTTTAAGTGTGTTTTCTCCAAGCGCAAAGACTCCAAGAATAACGACAACAAAGAAATTGAGGTGAGCTATGTATTTAAAACAGCATGTGGTACGGATTGAAAATCTTAAAACACTTCAGGTTCTGGATCAGGCCAATATTGATCATAAAGTCATTGCCCTGTTTATGAGTTCTGAAGGCGTTCAGCTACAAGCGCATGAGGTCAGTGCGATTCTGAATACTTATGATGCACTCGGTGGCAAAAAGGTTCCATCCAAAAAAGTGCAGGCGTTGATTCAAGCGAAACATCAAGGAGAGGAAGACGAAACATTACCCTGCCCCGTTTAAAAAACGATGATCCAGTTTTCTTGAATACAGGGCTACTTCGGTAGCTCTGTTTGTTGAAAGGCTCTCTCCTCCTGAAATCTGCTGCATTAAAATATTCTCAAATGACGCGTGACTTTGATGAGCTGTGTATAATCGCAGTTTCTCTTTATTCTGGAGTTGTGCGCAATCATGGTATTCAACGTTCTGCAAAAACAGCTTGATGAAAGTACGCAGTGCCCGCTATGTAAGGCCTCCATGTACTGGATCGAGGCAGAACAGTATGATCAGGACATTACTTATCATGAATGCAGCCACTGCCAGCATCAGCTCTATACCGACCAGAAACATAACTGTTATTGCGATCAGTGTCTGGCTCAGCGTAAACGTATGCTGAAAGAAGTCCGTTTACAGGAAAACCGGAAAATTTATAAAAAGCAGGATCGGCATGAATATGAGCTTAATCAGCTCAGCTTTATTAGCAAACTGTTTCTGCTCTCGATTCTGGATGAACAGGTTCAGGAACATAGCCAGCATCAGGAATATATTGACTGGCATGCCATTAAATATTATTCCATCAGCCCGAATTACCTGTATCAGCATGGTCTGGTCAAAAATCTGCTGAAAGATCAGATTCTAATTCCTAGAGATATTCAACAAGAGAATCAGCAGTACTATATTAATGTACGTCTGGATGGCTATTCTGAGCCAAGCCTGTTCAGTATTACCCAGCAGTTGCGTTTCTGGTTCTATGAAAATCTGAGTAAAGGCGTGCCTTTTAAAAGTGCGGATGAAGTCAAAGATGCATTGTATTGTCTACTGTATCAGGAAGTCATTCAATTCGCACAGTTCTATTGCCGTAGCTGGGGTATCCAGATTGCGGGCAATCAAAGTTTTCAGGCTTTCTGCTATCGCCTGCTCGATGTTTTGGCTGTGGGACAGATTTATTATCTCGTGCAATCGGCCCTCGAATATCTGTATCAGCAGAAAGCTTTAAAACCACGAAATGAAAATTTCATTAATACCAATTTACTGAAAAAGACCCTACAGCAATATCGGGAACGTTCAGTGAATGAAAAATGGGAAACCTCAATTCTGCCTCGTCCACCACAATTGCCTTTGAGCAAAATGAGCAGCATTCTGTTTTTCCGCTTTCTTGGTTATGATGAAAATATTTTCTTCCAGCCGATCTGGCGTTCATGGCAGAAGATTGAACCACGCCTGAAATTTTATTCACAAAAACGCTGTATGCATTGCGGCTCACAAGAGCTTACTGTTGAATATGATGCCAGCGATTATGTCAGCCTGTTATGCCGTAACTGCAAACATCAAGACCATTATTTTACCCGCTAAGAATTTAGCAGCTCTATTCATATTTGAAAGATCAGGATGATGAATACTTCCGTGCAACAATTACAAAATACTCTTCTCGATCAGATCTGTGAAGCCTGGTCATTGCTTCAAGAGCAGCAACCATTGGTGCATGTGATGACCAATGCGGTGGCCAGCAACTATGTGGCCAATATCTTGCTGGCTGCGAATGCTTCGCCCGCTATGATTGATAATCCTTTTGAAGCAGAGAGCTTTGTCAAAATTGCTGGAGCACTCAGTTTAAATTTGGGAACGCCGACTACCGAACAGGTCGAGGCGATGCAGATCGCTGCTAAAACAGCACACAGTATCCAAAAGTCATGGGTACTAGATCCTGTTGGTTATGGAAATGTACTGCATTGGCGTTCAGGTGTTGTTGATCAGCTCATGACCTATCAACCCACAATTTTACGGGGGAATGCTTCAGAAATTGGTGCTTTGGCTGGAAAGAATATCGAGTCTAAAGGCGTCAATAGCACTGTTGATAGCTCAGAAGTTTATCTACAGGCGCAGTCCTTACTTGAACAATGTGAATGTATTGCTATTTCAGGTGAGTCTGATTACATCATTTCCAGAGATTATCCGGTGATTCAGGTTTTAGGCGGTTCATATTTACAGCCGCGCGTCACAGCAACTGGATGTGCCCTAGGCGCACTGATTGCAGCTTATAGTGCAGTCAGTTCTTCTGCGATCGCAGCACTCTCTGCTCATGTACATTTTGCAATCGCCGGTCAATTGGCTTTTGCCAAAGCAGCAACCTTAGGTCATTTTAATGCTGCATTTATCGATGAGATTCATCAATTGAACATAGAAACGATCCGTCAATATGCAGACTTTCGGATTTTGGCAGATTAAGCATCAGTCGGGTGTTTTATAATGAACACATGGAACACCCTATTACACTATTCAACTTATTTTTTAGATAATTAAATTCAGCCTTAATCTGGCAAAAATAATTTTTCAAGCGCTCAAGCTCAGTATTGTGTAAGCTTTGGATGAGCTTTTGTATCTCGAACTTGACTAATATCTTTCAAGATTACGTGAAATACATATTTTACCAATTAGGGTGTGTTGACACTTTTAGCTTAAAAAATAGCGAAGTAGTAAAATCAAATCGCCAAACCCAATTTTACTATTCGCTATGCCTCGTACCATGCTGACAGATCAACACTGGCAAAAGTTGAAAACTATTTTGCGTAATTTATCTATTCATCACAACTCAAACTTACGTAATTTTATTGAAGCTATTCTCTATAGAATTAGAACAGGCTGTCCGTGGCGAGATATTCCTTCCTATTTCGGTCAATCAAACTCTATTTTCAAACGTTTTAATCGTTGGTCAAGCAGTGGTAAGTTGCTTAGATTATTCAAATTATTAGCATCATGCCCCGATATGGAGTGGATTTTTATTGATGGCTCTCACGTACGTGCTCATCAACATTCTGCCGGTATAGCGAATCAATCCATTTCTAAAAGTGTAGGAGGAAACTCCTCAAAAATACATTTGATTGTTGATGCAAATGGCAATCCTGTTGATTTCATGATTACCGATGGAACCACACATGATGTCAAAGTTGCACCTGATTTAATATCAACATTAGACTTAAAAGAGACAAAAGTGGTATGCGCAGATAAAGGCTATGATTCAGAACCACTGCGTGAACAGATCAGAAAAACAGGGACAAAAGCGAATATACCAAAGAAAATAAATAGCCAATCGAACAATGATCATATGGACTGGTATTTATATAAAATCAGGCATTTAGTTGAAAATATGTTTTGTAGATTAAAGCAATTTAGAGGAATAGCTACTCGATATGACAAGCTCAAAAGAAATCATCAAAGTGCTGTTGCCTTAGCCTGTATATTTTTATGGCTACCTTTATAGGTTTAATTATGAACAGTAAATGTCAACAGACCCTAGTCAAATTCACACTTATTTTTAAACTTTATTTAAATTTATTTAATAATTCTAAATAAAGCATGTCTGCAATTTAATACTTCATTAAGATTTCTTACTTCTAAGCCAGTAAAACCTATTACTCATTCTTGGCTTTCAAAATATTCAATACTCCATTTAGCCTCAAGAATAAGCTTAGGTGAGCATTAATATCTAAGTCATAAAGAATATTCAATAAAAAAGTCAGTTGCCCTTAAGCAACTGACTCAAAAAAATAATAAAGACAGGCGATTAACCCTGATAATGGATACTCACCGATTTAATCCGGTTATTTTCGATTTCCATCACCTTGAATTGAACACCTTGGTAGTTCAGTTCAGTACCTACCTCGACCACACTATTGGTTTTATCCAGAATCAGACCAGCAACACTGATATAGCCTGCATCTTCATCAATCAGATCCAGCATACCGAGCTCAAGTTCTAACTGGTACAGATCCAGCATACCGGACGCAATCCAGTGTGTATCATCAACTTTGACCAGATCCAGCTGCTCATCGGCATCTGGGAATTCACCGGCAATTGCCTCAAACACGTCTAGCGGTGAAATCAGACCTTGTACATGACCAAATTCATCACTGACCAGTACCAGAGAGCCTTTTGATGTGCGCAAGGTATTAATCGCGTCAATCACCTTCATTCTTTCAAAGATATAGATAGGGCGGTGATGCTTGATTAAAGCTTTTAATTCTTGCGGTTCATCCAGTACATCTAACAGTTCTTTGGCACGAACGATGGTAATCACCTTATCCAAACTGCCCCGGCAAACCGGAAACAGGCTGTGGGGTACAGAAAGGATTTTTTCACGGATCTGTTCCGCACCATCCTCCAGATCGACCCAGGAAATCTGGCTTCGTGGGGTCATGATCGATGCTACAGAACGCTCTGCCAGGGTCAATACTCCGCCAATCATATAGCGTTCTTCATCCGCAAAGGTTTCCTGTGCTTCATGCTGAGTGGTACTGGTGGTTTCAAGCTTAGCACCCATCAGTTGAAGAATACTGTTAGCGGTACGATGACGCAGCGGAATCTTGGCTTCATGTTTCGCAGCATTGCGCTGACTAAACTGGTTAAAGGCTTCAACTGCAATTGCAACACCAATACCAGAGTAGATATAGCCTTTCGGAATATGGAAACCGAAACCTTCTGCCATCAGGCTGATCCCGATCAGTAACAGGAAGCTCAAACATAGAATCACAACTGTCGGATGACGATTCACAAAGTTGGTCAATGGTTTAGACGCCAGTAACATCACGGCCATCGCGATAATCATGGCTGCCATCATGACATAGATATTATCGACCATACCTACGGCGGTAATCACTGAGTCTAATGAGAATACAGCATCCAAAATGACAATCTGAACCACAACGGCTGTAAAGCCCGCATATGCCACCTTGGTCGTGACCTGTATTTCAGGCTTGCCTTCAATTTTTTCATGAAGTTCGGTAACGGCTTTATAGAGCAGGAATAAACCACCAAAGAGCAGAATCAAATCCCGTCCGGAGAAGGTCCAGTTAAATAATTGAATAAGCGGTTGAGTCAAGGTGACTAACCAAGAGATTGCGAACAGTAGACCTAAACGCATCAACAAGGCTAAGGATAGACCAATCACACGGGCCTTATCACGCTGTTCAGGGGGAAGTTTCTCAGCCAGAATGGCAATAAAGACTAGGTTATCAATACCTAAAACGATTTCGAGAATAATAAGAGTAATTAAACCAACCCAAATTCCGGGATCTAATAAAAATTCCATTAGAACACCATCCCGTTTGAGTATGTAAGCAACGAATATGGAAGATCAACGCACGGCGAGGGATCCATTTAATTTAACCTTTTCGACTTAAGATGTATCTATTATGCATAAACTTATGATTTTTGAACAATAAAATTTATGAAAAACTGTTACACCGCTTTGCCTCTCCTCATTCTAAAATCTTTTAATTTTCAAATCATTGGCCTGAATCTGTTATGTTCTACATAACTCATTACAAATTAAAGAAAATTTAGGCTTCTTTTTGACCCTAAGCCCATTAAATCTATCTGATAGAAGCCTGAGATATAAATTACTGTTTCTCTTAATATTCATATCTCTTCATACATCATAAAATATTGAATGATCCACTATCCTGCTACGTCCCTTAAATCCACTTATCTAAAGACATATTTTAAATATGGATTTTTTTATTAAAATAGTTCATACACGTTATGAATAGTTAGTCGTAGGATCAAAAAGATGCATAAGTTTCTCATCCAAAACGGTTTTATTCGATGAGTGACCAACTTAAATGTACTCGCTCTAGCTTTCGATCAGATCTGAAAAATCTGGATCTGCATCGTGCTACAGATTAAAAAATGTATCAGAACATTCATTTAAACAGCATCGATTTTGAATTTTATTTCCGCATACTCACCAAAAGTAAGATATGCGCAGGTCGGCCATTTATCCATATGGTTTGCCAATCTAGTTCTTATTCAGACTCTAAATTTAACCTGGAGTCTTAAGATTTGCATGTCATATCAATGCCATTCATCTGGATAAAGACAGTTACAATTTGCCCCGATTGATCTACAACACATAAATCACCTGATTTTTTTGATGTTAAGAAGATCTAACAAATGCAATCTCGTTAACATTTTAAAAATAAAGGTTGAAACATGTATAAACTTTTACATAAAATGTCAGTGCCCTAGAAAAATAAATAAAAGGAACATTTCATGACTAAAAAATATGCAAAATTTTTACCTTGTGCAGAACACTTTAATTTAGAAAACTTTCCATACTACTGGGTGACTCAAGTTCATGCCCAATATGTCCTAAATGTAGATCATGCACTTAAAAAGTATGGTGTCGATAATTCACGTCGCCGTATTTTGCTTGCTCTTAAAGCCAAACCACATGCCAGCGTTTCTGACCTGTCAGAAATGGTCGTATCTAAAATGTCGACAACCACCAAGATCGTTTATCGCTTAAAAGATGAAGGTCTGGTTGAAACCTATTCCTGTGAAGACGATGCTCGTATTACCCGTGTCGTGCTGACTGAAAAAGGAATGGAAATGACACATAAAATTAATGACCTGACCAATGTTGTACTGGAACAGTCATTTGAAGGGCTAACCCCATTACAAATTGAAAAAACTATGGAAAGCTTACGCCATATCTTTAAAAATTTGGCTCGTTAAGTATTTTTCAATTTTGAATTTAGCTGGCGAGATCAATAACACCTTTTATAATAATTAACGATCCGCCATTGCTTTCTAGGTTTTAGGAATCAAAAAAGTTCAGCTGTGGACTGGCTTTTTTGATTCTTTCTTTTGGTACATGTGAACATTCGAACTCCTCTACTGGAAATCCCTGTACAAAGCTGCGAATATCCGGTTGCGTGAGATTCAGCCATTCATGTAAACGTTCATGTGGAATCACAATGACTGAACGTTTAATATTTCCCGGCTCATGAAACTCTTTCATCATGAGATGGTCTATTGCATCCATCGTAATCATACTGGCTGAACGTACGATTTCATCCTGCACCCGTGCAATTTCATACAGTGCCGCAATAAAGGTCGCCTTTCCATCTTTACGTCTGACGCCCCAGCGCTGTGGTTTATTATCAAAATACTTTGACTCATAAAATTCCGAGACGGGAATCACCCCAAACTTGCATTTGGCTGTCGCCTCTGCAAAGGTTGGTTTTTGCAGCAAAGTTTCATTTCTGGCATTGTAGGTTTTTGTCCCAATCGTTTTATCCTCTGCCCATTTGGGAATAAAGCCAAAGTTAACCGAGCGCCATTCCAGACCTTGATCAGATTGAAATAACAAGGGTGTAGCATAATTCGGATAGACTTCTTCCGGATATTCAAAGGGAATTTCCGGCAAGCCCAGATCATGTATTTGCTGCGAAGTTAAAGGCTTAAAGTTGGCACACATGCTTAATCAGACAGATCACTTGATATTCTGATTATAGCTTGATGCCAAGCTTAAACCTGTATGTATTATGGATAAGTTTCTATCATTTAATATTATTCATTGGGTACAGTCAGCCAGTGAGTACGGGTGAATTCCTCAAAAATCCAGCGTCCATTAAAACGTCCAAGTCCAGAGTTTTTCTCGCCCCCAAACGGTGCATTAGCCTGATCTGCCACACTAATACTATTGATATGGGTCATACCGATATCAAGCTGTTCCGTAAAATTAATACCACGTTCAATATTCGAGGTACAAACCGCACTGGATAAGCCAAAACGGGTATCATTGGCCAGCTTTAAGGCATGTGTTTCATCACGAGCTTTCAGTATTGGTAGAATCGGTCCAAAACTTTCTTCCTGAGCCAGTGGAGATTCAGGTGCTACCCCAGTAAAGATATGTGGATAGACCAGATTACCTTCTATACCCCCTTCATATACTAGCTCTGCACCCTGCTCTTTTGCACTTTGAATAATCTGCTGATGTTTTTTGACCTGACTCTGATTGATGATCGGACCAATAATGGTCTCTTCCAGATTTGGATCACCCACAGCAACAGTTTTCACCCGTTCTAAAAGCTTTTCCACATAGGCATCATGGATGGACGCATCGACAATGACGCGATTAGTGCTCATACAGATTTGCCCCTGATGCATAAAGCGTCCCATAATTGTCAACTCTACTGCCAGATCAAGGTCTGCATCATCCAGAATCACCAGTGGCGCATTTCCGCCCAGTTCCAGCGCCAGACGTTTAATTCGAGGGCTGGCTAAGGCTTTGCTTCCTACTTTCTGTCCGACTTCTGTAGAACCCGTGAATGAGATCATTTTTGGAATTGGGTGCTCGACAAAATAATCACCAATTTCACTGCCTGCCCCTGAAACCACATTGAGCACACCTGCAGGTAAGCCAGCTTCTTCAAACAGCTTTCCTAATAGGGTTCCACCTGTTACCGGCGTATCACTTGCTGGCTTGAGTACCACACTATTTCCACAGGCAATCGCTGTTGCTACAGAACGCATGGATAAATGAAATGGAAAATTCCATGGACTAATGATGCCAATCACACCCAAGGGTTTTCGTAGTACCAGACTTTTACGTTGTGGATCTTTGCTCTCCAGCTGTTCAGTCTTGATCTGCTCTGGAAATTTCTGGCTTTCCTGAATAATAGATAGAGCAGCGCCAACTTCCAGACCAGCTTTAAAACGGGTACTTCCAGACTCAAGAATCAACCATTCAATAATTTTATCCTGACGTGCCTGAATTACCTGTTGTAGTTTTTGCAAGATTTGCTGTCTTAACTCAACTGATTTAATGATACCCTGCTGGAAAGCTTTATCAGCTGCCGCATAAGCCGCATCAACATCTGCAGTACTAGCCGCCTGTAAAGTAAAGATCGTATCTTGGGTGTAGGGATTCAAATTCTGAATCATTTTCTGAGAACGGCCGGGTTGCCACTGACCCGCAATAAACTGCTGATCCAAATTTTGATATGCCATGCTGTTCTTCCCTGCAATTTATTGATTTGCTTTTACTTTAGCAGAGCCATTTCAGGATGGAAGTGACAGCGACGAATTGTTACGCTTTTATCTTGAGCTTTCTAAGTGAATGAAAATTATTGATCCATGAATCTCATTCTTTGCTGTATAAATCTTCCAGTACGTCAGCCCAAATACGATTCTTAGAAGTTAAAAATTGAGAATTAAATTGAGTCTTCAACGTCATTATCCAAAGCTCTACAGCTATCCAGCATGAGGAGCTGTAAACGCTCATACGAATAGCGATTGGCAAATATAAAGCTACTGTTTAACAAATAATTATTATTAAAATTTTGTTCTATGACATTGTTCTGTTTTAGGTGTTCCGTCAGTTAATTTACATTCCAGAAATACATTTTTATCCTTAGATCTTTTTTAAGAGCAATAAAAAAGCCTCCGAAGAGGCTTTTTCAAGTTACAGGATTAGTCACCTGTATAACCTTTAAGTTTTAAACGCGCTGCGTGTAGAAGCGGCTCTGTATAACCTGATGGCTGTTCACCACCTTTGAAAATCAGGTCAGAAGCAGCCTGGAATGCAATGCTGTTGTCAAAGTCAGCAGCCATTGGCTTATACAGTGGATCATTCGCATTTTGCTCATCCACAATTTTCGCCATGCGTTGCATTACTTCTTCAACCTGTTCACGCGTTACAATTCCATGACGTAACCAGTTAGCAACGTGCTGAGAAGAAATACGTAAAGTTGCACGGTCTTCCATCAAGCCCACATCATTGATGTCTGGAACTTTAGAACAACCTACACCCAGATCAACCCAACGAACGACATAACCCAAGATACCTTGGCAGTTATTTTCCAGTTCTTTTAGTTTCTCTTCTTCAGACCAGTTGGTATCAGTTGCAAGAGGTGGAGTTAACAAATCATCTAAAGGCAATGCTTCAGTTGCAAGCAATTCTTGCTGACGGTTTGCTACATTAATTTGATGGTAGTGAATCGCGTGAATCACTGCACCTGTTGGAGACGGAACCCATGCACAGCTTGCGCCTGCTTCAGGATGTTCAGTCTTCGTTTTGTACATGTCTAACAGCATGTCTGGTTTTGGCCACATGCCTTTACCAATCTGTGCTTTACCACGTAGACCTGTTTGTAGACCTACCATGACGTTACGGTTTTCGTAAGCTGGGAACCATTTTTGGCCTTTAATTTCGCCTTTACGAACAAATGGACCTGCTTCCATGAAGGTATGGATTTCATCACCTGTACGATCCATGAAACCGGTGTTAATAAAGATGGTACGGTCTTTCGCCTGAGCAATACAGTTTTTCAGGTTAACCGAAGTACGGCGTTCTTCATCCATAATACCGATTTTCAGGGTTTTCGCAGGTAAGCCAAGCGCCTGTTCAGCACGTTCAAACAGCTCAACCGCAAATGCAACTTCTTCTGGACCGTGCATTTTTGGCTTAACGATATACATAGAACCGGTACGTGAGTTCTTGATCGTGTTCTCACCACGGATATCAGCCACAGAAAGCAATGGAGTTACCAATGCATCCATGATGCCTTCATAAATTTCTTCGCCATCTACAAGGATCGCCGGGTTTGTCATCAAGTGACCAACGTTACGAAGCAGCATCAATGAACGACCATGAACCTTGGTCTCACCGCCTTCAACATTTTTGAAAGTACGGTCAGCATTGAGTTTACGGGTAATGGTCTTGCCATTTTTTTCGATAGACTCTTCAAGCGTACCTTTCATCAAGCCTAACCAGTTACGGTAGCCTTCAACTTTTTCTTCAGCATCAACTGCTGCAACAGAGTCTTCCAAGTCTTGGATTGTTGTCACAGCTGCTTCAAGCACAACGTCTTTTACGCCTGCTGCATCTGTTTGGCCAATTGGGCTGTTTGCATCAATCTGGATGATTGCGTGCAGGCCGTTATTTTTCAATACGATTTCAGTTGGTGCAGAAGCTTCGCCATTATAACCAACGAATTTAGAGCCATCCGCAACAGTTGTGGTAGAACCGTCTTTCAGCGTTACAACCAGTGCATTACCTTCAACTGCATATTTGGTTGCATCAGCATGTGAACCTTGTGCCAGCGGGAATGTTTCATCTAAGAAGTTTTTTGCGAATGCGATAACTTTCTCACCACGTTTCGGGTTATAGCCTTTACCTTTTTCAGCACCATCTTCTTCAGAGATCACGTCGAAGCCGTATAAAGCGTCGTATAAAGAACCCCAGCGTGCATTCGCTGCGTTCAGGCAGTAACGCGCATTACGTACTGGAACTACCAACTGTGGGCCAGCCAATAGTGCAATCTCTTCGTCTACATTTTCAGTGCTGATCTGGAAATCTTCTACTTCTGGTAATAAGTAGCCAATTTCAGTCAAGAAAGCTTTGTAAGCTTGTAATTCAAATGTGTTATTGCGATGCCATTCATCAATTTTAGCTTGAATATCATCACGCTTAGCCAAAAGTGCTTTGTTTTTAGGGCTAAGATCAACAACGACTTGTTCAAAGTTTTTCCAGTATGTTTCGCTGTCCAAACCAGAACCTGGTAGTGCTTCATTTTCGATAAAATCGTAAAGTTCTTTAGCAATCGCTAACTTGCCTTTTTGAATACGTGCAGTCATTGTCTTTCCTGATATTGCTACTTTTTATACAAGAGATTCTAGTATACCGATTAAAATCTAGCTGAATAGTACTATCACACCGCAAAATAATGAGCATTTTTCCAATAAGAATACCCTCATATCCTTATTAAATGATGTCTCACACGATGCAATATCATCCTGCTAAATACCCTCATGACAGTGTATAAAGTTTTTGAAATGTAGAAATTAGACTTAAGTTCAGAATTTTGAATAAAAGTTGTCCGTTCTTTTTATACAAGGTCATATTTAGATCAAGATTAAGCCATGTTTGGCTGAACTTGTCGATCTTTGATGCAATGAAATGCATAAAAAAGCGCCGGTCATGACCAGCGCTTGTTGTATTTATTCAGGCTCGCTCGAAGCTATTTTCTCAATCTGGCGATGTTCAGAATGCAGATATTCATCTGATTGCATCTCTAGCAAACGTGAACGGGTCCGTTCAATTTCAAAAGCCAGTCGCTCACCTTTATAAAGATCAACGATATTATCTTCTGAGGTCAATAGTAATTTGACTCCACGATCATAAAATTCATCGACCAGATAAATGAAACGGCGTGTGGCATCATTCAGGAAATCGGTTAAATGCGGCACATTGCTGACTAATACCGTATTGTAAATATTCGCAATTTCAATGAAGTCAGCTGGGCTACGCGGTTTTAGACACAGTTCAGAGAACTCACACCACAAGACATCTTCAGTATGTGCCACAGTTTCCACGATACGGTTATTGATGATGATTGGGTCTTGAGAAGAGGTTTGGGTTTGAGTCAGTGCGGTATAGCGATGCGCCAACCAGTTTTTATTGTCATGCGTTAGTGGATATTTGAATAATTGTGCCTGTTTTAAGACACGTAAACGGTAATCTACACCGGCATCTACATTCAGAATGACACAGTTTTTCTTGACCATTTCAATGGTTGGCAGAAAACGGTCACGGTGAATCCCATTTTTATATAAACCATCTGGCGCAATATTCGAAGTCGCCACCAGCGTAATGCCACGCTCAAACAGCTTCTGGAACAGATCACTCAGGATCATGGCATCTGTCACATTAGATACAAAAAATTCATCAAAGCAGATCACCACAGCATCTTTATAAATCTGATCCGCTACCAGATCTAGCGGATTGCGCTGACCTGAAAGCTTGTTTAACTCACGATGCACATGCTGCATGAAATGGTGAAAGTGCATACGGGTTTTACGGCGAAATGGAATCGACTCATAGAACTGATCCATGAGCCAGGTCTTTCCACGACCTACTCCACCCCACATGTATACACCTTTTGGCGAAGTCTGACGACGGAAACGGCGAAAGGCCTTCTTAGAAGCTTTAAAACGCTGAATTAATTCCAGCCAGGTACGATTCAGCTCATGTACGGCCATGGCCTGTGCATCATCGGGCATAAACTGTCCTGAAGACAAAGCCTGTGCATAACGTTCTGCAGGAGAGATCGGACTAAAAGCGGTGCTGTGCTGTGAATTAAAATCGGACATAGGTTTCGTACTATTCAGGATCTGTTTAATTATAGCGGAGTTTAGAACGCACACTATAACACTTTGGCATTAACTAACTTAGGCTATTTTATATATTGCCGAGGACTTTGCCCAAACCAGCGCTTAAAGGCATGGTTAAAAGCAGCCGGTTCGGAATAACCCAATAACTCTGCAATCATTTCAATCGAATACTGTTTATATTCAATGAGTCGCAAAGCTTTATCTTTAATAATCTCTTCGCGAATCTGTTTATAACTGGTATCGAACTGCTGTAATTGATGGCGTAAAGTACGTTCTGGAATATTCAGAGCCTGAGCCGTTTCAGCCATACTCGGCATCAAACCGGTTTGCAACTCCAGATAATCCTGTACTCGCTGTACCACAGTCGGGACATCCACATCTTCCGTCAGACGTTCCAGTTCAGCCAAACACTTTGCTTCATAGATTGCAAAAGTCTCCGCATCTGCTGAAGGAATCCGGATATCCAAAATGGCCTCATCAAACCAGAATGCAGCTCTTGCAGCACCAAACTGTACCTGTGTTCCATAATAATCATGATAGATTTTCTGGGTAGCAGATTGTTCCGGTGCGGCGAAAGGCAGTTCAATCTGCAAGTCAGGTTTGGACAGGCCCATCATCTTGTAAATATCGCGAATGAACTTGAATGTACCTGAAATCTCAGCTTGCGCGACCAGCATTCCCAGATGGTCTTCCGTTTTCTTGGGATAATAGCAAAGCGCACTGCGGTACTCACTTTGCTCCAGTCCCAACTGGCCGGTAAGATGCGTCAATTGCTGAAAACGAATTACCTGATGCATCGCATCCCGTACGGTTGGACTGGTCACCAGCAACATCAGCAAAGGCCCATAACCTGCCAATGCATAATGCTGGCCGATCGATAAACCCTGTTCTGGTTGGATATCCTGACCCACCACTTTGAGCACATCATATTCCACGCTTGGGTGAATGATTGAAGTCGGATCAAGCGCATCAACACGCAAGCCGATATTTTGCAGTTTTTGATCGACCTCTATACCAGCCTTGCGCATGCCCTGGATCAGATACATCAGACTGAGAACAGAACGTTTCATAACCATACGAATACAATGTGATAGCTCTAGTTGTACTATAAAAATAAACCGTCGGCTATTGCCGTTTAGATCAATTTTATATCTAATAGCCAGTTAATAAATCAAGATAATTATCCATTATTAAAATAAGCAAGGAATGCGAAGATGCTGGACAATACACGCCTTACCCACACTCATCCTTATACCAAAGTGGCCATTATCGGTGCCGGTTTTGGCGGGATAGCGATGGCAATACGTTTACAACAGTAAGGCATCCATGATTTTATTATTTTAGAAAAAGATAGCGATTTTGGGGGAACCTGGCGCGATAATCAGTATCTGGGAGCGGCCTGTGATGTGCAATCACATATGTATTCCCTTTCCTTTGCACCCAAAACTGACTGGTCAAAACGCTATGCCGAAGCACCGGAAATTTTCAGCTATATTCAAGATTTAGTCAGTCATTATAATCTTCGGGCTTTTGCTCGGCTGAATACCGAAGTACTTGGGGTTCATTACCAGTAAGACCGATGCTTATGGCAAATCCATCTGCAGGATCAAAGCATTCTGGAAGCTCAGTTTGTAGTATTTGCCTCTGGTCCTTTACATGTTCCTCAAATTCCCCATATTACGGGCATTGAAAAATTTAAGGGTAAAATCTTTCACTCTTCTCACTGGGATCATCATTATGATCTCAAGGGAAAAAATGTTGCATCGATTGGGGCTGTTGGCAGTGCAATTCAATATATCCCTAAAATTGCACCCAAATGCAAACAGCTCTATGTCTTTCAACGTACTGCGGCTTGGGTTATTCCACGGGATGAGCGCCTATATCATGACCTGGAAAAAAAGCTGTTTTCCAAATATGAATGGTTCCGCAAGTTACACCGGATTCGTCTGTACTGGTCTAATGAGTCGCGTGTAGTGCCTATCGTTAAACCAACTGTCATGAAATATGCTCAGAAACTCGCAGAAGCTTATATTCGCTATCAGGTCAAGGACAAGGAAACTGCCAAGAAATTGACCCTAGATTACATCATGGGCTGCAAACGGATTCTGGTGTCTAACCAATACTTCCCTACCTTTAACCGTAAAAATGTGGAACTAGTGACTGAAGGTATTCGTGAAGTGACCGAAAACAGTACTATTACTGTAGATGGTAAAGTACGTCCGATTGAGTGCCTGATCTACGGTACCGGATTTATTACCGATCCAAGAATTTATCTGAAAAATTTCGATTGCACTGGCCTGAATGACATTCACTTGAATGATGTCTGGAAAGATGGTGCCGAAAGCTATTATGGGATCTGTGTGAAAGGTTTTCCGAATCTGTTTCAGCTATTAGGACCGAATACTGTGCTGGCACATAACTCAGTGCTTTTTATGATTGAAGCGCAAGTAAGTTATATCCTGCAAATGATCGCCCTAGTAGATCAATCACATAGTGATGCGATTGTGGTCAAAGATCAGGTACAGGAAAAATTCAATCAGGATGTCCAACATATGCTGGACAATACGGTCTGGCAATCTGGCTGTGTCAGCTGGTATCAACAAGAAGGTGGGAAAAATTTTGCCTTATGGCCCACCTATACCTGGAAATACTGGCTCAAAACCAAAACCCTTAATGCAGCAGATTATTATTTTTTAAATAAAGCCAGTTAAAAGTCCTTCACATTCATAGTGCTAGCGATGGCATAATAAAGACTGATTTATCATACTTTTTTATTATGCAATCGCTTTGGTTAGTCTCCCAGCTTCTGGTCTGTTTAGCGCTTGGTTTTGTTTTTGCAAAACAGCTTCCTGCTTCACTCACGAAAATATGCTTTAAGGTTCTACCATATTTTAGTTATATCTTACTGGTCGCTATTGCTTTTGAGTTTTCTGGGCTTCTGACGGAATTACCTCACCCTGACCAGATTCTAAATACCTCTATTACAATTGCTTTTCTCACCTCTATTGGGGCATTTAGCTGTTGTTATCTGCTATTTAAATGGGCAGATTTTCAACCTTCTTCTGGACGAGTCTCCACTGAGCTAGTGATTAAATCACTGATTAATATCAGTTATGCATTCTTCGCCTTAGCTGCTGGGTACTTGCTGCATTATAGTTTCACTCAAATGGGGCTTTCTGTTCAAATCAGCACTTGGCATTTATTACTGGTCTTTATGTTTCTGATTGGACTGGATCTTGCCTACTCACCACTTGATCGCTCATGGTTGAACTGGAAAATCCTGCTGGTCCCAACAGGTTGTATTGCTGGTTCATGCGTGGCTGCAATTATCTATTCTTTCTGGAATCCGGATATTCATTTAAAAGACCTGATTATGCTGTCACAAGGTTATGGTTTTTATTCAATGTCAGGTGTTGTCGTTACAGAACTAAGAAATGCGGAACTGGGCAGTATTGCCCTGATGAATGACCTGTTTCGGGAAATTTTTGCGATTTTACTGATGTATTGTGCCGGCTGGCGTTACCCAAGATCAGCAATTTCTGCTGCAGGTGCGACTGCGATGGATGTGACTTTACCCATGGTCAAACAGGCCTGTGGCAATGATTTTATTCCACATGCCATGGTGAGCGGTTTTATTTTATCTGTATTGGCGCCAGTAGCGGTAAGTGTGTTGGCGGTAATTTAAAAATCCCTCCCGACCTCCCTTTCATAAAGGGAGATTTAGGGGGATTCAATTAGAAATAAAATAAACTACGGAATATTAAAAATTCAAATCAACCCTACTCAATGAATCTCCTACTGTCTCCATCATCTCTGAAGCGAGTTCTACAATATCTATGCTATCAAGGCCTGACATCCAGTCCCATGAACCCGACTGTGCCTGTTGTTTATATTTTTCCTGCTGTTCGAACTGATCTGCTATTTTTTCCATCTCCAGCCTTTGTTCTAGCATTTTTTGTTCTGGTGTCTTTATTATTCTCATTTGAAATTCCTTTTTATTTTTATACAGCTTTTCTCAATGTATAAAAAAAGCCTTTCATATGAAAGGCTTTTCATCGGGTAACCGGAATTACAATGTTGCCAAAATATCTTTTAGAGTCTGACGAGGATTTTCCGACTTGGTAATTGGTCGACCAATGACCAGATGTGTTGAGCCATCCAGCATTGCCTGTTTTGGTGTCACAATACGTTTTTGATCGTCTGCATTTGAACCTTCAGGACGAATCCCAGGAGTGACCAGTGCAAAGTCTTGTCCAATGCTTTCACGCAGCATTTTCGCTTCTTGTGCGGAACATACCACTCCATCTAAGCCACTGTCTTTAGTCAGTTGAGCCAGACGTTTTACATGTTCATTAGGTTCAATATCCAAGCCAATGTCTTTCAGGTCTTCACGTCCCATAGACGTTAATACAGTTACTGCAATAAGTTGAGTCTTATAGTTACCTGCTTTTAAACGCTCAACACAGGTCTCCATCATTTTACGACCACCTGAAGCGTGGACGTTGACCATCCACACACCCAAGTCTGCCGCGGCACATACCGCTTGTGCAGTGGTATTTGGAATATCATGGAACTTCAGATCTAGAAATACATCAAAACCTTTATCCTGAAGTGCTTTTACAATGATAGGACCTTCATGAGTAAATAACTCTTTGCCCACTTTTACTCGGCATAAGGCAGGATCGAGCTGCTCTGCAATCCTTAAGGCATCAAATTGACTTTTAGCATCCAGTGCAACGATGATACTCATGAGAAGACCCTTCAAATTGACAAAATTAAACCATTATACGGATTAGCCCCATAACAACCAAGAATATTTTCGCAAAAATGATTTTTTAATTCAAATTAAGTCATTTATTTATATAATTTTTATATATTTTTCTAAATACCATTAAACAATAAAAAACGCCTTAGAAGCTAAGCTAAAAGGCGTTCGATCAAAACAGGCGAAGTAAAGATTCGGTAGATTACTTCTACTTGTCATTTTCGTTTAAAGCGGTGCCGATGGCCTGTCATTAGAATTAATATCTAATACTGTTTTCTCATGTCGTGTATGAGCCGCCGCTTCTGCTGCCATCATCTTGGCAGTATTCAACTGTTCCTTACGTAGATGCTCAATATCTTTACGTAGTCGTTTAATTTCCCAATTGCTCTGAAAAACGCGGAAAACCTGCACACCGAGTAACAAGCCAACCACTATTCCTAAGGAAAGAGTCAAAAGGAGCAATAACCCTAAACGCATTGCAGGAACTTGAGTAAATAACAAGTCCACTGAGACCTCAGTCCCGTTTTGCAACACCAAAGCTAATGAATAGCCAAAGACGAGCAATAAAAGAATGACCAGAACGTAACGCATGAACACCCCGTAAATATCTTGTTTATTTGTTTGCAGATTCGTTTACTGCATCACGAAGTGCTTTACCTGGCTTAAAGTGTGGAACAGCTTTTGCTGCAACTTCAACAGATTTACCAGTTTTAGGATTACGACCCACGCGAGGCTCACGATGATGTAATGCAAAGCTGCCAAACCCGCGAATCTCAATACGGTTATCAGATGATAAAGCTTCAATCATTTGATCAATCATAATTTTAACTGCTTCTTCCACTAAAGGTTCAGCCAAATGCGGATTCTTTAGCGCGATGCGCTCTATTAAGTCAGACTTATTAAGTGCTTCAGTAGTCATCTGCGACCTCTTTAATTATCAAGCTACTCGGGATCTATTTTCCGATAATAACCTGTTTAAATACAAAACGGTAGCGCAATAATTAAATACTACGCTACCGTTTACAGTATTTGTGTAAAAAGTATTACTTAATTTACATTAACAATACAATTCACCATCTACTCTTAGTGATTCATTTGCGCTTTGATCAAGTCACCAATAGTTTTAGGACCATTGTCTTGACCAGCAGCAGCTGTTTTCAGATTTGCAACAGCTTCTTTCTCTTCAGCTTCGTCTTTCGCTTTGATAGACAAGTTGATAGAGCGAGATTTACGATCTACATTAATGATCTTAGCTTCAACTTCTTGACCAACTTCAAGGAATTTAGTCGCATCTTCAACGCGGTCGCGGTTGATTTCAGATGCTTTAAGAGTTGCTTCAACTTCATCAGCTAACTTAACAGTAGCGCCTTTAGCGTCAACTGCAGTTACAGTACCTTTAACAAGCGCACCGCGTTCGTTAGCAGCTAAGAAATCGTTGAACGGATCGCTGTTCAATTGTTTGATGCCAAGGCTGATACGGTTGCCTTCAGCATCTACAGACAGGATAACTGCTTCAACAGTGTCACCTTTCTTGTAACGACGGATAGCTTCTTCGCCTTGTTCGTTCCAAGAGATGTCAGACAAGTGAACTAGACCATCGATACCACCTGGTAATCCGATGAAGATACCGAAGTCAGTGATTGACTTGATAGTACCAGATACTTTTTCACCTTTATCGTGGTTCTTAGCAAACTCTTCCCATGGGTTAGCACGAGTTTGTTTGATACCAAGAGAAATACGACGACGTTCTTCGTCCACTTCAAGAACCATAACGTCAACTTCGTCACCGATCTGAACAACTTTAGATGGGTGGATGTTTTTGTTAGTGTGGTCCATTTCTGAAACATGTACTAGACCTTCAACGCCTTCAGCGATTTCTGCGAAACAGCCGTAGTCAGTCAGGTTAGTTACGCGAGCTTTAACGATAGAACCTTTAGGATAACGGCTCATGATCGCTAACCATGGATCTTCACCTAATTGTTTAAGGCCTAAAGATACGCGGTTACGTTCGCGGTCGAATTTAAGTACTTTAACAGTAACTTCTTGACCCACTTCAACAACTTCTGATGGGTGCTTGATACGTTTCCAAGCCATGTCAGTGATGTGAAGAAGACCGTCGATACCGCCAAGGTCAACGAACGCGCCGTAATCAGTAAGGTTCTTAATAGTACCAGTAACTGTTTGACCTTCTTCAAGCTGAGCAAGAAGAGCTTCACGGTCAGCTGAAGATTCAGCTTCCATAACAGCACGACGTGAAACAACAACGTTGTTACGTTTAGCGTCAAGTTTGATTACTTTAAATTCTAACTCTTTGCCTTCCAAGTGAGTAGTATCACGAATAGGACGAGTATCAACTAAAGAACCTGGAAGGAACGCACGAACTGGACCGATGTCAACAGTGAAACCGCCTTTAACTTTACCAGAGATAACACCAGTAACGATTTCGCCGTCTTCAAAGATTTTTTCAAGTTTAGTCCAAGTCTCAGCGCGTTTAGCTTTTTCGCGAGAAAGAACTGTTTGACCCATACCATTGTCAAGTGCTTCAACAACTACGTCTACAGTGTCGCCAACTTGAACTTCAAGTTCGCGCTGTTCATTTAAGAACTCAGCACGGTCAACAACGCCTTCAGATTTAAGGCCAGTGTCAACAGTTACCCAATCAGAGTCGATGCTTACTACAACGCCTTGGATGACTGCACCCTTTTCAACGTTGAGGTTTAATTCGCTTTCTTCAAAGAGGGCTGCAAAAGATTCGGTCATGATATATCCGATAAAGTCAGCGGTCTTGGATCAGACAAGGCCGGTTTAATTAAGCGTCTACATAGTCCATATAAAACTGATCAAGCTATGCATCTGCTGAAATAATAGGGTTATTGAGCTAATTGCTGATCCACATACGTGGTCATCAGCTTAAATACTTCATCGATATTCAAATCTGAACTGTCGATGATGTACGCATCAGCAGCAGGTTTGAGCGGAGCGACAGTGCGTTCCATATCTCGTTTATCCCGCGCTTCGATATTAGCTAAAATGTCGTTTATTTTAACATCCAGCCCCATACCCTGCAACTGCTTTACACGTCTTTGCGCACGGGATTCAGCCGAAGCTGTCAAATAAATCTTGGCTTGTGCGTCTGGGAAAATACTGGTCGCCATATCGCGGCCATCTGCCACTAGACCAGGAGCTTGAGCAAAAGCATGTTGACGGGCCACCATAGCAGTTCTAAGTTCAGGAATTGCAGCAACTTTTGAAGCATACTCACCCACCCGTTCGGTACGGATAGTTTGGGAGACATCTTCACCATTCAGCCATATCTGAACACCTGATTCAGTGCTGACAAATTGGATATCCAAATTTGTTGCAATTTGTACGCATTCAGCCAGTTGAGTATCCAGTTCATCGAGTAAATTATGGTGATGCAATGACAGTCCTAATAAACGATACAAAGCCCCTGAATCCAATAAATGAAAATGGTAATGTGCTGCAAGTTTTGCAGCCAGTGTGCCTTTGCCAGATCCACTTGGACCATCAATGGTAATAATTTGAACTGTCATTACTTTCCCGTTATTTATACAGATTTTGCAAGTTTTGCGAGGCCTAGTTTAATCCCTGTCTTGAGCTGTGCAAGAATTAATTTACTGACAAATGGAAGACGTGCCTGCAATTCTATCGTATAAGTCACCAGACTTTTGTTATCGTCCAATGCTTCAAACTCAATAATACCCAAATGATGTTTAATCAAAGGATTCTTTACGATCTTGTATTCAATACGGGAGTTCGGCTCTAGCAAGGTAATTTGCTCTTTTAGCGGCTTGACTGGACCTAAACCCATGCTACGCACAGAACCCACACCATCTGGGCGCTCAGGGTCTGCTGAATCCTTAATCCGTTCCACCTGCATTGGTGCAAAAGCCACGTTATAAGCATCGTGTTTAGACAGCAATTCAAAAACCTTATCAATCGCTGCTGGGAATTCTTTTTTTACCTGAATCGCATTTTTCATTTTTCTTTTTCCTGAAAATAAATGATTTTAAAGTGAGCAAAGTTTAACGAATTAGATTCGATTTATTTATGAGCATTCAGTAATTTTTCTTGCAATTTCAGCTGGCGTTTTTGTTCACGACGCAACTTGAAAAATGCACTCAACTGCTCAGCACACTGCTGCTGCATACAGCCCGAGTCAAATAGAAATACATGATTATAGTAGCCAGTTTCAAAAAGCTTGCGTGCACTCACCAAAGAACCTGCTTTGGGCTCATTTGTACCAAAAACGACCCTTGAAATACGCGAATGCACCAATGCACCTACACACATGGTGCACGGTTCCAGAGTTACATAGAGGACAGCATCTTCAGGCAGGCGGTAGTTTTTCAGGTTCTGACAGGCTTCACGTAATGCTACGATTTCAGCATGGGCAGTCGGATCATTTAAAGAAATTGGCGCATTGTAGCCACGGCCAATGACCTGATTTTGGCTGACAATCACAGCACCTACAGGAATTTCACCCTGCTCAGCAGCAAGTGCAGCCTGCTCATAAGCAAGCTGCATCCAGTATTCATCGGTAAATTGTGTTTCGGACATTCAGACTTAAATCACACCATAGTGTTTGAGTAACTCATTCCAGCTTTCAATGGTGGTTACTGGTGGATTCTGAGACAAAATGCCTTTCAGGCTTAAATCACTACCCTTTTGCCATTCTGGAGACAGATCTTTATCGACCAGACGTGCACGCACGCCTTCAACAAAGTCAGGATGACGGATTTTCCAGTCTGAAATCTGGGTTTCCAGTTCGAAAATTTCATTCCAGGAATGAACCTGTTTACCCCATTGCCATAATAACCAGCTTAGAGCAGCGGTTGCAGGTGAACCTTTTTGCAGGTTTTCGCTGGCCTGACGCAACCAGTCACTGCGCGCATCACTTAAACCAATAATCGATTCATAATCGTGCTCGAAGTTTACGCCACGACATACACTGTGGATTACATCCAGTGAGTTTTGCAAAGGACCCGGGCCTACCGGACGGTGCATGCTATTCAAGGTGTCATCAATCGCACGGAAATCCCCAGCTGGATAATGTTCCCAGTCTATATTCACGACCTTATCTAACACTGAATCACGTTGTGCATCACAGATATGAGTCGCCCAGCCAATACCGTAAGCACCCGCAGCAGTCATAATGGAACCTGTTAAACCTGTAAACAGGCCAATCGCTCCACGGTCTGCTAGGAAGCGGGTCGCACCCACATCTGGATATAAACCAATATTAATCTCAGGCATGGCCAGACGTGAATACGGCGTCACCAAACGGAATGGAGCCGCCATAAACAGGCCTAAACCACCACCCATAACATAACCTTCACCCCACACCAATACCGGCTTGGCATAGTTATGCAGTAATAAATCTAGCGCATATTCCTGTTCAAAAAACTTATTGGCGGTTGCCACTTCATCATTAATTACTAACTGACGCAGCTTACGTACATCGCCACCGGCACAAAATGCTTTCGGGGTAGTTGAATCCAGCCAGATCGCTTTTACGCTGTCATCTGTATGAAAGTCCTGAAAGACTTCTAGCAATGCTGAAACCAGAGATTCATCTAAAGCGTGTAATGATTTTGGACGATTCAGACGAACAATGCGCCAGCCATTATTGGCTTGTTCAACAATCAGGTCCGGATGGTAAGGTGTAGTTACAGGAGAATAAGTCATGCGTCCAGCTGCCAATCTATAGGCTCAATGCCATGTTGTTTGAGATAATTATTTGTTTTCGAAAAAACTTTACAACCAAAAAAACCACCCCGGTTTGCTGACAAAGGCGAAGGATGTGCTGCCTTTAAGACCAGGTGTTTATTTTGATCAATGCGCTGTCCTTTACGCTGTGCGTATGCGCCCCAAAGAATAAAAACGATATGTTCACGTTGTTCATTCAATACATCAATGACGTGATCTGTGAATTCCTCCCAGCCACGTTTCTGATGTGAAGTTGGCTGTGCTGCCTCTACAGTCAGTACAGCGTTGAGCAGAAGTACACCCTGTTCCGCCCAATGAGTTAAATCACCATGTTTAGGGATTTTTACGCCTAAATCATTATGTAACTCATGAAAAATATTACGTAAAGATGGAGGTAATGCAACCCCTTTTTGCACCGAGAAGCTTAAACCATGCGCCTGATTCGGGCCATGATAAGGGTCCTGACCAATGATGACCACTTTGACCCGGTCTAATGGCGTTGTATTCAAAGCATTAAAAATCAGGTGATTTGGTGGGTAAATTACCTTGTCTGCTTTTTTTTCTTCAATTAAAAACGTTTTTAACGCATCCATTTTCGGGCTCAGTAAAAAATCACTGAGTCCATATTTCCAGCTGTCATCTAACTGAACTTTATTCAGTTTGGCAATTTGCTGTTCATTTAAAGACATGCTTCAATCCTAAATCTATGTCAGTCTGCGTTTATATTCGAATTTTTAAGGCTGGACTTGCAAATCCACAGCCGGATTATGAAATGGAAGACCCTGTTTCAGTTTCGCAAACATCTCTGAATCTGTCCATTCTGCCCGGACCTGCTCCGAGAATTCAATCTGTTCCAGGCTAAGTGGACCCATCTGTTCATTCTGGATATCTTCCAGGAAGCTTTGCGCATAGCCTGTATCAGTTTCATGGACAATCACAGAGTAAACTTCAACATCCCCTTCACCATTCTGAGTAATGGTGGATGTCAATACCTGCTGAGCCAAGAAGAAGAAAATACGTGAAAACTGTTCTGCAGACGGTGAAACTGGCAAAGATACCCAGCGTGCACTAAAGTTTTTACATGCCTGAATATATTCAGGATCATCTTTTTGCCAGAAGCAGATCGCATGGTCAAAAGAATCAAAGAAATCCTTAATCACCCCTTTGAGCAGACCAAAATCATATACCATCTGGCCATGATCCAACTTCGACGCTTTCAGCAATAACTCAACTTTATAACTGTGACCGTGGATCGAACGTTTACAGCGATCCGAGGTGCAGTTACGCACAATATGAGCATTTTCAAACTTAAATAACTTACGAATTAACATATGCCGTAATGTCGTCAAAAAATAGGTGAATTAATTTCAATTATAAAGCAAAAGTAAACCTATGAGGATTAATTTTGCAGTTCATCATGATAGGGAAAAGGGATTAAGGCTACGCGAATCAAATTCAAGAAATGAGAGCATTCTAAAATGATGATATTTTAAAAAGGCGCCATGCTTCGATAGGCAACATAAACCTTCTTGTCCTGCCGCACCAGATCACTACTAAACTGACGTTTACGTTCACTCAGCATCACTTCGATACGTGCTTTAAAGTGATTGGATTGCACTCCAAGCAGGTTATTAAACAGGTTATGTTTGGCTGCATCCACCTGAGCAAAGGGTTCTAGTGTCCAGAGATCAGCCACATTGGAAAAATATTCCAGATTCGCCTGACGGTGATCCAGCAATTGCTGCACAGCATTCACATCCAGCTTTTCATCCATGCTCGCCAAAAGAAATGCAGATGCGGTATTAATATTGACTGTACTGTCTTCTACAGGCGCAGCACTGAGATAAGGTGCGATTAGTTTGTACTTGTTTTCTTCAAAGCCTCGTACCAGTTTCAGCTCTTCAACGCTATGAAATTTGGTATTTGGAGGCAGAGAACCATTCGGCAAGCCCTGATAATAATTAGATTCTGCACCCATTGGGCCACTTGGCATTTCATCTTCATCCTGCCAGTCGATCACAGCTTCACTCAACTGCTCTGGCAATCCAGCACGTTTTAATATCAGCTCGAACCAAGCTTTAGCATTTTCATTTACCGTACCTTCAGCTGTAATCAGGCTATTTAAATTAAACTTACCTGATTCATCTTGCAGTATTCCCGAAACATAACCATCTTCAACCGGAAAAGCTGGCATCGGCTGCGCCCAGGTTTCATTTAAATGATCAACTTCAGCAGCATTCTCTGCGTCATCCACAAGTAATTCAGAAAAAAACGCTTCAGCACTTTTGGCATACATCAAAGACTGGTTTTGTCGCATTAAATAAGCGGTACTTTCAGCAGTTGCAGCCTGACGTTTAGCAATAGTCGCAGCCAAAATAGTTGCAAGAGCCACCATCACTAGAATGGTAATCAGAGCAATCCCCTTCTGCTGTTTGATCATCATTGCTTTGTTCATCTGCATTTTATTATTCTTTGTCAGGTTAACTTTTGGGTTTCAAGCAGGAAATCTGTATTCAATAAACTGAAAATCCACTCATAACTGACCCCATTAACCATTAAGTTGATTTTAATGCCTTTGGGCAAGCGCTGTTTTTGCTCAACCTGATTTAAATCAAATGATGAGTCTGGCCATTGGGTCATTTCATTCGGATTAAGCACTACGATCTGAAACTGCTCAACATCGGACAACAACACACTGGATTCAGGTTGATCACGACCGGTCTGGTTTAAATTCCGGTATTTCAAGCGATATAGTTTTTGTTCATCTGCCCGGTACTGATATTCAACCCGTTCATCTGGAGAAATCCCCTCTTCCAGAGGATCGGTAACTCCAGTCTTACTAAAGTTAAAACGCCCGTTTTGCAAAACCAGTGCCGGCTGAATATCACCATTAATATTGGCCGTTAAAGGCACCGCCTGTACCGTATCACGCAAGATCTGCTGATAAGTATCTTGCAACTGACTTAAGCGCTGTTCATGCACCGCATTACGGTCTTTGGTTTGTATAATATAATCAAATACTTTCCAGCTTAGAGCAGACAGTACGGCGAAAATAGCAATAGCAACCAGTAGTTCGACCAGCGTAAATCCCTTTGACTTCATGGCGCTTCATTCATCCGGTGATTAAAGAACATCAAGCTGCTAATTCCATTTTCTGCCTGACCGGTTTCAGTGTTGACCAGACTCACCTGTAATTCAATACGTTGTACATTAGGACTTACAGTAGGCTCACTGCGCTTATCAATTTGCCAGGTTTCGCCCTGCTGGGTGAGTTGTTTAGATTCAGTACCAGTGAGCCACTGCTGATTGATTTCCATCAGTGCCGCTTCATTCAAGGCAACAAACTGGGCTTGGGTTCTCAAAATGGCATTCGAAGTCGATTGGGTATATTGCATGGCAACTTTAGTCAGGGTCATGGCTGCTGTGGCAAAAATCGCCAGCGCAACCATCACTTCCAGCAAGGTAAATCCTGAGGCACGATTAAGTCGAGTAATACTCGACCTGAGCGGCATTGTCGCGCAAGAAAGTCCAAAAGCTGTGCTTGAGGAGCCGCGATGAGTGAAATGCTGTTTCACCGCTGCGCAAGACGAAGAGCTATGCCCGGAGTGCGCACGATCAGCATTTGACTTAAATGGCTTGATTACATCAGCTCCGGCACTCTGCTTGAAAACCCTAGCTTTCATGGACTTTACCCAAGTGATCAATTTCAATCGGATTGCCTACTTCACGATCTTCCAGATAAAACTGGATTCTGACCGGTTTAACTTCACCATTGCCTAACCAGATCAGCTTGGGTGCATTGGCTTCAGTAAGATCCCGATTTTGGGCATTATTATAACGTTGCTCTAAAGGCTGAATCCGGAAAGAGACCTGTTCTGGTAAATTGCGCAGATTAAACTCCGCATAACTTTGCCATTTCTGCTGATTTAAAGTCGGTTCTGCCTGATTAGGTGAACGATATTCCACGACCCCGTAGCGAAATGGTGAAATATCAGTGGCAGCCTGAACATCAAGCGCAAGAATACGGGATTGATCATTAGCTTCCCGCAAGATCCGCTGCAAATCCAGTAACAGGACTTCCCGCGTCTGCATTGCCTTGCGCTGATCTACCCCACCAATATTCAATACAACTAGTGATGCCATAATACTCATAATCACAATCACCACCATCACTTCGATTAGAGTGAATCCACGAATGGAGGCGTGATGTGATCTGATCATAGGCAACTCTTAGGCGAACTACTCGGCAGGATGAACCTGTTTCGGTAAAGCTAAAGCTTGATCAATAAGGGCAACGCGCAAGGTATCGCGTGAACCAAGATAGCGCTGGTAGAAACTGGAGTTAAGAATAGCAGCTGCACCATGGGTCAATGACCAGATTGAGGCCAGATAATCACGCACCGACATGCTGCTATTGATTGAAGCCAGATAGCTTTCAGTCATACGGATAATCAGACGTAAGCGCTGTTTGCGCACCTGATAAAGTTCGCTAAACAGATGCTGAATTCCAACACCTGTTGTAGAAAGACGTTCTTCAATCTGATGAAAAAGGACAGTACGTTCAGGGTGATGCAGATGGTGCAACATAAAGAAAGCCAGATGTTCAGGAAAAGCCTTGTCACTATCCTGAATCATTTCCAGCAACATGCGCTCATTACGGATAATCAGCAGTATGTACAATTCATCTTTACTCTGAAAATGCTTGTAAAGAGTGCCTTTGGCCAGATCCAGTTCTGCTGCCAGTGCATCCAGGGTCATCCCGGCTTCACCATTTTCTAGCAGTAACTGTTCTGCGACTTGAAAAATCAAGGTTTCTCTTGCTCGAAACTGAGCCTGACGATCCATCTTCACCCTATAACTCTCTTGTACTCTTATCTAACTTTATTTACTTCGAATTCAGAAGATTCTCAAAGTTCTGCTTTGTGATATAAGCCATTTCTTCTAGCGACTTATCATATACATCGCAAAGGGCTTTGGCTACATAAGGAACGTATTTTGGTTCATTAGATTTGCCACGATATGGCATTGGAGCAAGGTAAGGACTATCCGTTTCGATTAAAACACGATCAAGTGGAACCTGTTTGGCAACGTCACGCAAATCCTGGGCATTTTTAAAAGAAACAATACCGGAGAAAGACACATAGTAACCGCAGTCTAAAACAGCTTTAGCGGTTTCCCAGTCTTCGGTAAAACAGTGCAAAATGCCATGGGTAGATTTCTCTGCACGAATAATATCAACCGTGTCATGCTTGGCAGAACGGGTATGCACAACGACAGGTTTTTTCACAATTTGTGAGGCATGAATATGACGGGCAAAACAGTCTTTTTGCTCGGCAATAAAATCGGTGCTGTGATAATAATCGAGCCCCGTTTCACCCAACGCCCAGACTTTTTCTGGCTGTGCCAGTTCAACCAGATATTCAGTAGTCGCACGCGCCATCGTTGCCGCATCTTCGCAAGGATGTACACCGACGGTATAACCGACATCAGGATGACGGGCAGCGATTTTAGCCAGCTCGATATGATCATCCAGATCCACCGAGATACTCATAAACTTGGATACGCCTGCTTCACGGGCCTGAACAAGCGCCTGATCCAGATCACCATTATAAGGTGTTAAATCGAGCAGTGTTAAATGACAATGAGTATCTACAAACACAATGAGTTCCTACCGAAGGTAAATTAACTACATAGTGTAACTTTTACGTCCATCAGATTTAAGACCTGCAACCAGACGATCTGCTTCATTTTTGAAGAAAACGCCTTTTTCACCGGTGAGCTGAATCCCAAAACCTTGTGGCTTGATGCCATTCTGCTTTTGAGATATCCAGATTACTTTTCCGGTTAATGGAATTTTCTGCGTCTGTTCAGGTAAAGTCGTCAAAACAAATACTTCTTCACCCAGCTTGACTGGTTGCTTGGAAGGAATAAAAAGTCCACCACCTACAACATATGGCATATAACTGGCAAATAACGTTTCAATATCCGGAATATTGGCCTGAATAATACCGCCCATACGTGGTTGCATCTTGTTTTCCCCTTAAGCTAAAGATTCATCAGCTTGATACACAATTCATCGAGCACCAGATTACTTTGTACATTCTGCTCAAGATATTGTTTGGCTCGCTGAAAATCCTCATAAATTTCAAAAAGTGTTTCCAATGAATATTGTTCGGCCAATACATTAAAGTCCAGATCAATGTTTTTTACGGCCTGATTTAGCTTGACACAAATTAAATCGGACAACAAGTATTCAAACATTTGACCAAATTCACCAAAACTCAGGCTTTTATTCCATTTGGTCGCAATTGCCATGGGCATATTTTTTTGAATAGCCAGTTTTTTCCAGTCTTCTATGAATTCCTGACGTAGTGGCAGCCATGAACTTTGTGCAACCTCAACCGCTTGCAAAGGCATCTGATTGGATAAATTCATCAATAACTGCTGCTGGCTCGAACCTGCTTCAGGTAATTGCACTTCTACATATTCACCGAATTGCACTGATGAAATCCGGTCCAAAGCAAAATGCTGTAAACGGCTGCGAATAGTTGCAGGCAATTTCAGATAATGATCCGCAAGTAAAATGATGACAATATTTTCACCCGGTTCTTCCAGAGTTTTCAGCAAGGCATTAGAAGAGGCAATATTTAATGCTTCAGCGGGTTCAATGACAACGACGCGCCAGCCATCCACGGTCTGCTGTACAAAAGGCAGAAGATCACGGATTTTTTCAATTTTAATTTTGGCATTCTGTTTTTTATTGTCTTCATCAGTACTGATATAGACGTAATTCGGATGGGTATCCGCTTTTAACCACTGACAGCTACCACACTCACCGCATGGCCCATCAGGCTGACGGTTCAGGCATAAAACCCAGGCCAGAAACTGCTGGGCAAAGGCTTCTTTACCACAGCCTTTTTTTCCATAGAATAACAAACCATGTCCAAGCTTAGGAAAACGCCCGGTTAGCGTTTCCCAAACCTGTTGCTGCCATGGATAAATCTGTGCATTGACATCAAGCGGCATGGAGAATTCTCAAATTAAGCAAAAGAAGATGGATCCATCTGGTTCAGGCGGTCCAGATCTTCCTGCGTATCGACACCTGGCGGTAAATTGGCTTCTGCCACAGCAATGGCAATACGGTGACCATTTTCCAGTACACGTAACTGTTCTAAAGATTCCAGTTTTTCCAGCACACCTATTTCCCAGGTTACATATTCCTGTAGCAGTTTTACTCGGTAAGCATATAAACCCAAATGACGATAAGCCCAATCATGCAGTTTTTGTTTAGCCAGTTTGGCACCATCACGGTCATAAGGAATCGTAGCACGACTAAAATACAGGGCCTGATTGTGCTTAGACATCACAACCTTAACAATGCTGTCACGCTTAAATTCCTCTAAATGATGAATTGGCTCACACAGAGTCGACATTGAGCAAGCTGGTTGATCTTCTAAGAGTTGCGCGACCTGTTTAACTAACTGGGCTGGCAATAAAGGTTCATCACCCTGCACATTTACGATAATGTCATCACTCGCCCACCCCTTGATTCGAGCTACCTCGCTTAGACGATCTGTACCTGATGGATGATCTGCTGAAGTCAGGACCACATCAACGCCTTCAACACGGCAAACTTCTGCAATACGTTCATCATCTGTCGCCACACACAGGTCATCAAAGCCCTGCACTTTTTTAGCCTGATCCACGACACGCAGAATCATTCGACGACCATGGATTTCCAGCAAAGGTTTACCCGGCAAACGTGAACTGGAGAAGCGTGCAGGAATAACTATATGTTTCATCGTAAATAAACCTTAAGAAATAGAAATACCCTGTTGCTCTAATTGCTGCTGCAATATTGTATAACAGGCAGGTGACAAGACTGCATCGACCGGCACCACCCAGATATCCCGCTGATAATCTGGATACTGTTTGAGTAATGCCATAATTTTAACTGCATCTTTTTCAGTAGTAATAATCGGACTATTGTCATCGAATTGCAGGTCTTCAATTTCATAATCATGATGGTCTGGAAATTCGTGACACTGAAATTGCTGCAGCCCCAGATGTTCTAGCGTTTGATAAAAACGCTGCGGAAAACCGATGCCGACTACTGCATAAAAAGCCGCAGTTGGATCAAAGCTTTTGATGACATCCTGATTTAATAGATAGGGCTGAGAGGCTGCAAGATGCATATGCAAAGGCAAAACTGGATTTACTGCATGTTCAATTACGGTACCCTCTTCTAAGCGGGTAACGGGTTCACGCAGATAACCTTCAGGTAAAAGTTTCTGGTTACCCAAGCCTCGGTTATTATCCAGCACAATCCATTCAATCTGCCGATTTAAAGCCCAGTGCTGCAAACCGTCATCACAAATAATTAAATCCAGTGCATGCTTTTCTAGCAAAAGCTCAATGCTCTTCTGGCGATTTGGCCCCACAGCCATCGGCACACCAGTCGCTTGGACAATTAAGGCTGGTTCATCCCCTACCACTTCAGGCAAGGTATTTAAATCGACATAAGCAGGAAAAGGACCTTTACCACCATAACCTCGGCTGATCACACCAATCCGTAAGCCTTTTTCATTAAGGTAATCCACCAGATGAATCAGCAAAGGTGTTTTACCACTCCCACCTACGGTAATATTCCCAATCACCATTACTGGAATAGGTGCGGTATAACTTTTCTTGATCCCTTTACGGTAAAGCCAGTGATTGCTGACAAAACCCAAGCGGTAAAGCCAGGACAAAGGACGCAGCACAACCAGCCACTTTGCCTGTGTATTCCAAGCATCCTGAATGATCTGTGCCAAAGCCATGACTTAATGTTCCTCGAAATTACGTTGGTGCAGCTGATAATAAGCACCTTGGCGTGCAATCAGCTCAGCATGATTACCCTGCTCAATAATACGACCTTGATCCATCACGACAATGCGATCGGCATTTTCAATTGTTGATAGACGATGCGCAATCACAATCGTAGTCCGATCTTGCATCGCCTGATCAAAGGCACGCTGAATAAAGTATTCAGATTCGTTATCCAGCGCACTAGTCGCTTCATCCAGAATCAGGATCGGTGCATTTTTCAGAATAGCACGGGCGATCGCAATACGCTGACGCTGACCACCTGACAGATTCAGACCTTGAGCACCTAGTGGCGTATCATAACCTTGTGGCAAGGCCATAATGAAATCATGCGCATAGGCGGCTTTTGCTGCTACAATGATTTCTTCATCACTCGCACTTTCTAGCTGGCCATAAGCAATATTTTCACGGACAGTACGGTTAAACAGCACTACCTGCTGGTTTACCATCGCGATCTGGGTACGTAAAGCAGTCAACTCATAATCAGTAATCGGTTTTTGATCCAGTAAAATTTGCCCGGATGTAGCTTCCTGATAACGTACCAATAGATTCACTAGAGAGGTTTTGCCTGCTCCTGAACGTCCAACCAATGCGACAGTCTCGCCCGCTCTCACTTCCAGGTTAAAGTCATGAATCGCATGGTGACCATCGCCATAAACCAGATTGACATCTTTAAATTGAATATTGCCTTTTAAGGTATCATTGAGTTTGCCAGTATTATGCTCTTCAGGCATATCTAGCAATTCAAACACAGAATGTGCGGCCGCCATACCACGCTGAATTTTTTCATTCACATCAGTTAATGTCTTGATTGGTCGCGCCAACATGCCTGCAGCTGTAATATAAGCAACAAATTCACCCGCAGTAGTATCTCCCAGAATTTGTGGGCGCAATGCAATATACATCACGATACTAAGTGAAACTGACATGATCAGCTGCACCACTGGACTGTTCAGCTGCTGTACTGCCACCATCTTTAAGCCACGGCGCAGGTTTTCCAAAGAATTCTGTTTAAAACGTTCCTGCTCATAAATCTGACCACCAAAACCCTTGACAATCAGATTGGCATTTACCGTTTCCTGAACCACATGGTTCACATCACCCATGGTGTCCTGAACCTGTTGTGATAGCTTGCGCATCCTTTTTGAGGCTTTACTGATCACAAAACCAATCACAGGTCCAAAGATCAGAATACACATGGTTAAACGCCAGTTGGTATATAAAAGATATCCCAATAAGGCAATTGTGATCAGACCTTGCTGAATGATCGTTCTAAGTGCTTCAGTTGAGGCTGCGGTGAGCTGCTCAACGTTATACATAATTTTGGCCGTAATATGACCACTGGTATTGTCCAGAAAATATTGCGCAGGCAAACGCAATATTTTGGCAAAGACTTCCTGACGAATATTAAATACCAGATTACGGGAGATGACCGCCGTATAATACCCACCGAGGAATAGGCCTAAGCCCCGGAAGAACATCAGTACTACCACTAAGAATGGGAAAAGTAAGGTGAAACCCTGGTCTCTGTTTTGTATCGCCTCAATGATATATTCCAGTAATTTGGCTACAGAAACTTCTGTCGCCGCATTCATAGAGAAACCAAGCAGGACAATTAAGGCTGTGCCCCAAAATGGTTTTAAATAGTTTAAAAGGCGAAGATAGACCTTAAAATCGTGCTTCACTAATAACCTCGAGTTGGTACTTTCGTACTGATGTTGACATTAACAAAGCCAAGTTGCCCTGCAACGTCCATGACACGAATAACATCCTGATGTGTCGCTTTTGCATCAGCGGCAATGACAAACATTAAATCACGACGTTCATTCGAAATCTGTTTAATTGCCGTATTTAAATCTGCTGCATCTTTACTGGCAATAGATTGACCATTCACGGCATAGTGGCCATTGGCATCCACAATCACTTCAATTTTCTGGTCAAAATTCTTGGGCGGCACACCTTGCGCATCTGGAAGCGTCAGGTTCATCCGGCTCATCTGGTTAAATGTGGTTGAAAGCAGCAGAAAGACCAAAATAAATAGCAGGCAATCAATCATGGGCGTCAGATTGATATGTACATCTTCCACCTGGTTACGTTTAAATTTCATGCCCCTGCTCCTAGCTTGCTTTCTTGATGCGTTCTTCTACATCATCTGAAGCATTCAAATAGAACAGATTGGCATGAAATAAGGTTGCCTGCTGTTCAAGTTCCGCCACATATTCCTGAACCAGCCGCTGGAAATAACGATGTGCAAATAAAGCAGGAATAGCAATCAACATACCCGCTGCTGTTGTGATCAGTGCTTTGGAAATACCGGGCATCATTAACACCGGGTCACTATTAGTACCGACATCAATCATTAAAAATGATTCGATAATCCCAATGACTGTACCCAGCAAACCGAGTAAAGGCGCTACTGCGCTCAAAGTACCCAGAAAATTAATATTTTTTTCCAGATAGCCAATTTCCTGTGAAGCTATCACTTCCATCTGGGCACGAGCATATTGCTCAGAATGGTGACGCGCTTCAAAACCAGCAGTAAATACACGACCCAAAGTACTGTTTTTCAAAGCTGAACTCTGTTGCAGCTTTTGCATGGCTTGGTCTGCATTTTGTGCAGGACCTATCAGAAGTGAGTTGGGCAGTACCAGACTCTTTTTTAAACGAATGAAGCGCTCAACTGAAATCGCCAGCATAAATATCGAACACAATACTAGCGGCAGCATCAACCAGCCGCCTGCTTTAACCAATTCCCACATCTGATTTATTCCCCAATAAAAACAAATTTTAAATTAATTATTCTTCGCCCAGGATCGAAAGAATCCCGTCCAGCTCTTCTAAAGAATGATAGCTAATGACCAGCTTGCCTTTTCCTTGCTTGTTGTAGTCAATTTTAACATCCGCACTAAAGCGCTCAGACAGACGCTGAGTCAGCTGCTGAATGTCTGGCGCAATCGCTGCTTTTGGTTTTTCTGTTTTCGGTGCATTGTAGTCGCGTACCAACTGTTCGGTTTGGCGTACTGATAGGCTTTTTTCAATGACCATCTCAGCAACTCTAAGCTGATCTTTAGCCTTCAAAGTCAGGATGGCACGTGCATGTCCCATATCCAGCAAGCCCTGCTGCATAAAGTCTTTTACTTCTTCAGCCAGAGTTAGCAGACGCAGCAGATTGCTCACTGTGGTACGCGCCTTACCGACAGTATCGGCAATTTCCTGATGGCTTAAACCAAACTCGTCATGGAAACGCTGCAAAGCCATCGCCTGATCAATCGGGTTCAGGTCCTGGCGCTGAATGTTTTCGATTAAAGCTAATGCAATTGCGACCTGATCATTCAGCTCACGCACAATCGCAGGAACTTCAGTCAGGCCTGCCAGTTGTGCCGCACGCCAGCGACGCTCACCCGCAATAATCTCGTATGGATAGCGTTCATCATCGACCGGACGGATCACGATCGGTTGCATGATGCCATGCTTTTCAATCGATGCTGCCAATTCCTGCAGATCCTGCTCATTGATATAGCGACGTGGCTGATATTCACCACGTTTCAGCAGATTGACATCAATCTGTTTCAACTGACCATGATCAAGACCTTGTGCTTCGAGTTGTAATTTTTCTTTTTGAATTGATCCCAGCAAGGCATCTAAACCACGACCTTTGGCGAGTCCACGTTTCTTGACGGTCATGCTTTACTTCCTTTTTTCACTTTACTTTTCTTTAATACTTCAGCTGCCAGATTTAAGTAAGCAACTGCACCCTTTGAACTTTTTTCAAAATAAATCACTGGTAGACCATGTGCCGGCGCTTCAGCCAGACGGATATTACGTGGAATCACGGTTTCATAAAGTTTTTTACCAAAATATTGTTCCAACTCTTCCGAGACATCACGGGTCAAGGCATTTCGAGCATCATACATGGTACGCAATACACCCACGATCTGTAGGTCTGGATTAAGTGCCTGCTGAATGCGGTCAATGGTTTGTGTCAGATCAGCCAGACCTTCCAATGCATAATATTCGCATTGCATCGGGATGATGACACCATCCACCGCTGCCAATGCATTCACGGTGATCAGGCTTAAGCTTGGTGCACAATCAACAATGATATAGTCGAATGAGGATTCAATTTCCTGCAAAGCTTCACGCAAAATGAATTCACGGCCTTTTTGCTCGGCAATCGCCAGCTCCACACCAGCCAGATCACGGTTTGCCCCTAAAACCTTATATCCGACTTCAGCTTTAGTAATCGCAGTTTCAATCGGCACTTCACCTAGCAATACATCAGTCACTGAATACAGCAGGTCATTTTTCTGAATCCCCGATCCCATGGTCGCGTTACCTTGAGAATCCATATCCACAAGCAAAACGCGTTTTTTTAACACAGCGAGAGATGCCGCCAAATTTACTGCGGTTGTGGTTTTACCGACACCACCTTTCTGGTTGGCAATCGCAATAATTTGTGCCATGTTGACCCCGATCCTTCAAAAATTTTAAATACGTTTTAATAGAAGTAAATGACGTTGTTCGTCCAAGCGCGGAACCTTCAGTTCAATAATCTGACAGCTAAATTCATCTTTTAACGCTGCCACTTCCTCTTCAGGAATCAAACCTTTCATGGAAGCAATAATACTCTGCTCATGTATATACGGTTTAGATGCATTCACAAAATCTGTCAATGAAGCAAATGCACGACTGGTAATCACATCAAACTGACCCAGCTCATTGATACTGTCTTCATTTTCCACACGGGTTTGTACTGCAATGACATTTTTTAATTTTAGGTCTGCAATAAACTGCTTCAGGAAACGAATTTTTTTACCGTTTGAATCCAGTAGTACACATTCACGCTCAGGCTGACATAAAGCAATGATCATGCCCGGCATACCACCACCAGTCCCGATGTCGAGCAAACGACCTGCAGGCAAATCCTTTAGAATACTCAAACTGTCAAGCAGATGCTTAACTAGCATTTCCTTAGGATCACGAATTGCAGTCAAATTGTATGCTTTATTCCACAGCACCAAAGCGTCCTGGTACTTGAGTAATAAATTTAAAGCTTCATCAGACAGCTCTAAACCTAAAGCCTGGCTACCCTGCTTTAGTTCTTGAAAAAACGTGTGCATAAACAATCAACGCTCGAAAAAGTTAAGTGGAAGTATACCGTTTTCTCTATATTGGCACAGTAGGGAGTGCTTAGTGAATATTCACTTAAGCAGACTTCCCTTCTCGGATCATTAAATCCAATGCATTCAAACGCTCAGGTGTTCCCACATCCACCCAAATACCTGTCAATTTAGAAGAAGCAATCTTGTTTTCCAGCATTGCTGCTTTTAATAGTGGTGCTAAAGGACGTTTTCCAGCCTCTAAGCCTGCAAACATTTTCGGATGAATCACCGATACACCACTAAAAGTCAGGTTTTCACCCGCCACCTGCTGATCAAAGGTATAAGCCTTGCCGTCTGCAAGTGTAAAATCACCGTTAGGGTGCTGCTCCGGGTTTTGTACCAAAACCAGATGTGCCAGATTTTCACCCAGCTCAACATTCAATAAAGGTGCAAAGTCCATGGTTGTCCAGACATCACCATTGACCAGAATAAAAGGCTCATCACCCAGGAGTGGTAAAGCATTAATAATGCCACCGGCTGTTTCCAGCCCTTCACCTTCATGTGACCATAAAATCTTGATACCGAACTGTGAACCGTCACCCAAGGCCTGAGCTAGTTTTTCACCCAACCAAGCCGTATTGATGACAATTTCATTCACGCCCATCGCAGCCAGTTTTTCAATATGCCAGACAATTAGCGGCTTACCACCCACTTCCAGCAAAGGTTTTGGCGTATACAAAGTTAAAGGACGCATGCGGTTGCCCAAGCCAGCCGCGAGAATCATCGCTTTCATTTAGGCCGCTACCTCGTATGAACCATATTTTGCTTCAAAAGCTGGCATCACTTTTTCATGAATAAACTGCATAAATGGCTGTAATTCTGGATAGTCTTTGGTTTCTTCGAGCAGATACCACATCACACGTGGCAGGTCTTTTAGATAGCCAGATTTCCCATCTCGCTCAAATAGACGTACGAAAATACCTAAAATCTTGATATGACGCTGAATCGCCATCATATCCGCATCTTTTTTAAACTGTTCGAAATCACGGTCCTGTTTTGCCGCTGCTGGTAACAGGTCATAGAACACTTTAAACCAGCGATACACGCGATCTGCATTCCACTGTACATAAGCATCACGGGTAATAGAGATCAGGTCATAGGTATCAGCACCAATCACTGCATCCTGAAAATCAATCACACCCAGTTCGGTTTCATTTTCGATTTTCATCAGGTTACGGCTATGAAAATCACGATGCACAATGACTTGAGGTTGTGCCAAAGCAGCATTCGCCAGTATCGCAAATGTGCGCTTGATCAAAGCAGATTCCGCTTCAGTAGGCTGGATTTTTAGAGCAGGTAGCATCCAGTCAGTCAGCAACTCCATTTCAGAAATAAGCTTCTCATAAGAATAAGCAGGAAACTGACCTTCTCCAGGAATGGACTGCAGCTGAATCAGCTGTTTAAAACTTTGCTGATAATAGGCATCAACCGTCTGATCATTCAGCAGATTTGACAACAGCACATCACCAAAATCTTCGAGCAGCAAAAAACCATTTTCCAGGTCTTTGGCCACGATGTGTGGAATACGTACGCCATGGGCATCAAAAAATTCATCAATCGTCACAAAAGGCACACAATCTTCTTTTTCTGGTGGTGCATCCATGAGCATAAATGTTTTATTATTCAGTTTGATTCGTGCATAACGACGAAAACTTGCATCGCCTGCTAAAAAATGTGTTTCAAATTGATCTGAACCGAGTACAGAAGCAATCCAAGATTGTATCAATTGTTCGCGTTGAGTATTCATTTGCAATAAATTCTAGTACAGGCTGAGTTTTTAAAGTGCTAAGTGTAGCTACTTATCAACTTTTTCTCTATGATGCGACAATAATTAATTGCGATAAAAGCATGATTGGTTAATGAGACAAATGAAGCATCACTTTAAAATAAACCCTCTAGCGACTGCGATCTTAACCCTTTTATGTAGTAGCTCGGTCTCAAGCTATGCTGCATCAAATGACTCATCCAATGTAAATGCGGAACAACTTAAACAGCGCATTAATGAGACCTATCCCGGTGAAGCATTCTTCTCACAATATTATGTAGATAAATCTTCACCGGAAGCACAGCAGCGTCAAGGTAAATACCTCAGTTCAGCCTATTGTGAAGGCGCCTGGGTCACTCCAATTGCACCTGATGCACCGACGATTGACCCTGAACAGGCAACTTCAACCATTACTGCAGACTATGGTCATTATAATCCGGCCGGTGATTCCTACTTAGAAGGCAATGTGGTCATTGATCAGGAAGGTCGCCAGATTCGTGCGGAACGCGTGACGATTGATCAGACTCAAACCTATGCTAAGGCAGAAGGTCAAGTCCAATTGGCCCAAGGTGGCTTGATTTCGCAAAGCGATGATATCAATTACAACCTGAAAACCCAGCAAGGTGACTTAAACAACAGTTTCTTCATTGCCGAAGAACAACATGCGCATGGCCGTGCTGAAAAGATTGCCAAAACTTCTGACGATACGCTTGAACTAGAAAATGCCACCTATTCTACCTGTCCACCTGAACAGAAACCGGCCTGGAAAATTCAGGCAGATCAAATCAAGCTGAATCAGGAAACCGGTCGTGGTGAAACCCGAAATACCAAGCTCTATGTGAAAGATGTTCCGGTACTGGCTGTTCCTTATTTTAACTTCCCAATCGATGATCGCCGTACCACTGGGATTCTGACGCCAACTTTCGGATTTACCAATGATGGCGGCCTGGAATTGGGTGTACCGGTTTATCTCAATTTGGCACCACAATATGATGCGACCATTACGCCACGTTATATTAGTGACCGTGGTGCGATGCTGGATGGCGAGTTTCGTTATCTAACAGAAAACTATGGTGAAGGCCGGATTTGGGGTGGCTACCTGCCATCTGATGAAAGTTATAGCAATAAAGACCGTAAAGACCTGCACTTCCTGCATAACTGGCAAATCAACGATCAGTTCTCAACAAATCTTGAATATAATTACGCATCAGACAAGGACTTTTTTGCCGATCTGGATAATAACCCAGATTCAAAAACAGACCTGAACTTGCGCCGTGCTTGGGAAGTTAATTATAAAAATGGTATCCCCGGCTTAAAAGCTCAATTTAAAGTTGAAGATTTCCAGACGCTTGATCCTGCCGTTCTGGATGAGGACCGCCCTTATGCGCGTTTGCCGCAGCTTTTGGTGAATTATAAGACCGGTAACCCACTGGGTTTACAATACGAATTTAATAACGATACGGCTTATTTCCAGAAAGACATCAGAAATACTGAAAATATTGATACCGGTGATGAAGCCATCTATCAACCAAGTGGTACACGCATCTATAATGATTTCTCGGTACGCTATAATCACTTTACCCCTTGGTCATTCTTCATTCCTCAGGCGACATTACGCAATATCAATACTTTCTATGATCAAGATACTATTGATCGTATTAATAATAATCAAACCAGCTCATCAAGTGAAAATCATTCTATCGTAGTGCCACAATTTACGCTGGACACCGGTTTAATTTTTGAAAAAGATGGTCGCTATTTACAGACCTTGACGCCTCGCCTGTTTTACGCTTATTCACCATATGAAAATCAGCGCAATCAGCCAAACTTTGACTCTGTCGTAGCCTCAATTAATTATGATCAATTATTTAGTGCACGCCGCTTCTATGGTAATGACCGCTTAGAAGACAATAACTTTGCTTCTTTAGGTCTTAGTTACAGTTTATTTAATGAAGAAGGTTTAGAGCGATTACGCGCCAGTGTGGGACAAAGTTTCTTCTTTGAAGATCGCCGTGTCACATTAGATCGTGAAGCAGATAAATTTGATCGTGAAAGCCATACTGGTCCAGTTATTCAGCTTAGAAGTCAGTTAAACAAAAACGTGCATGTCAACCTAAATTCTAGCTGGATGTCGAATGGCTCCAATGCCCAGCGTGATGTACAGGTTTATTATACGGGCGATCAGGGCAATCTATATAACGTAGGCTATTTCTATCGTAAAGATATTCCAAACCGCCAGGAAAGTTATGATCAGGTGGTTGGCTCATTTATCCAGCCAATTGCCAATAACTGGCGTCTGGTCGGCCATGCACAATTTGACCTGGACAATAGTGTCGCACGTGAATATTTACTTGGCGTAAACTATGAGTCATGCTGTTGGGGAGTATCTGTCTATGGCCGCTCATACTACAATGACCTAGACGATATCAATGACCCGGATGTGAAAGCGAAACGTGCAGTGATGGCTGAAGTAACGCTTAAAGGTCTTGGCGGGTTAAGCAACAAGCTAACCTCATTACTAGAAAATCGTATTCTAGGTTTTAACAATATCAATCAAACTTGGACAGAACGTTAATGAAGACAAAACAGTTAAAACAAATTTTTAAAGCGACCGCACTTGCGCTATGTCTTTCTTCAGCGATGACGACTTTTGCTGTTGCCCAACCTAAAGATGAAGTTGTAGCTGTTGTCGACAATAGCGCTATTCTGCGTAGTGATCTGGCACAAAGCGTTGCTGAAATTTCTCACCAGTTGCAAAAGCAAAACAAGCCTGTTCCACCGCAACCTTATCTTGAACAACAAGCACTTGAACAGCTAATTGTACGTCAGGCTCAACTGGAACAGGTTAAACGCTACAATCTTCGTCCAGATGAAAAATCTTTAAATGAAGCAGTGCTTAAAGTAGCACGTGATTCAGGCTCCCCTAGCTTGGAAGCTTTCCAGCAAAAATTGGATGCTATCGCGCCGAATACGTATGCCTCTTTACGTAACCGTATTGCAGAAGATCTAGCACTTAGCCGTTTACGTCAGCAAGCCGTAAATTCACGTATTCAAATCAGTGATCAAGATGTTAAAAACTTCCTGAATACACCACAAGGTCAAGCTTTGTTAGGTAGCCAGGTACATGTTCTGCATTTACGTATAACCGGAGAAAATGCTCAACAGATTGCTGCGCAAGTAAGAAATGATTTAAGCAGCAGCAATGATATTCAGGCGATCAGCAAAAAATATTCAACTGGCGATATTAAAGTAGATGCGTCTGATATGGGCGTGCGAAATTTATCAGAGATCCCAGGCGAACTCGCTGCACGTGTTTCTACTTTGCAAGCGGGTCAAACATCTGAACTGATTCCTGCGGCAGATGGCGTGCATGTCCTGAAACTTTTAGAGCGTAAAGGTGGTGAGCAGAAAGCACTGGTTCCTCAGTACCAGACCCGTCATATTCTGATTCAAACATCAGAAGTGGTTAGCCCAGAAAATGCCAAACAGATGATCGATAGCTTGTATGCGCGTCTTAAGCAAGGTGAAGATTTTGCAGTATTGGCGTCTACTTTCTCTAATGACACAGGTTCAGCGCGTGATGGCGGCAGTTTAGGCTGGGTCAGCCCAGGTGTCATGGTACCTGAATTTGAACAGCGTATGAAAAGTACGGCAGTAGGTCAGATTAGTGAACCGTTCCAGTCACAATTTGGCTGGCATATCCTGCAAGTGACCGATACACGTCAACAGGATATGACTCAGGAATATCAGGAACGTATGGCCCGCCAGATTCTGGGTGAACGCCAGTTTGATGCTGAGCTAGATAGCTGGTTACGTGAAACCCGTAGCAATGCCTATGTAGAAATTAAAGATCCACAGCTAGATCCTAAACGCGCTCGTTAATTTAAGAGAAGAAAAGCCAGCATTATACTGGCTTTTTTAATGACTTAATTCTTTAAATAATAAAAAGCCTCTTATTAAGAGGCTTTTTATTTCAGATCCGATTAACGATTGTTTTCGTCGTCAGAAGAATCTTCAAATTTTGAATCGTTGTCAAAACCAGCGCCTTGACCACCGAAACCAGCGCCTTGACCACCAAAGCCAGCACCTTGACCACCGAAGCCACCTTGACCACCGAAGCCGCCAGCAGCGCCTTGACCACCGAAGCCGCCTTGACCACCGAAGCCACCTTGACCACCGAAGCCACCTTGACCGCCGAAGCCACCTTGACCGCCAAAGCCACCAGCAGCGCCTTGACTACCGAAGCCACCCGCGCCACCTTGACCACCGAAGCCAGCACCTTGTGGACCAGCAGGAGCACCAGCTGGACGAGGATTACGTGCAGGTACTACTGTAGAAATCGCGTGTTTGTAAACCATTTGGCTTACTGTATTTTTTAATAATACAACGTATTGGTCAAAAGACTCGATGTGACCTTGTAATTTGATACCGTTTACCAGGAAGATAGAAACTGGAATACGTTCCTTACGGAGAGAATTCAAGAATGGATCTTGTAAAGTTTGACCTTTAGACATGTTATAACTCCAAAAATTTAAAAATCAGCGCAAAAAACTATCTCTATTTTTCAATTAAAAATTATAAAAAAGATAGTACTCAAATTTTGCTTTATCCGTGACAGTTTCGCAAGTCTTCTTGGGCCTGCTCGAGCGTAAAATATGTTGTAAATTTATGCTTTTCTTGCAAAGATCTCAACCAGGTATATTGACGTTTGGCAAGTTGTCGTGTCGCAAATAAAGCCTTATCCTCCATTTCCCGTTGTTTTTCATGACTTAGGTCACCTTTTTTTAAGAATTCTATGGCTTGGCGGTAACCTACTGAACGCATTGAGGGTAAATTTTCGTCAAAATCGTATTTTCCCATTAATCCTTTAACTTCATTTAAAAATCCGTTTTTCCACATAATTTCAAGACGTTTTTCAATACGTTTATGCAATTCTAACCGATCAGGCATTAAGGCATAATTATGGAAACTGTAACGATATGGTAAATTTTTTGGTTGTTCTGCTTGTAGTTTTGTAATCGGCTCACCTGTTAGCTTAAAAACCTCTAATGCGCGGATAATTCTCTGTTTATCACTCACTTTAAATTTCTGACCCGCCAAGGGATCTACCTGACATAATTTAGCATACACCGCTTCCCACCCTTCACGAGCTGCTTCCTCTTCAATCTGGGCACGCACCGCGTAATCTGCGCTTGGTAAATTATCAGACAAGCCTTCAAGTAAGGCCTTAAAATACAGCATGGTGCCACCCACCAGAATTGGAGTTTTACCACGTGCATGAATATCATAAATCAGACGGCAAGCATCTTCGACAAAGTTTGCTGCAGAATAGACTTCGAGCGGGCTAATAATATCGATTAAATGATGCGGATAGCGCTCTAACTCGTCTTTAGAAGGTTTCGCTGTACCAATGTCCATTTCCCGATAGACCAGCGCAGAATCGACAGAAATCAGCTCAAAATGACCTTGCTCGTATAGTTCACATGCCAAAGCAGTTTTACCGCTTGCAGTTGGTCCCATTAAATTGATGACCGGCAGTTGATTGGACATGTAAGGTTACTCTCCCCGAGCAAAAAGTTTATCAAGTTGAGACAATGGAAATGCTCGCCAGGTTGGACGACCATGATTACATTGGCTCGCAAATTCAGTTTGTTCCATCTGACGCAGCAAAGCATTCATTTCAGATAGACTTAACATTCGATGCGCACGTACCGCACCATGACAGGCCATACCTGCAAGAATCTGGTCACGTTTTTGCATTAACCCCTGTCCCTGATCATTAGGATCCAGATCATTCAATAATTCAGGGATCAAGGCATCAAAATCAGCCTTATGTAAAATGGCCGGTACGCCTCGTACAATGACCTGTTCATGACCATACTGGTCAATTTCCAGACCTAAACGAGCAAGTTGATCTTTGAGTTCGTCAACACGCATAGCTTGCATTCGACTAATGCTCACCACTTTAGGAATCAGCAATTGCTGGGATATCCAGAATTCCGGTTTATCCCAAGCCATTTTCATCTGTTGCAGCAGAATACGCTCATGCGCCGCATGCATATCTACGATGATTAAGCCTTCGGTATTTTGCGCCAGAATATAAATCCCATGCAGCTGGGCGATCGCAATCCCCAAAGGATGCTCATCCACTTTACTTTGTAAATGTGACTGAAATGCATCCGATGCTGAAGTATTGGTTTCCGGTTCAGTTTCTCTCAAAGGCGCGAGATAACTTTTCAAGGCATTATTCAGCTGCTGTGAACCCGAATATGACTTATTGTAATCCTGCGCATAATGCACAGTTTGTGGACCAGATGATTCAAAATCCGTTAACACATCAGAAGCTTCTTCTTCACGCTGATGATATGGATATGTGGCGGGAATAACTGGTTGAGTGGCTACGGACTGATGCAGGCTAAACTGCTCCTGATAGCGTGGCTGAGGTGTAATCGCAACAGCTTCAGACTCAGTTTTCATGGCCTCAGCCAGATCAGCGGTCGCAGTCTGGAATTGTGCCAGGGTTTCCTTGGCATAGTGACGTACAAATTCATGTACTTCACGCTGATTCAGAAAACGAATTTCATGTTTGGTTGGATGCACATTGACATCAATACTTTCTGGATCGATTTCCAGAAACAGTAAATAAGCGGCATGCTGATGGCCATGCAGGATACCATCATAGGCCATGCGCAAGGCATGAGAAATGGTCTTGTCTTTAACGATCCGGCCATTCACATAGACATATTGCAGATCGGCTTGAGCCCGTGCATCTGAAGGATGTCCGAGCCAGCCTGATAAACGCATATTGATACTGTCTGCATCAATCCAGTAAGCATTTTCAGTAAACTGACGGCCAAGTAATTGTTGCACACGTTGAAAACGCAAAGCACCACTATCTGCGACCGGCAAATTCAGCTTGATGGTTTGGTTATGTTCCAATACAAAGCGAATATCGAAATGCGTTAAAGCCATACGGCGGACAATTTCTTCGATATGTCCAAATTCAGTGCCGGGCTTTTTTAGAAATTTGCGCCGCGCCGGAACATTGAAGAATAAATCCTGCACCCGGATCTGGGTACCTTTGGATGCTGCGACCGGTTGAATGTCCTGATGATCAAAAGCCGTACCGTTCACTTCGACCTGATAGCCAATACCATCTTCATTCTGGCTACTCGTTAGAGTCAAACGAGACACTGCAGCAATTGAGGCCAATGCTTCACCACGAAAGCCCAAGCTGGTAATCGCATGCAGCTCTTCAGCCGTTTGAATCTTACTGGTCGCATGACGCATTACGGCCAATGGCAAATCCTCATAATGAATGCCTCGGCCATTATCAATGATTTCAATCAGCGTACTGCCGCCCTGTTCCACCCGGATGATCAGCTCGGTCGCACCTGCATCAATCGAGTTTTCCAGTAACTCCTTGACCACAGATGCAGGACGTTCAATCACCTCACCTGCGGCAATCTGGTTCGCCAGCGCAGGATCAAGTGCACGGATACGGCGTATGCTTAGATCATCAACCATTTGGGAATTCACGCTCCAAAGCTTGCTGTAAGCCCAGATTAGAAGAAATCAAACTTGCGGTACGAGTCAGCTCATCTTCTGATTTTAAAATTTCAATAATTAAATCGGCTTGCGGGATTTCATCGCCACCCTTAGAAGGCCATTCAAATAAAAATAGCGCATTGGGAGTTTCTAAATAGTCCCGGATTCCCATCAATTCAAGTTCATAAGGATCATTGAGACGATATAAATCAAAATGAAAGATATCCTGATCATTCACCCGATAGGGCTCCACCAGTGTATAAGTCGGACTTTTTACTGAGCCTTTATGACCGAGTTGTTGTAAGTAATAACGCGTCAGCGTGGTTTTCCCCGCACCCAAGTCACCAATCAGATATATAACGCCCGCAGAAAAATTATTTGCCAGAACTTTGGCCAGATTTTGGGTGTCATCTTCATGCTTTAAAGTGACATTAAATGAATAAGGCATATTACTCACGACATGATGAAAAAGAATAATTATGATAGCATCGCAACGCTTTAAAAGCCTATTCACCTCTGTGAGAAACTGTATTTTTTCACAGCATCCGTTCCAGACCAGAGATAGATCCACGTTGTGATGACTTCGACTGTTGAATTTAACCCACCCATGCTAAATGGGGTTACGGCAAGTAAAGTATTCCTGCAAGCGACCTCAGATTCATCCAAGACACTCTATGCCTATCTCTGTGCACAATTTCCACATATTGAGTCAAGCGAATGGCAATCCCGTTTCAATAATGGTCTGGTTTATGATGCTCAGGGTAATACCTTAAGCATCGAAAGTTCTTTTCAAGCGAATACTCATTGTTTTTATTATCGTTTTTTGGCACACGAAGTGCATGTTCCTTTTCAGCATCAGATTCTGTTTGAGAATGAGCATCTGCTGGTCGTAGATAAACCTCATTTTCTGACCATGAGTCCTACTGGACAATATGTACAGGAAACCTTGCTGGTACGCCTAAAACAGCAAACTGGAAATGAACATCTTACTCCGATTCATCGATTGGATCGTGAAACGGCAGGTGTGGTGCTGATTTCAAAATGTGTGCAATCGCGTGGGGTTTATCAGCAAATGTTTGCGACTCGGCAAGTACAGAAAACTTATCATGCGATTGCGGCTTATCGTGATGATTTAAGTTTTCCTCTCATCACAAAGCTGAAAATGGAAAAAGGCCAGCCCTTTTATACCATGCAGGTGGTAGAAGGAGAACCTAATAGCGAAACCGAAATTCAACTGCTACAACATGATCAACAATGGGGCAAATATGAGCTAAAACCGCATACAGGAAAGCAACATCAGTTAAGGGTACATTTAAGTCATTTGGGAATTCCGATCCAGAATGACCCTTTTTATCCGCAGGTTTGCCATAAGGCGGGGGATGATTTTTCTACACCGTTACAGCTACTGGCCAAACACATTCAGTTTACGGACCCAGTTACCCAAAAGCAGATGCAATTTAGCTCTGAACTTGAATTGACACTGTAAATCTCTTGTCATTACAGATTATTTTCTAAAAACGGCAACTTGAGGATTGAAATCCCGAAGTTATCTATTAGAATAAGGCGAAAAGTTAAGTAATTTAAAGCTTTGAAAATATTATGAGAAAAACTGAAGTTTATCAAATTCGCCTGGATTCCCAAGAAAAGAAACAGGCATTTGCAGTATTTAAACAATTGGGGATTACGCCGGCTCAGGCAGTTCGTCTTTTTTTTAAACAGGTGGTTCTGACCAAATCAATCCCCTTCTCGATTGAAAATCAGAATATTAATCTGGAACAGCTGATCAAGTTACGCAAGCAGAAACAGAATGAACTTAAGGCAGAACAAACCTCAAGTCCAAGTACTACAGCGTTTCCAGCAGATCATCAGGAGATGAATCTGGATGATGATCATTTTGATTTATTTGAAGAACTGAATGCCATTTTAGGTGAGAGCGACAAAATTTAACATTGTTGCATTTACGAACAATTCTTAAGTTTCTCTCCTTTCAAACTTCGCTATGCTTGATGTTAATGATAAATAATAAAATTAACATGGAGTAAGCCGATGATCGTGCGACGTGCCCAGTCAGAAGATCTACCTAACCTGGCCGTTTTATTTGATGAGTACCGTCAATTTTATGGTACTTCTTCCAATCTGGATTTATCTTACGAGTTTCTGAAACAGCGTTTTGAGGATGGTCAAACTGTCATTTTCATCAATACCAAGGATGAGATTTTTACCGGATTTATTCTGTTGTATTTAAGATTTTCCTCAGTCGCATGTTCTACTTATTATGTGCTAGACGATGTCTATATTAGCCCGCCTTATCGTCGGCATGGTGCAGCCAAACAACTGATTGATACTGCTATTTTATTTGCCCGACATGAAAATGCGCTTCGAATCAGCCTGGAAACGCAAAAAACCAATTATCAATCGCATAAACTTTATGAGTCACTTGGATTTATTCAGGATAATGAATTCGTGACTTTCCATTGTTTCCTGAAATAAATCCTAAGCTTTATTCGGTACGGAATTTTGCCTGTGCCACTTGTTCTGCGTCCAGATAGGTCCATTCCCCTATTGCCAGTTCATTCAAGGCCAATGCACCAATTTGAGCACGATGCAGCTGTTCTACTTTATTGCCCACAGCTGCCAGCATACGTTTCACCTGATGATAAACCCCTTGATGAATAGTCATTTGCAGACGATTGTCATCCAGACGAACAATATCTGTAGCAGCAAAGGTGCCTTTTTCATTTCTCAATTCCACACCCTGTTCAAGCTGTTGAATCTGCTCATCTGTCACGGGATCGGCAGTAGTCATCTGATAGACTTTCGCTACATGTTTCTTAGGATGGGTCAACGCTTGTAAAAACTGACCATCATCCGTCAGCAATAACAGTCCGGTGGTGTCCTGATCGAGACGACCTACACATTGAATTCCACGGTTTAACAGGATGTCATCAAACAGATCAAATACACTGAAATGATGTGTGGCCTGATGTGAGCACTCATAATCTTGTGGCTTGTTGAGCGCAATATATACTTTTTCCCGATAGCGATACTCATGACCATAGACGCTAAAAGTCAGATCTTGCAGATTCAGCTTATGCTTGGGGTTATCGATGAGTTCGCCTTGAATCGAAACAGCACCATTTTTAATCAGTTGCTGACAATGTTTTCGTGAGCCGAAACCTTGTGATTGCAACATTTTTTCCAATAGCATCTGTCTGAACCTGTTTAAACGAACAATAGGCGCATTCTATACCGAAAACTAACTAGATTCAGTTCTTATAAGGCTTTCTCCCTTTAAATGGCTAAAAAGCCTATAATCCTGTGACTTTTCATTTTTCCTATCTCCTTATGTCCCAATTTGATCTGAATCTGCTTGTTCTTCTGGTTCTACTGGCTTGCGGTATTTTTAGTCATAATACTGCTGTGACCATTGCTGCGGCCGTGTTGATCGTATTAAAAATCACGCCTCTCAATGAACTCTTACCTTATGTACAGCAACATGGCCTAAATATCGGGATTATTATTTTAACCATTGGTGTATTGGCTCCGATTGCTAGCGGAAAAATTCCCGGTGACAGTATTCTGAAATCTTTTCTTAGCTGGAAATCTTTACTGGCAATTGCAATCGGTCTATTTGTTGCCTGGCTTGGTGGACGCGGGGTGAAACTGATGTCAAGTCAGCCTGATGTCGTTGCAGGTCTATTAATTGGTACGGTGGCAGGCGTCGCGGTACTTCGTGGTGTCCCAGTCGGGCCATTAATTGCGGCTGGGATTTTATCGTTATTGATTGGAACGCAATAAGCCTTTAACCATGATTGTGCAATATTCTTAAAAATTAACATTCTAAAATTAAAAACTGCATAGTATTAAATCACATGATCAGCGACATGGATGTCGCTCGTTGGATTGAGGTACAGGATGTACCTTCAATCCAACAAAAGATTTTTGTTACTTTTGATCTTTCAAAAGTAAAAGCTCAGGTTAAATACTAAAATTTAAAAACCCAAATTTTATTCCACAAACAGCAAAGCCAAACGCACCTGATCATAACCCATACGCAGACTGGTCAGTTCCACGATCGGACGTAATTTAATACTGCCATCATCATTAAAATGATCTGAATTTTGACGTTTGGTTAGACGTTTATAAATCTTACGGACTTGTTCAACAACTTCCTCACCCGGATGAGCTACTGAGATATCAAGACCTTGCTCTTTATGCAAACGTCCGAGATGGTTAATGATGGTTGCTGGTGTCAAGCCACGTTCAGTTGCAATATCGGAAATCTCATACCCTTCTTCAAACAGTTCACGGGTTTCATCCAAGGTTGCAGTCGCGTAGTTTTGCTTACCACCATTTTTGGCAATTTTCTTCTCATTACGCTGGATCTCAACTTCGTTCAAAGTGCCACCACAATGGCGGATAAAGGCCTTATGCTGTACAGTCAAATCCACGTTTTCAAAATTCGCTTCTGCTTCATCTGACAGTTCCTGAAAACGGCGATCAGCCTTAATAGCAAGACTATCAAGTTCCAGAGCCTGTTCATTAAAGCCTTTCAAGCGTAGACCATTTAAGCTTTTTAAACGGGATAATGCTACATAGCCCTGACCTTTTTCAAAGGTATGGCTCAAGTCAATCTCAGCAGCTTCTAGCGTCATGCCTTGAGACTTATGAATGGTAATCGCCCAAGCCAAACGTAGTGGAATCTGCTGGAAACTGGCAATGGTTTTACCTGCTTCATTATCTACCGACCAGGTTTCAGGCTCTACAATTAATGTAGTTCCATCTGTCAGTTTAACTTTTGGCAGAATGCCATGCTCATCATCATCTTCAAAGCCGATCACTTCACCCAAGCTGCCGTTGATATAACCCATATCAAAGTTATTTTTCACGAACATGACCTTGGCATGTTTTTTCAGAGTTAAAGCTTCTGGTGCTCGGACTGAAGACTTTAAGGTTTCTATCAGTTTTTCATTACCATCACATTGCGCATCAAACTGGCGGGGATCCTGATCAATTTCATTAAGATGCTTAAAGTTAATGCTGTCGACATCCATATTGTGGGTATAGAGACGTGTATAGGTATCGCCAATGTCCTGCTGACGTGTACCCTGTAGCGCTAAACGATGTTCAGGTGAAATGGCCTGTGCACGAATGGCATTCAGAATATCATTCAGATAGTCATTGCCCTGACGGTGCTGTTCAGTCAAGTAACAAACACGAAACTTGGCTTCAACCCAGGCATCCGACATAAAGCAGAATTTATCGCGGTTACGCTCATCATTTTTCCCAACGGGCGGCAACTGGAAAAAGTCCCCTGCTACAATGACCTGAATCCCACCAAAAGCTTCATCACTTTCCTTGAAATATTTCAGCACCTGATTGACCAGATTGAGCTGCTTGGCATGCAGCATGGAAATTTCATCAATGATCAGGACTTGCGCATTTTCCAAGTGTTCTTTCAGGTATTTACGCTCTTTCATCCGCTTCAGGTCTTCTTCAGACAAAAAGTCTTTGATCCCGATTCCTGCCCAGGTATGAATGGTCATGCCATTCATATGCGTTGCCGCAATACCAGTCGATGCAGTAATGGCAACCGACACCTTACGGGCTTTCAGATAATTGATATATTGATTAAGCGTATAAGTTTTCCCTGCACCTGCAGAACCGGTTAAAAAGACATTTTCCCCTGCTTTTAAGAGCTTAAGTGCAGTTTCCTGTTTCATAAAAGAGATACCGTAAAAGAACGGCTATAGCCTAACGATTTTTGCCGGAAAAGTTAAGCTTCACGGACAGAAAAGCACTGAATCAGGTCAAGCCTGCAGGTTTAACCAGTTAATAAAATGCTGGGCAATATTGATATATTCAACTTCCGCTTTTTGATTATTTGGATACTCAAGCTGGTCAAAAATGACTTGGTCATTCTGCAACTGACAGCCTAAAATCAAAGGTAATTTAATGGCAGGATGTGACATGCGAAAGGCCACATATTCACCTTCGACTATACGCTGTGCATAACTTGCAGCCAGACAGTTCCGGAATATTCTAGCCTCTTCAATAATCCGCTCTAGTGTTTTCAATTCCTCAAACCGCCAATTAAAATACAGTAGAAAATGTGCTTGTGTGAGCGGCCTCCAGCTGGCTAGAGCAAAGTCTTTTTTGAGCTTGGCAATAATCTCTTGCTTCTGAATTTGCTCATGCCAGACAACTGCCTGCGTAAATAAACTGGTCCAGCTTAAATTTTTAGGCACTTCTGTTTGAGTAGAAAAATACTCCGGCAGATAATCACGAATATAACCATCAAAACAGGATTCCCGCACATGCCTTGCATGTAAATAAAAGCGCTTCCTGAACTCTACAAATGGAATCTGGTTACGTTGTAGCACGTTATAAAAATCACGGTCTTGCTGAGTTTGGGGCCGAATATAAGCCAGCACATCCTCAGGCAAATCACGGGTGACCTTATACAGATGCTGCATATAAGCCTGCATCACCCGACTTAAGTTGGCGTAAACTCTTTTAGTCATCTGATCACCCATTGCCACTACATCCCGCAATAATCCGATCCATTCATCCAGATATAGAATCGATGGACTAATGGCAATACGATGATCCTCAATAGCCTGACGCGTCCCTTTGAGAACAACTGTTCGATTTAGCTCATGCTCAAACCAGTGATGCTGAATGGCATATTGATGAACATCATCAATAAACAGACGTGCTGCGATATATTGAAAATATTGCAAGGTAGCTAAAACAATCTGCGGATGAATATGATGCGTATCGATAAAGCTTAAAGCTGTTGCTGCTACCCGCAGACTGCTATGTTGAATATTGCTGCTCAGCCAATCCAAGATTTCCGCAGGCTGTTTAAATAGCCAGTTCACTACGCGATGACAGTCAAATAAAGGAAGTTTGGCGACTTTTTTTTGCCATAAATAAGGATTATTTTCCAGAAAATTGCGTTTGGATAGCAGATCACTCCGATGCCAGCTATCACGATTCATCAACCGGACAAAGCCCAGTAGATGACTTTGCTCTTCTGCATGCCGATACAACAAACGAATATCGTCAATATGGTCATTCAGTTCGTGCAGATTGAACCGGTTTTCAAAGGATAAAGAAATAATCCGGAAGGTTGCTGGGTGCAGAAACTCAGGTGCACTAAAACAAAATGCATCCAGACTATCCATAACTGACTGAATCGATAGAAACTCATCTGGCTGCAAATATTGCAAGGAAAAGATTGACTGTAGCTGTTTTAAGACATTCGCAGGAATCTCATGCCCACTTTGAATCCAATTACTGATACAAGGCTGAGTATAAACTTCGGCTTTAATCATAAAGGAGTCAATGATTTCAGCCTGCACAAGCGACATCTGTTTTAAGCAATTAGCAACTCGGTCAGGCGCATTAACCCATATATAGACTTGATCAATAATGAGCTGACGGAGCTGTTTGGCTTTATCACGTAAAAACAGGGAATGCTGGGGCTTTAAATCGCCAGTCAGAAAGTAAATATCCTGAAAGAAAAACTCTTCCAAAGCCTCTGCTTTAGCCAGACTGGAATCAATGTGCATTTCTGCTAAGGCATGAGGACTTTCCGGATTTAAATCTTGAGGTGTATATAGCTGGATATTTAATAAGCCATTAAGCAGATCAATTCGATGCTCATCTTGATGTATCTTGAACAAATTCTGGGCATTCATATGACCAACAAAAGCCATTTGATCCAGATACAGCTGATTTAACTCAGGAAAAATACTGAGGCATTGTTGAGCGAGCTGTCTGAATGGCAGTAGCAAACCCTCCTGTTCCATATTTCCCCCTTCGTTTTAACCCTATTGAGTTACAGACCTACTGAATTTCAATCCTTTAAAATCGCTTTTTCCTTTCTATTACAGAAATTGATACATGGTGATTTTTTAGACAATTCGATCTCAATGTAAAGCAAAGCAGGAATGATGAAAAGACCTAGACTTCATCTTGCCGACGTCTGTCAGCCAACAGTTCTAGCCCCTGATAGATCTTGTTTTGTAAATACTCACGAAAATCAATCAGATCATTCTCGTGCTGCACATGATGAATCGGCTGCCGCGGCATAAACTGAAAGTAAAAAGGTAAGCGTTTGGGAAAAAGGTTTTTAGGCAAAGAAGGAATTACATCACCATGACGTAATAATTTATTGAGTTGGGGGATTTTTAATAATTTTTGAAAATACTTATGTTGAATGATTTTATTTGCATCAAATCCAATCTCATAGATTTCATCACCGCCAAGTGCAGCAAAAGGGACAATATCATATTGAAACTCTTGAGCTAATTTCAGAAAACCGTAACGCTCTTTCCAGATCAGCTGATACTGCTCACCTTCCCGTTTCAGCACTTCACGGTCACCACCCGGAAAGACCAGAATCGAGTAGCCTTGCTGCATGGCCGAGCGGACATAGTCCTGTACACCATCAATAGCACCAAATTTCTTCACTGCTTCACGCCATAGCGGCACATAAAAATGGCTATGATCAGCAATACTGACTACAGCCACTTGATGTTCGTTGTACAGGTAATCAATCAGCATTGGCGCATCAAAGATGCCATACATGGAATGATTACCCACATACATTGCAGGTCGACTGGCATCAATATTTTCAGCCCCTAAAAAAGTAGGCGTGAAATACAGTTTGGATAAGGCACTTAAGCGCCTGATCCATGCTCCGTCATGCTTGACCTGCAAAATATGCTCCCGGCTTATGCCACGCGTTTTTGTACCAGGATTGAACCCACTGAGTAGCCTGCACCAAATGAACACAGTACGCCATATTCGCCGTCTTCAACTTCATTTGCAGTACGGTGTAAGGCAATGATGACACCTGCGGAAGAAGTATTGGCAAACTCATTCAGAATGATAGGTACCAGACCTGGTTTGGCATTTTCTTTACCCACTACCAGTTTCAGAATTAATTCATTCATGCTGGCATTAGCTTGGTGCAACCAGAAGCGTTTCACATCTGTAGGGGCAATATGATTTTTCTCAAGTTGAGCAGTAATCATCTTGGCAACCAGTGGACACACTTCTTTAAATACCTTACGACCATCCTGACGGAAACGTTTGTCGTCGATATCCGCATTTTCTGACGTATTCAGGAAACCGAAGTTATTGCGGATATTGTTTGAGAACTGGGTAAATAATGAAGTATCAAGAATCTCGAAACCGGTTTTAGTTTCAGTATCTTCAATGATCGATGCAGTTGCGACATCACCGAAAATAAAGTGACAGTCACGTGAACGGAAATCGGTATGTGCAGAGGTGATTTCAACATTCACCAGCAATACGCGACGTGCACCTGCCTTGATGGCATCAGCAGCCTGTTTTAAACCGAAAGTGGCTGCTGAACATGCAACGTTCATGTCATAAGCATAACCTTGAATACCCAGAGCAGTCTGGATTTCAATCGCAACCGCAGGATAAGCACGTTGCAGGTTTGAACATGACAGGATCACGACATCGATATCTTCAGCAGTGACACCGGCATTTTCCATCGCCTGTTTTGCTGCGATCACGCCCCATTCTGCCTGAAGGGAAATTTCATCATCTGAACGTTCACGTAGATTTGGACGTAAACGTTTTGGATCGAGGATGCCAGTTTTTTCTGACACATAACGGCGTTGTACGCCTGACGCTTTTTCAATAAATTCTGCGCTAGAACCACGACGCGCATCTAATTCGCCTGCAGCGATTTTATCTGCATTTTCGTGATTATACAGTTCCACATAAGCATTTAAACTTTCAACTAACTCTTCATTGGTAATGACATCTTCCGGATGGAACAAGCCAGTACCCGTAATACGGATGCCCATGTAAAACTCCTTCTCAAAATGACCTATATCTTAACTGATTCCAAGACGTTCCCATACTTTTTGCAGGCGAGTTGGAGAAACGGGTGTTTTCGTTTTCATCGGTTGAGAAAACAATGAGATCCTTAACTCCTCAACCATAAAATACAATTCTTTAAGGCGAGCGTCATTTTTAAACTGAAATAATTTTTCCATCCACGGATCAATTTGGTCAATGGCGGAATCATCCCTCTGTAGGTTATTTGGCAAGCGCTCTAAACGCAAGATCAGGGCTTTCAAATAACGTGGAAATTCTGACCATACGTCGGAAGGTTTCCGATAAACGAAGTCAGAAAGACTCATCAAATCAAGCTGATCCTCAATATCATCAATATTTTTTCCAAATATAGATGGGTCTAAAACCAGTAATTTACGACGGATTTCCTGCCACTGGATATAAATATCCGTGATTTCTTTCAGTGCAGTCTGGCCATGAGTCAGGAAAGATTTTTTTACATCCTCCACCAACTTTTGGAACTCTTGCATATTGACAGGCAGCTCATTAATTGACAGGTGCAGTGTGGCATAAACTAACATTTGCTCCAGTTGGGCCTTATCGCCAAGCGGTGAATATGCCAGTGCCAGCGGTTTGGAAATCTGTTTTTTCAGCTGACGCACCAGATCTCCGAGCTGCATATGCACCAGTCGAATAATCCCTTCACGGTGCTGTTTGACCGCTTCAGCCTGATCATTAAAGGTCTGAATCACGACACCAGATTCATCTTTCTGTTCCAGTGCAGCGAAGTCTTTGGTCGGAACCAGTGCCTGATATTGCTTGACCACTACACCCGTCACTTTTTGCGACGCTTCAAAGACAAAGTTTTCTGGGAAAGTTTTAAATTCACCTTTTAACTGTTTCACCGGACTATGAGTTTCAGTACGGCAACGGGCTTTCAGTTCGGCAAGATCACGGCCTTGTTCAATCACACGACCTTTTTCATCAATCACCTTGATCAAAGGCAAGAGATATTGCTCAACCCGATCCAGGCTAAAATCTTTTTCTGTAATCTGCTCGCCACGCAATTGGAAAGCTAGAAAACTGAAAATATGCTCACGTAGATTGACTGCATCAATACGGGCTGCCAGCTTTTTCGCAGTATCTGGAATCGGCACCAGACTACGGCGTTTATCTTTAGGTAAACTCTTTAATAAAGCTTCGATCAGCTCCAGACGCCAGCCCGGAATCCCCCATGACCAAATATTTTCATCGACCTGCGGCAAAGCCTGCAGCGGGATTTTAACCGTTGCACCATCTTCATCATGACTTGGGTCAAAACGGTAACTGGTCGCCAGACGCAATTCACCATTACGTAAATAATCCGGAAACTGCTGTGTGGTCGGACGATCATTCAGCCAAAGCGCATCATCATCAATAAACAGATAACGTGGATCATGTGGCTCTACTGTCGCACGCCAGTCCTCAAAACTGCGGCGACTGGCTACTTCTGGTGGCACTTTGGAGGCATAAAACTGGTAAATGGTTTCTTCATCCACGACCAAGTCACGACGGCGTAGCTTGTCTTCTACCCGCTCCACTTCTTCCAGTTTCAGCAAATTATGCTTCAAGAAGGGTGGATTAATGCCGAGATTACCAGTAGTCAGTGCATCACGCAGGAAGATTTCATGCGCAGCCGGCTGATCCACTTTCTCATAATTGACCGGACGTTTCGGCTCGATGATTAGACCAAACAGAGAAATCTGATCATACGCATTGACCACACCCGCCTTTTTCGACCAGTGTGGTTCGAAATAATGATGTTTCAGTAAGTCACGCGCAGCCAGCAAAATCCATTCCGGCTCAATTTTCGCTAGAGTTCGTAAATACACCTGCGAGGTTTCAACCATTTCAAAAGCCATTACCCATGGGGTATTGGTTTTGTGCAGCGTTGATGCCGGGAAAATTCGTGCTTTCTGCTGACGGACTGCCATAAATACATTACGTTCATCAGTCTTGTTGCCAATAAAAGACAGTAAGCCGGTCAATAAAGCGCGATGCAGATTTTCATAACTGGCTTTCTTTTCATTAAAGGACAGCTTTAAGCCTTTAGCCAGATCCACCAGCTGCTCATGAGTTTTCTTCCATTCACGCAGACGTAACCAGCTCAGGAAATGATTACGTGCAAAAGTACGACGTTTGTTTTCGCTCATACTTTCACTGTTGTTATGCAAGGTATCCCAGAGCTTGATATAAAACAGGAAATCTGAATCTGCTTCACGGAACAAGGCATGTTTCTGATCAGCCTGCATCTGCTTATCCGCAGGACGTTCACGTGGGTCTTGTACTGCCAGAGCTGCAACAATCACCAAAGCTTCATTCAGCGCACCAAAATGAGCACCGCCAAGAATCATTCGCGCCAGACGTGGATCAATTGGCATTTTTGCCATTTGCTGACCGATTTTGGTTAGAGAATCTCCCTTGCCTTGAAGTCCTCCTCTCGTAAAGGAGGATTTAGGAGGATTAGTAGAATCTCCCCCCACCCCTCTTTCAGAAAGAGGGGCTTTACTTTTCTCCACCATCGCCCCAAGCTCAATCAAGAGCTTGCGACCATCATTGACCAGACGATGATCTGGCGGCTCAATGAAATCGAAATCTTCCAGTGAACCTAGGCCCAGACTTTGCATCTGTAAAATAACGGATGCCAGATTGGTCCGTTTAATCTCTGGTTCGGTAAATTCAGGACGACTTAAAAAGTCCTCTTCACTATACAGACGAATACAGACGCCTGGCGCAATACGACCACAACGGCCTTTACGCTGATTGGCAGCAGCTTGAGAAACCGCTTCGATCGGTAAGCGCTGCACCCGTGAACGATAGTTATAACGGGAAATACGGGCAAAACCGCTATCAATCACATAACGGATATTAGGTACAGTCAGTGCAGTTTCTGCTACGTTCGTGGCGATAATAATGCGTCGGCCGCCGCCCGATGGATTAAAGATCTTTTGCTGTTCAGCCAGCGCTAGACGCGCATATAAAGGAAGTACCTCAGTATGACGTGGACCATGCTTGATCAGAGTTTCCTGCAGTTCACGAATCTCCTGTTCGGTACTGGCAAAAATCAGGATATCGGCATGTTCTGGATGACCTTTTTCCTGTGCATCCTGAAAACATTCTTCTACAGCTGCAACCACTGCACGTGGCAGATTTTCTTCAAAATCATCAAATTCGTCGTCATCACTGCCGACAATGCTCATTTCAGAAATTGGACGATAACGCACTTCTACCGGATAGCTACGCCCTTCCACTTCATAGATCGGCGCGCCATTAAAGTAGTTACTGAAACGGTTTACGTCCAGCGTTGCCGAAGTAATGATGACTTTTAGATCTTTACGACGCGGCAACAGCTGCTTGAGATAACCCATGATGAAATCGATATTCAGCGAGCGTTCATGCGCTTCATCGATAATAATGGTGTCGTATTTGGTCAGGAACCGGTCATTGGCCAGCTCTGCCAATAAAATACCATCCGTCATCAAACGGACAATCGAATCCTGCGAGCCCTGTTCATTAAAACGAACCTTAAAGGAAATTGATTCACCCAGTTTCTCGCCAACTTCTTCCGCAATACGCTGTGATACGCTACGCGCAGCCAGACGACGTGGCTGGGTATGGCCAATCAGACCAGTCAGGCCGCGACCTGCCAGCATGGCGATTTGTGGTAATTGCGTGGTTTTACCGGAACCGGTTTCACCAGCCACAATAATAACCTGATGCTGCTGAATCGCTTCAATCAGCTTGTCTGCATACTGGGTAACAGGCAGATCCTGATTCAGCTTGATATTGGGAATGCGTTCGATACGCTGCATGACTTTGGCATGCGATTTTTCAAATAATTCTTGATATTGCTTTTGGTTGGCATCTTTACCTTTTTGGAGTCGATTTAAACGATGACGGTCACGCGCCATAACGAGCTGATCTACATTTAAAGGACTCTGCACTGAGAAAACACCTGATATAAAAAAAGACAATAGGCAGCTATTTTACGCTGTATTGCCCCTAAGCGAAAGAACGGCCATTTTGAATATTTTTATAATTTTTTAATTTTTGCCCTTGAATTTTACTGCTTGCGGCATCATGTCTGAAGAGGCATTAAACCGGGGTGAGTCTTGTCATGATGTATTCACCATTCTACGGTTGAATCATTTATATCATGAGCAATGCTGTTTGCGCTGATGGTGTTTTATTTTTAGCTTAATTCGGTTTTTCCGATGTATGTTATGTAAAAATACTGTTTCAGCAAGAAAAATAATTTCTGTACCCTATTGGAAATTAAATACAAACCTCAATCATGGAGACAATGATGAGCTTAATTAATACTGAAGTTAAACCGTTCAAAACAACTGCGTTCCAAAATGGTAAATTTATCGAAGTAACAGAAGCTGACCTTAAAGGTAAATGGTCTGTAGTATTCTTCTACCCAGCTGACTTCACTTTCGTTTGCCCAACTGAACTTGGCGACCTTGCTGACAACTACGAAGAATTCAAAAAATTAGGCGTTGAAATCTACTCAGTTTCTACTGACACTCACTTCACTCACAAAGCTTGGCACGATTCTTCTGAAGAAATCAAAAAAATCCAATACGTAATGGTTGGCGATCCTACTTGGACTCTTGCTAAAAACTTCGACGTACTAATCGAAGCTGACGGCCTTGCTGACCGTGGTACTTTCGTGATCGATCCAGAAGGTAAAATCCAAATCGTTGAAATCAACGCTGGCGGTATCGGTCGTGATGCTCAAGAACTTCTTCGTAAAGTTAAAGCAGCTCAATACGTACACGCTCACCCAGGCGAAGTTTGCCCAGCTAAATGGAAAGAAGGCGACGCAACTCTTGCTCCTTCAATCGACCTAGTTGGTAAAATCTAATCTGTATTAGATTGAACTGATTCAAAAAAACCACGCTTTTAGCGTGGTTTTTTATTTGAACATTTATTTGATTGCTCTATTGGCCAACCGTTTTATTTTCCTTTTCCTTCTATCTAAAGCCATCCTGCCAAATCTTTATTTTTCACTTTAAAGATCATATAAAAATCAGGCATGCATATTGCATCCTCTTAATAACAATCCCCTACTTATGCTTACAATTCAGTTATACATCTTCAATGTCAGTTGGCATAAGTTCAAGACATAAGATAATAATATTCAGTGGAGGAAAACGTATGCAAAAACTGCTAACCGTGATCTCATGGGCTTATAGTCCTTCTAGCCGCCACCTGAAAATCATTTATAGCAATGGCGATATAGAGCTCTACCATCCTGTTCCCGAATTTGTTTATGACAACCTGTTAAGACGACAAGATAAAATGGCCTTTGTACAGAAGTATCTTGAATACAACTTACATTTTGACCGGGTTTGCCTATTTTAATTTAACTAATTTCTACTTAACGATAAGTCACCATGAGTAAGCCAGCTCCAATCGGCAATGTACTCATGATGAAACGTGAATCCTGCTGGATCAGCTGAATAAATTCTTCTACTTCCGCAGCATGTGAAATCACATTATCCACCAGCAATACTCCACCTTTTGGCTTGAGCAATCGGGCCAAATGGGTCCAATAATCCACATAAGCATCACGTTCCGCATCTAACAATATAAAATCAAATACGTCCTGCTCAGCTTGCAGATAATACAAGGCATCTGTCACTTTAAAATCAATCAAATCCTTTAAGTCTAGCTGATTTGCATACTGCTCGGCCTGCGTAACTCTTTCTGCATCTATTTCTAATGTTGTAATCATCGCTTGAGTCTGCCGGGCAGCTTCGGCCAGCCATAAAGTGGAATAGCCTGTAGAAGTCCCAATTTCCAGAATACGTTTGGACTGCTGGGCACGAATGAGTAATGATAAAAATCGGCCTGATTCAGGCTCAATATTTCGATAGCGTTGCAGACGTTCAGTTTGCTGAAGATCATGCGCATGAAAGGTCTTATACAGTTCCTGCATGAAACTTTCAAAATGTTGTAATTGATTCATTGCTCTTCCCTGAGGTTATCTAAATAAATTTTTTATGGATTGATTAAAGTGCCTGAACCAATTTAAAGCGTTCTACTTCACGATCATCACTGGTATTAATACTTTCTGTAAACATGGATAGCGGTCGAACCCAAATCGAATAGTCACCATAAAGACATTGATAAACCACCAGCTTTTCCTCCGTTTCACTATGTGTTGCCACATGCAGGACCTGATAAAGTTTACCCTTATAATGTTGATAAATACCGCGTTGTAATTCCATCGTTCAACTCTCAAATGCAGAATTCCAATCTTAACTGAAAAAGACCAATCACACTTTAAACTACTTGAAAATTCATGCTAAGCACCCATATATAAGCTTGAAATTAATCATGAATTTTTCAATACATTTGCAAAACCGATCAAATTTATAAGAACAAACTGTTTTATCTATTTATCGATTTGGCTTAGTATCTACTTATCGAATGAATTCTTACTCCTTTGGAGACGTTAGCAATGTTAGATCAAAATACTTCAGCTCAATTAAAAACACTACTTGAACGTTTGGAAGGCCCGATTGAATTAGTGGCAACTCTGGATGGCTCTGACAAGTCAGCCAAAATCAAAGAACTGGTTGAGGAAATCGCTCAGCTTTCTGATCTAGTCACTGCCCGTTTTGACGGTACCAACAAACGTGCACCAAGCTTTGGTGTGGCAAAAGCCGGTGAACAGCCTCGTGTGTTCTTCGCAGGCTTGCCGATGGGCCATGAGTTTACGTCGCTGATTCTGGCATTGCTGCAAACTTCAGGCTATGCACCAAAAGTCTCTGCCGAAGTTCTGGAATCCATCAAAGGTTTGGGGATCAAATCTGACTTTGATGTATTCGTATCACTCAGCTGTCATAACTGTCCGGATGTCGTTCAGGCATTGAACCTGATTGCCATCTATAACCCAGGTACGACTGCAACCATGATCGATGGTACCTTCTTCCAGGACGAAGTGGAAGAACGCAAAATCATGGCCGTACCGATGGTGTTCCAGGACAATGAACATATCGGTCAGGGTCGTATGACACTGGAAGAAATCATTGCCAAACTGGATACCAATGCCGCAGCCAAAGACGCGGAAAAACTGAATGCCAAAGATGCATTTGATGTGTTGGTGATTGGTGGTGGACCTGCAGGGAATACTGCAGCGATCTATGCAGCACGTAAAGGCATCAAAACTGGGATCGTGGCTGAACGTATGGGCGGTCAGGTGATGGATACCATGGACATCGAAAACTACACATCAGTGCAAAAAACCCAAGGTCCGAAATTTGCCGCTGAAATGGAAGCACACGTTCGTGAATACGGTGTTGACATCATGAATCTGCAACGTGTCTCAGATATCAAAGGTGCAGATAGTACAGCGAATGGTCTGGTAGAAGTCACTTTAGAAAATGGTGCGAAACTTGAATCTAAAACCGTGATTCTGTCTACTGGTGCACGCTGGAGAGAAATGAATGTTCCAGGTGAGGCAGAATACAAAACTCGTGGTGTAGCGTACTGCCCACACTGTGATGGTCCATTGTTTAAAGGTAAACGTGTTGCAGTCATCGGTGGTGGTAACTCGGGTGTAGAAGCTGCGATCGACCTTGCGGGTATTGTTGAGCATGTAACGCTAGTTGAGTTTGATACAAAACTGCGTGCGGATCAGGTACTTCAAGATAAATTGAACAGCTTGCCAAACACCACTGTAATCAAAAATGCGCTTTCTACCGAAGTGATCGGTGATGGTTCACAAGTCACAGCGTTGAAATACAAAGACCGTGCAACTGATGAAGAGCATACAGTTGAACTGGCAGGGATCTTCGTTCAGATCGGTTTGTTGCCAAACACCGACTTCCTGAAAGGAACCGATGTTGAGCTAACTAACCGTGGTGAGATCATGATTAACGAGCGCAATGAAACCAATGTCAAAGGTGTGTTTGCTGCAGGTGACTGTACCACTGTTCCTTACAAACAGATCATCATCGCCACTGGTGAAGGTGCCAAAGCATCATTATCTGCCTTCGACTACATCATCCGTTCTGGTCAGTAATCCTTAAAATTCATGAATTAAAAAAAGCCCGCATTGTGCGGGCTTTTTACTATCTTAAAGCTGATTTATTCCTGTAGTAATTGAGCAGCCAGTTTTTCAATATTTCCCATTTCAGGATGTACAGCAGCAACATTAGCTAAAATCGTAACTGCCTTTCTCTTGTTTAAATCAATCATCAAAATAGCAGAATGCCCTGCGGTATTTCCCCCATGCCAAATGATTTTGGTGTCATTGTCCTGTTCTCGCACAAACCAGCCCAATCCCAATTAGTAGCTACCTGCTTTTTCTGTAGTTGCTTGCTGAGTTAATTGTACTGCCGCATTTTTTGCATCGAGCTGAGCTTGTGCAAATCTGGTTAAATCTGAAGCTGTAGAGAGTACACCGCCCGCGGGTGAAAAAGGTATCAAATGTCCAGGTGGTGATTTCTTTTCATTGGGCATCAAATGCAGGCACAAGTTGCTTAGCTGCTTGATCAGGCGAGGTATAGCTATTTTTCATCTCATACTTTTTAAATACATATTCATTAAGTAACTCAGTAAAATATATTCCATATCATTCTATTTTGTGGAGCAGATCAATTCATCTAAGTTCTTGCCCTGTCTATTTCCCATTTTATACTTGTTGTTCTTAAGCTCCACTCGAACTGGTTCAAAAATTGCTTATGAATTGATAGATAGCATAGTTAATTATTCCAGAGAAATTTCTCGAAATAACTTAATAATGTTATGTACTTAGCCAATTATTATTTATTTTCCTCACTGAGACTTGGGTAACTTTTTGTTATATGACTTGTCAGCGTCTAATTGCATCATTAATATGACATGTAGGCCTAAAATAAAAGTCCGTGAAAGATAACAAAAAAAATATCAGAAATGTAATGGAGCTTAGCAATGTACTATCAATATCACTGTGCGTGCTGCGATAAAGTTGTGGAAGCTGGCCAAAAAGAATGTCATGCTTGTGGCTCACATAATATTCGCAGCCCTTATGGTTTTTGGATTTTATGTCTGGTGGCCTGTCTGGTTACTGCAATCGCTTTCAAGGTAATGCATGTTTATATCCAGTCACAGCAGCAGGAAGTGCCAGCTCAGTCATCATTATTTGATGTGCTACAACAAGATAATAAACGTCCGCGCTAATTTTCTTATCCTCCAGCAAGACCTGACTTGGATCAGGTCTTTTTTATGCAATTTTAACTTGAATATGAAACGCTGCCAGAATAGAAAATTTGAATTACAATAAGTCATCTTGCAGTGAGAAATGAAAATGGTTCAGTTAATTAAAAAAGGCGGCTTACGTGAGCGTGCCAATCGCAGTCGCAGTTATCAGGGTTCGGAAAATACTGAGGCCACCCTTAAACCGAATCGTTATCAGTCTCCAGTGCAGAAACAGGATCATCCAGTTTCTGATGCTTCCGCTGCACAGCAGCTTTCTAACGAAAACTCCTCTGTTACCCCATCGAATTAAGATTTTTAGTTCATTAGAACCAGCGCGTCATACCATAACCAGACTGCAAAAATTAGGAATAACCCGCCTGAAATCATATCGATATAACTTCCTGATCGCTGGTAAGCCTCTTTAATTTTAGGATGGGAAATTAATAGCATTAGTAAAGTAAAAGTAATAAATGTTTGCAGCGGAATAATCACTGCCAGTTGCGCTTTTAAATAATCAGAAGCTGATGAACTCAGTGCAAGTGAAAATACGCTACTGAAATAGATCAGAGTTTTAGGATTCGACAGATTAGTCAATAAACCCTGCATAAAATAACTTTTTGGTGCTTCTACCGTATTTAAATCATCTTGAGTTTGATGTCTGTTCTGAAAACTTTGCCATCCGCCTTTTAGCATGGCCCAGCCCATTTTGGCCAAAAATAACCCACCGATGACCATCAATACCTGCTGAATCCAGGAAAACTGGTCGATCAATACGGTAAAGCCTGCTAGCGTCAATACCACCCAAACTACGATCCCCGCTGAAATTCCAGCAATCACCTTTAAGGCATTCATACGTGTCGTAGAGGCTGCACTTTTTGCGATAAGTAAAATGTCAGGACCGGGGCTTAATTGAGCTACAAAATGTAGAAAACAGATGGTAAAAAGCAAAGACATTTAAAAAAAGATCAAATGGTAAAAAACTATTATAACTTTTGTTTAATGAAATTAGAAAGTTCCAATAAAAAAGCCGAATCATGAGATTCGGCTTTTTTATTGGAAGCTTGATTTTATTTCTTGTTCACATCTTTCATTTCAATTTTCTTGGCTTCCGGGGTCACTTCACGGGCTTCCCCATCAATAATGGTTGAATCTCTATGACCACCCTGCTGGTTCTGCATATCCTGCATTTGACGCATCATTTCCGCAAACGGGTTTTGACCTGCACCGCCACCGACATCGCCCATCATGCCACCCATCATTTTTTCTATCATGGCTTGCTGACGTTTCATCATCATTTTCATCATAGCTGCCTGGAAAGCACGTTGTACAGGTGGAATCAGCATTAATACCGCAAGTACATCACTAATCAAACCAGGAATCAGCAGGAAAAAGCCAGCCAAGATCTTAGGTAAATTATTCGATAATGCCGGATCTGCACTCATTTGTCCCATCTGCATTTGCTGCATTTGCGGCATAACGCCGGCCGAATATTTCCGGATTAGGTTCATACCGATAAAGAAGGCCGCCACGAACCAGAAAAATACGTACCACATGCTCCCGACAAGGTCACCCACGCCAATCCATACAAATACTTCGAGGACTAAGCCGGCCAGGATAATAAGAAATAATTTCATGAAAATTAATCTAATCTCAGTAAAATAAATATTAGGATGCTGTAATCAACTGCTTCATCAGGATCAAGCTTTTTTGATACGCTTATGTAACAATATGGGCATTATTTTATTTTTAAAGTGCAGGCATGTCATTAATTATTGGGATTGATCCCGGTTCGCGTCTAACAGGTTACGGTATCATCCAGAAAGAAGGTTCAAAACTTACTTTTGTTGATGCGGGAACGATTAGAACTGAAACAGCGGAAATGCCTGAACGTTTAAAACGAATCTTTGCCGGTGTAGAGCGGATTGTCAAATTTTACGGCCCGACCGAGGCTGCGGTGGAACAAGTGTTTATGGCACAGAACCCGGATTCTGCTCTTAAATTGGGTCAGGCACGTGGTGCCGCAGTCGCAGCCTTGGTGAATCTGGATCTGAAAGTTGCTGAATATACGGCGCGGCAGATCAAACAGTCTGTTGTGGGCTATGGCGCTGCAGACAAAGAACAGGTTCAGATGATGGTTATGCGTATTCTGAACCTGACAATCAAGCCGCAACAGGATGCTGCTGATGCACTCGCTGCTGCCATTTGTCATGCCCATGCTTCAGGCAGTATGAGTAAAATGGCCGTATTGAATGCATTGGGGGGCATGGCACGCGGACGCAGCCGGGTCAGCACTCGCCGCCGTTAATCTTCGGTTAATACTTTAAAGTCCTGAAAATCAGCGTCTTGAAGATTCAAACTCTGCTGATGTATTGCAGTGACTTTTGCACGTTGTGGTCCAGTTCTGCTGAGCTGGATCATTTTCCGAACAATCGCTTCCTTCTCAACAATGATAGCCTCAACTTCGCCTGTTTCCAGATTACGTACAAAACCCTTTAAACCTAATTGAATTGCTTGTTGTTCAAACCAGCGACGGTAGCCCACGCCCTGCACTTTGCCCTGAATGATTAAATGAATGGCCTGCATTTTTATTTTCCTTAGTGGTTCACAACCTGGTAAATGGCATGTTTCATATCTTGCGCCTGTAAGCCGCGTTCACCCTTTTCCGCCAGTACATCACCTGCAAGTGCGTGCAAAGTTACGATCTCGTGTAAATGGATATCATCTTTAAATTGGGCTTTCAAACTGGCGATCATGCCAGCAAGTACATCTCCCATTCCTCCGGTTCCCATACCGGCATTGCCTGCGGTACAAATATAAAGATCATCCTCTAAAATCAGACTACCTGAACCCTTGAGCACCCATTGTCCCTGATATTTTTGCTGGAGCTGTTTAATTGTCTGAATGCGATCTGCTTCGACTCCTGATGCTTTCATTTCTAGCAAAGTAGCCGCTTCACCCGGATGCGGTGTTGCATAAGTATGGGCATTCAAATTTTGTGGTGCTTTTGCCAGAAACCACAAGGCATCTGCATCAAGAACTGTCTCCAGTTCTGATTGCTGAATCAGGTTAAACCAGTAATTATATTGCTTCTCAGCCCAAGTATCTCGTCCTAGCCCCATACCAAAACAGACAGCGTCCACATGACGAACTAAAGCTTGGCGTTGCTCAGCATCTAGCGCATTAATATCACGCAGCATGATATTCGGAGCACGTGACAAAATGGCAGTATGATGTTTGGCATCACAAGCCACAGTGACCTTACCTGCACCGGCAGCAAAGGCTGCCTCAGCTGCCATAATGACCGCACCGCCCATATCGGCATGCCCCCCAATTACGAGCACATGCCCATAACTGCCCTTATGTCCAAAAGCTTCACGTTTAGGCAGATGAATTTGAGTCGAGGAAATTTGAGCTATCGGCACAAGTTCAGCATCGGAAGGAATAACCGAGATGACCTCTACCTTGCCGGTATATTCTTTGCCTCGTCCGGTAAATAGGCCCGCCTTTAAACCTAAAACAGTAAGACTATGATCTGCCTTAATGGCAACCGGCAAAGGCTGGCCTGTATTGGCATGCAATCCACTTGGAATATCTACTGCAATTTTGAGTCCTTGCTGGGCATTAAAGCTTTGAATAATCTGTTGCCAATTTTCATTAAGATCACGGTTCAAACCGATCCCAAATAAGGCATCAATATAAACTTCATATTGTTTCTGAAAATTAAAACCTGAATAAGTAGGTATACCGATTTGCTGAGCTTCCCCGATTGCTTGAGCCAGATCCTGTGATGGACCGGGTTCTGCTGCATAAATATCTATTTCAAAACCGGCCTGTTTTAAATATTTTCCTACCAGATAACCATCACCGGCATTATTACCCTGACCGCAACAGACAGCGATTTGAGTCAATTGCTGTTGTTCCAATAAAGGGATGAGTCGCTGCGCAATCGACCATGCCACCTGTTGCATCAAACCATAAGAACTATTTTGCTTGCCAAACCAGCGCTGCTCCCATGCTTGTATATCGCGGCTATGATAAACTTGCTGCTGCATTTCTTATTTCCTGTTTCTGGTTTATGACAATACCCGATTCCCAAGCGCAAATTCAAGTTTATCAACAAGATCCTAATGAACTGAAGGCGTGGATCAAAGCGCAGGCACGAGAGCTGGGTTTTTCTGATTGTGTCATTGCCAAACCGGATGCTCAAGCAGAATTAGTCCGTTTGCAGGAATATTTAGACCGCGGTTATCACGGTGATATGAAGTTTCTGGAAGAAAATCTGGAAAAACGTGCCAATCCCACACTGCTTATTCCCAATACCAAATCCGTGATCTGTGTACGAATGGACTATCTGGTCGATCTTCCAGAACCGCGTCTAGTGCCCTATGCACCAAATTCTGCGATTATTGCCCGTTATGCCCGTGGTCGTGATTATCATAAAACCATGCGCGGGCGCCTAAAAATGCTGGCTGCAAAAATTCGGGAAAAGGTTGGTGAATTTGAATCCCGCCCCTTTGCAGACTCTGCACCTGTATTTGAAAAATCTCTGGCCGAAAGTGCGGGCATGGGCTGGACCGGTAAACACACTTTATTAATCCATAAAAAATCCGGATCTTTTTTTGTTTTAGGAGAACTTTTTAGCTTACTGGAACTGCCCTTTGATGAGCCTGCAAGCAAACATTGTGGTTCATGCACAGCCTGTATTGATATTTGCCCGACACAGGCTATAGTTGAACCTTATATGCTAGATGCACGTCGCTGTATTGCTTATTTAACCATTGAGTATAAAGGGATCATTCCAGAGGAGTTACGTCGAGGGATTGGTAACCGGGTCTTTGGCTGCGATGATTGTCAGTTGATTTGTCCGTGGAACAGTTTTGCTCAAAAAACCAATATTGAAGATTTTCACCCCCGATATGGATTGGATCAAGTGAGTTTACTGGATCTCTGGCAATGGGATGAGGCTACATTTTTGAGCTCCACTGAAGGCAGTCCATTACGCCGTACTGGCTATCAAAGCTTTATGCGCAATATCGCGATCGGCTTGGGTAATGCACCTTTTGATCCACAGATTGTGCAGGCATTACAAGCTCAGCAGAATCAACATGATGAGATTGTACGAGTTCATATTGACTGGGCTATACAGGAGCAACTGGCAAAATCCCGGTAATTTTCAATTTTTACTTCGGTTCACATTTTCTCGTCAAAGCCTTACACAGTTACTGTGCAAGCTATGGCATAAAGGAAAAAGAATGGAAATAAAGCCGGAGGTGGATATGCAAAAGTCATCTGATACACAACATCAAAATCAGGAACAGCTTGAAGAGTTGCAACATCAACACCAGAAGCAGCAACAACAGCAACAGCAGCAGTCACAACATGGCCCGCTTGGCTCTCCAAAAAATAACCAGCACGAACAAGATGAACGTGTATTAAACAAGCAACATCGTAGTGATTTACAAAACCAGAATATTCACGGAAATCATCGTGAATAAAGCCCGATCAAGAGTTCAACAGCAAAGCCCACCTTGTGTGGGTTTTGTTTTTTCTATAAGGTCATATTTTGCTAATGAAGACGGCGATACTTTTACTTAAGATGGAGCCTGATAAATAAATATGAACAAGGATGGACAGATGAACAGTATTGATCCAATACGTAATGATTGGTCTCGTACAGAAATTGAGACCCTGTATCAACAACCTTTAATGGACTTACTCTTTCAGGCTCAACAAGTTCATCGTCAATATTTTGATGCCAATACCGTTCAGGTCAGTACCCTGCTTTCTATTAAAACCGGTAAATGCCCGGAAGATTGCAAATACTGTTCTCAGTCCGCACATTATGATTCCAAACTCGAAGCGGAAAAACGAATTGCAGTAGAAAAAGTAATTCAGGAAGCAAAAGAAGCACTGGCTTCTGGCAGTTCGCGTTTCTGTATGGGAGCAGCGTGGCGTAATCCGCATGAACGTGATATGCCCTATGTGCTGGACATGGTACGTGAAGTCAAAGCACTTGGACTCGAAACCTGTATGACTTTAGGCATGCTGAATGCCTCACAGGCAGAACGCCTGAAAGATGCTGGTCTGGATTATTACAATCACAATCTGGATACGTCACGTGAATACTATTCACATATTATCAGTACCCGCAGCTTTGATGACCGATTGGATACACTGGATCATGTGCGCCAAGCTGGCTTGAAAGTGTGTAGTGGTGGCATTGTCGGCTTAGGTGAAAGTCGCAATGATCGGATCGGTTTATTGTTTGAGCTTTCTACACTTCCGATTCACCCAGAATCTGTACCTATCAATATGCTGGTGCCAATTGAAGGCACACCGATGGCAGATGTTGAAAAACTGGATGTGATTGAATGGATTCGAACTATTGCAGTGGCCCGCATTCTGATGCCCAAAAGTTATATCCGTCTTTCGGCAGGCCGTGAATCACTGACTGACTCAGATCAGGCATTGGCATTTATGGCAGGCGCCAACTCAATTTTCTCAGGCGAAAAATTGCTAACGACTCCAAATACAGCCAAAGGTCGTGACCAACAGCTCTTTGAAAAATTGGGACTGGTAGCAGAACAACCTAAGCCAAGCATCCGCGCATTGGCGACTGATGCAATGGCAAGTTAATTGAAATAATTCAAGATGCTGAAAAGTTATGCGCAGTAATTAAAATGCCATAACTGGCATTGAGATAATCACCGATCCGGATCTGGTCTGTTCCATTGGCATGATGTACGACCAGTTTCTGCGTCAGTGCATCAAAACTAAAAGAGTCATAACAGTCCTGATGCAGACTTAACCAGTGTAAAGTGTCAGCCAGATTTTCATCTACAATATAGGTTTTGGCATGGAAATCTTTGCTCATTTAAGCCTTCTCATCATGTGGTACTGGTAATGATTTTAACGGATATGAGTTTAGATTAAATATAATGGATATAAAAAAGTGAGCATATTGCTCACTTTTTCTTTCAGTATTTTTTTAATCTCTTTGGGTACCACATTTGCGGCATTCCCAATCTGCCCCAATTTCCTCCATTTGCTGGTATTCATAAATGTGCAGACAAAATATTTTTTTTAATAATTGAAGCATTGCTAAAACTCCTGTAATTATTTTTTATCAGCTTCCTGATCTTTCTTCCTGAAACATCCATGATTTTGGTTTAAAAATCATATTATATTTATTAACATATTTTTACATTCTGTTAAATACACTTCGTCTGCTTTTAAAGTTTTCTTTCGATTCAAACATCATCATTTCATAGGTTACTGATTTATAGAAGTTATCTTTCATCAATAAGGTTTTTATAAGACAAGAAATTGAGCTTTAAACTATTCTATAGGCTATATAACGCCTGATTCAGTCAATATCAGGCTTAGAGAGATTCGAAAAAGACTGAAGATAGATTCAGGCTTTCTATAAATTCGTTCAAATAATTTTGTCGGAATCATTACAGTGTAGCTAACTACTAGCCAGAGTTTAATGCTTTTAAATTCCTTAAATTTTCTCTATAAAATTGAAATTTGAAAGCTGCTTTTTAGTTTGAAATAGATCATAAAAAAGTGAACCAGAATCTGCTTTAGTGGCAACTAAGAAGAAATGATCAAAATATTCTTCGCCTTTACCTGGAATGATCTATTACCTACTAAAAGATTTTTATAATGAATTTTTAGACCAAGCAAATTCGAATCGATATCACGCATATCTACTTCCTTTGCCTATTTTAATGTGACGAAGTCGCATCTACAGTTTTGGTATAAGGTACTTCTTCACATTATTAGATTAATATAATCATCATAAAGTTAGAAAAAGGTTTGAAATGCGACAGGTTTACATTTCTTTTGATTCTTCATAAAAACAATAATAATTACCATGGGTGTAAATCATGAATTATTGTGAGAATAAGGAATGATAACAGAGCAAAATCTGATACTACACAGACAAAAAATTGATCAGCTACGCCAAAGCAGTAGTTTATCGCTATCTCATGCTGCACAGCTAGAACAGAGCATTCGCGCTGTCGATCAAAACCCAACAGTCTAGCTGCGTGTTTTCCAGCGAACATTACATGCCATCGGTCCAAGATATGGCCTGTTATGCTGCACCCATTATTGATCCGTATTCCAAACACATTCTGGGTGTAATTGCCTTATCCACTGAATGGCAAAAGCATAATAGCTTGGTTCTACTGGCAGCAGAACGCTGTGACTCAATTATTCAATCTGCTTTACTGGAATCACAAAGACAGCGTTTATATATTCGTGCTTTTTCTGTTCCACAGGTCATTTTTAATGGTAAAGCTTTAACAATTACACCACGTCAGACTGAAATTCTTGCGATTTTAGCTTTATGTCCGCAAGGTTTAAGTCTGGATAATCTGCATCAGGCGCTCTATGGTGAACGCAAAGTGAGTATGGGTACCTTAAAAGCAGAAATGTCACAACTTAGAGATCTTTTAGGTGGCATGTTGGGTTCACGGCCTTATCGTCTACTCGCTCATGTAGAAGCCGATTTCCTGCAAACAGAACAGTCTCTGGATGCCGGTTATATCGATTCTGTTTTGAAACTATATACAGGTGTATTTTTGGCAAAGACTGAGAGTCCAGTTTTATGTGTTTGGAGGAATTGTCTGGAATTGAGACTCAGTGATGCCATTTTTAAAGCAAATGAAACGGATGTATTGCTTAAACATGTAGCTCGTTTCCCCGAAGCAATTGATACAGTAAAACGCTTGATTGAATTGATGCCAAAGAGTCAGCCAGTGCATCAGGCATTACTTAAATTTCAGGATATTTAAATATTAGCAGTTATTTAATTTTAACTTTTATGCTTATAATAAATTTTCAATTGAGCTAAAAATTAAAAAATCACTCCATACTTTAAAATTTATAATTTTGATTGCTTTTCATTTAATAAACTGCAGACAGAAATCACTTATAGCAAGATATATGATTCTATTCTTATCAAACCTACAGTCTATTATCCTGCTTCAGAATAAAAGTATTTAGTTTCTGTTTTTGAGCTAATTAAATTTTTGAAAAAAGAACAATGCCTGCTCCTTATCCCCTCAAGGATTTAGGATAAGCCAAAATGACAGTATGGGGATACGTTTTCTTGGCCCGCTTTCAAAAAGCGTGAGCAGGGTCGTAAAAAAATGTAAGTCCATCGAGTGGAGAGTTGACTTACATAGAGGCTTACAGCGCCGGTTTAAAAATTTTGACTACTTGTGCATCCCTAGCCTTATAAAATAAACATAAGGGATAAGTAAACCGTTTTTTTAATCTGTAATTTCCTAAAAGCTATGGTTTGATTCCTTCTATCATTTCTGTTTTATTACCAAAGGCCTTTACCGTAATAGAAGTATGGAATAAATCTGTAGAGAAACCTACCTACCAAAATCCTACCTTTTATGGGGTTATTCTATTTTCTAAATATACTGATAATAAACTTGGCTCTGCTTCTATACTTTATTTAATTAATTACATAGTGCTTATATGGAATCTGGAATTAAAAAGCACTTAAGAGAGTTACCCTTAAGTGCTTGATAAATTTGGTGGGCCCAGACAGACTTGAACTGTCGACCAACGGATTATGAGTCAGAACAATAATTCATAAAATAGACAATAAATACAACAAGTTAACCAATAATCCTGATGCAAAATACAATAAAAACAAGGAGACTTCACCTAATAAAAACAACTTCTTGATTTGTAAGAAGTTACAGGTTTTCAGACTTCAAAATAGCTTCTCTAAGCTATTTCTATACCTGATGTAAATATAAGGTAAATAAGCTGATTTTTCTGACATAGGTTTGCAATAGACCCTAAAAAGACCGCAATAATCTGCTAGGCCCTAGTAGATAGATTCCAGAAATATAATGATTATTTGATTGACCCTACAAGACCATGACTCTTTTTCCAGCAGCATCTAAGACCTTAATCTATCCTAATTGAACTTGAATCACCCTGTACAGGGTATAGTTTTTTTTGCAGTAGACCTATGATGGGGGGGTAGCCTATTTTTATTTTTTTTATTTAATACCGAACCTCCCCCTTCAAATTGGTATTTGTCCTTATTTATAAGGGCCTAGCCAGTTTTGCAATATGGGATATTTACTCCCCTTTATTTGGATTTTTTTCTCTCGATGAGACTATCTAAGAAGCATAGAATTTCTCTCGATCATAAAATCCAAATAACACATGGACTTCACCGCATTCAGTACTATGAGTTTTATTCTGATATTAAAAAAGGTGAGCAAAGCCCACCTTCTTCTACGATCAAATTTACCCCTCAATCAGACTTCATCGTAGATCTCAGTTAAATTTTTTCTTTTTGGCTTTTTACGACCAGTTTTTGCATCATATTCAACATCGTTTACAGATACGTACTTAGTTCTAAAGGATCCTTCCAAATCACTGAACACATAGCCATATGCGCATAAACTGTTGAACGCAACCTTCTTCATCGCATATGGTTTTTTATCATTTCTCACTTCGACATTGGCATATCTTTTTAAAAACCGAATTGAACCGCCATCCGTGAAAACTAACTGTTTCTGATTATTTACATATACATCGTTCAAGGGGTGCTCTTCAAGGAGAGCAACAACAGACCTGTTTTTTGCAAGCAACTTAAGCCAACTGTTCATTAACTTCGTAATCTCAGCATACCCATACCAATTTTTCCCCCATTCATTTTTGGGTAACCATTGCTCTAGCCCCTTCATGACAGATTTTACAAGGGGATGCATTTTATATTGAAAACCAATAGCCATTACACTATTAATCCGATTCTTCTGGATGGCGTCAGCTATATCTACAATATTACCCAGACGATCACTCAGTTTCCCCATCTGTTCAAAAATTTCATAATGAACTGGTTCCTCACTTTTATCATAGAGGTTAATTCCATTTTTTACATTTTCTTGTAAATAGCTAATGACAGTGTACGAATTCGTATGAACTCTATCGATGACATCAGCAATCACTTCAGGAATGACCTTTTGCTTCATTTGCTTCATTTCTTCCGCACATAGCTCTAGGTTAGCAAGCAATTCACTATCAAGTACATCCTGCGATAAATTTACTTTCACTTGAGCATGAGGCATCAACCCTAATAGGCGAAACTTTAGGTAACTACTATTGAAGTAACATTTATGCAAGTCGAGTTGGTATCGTCTCCCTGCCAAACTTGGTGTATTTAGACATATTTTTTTATTATCCAGCATAAACCCCTTACACTGTAATACTTCATCAGTCAGTGCATTGAAGGCCTTAACCCTGTCCATTTTGTCGTTAATCAAGTCCTCAAAGCCCTCGAACTTATCTTTGTTTATTAGCTTCAGGACTTCATATTCCAGATAATATTCCATCTTTTTAAATTGTTCGTCCATCGTAGACACATGTATTTGGTGTTCCTTGTTACAGTCAATCTTTTTCACCTCGATGTCTTGTGAAAGATGAATAAATATAGGTGGGTTTGCTTTACGCATTCGCCCAATAAATTGGGTAATTTCTTCAGGATGAGCGTATTGACCCATGATATGCACGCTATCGACTTCATCATCGACATTATTCAAGTTAATGGCTTCATCCATAATAGAAGTGCAGAGAACTACTTGGTATTTTGAATCTAGTTTAGAAACACTCAACATCTCAGTACATTTTTTACGGGACATTTCATCCCGATTGATAAGCATTACTGAGTAACCTTGTTTCTCTAGGTATTTCTGAATGAGCTTAGATTGTGCAATGTCATTCAGTCGAACCAGTACAATTTTTTTCTTACCTTCTTTCTTTGCTTCTGAAAGACGAGTACAGATATGGCGCAAACCATTTAACTTGTGTGCCTCTTTGTATCTTAGAATATGAATACTGCGGTTTAGGTCTACCGGTTTGTGAATATCAAAATAGTGGCTGATATTAATGCCAAGCTGTTCGAATAACGGCTCAGTTAAAGTAGCTGTCAACAAGACAGTCTGGTCATATTTATCATTTTTTACAGATGACAATAAGGGATAAATCGCTTTGTCACGATAATTTCCTGCAGAATAAAGCTTCTGGCACTCATCAATCACAACTACAGTTTTTTGATCCAAATAATTTTTTATTTTGTCATATTGGTCATATGTAATGACTACACTGGATTTGCATAAGTTCTTTAGCCTTTCTTTGGGAATTGACTTTTCTCCATGTATAAAATGGATATTTGCCTGATGCCCATAGTCTTCTTCACATTGCTTGACTTGAGCAATGGTTGGACAACATAACACCACATTGTGATCACGCATTAAAGATTTAAGCACAAAAGTAGTTTTGCCCGCCCCTGTATTGGCTCGGATCAACGTATTGCCATAATGCAGTTGAATTCTATCTTGAATGGTTTCATCTGCATTCAATTGGATAACCTGTTTTTTAGGTAATTTAGACACGAGTTCTCCTATGAGGTGCCTTTGATGGCACCCCAGATAAAAAGTGATTTGAATTAAGGTGAGTTAAGCGACTTTCGCTTCACGGATTTTGCTTGCTACATGTTCTGATGCAGCCAGTAAAGTGTCAGATTGCAAATGGGCATATCGCTGAGTCGTTTGTGGTGAAGCATGTCCAAGTAAATGCTGTACCACGTATAAGCTTTGCCCACTGTTTACGGCTAAGCTGGCAAAGTTATGACGTAGGTCATGAATACGCATATTGTCGATCCCTGCAATAGCCATTACTTTGTCAAAGGTTTTACGGATATCATTGAATGCCAAGCCTGTTTGTGGATTGGCGAATATATGACGATGCTGTTTAGACATCTGATGAATAATAGACAGAGCATCTTGATTCAAATGTATGCGTCTGGCCTTACCTGACTTGTTTTCAGATAGCAGCCATACGCCTGTTTTAAGATCAACGTCAGTCCATTGCATATCCAGTGCTTCTCGCTTACGCACACCAGTCAGCAGTAAGAATTTAATTACAGCAACAATGACCAGATTACTGATACCAAACCGTGTTGGCTGGCTGAGAACATTCATCAACTTTTTCAGCTCATCATCATTGAGATAACGTTCTTTTTGGTTATTCTCCTTATATTTTTTCACTCGTAGTACTGGATTAGTTTCAATTAGCTCATGATCGATTGCCATATTGAAGATTGACGATAATAATGCTCTTACACGATTAATGGTTGCATTACTCAGCTTCTTCTGATGGCGTAAATCCGCAATTAACTGGCTTAATTGTCCCGATGTAATATCCTTAAAGGTATAGTTCCCCAGTACAGGCGCAATATGCATTCTTAGGCGTGATTCATCATCACCATAAGATTTCTTACGACTCTTGGCCTCAACCAAATAAACAGTTTGTGCAAACTGACCAAAGGTAACTACCTGTGGCTTCAGTTGCTGCGCAAATGGATGACATTTCTGACTGATTAAGCGGTGGTATTTCTCTACCTGTGGCTTTAAAGCTTTAAGTTTCATAATAATATTACTATGAGAACATGAACCCAAGCTTCGGGATATTTTCTTACCTTCGTAAGTCAAGCGAATAATGAACCGAACACCTTCAGCATTACTGATAAACTTCAAACCTTTGAAGCCAGAAGTTAATTGGCTGACATCATATTCTTTGCCCTTTTCAAATTGGGACCAATCGATATTTTTAAGTGACATATAACATACTCCTCATATCAAAAAAATAATATATTCAAGTTAATCAATTACATACAAAAATAAGAATGTACAACCTACTTTTTTCAAGACATACGAACCCCTAACGGGTTAACGTTATTCATCAAAAAACCAATAGATTTGTGTCAAAGTGCTGACGGTATAAATCACGATAAAGTGAAAGTACCGACATAGAATGGATTAAACAGTTACATGCTCTTGCCTGATCAAGTGCAAAATCATGTTAAGGCCTAGTACAGAAAATTCGTGTTCTGGCGCCAATGAACGCGAATTTTACATAGCTATTTCAAATACAAAGGATAGCTAGATGAACTAGGTGAAGAAAATAGCCAAACTAAATTCATAGTTCGACGAGGCCCCAATAAAAATTTTAAGTAATATGGCAATGCATTACTTTCTGGTAACTTTTCTATAGTCTTAATACTAGCGTCCATGTCATATCTGACCACCTCAAGCTGTGCGAGTAAAAACATTATGAGGTTATACATCTGATCATCTAACATAAAAGTCCGTTTAGATAGTGTTTTAGCTAGGTTTAACGGAATAGCTTTCCCCTCCGGTAATCTATCGACGTACTCAAGCAGATCGATTACACGGATAAAACCTACTTCTTTAATAGAATTCGTTAAAAAAATACACCCCATAGATTTCCCTATATGAGAATATTTATTTGAATTCATTTGAACTTTTTGCATTTTAAACACCTTAAATTGATAAATATTCCACCCTGTCATTCTCACAATGTGAGATTTACCATAGAGTGGTTTTACAAAGAAATAAGCAGTTATATGCTGACTGCTTACTTCAAATGGTAGAACTACTGCTTTTAGCCTTAGAACCACCTGCCATACTTGAATCGCCTAGGCGATAGTCACCATTTACCTACAGCCAATAAATCTATTTGAGAACAATATCCTCATCCTCATCCTCGAGGGAAAAATCTCCTATATCCATAAAAATAAGAATAGGTTCATTTGCTAGAGGATCATCGTCTTGCGACATTGAGTAACCGCACTCATATAAAAGCTCATTTATTTGATCATCAGTCAAATCCACAGCATCTCGATTTGCTACTTGTACGTCTAATGTGTCCATTGCAATTTCCTTGATAGTTGATCGGAACAAAAACAAGCTTATATGAATAAAAAAATACTAGCATCTGGGCTGCAGAACTTATTTTATATTTTTATCGTTTTAGTAGATGATTGACGAATAACGGCTATAATCTAGAATTGTTCATTTTGTGGTGTAGACTTATGGCAATTCCCAAGAATGTCTTCAATATTTTAAATAACAATTTCGACCTAGTACTTAGTAAGAGATTTAAACCAAAACATTTGGTCGAACTCGTAACCCTATGCCCAGCTCATAGTGCTGATCTTCCTTTGCTCTATAAATGCTCATATCCCTATTGTGGATCTCCTATCACTCAAAAACAGGCTTACTATTACTTAGATCAATTTAAGAAACACTACGCCTACATCAGAGTTGCTCAATATGCTGTAGATGCTGAACGTTTAAATGAATTTCGTAGCATCTATTATGATAAACATGGCTTTATCAAACCGTTGGATCAAAACTTTCGTGAGCCGAGGAAAGCTAGTGAGGATGATTTTTATCATTTTATGGGTCACATTTTGAATACAGATGGATTCAAAAGTTCTGGTGAGCTATACCAACGCTTTATCAATAATTTCAACTTCAATCAGCCGGTATATTCAGTGGATAAAAGTAAAAATCGAAGTATAGAAAAGTCTATTTCAATAGAAGTAAAGAAGCGTATTAGCCGAAATACATTTAATCGTTATCTACTTGAATTTTTTAGAAAAAATGAAAAATCGTTATCTCAGTTCAAATACAAAATTATCAAAGCAAAAAGTACAAAGACTGGTTATTACACTGAAGCAAATAAGTGTGATTAAAATAGCTATTGTCAGCTTTTAGAATGGGCAGCCCCAAGGACTAGTAGACCCTTAACCTGCTTATCCTGTACACCTATCAAGCCTTACCAACAGAAGAAAAATGAGAAACTACCGTAAAGCCGAAAAGCTTTACGGTTCATTTTACGGTACGTGCTACGGTCAATAGTCACTGGGCAGTAAAATCGTGGTTACTGATCGATCAGCTTCGGTTATGATCCAGATTTTATCCTTGGAAAAGTTGTAGCTGGATAGGATGCGTAATTGCATCAGCAAAGCCTCTTCATTGGATTCTCGATCTTCTTCACACACATCACCCCAATCTCCCTGATGATGTCGTGCAAGTAAAGCCAGTAAGTCAATGTTTTCAGCTTCAGCGAAGCGAAGTGCATTCGGTGTAGACACGACTTGGCCTAAAGCAAATAAGTTTCGCTTGGTCATAAAATTCGCTCAGATTAAAGTTAATAGTGGGGTTGCTACGTCAGGAGTGGTGTTACAGGTCTACATCACTTGTAGTTGATGTTGTTCAAAAATAGCTTTCGGAACATAGACCAAAATGCCTTCATTGTCGTTAAGCATGATGTAGATCTCAAACCAATCCTTCTTCTTTTCAACAAACTCAATCTCTCCCATGTTCAGCTTTTCAGAAAGACTGAAGCTAAGATTTTCAAAAGGCTGAAGCAGGTCTTGCTCATCTTCACAAACAACAAACCACCCATGTAGGGTGGCTTGATAAGGTTCTTCATACTGATGCTCAAGGATGTGCATCGTTTCAAGAATAGCATGAGCTATGGGCTGTTCATGCACTTTCTGGATATCTGATTTACTCTTGATCAATTGCATCTTCACTTCCCTCATCCATCGAAGTAGATTCAACTTTTTCAGCAGCTTTATGCTGACGCTTTTTTGTGGATTTCAGTCCAGTAGTTTTATCAGCGTGAGATGAATCGATATCTTCTTGCCCTGCTTTCACATGGCTTTCCAGACCAATTGACCAGAGTTCATAGTCTTCATTGACTTCCAGCAAACGCGCAGTTTGTGGATGGGTATGAATCACGTTCTGATCGACCAGTACAGCCCCTAAAAAACTTGAGTTATTGACTGACTTACCAATGAACAGTGATTTCAATGCGGTAGCATGGAAAGGCTTGCCTTCTTGGTATAACTTACCAAGCAGTTGAATAATGTCATCGACTTTGATCAGTTCTGCACTAAAGCCTCCTGTAGATTCATTCTTGCTTAATGCAATACCAAAAGATTGATCTTCACTGTGTTGCCATAATTGATAGTGCAGTTGACCTTCAGCGCGATCAGACAGTTTATTGCAGGTAAAAGTATGAATCAGGTTATAGCCTATTTTGTCATGAATACGTGGTTGCATGGTTTTGATTCCTGTAGACGTAAAAAAACCCAATACACCGAATGGCATATTGGGATAGATAAAATGGAAATGGTTTACTTATAAGATGACTTTCAATACAGCACAGACTTTGGTCACGTTATCACTATCCATATCATTGCAGACACGAATAGCATTCGCTATGGATTGGGTTTGATGATGCGGAATACATTCCAATACATCTGACACTGATTCAAGTTCTGGATAATATTTTTTCATGGTCACTCCTTTGGCTTCAGACCACATAAATAATATCTTCAAGAAATACGGTTTCTTACAGCTATGAATAAAAAGCTGAATAGGCTATACCTATACGCCAAAGTCTGTCGTAATACTCTTTTTATTACATGATAAAAATAGTATTTATCGGTAAACTAACCACAATTTGCTTCATATTTTAATAAGGTTCAAGATGTCACAGGTTCAATTGCAACAACTACAAAGACAGCTTTGGAATATTGCCAATGATTTACGTGGAAAAATGGGTGCTGATGAGTTTCGTGACTATATCCTCGGTTTCATTTTCTTCAAATATCTGTCTGAAAAAGCAATTACCTTTGCCAATGAGCTTCTGAAAGATGAAGGCATGGCGGAAAAGTACAATGAATTGGATGAAAGCAATCCTGACCATGCAGAATTGATCGAAGGCATCAAAGAAAACTCGGTAGATGAAGTGGGTTATGCCCTATCTCCTAGTCAACTTTTTCATACCCTTGCAGAACGTGGCCGTCAAAATCAATTTATTCTGGATGACTTAGCCGAAACACTAAGAGCGATTGAACGTAGTACATTAGGTGCTGAGTCTGAAGATGACTTTGCTAACCTGTTTGAAGACCTTGATATCAACTCAACCAAGTTGGGTAACAACGCCAATGACCGTAATGAGTTAATCAGCAAAGTACTCACTCATCTGGACAATATTGATTTTGACTTGAGTAACTCAGAATCTGATGTTTTGGGTGATGCTTATGAATACCTGATTGGTGAGTTTGCTTCTGGTGCAGGTAAAAAAGCAGGTGAATTCTATACTCCTCAAACTGTATCTACCCTGCTTGCAAAAATTGTCACACAAGGCAAAGAGCGCTTACGTTCTGTATATGATCCGACCTGTGGTTCAGGTTCTTTGCTATTACGTGTTAAACGCGAAGTCAAAGACGTAGATATGATCTTTGGTCAGGAGATGAACCGCACCACCTATAACTTGGCACGTATGAACATGATTTTGCATGATGTACATTTTGCCAAGTTTGATATCAAGCAAGAAGATACACTGACACGTCCTCAGCATATTGATATGCGCTTTGATGCTGTAGTGGCTAATCCTCCATTCTCAGCAAAATGGTCAGCAGATCCTATTTACTTACAAGATGAGCGTTTCAGCCGTTATGGTAAGTTAGCCCCAAGTTCAAAAGCTGATATGGCTTTTGTTCAGCACATGCTTCATCAATTGGATGAGCAAGGCACGATGGCCGTTGTTCTTCCGCACGGTGTATTGTTTCGTGGCTCAAGTGAAGGTGTGATTCGTCAGTACCTGATTGAGAAAATGAACGTGGTAGATACCATTATTGGTTTACCTGCCAACATCTTCTATGGTACGACTATTCCAACCTGTATCTTGGTGCTCAAAAAAAATCGTACCCATACAGGTGATATTCTGTTTATTGATGCTAGTAATGACTTTGAAAAGCAGAAGAACCAAAATAAGTTACTGCCTGAACATTTGGATAAGATTATTGATGCCTTTATACAGCGTCAGAACATTGATAAATATGCCAAAGTTGCGACACTGCAAGAAGTCAAAGACAATGACTACAACCTGAATATTCCACGCTATGTTGATACTTTTGAAGTGGAAGATGAAATTGATCTGAATACCATTGCACAGCAACTCAAAGACCTTGAACAAGCAAGTAAGAAAACAGATCAAGTGATTGCTGATTTCTGCAAAGAACTTGGTATCGACTCTCCTTTTTCGGAGATTAAATAATGACTACTCCAGCATTGAGATTCACAGAATTTGATGGAGATTGGATCTCATCTCCTTTGAAAAAATTTTTTCCAAAAATTAGAAATGGATTTGTTGGGATCGCTACTCCGTATTATGTAGCTAACGGTGTGAAATATTTACAAGGTAAGAATGTAAAAGATGGAAGAATTGATCCAACTGGTTTGATCTATATTTCTGAAGAATTTCACGCTAAAAAAAGTAATTCAAAACTAGCAATAGACGACATTTTGATGGTTCAAAGCGGCCATGTGGGGGAATGTGCAGTTATTGATAAAGAATATGACAATGCAAACTGTCATGCTTTAATTGTACTTTCACCTCACAAAGAACAAGAAACCAATTCTCATTTTGTTAAATATTATTTTTATACTCCAATTGGGAAAAAAATTATTTCTCAAATTAAAACTGGTAACACAATTGAACATGTATTGGCTTCTGAAGTAAAAGAAATTTATTTAAATTTTCCTTCTAAAGTAGAACAAACAAAAATTGCCTCTTTTCTTTCTGCCGTAGATGAAAAAATCACTCAATTGACACAAAAACACCAACTCCTGAGCCAATACAAACAAGGCATGATGCAAAAGCTGTTTAGTCAGCAGCTTCGCTTCAAAGCTGATGACGGTAGTGAATTTGATGAGTGGAATGATATACAACTCAAAGATATTTCCCATCGTATTACCAGAAAGAATAAAGAGCTGAATCAAAATGCTCTGACTATTTCTGCCCAGTTAGGTTTAATAAACCAACAAGAATATTTCAGCAAACAAATTGCTTCACGCGATTTAAGTAAATACTACTTATTACACAAAGGTGAGTATGCTTATAACAAAAGTTATTCGGCAGGTTATCCAATGGGAGCGATTAAGCGACTAAAACTTTATGATAAAGGAGTCGTTTCAACACTTTATATTTGTTTTTCACTTAATGAGTATATAAATTCAGACTATTTTGAGCAGTTTGTTGAAAGTGGTCTCTTAGTTCCTGAACTTGAAAAAATTGCTCAAGAAGGTGCAAGAAATCATGGTCTTCTTAATATAAGCCTACAAGAGTTCTTTGAAGTTAATCTAAAAATGCCCAGCTTAGATGAACAAGCCAAAATCGCTAATTTCTTATCTGCGATTGACCAAAAAATCGAAATAGCTGCACAGCAAATTGAACAGGCCAAACAATGGAAAAAAGGCTTGTTGCAACAGATGTTTGTATAGGGGAAAACAATGACCCACGGAAAAAGTATCAAGCTGTTTCTGGTTGATGGTTCGATTAATGGCATCCTGACGGCTGAAATCATCAACTGGACTGGTCATGTTCTTTCAGCACCACGCACTAAACTCTTGGATCTCATCCAGCGAGAAGAATGTGCCAGAACAGGTATCTATTTCCTTGTGGGTCAAGATCCCGAAGACTCATTACCAAGCGTCTATATTGGTGAATCGGATGATGTCGCTAACCGTTTGAAACAGCATAACCGTACCGAAGAAGCAGGTGGAAAGGACTTCTGGGAAAAAGTATGTCTGGTCACAGGTAAAGACCAGAACATCACCAAGACCCATATTAAGTACCTTGAGAGTCGCTTGATTGATATTGCCAAGCGTAGCGGACAATGCCTACTCAAAAATGGCACAGCACACCTCTACAACCGCCTACCTGAATCAGATACAGCGGATATGGAATACTTTCTGGAACAAATACAAGTGGTTCTTCCTGCCCTTGGATATACATTCCTCAAGGAAATGAAATATCCAAGTGAACAGCCAAAAGTGCATAGTATTGCTCCTACTTCAGTGGATACTTCCAACACTGAAGCAGATTTCTACCTATCCGCTAGAGACATTCAAGCCAAAGCAAAAATCATTGATGGTGAATTCTATGTACTCAAAGGTTCCCAAGTACGTAGAGATGTCAGTCAACCTACACACAACTACATGAAGAACCTTCGACCACAGTTGTTTGAAAACAACATCATTGATCCAAATACCTATACGTTCAATCAAGACTATTTATTTTCCAGTCCATCAGCAGCAGGCGCAGTCATCTTGGGAAGAGCATGTAATGGTCGTAAAGAATGGAAAGATTCAGCTAATCACCTGACGTATGAAACATGGCAACAAAACCAAGTTGAGCATGTAATTCAAGAATAAATGAAATTGTGAGGGTAAAGCGGTAAATGTCAGTACAAAGCGAAGAACAACTTGAAAATGAATTGATTCAGCACTTAAAGACCTTAGGCTATCGTCAAGTTGATGTAAAAGATGAAAAGCAACTCCTGCTCAATCTCAAAACCCAGATTGAACAAGCCAATGGGCTTTCTGTACTTTCTGAAAATGAATGGGGACAGATTCTCAATCATCTGAAAGCTGGTAATAGCTTCAATTGTGCCAAAGTGCTACGTCATCGCTTTCCAGTGACCTTTGATGATGGCTCAACACGACATATTGACTTCCTGTTCTCGGACTCAAGTAAGAACATTTACCAAGTAACAAATCAAATTGCGATTGATCATTCCAGTATCAATGGGCATACCAGTCGCTTTGACGTTACCCTGCTGATTAATGGCTTACCATTGGTTCAAATTGAACTGAAACGTGCCGGTGTAGAACTCCCTGAAGCATTCAATCAAACGCAGCGCTATGCCAAAGCAGCCTATGGCAGTGGTACAGGTTTATTCAACTATATTCAGCTTTTTGTGATCAGTAATCGTGACCATACGCATTACTATGCCACAGGGACAAATAACTTCGAATTTACCTTTCCTTGGGCAAACTTTGACAACAAGCATGTCCACAAAATCGATGCTTTTGCTGATACCTTTCTGAATCACTCGCATATTACTCAGATGCTGACTGAATATATGGTGATTCTGGAAGCAGAAAAGCGCTTAATGGTACTTCGCCCCTACCAGATTTATGCAGTACAGCAAATTATTCAGCGTGTACAAACAGCCAAAACTCATGGCTATATTTGGCATACTACAGGTTCAGGTAAAACATTAACTTCATTCAAAGCCAGTCAATTGATCATGCGCTTGCCTGAAGTAGAAAAAGTGCTATTTGTCGTGGATCGTAGTGATCTGGACACGCAAACAGTACGAGAGTTCAATGCTTTCAAAAAGGATAGTGTTGATACCACCAAGAATACCAATACTCTGGTCAATCAATTGGGTCAGAAACATGACAAGCTCATTGTAACGACCTTGCAAAAACTCAATATTGCGATTAGTTCGGATCGCTATGCAGATAAAATTGCCTATCTGAAAGACAAGAAAGTCGTGATTATTTTTGATGAGTGTCATCGTAGTCAATTTGGTGATACGCATCGTAATATCAAACGCTTTTTCAACCATGCACAAATGTTTGGCTTTACCGGTACACCTATTTTTGAAACCAATAGCCAACTTAAAATCGATTCAAAGGCTGTGACCACCAATGCCCTATTTGATGAATGCCTGCATAAATATGTGATTACCGATGCAATCCGGGATGGCAATGTATTACCCTTCCAGATTAGCTACCTAGGTAAATACACTGCAAACGGTATCGAAACCAGTCACAATTATGAAGAAGATGTTGAAGGTATAGATACCAAAGAACTGTTTGACAATCCAGAACGTCTGGAGATGATCACTCGCTATATTGTCGACAATCACCACATAAAAACCAAGAACCAGAACTTCACTGCCATGTTCTGTGTAAGTTCAGTCGATGTACTGAATCAATATTATGCGCTATTTGAAAAAGTACAGCAGCAGAAGCAACAAGAGGCAGAAAACCAAGGCCAAATCTTTAAGCCTCTCACTGTGGCAACTATATTCTCCTTTGCAGCCAATGAAGAACTCAAAGTTGAAGATAGTAATGGTTTGATTGATGAAGAATCTGCTGATATCCCAACAAGAATCAGTCAGTCCAACCGTGACAAGCTCGATGGCTATATTGCGAAATATAATGCTCAATTTGGACAGAATTTTAACTCAGGTGATGAGTTTTATGCCTATTACCGAGATATTGCCAATCGGGTACGCAAAAAAGAAATCGATATCCTCTTGGTCGTGAATATGTTCCTGACAGGTTTTGACTCAAAAACGCTGAATACCCTGTATGTGGATAAAAACCTCAAATATCATGGTTTGATTCAAGCATTTTCACGCACCAATCGCATCCTGAATGCAGACAAGCCATTTGGCAACATTGTCTGCTTCCGCAATCTGAAACAAGCTACAGATAAAGCACTAGCACTGTTTTCCAATAAGGCTGAAGCAGAAAAGATAGTATTGATTCCAAGCTTTGAAAGCATCAAGGAAAAGTACAACGTTGCTGTTGCTGAATTACTTAAGATTGCCCCTGATCCAGACAAGGTACTGGAACTGCCCACAGAAGAGCAGCAATTGCAGTATGTGAAGGCTTTCCGTGAAGTCATGCGGATCAATGCACAGCTGGAAAACTTTGTTGAATACGATCAGGATGACACTGACTTGAACAAAGCTGAATTTCAGAAGCATACCTCACAATACAAGTACCTCTATACCAATACTCGTGTCGTACAACCGAAAGACAAAGTTTCTGTACTGAACGATGTGAACTTCCAACTGGAACTCATTCACAAAGATACAATCAATGTCGGCTATATCCTGAATTTACTGCAATCTGCAGTCAACAACACCGATCAGAAACAAAAGCAAAAATATCGCGCACAGGTGCAAGATCTACTAGCAAATAATCATACGCTGTACGACAAACAGGAACTGATCCAAAAGTTTCTGGATGAAAATATTCCACGCATGATCACTGGTCAAAGTGTAGAAGAAGCATTTGCACAATTCTGGGATGTAGAAAAGGAACGAGCGATTGATGAGCTTTGTCAAAAAGAAGCAATCAAGCCTGAAGTGTTCAAACAAGTGATCGGTAAATATGAATACACCAAACGTCTGCCAAGTCGTGAAGATGTGACTGATCTACCTATTACTCGCCCCAAAATTTCAGAGCGTAAAACGCTCATGAATACGCTAGTGGTCAAGACCAGACAATTCATCGATAAATTCTACACTGGGCTGTAGTTTCCATTGGCCCTTACTCAATATACATATCTAAGCAAACTCCCCAACCAAAACTGGTTTTAGCCCTATATCATCGGGCTAAGATCAGGTAAGCATAAATTCCCCATCCCTACACTAAAACTCATTTCTCTGCTCATAGCGAAACTTGATGATCAATCTTTATGATCGTTTTTTATTCATCAATTACGATACTCACATCGAAAGTGAGAATATAGTGAAATGAAAATGGGCGCTGTATTTTCTGATATTTGAGTTTAGCCCATCGGATTATCGAACAAATGGACCACATATGGTCTATGAAAATCCGGTGGTCTGAAATTTTCAGACAACAAAAAACCCCATAAACCAAAGGCTTACGAGGTTGAATGTGGTGGGCCCAGACAGACTTGAACTGTCGACCAACGGATTATGAGTCCGTTAACATAGTAATTAAAAATCAACAAATTAAAAATATAATGTCAATACTATCATGTATTTATGTAATTTTAATAATTTATTATTAACTCTTTTTGTTGATTAATATATATTGATTTTGCTTACTACTTGCTTACCAGATGCTTACTAGAATGAAGTTAACAAAACCTGCTATTGATAAAATTGATTGCTCAGACAAAAATAAACCAACTTTTTTTTGGGATGAGAAAACACCAGGATTCGGCGTCAAAGTTACACCTAAAAATAATAAAAGTTACATTTTCCAAGGCCGTATTGGTCTTCAAAACCGTCGTATCAAAATTGGTGACGTTGATGTATGGAAATTAGATGAAGCTCGTAAATATGCACAAGAATTGGCGATTATGTGCCACAAAGGGATTGACCCATTAATCGAGCGTAAGAAAGCTTTAGCTGATAATAAAGAACTGCTAAAACAAGAAAAGCGTAAAACTATTAAATTTAAAGATGTATGGTTTGAATATTTAAAAGCAAGACAACCTAATTGGCGACCAAGAAGCTATCAGGATCATATCGAATTATCTAGAGGTGGTTACGATCCTGAAAAAAATAGTATTTATACTAATCAACCCATTTATCAACTGTTTGAGTACAAGCTTTCTGAATTAACTGCAGATGTGTTTTGTGATTGGCTTGATCAAAATGACTATCGTCCTACAACATCAGCTAAAGCATACAGACTTACACGAGCTTTCCTGAATTGGTGTGATGAACACGAGGATTATGAAAACTTAGTGCCTCCAAAATCATATAACTCAAAAAAAGTTAAAGATAAAGTCCCTTCTCCCAAAGCCAAAAATGATTGTTTGATGAAACAGCATCTAAAACCATGGTTTGAAGAGGTAAATAAATTAACTAGTAGAAAAATTGCGATTTTTTTGATATGTAGTTTAATAACTGGTTGCAGAAAAAATGAGCTACTTTCATTAAAATGGACAGATGTCGATTTTCGATGGAAAACAGCAAAAGTCAGAGATAAAATTGAAGACGAAGGTCGCCTAATTCCTCTGACTGCATATGTTGAAAGCCTATTATTAGAACTAAGGAAAAATTCTGATTCTAAATTTATATTTAGCAGTAAGGGTGCTGAATGTGGTCATATTGTCAATCCTTACGAGAGCTTAGAGAAAATATGTAAAAAACTAAATATTGAACTTACACCCCATGGATTGAGAAGGTCATATAAAACATTAGCTATATGGGCAAAAATCAATGAAGGATCTTTAGCCCAGATATCAGGTCATAAACCAAGTGCATTAGTTGAAAGACACTATATCGTACGACCTATGGATATGCTACGAGAAACACTGCAAGAATATGAGGACTGGATTTTGCAACAAGTGCGAAATGGCATTAATTGAAATATCCCCATTTGACTAGCATTCTTACGTTTCCAGAAAACTTATAGGTTCCTTTTACTTTGTTCTTAAAAGGCTTTGTTGCACAAAGATTTGAAATGCAAAGCGCCCCTAATTGAGCCAAATTTAAGGCGTAACTTGGGTAAGTGGTCGACCTAATTCCGTAAATCTGTTAAGGACTGCTACACGTGCATGGATCTCATTCACTTGGCTATCAAAACTCCTTGCACTGAGTTTATCTCCTAATAATTTGATGCAATGCATCTTAGTTTCAACCAAACTTCGCCGATGATAGCCTGACCATTTTTTCCATAGTGTCCTGCCTAAACGTGTAACTGGTCGAAGTAATTCATTTCGCTCTAGTGAGCTACTCTTTGTATCTTTCCATGGTTTCGCATTTTTTCTAGGTGGAATCACCGCATGCCCTTGCCGATCTGCAATGACCTAACGGCATTGCTTGGTGTCATAAGCTCCATCAGTATAAACAGAGTCAATCCGCTCATCTTGTGGAATCTGATTAAGTAAATCACCAAGCACCTGTGAATCACTGACATTATTGGTTGTAAGCTGAACTGCTCGTATTTGTAGGGTTTTAGCATCTATACCAATATGAAGTTTACGCCATTGGCGACGATATTCAGGTCCATGTTTCTTGCGCTTCCATTCGCCCTCACCTAGAAACTTCATGCCTGTAGAGTCCATGAGTAGATGCAGCCCATCGCTACTTTTTTGGTAGCTGATTACAATATCAATATGCTTTTGTCTTCTACAAAGCGTGGTGTAATCTGGAGCTATCCGATTTAATCCGCAAAGTTTAATCAGACTTTGCACAAAGCCAGTAACCATACGTAAAGACAGACGGAATAAGGATTTAATCATTAAGCAGCATTGGATGGCTGCGTCGGAGTAGGTTTGATTTCGCCCTTGTTTGCCTTTTGATGGCGCATACCATTGCGTAGCAGTATCAAACCAAAGGGCAATATTTCCGCGACTCATGAGTGCTCGGTTATATGCGGGCCAATTGGTTGTGCGGTAGATTTTGTGTGTAGGCTTCTTCATTTGAAAATTATATCGATGAAAAAGACTTTACAGATAGGTTTGTGCAACAAAGCCGAATTAAACTCGTAAGATAAAAGGCAAGCCATTACCCAATATTTGACCTTGTGCATCGATACGCCATTCATTGGTTACTGTTAATGTTCGTGTTTCAATGCTTGGGTCATAAAAATTAGTAAAATAATGAAACCGCTGATTAGTAGATCCCACCCAATTACGCACATTTTCAGTGAAAGCTTGTTGATACTCCCCATCAACCAAAACATCTGTGGCGTTAAGCAATTGTGATGCTCCTTTAAAGCGAGCATCATCTAATTCTTCTAGCTGATAACCACTAAACACCATTACTGATAAACCCATTTTTTTGCATGCTTGTGCTACATCAGCCAAACCTTCTGCCTGCAAAAATGGTTCTCCTCCCAGTAAAGTCACACCCTCAATGCCGTACTGTTGTAGATTTTGTGCAATCTGTTCAATAATCATCTTTGAATCACACACATCAGCTGGTTGAATTTTTAAAAATTGTCCATTACAACAACCAACACAACGTTTTAAACACCCTTGCACCCAAATGGCAGTACGTAGGCCAGGTCCTTCGGCTTGGGTAACATCAATTATTTTTGCAATATTCAACCATGCCATGTGCTAATCCTTATTGATTGCTATTCTTACACGATATTAAAATCAAAAACTTTACCTGCCTGAATTACCTCAATATTTCGGTTTTTCAATTGTTCAGGATACTGTACTTCGGCAAATAAGAAATCTGCCAATGGATCAAATAAATACTTGGTCAGAACATTAAGGACACCACGCCCGCCATGTTGTTTATTGACTTGATTGATCAAGGTTTGCAAAGCTTTATCTTCATCCTCAAAACGAAATGACTGAATTTGCCATTTGTCTTTTAAACGCTGTTCAAGAGGTTGTAATTTTGAACGCGCAATATTTTTTAAAATTTCATCATTGTCCATAAAATTAAATGGAATAATATTGGCTTCACCAATACGACCCAATAATTCAGGTCGTTTTAACTCAGTTTTAAAATGATGTTGTACAGCAGCTTGAAATTGTGCTGAGACTTGTTCAGGAGTACTTGGTTCAATTTCGCTTGCGCCAATATTTGAGGTAAATACAATAAAAGTATCCGCAAAAGAAATGGTTTCACCTTTACCATCAGTTAAACGGCCATCTTCCAAAATTTGTAAAAATTTATCCAAAATACGCGGATGCGCCTTTTCAATTTCATCAAATAACAATAAAGAAAATGGACGATTTTTTACGGCATTGGTGAGCTGTCCGCCTTGTTCATAACCGACATAACCTGGAGGTGCACCCACTAAACGCTGATCAGCATGTTCATGGTTAAATTCAGACATATCAAAACGGATGCAGGCATCTTCATCACCAAATAAAAATTGTGCTAAAGACTTTGCCAATTCGGTTTTACCTACCCCTGTTGGTCCCACAAAGAACAAAGCACCTTTAGGAGTTCGAGCTTTGGCTGAATGCTGTAAACCCGATAAGCCTGTATAAGCTCGGATTAGAATTTTATTGACTGCCTCAATAGCTTGATCCTGACCTTTCACCCTCAGTTTAAGAGTCTCTTTTGTACCTTTTAACTTGCTATGATTTAACTGCTCCCAAGGAGATTGACGCTTGCCAAAACGATATAAAGACACCAAGTTTTGTAAATTTAATGTTTCTTTTTGCTGACGTGATAAGCGTGCCAAATGATAGATATCTCGAACGGTAAAACCATCGGTCAGCGTCACAAAATCAGTCATGGCTTGTGATTGTGGCAATAGATCTTCTTGTACTTGAAACGCCATTTTTAATGCTGAAATAGCACGTTCACGTTCATGCATATTAGGCAAGTCGATATTAATTTCCGCAAATAATGGATTATTTAAATATAAGCTTGGCGGCAAGTTGCTTAATCCTGAGCATAAAAATACTAATAAACTTTGCGGTTTATCAATTTCATTTGCACTTAAATTGACTTGAGCATCACGGATACTTTTAGAAATTTGTTGTAACCATGCACGCTCGGCATCACTTAAACTGTTAATTTGACCAAACATATAGTTGGACCAATCCACCACAAAAGCAACACGTTGCTGAGATTCAAACATTACCTTTTGTGCAACGGCAAAAAAGTCTTTCGGTGTGAGTTCTGTTTGACCTGCATTGCTATTAGTTTCATGAGCTGAAGAGTTATCTTCTTCACCCATGTCATAATCATCGGCATCATCAAATACTGATGACTGAAAACCTGTCGCTTGTAAATCATTCCATTGCTGTGGTGTTACACCTGAAACCCCACCAACACGCGAATAAAACACCACATGCTGAAAGCCCTTTGTTTTTAGACTATCACTAATGATTTGATTAATCGGCTGTAATTGCCCATTTTTAGCGAAGGCGAGATCAATAATATTACCAGATACCACCAGTGCACGGCGCAACATGCTTTGACGCTCAAAATTTTCTAACCATGTTTGAATATGTTGTGTATTCATTTTTATCCTGTTGTTTGCAGAAGTGATGATAAATTTATCTTTCTAAAGTGTGTGATCAATCTTAACCACGTTGCTGTTGATGAGGGGCTAAAGGTTTCATTTCTGCACTTTCATCATCAGGGTTTGACCAAATAACACGTTCATCACTAAGTTCTACACCATAGACTTCCGAGAGTCGTGGCAAGACTTTTTGCATATCTTCTTTACAGGTTTGTCCACGATAATTATCAAATTCGTAACGGACTTTACCATCTAGCTCAATTTTAAATTTTGCCTGATTACCAGATGGACGTTGTGCCTGGATAATCACAATGTCCTGATCCTTTTCTTTTACCCGCTTTGGTTTTAATACGCTAAACCCTGCATTTTGTAAGGACTGATAAACTGCTTTTACCATTTCACGGCGAATACTTTCATCTTCTAAGGCTTGATCTGTTTTTTGCGCCATGCTTTTCACTTGATCAAAACTGACAGCAGGATCATCCATAAGCTTTACTAAAGCTGTTTGCAACTGCTGGGTTTCCGCAAGAGGTAGTTGCCCTTCTTTAACATCATCAGCAAGTTGCTGTAATAAGGTTTGTGTTGCTACCTGTTCAATTTTTTGCTGTTGGCTTTCTCTTTGCTTTTTTGCTAGTTGTTCATAATGTTGTTGGATTTTATCCATCTCTTGATTGATTTGTGCAATACCATAATGACTTCCATCAGCAAAAATCTTTTGGCGTAAAGTACCTAACTCATTTAAAGCCAAATTACGAGCAAGTTTATCACTCCATTTTTGCCAATTGTGTTGCCATGTTTGTTCTAATTCAGCATGTTCTTGTCGACGTTTTTCTACCAATTGACGTTGTTTTTCTAAGGCTTCAAGACGCTGATTTTCAATTTCAATCTGCTGATTATCACGTGCAAGAGCCCTTAAGCCATAGATACGTTGTCCGATACTTAGACTAAGCTCACGTGCAGCAAAAGCATCGGTTCTCAATAAGTTTTGCATTTGAGTAAGTTGTTTTTTTATTTGCGTAACTTCAACTTCTACATAGGCAGTTAAACCTTGTTCCTCTAGCTGATTTAAAGTGTTTTGATAACGCTCAAGATATTGTGTAGTTGTTTCACGTACTCGTGCCTGAGCAATTTCACGCTCACGTTGTAGGCGGTAGCGTCGTTCATGAATTGCGCTCATATTAAAATCCTATTTAAAAATTTTTAATAATGTAAATTATTGATGTTCTTTAATTAACTTAGGCTGATATTCGGATATAGTGCGAATATTGACTGCTTTTGCCAAATTCCCCATATTTTTATCTAAACTAAAAAGTTCACTACTGTTAAATCGATAAAATAAAGCCACTGAAAGGATTTGTTCATCTGCAGTCATTTCTTGTGCTGTTTTACTTTTTGCAATGATAGTTACAAACTCATCGTGAGTCGGTTCAATATGTTCTGATGTTAAATGCTCAATAGCACGAATCGCACGTCTCGCTTGCTGTGCTTGCTCGCTAAAGTTATCCCCGTCTTGTCCCTTTTTAAGGCCGTCTAGTTCATGTAAGACAACTTGCGGAATCACTACAAAATAATCTCTTTCTAAATTAGTCAGATCATCACTATGACGCATCAAATAGCTAGTATCTAATACTGCAATAGGCTTAGCATCTGTGCGTAAAGGTGCAAAGCTTTGTGCTATCCCTTGTTTTAATGCAACTAAATGTCGTTGTTGCTTTTTCAGCCTTTCGCAAAGATTCAAAATTTCAGTATGCTTGAGTTGTAGTTCCTCATAACAATCTAGCCAATCGTCGATTAAAGCTAGGGCCTTTATATTTACCTTGCTTAAAGAGCTGGAATTAATCTGCTGATTTGGATTAAGTACATCTGGATTAATCTGACTTTTTAATGACTTTTGTGTCTGTACAATATTGACAAAGTCTTGATCGAGCGTTGTTCCAGCTTTTTGACCTTTGTCAAAAGCATCATCAAGTAATTTTGCAAAAAAGAGAGGTTCTGCCCATTGTGGTGCAAGTTCTAAATGTGAAAAGGTACTACGAAAATCTTTTAATTCATTAAAATTTGCAATCTGTTGAATTTTGTCTAACCATGCACTAGCACGTAAACCGGTATTATTCAATTTTTTCATGGCTTCATGCAAATTCATGGCTTCTTTCATAGTTAAATTCGGTGCCTGTTGAATCACTTCATGTTCTGATAAAAAGTAACGTGAAAATGCTAAGACATCTAAGGTGTTAGTGGTATTCCAATGCATCACTTCATTTTTAATTGTCGACCACACTTGCTCATCACGAAGTTTAATTTTCAAAGCCACTAAACGTGGTTGTTTGGCATAAAAGATATGGGTATTACCTTTTAATACTATTGTCGCTGTTTGATCTTTATATAGGTACAATGCCTGAAAGCCTTGTGGTAAAGCCGTAGTGAATGGCAAAGTTAGTGTTTTACCTTGTAATTTCGCTAATTTTGCCTTTTCCGACAAAACGATTTCTGGTTTATTACTGACTTGGTTTGGACTTTTTTCAGCATAAACCTGAATTAATGCGTTCTCATCGAGTAAAGTATTTTCTGCCAGCGTCACATCTAATACTGATGACCATTCAAAAGTGGGTAAATCATTGTCTATCTGTTGGAACGTTGGGGCTAAAAGATGCTCCCACAGCACTTCATGCTTAGTTTGCTCAAGCCACATACTAAATATTTGCTGTACTTCCGAATTACCTTTAGCATCAAATCCAAGATGACCTTGCATAGTAAGTGCAATACGCATTGGTAAGCGATGTGCTACTGTTTTAGCCACTAAACTATTAACGTCACTGATATTAGTATTCGGCTTTTTCCATTCAAATTGTTTCTCACTTGCCTTATTAAGCATGTCACGAATCATTTGATCGATATGCGATATGTTCGCTTCAAAAAGCATTTGAGGCATTACATAAGGTGCTTGGGTATCATATGGTTTCAATTTATAGTCTTTATCACTAATAAACTGATTTATTAATGGATGAAATGTAGTTTTTAATTCAGTTTTTTTAATTTCACTTGGCATTTGATTTTTATAATATAACTCTTGCCCTCGTGTAGTTATTGCTAAATCTTTGACCTGCGTAGTAGTTAAATCGGTGTCACATCGTTCCAACATTTCATTATCAATCAGGCTATACAAAGCTTTTTGCAGTAAAAATGGTTCTATTTTAAATTTCTCACACACTTGGTTTAAACTAAATTGCCCCAGCATTGTTTTATATTTCACTGCTAATTTTAACAGTAAATCTTCAAATACAGTGGGTTGGCGAATGGCTTCATAACTTACCTGAGATTCCATCTGATACACAGGTAGGCTCACTTCAAAATTTTTAAGCAATTTCAACATAATTATTCTCTATAAAATTTAGTTCAAATAGTCATAACATCTAAATAAAGTTATGACTTAGCCACCTGTGATTTTGAAATTTCACAAGCCTGTATAAATTCCCTTGCTGTACAGACCTGCCCTTCACGATCCAACCGATTAAAGATGTCCTGATAAATTTTACGTTTGCTCGTGCCAGGTTTATCCATATTCGGTAAATTCACATCACGTAACTCCAACATATTACGTGCACCAAATACGATTAATAAGTTTTGTGCACGTGACATTGCGACATTAATAAATTCAAAACGGGCGATATTGGCACGAGATGAGCGTCTATATTCTTTTGGCTTACCATCATTACGCACTAGGCTTATTAAAATGATAGGTTTTTCTTTACCTTGGTAACGGATGACCGTGTTAATTTCGACATGAATGGCATCAAAATCTAATTTGCCACCATTGGCTTTACGAATTTCATCTCGAATAGTTCGGCACTGCGATTGGTAAAAAGACACCACACCAACTTTTTGCTTATTCTTACTGTGATAACCTTGTTGTTTCATTTGTAGATTGATGTTGATTAGAGTTTTAGCAATCAATTTAGCTTCAGTTACATTGCTACTTTCATCGTCTCTGTAAGACACACCTTTTTCATCATTTGAAGTGTCCACCCAAAGCAAATGCTTATTAGCATCCACCAAAGTATTAAGCTTTGATTTTAAAACGACTTGATGCTCACGTGGTTCATCAGGATTACCACAAGTGAGTTGCCCATCATAAAAATAGTTAATCATTTTCATAATGCTAGGATGCATACGAAATTGTGTGGTGAGACGTTCACGTAACACATCAGGTGCTTTTTCAAATAACTCTTTAAATAATGATGCAGTAACTAATTTTTCATAGCGTTTGAAATTGTCTTTTGTGAGTAAATTGGAACGATCTTGATTTTCATCTTCTACTTCTACTAAATCTTCAAATGTTTCAGTAGCATCTTGGCCTTCTTGAAACATTGGAGGTAATTGACGATGATCACCCACTAAAATAGCTTTACGCGCACGCATAAGTGGCATTAACAGCTCAATTGGGGTAGCTTTAGATACTTCATCAATAATCACCACATCAAAGCCATCAATACCTGCATCCTGTAAGGTACGTGAATTTTCATTACAAGAAATCGCCACTAAATTACAGTTTTGGGTATATTCTTGGCTCATTAATTCCCAATCCAATTTTGATTGTTGTGGATTGTTAAGAGACTGTACCCAGTCTTCAAATAAACCATGCCAATTTTGGTTTTGTGCTTTGCTCTCCTGATATTGTTGCTGTAAATACGAAATATGATTTTGAGTAGATTTAATTGATTCACTCAAGTTGCTATTTTGAAAATTTTGTTGCTGTAAATGTTGTTGTTCAGCATGTTGCTGTTTTTGCAATTGAATTTCGATCATTTTGTATTGATCAAGTAGGTTTGTGATTTCACGTTCGATTTGTTTGATCGGTGCATCATTGGGTATGTTTATCTCAAATGCATGCATTTGTGCAGTTAAGCTTTGGCTTGCTTCTGTAATCTGACCATTAAGACATTGCTCAAATTGTTTAAATTTCTCTAAACGCTCCGCTAATAACATTGCAGTAGATTGTGCATTTGTAATATTGAGGAATTGATTTCTATCCTTAAACAATTGGTAACATTCGTGGGTTAAACCACCACTTTGTTGCTTTAATTGATTTACTTCACGACGTTTTAGACGCCATAAATTAGAAATTTCTTCACTATCATCTAGATCCATTTGATTGGCAAGCTGTTCAATTTCTTGTTGTAATTGTTGAACTTTTAGCTGTGTCTCGATACTTGTTAGACTACCCTGACCTGCTTGTTGCAAGCGAGTAATATCCTGCTCCATAACCTCAAGGCTACTATGAATATTTTGCCAAACATCTAATAATGCCATCAAAATTTGAGCTTGTGATTCTGGATAAAAGCGAAAATCTGTAATCTGAAATGGCAATTGAACCTGATAGCTGTCTAATTCAAATAAGCGATCTGCAATATTTTTAATCATATCGGGTAAAACAAGACCTTGAGGTGCAATACTTTGCCCTGCTAACAAATCTTGCAACTGTTGTAATTCTACTAGTTGTTGTTGATGTGCCCGATACTCGAGTTGTTGCTGTTCAAAGGCATTTTGCGCCTGTTGTTGTTGTTGACGCTTTTCAATACCTTGTTGCTTGATACTTTGACGTTGTTGTTCAAGCTTTTGTGCATCAAGTTGTAAAAACTCAGCTTGATTTAACCATGTTTTTAACGCATCAATTTGTGCTTCCTGCTGTTGCAATGGCGTTAAAAAACGAGCCTGAATATCATGGCTCAATGCTTCATAATGACGTGCTAAAGCTTGCTCACCTGAAAATAGTTTACCTTCTTCGGTAATTTTATCTCGCCCACGTCCTTGTTTTGCTAAACGAACCGCACGTAATGAAGGGTGATTGGTGATACGTGATAGCGCATTATCAATAGCATCATGTGATTGGCTACTCAGCAAAATAGTTTTACCCTGTTTTACTAGCTGTAAAATAGCTTCAGCAATAACTGTGGTTTTACCTGTACCTGGAGGGCCTTGAATTAAACATAAGTCTGGTGCAGCAAGCATTTTTTGCACTGCACGCTTTTGTGCATCATTTAAGTTAGAATTAAACCATTCTTTAATTTCAGGAAGTAAGTTAGGTAATTGTGCTTGCGTAATATCAAATAAATAACTTGAGAGATATGGTGCATAGCAATTTTCATTTTGCTTTAAATTACGCAGGATCCTATCCTGACGATCTACCAATGACCAATCACCAATTAAAGCAAAAGATACAAAACCTGTGCTTGGTACTGTTTCAAGCATTTCTTTAATATCTTCTCTATATTGTAGAATGGCTTCTTCATCAGATTGATCAGGTACCAAATTGGTGACTTTATTTTTCCAATCTTCTGTGGGCTCAATATTCAGCCATGCAAATACAGGTGCTGAAAAAGGTATATCTTTTAAATCTATATGTTGAAAAACATTCTTTACTTCATCTGGATTCAGTAAACTGAAAGCATTTTTACCACGTTTAAATTGTCCGAGTTCAAATTTTACCTTTTGCTTATTTTGACGTTTATCTTCTAAGCTCGGTAATTCAAATTTCCATGGATCAGTTGAGGTATTTAGATCAAATAATTGTAGGTCTTTTCGTGCTAAGGCTCTACGTACAAGCTCAAAATCTTGTTGACTGTTAGCAATCGCAAGCAATTTAAAAATATGTTTTTGTTCATCATAATTAATTGTTAAATAGCGCAAACCTACTGATTTTTGCCGAATCAGTTCTTTTTTAAAGCCCAAAAATTTACGCCACTCTTCTAAACGCTCATTAGCTAAAACAGAAATTTTAGGTAATTCTTCTACAAGTTGTGGTGTTAATACATTTTGGATACCACGAGAGGGATATTCCCCTTCCCCCAAAAACTGATATTCACACTCTAATTCATGTTCATAGTTAGTAGGGTGTTCACTATTATGGCTAATTATTACGCTTTCTGGGATTAAATAAGGTGTGGAAGAACGAGTCCCCCAGTAACCAATCACAACTAATGAACTGTGTTCATCTAAATACGCACTAAAAGCAGGATGTTGAGGGATACGAATAGCTAAATTAATGCGTTGTGCAGATTTATCCTGTAAAGACAAATTTGCGACATAACACACTGTTGGCATAGATGGGAAAAAAATATTCAAAAAATGTGTGCTTATGTCTGAAGCTACATTTTCAAATAAAGGTTCGAGGCTTGGTTTAGCTTTTAAAATATGTGTAATATTTTGTTCAAGTCTAGTTTCACGATCTGAAAGTTTCCAAAAAAGTGCAGCCATATTTTTTTCTCATAACGAAATTATCATTAAAAAATCTTTAAAATCATAAAAATAATTTTTCAAGTGACCATTATTATAAATATATATGTTTGAAAATTAAAACAATAAATAACCTAAATTGTGGATATGAAATTTGTCTGGGATACTAGGGTCTGTTGAGAATTACCGAGAGTTAATTAAACTCGCGCACAATTGAATCATGGCTTCAAAACTCGTATCTGTTTTACAACTACGCATCGCTATACGTTTAAATTCTTTTAACTTACAGAAATAGTTTTCAATGAGATGACGCCATTTATACATAGTCGTATCAAATACTCTCATTACTTTTCGATTAGATTTGGGTGGGATCACCACTTTCACTTTACGTTCATTGAGTTCTTGGATGAGCCAATCTGCATCAAATGCTTTATCAGCCAGTTATGCTTGAAAATCAACATCTTCAATTAAAGGTTTAGTTTCTACTAAATCGTGATATTGACCAGGCATTAATCGAAACTTAATGAGGTTGCCTAGACTATCCACTAAGGCAAGAATTGAATAGCCACCGATTTTGTAGACACCTTTTAGTTAGATAAAATGGCTAATTAACGAGGTGCTTATGAGCAGTAAACGATACCCTGAAGAATTCAAAATTGAAGCAGTAGAACAAGTCACTGAGAAAGGTCATAGTGTGGCTGAAGTTGCTACACGTTTAGGAACCACTACACATAGTCTGTATGCTTGGATCAAACGTTATGATCCACAGCAGCCCAAGACAACAGAATCTAGTGATCCAACTACAGAATTAGCGAAATTAAAAAAAGAGCTGCAAAGGGTCACTGAAGAAAGGGACATATTAAAGTGAAAGCACTGCTTTCACGCCGCTTCGCAAGCCAGTCCAAATGAGGTACGCCTTTATTCGGGACAACCAACATATATGGTCTGTTCGTCGTTTATGTTCAACGTTAGATGTTCATCACAGTGGTTATTACGCCTGGTTAAAGAAACCTACCAGTATAACTGCGAGGAAGCGGCAACAGCTTTCAGGATTAATTAAACAGTTCTGGTTGGAATCTGGCGGAGTCTACGGTTATCGCAAGATTCATTGTGATTTGAAAGACGTTGGCGAAAGTTGCGGTATCAATCGAGTACATCGACTCATGAAGGCGAATGGTCTCAAGTCACAGCGTGGCTATCGCAAACCTAGAGCTAATGTTAGTACTCCATCGATTGTGGCTCGAAATACTTTAGACAGACAGTTTAACCCCACCCAGCCCAACCAGTTGTGGGTGACTGACATCACTTATATTCGCACTCATGAAGGATGGCTGTATCTTGCAGTAGTAATCGACCTATTCTCACGGCTAGTCGTTGGCTGGTCTATGAAGACGAGAATCACAACAGATCTGGTTTTAGATGCTCTACTGATGGCTTTGTGGCGAAGAAGCCCAAAGAACAAAGTCCTGATTCATTCTGATCAAGGTAGCCAATACACCAGTCATGAATGGCAGACATTTCTCAAGCATCACAACCTTGAAAGCAGTATAAGCCGGCGTGGAAACTGCCATGATAATGCTGTTGCTGAGAGCTTCTTTCAGCTGTTAAAGCGAGAGAGGATCAAGAAGAAAATCTATGTGACAAGAACTGAAGCAAGGTCGGATATCTTTGAATATATAGAGATGTTCTATAACTCAAAACGCAGACATGGTTCCAATGGTCAGCGTTCTCCATTAGATTATGAAAAGGCCCATCAAAAGATGGTTATGTGTGTCTAGAATTTTGGTGGCTATTCAAATTTTACAGGTCATTCCACCTCGAGATTTACCTATAGACTGTTTGAAAGTCCCCCTTTTGCACCTTGGCCATGTCGATGAACTTTAACAATCGTTCCATCAATCATGGCGTATTCCAAATCAACATCTTCATTTACAGATGCAAAAATAGTTTCAAATACACCAGCTTTCACCCAGTCACGGTATCTTTTAAAGACGGTATTCCATTTACCAAAATGAGGAGGTAGATCACGCCATGGACTGCCTGTACGCAGTTTCCATAAGATCACTTCCATGATATTTCTACTGTTTTTTGAACGGTAGCAACCATGTAATCGCATAGTATTTTGAATTTGCTGCCAAATATTTTCGGTAAGAAGAGTGCGTGCCATTGAAAATATGGAAATAAAAATAACTCAAAGAAAATTTTAAGAATTTAAAACCAATTCTTCAAATGAGGACACGACCTAAGCTTTTTAGACGTTAGTCATAAAAGTAGTTCTTGCTCCCAACTCTGATTGATTAATATTTAATCTTAATGGGGGTTATTTTTTCATCATTATGGTCATATCTGTTGAAATTTTAAGAAATTTTTCATATATTTATTTTGCTTAAAAATTATCTTATAGGTAAAAAAATGTCCAATAAATTAGATCTAAGTTTTGAAGTTGTTCGTCCTGATATTCATGCTAGTAGAGAATATACAAAAACATGTTCTGGAGGGGTGAGTGATTGTTGTACACGTACTTGTACACGTATTACTGATGACTCTAACTCATCATTAGATGCTTGGGAACAATACCTAGAAGTTAACGAAGGTATTCTCCAGTACTGATCCTAAGTTATTAAAAAGTAGAACCTAAATAGGAATATTTAGGTTCTACTTTTATTTTAAGAGTAGCCCTCGATGTTAAATAAGTTTTTCAAAATTCAAGATACAGTTGATGTTTACATTAAGGATTTAGAACAAGATGGAAAAGTAATAATTACTTTTCATAAGATGACAACTAGACAAAGAGTCGAAATAATTACCAAAAAAAATGTTGCTGAATTCTTAGCATTATTGGATGGTAAAAAATCTGTAATTGAAATCCTAAATAAACTTGGCAAGTTTTCGAGTGAAGAAGCAGAAAAACTTATAACTTATTTATCAAATGAACATTTATTAACAGATACTTCTTTAAATATCGATATTGATCATCGCTATGATCGTCAAATTAATTACTTCGATGATATGATTCTTGATCGCCGAGGATCAGAAACTCAAAAAATTTTAGCGTCAAAACATATTGTGTTTCTAGGGTGTGGTGCAATAGGATCGACAATTGCTGAAATTTTAGTTAGAGCTGGAGTACAATCCTTAACATTAGTAGATTTTAAAAAAATTACAAAAAGCAATATAGATCTTCACCTATTTGCGACAGAAGAAAATATTAGCGAATCAAAAGTTCAAGCCTTAGCAAAATATTTAACAAAGATTAATCAAAAAATAAGAATCAAAACTTTTGATGAAAAATTACTTCCAAATACAGATTTATCAAGATGGATTGATAATAAAGTAGATCTAGTTATTAATAGCTGTGATGAACCTTATATTGGGCATACCTCATTAAAAGTTGGTAGATATTTACAGAATTTTAAAATACCACTATATGTTGCCGGAGGCTTTGATGCTCATCTTATGAGTTCAGGAGAGCTAATTAATCCTCCATTTACCCCATGTATTGATTGTTCACAACAAACCTTTACTAAAGCGTTAGAAGGTTGGAAACCCACTTATAGTCATATAAATACTTCCAATGTAATTGTAGAAAACAATCAATTTGATTCTGAAAATAACTACACAGTAGGTGGAGCTGGAGGACTGATTATGATGAGTAGTTTTTCAGCAAATCTTAGTTGTATAAAAATACTACAATTCCTATGCGAAGATTCATCTTTCGATCATAAACCTATTAGATATGAATATTTACCCAATAAGGGAGTTATGACTGAATTTGTATTGACGCGCCAGGAGGAATGTAATGTCTGCAACAAATAATCTTAGATTTCGTCAAAGTATAGGTGTAATCTCCAAAGCAAACTCTGTAGAGTTCTTTAGAGCTAATATAAGAGAAAGCCTAATTTTAAAGATGGATAGTAATAAAATTCTGGAATTATTACAAAGTTTTAATGGTAACAATTCGCTTAAAGATATTTGTAATAAAATGAATTTTATAGATCTAGGACAATTAGAAACTCTAAGTAATTTTCTAAAAGAAGAATTTATTCTGATTGAACAAGATCTACCCTATTCTCTTAGCCTAACAAAAGATAATTATAGATTAATAAATATATTAGAGGATTACTTTCACTCAACTAGCGAAGTTATCAATGCTATTGAAAATTTAAAAAAATCCAAAGTCATGATAATTGGTGTAGGTGCAGTAGGAAGCTATATTGCTACATATTTAGCAAAGGTAAAAGTAGGAAAATTTATTTTTGTTGATTCCGATACAGTAGATATAAGTAATTTACATAGACAGTATTATTTTGAAAAAGACATAGGTGAAAAAAAAGCTGATGTTTTAGCTGAGCATCTCAAAAAAATAGACAAAAATATTGAAATTAAAACCATTCATAACTTATTGGATGATAATTTTTTCAAACTGAATAGTTTAGATGAAGATATAGATTTAATTATTAATTGTGCCGACCAACCAAGTGTTGATTATACAAGCAGATTAGTTGCAAAATATGCAATGAAAAATAATATTCCACATATAGTGGGCGGTGGTTATAATCTTCATCTAACATTAATAGGACAGACAATAATCCCTAATTTAACTGCATGTTTTAAATGTTTTGAAAAAGCATTACACGAAAAAAATCTTATTGATTTAAAAGGTATAAAAAAATTACATCGTGAAGGAAGAAAATTAGGATCCTATCCACCACTTTCAGGTCTTGCCTCTACTCTCGCTGCTTTAGATGCGTTTAAAGTATTAATTAAAAAATATGAGTATTTACAGCAATCAAACCGACGTATTGAATTTAGTATAGAAAAAAATAATTTTACTATTAGAGAAATACCAAAAGATCCAAATTGCGAATGGTGTGGAGTAAGTTAATATGAAATTTATTGAAATCAATGGTATTACTACACATAATTTAAAGAATATTGATCTCCATATTGAAAAAAATAAAATAACAGCAATTTATGGGAGATCAGGTGCTGGTAAAAGCTCGTTAGCTTTTTCTACTCTTTACAATTTGTGTAAAGATGAATTTGATTCTCTTGAAAATGGGTTCCCAGAACAAGGAGACTACATATTAGAATCATATTCTGGAATAATACCTTCAATATCAATCAATCAAAATAATTTTAATGTTAATCCTAAGTCAACAATTTATAGTTATCTCAGATTTCCCAACTTATTAAGCAATAATGATAAAAATTTAATTCCAGAATATCGTTATTTAAAAATAAATTCTCCTTACAATACATGCAAACAATGTAATGGCCTAGGCTATGAAATAGAAATTGAGCAAAATAAACTTATAGATGAAGAATTAACCCTATCTGAAAAACCATTTTTATGCTGGAAAAACGGATCTCTTTCAAATTATTATAACAATTTATTATTAAAATTTTGTAAAGAAAAAGAAATCCCTATTGATATACCATTTAAATTTTTAACTGAAGATCATAAAAACTTACTTCTATATGGAAAAAGTGATCATAAAATCAAATTCAGTTTTAAACATAATGGAAAGATAAAACAGAAATTAGCTTATTATATTGGTGCTTTTGAATACTCTAATTCTTTAATCAATGAAATAAAGAACTCTTCACTACCAACTAAATATAAAAAGTGTAATAGCTGTAATGGTTCAAAAATAGATTTAAACCTGTACAAGGACATTAAGGTTTTTGGACTTGATTTTTCATTATTTTTAACAATTCCAATTTCCGATATAATTAATTTTATTGAAAACAATCAAATTAAAGTTAATGATAATTTTTTACGTACTATAAAATCCATTAATGATATGGGGCTTGGATATTTAAGTCTTAATAGATCTATACCAAGTTTATCAGGTGGAGAACTGCAAAAAATAAATTTTAGCCGACTCCTTAATTCTGATATTTCAGGTATTCTTATTATTATCGATGAAATATCATCCCAATTAGGGAAATCTGATTTTCCTTTAGTCCTTGATAAAATCAGAAAACTATCAAAGAGTAATACTGTTGTTTTAGTTGAACATGAGCAATATTTTATTGATGCAGCAGATCACAAAATCCATATTGGTAAAAGTGCTGGAAAAAATGGTGGATACATATGTGATGATGAAATCATTAAACCATTTCTTTTCAAAAAAGAAAAAAATACCATTCAGAATTTTTTCCACTTTACTAATTTAAATAAAAATAATATAAAAAATCAGAATGTTAATATTCCCCAAAATTGTCTAACTTGTTTTGTAGGTGTTTCTGGTTCAGGGAAGTCTTCTTTAGCAAAAGCAATCAATGATTTAGGAAACTCTTACTATATTAGTCAAAAAGTTTCTAATTACTCAACAAGATCAATTCTTTGCTCAACAATAAAATTAAATATTCTTATCGCTGAATATTTTTCTAACAAGTCTAATATAGCTGTTGATAAATTTCTGCCTCATAAACTAGGTGGATGCCCTAATTGCCAAGGTACAGGAACAATCAAATATGAAAGAGGATTTGAAAAAGATATATATTTAACATGCCCAGTTTGCGACGGTAAATTATTTAATATTTCAGATCAAGATATTGTGAATACTATGGTTGATGATAAAAATATTATTGACATATATCAAACAGAAATTAAAGAGTTACTTAATTACTTCGATGATAAGAAAATTACTAACATCCTCAATGTAATGGACCGCCTATGCCTTGGTCATCTGAATTTGAGTAGAAAAACTCAGACTCTTTCTGGTGGTGAATTAAGACGTATAAAACTATGTGAATATTTATCCAAACAAAGAAATACCGATAAAATTTTAATTATTGATGAACCTACTGCTGGATTAGATCCTGAGACCTCCTCTAGTATTGCCAGTTTCCTGTATGAAAAATCTTCAAAATTTGGAGCTATAATTATCATTGAACATAAAGAAGAAGTTATTCAATATTGTGATTATAAAGTAATAGTTGGCCCAGGCTCAGGATTATTGGGTGGGAAAGTTCTCAAACAAATAAACTCTTTAGAATCTCTTCCACACTAACCTTTTACTTCCCCATATTTTTTAATGACTAAAGATTACTACTGTAATCTTTAGTTAGGTAAGTGTCCGCTAGCGAATCCATTTAAATACAAGCTAGTACAATTAAACAATTAACAAATCTTTGTCGATGTCACTTTCCGCACTCATTTCAGATTCGTCATCTACCCACACTTTGTGTTCTACATCTTGAATTAAGCTACTCATTCCATGTGTAGGTTTTATACCCATTGCATCAAGTTTTTCCTTTAATGACATAATCATATTTTCACGTTCAATGGACCAACTCGATGCAAAGCATCTCCAGAATGTCCATCCTGCGCGTTCTAAAGCACGTTGACGAGTCATGTCATCATGCCATTGTTCTGGCCCATGATAGCTATCACCATCACATTCAACAGCCAAACGCTGATCACCATCTGACTCAACGACTAAATCGATTCGATAGCTTCCAACCTTAATCTGTGGAGTAACTGTGTAACCCATTTCATGAAGTGTCGTAAATACAGATTTTTCAAACTCCGATTCACACAAGTCTAATTTTGCTTCAAATGATGCTTTTTGATCTTCTTGCAAATCATAAAAATGATTGAGTAAATTCAGCCTTAGATCTTTTGGAGATATATGATCACGACTCACGGAATGGACGAGATACATCCGTTCACGAGCACGGCTTGCAGCTACGTTGAATCTCTGTTCATGATCGGATCGACTCAAAGCATGACAATTCTGAGGATCTGCTACCATAGATAAGAAAATAATATCTCTTTCTGCACCCTGAAATGCTGAAGCATCCCCACAAGCAAATTGAACTTGGGTAAGAGTACCTGCACCAAATTCATTCAAAGCTTCTGATTGAATGAACTCAGCCTGCGCCGGTCCCAACAATGAGATCACACCGATTGATCTATTCGTGTATCGTTCATCTTTAAGAAGGAGTTTCATTTCCTCAATAATTGCTTTCGCTTCTATTCGATTAATATGTTTGCTATTTTTAGATTCTCTATACCCCTGCGGTGTATAAATTGCGACTAAAGCTGGACTTAACTGCTCAGATTTCTTCGATAATCGCATTGGCTTAATACGGTTACCATAAAAGTTTTTATTGCTGTAACTAATGATCGCAGGATGACAGCGGAAATGCTCTAGAAGCATCACACTTGACTCATAGATAGAAGAAGCCATGTCGTATAAAGACATATCTGGTGTTAAATATGCAGCATGTGGCTGACCATGTAGATAACGATTTCTTAATACATCAATTTGAGCACTTGCTAGACCGACATTACTCGGAGAAACTTGTTTATTATCCCCCACTACTAATAATTTTTTAGCACGCATTAAAACAGGTAATACGTCAATTGATGATTGTGATGCCTCATCCACAATCACTAAGTCAAAGAGGCCTAATTCAGCAGGCATAGATTCAGATACCTGAAGATGTGACATGACCCAGCAAGGAATAGCTGCTGTTGCCTCTTTAAGGGCTACTTGAGCATCTTTTCTATAACGTGGAGCATTCTTACCTGTCCCTTTTCCATAGTGTTGTACAGCAATTTTATAACGCTGTAATGCAACTAAAATTTTATCTGAGGCATTTTCCTTTAATGCCAGCCATGTCTTGTTTGCTGCCAATTGAGCATAATTTTGTGATAGATTCTTCTCGTGAATACGACGGCGCTCATACAAATTTTCAATTTGACCTGTATTACTAATGGCCATTACAAAAATCTCAAGACGTTTCCATTCCCAAGCCTCTATCAATGTATTACGTAATACAGGATCCTCAATTTCTTCAGCGTACGGAATTTCAAGAATGTCTTTACTAACAATCAAAGCATTTGTTTTACTCAATCTAATACTGGCGGATTTAACTCTTTCAAAATCTTCAGTTAGATCTTTTAAATGTGATAATTTTTTTAATAGATCAGCATACTCTCCAAGTTCACTTTCATGTAATGAATTGGAATCAATCTGAGATACAATTTTTCGTAACTGATTTGATATCTTATTACCAAACTCTGATAAATAAAGGATTTGATCAGCCAGTTGTTGTTGATAGACTTCTAAATTAAATATTTTTAACTTCTGCCCTAACAATTGAATCAAGTCATCAATATTTTTAGGTAATCCATAGAAATCAAAAGATTTAGCTCTCTTAAAAACTTTTAAATAATTCGCATTAAATAGATCCAAATATTTATTTTTTAAATCTAGGCATTTTTGGGTTCTACTGATGAGCTGCGTGAACTCTTTTAATATTTCATCGATATTACGATTATTTAACTCAATTAAAGGAATGTCTAATTGTGCGGCAATACTATTCCATTTGCTCATAAAGATGCTAAGAGTCTGCTTTCTATCAAGATATTCTTTAAGTCTTTTCCATTCATCTGATGTATCAGGATATTTTCCAGAAACTTTAATTGACTTAAAAAGGTCTTGTAATTCAGCAGTACCAAAATGATACCAATTAAATGGCTTACCTGTATCAACAGCACGTTGAACAGCTTGATATTCTTTTGAGTTTGGTTGTATCTCAAAATTCAGCTCTATGGGATCAATTAGTAGCGTTTTCCTGTATTCCAATAAAGGCTGAACTTCTTGAATAAGGTTACTATAGATATCAAGTTCCATAGCCTTATCTTCTGCATTTATCTTCTTGAAATAGCTCAATAACCATGGTTCTGCATGATCAAGAACAAAGTTTAGATCTTCTAGATAAATCTTTAACCAATCTCTTAGCTCATTAATTTCTGATTCAGAAATAGTTTCCTTGAAATTATGTAGGTCATTTTGCTTTAAGAATTCCTCAATCTCATCTTTTTCTTTTAAGAACTCACTTAATTTCTTCAGACTCGCCGAATCTAACAGCTTTTCAGGAGCTGGCAGAGGACCATAATTTATGTATGGTAAATCTGTACCGATTTTCTTTCTTGAGTCTCTCAATTGAATCAACTCAATCTGGGAAAAAGGAAACTGGTCTTTTTCCTCCAAAGTTAATTGGTCGGTAAACCATTCGTAAGATACCCTACTTTCTAATACCGTTTTCACGATATCCATAGGTAATTTTTTATTACCATCTACCTCAATATTCTGATAATGCTTTTCTGCAAAGTTATATATTTCTCGATCAATCAAAGCCATTTCATGATGGTTATGATCTATTTGTTGTTTTAGAACTTCGATCGTTTTTCGAACTTCTGCAACATTCATCTGGGTAATTTTTTGCACAATCAAATCGATTGAAGATTCAAGCTGATTTTTACTTTCTTTGCTTGAACCAATGCGACTGACTACTAAAGGCTTTAATTCATCAGGAATCTTTTCATGTACTGTTTTAAGGACATGTGACTGCTGTGCAGTTACCAGTACTTTTTTACCATTCGCCAAATAGTGGCAGATAATATTGGCAATACTATGTGTTTTACCTGTACCTGGTGGACCCTGCACCACTACACCACTGCTGGTTAGCAGATTCTGGACAATAGTAATTTGTTCTTTGTTATAAGGCAGCGGGAAATAAAGCTCTTCAACTTTTGATCCGAATCCTTCAGTACCAGAACGCCCCCTAAAACTATAAGTCTCTTTTTGATTAATATCGCTTTTTAATTCTGTCACTAACGATAAAGGTTGTTCAGGTATAGCCACTGAAGGGTCATTAAGTTTAGTTTTTAATAACTCAATGTCATCACTTAAAATAGAATTCCTTTTAGGACGACTAAACAATACTGATGTTAATGTCACCGCTAGACTTTTAGATGGTATAGCCCTATTTTCTGCCTCAACAATTGCTCCTTTTGAAAAAATATTCGCGACGAAGGCATCAACTAGATCAGAGTAAGTTTCGCCTTCAAATAGGCGTAATGAGCGACCATTATTTAAGTTTTCTTTTAAAGCTAATTTTACTTGTCCTGAAGTAGGTAGATCATCCTCTAATAAGATGGCATCCATTTCTATATTGGCACGTGTATCTTTGGCACCTACACGTATTAATCCATTTTTTTCTATCTCCATTTCTAATGGGATAGTCATAAGAGGATATGAGTAAGATTTTTGAGTCGTTGGAAGTACCCAGTCAACTAAGCCAAAGCCTGCAACAATTTCTTCACCATCACCTGTTCCACCTAAATTAATCGCTGTATTCCATGAGAATAACTTATCGTAAACAACAATAGATTTTTTAATCTCATCGTTATTTTGTTTCCAATCTTCCCAAATATTTTGATAGCTTTCGAATTCTTTGAACAGCTCCTGAAGTATGTCAATTTTAGTAATCAAATCACATGCCGCGCTACTGTAGGGCAAGCGGAATTGATGAACTTTTTTGAAAGATACAATCTTATTTAAACTAGAAAAATTAACAGTGGGTTCTTTTTCGGCATCTACATGAATGTAGGAAGAGAGTATTTCAGATGGTTTCGGCATCGATTGAAGCTGTAATCGTTCAATTTGGAACCACCAATCGTCATCATTCAGAATTTTTAAGCCACGAAGTTTTTCTAGATCATGAGAATAAAATCTATTACCACTCATTTCATATTGAATTTTTTGAGTATCCTCAGCTTGATGAGATACATAATCCAACAATTGAATCAGTTTATTTTTAACAATATCATTTAATTCAAGTTCAGAGTTCATCATTGGTCTTTCTAATTTTTTAACTGACGGAATTATAGCTAAAGACCAGCAAAAGGCTTCATCTTGTGAAAATATATCTTGATTTTGATATAAAAAAGCATTCACTTCTTTCTTTTCAATACCAAGAGTTTTGGCAATTTCTCTAGCAGTAAGTTTGGGCTGTTTAACCAAAATAGCTGTTATTAAATCCTTCATGTGATTCATATTTCCTAATCATTTCAAAAGCTTTTCTCTTTAACTGATTTATACAGAATCAATTCAATCCACCCCTAGCCCCTTAAACACAGCATCTACCGGATCTGCATAGAAGCTGGTCTGGAACTTGGTAAACAGTTCCACAGGAATCGTTGGGATATCTGCGGCACTACTCATTGGCAAAGCAACCTTCTTGGCACCCGCATCAAAAGCAACTTGCAAACATTCGGCAATACTCTCCACCGGTGTCACAGAACCACCCAAGCTCATATCACCCAGTACCACCATCTGACTTTGTACCGATCGTCCTAAGAGGCCAGAAGCAAAAGCCACTAAACTTGGCAAGGCAAGATGGCTGAGCGGCCCGGTATTCTGTAACTCCACCACATGTAAGTGGAAGTCATGTTCCAGCACCTTACTGCCCCCCGAGATCCGAGAGGAGTTGGCCTTGAAGTAATCAAAAGCAATCTTGACCTGTTCTTTGGCACTGCTTGAATTCCATAAGCCAGATGTCGCCAATTTTCCTGAACCTTTAGTGACTTGCAGTTCTAAGCGGTATAAGCCTGGCATGCCCTTATTACTGAGGCCAATGGTATACAGGAAGCCTGGTTTAGCAGGCCCTTCGGGAATCAGTCCGCCACCACCCTGCTCTTTGACTGAGACAAAATGTTCTTCGAGCGTCTCATTATCAATGTAGCTGAAATGAACATCATAGAATTCCATGCCACCAATTTTCTTCAGCTGCTCTTTGACCCGACGGCGTACCTGCAGCGCATATTCCAGACACTGGCGTACATCTTCTTTATTAAACTGACCGTGTGGGTAGAGCAACTTCATCAATCCAGAAACCGTCTTGCGAACGGCAATCACATCACGCTGATTCAAGTTATTTCCGAGTTTGAAGTACTTCTCAATGGCATCCGCAAAACTACGCTTACGCATTTCCCTGAAGAATTCAGCTAGATAATCAACGATTAGACCATAACGGTTGGTGAAGAACTCCGGACGCATTTTTGGAATTTCCCAACCTGGGATATAGGCATGAAAACGATCGAAGAATGCCGAATCGATCATTGCTTCAGGGAACGGCGCCAAGAGATGGCTGGTTTTAACCAGAGATTCAACGCTTTGGTTAATGTTACCCACAAAAACCATCGAAGCAGAGGCTTCCATCTGTTCCCGGCCACGCGCAAAAGATCCTGAGGCCATGTAGTCTTTCATGATCTGTACGCCATCTTTGTCCTTAAAGGAAATACCGGCAACTTCATCAAAGGCCACCACATCCCAAAGACCAACCAGACCAATACGGCGGCTACTCATGTTATAGAACAGGTTGGCCACGGTGGTTTGCCCACCAGAGACTAAAATACTATTCGGTGAACACTCTTTGTAAATATGGCTTTTCCCGGTACCGCGTGGTCCCAGTTCACAGACGTTATAGTTATTTTCAACGAACGGAACCATACGCGCTAATAGGTGCCATTGCACGTCCTCTTTTAGCGAAGCCGGTTCCATGCCGATCGAACGAATTAAACTCTCGCGCCACTGATCAGTGCTTAATGCTGCTCTGCCACTGAAGAGTTCATCCATATTCATATTCGGCATTTGAATAGGCTTGAGTAAGCTCACCCCAAATGGAGAATTGGTTTGTCCTTCTTCAAAATAATAACTGAGCGTAGCAATGACCCAGATACCACCAACAAGTAATTTTTCATACTCTTTGACGATGCCTGCTGAGATTTCGGCATCTTTGATGCCCAGATTACTAAATGATGCTTCGTATTTGTCCTTACGCTCATTCAGCTTTACGGTCACCCGATCAATGACCTTATAACTGCCCCGTTCACGAACCAGGGATTTCACCTTCTCAGCTTCATCAGGTCGTACATAGTTCTCTGCTAGAACCGTCTTTACGTTACGTAGTCCCTGCTCAATGATCTCTGGATCATCCGAGGCACAGTACATTCCCAGCAGGTATTCGAGTACATAGACCGGGACATTGGCCCCTTCTTTGATCAGTTTAGTCAGATCCTTACGTACCACCCGCCCAGCAAAGTGTTCATTCAGCAGCTGATCCAGTTCTTTATCGTTAGCAGATTCCATGTAGGCTACGCTCTATCGTTAATTCGTTATTAGAAGAAGTCATCGGTAAATGCCAAATCAATGGTGACCTTATAGCGTTGCATCTCGATATTCAGGTCTTTGTCCTTCAGTACCAGGAAGTAATCTTTCTTACGGTCAAAATCAGTGCCAGACAATGACAGCCTGACCTGCTTGACCCGATCGGCAACAGAGTCGGTACTGCTATCAAAAGTCAAAGTTTCTTCACTGGAAACTTTAAGATCCCCATCATAAATGGCAATCGATAAAGTCACTGGCATGACCAGCTCACTGACAGCTTCAGTTTGCATCAAATCAAACTTCTGGATGTTATTGACCATCTTCAGCGTGGATTTGGTAGAAATGACCTCAACTTTACGCTTGGTGCGCTGTCCAGCCTTTTCACCACGTAGCTGTTTTACCGTTAGTACAGGCACTACGATTTCCTGAGGCATGATGCCGCCATGCACGAAACGTGAGCCTCCTACAAAATGGAAACGGTTCGCCCCTTTTGGAATCCAAAAATCAGTCGCAGATAATGTGCCTGCCGTAGCTTGGGTTGAGCCTTTCCAGGCTTCCTTGCTCTCTGGTAAACCATGCCCAATCACATAGCGTTTTTTGCTCTTCAATGTATTGGTAGGTTTTTCAGTCAAGCTTGAACGATCCGCAGATTCCAGTTTACTTTGCTGGAACAAGAAGCCATGGTCGGCTGTAATCAACAGGGTAGAAATATTGAAGTGCATTAAGATTTTGCGGCTAAGTTCGGTCAGCTCTTCAATAGCATGTTCCACAGCCATAAAGGTTTCTGATTCTGTCGAGGCGCTGTCACCGCGTGCATCAATCACGTTGTGATAAACGTAAATCAGCTCATGGTCTTTCAGCGCTTCACGGCCTTCATCACGCGACCAACCTTTTACCGTTTCAGCGGTAACCGCCAATCCATTATAGGCAGCCAGAATTTTGGATCGTGCTGCAGTCCCTTTGCTGGACTGTCCATCTACTAAAACATCATCCCCTGCGGCCTCTTTGTACTCCAAAGTCTGATGCGGCAATAACGAGGCCATGCCCAGTGTGGTGTAACTTGGGACAACGCCCAGCTGTGAAGACAAGGTCGCTTCGGAATAACGCTTTTCATTAATACGATCACGCAACTCTACCGCAGCTTCATAGCGGAAAGCATCACTGATAATTACCACAATACGGCGTTTCGTTGCAGAATTGAGTAAGGGTCTGACGTGGGTATCGTAGAAGTTCTGCTGGTTTGGGATATCTGCCACTTTCCAGACATTCAAGCGTTGCTCAGCTTCAATCCGCTCTCCCCAGTTTCGTGCCAAGTGGTCAATAAACCAGTAGGAATAGCAATTTTCGACTTCTTCATCGAGTTTTTTCAGGATATCGACATGAGCGCGTTGAGAAGCAGCACTGTAGTGGCGATAGGCCATATCAAAGCGATACAACTCATGCTCGTAGGCATTATACAAGGCTTCACTGGAGTCGAAATAGAAACCGGCATCAAACTGCTGTCGCAGGCTGAACAGGTCAATTGCTGCCTGCAACGCTGTATAGACGGTACGGTATTTACGGCGGGTTGCATCGTCCTTATGTTTGGACGCCCAATAGCCATCCAGACGGGTAGAAATAACCGTTCTGAAATGTTCCAGTTCAGCTTTGGCTGCTGCAGGGATATGACTGGCCAAATCAACAATGATCTTTTGTTCAATCACTTCAAAGGTCATGACATCGAGCAGCTGCTCCAGATCAAAAGCCCCGACCTTTTCTTGGATCCGCAGTGCATTGGCCACGGTGTGGGAGAGTGTATCGAAGGTTGGGTAGTATTTGGAGCTGTCTCTCCAGCGCGACAAAAAGGCTCTGGCCGTGGCACGGGAGCTGACGGATGACATCACCAGTTCCTGAGCCCATAGAGGTATATCGCCCAGGCTTTCACAGAAACCTGTAGTCATCAAACGGATAAAGAACGTACCGAGCTTGAATGGTGCTTCCCCATTCAATTCTTCAACCGATGCTGGATAACCAATTTCCGCCTGTAATGCTGTGACTAAAGCTGGCACCAGTTGGAATTTTTCCAGTTCAGCAAAGGATTCTGGATTGACTTCCAGATCTAGGTTCTGCTGTACCATTTCATCTGCCAGCGCCAGAACAATATGCATCAGCTCGGCACTGTCGGCCTTGACCACAGCCGCAATCATGGCCATATCCAGATCCTGTGCATCTGCATCAGGCTGGATATAGCGTTTTAAGGTGCTCAGACGCGCTTTGGCTTTGAGGAACTCTTCACGTTTGGCCAGATGTTCTCTTAGACTCTGCTGCTGTAAACCCAGCTCATTGAAAATAATCGAGAAACGATCGGCATAGAAGCTGCGAGAATACAGCTTGATGTCCAGTAACCAGTCTTTTTCGATTTCAGGCTCAGCACTTGGGAAATACAGCAAGTATTTGCCCTGCTGATCTTCAAGTTCCAGTTTAAGCTTAATCGCAAGGCTGGATTCGTCTGCCATATTCAGAATCTGGACATCATTTAGCTCTAGGGATTTGATTTCTTCAGTAAAAGACTGTTCAGCATCGTACCAGAAGACGATTCGGTGTTGTTCAGTATAAAAGGCTTGTTCCAGACCTTGTTGTAGTTGACCTAGATTCATGCAACTACCTCTTTTTGATCTTGAGGAACAAATATCTGGATACTATCAAGGTGAAGTAGTTTTCGTTTAAATGCTTCATCTCCTAATTGAACGTCCCATCTTTCCTCCATAAAACGAAGTAGCTCTAGACCTCGTTCTAAGATTTCTTGTGGTGTCCAATCATTCTTAAGATTGACTTCATTTTCCGAAACAGATCCATTGTAATATCCAATACCTTCGTCATTATTTTTCTTTAAATCAAAACTGTCATTTTGTAATGAAGAATTTTTTGAACGAGATAATGGCAATAAGTTACCTAAAGAATGTGTAAGCCATTTTCGTTGTTGCCCATCAAGATGGCCAAATTTACTAACCCAGTATGGATCTGTATCTTTTTGTGGATAGATATGCTCTAAAGTTACATAACCCTCCAAGCTTTCAGTAAACTCATTCCACATTAATTTGGTTGTAGGATTCTTTCCTTTCTCTTTGAGATAATGTTCATATTCATAAAGGAAATAACGAATACCCTTCCATGAGTAGAATCCATCCCTAAACTTGTATTTGTCTTCGATATAAGTGAAATAGTTATGTGGATCAAAGAATCGTGTGATTAATCCCTCTATTGAATTAATCGTTGCATCGATTGTGTTTCTCCCCGTTAAAAGCTCACGTGCTAAACCATAAATTGCTGAGTCTCCTGTATTGGCACGTCGTTGACTCAAACTAAATAAAGTAAAAGCAAACCGCTCTGCAACTTTCAGCAATTCAGAGATCTTGGTTGCAGGAGTATTGGTATTATAAGCAGCTAAGATTAGAGGTCTAAATGCATTAAAACCCAAACGTCCTAGTCGATCTAGCCATAATTGCTCATCATCAGAAAGATTATTTGCTACTGGGAAATAAGGATTATGTAAATAGAACCAATTCATAACAGACTGTTGAAGACTTGCTACATAATCCTGAATCTCTTCAATTTTCAAGGTGTCCTGGGCATTTTTTGGATGCGTGATACAACGGGCATTAAATTTTTCATCCAGCAGGAATTTTTTATAATCATCCCCTTTATCACGACTGTATTTGAAATACATAATCCAATGATTTTTTAAGAACTCATCATCTGGCAAAGGTTTTTCAGGATTTTTACCTAGATACTCATAAATGGTTTTCCATGCATCATTGATATTTTTTCGAAGCTTAGAACGCCCCTGATTGTCACGATATAATGTCGACAGATAAATCAATCGGTTTTTCAGCAATTCCAAATTGGTTAAGGATTTGCCACGATTATTCATGGTTTCAAAAGTAACAAATACATCGATCTCATCATCAATTTCATACAAGTTAAAACGCAGTTTTTGCGTCAATTTTTTATATAAAACCGTGATTTCTTCAAAGCTCAGTTCCGCTAATTTTTCTTTAAAGAATTTCTTTGCATTGAATAAATTGCGTGTATACAGCGTTTCCTGCAATTGATTAGTATGAGACTGCAAACCAAAAATTTTAGTTCTTAAAAACTCATCACTTGGATTATCTTTTTCATAGCCAAAGATATAGCTTTCACGAATCCCATCAGTTGGCTTTCTTTGAACAAATTTGGCTTTTAAATCAGAAACAAACTGATTTGCGATACTTTTTCCTTCAGGAACAGTTTCAATAATCGCCTGTATTAAAATAATCGCTGTCGTTAATCGCTGCTGACCATCTACGACAAAGTAGGGCTTATAATCAAGATCATCAATCAGCCATTCATCGTCTTCCCACTTCGACCAAGTTTTACGGTCTACTGCTTCTAAGGTAATAACCCCCGTGTAATGAACGCGATCTGCTTCAAGTAAGGTTAAGTCTTCCCAGAAATCTTTAAGTTGTTGTTTACGCCAGGCATATCCCCTTTGATAGTCAGGGATCCGAATCAGTCGATTTTCAAAAATTTCATTTAGGCTTCTTAATTGCATTATTTTTCCCCAGTCACGGCTTTCACTTCAGCCAGCAAGTCCCCAAACTTGCCGTAGTTCACTTTCACCCCATCATCGAGATCTAAGCTAATACGCTGATCGGCATAGTGACATAATTTTTCTTCAAAACTACTGAGTTCAGCCTGTTGCTTATGCAAGTCTTGCAGTTTTTTCTCTATACGTTTGATTTCAGCCGCAGAGTCGCTATTTTCTTTTGCTGTTTCTAGAGAATTAGCATAAGCAGCCATTTTGGAAATCAGTGGCATCACGTATTCGGTACGCATACGCGCCAAGGTACTTTCGTTATAACGATGCAAATACACCAATGCTTGGAAAGCCCCCTGTTTACCACTGCTAAATAACCAATAGATTGGACGCTTTTTATAGGTCTGCATGTGGTCTTTATAGAACTTACTGGCTAAGTAACGGCGAATGGTATCTTCCGCTGTTTCACTGGCTTTTTTGTCCAAACTTTCTGCCAGCCAAAGCATATTGGCATCAAGTGTGTCTTTACCCCAAACCGCAGTTAAGAACTCTTGAATACGATGGGTGGCATCGTCTTCAAACCAGTGCATTTCGGTCAATGGAATAATACCGTCAGCATCGGCTGGGAATTTTTGATAACGACTGGTATCAAAGTCTTGATTGCCTGCATGGGCATAGATCAGACCTGGTTCGTCCAAGCTATAGCGACCCATCATGCAACCAATAGCATAAGAAACTAAACGCTGGCTGTCTTTTTCACGGTCGGCACGGGTCAGGGTAATTTGCTCGTCCGGTACATCTGGTGTGAGTTCATCCTGTAAGCCATAAGCCTCAATAAACAGCTTATTGTTTTCTTCTTCCAAACGTTTCATTTCAGCCACGGCGTCAGCATTTTGTTGCTGCCATGTATTAAAAGCTTGTTCTAAATTTGATTTTTGAGTACGAATAATCGGATTTTCAGTGAAATTCCATGAGATCTCGTAAGAGTCCCAATCATTTTTCGCTAGATTAATTAATTTATCTACAGAAACTTTTTTCGTAATTTCTTGCATATTTGGCATTGGTAATTTATTAAAATAACCGATATCAAAATGCATAGTAGGGCTAAGTATCTTGACCAAATCAGAACAAAACTTATTATTCAGAAAAAGTAAAAATTCTGCTTTTTCATCATTTTTAAAATCAAATACAGAGTGCGCAACATTCCCATGTATAAAACCACAAGGGTAAAAACGAAAGGCATTTGTAGAAGAAGTAACATCAGACCAACTTATTGATTCTTTGAAGTAATATTCAATATTTTGTGGTCGTGATCTTTGTTTTCCATTCTCATCACGATAATCTTTAATTTCAGAACCATCATTTTTCCAATTCACAACGTATTCTTGATTACCGTACCATTTACGGAATTCACCAGCTTTATTAAATGGAAACCATTTATTATCAGATTTTTGTGCATGCTCCCTATTTTTCATAGAGAATCCTATACTTTTATAATTAATTTCATGCCACAATTTCAAGAATAAATCATTGTTAGCAGTCGCTAACCCCTGTTTAGCGACAGAAACTTCTCCCATTGTTTTATTATCTGTAATGAGTTTAATAGTATTTAAACTTACCCAATATGCAACTGGACTTCCTGGAATTTTCTTAAAGTCATCTGGTTTAGCTTTAAAAAACCAATCACACAAAGGATTATTAATAGCTTCTAATGTTTTTGGTGCTTGATTTTCAGAACCCCTGAAATCAGATAAGCGGATATATGAACCTGTAAATCCAGTAATATGTGCTTTTGCTAGTGTAAATGTACAAATTGGAACTGTTGCTCCATCAAAACCAGAATATTCTAACTGAATCAAACTTGTGATTGTTGCATGATCAATAAAATGTGTACGCAAGTTCTCATAAGAAGAAATAAACATCCAAACGAAAGGTGACATAAAACCAAGCTGTCCACTTTCTTTGGTCAACTCTAGATTCCGCATCATGAAAGCTGAAAATAAATCTTTTTCATAACCATGGTAGTTATTTTTTAAATAGGTTTTAAGATTTGGATTTAAGTACTTATTACCCATATATGGCGGGTTAGCAATCACTGCATCATATTGTTTTGCTAAGAATTTTGCTTGTATAACGAGAGGAAATAATTTTTTAACAGCAGCTTTTTGTAAGGTATCTCCCTCAGTAACCAAATCTTGTAAGGTTTTCTGTAAATCAGCAAAGTCTTGTTCTTGGCTATCCATACAGATTAAAGAACCAAAAGTTTTGGCTTCTTTAAACTTTTCTATAAGTTCTTGAATCAAAGCATAACGTGCATCATTCTCAGGACTGTTTAAATTATTTTGGTCATTGCCAAATAGATCGACATGACTACCTTTTTGCCATGCTTGATTTAAGTTGAGATCTTGCCAAATTTGATCTGCATCTAGCTCCTGACTATTTTGCAACGCGATAATATTCAGCTTTGGTGGATTGCTAAATAAACGGCGGTCATCCTCACGTGCTTTCATCAGCAGCGCAAAACTGGCTAACTGTGCAGCACGGGTATCAATATCAATCCCGTAAAGGTTATTTTCCAGAATCAAACGTGGAATATCACGGCTGCGGTAACCACGTTCTAAGTAAATCGCTTTTAAGCAGTCATAGGCTTCCACCAGAATGTGCCCCGAACCACAAGCCGGATCGAGTACCGTAATGCTTTCAGGGTTTAAGGTATCGCCATCTTCACTGATCCGCACATCAATCAGCTGTTTCAGCTGTGCATTGACTTCATCGCTTTGCTCAGCCGGCTGAATATAGTATTCCCACTCACTGGCAAGCATACTTTCTGGCTGTGCCATCATCCATAGACGACCAACACTATTCTGCACCAAATACTTCACAATCCAGTTTGGGGTGAATAACTGTGTCGCTGCAGGAATGTCTTCACTCTTGACGACTTTACCAATCACCTGATCTTTCTTTTCAGAAATATAGAACTGATACAGCCAGCCAATAATCTGTACATCCGACCAGTCTTCTTCCGGAATGCTGCTCACCAAATCACGGATCAAGGAATCGGTTTTGGTTAAATTGTCAGGAAGTAACAGTTCTGACTCATCAGAAACCTGTTCAAATAAGAGTGGCATGACCTGATTCAACGCATGACACTGCGCCAATAACAGCTCCCGATACAGCTCTTCGTCTTTATTGCCATCCAGTTTGAGTTCAGCCACACGGCTGGCATCTAAACCTGGTAGGTCAATATCCAGGCATTCTTCCAGAATCTGTGGCAAGCCTGCACTGCCATCAGCACTACTCAACACACGGCGACCATGATCGAGTAAGCCTTTGCACTCCATATAACGAATCGCACAGAGACGGTTAAACCAACTGTAAGCGATATAATCAACCGTCTGCTCAAAACTGCTGGTTTGAATGCGTTTGATCAGCTTATCACGTGGTTTCATGACGGATAGCGGAAAAACCTGATCGCCAATCAGCAGCAAGTCGCCTTTCTGTTCTACAGGAAGAATAGCCTTTGCCGTGATGCCATATTTGGCGGCTTGCTTGCGCATCGCTGCGATAAAATCGTTACGTGCTTGCGGTGCGTATTTTTTAATATTACTGGTATTCATCTTTAAACCTTTAATTAATGACTGATGCCGATATCCCTAACCCGAGTTAGCGGATACGCACACGCTTTTTATCACTCACAATTTTTTTCAGTTCAGCTTTGAGTGCGTCTACAAACTGATCCACTGATTCTTCTGTTTCCAGGTAGACACTACTTGAGCTTTTGCTGTAAATGCTGGCGACATCGACTTCGACAACAGGTTTCGGTGGCACTACGGCTGTCGCAGGCTGCACCGAACTCACAGCAGGTGCTGATGTAGCTGGGCTGGAGGTGGTTGCAGTGTTGGTTACACTCTCTGCTTTGCTCTGAGCCAGTTGTGCCGCTTTGGCCTGACGCTGGATTTCCGCCTCAACTTCTCGTTCCAGCTCATACAAGGCTTCGTCAAAACGCTCGACGCTGGTTTGGGTTTGCAGCATATAAATAGTGGACAGGCTAGTTTCCACTTCAATATCCATTTTCAGCAGTTGTAGTGGGCGTAATAGCTTGTTACTCAGCTCAGCGCTAGCGATGCCACTGTTTTTGATCTCAGCTTCTAACTGCTTGATCTTGTCATCAATGTGTTCTATCGCCTGATTGCGCTTCTCAGTCAGCAATTGCTCATTGACGCCTTCCACTGTGCGAACCAAATCAGCCACTTTATTTAACAGACCATAGGGCGATTCAAGGGTGGCAATACGATGTAATTCAGAGAGGGCTTTTTTTGCCACCTCATCACTACCCAGTGCCTGTTTGTTCTTCTCAAAATGACGTAAGGCCTGTTGCAGTTGCTGCCAGCTCGGCATCTGGTTACTAAAGAATTCATGAATGTCACGATAATCTTCTTCCAGATCCAGATAGTCGTCCTTGTTCTCAACCACGGCTTTAAAGAAATCGAAGCTGTCGCTATTCGCCAGCAGACGTTCCAAAGTCAGAATCGACTTTTCAATCACTTTCTTGCCCGGGAACTGCCCAACATCAGTTTTACTCTTATAGGACTTAAAGTTGGCTAACCAGTTTTTAAAATGTTGGGTATAGAATTCAAACAGCTCTTTCTCTGTCGCTGGTCCCATGGCCGAGAATAGGTCTTGGGTGAGTTGGCGTGCCTGTTTCAACACCTGATCATCGGTCTGGCGCTTTTTAATGATCGACACATCACGGCGACGGCGGCTGTTTTGTAAAGGCTCAAAGGCATCTTTTAACTGTAAGCTGCCGCCATTTAACTGCAGTGAAATCCGCCCCATTGCCGCCAGCTGACCTACCAGCAGTAAAATCTCGGCATCTGGCCAGCCATAAGGACGTTTGGCAAAACGGTCTATCACATCTGAGACTAGAATACGTTCGGTACCAGTGGCCCGTAGTGCAATGTACTGCTCCACTTCCTGTAGGGCTTTCGGATTGCTCTGTCCGCCATCCAGAGACAATCCGAGCTGCGCCATATCATCCACAGTCAAGACGGCGTTCAGTTCACGCCAGGCATCCTGCTGATAGACCTGCAAATAGCTCAGTTTGGTATAGGTGTTTTCCAGCAAATAACGACAAGCCTCATCCAGCTTGGTGGTTGGACTTGAAGATGAAAGTTGTAGATGCTGACCCAAGGCATAACTTTCCGCGTCCAGCAACATTTCTTCGACCCGGACACGCAGGCGTTTTTTGCGTTCCTGGTTCTCACGGCCACGGTCTGCCAGAATACGGCTGATATCGGACTGAGTGCCATCATCATTTAAGCGGATGAATTTATTGGTTTTCAGCCAGGTGCGCAGTTCATTAAAGAACTGTTTATCGTCTGCCAGTTTAAACAGCACTTGTCCTTCGGCCTGAGTACTTTTACCAATACAGTAAGCTTCAGTGTAAAGATTGTATTCCGTATCCAGTGGAGAAATGATTTCAACTTTCAAATCGCTCTCATACTTGCCATCCAGGCTATGGCTATCTAGGAAACGACCAATCTGATAGTCCATCTTGTTGGCTTGATGGCGGTATTTGTTCTGATCGCGCAGTAAATCTTTAAAGATCAGATTGGCTAACTCTTTATTTTCTTCTGAAGCTGCTAAGTCAGTGGCTTTAATTTTACGGGTGATATCGCGTTCTTCATTGGTCAGGAACAGGAACTCATCGCCATTCCTCGTAATCAGGCTCTCTTTTTCCAGACGCTGCAGGCTCTCTTCAATCCGCTTGCGCAATGCCAGCTTATCTTCATCAATTTTCTCAATCGACAAAGTCACCAGGTTATCCAAGGTCCCTTTGATGATATCGACATAGCGGATCATAAACAGGGTACGCAGCATCTGCACATCAAAACCATCCAGGGTCTTATTCTGCCCTGCCTGGTCGATGGTACGTTTAACCGCTGTATCCAGGAAGCCTTCGACTGAAGTATAGAAGCGGTGGAAAGGAACCAGGGCACCGACTTCATCTGTGGCAATCGCATTCGCGGCCATCTGGAACGCATCCAGCATGGACCGTTCACCATAGGCCAAGTGTGCACCGGTCGCACCGACTTTACGGATTTCTTCAAAAACTTTCTGCACCAGCTGGAAATGGTACGGCGCAAAAGGATAGTTATGAATAAAGCTGTCTGGCCCCTCATAGTTCTTGAGGGTTGGGCCTGAACGGTCAAAGGTAATCTGATTTTTTAAGATATCGCCCTTTTGCTCAAACACCGATCTGAGCAATGCTTCTGCTTCTGGGGTTTTACGTAATAAACGTTTCTGGATGACTTCATCGGTATTGGAACTGGACAGTGATAAACGGGTTTTAAAACGTCCAGCAATCTTGGAGAAGTCATTGGCTTTGGAAGAAGACATCTCACCTAAAACAGCATCGATGTCTGCCTGTGAGGTGACGATAATCCAAGCTCGGCCTTTACAGATCGTACCCAGGTTTTCAGTAATGGTTTGCAATGTCAGCATCAAGCGGGTATCGCTGCCAATAAACTGCCCCACTTCATCGACCAAGAACAACATGCGTTGCTGGGGTCCTTTACTGTCCAGGTATTCTTTCACCCACTGACAGAAGTTTTCAACCGAAACGCTAAAGGTCTGCTCAGAATCTTCAAACCATTTATGCGCAGCTTCAGCAGATAAGTTGAGGGCTTGAGAAATCGCGGTTTCGACATCATCCTGATAGAACTGATAGCCGTCACGCTCCTCTAGCCAGGACATGCCACTGGATTCCTCAAACGCCTGTTTAAAGCGTTCGTAGACCCCTTTCTGGCTCAGGTGACGTTCCATATGGGCAATATGTGGATGATCCGCGCTAAACCCCTGATACTCGTTAAACACACGTAAAAACACATTCAGGATCGGATTGCCATCATCATTGGAGCTGGCTTTACTGTCGATGTTAAACAGGATGACATCGGCATGATGGCTGACGGCCTTGCCAATATCCGCACGGATAAACGCATCACGGATTTTGCTTTCATCAAAGAATTCTGCAGCACTGCGTTCGTTACCTTCCGCGTCACGTGCCACTTTATTGGCCAGAATATACGATAAGGTTTTCAGGAAATGTGATTTACCTGAACCAAAGAAGCCTGAAATCCATACACCGACACGGTTGGCAATCGAAGGATCGCTCAGGTCTGTGCCATAAGACTGGAAGAAATCCCGAAAATGCTTTTCCAGTTCATTGGTGACCACGTATTCATCGAGTTCCTGATAAACCGTGGTATTGTCATTCTGGTCTGCTTTTACGACCCCGTTAATCGCACGATCTAATGGCTTGTAAAAAAGTTCTTTAATGTTCATCTCAATCAATTCCCCCGAATTCTTATTTCTATTTGCCGTGTTTAAGGCACTAATCTGAATGCTCTGTAGTAATTATTGCTTGGAATTTTTCCAAATAAACTCATCGCTTGACCGTCGTAATAACCTGGGTAAAACAGCACCACTGGCTTATGCCCCAGTAACGAATGCAAACTGTTCAATAAGTGATGGGCACGTAACAGTGGCCAAACCGACCCTACCCCAGTCATCAACACAATATCTTGTGCATTGGTGGCATATTTACTCACCAGATACGGCGCGAACTTATCCATATGCAGTGGGCCTTTCAGCGCTTTGAGCAGCGCCTCATCGCCTTTGGCTTTTTGCATTTGAATGGCTTTATCGATGAAGTTACGCTCAGCCAGATAATCCACCACGGCTTGCAGCAGGTTGATATTCACCACCTTCAGCTGACTGTGTTTTTTCTCCAGCATCCCGTCGAGAAAATGCAGATATTCGCGCACCTTCAACTCATCTTCAGGTGCATAATCAAAAATCCAGAAGCCAATTTCATTGCCCAGTCCTTGCCCGGTGAGAAACTCGGTGGAAAGAATTCGCTCTGGAATCTGGTTCAGACGCTCATGTATTTTTTGACTCATTGCTGCCCCTCTACAACTACCGCGTCCATAGCGACACTTCCATAGATCTTTTAATGCGTTGTTTATAATGTTCTTCCAACAGGCTACGCAGCTCTGCTCTGACGATCACGCGCTGCAACTCCAGCTTACGGGTACTTTTTAAGTAACCGGCTTCTGCCAGCATGCGAAACACCACCTGCCCCATTTTTTTCTTGCTGGACTCTTTCCAATCACAGATATCCGGATCACGTTGTGAGCGTTCATCCAAAAAATCTGGCCAGATATAACTGTCCAAGTGTTGCGCCTGGGAGATATAGGCATCCCTCATCACCGTTTCCATAAACTCAAGCAGCAACAGGTTGCGTTCCAGTGCGCCACAAAAAGCCACCTGGGTCGCCAGCTCATCATCCCCATCACGCAAAGCTTTCCAGAAATCAGGCTCTAAGCGCTCCAGACGCTTACGAATAGCGGTGGCATTGCGTTGAGCTGAAGCAGGCGTTCTTTTTTGCAGAATATTGTCAATCTGAATGGCCTGATGCCATATTTCTGGAGTCGCTTCTTGTAATAACAGATCCGCGATCAGCCGGCTTTCACGCACCATCAGTGAGCCACCAATTAGGTCACTGTCATAATGAAATTGTTCTAACATAGCCAATCTCCTATGAGGCCTGATCAAACAGGTAAGACGATAGCTTTTCGATATCTGAACCTTGTAACACCAAGGGATATTTCAAGGCATCTTCCGCCTCAGCCAGCGTGATCGCTGCCTGATAGCGCTGCAAGGTATAGTGAGCCAGAGCTTTTTTCACCGGAATCTGTAATCTGCCATCAGGCATGCCGAAGTCTTTTTCGACCAGCGCTTTTTGAGCTTCATTCAATTTTGGATTAGGGATCAGCGTCAGTACAATTTCTTCATGCCATTGCTGATCCTGAGTAGGGTCTACTGACTCAATCGCCACCACCACAGGTGTGCGATCAATTCTGGAGAGTAAAAAGTCCTTAAACTGCTTGCTCTGATGGCAATAGGCACGGACATGCCAGCGAAAACCGGTATATACCAGGGTATGTGGGGAAATCAGGCGTTCATGCCACTGCGGATTCTGCATCGAGGCATAAATCATTTTTAAAGTGTTTTGGTTGCGGCAGGCACGCAAAACTTCCCGAATCACTTCAGGACGTACACTGCGATCAGGTAATTGAACTGCTGCAAGATTCGGTTCTGGCATCGCAATCAGCGCATGCGATTCACTAACCAAACCTGACAGCATATTGAGATATTCATTGATATGCGCTGTAGTCAGTACAGGCTGGAAGCTGGCCTTAGGCACATAACCCTTGACTGAGGGGTCATGAATCAAGGCATCGGGGTTATACAGCGTATTGTAACGCTTGATATCCGCAGAAGCCTGCTGTCGACTCAGCCCAAACCAGCTCATCAAACGATTGGTAACCAAACGACCTTCCCAGTAAGCAAGCAGCTCGATGGCTCGCATTCGAAGAAGCACTTCATGCTTATCTGTCGTCATATACCAATCAGTCAATAAATAAGATTTCTAAGATTACCCCATGGCAAATTTACAGTAAACATTTTTTACGGTATTTTTAAAGCAATTGCATTTTTAATCTAATCTCAGGGGAGCCATAATTTATTTGCTATTTGCACCCATCCACATCAAATAATTATTTTCTTTACCCTGTGCATAAGCCCACTCAGCCACCTTACGTGAGCGTTCTTTATCGGTCAGAAATCCCAATACAGATATCCGATCCACAATAATCAAATCCTGTTCTTCATTACGCTCTAGCCACTTATGCAAAAACTCATCAGATGCGAGTAGATTACTTTTCTTAGAATTACAGCTTGAATCTGCCAATACGAAGTTATGCCCTGTATCTGATGGATACATAGACCATGGAATGAAATGATCAACGGCGTAATTGCCATTACATATCGGTTTATTGCAGTAGAAGCATTTACAGTCCTGTAGGTCGACCAATACATTTGCTACCGCATTCAACTGGTTTCTACTCGGCTCAAACATAAATTGTTCAAGATTAGGTAATTGATTCAAGATGGACGCATTGCTGCTATTCTTGCGGATATAATCGATCCACCGTTTCTGACACAGCTCTTCAATGATCTCACTAAATTGCCTTAAGCCAAACATGACTTGCGGTAGAAGAACAAGTTGCTTTCCACACCGATCAAGCTGATATAAAAACTCAAAATTTTGACCATTGATGTTTTGCAGATAACGGACTGGCATGTCTTTTACAGTGCGAGCGACATCTTTAACTAGCTTCAACCACACTAATGAGTCCCTTCTTAACAACCCTAAAGAAGAATAATTCTTTCGAAGCTGAATGATTCTATTCACAATGGCTGCTTGCCTACCATTATTCTGATTTAAGATGAGTTGGCCTTCATCATTAAAGGTATATGGCACTGCTTGCTTCCAATATAGCTCAATAAATTTTTCAGCAATATCCGTATATTCGAGTGATAGACTTTCACCTGAATCTTTACCTTTTTCAATAGCTAATCGGCTTAGGCTAATCAGCAACGCAAATTTATAGGTGCTACTAAAACTACCCGACTGTAAAATCAGCTGAATATTTTTTAAGAATTTAAGTTGTTCTTGTGCAGCAGGTATATGCACATTAATCCTCTACTAAATAGATAATATAATTCGGATCATTCATTAAACATAGTCAAAGTATTCACCAAGTTTAATTCACGACAAAGCATGAAATTCGTCTGCTCGAATAACCTTTCAAACACTGGATGCCCTGATAATTGCTGAGTACCACGAAATGGATGATCTCGATATTCTGGCATCACTGGAAACTCTGCATTTCTCACTCTCAGTTCAAAGCTCAATGCATCAAACCACTCTTTATCAAAGCTCTTGTCCTGAAGTTTAGCCAGCTCGTTTGCCGCTACCGGGTACGTCACCCAAAGCTTACGCATCATTCCCTGTTGCTCAACTTCCTTCGTATAGCTATCTGTTTCTGATTCCAGAACAGAAGAAATCATATTCGTGATCTCCCTGATATGCTTTTGAATGTTCTTATAGGCATTCAACTGACGGAATCCCATCTGAAGGGCGATTAACTCATTTAGGAACTTCCTTAAAGAATCTTGTGAGAGATTGTCATTGGCAATATCAAACGACTCCTTGTTACCGAAGTTTGAGCGATCTTCCATGATCATAGGCCCACAGATATAGATATTTTCAGGAATGGTCAAAGCATCTTCTTGATCGCTAATAGTGAGTAATCTGGACTTAAGCGAATGATGGTCCCGGCACCATTTCTCGTAGAACTGAAGTTCTTTTAACTCAGGCGTTAATGCAGGTGTGTAAAAACTTCGGTATTTGTTGGTCTTAGTGCTATAGGTAGAACTGAGCTTATTTGCTGAGTAAACCGTTTGAGCCTTCTCTACTACAGCCTTAAGCCTTCCAACCAATTCACCCTCGGTTGCAGCAATCTTATAAAGAACACTATTCACGTCCTTCATGAAATCCCTAATCAAAGAAGCCAGCCCCGGTTTATCACTGGCCTTATCCTTCACCTCACCAATTGGGATCATGGCGATCTGAGTTTTTTTGAAGCCAGCATCCCCAGTGATACGAGTATATAAAGTCCCACGAATAAGCATGAAAATTGAGAGCATATCCAATGAGCTCTTAACTTTATATTCAAGCTCTGTCTGAGTTTCATCATTAGATACTAAGTAGAAATCTTCTACTAGAATCGTCAGCAGACGATCACGTTCATCACCGTTGACCCACTCATTTTTCTCTTTATCCAAATATCCACCACGTCCCCGGTAAACAAGCTGTGCGATTTCCATCAAAGAGGCTTCAATTGCGAAACGAGGCATAGCAGCAATGATTGAATCACAGTTCGGGAACGAAATACCCCTAGCTGCAGTCGAAGTAATCAGTACGACTTGCAATGTCTCTTTGCGATCAAGCAATTCTGAACGGTGGTATCCCATTAATTGGCTATCAAAAATACCAATCTTAGAGCGTTCAACCACACCTTCATCGACTAATGCATCTCTGAGTGCAGCCAATGCATTTTTATCCTGAGCAAAGTAGATAACTTGCTTTTTACCATCTTCAAGATTCTTTTGAATAAGCTCGATAGCAGTCTGTTGAGTCCTTTCCCCAGCTTTCTGGCGAAATAGATGAGTCAGGTTCTTATCCAATCCAAAATCATCTGTTTCAGGGACTACGGCGTATTGCTTGAGCATATATTGGATTTTAAGATCACTTGCCGGGTAACAGTTCGCCATGATATGGATACTAGAACGAACACAGTTACCATCATCCAGATCTGCAGTCTGCATCTTGAATGGGAAATTACCCAAAGATGGAGAGATGAACATTTTTGCTGGTAACTGAACCTGTTTCTTCATGTAGTTCTGGATTGCATTCACATTACTGAGGGATGCATCAGCAAGAATCACAGTCACCGTAAATGGTGAATTACCTTGAAACGGTTCAATGAAGTTTTTGGAAAGGAATTTCAGCATTTCATTGATAAAAGTACGTGTGCCTGAATCCCCTGTAATTTCATCAAACATCACCACAATGTTAGGGAACTTTTTGGCAAACTCTCTACGTTCGATTTTGGCCTCTGTCGGCTTCTTATCGATTTTGTATTGGAACATTTTTTCCAACCCATCCAAACTGGAAGCTGCCACAGTTTTATTTTGGGTTTCCCTTGGGTTTCGTGGTCCAGCTGGGGTGGTGTTATATGGCATGAATGCCTGACTTGCTACAGTCATCGTCAGCTTATTAAGCTCTGGATGGAACCCAAGCAATTGCTGGGTCGCTTCCCCTAATGAATCAAACACTCTGGCAAACTTCTTATTGGTTGCCGTAATTTTAGATTCTGAGGTATTGGCATAGCGTCTATTGGCATTTGCATTCTGTTCCAGGTCTTTGAGCTTCCGGTATTCATCTTGTTTGAACAATAGAACACTTGAGCCATGATCTATCTTCAGATTTTCAACACCACCCACAATAGCGGCACCACGAGCATTCACCTTACAATCCTGGTTGTGAATCTTCGAATAGATTTGCTGTGCCTGTGTCACCACATCACTGTTACTGGTAATCGTGGCTGAGATTTTAGATAAATCACCCACCACATCATCGTTAATCAACACTCGTGGACTGGTATAAAAGAAAAAAAAGCCTTCCAAATCTGCCAGCAAAGTCTTAACGCTCGATGTTTTCCCAATCCCCGGCGTACCAGTCAAACAGATGAAATTCACCCGACCTTGTTTACTTTCCTTCAGTGCCAGTACTACGGCGCATTTATGCAAATCACGTAAGGTGAATGAAGTTTTATTCTCAATTTTTCCCTTACGAATTGTTTTAAACTCAGCCAGCACCATCTCTTTAAGTTTTTGGTTATGGTCTTCGTCATCGACTTGCCGATCTATCAAGTCAAAAACCCACTCTAAAGCCAGTGGCTGGTTAGGATTCACAAAATCCTTAAGCCTTTCGGTAATAGTGAAAGTAAGATCCTGACCATAGGAAATATCGCTAATATTTTTGGACACGATTTCCGAGATGTTTTTGACAGGTTCATTCACCAGATAATTCAGAATCTCAACTTGCAGTTTCGTACGTTCATCCATATCGTCCAGACTCAGAACGTTATCCTGATACTCCTTGCCCAGCTGATACATAATTTCCAGCTCTGGGGATTTATCTTTATCCGAAAATTCAGCAGAGATGTATTCACTTCCCCTGCTAGTGATCGCCATCACATTCAGACGAATAATCGGCATGTCATTCTGTTCAAACTTCCATTTAAAAGAATCAACAAAAGTGGTTGCATACGAACAGCCTTGAGCCATCTTAAACAGGACTTTTTCCTTACGAACATAGGCGCGCAAGTATTCACGTAGTTTTTTTGAGAACTTAAATGGGATCTCCTGAGCTTCTGCATTCACATATGCGAAAACACTTTGGGATTCAGAATGCTTGATGTAACGCTTGTACTCTTGCAAATAGGTACAAGAATCCTTGGCGTTGAATTGTTCTGGTTCACCTAAAACGTAAAATAATGAATATTCCTGAACCAGCACATGATAGTTGGATTTGACTTTGATTACCGCCAAGAAATCAGCACGACCAAACATACCCTTACCAAACATTTTAGCGTGGGTAAGACTGAATTGTTGATTCCATGTTTCCAACGCCTTCTCCTTGAAGGCTTTAATAGCAATATGTTCTTCCTCAGTTGTGTAGTCATCTACAATGGTCTGGGTGATATCATTTGGCATTGTCAGTGGACACCAGATGCCAGATAAGCTCCAATTTGGTTTTGCATTCGCCGTTTTAGCCCTTGCAATACCTTTTGGCTTGATCTTTCTTAGAAACTCACGAGTATTGGTATAACCATGCCCGAATCCAGTTTTTATCAGTTGCTGAAAATAGCTTTCGATATTTTCATGGATAGCGGCATTAATGACATCGCTATATAACGCTTCCTTCATTTCCTGAAAGACATCAGCAATCTGTTTACTATTCCATTCTGCTACTACAGGATTGCTGGCTAATAATAGCTTTGCATCAAGCAAAGCCATAATCGAACCACGTTTAACAGCGATCTCATAAACCTCGCCCCAAACTTTGGCTTCATTTTTCACCACGGCGCTTACTCCACATCAGTCGCTAAAGATTCTTCAGCTTCCCCTGGAATCGGCTCGATTGGATCAATCAAGTCTTCATTCTTCAGAATAACGTATTCTTCGAGCTTGCCGATTAAGGCTGGCAGACTCATGACGACTTCGCCTTTATTTAGACGACTCGACACGATGACTTCACCAAGCTCTTGAATGCCAGTGGCGCTACGAATATGGGAAGGCTCAAGTACCGGAGTGAAGTTTTTGCCAGCTGTAGGACGTTCAGACTCAAAGTAATGCAGACCACGCAATACAGAGCGAATTGATTTCATTTCATTGGAATCATTCACATCAATAATTTTACTGTGCAATCTGATTCGCTTATCGTTATGAATCGAATGCTCCTGACTGGTTAGCATGTAGAAATACGAACAAATACCATTCTGAGTACGAACACCAACAGTACGTTTAGTCGCAAAGCTATATACGGACAAGGATTGTTTATATTCTTTTTTATTGATGATCGCCGTATGGTACTGATGGTGCGGTACCTCATAGACACGACTGTTATCACTGGTTTTTAAGCTCAGTGCTGGGATCGTATCAGACTGGAATGGATAGAAATTCATATCCGGGAACAACTGATCAAGTTGATCCAAAGCGCTTTCACTTTCATGAATCAAGTTGCTGGTTTCAGTCTTACCGATCTTACGCTGTGCAAAATGGTGTGAAAGCAATACAACATCTTCAAAACCATCTGACTGCAGTTTTTCGATGATACGGTGCATCGCCTTACTTGTTCTCAGATTGTCTTCAGCAACTGGGGCATGACTGACCTTCTGTAGTGATAAGCGACCCTGTTTATCGTTGATACGCTCAAGTGTATAGACGTAGCAGATGTAGCCATAATCTGGTTTAAGCAGTAGCAAATCCTTCTGATGCTGATACTTAAATTCCACATCATTCTCAGGTCGAGAGTTATAGCTAATACAGGCAATTTTATCCTTAGTGCCCTCAAATGGGATGATGATTTCTGAATATCCTGACAGTGCTTCAATTGCAGCCTGAATACGGTAAGTCACGGTTTTATCCATTGCGAGGTTCACCGGGGCACAAACTCGCTCACCATTTTGATTATCATAAGGCATAGGATCTGGTTGATACTTAAGGCCCTGTACCTTCACAATAGCATCATCATTGTTCAGCAACTTCTCAAGGGTATAAGCGGTGGCATACGCTCGTTTACACTCAGGATTAAACCCACCTTTTTGGATCTTTTTTGATTTCCTTTGAAATTGGGCTTTTTCTTCATTCTCATGTTCATCAACTGAGTCAATTCGCATTACAGGTACATATAAGCGCTCTTCAATACCCAGTTGATTTTTTACTTCTTTAATCAGATGTTTAAGGAATAGATGAATCGCAATCGAAAAACATGACGTACTGGTGATCAAAGCATTTTCTTTTTCATCCAAACATAATTGAGCGTGGCCGCCTTTTAGGTCACTCAATCGAAATAGCTTAGATGAATAATGAATCATGACCTTGTATTTAGATAACAAGTTGTCATAACTTAAGCTCTCAGGATGATAAAAATGTGGCAGCCCATTGTCGCTGACCTTCTTGTTGGTCGGCACCATCAATACTGGTAAACAAGGAATATTCAGATTACGAGCGACATTAAATTGATCTAGGTCGGTATTAGGATTCTCAATCGGTACCAACGTTCGAATTTTCAGTGTGGAATTAAACTCAATCTCGCTTAGGGCTTTACGAGCATAATCATTCTTTCGAATGATTTCGTCTTGGCTCATTTTCGCCAACTTTTTACGGCTAGCATCCACCATCGAGATGTAGCTGTAAAAGTTCGATTCTTTACCCTTAAATATACTAAAGAACTGTTCAGCATCTTCACCAATTGAACTCTTGAATACATCTAGATTCACAATACTTGGAAGGATGTAGAGTACAGTTTTAAGACTACTATCCTTTTCCATCTCACTAATGATGGAATCCAGATTCGCTTTTAGCGCTGTAGTGATCGTAGACGTGATCACCTCCATTCGCTCATGCATTTTTTCGGTATTGAGCTTTTCGTCTAAGATACGAGTAAGGTTAAGTCGGATTTTTTGAGGATTCTTGAATGCATCAACCAGTTTATTGAATGCCCCTTCAAAATCTGAAATCTTCATGTCTGCCCCGGATAGGACGAAGTACATCATAATGAGCTGGAACATCTCTACTTGAGCAACGCGATCTGAGCACTCTTTGCTTAATCGCTCTTCAGAAATTGGCTGACCTTTATCATCTACAATATCCTTCAGCAGCAATGCTTTATTGATAGTATGCAGACGAGCTTCATAAGCAGTCAGCATGGTATCTGTACCCGAACGGTTGCCTTTGCTTGTCTTATAATTGATCTGCAACTTAGAGTTAAATGAACTTACTTTTTCCTCTTTAACAAACTCCCCATTCACCCGAAAGGCATAAGTGACTTCACGTTTTAGAGATAGCCCTTCCTTATCCTCATGACGAATATCATTCATTTCAATTTTTGGTTTTACCCAAATTGGTAATGCATCTGTTGCGCTTACATAAGCCAGCAGCGCATTAAAATCAACTTTACCTACAGCGCCGTAGATAGCACCAAAATCAATGCCATAGTCTTTAATTGCTTCAGTCGTTTCATCATTCCAAGGTGCAATTCGATCACCGAAAATCTCAAAAAAAGCGACTGCTTTACGGATATAAGAAACAGCAGCTTCACGTTTAAAATCGTTTCGTTCATTCTTCTCAATGTGATCAGCAATGATCTCCATTATTTTGAAGCAATTTCGGATACGTGCTCGTGATAGTGCTTTGGTTTCTACGAAATTAAGTAGATTTTGGATGTCGTTATTTTCAACTGAACATTCAGCATCAAGAATTTCCTCCATACGTTCAGCAACTTCTACTGATATTTTCTCACCAGCTGAGTAGGACTGCTTCACAATGGCTTTGATAGCATCACGAACTTCTTTCACCCATTTAGGTTTGCTAAGTTCTTCCGTTACGGTAAACAGTCGCAATTCGCCATCTTTTGCTTTTAAGTCGTTTGTATATTGCAAAGAAGCTACTTTAGACTGCCCTTTGACTTGCATAGGATACTGAGAATTTTTGGCAATCACTGGATCAGAATATTTGAGATCACCTAAGAATTGGTTGAGAGAATTCAGTGCCATGCCTGTCGGAGCATTTTGAAGTACTTGCTGAACAATCTCAGACATCACTTGGTCTAAATCACGATAGGTCTGGGCAGTTTTAGCTTCAGATTCCTTATCAAATAAGGTGCTAATTCGGAGTTTTGAATCTTCAGGTAATAATTGAATATCTTTGATGATGTTATAAATTGGCTTTGAATCGTTTTTAGTCCCGATCTGCTTAAATACTGCAGACACAAAAGCGGTGGCATCAAAATGCAAATTATGAGAAGGCCCATAATAATTGAAGAAATGATCTGGTTGATGGTTTTTAAGAGTCCCCACCATAGCTTTTAATAAAGGGGAAAGAATTATTTTAGGTGCGAGTGTACTTAGTTCAGTACTAGAACCATTGTTATTTAATTGCATTAAGTTTTATCCATGACAAAGTTGGCACTAAGAGGTATTTTTATATTTATTAAATATCAAAATCCTCTGTCTGAACTTTGATCATATTTTTATTAATTAAGAATGTAAATATAAGTTATTTAGAGATTTCTTAAATCGCCACACATATCTTGATATTATGGAGGTAATTAAATCATATTGATAACCATAATTTTCTATATAACTTGGAAACTTGTACAGTAAAATGACTTCATAAACAGACGCGGATTAAAAACCATGAAATCCTCGGTAGCCTATAAATAACCGAAGTTATAAGTAGAGGTTAAGCAGCCATTAAAGGTGATCTTCCTTTGTTAGCTTGGTGTGGTCTTTCATGATTCGAATGCCACACCCAATCAGTTATGTAATCCTTGTGTCCTGCCATTTTTCAATAGCTAAACGTTTGAGAATAATGAATAGTGCAAATTTATCACTACTAAAACTCTCCGACTATAGAACCAGTTGGATATTTTTTAGGAATTTCAATTTTTTTGAGCTATAAGAATAAAATCAGGCATGTTTTTTCCAAAGTACATTCAGCCACTGTTCATCACGATCATGTCGCTGATCTACTGTAATCCACTGTTTTAACAACCTAACTCCATTCAACTGATCTAACAATTCATGAGCCTGCTCTTCATTTAAGTCAGTAAACGCCCTACCGCCTTTTACTCTATCTGCTGTTCCATATTTAAAAGACATATAGCACACACCGCCACGGCGTAACGCAGCATGAATACGTTTTAAAACATCAGGGAGACTGTTACGAGCACAATGTAGTAAAGAGGCACATGCCCATACCCCATCATAAACATCGTGCATATCAAGCTCATAAAAACTTTGCTGCTGAACAGCGATACCAGTCAGTTGGCTCGCTCGTTCGACCAATACTTCAGAATAGTCGATAGCATCAACTTGATAGCCTTTATTTTTAAAAGCCAAAGTGTCACGCCCTGAGCCACAGCCTAAATCCAGGATCCGTGCTGAATCTGGCACCTCAGCTAAAAATGGTTGGTATAGGCTTTCCATATCCACATACAACGTGGCTTGTAAAAATTGATCTGCGTATTGGTTGTAATAGTCTATTGTTTTCATATTGGTTGCTTAGGCTAAACACTGACCCCAGTCTACTAAAAAATAAAAAGATAAGGGAGCATTTGCTCCCTTATCTTTTTAGTCAAATAAATCTGCTCTTACTTCATCTAAATCACGATCTGACTTAAAACGATTACATATAGGATGAATAATTGCTCCATTTTCTAAAACACCGTAACCACCTTCTGCTTTCGATTCACGATGATCTACTTCAGTCGATTCAAGGTATAAAGCGCTATCACATACTTCGCAATAGCTCCAAGTTTTCCTTTCCTCACGTTGATACAGGTTTCTTTTGGCCGCGAGTGAAAAATTTAGAGGTTTTTTCTTCTTTGATGGTCTTACTGATTGCACAAAGCTCACAACATCATCAACAATACTCTCATCATAATCACCACCAAAACGGTCAAGGTAAAAATCATTAAAATTAATATAATCAAATGATTGACTCATCGAAAGAATGACGGTGTTCAAACAAACTTCATCTTCAAAATCTAAATCCATATTCAATCCAATACAGATAAAGGCTTGATACACGTTCTTCAATCGCTCATGTGATCTGATCCCGCTACCAAACTTACCTACAGTTTCTTTGATCGCCACAGGAATTTTTTCAATTAAACTTTCAACACCACGGCGTGCTCGAGTAAATCCAATAAAATTTATCTTTTTATTCTGTATTTCAAAACAGTCTTCTTCAATTTCGCAGACGATAGAGAACCAAGCCAAAAAGGATGTCACTTGAAAACGATGATCTTTATAAAAATATAGTTTTGGGTGTAAGCCCAAACTTGGAATCCGAATACTAATTGCTGGTGTAGCGATACGACACAGCACAACTCTAAGTTTTAGCATTAAATTTTCTACACGCTGACCTTGGTCTATATTCACAGTATTCTGACTAGTATCACCAAACATGATATTCAAGAGTTCATTGACCAAGCCGATTTTTTTACCGTGTGTTAAATCCGGCTCTAAAAGTATTATCTTAAAAAGATGATCATGAATTTGCTCACCCAAAGTGATCACTTCATTTATCCGCTCGTAATTCAGTTCAGCCAAGTTGGATTTATTATCGTTTATATAACAACACGCATAAATCACATAAAAAGCATCACTCCCCCTATTCTGTAAATGATATTCTTCATCTGGATCTAATCGTTTCGTATCCGAATTGATTGAACAAAAGGCTTTTCGAGCTTCCTCAGGTGTCCCAATGACTTCAATAAAATTAATTTTGGTTGATTTTAATTTTTGCTGAAACTCAGAATCGCTACATAACTCTTGAAAATCAGCTAATCCACCTAATCGATTACGAATCTGACGAATATCTCGTTTTTGTGGTGCCGTGAATTTTGGGGCTCCTATTACTTGCTCATCAATAAAGTATCTTTTGATCCAAGCATAGATAATTGAAATCCTGTGCCCACCATCGATGATATAAATATTACCAGCAGCATCTTTCCAATAGCGAACGCATAAATTGACATTACGATCATTCAAACAGTTTAGAATAAACTCCTGAATTTCAGCAGGGCTCCAACACTCTGTGGAGCGTTGATTGTCTGCTTTATATAGTTTTTCTAGAATCTCATGGTTGGCGAAGTCATAAAGTGATATTTCAAAGTTATGGTGCAGATTTGAGTGCGACATTTCGTCAAGCACCATCATTTTTCTTTGAATAATATTGGTTAAAAGCTTAGTACGGGCCATTTTATTTTCTCTAGGCAATACTTCTCTATATCTCGTAAGATTACGAAATTTATAAAAGTAAAATTAATTAAACATGACGAAAATTTATTTCGAAAATTTTATTCTTTAAGAACAGAAGAAATTGCTTTGAGAAAATAAGGGATATTATAGAAAGTGTTCATGTCTAGTTCCTGTAGTAATTAATTACAAACAAGCTTCCAACTTTTCCACGAGATGGAGGCAAGCCAAACAGGGGTGGAAATACCGTACTACAGAAGACGGCCAGTCATAGACTGCCCTGCTTGGCCTACCATTACGATAGACTAAACATAGTTAACGCAAAAAACCGCCAAAGCGGTTTACTGCTTCTGTAGTAAATTCAGGTTTCCACGCCTGGTCACAGATTTTGCTGTAACATCTTTATCTTATGTGCATAAATTCAATTGGTCAAATTTTATGATTAATATTTGATCAATTGATTCAAAAATAATTACCTATATTTTTAGAGGCTTAAGAATACAGATAAGTATCTTATAATTTCTACAATATTTAGTTGCTGTAAACTGATCGCAATGAAACTCTATATATTTAAGCAGCGTGATTTAATAAAGGAAGTAGATTGAAACTGCAAATTTTATCGGATACTCACAATTCCAAATATTCAATATCAGAGCAAGCTGATGTCATTATTCACGCTGGAGATTTTTCTAATCGCTTAAGTGGTGCAATTGAGTTTGCCGAAAAATGTAAATCTCTCAATAAAAAATTTATCTTTGTTTTAGGTAATCATGATTACTACAACTCTAACTACAGTTCAGTCGTGAATTTCTTGAAAGAAAACTACCCAAAAAATGCACTACTTGATGACAACCATATCAAAATTCAAGATAAAATATTTGTTGGCGGCACGTTATTTACGAACTTCCGCTCCAATTCCCCACTTACATCTCCTAACGTACTTTTACAGTCCCAAAAGGATGCTGAACAATCGATTTATGATTTTGATCAAATCATGATTAGCAATGAAAATAGACCTATAACCGCCGATGACTACATAAAACTATTTAAAAAATATCATCAAAATATTTTGCAGTTTAGAGGGCAAGATCATGTGATCGTTATTACGCATTTTCCACCTCATTTAGCTTGTCTTGATCCATATTGGGGTACACATCCTGTTGCATCAGCACTCAATCCCTATTTTATTAATGACCTAGATGTAAAAGGCTTTAAGTTATGGATTGCAGGACATACGCATACATCAGTGGATACTGTAGTCGATGGATGTAGATTAGTGATCAATCCTTTGGGTTATCCGCCAGAACAAGGTAAAAATGGGTTTAGAGAAAATTTGATCATCGAAGTTTAAGTAGTCATACTCGTGTTGAAGCAATTTAAACCAACTCTAATATCATACATCCTATAGTACTGTTGATTTAGCTTCTACACCATGAACTAGGAGAAACTCATGTCGAATCCTTTAGACCCAGAAAATGATTGGAAAAATAAAATTGCAGATCAAATACTTGACGATTTAATCGAGATTGCCAAGCTTGAAGGTATGACTATTAAAAAAATGAAAGCAGATCAAAATGGTATTTTCTATGTGGAAGAGGAAATATCAATTGACGACGTACTCAAGCAATTTTGAACTCTGCTCATTGAAACGATATAAAGCGCTTGAATTTTATATTTAAAAGCTTAACCAAATTGTATCACCTGTAGATGCGTACATAGCTTCAGCAGTTTCTTTCAACACATCACTCTCATCCGTTTCCATTGATAGTTCATCACATGCAGGATACCTACTATCGCTTGTGGAAAATAAGCCAGATTGAACAGTAGTACTATGCTGCATAAATCTAGTTCTATTTTGCCTTAAAAGCTGTACACCACGGTAGCTAGCACGCATTTGATTTAATGCTTGAAGACGTCTTTCATTTGTAGTCATTATTACTTTTCTCGACATTCATTGTCTCCTTGATTTTTATCTGAAATTAAGATTAATAAATTATGACATAAATTAAAATTGAGTAATGATCCCGCAATACTTCATTAAAATCACAGCGATCAAATAAAAATAAAACAATGTCTTAAAAATCAATCCTCTAAAAACTCCATGACATTTTTACCAGTTCTGACGATTTTCATAGGAGGTTGATTAGTTGCGTTTAGTATAGACCTGAGATCGTCACACTTTATTATTTCATCTTACTAATTTTTTGCTGCGGATTCAGCGAATATTTTCGCATTATCTTTAGAAATAATTTGATCTACCATAATATGTACCTCACTTTACAAATTTTTCAAGATCTTGCTCTTTAGCACTCTGATACGAAGACGAACTATTAATTAAAAAATGTGCTCTTCTGAATGCCAGTTCTTGCTTAATTTCTTGATCAGCCATACTGGTCTCACCGTGATTTTTTATGTATTCAGCTCGTTTTTGCATAAATGCTCGCTCTCGCTCTTGAACGCTAGAATTCACCACCGTATGTTCTATTTGACGAGTAGCCACATAATTATAGGCAATTACTCCGCAAAGTACGATTAAAAAGAAACTGAGTTGCCTCTTTACACTTCGACTCACAAATAATCCTTTAATATTCAGTCAATACTGAAGTTATCATGTACTCATGAAGATGAATTTAAAAACTATAAGGGCTGACACTATAAAGTTTCATTACTCGCCCCTAGGGTTAAACTCTTTAAATTCATCAGCATTGCTAGCAAATTCTGTAAAAAAGTTATGCCATGTAAATAATGACTCTAATTCCTGTTGGTTTTGAATCGGTTTAGGCAACTTATATCCAATGACCCAATATGGTGCTGTACAGCAAACATGCTCAGGTATAAGGACTTGCTGTAAGGCTGTTTCAGCACTTACTAAATATAAATTATCGTATAAATAAACGATATTTCCTTGTAAAGCTTCTTGAATACAATGATCTACATCTATATGGGTATCCTTCATGTAGTCCGTCTCCATTTTTTGAAATCACATTCTTAAACTTGTTAAATTATTTAACGCAGTAATTAATCATTAATCTGGGCTAAACTCCAACGGCGATAGATGACTGCTAAAAATAAATCACTAAAGATTTTTTGGCAGGTATTATATTTATAGTTGTAATTACTAATTACTATGCTTACCCCTTTCTTACTTTTAGCCGCTTCAAGTTCAGCTTTAATTTCCTTCCATGACAGTTTTGATATTTTAATTTTTTCTTTAAACTGCTTGTATATAAATTTTAACTCACGACAAAATTTATCAAACTCCTGATACTCTACTTCGCTTTGGATATACACCTCCATACGAGCATCTATAAGACGAATACGGCGCTCAAAATAATCTAACGTAAAGTTACTATCCAGCACAGCTGTGAAAATTTCAAAATCAGCTTCGCTAAATACATTTCCAGACTTATTTCTATTGATATGCTTTAACAGCATGTCTAAAGGATTACTTTTAGAAATATCGTTTTTTTGTTGATAGTGTCTATTTTTATACAGGTTTGAGGCCAAGTCTCTCCCAATTTCTTTCAACTTCAGATTTTCATTTTTTCCTGAAAGTACATCTATAATATCATTCAATTCTGATTTCAGTTTGAGCCTTTCGGTTACATTATCAGTTTGCTCTACATCTTCACATTTTAATATCTGAGTATGCCACCGATCAGGAAATATTGCGTCTTGAATAATCTTTGAATTGGGAGCTATCTTCTCTAAGATTTCTTTTAATTCAAGCTTTTCTTTCATTTGAGACGTATTCAATTGTTTCTTGAATACTCTACAAGAGAGTAAAGCTCTTACAATATTTGCTGATATTTTACTTTCATCTGGACATAATGCATCCCCGACTAACATTGAACCAAAATGCAGGTAATAGTTGGCTGTCATCTCAATAGATGAATGGCCAATAAAATGTGCCAAAATCTTCCAAACATCCTGACGTCCAGCAATACTGTCCGTATTACCCAATAAATAATTTTTAATTTTGGCAATATGATCGGGTGAATAGCCGATCCAACTTTTAATTAATGTTTCACTGCCTTTCAAAATTAAAGCTAAATTGTTTGTCGCAGTATGCCTAAAGCTATGAAAGGAATAATCGTGTGGTTCGTTATTGAATAAAGTATCAAAAATTTCCTTTGTCTTAGCACTAATAAAACGAGATGAAAAAATTTGACCAAATTCATCTTGGAAGATAAAACAGTCTTCTCCCCCTAACCATTTTTGACCAACTTTTACATTAAGATGCTTTTTGATTAGGCCAATAAATTCATTCAATTCACATTCAGTCAGCAACTCATCAAGACAAATTCCTCGTTTTGCATTCGTCGTTTTAACCTGACGATGATAATTATTATGAATTAAGATTTTGATAAATTGAGGATTGCTTGCTGTTAAATAATAATATTCCTCATTGCCAATTGTTTTAGGATCTAGCTCAATCATGACTAAATCTCTTAACCGTAATCCAAGAATCTCACCAATCCTTAAACCTGTGCGGTAAGCGAGCATACAAATTATTTTGAATATACTTTTTTGTTCTTTACTCAGTTCAACTTGGCGACCAATCAAATTATTAAAATGCGCCCACATCACTGGGGTTATATATGATGATCTACACATCTGAAGATCATCAGATTTTAACTGGTCTAAATAATTTACTCGAGGAGCATCAAAATTATGCATTAAACTTTTATGAAATTTTTTTAAATTTTTTACAGCTTTACCATAGCTATTATATTTCACCTCCCTAACATTATTTTTAGATGCTTTATTTTGTCGTTGCTTATCAACAATAAATTTTTCACTTAAAATATACTCATATGCTCCCTCAAATTGTTCTTCATCCATCTTCAGAAGATCAAGGTCATGAGTAACAACATACATAAAAAGGTCTTCAGCGAATGAGGATTTATAAGTATCCAAGGAACTCAGCGCAATTCCGTCTTTTGCTCTAGAAACATTTGAAGATTGACCGCTCACGAGGTAATCCCGATACCATGTCATCAACGCAATCTGAACACTCACTAGCGCAATATCTTTAGCTATTTTATATGTCTGATTACTATAACTTTCTTTAAGTGACTGAATATCTTCTGACAATTGTTTAATGGTCTCGGGTTTTTTTCTACCTTGAAATTGCCCTATCAATCCTTTTTTAATTTCTGCGGCACAATGATATTCTGTGCTCAGTTTTTGTATATTTTCAGACTTAGGCTTTCGAAAACTCCCGTTCGGATCATCAAATGCATTTTCGGAAGTAATCAATTTCTTTTTTAAAGATTTATTGTCTTTAAATGCATCAAGTGTCTCAAGCATTTTTAAGGTTGACAATGATAGTGCAGCGCTGTCTAACGCCCCCTTAGATAATGCTGTTGTGAAACCATCAAGCGTATTCTTTTGACTAAAATACTGCACGTAATCGACATGCTCAAATAATTGATATTTTTCCTTTGCAAAATAATCACGTAAAACACTATTTTTATCGACATCCAATATAGCCAAATCAATATATTGATCAAAGCCTTCATCATTTTGAGCATCGATAGACTCTATAAGCTGAACGAGCCTTTTTTCTCCCTGACGCCTTTCACTTTGAGTTTCAAACTCAATTATATTGATGAGTCTCACCATCATTAACAAACTAATTGATGTAAGATAAATTTGTTTAATTTGGAATGAATTATCGAGATATACTAAATTCGCATATTTCTCATTTTCTACTGGATAATTATATAAATAACCCGTTTTTGATGAACCTTGACAATATAGGGATACAAGTCCACTCGACAATTCTGATGGTTTTAACTGATCATTTGAAAAATATGCTCTGAGTGATCTTAAAATCGCCATTAAGTCTTTTTTATGACTACACCCACAATCAATAATTAGTGCCATTAAAAATTGTCGAAGAAGTAATTCCTTTTGCTCATCCCTAAAATCAGCATTAAAAACATCAGTTTTAAGCCTTTTCGGTAATTCAGTCTCCCAAAAGAAATGCAACTTGAGCTTAAACTCATGTAACCTTTGCCCTCTAAGCAACTTCATTTGCGTTGATTCAATATCTTTAATATTTGGAGCTGAATATGCTCTTTGAATAAGCTTAATTTCATATTGATCCTTTAACCACGGTAATTGTGACTCTATTTCTTGCTTTTTTTTCACACATAATTCAGACCAAAATCCCCTTAATTCTTCCAAATCTTTTTTTGAGATTTTCCTATTGCGAAAGTATTTCTCTACTTTAGCTCGATTCGAATACATTTCGTTTTGAATAAGATCATCAAGTTTCTTTTTTTCACAAGATTCCGTGATCTCATGGATAAGAAATTCTGAGATTTTTTCAAATAAAAGATTCGTCGAAGACTCTAGCTTAGTTCGAATTTTTTGTAACTCTTCATCTTTCATGATTGGCTCACCACTGATTTTAATCCCAGTCTTTTAAACAGCTGATTTACTGCATCTTGAATTTCAATCATGTAGGTGTAGGGCTGTAAAGATGAATATTTTGAAAATCCGATCTCATTTTGTTGATCGTGCGCATACCAACTCTTAAAAATCGCATCAGGCAATTCCAGAAAATTCCTTACAAAATGGCGCGTCCAATTGGGATATAACTCATCCATTTCAGGAAAGTTTTCTGATAAATAAGATGCTATATGCTTTTGTGTAAGTGGCTCCAATGTGAAGCTCATGAATTCTGAACCTTTCTTCCAATAAGAAAGGTAATAGATATGATCTGCTGTATTAGCTAGCTCTAAGGCATTAATGTTTTTGATAAATTCATCATAATGCTGTAACTCATTAACAACGAATTCGATCAGAGGTGAATAACGACCATGTGGACGAGATCTACTGCTCTTATCATGGATATATGCAATATTAGTAATAAAATCAAAATTTTCTCTGATACTAGATGCACCTATAGCAGGACGTGCACCTGAAGACAATAGACAACAAAACCAAATCCAAACACTGAAAGCATTAAATTTTTCAGCAATGTCTTGTTCTTCTTTTAAAACTTGGACAACTTTCAAGTTTAATGTATTTAAGAATTTTTTCGCTTTATCAAATGACCATACACGCTGACTTCCTACGCGGGCTTGCTCTTCTACTTGAATAAATTGCGGACGATCTAAAACATTTACCTCGTTTTTATTTTGAAACCATAGATATATATACTGCTCATATACCTCATTTAACTGTTTATAAGAAAATCCCCCATACGCTAGATCAGGTTGATGTGAAACCTGTCTACCGATTAAGAAATTTTTCGTAAGATCATCTTTACATATACGGTTCAAATGAAAGGAAAGTTGTAAAGCAATTGAAGTAACTGAGTAAGCGTCCGCTGAATCCCATACCTATTTTTTAATTCGATTTAGGTTTCCAGCAGTGCGGCAGCAATTCTTCAATTTGGGTCACTTTGTGTGTCGGTAACCTTTTCAGCACATCACTTAAATAGGCATACGGATCCAAGCCATTCAGCTTTGCTGACTGGATTAAAGTCATGATGTTTGCCGCTCGCTGACCACTGCGCAGCGAACCTGCAAACAGCCAGTTCTTGCGTCCCAACGCCCAGGGACGCATCTGATTCTCTACCCAATTGTTGCATATCGGTAGATTGCCATCATCCAGATAGCGGCTTAAGGCTGGCCAACGCTTCAGAGTGTAATTGATAGCCTTGGCGGTGGGAGAACTCGATGGCACTGTCAGATGATGTTGGTTGAGCCATTCATATAGTTGTTGCATCACTGGTTGACTATGCTGTTGTCGGTATTCGCGGCGGTCTTCCGCTGTACCATCGGTCTTTTTCCTGAGTTCTGCTTCTATCGCATACAGTTTCTGAATCAGCACTAAGGCCTGTTCAGCAACCTGACTTTTCCCAGTTACATGCAGTTCATGGAATTTACGACGTGCATGGGCCATGCACCCCACCTCAATCACCTGGCCTGATTTAAAACGTGCTTTATAACCACTGTAATCATCACAGACTAGATAGCCCTGCCAGCCTTTCAAGAACTCTTCAGCATGCTGGCCTGAACGACTATCCTGAAAGTCATAGATCACCGCCTGAACTGGATTATACTGTGTGGTGGCATAGGCCCAGACATAACCTTTCTTCGGTTTTTTATTATTCTCACCCATCCGCATGATGGTGACCGGTGTTTCATCTGCATGCAGCACCCGCTGTTGCAGCACCACCTCTTTTAAGGCATTGGCCAGAGGTTCCAGTTCTACACCGCAGCGACCTATCCAATCAGATAAAGTGGATCTGGACAGATCAATGCCAGCCCGCTGATAGATCAGGCGCTGACGGTACAGCGGCAAATGATCGGCATACTTCGATACCAGCACATGGCTGAGCAATTCAGGTGAAGCAATGCCTTTATCAATCACATAGGCGGGCATCGCTTGCTGAGTTAGAGTGTCACACTGATCACAGACCCATTTACCACGCACATGCTGTTCCTTATAGAACTGTGCCGGTCTGAAATGCAGTTTTTCACTGACATCTTCGCCGATACGACGGAGTTGGCAGCCACAAGCACATTGGGTTGATGCAGGTTCATGCTCAATACGGATGGTGTGTAGATGATCTGGCAGTGGTCGACGTTTAGGTTTATTGGTTTTGGCTTTCTGTGTCGCTGCATTGGTTTTATCTGCATTTAGCCGTTCCAGTTCTAGATCAACCGCGGCAATATCTTCTTCAACCGCTTCATCCCAGAGATGGATTTGTTTTGCCGTTAAGTGTTCATTCTTTTGGGCGAATTTGTGCTTTTTAAACAGCGCCAGTTCATGCTCGTATTTTTGATTGAGAATAGAAAGATGTTGAACTTTGGCATCCAATTGTTGGTTTGATTGTGCTAGAGACTGATGCTGCAGCGCCAACTGCCTGGTGAATTCCAGCAGTTGTTCATGGGTCAGTTGGCTTAAGTCAGGCAGCGTATTCATGACCGCAGTATGCCTGAGGTCATGAGAAGAATGAAATAGAACGTTTGGAGAATAGCAGAATGGTCGAGCCTGGTTTAAAGCATCGTCACCACCTGCTGTCGTCCAATGCGCTGCCAGGGCAAACCTTGGATCAGTGCCTGTAACTGTTCCGGGCTGAGGGCCACGGTTTCACCTTGGTGAACTTGAGCCCAGTGAAATTTGCCCTGTTCCAGCCGCCGGGCACACAGCCAGATGCCCAATCCATCATGTACCAGCACTTTCATGCGATGGCCACGTTTATTACAGAACAGGTAAGCACAATGCGGTTTGATGTAGCCAAAGGCTCTCACCACCTGAGCCATGGTCGTATCCATACCTGCACGCATGTCCATGGGCTGAGTAGACAACCAGATTTCATCAATGCGGATCATGTTGCAAGTGCCTTGAGTAATTCTGCCAAGGCAGGTATTTCTGATGTCTGCCATTTTAGCTGAATATCATTATTCGTATGAGGCACGGTGATACACAACGTGATCCTCTCATCAATAGGTTGGCTGATTGCAGCAGTGTAAGGCAAAGCAATAAATGCTGGATTCACATGAGTAGGATCCTGCACGGCACCCTCATGATGGCTGAAGATCCTGATCCAACGACTGACAAGGTTGGCATTAATACTATGTTGCAGTGTGACCGAAGCGATCGAGGTATTAGGATTTTTGCAGGCATTGACAATACTGAGTTTGAATTCTTTGCTGTATTTTCGGCGTTTTTTAGCAACAGGAGGTGTTGCTGAATATATATCCATGTTCATGGATTAAGTCCCCACTTGTTTTTAGGTGGGAACTAAATTAAGGCTTATAGGATCGCTTGGTAAGGCTGTGTTAGCCGGATGCTTACGTAACTGATATCGGGCCTATACGACGATGATAAAACCATTCTGATAAAGATTTTTCGAAATCTGTATTCGTTAGATTGGAAAGGTTAGCCTCTCTAATTCTATCAATCCACATAGCAGGAATTTGAAATGCCCAAGTTGTATGCTCGTTATATTTATTGTCTTTTTTAGCAATTTGACCTTTCAAATTTTTATTTACATTTGCATCAACGATCCACAAATAATAGGCACGATTGGAGCTACGTTTTAATTGCTTAGTTTTTAGCAATTGGTCGATATCTTGAAATATAACGGCACTCTGCCCGGTAAAGATTGACATCAAGCAACAAGCTGCTTTTGCAGATTCCATGATATCTTTGTTTTCATGAAGTTGGTCAAGTAAAATCTGGTTTACAATTTTTAATAAGGGCATGTCCAAATAGTAAATATTACTCACCGTTGGTTGCTGAGTTCTATCTATATGACGATTCAATCTTTGATTTGAGACAAATGGTGCTAGTCTACGCGTATCTTCATTTAGATTATAATCATACTGCTTAGAAGTCTTATCTTCATCGACTCCATCATCAATGTTATCTTTGTCATCTGAGTAATCAAACTGGCTCTCGGTGACCAAAGGCGGATTATGATATGCCTGCGGATCAACGTCCAAATCGTCTATATTCTCAATCTCATCCGTCCTTTTAATTCTTACGTTGTGGCGATAACAGATATCCTCAACTGCGATCCTGTACTCATCTAAATACCTTGTTAAAGCTTTAACTATCTTTTTTGAAACCTTAACTTCAAGATCCTTACAGACTCCTATGACATGTACATTTTGGGCTTTTGCATAAGTATTGAATTCTTTAATAGTCTTAGCCGTATGATCGAACTCAATAAGATGATTAAAATATTGAGAAATTATAGGTAAAACTTCAGAAAGAAAACCTTTAAAACTTTTTTCCATCATGTTTAAAATTAGATAGAAATTATAGTTTAGCCTTTCAATTTTAGCTTGAGAGTTCTCCATATTGGACATCAACCCAACTAAAAAATTTACAACATTAAAAATTTTCAAAATATTTTGGTTAATCGAAAGTTGTTTTTCTTTATTTATAACATCCGAATCTTCAACATTTTTATATAAAATGCAGATACTTGATGACCCCAAAATACTTTTATATTGGGTTTTAGATTTATTTATGTTTAAATATGAATATATATCTTCACATAAAACTTTTAATTCCCTCATAAATTCATCAGTCATATAAGTATTATGAAAATCTTTTAAATCACATGATTCTAATAGAAGCAAACCTTCTCTATATGAAAATAAAATTTCAGTTAAACAAGCACACCTTGATTCAAAAACCTCTAAATCTAATTTATTATTCATTTCAGCATTCCATAATATCAACTTTTCGACTTTTCAAAAATATTTCTAGGTAATTTAAAATAATTTATAAAATCCGTTTTATAAATTATTTTAGGAATATGATATTTATTCCTCTTCAAGATTTCCTTATTAATTAAATAAAATAAATTTTCATCTTCTAATTTAGTTAAATAATCAAAAAGTTCCTTATAGAAGTTAATTCTATATTCACATTTTATTTTGTGACTTTGAAGATAAGTAAATAGCTCTAACCAAAAAATATAGTTAGCTTGATTCTTAAACCAATCTTCATTACTTTTAGCTTCAATAGATAAAAGATACGTATGTTGTGTAAGACTCAAATAGTCTTTCTTAACGCGAGTAATCATTGACTTTTTCAGTCGATCTTTTGCATTTTTTTGATCACCTACCTCAACATTAGTAAGCTTTATTGTCTGGTCGATTATGTCGGAGAATTTTCTTAGCGAACTTTCAGTTAATTTGGCTTGTTGCCGGTCCGATAGCTTAAAACTCTTCTTTGGTTTAGCTTGTTTTTTGGACATTATTAGCTCCAAATTCATCATTCTAAAAATTTCATAAAGGCTTTTTTTGAGCATGAGAAATCTTAGGACCTAAATCTCAATCAAATTTAAGCTAATGATATTTTTAAAAAATCAATTATAAATTTTTTCTGGATGAGCTAGCTTTTCTTGTTATTGCGTGTCTTTTTTATATCAAATGCAATAAGCCTTAATAACAAGAAAAACTGTCTCGATTTTTCTAGGCTTCTTCTTTGACACAAGCAAATTTGTAGACTTCCGCCTTACTCCAACGAAGACTACGTCCATGCCTAATAGGATTAATAGGCCCATTTTCGTACAATGCCCATTTACGCAGTGTTTGTTCTGCATATCCCAGTAATCTGGCTGCTTCCTTCGTAGTTAGCAAAAGTCTATCTTTTGTGATCTTCTTTTGTTTATGCTTTAGTACCATATTTCTCTCTTTAGAATGCTTTAAACCCATAAAAGCATGTTTAAAGGGGTAAAGAAAAGAAGTATAATTACAAAATAACTTTACCCTAACTTTAGTATGGAGTGAAAAAAATGGGACGCAGAGCTCGTGGTATTTTGGAATATGCAAAAACAATTACTTGGTATGACTATTTATTCAATGAAGCTAAAAAATTAAAGAACTTAAACATAACAAGTGAATACCAGTTTTATAAATTCATGTATTCAAATTCTAAACATTCACCTGAAGATAAATTATTTAAAAAATATAAACTGGGTTTATCTACACCTGGAAAATCATGGATAGAAAGCACTGAGGAAAATATACCCGGTGCAACCTGTATTATTCAACACCCTATTTGGGATATTGAAAACACAAAATATACATCAAATAAAATTATAAATGACATGCATAACTTATCTTCAGATATTCGCGGCTATGTAATATGCGATGGATTAGATAGTCCACAACCCATATGTTATCCAACACTTGAAAAAATTATTTCTTTTGAAAATCTTGATGCTATCTATTCTATATATCTTCTATATCAATGGGGATTAATTATTAATAACTATCAATTATGTAACTATTGTGCTATAGCTCTTGAAAAAAACTTAGAAACTCTCTTATTAAATATTAGCTATTTGCATAGATCTCACATATTTTTATTCGACATAATTTTCGATAAAATTAGAAAAATATCTTATCGAGGCCTGACTATAGCTGACGTCACAAATATAAATTGGCGCCTGCTAAGAGCTAAAAATTGGGTCAGTGATATTCGAATGAACTCATATGTATCCGAATATAAGTTGAGCATAAATTCTGTTATATCAAAAAAATTTGAAAATAAAGAAATTTACATTTCCGATTCTGATGCTTCAATATTGCATGCGAAAATTGCTACTGATCCAAATGATCTAATCACCCTTCACTTTAATGATTTTTTTCCTTCCCACATCATATTGTATTCCCCAACTAAAGTGGACACCCACAATTAACATCCAGGTATGGCAGCCTGCCCTTTTATCATTTGTAAACCTTCTTCCATGTGCTCATGCTGCCTGCCACTGCACCAAATGCTGTATTGGCAATAATACCTTGAACATCGTCACCTGAAGCAGGTGAGATGCCACCAGAAATTGTCCCATTCAGCATTGCGCTCTTAAATATATTTCTTAATGTGGCACTGCCAGCCCTTGTTTTGCCGTGTAAAAAACCTATTTACTGCCTTGGTAAATTCTATCACCAGATCCCCAAAGGGGCGAGCCAAGCTATATAGAGTGTGGCTAAAACAAGGTCATCCCTGCTGCGCCTGTCTTAAACCAGTCACCAAAGATACACCATGGCACAGCCGTCATATTGTGAAGCTAAGTCATGGTAGGATGGATGCGGTCGCTCATCTTGAGATTTACCATCTATCTGTATTGTCCGAGGAGTGTTCAGTTTGCCAATGTCAACGAGGTATAACCGGGTGCCGAATGGCGCTTTAGAAGAGGCTTGAGCCGTGTGCTGGGAAACTCGCATGCACGGTTCTTAGGGGGTTGACGTAGGCAACTGCGTCTGACTACCCGACAACCAAATGCGCCCCTGGGCCTTGGGAAGTAAGAACTGGCTGTTTGTTGGCTTGCTGCGCAGTGGTCAACGAGCGGCGAATATCAAGACTTAAATCCAGTCAGCAAAGCTGAATGGCTTGGATCCGTATGCCTATTTAAGTGATGTGCTAAAAAGGTTACCGACACATAAAGTGACCTAAATAGAAGAATTACTGCCACACCGGTGGCAACCCGACCAAAATTAAAAAATAGGTGTGGGGTTCAGCGCACGCTTACGAAACTTGTAATAAACTGATCTAAAATTCGATCATATACTTCATATCTCAAAGTATTGACTTAAATTATGATTAAGCCATGCCAGAATTAGATCGCCCCATACCCAAGTCGTCACTTGAATTTGAGTAACTATAGGAAATTCTATCTTTAAAGTCTTTATCCAACAAAAACAATTAAGAATAATGTTGATTTAAGCTGCTTACCATTTGCTTACTAGGATTCAAAAACAAAAAAACCACTTACGATTAGTACACGTAAGTGGTTGTTTTATATGGTGGGCCCAGACAGACTTGAACTGTCGACCAACGGATTATGAGTCCGCTGCTCTAACCAACTGAGCTATAGGCCCTATATAGGCTGAATTTGTTATATTTCAACTAGTTCAGGCGCATTGAATACTAGCCAAGATTAGATCAAAAAACAAGTACTTTTCTTGCTGCTTGCACACTTAGCCAGCAATCATTTTTTATCTTTAATAACTGTTCTGTTTAGGATTTAAGACTTCAGTCTAAGTTGAGCTAGCAAAAGCCTCGTATGACATCTATATTTTCTATTTAAAATAAAGAGAGCTGTGCTAATTATTCGAATATCAAATTAATAAATTGATCGCTTTTACGTCTCAACACAATCATAACCAACAAAAATACCAACTATTATTTATAGAAATACAATCCCAGAAGATATTCTTTAAAAAGTTATAAAGATTAAAATTCCGATTCCAATTTCTCGTCTTTACGCAAATCCATATAGATTTCGATTAAAGACCATACAATAACCAGTGCTAAAAGAAGCATTGAGAACATGAAAGCTGTAATATACGTCATAGGTTTCAATCTCAAAGAGAAAATGACCAGAAAATAGAAAAGACACAATTTCTTCTTTTCTTCGACAAAAGTCTAATAACTAAAATTTGTGCTGGATAGTCATTTTTTCATCATTTTAAGACTTATTTTATATAAGATGATATATGCTAATGATTATTAAGTATTTATTTATATCTTTCAGGTCTTAAAAACTATTGAATATACTTTTTTGATCTTGGATTTTTCATATTATTAATGAATTTGAAATAAAGCCTATTGACTGTGAATAAGAACAGGAAGAAATTATGCAGTTCATACCGTTAGCTCTTATTTCTTTCTATTTATGCTCAACAAATTTATTGGCAAATCTGCATTTAAACTTGCCGGTTGGCAATATCATGTCGAACCTGATGTGCTCGAAGATAAACAGGTCATTGTTGGATTTGAACATACATCCATGATGGATGCGGTTCTATCTTTGGCGCTCTTTAAGATGTATGACATCAAAATTCATACCCTGATCAAGAAAGAACTGTTCACAGGCCCAATGAAACCAATTCTGGAAGCCATGGGTGGTATCGCGGTCGACCGTAAGGCGAATAAGGATATTGTCAGCGTAATGGTTGAACATTTTCAGAATAATGAAAAATTCAATCTGGTGATCGCACCTGAAGCCACCCGTGCCAAAAATGGTGAAACGCGTAAACCGATCCGTACCGGTTTCTGGCATATTGCCAAAGCTGCCAATGTGCCAATTGTGCTTATGTATGCCAATTCCAAGACTAAGCAAGGTGGGATTTTTGGCAAAATTTATCCGACTGATCTTGCACATGATCTGGCTTTAATCAAGCAGCTCTATAAAGAGAATGTTGGTCTGGATATTATTATCCCGGAATAAACACTCCATGAAAGGGCTTGAGAATAATATTTCTCCTGCCCTTTTCTTATTTAGGTATTTTCTCAGCAAACATTTTCTTAAGTTTTTATTTACATTTATTGCTTTGCCTTTCTGTTTTACTGCCTATTTTTTTGGCAATATCATTAAATCTCAAATCCAGACTCTTTTTTCAAAAAAAGAGCTTATGGTAGAATCGGCGCAATTCGATAGGCATACAGCCAATCTACAAGGAGCATATTTCGCATGGCGGGTCATTCCAAGTGGGCCAATATTAAGCATCGTAAAGCAAAACAAGATGCCAGTCGTGGTAAGTTGTTTACCAAATACATTCGTGAATTAACAACTGCTGCCAAACTCGGTGGCGCTGATGCGGGTAGTAATCCTCGTCTACGTGCTGTTGTAGAAAAAGCATTATCTGTAAACATGACACGTGATGTGATCAACCGTGCGATTCAGCGTGGTGCCGGTGGTGAAGATAACGACGATCTGAAAGAAGTAACCTATGAAGGTTATGGCGTAGGCGGCGTTGCGGTTATCGTTGAAACCATGACAGATAACCTGAACCGTACGGTTCCTGATGTACGTCACTGCTTCACTAAGACTGATGGTAACCTCGGTACCAACGGTTCAGTATCCTTCCTGTTCACTAAACGTGGCGAGATTACTTTTGAAGATGTGTCTTTAGAAGATCAAATCATGGAAGTAGCACTTGAAGCGGGCGCGGAAGACATCGAAGTGGATGACGATGAAATTCTGGTCATCACTACGCCAGAAAGCTTCGGTACAGTACAAGATGCTTTAGCTGCTGCAGGTTTAAAATCTGATAACGCTGAAGTGGTGATGAGCCCGTCTACCAAAGCTGAAATCACAGATATCGACCAAGCGAAAAAAATCATGAAAATGATTGATATGCTTGAAGATCTGGATGATGTTCAAAACGTTTATACTAACGTTGAATTCTCTGATGAAGTTTTAGCGCAACTTGATGCCTAATCTTCTAGCAGATCAAAACGCACCTTCGGGTGCGTTTTTTATATTTGTTAAAAAATACCTGGAATTTTAAACCTTATTTAAAAGACCACTACAGTTAAAAACATTATATTCCTTAATAACGAAGCTGGAATGCAGTGCTACAACATGCTCGATCTTACCAATTCTACTTAATAGAATCTGACTATAATTTTCCATATCACGTGCCACAACTTCGACAATAAAATCCGCAGACTGTCCTGTCACCAGGAAAGCGTTAATGACTTCCGGAATATTTTCTAATTCTTCTAAAAATTTGGCAAAAGTATCGCTATCATGCTTGCTTAAGGAAACCTGCAACAGCACATGCAGGCTAAAACCCAATTTTTGATAATTAATCTCGCGCTTCAAGCCACTGATAATATTATGATCGATTAAATGCTTGATCCTGCGATGTACTGAACTTACAGATAAATTTACTCTCTCAGAAAGTTCATTCAGATTGACATCTTCATGGGTCAAAATTTCAAGAATGTGCTTATCAAAACGATCTAATTCCATCTCTAATCTCTTGCCATTTTATTTAAATACATCATCATTTAACTCTTAGTATTGTGATTTTTTTCGTAAATTACCAGTTATTTGAAAAAAAATGCCAGACATATCTTAATAGCCAGTTTTAAGCCATGTTTATGGTCGTTCGTCGTATAAAATAAATTTTCGATAAGCCACGCTTTTAAATAAATCATTCTTATTTATTACTAAACTATTTATGAATAAAAACTATAAAGCTGATAACTGAATTTGCAAAGCATGATTAATCCAACTTAGATTTACACTTGCATAGAAATTAAATAAGAATTGAGCGGTTTATCTAAAATACACAACAAACATAACAAGATAAAAATTCGCAAGGAACGGTTATGGCTTTTAGTATTCTTAGTTCAATTAAAACTAAACTCAGTCCAGTGCTCACGACAGAGACACAAAATACGAGTTTACTTAGCGGTTTATTGGGTGGCAGTCTTTCTGGCATCATTGGCTCTATTACAGGTTCTACCCCCTCTACGCCCTCACTGGATTTTCTCTTAAACAGCCTGCTTTCTGGCAAGAGTTCAGCTTCCAGTTCCCTCACTGATTTAATTAGCCAATTTACAAGCTCAAATGCTTCTAAACTTGATATCAATAGTTTAATTAGCCAATTAACGAAAGCCAATGGTGGCAGTTTTGACATAGGTTCAATCAGCAATTTGCTTGGCAGTTTAATGGGTGGTAATACATCAACCCTGGATTTAAATGCAGTTATCAAATTGGTCAGCGGATTGATGGGTAGCAGTGCTGGCAATCTGGATGTTAGTAGAATTGCTGAACTGGCTGGCAACTTATTGCAAGGTGGTGATATTGATATTACTCAAATTACCCAACTATTGAGCGGTCTGATCGGTGGTTCAGGTGGATTAGGCAGCATTGATATAGGAGCAATTGCAGGCCTCGTCGGTGGTCTCATCAGTGGCAATGCCGCTATTAATCTCGACATCGGTGCAATTGTTGACTTGATCAGCGGATTGATCGGTGGCTCAACAGGTAGTTTAGATACCAGTTCAGTCAATCTGTTAGCCAGTAACCTAATGAGCAATGCAAGCAGTGACCTTGATATCGGTGCTATTAGCAATTTGCTCAGTGGTCTAATCAGCAATTCATGCAATATCGATACGGGCACCATTGCGCAAACTGTAACACAAAGCCTGATGCCACTGCTTACATCGATTGATACAGGTAATTCATCCATTAATATGGAACAGCTTACTGAGGTTTTACCAACTATTGTCGGCAGTGTGACTATATTGATACCTACAATCAGTTCTGCAGGTTCAGGTAATGTGCCAGAAACCATCACAGATGTACTAAAATGCATCAATTCACTATTGAATCTATTAGCGAATTATAACGTTCTTGATGCTGATCAGGCAGAAATCGTAAATACGCTTTACGATGTCCTGAATGGCGTACAAGTGGTACTGGACTTTGTGAATAACCCATCACTGTTCACCTTATCCAGCGATCTCAACAATGTGATTACCGCACTAAAACCTGTGATTGCGCTGATTGATAGCGAAGGTCAATTCTCGGATCTTCTGGATGGTGTTCAGTTTCCTGAAATTGGCGACCTGCTCAGGTCACTCGGTTCTGGCGTGCCAAGCTTAGACGGTTTAGGTTTGGATGCATTCACGGATAGTCTTGGCAATTTAGTCGGCAACAACTCATCCCTACAACTGCCTGATCTTAGTGAATTGATTTCCGGTATTAGTAATACTGATACGGGTACGAATATCTCAAGTGGTAGCTCTCTGCCGAAGTTTGACTTTAGCTCACTGCTCAGTGGCTTCAATAAACCAAGTGATATTGATCAGACCAGCCCCTTGGGGTTAATTCTAATCTCATCAAAAAACGCGCTTTATGCGCGTTTTTTATATTTCATCTTTATTTTATACACCACGCCAATCAACACGGGCATTGCGCTCATTACGATACATCTTTTGAATATATTGCCCTAATGGCAATTCAGCCAGATGACTTTGATATTCACGGTATTCATCCGACATCGACTCAAAGCTTTCCCGCTCCCACGGTGTTCCAGAAATTGCCAGTAAAGGTGCCAGAATCGAACAGACAGCAATATCGGCCAGAGAGAAACGTGAACCGACCAGATAAGCCCCGTCTTTTTCCACACGGATCTGGTTAAGCTGCTCAACCGAATCCTTGATAAATTGTTTGGACTGTTCCAGTGTTTCTTCAGTTAAGGCATAACCCTTGGTCAAAATGGTTTTTAGCAATGGCTTGGAGAATTTTTCAAACTGACGCAGATAGCCTTTTTCTCCAATCAGAATATCCATCGATTCATGATCATGCGATAAAGCCTGAGCCAGCATCCAGCGACGCACATGGCGGCCTAATTCCTGAGTGATTTCATCAATATCTAATGCCTGCTGGCGCAAGCTTGCTTCTGCAGGTAGCAGACGGTGTTCAGGATATTGCTCATCCAGATATAGGGCGATTTTGGTCGAGTCCGCAATCCACTGTTCCCGATCACGCAGAATCGGTAAACGATTTTGTCCAGTTTTTAGGCGGGCAAAGGCACGATGGGCACCCGGCATCAGATTTTGCGCAACATATTCCAGCTCTTTGTAATCCAGCATCCAACGTGCCTTTTCACAAAAATGAGAAAGTGGAAACTGGTATAAGATGCGCATAAATTCTCCATACTTGTTTTTAGGTCAGATCGCATTAAAACCATCTAATTTAGTCGGATACTTTAGTCACCCCAGACTGGAAATACAATGAACTTTTTATTCAAAATAAAGAAGTTGCTTATTCAACACGACGATGAGTATTTTTATACATTTTTTTGTCTTGATTATCTATAAAGCAGATATCCACCGCTTTAAACTCATCTTTTAAAAACAAGGAAATATTAAAAACCTATTTAATTTTAATCAGTTACTATATTCCAAATTTATAAGAATTTAGCAGTTTTTATCTTAAATAGCTTTTTTCATAAGCTTTGCAAAAGCAATTGCTTAATTACATAAAGCTTTCGCTGTAACGTTTTGGCATCGATTTAGGATGTCATTATGTCTCGTTTAACTTCTGAAAAAGTTCATATCATCGAAAATGATCTCGACGCGATTAATGCTGCTTATCAGGTTGCAGACTTTGCCCTGGAAGGTCGTAATCAGCGTGATCAGCAACGTCTATTACCTTTTGCTGAGATTGACCTGTTCAGCCAGAAAGGTCTGGGCGGCATGCGCATTCCGAAACAGTATGGCGGTGCATTTGTTACCAATAAAACCCTGGCGCATGTATTCCGGATTATTAATAAGGCTGACTCTAGTGTTGGACAGATTCCGCAGAACCAGATTGCATTACTCAACATGATCCAGATCATGGGCACAGAACAACAAAAACAGTTTATTTATAACGAAATTCTAAAAGGTAAGCGTCTGGCGAATGGTGGCCCGGAACGAAATACTAAAGATACTAAAACCTTGGCAACTACACTTACCCTTGAAAACGGTCGCTATTTTGTGGATGGCGAGAAATTCTATTCAACTGGCAGTAAGCTTTGCCCATTGGCTGGCGATTAAAGCGATTCATCCAGAAGGCCATGTAGTACTAACCATTGTCGACCGCAATACTGAAAGTGTGGAAGTGATCGACAATTGGAATGGCTTTGGTCAACGCACGACTTCGAGTGGTACCGTCAAACTTCAGCATGTCGAAGTTGATCCGCTATTGATTTTTGATGAGCGTCTGTTAGGAAATCAACCAAGCTACCGCGGTGCCTATTCCCAATTGATGCAGGTCGCGATTGATGTCGGCATTGCCGAAGCAGCTTTTGCCGATACGCTGACTGCCGTACAAAAAGCACGTCCAATTGTCGATGCTCAAGTCGAAAAAGCCAGCTTAGAACATTATACCCTGCAGGAAGTTGGCAAATCTTCTGTGCTGCTCGATGCCGCGATTTTACTGCTGGATGAAGCCGCTGAATATCTGGATGAACTGGATCAGCTGGAATCTTTGACTGATGAGCAGGCAGCCAAAGCTTCAATTCTGGTTGCTGAAGCCAAGGTCTATGCCAACGATGCTGCGCTACATATCTCGGAAAAATTACTGGAATTGGGTGGAAGTCGCTCCAGCCTCAGTCAGCACAATCTGGATCAGCATTGGCGTAATGCCCGTGTGCATACCTTGCATGACCCGATCCGCTGGAAGCTGCATGCACTTGGGGATTATTACCTGAATCATAAACTCCCTGCCCGCCACGCCTGGATTTAAGGAGATTTGCCATGACTTCATTTCAAAACATTATTCCATTTCAATCCGAGCAGCTGGCGCAGGCTCACATCATCCAGTCTGATAAGGAAGCCTTAGAAATTGCCCGCAATCTAGCAGATCACTTCAAGGCCGGTGCGGTACAGCGTGATGCTGAACGTATTCTGCCATTTGAGGAAATCGAGGCTTATAGCCAGTCCGGACTCTGGGCTATTACTGTACCTAAAGAATATGGTGGTGCAGAAGTGTCTAGCTATACGGTGGCACAAGTCATTGCCCTAATGAGCGGTATGGATGGATCAATCGGTCAGATTCCGCAAAACCATTTCTATGGTCTCGAAATCCTGCGCAATAACGGCACGGAGGAACAAAAACAGAAACTCTATGCCGAAGTCTTAAAAGGTGCACGTTTTGGTAATGCCCTAGCTGAATTCAAGACCAAGACTGCTGCACAGCGTCAAACCGCGATCCGCAAAACCGAGCAAGGCTATGTCATTAACGGCGAAAAATTCTATTGCACCGGCAGCCTGTTTGCGCACTGCATTCCAACATTGGTCGTAGATGAAAACGAGCAGCAATTCTTGGTTTTTGTGCTACGTGACAGCGAAGGTCTCACCTTGATTGATGACTGGAGCGGTTTTGGCCAGCGTACTACTGGCAGTGGAACGGTGAAATTCGACAACGTGCAGGTGCTCGAAAAAGATGCCGTACGTTTTGATACGGCCTATTCCCGCCCTACCGTTTCCGGCCCTTTCGCGCAATTGCTACATGCTTCCATTGAAACCGGCATTGCCCGTGCTGCATTTAAGGAAACCTTGAACCGTGTACGTCAGGCGCGTCCCTGGATTGATTCGGGTGTGGACAAAGCCACCGATGATCCGCTGACCAAACTCGAACTGGGTCGTGTGATCGCTGATGTGCGTGCTTCTGAAGTGTTACTGAAACAGGCAGCCCGTTCTGTCGATGCAGCTTAAGCTGATCCGACTGAAGCTAGGGTTGCCAAAGCCTCTCTGGATGTAGCCAAGGCCCGTGCGCACAGTAGTGAAACTGCATTAAAAGCATCATCGAAGCTGATTGAATTGGCTGGCAGTCGTGGTAGCCAACGCGAAGATGGTCTGGATCGTTTCTGGCGCAATGCCCGCGTACATACCCTACATGATGCCTCTCGCTGGAAATACTATTTTATCGCCAATTATTTGCTGAATGGCATACTACCTCCACGCCGGGGGACGTTGTAATGACAAATATTATGAACAGCTCGAAAGCGAAGGAAATCTTGCTCAATGCCTTTGATATGAACTGTGTGGGACATATTAATCATGGCTTATGGGCTCATCCGAGGGATGAATCGCATCGCTTTAATGAGCTGAGCTACTGGACCGATCTGGCAAAAACCTTAGAACTAGGATTGTTTGATGGTCTATTTATTGCCGACATTACCGGGGTGTATGACGTCTACCAGAATGGTATTAATCTGACTTTAAGAGAATCAATTCAATTACCGAGCCATGATCCAAGCACCTTGGTGTCTGCCATGGCAGCTGTCACTAAAAATCTCGGTTTTGGGGTCACGGTGAATCTCAGCTATGAATCGCCATATCAGTTCGCTCGCCGTTTTGCCAGTCTGGATCATCTGACCCATGGTCGTATCGGCTGGAATATCGTGACAGGTTATCTGGACAGTGCGCAGCGCTTGATTGGTGAAAATGGCCTGAAAGACCATGACCTGCGCTATGAACAGGCCGAGGAATTTTTACAGCTATGCTACAAATTCTGGGAAAGCTCCTGGGAAGATGATGCTGTGCTGAAAGACAAGCAGCAACGTATCTTTACTGATCCAGCCAAGGTGCACCAGGTCAATCATCAGGGTCAATTTTATCGTAGCCAGGGCGTGTTCCAGGTTTCACCTTCTGTTCAACGTACGCCTGTGCTGTTCCAAGCCGGTGCTTCACCACGGGGTATGGCCTTTGCTACTCAACATACTGAAGGCATGTTTATTGGTGGTGATCATCCGGACAAGATTAAAAAACAGGTTGATCAGATTCGTCGTCAGGCCACTGAACAAGGCCGTGATCCTGAAGCGATCAAGATTTTTTGTCGGCATTACCGTGGTCACTGCAGCAACGGATGAACTAGCACAGCAAAAGCTGGATGAATACCGTGCTTATGTCAGCCCTGAAGCGGGTCTTGCACATTTCTCAAGTTCTGTCGGCATCGATCTGTCTAAGTTCGCCGATGATGAACCAATTCCTTATCAGAAAACCAATAGCATTGCTTCAGTGAATAACAAGTTTAAGGAACAGCAGATCACGCCAAATGACCTGAAAGCCCAGCATGTACTGGGTGGGCGTTATCCACTGATCGTGGGCAGTGGCGCAACGGTGGCAGAAAAACTGATTCAGCTGATTGATGAAACCGGTATTGATGGCTTCAACCTGACTCGCACGGTTGCACCTGAATCGCATCAGGATTTTATCCAATTAGTGATTCCTGAATTACAGCAGCACGGACGCTATAAGACTGAATATGAACGAGGCAGTTTCAGACACAAGCTGTTTCAGCAAGGAGACCGCTTACCTAGTGCGCATCCAGTACAGCAATTCCGATGTCAAAAATCCGCCTCAACAGCGAACACAAACTTAAAGCAAAAACAATCAGCATAAATTCATTTTGAGGTGCAACATGGCACAAACTGCTAAAACAAAATTCAGCATTATTGGGGTAATTATTGCCGTCGTCATTATCGGACTGGTGGTATGTAACCAACAAAAAAAATCTGGTTCGAATGAACTGGTCATCGGTATCAGCCCATCTTTTGCCAAACCTTTACAGGTCGCAGCAGAAGAAGCCAAACAGCAAGGTGTCAATGTCAAACTGGTCGAATTCTCGGACTGGAATACACCGAATATCACCCTGAATCATGGCGATATTGATGCCAACTTCTTCCAGCATCAGCCATTTTTGGATAATGCCAAGAAAGAAACTGATTTTAAAATCAAAGCATTTGCCAAAGGTGCAGCGACTCACGTTGGCCTGTATTCCAAGAAAATTAACAGTCTGGATGAGTTAAAAGACGGCGCAAAAGTGGTGGTGCCAAACGATCCAGTCAATCAGGGACGTGCGCTACTGTTATTGCAACAGGCTAAACTGGTGACACTGAAAGATCCTAACAACCACCTGTCCAGTCTGAAAGATATTGCAGTGAATCCAAAGAACCTGCATTTTATTGAAGTTGAAGGTCCACAAACCGCACGTGCCATTGATGATGTTGATCTGGCATTTGGCTATCCACACTACTTACGTCTGGCTAAAACAGCTGATCCAGAACAAGCGTTGTTATTTGACTCTAGCAAAGACAACCGTTATGCGATCCTGTTTGCCGTACGTGAGGACTATCAGGACAAAAATGACAAGCTGAAAAAATTTGTTGAAATCTATCAGAACTCACCTCGCGTGAAGGAAGCATTAGATGCTGACTTTGGTGCGAAGCTCTGGTTCCCGGGCTGGAAATAAGGAGAATACTATGGTGAGTTTTGGTTCTCAGGTGGCGTTTTCCGTCCCGCATATCAAAATCCGCAACCTGAATAAATACTATGAGGTACAAGGCAAATCGGTACATGCCTTAAAAAACATCAACCTAGATATTCCTGAAAGTAAAATTTTCGGGATTATCGGGAAAAGTGGCGCGGGGAAATCTTCGCTGTTACGCACTTTGAATGGTCTGGAACAGATCAGTGAGGGTCATATCCATATCCATCAACAAGATCTGGCTGGGCTCACCCATGCTGAACTGATCCAGTTACGTCAGCGCATTGGCATGATCTTTCAGCACTTCAACCTGATGTCTGCCAAAACCGTATGGGAAAATGTGGCATTACCTTTAAAAGTCGCGAATTATAAAAAATCAGACATTGATGCACGTGTAAACGAAGTACTGCAACTGGTAGGCTTAAGCGAAAAAGCGCAGAACTACCCTTCTCAGTTATCCGGTGGACAGAAACAGCGTGTCGGCATTGCCCGTGCACTGGTACACTATCCGGAGATTCTACTCTGTGATGAAGCCACTTCTGCACTGGATCCGGAAAGTACTTCTGTGGTGTTATCACTGTTAAAAGAAATTAACCAGAAACTCAGCATTACCATTGTGCTGATCACCCATGAAATGCAGGTTATTCGTGAAATCTGCGATCAAGTCGTCGTAATTGAAAAAGGTGAAATTGTTGAAGCCGGTGAAGTCTGGTCTGTATTCTCCAATCCACAGCAACAAATCACCCAGGAACTGCTGAATCTGGAACAACTGGAACTGCCATTTGCGATCAGTCCTGAAGTCGCTGCTGATACTACACATAGCATTATCAAACTTCGCTATGCCTCTAGTGTTCAGCATTCACCAGATTTGAAAGTGATTTTTGAACAGTTCGAGCATCCGGTGCATCTCTATCAAAGTCATATCGACAGCATCCAGAATCATCTGGTCGGTAGCCTGATTGTCGCGGTTGCTGATCTGAATCTGGATACCGACTTACTTCAGCAAAAATTAAAACAACACATTGCACAGATTGAGGTGATTGGCTATGCACGACCAACTCATTGATTTATTACTAACAGGAACCACCGATACCCTCATCATGGTTGGTGTATCCGCAATCGTTGCCTTTTTGATTGGTTTACCGATGGCGGTTGTGTTAGTCAGTACGTCTGAACATGGTATTTACCCATCTAAACCCATTAATCAGGCTTTGGGCTGGGTTGTGAATATTACCCGTTCGGTGCCTTTCCTGATTTTGATGGTGGCGCTGATTCCTATTACCCGCTGGATTGTCGGCACCAGTTATGGGGTCTGGGCAGCCGTTGTACCTTTAACCTTAGCGGCGACTCCTTTCTCTGCCCGGATTGCTGAAGTAAGCCTACGTGAAGTCGATCAGGGGCTGATAGAAGCGGCTCAAGCAATTGGTTGTAACCGTAAGCAGATTATCTGGCTGTGCTATTGCCTGAAGCTTTAGCGGGGATTGTGGCTGGTTTTACCGTCACTTTGGTGACCATGATTAACTCCTCGGCGATTGCCGGTGCGATCGGTGCAGGTGGATTGGGTGATATTGCCTATCGTTATGGCTATCAGCGTTTTGATATGCAGATCATGCTAGCCGTAATTGTGGTGCTGGTAATTCTGGTCATGCTAGTTCAGGCCACTGGTGACACCCTATCGAATCAGCTCGATAAACGTAAAATTTAAAAACATCTATTTCATAAGTTTTCAACAAAGCACCCAGCCATGACCTGACTTTGTCATGGCTTTCATGTAAAATCACTGGCAATTTTTATATAACGCTTTGTGAGTTATTTCATGGGTTTTAATTGTGGTATTGTAGGCCTGCCTAACGTTGGTAAATCTACGCTTTTCAATGCATTAACTAAAGCTGCAATTGCTGCGGAAAACTTCCCATTCTGTACGATTGAACCAAACACCGGTATCGTGCCTGTGCCTGATCCACGCCTAGACAAACTTGCTGAAATTGTGAAACCACAACGCGTGGTACCAACTACCATGGAATTCGTGGACATCGCGGGTCTGGTTGCTGGTGCATCTAAAGGCGAAGGTCTGGGTAACCAGTTCCTAGCTAACATCCGTGAAACTGATGCAATTGCTCACGTTGTTCGTTGTTTCGAAGATGAAAACGTGATTCACGTCAACGGTAAAATTGATCCGCTTGATGATATCGCAACGATTAACACTGAACTTGCTCTAGCTGATCTTGAAACTGTGACTAAAGCAGTGACTCGTTTGGCGAAGTCTGCCAAAGGTGGCGATAAAGAAGCTGTAGCCACTAAAGCCGTTCTAGAAAAAATCCTACCTCTTCTAGATGAAGGCAAACCTGCCCGTGCAGCAAATCTGGATGATGACGAACGTAAACTGGTTCGTGGCTTTGGTCTATTAACACTTAAACCAACGATGTACATCGCTAACGTGGCAGAAGACGGTTTTGAAAACAACCCGCACCTCGATGCGGTACGTGAACTGGCAGCTGCTGAAAATGCAATCGTGGTTCCACTTTGCAACCAGATCGAAGCTGAAATTTCATTGCTTGAAGATGAAGACCGTGCCGAATTCCTGGAAGCAATGGATATGGAAGAGCCGGGTCTGAACGTGGTAATCCGCGCAGGCTATTCACTGCTAGGCTTGCAAACTTACTTTACTGCCGGTGTACAGGAAGTTCGTGCCTGGACGGTTAAAGTCGGTGCTACTGCCCCTCAAGCAGCGGGTGTCATTCATACTGACTTCGAAAAAGGCTTCATTCGCGCAGAATGTATTGCTTATGATGACTTCGTACAGTACAACGGCGAAGCTGGCGCTAAAGAAGCTGGTAAATGGCGTCTGGAAGGTAAAACTTATATCGTTCAGGACGGTGACGTTCTGCACTTCCGTTTCAACGTATAAGTTTAAAACCAAAGAAAAGCCCCAAATCTGGGGCTTTTTTGTTACCAAATTTGATTTCTTGCCATTTTCATACGCATCTTTACACCTTATTTATAAAAATCTCACCCCATAACATTAATGATAATAATTCTCATTGTATTTAATACAACTCAAGCGTATTTTAAAATTTAGTCGAAAATTCCACTCACTCAATTACGCTTAAGGACAATTAAAGATGAGCTATACCCTTCCCGAACTCCCTTATGCTTATGATGCATTGGAACCGCATATTGATGCTAAAACTATGGAAATCCACCATACCAAACATCATCAAACTTATATCAACAACATCAATGCAAGTATTGAAGGCACAGAATGGGAAGATCTTTCTGTGGAAGAACTGGTAAGCAAAGCCAATCAGGTACCTGAAGATTTGAAAAATAATGTGATTAATAATGGTGGCGGTCATGCCAACCATTCCCTGTTCTGGACAGTAATGAGCCCAGAGGGCGGTGGCAATCCTGAAGGTGAAATTGCACAAGCGATCGACAAGGAGCTTGGTGGCTTTGAAGCTTTTAAAGAAGCTTTTACCAAGGCAGCCTTAACCCGTTTTGGTAGTGGATGGGCCTGGCTCAGCGTAGCACCTGATCAAACCATTATTATAGAAAGTAGCGCCAATCAGGACTCACCACTCATGCATGGCAATACTCCGATTCTAGGTCTGGATGTCTGGGAACATGCGTACTATTTGAAATACCAGAACCGTCGTCCTGAATATATTGCCGCTTTCTTTAATGTGGTGAACTGGAAGGAAGTGAATCGCCGTTATCTGGAAGCACTTTCAATATAAATGAATACAGTAGGACGAAATCTCATGTCTTGGCACTCTTTACGCTTGATCTGCGGCCTCAGTATTCTTTTGGGCGGAGCAGTGTTGTATCTAGAACGTCTCTTCATGTTGCTTTAAGACATGATCGTCTAACTGTATGGGAAGCCTTATTCTGAGGCTTCTTTTATTTTTTGCTGTTTGAATTTTCTATAGGGAGATGAATTTAAAATTTAAGAACGCAATTCACAAACATTGACGCTATCAAAGCCATTGGTACATGATGCCACTTCACACGCATGAGAAGCTTGTACTGCACTTACTAAAACAGTACTTATACTTATCGCTAAAAACAATTTATTTAACATTTAAACTTACTCCGAAAATTAACTTCTATTTCCAAATCGCTTGATTATTAGTCAATTATAGGACTTTTTTAATGACTCAGGGCAATATTTCTTGATTTTAATTATTGTTTATTTATATAAATATAATCGTTTTTTATAACAAAAAAGCGGAACCAAAGTTCCGCCTGAAGATTATAAAACCCGATTAAGACTGTTCAGCTACTGCATTACCTTTCTGCTTTGGATCAGTATTTCCCAGTTCAGGATGAGCAATTGCTCCCTGACATTGCTGTTTATCACGCTCATAGTCGGCCTGTCTCTGTGCCACGCTACTGCTATTTTCAACGGTGCTACGTGCCCAGATTTCCAGACTGGTTAAAGCCTTACGACATAAGGCATATTTTCCTTCCGTCACTGAGTCAGTCATTTTCACATTAATGCGCCAGTCAGTACTTAATTTACGGGCCGGTTGACGCACCTGAGCATCAATCTGCTCCATTTCCTTGTTATAGACCAGCGGATCGACTTCATTCATGAATTGCCATGCAGCATTAGCATAAGTTGTTGCATCATTGGAGAGTTTAGGTGCCGCTTTAATTTCGGCCTTTGGCGCTTGACTGTCATTTCCACAAGCTTGAAGAAATAAGGTGCTGCCGATTAAAACACCGACCAGCATTGCACGTGTCTTGAACATCAACATATCAGAATCGCCAGTTAAATATTTCGGCACTATGCTAGTAAATTCGCGTACAATACACAATCTTGATTTAATCCCTGTTTTAACTCTCTCCCTCAAGGTGTTTTGTGTCTGACCACAATCTAGTAGCGATGCAACCTGCCGGTTTCTGGCAAGGTGCCAAAGATAGCCAGGCCATTATATTTACTTACCTTCCGGTCTCCTTTGCTTTTGGCGTTTCTGCCACCCAGTTCGGCTTTACTGCCTGGGAAGCCTTATTTCTGTCCTGCTCCATGTATGCCGGTGCCAGTCAATTTTTAGTTGTAGCTCTACTTGGTAGCGGTACTTCGATCTGGATGACTGCATTGACCGTAATTGCTTTGGACATTCGCCATCTTTTATACGGCCCAGCTTTACAAAACCTGATTCAGGACCAACTCAACTTAAAGAAAACCGCAGTCTGGGCTTGGGGTCTTACTGATGAAGTCTTTGCTTCAGGTATGATCAAGCTGTCACAACGGCGTCAGGAATGGTCAGAGTCGTGGATGCTCGGTCTGAGTCTGTTTAGCTGGTTATCTTGGGCGACAGGTTCATTTCTAGGCGGCCTATTTGCTGATCAGGTTAGTCATCTGCCACAATTCTTGCAGGCGGCTTTAGATTTCCTGCTACCTGCCCTGTTCTTAAGTTTTTTATTGGCAGCCTTTGAAAAGAAACATACCTTTGTCGTGACCATCACGATTATTGTCTCAGCAGTTGCCTGTTATTTTATCGATTTGTCCGCTGCGATCTTTATTGGCATCAGTTCCGGCATTTTGGCCGGCCTGTTCAAGCACTATGTACTGAAAAAACCAGATCCTGAATATGCAGGAGATCAATCATGAACCTTGAAATTATTTTGGTCGGGATTATTGTCGGAATTGCCAATTTTGCCTCACGTTTTGGTCCTTTCTATATGATTCAAAAATTTCAGCAGGGTTCGCAAAAACGTGGTGCGCTTTGGCTGAAAATCGCTTTGGGTTCGATTGGAATTGCTGCCATCAGTTCCATGCTGGTTGTGGCGACCTTACCATCCTTACTGGAAACGCCAGATAAAAGTTTTGCCATGCTGATCGGTTTTATTGTACTCGCTGGACTATATTTCAAGTTCAAGAAAATCGTCATGGCGACCTTAACTGCAGCCTTAACTTATGGCCTGATTTATACCTATATCCCCGTGCCTTTTTAAGCCTTTTAGAAAATTAGAAATCTCATTCAAGACTTATGCTAAATTAAATATATAAGTCTTTTTTATATAAGAAGAAAAATAAGGAAAGTATTGGTATGTTCGAGCCAAAGCAAATGATTGAAGGGAAAATATTTATTCATCATCGACGTGATGAAATGTTGGCTATTTTAACCAGTATGAATTACCCGGCTGTTATTTTGAATGTTTTATCAATGCACAGAATTTTACTGGTCATTTTGTAGAAGTGGTTGCTGAACCCGCAGATCATGTCCGTGTCATTTATATTCAGAAGCATGGCAAAAATAAAATCATTGCCCTATATAACCAGACTCAACAGGTAATCCATCTGCATCCCAAACAAATCATTTTTAGCCGATGGAGCCTGCTACATAAAGGCATTCCAAATCTTATTTATGTATTTTGCTTTAGTATAATATTACTGTTTTTATTCTTTTCACTTGTCGCAGTGTCAAATCATCAATTCCATTTTTTCACTGTATTCCTCGATGCACTGCAATTTTCAGGATTTGGTTTATTGCTATGGATATTTGGTTTTATCTGTCCTTTTGTCATTCCCTCTTACACCTTTAAGAGAATACAAAGTCTGAAACTTCTCCATCAACTTCAACTCAATGACATGCAAATTCTGCATATGGAAAAACTCAATCCGCAAAACCGTATTTATGATTTAAACCCTATGAAAAATACAGTAAAGCGAACTGCCTGATTTCAGATGCAATTCTCTATAAAGTTTTATAAATAAAACTGCTGGTCAATATCACAATTTTGTATGAAACTCGGCTTACCTCGGCATTGAGTTCTGTTATGCTAAAAGTCCATAAAATCAAGCATGGATAATACACATGAACGTGACTATTGGTACTCCTCTTCAATCTTCAGCTTTTAAAGTTCTATTGCTAGGTTCAGGAGAACTAGGTAAGGAAGTGGTGATTTCCTTGCAACGTTTAGGTGTAGAAGTTCATGCTGCAGATCGTTATGCAGATGCTCCTGCCATGCAGGTGGCACATTTTTCTTATGCCTTAAATATGGCAGATGCAGCGGAACTCAAACAGCTCATTCAAAAAATTCAGCCGCATCTTATTGTTCCTGAAATTGAAGCGATTGCAACAGAAGTATTGGTTGAAATTGAAGAACAGAATATTGCCACTGTGATTCCGTCTGCCAAAGCAGTGAACTTGACCATGAACCGTGAAGGCATTCGTCGTCTGGCAGCTGAAGAACTAGGCTTACAGACGTCTGCTTATCGCTTTGCCGCTTCTCTGGAATCTTTCCGCGCAGCCTGTGATGACATTGGTTATCCAAACTTTGTGAAACCGGTGATGTCTTCTTCAGGTAAAGGCCAATCTCGCGTGAAGAGTTTTGAAGAAGTCGATGCTGCCTGGGAATATGCGCAAACAGGTGGTCGAGTTAATCAGGGCAAAGTAATTGTCGAATCACAAATTGATTTTGATTTTGAGATTACCCTGCTTACTGTGCGGGCTAAGAATCCTCAAACTGGCGAAATCGAAACCTCTTACTGTGATCCAATCGGACATCGTCAGGACTCAGGTGACTATGTAGAAAGCTGGCAGCCTCAGCCAATGAGCCCGGCTGCTCTGGAAGAATCAAAACGTATCGCCAATAAAGTCACCACGGCATTGGGCGGTTGCGGCATTTTTGGTATAGAACTCTTTGTCAAAGGCGACAAAGTATGGTTTAGTGAGGTTTCACCTCGCCCGCATGACACTGGTCTGGTCACTTTGGCTTCCCAGTTCCAGAGTGAATTTGAACTGCATGCCCGTGCTATTTTAGGCTTACCAGTCAATACAGCTCGCCATAGTGTGGCTGCCAGTGCCGTAATTTACGCAGGTGTCGATGATCGCAATCTTTCATTTTCTGGCCTGAATCTTGCTTTAGCCCATGCCGATACCGATTTACGCCTGTTTGGTAAACCTGAAGGTTTTAAACGCCGCCGTATGGGTGTCGTGACTGCGCGTGCAGAAAGCATTGAACAGGCTCGCGAGCTGGCTCAACAGGTTGCTGACCAAGTTAATGTGAATCAAAATTAAGTAAATACAACGGACCACTGTTCATGATCAATACCTCCCCACTGCTGAATTACATTAAAAGTCACAATGACATCAAAGCGATCAACCAATGGCGTAGCGATGTAGAAAATCAGCTTCAGGAATGTTTTGAAAATGGACAGTCTATCCGTGACATCATTCAGGCCCGTTCCAACCTGATTGATGAGGCTCTGCAATTCCTGTGGAATCATGCTGAATTGGATCAAACCGATTTGGCACTTTTCGCAGTCGGCGGTTATGGCCGCCGCGAAATGCTGCCTTATTCAGATGTCGATATCATGATCCTTTCTGAAGATGATTTCACTCCAGAGCAGGAAAAGCTGATCTCCAGCTTTATTTCCTCTCTTTGGGATGTAGGCAACTTCAAACCGGGCATCAGTGTTCGTACCATCAATGAATGTGTCAATCAGGCCAGCAGCGACCTTACTGTAGCGACGTCCTTGATCGAGGCACGTCTGATTATTGGCAATGAAAATTTGACCAAGTGGCCACGCCGAATCGTTTCACAAACCTGGACCGATAAAACCTTTTTTGATGCGAAAATGGATGAGCAGCACAAACGTTATGCTCAACACAATAATACTGAAAGCAATCTGGAACCGGATATTAAAAATGCACCGGGCGGTATCCGTGATATTAACCAGATTGGCTGGATTGCCAAACGTCATTTCCGTGTCAACCGTATTTATGACCTGGTGCATCTGGGCTTTATTTCAGAGTTTGAACTTGCCGTACTCGAAGAAGCTGAAAGCTTTCTCTGGGAAATTCGTCATCATTTACACCGTCTGACCAAGCGCGATGAAAATCGCCTGCTGTTCGATTATCAACGAGATATTGCGGCGATGTTTGGTTATACCCGTGAAGAAGGTCAGTCACCGAACTATCCAATCGAACAGTTTATGAAGCGCTATTACCGTAGCGCACAGCAGGTTTCGACTCTGAATGAAATGCTGCTGGCCTATTTTAATGAATCGGTCATTACTCCGCGTTTACCTCAATATGAACGCCAGATTGAAGAAATTAATGAAAATTTCAAACTGGTCGATGGCAAGTTAGCAGTTCAACATCACAAGATTTTCTCGGAAAAGCCAAGTGCCATTCTGGAAATTTTCTATTTGCTGGCTAATCGTCCTGAAATTGAGGGCATACGTGCCCGTACTTTACGTCTGCTTACTCTGGCAGCTAAACGTATTGATCAGGATTTCCGTGATAATCCGGTACACCAGGCCCTATTTATGGCCATCATTCGTTCACCGCATCGCCTCTATGAAACCTTGGTGGCAATGAAACGTTATGGTGTCCTGGGCAAATATATTCCGGCTTTCGGACAGATTACCGGCCTGATGCAATATGACCTGTTCCATATCTATACCGTAGATGCACATACCCTGCTCTTGATCCGCAATCTGAACCGCTTTAAGGAACCTGAATTTGCCAAAGAATTCCCTGTAGTCAGCTCCGTGTTCCAGCGCTTAGCACGTCGTGACATTGTTTATCTAGCGGCTATTTTCCATGATATTGCCAAAGGTCGTGGTGGCGATCATAGTGAGCTTGGTGCAGCCGATGCGATTCAGTTCTGCCGTACCCATGGCTTTACCGAACGTGAATGCAATCTGGTTGCTTGGCTGATTGAAAACCATTTGTCCATGTCGGTGACTTCACAGAAAAAAGACATTTCCGATCCGGATGTAGTCAAAGAATTTGCTGAAAAAATGGGCGATATGGAGCATCTGGATTATCTGTACACGCTGACAGTGGCAGATATTAATGCGACCAATCCAAAACTCTGGAATACCTGGCGTTCTTCTTTAATGCGTCAGCTTTATACGCATGCACGTGATGTGATCCGTTCTGGCTTGGGCCGTCCGGTTGATTACCAGATGCTGATTGAAGATACCAAATTTGAAGCCAGTGAACGGTTGGTGGAACATTTTTCCCTTTATGATGTCGAAAAAGTCTGGCAGGAATTGGGCGATGATTACTTCCTGAAAGAATCTGCCGATGAAATCGCCTGGCATACCCGTGCCATTCTGGAACATGGTGATAATCCTGCACCATTGGTATTAATGCGTGCGCATCGTAAATATGCGCAGGATGCCGTGCAGATCTTCATCTATACCCAAGACAAGCCAAATCTGTTCGCTACCACGGTTGCTGTTCTGGATCGCATGAATCTGGACGTTCAGGATGCCCGGATTATTACCGCGACCAAAGCCTTTAGTCTGGATACCTATGTGGTACTTGACCGTTTTGGCACGCTGCTGACTGACCCGGAACGTGAAGCGACTGTGATTGAAGCCTTACAGGATGCCTTAAGTCATTCTGATGAATATCCAGGTCTGATGCAGCGCCGTATTCCGCGTCAGTTACGTCATTTTGATATTGAAAATACTGTCGATATCACTCTCAATGAGGCTTTAAATCAGAATATGGTGGAAATTGCGACACTTGACCATCCTGGTTTACTTGCGAAAATTGGCGGTTTATTTATGATGCAGGGTCTGGATATTCACTCTGCTAAAATTGCCACGCTTGGCGAACGTGCTGAAGATATTTTCTTTGTCACCAAAAAAGATGGCAGCCCAATGACCCAAACAGAGTCCGACAATTTTGCAGCGGCATTAAAAGCTGCTCTGGATGAGGCCTCACATCAGGTCAATGCTCAACACTAATACACTGCTCGGTAACACATTCATGAACTCTAGCTTGTCTTTATTGCACCCATATCCGTTTGAAAAGTTGAATAAACTTTTCGCGGATATCCAGCCTGCGAATATGCCTTTGATTCCCCTTTCAATTGGTGAACCAAAGCATCCAGCACCCGAGTTTGTGAAACAGGCGATTATTGATAATTTCCAGCATCTATCGACTTATCCGAACAGCAAAGGCTTACCTGAATTACGAGAAAGCATTGCCAACTGGCTGACTCGTCGTTTTAAACTGAATAGCATCAGTGCAGACAGCAATGTATTGCCGGTTTCCGGTACCCGTGAAGCGATCTTCTCTTTTGTTCAGGCGCTGATTAATCGTGAAGATGCGCCTTATGTGGTGATGCCAAACCCTTTCTACCAGATTTATGAAGGTGCTACCCTGCTTGCAGGTGCAAAACCTTATTTCATTAACTGTACTGAAGAAAATGGCTACCTAGGTGACTTTGATGCAGTTCCGGCTGAAGTCTGGGAAAAAACTGCCCTGTTATTTGTGTGTACACCGGGCAACCCAACAGGTGCTGTTCTTTCTAAAGAGCAGTTTAAAAAGCTGATTGCACTGTCAGACAAATATGATTTTGTCATTGCTTCTGATGAATGCTATTCAGAACTCTGGTTTGATGAAGCACCGACAGGTTTACTGGAAGTGTGTGCCGAGATTGGCCGAGATGACTATAAAAACTGTGTCGTTTTCCATTCTCTATCTAAACGCTCCAACCTGCCAGGCATGCGTTCAGGCTTTGTTGCAGGTGATGCCACTTTACTCAAACCTTATCTGCAATACCGTACTTATCACGGTGCAGCGATGCCGGTGCAACACCAGCTAGCATCAATTACCGCTTGGAATGATGAAGCCCATGTGGAAGAAAACCGGGTACAGTATCGTGCCAAGTTCGATCTGTTCCAGAAAGAATTGGGGCACTTGCTTCCGCTGAAAAAACCGGATGCGGGTTTCTACTATTGGCTCAAAGTGGACAATGATGAAGCTTTTGCCAAAATGTTGATGGAAAAAGCGCATATCAAAGTATTACCAGGCCGTTACCTGTCTCGTGAAACTACACAAGGCAACCCGGGTGAAAATCATGTGCGTCTGGCATTGGTGGCTGATCTGGCACAATGTGAGCAGGTAATTCAGCGTTTAAAAGCGATTCTTTAATCTTCTAAGACCTAAACACAAATGGCGGATTCAAGCAGCAAGTGCAACAGTATAAAAACCAGCCATAACTTCACTAGGCGTATACCAGCCTAGTGTTTTTCTAGGGCGATGATTGAGAGCAAATTCTATCTGCTCTATTTGTTCATTTGACACTTCATCAAACGAAGATGATTTTGGCAGATATTGCCTGATCAGACCATTGGTATTTTCATTTCTGGCTCGTTGAATCGACTTGTATGGATCTGCAAAGTACGTCTCTATCCCTGCTTCCGTTATCCGCCGGTGCTCGGAGAACTCCTTACCATTATCAAAGGTTACACTGTAGGCATGACTGCTGCGCAAACATGCTAAAGCACACGAGATCGTTTTAGTTGTGGTTCTAGTTTGTCCCAAATGAACGATATTTACATACAAGCTTTTGCGCTCAACCAGAGTTAATAATGCCCCCTTGTGATTCTTGCCTATCACGGTATCACCTTCAAAATCACCTAGGCGTTGACGTTTCTCGATGACCTCATCGCGACAGTGAATACTTGTTCTATCAACGAGTTGGCCTCTACGGTCTGTATTTTTATAGCCTCGTTTACGATATTTCTTTTGATGTCTTAAATGAATGTGGAGCTTACCGCCTTTAGATTTATCTAGATAGACGTACTGATAAATCCATTCATGTGAAGGCACATCAAGCCAACCTCGTTGTGTTAAAGCACCTGAAATTTGCTCAGGAGACCAATCTAAGCCAATCAGATAACGAATATAAACGAGAGCAAAATCCGTCATTTGTGAAGAGGATCGATATCGTCTTTGACTTGAAAATTTCTCTGCCTGTTGAGCTCGATATCCACGTTTTCCAGTATTTCTTTTGATCTCACGATAAAGGGTTGATCGAGAACGTCCAAGCTCCCTGGCAAGGGTAGAGATTGAAGATTTGCTTTTCAAAGCAGCATAAATTTCGTATCTTTCATCTTGAGAAAGTTGGGTGTATTGCTTCATTGGGTGCTTTCCAATTGCGAGTTGAAAAAAGTCTAATGATTTTAATACACCTAACTTTTTCAACTAACTACAAATATGTCGCACTTGGTATTTGAATCTGCGAATAAAAAAAACCCACTTTCCAGAAGTGGGTTTTTTTATGGATATTGACTACAAATTATTTTTTATTTAACTTATTTTCTATTCATTAGAAATTAGACATTTCAAATAAACTTATAAAACCTTTTCAATTTCTGTTTCGAGATCTTCAGGTTTGGTGGTAGGTGCAAAACGGTTTAATACCTTGCCATCACGACCAATTAGGAATTTGGTAAAATTCCACTTAATACCATTTCCTAGAATTCCTTTAGAATTATTGGTCAAGTAACGGAAGATCGCATGCGCTTCTGGACCTTTAACATCTACCTTGGAAAACATTGGGAAAGAAACCCCATAATTTTTCTGGCAAAATTCACCGATCTGTTCATTTGAACCTGGATCCTGTCCACCAAACTGGTTGCATGGAAAACCTAAAACTTCCAGTCCCTGCTCTTTATATTTCTGGTAAAGCTTTTCCAGACCTGCAAATTGTGGAGTGAAACCACATTTGCTCGCGGTATTTACGATTAAAAGTACTTTTCCTTCATAATCTGCAAGTCGTTTGTTTTTCCCATCTAACAACTCAGCTTCAAACTGATAAATGCTGGTCATGGATAAGTTTCCTCGTCAGTTTTTTCTTGTGTTTGTAATTCTAAAGAGGCTGAGTTTACACAATAACGTAAGCCAGTCGGTTCCGGACCATCCGGGAAAACGTGTCCCAAATGTGCATCACAATGATGACAAACAATTTCTGTTCTCACCATACCATGTGAAGTATCAGGTAATTCTTCTACAACTGAGCTGCTCACAGGACGATAGAAGCTTGGCCAACCGCAACCGCTGTCATATTTAGTGGTTGAAGAAAATAGTGGTGTACCACAGCAACGGCAGACATAAGTCCCTTCCTGTTTTGTATTCCAGTACTTGCCTGTGAATGCCGGTTCAGTTCCTTTTTCACGCGTAATGCGAAACTCTTCTGGTGATAACTCTCTTTGCCATTCCCGGTCTGTTTTATTGAGTTTTCCCATCACTAACTCCTTTAAATCTTTGACATTCAATGTCATGCTTCAGTACTTCCATATTTACGCTAGAGATGAAAAAATTTCTAGCGAAATTTCAGCATAGATTGTGATATTTGCGTAATCTATAGGTTTAACTTAAAAATTAATTGGATGGAATTATGTCCGGTATTGGTAACACCCCCCCTCGCGAGATCAAGAAATCGTCTAAGCTTGAGCATGTTTGCTACGACATTCGCGGACCAGTGTTACGAGCGGCCAACGAGATGGAAGAAGCCGGACATAAAATTATCAAACTGAATATCGGAAATCCCGCCCCATTCGGCTTTGAAGCCCCGCAAGAAATCATTAATGATGTTGCACTGAACCTGCCAAATGCGATTGGCTATACAGATTCCAAAGGGATTTTCCCGGCACGTAAAGCGATCTGCCAGTATTACCAGCAAAAAGGCATTCTGGATATGCACGTGAACGACGTGTATGTTGGCAATGGCGTATCTGAGCTGATCGTGATGGCGATGCAAGGCCTGCTGGATGACGGCGATGAAATGCTGATTCCAATGCCGGATTATCCATTATGGACTGCAGCAGTGAACCTGTCTGGCGGTACTGCGATTCACTATAAATGTGATGAAGAAGATCACTGGTATCCAGATATTGCGGATATGGAAAGCAAAATCACGCCAAATACCCGCGGGATCGTGATTATCAACCCGAATAACCCGACTGGTTCGGTTTATCCGCGTCATGTATTACAGCAAATCGTGGATCTGGCGAAGAAATATGATCTGATCCTGTTTGCAGACGAAATCTATGACAAGATCGTTTACGATGGTATTGAACATGTTTCAGTAGCTTCGCTTGCAGGCAAGCAATTATGTGTATCGTTCAACGGTTTATCTAAGGCCTATCGTATTGCTGGCTATCGCTCAGGCTGGATGGCGATTACTGGTGATAAATCACGTGCAATGGACTACATTGAAGGCCTGGATATGCTGGCTTCAATGCGTCTTTGCGCGAATCATCAAGCACAATATGCAATTCAGACTGCACTCGGTGGCTATCAGTCTATTAATGACTTGATCCGCCCAGGTGGCCGTCTATATGAACAGCGTAATATTGCCTGGGAAATGCTAAACGAGATTCCAGGGGTATCTTGTGTGAAACCGGAAGGTGCGATGTACTGTTTCCCTCGTCTTGATCCAGAAATCTATCCGGTTCAGGATGACGAAAAACTGATGCTTGATCTGTTACGTGCCGAGAAAGTTCTATTGGTTCAAGGTACTGGTTTCAACTGGCCAACACCGGATCATTTCCGTGTGGTATTCCTGCCAGCAGAAAATGAACTGCGTGAAGCGATTACCCGTTTAGGCCGTTTCCTGGCAAAAATGCGTTAATTTATAAAAGTTAACTCAAAAAACCGCATTCATGAATGCGGTTTTTTATTGTCTAAAAAGTTCCGCGATAAGCTTTACAGATATTTAAAATAGAAGCATGCTGTTAATCCAGAGTTTCTTTTCTCAATAAAATCTATTCAGCCTTTTCTCCTTTAGCTTGATGATTCATGCTATTTTTTAAAAAAATATAAAACTTCAAGAGTATATGGATGTCCTCAAATACGGTCAAGCTTAGTCTTTTTCTCTGCCTGAGCATGTGCTTAGGCATCGGCATTCTGCGTTTTTCCTATACTGCCCTGTTACCTGGTACACGTGAAGCCTTTGCCTGGAGCGCGAGCTTTGCCAGTCTTTTAGGTAGTGCCAATCTGCTGGGTTATTTAATTGGTGCTTTTGCAGCGATGCGCTTGCCCCAAGATCGAAGCATGAGTACCTATATCCAGCTTGCTGCAATAGCTGGAATGGTTAGCCTATTCTGTTGCGCTTTTTCAGGATTTCCTGAAATCTGGTATACCAGCTGGCGCGTGATTTCCGGCATTAGTGGTGGCCTGCTCATGATTTTGTCACCGAGTGTCGTGGCTCAGTGTTGTGATTTAAAAGACCGTTTTAAAATCAATTTTATTGGTTTTAGCGGGATTGGATTAGGGGTTTTATTAGCTACCCTGTTTTTGCCTTATCTTGACCAGATTTCCATACGTACGGCTTGGCTGATCTTATGTGGGTTTGCCCTGATGATTTGTATCTGCTTAAGCCTACTGATACAACAATTTAAACCCTATCTAGCTAAACCATCTGTTTCTCATGCTGCTCAAGTACCTTTAAATACAGTCTTTTATAGTTTACTGGCGGTTTATGCCTGTAGTGCATTTGCCTATATTCCGCATTCCCTGTTCTGGATTGACTATCTCAGCCATGAACTAGGATTAAGCTTATTCTGGATTAACTTTAACTGGATTCTATATGGTTTGGGCAGTGCCTTAGGTGCTTTTTCTGCCTATATTCTGGCAAGAAAATTTGGCAATTTTACCGCCTTAAAGATTCTTTATAGTGTGTATATTCTGGCGATTTTCATCGCGACTTTAAATGCTAACCCGTTCCTCACTTTCAGTTCTTCTTTTTTTACCGGAATGTTGAATCCCGCTGTGGTTTTCCTCACCTCTTATACCATTTTGCAACTGTATGGACTGGCCTATAAAAAGCTCTGGAGTATTGCGACTCTATGTTTTGCCTCTGTTCAGCTGATTGGTGGATTAAGTTTTAGCGCCCTGCAATATCTTGGATTGAACTATCATCAACAGTTTATGCTGGCTGCTTTAGTTTTATTAGGGGGAACATTACAACTGTTCTGGAATACACGTTCTTCCAAATATAAGACGGATGAGCAACCGCAACCGGTTTCTGTTCAAGAAGAAAAGAATTAAATAAAGATTAGAATCGGTCAATGACCCAAATCCCAAGGAATAGAACCACGTCATTAAACGTGGTTTTATTCCATTTAATCTTTTTTCAAATCTTTAAGCGGATTACCAAACTGTTTTAGATATTCAACACCCAATTGCCGTGAACCCTGATCATTAAGATGATTATCATCTTTAAAACGATACAAAGGCACATCATTCAACATCGTTTTACATGTCTGCTGATCACAGATGACTTTGGTTGGATCAATAATTTTTAATTGTGGATATTTCAGTTTTGCTTCTGCCAAAATCTGATTGAATTGCTTTAAATGTGCTTCATAACTTTTTCGAGAAACCGTACATGAAGCGTCTCGATGAAGAATCTCTTTACGAATATTACAATCAGATGGAATCCCCTCCCAGTCTAGATGTGGGACATCATTAATTAGCACCACCTGATCACTAGATTGATGGGCAATTTCTAAGGCCTTCATCAAGCCTGCTTTAAATATCTCTTGATCTGAATTATGGATTCCATCCTTAATTTTTAACTCATCACCAAAATACGGTGCATAAGATCCTGCCAGAATAATCATTGGATAATGGGTTTCTTTAAGATGCGCAGTAATAGCATCATTACGTTTTTGGAATTTGGTCAATTCTTTCCATTGATTCAACTTTAATTCAAATCGCTGCACATCTGGCAGATAAAAGGTTGAGCTTTGCGTAACGTCATAACCGCGTAAATCAGCATCCTTTGCCCATTCATCCAGCATTGCTGTGTAGGCATTGGCATGCGAATCGCCAATCAACAGGAAATCAATATCTTCTTTAGATTGTCCTAAAACACAATCCTGAGCATTGGGTAAAACATTTGGATCCGCAGTATCCATGCAGTTACTACGAATCACATGTGCATAGGTATGTAATGCTTCCTGTTTGTCATACACCGATTTTGGAAAACGCTCCGGGAAACCTTCATGTGTTTTGATGGTTTGGGCGATCGCAATAAAACTGACTGCAGGTAACAGAAACCCAAGAATAATCACTTTATAATTTGCAGCCATCACAAAGCGTTTCAGTGGTGTTTCAGCCAGTTTATAAGTCAGAAATGCACATATAAGTGATAGAAAAACAATAATAATCTGATTTTCCAGATTCAAGGGCAGCATATAAATGCCAAAGAACACGATGATTGGCCAGTGCCATAGATACAGAGGATATGAAATCTTGCCAATCCATGTACTAAGACGATTACTCAGTAATAAATTACTTGAAGATATAGATTGTCCCAGATAAATAATCAGTGCTGTTGCAAGACACGGGATCAATGCCATCAGTCCTGGGAATAGTGTTTGCTGATCAAAATAAATTGCAGTTGCAAATAGAACACTTACTCCAGCCCAGACCAATCCCTGTAATAGTTTTTTTGGCAGATTCAGTTTTGGCAAGCAGCTAATCAATGCGCCAATCAATAACTCAAACGCTCGTACCGGCATGCTATAGTAAGCTTTGGCTGGATCATGAGTCAGTTGCTGCTGGGCGTATATAACTAAAACGACAATAAATACACTAATAACAAGCCAAAGATATTTACGTGAGGTTTTACTCAAGAATAGCCATAGCAAGAGCGGCCAGAAAATATAAAACTGCTCTTCTACGCCCAATGACCATAAATGCAACAAAGGCACATTTTCTACATTCGGACTGAAATAATCTCCCACCTCATTTCGCATATACAGATTAGCAATGAGCACAGTGGCATACATGACGCTTTTAAAATATTCCGTCAGCTCACCCGGCAACATCACCTGCCAAGCAATCAGGCTGACAATTGCCAGTACAGTAAAATATGCAGGTGCCAGACGGATCACCCGTTTCTTATAAAACCGTGCAATTGAAAATTGCTGCAACTCAATATCGCACTTCAAAATGATCGTAATGAGATAACCGGAAATGACAAAGAAAATATCAACACCAATATAGCCGCCAGAAAATAGTGACCAGCCGAGGTGATTGAAAATGACCAATGATACTGCAATCGCTCTCAGGCCATCGATATCTGTTCGATAAGCAAAACTCATAAAAACAGGAAAAACGGGAGATACGCTATTTTATGCTTTTCATTCTTTAGATGGCGATCTTTTACATTTTTTTTACATTCACCTGCGCTTATTCCAATTCTTCTACCTTTAAATAAGGATAAGGATTGGTCGCACCTTCCCCACTGAGATAAATCCCATAATGCAAATGTGGTGGTGTATTTTTAGCATTACCTGTATTGCCGACATAGGCAATGATTTCACCTGCTTCTACCCAATCTCCTTCCTGAATATGTTCAGCATAATCATCTAGATGAGCATAATAATGTTGGCTTAAATTCGGGCCAGTAATCCAGATAACTTTACCACCCAAATTATTGGTGCCGATCTTACGGACGATCCCTTGGGTCGCACTGACTACCGGTGTTCCCCGTTTAGCAAAAATATCAGTCCCCTCATGTTTGCGACCTTCACTCCGTGCTCCACCCCAAGTATCCTGAATCTGGCGAGGTTTTACTCCTTGTACAGGAATTTCTACTGGTCTAATCAGCTCAGCTTTTTTTAATTGCCAATAGAGGTAGGGACTTTTCCAGTCCACTGGTTCACCTGATGGCGGTGGCTGACAGGCAGTAAGTAATATGCTTAAGGAAAATATTAAAAGCAGAATTCTGGGAATTTTCACAATAGCTCGCTTAGCTGTTTAATGAGGGGTTCGTTTTATCTTAAGGAATACAGAAAAATTTAAAGTCAAAATCCTGTTATTTTTAGTGATGTTTTTTCCAGGTTGTTTTTGAAATAACCTTAAAAAATAACAAAACCCTCAGCTGAGGGTTTTGTTGAATCAAGTCTAAATTTTATTTACGCTTTTTCGCACGGGATGGTTTAGAGGGCTGCTGTTGCTGTTGTTGCTGCTCTTCATTCTGAGCGCTGTCCTTTTTATCCTTTTGCTGAACCTGCTTATGTTTTGCTCTTGATTTAGCCATAGCATAAACTCCTTTGGAGAACTGTCTCTATCACTGGAAGTTGCATTAATCACTCTAACCTTTATATAAAATAAGCCAATCGCGGAGCTGTATCCAAATACGTCAATGTAAAAGCATCTTTAGTTAAGTCATTCAATTCTGATTAGATCTTTATTCGAGGTATTTACATCGCTTACATAGCGTTGCATGTTGATACCTGTTTTAACCCTGAATATAAATATGGTTTTCTGAATGAAACCCTTCAAATATTTAACAATAAATGCGGGTCTAACGTGATGATTCAAATTTAGCATTGATGTATCAACGTTCACAAAGTTTCCAGTTCAGAATCGAACCAACGCAGTAATAGTATATTTAGTATGAGAGGCTATAAAATGTAGGCCACCACAGTTTTCGCAGTAAAGGAATAACTGGATGATCAGGTAGATTGAATATTAGATCTGTATTCAGAGTCATCTTGCCACAATTTTGAAGTTTAAAAATTTATTAATTTCCGATTGTGCTGCTACTTGCATAGAATCTGCTAAGGTTCAAATATTCTTAGCTCTATAATATTTTTTATTGTTCCTATTTGAACTATTTTTAATCCACATTATTTTATTCAATAAATGCTTATATTCTCTTTATAGGAATTAAATTTTAAGTTTATTAAATTTATATCTTTCTCGTTATAAATTTAAGAAATTTAATATTTTCAATTTCTAAAACATTTCTTTAATTAAGTCTACAAAATAATTCATAAGATAATTGTTCTTACATAAGGTGAAAGGGTTTTCACGCTAAGCTCGAATATCTTACATAAGCAGACACCGCTCATACATGCCCAGAGAGTTTTATCCCCTACACTGAAATCAAGTTTTAGAAAATTAGAGGATTTCATATGAAACAGTTTTCGAAAATTCTAATACTCATTATGATAGGCCTTTATGGTACTTCTACTATTGCAGCAGATGCTATTCCTTTGGAAGCTAAAGCTGCCGTAGAAGCACAAAAAGCTGCGCTAGAATATTCTGAAAATCAGAAGAGTGATTCAGACTCAGACTGAAAACAAAATAAAGCCCACGAAGGGCTTTATTTACATATGGGAATCATTAGAAAAAAGTTATTTTAATAACTCAATGATTGTCCTACTCCATAAACCATCAAGGTAATAAGGAATACGGCCAATGCGGAGACAGCTATTTCTGCTTTAGTCATGTGTTTTACCCTCATGGAGAGCTGTATATTATTTATACACTACATAAGCATAAAACCAAATAACAAAATATTACATAATCTTGAATATTTAAACTAAAGTAAAACACAATATAAGAGAGTAAAACTATAAATTAAACCTTAATTATCAACAAATATATTCTTAATTTTCAACTACTTAATGGATTTTATTTAAAAAATTAATAGATTATTTCTTTGAAATCATAAAATAATCTTTGTTTATAAAAAATTTTTCTATGTAATATATTGCCATTCCAAAATTTAAGCTTCTGAACTTAATGTCTTTTTAAGTTATTTCATAGGTTCTAACTTTACTATTTCATAATTTATTTTGCATATTTTATATTAAATTAAAACTAAACAACTGATATGTATTTTTAATTAATCAACAACTGCTATTTTATTTTCAATAAAATTCTCTTTTATCGTAAAGATATTTTTTATTATTTTTAAAACCTCAATATAAATTTAAAGATCCTACATAGAAGGATCTTTAAATTTTAAATTACTACATAGATTTGAGTACTTCTAACTCGAAATCAAGCTCCATCATCTTTTCCAGATTTGGTACAATCGCATTCACCCAAGTGCCACTATTCCAGACTTTCAGAATTCCATTTTCTTCCTTATAGAATGCACAGTCCTGAGCTGATATATGATGAATAACCTGGGTTCCTTCTGGTATATTTCTCATACAAACCTCCACACATTTGGTTTATTTTTAATTTAGCAGAAGATTTAAATTTTTCGTTTACATTGCTTTATAGAGTTGTATTAATTGACTATTTAATAGATTAATCATGTAACTTTTATTTTGATATAAATTTTCTTATGCACCTTATTTAAAAATATTCAAACGATAAAAAATAAAAAACCCCAACAATATATGTTGAGATTTTCTATTTATAATCAAATTAAACTAGCGGTAAATATAAGTAATGCTCAGGCTATAAAATCTCGTAAAATGTGTTGATTTATCACTTCATCAAAACTTAGATTTGAAAGATTTTGCTTGTTATGTTTGATGGTTTTATAACAATAACTTGCTGCAATACCCATACTAATTAAAGTCAACAATTTCATTGTTCACCTCAAAATTAAAAATATTAGAAACTGTGAAATTAAAATATCAGCTTGCTTTGTAGTGGTCTAAGCCAATTTGGAAAGCTTTTTGTATGGTATGTAAATTCATCAAAGCCATTTCAGGTCTATAAAAATCATTATCAATTTTTTGCTTTGCCTTGAATTGTCTTATTTTCCCTTAACTAAATCGACAAGTACAGTCGAAAATGTAGATTATCGAGGATTAACATTCTTAAACGGAAGATCATATTTGAATACAAAAAGCACATCATTTTAAAGCGGCATGGTCGCAATCAAACGCAATCAAATTTGATGCAAAACATAAATTCGAGGAAGATAAATCAGAATCTGCTATGATAGCTTCCACTTAGTGGACTCTTTTATGTCTTCCCTTATCTCCTATTTATAAGTAAAGGAGTATTACAATGGGCAACATGACTGCCACATCAGAATTATTTTATATATTTTAGTAGGTTAAAGTGAAAATTGTCATTCTTAACAAGCCTTATGACGTCCTCTCCCAATTTCGTCCAGATGAAAAACATCAGACTATGGCGGATTTTGTAGACGATCCGGATCTGCGTATTGCTGGTCGTCTGGATATGGATTCTGAAGGTTTGATGTTCCTGACCGATCATGGCGGTTTAAACCAATATATTACCAATCCAGCCAGCAAAAAATTCAAAACTTATCTGGTTCAGGTCGATGGCGATATAACTGAAGAAGCCTTGGAACAGCTTCGTAAGGGCGTTGAACTGAATGACGGTATTACGCTACCAGCCAAAGCAATTAAAGTCACTGAACCGGAATGGTTATGGGAACGTAATCCCCCGGTACGTTTCCGTGCTTCTGTTCCAACTTCATGGGTCGAAATTTCAATCTGTGAAGGTCGCAACCGTCAGGTTCGTCGTATGACTGCAGCAGTCGGCTTTCCTACCTTACGTTTGATTCGCACCAAAATCGGTTCGATTGATCTGGTTCAATTAGGTTTACAGCCAGGTGAAACTAAAGAAATTGAACCCCTACTTTATCCAGACTTTAAAGATGTGCCTGCTCAAGAACCTTACCGCTCGCGCTCTTATGTGAAAAAGCCAGGTGGTACCGGTGGTAAACCGATTAACAAGAAAGTAACGAAAGACGGCACCAAGAAAAAAACCGGTACACCGCGTATCTGGCAAATGGAAGAAGGTGAAAAACCACGTCGCAAGACTAATGGTACTACCCGTCCAAATACTAAGAGTCGTGGCCGTCGTACCCGTTAAGCCACTGCTCAGGTCGGGAAGATCAAACTAAAGACCACACCTTGAGGATGGTTATTCACCTGAACTTCCCCCTGATGCAACTGCACAACCGCCAAGCCCAAACCACCCGTTTGGGCTTTTTGATGCCGGCTGCTATCAATCTGGTAAAAACGTTCAAACAGATGGGCTAAATGCTGTTCGCCAATATGTACACCTGCTGTCAGCACATCAATCCGACAGCTATTTTCTGTAGTCATCGCCGTGATTCTGATCTCTCCATTTTCCTTTCCATACTGCACTGCGTTGCTGAGTAAATTGGCAAGCGCACGTTGCAGATGTTCCGGATGCGCAGATATATTCAGTTGAGCCGGAATATCCGTATAAATAGACATATTTTTTCTTCTGCCATAAACTCAAAATATGCCAGCAAATCCTCTATGATCTGGCTCAGTTCTAGTGTCTGTTTTTCTATCTGATAATGACCATGTTCTACCCGGGCGATAAACAGCATGTTTTCAATCATCTGGGGCAGACGTTCATATTCTTCCAGATGGGAATACAGCAAATTTTCTAATTCATCACGACTACGTGACTTCGACAAGGCAATCTGGGTTTGCCCCATCAAGTTATTCAGGGGCGTTCGTAATTCATGAGAAATATCTTCAGAAAATCGGACCAGCTGTTCATAGCCTTGCTGTATTCGGTCCAGCATGGCATTTATGCCTCTGTTAGTTGCTGTACCTCAATAGTTCGGGATGGCAACTCGATGCGTTGATCCAGCTGCTGTACATTAATCTGCTGAGTGGCGTAAATTAATTGACGCATGGATCGTAGCAGATAGTGTCCCATCAGCCAGGCTAACAAGGTGGATAAAATAATACCAAGCAGAGTGTAGATCACTAATTTTATCAGGTAATGCTTTAAAACCTGTTGCCCTGCTATGAGTTGCTTACCGGCAATCAGTTGATAAGTCTGTCCATTAAAGTCCACTTGCTTAAATGCCAAACGGGTCGTGGGTTGTTCAATTTTATTATTTTGATAATTTAGCTTGGTGTGATAATCCAATAGAGGAATAGTAATATTTAAAGGATTAATGTCAATCAAGGTATTCTGCGCGTTTTTAAGGATCAATAAATTATCTTCCTGTCCAAGCATATTTTCATAAAGCTCCGGATGTTCGATCAGTACCTGAAAGCTTTGCTGATCAGCCAGAAATATTTCTATTCTGGAAATCCGCAAGGCCAAAGCTTCATCCTGCTGTTGTAGCACCATCTGCTGCATATTATGATAGGACAACCCGCCGATGCTTAAAAAAACGATACAGGAAATGAGGCCGAAGGCGATACCGAGTCGTATACCCAAATGCATTTTCATGCTTGCGCATCCAGCTTATAGCCCATACCACGTACCGTATGAATAAGTTTTGGACTGAAATGGTCATCAATTTTAGAACGTAATCGGCGTACAACAACATCAACGACATTGGTATCGGTATTAAAATTAATATTCCAGACCAGTGAAGCAATTTGTGTCCGGGTTAACACTTCGGACTGGTGTTCCATCAGCAACTGCAAAAGTGCAAACTCTTTTTGGGTAAGCTCAATTTTTTGCCGGTCTCGAAACACTTCCCGGGTTAAACGATTCAGCTCTAAATTGGCCACCTGATACACTTCATGTTCAGTTTTGGGGACACGGCGCAGCAGACTTTTAATCCGGGCCAAAAGTTCGATATAAGAGAAAGGTTTGGTTAAGTTAAATAGTCATCTGCACCTAGTTCCAATCCTTTGACCCGGTCAAGCACATGATCTTTGGCAGTCAGCATGAGTACGGGAACTTTAGAGAAAGTACGCAAGGTTTTGAGGACTTGCCAGCCGTCCAGGTCGGGCAGCACCACATCTAGAAATACCAGATCAATCGGTTGCTGTTCCAGCACTGATAAGGCATGCAGGCCATTACCCACCTGTGTAGTCTGGTAGCCGGATTCATTTAAGCCTGTGGCCAAGAAGCCGGCAATTTTGGCTTCATCCTCTACAATTAAAATATGCATGGGCTGAGTTTAATCAATTTCATACAGCGCAAAGATTAAAAATTGGTAATCTGATTGTCATCTATGAGCTTCAATTCTTTGATTATGATCTTCTCAATTTCTATATGACTGAACATTATCATGAGAAGCAGATTGAATCAGAGAAAAATATTGTTATATCTAGCGAGCTTAGCGATGGTCAGCTTAAGCCATGCTGAATTAAAAACGGCCTATATTATGGACTTGAACACAGCAAACCAACTTGCTGAGAATGTCATGCAAACTTGTCAGAAAGCCAGCAAACCCGCTGCAGTCACGGTACTGGATCAAGGCGGCAATGTTCTGGCCAGTCAACGGCATGAATCTGTCGGAATTCACAATTTAACTGCATCACAGCGTAAAGCCTTTACTGCATACTCGACTAAGACAAGTACATTGGATTTTATGCGTCATGCACAAAAGAACCCGGATGCACAGAATTTAAATACCTTGGATGAATTGTTATTATTGGGCGGCGGGGTAAAAACCAGCTCATTGGCGCTGTTAGTGTTGCAGGCTCTGGTGGCTCTGAACAGGATCATCAGTGTGCCGTACAAGGCATTCAACATACTTTAAAACAACTTTAATTTTATCCATCTCTAGAGTAGGAACAGACAAATGAAAAAAATTATTTTTGGTGCTCTTCTAGCGGCGACAGCAAGCTTTTCTTTTGCACAGAATCCTTTAAGTGTGCATGTGCTGAATCAGGAAACTGGTCTGCCTTCCGCCAATGTCGCGGTGATTTTGGAAGCTCAGCAAGGTGACAAGTGGATAAAACTGAATGAGTTAAAAACAGATGCCAATGGCCGTATTAAAGAGTTTTATCCTAAAGATACTGCTTTACAGAAAGGCATCTATAAAGTGACCTTCAAAACCGGTGACTGGTTTAAGGCCAATAATCAACGCACCTTCTTCCCTGAAGTGCCTGTGGTATTTACGATTGACGGTACCCTAGAGCACTATCATATTCCCTTATTACTGAGCTCTTATGGTTATTCAACCTATCGTGGCAACTAATCCTTATTATCTATAAGCGTCATTTACATGGCGCTTTATTTTGATGTGTAAAACAGCTGCATTTTATCATTCATCTGGCTTTCGCTTGTTATTTATCTGCTGGAATGCTATTTATGATTCACATAATTAATATTTTTAAAATAAAGTGTATCTAAAAAGGAGTTTTGCAATGGATCAGCAAGTGAATCAAATGTTTCACCAGGACCGATTAATTCAGTATCTCGGTGCGCATCTAATTTCCTATAACCACAATCATGCGAAGATTAAACTTAAAGTGACTGAACAACATTTACAGGGACATCAGACCTGTAATGGCGCTGTGATTTTTGCATTAGCTGATGCTGCATTTGCCATTGCCTGCAATACCGGCGAACATCCAGCAGTCGGCCAGCATTGCGGTATTCATTATCTAAAACCAGCTTCGTTAGGTGACACCCTTATCGCCATAGCTGAACATAAGGCCAGTAGCGGTCGTAGTGGTATTTACGATATTCAGATCCTGAATCAGAAAGATCAAATCGTGGCTGAATTCCGTGGAACTTCACGACTGATCATTAAATAAATCATCTAAAAAACCCAATGAAAAAACCGCTGTCTTAACAGCGGTTTTTTTAATAGCAACATTCTGATTAAGCTTTCAACCATTTCTCGGCTTTAGCTTGATCTTCAACTTTCAGTTCAACTTCAGTCAGTTCAGAACCACCATTTTGAACGTCAAAAGTCATCAGCTCATCACGACGGAATGCATGGACAGTATAAGTACCTTCCTGTTTCGTATATTTCTCGACAAGTTTCGTCGTTGCTTTAAGGCCATCAATCGCCACAATTACATCATTCGCTGAAAGGCCCGCTTTCACCCCTGCTCCATCACGACGTGCAGACTGAACCAGCACACCTTCAGGCTTATCTGCAAGTTTCAGACCGAATGGTAATGACTTATCATTTTTCAGGGTATAGCTCACGCCAAATTCAGGTAGTAGCTGATCCAATGGCAATTCATCAGTAGTATTGATCAGATGATTGATCTGTTCTAACCAGTTATCACCTGTCAATTCCTGACATAACTCAAAGATAGTCCGTTCATTGACCTGAATGCCATTTTGCGTATTTTCATAAAGCTTACGCATCAAAGCGTCCAGACTTGAGCCACGCAGACGGAGACCTAGATCAAGACACAATGCGACTAAACAGCCTTTATTGTAGTAGCTTGTACCGGCATTGTTTGAGTTTTCATCCTGACGATAGAATTTCACCCAGGCATCAAAGCTAGACTCAGATACTGACTGGATAAAACGTCCCGGGTTTTGCAAATAGCGATCAATCTGCGCTTTCAGCAATGCAATATAAGATTCCTGATTGATCACACCACTACGTAGCAGAATCAGGTCGTCATAATAAGACGTAAACCCTTCAAAGATCCAAAGCAAAGAGGTATAGCCTTCTTTGTTCAGGTCATAATTCACGAAGTTTTCTGGACGAATAAATTTAACTAACCATGAATGGAAATACTCATGACTACATAGACCAAGGAAACGCTGATAATCTTTCGATGGCTCTTCAGGCTCATCTGCTTTAGGGAAGTCATCACGCGGTGTAATCAGACTGGTTGAGTTCGGATGCTCCAGACCACCATAGCTGTTACCGGTTGCCATAGTCATAAAGGTATAATCATTGAATGGTGCAGAACCGAACATGGAAATTTCTGTCGCACAGATTTTCTCAATATCCTGCTTCATACGCTGTTCATTCATCGCATGTTTGCCTGACACCACAAACTCATGCGGAATGCCATTGGCTTCAAAACTGAAACGGGTCTGCTCTGCCAGTTCAAACGGTGCATCAATCAGTTCAGCATAGTTTTTTGCTTTTAAGGTATAGCGACCTTTGACCAGACTTTTGGCCTGCATACCCGTCGCAAGCTGGAAATGTTTCAGCTCATCCGGCAGGAATACTTCAACTTCAATTTCTTTATCTTCCTGACCTTCCAACCCCAAACATGCACAAGCCGGGTTCACATAGAGACGGTTTTGATCCACATATGCACCACGAACAGACAGGTCATACGCGTAGACATCGTATTCCACAGTAATCAGTTCATGATCCGTATTGAATAAACGCCATTTATTCTTTTCAAACTTCTGGATTTGTAGCTGGCGTCCATCCTCATCATAAGCCTTGACCGCCTCAATATGCTTTGAGAACTCGCGAATCAAGTAACTGCCCGGAATCCAGGTCGGTAAAGAAAGGACTTGCGTTGGGTCTGCTAAAAAGCGAAGAGTTACGTGAATAAGGTGCTGACGATAATCGTCAAATTCGATTTGATAATGCAACATAATGGGCGATATAAAATACAAATAAATGAGTTATAGCTTAGCTTAGCATTTTTTAGGCCAGTATTGCTTAGCTGTCGCATTTGTCTACATTTCTGACTAGCTATCTTTAAAAAAAAGGCATAGCATGCGTGAAAATTAAATCGTTCATCGACCGGTTGGTTATTAAGGAACATCTTTGAAATACATCATCTCACTGCTTGCAGTTCTCAGCCTGTTTGTGCCTGCAATTTCATATGCTGCCCTTCTGAATATTTTGCCTGAAAGCGTTGAAGCAGAAGCCTGGACCATTCTTGACTCACAATCAGGTCAGGTCATTGCCGAACACAATGCCGATGTTCAGCGTGCACCTGCTTCCCTCACCAAAATGATGGTCGCTTATATTGCACTCAAGGAAATTCAGGCAGGTAAATTGGATAAAAGTGAAGTATTAACTGCAACGCCGATTGTTAAAACAGTGATGTGGGATGAGTCACAAATGTACCTGAAAGAAGGTGAGCAGATTTCGATTGATCAGCTTCTAGCAGGCCTGATTATCATGTCGGCGAATGATGCTGCTGTGACATTGGCAGAAAAAATTTCAGGTGATATTCCAAGCTTTGTCGAGCGAATGAATCGGGAAGCAAAAGCTTTGGGCATGGTACATACCCATTTCCAGAATCCGGCCGGCATTACCATGCCTGAGCATTATTCTACTGCAGCCGATTTGGCGCGTTTGTCGGCAGCTGTGGTCAACCAGACTCCGGACTATCTGTATTATTCCAAGCAGCCAAGTTTTAGCTATAACAACCATTTTCACCGTGCCACTAACCGCGTGTTGCAGGTGGACTCAAGTGTCGATGGTTTAAAAACGGGCTTTACTCGCGCAGCCGGCTATAACCTGGCGCTCACTGCCAATCGTCCGACTTATGATATGGAACTGCCCCACCGTCGTTTGATCGTGGTAGTTCTAGGTACCAAAAGTGCTGCCAAACGCGCTGAAGTGTCGCATAAGTTAATGAATCTGGCATATACCTATACCCGCAATGAAGTCGCCATTAAAGACAAACAGCTACTGGCTGAATTACCGGTGATCAAATCGACTTTGAAAATGTTTAAGGTTGAGACTAAACAGCCGCAGATTATTACCACCTCTTTATATGATCAGAATTATACCATTGACCTGAACCAGTTCGATCAAAACCATCAACGAGTGATGTTGAATACAGGTGATGGTGTAATGCAAAGCATTGAACCCCTACATGAAACCCAGACCCATATTAATGTAGAAATGAATGCTTCTGAACTGATTGCACCTATGGCCAAAGTGATGCCATTGGCGACAATTCATGTCTATCAGAATAATCAGCTTATTCGTACCATCCAGATTGAAGATATGGTCGAACTTGAAGAAGCAGGTTTCTTCCAGAAATTCCTGAGCTGGTTATCTAGCTTCTTTGGCATCTTTGCAGAAAGTGCACCAAGTGCCAAACTCTATCCAATCCAGAAATAAGCGCTGAATACAGTTAGAAGGCTTCTCATTTGCCTTCTAACTCTCTCCTTAGAATTTCTTCTTTCTCTCGTCAATTTTACCTCTTCTGACATAATTGCTACGTTTTGTAATTTGTATAACAATTCTAATCAAGACGGCCTGCTGCCCATGCCATAGTATATTTGGTCTAAATTTCTCTTATTTTTATTAGAAAAATAAATAGGTTAATAATATATGACAGCACATCGAATCGTAATTGTAGGTGGTGGCGCAGGTGGATTGGAACTGGCTACTCAATTGGGCGAAACCTTAGGCAAGAGTGGCAAAGCACATATCACCCTAGTAGATCAGAAACTGACGCATATCTGGAAACCCTTATTGCATGAAATTGCTGCAGGTACGCTTAATCCGCATGCAGAAGAAACCAATTATTTTAGTCATGCTGCAGCTCATCATTATCACTTTGTGCTGGGAACATTTATTGATCTGGATCGTGAGGCTAAAGAAATTATTCTGGAAACAGATTATTTTTCTAAAAAAGCTCAGCCTAAACAGAAGAAACACATCAGCTATGACACGCTAGTGTTAGCACTAGGTTCCACTTCCAATGATTTCAATACTGAAGGTGTTGCCCAATACTGTCATTTTCTCGACAGCCGCCAGCAGGCCGATGTCTTCCAGCAGGATCTGCTACATCTTTATCTCAATGCTCAAAATCAAACCTCTTCCCGTGAGCTTAAAATTGCCATCATTGGGGCTGGTGCGACTGGTGTAGAACTGGCTGCCGAGCTGGTGATCGCCAAACAAAACTTTTTTAAATATGGTCTGAACAAGATTGATCCAAATAAAGTCAAAATCACTTTGATTGAAGCCGCTGATCGGATCTTACCTGCACTGTCTGAGAAAATGGCTGAACACACCATGGAGCAACTCGATCGTCTAGGTATTGAGGTATTAACCAGTCATAGGGTCGCTAAAGTCGATGAAGACCAGATTTACTTTGCTGATGATTCAAGCCTCGAAGCAGAAATTAAAGTCTGGGCTGCTGGAATTAAAGCACCTGAAGTTCTGGCAAAACTTAAAGAGCTGGAAAAAGACAACATTAATCGCCTAAAAGTTTATGCAACTCTGCAAACTCTGTCAGACCCGGATATTTTCGTTTTTGGTGATTGTGCTCACTGTCAGCCTGAAGCAGATCAACCAGCTTTAGGCCCTCGTGCACAGGTCGCCAGCCAGCAGGCCGCTTTTCTGGTCAGAGCCTTAAAAGCACGCATTAATGGCGAAAGCTATTTACCGATGTTCAAGTTTTCTGACAAAGGCTCATTAGTGTCTTTAAGTCAAAACAGCGCTGTCGGTGAATTATTGGGTCAGGTCAATGTTCAAGGCTTTGTCGCGAAATCCATGTATGTATCCCTGTACCGGATTCATCAGGCCACCATTCATGGCTATACCCATGCTGGCCTGTTAACTGCCAAAGACTTTGTTACACGAAAAATTGCACCCAAGCTGAAATTGCATTGAAATTGTAAATATTGTCCTCATATATGAAAAAATCATCATTAAACATGTCAAATTGCATTTTTTTGCTATTTTTAGTCTACAAAAATACAATTTCACTTTATGATGTACCCTTAAAAAATTGAATGGATCAATTAATATGACTGCTATTGCAAATAACCTCGTGGTTTCTTTCCACTACACATTGACTAACGCAGAGGGTGAAACTCTCGACAAATCTCAAGGTGAACCACTTGCCTATTTGCACGGTGCAGGTAACATCATCCCTGGTTTAGAAAAAGCTTTAGAAGGCAAAACTGTTGGTGAAAAATTCACTGTAAATGTTCCTGCTGCTGAAGGCTATGGCGAATATAACCCAGAGCTAGTGCAAGAAGTGCCTAAACAAATGTTCCAAGGCGTAGACAACATCCAGGCAGGCATGCAGTTCCAAGCACAAACTGATGACGGCGTTCAAATCGTAACTGTTAAAGCAGTTGAAGGTGACAACGTAGTTGTTGATGCTAACTTCCCGCTTGCTGGTCAAGATTTAACTTTCGAAGTTGAAATCGTGTCTATCCGTGAACCTTCTCAAGAAGAACTTGATCACGGTCACGTACACGGTGCAGGTGGTCACCACCACTAAGACTTCCCGGTCTTTAGCACAAAAAGGCAAAGTGAAAACTTTGCCTTTTTTAGTGCCTTAAGATTTTAAATATAAAAAAAGCAGGACTACTGCCCTGCTTTTCATCATTAAAATCACGGATCACTCAAATTACGCAATCATTAACGTTTATTATAGATCTGCATTGCTGCTGGCAGATTTTGACGCATTGCTGCGATACGCTGACTGTTCGATGGATGAGTAGACAGGAAAGTCGCGCCATTGCTACCACCTTCAAGCTTGTTCATTTTTTCCCAAAGAGTAATCGCTGCATTCGGGTTATAGCCAGCACGCGCCATGAGAGTTAAACCGCCCTGATCAGCACGGCTTTCTAGGTTACGTGAGTAAGGTAAGCCGATGCCGATCTGGCTACCCAATTGTGCCACTGCAGCACCACCTTGTCCTACGCCCGCTGCATTTAAACCAATACCCAATGCCAGATCAGTCAGGGCTTGTGCACCAAGTTTCTGTTTCGCATGCTCTTCTAGGGCATGGACCATTTCATGACCCATAATGGCTGCAATCTCAGCATCGGTCAGATTCAGCTTGTTCACGATACCGGTATAGAATACCACTTTACCACCAGGTGCCACAAAAGCGTTGACCTGATCAGATTTCAATACAGCCAACTGCCATTGGAATGCAGTGCCTGTCTGGTTCAGCTGGTTGGCATAAGGTTTTAAACGGTTAAAAACAGCATTAATACGACTATATGTCGCTGAACTGGTATCCAGCTGGCCTTTCGCTTTAGCGTCTGCCACCATGGCATTGTAGCTTTGGCTGGCTGAAGCATTTAAAGTCGCTGTATCTGCGCCCGCAATATCGGCAATAGTTGTACAACCAGACAAAGTAATGGCTGCGGCTGCACCCATACCTAACAAGAATTTATTTTTCATTATAGTGACTCCACCATAAGCAAAAGGTTAATTTACATAGTAAAAAATTATAAGTTAAAGGCTGGAGCAACTAAATGTACAATTACTTCATCTTGTTATATTTTATGTAATTTTAACCCCAATACTGTATCGCAAGCCAATAAATCAGACAGACAATATTTAAACCTAAATATAAATGACACAAAGGTTTAATTTTTTCTTCTAAAATTTCACTTTTACGCTTAAAAAATAGAAAAGCATTCTGCAGCAAGATGACCGGTACCAATACACAGGCAATGATCACGCTCAAGCCAATGAATGCCCCATAAATAATGTCAGGATCCTGAGTCTGGGCACGGATGATCAGCATCGCAATGGTCGGTGCGCCACCCATCGCGAATAACAAGGAATAGAACATCGTTCCCGATATATTTTTATGCATCCTGCATACTCATATTTTATTTTGTTTTATTCTAACAAGCGCCATGCCACTGCACAGCACTTGCCGTTAAGACTTTAGTCCTGAATTTCGAAATTATTTCTTAGTCTTGTATACCGTCATAGCTTCAGGCATCAGCTGTTGTAAGGCTGCAATTCGGTCATCATTCGTTGGATGTGTAGAAGTAAATTTATTCAGGACACTATTACCACGGCTGTCTTGTGCATTCATTTTTTGCCACAAAGTAATCGCTGCATTCGGGTTATAGCCTGCTCGTGCCATTAGCATGAGACCACCTTTATCGGCACGGCTTTCCAGATTACGAGAGAATGGCAAGCCTACACCAAATTGAGCACCCATATCCAGCAGTAGCCCACCATAACCACCAGCGGACTGCCCGACGTACTTGCTACCGATACTTACTGCCAGATCAGTAAGTGCTTGCGCTCCTACCTTATTCTTAGAATGTTCCTCAAGCGCATGCACCATTTCATGCCCCATGATGGCAGCAACTTCATCGTCTGTGAGTTTTAGTGTATCAACAATACCCGTATAGAACACCACCTTGCCACCTGGTGCGACATAGGCATTAATCTCGTTGGATTTGATCACCGCCACTTGCCAGTCAAACTTCTGACCGGTCTGGTTCAGTTGATCTGCATACGGCTTCATTTTCAGAAAAACCCGATTTACTTTTTATAGGTGGCAGATGTCGTATCCAGAATCTGTTTCTGCTTGGCCTCTGTCAGCATCTGATTATAGCTTTGTGCTGCACTCAGATTTAATGTGGCTGAATCAGCTCCCATCAGATCTGCAACCGTAGTACACCCCGTTAATGTGGTCACGACGACCATCCCCACCAATAAATTTTTATATTTCATGACCTTCTCAAATATATAAGGTCAAAACATCATAAAGAATCCAAACAGGTTTTCAATCATTTTTTATAAGTTCGTTCAAATAAAAAAACCCTGTGAAATCACAGGGTTTTTATCATTTTTAGCTTAAGCGATTAAGCATCAAACGGATGGCGAAGAATAATGGTTTCTTCACGATCTGGACCAGTTGAAATGATGTCGATTGGACATTCAATCAATTGTTCAAGACGTTTCACATAGTTAATTGCCGCTTGTGGTAATTGGTCTAGTGATTTCGCCCCAAAAGTAGATTCTTTCCAGCCTGGCATAGTTTCGTAGATTGGTTTTAAAGTTTCAAATGCAAGCGCATCAGAAGAACCAACACAGCCAGAATCAGCAGCTTCGTAACCTACACAGATTTTCACTTCTTCTAAACCGTCAAGAACGTCAAGTTTAGTCAAGCAAATACCAGACAGTGAGTTCACTTCTACTGAACGACGCAGGATTTCAGCATCGAACCAGCCACAACGACGTTGACGACCAGTAGACGCACCAAATTCTGAACCTACAGTACCCAGGTGTTTACCAATTGCATCACCTGTATCTGTTGCAGCGTCATACACCAACTCAGTTGGGAATGGACCTGAACCTACACGAGTGGTGTATGCTTTAGTAATACCAAGAACATAGTCAAGGTGTAATGGACCAAGACCTGAACCTGAACTTACGCCACCAGCAGTTGTGTTTGAAGAAGTCACGTACGGGTATGTACCGTGGTCAACGTCAAGCAATGAACCTTGCGCACCTTCGAACATGATTTTCTTGCCAGCTTTACGGTAAGCGTGAAGTTCACCAGTCACGTCCATAACCATAGGCTCGATCACTTTGCGCCATTCGTCGCAAAGCGCAAGTACGTCTTCAACTTTAACTGCTTCAACACCGAAGAATTGAGTCAATTGGAAGTTGTGGTATTCAAGCAATTCTTCAAGCTGAGCTTTCAGATGTTCGCCACCACGTACCAGGTCAGCAACACGGATTGCACGACGTGCCACTTTATCTTCATAAGCAGGCCCGATCCCACGACCAGTTGTACCAATTTTCGCATTACCACGTTTTTTCTCACGAGCTTGGTCAAGTGCGATGTGGTGCGGAAGAATCAATGGACAGTTTGGAGAAATGCGTAGACGTTCACGTACTGGCACGCCTTCTTTTTCAAGAATATCCATCTCTTTGATGAGCGCTTCAGGTGAAAGAACCACACCATTACCAATTAAGCACAATACGTTTTCACGTAAAATACCTGATGGAATGAGGTGTAATACAGTTTTCTTACCACCAACCACGAGAGTATGACCTGCGTTATGTCCGCCTTGATAACGAACTACTGCAGCCGCTTGATCTGTGAGCAGGTCGACGATCTTACCCTTACCTTCGTCGCCCCATTGGGTACCAAGTACCACAACATTCTTGCCCATAATAGCCTCATTACATCATGCTGTTAAAGTTGAAAGTCCCACTCAGCGACATGAACACTGAGTAAAACAATTAAAGCGATTAAATCGTTTTGATGGTCCACTCACCGTCCACATTCACCAGCTGGTGAGTTGCATACGGTACCGAGTTTAAATCATCATTACCTAATAACTGAATTACACTTAAGCCTTGTGCACGGGTTGCCTGAATCGCATCTAACAGCGCAGCATCTGTACCCTTAGGTGCTACCACAACTTTAGCTATAGCAAACTTGCCTGCACTTAAAGCATATAAGTCACAGGAGAAACCGGTTGCCGGACGTGCACGACCAAAATGCTCACCAATGCCATCATAACGGCCACCTTGTGCTAATGCAGCAGCCCGGTTCGGTGCATAAACGGCATACATCAGGCCAGTGTGATAATGGTATGAACGTAACTCGACGACATCAATCCCAATATGCAGATTCTGCCAACGTGCCTGAACTTCATTTTTGGTGGTTTGCAGTGCATCAAACGCCTGTTTGAAGGCTGGATTTTCTAATACTTCAGCACTTAAATTCGTTTTTAAGGCATCCAGGTCACTTGCAAAACGGCCAAGCGTATAGAAGTCTGATCCAAACTTAAGATTTGCAGTAAATTCAGCCAGTTCTGGCAATGCTTTACGTTGATAAAGATCAGACAATTGGCGTTCGGTTGCTTTACTTAAACCGGCTTGTACAATCAGACTACGGAACAGCCCCACATGACCTAAGTCAAGGTGGATACTGTCGGCCAGACCTGCTTCCTGAATCAGGCTGATCATCAGGTCAACCATTTCCACGTCAGCATCAATGCTGTCAGAACCAAATAATTCTGCACCCAATTGCAATGGTGCACGTGTGGTATTAAATCCTTGAGGTTTCGTATGTAAAACCGTACCCGCATAACAATAACGAGCCACACCTTCCACTGGATGTACATGCGCATCGATACGAGCCACTTGTGGTGTCATATCGGCACGCACACCAAGCAAACGGCCAGACAGCTGGTCGATCACTTTAAAAGTGGCTAAGTCTAAATCCTGATTCGATTCTGAGAGAGAAGATAGAGATTCAATGTATTCAATAAATGGCGTGTACACCAGCTGATAACCTCGAGATGCGAGGAAATCCAGTGATTGACGGCGCAGGCTTTCGATGACTTGCGCTTGTTCTGGTAATACATCAGCTACACCATCAGGTAATAACCATGTCTCTGAAATGGGCATGTTGTAAACCTAAATTCTTGTCAGCGCGGAATAAACCGCATAAAAAAATCGGGAGCACACCCGATTTCTCCTAGTCTAGCACGATCGTTTAGGCTGTGCATCGCAATTTTGATAATTTTCTCTGACTGAACAAAGGACTTAGATAGATAAACCAAATCATCTCCCTCTTATTAAGAGAAGATAGGGTGAATAAAATTTAATAACCAACATATCAAATTGATTTTCTAATGTATTTTCACGACCAAAACAATGATGAAAAACTTATTCTTGATTCAATCCTCATCTATCCAAGGGTAAAAATTTATAAAATATCAGCACTAGATGCTTAAAAATAATACTATACAAAAACCCAATGTGGAGACTTAAATGACCAAGAAAACAGCATCATTCTGGTAGAGTTTAAAGGGACTGCAAAGACTCCGGTATTTCTTATAAACTTTCTTTCTCCTTCTAGAATAAAACCCGATCATCTCATGCCTCCCTTTCAGCCACGTATAACGCCTTCTGATGCCACTTCTCTGAGTGAGTTTCAGCGTGGTGTGAAAGACTGCATACCTTTATTATTGGGTGTAATTCCTCTGGCGCTGATTTTGGGTGCAACAACAGCACAAAAAGATTTTAGCCTGCTTGAAGTGCCTTTACTGACCGGGCTGAACTTTGCTGGCGGTTACGAGTTTGCAGTTTTAGAAGCCTGGACTGATCCACCGCATCTGCTTACCTTGATCTTTATTACTTTTCTCATTAACAGCCGCTATATTCTATTCGATGCCAGTCTGGTGTCTTATTTAAGACATCTTCCAAATCGAAAAATCTTTCCGGCATTATTAGACCTCTTGCGAAAGTATCGTTTTACCTAATTTTTGAATTGGCTAAAACCTTATAAAATGTAGCTTTGGGCTGTTTAAATTTTGACTAACGCAAGAAGTCTATTCTTTATGGTCGATGAAAGCTGGGCCTTAAGCCTGACAGATGCACAGCTTCGACTGGCACAGTTTGGATATCAACATGCTTTTAGTCTGCCTTATTATGCCGGGCTATGTATTGTTCTTTATCTGGCTTGGGTCGGCTTTACCACTTTAGGTGCTTTGGTTGGGCCGGTGTTAGGAGATATTCACTATTTTGGTTTTGATATAGCTTTCCCAGCCATTATTCTGATCTTACTGAAAGGTATGTGGAAAGGCTTTACTGGAGCCAGACCTTGGCTAATCAGTTTAATTTTTGCTGCTCTGACTTATAGCTATCTGCCAGGCAACTGGTATGTGCTGATTGATGCGCTTGCTGGCATTGTCGCTGCCTTCTGGCTAATTCAGGAGGATGAAGCATGATCCAGATGAGTACTTTTATCGCAATCTTATTAGTTGCGCTAACGACTTACTGCACGCGGATACTTGGCTATGTCATACTCAAAAATAAAACTTTGAGCAAACGTCAGCGTAAAATTCTGGAAGTGATTCCAGGCTGTGTACTGATTTCGATGATCACCCCATATTTTTTACGAGATGATCCGGCTGATCTGATAGCCATAATGGTGACACTATTCGTTGCATCACGGTTTGGCATGCTGCCGACCATTTTGATTAGCATGGCCTCGGCAGCTATTTTAAGAACCTTACTGGTTTAAATCCTTTATATAAGGCTAAGCCAGCATAAAAAGGTCTTATGACTTTGGTTCTACTACTTTAGCGAGCAGATTTACCAGTTCTGCATTTTGCAGCTCAACTTTTTGCAGTTTAGCCGTAGTCTGATCCAGTACTTCCTGCTGAACATGCATTTTTTTCGCCAGATCCTGCATAATTTCCAAGGTCTTTTTTAAATTTTCTTCCAGATGCGCCACTTTTTCCTCAACTGGCACGCCTTCCACACTTTGTGAACTCTCATTATTATTAAATTGCAGCCAGATCAAAAAAATCACAGCCAAGGTCAGTAATATGATAAATCCCCAGATCAACATCATGTGCTTGCTCTTATTCCATTTAATTATCTTTATCTTAACGAAAAAATATCCAGATCACAGAAATATTCGGCATAAATCCAGAGCTTTTCGATCAATTACGTTCAAGTTCTTATTCATTTTCTTCTAATTTTTTAATCTTGCATAAAAAAGCACCCCATTTGGGATGCTTTCAAAATAGCTTAATCTGTATAAAAGGATTCACAGAGATCCAGCAAACGGTTGGCATAACCCCATTCATTATCATACCAGGCAAATACTTTGGCCTGATGCCCCACTACCAAGGTTTGGGTCAGATCCACAATCAATGAGTAAGGCGAATGATTAAAGTCTGAAGATACTAGAGGCTCATCTGTCACAGACATGATTTCAGCAAAATCCTGACGTGCAGCGTTCATTAATACTTCATTCAACTGATGATCAGTAATGGGTGACTGGGAGATAAAGGTTAAATCAATGGCCGCTACATTAATGGTTGGCACGCGAATCGAATAACCATCAATCCGGTTTTCCATCTTCGGCATTACGCGTTTTAAAGCACCCAAAGCCGAAGATGTGGTTGGAATAATATTTTGCCCAGAAGCTCGGGCACGTCTTAAATCACGATGGGCATGATCCAGTACTGACTGATCCGCTGTCACTGCGTGAATTTCAGTCATCAGTGCAGTCTCAATACCAAAGGCATCATCAATGATTTTGACTAGAGGTACCAATGCCTGCGTAGTACAAGAGACACTGGAAATAATCTGGTCACTTTCTTTGACATCACGATGGTTGACGCCATAGACAATTGCGGCATCCACTGTATCAAACGGTGCAGCACCGATAATGACCCGTTTTGCCCCGGCAGTAATATGCTGAGTCGCAGCCTCACGCGAACGGAACAGGCCGGTACATTCCAATACCACATTAATATTCAGTTCATGCCATGGCATTTCCACCGGATTCGCCTGTCTTAACACCTGAACTTTCTGATAGGCATCGCGATAAGTGACATGCAGGTAGGCATACTCATCTTCATAAGTCAGATCAACCTGCCCCGGGAAACGACCATGAGTAGAATCATATTTAAATAGATGCAATAAGGTTTCAACGTCGGCAACGTCATTAATGGCAACGATGTCAAAATTAAAATCTTTCGGATTTTCAAACCATGCACGCAACACATTGCGTCCGATTCGTCCAAAACCATTAATTGCGATACGTTGCATCGACATTCCCTACTGCGGCATAAAACTTTGTGCGCCTATATTAATGGAATTATCCAGCTGACTGATAACTATTCAGCTAAATCCACTAAAAATTACACAGAATGTCCAATATTTCATCGAAAAATTCATACTTTACTTCAAGCAATCCAGTCTTTCTATCAGCGTGAATTAAGATAAATTGCTGTAATGACAATAGCTTTTGATTTTGCAAGGCATTTTTCTGATTTTTCCAATATTCATTCCTTATAGTTTTATGATCTATAAATATGAAAATCATTGGTTGAACAGGCATTTTCCGTTATAATTTGGCGTTTTTAAATATTTAAGCCCCGCATTGCAGCAGAGAACCAACCTTCTTGTCAGACTGTGATGTTTTTAGCCAAATCGGAAATTATGGAGTGACTTGGTTGTGAGTACTCGTTTTATGACATCAGCTGAAATTCGCGAAGCTTTTTTAAGCTACTTTGAATCGCAAGGGCATACACGTGTCGCGTCGAGTTCTCTGGTTCCTGCCAACGACCCAACATTATTGTTTACCAATGCTGGTATGAACCAGTTTAAAGACTGCTTCCTGGGTCTGGAAAAACGTGACTACGTTCGTGCAACATCTTCACAAAAATGTGTACGTGCAGGTGGTAAACACAACGACTTAGATAACGTTGGCTACACAGCGCGTCACCACACATTTTTTGAAATGCTGGGTAACTTCTCGTTTGGTGACTACTTCAAGCGTGATGCGATCAAATTTGCTTGGGATTTCTTAACCAACGAAAAATGGTTAGGTCTTCCTAAAGACAAACTTTATGCCACGGTTTACCACACCGATGACGAAGCTTTTGACATCTGGAACAAAGAAGTTGGTCTGGATGCATCTCGCATTATCCGTATTGGTGACAACAAAGGCGGTCAATACGCATCAGATAACTTCTGGGCAATGGGCGATACAGGTCCTTGTGGTCCATGTTCTGAAATTTTCTATGACCATGGCGATCACATCTGGGGCGGTTTACCGGGCACACCTGAAGAAGATGGCGACCGTTTCATCGAGATCTGGAACAACGTATTCATGCAGTTCAACCGCACTGCGGATGGCGTCCTGCACCCTCTTCCTGCACCTTCTGTTGATACAGGTATGGGCCTTGAGCGTATTTCTGCGGTTCTGCAACACGTCAACTCTAACTATGAAATCGACCTGTTTCAAAATCTATTGAAAGCTGCTGCTGAAATCATCGGTCTAGATACTTCAGACATTGAAGCGAAAGCACAAGCTGAAAACAAACCGGTTGAATACCCTGCTTCACTTAAAGTGGTTGCTGACCATGCACGTTCATGCTGCTTCCTGATTGCAGATGGCGTGAACCCTTCAAATGAAGGTCGTGGTTATGTACTGCGCCGTATTATCCGTCGTGCAGTTCGTCATGGTAACAAACTGGGTGCGACTGGTTCATTCTTCCACAAAATGCTTCAGCCTTTAATTGATGTGATGGGCGCAGCTTATCCTGAACTTGAAGCAAACAAAGCACGTATCGAAGCCGCTTTGCTGAAAGAAGAAGAACAGTTTGCTAAAACACTTGAGCAAGGTCTGAAATTGCTTGAAGGCGAATTGTCAAATCTGAAAGGTTCTGTGATTCCAGGTGAAATCGTATTCAAACTTTATGATACTTATGGCTTCCCAACTGACCTTACAGCAGATATCGCACGTGAACGTGATTTAACCATTGACGAAGCTGGCTTTGAAAAAGAAATGGCGGCTCAACGTCAACGTGCACGTGATGCAGGTAAATTCGCAATCGACTATAACAGCGTTGTTAAAGTTGAAGGCGAAACTCAGTTTGAAGGTTATGACGCAACAGCAGGTCAAGGTCAAATCATCGCAATCTACAAAGATGGCGAGCAAGTTGACGAAGTTGTTGAAGGCGACGAAGCACTGATTGTTCTGAACCAAACTCCTTTCTATGCAGAAAGCGGTGGTCAGATCGGTGATACAGGGCTCTTCAAAAACGATACAGGTATCTTTGAAGTTCAAGATACCAAAAAATCTGGTGGTGCATTCGTTCACCAAGGTATCGTGACTATGGGTAATCTAAAAGTTACTCAAAATGTTGAAACAACGGTTAAAGCCGAGATTCGTGCTGCAACTGCTCGTAACCACTCTGCAACTCACTTACTCCACGCTGCCCTACGTCAAATCCTGGGTTCACACGTACAGCAAAAAGGTTCATTGGTTGCTTCTGACGTATTACGTTTCGACTTTGCCAATGATCAGCCTGTAACTTTTGAACAGCTGCAAGAAATTGAACGTCTGGTAAATGCTGAAGTAATTGCCAATACGCCTGTTACGACTGAACTGCTCGACATCGAATCTGCGAAAGCCAAAGGTGCGATGATGCTGTTCGGTGAGAAATACGGTGAAGAAGTTCGCGTATTGTCTATGGGTTCAGTAATTGACGAGAAAAACTTCTCGATCGAATTGTGTGGCGGTATTCACGTTAAACGTACAGGTGACATCGGTCTGTTTAAAATCACGTCTGAAGGTGGTGTCGCAGCAGGTGTACGTCGTATTGAAGCTGTAACCGGTACTAAAGCGGTTGAAGCCGTACAGAAAGTCGATCGTGATGTTCAATACATCAATGGTTTGTTAAAAGCACAGAACCATCAAACAGTCGAAAAAGTTGAAGCTGTGGTGGACACTGCACATCAATTGCAAAAACAGATCGAACAGCTGAATCAAAAATTGGCAAGCTTACAAGCCGGTGAACTTTTAAGTCAGGTTCAAGAGCTTGCAGGCCGTAAAACATTAATCACTACCGTTCAGAATATGGATACAAAAGCATTACGTAACCTGCACGACGGTGTGAAATCAAAATTAGAAAATGCAGTCATTGTTCTTGCAGGTGTAGAGGGTGACAAGGTTAGCTTGATTGCATCTGTGGCGAAAGACTTTACTGCTTCTATTAAAGCGGGTGACATCATCAAACACTTGGCAACTGAGCTAGGTGGTAAAGGTGGTGGTAAACCTGACTTGGCACAAGGTGGCGCGCCACTTAACGAGAAGTTTGCTCCAGTGATGGCTGATTTAGCAGCTTGGCTTGAAGCAAAATAAAAACTTCATTTTGTGTAACTGACCCTGATCGGAAAATCAGGGTCATGGTTTATATGGAACAACTATGGCATTAATCGTTCAAAAATATGGCGGTACCTCAATGGGTACTCCCGAGCGCATTCTCAATGTTGCTCGTCGTGTGAAGCGCTGGCATGACCATGGCCACAAGGTGGTTGTAGTCGTATCTGCTATGAGTGGTGAAACCAACCGCTTGCTTGCTCTCGCGAAAGCCATTACCGAAACCCCTGACCCCCGTGAACTTGACCAAATGGTTTCTACGGGTGAACAGGTAACGATTTCCATGTTAGCTATGGCGCTGAATTCAATTGGCGTTGAAGCTAAATCTTTAACTGGTCGCCAGGTTGGTATTAAAACTGACAGCGCATTCACCAAAGCACGTATCGAATCTATTGATACTGATGTATTGACTGAAAACCTAGATACAGGCCGCGTGATTGTGGTTGCAGGTTTCCAGGGCTTTGATGCTGATGGCAATACCACAACTTTAGGTCGTGGTGGTTCTGATACTTCAGGTGTTGCCCTTGCTGCAGCGCTAAAAGCAGATGAATGTCAGATTTACACAGATGTTGATGGCGTATATACGACTGACCCTCGTGTTGCTCCTAAAGCGAAAAAAGTAGACCGTATCTCTTTCGAAGAAATGCTGGAAATGGCATCTTTAGGTTCTAAAGTTCTTCAAATTCGCTCTGTAGAATTTGCAGGCAAGTACCAAGTGCCTTTACGCGTACTCTCAAGCTTCGATAATGACACTGATGGCGCATTTGACGAAGACTTCAAAAACAACGTCGGAACTCTTATTACTACTGAACTGGAAGACAACATGGAACAGCCAATTATCTCTGGTATCGCGTTCAACCGCGACGAAGCTAAACTGACTATTCTGGGTGTTCCAGATGAGCCAGGTATTGCATCTAAAATTCTTAAACCAATTGGTGATGCCAATATCGAAGTGGATATGATTATCCAGAACGTTGAAGAAGATGGTACGACTGATTTCACATTTACTGTAAACCGCAGTGAACTCGCTAAAGCCAAAAAAATCCTTGAAGAAACTGCTCAAGCGATTGGCGCACGTGAAGTTGCAACTCGTGATGACATCGTAAAAGTGTCTATCGTAGGTGTAGGTATGCGTTCTCACGCTGGTGTAGCGAGCAAAATGTTCACTGCCCTTGCTGATGAAGGCATCAACATCCTGATGATTTCTACTTCTGAAATCAAGATTTCAGTAATTATCGAAGAGAATTATCTTGAGCTTGCAGTTCGTTCACTTCACACTGCGTTCGGTTTAGACCGTGAACATGGTGAATCTAGCGCACGCGCTTAAGAGAACTACAAAATACCGTCATTGTCTGACAGTATTTCATTAAATCTCTACAAAAATGCAGGGCCACTATAGTTTTTTTTATAGTGGCTCTGTTATATTAAGCCTAAGGATTTTCAACAGTCTGGATAGTTAACCTCTTCATTTCATGGACAGGACTTTCTATTCAAACTTTAATTATATAATTTTAGGTTGTGTTTTTTTATTACATTCAATAGATTGCAGGTTTTGCATTTTGCAAGGAGAGAAACATGCTGATTTTGACTCGACGCGTCGGGGAAACTTTAATGATCGGAGACCAAGTCAGCGTGACTGTACTTGGCGTAAAAGGCAACCAGGTTCGTATTGGGGTAAATGCTCCAAAAGAAGTCTCTGTACACCGTGAAGAGATTTACCAGCGTATCCAGCATGAACGTGCAATGCATGAACATCTTCAGCATATTGACCAGGATTATCAACCTTCTTCTTATGAAGATGATAACCAGACACAAAATAACTTTAACCGTTAATTTTGTATGAATATAAAAGCGGCTTTTAAGCCGCTTTTAATTTGGCTAATTTTCAACTGCATAGCAAAATAATCAGACTTTAGCCCGCCTGCTGCTAATCAAGCAACGCTGCCAGCACTTTTTTCACTGGTCCAAAACTACGACGGTGTTCATCAATCACCCCGTGTAAGGCAATCGCTTCAAAATGTGCTTTGGTCGGATAGCCCTTATGCTTGGCAAAGCCAAATTGCGGATATTTTTGATCCATCTCCACCATCTGGCGATCACGGGTCACTTTAGCCAGAATACTGGCTGCTGAAATCTCAGGATGCAAAGCATCCCCACCTACGACCGCATCACAACTCATCGCAAGGCCCTGAGGAATCTTGTTGCCATCGACCAGTACATGTTCCGGCTGAATACTTAATGCTTCCACAGCGCGGCGCATTGCCAGTAAAGAGGCCTGCAAAATATTATGCTCGTCGATTTCTGCTGCAGAGGCTTCAGCAATGGCCCAAGCTAGGGCTTTTTCCTGAATCTCAATAAAAAGTTTTTCGCGCTTCTTCTCGCTTAGCTTCTTGGAATCATTTAAGCCCTCAATCGGGTTATTCGGATCCAATATCACAGCCGCAGCGACCACCGATCCTACTAATGGCCCACGACCTGCTTCATCTACACCAGCAATATTCATTTTATTTCCCATAAAAAATAGGCTGAACCAGTCAGCCTATTCAAATTTGATTTTGAATTAGTTTACCGCTTCAGCCACGCAAGCGTTAATAGTATTTGCAACAACATTACCTACAATAGTCGCACGTGCTGTCGGATCAATTGCTGCAGTTGCCAAATCCACTGCAGTCACGTTTTGTGGTGCTTTTTCACTCACGCAACCACAGATTTCAGACTGGATATTCTGTTTTTGCGTTTCTGTCATTAAGCGTGTTGCAGTTTGCCAAGCCGGAATATTGTTCAGTTCAGTGACACATTTTGCATTGATGGCAATTTTAATGGCTGCAGAACCGAGTTGCTGACCTGTACTTGCTTGAGTTGTGGTGCTGGCACCTTGTGGTGCTACACATGCAGAAAGAACAAGTGTTAATGGAGCAACAACAGCCAATAATTTTTTCACGGATTTTATCCTTTTTTCAGCTTTTAAAATATGCGGCTATTGTGCCGAAGTTTATCGCAATAAGAAATCTAAAAATGAGTCATGATGTCTAATCTGCACGCAGCTAGACTCATAGCCATCACAGGAAAGAAGACTCACTACTAATCTAAAGGTAAAGTCTAGATAAGCCAGCACCCAAAAATCTTTAATTGATAAACTCACCCATACAGCCTTTTAAGCTATTGGCAATTGCTTTGCGGGTTAGCTCTTTTTTAGTTTCTTCATCAATGGTTGCTTTTAACAGGGTTTTGGCCGGCACACCTTCCAAAGCATGCTCACCCACACAGCCACACACTTTTTGCTGTAAATGCTGTTTATTGGCTTCAGCCATGAAATAAGTACCCATTTTCCAGACTTTGGAATCTTTCAGCTCTTGGCCACACTGATACTCAATCACAGGTTTCAGGGCTTTCTGAGTCATTGAGGTATCTGCACAAGCAGGATTGATTAAGCTAACAGCCAGAACAGACCACAGGAATTTTAATTTCATCTTTGGTTCACAAATCAGATTATAAAAGGCAGAGCGAACTCTACCCTCTTTGGGCGCAACGATTGACTAGAATATTGCTTTAAACAAGTGCCTGAATCAGGCTGATCCATTTCTGTTTTTCAGTATCAGAAATAAATGAAGCTTCAAAAGAATTAATTGCGAGCTGTTTAAGTTCTTCGTTGCTTAGATCTAAAGCTTCAGCAATCGCAATGAAATTGTCATTCATATAACCACCGAAATACGATGGATCATCTGAATTAACTGTCACATGCACACCGTGCTGCAACAGGCGACGGATATTATGCTGCTGCATATCATCCACCACACACAGTTTCAGGTTTGAAAGTGGACATACTGTGAGCGGCATCTTCTCTGCAATCAAACGCTGCATCAATTCTGGATCTTCCTCAGAACGTACACCATGGTCAATACGGTTAACTTTTAATAAATCCAAAGCTTCCCAAACATATTCTGCCGGACCTTCTTCACCCGCATGCGCGACTACCAGAAAACCGGCTTCACGTGCTTTAGCGAAAACACGTTCAAACTTAGACGGTGGATGACCGACTTCACTTGAATCCAGCCCCACTCCAATGATCCGATCTTTATAAGGCAGCGCTTGTTCTAATGTTTCAAATGCTGCTTCTTCACTAAGATGACGCAGGAAGCACATGATCAGATGTGAAGTAATGCCTAACTTAGCTTTCGCATCATCACAGGCTTTCTGCAAGCCATTAATTACGGTTTCAAAGGCAATGCCACGATCGGTATGCGTCTGCGGATCAAAGAACATTTCAGTATGCACGACATTATCATCCGCACATTTTTCAAAATATGCCCAAGCCAGATCATAAAAGTCCTGTTCATGAATCAGAACATTGGCACCCGCGTAGTAGATATCCAAGAAAGATTGCAGATTATGGAAATTATAAGCCCGCTTCACTTCCTCAACTGATTTATAAGGAATGCTAACTTCATTACGCTGTGCAATCGCAAACATTAACTCAGGTTCAAAGGTACCTTCGATATGCACATGCAGCTCAGCCTTTGGCAAGGCCTGAATCAATTCAAGACGGTTCATCACTACTCCTGATTAAACCTGAGAAAAATAAAAAAGGGTGCAAACTGAGTTTACACCCTTTTGATATTCGACAAAAATTAGCCGCCAAACATCCAGAACTTCAATGCCCATAGTACTGCGATGATCCATACCATGTATGGAACAGTTTTCGCTTTACCTGTCAGCAGTTTAATCAGCGCATAGCTGATAAAACCCATTGCGATACCATCTGCAATTGAATACGTAAATGGCATGAATACAATGGTCAGGAACGCCGGAACCGCTTCAGTAATATCATCCCATTCAATATGGACAATACCCTGAATCATCAATACACCGACAAATAGCAATGCTGGAGCAGTAGCAAAACCTGGTACAGATTGAGCCAATGGAGCCAGGAACAGGCAGGCAATGAACAGCAAGCCCACCACAACTGCAGTCAGACCGGTACGACCACCTGCTGCAACACCCGCTGATGACTCAATATAAGGTGTAGTTGAAGAAGTACCCAAAGCAGCACCTGCAACAATCGCAGAAGAATCGGCAAATAATGCTTTTTTCAGACGCGGCAATTTACCATCTTTTAACAAACCTGCACGATGTGAAACACCTACTAGCGTACCAGTAGAGTCAAACAGATCGACCAAGAAGAATACGAAGATCACACCGATCAGGCTAGCTGTAAACAGACCTTGAAAGTCCATTTGCAAGAAGGTTGGTGCCAGTGAAGGAATTTGACCCACTACACCCTGGAACTGGTTATAACCTAAAGCAGTAGAAATCGCAGTGATTACCAAGATACTGATAATGATCGCACCACGTACTTTGAAGTGATGCATTACCACCACTAACAGGAAGCCAAGTAGCGCAAGCATAACAGTTGGCTGTTTCAAATCACCCAGACCCACCAAGGTCGCTTGATTATCAACAATGATGCCAGCATTTTTCAGTGCTACCAGAGCCAGGAACAGGCCAATACCACCGCCAATCGCCAGTTTGAGAGACATTGGAATGGCATTGACAATCGCCTCACGTATTTTGAACATACTAATGGCAATGAAAACCAAACCTGATACAAATACTGCACCTAATGCAGTTTGCCAAGGCACACCCATTCCCAGACAGACTGAATAGGTAAAGAAGGCATTCAGCCCCATACCTGGCGCAAGTGCAATTGGATAATTGGCAATTAGCCCCATTACCAGACAGCCAATTGCGGCTGCAAGACAGGTGGCTACAAAGACAGCCCCATGATCCATCCCGGTTTCGGATAAAATCATCGGATTAACAATAATGATGTAACACATTGTCAGGAACGTGGTTACACCTGCCAGAACTTCTGTACGGAAACTGGTTTTGTTTTCACTCAGTTTGAACAGACGTTCCAGCATATTTTCTGAAGATGGATTAGGAGTCGTCATGACCTAGCCCCTATTGAGTAAACTTTATGCTTTAAGCATGCCGCCGAATCCAGGAAATTTTATAGAAAACTTCATGAATTTTAAGGATCTGTTAGCAACGAATATGCCAGCTTCGCCATTTAGCGGGTCAAAATGTTTCAATAGCGAACAGTAAGAAAACTGCGCTAGAAAAACTCAAAAAACAATCTAAACAAAAAAGCTGCATAACCCCTATGCAGCTTTTTTCATCATTAGAATCAAATACTTAATTAAAGTAAATTTGATTTAACTTTATCTTTTGCAAATTATAACACATTGATTTCTGATTGCTTCTTAGAATTTATATTTTATTAAAAATTAATATAAGTCAGTTTTATTATTATTAAATTTTCTTTTATTTATTATGATTTTATTTTTATCTTTTTACCTGTCCTCTAATCAAAAAGCTTATGCAAATCTATTAAGGTCGGGGCCGATTTGCATTCAGCAATTTAGTTGAATGTTGTACTTCTTTCAAAATCTGATGAAGCTCTTCATGTTTTCTTGTTTCGGCCTGTTGGTGAACACAATAACCGAGTAAACCCACCATCAGCACAAAAATAGGAATCGTATAAATTTTCATTTTTGTAGTTGAGTTATGTAACAGTATTGAAATTATGCTAACAAAATAACAATAAAATTGTGACATAGTTTACAAATAACCCGATAAAATGTAGTTTTTTCAATTATTTAGAGTTTTTATATTCTTCATTTTTTTATACTTCTTATTCAATTAATCATAATTTTTTGAGCCATATTTTTTTATTTTTTAGTCATTTTTTGAGTATTAAAAGAAATTAATTGATTGATTCTATTTTTTATTTTTTTAGAAATTTTTCTTTACTATATTAGGACTTACGCATTGAGGGATTTAAAAAAGTCTCAAACTACTTTATAACGTATCTGTGATCAGACGAACTAAACATGCTTCTACAGCAACTTGTACATTACCCATTTATATGGGCTTTCTCATGACAGAACCAAACTCTATTAGCTGCACACAACTTGCCGAGACTTATAATATCTCGCATGACAGTGTAAATCGCTTTTTGGAGCGTGAAGACTACACAGCTCGCGATCTATATCAAGAAGCAATTCAACACATTGATAATAATAAACTTATAGTCAGTATTGATGATACTGTTTTAGATAAGCCATATAGTCAACATATGGACTTAGTTAGCTATTTTTGGTCAGGTAAACACCACCGATCCGTCAAGGGTATTAATCTCATTACCTTGTATGCGACAGATCAACATGGCAAAAATATTCCAATTAATTTTCGAATTTATGATAAGTCAGAAAGTAAAACCAAGAATGATTACTTTATGGAGATGTTAAGTGAAGTACTCGATTGGGGTGCAAAGATTCAATTCATTACAGGTGATAGTTGGTATTCATCGACTGAAAATCTAAAAACCATAAGAAAACATGGTATTCGATTTATGTTTGGTGTCGACAGTAACCGTAAGGTTTCCCCTGAAAAAGGACAATGGTTTCAACTCCGTTTATTGCCGAATTTTCATCAGGGTCAAGTGGTCTGGCTCAAAGATGTTGGCTTTGTACAATTATTTAAGACTCAGTTAAAAGAACAGCAGAGATTTTATATTGTGCATCAAGATGAAGATGATTTATTGTCCTTTGATGGTTTTTATGAATTACATTCAAGTCATTGGAAAATAGAACAATATCATCGAGTAATTAAACAGGTTTGTCATATTGAAAAGTTTCAAGTAAGACGATCCAAGCTGATTTTGAATCATATTTTCTCAGCCTTGATGGCCTATGTTGAGATACAAAAGAACCAGTTTGAGCGGATCTTTGAAAATGTATATCGTTGGCAGAAGAAATTATTTAGACCAATTATCAAGAACTTTATTGATGAATTTATTCTCGATAAGAATCATCTGCTGCCACAGAAAATCTATAAATAATAGTGCGTAAGTCCTATATATAAATTTATCGAGTGAAAAATATCTTTTAAAGCTCACTATAGCTTTCATTATTTTATTTAGCTTTTCTTCTAAAAAATTCATCCATTTCCTGTTAAAAATTCTTCTAAATAAATGATATTTTGAAAGTTCCTTCCCTATTTTTTAATTTTTATTCAATTCAACCTAATATTGCTAAACTTAAATTTACCCAAGACTTTTAAGAAAATTTCTTCATTCAGTCTTGGGTGAATCTTTTACCTTAAGCAGCCAGCTGCTCATCACGTTTAAATACCAACTCACCTTTTAATGAACTTTCAGCATCAAAATAATACCCATCGGTATTAAAGGCTTTTAAGTCTTCAGTTCGTTTAATCTGGTTTTCAATGATAAAGCGCGCCATTAAACCACGAGCTTTCTTGGCATAGAAGCTGATGACTTTATATTTGCCATTTTTCTGATCTAAAAATACCGGCTTGATGATTTCAGCCTGAATTTTGCTTTCTTTCACTGCCTTGTAATATTCATCGGAGGCAATATTGACCAGAATTTCAGACTCTGCTGCTGCCAGGTCATGATTGATCAGGTCAGTGATGGTATGTCCCCAGAACTCGTAGAGATGAGCACCACGTGAGTTAGTCAATTTGGTTCCCATCTCCAGACGGTAAGGCATCATCAGATCCAGCGGACGCAATAAGCCATAGAGGCCGGATAACATACGCAGATGGTTCTGTGCATAATGAATCTGATCCTGCTTTAACTGGTAAGCATCCAGACCGGTATAAACATCCCCTTTAAAGGCAAAGATTGCCTGACGAGCATTGGAAAAATCAAAATCCGGCTGCCAGTCTCTGAAGCGTTCCGCATTCAAATTGGCAATTTTTTCACTGACGCTCATTAAGCTGGAAATTTCAGTTGCTGATAACTTGCGGGCAACTTCTATCAATTCCTGGGAATGTTCCAGCAATCTTGCCCGAGTAAATTGATCGGTAGGTAAAGGTGTTTCGTAATCTAGAGTCTTGGCTGGAGAAATTAAAGCAAGCATAGCAACCTGGTTAAAAAATGATTAATCAAACTATATCAGTAGACTTATTTTAATTCCAATTCATGTTTTTATTTATCATAATCGTTAAAATAGAAAATTCTCCTGCAATTTATCGGTTTGCTATGTCCGAACCAATCTTCCTCCAAGGCCCTGCTGGCCAACTTGAGGTTTTTGTGGATTATCCTCAGGGTGAAGTGAAAGGATTCGCGATTGTTTGTCATCCCCATCCATTACAAGGTGGCACACCACAACATAAAGTTCCGGTGTTACTGGCACAAATGTTTTTAGAGCGTGGTTGTATTGTCTATCGTCCAAGTTTCCGTGGTTCTGGTCAAAGTGCCGGTCTGCATGATGAAGGCTTTGGCGAAACGGATGATATACTTGAAGTCATTAAATATGCGCGTCGCCAGCATATTGACCTGCCTTTCTTGGCAGGTGGTTTCAGTTTTGGTGCACATGTCATGGCCAAGTGTTACGCCGCCCTGCCAGTTGAACTGCAACCTTCAAAAGTGATTTTGTGTGGTCTACCGACTGCAACCGTAGCTGGCCTACGTCACTATGTTACTCCACAGATCAAAGGTGATATTTTATTTATTCATGGTGAAGCGGATGATGTCACGCTTTTATCCGACATGATTGAATGGGCCAAGCCTCAACGTCATCTGGTCACGATCTTGCCTGGCGCAAATCATTTCTTTACCGGTTATTTAAAACAGCTTCGGATTGCGATGAGCCGTTTCCTCGCATTAAGCTGATCAAAAAAAACCTCATCGAATGATGAGGTTTTTTTATTCAGAAATAAAATCTTTAGCATGAATTTCATAAATTACAGCCCGATATTTAGGTTTATCTAAATGGCTAGAAATTTTCCCACCCAGACGTTCTGCAATTTTTCGGCTAGCCCAGTTTTCTTCTGCTACCGGATAGCTCAAAACTTTAATCCCTAATGTATTAAAAGCATAGCCCACAATACAACGTACTGCCTCATGTCCATAATAATGACCATGCGCCGTTTCACGAATCCAGATACCTACTTCAGGTATTTCATCATGCAGTCGATGCAAACCGCATAGTCCGATAAATTCATGTCTTTCAATATGGCGAATCACAAAGATATATTCTTTATGATTAGCCATATTGTTTAGCCAGTTTTGCCAGACTGTTGCAAATACCTGTTCAGATTCCGGTGCATCCCATGCCATAAAACGGGTCAAACTCGGGGTAATCGAGGCATAGGCTTCCGCAGCATCGGATGACTTAAAATAATCTAAAACAAGACGTTTACTTTGCAATATAGGCGAAAGACTTTGCATTTGTTGAACTAGTTCTTCCACTCAAACTCACTAAAACTTTCTTGTTCTTTCAACGATGCTTCAACAGCTTGTGCCAACTGATTTAATAAACTTTGTTCTGTAATCCGGTCCAGCCAGTCCTGTTCTTCATCCGGGTAAGAGGCGATTTCACAAATCAGGTGCCCTTCCTGGTCTCGTGTCTCACAGCTCACTGATAATGGCAACTCGTGTTCATCGACACTTACGGCCACTTGTGCGCCACTTTGCGCCAAGGTTTTAAAGCCATATTTACCGAGCTCTTCCGTCAGCAGATGTGCCACATATTCCTGAGTCTGCTGACTGCCCTGTAATTGTTCCTGGCTTTGAGGGTTGGCCATAAATTTTAATTTTCGCATTGCTACATCCAAATGGCTTTTTTGTTGTATGGTTTTAGCATAAGCCAATATAAACAAAACAGCCAAGCAAAAGCTTGGCTGTTTCATATAAATTTTAGAATTATTCTGTCACTTCAATCGCCAGACCAGCTTGAGAAGTCAGTTCAGTGAAGGTTGGGAAACTGGTTGCGACGGTTTCAGTCCCAACAATCTTGATTTCACCTGAGTTACGCAGACCTGCAATCGAGAAGCTCATGGCAATACGATGATCATGATGCGATTCAATTTCACCGCCAGTAAAGATTGGTGACCAGTCGCCTGTCTTACCTTTACCTTCGATGATGATGCCGTCATCAGTTGGTGTGCAATCAATACCCATGGTTTTCAAACCATCAGCCATCACCTGAATACGATCAGATTCTTTGACACGCAGCTCAGCAGCACCAGTTAGAATCGTTTGGCCTTCCGCACATGCAGCAGCAATGAATAATGCTGGGAATTCATCAATTGCTAGTGGCACTTGGTCTTCTGGCATATGAATGCCTTTTAACGTACGTGTACCGCGAATACGAATGTCTGCAATCGGTTCACCGCCTGCAATACGTTCATTTTCAACAGTGATGTCCGCACCCATCTGTTTCAGGATTTCAATCACACCAGTACGGGTCGGGTTAATGCCTACCGCTTCCAAAGTCACGTCTGAATTTTCAGTAATCGCTGCACCGACCATAAAGAAAGCTGCAGATGAAATATCAGAAGGCACCTGAATGTTAGTACCCACCAGCTTGCCGCCACCTTGCAGGGAAATACGGTTGCCTTCAGTTTTTACTTCATAACCAAAAGCACGCAACATACGTTCAGTATGGTCACGGGTTGGTTCAGGTTCAGTCACTGAAGTTTCACCTTCCGCCCAAAGACCCGCCAGCAGAATACCTGATTTCACCTGAGCAGATGCCATTGGCAAGTCGTATTGAATACCTTTCAGGTTTTGATTACCCGTAATCGATACTGGTGGTGTACCACGTTCACCCGTAGTTTGAATCTGCGCGCCCATCAAACGTAATGGTTTTGCAATACGCTCCATTGGACGTTTAGATAGAGAAGCATCACCCGTCATCACCGAATCAAATTTCTGCGCTGCCAGCATACCGGACAGCAAACGCATTGAGGTACCTGAGTTGCCCATGTAAAGCGCAGACTTCGGTGCTTTCAGACCTTGCATACCCACACCATGAATGGTCACTTCACCATTTTTCGGGCCTTCGATGCTCACGCCCATGTCACGGAAGGCTTGTAAAGTTGCAAGCGCATCTTCACCTTCAAGAAAACCCGTCACATGCGTTGTGCCTTCAGCGATGGCACCAAACATGATGGAACGGTGTGACACAGATTTGTCACCTGGCACGGTAAATTTACCCTGGAACGTCTTGGCACCTGGTTGAATGGTAAATTGTTGTGTCACTTTATTTTTCTCCATGAGAGGTTTCTTGGCGAGCATATGATTGAAGTGCTGACGCGCGGCTTGCGCATGCCCCAACAAGCCCATTAAAGCTTGTGAATCTTCATCTTCAATCAGCTTGCGGATAATCGCGAGTTGAGCTTCAAAGCCGTCCACGGCATTGAGAATCGCCTTTTTATTAGCAAAAAAGATGTCATGCCACATTTGTGGATCACTGGCGGCAATACGCGAGAAGTCGCGAAAGCCACCGGCAGCATAACGAAAAATATCCAGATTGTCTTCGCGCTTGGCCAGTTGTTCGACCAGGTTGAAGGCCATCAGATGCGGAAGATGACTGGTATGGGCCAGCACTTCATCGTGCTTTTCCACATCCATACAAATCACTTCCGCTTTAGCCACCTGCCACAGTTGAATCAGTTTATCGACCGCCCATTGTCCGCTGCTTGGTAACGGCGTCAAAATCACCTTGTGATTGGCAAATAGATCGACCTTACCTGCATGCACGCCGGTATGTTCAGCACCCGCAATTGGATGCCCCGGCACAAAACCGGCTGGTAGATTTTCACCAAATACGGCTTTGGCTGCTTCTACCACATTACCTTTGGTACTGCCGACATCAGTCAGGATGACATTTTCCGACAAATAAGGCTTGATCGTTTCTAGCACTTTCTGGGTAGCACGAACAGGTAATGCCAGCACCACCAGATCTGCTCCTTTAACGGCTTCTATAGGATCTGCATAGCCGTGGGAAATCAGACCAAGTGCCTTGGCATCTTCCAAGGTTTTTTGTGAGCGGGTTGATGCCACGATGTCATTGGCTAAATGCTCAGCCTTGATGACACGCGCCAGACTTGAACCAATCAGTCCAAGTCCGATAAAGGCAACTTTTTCAAACAGTGGCTGCAACATAACTTAAGCTTTCGCCTCTAAGCCAAGCACTTTGCCTAATGCAGCAAGGAATTTGGCATTTTCAGCTTCAGTACCAATCGATACACGCAAGTGGTTTGGAATACCCACTGGACGCACGATCACACCTTCTTTCAACAACTTGTTAAATGTTTCCGCTGGATCAGCCTGTACATCGACCAAGATGAAATTCGCGCGTGAAGGTACATAGTTTAGGCCCAAAGCTTTGAAGCCAGCTTCTAGCTGTGCCATACCTGCTTTATTTACTTCACGAGATTTCTCGATGAATGCTTCGTCTTTCAGTGCAGCAACCGCAGCCACCATCGCTAAATGGTTGACGTTAAATGGCTGACGGATACGGTTCAGGTAATCAGTTACTTCAACAGATGCCAAAGCAAAACCAACACGCAGTGCAGCCAGACCATAGCACTTAGACAGCGTACGGCTCACGATCAGATTTGGATACTGTTTCAGGAATTTCAGGCTGTTGAAGTTTTCCGGGAAATATTCCACATAAGCTTCGTCCAGTACCACGATGACATTCGCTGGCACTTTCTGCATGAAGGCTTCAAATTCAGCTTCTTCAAACCAGGTGCCTGTCGGGTTGTTCGGGTTCGCAATAAAGATCAGCTTGGTGTTGTCTTTCACCGCAGCCGCCATCGCTTCAAGGTCATGTGAGAAACCTTTTGCTGGGACTTCAATTGCTTCTGCATTAATCGCTTGAGTGACCAATGCATATACCGCAAATGCGTGCTGGCTATAAATCACTGAATCTTTTTCAGAAACAAATGCACGGGCAAATATTTCAAGTAAGTCGTTTGAACCATTACCCAAAGTAATCTGATCATGATCAAAACCGAATTGTGTCTTGATCTGATCTTTCAGGATAAAGCCACCGCCATCAGGATAACGGCCAATTTCCGCCAGTTCCGTAGCCACTGCTTCTTTGACTTTATCTGAACAGCCCAGCGGGTTTTCATTTGAAGCCAGTTTTACGATATCAGTGATGCCCAACTCACGCTCAAGTTCACTAATCGGTTTACCTGGTTGATATGGCTTTAAGTTAGAGATGCCTTCATTGGCTGGGACAAACGACATTTTATACTTCCGATTTACAGATGAAACAGTGGTTAGCACCCTCGCACTAACCACGAAAGGCTGCTTTTATAAAACAGCTGCAGGATATGAACCAAGCACGCGGACTTCTTTCACAAGCGGACGAATTTCTTTGATCGCAGCTTTAACATTTTCCTGCTCAATATGACCTTCAAGATCGATAAAGAATACATAAGCCCATTTTTCAGGAAGTGCAGGTCGAGTTTCAATACTGGTTAGACTAATGTTGTGTTTGGCAAATGGAGCCAGAATCTCTAGCAATGCACCGGCACGGTCATGTGCAGAAACCAGTAATGAAGTTTTATCATTACCACTTTGTGGCACTTTTTCACGGCCAATTACCAGGAAACGTGTAGTGTTTTCTGGATTGTCCTCAATATTGCTGTGCATAATCTCAAGATTATAAATATTCGCAGCAATTTCAGAAGCAATCGCAGCAGAATGCCATTCATTCTGAATACGGCGCGCAGCTTCAGCATTTGAACTGAGTGCCACACGCTCTACACCTGGATAATGAGCATCCAGCCATTTACGGCACTGAGCCAGAGTTTGCTGATGTGCATAGATCTGTTTAATACTGTCTTTACGGGTATTTTCAGAGATTAGGAACTGGTGATGAATGGGTAATTCTACTTCGCCAATCACATTCAGATGCGAAGTCTTGAAACAGTCTAAAGTATGGTTCACTACACCTTCAGAGGAGTTCTCAACCGGCACCAGACCATAATGTGCACTGCCCGCTTCTACTTCACGGAACACTTCATCAATGGTGGGTAATGGACGAACCACAGCATCATGACCAAAATGTTTCAATACTGCTGAGTGTGTGTAGGTACCAACAGGTCCCAAGAATGCAATACTTTGCGGTGCTTCAAGCGCCAAACAAGCCGACATGATCTCGCGGAACAGACGTGCCATCGTCGTATCTGACAATGGTCCTTCATTGCGCTCCATAACATTGCGCAAAACCTGTGCTTCACGTTCCGGACGGTAAAACAGCGGATTTTCTTCAGATGCGAATTTTGCTTTTGCTACAGCCTCAGCCAAACGTGCACGACGGTTAATCAATTGCTGGATTTGTTGATCAACTGAATCGATATCTTCACGAATTTTAGCCAAGTCTAAAGAAGCCGTTGTGTTTTGATCGTCGTTGATCATCGTGATGTCGCCCTTCATAAACCTTATCTGTGCAGTATAACAATTAGTGCGCTGCAAATGTTACACAATATAACTTTAGTAGATTAATTCTTAAAAACAGGGAGTTGTTTTTAACCGTTCATCGCTTTAGTCATATCTGGTAACATTTCTTTCAGCATTTTCGCATGTTTTACATTATCAAATTGTAAACTTTGCCCGCTCATCTTAACTGATTTCTATCAAGATGAAATATCACTATTTCTTAATCTACATAACGATTTTAAGCATAAGAAAATAAAAATAAAGCCATCTCGATCTCTCTAGTTTGACTACTTAAAATTTGAGTGACAGTTCACAATAAAATGCCCATAGAAAACTGTTTTTTTGATCATTTTCCTTTGATTTAATTGGATTTTTTACACTAAATCACTATTTAGTTACAAAGCAGAGACGTTTTTTAAACCTTAAATCGCTAGTCTAATTTAAAACTATATTGGGGGTGCCTATAATGCCAAAAAGAATAGCGGTACTTGTAACGAATAATTTTGAAGATCTTGAATATACTGAGCCTGTTGCGGCCTTACTCGCTGCAGAGCACAGTGTCTGTAATATTGAACTACATGCCGGAAAAGTCGTACATGGATTACATGGCCAGTCGAGTGTAATCATTGATCGGGGAATTGATCATATCAGTATTGATGATTTTGATGGCCTACTCATTCCGGGCGGTGAATCGCCTGTATCCCTCGCCAACGATACGCGAGTCTTACATTTCATTCAGGCTTTTAATGAGGCCAAAAAGACCATCTTCAGTCTTTGTGACGCATCTTTATTACTCAGTGAAGCTGATGTTTTAAAGAACCGGATTATTACCAGTATCCGTGCGCATGCACCTCGGGTACAACATGCGGGTGCGACTTATTATGATGTCGAACTGGTCAATGACAATAATCAGCTGATTTCATCTCGAGTACCCAATGATTTGCCAATTTTTATTCATGAATGTCTGGATGTATTAAAATCTTAAAATAATAAAATATCTAGATTTCAAGAATATTCTTTCCATAAAAAAAGAGTCCATTTCGGACTCTTTTTTTTATCTGTTAAGTTTTAACGTCCAAGCAGACCGCGAGCGACAATTTCTTTCATGATTTCATTGGTACCGCCATAGATCCTTTGAATGCGGGCATCAACAAAGAAACGCGAAATCGGATATTCAGTCATATAGCCATAACCACCAAAGAGCTGAAGCAGATTGTCAGCAACTTTCATCTGCATATCTGTTGAGAAGCTCTTTAGCGCTGCTGCAGTTTCAACATCTAGCTTGCCTTGCATATACAACTCAACATTCTGGTTATAGAAAGCTGCTGTTGCCAGCTCGTCAATCTTGGCCTGTGCCAGTACAAAACGGGTATTCTGGAACTGACCAATCGCCTGACCAAAGGCCTGACGCTCTTTGACATATTGAGTCGTTACATCAATCGAGCCACGAATGGCGCCCAGTGCAGTAGCAGCAATAGCGGTACGTTCACGTGGGAGTTCCTGCATTAGGTATACAAAGCCCTGACCTGGCTGACCCAGCAACTGATCTTTCGGTACTTTGACATTATCGAAGAACAGCTCTGAAGTATCCTGTGAATGCAGACCAATCTTGTCCAGATTCTTACCTTTTTTAAAGCCTTCCAGATGCGTATCCACCAGCATCAAAGACACACCTTTGGCGCGTGCTTGCGGATCGGTTTTCACGGCTAATACGACTAAGTCAGCATGCTGACCATTGGAGATAAAAGTTTTAGAACCATTCAATAAATAATGGTCATCCTGCAAGATGGCATTGGTTCGCATGGCTTGCAGATCAGAACCAGCACCCGGCTCAGTCATGCCAATCGCACCGACCACTTCACCAGACACCATTTTCGGTAACCAGTATTTTTTCTGTTCTTCAGTACCAATATGCAGGATATACGGCGCTGCGATATCCGAATGGCAAGACAGACCAGTTGAAATTGCGCTATAGCCTGCTCTTGCAGACTCTTCGATTAACATCAGGGAATAGTGGGTCGGAACACCGTAGCCACCATATTCTTCCGGAACATCGACACATAAGAAGCCATTTTCACCCATCGCATTCCAGACCGAACGCGGCATCATGCCTTCACGCTCCCACTCTTCATAGTAAGGCGCTACATGTTCATTCATAAAGCGTTTGAAATTGTCGCGGAAAAGTTCCAGGTCAGCATCGTAAGCCAGCATTCTTTTATCCTTATCGTGTTTATCGTTTTATTTCCTGTGCACAGGCTAACTATTTTTAGAAAGACTGTCATGTGCCTGACTTATTTTTTCGCTAACTTCACAGTCAGATAAAAATAAAAAAGAAGCCGAAGCTTCCTTTTTATGACCTACAAGACGAACTCGAATTTAATGAGCGTTGTTGCCTTCCTGCGCCATTTTTTCATCAATTTCAGCCGGATTTGCTAATGCATAGTTCAGCTTGTCCATGTCTAACTGACCGACCCATTTTGCTACAACCAGAGTTGCCAAAGAGTTACCGACCAGATTGGTCAAGGCCCGAGCTTCAGACATGAAGCGGTCAATACCGAGAATCAAGGCCAGACCTGCAACCGGAATATTACCTACAGCCGCTAAGGTTGCTGCCATCACGATAAAGCCTGAACCTGTTACACCCGCTGCACCTTTAGAAGAAATGAGCAATACGAGAAGCAAGGTAATCTGGTGAGACAAATCAAGTTGCGTATTGGTCGCCTGTGCAATGAAGATTGCCGCCATTGTCAGGTAAATCGAAGTACCATCCAAGTTGAATGAATAACCTGTTGGAATGACCAGACCTACCACTGACTTTTCAGCACCTGCAAGCTCAAGTTTTTTCAGCATACGTGGCAATACAGATTCAGACGATGAAGTACCCAGTACAATCAACAGCTCTTCACGAATCAGGCGAATCATCTTGACAATGCTAAAGCCGGTAAAACGAGCAATTGAACCCAGCACAATAAAGATGAACAGCAAACAGGTGATATAGAAGCAGATGATCAACTGGGCCAATTGCGCCAGAGAACCGATCCCATATTTACCGATCGTGAAAGCCATCGCACCAAATGCACCAATAGGCGCAAGTTTCATGATCATGTTCACGATGTTAAAGAACACATGTGAAATCTGATCTACCAGTTTGAGGACTGGCTTACCTTGTGCACCCAGTTTGTGTAATGCAAAACCGAACAGGATCGCAAATAAAAGGACTTGCAGGATTTCGCCTTCAGCAAATGCTCCAACCACCGTATTTGGAATGATATTCATAAAGAAATCAACGGTAGACTGAGAAGCACCCGACTCTACATATTTAGAAATCCCGGCCGTGTCCAGCGATGCCGGATCAACATTCATCCCAACGCCTGGCTTGGCAATATTAATTACCAGAAGACCAATGATCAGCGCCATCGTTGACACGATTTCGAAGTAAAGTAGAGCGACACCACCAGTTTTACCAACTGATTTCATACTCTCCATGCCTGCGATCCCGCTAACCACGGTACAGAAAATCACAGGTGCGATGATCATTTTAATTAAACGGATAAATGCATCACCCAGCGGCTTCAGTTGTTCGCCCAGACCTGGAACATATTGTTCTGCACCATTAATGATTTGTGTACCACTTGGCGAGAAATGTCCGACGAGGATACCCGCAATAATGGCTACAATCACTTGAAAATAAAGCGACTTATAAATTGGTTTTTTAGCCATAACCTTACTTCACGATATACTTCTAACCAGAAGTAATATTCAGTTTTCACTTATTTTTAAAAAACAAGCGTCCAATACTTCATTGTCTGAAACAAAAAAGTGCCTATGTATCAAAAAATTAATCTGATACTGAAATTAGAATGTGTATGTACATTTAACAATCACAGGAACACTGATCTTTAAGAAAAGTCAGTGCATTGATCAGGAGATAAAGCAAACACAAGAATTGCGTGAAATTTTAACCGCTTTTTAGACTTTTGTTTAACCCGAAATGTTAAATTTGCCTAAATACTAAACAATACCTCTTAGACTATAGTCTTATAAAACTATAATAATTCTGCAAAATAAGAAGGTGAAATACCAATATCAGCGTAAAATATGCCAATACTTGATGAACATGATTGATCTATGCCCATGACCACAAAGCGAAATATTTATAAAGATGCCGAACATCCTTTTGCCCAGTTTATTCGTATTATTGGCAAGGGAAAAAATGGTGCACGTTCTTTAAGCTATGAAGAAGCCTATCAGGCTTTTAGCATGATCCTGAAAAATGAGGTGCTGGACGTACAACTGGGCGCTTTTCTGATGCTATTACGTGTCAAGGAAGAATCTGTTGATGAACTCGCAGGCTTTGTGCAGGCGACCCGGGACCAGCTGAATTTTAAGGCACTGGATGTTGATCTGGACTGGTCCTCTTATGCAGGCAAACGCAAACATTATCCTTGGTTCATTCTGGCTGCGCTTACCCTTGCCAAACATGGCTATAATATCGTGATGCATGGTGCTTCAGGTCATACCTTGAATCGGGTCTATACCGAACAGGTACTTAACTACTTAGGCTATCCAATCTGCCAGAATGATGCTGACGTGGAACAGCAGCTTAAAGACAAACATTTTGCTTACCTGCCTCTGGAGGTGATCTCTCCAATTCTGGCTGAGCTGATCGGGCTACGTAATGTTATGGGCCTACGCTCCCCGATTCATACGCTGGCACGTCTGATTAATCCATTTAATGCCAAAGCGACTTTACAGGCTATTTTCCACCCTGCTTATCGTAGTTCACATCAGCAGTCCGCTTATAAGTTAGGTTATCAAAATAGTGCGGTCATTAAAGGTGAAGGTGGCGAATTTGAACGTAACCCGGATGCCAAAACCTTAATTTGTGGTATTAAAAATGGCGAACTTTATGAGCACGAATTACCAAAACTGACTGACAACCGTAGTCCGATTGAAGAAGAGCTGGATCTGGCTATATTTAAACAAGTATGGGAAGGTCAACGCTCACATGAATATGGTGAGATCGCAGTTGTCGAAACTATGGGCATTGCACTGTATACCATGGGCGAATGTGACAGCTATGAAGTAGCGATGCAAAAAGCCAGAGAGCTTTGGGATACCCGTCTTTCGGTTTGATCAGACCTGAAAACAGACATTAAAAAAGACCACATCTGTGGTCTTTTTTGGTTCCGATTAAACGAAACGGATTGGCTTGAATTCCGGCTCATTTTTGTGATGATCATCATCACACTGTTCACCTTCTTCTTTAGTGCCACGATCTATATAACCACTACGTTCGGTTTCTGGCAGGTTTTTCATTTCCCAGGCATAGACAGCCTGCATACAGGTCTGACGCTGCTCCTGAGTCAGCGCTACACCATTCGGCCACTTGCCAATTTCAATGGCTGTTCTTAGGCGCTCTACAATCTCAGGATTGAGTACAGCAAGCATTTGTTCAATATTCATATTTAATCCTGCTTAAGATAGTCGAAGTCCTGATTCCAGCCCAGTTTAGTTCGACATGCATTATAGAAGTCATAACCTGGCGGATGCAGAAGATTCAGTTTAAAGGGATGCTTACGAATATGGACGCTATCGCCAACATTCAAAGACACACTGTGTTGTCCATCCGCACTCACCATCGGCAGTACGCGATTTTCACGAATCATCAGTTTAATTTCACTATGCCCTCCGACCACAATCGGACGTGAAGACAAGGTATGCGGATGCATCGGCACCAGCACAATTGCATCCATACTTGGATGCACAATCGGTCCACCACCGGACAGTGCATACGCTGTTGAACCGGTCGGTGTAGATACAATTAGGCCATCACTATGCTGGCGATAGACATATTGTCCATCAATATTCAGCTCGAAATCAATCATGTGTACCGATTTACCTGAGTGCAAGACCACATCATTCAAAGCAATCGCGTCATAGATGATTTCACCTTTAGAGCGAACTTCCATTTCCAATAAGAAACGGCGTTCTGCCTGAAAATCACCTTTTAATACCTGATCCAGTTTGAAGATGACTTCAGTTGGCTTGATATCGGTCAGGAAGCCCAAACGACCACGGTTCACCCCGATCACTGGCGTATTGTATTTTACCAATGCCCGCGCTGCATGTAACAGTGAACCATCCCCACCTACCACAATCACCAGATCAACCACTTCGCCCAACAAGGCGCGGCTAACTGTTTGGGTATTCTGATAAGGAACCAGTTCAGCTGTATCTGCATCAAAAACAGGATGTAGACCTAAATTGAGCAGATGATCGTGGATCAGGCATAAGGTTTCAACCACTGAAGATTTATCCGGGCGTCCAATCAACCCGATATTTCGAAATGTCTTGTGGGAAATTTGCACCAGTGTCGTCGCTCCGCTTCGAATCTTGCTTATCATAACATTAAGCTTGAATAGGATGACAATTTATAACATGACAAAGCTGTGCAGGATTGAATTGAAATAGATTGAAATTAAGGAGAAAATGTGAAGTTTAATTTTAATTTTAATCTCAATAATTGATTAAATATTGCAAAATAATGAAAAGCTTCGCATGATTAGCACAATTTCACAGGGTCTTATCGTCATTTATGAAATCTGAACGAGGTATGGGGTTCATTGCCTTAATCTTCTCCATTCTGGTCATTTCTGCATTTGTAGCATTTAGTATCTATTTGATTAAATTAGATAATATTGTGCGTGAAAAATTTGAAGGCCAACGCTGGGATATTCCGGCCAAGGTTTTCGCACGCCCGATGGAAGTGTATGTAAATGCCCCGGTCAGCCAGCAGGATTTCCAACAAGAATTAAAATTACTGGGTTATAAAGGTTCAGACAGCTATACCAAATCGGGCAGCTTTGTCAGCACTGGCAATACCATGTATGTGCATACCCGTGGCTTTGATTTTGGCGATCGCGTTGAACCTGAACAAGTATTGAAAGTCAGCTTTAATCGCGATCAGATTGCTGAAGTAAGTGCGACCAAGCCCTCTTCTAGCGGGATTGCCCGTCTGGAACCATTATTGATTGGCGGTATTTACCCGCAACATAATGAAGACCGTGTGCTAATTAAGCTCAATAAAGTGCCTAAACCGTTAATTGATGCTTTAATTGCTACTGAAGACCGCAATTTCTATAATCACCATGGCGTATCTCCACGCGGGATTGCACGTGCAGTGGTGAGCAATATTACTGGTGGTAAGCGTCAAGGTGGTTCAACCCTCACCCAGCAGCTGGTCAAGAATTTCTACTTAACACCAGAACGTACCTTAAAGCGTAAGGTAAATGAAGCCTTTATGGCGATGCTGATTGAATTGCATTATGGCAAAGATGAGATTCTGGAAGCCTATTTAAATGAAGTGAATCTGGGCCAAAATGGCAACTATTCTGTAAATGGTTATGGTCTTGCTTCACAATTTTATTTTGGCCTCCCGTTACGTGAACTGAATATTTCTCAACAAGCCTTTTTAGTCGGTCTGGTACAAGGTCCAAGTCTGTACAACCCATGGCGTAATCCTGAACTTGCGAAAAAACGTCGTGATGTGGTTCTGAATAATATGCTGGTAATGGGTAATCTGACCCAAGATCAGTATGAAACAGAAACTGCCCGTCCACTGAACGTCATTTCCAAGCCAACTTTGGGCCCTGCCCGCTTCCCGGATTTTCTGGACATTGTTCGCCGTCAATTGCGTACCGAATATCAGGAAACTGATTTAACCAACCAGGGTCTGCGTATTTTCACCACCTTAGATCCATTGGCACAAACCCGAATTCAAGACAGCTTTAAGGAAAGTGTAGCCCGTTTAAGCAAAGCCAATCCAGGCCGTCTAAAAGATTTGCAAGGCGCTGTTCTGGTCGCACACCCTGAGAATGGCGAACTGGTTGCAGCAGTAGGCTCTACTCAGGACTTTACCGGTTTTAACCGTGCTTTAGATGCCAAACGTCAGGTTGGATCTTTACTCAAACCGGTGATTTATCTGACAGCGCTAGAATCAAATCGTTACCACTGGGCCAGTCCAATTGAAGACAGTCAGATCACCATTCAAAGTGATGGCAAACCATGGACTCCGAAAAACTATAGCGGTAGTGTACATGGTGTAGTACCGATGTCTCTTGCCCTATCACAATCCTATAACCTGTCTGCGGTGCGTTTGGCACAGGAATTTGGCCTGTCGACCTTTATTAACCATTTGCAAAAATTTGGTGTGACTTCTGACATACCAAATTATCCATCTATTTATTTAGGTGCGGTAGATATGTCACCGATGGAAGTGATGAATATTTACGGCAACTTCGCAACAGGTGGCTTTAAATATCCGGTGAAATCGATTCGTTCTGTAGTCGATGCGAATGGCCACTCGCTTGAACGTTACAGCTTAAGTGTTCAGCCGACGATTGATCCAGCATCAGCCTATGCTCTGAATTATGGTTTACAACAGGTCATGTCGAGTGGTACTGGTCGTTCTGCTTATAACAGTTTGCCACGTAATCTGAATCTGGCGGGTAAATCGGGTACGACAAACGATACCCGTGATTCATGGTTTGCAGGTTATTCTGGCAACTATATGACAGTGGTCTGGTTAGGTCTGGATGACAACAAAGTCACTGGATTAACCGGTTCTTCAGGTGCACTTCCGGTCTGGACCAATGTCATGAAACAGCTACGTCAGAAGCCGGTGAATCTGGCTCAGCCTAATGAAATTGAATGGCACTGGCTGGACCGTTATACAGGTAAACTGACTGCCCAAGGCTGTGATGGTGCCATGTATATTCCGATTTCACGCCATGCTCTACCAAATCAGGCGACTGCTTGTGGCATCTCACATTACGCCACCGAGCCTTATACGATTGATTCAGAACCTTCACTAGAAGATGAGGAAGAAGATGATCTCAGTCGTTATATACAAGAAAGTGAAACAGAAATAGAACGCGAAGTTGCTAAACAAACCCGTATTATCGCGAGTGGAAGTTATAGCCAATAATTGAGCCTATGTTTATGTTAAGAAAATTGATTCCTGGTCTGCTCATCCTCGGTCTGGTGGGCTGCCAAAGCATGTCGGAACCAGAACAGCCTGCGGCTCCGTCCAAACCTCCGGTTCAGCAAAAACCGAAGTCCTCTACACCTGATGGTGTAGTGATTACGCCCTATGATCGACCAGAGATTAAACGTCAAAAAATTTTGATCCCTGAGCAAAAGCCCCAGTCACAAAAATTTGATGACGGACGTAACTTACCTGCATTTAAAAAATTGATGAAGCAAACTCAGCAGGCTTATAGCAAGCAGCAATATAATCAAGCTGAAACTTCTGCAGTCCAGGCCCAGCGTTTGGCACCTCAAGCCTCAGAAACTTATCTGTATCTTGGTCTGATCGCAAACCGTAAAAACCAGCCGGCCCGTGCAGATGCTTTTGCCCTACGTGGTTTGAGTTATGCGCAAACCAATGCAATGAAAAAGCAGCTCTGGCAGGTACGCCTGAAAGCAGCTCAACTGCAAAAAAACACCAAAGCCATTCAGCAAGCTCAGCAGGCCTTAAAGAAATTTTAAGGCCCTGACGTGAGCCTAGTTATTTATAATAAGTTTTTGACTTAAACATAACGGATCCCTGCAATCCCATAAGCATGCTGGTTTTGAGCATAGTCTAGATCTTCAGCCTTCATACCACCTAAGGCAAATACAGGAATCTGTACCTGTTTAGCCATCTGTTTAAATTTTTCCCAGCCCAAAGCTGCGGTATCAGGATGTGTTTCTGTTGCCAGTACCGGGCTGAGTAAAGCTGCTTCACAGCCTATGTTTTCTGTATGTTTTAATGCTTCCAGATCGTGACAGGCTGCAAGATAACGATAACCACCAGCCAGCTCCCCTTTTTGTAGTTGCATCAATTGAGACTGTTTCAGGTGAATGGTACGAATGGTTTGCTGCTGCAATTCATTCAGTTGTGACCAAAGTCCCTGATTGATGATCAATCTGGATAACTGATCGACTGGAATCTGTTGTAACTGGCTGATGTATCCAGGGCTGGCCATTACTCGCCAATATAGCATCTGGTCTTTTTCCAGATTATTCAGGTGACTTAAGTCGTCAGAAATTTTGATCTTCCGCGGCCATTGTAGCTTTTGAATCATGGCCTGATTCGCTTTAGGAAAGTTCAGCTCACTGAGTTCATCCCGGCTATACCAGCGCCAAGGCTGCTTGATCTCAGCTAATTGTTCTGGCTGAACCGAAGCATGGAAAATATGCAGATTGACGATGACATCTTCATATTCATGTGAAATAAAGTCAAAAGCCTGCCATTGCTCAATATCAATTCCGACTTCTTCAATCACTTCACGTCGACATGCCTCTACAGGCAATTCGCCCTGTTCTACTTTTCCGCCTGGAAACTCATACTTATTGCCCTGATGCTGTTTAGCTTCCCGCCAGCCGACCAGAACCTGATTTTGATGAAATAAAATAGCGATTGCGACATGAATTGTGGCTTTGGACATAATGTTCTGAACCATTGAAGTTTTACAGATTGTAAGCAAATTAGTGTTTTTTATAAATGAGGCAATAATTCGTTGACAGATCTATTCGATAATGATTATCATTTAAATCAATCCAAAACACACCACGGAGTCGACGGAATGAACGCACCATTTAGCCTATTTACCCGTAATAATGATACTCAGCATGCGCTACCGATGTTGCATTCGAACAATTTATTTGCGCTAGGACGAGAAATTCGGATCATGCATGCGGGTGAAGAATACCGTCTACGTTTGACTCGTAACAATCGTCTCATCCTGACTAAGTAATTTAAATACTCCAAAAATAATAAACGTGGGAACAGGCAGTATGAATCAGCGCATACTGCTTTTTTAATTGCTAGATCCAATGACTATATTATTTAGATTGAAAAATTAATGAAACTTTAAGTCCACCCAAAACTGACGGCGCATAATCAATCTTGGCCGTATGTAGCTGCATAATCTTTTGACAAATCGACAGTCCCAAACCTGAACCTTGTGTTCGCGTACCCAAGGCCCGGTAAAAACGCTCACCTAAACGTTGCAATACGTCGGCCTGAATCCCCTCTCCAGAGTTTTCAATCATGAGTTGTACATTCTGACTTTCAACTATCGTCCTGATTTCGACCTGTCCCTGCACAGGCGTATAACGAATGGCATTATCAACCAGATTGCGGATACAGCTAAAAATCAGCTCTGCATTTGCTTCAATCACTGCATCTTCAAGTTTTAAGTTCCAGTGAATCTCTTTTTCCTGAGCAAGAGGTTGTAAAGCTTGTAAGACCTCCTGAACCAATACTTTAAGATTCACCTGCTGTTTGGGCAAATGCTCTGCATGTTCTGGATCAAGCCGAGCCAATAGCAGTAAGTTTTCCAGAATCTGCGTTCCGCGGTTGACGTCATTCTGAATCATCTGTAACGCTTGCCTAAGTTGAGCATCTTCCTGATATTCACGTTTCAGCACCTGTAAACGCATTTGAATGGCAGACAATGGGGAACGCAACTCATGTGAAGCGTCGGCAGTGAAACGTTGCTCGGCAGCCAATGATTTTTCCAGCCTGCTCAACATGGCATTCAGCTGACGGACAATCGGTTGCAGTTCAGTAATCTCAGGATCAGGACTTTGAACCGGACTGAGATCTTGAGCAGATTTGGAACCAATTTCTCGGGAAATTTTATTTAAAGGTCTTAATTGCCGCTTAATGGCAAAACGTAAAATCAGCCACTGTAATATCCATAGGATAAATAAAATCCCGGCGAAACCTAAAGTCGTTTGCCAAAGCTCATCAAAGCGTACTGAAAGCGGTTGTACCACTTTCACTTTCAAGTCTTGATCTTCAGCAATCAGGATGCGAATAAAATGGCCATTTTCATAATCAAAGTGAAATCCGTTTTTCTGTGCAACTGGTATCTCATTAATCAGTTCATCATCAATTGAAGTGGTCAGTACCTGCTGATTCAGTAGTAAGGCATATTGAATATCAAACTGCTCACTGATTTCATCGACCTGCGTATTTTTGGCTTGGTTCACATCTCCTAGAAGTAACTCTGAAATTTCTTCCATCAGGTCATCATGCAGATCAATCGCCTGATAGCTGGAAATTCCCAATAACAGCAGCCACGCCAGAAATCCTGCCAGTATGGAACTGAACATGGCATGTTGAATCAGCCGACTTTGCAGGGAAATAGGTGCCTTCATATGGAGGCCTCGGGTTTATGCATCCGGTAGCCCAAGCCACGAATGGTTTTAATCATCTGGCTACCGATTTTTTTACGTAGCTGATAAATAAAGACTTCAATCGCATTGCTTTCGATTTCATCTCCCCAGGCATAGAGTGATTCTTCCAGCTGTTCTCGGGTAATGATATGTTCTGGTTTTTGCATCAGCTTATATAAAATCTGGAATTCTTTTGCAGTCAGATTAATGCTCTGCCCCGCCTTCATTACAGTCTTGGCCTGATTGTCCAGACTAAGATCCTGCCATTGCAGGATATGATTTGGCATTTGCTGTTTTTGTCTGAGCTGGGCACGAACGCGAGCGGAAAGTTCTTCCAGACTGAAAGGTTTTACCAGATAATCATTGGCCCCTAGATCGAGTCCTGCGACCCGATCATGAATACTGTCCTTGGCGGTAATAAATATAACGGGCGTATCTTTCTGTTTATTGCGCAAGCTTTTAAGAATGTCGTCTCCGGTTGCATTCGGCAGGCCACGGTCCAGCAAAATACAGTCATACTGATGCTGTTCAATCGCCAGAATGGCATGATCCCCACGATCAACCCGATCAATCACATAACCGTCCATTTCCAGCCAGGTTTGAATACTTTCCGCCTGAGATTCATCATCCTCTGCCAAAAGAATACGCATGTTATGCTCCGCTTGTTTTACCTTTCTATCTTGCCTTGAAAAAGTTTCAGACTCAAAAAAACCACATGCTTTTTGGTAACTTGCATGTGGTTTTTTGTTGCTATCTTCAGATTCAGTTCAGGAAATCATGCTGAAATTAAAACTGAACTTGGTCGACATCAATTTCAACACGTTTCGCAGGTTTATAGTCAATGTCCACTTCACCAATGATTACCACAGGTGTTTTAGCTGATACTGGTTTACCCTGCCAAAGTTCATCATCAATTTCGACAGTAATGGTGCCGGTATTGTCACGGAACTGGTATTTTTCATCACCGACAGCTTTTACCACATAACCTTTTAGCTGTACCTTGCTGTCATCTTTCATGGTCAACGCTTGCTTAACTGTAGTCGTTTTAGCAAATGCAGCCTGATTCACCGCAGTTTCACTACTCGCAACTGCGGCAGTCCCAATTGAACCCATTAATGCAGCTGCTAAAACAGTATTCATCATCATTTTCATTGCAGTTACCTCTTTTTAAAGTCTTGCCCTGTTTCGATAATGCTATTAAAACAGCCGAAGATGAATTGAATCTTAAGATCGCTTCATCTTCAGAATTAATTTAATGGCACAACTCTCAAAACTTCTTCAAGCGTGGTGACCCCTTCCAGAATCTTGCGAGCACCGGCAATCCGTAAAGGTTCTACCCCTTCTTTTTTTGCCTGCTGACGTAACTGATTCAGATTAGCATCCGCTCCGATCAACTGCTTGGTAGTCAGGCTAAGCGGCATAAACTCATAAATCCCGATTCGGCCTTTATAACCGGTATGGCGACACTCTTCACAACCGACTGCTTTAAAAACAAATTCCGGACGTGGTAAAGGATAGTCCACCGCCAGATGCTGCCATTCCTGCTCATCCAGGAAACTCTCCTGCTTGCAGTGCGGACATAGCTTACGTACCAGACGTTGGGCCAAAACGCCCAAGATGGTGGCTGCTGTTAAAAATGGTTGTACGCCCAGATCGTGCAAACGGGTCAGACTCGACGGTGCATCATTGGTATGTAAGGTAGAAAGTACTAGGTGACCGGTTAATGCTGCCTGAATCGCCATATTGGCCGTATCTTGGTCACGAATCTCACCGACCATGATTATGTCCGGATCCTGACGCATCAGTGCACGCACACCATCTGCAAAGCCTAGTTCAATTCCGTTATTGACCTGCATCTGGTTAAAGCTTGGTTCCAGCATCTCGATCGGATCTTCAATCGTGCAGACATTCACCTGCTCAGTCGCAAGCTGTTTCAGTGTCGAATACAAGGTCGTAGTCTTACCTGAACCGGTCGGGCCTGTGACCAGAATAATACCGTGACTGTGACTGGTCAGATTATTCCAGTCATTGAGTAAATGTCCTTCGAAACCGAGCTGCTGAAAACTTCTGACTAGAACCTCCGGATCAAAAATACGCATTACCAGCTTTTCACCAAATGCGGTGGGTAAGGTCGATAAACGCAGTTCTGTTTCCTGTCCTTTTGGAGTTCGGGTTTTTAAACGGCCATCCTGTGGTTTACGTTTTTCTGCCACATTCATCCGACCCAGAATCTTGATTCGGGAAATGACTGCAGTCAGGGTATTGGCTGGCATGTTATAGATGGTATGCAATACCCCATCAATCCGGAAACGGATTTTGCCGGTGTCTTTGCGCGGTTCCATATGGATATCACTGGCACCCTGCTCAAAGGCAAACTGTAACACCCAGTCTACCAGTTTCACGATATGCTGGTCATTGGCATCCGGATTCTGGGAATCACCCAGTTGCAGCAAGGCTTCTACACCTTTATTTTCCCGCTCATAAGCAGATGATTTTTGCGAGCCACTGACTGCACGACTCACCTGATAATACTCAACAATATAACGCTGGAGCTGTTCCGGATTGAGCAATACCCGTTCAATTTTTTTCGGTGCAATATTCTGTTCGAGATTAGATACCCATTCAGTTTTATAAGGCTGATCTGTGGCGATCAGAACTTTATCTGGTTGAATTTCTACTGCCAGAATACGGTTACGCAGTGCATATTCCTGTGACATAACATTGGTCAAGGCCTGCACATCAGCTTTGAGCGGATCGATGATATAGAACATTAAACCGGTTTTTTCTGCCAGCCACTGGCATAAGCGGTTGAGTGTCAAAGTACTTTGAGGATGGGACTGATCAACCAGACTAAAGTTCGCGATCCATTGTAAAGGATGCCATTTTATTTGTTCACGTTGACGATGTGTGGTCTGAACTCGCATCCGGTCACGTTCAGTTATTTTTCCGTCTTTTAAAAGCTGATCCAAACACCAGCCTGTATCAATTTCAAAATCAAATTTCATGATTGATGGTCCCCAAAACTGTCTCCACTATAACAAGTTTTTCCTGTTTTTCGCATTCCATTGCGACTTCAAAACTAGAAAGCGGATTTATCTTTCATGAATATTAAGCACATCATATGGGTTTTAGTTCATAACCTTTTTCTGCTTGTCGATGTGTCAATTTTTCGCCTATATTTCAATCAGGATATCTTATTTAATCGCTGAGGCCAGGTATGGATTTAAGCGTGGTTCCCTTAAGTGAAAGTAGCTCCTTTCATGAGTTGCTTACCATCCTGACTGCTGCCTTAGGATGTGGTTTACTAATCGGGCTGGAACGTGAACGGCACAAACAGCGTGAGGAACAGGCCAGTTTTGCCGGGCTACGCTCTTTTGCCATCTGTGCTTTATTAGGCGCATTGTGCTTTCTATTTGGAATGGCAATGGGTCTGGCCGGTGCACTCATTATTGGCGGCATTGTCATTTTTTCTATTAGAAACCAGATAGAAGATCCGGGAATTACAACTGAATTGGCCTTTATCATGACCTATTTTATTGGGGCGATTTGTCTGTGGAATATTCCTCTGGCTGCAGGACTAGCAGTTCTGATCACGATAATTTTAATGGCCAAACACTCTATGCATAATATTGCCGGACAGTGGATTACTGAGGCTGAATTTAGGGATGGATTACTATTATTAGCCTTAATTCTGATTGGTTTACCACTAACCCCTGACCGACCTTTATGGGGTGAAGTGCTGAACCCTTATCTGATTTTAAAATTAGTGATTCTCATACTGGTAGTTCAAGCTTTGGCACATATCGCTAAACGTTTCTTCTCGACTAAAAATGCCCTGATGCTGTCCTCCATTGCTTCCGGTTTTGTTTCCAGTACCGCCACTATTGCTCAATTAGGTATACAGGTCCGTAAAGGTGAAATGGATGCAAAATCCAATGCCGGTGCCGCGCTGATGTCATGTATCTCGACTATTGTGTTGCTATTGATTGTGGTCGGGGGCGTATCCTGGAGCTGGCTTAAAATCCTGCTCTTGCCCTCTTTAGTTGCCGTAATCCTTCTGGCAGCTTGTGCATTTTTATTATTGCGCAAGGCAAAACCTGCGCCGAGCATGGAATCATCAGACAGCCAGATGTTTAGCTTAAAAGAAGCGGTGATTATTGCAGTGACATTAACATTGATTCAGGCTGGAGTTTACGGACTGGAGGTCTGGCTCGGGGATGCCGGCTTACTGGCCGGGACCTTACTTGCCTCTTTGTTCGAGATTCATGCCGCGATGGCCAGTGTTGTCGTTCAAGGCGATCCCTCCAATCTACGTTTGATTTATGCCTTGCTTTTAGGTCTGGGTGCTCATGCCTTGGCCAAGTCAGCCAATGCCGCTTTGACCGGAGGCTTGAAGTTTGTCCTTTATTTCGCGCCTGTGCAGATTTTGCATATGGTAGTTTTGATTGGCTTGTTGTGGTGGATAGTTTTTGATTATTAAGTATATATAAATATTTAATTTTTATTTAATTTTTATTTATTTTTCAATTTTAATTTTAATATTTTCTCGCTATAATTGATTTGCTTTACGTTTACACAACAATTGAATTAATATAATTTTTATAAGGTATTTATGAAATTTAAGGCTTTATCATTCGCAATTTTTAGTGCCTTCATGTTAACTGCATGTGGTGGGGGTTCATCTTCTGATTCAAATGGCGGTAATACTGGAACTGGAACTGGAACTGGAACTGGAAATACTACCCTTACAAAACCTGCCTTCCAACAATGGTCATCATTCTATATTGATGAATATTCCGATTCAGACCTAAATTATGAAATTGAACAGCTAACCTTTGATCAAGGAAATGTCTATATCAAAGTTGATGAGACAACAGGCTGGGATGAAAGTGAAACTTTCTATCTAACTGAAAATGGATTATATGATCACGGTTCTACACATGCGACCTATGGCAAATTGCAAGGGACTATTACGGCTAATGCAACCACTTGGAAGCAAGTTCCATATTCTCCAATTAATTCCACAGGATTAAGCAGTACACTTACATTCAAGGTCTTTGATATTAGTGGTAAAAATATTGCTCAAGTCCTCAGTCCAGACCATTATGTCAATTTAAAATATAATTTACTCGATACCTACCCTATGGGAGAAAAAGGGGAAGATTTTTATCGAGTACTTTCTAATTCAACCTTCCCTACCGGATCTACTTGTATTCAACTCCAAACTATTAATAACTCACAAAAATATATTGAGTTATATAAATATTCACTTGAAGATTATGTACAAGATTATTTAAAACTTGAATGGGCTGATATTTCAAAAGATAGTAAATATGCCAAACATACTTTTAAGGATGCTATAACATATCTAGATCTTAGAGAAGATCAGCAATGGGGACTAGCTGAATATAAGAACAAATATTATGAAGTTGATTATCATCCAGCTGGAGAGGAATACAATATCAAAAATATTTTAACCGCATCTAAAGCACTGGTTAATTCAGCATCTGCTCAGGACAAACCAGCTCTACAGGAATATGCAACTTTACAAGAAAATGCATGCACTTTATTTAATAATACTGCATCTGAAGAATTAAGAAAGCAAATTAAAAAATACTCGTAACAACTTGATATAAAGTACTTCGAGTGCTGTAGATTAATATTAAATAGGAACTCCAATTTAGTTGAGGTTCCTATTTTTAAATCAGTATTTCATTTTAAAAATTCAAAAAATTAACTGATCGACTACAATATCAGCTAAAGTAACTTTAAATTTCACATCCAAGTCCGCAAACTTCATTCCATAAACCCGGTTCTCATCATCCTGATATGCCGGCCTAGGATCGAGAGATAAAACGGCTTCAAGTTCTTCTAGCAATTGAGCAGATATTTTTCCTTTTTCTAATAATAATTTTTTTTGCTGTTCAGCGTCCTCACTCCAAATCACGGGCTTACGTGATGGTTCGTCCTGAGCATAACCGCTTTGCGCATCAATCACTGAATCCGAATATTGAATATAAGGTTTAATGTCTATAATCGGCGTTCCATCTAACAGGTCGCTTCCTGCGACATAAACCCGGACATTTTTACCGACTTTTTCGACACGATTTAATTTCACGACTGATAAACCAATGGGTGCAGGACGGTACATACTACGCGTAGCAAATACACCTATTTTCTTATTACCGCCTAAACGTGGTGGTCGAACCTGCGGACGAAACTGCTGGCTCTGCTGATTTTTATTGTCATGAAACTGCCAGACTAACCAGAGATGACTAAACTCTTCGATGCCCTCAAATGCGAGTAAATCATTATATGGACCGGTCATTTCAATATAGCTTTCAACCTGTACCAAATTAGGCTGACGCGGGATGCCAAACTTTTCTTTATAGGGAGAATGCATATAGCCAATAATCGGCAGAGTGAGTTCGGTCATAATCACTTTTTTTGATAAGCTCAATTAAATATATTCAGTTTATAGAGAATGAATTTAGATTAGAATAGCAACCTGTTCTAATTTGATAACTTATTGAGACCTTTAATGGCTGCTTTTAACGTCGAAAAGATTACTCACGTCCACCATTGGAATGACACTTTATTCTCTTTTAAAACGACTCGTGACACTGCATTACGTTTTAAAAACGGTCAGTTTGTGATGATCGGTCTTGAAGTCAATGGCAAGCCTTTAATGCGTGCATATTCAATTGCAAGTGCAAACTATGAAGAAGAGCTGGAATTTTTCTCAATCAAAGTTCCAGATGGTCCTCTTACCTCTATTCTACAAAAAGTTAAAGTTGGCGACGAAATCCTGGTTTCTAAAAAACCTACAGGTACGCTGGTTCTTGATGACCTGAATCCAGGTAAGAACTTGTATCTTCTTTCTTCAGGTACTGGTCTTGCACCTTTCCTTTCTGTAATCCGTGATCCAGAAACTTATGAACGTTTTGAAAAAATCATCGTCGTTCACGGTACACGTTTCATCTCAGAACTGGCTTATCAAGATTTGATTTTGAATGAAATTCCAAACCATGAATTCTTCGGTGAATTGGGTGCTAAAGAAAAATTAGTGTATTACCCAACTGTTACTCGTGAAGAGTTCCATACCCAAGGTCGTGTAACCACTGCGATTGAATCTGGTCAATTATTCGAGAAAATCGGACTACCACGTTTCAACCCTGAAACTGACCGTGCAATGCTCTGTGGTTCTCCTGCATTCCTTGACGACGTTGCTGCACTGCTAGATCAACACGGCCTGAAAGAATCTCCACGTATGGGTGTTTTGGGTGACTATGTAATTGAACGTGCATTCGTAGAAAAATAATCTGCAAAAAAACCTTTTGCAACCCAAAACGCATGCTTTAAGCATGCGTTTTTTATATCCAGTAAGTCTTAATCTGAAAGAATTAACTCAACCTACTCTCTACTTAAAATTTCTTATAATTAGCGTATTTATAAAAATGTAATTACTTAAAAAAGTAAAATAAATGATAAATATCAATACTCACATTATATTTTTTAGTCAAAAATTCATTCTTAAATGTTAGAATATGTAACTGTAATTGATTTCTCATGAGGATTTATCCTCGCTAAAGACTTAGTTACATAAACTCTGTAAACTTTTAATTCGATCTATTTAGATCCCATTCTCCTGTTTCACCGTTTATGCAACCAAGCCGTTTTCTATAGGCAAGGTATGAGCACTGAACAACCCTCCTCTATCGAGCGTACATGGTCTAAAGTCTATCGCTATTTTGTAGTGGTATTAACTTTACTCGTTGCGCTGTACTTGATCATTCAAGGCGCTAAATTACTCATCCTCGGTGGTACAAGTTATTATCTCATCGCAGGGATTGCCTATGTTGCAATCGCCATTTTCTATGCGATGAAAAAAGCCCTTGGTTTCTGGCTTTCTATTGTTACTTTTATTGCAACCATCATCTGGGCGATTGCTGAAGTTCAAGGTTTGAGCTTCTGGCAATATATTCCACGTTTGGTGGTTCCAACTATTCTGTTTGTCCTCAGCATGTGGGCAAGCAAAAACCTGCCAGCACTCGATGCTGCAAAAATCAAAGCTGCCAATCTTGTTGGCTTTGTCGGTTTCTTTGCCTGTGTGGCAGCCCTGATTGCTGCATTCTTCCCACACGGCAAAATCCTCAATCCAGTGGACATCGTACAAGACCCTGCGCTGGCTAAACCAAATGCAGAAAACCCGGACAACTGGGAATATTTCGGTCGTAATGGTAATGGTACCCGTTTTGCACCGTACACTGACATTACCCCTGAAAATGTCAAAGATCTGAAAGTCGCTTGGACTTATCACACTGGTCGTGATACCTCTGCCGGTGTCGATGAAAATACACCGATCCAAATTGGCAGCACATTGTACTCATGTACACCAACTAATATCATTTCAGCGATTGATGGTGACAGTGGTAAAGCACTTTGGAAATATGATCCACATGCAAAAACTGCAGAGCATATTACCTGCCGTGGTGTCGGTTACTATGATGCAACTAAAGACAAATCTTTAACTGCGGCAGACCTACAAGCACCTGGTATTAAAGCTTGTCCACAACGTATTCTAACTTCTACTGTTGATGGCCGTTTAATTGCCTTAAATGCTAAAACTGGTGCTTTATGTCCAGAATTTGGTACTAACGGTCAGGTCGATGTTCTGCATGACATGGGTCCTACCGAACAAAGTAAACGTTACCATCCAACGTCTACTCCACTCATTGTGGGTCATGTTGCCGTATTAGGTGGCTGGGTACGTGATATTGTGCATGGCGAACCGTCTGGTGTGGTTCGTGCTTATGACGTTCGTACTGGTAAATTGGCCTGGGCTTGGGATGTCGGTAATCCTGAACTGGTTGGTGAACCTAAAGATGGCAAAGGCTTTACTTTAGAAACACCAAACATGTGGACCATCCCGACTTATGACAAAGACCTGAATCTGGTTTACTTACCTACAGGTAATGGTCCTCCTGACTACTGGGGTGGTGACCGTAACGGAGCCAAAGAAAAATTTGGTTCTGCCATTGTTGCCGTAAATGCCTTGACTGGTAAAACTGTTTGGTCTTATCAAACTGTTCACCATGATGTCTGGGATTATGACTTGCCGTCACAACCTGTACTTTATGACATGACTGATGATCATGGCAAAAAAGTTCCAGCGTTGATTCAAACTACCAAAATGGGTCAAATCTTCGTTCTTGACCGCCGTACTGGTAAACCAGTCACTAAAGTTGAAGAACGTCCAGTCGACACCAATGGTGCTGAAGGTGAAAAACTTTCTCCTACCCAACCATTCTCTGTTGGCATGCCACAAATTGGTAATGCGACATTGACTGAACAGGATATGTGGGGCATCTCAACCTTTGACCAATTGGCTTGTCGTATTGACTTTAAAGACTCTGTGTATAACGGTCTTTATACTGCACCTGGTGAAAAACCATATATCGAATGGCCTAGCCTGCTTGGTGGTTTCAACTGGGGTGGTATCTCCATTGATGAATCTACTGGCATGATGTACGTTAACGATATGCGTATGCCACTTCGTATGTCATTGGTTCGTAAAGAAGATATGGGTAAATATTATATGTCAACTGACGAAGTACCAGGATTCATGGGTACCGTACGTCCGCAATTGGCTGGTCCTTATGCGGGTGTGAAAATTGACATCATGCAATCTAAACTGGGTGTTCCTTGTAACAAACCTCCATTTGGTACCATGACTGCCATCGACTTGAAATCTAAAAAAGTTGTTTGGGAAGTGCCAATGGGGACAGCAAAAGAATTGGGGCCGTTAGGTGTTAAAACCCATATGCCAATTCCTTTAGGTATGCCAACACTCGGTGGTCCTACTTCAACAGCGTCTGGTCTAGTGTTCTTCGCAGGTACTCAGGATTATTACCTACGTGCGCTTGATTCAAAAACTGGTAAAGAAGTGTGGAAAGCAGAGCTTCCTGTTGCTGCTGTTGCTGCACCGCTGATTTATAAATCTCCAAAAACTGGCAAACAATATGTTGTGATTTCTGCAGGTGGTGCAAGCCACTCTAAAGATGTCGGCGACTATATCATTGCCTTTGCTTTACCTGATCAAAAATAATTTTTGATGGTAAAAAAGAAAAAACCGAAGCTTAGGCTTCGGTTTTTTATTGCAATCATTATTAAAAATTAACGATCGCGACCTTCCTGGTTTGCAGAACCTGAACAGCCTGCACCACCACCGATAATAAAACCGCTTTCTGCTTTGCATGAACCGATCATACGGCCATGTGAGTCAAATGTAGTCACTGTTGATGCACAACCAGTTAGTACAATAGTCGCTGCTAATGCAATAAGTGCTGATAATTTCATGATATTCCCCTCTAAGATTTATGGTGCTAAATGAATCTGATTTTGACTTGGTGGTACTGGCAATAAACCTGTTTTGGCATCCACCGTATTGTAGTTCACGCCAATTGCATTGCCTGATCCATTACAATGAGCACTAGCAATTGAAAGCAGACCACGTGTAGCTTTACATGATCCAATCACCTGACCCGATGCGTCATAAGTGACGACCATAGAACTACAGCCAGTCATCAGTACAAAAGTTGAAAGTGAAAATAGTTTTATGAAGCTCATTACTCCCCCTCAAAAACACTAAAAAATTTAAATTGTTAGGACTTACGCATTGACGGATTCAAAAAAGTATTAAAATACTTTATAAAGTATCTGTGATTAGACGAATTAAACATGCTTCTACAGCAACTTGTACATTACCCATTTATATGGGCTTTCTCATGACAGAACCGAACTCTATTAGCTGCACACAACTTGCCGAGACTTATAATATCTCGCATGATAGTGTAAATCGCTTTCTAGAGCGTGAAGACTACACACCTCACGACCTATATCAAGAATCAATTCAACATATTGATAATAATAAACTTATAGTCAGTATTGATGATACTGTTTTAGATAAACCATATAGTCAACATATGGACTTGGTTAGCTATTTTTGGTCAGGCAAACACCACCGATCCGTCAAGGGTATTAATCTCATTACCTTGTATGCGACAGATCAGAATGGTCAAAATATTCCAATTAATTTCCGAATTTATGACAAATCTGAAAGTAAAACCAAGAATGATTACTTTATGGATATGTTAAGTGAAGTACTCAGTTGGGGTGCAAAGATTCAATTTATTACAGGTGATAGTTGGTATTCATCGACTGGAAATCTAAAAACCATAAGAAAATATGGTATTCGATTTATGTTTGGTATCGACTGTAACCGTAAGGTTTCCCCAGAAAAAGGACAATGGTTTCAACTGCGTTTATTGCCAGATTTCCATCAGGGTCAAGTGGTCTGGCTCAAAGATTTTGGCTTTGTACAATTATTTAAGACTCAGTTAAAAGAACAGCAGAGGTTTTATATTGTGCATCAAGATGAAGATGATTTATTGTCCTTTGAGGGTTTTCATGAATTACATTCAAGTCATTGGAAAATAGAGCAATATCACCGGGTGATTAAACAGGTTTGTCATATTGAAAAGTTTCAAGTAAGACGATCTAAACTGATTTTGAATCATATTTTTTCAGCCTTGATGGCCTACGTTGAGATACAAAAGAACCAGTTTGAGCGGATCTTTGAAAATGTATATCGTTGGCAGAAGAAATTATTTAGACCAGTTATCAAAAACTTCATTGATGACTTTATTCTCGATAAAAATCATCTGCTACCACAGAGAATCTATAAATAATAGTGCGTAAGTCCTAATTGTTTAGTTATATGAATCTTTTCTAAATTTCGCGCATGATTCTTCCTAAATTTATCGCATTTGTAAAGCTTTATTTTTCATCTATTTTTTAGACTTATGGCTAATAAAAAAGCTGCCTGATCAGCAGCTTTTTCATAATTAATAGGACTTACGCACTATTATTTATAGATTCTCTGTGGTAGCAGATGATTTTTATCGAGAATAAAGTCATCAATGAAGTTTTTGATAACTGGTCTA
>NZ_KB850113.1:1505657-1587185 GCF_000369625.1 Acinetobacter variabilis
AACTCTATTAGCTGCACACAACTTGCCGAGACTTATAATATCTCGCATGATAGTGTAAATCGCTTTCTAGAGCGTGAAGACTACACACCTCACGACCTATATCAAGAATCAATTCAACATATTGATAATAATAAACTTATAGTCAGTATTGATGATACTGTTTTAGATAAACCATATAGTCAACATATGGACTTGGTTAGCTATTTTTGGTCAGGCAAACACCACCGATCCGTCAAGGGTATTAATCTCATTACCTTGTATGCGACAGATCAAAATGGTCAAAATATTCCAATTAATTTCCGAATTTATGACAAATCTGAAAGTAAAACCAAGAATGATTACTTTATGGATATGTTAAGTGAAGTACTCAGTTGGGGTGCAAAGATTCAATTTATTACAGGTGATAGTTGGTATTCATCGACTGGAAATCTAAAAACCATAAGAAAATATGGTATTCGATTTATGTTTGGTATCGACTGTAACCGTAAGGTTTCCCCAGAAAAAGGACAATGGTTTCAACTGCGTTTATTGCCAGATTTCCATCAGGGTCAAGTGGTCTGGCTCAAAGATTTTGGCTTTGTACAATTATTTAAGACTCAGTTAAAAGAACAGCAGAGGTTTTATATTGTGCATCAAGATGAAGATGATTTATTGTCCTTTGAGGGTTTTCATGAATTACATTCAAGTCATTGGAAAATAGAGCAATATCACCGGGTGATTAAACAGGTTTGTCATATTGAAAAGTTTCAAGTAAGACGATCTAAACTGATTTTGAATCATATTTTTTCAGCCTTGATGGCCTACGTTGAGATACAAAAGAACCAGTTTGAGCGGATCTTTGAAAATGTATATCGTTGGCAGAAGAAATTATTTAGACCAGTTATCAAAAACTTCATTGATGACTTTATTCTCGATAAAAATCATCTGCTACCACAGAGAATCTATAAATAATAGTGCGTAAGTCCTAATTGTTTAGTTATATGAATCTTTTCTAAATTTCGCGCATGATTCTTCCTAAATTTATCGCATTTGTAAAGCTTTATTTTTCATCTATTTTTTAGACTTATGGCTAATAAAAAAGCTGCCTGATCAGCAGCTTTTTCATAATTAATAGGACTTACGCACTATTATTTATAGATTCTCTGTGGTAGCAGATGATTTTTATCGAGAATAAAGTCATCAATGAAGTTTTTGATAACTGGTCTAAATAATTTCTTCTGCCAACGATATACATTTTCAAAGATCCGCTCAAACTGGTTCTTTTGTATCTCAACGTAGGCCATCAAGGCTGAAAAAATATGATTCAAAATCAGTTTAGATCGTCTTACTTGAAACTTTTCAATATGACAAACCTGTTTAATCACCCGGTGATATTGCTCTATTTTCCAATGACTTGAATGTAATTCATGAAAACCCTCAAAGGACAATAAATCATCTTCATCTTGATGCACAATATAAAACCTCTGCTGTTCTTTTAACTGAGTCTTAAATAATTGTACAAAGCCAAAATCTTTGAGCCAGACCACTTGACCCTGATGGAAATCTGGCAATAAACGCAGTTGAAACCATTGTCCTTTTTCTGGGGAAACCTTACGGTTACAGTCGATACCAAACATAAATCGAATACCATATTTTCTTATGGTTTTTAGATTTCCAGTCGATGAATACCAACTATCACCTGTAATAAATTGAATCTTTGCACCCCAACTGAGTACTTCACTTAACATATCCATAAAGTAATCATTCTTGGTTTTACTTTCAGATTTGTCATAAATTCGGAAATTAATTGGAATATTTTGACCATTTTGATCTGTCGCATACAAGGTAATGAGATTAATACCCTTGACGGATCGGTGGTGTTTGCCTGACCAAAAATAGCTAACCAAGTCCATATGTTGACTATATGGTTTATCTAAAACAGTATCATCAATACTGACTATAAGTTTATTATTATCAATATGTTGAATTGATTCTTGATATAGGTCGTGAGGTGTGTAGTCTTCACGCTCTAGAAAGCGATTTACACTATCATGCGAGATATTATAAGTCTCGGCAAGTTGTGTGCAGCTAATAGAGTTCGGTTCTGTCATGAGAAAGCCCATATAAATGGGTAATGTACAAGTTGCTGTAGAAGCATGTTTAATTCGTCTAATCACAGATACTTTATAAAGTATTTTAATACTTTTTTGAATCCGTCAATGCGTAAGTCCTAATTAAATTTAATATTAAGGATCAGTCTGACTCATGCTTCAATACTCGTTCAGCTAGAGCCTGTTTCACTACATGATATCCAGCACTTAAGCCTAGACTCGCCATAATGATTGCAACAATAATATCTGGCCATAGACTGCCAGTGCCAAAGACTCCCACTGCTGCAAAAATGACGGCCACATTGCCGATTGCATCATTACGGCTGCACAACCAGACTGATTTCATATTGGCATCGCCATCCCGGAAAGCATATAAAATTATGGCTGTGACCACGTTTGCGATTAAGGCCAATACTCCGATGATCCCCATCGTAATGGCTTCAGGTGGAATACCTTGCATAAAGGCATAAATCACTTTACCAATGACGACTAGACCAAATACTGCCATGGTCAATCCTTTAATCAGAGCAACTGTTGCACGCCAATACAGACTTGCACCAATCACCGCCAGAGAAATACCATAGTTCACAGCATCACCAAAAAAATCTAGCGCATCTGCCCATAAGGCCGATGAATGTGCATAGGCACCGCCGATCAGCTCTACACCAAATAAGGCCAGGTTAATCAATAATGCAATCCATAAAGCTGTTCTAAATTTGCTATTAGGTTTGGGCGGCGCGGGTTCATGAATACAACTACAGGCCATATTATTCTCCGATGATTTTTTATCCTGAATGCGATAAAGTCATTAGAAACTATGGAGTCACTCCAAGGTCAAGCTTGAGGTATTTATGTCACATTATTTGATTTCTGATATAGCCAAGAAAACTGATTTAAGCACTGATACCATTCGATTTTATGAGAAAAGAGGTTTGATTCAGCCGAATTTTCGAGCAAGTAACCAGTATCGTTATTATGGCGAAGAAGCCTTAAAACGCTTAATTTTTATCAAACGCTGTCGTGCTTTAGGCATGTCTATAAAAGAAATTGAATACCTGATTCAGCTGGAACAGAATCCAGAACAGGATTGCTGTGAAGTTAACCAGATGATTGATCAGCACCTTATAGACATTTCAAATAAAATTAAAGAATTACAGTTATTTAAAAAGCAGTTAATGGCGCTTCGCGAAAGCTGTAATACCCCAACTACGATTGATCATTGCCAGATTTTGAAAGCACTGGAATCTATTGAAAATAGCTGAAATATTTATGGATATTTTAAATTGTCCACTGTTTATCTTTTAACTTGAAATTGAGTTTAATTATGCCAATTCCGAGTTATTTACTAGGTTGAATCCTGATTTTAGATGACTAGAATAAAGACGTACTTTTTATATGTCTTTCTATTTCATCATGAGCATTTCTCACGTTACGGAACTTCTCTCACCTGCTGGTTCACTGAAAAATATGCGCTATGCCTTTGCTTATGGTGCAGATGCAGTCTATGCCGGCCAGCCGCGTTATAGCTTACGTGTTCGTAATAATGAATTTGACCATGACAATCTGGCTATTGGCATCAAAGAAGCTCACGCGCTTGGAAAAAAATTCTATGTGGTTGTGAATATTCAGCCGCATAACTCCAAGCTGAAAAATTTTATCCGTGACCTTGAACCTGTGGTTGCCATGCAACCAGATGCGCTAATCATGTCTGATCCTGGTCTGATCATGATGGTGCGTGAGCACTTTCCAGATATGGATATTCATCTTTCAGTTCAAGCCAATGCAGTGAACTGGGCAACAGTAAAATTCTGGAAGAATATGGGACTTACTCGCGTGATTTTGTCACGTGAACTGTCCATTGAAGAAATTGAAGAAATCAAACAGCAAGTTCCAGATATGGAAATTGAAGTCTTTGTTCATGGCGCACTGTGCATGGCCTATTCTGGCCGTTGCATGCTGTCTGGTTATATGAATAAGCGCGATGCCAATCAGGGTGCCTGTACCAATGCCTGTCGCTGGGAATACAAGGTATTGGACGCTAAAGAAGATGAAACGGGCGATGTGATCCCGGTGAAAAATATTGATTCTGGCTGTTGTTCAAAAGATGCTGATGAGTCACATATGCAAGTACAACATCAGTTTGATGAACCTGTGTTATTGCAACGTAATGACGAGGATATGTTTGCTGCCGAAGAAGATGAGCACGGCACTTATTTTATGAATTCCAAAGACCTGCGTGCAGTGCAGCATGTGGAACGATTGACCAAGATTGGCGTGCACTCCCTGAAAATTGAAGGTCGGACCAAATCTTATTTCTACTGTGCGCGTACTGCGCAGATTTACCGTAAAGCCATTGATGATGCACTTGCTGGTAAGCCATTCGATTCTTCACTAATGACTCAACTCGAAGGTTTGGCCAACCGTGGTTATACCGAAGGTTTTCTACGCCGTCATGTACATAGTGAATATCAAAACTATGAAAATGGTTCATCGAGTTTCGATCATCAGCAGTTCTGTGGGGAAGTGTTAGAGCGTAATAGTGACTATATCAAGATTGATGTAAAAAACCGTTTTGTCGTTGGTGACTCACTAGAGTTGATGACCACTAAAGGCAACATCACCTTTACCTTGACAGAGATTAAAGACCGTAAAGGCAATCTGATTGAAGATGCTAAAGGTTCAGGGCATATCGTTGAAATTCCAATACCAGCAGATGTCGATATGCAGTATGCCCTGCTGATCCGTAATCTGCCATCATCATCTGTAGATATTTCAGCCTCTTCATTGGCTTATCAGGCGAGTTAAAAAATGGCGCTCTTGATTACCGATAAATGTATCAACTGTGATATGTGCTTACCGGAATGCCCAAATGAAGCAATTTATGAAGGCGACAAGATCTATGAAATCGACGTGAATCGTTGTACGGAATGCGTCGGTTTCTATGATCATCAAACCTGTATTGCCGTCTGTCCTATTGAGTGCATTGTGCCGCATCCAGAGCATCGGGAAACGCAAGAGCAGTTAATGGAGAAATTTAAAGGTTTGAATCTGTTTAAAGCTTGAAGGATGCATGAAGTCTTATGACTTCATCTAAGAACAACCTTAGGGAAAGATAAAATAAGGGTTGAAAACAAAAACTGTCCAGAGGAAAGGAACAGCTAAAAGCGATTGGGGACGCTTTTGGCTGATCTAACAATAACTAAAAAAAGGAACCCGGGTGTTAGCGTCCTGAGTTCCTATAAAGCGAAAATAATAATAGGAGTTTGAGATTAAGCACCTGGGATGTGGGGATTCCAGGTGCTCTTTTTTTACTGACCAGAACGGATGATGTAGTCGAAGGCAGATAATGATGCTTTGGCACCTTCACCAGTCGCGATGATGATCTGTTTGTAAGGAACAGTGGTACAGTCACCTGCAGCAAACACACCTTTGACATTGGTTTCATTGCGCTCGTTAATCATGATCTCACCACGGTTAGTTAGCTCAACATCGGTTCCTTTCAGGAAGTCGGTGTTTGGCAACAAACCGATCTGAACGAAGATCCCTGCCAGTTCAACTGTATGCTCTTCATCAGTTGCACGGTCTTTGTATTTCAACGCTGTGACTTGTGAACCATCACCGATCACTTCGGTAGAAAGCGCATTTTTGATTACAGTGGTGTTTGGCAAGCTGTTCAATTTATCTTGAAGTACCTGATCCGCACGCAGTTTTGTATCAAACTCAACTAGCGTTACATGCTCAACAATACCCGCAAGGTCGATCGCAGCTTCTACACCCGAGTTACCACCACCGATGACTGCAACACGTTTACCTTTAAACAATGGACCATCACAGTGTGGGCAGTACGCTACACCACGAGTTTTGTATTCTGCCTCACCTGGAACATTCATTTCTCTCCAGCGTGCACCAGTAGACAGAATCACGGTTTTAGATTCAAGTTTCGCACCATTTTCTAAAGTGACTTCTACCAGACCATTCGCTGTACTATCTGCACCTTTGATATCTGAGACACGTTGCAGATTCATGATGTCAACACCGTATTCACGAACGTGTGCTTCCATTTCAGCGGCAAATTTCGGACCTTGGGTTTTTTGCACTGATGTGTAGTTTTCGATGTCCATGGTATCCATCACCTGACCGCCCATACGTTCAGCCACGATCCCAGTTTTGATGCCTTTACGTGCTGCATAGATCGCTGCAGTATTCCCTGCAGGTCCACCACCAATCACCAACACATCAAATGCATCTTTGGCATTCAGTTTTTCCGCGTCTTTGGCTGCGGCATTGGTATCCAGTTTGGCAATGATTTCTTCCAGTGTCATACGACCCTGACCAATATGTTCATTGTCCTGGAAGACCATTGGTACAGCCATGATTTTGCGTTCTTCCACTTCATCCTGGAAGAAAGCACCATCGATCATGGTTGCAGTCGTACCCGGGTTATAGATAGCAATCAGGTTCAATGCCTGAACAACATCAGGACAGTTATGACAGCTGAGTGATACGAATACGTCAAAGTCAGATTTGATCCCTAAGCCTTTAATTGATTCCAGAACTTCGGCAGAAACTTTTGGTGCATAACCTGAAGTTTGCAACAATGCCAGAATCAGCGACGTAAACTCATGGCCCATCGGCAAGCCTGCGAAGAACACACGAGGCTGTTCACCGGCTTTTGCCACACCAAAGCTTGGTGCACGTTTGTTGGTACCGTCAAAACGGGCAGTGACTAGATCAGAAAGCTGAGCGATTTCCTCAACCAGTTCTTTGATTTTGGCTGACTTGTCAGAGCCATCCAGAGTTGCCACTAATTCAATCGGGCCTTCCAAACGTTCAAGTAGTGTTTTTAATTGAGCTGAAGTATTTTGATCTAACATTGCTAACGTCTCCAAGGGAGTAAATATTTATTCGATGCAGCTATATTAAGTGAGTAATAAAAATAGGTAAAACAGTTTGTTTTTATATTAATGATCGTTTTTATAGATCATAATTTCTAACCTAATTTTATTTTTTATTATCCTTAAGCTTCTTGCTCTGGCTTAAAGAAACCGAATATAGATTGGAAAATAAAAATGCTCCTTTTATAGGAGCATTTTTAAGTTTAGAAGATTCGCTGTTCAATACGTAGCGAACGCCCCTTAATTGAATTGGCTAATACAAATATGATTAAGCTAAGCAAGGCAAATAAGATGACAATGCCAATAATGATGACATTGGTAATCTTGCTGACTTGTTCGGCTTGCTGGGCTTGACGATCTACACTTTGTGCCACAGGCGTCAGGCTTTTACCATAGACCTGTTGCTGCATGGTCCAGATCTGTTCCGGTTTAAATCCGTATTGTTCAAACTTGTTATCCTGCCGCTCTGCCTCAACCACTTGTGCGACATAAGGTCGAGCTGCAGATAGATCAACAGGCTTATGCAAGAGTGCGGTTTGGGCGAGTAAATAAGATTTCACCGGTGAAGCAATATCGGAATCAACCAGGTAACGTGCCACTTCGCTATCATTGATATTACTATCGTAATAGACCACTTGCTGATAAACATCTTCACGGTCATTTCTCAGGTCATATTGCCAATAAGTCAGTCCTGACCAGATCACGATAAAAGAAATCAGCCAGCCTACAAACTTCAATATGAAAGACTGAAAGCGTACATAAAAGAAACGAAACTTCTTCAGCAATCCAACCAGAAAAAATGCACCAATAAAAGAAGCAAAGATTTTCAGAATCAGCCAGCCAAACCAGCTTAATAGAACAAAGAAATAATCCGGACTACCCCCAATACTGGCCAGATTAGCATCGACGCTAACTGGTAAATGCAGCTGCTGAAGCTGAGTACTCAGGCCAAAAAAGCCATAAACCAGTTCCTGCTGAAAGAATAGGCCTATCACGGATGCGATACAGACCGTAGAGGTAGTCAGTCCCAAAAGCATTAAATTACGTTGACGCTTTTTGAGTGCGACGACCCCTTGCTTGATTTCCTGAGGATTTACAGCATATTCATCTAAGGGCGCCAATCTCTACTCCTTTTTTTTAGATCTTGGCCCTACTGGATTTAGTTGGGTTTAGATCCACTGGTACTTGACTCAATCACTAAATGATTCAGATTATCTTGCAAGGCTCTTAAACGTACCGTCGCTTCAGTGCGTTTCTGTACACCTTCTTTCTGGATCTGAATCACATCATTAACAGTTTTAATGAGGGTATTTTGCACATGTTCAAGCGTTTCAATATCAATAACAGAACGCTGGTTGGCTTTTGCCGTATCGACCGAGTTCTGATGCAATAAATCTGCATTACGGCGTAAAAGCTCATTGGTCGCATCATCAATGGTATTGGCCAGCTGTACGCTGTTCTTCTGTTCATTCAGGGAAATGGCCAGACTGATCTGGTTTTTCCATGCTGGCAATGTGATATTTTTAATGGCATAGAATTTATCCACCAGCATCAGGTTATTGGACTGGATAATGCGGATCATTGGCAAAGTCTGCATCGCAGATTGCTGCAATACTTGCAAATCACTGATGCGTTTTTCCAGATTATTGGCCAGATGATTTAGGTCATAGATTTTTTGCGTAGTGCTCTGATCTTGTGGCAAGGCTGTGAGAGCAGCAATTTCCTGCTGTAATTCCTGTTCACGTAAACGTCCAGCTGCAATATGAATACCCAGCTGTTTATATTCTTCCTGCACCCCATCGAACATTTTATCTAACGTATCAACGCGTGCTTTTAATCCGGATTGTGAAGTTTCAATTTCCTTGACCAGCACATCAATCTGTTCTTTGGTGGTATTGAAATGGGAGTCAAAATTATCTTTCACACCCTTAAATTTGCTGATGATATTGCCCAGAAATCCCGAACTTTTTTTCTTGTTCAAGATACTGCTGGTATTCAGTTGCTGTGCCACCTGCACCACCTGATTCAGCTTTTGACCGGTTGCATCCAGATCTTTGTTCTGTACCAGATTCAGCAATTCATCGGTATAGCTTGAAGTTTTGGTGGCTATATTTTTGCCATATTCGGCCACACTATTATGACTCATATTCTGCAGTTCTTTACGTGCTGCCAAAACCTCCTGAAAATCGGCAGGCTGCAAGCCCAGCTCTTTCAGATCCATTTGCTGGAACTTCTGTTCAGTCAGTTCAGTTGAGCTTTCGACAGGTAAATTTACTACATCAGATTTGGTCATGTTTCACCTTATATTGTTATGTATTCGAGGGTTTCTCGAGTGACTTTTTTAACGTTTTAATCAGATTGTCCCGGCTATTATCGAGCTTTTCCAGATCACTTGTCGAGTGTTTCGTCTGGCTTTGTTTGACATGATATTGCCAGGCCGGAATCAATACCTGTTGTGCTTCTTTAAACCGATCCAGCAGGCTATAAGACAGTTGCTGGGACAGTTGCATCTGGGTAATGGCAATGTCATTACTGCTTTGCAAGGTTCTTAAGGTATGCACCTTTTTCGAAAGCCGCTCAGAAAAATTATCCAGTGGATGCTGATTCCTGACAAACTGCGGATATTCAGATAAAAATTCTTCTGCTGCCACAATATGCTTGGCCATTTGCTCACGTAAACCGATCAGTTGCTGAAATCGCGATTGGGATTTCTGGATTTCAATTTGCAACTTACGGCTAAGGTGATCTGCCTGATCCAATAAATAGTCCAGTTTTTTATAGTATTCAACCTGACTTGAGCCATAATCTAAATCGATACCCAGCCATTTCTGTAAGGCATTAAATTTACGCTTCTTGAGATATTTTTTTGATTGAGCCAACATCTGAATCAGCTGTTCAATAGTATGGCTCAGTTGTTGGGTCAGATGCGGATCTACCCCATTTAATAGTACGGACTGTGCCTGAATAAGTGGGTCAGCATAATGATTCAGCTTGTATTGATCGTTGAGTAAAGGCACAAGTTCATTGCGCTTGATACTTAGAATCTCGCTCTGCTCTACTGCAATGTCTTGGATTGGAATCAAAACATCTATCTGTGACATGGCCCTTTAAACTCAGTGAATTCGATTTTTATAGTACGTCTTTTCATTCAACATAACATGTAGCATTTTGCAAAGGAATGCTTCAGGCCATAGAATTTTCTTTACATAAGTTGAAGATATTGTTGGAATTAAGTTTGGCATACAGCCATTTCTTGTACAAATTATTTTGACTATAACCTGCTGTTTCTCTCTAGAATCTTTTCCATCGGTCTCAAATAGGCTAATAACCAACTAAATAAGGATAAGCACAATAAATGCCAAGTTAATTTATGGTCTTAATTAAGCTTTTTTAAACTTAAGAATACTTATAAGGCATTATAAAACATAAATAATTCTCGAATTTTAAGCATGAATTATTTATGATCAAGATCAACAATAAAGTAGGTAACCTGAGAATAAAATGGAACGTTTTTTTCATAATACGATGTATGCCGCACGCTGGATCTTAGCTCCTGTCTATTTTGGTTTATCATTCGCTTTATTATTACTGGCCTTAAAATTCTTTCAGGAAGTGATTCATGTTCTGCCGCATATCTTCGAATATACTGAAGCTGACCTGATTCTGGTGATTCTATCCCTGGTTGATATGACCATGGTTGGTGGACTTATTGTGATGGTGATGTTTTCAGGTTATGAAAATTTCGTTTCACAACTCAAAATCGATGAAAATAAAACCCGCCTGAACTGGCTCGGCACTATGGATGCCAATTCTCTTAAACTTAAAGTTGCGGCTTCCATCGTAGCTATTTCTTCGATTCATTTACTACGTATTTTTATGGATGCTCGTAACGTCGAGAATGACAAAATCATGTGGTACATCATCATGCATCTGACTTTTGTGATTTCTGCATTTATTATGGGTTATCTGGATAAACTCACCAAGCATTAAAACACAGGCATTAAAAAGCCCCGATTATAGGGGCCTTTTTATATCGGCGATTTAACTAAAAAATTATAGATAGTCACCTTCTCGCTCTGGCTGATACAGCACTTTTTCAATCGTGACTTTCATCAATTGACCATCAGGTTGCGGCCATTCAATGGTCTGCCCTTCTGCCAGGCCCAAGATTGCAGTTCCAATCGGTGCTACGACATTCACCTGCCCTTTTTCACCTTTAAACTCATGTGGGTAGACTAGGGTAATTTCTACAGGCTCCGTTGATGGTGCAATCGTCAGCAATGCACGCGCATGCATGGTCACCACATTGCTTGGCATGTCCTCTGGCTTGACCACTTCAGCACGAGCCAGTTCATCTTCCAGTTGAAGCATGGTCTCACTGAACTTGTCCTGATTTTCAAGCATGGTTTCGAGACGCTCCACATCCTGTTCAGATAAAATAATTTTTGGTTTAGCCATTCTTACTACCTTGTTTAATGAATGATTGAATAGTCTTTAGAAAGCGAATGAATCTAAGTTCTAAGTGATTAATTGAATTAAATTAAGTTAAATATAAAAAATCTTTTTTTAGCTGCTAAAAAATTGTGTCTTAACTCAACTTATAAAGCTGTTTTTCAAAGAATGTAACCAATTTTAGAAAAACTCAATACTCTTTTCGAAATCAGATTTATAGGATCTGTATTTCTCAACTTTGTTTTATAAAAGGATGAATATTTTATATATAGGATTTTATCTCCTCTTTTAACTGATCATAAAAGTGGGCAACAGAAGATGAGTCAGAAAAAATATCACCCAATAAAAAAAGCCCCCTTGAGGGGGCTTTTCTCAAGTTAGGCTTATTTTGCGTAAACAGGGAATTTAGCGCAAACAGCAGCAACTTTTTCTTTAACCGCAGCGATTACAGCTTCATCGCCTTTAGCATCAAGGATGTCAGCGATCCAACCAGCAAGTTCACGAACTTCTGATTCACCGAAACCACGAGTCGTTACAGCAGGTGTACCGATACGGATACCTGAAGTCACGAATGGAGAACGTGGGTCGTTTGGTACAGAGTTTTTGTTCACAGTGATGTGAGCAGCACCTAACCAAGCATCAGCATCTTTACCAGTGATGTCTTGTTTGATCAGAGACAACAAGAACAGGTGGTTTTTAGTGCCGCCAGATACAACGTCGTAACCGCGTTCGATTAGAACTTCAGCCATAGCTTGAGCATTCTTAACCACTTGTTGTTGGTATGCTTTGTATTCAGGTGCCATTGCTTCTTTAAAGCAGATTGCTTTAGCAGCAACCGCGTGAACCAGAGGACCACCTTGGTTACCCGGGAATACAGCTGATTGAAGTTTTTTCTCGATTTCTTCGTTTGCTTTCGCAAGGATCAGACCTGAACGAGGACCACGAAGAGTTTTGTGAGTAGTCGTAGTTGTTACGTCAGCAATTTGAACTGGACTTGGGTAAACGCCAGCAGCAACCAGACCAGCGACGTGAGCCATATCTACAAACAGGTAAGCGCCAACTTTGTCCGCGATGTCACGGAAACGTTGCCAATCTACGATTTGGCTGTATGCAGAGAAACCAGCTACGATCATACGTGGTTTGTGTTCTACAGCTAAACGTTCAACTTCTTCATAATCGATCTCACCAGTTTCTGGATTCAGACCGTATTGAATTGCATTATAAGTTTTACCTGAGAAGCTTACTTTCGCACCGTGAGTCAAGTGACCACCGTGAGCCAGACTCATACCCAATACTGTGTCGCCTGGATTAAGCAGCGCTAAATAAACTGCAGAGTTTGCTTGAGAACCAGCATGTGGCTGAACGTTAGCATAATCAGCACCAAATAATTCTTTAGCACGGTCAATTGCCAATTGTTCAATGACATCTACATATTCACAACCGCCATAGTAGCGTTTGCCTGGGTAGCCTTCTGCATATTTGTTAGTGAGTTTTGATCCTTGAGCTTCCATTACTGCTGGTGAGCAATAGTTTTCAGAAGCGATCAACTCGATGTGCGCTTCTTGGCGAGCATCTTCGTTAGAGATTGCTTGAGCGATTTCTGGATCAAATTCAGCAATAGAGATATTGGCAAACATTAGCGAGGTCCTATTAAATTAGGGCTTTTAAGCCGTGCTAAGATTGGCGCGTATTGTAACATGAACTTTGCCAATTTCGACCATGAACTTTATTCAGTTTGCAATAAAAATAGCTCATGCTTAAAAAACATGAGCTATAGAGATAAAAATAAGTTATTGAATTGGCATTAGAGATTTTACATCTGAAATAATATTAGCAATATTCAGTGCATAGACGCTGCCATGGTCCCATGAACCATCCGTAATATATTGTACCGAGGTTTGTTTCTGATTCGCTAAGCTCACTAAAACATCAGTTGCAGCCTTTGGAACAGTACTATCCGCCTCTCCCTGATAAATAATCACAGGTGTAGACACTTTAACCTGTAAAGGCTGAGAGTCTTTATCCAGGAAATTCTTCACTACCGGAATACTCATAAAATTAGCTTGAGTACGCGGGTATCCTTCCAAATTTCCATTGGTTTGGGCATAAGCTCCCATTGCTGTACCGAATTTGTTGCCTAATACATCATAACAGTCTGTTTCAGCATTCTTGGCAATCTCATCTGTTGGTGTTTTAAAGACCTGACTATATTGCAGATTTGGATTCGGATTACGCAATCCCGCGGCGATCAGCGCGGTAAAAGTATCTAAAGATGCTAGAGTTTGAATCTTTTTATTCAGATCTGGTTCTTGTCCAGCTTGAGCCTCACCACCTGCCAAAATCAAACTAAAATTAGAAGCAGGAGCTAAAGCTACTGTACCTTTATAAGTCATTTGAGAAGCACGTGCTGCATATTGGGCAGCGCCTAAAGCCGCTTGACCACCTTGAGAATGACCGACAGCCATCCATTGATTAGAGGCATCCGAACCTAAATAGTCTTTTGCTGCGACTACAGCATCGGTAATTGAATAAGCTTCACTCTTAAGATTAAGGAAAGGATGAAGTTCTTTTCCACCCGGCTCTCCTAAACCTTCATAATCAGGTGCAACGACCACATATCCCGCTTGAAGGAATCCGGCAATCATATTTTTGATATAAGGATTTATTTCATTGCGACTTGGTGCACACTGATCGGCCACACCCGTCGTACCATGTGCCCAGGCCACTATCGGCCAACCTTTTGCAGGAGGTGTTCCTTTTGGAGTGAAAACCAGTGCAGTTGCCTGGGTTTCGTTATTATTGATACCTAACATCTTATAAGTCATAACCACGCTTTCATCAGCAACAGCAGTCAGATCTGTTTTGGTATAGGCTACAGGTGTGGTTACGACTGGATTGTCGATATTATTTACGGGAATAGCAGGTTTGGATTCATAATAACGATTATCATCGCTATCATTACAGGCAGTTAAAGCTATGCTTAGCGCGAGTAGAGAACCAGTCAATACATGACGTTTCATCGATCTTATCCTTGTCTTAATTATTATCTCTCATGATTTTAAAGTTTTATCTTTATCCGTTGATAAAACTAGAGAATAATTTCCCAAGTTATTTCATTAATTACAAGAGATTATTTTGTTATTTTTCTAATAAATAGCAATTTAATTTATGACCATTCCGACATGATAAATTTAAGTTATGGAAATATTTACAGAAACTTTGAAAACTTTTATTTATAAGTGTAGATTACAAATGTTCTATATCAGTCAAAAAGTCTGCAATTAAAGTTAAAATCCGGCATTTCAACTGTCAGGATTGAAATAATAATGTTAGATTTTGATATCCACTTTTTTCAGGCATATTTCTGTCATGCAGGCTATCATTCTCGACACTGAAACCCATACACTAAACGGTCAGCCGATTGAAATTGCGTATGCGCCTGTGGACATTCTGGACCATAAAATCAGCCTGGATAAAAGCCGACTGTTTGATCAGCTCTATAGCTGTGATGAACCGATTTCTTTTGCAGCCATGGCCGTGCATCATATTCTGGAATCAGATCTGGAAGGACAACCACATTACAGCAGCTTTAAACTTCCACAGGAAACCACTTATATCATTGGTCACAATATTGATTATGATATTCGTGCCTTAGAAAAATGCGGTGTAAATTCATCTAATATTAAAGCGATTTGTACGCTCGCTTTGGCTCGTCGCGTATGGCCAGATGCTGAGGCCCACAATATCTCTGCCCTGATTTATATGATCACTCGTGGCAGCGACCGTGCCCGTGAAATGATCCGTAAAGCGCATCGTGCTGATATGGATATTATTCTGACTGCGAATATCCTGATGCATATTGTGCATTACCTGAAAATCAGCAGTATTGAAGAACTATATGAAGCTTCTGAAGATGCGCGTATTCCACGTACCATCAATTTTGGTAAGCATCGTGGCACTGCGATTGCTGAACTGCCTGCTGACTATGTGCAATGGCTGCTTCGTCAGGAGGATCTCGATCCTTATTTGCGTAAGGCTTTAGAAAATACTGCAATTACAACTCTTTAATTTTAAGCAAATTTAACAGCATCTTCATATTAGTGTAATTTTCTAATATTAGCATCTACCTGAATTCTGTATATAAGGCATTCAGGTATGATGCGCTATTCAAAAACTGCAAAGGGTCTACATGTTCTTCAACATCGTAATGTCGAGCTTAATGCACGTCAAAGACGTCTTTTGGTTTTAATTGGCACTGAAGATTTTGATTTACTCACACCTCAGTTTAAAGCGCGTATTGCACCACATGATTTGCTGCAACAATTGTGTGATATAGGACTGATTGAAGTACAAGAGTTAGAGACTTCAAATGCAGCAGTCGGTACAGAGTCAGCACAAACTTCAGCGCCTGCTAATAACTCAGTAAAAGCCTCATTTCCACACTTTCCTAAATCAAATATTCAGACTTCAATCACCAGTCCTGCCCCATCTGCCAATCTTGAAGCGCTGATTACCACGACATTAGTTGCCACGACCCACGTGCCTGACGTACCTGCTGACATTACCTATATAGCACTCAACCAAGAACAGGTACGCAGCTTGATGCTAGACAGTTTAAAAAAATACTGTGGCTTATTGGCCAATCAACACATTCAAAATATTGCTCAGGCACCAGATATCAATGCCTTAAAAGTCTGTCAGGTGCAATGGTTGACACTTCTCCAGGAAAGCCGCATGCCTTCACAAGAGTTAAACCAACTGTTCAAGCAAATTAGCCATGCTTTATCCATGTTGCGTGCTCAGGCTTAAAACTCTTCATAGATTCAGTCTTTTTAAGTCTATCTTAAGTTTAAAGATGAATAAATCCGGCGAAAAAATTTTTCTATTTAATTGAAAAATATAATTTTAATTTGTTCAAAAGTAGTTGTATTCATTTACTTTCAACTATAGATGCATAGCTATATTAAGGATTTAAAGCCATATAGAATGTATTACTTTTTATTCTTCCCACGCTTATGCAACACTATCTTGAATTCGATACCTTTGATAATCCCATGCAACTGAGCAAGGTGGGAAACTGGGTCATTACTTTTGTCAGTGTTGCCGATGAACTAGAACATATTCAGTTGGCGATCACGTATGTCTTGCCTCGCCAGATCAGTGATGCGCTGCAACCACGTCGCATACTGATTGAGAAAACTGCCTATGAACATCAATGGCTGATTCAGACGATTGAATGCTTTGACAGCAAGACCAATCAGGAAGTACAAATTGCAGCTGCAGATGCATTGGGACAACAAACGCTTCATCAAATTCTGGACGAGTTTGACCGTTATGATGTAAATGTCACATTAAAAGTTTTCTGAAATAATGCTTTTCTTAGAGCGTATTTTCGAAGAAATTAATTTAGATCATCTATATAGATAGTTTGATATTATTTAATATAAAAAAATGATAAAACTGAGCAATGATAGGAATTTATCCAATCTCTTTGAATTAAATTTATCAGTTTTTATTCTGCATCAAACAATTTGATAAAGAAGTGAACTAAGATATCAAAATCAAGCTCATCATTGGATGAGCTATATCTTTCTTTAAACGTCATAAAGCAGCTTAATGAATCCCGGATCCTTATTTAGCATCCAGAACACGATAGATGCAGTCGGTCTGCTCACTGGCAAATAACAGTTCAATTGTTGGTCTGATAATTTCATCATCCACTACAATATATTCGACTTGCTGTTCCAAATGCTGGGACGGATCACTATGATGAGCACCGGCACGTAGTAATGCTTTTACATTCAGGGTTTTGCCATACTGGTTTTTGACTTGCACTTCAATTAAACCTTCTATCATCGTCATACCTCCCTTTATTGGCATTATTAAATTTGCTTGTCTGAATTCTTATAACATAGTTATTTGAAAGGCTTTCAAACGAATATGTAAGATTTTTTAGCGAGCACCTTTTATCGACTATATATAGTCGCTAATGAAGAATGTTCTATACAAATAAAAGAGTCGAAATTATTAATAACTCTCGCTTAAAATTTTGCATTAAAAAGCCCGCATCGCTGCGGGCTCTGTGTTGGATGGCTAGTGCTAGATTTATTGCCTGAGCCTAAGTTCGAGCTCAACTAACTGTCATTGATCCGTCCAACTTATTGGTAGCGTCGTTTCGTTTTATGACCTACCATGAGTTCAATATAGCAGGATTTTTTTTACCTACAATACACTTTTACACTTCTAAAAGAAGACTTATACAATATTTAAATTGTGCTTTTTCAAAAGCAGATTAGAATATTTTGGCTGGATCAATAGAGCACTACAAACAACTCTATTCTTTTCAATCTCTATATCCTATCTATTTAAATTTTAATAAAAATATTCTTTATTTATGTGAAAAATGAATAATTTTAGCTAGATACAATTTTAAATCTTAAGTAAAAGAGTTCGCTATTAAGGCCATTGATTAGCCACTAAAAGTAATAGCGAAAACCAAATTGATAAGTAACCCCATTCAAGTCCAGATCATCACTCTTGCCAGAGACACATGCGCCATTCATACAAATCTTGGCATCACGGTTAAACATCCATTGATAACCAAAAGATCCAAATAAATCTGCTTCAGGAGCAATTTTATAACCGACTTCCAAGGCAACAGGAATTGTAAAATAATCCAATTCCAGATCGACTCGACCAAGATCTGCATCCGTTTCACTTTCATCTACCCAGCTCATTCCCAGACCTATAGAAATTGCTGAATAAAACTGATCATTTTCCAGAAATTTATTTTTTACCCCAATTGTAACTTGATTGTAATCAATATCTGAGCTTTGAAATTTGTATTCGGCCCATAAGCTGGTCGTCGGATGGGATTGATATTCACCATTAATAAACAGCCCATCGAATGATTCAGTACCCAAAAAGCTGTCTGACCCTATTTTTGAACCGGCGTAACCAAAAGCTAAAGAGTACTGACTTATTAGGTTTTCTTGAGCATAATAAGGTGTAGTCGTAATAACGGCTTTATCTTTTGGAGCAGGATTACCATATTGAATAGCTAAAGGTGTATTCGCTTCAGCAACTGAAGAAGCCCCAATCATTAACCCAATGAATAATAATTTTTTCATATCTATATCTCATTTTTATTGTGAGCATAAGATACTAATTTTTTTGATAAAAAAACTACTCAGCACATCTATTTATAGAAACAACAATTTATGAGATTAAACAAACTATAAATACAACAATGTAATTCACCCATTTTTATAGAATAAGAGGTCTAAGAGCATCTTCTACAGACATTACTACTTATATTCCCAAGAGGTAATTCCCGATGGCTAAACCAGATGAAGAACTGAATGAAGAGTTTCCAGAAGAAGAGTTAGACCCACAAGAGAAACAAGATCGAGAGATTCAACGCGGTCAGTTAGGCGTAGATCAAGACCCTCAGGTGAAAAGAGATCAAATACGTCAAAAACATCAGGATGAAGAGGAAGAGAATCCATAATTTATTTTATAAATCTGGAATTGTTTTTTTAGTCTAATGAGGTAAGTGAACTAATAAAATGATGGTGCGCTCAGCGGGCACTTCCCGAAATTTGCGGTTTCCTTATTATTCCCTAGTTTTCCTTATTTTTTCTTTAATTTTATAGGTTTAAGTGTGGCTCATTAATTCAATAGTTTAATGTTTCCTTATTATTCCCTATTATTCATTCTATATTGATTACGCCAAATTTACGCCACAACATTTTAAAGGAAAAATTATGGCCACCTTTCGACAAAGGGGTGATGCTTGGCGAGTTGAGATTAGTGTGAATGGTACTCGGGAAAGTGCGACATTCGATACTAAGACTCAGGCTCGCGCATGGGCATCAAAACGTGAAACTGAATTAAGAGAGTTATCACGCGGAAAGCTTCCTGATTATACATTAAATTGTGCAATTGATAGATACATAGAAGAAGTGTGTCCAAAGCACAAAGGCTGTGATGCTGAGATTAAGAGATTTCGGGCATTCCAAAGAAACTTTCCAAAGATTGCAAAAAAGCATATTGCTAAAATTACGACTGATGATTTTGTGGTGTGGCGTGATACCAGGCTAAAAACAGTCAAGCCAGCATCGGTACGACGTGAGGGCAACATACTGTCAGCTTTGTTTACAGTAGCGCGCACGGAATGGAAGTGGGTTTATGATTCACCCATGAGTGATTTAAAGATGCCACCACCACCAGCACATCGAGATAGACGCATATCAGCGGATGAAATTTACAGGCTTTGTCTGGCTGCTGAATTCGATGATCAGGCACCTGAGAATTTCACACAGCAAATTATGATTGCTTTCCTGTTGGCGATTGAAACTGCAATGCGTGCTGGTGAGATCCGCGGCCTGACTTGGGACCGGGTTTATTTAAAGAATAGATATGTGACTTTGAATGAAACCAAGAATGGAACAAAACGACATGTGCCTCTGTCCAAGCGTGCTGTTGAATTGCTTGAACTTATGAAAGGTGTTGGCAGTCATCAGGTTTTTACAGTGAAAGATTCGAGCTTTGATACACTTTGGAGAAAGTTGCGAGATAAGTGTGAAATTGAGGATTTACATTTTCACGACTCAAGACATGAGGCATGCACAAGGCTCGCCCAGAAATTGGAAGTATTGGATTTGGCGCGGATGATTGGTCATAAGGATTTAAGAAGCCTGATGATTTATTACAATGCGACCGCGTCAGAGATTGCAAATAGGTTGGATTAAGGCCCATCAAAGAGCCTTCACACATATCCCCACATTCACATTCGTCGTAATTGAATGGGCTGTGCAGCCTGATAGGAGGAAGCACAGCATTAAAACTTTAATTACGCTTTTCATAATCAATCAGCACTTTGGCCACAGCCTTAGCAGCCAGCCAGTAACGCGCATTAAATCGGGCAAGTTCGTCTTCATTGGAAATAAAGCCAAGTTCTACAATCAGACCACCAGCATTCACGTACGCTAAACGGCCGCGTGCTGATTTAGACTGATCAATCCAACCGTTGTCACCACGTAACCGACTGCCAAGAGCATCTGCTACAGCTTTAGATAAGTCTTGAGCCAGTTTCTTGTCTTTTAGCAGGGCAATCGTTTCTACACCATTCGCCTGTTTTGAGGTTGCAGCATTCATGTGGAATTCTACCGCAACACTTGAGCCTTGAATTAATTTGACTGCAGCAGACAATGGATCGTTCCTGGTGCCAGTGCCATCGGTTTTGACTTGTAGCCCTGCTTCACGCAAATAATGAGTCACTGCATTACGGAAGTTAGTCACCAAATCCGCTTCTTTAATTTTGCCGTTTACTGCACCGGGATCAGAATTACTATGCCCTGCAGTAATGGTGGCAAAGCCAAGATGTTGATGCAGTTTTGGCTGTGCAATTTTACGGCCTATCCAGCTTAAAGCTGGCAAGACTGTACCAATGATAAAAGGTGCATATTGTTCAGGGATAAAATTAAAGTCTAATGCCCACTGAATAACTAAAACTGCAAGCATTAAAAAAGCCCCCAGTAGTGGGAGCTTTACAGATAAATACTGCAGTGCATTTTCTTGTATAAATTTCATTTTGTCTCACTCATATAGTTACGTTCGTAAAGTTTGTTGCGGATTTCTTCTAAGGTGCGAAGGGTCTGATCAGATTGTTTTTCAAGGACCTGAATTTTTTGACTATTCGCCATTGCTTGTGCATTCACTGTGTCGGTTTTGGCAGTTTGATTGTTCCAGGCGGCAGCAAAGACACCTATGATTGCAATCCCACCCCAGCGGACCAGATTGGTCACACTATCTATTTTGGTTTTACTTTCGTGGAGTACCCGGATCTGCATATCGACTTCTTTGTGCTTGACTTCAGCATCCACACGGATTTGCTTCATCTCATCTCGGAGACTTGATTTTGTTCTATCCAGATCATCTTCAAGGTTCTTCTGGATCTTTTGCACATTGTGATCAAGGTTTTGTTGCTTTTCCTGAAGCTGATCAAACTGCATACTCATCCGGTCGATTTTTTGCGGCACATCTTCTAGTTTTCGCATTTCCTGACGCATCTCTTGGCGTAGTTGGCTAATACTTTCTGATATCGCAAGCAATTGTCCGGATGTGGCTGCAGGTGGGTCAGACAGATAGTCATTCGACATTGTGCCCCCTAAATTTTGGTAATAAAAAAGCACCATAAGGTGCTCTTGTTTGGTTAAGTTTAGACTTCTATTTCTGAATGCTGTCCAGTAGGTGCTGGCCTTAGGATCATCTGGTTTGAGATGAATACTCTGGCACCTAAATTATATGTGGTTCCAGAAGTGCAAAGCACTGGACCAGATCCACCATCGATCTGCACCCGATACTCTGGATGCTTCACTGAAGTAATGGTGCCGATATATTCAGCATGTGTAGGATTTAAGAGCTTTCTCAATTCGAATAAAGGATTACTCACGGCTGATACGCTCCACAGTAATAGTTTCATTGACCTTTTCATGCGAGAAGCTGCCACTTACCCCATCAATTACGCCCCACCACTGACCATTAAAGGCAATCGTTTTACCAGGTAGCATCTCGCCAATTTCCTGACTCACTGGAATGTCAGCAAAGGTATGTAACTCCTGAATATTGGCTTTGATTAACTCAGCTTTCCCATAACTAGCCCCTGACACTAGGTTAAATAACGGACCTGTAACTGATTCAAGCGGAACATCACCCGAAGTACCGCGCTGCTGTACTTTCAGGCTCTCACCACTTCGACTATTCACTACAGTGATGGCATTAAAGTCTGCAATGTATTCATCGTTCTGCTTAATGTTCTGCTGCATCACCAGACTTTCAGATAACAAAATATCGTAATCATCCACCGTCATCGTATCCCAATAACCTTTCTGGTACCGGGGTAAAATGGTCAGTGTATTGCCCGCTTTCTGGCTATAGATAAAACCACCAGCCGCATCAACCACCTGTTTGATAGCATCAATAGGTGCCAGTTCTGCATAACTCAGGCTTTCAACCGGTACGATCCAGCCCAATTCATCAATCAGCTTCCAGTCCAAGGTTGTACCACCATTAGCTCGATCCAGCTCTGCCTGAACCAGTTGAACAGAAGTTCTCTCATTGTCCTGGATGAATGAGCGTGAAGCTGCGTATTTATCCGAGTTTAAGGCTGTGATACTTCTCCCTGGGTAAGTGTACAGAACACTGGCAAAGCGTCGGGTTTCTTCTGGATCTTCCAGCAAAATATGATGCTCAAATCCATTGATCATGACTTTGAGAATCACTGGATGCCCATCAATTGGCTGAAGCTTATCTTTTTCAGTATGTGCCACGGTAATTGAGTAGGTCCAGCACCACTGAGACTGGCTGGTACTGTAACTACCATCAATCACCTTGATTTTCTCGCCGGTATCTAATCGCTCGGCTGTTAATGTATTCACGATATACCACCAGTTTCTTTTCGGCAGTGCTGGAATACAGTCATCTGCACCAAAATTTAATACAACATTGTGTGAATCAACGTCATGACATAAGCAGATAAAGTTTAGATCTGTGCTGCCTTCATATTTGGGTAATTCGGGCTTTGGCCAATGCTGAACTAGGTGCTTACGGTAATGAATCGCCTTGGCTTTATCCCAAGGCAAATCTGACCTGGTGACAATCTCGAGGCTTTTATCCCATTCAAATGAAAAACGGTACTCAAAGACTTGCGCCACTTCATGTGAATAAGTAAAAGTCTTGCGACGTCGGATCATTTCTTGCCAGACCGTTTCCCTGTTATGACGCAGCTTGATGGTTTCTTCATGCAAGTAATGCTGATGAATAAAGCGTTTATTGCCTTCTTCCCAGATTACATACGCATCAGAACTCAAACCAGTGGCTTGCTCATGAAAGGATCTAATCGCCCGGGTTAATGACCCTGCCTGCTCATGCTGAATATTTACCTGATTCGAAACTACCAAGCCTTGATCATAAAAAAGAGCCTCATTTGAGACTCTTAATATTGGCTTGGCCCACGGTATTTCTGTGGTGCTCAAGGCTGCGATAGCCTTCTGATATCGCATATCAAAACCATAAGACACCCCGACAAGATGATTAATATCGAATAGTGCTTTAACTTCAAATGAGAAGCCTGTATCCAAAACCGTATCAATCGTGCACAGGTTTTCCCTAAATACCGCTTCGACTTCAAAACTAAAACTGGTATCTAAAACTGTATCAATCTGCCCGATGACATCAATATTGTCTTTAAAGACTGCGACAACTTCAAAGCTAAATTCAGTGTAGAGCACCGTGTCTATGACCGCAGTATTTTCACCACTATCTGCATAGACTGCTGTGACTTCAAATAAAAATCCGGTATCAAGTGCTGTATCAATTGCAGCTGTAACATCATCGCCAAAATTAAGATTGGTCGAGCCATCGGCCATGTGCTCAAAATTGAGAATAATGTTATGGCTATCAGTATTATCCGACTTAAAGTTTAAGTTTAGTTTGTGCGCATCAACGGTGCCGAGCTTATTTTTAAAATCCACATGAGCACCTTTTTAATTTAAGGTCTGAGTTTTATTGAGGTGACTGACAATGTACCGCCGAGCGCGAGATTGGTGTTAGCAAGGCTAATATCCGTGCCCACTGTTAGATCGGCAGCGACATCACCAGCACCATTATAAATACGCGCCCATGTTGCAGTGCCTGACTTAATCACGGTTGCTGTGTCTGTTGGGTGTAATTCAACATAAGTTGGCGTGACTTCTTTAATGCACGGCTCAGGAAACACCAAAGTGACCAGAGCATTATTTGAATCTGCTGCAATAGCTGTATTTGCAGGCTGCACGCCCTCATAAAAAGTAACGGTAGCACTTTGGCTACCGTTATCCATAAATTCTGCAAAGGCTTGAATCATGGCAAGCCGAGCATTGACTGATGTTTTACTCATTTTGGCACCACGTTATCTTGAATGACTGCATTGAATTGAGAGGCTGGGTCATGAGCGACCAAAAAGTATTTACTTTTTTCGAGGTTGGTAAATTCGTAATTCCCGTTCGCATCACTCAATACTTCATTTAATTTTGTACCAGTAAGCTTTTCATATAAGCGAATACGGCACGGTATAGGTGCAGAACTTTTAAGTACTGTTCCCGAAATTTTATATAACTGAGGGGATTGCTTATTTAGGTTTCTTTTTTTGGTGTTAAAATATGGGACAACAATATTCACTATAACCCCCCTATTTTAATAACAATCTGTACGGATTCTGGAGACGATGGGTGAGCAATACTTTTAGCCATAAATATCTCACTACCAAAGATAAATGATTGCTTGTTGGAAAATGGCTCCGATTGATATAACCATTTAAGTGCCGGCAAAACCCCTCTGATATTACTATTGTATATATAGGCAGGCATTAATGCATATCCAATACTTGTTGGACTACCTATAATTGCTTCTCCAGATGTATTGTTAATTTTACCAATACCCAGAGAGACAATAGCGGCTAATCCTGATGAATTTTGAGTATAATCTCTTTGCAATAATAAAGTTTTTTTGTTTAGAGTCGGTACAGGGCAATTTCGCAGACGGTAAAAATTTTCACTCGCAGGTGCGTAGTCTAAGCTGCTTATTAGAAAATTATTTGTCGAGTCTCCTTCAAGAAATGATTCAAAGCTCCCAAACCCATAGACTGCTGAGAAATCTTCTTTTTCATTAGATGAATTAATAATATAGAACCAGTCACCATTACCAACTACCATCCATTTCATCTCATTGGAAGATGCACCATACCGATCCCCGTCTGAGGACCCAAAACCATAACTCGTCGCATAGTACCATCGAGCCCAGCCATTAATTGCCTCAATACCTGAACCTGTGCCTATCCAATTTTTATCAGGCATAGTGGAATCAAAGGGCGCCTGAACACCAAGCATCGTATCAATATCCGTCATATCTTCAACAATACCGACTTTTGCGTACTTCGCATAAGTTGCTGTATATGCTGGATCAAGTTCATCTACAACACGTAGAAATGGGTGACTTGGCAAAAGTAAATTGGTAGATCGATAAGCTGCCTTTCCACCACCATTTGGGTTGGTACTTGAGAATGGTTTTTCCCACGCAAGTGGGGGTAATGAGGCTGTGATTGTGCCTGTGGCGGTAGATAAACTTGGTACGGCTGCAAGTTCAAACGTGACACTTTGTGCGTTTGGTACGGTTAATACTCTATGTTCACCATTGAACTCTGACTGATTTGCCCCAGTGATTTTAATCACCTGGTATTGCATCAAATTATGCGCAGAGCTAAATAATGCAGTAACTGTTGTACCTGATGCTATAAGTGATGAAACAGCACCAACATTAATGCCATTCACTAAGCAAGCATCCAACACATTAATCATACTGCCATAGGCATTTTGCAATTGTGGCGCATTGTTGTTTGTATGCACGTAGAACTTAATATCTGTACTTGCGACCATTTTGTTTACTCATAAAAAAGACCGCATTACGCGGCCATATTTGATTTAGGTTTTAGATAACGCGGTCAATGTCACCGCGCAGCATGATCTGGAATTGATCCGACAATACTGCTGGCTCTGACTGTTTTACTGTACGAATTACCCAGACCGGAAAGTTTGCAGCGACTGTATTGAATCGCAGGACATTACCATTTGCCCAGCCAGCACCCCATCCTTCTTTTTTAATCGTGAAATATGGAACACCGGTCACCGGGTTAATCGGTGCATAGTCAGCATTGGTGGTTCCTGTACCAATCTGGCCAGAATATTCACCTACACAACGGAATGATTGATCGCCTGTGAATATCAGCGCCCAACGCTCCTGAATCGCCCCGTTGTTTGTGACTTGAAGTGGGTACAGTGAGTCGTTGTAATTAGCTAAAATTCCTGAGCTTGGTTCATCTGCCCAGGCATTACTCCACGAGCCTTGCACAAACTTACGTGTGTAACGTGCCTGCATATCACCAATGACTAAAGCAGATCCAACAATGGTGTCGACTGCATCATAGTTATGGGTTAAAGGCTTAGTGAATGTCAGCTGACCATTGATCTGCACATCACGGATCAAGCCCATGTCTTGATAGCGATATTTAACTGTTAGTGGCGCAACCAGATTACCCATCACAAAGTCACCACCAAGCGTCACACGACCATAATCATAATCAACCGTGTATAAATCGAAAGCTACTTTCGTTCCGTTGGCATCTTCAAGTTCAGCCCATGAAATACGCTGATCCTTCAGATCATATGTGGTCCCTGCAATGGCATCAGTTAGCTCTTGAGCTTTGCTTGAGCTGACAATCCCAATGCCACCAACACGGAAAATCGGCACCCGGCCATCAATTGGTAAACGTGTTGCAGATAACCCTAGAATTTCTGAATCAAGCGGAATATAGGTATAAGCCACAGCGTTATAACGCACTGATGAAGCATCGACCCAGACCGGAGCATTGATCCATACCGTATTGCCGGTGTCTGTATATTCAAGCAGCGGGTCATACCAAGGCTCGTTCAATATCCAGAGATTGTCTGTCTTTTTGGTCTTTTTGTAGAAGTAAATCGAGACAAAGCCATTTTCCCAATTCACTTGACCGTGCGCATGGTCAGTTTCAATCACGCCATTTTCATCAGCAGTCAATGTTAGTTGCCCATGGTCGAGCGTCCCCACAATCACGGTTAATGATTGCGGTCGAATCGGCATGATCGGCGTTCTAAAGCTGATTTTATTGACTGGTGGTAAGTCGGTAGTTGTGGTTAATGATTGCAGACTGAGCGTGTTGTCTGCACCAGGCGTCCATGATGTAATCTCAACAACACCATTACCATACTGAATAGAGCCGGATTGAATCCCGCTATTATTCGACGGATCAACATTGCGATAAAGCAGTCCAGATCGATCCAAGAAAGTATCATTGCCAATTTTAAAACGTGCCGAACCCGTCAAAATCTGCTCGTCAAAACCAGTGGTTAGGTCAAAACTTAAATTGTTCGCAGTGATTGTTTTGCTGTCGCTACCACTGCTTGCAGTATCTCGATAGCTAACACTAACATTGGCCGCATCAAATGCTTTTAATGTTCGAGTGACTGCACTGTAGCCTGATACTTGCGGTGCGTAAAAACTCATAGCTAACTTCCTACATATATATTAAATGGTGTGTAGTTCGCTCTATATTCTGTTAGCTGCAGGACTGGCGTGACTTCACATGCACCTGTTGCGTATGTGATCAAACCCATCTGAACACCAAATTGATCAACTAATTTCCCTGTAGTACTGTTGTTTATTGGCTCATCATGCAGCGTAACATCACCCTCTGTTGGTACACCCACCTCACGGCTGACTGGAATACTTAAAGACACACTGCTTGGCTCAATCGCTGCGCCTGTACCAATAACAAAGCTGAGCTTTTGGTTTGTGTCTGGTGCTCCACTATTGACAGTTTGTGTCTTTGGAGCGCCATAAGTATATGTGATCGTAAATACAGTGCCTTGTTGTGGTAGCTTGAGTGGAATAATTCGACCTTTACCATTATTGCGTCTTAAGTAGCCTGTTGCGTCACCTGTGAATTTTCCAGCACTATTCAATGTTGCTGTTTTTATTTCACCCTCAAGCAACCAGGTCACAGTGGCTGTTGCAATCCCGTTATGAAAAAGCGTGAAGTCCACCCCAGCAGGATCAACCGCCAAGCCGCTTCGTACAAAAGTGACAATTGGCGTACCCCAATTCAACAGGATCGGTGTATCAACATCAGGTAAAGCGCCAGTCGTTAATAACCATGAGCCAGTTTCATAATTAATCATGCCCGAACCAAAAGAAGGGCTTGCAGCCTTAAGCTGGCCTGATCCATCATCTTGCAAGGTGTAAAACTTGCCCTGACTCATGTATGAAATCGACAAAGCCCCTGGTGCAGGAATCGGAATTAAAACTCCCGTCCAGTTTGTACCTTGGTTATTCTGAGTCACTGGAATGGCATGGCTTTGGTAATACTGATTCGGTGCAGCGGCAGGTTTGAATGTGATATTTAAACTCACAGTTCCGGCTGGAGCTGATGATGTCCATTGAATCAATCCGCGCTGGTAATCAATCGTGCCAACCTGAGTGCCTTGAGTGTTTTTAAGCAATCCGCCTTGGTCGGTAATCTGCTGACCCTGCAAGGTGAAAGACATACTCGACGGAATCACTGCTGATCCGATATACAGGTTCTGACTGACACCAATTACCATATTCGGGTAATTGGCTGTAATGGTACCTTCGTTACCTGCAACCAACACCACACTTTCACCTGCAGCATTCACATCAATAATCGGGGTTTCAGTCTGAGCAGATGGAATAAGTTGAGCAAAGATACTTTTGGCATTTACGGTGAATTCACCCACATTTGCACCGGATGCCAGCGCTGTAGATGAGTAATACAGGCCAGTATCAGCAACAATCGTATCCCGGATGATGGTTTTAGATTTCTCACCGTTGTACCACTGACGAGCAGACAGTCCTACAAAATCGACTTCAAGCGCATCATTAAGTGAATAAGTAGCAATCTTATATTCAACACTTTTACCATCAATCACCATGACTGCGGTTCGAGTTTCAACTTTGGTAATGCGTACATACTGCTCACGCTCTAAAGCCTCACCTTCATCACTGATCAGGACAATCGTATCGCCCACTGATGATTCGGTTTCTTGTGGAAACATGGCAACCTGCAGTGATGACATGCCTTTCCAGTGTGTATCCAGTGGTGTGCCAGCAATCTGACCACCTTTAGCCAGGTAATTCTCTACCCGGTTCTGGGCAGATTGGCGTTCATCGGTCCAGTTTTTGGTGCTGAAAAGCAATGCTGACACGTTTGGATCTTCTGGTAACTCAGATACAAAGACTGTTGCACCCATCAATAAATCAGTGTCTTCAGTAGTCACAGCTGGAAAAATTTTACGCATGGAGACATCGCCCATGGTTCGATCCATTTCCGATACATCATTGAACAGGTTATTGCTGATCCCGTCCTGCACCACGACACCAGAATATTTACCACCACCATCAGAGTTATCGGTCAAGCGTTCAGACTTGTAGATCACTAAATCCTTGGTTTCAATCGCCATCGTCTAACTCCGTAAAGCGCAAAGTCACATTAAAATAATCATCCAGTGATACCGCTGGAATTCCTTTCACCGGTGCAGCCTCTAAAGCTCCATCCTGGTGATTAAATTTGACAGTGAATTGCCGGTTGTCATGCGGCTGTTCAAACTGCAGTCTGAAATTTTCATTCTGCAGCTTGGACCACTCCAAAACAGTCCGTAATTCACGCAGCTTGATCCAACCCATTTCCTGATCTGCCGGTTGTAAAGTGATTGGCCGACCTGATTTCTTTTTACCTTCCTGAATGATCAGGGAGCCATCCATGGCATAGGCTTGATTCTGCTCAATGGCCTTCCATGAAAATTCATCAGGCCATAAAAAACCGTCCTCTAATGGGACGGTCTCTGATGTTGCTAAGCGAATAAGTTTCATGTTGATTTCGCTATACCTTTTAATTGATTTACCAGATTGGTCATTACATCCTTTTGGCTTGCATCACCTGTAAGGGATAGGGTTTGACCTCCGAATTGGATGTTGTAATTCACACTTTCCTTAATGCTTTGTGTAGCAGCATTTGATGACACAGAAGGAATTGACGGCGCATAGTCACTCAAACTACTGGAACCAGTTGAAGCGACATTGATACTGCGGAGCAATTCATTGATCTTGTTGGTTCCGTGTTGGGTGGTTATTCCATTGGCTGCAGCTCGATCAAATTCAGCATTGATCAATGCTTTCATTGCCACGCTGCTTTCCTTTCCAAGACCTTCAGCTTTAGCATCACGATCAGCGGCCATAGCCTTGGACCAGATGGTAGAAGCCAATTTTTCAGCCTCTTTATCGTCATAGCCTTTGCTTTTCAGCTGTGAAATCACATCAGACTTGGTGTAAGAATCGTATTCGTAGATTCCTTTACTCAATGCTTCGCCCTGTCGCTTCATTTCTTTATTGAAATCACTCTTAGCCTTGTTGACAGCATCGGCCCAAGCTTCGGTAGAAGATTTGGCTTCTTCACGTGCAATCTGACCTGCGTGACGGTATCCATCACCAATGCCACGTGCGGAATCCTTAACGCGGTCATTGGATTTGGTCCAATCATCCATGGTTTTGACAACAGCCTTTCCAGTATCATCAATCTGCACTTCTAGATTACGCCCGGCATTCATTGCATTTACCGCTGCAATTCTTCCTGCGTCACCGGATGCAGCCGCAGACTGAGCAGCTTTTTCATAGGCCTTTTGAATGCCTTCAGCTGTGGCCTTGCCACTATCCCGAATCGTGATGTAATCCATTAAGGCCTGTTGAGCGGAAAGCTTTAACTGCTCTTTGGTCTGAATACCAAGGCGCTTAAACGCTTCAGTAACCGGGTCAATATCATCAGGTAACTCTTGAGCTTGCAGCTTGATCGCAATTAAACCTTGCTCAACCTGAGATGTTGAAATCTGACCTTGGGTGCCAAACTCCTGAAGTTTAGCTTTAGCTAAATCAATCTCAGCCTGGCTTTTAGCCTTGCTAAGCCAATCCTCCCATGCCTGATAAAGAACATCACCAGCCTGTTTGCCTGTATAGCCAGCTTCACTCAGCTTGGTCTTAAGTCCATCCAGCTCATTCCCTGAACTAGAGAAGGATTTAGAGACTTTGTTTAACGAGGCATCAAGGTCTACACCAAACAATTTGGCAGCAGCAGATGCTCTTGAATACGCTGTTTCTGCCACTTGGCCAGATCCAGTATTCGCTTTGTTGAGCTCAGCAATTCTTAAATCACGGTTATTGGCCAACTCTGCTTCTTTGGCATTAATTGCATTAATAGAGGCTTGTGCAGATGCTAAAGCGTTTAAATCGCCTGACTTTTTGGCCTGTTCAATCTGTTGTTCCAGAAGTGCTCGTTCAGCTGCAGCTTGCTTCTGATAAGCCAGATATTCTTCATCGGCTTTCTTAACATTCTCTTTGGCCAGCTTAAGAGCTTCTTCCTTTTTAGCGGCACTTTCAGCAGCCTGTTCTGCACTTTGGCCAGCCTGAACACTAACCTTTCCTGCCTCATCGATGGTGACGATATAGCCTTTGGTCAATAGATCGGCCTGCATTACGCCATCCATGACACCACCATTGGCCTTGATAGCAGCCTCGGCATAAGCCTGAACAGCATTTAACTTTTCAGACTCTGTGGCTTTTTTCCCATTAACTTCTGATTGCTGATCAGAAAGTAATTGCTCCAACTCCTGCTTGGATAGAGCTAATCTTTCCGCAGTTTTTTGTCCTTGAGTTTGAGCTGCCTCATTTAAGCGCTGAACCCCTTTGGATTGAAAATTTTGAGCCTCACGATCAGCCTCAGCGTAATACTCTTTGGCTTTATCCTTCATCAAGTCTGCATTTGCTGCGAATTGCTTACTAACATCACCCCAAGTGAGTGCGGCCATAACACTATTCGCAGCAGAGGCTAGCGTGAAAAAATTACCCGTTGCTACTTTAAGGATAATACCGATTGCTGTAAGACCATCACCTATAAAGCCAAATGTAATTCCTAAGCCCTGGAGAATTCGCTCTAAGAAACTGACTTGCTCGCCTGCAGATGAAACACCTCCTGTGAACGAGGAAAAAACAGATAATGTGCTGGTTATTGATGTATTGAGAATATCAAGAATATCCACACCGAATTCATATACCTGGGATACTAAATCTTTAACAGCATCATAAGCAGCAGATATGGCATTTTTAAAGGCTTCGATAGTGCTGGCGTCAATCCCACCTTGTAAATCACCAATCAGTGAGGCCAACCCCAAACCCACATCATCTAAAAATACTTTTATAATCCCCAGATTATCAGCTACCACAACTAAAGCATCAGCAACGGTGGCACTTGAGCCATTCGCCTGATCCATTTCACCAATAACGATTTGCCATGATGTTGCAATTCGCTGTAAAGCATTACTGATTGTTGTGGGAAATTGATTATAAGTTTCCTGAATCTGTGTAGCCTGGCTCTGAACAGCCTTAATAACTCTTTCAGATGTAAGCTCCCCATTTTCAGCCATCTTACGAAGTTCGCCAGTGGTTGAATTCAGCCCTTTTGCTAACGCCTCAGCCAACCCGTAGCCATTCTCCATAATGGAGTTGAATTCTTCACCACGCAGCACACCACCCTGCATAGCCTGAATAAACTGCTGAATAGCTGCTTCACTTGCTTGCGCACTACCTCCACCAATCTGAATGGCTTGGGTAACTGTTTTAGTCAGTTCTAACGCTTGTTGCTGCGTCATCCCTATTTCTTTACCGACTGTATTGAGTCGAGTAAATAAATCACCTGTTGCCTGTAAGCTAGAATTTGTGGCAAGTGCTACCTGGTGAACACCTGCCATTGCTTGTTGGAAATTACCACCTTCCTTAGTGGCGATTTGAATGCGTACCGATAGGTTGGTATATGAGTCGGCAGCCTCAGCCAGCTCACGAATACCCAAACCAATACCTATACCACCCATAATCCCAATAAGGGCAGTGTATCCAGTTTTTAGAGCCCCAATACCTTTTTGCGCCGCCTGAGCTGCTGTGTCTGTTTCTCTTAAGCTGTTGTTGGCTTTGCCTACTTCTGCCTGAAATCCACTAAAAGCCTGATCTGTTTGCTGTACTTCTTTTTCAAGTTGATCAACCTGAACCTGCGCTTTTTCAATATCTGCAGGTGAAGCTTTAGTTTTTGAAAATGCTTCAAGATTCTGCTTGGCTTGGGCTAGATCACCTTTAAGCTGGCTTAATGCCTTCTCAGCTCTATTACCAAAATCCGTAAAATTCCCTGCTGCAGATTTTGCGTTATCACCAGCATCTTTAATAATGCCTGTAGCAGCATTTAGTGACTGGGAAAGCTTGTCTGCTAATTCACTGGTGCCTTTAGGGATAATATTCCCCATTTCTTTCGAAGCATCAGTGGTTGCTTGTTTTAACCGTTCTGACTCTTGTTTTATTGCATTAAATACTGATTTAGCTGCATCTTCCGATTGCTTAATATTGCCAACAAAGCCTTTAGTGTCGGCATCCATGATTAATTTGAATGTTAAATTTTTACCAGACATGCTGACCTCTAAATTTTTATGCAATAAAAAACCCGCCGAAGCGGGTATAAGTTAGGTATTAAGCAAGCACCCTAAGGTGCTTTTTTTGTCCACATTTCACATCTCCCCAATTCGAGTTCCCTCTTAAACGAAGACTCTCTTAATACCAGTAATGCACACCGACATCCATGTTTGGGTTTCTCCCAGTGCAATACCGCTTGCTCCAAAAAATCATCATCTATATTAAAAATCTTGTTGCTATAACGCTTACATTCATCTGGTGTGAGATCGTCTATGACGGGTGACCACAACAGTTTATGCGCGCCAGCCCATGCTGGCTTATTCTTCGCTCGCTTATAGTCTTCAAAAAAGCAATGTCTATTAAAAAACCATGCGGCATAATAATCATCGCCCCTTATTAATTCGACATCTATCTGATTTCTCAGAAATGGCGGAACTAATGATATATATCGTTCAATGAATTTTTGATGCAATGCCTCACATTTTTTTAATTTCCTATTTTTTAAATGTCCAAAAATATCAAGAATCTCGTATTTGTAGAATTTCTTATCGGCATTGCACTCGATCCCAATATTGTGCAATTGTTCAACCTCATTGGCATTAAAAGTAGACTGAAACCATGCTTTATGGTTACTTGCTTCTATTTTTGATTGCTCGTGAATCATCATTTGCAAACCTGATTCCAAGCTTTCTGAAACTCATCTGAATCCATGTTCTCACCTTCAACGGCAACTATTGTTGGGCTTGCAATAAAGCGTTTAAAGCCTGTGTATCCACCAAAACTATTTTTGCTATTAACTTCACCACAGTTACCATTATGGTTTCTTAATTCGGCGCTCTCCGAGTTTTTTAGAAAGTTCTTTAATGCAATACGTGAATCTGTTTGTACTTGAATTCTTTTTGACTGCTCAGATTGGCTGCTAGCTACAGTTTTTACTAGGGCTTGGGTTGGTTCAGCTTGAGAATTTGAATCATCATTTGCTAAAAAAGGCAAAGCAATGAAAAGTAATAATGCAAATACCCCCAATAAGATATACAACCGCTTCATATTCATATCCCCTAAATTATTATTTTCACATCATAACTTTAGGAAGATAGCTGATCAATCAGAAACCATTTCTTTCTTAAATGATTCAAAGCCTTTCTTGTCAGACTGAGCTATACGTACAGCTACGGCGTTATTGAAGATTCCCTGCTTATATAGCCTATTTGCTGCCTTAACGTAGTTTTGGAATGCGCCGTAGGTCATTTCCATGATTTCACTATGTTGATGGCCCATTGATACCAGAAACTGGAATGAATCAAACCAGGTGGAGTCATCTTTCTTTTTAATGCCACGTTTAGGCTTTTCGTATTTGAAGTAAGCTTGATTGACTAGAAGTACAGCTTTAAGTAACTCCTTGAAGGCTTGCTCATCGGCAGCCAGATCAAAAATAGCTTTCTGTTTCAGGTTAGTCACACAGGCAATAGTTGAAATGACTTGTACGCCATTGGCTTTAAATAGAGCTGTCAAAATCTCATCTGAATGATCTTTATCTTTGATGAAGTTTTTCAGCACTTCAGCATGCTTTAGCCATTGGTCAAAGTCTTTCATCTGGATCTGGCGAACTTCGATATCTTTAAGCTTGATACTTCGGTTTGTTGCTAGGAAAAAATCATTCATGATGGGGTCTCGAGATAAATTTTATGCATTAAAAAAGCACCCGGAGGTGCTTTTTTTAATCTGATTATTTATTAGAATGCCATGGCTGCTAACTTAGTAAACGTTTTACTATCAGTGGTGGCTAGCATTTTTCGCCCATCTTTAAACTTCAAGATGAATGTGACATCTTTACCTTTACCACCAAGCAACAAGCCTGCAAGTAAACCAACTGGGCCTAGCAGTGCTGCACCAGCAACCCCCCACCCGACTGTACCACCTATTCTTTTTACATTTTCTTCAGTTGCTACAGTTATCTCTTCAATTTCGATACTGGAAAATGACTGAACATTACCAGAAAAACCATCCCCTGCCGCCCATGCTGCAGAAATTGTAAAGACCCCACCCAATATAGTGATTGAGCCCTTACCCTTTGTGAAGTCACCAGCATGTATAGTTAAGTTTGCCATTATAATTCCGTGATTTTTAAAATTATCAACAAACAAGATACTAAGTCCAGCACAAAAAAACCACTCCGAAGAGTGGTTTGATTGATTAGCTCATTCGAATAAATCGTCAATAATCTGTAAATCCGAAATAGTCTTTATCCCTATTCTTAACTTTAGATGATCTATATAACTCTTAAAATCATTATCTCTAGTCAAAATGAAATTTGATTTATTGGCTATTGCAATGCCAAGGATTTGGAGATCAACTTTAACTTTCTGCTTGGGTATCTCTAATTTGTTTTTATAATAATCTTCAGCCATACCAGCAGTAATATAAGCGGCTTTTTCATCGAAACTAACAATTGAGGCAATTCTTTTTTTACTTTGAATAAATTGGAATCTTTCAGCGCTATCTCGAGATAAGAATTCAGACATTGCAGGCGCTGGAATTATTACTTGCTGCACATTATTTACTTTGCAGAACTGGATAAAACCTTTATCGAAAGCATTATCATCAAAAAAAGCTACTAATATATTGGCATCAATAGTAATTATCATGGCAAGCGTTCGTCTTCCAGTGTCTTATATGGATCATCCAAATCTTGCCAGCCGCTCCTACCAAACCCAACAAAGTCAGAAATCCATTTTTCGATTGAATCTTCTTCTAGGGCCTCATAGCTGTTTAATTTGAAATCCTCTAGATAAAGCTCATAAGCTTCACCATAGCTGTATGTAGCAACACCAGAGAAATCAATTAGCGTATTTGTTCCTAAATATGTTTTAAGTGTGTTTACATCATCTAATGCAATTTTAGCGCTTATTTTAAATCCATTTATAAAGGTTATACCAACAGAATGGCTTTCCGAACTGGTATTAATTCGGTTTACTCTGCCTCTAAGGGTGTCATTTTGTTTAAACTTTTTAGGTTTAATCACATTTCCTATAGATCGTAACACTTTCATCTGTTTTGGGCTCTCGCCTTCGCGATGCACGCCGATTTGGGCATTACCCCAATCCAGATGTTTACTCAAATATTGATCTAAATCCCCACCATCTGAGTGTAAAATTTGATCTATGGCGACTTTGTATTCTTCAGAATCTAGTGGTGGGCTTCCAACATAAATAGATCCTTCCTGTAGATAACCGAAATTATCCTTAGATCCTTTTAGCAAATTAGCAAACTGCTTAAATAGTTCAGCCATTTCGCCAAACTTTAAATCGGATGGTTTTTTATCCGGCAAACGGAGTGCAATGACAAGCTTATCTGACATAACCACCTCCCTCTAAGTTGCCTATAAAAATTATCACTAATGCTATATTAGCATTGGCTGTAATTTAACATCTTTACATTTTTGTTCAATAGATTAGAAAAAATATATGACACAGAATGTCGTTTAGTAAGAAACCAACTCACACTGATTGCTTACTCATCCTCTTATACGCCTCATCCATAAACCGTTTATCCAAATCAACGACAAAAGTTTTTAAAACAGGCACAAAAAAAGATGCCTTCGCATCCTGTGGAGATACTTTGTGCCTGTATGAGGTTATTCCGCTGCCGGAATCGTCACAACATGGCCATATAAGCCCAATGCTGGATCTGCTTGCTTCGTTACATCAGATAAAGCCTGACCAGAGATTTCATACTGACCAAGTTCTTCATGAATCAGCGGGAAAGTAGTTTCTGGTGACTTCTTGGTACGCCATAAACGTACAGCCATGTGCTTACCATTTGCTGTATTGATACCTTTAAAGAAGAGCTCGTACTCTTTTTCAAAGTCAGATGCCAATGTGGTATTAGTCACTGCACCAGTGGTGTAAGTGGCTAAGATCGGCATGGTCAGATCTGATACATCATGGAAAACCACAGTACCAAACACTGCATCCAGTGTGTAATTCTCTGGATCAACTGTTTTAGCTGTACCAGTTGTTGAATCCTTGAATGAAACCGTTTTCAGGTTATAGCCATCCAGTTTGATTTCTTTACCAGCCACCACAGTACCCAGTGATACATCTGTCGCTGTAGTGGTCGCTACGGCGTGATTCATACCAGACAGGATGTATTGAAGGTTTTCTGGATCAGTTTCTTCCAACGTTCCCGTGAAATTCACCGACGTTGCATTGATCATGGTGAAGTCAGTAGTGCGCTGACCAGTTGTTGATTCTTTATGTTCAACGACATCAGCACCAATTTCCAATTCAAAGTCTGGCACGTTACCCAGGTGACGCATTGCACCAGCAACACCATTCACAAGTTCTGACAGGTAAAACTTACCTTGCAGCGAAATATATTCTTTAGCCATTACTTTTCATCCCCTGTAGTTTTCTTGGCTGGAGCAGCTTTAGGTTCAGGTAGTTCCTGAATGACACCATCTGCCAGTAATTTTTTGATTTGTGCATCACTCAGCCCACCGACCACATCGCCTTTTTGAAAGCGGCCGACAGGCTGAGTTGCCTTATATTGTTTTGCCATGACTGGCTCCTAAATGAATTTTTGTGATTCAAAAATAATCGTGATGTATGCAAAGCCAGGACTGTAGCCATCTCGAACTGAAATAAATTCCAGCGCCGTACGCGATGCTTGTGGTTGCCAGCCGGGAAGCAACTCAATCACCTTCTCAGCCAAAAGCCCCGCTTCATCACTTACAGCACGTCCATCGGTCATTTGAGATTGAGCATTGCGACATGCCACCGTGACCGCCCATTGCTGACCAATCTGATTAACACTTCCACGACCTGCACTGGCTTTTTTGTCTATACGGACAAAATTGACGTGTGCTGACGGCGTGACCTGCGACATCTCTGTCACACCGACTGAATTCAACGGCGTATAGATCTTTAGAAATTCTGGAATCTCTTTCAGTTTTTCTGCAATCTCGTCACGTACTGCGAAGAATGTCATCTATAAAACTCCCGACAATGTCTAAGACTTTCGCCTCATCTTCAGAATTAATACCAAGAAAAGTACGGGATGGAATGTTCACCTCTTTTACTTTTCGATATTGCCCTGCCACCGCAAACGTAATGTATTGACCGTTCTTAGGGGTGATATGAGCACCATAATGAAAAACATGCGCATAGGTTTGATTAGCACCCCACTCTACGCCATTGATCAGAACGTTGTAGCTCATACCATTGAGTAAATGTCCATCATTACGCCCTGTCTCCCCGCCTTGCAAGCGAGCACGCCATGAAACCTTCCATGGATTACCGTCAATATCATGTTGATATTGAAATCGCTTTCTTGTCGCATAAAGCATGGCATCGCCAATGTCGTTAAACATCTTTGACTTATCGGCATCGAACTGGTTTAAGCGAGCAAGGATTGCTTCGATAGGTGAGCTATCAGCTTGAATGGTTATTGCGAAAGCCATAAACACCTCACTTCATGCTTGGCATTTGATCCAGGATAGAATCTCCAAATACGCCACCGGTATAAGAAGTACCGACTGGCGCCGTCGAAGGTCGTCCTTTGGGATGGTCATCCACGATCTGGTTTGTTTCAGGCAATTGGATTTGCAAATGCGCTTTGTTGTCAGCAACGCGTTTTAAGAATGCGATTGCATCCTCATAACGCTTCCGAGCCTCCTCGATGGGCTGCTGGAAGTAAAGACGATAGCGTGCGATGTCACACGCCATACGCTTTAAATTACTGGGCACATTGGGTAGCGGCAAAGGATAACGACCACCGATATGACCGTTAATCTCCTCTGTTGCATCCTGAATTGCATCAGTTACCGAGGACTGAGAAGGAAGCATCGCTTTCAGATTTTCAATCTCATCACCAAATCGTGCGACCAAATCTGCTTCAGTCGCATACATAGATCACCTACTTGTTTTCGTCGGCAGGTTTTGAGTCTGCTTTAGGTTTTGCAGCAGGCTTCGCCTTTTCCAGTTCAGCCACCTTGGCTTTGAGCTCAGCAATTTCTTGCTCAGCTTTAGCCTTGTCGACAGTTGCTGTCTGATTGGCTTTGGTTAAGGCTTCATTGGCTGCTGTCAGCTCAGTATTGGCTTTTTCAAGTTTAGCTAAACGTGCAGCGGTACCATCTGCCTTAGGTTCTTCCGGCTCTTGATATTCTTCAATAGCCCCAGATGCTAAAAGGGCTTGAAGTTGTTTAGCTTCAAGCCCCTCAATTTCCTGACCTGGACGGAAGTGTCCGATCGATTGTTTTGCAATGTACTTTGGCATTTTGATCTCCTTATACAAATCCACGTCCACCGACTAAACCGTTCTTGTTATTAGGAACAGCAAGTGGAGATGATTCAGCTAATAATTGAATGCTTGAAGGGTTCTTTTCCTGCCATTGGCTTAAATAGAATTCTAGAGCTTGGCCAAATGCTTCAACGTTTTGCAATGCACAGTGAGCAATCCAACCATTAGCATCAGAAACCAGCCCAAAGAAATCTTCTGGAATGAAACGCTCAACACTTCCATTCATGCTGTGTTTAGCATCATAGGTCCAGATTTCTAGGTTATCGATGGTACCGCGGAATTGGGGTTTATCAGATTGATCAAAGGTTGGAGTAAGTGGAACACTCACACCCGCATATGGAGCAATGAACTTTTCCTTAAACTCAGGATCTTTAATCAGCGTGTTATACACTTTTGACGTAGTTAAGGCCATGATTGGTGATGTACCAGCATGCTCAACAGAAAGATCAATCATCGCTTGAATATCTTTGACTGGAGTAGCACCCGCTTGGCCCCATTTGATCAACGGCGTAAAGTTACATGCTGCATTACGTTCATAATCTACTTCATACATCGGGAAGTCTGCAGAAGCAAAAGTGGTTTTACCGTAGAGAAGCACATCACGAGCAATTAATAGCTTTCGGTTTTCGATAGACTGACGCAGATACAATGCTTTTTGAGCCTGATCAATCAGTAGTAGATCTGCATCAGACAAGCGATTTGAGCCAGTCGCAATCACACCAAACTGACGTAAGCGTGCGATCAGAGCAGTGTTTTGCACTTCACTTGGCATGACTGTCATCATTGGTTTCAGATAAGCTGGCTTAACGAATTTCACGTTACCAGATTCACCTACTTTAATCTGACGTCCAGCTGCAGTCGGAGTAACAAACGGCGCAAGTGGAGTCGCTGTATTTAGCTCACCTACTGGAACTTCTTTTTTAGTGTAGGAAACACGCTGAGGGAAAAAGCGGTCCATCAGCCAGGTATCTACCTTTTGAGTGGTATCAGTCAGTAATACCAGCTGTGGCACATCCAGTAATTCCACTGGTGCATTTTGAAATGTAAAAGTTTGACTCATGTCTTAGTTCCCCACAACTTTACGAAGTTCGATTTTGTTTTTTAATGCTTGTGCACGTACTGCATCATATTGAGCAGTAGTCAGAGGTGTTCCATTCACTGTAACTACTGCAATATCAAATGGGCCTTGCACGTAGATCGGCATTTCAAGATTATTAGCCGCATGGTAAGTAGATTGCGCTGCGGTGAAATCTGAAACAGCAATTGCATTCCATTCACCTACTACACCTTCAGTGACAACAGGATGATCAGCAACGTTATCGGCACTCACGTTAAGTAAATCGCCGCGCTTATATGCTGTAGCAGTTTTTACTTTGGCATTTTCTGTACGTACGCCGTCACCGACCACTAGCTGTTTATTTTCAATAGTTCCTGTTACGACTTGGCTCATGATTTAGCTCCTTGTTGCTGTGCTGCTACAAACTGATTAAATGCCTGATCTAAAGCCGAGCCTTGTGGAGCTTGACCACCTTGCCCCGGATTGGCTTGATGAGTGAACAAGTGAGTAAATGCCGGATTTACACTTGGTGTTTGTGTTTGCTGTTGTTGTTCAGCTGGTGTTTGTTGACTGCCTGCTGCAAACTGTTTGAGTGTTCCTGCCATCAGTTCAAATGCATCATCTGGCATGGCTGCAAACTTTGTTTTTTCTTCAGCGCTAAACTCTTTGTTTAGAGCTTTGGCCAAAGCGTCAATTTCAGAATTACGCTTATCTGTTGCAAACTGTTTGTTTTGTTCAGTCAAGGTGGAGACCTGACCTTCCAATTCTCTGATTTTGGCTTGCGCCTGTTCTAATTCGGTCACGTCGGTGTCCTCTGGTTGATTAAATTGTTTTGGAGAGTGACTCGCTGCCACTGCGTTTGTATTGTCATCCGCACCCAAAGCACAGAAAGACACCTCACGAATACGACCACCACGGAAAACCGTGATAGGCCCTTGATGCACTTTTCCATTTACAGTGACTGATGCACCCGCTTGGATTTCTTCGACTGCAGAGGGTTCAATTCGCACTGACATCTGCCATGGAAAGCCATCGTCAGAGTCCTGAGCAACCTGAGTACCAAATTCATTACTCATTAGATCGCCTGAAACTGTTAGGCCGTTCTGGTGATCAATGCTGTGGCTATTGATGGCTCCAGCACGTTGCCGGGTTGAGTGATCCAGTAACGCAGGGATTCGGCCTTTAATTTGCATAGAATCAAGATCAAAGATGATTCGATCCCAATACCAATGATCGGTAATAACTTCACCACTGTATGCAACACCGGAGAAAGTCCGCTTCTTCTTGCCATCTTCAGCTTGATCGACATTTAAGTTACCGACCTGGAAGCAATACTGATTCGGCTTATGTTCCTCTTCTTTTGGCATTTCTCATGCTCCATAAAAAAACCGCCCTTTCGGACGGCGTAAAATAGCTACAAATAAACCCACCGAGGTGGGTAAATAGTTCAAGTATTCTTTATAGGTATCAGCTTAAGTTTCCATTCACTATCAAACCTCTTATTTAGAAAGTTTGTTATCTGGTTCTCACGATCTTTGAACTCATATGGAGTTAAGACTATTGCATTCCTTCCGCTAGATACCCCATACCTTGTAAATCCCGTAAGCGCTCTCCTTGTAGAAGTATTATTTGACAAAAGAACCCTTGCCTTTCCTTCTCTTATTAAACGCTTTCGGCCTCTTATTTTAGGGCACTTATCTGCAGGTATTTCGATCTCAATTGCAAAACAAACCATATCCCAACCAAGTGACTAAGCTGTACAGATTTTATAAGTCTACTTTGCCCCTAATCCAATATTTAAATATTCCATTCGTTGTATAAAAAATGTAGCTTAAACATTGTCCTATAGCAGATTAGTTAATTAAAAGATTAATTAACTAGTGGTCTGATCGTATAAACCATCTGCCCTTCAACCGCTTCAATCGAAACAACCTCAAATGACAATCCCATCGGTATTAAAACGCCGTTACCAGCATTCAACATATCCAGATCAACACCCAAGCCTTTAGCATTCTCAATCTTAATCACGATATCTGAAGCTGTATCAGCCATCAGCAACGGCGCATTAAGCTGAGCTGTCTGCCCAACCTGATAAGCCGCTACTTGATTAAGTGTCGCAGCACCCACCACGGTTGAAGCCGCATTGCTCGCCACAGCTTGAATAGCTGCCAGATCAGTACTCAGCCAGCGCTTAAGTACATCATCAGCTAGTGAGCCTGTAGCAGAGTTTAAATAGCCAGTCAGTGCGGCATCATTTCCCTGCACATAGTCCAAGAAGGTGCGAATCGCACTTGGTCGAATGCTTGGATCAAGTGGTATTACTGTATTGGCCACAGTATCGAATAAGTCCCGAGTCTTATCATCCATCGGAGTAAATAGGCTGGTGAGCTTTTTACTCGCCGTCCATTCAGCCTTAATAACTTCTTTCTGCTCCAGGAGATATTCCTTATCTAAACTCGAAGCACTGATCTTTTTATCCACCAGCGATTCAAGTTCACCAAACTGTAATGGATGAGAACTCCAGTCCAAAGCCTCGGCAATTTCAGGCAACTGATCATCAGGTGTAATGCCGTATTTCAATGCCTGTTTCTCGGTTAAGGCAATCACGGTACAACGGCAACGGAAAGAAATTGGCGGGTAATGTGTTAGCCAGAATGGATCATCAATGTGACGAACAATCCGGTTCAAAGCTAAATGACTGGGACGCACCCGACTATCATCGATAGCTGAGTACATTAGATAAGGACGGCGTTTCTTGTTCCGTTGCTGCTGGATCCATCGACCATGACCGTAAGCACTTTGGATGTTCGTACGAAATACATTGTCCAGGTAGTGCTTTGGCAAAATGATTTCAGATTCTTTAATGAGTTTCTGAAAATCTTTAAATGTCCCACCGTCGGCAATGGATTTATTCACTGCTTTGATGACCGTCTCGATCTGCTCAAGACTCGATAGAAAGCTAACCGTGGTTGCCATCTGCCGAGTCTTTAGATCCATTGAGTAGAACTCATCGGGCAATACAATCTTGCGTTGCTGTGCATAGCGTAATGCTTCAAGAAATGTGACTGGTTGCATTGTCGGCATCCTTGCTATAAACATGCTTTGCATTCAGCCAAAGCTTGAAATATTCATCACGAACATCAAAGTAATGGCCTAATTTCTTACGCCGATATATTGAAGATTCATCGAAAGCCAGTCCACAATATTTGGTGCAAAACTCTTCAAACTCATCATATAACGCCTGAATATCTTCCATCACTTGCCACCACTCGCAGCCATGTACCCTAAAATGTCCGCAGCATACAAAGCCTGATCTAACCTAGCGGAAAACTCGGTTTTAGTAGCATTCGGAATGAGCTGCATAAGATTGAACACCAACGCTTCAGGACTGTCTGACGTACCAATCAATTGTTTGATTTCAGCATCATTCAGCAGCGTTAAATCATCCTGCCCATCAGTTAGTTCTTCAACTTCTTGCTGTTCTGGCGAAAGCTTGTTTGCTGTCGCCTTGAAGTTGAATGCCTGGCGAGGTAGTGCAGTGAATTGATTGAAGCCAGTTTGAGGCTGTTCAATCACATCACCATCTTCCAGACCATATTCACGTTTGAAGTATTGCGGCGTTAAAACCGCACCAGCATTTTTAAGCTTCACATCACGATCCGCTTTAGGCTCTTCTAGTGATTTCTCTTCACCAATGATGACCCGATGACGTTCCCAACCATTGAGATCACATAATGCGTTAATAATGGCTTGAATCGTCGGCATGATCATTCGTACATCGGCTTTATACTTTGAGTTTTGCACTTCAAGATGCACATCACCCAAAGCACGAGAGCCCGCACCATCTGTACCACTGGTTAAAGTCTGACCCAGAATCACCTTTTGAATACGGCGCTCAAGGTTCTTGTCAAAAGTTTCGAATGTCTGTGATGCGTTGCCATTGGTATTGGCTGTCTGGATCTCTACCGAATCTGTACCGCTTAAAGCAATTACCGAACTGGCATGCGCTCTAAGTAGTGCATCACGCATATCTGTCGTCTTGCCGGCGGTTTTACCAACCAGCATTGGTAAGCCAAACTTTTCAACGAACTTGGCCCAGAACTTAAAGCCAGACGTTTTGAAGAACCAGACCCAGTACAGTCGACTTAAAAGAGCCTCACCTAATGGATTCTCATAAGTAGATTTACAACGTGTTAAAAAGTGTTTGAAGCGCTGGTCTACTTCCTGATCCTGTCGAGTCGTGTTGTAGTTGGCCAGCAGCATCAGACGACCATCATTCTTAGGCTCATACCATTGCATTGGCTTTTCACCAATCCACTTAAAACCAATAAACGGCGTAATGGTATTGCCATCAATATGTAGGCTCGGTTCCTCAGGCTTGGTATAGATTGCCTCTAATACAGAATATCCGTACCAGCGAGCATTCTGCGCACCCAAGAGAATCTCAGACCACCACTCACGTAAATGCTCCATAATGATTTTAGATTCCGGTCGGTCCATCGGCTCTACACGCCATGATGCACTCTCAAGTTTATCCTGGCGTTTTTCAATGGCCTGATAAATCTCATCGTCATACATCATGACTTTTAAACGTGGACGGGTGACCCCTGCTTTTCTTAGCACTTCATCGCCGTCTGGCATCTTGGTCAGATAACTGATTAAAGCCTGTTCAGCTTCATGAGAATACAGTGCACCAGCTTCAGGTTTTGCATTCTCAGGCTTTTTCCTTTTCTTAGACATAACTCAACCTTATGCAGCCGGAGGGCTGTAATTAATCGCAATTACTGCGTCTTCAATCGCATCAATCAGCGTATCTACTTGGTCATCATGATCATGGGTAAATGCCGCATTGAATGCTTCACATTCTTCAAAGAATTCACCGACCCAATGAGCATCTTTAGGTACCATCACAAAACGATCTTCCGGTTTATCCCTATAGTTTGCTTCGAGATGGACCTGCACATCCATGAAACGGGATAGCTTGTCTGTATTACGTTGGACTGGAATCACAGCGACACCAGAGTAAGTGCCGAGTGTTTGGATCAATTGAGTACCTGACGCTTTATCCTCTACTTTCATGTAGCGAATAGGCTTGGTGTGCCAGGTGTATTCCTTGTGCTTATCCAGAAATGCTTTAGCCTGACGATTCAATTCTGGTGCTTCCCATTTACCGCGCAAGAGATCTAGCAAGTACAGCTTGCTGTCAATCCCCATGCCTACAAGTAGGAATACGGAATAGTCATTGTGCTCTTTGGTCTTTTGAGCGGTATCAACAAGGACAGCACGCCACTGAAGTTCTGGAATATCTTTATAGAATCCAAACCATTCAGACTTAATCAGGTCACCGCCTAATTTCTTAGGCTGCTGCATGTACTGACTAGAGAATGTATAACGGGATACCGTGGCACCTTCTTTATCCTTGCCACCCTTTTCAAGTTGTAATAAGGATTGAAGCGATTCTTTCTTTGGCCAGTAACTTTGGCGGCCTTGCTCATCACGCTCAGCATCTCGCGGTACCAGCTTTTGAATATGCTTTGGCAAGGTTGCAATGTACTTATCATCAATTAATGCCGGAATAGATATTTGAGTCCATTCACCAGGTAAATTACCTGTCATGACAAAGTTGGTTGGATCCTCAGTATGCAGGCGCTGCATGATCATGATGATGGGTGTATCAGACTTGGCTTTACGTGAGTTCACCGTATTAAGTAACTTACGATTGGCAGCATCTCGTTTGATCTTACTGAAAGCATCTTCTGGCTTTAACGGGTCATCAATGATGATACAACCTGTAAAGCCATCATCTGCCAATGTCCCTGCTCGCCGTCCTGTTACCTGTCCACCCATGGAGGCAACATACACATGGCCAACATCATAGTCCTCAACCGTAATCTTCCATTCTTTCTTGGAGTCAGTACTATTGGAGACCGTTAAATCCCACATCAATCGATAGTCTTTCGACTTCACAATGTCACGTGCCGTGTCTGATACGCCCTCAACCAGTGACTGGGAGAAGGATAGATACAGAAATCGTGAACGTGCATTTAGGGCTAAACCACGCGGAATCAAATTGGTTGTAAGTTCAGTCTTGCCGGCTCCTGGTGGAACGTTGATGACGACGTTTGCAATCTCACCTGCAATGACTTGGTCAATGATCCAAGAGATATAAACGTGGTGCCAGTTCACCGTAAATTTAAAGCCCATTCGGGGCTTGAAGAATCGCCGGGTGAAATATAAATGCTCATCTTCACACAGCTTTTTTTCAACCTGTGTTTGCAGATCCATTTAGTATTCCTCTTGGGCCTTCTTTACTGCAGCTTCAACCTGCTCTTGAGTAGCATGAACAACGGTGGTCTGTAATGCTTCACCGTCCTTACCAGTAATCTCTTGTCGGTTAGTGAATTGGCCACCTACATCTTTAGCAGCCTGTTCAAGAATCTTAAGAGCTAATTTTGCATTCTTGGTTTTTTCAAGTTGCTTCTGATATTGCTTAAGCCGGTAATACTTACTGGCAATTGGAATATCTATCAAACCTTCATCAAATTTCTTACGAGTCTGGTTGAATAGATCTGCAAGTTTTTTCCCGAGATTGCGACCCGCGTATTTAGTCGGATCATAGTTTTCACACTGACGGCGATCGATTTCGATGTTGAACTCTTGCTTGACCAACTCCGCAACTTCTTGAGGGGTATCACGGCATGCAAGAGCTTGAACAATAAATATTTTTACAGGCTCTTTAAGTGCTGCCATAAATCCCCCTTTTGTCATGCTACGTCATGCAAAGTAGGCAAAAAAATTTAACCGATGACACAGTTCCCACAACACGCAGCAATACTTGTTTCAGATACAAACGGCGCATTCTTGGCAATTTCAACGAGACGTTTCACTGAGTCATCAGCTCCCCACCGTTTAGTCTCACCAAAGAACACTTCGACATCGTGGCCAGCCAAGTAATGCTTAGGCAGCCCAGTCATGTCGCTATAAATGATTTCGCCATCTTCATCACGCTCTACACCGATGTGATAAAGCTCATGTTCAATCAGCCTGCAGAAGTCTCTATCTGTAGCCTGTTCACAATAAGTAGCATCAATGGTAATCAGATATTGCGGCACAAAACCAAACCAATCCCGCATCTGTTGTTCTTGGCGTGCTTTCTTCCAGCCACCTTGGTTGAACATTACTTTTTCACATTGACCCAATACCATACGTTTTTTAGCTACGGCGGCAGATGAAGCCCAGGCGAATGCAAGGAACTCATCATTGTCGTGAAGTAGTTCAGCAATATGATCATGATCTGGGTTGTGCAATTCACCACCTAAAGTAAGCCAATTCTTTACGACCCATTCTTTAAGCTCTGGTGCCGGTGCCAAGCGAATGGCTTCTTCTTCCTCGGCTTGATCAATCAAAGTCGACGGCGGGAATGGTCTGAACTGTTCCATGTGATGCCCTTAAATTTCTAAGCCGCTGTATGGCCCTGTTGGATGATGAGATATCTGATACTTCGAAGCGTATATACCGATATCCCATTGCTTCAGCATGGTCATAACGATCAATGCTCCAGGCTTTAGTCGCCAGCTTACCCTTACGGCCACCAGACCACGGACCACCCGCTATTTCAATCAATGTGAGATAACCAACCAGGTGCAAATCGAAACGCCAGTGCTTAGTAGTTTTGAAATGAAAATATTCTTCATATTTGATTTCCATCCGATCAAGGATCTCTTTGAGCCGATCGAATGCTTCTAAGTATTTCTCACTGGTTTTAGGTAATGGTCTGTTGCGAGGTTTATTTTTGATTGGGTCTTTATCAGTTAATTTTTTATAGTGCTTAGGATCCATATAAAGCGAACCGCAAATTCTTAATACGCTCTTTCAGCTTAATCATGATGCCGTCAATTGCATGCAGCTCATTAAGCGTCAATCCAGATCGACTGAGGTTCTGATACTTAGACAGCTCAGCACTGCAAAATTCTAAGTCTTGTTTAGCTTGTACTTTGTCTGTCATGGGTACCCCACAATAAAAAACCCAGCACTCAGGCTGGGTCTGTCATATTGTTTATTTTACTGATGCAATGCCATTTCCGCGCTTTTGGCTAAAAATGCCGAACGGCTTAAATGTTGTTTTTTAGCCATAGCATCAATACGTTTCACTAAAGCTTCTGGCATGCTGATATTAATACGAACAGACTTGGTATTTACCTTTGCTGTATCAATATCAACTAACAACCAAAAACCACCTTCAAATCTCTCATCACTTAACCATTGTTCCGGGCTTGACGGTGTAGGTAACGGAATATCTTCACCATCAAAGTGAACTTCAACCGCTTCCTGCGCCATGCGCTGGATGTCTTGCATTTCATCAGCAGCACTGAAACACCCTTCAAAGTCAGGGAAAGTTAAACCGTATGCAGTATCTTCATCTTTATGAACATATACTGGATATAACATTTTTACCTCCATTCCCAACCAGCCTGTTTATATATATTGCGTAGAGTTCCTATCGGCATATCTTTACGTGGATGTGGCACCACAACATGCCCGGACTTTTCAGGATGCTTGTACTTTTCATGGTCGCCCTTACCGCCAACCTTATACCAGCCTTCCTGCTCTAGACGCTTAATAATATCTTTGCTGTTCATTGTGTAACTATACACACTTTTGGGTGGTTTCATGATAAAAAGTCTCTAAATAACTATTTCGTATTTAGTTCATGATGACTACTAAAGCACTAACTCTCAATAGCAATATTTTACTATGTTATTGTTTTATAATAATATATTAACATTAAAAAAAATAAAATTAATGAATAACAAATACTAAGCTAGGCGTTCATTTAATGTAACAAAATATTTTAATAAAAAGAAAAACCCCTCAACATCTAGAATGCGAGGGGCTTTGATTGCCGTAATACGTCCGGCGAAGTGGAAATTTTTATTCAATAGTCGGACGCTTGCCGGCCTCTAGAACCGGAATATTCGCTTCAGTTGGCACGTAGACGATCTGACTAATATTGCCTTCACGCAATGCCTCACCAAATGCTCCAATAAACTCTTGCTGACGGTACTCTGGATATTCTTGAGCGGCCTTACCCATAACCTTGATTGCTTCGGCACGCAGCTTTGCACTTTCCAGTTCTGATTTTGCAGTCTCTATAGCAATTTGCTTGGACTGCTGGGCTTCCGCGAGCCTCGCCTGACCAGACATGCCTTGTTGCCAAACTTTGTATTGCGGCCATGCAAACAAGAAAAACAGGAAGATCACAATGACAAAAGCAGCAATCATTCCAATCAGCACATTGTCTGCATTACCTTTCTGAAACTTATTCATTTTCCACTCACTTTTTTTGATAATAAAAAAGCCCATCAAATTAATGACAGGCCTATGTTCTTTAATTGGTTTACTTAATTCGTGTAATTGTTTCGATGCTTTCCGCACTTTCTACACTCGACCTGAACAAATATGTCAGACTCGTAATCGTAGTGATGAAAGCAGAATAATCGTTTTAGGAATTGGAGCATGTGGATCTCCTTACACCGGAGCTTATACCGGAGTTAAGCTTTAGTTTTAATTAGGGCGAATTCGCCACAATTAGAATCTGGCACGCCATGTAGGACTCGAACCCACAACCATTGGTGTAGAAAACCCATGCTCTTTCCAGTTGAGCTAATGGCGCATTAAAAAAGGATGTGGTGATCTGCCACACCCTTGCCTTTGATTACGATATTGACCAGCTCGGCAACTGATCTACCGCTACTCACCAACCCATCATCTCGAAATGAGCTATCAATCTAACTTCTTGGCTTTCAATTCTTTTAAGGTCGGGAGAGTCACTCCCCAATTTTATGATTTACTCTGAGGCTCACTCAGTACGTGACGAAATCGCACTGGATTCAAACCAATTTATACGGCTGGTTTCAGCATCCCACCGTTTGCGCTTATAGCTAAACAAATGAATGTACAGCGTCACAAATCCGAATTACCTAATGGCTGACGTTATTTCATAAGATCACCAGTTATTCAGGTTTATTTCAGGCAATAAAAAAGCCCACCATTTGGCGAGCTTTTAAATCAATCTAGTGCTTTAACGTACACTTCGATCACTATAACATAAAATAGCATATTCGCATTTAAACGCAAGTTATTTAATCATTTTAAGCGAAGTCTTTTGTCATGGCCTGCTAAGTAATAACTCCCTGCAAAAACCATGTTGTTTATCGAGCTTCTTGATAGGGTAAATTCTTTCTCCATCTGGCTTAATGACATCCCTCTCACATTCTTCTCAATGAATAACTGCACCGCTACCTTTGCCGAAGCACAAACCGAACTCGACTTATTAAAATCCACAATCAACTTCCGCACTTGTTCAGCCTCAAAATCATTAATCTGGCAAATGACCTGATCCTTACGTGGCGCCACCCCTTTATTATTTTCAAGAATCAGCCAGTAGATCTGATTAACCCCAAGTGAGTCCGGTTCATGACCTGACTTCATACGTGAAATCTGGATGTATGCCCCATACTGCTTAAGCCAATCTTCAATACTAAAACGACCCCAATCCATCACTTCTGTCTTCACCATCGCATTCATCCCGATTCCCTCTTAAACCCTTAACTTTTCAACTTGAATAATCAGCTTCCCGCCTTTTTCTGATGGCAACCGCTTCACAAGCAATTCATCCACCTGGGAATCATCCAGAATCAATCCACCTTTTGACAAAGCGTCAAAGCATGGTTTTACGATGTTATCGATGTCGCGTATTTTCGCATCAGGTGGCGCGTATTCGATCTTTACTCGAACTCTACCCTGATACCCTAATGGCTCAATAAAACGCTTCATAACGTCAATAAAGTGGATTGCACGCTTACTTAATCGATTGGTCTTGTTGGTTCCGCGAATCCAATAGTGATTCACCGAAGGAGGTGTGATTAAAACTTCACACCAGAGCAATTCATCATTCATCACACCAAATCCTTTCCCTTCGACCAGATGAGCCGGAATCTTTGGCATTGGATCTGGATTGGATTTCTTTTTCCCCGACTTGGTTGTTACACCAAATCGAGGTCCAATACCGGCTTTTCGTGCCTGTGCTGCGGTGATACGGAGATTAGTCATTGGCACCTCGCAGAATTTCTCTCGCACAATTAATTGGTCTAATGTCGGTTCTTGTTAGCCAGGTTAAAGCTTCATCAATCCGTTTCTGCTGGTCCTCAACCTCCTTCTTCTTCTCGATATAACAAGCCTCCATGTTATTCAGCTGCTCTTTCAGGCTTTCAATCTGCTTCTCATACTTCCGCAGATCAGTGTCTTGGAGTTTGATTACTTCATCCATTTCTTGGATGGCGGCTCGACCAACCAGCCAAGCTAGATAAGTCATCTGAACCGGAAGCACCCGATAAGCACCACCATCCTTATCAAACAGCTTGTCACCATGGATGAATCGCATGTTTGTGTAGAAGTCTTGATCCTCAAACCACTTTTCAAATTCACTCATCTCTCAATCACCACTGTAGTTGGGCTGATGTGATTACGGATGTCGGTCACGTAGTCGGCCCCATCATCATCAAACACAGATTGAATTCGCCCTCGAACCTTGCTGAAATCCCCGACCAGCATTGCGCCACCTTCAATTTTTTCCTGGCTCAGCTCCGCATAGGCAGCCAATTCTTCTGCTTCACTTCGGCCGTAATAGTGCTGGTCAATTGCAGATTTAAGATCGGTCAGTTTGATTGCCACATCCATCGGATCGCACTTACCCCAATATTCAAGCCACTTTTGATAGCCTTCACTGTATCGAAACCACTTACCATCCTCTCTTTGGGCGAAATACATTTCACCATCTGCGCAAGGAACTACTGCGTATGAATGCTCAGGCGCCCCATCCACAATCTGCTTACACTTTTCCAATCCCAATTTTTCGATTAAGTTCATGCTGAAACTCCTTTTAGGCTCGGAAGTATCTCGATAAATTCAGCAACATTTTCCGCATCACCACCCGGGTAACGAAAATCATCCTTTGATAACTCGCCATTTGACGCAGCAATCAGATCGCAAATAGTGCCTTCAGTGAATTCGATGAACCACTCTGTTTCGCATACTGAATTACCGCGCTGCACATCAATTCTCATAAAAGGAATGCCTTTTTTATTGAGGGCCGATTTGATTTTTCTTGTGTTCATGCTGCTCTCCCTAGTGCTTCAATCCACTTATCCAATTCAATCTGAGCAAAGTGCTTAATTTCACGTTCCTTGCTATGGCTTAAATGGGCCGCCTTAATGATGATTTGCTCTATCTTTTTCTGATTGCTTTTCTCATCCAGCTCAATAATTGAGATGCCATAACTAATTGCATTCCACTGGCTTTCCGAGATCCCTTTGTCCATCAATGAGACTTTGCTAACAAACTGCCGTGAACAATTTAAAACCTTGGCTAGAGCACTGGTCCGACCCACTCCCATCTCAAGCCAAGCACGTATTTTTTTATTTCTGCTCATCCTTGTGCTCCTGCTGCTTGCGCTTCCTTCTTGCGCTTTCTTAAATCAGCCATATAGATTCGGCATGCTTCACGAGTCTCTGGTGTTCTGATTCCGTAGTTGTAGGCTTGGCGCTTTGCCAGAATTTCAACCCAATCCACGGTTTTATTATTGTTTTGGTCTTTCATCTTTCAATCTCCACAGTCATACCAGCATGATCCTGTTCAACTACCGATATGCCGCGTGTGATTGCTGCTTGGCTTGGTAATTTTTTAAAGTCAATCCGATTAACTTCATGGCAGTGCTTGCAAATGAATGAATTTTTCTTTTCCAATTTTTTATAAATCTCACGAGCTTCAGACAGGACGCTGTTATTTCTTTCTGTAGCCCGATTGAGATGCTCTAGATGTTTCTGAATCCACCAGACCGGGTTTAAGCGAACATTGCAGTCAGTGCATAAAACCTCGTCTTCTTCCACTGAGATCTGGATGTTTTTATGCTCACAGTTACCGCGCCCAAACTTACGTGAAAACTTAATAACGTTTTCTTGAGTGTTGATGCTTATCGTATGGTCTTCTTTGTAGCTCACACTCCACCTCCCAACTGCTCACGAATAACCCTAGGTACCTTCACCCCATCCACTTCACACTTCTCCAAGTACGACTCAGGATTTTCAAAAGGATCTGGCCATGGATCAACTATTGGAGTTGGCTTCACCTGTAGACGCTGTGGTACTGGCACATGACGGTTTTTTACATTCATGCGCTTTTTAAGTTCTTCAAGCGCTTGCTGAGCTACTTCGTTTGGAACAGGTTGATGATCTATCTCATCAGGCTGCTTTGGTTCAGACAGCTGTTTAACCGCTTTCAGCTTCTCATCAGGCTCACCACGCTCTTTGGCTTCTGCGATCAGTCGCTTATACACACTGCAATACACGTTATGCACAGTATCGGTAGGCTTTAAGCTGCCATATGGACCAACCACGGCATAGAATGCTTCCCGGGCAATACGATTGATGCGACAAACACGGTTTGATTTCTCATAGTTCAATGCCTGTAACCATGCTTCATCCGGAGTCTGATATTCATACACACCTTTGCACCAGTTTTTGAACTCAGGAATCGATGGTGGCCATTCAGCTGTATCCAGACGTTTTAAACCACGTAGGAACTGCTCATAAGTCAGTTCAGAAAGCTTTTCGACAAACTTCTCAATCACCTGGCTTTTTTTCAAACCTGACCACTGATCCGTGAACTTCTTGCCATACATCAGAAGCATGTCTTCAACCAGCTTACGTGCATCCGTTTCACTGAATTGCTGTACAGCGTGAGTAGTTTGTTGTTGAGATAATTCATTACGCATATTTCACACCCTCCACTTCATGCACATCACGCATTGCTGGCTGATCATTGCTGCCAATTTCAGACATCCAGTCGCTGACTTCGTTTTGAGTACGGCTTGCTGCACCTGAAAAAGATTTTGGTTTTTGAGGTTGAGACTTAGCTTCACGCTGACGGCGTACTTCGTCTTTGTTGTTTTGAATCCAGGTAAACCATTTCACCAGCCATAGGCTTGGAGTGTTTTTGCTATCCGCCTTCGCTGAAAAGAAATCACCGAAGTTGGTAAACATGGAAATCAGATCCTGTTCTGGTAGTTCAGGATTGCGTTGTTTTCCGAGTTCAATGAAGTCGTAATGAATTGGATACACGTTCACGCATTCAAGAACTGAATAGCGTTTGTGATCCTCAGGTTGATATTGAGAAAACTGAATTGGTGGCAAAGGAAAATCTTGCTCGCGCGTATTACTACTACTATCTATAAATTGGTTATTGGTTAATGGTTTATGGTTAAGGTTTTTTTGGGTTTCATTTTCACAACCCAAAATAACCGACTGGGTTTCTTCTGGGTTTTCAGAATCAACAGAATCGCTTTCATTTGGGTTGCTATCTTCCTTTTTTTTAGGAGGTCGACCACCTTTCTTCCCATTTTCACGGTTTTTCTGAACATTTTCTTTATAACCTTCAATTTCAGAGTCACAACGCTTGTTGTGAAATCCATCATCTTCTTCCGTAAAGAAATCATTCAACACATTTAAAACTGCCTGCTTTTCCTCATCGGTTAATGCACGTAACCGACGAAAAACCGACCGGGTTTCTTTGGGTAAAGGACCTTCATTCAGGTAATAGAAATCAAGTGCTCGACGGTAAAAACATTCTTCCAGAGCAGTTAAATGCACGGTATCACGCATGAAGTCACCAATATGGTGTAAATATTTATGCATTACTCACCCTCCAACCTGAATAAATAAACTATGTGAAACCCTCGCCCCCCCCCAGACAGCAGAACTAAAAGCCTTAAGTTCTCTCTTTAAGATTGACTCAAAGTTCTTTTTGGTTTCTTGCTTGTATTTCATTGGGCTTCTGAATATTTTGGAGTTACCGTTGTATGCCTCAACGATGACCGTTTTATTATCACGATCTATACTAGAAATTCTGACTTCCACGCTCATGCCGCCACCTGCTTTGTATTACGTACTTTGTTTACCAAGCCAGTGATACGAGTCAGGCCAAATGCAGTGACACGCATATGCAGGAACACTCGTTCTTTGCCATCATTGCGATTAACAATTACTGGTGACGTACGATTGGTGAAAACCTTGTTTAAGACATATTGGGCATGTGGCTGGAGCTTGCGATCCGAATCACGGTAGATCCATTTCTTATTAATCAGTAGCTGGATTAATTCAGATTCTTTAATGCCGATTGTTTTTGCACATTCACGCAGGCAATAAGTGTTGGAAGTATCAGCAATGGTTTCCAGTGCCTCAGCCTTAGGTGCGAGTACCGCTACTTTTTCACTTAACTCAATATTGAGCTTGGCTTGAATTTCGATTGCTTGAAGCAGATGTGCTGGATTGGTGATGTCAAAGCTATTTTTTGCCTTAAGTGCTTCTTCCATTGCAGTCATACGATCAAAGACTTGAGCTTGTAACTCATAGCTGTATGACATCGCCATAAGGCAGGCTTCGCGTTTTGGGAAGCGATAGCATGGATAGGTTTGTCCATTTTGTTGGTTAATGTAGGTATCCCTAAATTTTGGGAGACCCTCTAAACCCAAAACCTTCGGCACTTTTGCCATAAAGTGATCATGGCGAAGTTGCACGGGATTGGTTTCACTTTTTGCGCGATATTCATTAATGAAATCAACAATCTCAAGTGATGACATTGTTACTTCGTTTATGTTAAAATTTCCTTGTGTTAACATGTTCATAGTTTAAGTCTCCGATGATTTGAACACCGAAAAAGCCTGAGGTCTGAACTCAGGCTTTTTCTGTTTGTAGAGCTGATAAATACTTTGCACACTCGCCTTTCATGGCTTTACGCAAAGACTGAATTTTGTGTTCAATTTCTTCCAGGATGCGATCTGTCTCATCCATTTCAGCAGGTGTCACTACGCCATCTTCCAGAGCAGATAAAACCTGCTTATTTGCTGCACCATTGCCAACATTCATACCAAGCAGTGATTCAAGAACACCTAGCTGATGATCCTTTCCTTCCGCTTGATCCACTGGAACTAATGCAAAACCCAATTTATGCGCCCACACCTTTAAAGAAGCTGGGTTTTGCGTATAGGTCAGCATGGCTTCAAATGCCTTTAGGCTTGGTAAATGGTTTTCCATGTTTGGATTGGCATAGTTCAAAATAGTGTTGTGAGACACACCAACAACATCAGCAATCTCTTTAGGTGTAATCCCGTTTGATTGGTGAATCATCTTGTGTAGTGCGGTTTTGGTCTCTTTCGATATATCCATGTGAACACCTTGTTTACTTTCACGTTTATTAAAAACGCTAAGTTGTTGATAATTGGTTTAAGCGGCGGTTGGGGTCTTCTTTAAGAAAAAATCAAAAAGATTTTTGTGAGACAGTTTGTTGTTGCTAGCCTCGACAATTGCTTGAATTGTCTCCATGCGCGGCTTCTTGCGACCATGGATTAGGTGTGACTCCATATATCCATAGGAAACACCAACGCTAGAGCAAAACTGGTTCCTCTCTTTTTCGTTTAATGATTTCCAGTAGTCGTATAGGTTTGGCATAAATAATACACCTATTAGGTAAATTAATAATAAATATACCTGTTAGGTAAAATTAATTCAACCTATCAGGGTATTTATTTTTTCTACCTAACGGGTAAATTTAGCAGGTGATTTAAATGATGGGGTTCGGTATGGCTGACTTGATGCAAATTCATGAAATACGGTTGAAGAATGCGCGAGACTTGATGAAAGAATCAGGGTTGAGTCGTACTGATTTCTCTGAAAAGGTGGGTCTCTCCTACAATTTAATCAGTCAATACATTGGGAAGAACCCAACGAAAAATATTGGTGATGAAACAGCTAGTAAAATAGAAGAAGCTTTCGGCAAGCCTAAAGGCTTTTTAGATCAGGCAAATGCTATTGCAATGCCTTTAGATGCGACTTTAAGTAAAGGTAGTATCCAAATAGCACCTATTGAGTTTCGTGGCGCTGAGGGTAGTAAAAAATATAATGTGAGAATACCGGTGTACAGGGATGTAAAGGCTTCTTGTGGAAGTGGGATAGAGAATTTTTTAGAAGATCCAAGTGAATATTTAGATATCGACCCATCACTATTAAGAATTTTAGGTATTCAGGCTAAGCCTGAAAACTTGCGAGTGATTTATTCCGATGAATACAGTATGTGGCCCACTGTGGCACCAGACAGCCCTCTTTTTATAGATGTGGCGGACAAAGATCCGGGCATGCTTAAAAGCGGATCTGTCTATGTGTTTAAGCATAACTATGAATTAAGAATGAAGAGGATTTTCATAAGTTATGCAGGCGGCACAACTGTACGTCTTGCAAGTGATAACCCAGACAAAATTCGCTATCCAGACGAGTTTATTACCAATGAGCAGCTTAATGAAATTGATTTTATTGGCCGCCTGGAATCAGCCCTAGTTAAGCCTTAAGGGGATAATGAAATGGATCATTCACAATTACCTATTAATCAAGTTGTAGATCGGCTTAAAGCAGCTGCGCAAAACAATGAAGGTGTGACCCTCTCCGCCTCCGATGTTCAGGTGTTGGTCAAGGGACTTGGGAAAGGTCGTTTTATTCCGGTCTATACCAATGAACAAATTATCCAACTGGTGAAAGAGGGGAAATTAGGCCAAAAGATGATTGATAAGAAAGATTAATAAAAGCCGCTATATGCGGCTTGGGTATTGGAGTGAGGTATGGAGTTTAGTGATTATATTGTTTATGTTGATGAAAGTGGCGACCATACCATAAATGGCTACAACACAAAGTACCCTGTCTTTGTTCTGGCTTTTTGTATTTTTCATAAAAGATATTACACAGAAACTGTAATCAAAAGATTAGAGCAACTTAAATTTAAGCATTTTGGTCACGATATTATCGTGATGCATGAAAGGGATATTCTTAAAGGCACGGGGGAGTTTAAGAATTATTCTTCGAAAGAACAGAAAGAGGCTCTTTTAAGTGACCTTACCGAATTAATGCAAGAAACAAATTTTATTTTAATTTCATGTGTTGTTAGAAAAGATATTTTAATTCAAAGGTATGCTGCTCCCAAAAATCCATATTTTATTGCTTTAGAGTTCGGTTTGGAACGAATCTATAAGTTTTTGGTGGAGAAGAATCAACAAGATAAGAAGACATTTATTGTTTTTGAACAACGCGGATTGCAGGAAGATAGAGATCTAGAGCTTGAATTTAGAAGAGTATGCGATGGAAATAATTATCAAAAAATCTGTCTTCCATTTGAAATTAAAATGGCATCAAAAAAAGTAAATTCATCAGGCTTACAAATTGCTGATTTAGTTGCGCGCCCTATTGGTAACCATGTCTTAAAACCAGACCAGGTTAATAGAGCGTTTGATGTGTTGAAGTATAAATTTTATAGCTCAAACGGACGTAAAGGAGCTGGGGTTGGATATCATGGCTATGGTTTAAAAGTATTTCCCAAATAACAGATAAACAAAAGGCCCTAACATAACGCTAGAGCCTTTCGCCGACTGGGAATCCCCGGTCCATGTGTAACAGTGTAAAACACAAATAAGTAATATGCAATAGTGATTCACTATACCGCGAGCCCGACGCAGTCCTTTAATTGAGAGAATAGCCATGATTTTGGATCGTGAAATACAGTTAATTATGATGCGTAAGATGCAAATAGTTTATCCATCTTATTACGACTTTGATATTGACTATCCTACTGGGCATCAAGATAGAGAGAAAGCTTTAAAAAACTTATATTATTTGCGAGCACATGAATTAGTTGAAGCTAAAAGCTTAATTATCACTGAATACATGGATGGGGATTTGATTTTAGACTTTGGTGCTAGTACGCTTACCCATCATGGCATAGACTTTCTGGCAAATGATGGCGGACTGTCTGCAATCCTAAGTGTTATAACGATTAAGTTTGAAACCCAAACACTTAAAGCAATCCTAGCAACCAAAATTAATCAGTCTGATTTAACCCCTGAGAATAAGAAATCAATGATTGATGCACTCGAAGAGCTTCCTGCCGAGTCCATAAAACACCTGACCACGAAATTACTCGATGAGTGTGTTGATAATCTGCCGGCAGCAATTCTTCTAATTGGAACGTGGTTGGGCTCTTTCTAACAAACTTGAGCAACATATTTCCGCCATCAAGAAGAAATATATCTGTGTCTAGATCCATCTCAGTGTAAATACCAGGATGATTACCAATTAAATGAAAATATAAGTTTTTTATTTTATTCATAAAAAATACCTTAACTGCGAACCCGACGCAAAACTAAGATCGGGTGGAGAATTAGATGAAAGTTGAGTTTCAGTATTTAGCTAAGGGTGCTGATAGGCCTGACAATATAACGTTATCCGATGCTGGATACCTGATAGAGCAAGGCGAACCAATTCCATCTAAAGGCGATTGCATTATGATCGAGATTTGCAGCCCAATAGATAAAAGAGGAAATTTTGGTCATTTCAAGGTTATTGCTCGTCATTTTATGTACTCATCATCAGGTCACCAGCAAAAACATATGATTATTGTGGTCACTGATGCAGATGACACCCCAGAGAATAACTATAGAGAATGATTCATCTCCAAGATTGAGAATAAATCTTCGAATAATGCATTCACTGGATCACGTTTATTATTCTCGGCATAGTTTAGGAGTTGGCTTTTATAAGCACGGAGTTGTTGATGCATTGGATCACTTAGGACGGCTTGGAGTAAGTCTTGCCGCTTTTTGCGCATCTCAATACCGACGAGAGTGTTGTCACAAACCTCTTTTACGGTCTGATCCATAGCATCTAACCGTTCAGTGCTTACTAGCATGCCAGTGAATACAAACTCTTCAGCTATCTTAATTTGCTCTTGCACTACTACAGGATTTTGAGTTGTAGCTATCAAAGCCTTATACAAACTGGCCCGAAACTCTTCTCTAGTCATTATTATAAACTCCAAACAACCCACCCCATCGGTGGGTTTTCTTTTGTCTATTAAAACTTATTTTACCTCAAGAGTAAAAAATAATTTTATAAATTTTACCTAATAGGTATTTACTTTGTTTTACCCCACAGGTATATTTTATCTCACAAACAAAGAAAAGCCCCAGCGTAGCCTACGACAACTACCTGGAGCGTGACCCACTCTCTCTCAGTGAGTAAAGAAATTATGAATGCAAAATTGACTCCACACAATAGCTTCAAGGTAACTCTTGTTGCTACTGCCTTAACTGTAAGCGCATTGGCGTTTGGATGGTGTGCTGACTTTGGTACTAGCCAAGCAGCTCCAGCTCAAAATATTCAATCTGAATACGGCATCGTATCTTTAAAGATGCTTGATGACGTACGCGGTGAAGCAACCCTTAATCTAGATGGCTTCCGTTTGGAAATCACTTCGTTTGAAGTTGCAGCACATCCAGACGACTACGGTGTACCAGGTTCCGAGTTCACCAATGTAGAAGTAGTAGAACTTGGTGAAATAAAAGTATTCGATGCCAATGGTAATTCTTATAACGACTTCACTGATTATCAGGATCACCGCGAAATCAATGCAATGATCGCTGGCCACATCATGAAGCATCGTCTGGTGGAGGTGCAGTCATGATTCTTAAATCTGCCGATCAAATCTTTGAAGCACTTTTGAATGGTCAGCTGGTTTACTGGTGTGAATATGGCTCTGATGATTGGTCCCCACTTAATGACCAAGCACAAGTTAATTTTGCTGATCTTTACACTGGTTTCCTGCAATTCAAAGCAGATGAACTACCTGTCATTCCAATGCCAGTAGAGTTTAGCTCAACTCATCGTTACTTCTCTGAATACATCAAGACGTTTGAAGGACTTGAGATTTACAGGGTTGGTAAAAATCGGGTGAGCTACTTCGCTTTACGTATCAAAAGCTCAGGAACTATTGCTGACTATTTCTGCAATACGTTGATTTACTCCATCCAACCTGACGGCTCCCTGAAGAAAATGGATAAGTCTACAGCTCCACAGTGGATTCTAGATGGTTTGGAAAATGCGCGAGTCGCCATGCGCAAAAATAAACGACATCAAGTTTTAGAAAGTACCGGCTTCTTTGGGTCTGAGGACTATAAGAACTTTAAACGCAAAAACCGTCAGCTAGGAGTACGTTGAGATGGCGATTAATATTATTCCAGCGGATCAACCGCTATTGGTACAAGCCATCATTGTTTATCTGTACGCAGATCCGGGCTTGGGTAAAACATCAATTGGCTTCACTGGTGAAAAAGCAATTTCATTCGATTTCGATAAAGGCTCTCACCGTACCGGTGAACTGCGTCGCGGTGCTGTGGTTCAGGTCAATCAATGGGCTGATGTAGCTAACCTGACTATGCAGGATCTGGAACCATTTAAAACGATTGTGATTGATACCGTTGGTGCAATGCTTGAAAGCATTAAGACTCACCTATTGCTTAACAGCACGAACAAGCAAAAAGATGGCTCTTTAAAACTTAAAGCCCAAGGCTTGGCCAATAACATCTTCAAGCAATACGTGAATACGCTAATTGCTTCAGGTAAAGACGTCGTTTTCATTGCCCATGCTTCTGAAGACCAAAACGGTGACCAGGTAATTTACCGACCAGATCTTGGGGGTAAGAACCGTAATGAGCTGTACCGCATTGCAGATGTGATGGGTTACCTGACCACTGTGCAAACAGGTGAAGGCAAGCATGAACGTGTGATCAGCTTTAGGCCTTGCCCTACTCACCATGCCAAAAATGCAGGTGGTTTAGGTGGTGAAACTGGTGAGGTATGGGTTCCAGACTTAAAAGCGAATCCGTCTTTCCTGGCTGACCTGATCAAACAGGCTAAAGACCACATCAACACTATGACACCTGAACAGCTTGCATCGATGAAGGCTCAGGAAGATTTAGATAACTGGATCCAGAGTTGTGCTGAAGCTCAGTATGCCAGCGACCTAAACCAACTTACTGAGTCTATCGATAAGAACCATACGTATTACAAAAATATGCGTGTTGCTCTTAAGACCAGAGCTGACGAAATAAAGTGCACCTTTGATATGCAGCGTAATGCATGGGTAGATCCTGCTGAGTTCTTTGGCATCAATGACCAACAACTGGCTGAGTTGCAGGATTTCATTGGTGCACGTGGCTTAGACGCAAAAACTGTATGTGAGCATCTCGGTATTGATGCACTTAATCAAATTGAAGCCAGGAAACTGGCGGTCGTACAACAAGAAATTGAACAATTGGCAAAGGAAACTATTAACGCATGAAAGCAATAATTTTGGACACGGAAACTCATACGATTAATGGTTTCCCTATTGAAATCGCATACGCACCTTGCTCTTTTGAGCAAGGTAACTTGGGGTTTGATCAAAGCCAGATATTTGATGAGTTCTACTCATGTCCTGAGCCAATCGCTTACGGTGCAATGGCAGTGCATCACATCCTGGAAGCTGACATCGAGGGCAAGCCAAGCTTTGATACTTTCCACTTACCTGAAGATGTGGATTGCTTGATTGGCCATAACATCAATTACGACATTGAGGCGATCCGTAAATGTGGTACGGATGTTCCTGAAAAATCGATCTGTACTTTAGCTCTGGCTCGTTTCACATGGCCAGAACTGGAAACTCACACCCTGAGCGCCCTGTTCTATTTTGTGAGCTCAGACAAGGAAAAAGCACGTAATTACCTGCGTAATGCTCACAGTGCGAAGTATGACATCTGGTTCACATACATCATCCTGAAAAACATCTGTTTAAAGTTGGGTATCAAAGACATGAATTCATTGCATGTCCTATCTGAACAGGTACGCACTCCAAATGTAATGCCTTATGGCAAACATAAAGGTACTCCATTAAAAGAGGTTCCAAAGGACTATGTGAAATGGATGCTGAGCACTGATATTGACCCTTATTTACGTAAAGCACTGGAGGCTGCGGCATGATTTTCAAAATTAAAAAGAAACATGAAGCTGGTTTTAAGCTGTGGCTAGAAAAATTGGGTTATATCAAAAATGAACTTGCAGATGGCAGTTCGACATTTAGCGGCAAAGGCACACGCAAGACACTGAGTTACGTGCTCTTAAAGAAAGATTTAACAGGTAATGCGGCATGTCAGGTGCTATTCGATGAATATGAAATGCACTTGCGTTGTCCTGATTATTTAGATGTGAAGGTGGCGTGATGGAAGATAACAAATTATGGGCAGTCAATATTCCCGAAGAACCTGATTCAGAAGAAATTTTATACCCTGTTCCATCAAAAGAATTGGGTGAGCAAGTTGTTCAACGTTTGCGTAAAGAGGCTATTGAAGCATTTCAAACAGTTGGTGAATGCATTGCTGAGGCGGTCACCCTGGAGGAGTGGGATCTTTCCGCTGATGAACATTCTAAATACTTAGAAGAAAACCCTAATTGGTGGAATGAAACTACCTTTTTAGATGATGAGGTGGCGTGATGGATATTCAGAAAGATTTCTTAAACATGCAGATAGCATACGAAAAAAACTGCGCTATTCGCTGTAACTGCTCCTATGAGGAACTCAAAGCTCAGCTTGATAGATCGGAGTCCTTATTTGGCACTCGGTATCTGGAAGGCAGCCCGCGTCATGAAAATTGGCTGTTATGGGTGGAGGCTTGGCAAGCAGCCAAAGCCCAAGCGGTGCCTGTAAAACTCGTCTTGGAGCTCGAAAAAGGTCGTTTCAAGGAATATGAGTATAAGGCTCTTTTGCGCCAATCACTAAGGGCATCAAAGGTTACAAGGTCGAAGCTAAATTGGGTTCATGTTATGAGCATGCTTGGTACTGGTTCAACTGTAGCTCACCGTATTTGTGAGGCTTTAGGTGTTAATCCAGATGGTACGGAATTTAAAACACAGGAGCCAGCCAATGACTGAAATGAACATTGATTGGGGAATGGAATGCCAAAAATGCAACCATAACGAAGCTGCCATTCATTCCACAGCAGAAAGCAATAGCGGTTATGAGTTTATGGATGGTGATGTCGTTACTTGCCTGAAGTGTGGCAATAAAGGCGAAATGGATGTTGATGGTGAGCGTAGTGATATTGTTTGGAATGAGGATGAAGCTAATGACTGAAATTCAATTAACAAACATCCAGTTCGCGCAGCTTCAGATCGACAACCTTGTGGCTAAAGACAAGCCATACAACGAAACGTGGTCTGCTGGTGATGTTGGCTCATTTAATGCGATTTTAAACGCGGTGGATTATGACAATGAGTTCACATATCACATGCGCGGTTGGTCATGTCAAAGAGTTAAGTCTGGCACTGGCGGGATTATCACGGTAGATGAAAGTAACGCGGATAAGTTGTATCACCTGTTCACCTGCTATTTGAGCAAGTTGCCGAGTGGTGTGGTGAAGGCTTTGGGAGAGGTGTCTTGAAAGCGAATGAGTTTGTAAAAAAACACGGAATACCTCTGGCAGAAATGATTATTAATGATTCCCCGTCTTGGGCTAAATCTTACTTTTTAGGTGTTGAGGAATATGAAGGCAGTGATTTTTCACAATCCTATGAAGATTGTATTTCTCTTAATTGCCTAAAACGCCTTGTCGAAAGTCATGAGTTGGTTGAATCTTATGGCGGCCTGGATGGAGCCAAGAGGTTCATTGAAAGAGATCAAGAAGCTGAAATTGATGATTATGTAACAGAAAAAATCAAGAAAGCCATCGCAGACGTGGAGAGTTGTATGGAGGTGGCTAGTGGATCTAATTGAGAAGTACGGAAGTTATGATGCTGCCAAGGCTAAGCAGCAAGAGCTGTCTAAAATGGCAGCCGACCCGCGACTTTTATTTGTTGGCAACATTATCAAGGAAATTGGAGAGATTGAAATAGGTCTTCTCGACTACCGCCGCCAGCACAATATTTTTGAGGTTGGGGATAAGGTGGTTTTTAAGAATGTTGAGAAGTTTAAAGACAATATGCTGCAAGTTGCACATATTGAGCTTCAAAAAGTCTTGGATATCAAATCTGGATTGAATGGATATACCAGCTTTGATGAACTTCGGCACGCTGAGCCGGAAGAATTGGAAGCGGGTAAAAGATTGGAGGTGAATCAATGACAGCAATGGCAAACATGGGTAACTTTATTGTGGCCCTGCCACCTTCAGACATTTGGTTGACAGATGATCAGGCGGCAGAATTTTTAGGATATGGTGGTGTGTATTTCAAATCATCCATTATTTGCTTAAAAGGTTTTCCAAAACCAAGATACATTACAGAAACCACAAAAGGTCGAAGATGGAACCTTAAAAAATTATCTGACTGGCTGAGTGAAAGACCGGAAGATTTAAAAAAAGCAGTAGGCAGACCCCGCAAAATATAGCGGGGTTTTTCTTGATTAAAATATGGATTACGCCAGAATTACGCCAAAAGTATTATAAGTTATTGATTTTATAGGTAGTAGTGGTGCGCTCAGCGGGACTCGAACCCACGCCACAGGCTTCGGAGACCTGTACTCTATCCAGTTGAGCTATGAGCGCGCGATGCACATCATAACAAAAATTCGCATAAGGTAAAGCAACTATCTATAACTTCGTTATTTTTATGCCTATCCTTTATACAGTGTGCCAAAACAGCAACAGAGAATTCCATGTGAATGACTTGGTTTATTTTGCAAGATCACTCACAATATCTCAACTTTTCACCATTTGAGATCTCTATGACTGATGCGCTGACATTAAGGGATTTGTCGAAGACCTATGGAAATGGTTTTCAGGCACTTAAAGGAATCAACTTAACTGTACCTGAAGGTGAATTCTATGCCCTGTTAGGACCTAATGGCGCGGGCAAGTCCACTACTATTGGTATTATCAGTTCATTAACAAGAAAGACCTCTGGAACTGTTGAGATTTTTGGTCACAATCTGGATACCCATCCTTCAGAAGCCAAACAATGTTTAGGCGTAGTACCCCAAGAATTTAACTTCGCCCAGTTTGAAAAGACCTTTGATATTCTGGTCACTCAAGCTGGTTATTACGGTATTTCTAAAAAAATTGCTCAAGCGCGTGCTGAAGAATATTTAAATAAACTGGGTCTTTGGGAAAAACGCGCTACTCAAGCTCGCATGCTTTCAGGTGGTATGAAACGTCGCCTGATGATCGCCCGTGCGATGATGCATGAACCAAAATTATTGATTCTGGATGAACCGACCGCCGGTGTGGATATCGAATTACGTCGTTCCATGTGGGATTTTCTTAATGAAATGAACAATAATGGTACTTCTATTATTTTGACGACTCATTATCTGGAAGAAGCAGAGATGTTGTGTCGTCGGATTGCGATTATCGACCGTGGTGTGATCAAAGAAGATACCACCATGAAGAACTTCCTGAATCAGCTTAATGAAGAATCCTTTATCTTCGATCTGGCTGCGCCTATTGAGCCATTAAATATTGAAATTATTGGTGTGAAATTTAATTTAGTTGATCCAATGACCCTAGAAGTGACACTGGATAAAGCTCATAGCATGAATGACCTGTTCCAGTTACTGGAATCTCAGAATATTCAAGTACGCAGTATGCGTAACAAGTCAAACCGCTTAGAAGAACTGTTTGTGAAAATGGTCGAAAAAAATCTGGATGGAGCTGCACAATGAATATAAATCAGCTCGGCGTCGCCTTATATACCATCGTTCATAAAGAAGTTCGCCGCTTTATGCGGATCTGGCCACAAACCCTGTTGCCACCTGCCATTACCATGAGTCTATATTTCGTGATCTTCGGTAATCTGGTCGGTTCACGTATTGGGGAAATGGGCGGCTATAGTTATATGGAATTTATTGTCCCTGGTCTGATTATGATGGCGGTGATTACTAATAGTTATGCCAACGTTTCTTCCAGCTTCTTTAGCTCAAAATTTCAGAAAAGCATTGAAGAGCTAATTATGAGCCCTGTACCTTTACATGCCATTTTATGGGGCTATGTATTGGGTGGTGTAATTCGCGGTCTGTTTGTTGCCATTATTGTCAGTGCCATGAGCCTGTTTTTTGCAGACCTTTATATTACTAACTGGTTTGTGACTATATATACAGTACTCATTACCTCGCTATTATTCTCTCTAGGCGGTTTTATTAATGCTGTCTATGCCAAATCTTTTGATGATATTTCGATCATCCCGACTTTTGTACTTACACCACTGACCTATTTAGGCGGTGTATTTTATGCGATTTCAGCCTTAAGTCCGTTCTGGCAAAATCTCTCTTTAGTTAACCCGATCGTGTATATGGTCAATGCGTTCCGTTTCGGCATTTTAGGTCATAGTGATGTCAATGTTTCCATTTCATTGGTCGTGATTACTTTCTGGTGTGCCGTGCTTTACGGTATTGCTTACTATTTATTGTCTCGTGGTTCAGGAATGCGTGAATAATGAGTGTAGAACATTCTCTCCTTGGTAAAGACACCAACTACCCAACAGAGTATCAACCCGATATTTTGTTCCCGATTTCCCGTGCGCCTGCCCGTGAAAAATATGCCCATGTTGAAGCTATTCAGCAAGGTAAAGACTGGTGGCATGTATTTGAAATTTCTTGGTTAAATGCTGCCGGCGTACCTCAAGTGGCAATTGGTCGAATTACCCTGCCAGCATTTTCCCCAAATCTCATTGAATCAAAATCTTTAAAGCTATATTTCAATAGTCTGAACTTTGCCAAGTTTGATTCGAAAGAGGCCTTTATTACAACTGTAGAAAAAGACCTCTCAAAAGCTGCCGGTGCTGAAATCACACTGGATCTTTTCCATGTTGATGAACTGGAAATTTCCAAGCCTGAAGGTATCTGTATTGATGACCTGACTCCGGAACGCCTGGAAAATCATCCAGATGCTTCTTTATTGTCTTTAGATCGGCACAGCGATGAAAATATCGAAGTGCAACTCTATTCACATTTATTAAGAAGTAACTGCCCAGTCACTGGACAACCGGACTGGGGTACAGTATTTATACGCTATCAGGGCAAAAAACCTTGTTATAAGAGTATTTTGGCTTATATTATTTCGTATCGTCAGCACAACGGTTTTCACGAACAATGTGTGGAACAGATGTTTGCCGATATCTGGCAAAATCTGAAACCGGAAAAGCTGATGGTATATGCGACCTATACACGCCGTGGTGGATTGGATATCAACCCTTGTCGTGTATCGGATTCCACATGGATGCCTCGCCCTATTCGTTTAGCGCGACAATAAAAAACATTGAGGTTTAAAAATGCCTTTTTTTGGTTTTATTCCTTCTGCAGAACTATTAAATACAATTCAGACTGCACAGAAAAATAAAAACTCGAGTGAACCGCTTTATCCACTGCGTGATAAAACTGCATTAATGATTAATGATGAAATTATTGATGCAATTCTCACGGAACTGGTACGCCGTTTTCCGGCAAGCGAAAAACGCGATACGGCAGAAAAATTGGCGGGCTATATCAAGTCTACTGTGGCAGTGTTACTCAAACAGTTACTGGGTAAAGCACCAAATGAAGTCGTCAAGGAGTCGATCGCTTTCTCTGAACGTAGCCTGTTTAAAGATCCGGAAGGAAATTTCCGTATTGGTGAGTCTCTGGATACCAATTTGGTCACCAATCTAAAACACTATTATGCAGAATTAAAAGCTGGCCAAAGTGTCGATAAACAAAGTCTCAGCAATCTGTACAAACAGTTTGGGGAAGCAACTGTACGTCATTTTATGGTCGACTTTAATAAAACCTTAGATTTAGGCATGATTAAACGCAAGGCTGCTGATATTGGTGCTTCAGCTGTGATCAAGGCGATTAATATTGCAGCAGATAAAATCATCCTGAATTTAAATAAGGATGAATTGCAGGCAATGGCAGAATATCACGACACTTTATTCTTTACTGAATAAAGCCGCATATTTATTCAAATAATGCAGATTAAGCCTGGCTTCGGTCAGGCTTTTTTGTGGCTTAAGAAATAGCTTGTTACAGTTATTGTGAACTAAAATACCAAATGCTGAAAAAACAACCAACCCTTTCCTGTTTTTAAGGGAGTTTATATGACTCCTATTCATCAGAATGTTATCTTTAATATTGCCTTTAATGCCAGAAAATTGAGAAAAGTGAATTGATCTTTTTCATGGCACGATTCAAATGACATAGCCACAAACCTACCAAAAAATTGGAAATCATACCAAGATGTTGAAATCGAATTTTTATAAAAAATTGAAGCAGCTTTCGATCCTTGTCAATGCATTCGGACTCAGTAGTTTAAGCCTGGCCAACGATTTTCAATATCATCCCTCTTATGCCAGTTTCAAGCAGAATACCATGCAGACCTATGGTCTAAGTGCTCAGCAAGTAGACAGTGCAATGACGGGAGCAAAAAATCTTCCAAATATTATCAATATCATGAATCGTCCAGGTGAAAGTAAGCCCTGGTATGCCTATAAGACCAATTTTCTGTCAGAAGGCACGATTCAACGTGGTGTACGTTTCAAGCAGCAATATGCTGCAACACTAAATCGCGCTGAGCAGCAGTTTGGTGTACCACAATCGATCATTCTGGGTATTTTGGGGGTAGAGACCGGTTTTGGCAGCAACAAGGGTTCATTTGTGACCCGTGATGCACTGGCAACTCTTGGCTTTGGTTATGAACGTCGTGCGCAATACTTCCAGGATGAACTGGCGGCATTGATCGCATGGTCATATAAGGATGGTGTGTCAGCATCCTCAATCGTCGGTTCTTATGCAGGTGCTGTCGGCTATCCGCAGTTTATGCCAAGTAATATTCCAAAGTATGGGGTCGACTATGATGGTAATGGCCATATCGATCTACGTAATTCTGCGGTAGATGCGATTGGTTCAATTGCAAACTATCTGGCTCAGAATGGCTGGCAACGAGATCAGCCAATTGCCTTTCCTGCCCGTTATAGCGGTTCGAATCCTGATTCTGTCATCGCCAAGGATCTCACACAGCCAACGCCTTATGGAGTAATCAAAACCCAAGGAATCAGTCCGATGAATCCGATTGTTCGTATTGATGATCTTGATATGGTCAATGTCATTCAATTACAAGAAAATTACAGACCGATTTACTATATTACTTTTCCGAATTTTCAAGTGATTACCACGTACAATCGTAGTCGTATGTATGCCACTGCATTGTGGCTTTTAGGTACAGAAATTACGAACCGATAACAGTAAAAATTACTACATATTATTAAAGTCAATATTTTTATTAAACAAAATGCCTAAATTTTAGGCATTTTTTACTCTTTGTTACAATATTGATTATTTTTTAATCACTCATTGTTTATTTTGCGTACTTTTTTTAACTATTTTAATTAAACACTAGACAGCCAGTTGCCAGCATGAATATTATCCAATTCGTTAAATGTAGTTGCATAAGTTAAATATCAGGCATGTTTATAGGGTTATCAGCTACTTAGGTCCAATCTAATGAAACATGCTGTTAGGAGTTGATTCAATGCATTCTTCTTTTCTGAAGTATTTTATGGCCATCGCCGCGACCGTTACCCTAACGCAATCGCAAGCAGATATGGTTCAGTCATCATCATTCAATAATGATCATGACAATTCGCGTCTTGCAGCGCGTGTATTAAACAAAGAAGCTCAAAGCTTCAATTCAAATTTCACAAATTTGAACAGCCTTTCAATCACTGAGCGTTCTGGCGATAAAGTTCGTCGTCAAACTATTGCAGCAAAAATTGCAATTCCTGCAGAAGAGCCTTCAGTGATTGAGAAACTGAACAATGTTGCTTCAAACACAGTTCGTAAATTCAGTCAGACAGGTACAGCATCTTGGTATGGTCGTCAGTTCCATGGCCGTAAAACTGCCAGTGGTGAAACATTCGATATGAATGCAATGACTGCTGCACACCGTAGCCTGCCATTAAACTGCTTTATCCGCGTGACTAACAAAAACAATGGTAAGAGTGTTGTTGTGAAGGTGAATGACCGTGGTCCATTCCATGGCAACCGTGTTCTAGATTTATCTTACGGTGCTGCTAAACAGCTTGGTATTACCAATGCTGGTACTGCACATGTCAATATTGAGCGTGTAGATGGTCCAAACTCATAAGATTTGACCGCTCTACATTTAACTCAAAAGCCACAGTCATGTGGCTTTTTTATTTGGTGATGTAGAGCAAGCATTCGACTTGCTTTTATCCTTAATACTGTCGATGTTATTCCATTCAGGTATAAGCTTTCTCTAACCCTTATCAACCCACTATCGATTTCATTTTGACCATACCTCCAAACTGTTTTATATTTTGAAAACCGACAGTACGTTCATGGATGGGAGCGATAGAATGAAAACAATATCCGAATGGTTAGATGAATATAGTGAAAGTCATCAAAACAAAACCAACAAACTGATCCATTGGGTCTGCGTGCCTACCATCTATTTTTCCATTATTGGCATCATGGCGCACTTTAGCGCTTTACTGACTGCTCTGCTCCTGGTTCTGGCTTTTGTGTTTTATGCACGTTTAGACATCGTACTGGCTGTAGCAATGGCAGCGCTAACCCTGATGATGGCTTGGTTCATCTGGGTTTTACCTGTAGGTATCGGCTTCTTTATTGCCTTGTTTGTTTTTGCCTGGATTGGGCAATTTTATGGACATAAAGTTGAAGGTAAAAAGCCTTCTTTCTTCAAAGACCTTCAATTCCTTCTCATTGGCCCGTTATGGTGCATGGATGCCTATTTAGGCAAAGTCCTACCTAAATGGAAATCTCGTCAATCTGAGGCAATACAGTGCGCTTAAAAGCGTATGTAATATCATTACATTTATAAAACCAAGGAAAATTCCCTTATTGATAGGTTTTTCCTTGGTGTTTTAACCAACCACTGATGTGCTTATTGGATGGATCATGATGGGTCCAATGAATCACCCCACCTTTATCGCTATATTCATACTCACCAAAAAACACAACCTGGTCACCTTTTTGAATATTCTGGATGCGTGGCGCCAGATCAATATTGTGCGCAACTAATACAGTTTGACCAGTGGATAATTCCAGAATAAATTTCTGATGACGGGAACCTTCATTATCATCTTTCAATAACACTACCACCTTACCACTCGCCTGAACCTGAAGATCACTTTGTCTGTGCTGGTAAGCTTGCTCTATACGCTGGGTATCATCAGAAAGCTTATGCGTACTTTTTTGAACATTAGTCTGCTCTTGAAGCGCAATTTCTGCTGAAGGTATAAAAGTATTGGTCTGTTGTTTAGATTCTGATAAATCCAGACCTAAATAAGCAGCCACCAAAAGTGCAATGACAGCCCCGATCCCCATATTGGTTTTATTTGCCATAATTCCTCCTTGATTATTCTTTATTTAGTCATAAAAAAAGCCCCATTCGGGGCTTTTTTCTAATCCGTTACCGAATTATTTTGCAGCAGCCTGAGCAGCAGCAACTTCTTCAGCGAAAGAAAGCTCAGCTTTCTTCTCGATACCTTCACCCACTTCGAAACGAACGAAGTTAGCAACAGTAGTACCAGTCGCTTTAAGAACTTCAGCAACTTTCTTGTCGTTGTCGATTACGTATTGTTGACGCTCAAGAACAACTTCGTTCAGGTATTTCTCAACAGAACCTACAACCATTTTCTCAACAATGTTTGCTGGTTTGCCAGATTCAAGTGCTTTTGCTTCAGCGATTTCTTTTTCTTTCGCGATAAGGTCAGCAGGAACTTGTTCAGCGTTTACAGCAACCGGGTTGAATGCAGCAATGTGCATTGCCAAGCCTTTACCTGTTTCAGCATCACCTGAGTAAGATACAACAACACCGATACGAAGACCGTGTTTGTAAACAGCAAGGTTTTCACCTTCAACAATTTTCGCACGACGTACTTGGATGTTTTCACCGATTTTTTGAACTAGCGCAATACGAGCTTCTTCTACAGTAGCGCCATCTTCAAGTTTAAGTTCAGCGATTTTAGCAGCATCAGTTTCGTTTGCAGCAAGTGCAGCAGCAGCAACTTTCGCAGAGAAACCAGCAAAGTTTTCGTCTTTAGCAACGAAGTCAGTTTGGCAGTTTACTTCTAGAAGGATTGCTTTGTTACCTTCTTGAGCAATTGTAATCGCGCCGTCAGCAGCAATGTTACCAGCTTTTTTAGCTGCTTTTGCTTGACCAGATTTACGAAGGTTGTCGATCGCTAATTCGATGTCACCACCAGCTTCTGTCAAAGCTTTTTTACATTCCATCATTGCTAGACCAGTACGATCACGCAGTTCTTTAACCATGCTTGCTGTAACTGCAGTCATGTTTATCTCCTAAATTCGGTAGAAAATGAATTCTTTTTAGAACAGAAACGGCCCAGAGGATTCTCATGGGCCGCCTGCATACATAACGCTTACTTTGCCACCATCACGTGTCGCAAAAATGACAAGCTAGCGTCTAACGCATTAAGCCTCAGAAGCAGGAGCTTCTTCTGCTTTAGCTTGTGCATTTGCTTGTGATTGAGCATATTCTTTACCAGCAAGAATCGCATCAGCCATAGCAGAAGCATAAAGTGTTACTGCACGGATCGCATCGTCGTTACCCGGAATAACGTAGTCTACGTTGTCTGGGTTAGAGTTAGTATCAACGATACCGATTACAGGAATACCAAGGTTTTTAGCTTCTTTAATTGCAATCGCTTCGTGATCAACGTCGATTACGAATAATGCGTCAGGTAAACCACCCATGTTTTTAACGCCGCCTAAAGCACGTTCAAGTTTTTCCATCTCACGGCTACGTTCTAAAGCTTCACGTTTAGTAAGTTTAGCGAAAGTACCGTCTTGAGATTGAGTTTGAAGGTCTTTTAAACGGTTGATAGATTGGCGAAGAGTTTTCCAGTTCGTCAACATACCACCTAACCAACGGTGATCTACGTATGGTTGACCAGCGCGTTGAGCTTGTTCACGGATGATTGCAGAAGCAGCACGTTTAGTACCAACGAACAAAACTTTGTTCTTTTTGCTAGCCAATTGGTTAGCGAAGTTCAAAGCATCATTTAACGCAGGAACAGTGTGCTCAAGGTTGATGATGTGAATTTTGTTACGCGCGCCAAAGATATATTGACGCATTTTTGGGTTCCAGAAACGAGTTTGGTGACCAAAGTGCGCGCCAGCTTGTAGAAGGTCGCGCATGCTTACGTTGTAATCTGCCATTTTCTTTACCTTAAAGTTTGGGTTAGGCCTCCATATATCCGCATTCTCCACCCTTGCGGGCACCCAGAGTAATGTGACGATATATGTGCGGATTTTTAATACACCATTCAATCAGCCTCGCAAATATATTCACGAAAAAGCATTTGATAAAATGGGCGGCTATTTATACCATAGTCACATACAAATTTCCAAAAGTTTTTAGAGATCATGAACACTACTTATCAAGCTCCCCGTCGTTTAATCAAATCCGCAGAAGATATCGAAAAGATGCGTATCGCTGGACGACTGGCTGCAGAAGTGTTGGATATGATCAAACCGCATATCAAACCCGGCGTAACAACACTGGAATTGGATACGATTTGTCATGACTATATTGTAAATGTGCAGAATGCCATTCCTGCATGTTTAGGTTATGGTGCAGCGCCTGGCCGCCCTGCTTTCCAGCATACAATCTGTACATCTGTAAACCATGTGGTCTGTCACGGGATCCCATCTGAAAACAAGATCCTGAAAAAAGGCGATATTTTAAATATTGATGTCACTGTCATCAAAGATGGTTTCCATGGGGATACCAATATGATGTACATCGTGGGTGGTGAAACTTCAATTTTAGCAAACCGTCTATGTAAAGTCGCTCAAGAAGCTATGTATCGTGGTATGGCGGTAGTGAAACCAGGTGCAACGATTGGTGATATTGGTCATGCGATTCAAAAATATGTTGAATCTGAACGTTTTAGCGTTGTTCGTGAATATTGTGGCCACGGAATCGGCACAACTTTCCATGATGAACCGCAGGTGCTGCACTATGGTCAGCCAGATACCGGTATGGTGCTTGAAGAAGGCATGACTTTTACGATTGAACCAATGGTAAATGCTGGTGTTTGGCAAACCAAACTGCTGGGTGATAAATGGACTGTGGTCACTAAAGACCATAAATTATCAGCTCAATATGAGCACACTCTTTTAGTAACAAAAAATGGCATTGAAGTGCTGACTGCTCGTCCTGAAGAAGATTTGTCACGTTTTAGTGCATAATAACAACACTTCCTCATATAAATGGTCACTTTAAAGTGGCCATTTTTAGTTTATATTTCCCCTATTATTCTCATTCTCAAAGCATATTCTTAGTTCCCGTCTATCTAAACTATCTATCGATGTTCAAGATAAGGTTGCACTGATTCAGCATTTTTTTCGTATATTTTTCCAAATTCTTTTGCCCAATGTGCACCATTTTAGGCTAAGATAATGTGCTTTTTATTTTTTAATCCCTATAAGAAGGAATACTGCCGTGGACGTACGTCTCTCTGATCGTGTGAATGCCATCAAACCGTCCCCTACGCTTGCTGTGACAAACAAGGCTGCTGAACTGAAAGCTGCTGGTCACAACGTTATTGGTTTGGGCGCAGGTGAGCCAGATTTTGATACCCCTCAACACATCAAAGATGCAGCAATTGCAGCAATTAACAACGGTTTCACCAAATACACCGCTGTTGATGGTACGCCAGGTCTTAAAAAAGCAATTATTGCTAAATTAAAACGTGACAATAACCTTGATTATCAAGCGAACCAAATCCTGGTTTCTTGTGGTGGTAAACAGTCTTTCTTTAACTTGGCACTTGCTTTGTTAAACAAAGGTGATGAAGTGATCATCCCTGCTCCATTCTGGGTAAGCTATCCAGACATGGTGATCATTGCTGAAGGCACACCAGTAATCGTGAAATGTGGTGAAGAACAACGTTTCAAAATTACTCCTGAGCAATTAGAAGCTGCGATCACTGACAAAACTCGTCTAGTGGTATTAAACAGTCCTTCTAACCCGACTGGCATGATCTACACTAAAGCTGAATTAGAAGCTTTAGCAGCAGTACTGCGTAAATACCCAGAAGTATTCATCGCATCTGATGACATGTACGAACCAATCCGTTGGGAAGATGAATTCTACAACATCGCAACTGTTGCGCCTGACCTTTACGACCGCACTATCGTATTAAACGGTGTGTCTAAAGCCTATGCAATGACAGGCTGGCGTATCGGCTATGCAGCAGGTCCTGCTAAACTGATCGGTGCGATGAAAAAAATCCAGTCTCAATCAACTTCTAACCCAACTTCTATTTCACAAGTTGCTGCAGAAGCTGCATTGAATGGTCCTCAAGACGTTCTTGTACCAATGGTTGAAGCGTTCAAACGTCGTCATGACCTAGTTGTGAATGGCTTGAATGACATTAAAGGTATTTCTTGTCTACCTGCTGATGGTGCATTCTATGCATACGCAAACATCAAACCATTGATTCGTGCGAAAGGTCTGAACTCTTGCACAGAATTCTCTGCTTGGTTATTAGAAGAAACTGGCGTTGCAGTCGTTCCTGGCGATGCATTCGGTCTAGGTGGTTTCATGCGTATCTCTTACGCAACTGCTGACGAAGTATTAGTTGATGCACTTGCACGTATCAAAAAAGCTGCTGATTCTATCGAAGGCGTTGATGAGGCGATTGCTTCGATCGAAGCTGAAAAAGCTGCGAAATAATCTAATTGATTAGATAAAAAAACCCGCGATCATCGCGGGTTTTTTTATGCAGTTTGTAGATGCTTACGGTATTTAAGTGCCAAACAAAGCAAACACATCAATGCGGCAAAGGTATAGGAAATAGCCAGCATCCACCAGAAACCACTTATTCCCGAAACATCCAGATTGAGATTGAAGAGCGACACTGGATGATAAGCCAAATACCAGCCTCCGCCCAATCCACCTAATAGCAGTACACCACTAAAAATAAACATGGGGAAGATCACCACTTTCCAGCAGCGTAGCATATTGACGCTAATCACCAGAATCGCATCAAAAATATGCATCCAGCACAATAAGAACATCAATGCCAGACTCACCGTAAGCACATCCGTATGATCACTAAATAGCGCCACAATCGGTTTCTGAAAAATTGCGATCAAGACCGCCAGAACAACTGCGCTTGCAACCACCACACGTAACGCTTTAAAAGTTAAAGCCCAGGCAGATTGCACTTGATTTGCACCAATCCTAGTAGAGACCAGAATGCTAAAGGCAGAGCTCATCGAAAATGGCACCATAAACAGCAGGCCAGCCAAACCCCTCGCTACTTGATGCGCATTCACCATTATCTCCCCCAAAGGCAAGATCAATAATGCAATCGCACTAATTGTAAAGACATCAATAAATACGACAATTGCTGAGGGTAAGCCGATTCTTAAAATTTTTAGCAAAGTCTTAAAATGGAAAAATTGTCCCGACCAGTGCACACGCAACTGCTTTTCCAGAAATATCAGGTAATAGACCACTAATAGTGCCCATTGAACAGTCAGATGAGCAATAAAAGCTCCCTCAACCCCATAGGCGGGCACATAACCCTGAATCCCAAAAATCAGGCAATAAGCCAAACTCACTTTGAATATCAGATAAAAAATATTGGCATAGAATACACGCTTCGCCTGACCACAGGCTTGCGTTAAAATATATAAAATACGCACTAACAAATGTGCTGGAAGCGTCCAAGCCAGTAACCATAAACAAGGTTGAATCAAAGCCTGTAATGCACTATCTGCTTTTAATAAATGCAGCAATGGATCCGCATGAGTCAATAACCATCCTGCAAAGACAGACAGGACACCGACAATAAGGATGCTCTGTTTCAGAATTTTTTGAATATCATCAAAAGCACGTCGCCCATATGCTTCAGCAAGTTCCTGCATCATACCCTGCAAGATCCCCGTCCCCGAAACAAATAATAAAGAATAAATAGATAAACACACAGCCATAGCAGCCACATGTTGCGGTGAGTAATGAGACAGGAAAATCATGTCAAATATTCCGGCCAACATTATGATGCTATTACTCAAAAAAATAGGCACCCAAAGATGCAAAAACTGTTTCATTGCAAAATCACTCTATTCTTAATTTTTTTCTCGGGTTTTATTTTTAAACTGAATTATTTAAAACTGAGATATACAGTGGAAATCACATACAATCCTTGTGCCATAAATCTTTATATTTATTGATTTTTATAAAAAAGTTCAGTCTCTATCTTCAGTTCGCTTATAGAAAATAATAATTTTTTAAGCTCAGAAATTATGAGTTTTTCATTCTAATGTTTAACAATTTAATAAAAAGAAAGAATGATCACAACATGAAAAGTAGAACGCTATTTGAAATACGAACCTGCTAATCACTATTTTCATCAGATAAAATCACCAGACTTGCTCTTCCTTTATCTGATTATATTTATTTCAGGAATCAGGTTGCTGAAACATGGCAATGACCTCAGCTTCTGTCATTTTTTTGGTTTGATTGTTAAATGAATGAAATGCTGGCTGATGATCTATATAAATTTCTAAATTGAAATCCAGATCCTCTGGCAGTTGCTCCAAAGTAAATACATTAATATTGGCAAAGGAATGATCTTTGGTCCGCCAGAAAATAAAAGTACCACAGGCATTGCAAAAACCACGCTCTGCCCATTCAGAAGTACTTGCAACAGATAAATGCTGCTGATCAATAAAGTGAATATTTTCTATATCAATCGACATGAGAGGCCCACTTGTGTGGCGGCGGCACATGGAACAATGACAGGCGGCCACTTCATAATTTCTAAGCTGAACTTCAAATCGAGTCGCACCGCATAAACATCTCGCTTTCATGATTATTCTTCCTCGGTATTATTATTTTTAATCATTTTACCGGATTCATTATAAGTAAAAGGCTTTGTACATTTCCTCATACAATTTTTTATTGCTGATCGAAGCACCATCTGCCTAAACTTGTCATTCAAATCCAGTATTTAAAATAATAAGGACAAGCTATGGATCTCAAGAATCTTTCAGGTTTGCAGATTATGCAAGAGATGCTTAAGGGCAACCTACCTATGCCTTCTATGGCAACCACTATTCCCATGTCTGCAAGCGAAGTCGAACCGGGACACGTGACCTTTGTTGTAAAAGCAGATGAACGCCATCTGAATCCTATGGGAGGTATACATGGCGGTTTTGCTGCAACTGTTTTAGATACGGTAACAGGCTGCGCGATTCATACTTTACTTGAAGCCGGTGTCGGTTATGGCACAATTGATCTGAATGTAAAAATGTGCCGTCCAATTCCTCACAACCAAGAACTAAAAGCAATCGGAAAATCAATTAATCTCAGTAAAAATCTAGGCATTTCTGAGGGTCAAATTCTGGATGACGAAGGCCGTATTTATGCCCATGCCACAGCAACCTGCATGATTTTTCGCAATTCCGACCATTAACGTGTTTAAGGCTTAAAGTACGCCCCATTTCCCTTGCGGTGCTTTTACCAGTTTCGGCTGGGTCAATGCCCGATATTCGAAATAATGCTTAGAAACATTTGCTACACTCAGTACCTGAGTTTCTTTAGCAGAAGCTTGCCACACTTTAGACTGGTTCGATCCGGTCAGAAGATTACCAGCAAGCGCATAAATATAAAGATCTTTTTTCTGAGCTTCAGGCATGTTCAGAAAAATCTCAAAACTAAATTGGCGTTCTTTTTCGACCAGCCACTTTTCTGCAAACCATAGTTGCAACAAGTCACCCAGATATAACTGTTTAGTCGCTAAGGGCCATAAACGGATTTCTGCACCAGCCACAGGGGTAAAGTATTGAGCAGAATCTTGAATAATTTCGAGATAATGATCTTGATAAAAAGACAGTTGAGAGAAAATTTGAGGGATAGTGAGCGTATTCATTCGCTTTCTCCGGTTTAGCCATTTTTGTGCTGGCAAGTAGGTTTAAATCCACACTGTTTGACCATTTGGTCAAACGACTTTATGTTTTCAATCTAGCAAGTGAAATTTGTTCTGACAAGCATTTTTTAAGAAATTAATGCAATCGTTTAAATTAAAATCAGATAAGCGCAATTTGTAATAAATATGACAGTTTTTGCTTGACCCTTGATAAAATCTCTCTATAATCGCATTCAGATTCTCCCATAGCTCAGTCGGTAGAGCGACGGACTGTTAATCCGCAGGTCCCTGGTTCGAGCCCAGGTGGGAGAGCCAAATTCAAGAAAGCCCGCAGCATTAAAGCGGGCTTTTTTATTGCCTGAAATTTCATTTATAAAATGATTCGATTCTTCTTTTCTCTTATATATTCTTACTCTGCCCTTTTATTTACCTAGTTAGATTGGCTTATATTTTCATTTAATCAAATGTGTTTATACATACTTATTTTTAGTTAATAACAACGTTTACTATCTTGCATGATGCTAATTTCTCCACTCTTACTGTAAGAAACATCAGATTAAATTTTATATCGCTTAGGCTATTTTAAATTCTTTTAATAAATAAGTTAGTTACAGAGTAAGCGTCCGCTGAACACACCTTATGAATTCATCCTATAAGCCTTAATTTAGTCCCCACTTAAAAACAAGTGGGGACTAAAATTTATGACTACA
>NZ_KB850113.1:1590355-1752076 GCF_000369625.1 Acinetobacter variabilis
GACGCATAAAGCGACCCAAATAGAAGAATTACTACCACATCGCTGGAAATCCAACTCAAATTAAAAAATAGGCATGGGGTTCAGCGGACGCTTACGTTACAGATTCTTTATAGTTATAAAAAAATCCCCCAATTTGGAGGATCTTCTTTGATGTCTTAATAAAGTAGCTTCTTAAGCTGCTTTTGTTGGCACACCACTATGGAAACGGAACATTTCATCTGGACTGAGAATCAGATTCTTTTCTACTTCCCGGATATGCTTAATTCGACTTTGAATATCTTCTTGCGGATTTTTCAATTTTGCAGTTTTAGCCACATCCAAAGCTAAGGCCAAGTAGTCCTCAAAATGGCGAGATTCAGATTTTAGCAAGTAACGGTAATAGCGTCCTAACTCGTCATCCACCAGCGGAGCAAGCGCATAGAAACGCTCACAAGAGCGTGCTTCTACAAAAGCACCAATCACCAGCACATCAATTAATGCTTCTGGTTCATAGGTCCGGATTTCCTTACGCAAACCACCCGCATAACGCCCTGCACTGAGACCAATCCATTGCTGGCCACGCTTATTCATGAATTCCAGCACCTGTTCATAGTGCAGCATTTCTTCACGTACCAGTTGCGCCAGTTTCACCTGTAAATCTACAAAGAAGCTATAGCGGAACATCAGGTTCATTGCTGTACTGGCTGCTTTCTTCTCACAGTTAGCATGATCCTGCATCAGGATCTCCAGATTCTGTAATGCCTCATCGAGCCAGGCTTTTGGTGTTTCACAACCCAGGAAGCCAATGACAGGCTTCATCAGTTCATCATAATCAATATTTGACATATGTTTCTTGCAATCTTAACGCGCAGCTTTAATTGCAGCCTTCATTTGTTGAACCGCTTGCGCTAAACCAACAAAAACTGCATCTGCAATAATCGAGTGACCAATATTTAATTCATGAATTTGAGGAATTGCAGCAATTGGAGTGACATTATCCATATTCAGACCATGACCTGCATTCACCACCAGACCTTTAGAAGCAGCATATTCAGCGCCTTTCACAATGCGTTCAAGTTCCGCTTGTTGCGCTTCTGGAGTTTCTGCATCGGCATAGGCGCCTGTGTGAATCTCAATCGTCGGCGCACCACACGCGACCGCAGCATCAATCTGGGCAAAGTCAGCATCAATAAATAGTGACACATCACAGCCAATCGCAGTCAGTTCTTGAGTGGCTTTTTTCACATCTTCAAAATGACCAACCACATCCAGACCGCCTTCAGTAGTGACTTCCTGACGTTTTTCAGGCACAAAACAGACATGATGCGGCTGAATTTCTTTAGCAAAAGCCACCATTTCATCAGTCACAGCCATTTCCAGATTCATATGCGTGGTCAATACCGGACGCATACGACGTACATCATCATCCTGGATATGACGACGGTCTTCACGTAAATGCAAGGTAATGCCCTCTGCACCCGCCTGTTCGCAGATCAATGCAGCATTGACTGGGTCTGGGTACGTCGTACCACGTGCTTGTCTTAAAGTTGCGACATGGTCAATATTGACACCAAGTAATGCAGCCATAATATTTTCCTAACTACGATTGAGATTGAGAATTTTGGATCCACAACTGTCGACTTTTCAGTGGTCGGTCACCAAGCAAAGCAGTGATCACCTGTCGATATAGCTTCGTCAGTAATTGTAACTGTTCTGGATTAAAATCCCTACCCTTTTCATAGTGCTGCATTGTTAAAATCTGCTGGCCCGACATGGTTGAGCGCAAGGCCTTGGCCGAAGGCATAAAACCTTCATTCAACTGAAAATAGTAATGTTGCAAGGGATTGATTGGTGCCTGATTGGCATCAACCGAAAAATCCAGTTCATAGCCCAGTTCTTCTAATAAGATATGTTCAAACTGACGCAGAACCTGTTTTAAATAAGTATTGGGATTTTCCTGATCGGAGAGTTTTTGCAAGGCATTCAACGTTTCGCCATATTTGGCAAAGGTCAGCGGCATTTGCACTTCAAGCGGACATAAACGCAACAGGATTTCATTTAGATAAAAGCCAGAAAAGAAGGCATCGCCAAAAAAAAAGATCGGCTGATTAACAATTTCTAATTTGGTGAAGTTTTTGAGTTCAGATTTGCCAGAGGCTAGCAAGCTGATGGGTTGATATTGTGGTGGAGGATTTTGTCTCAGTATCCCGTCAATACGGCCATATTCCTGGGTAAATAAATGCACAATATGACTGCGATCGCGATATTTACGATGATGAATCAAGTATCCATGCAGCACTTCATTACGCATAGGCTACTTCTTTAGTCTTTATTCTTTTTTGATTTTTTCTCGTCTTCTTCGTCATCCCCATCGGGAATGGCGGCACCCACAACAGCCGCGGTCCCTTTGACCGCGTACTTTGTGGTTTTATAGGCAACTTTGGCAGGAACGGTCACTACTTTATGAATACAGCCCTGCAAAAATAAAACACATGCAATGACTACCAGAAATTTCATCATGATCCGTTCCTATCCAATTTAAATGTCGCTATAACCTAGACTTTTCAGGGCTCGCTCATCATCAGACCAGCCGCCTTTGACTTTCACCCAAAGCGTTAGCATGATTTTCTGTTCGAACATCTTTTCCATATCGACACGTGCATCCATACCGATTTTTTTCAGCTTGGAGCCTTTTTCACCAATCACAATGGCTTTTTGGCCAGCACGATCAACGAAAATGGTGGCATCAATATAAGTACATGCCGGCTTCATACGACCTGTTTTTTCGTTCAGGGTCGGCTCTTCAGTTTTGAAAGATTCAATCTGAACAGTTAAATCGTATGGCAGTTCTTCGCCTAACTGACGCATGATCTTTTCACGGATAATTTCAGAGGCCAGGAAACGCTCTGAACGATCGGTAAGCTGATCTAATGAATACAGTGGTGGCTGGAATGGCAGGTACTTGGCAATCGTATCGCGTAAGTGTTCGAGATTTGCACCACGAAGTGCAGATACCGGTACGATTTCAGCAAAGTTCATCAGTTTAGCACGTTCACGAATCAGCGGTAAGGCCTCATTCTTGTTCTCAAACGTGTCCAGCTTGTTAATCACCAGAATTACTGGCATATCCGCATTTTTTAATTTCTCCAGAACAAGCTCGTCGTTCTGGGTCCATTTCTGTGCGTCAACTACAAACAGTACCAGGTTCACGTCACGCAGTGCAGAGTGCGCAGCTCGGTTCATCATTTTATTGATGGCACGCACTTCTTTCTTATGCATCCCCGGTGTATCAACAAATACTGCCTGAGATTTTTCACGTGAATCAATCCCTACAATTTTATGACGTGTGGTTTGTGGCTTACGTGAAGTAATCGAAAGTTTCTGGCCCAGTAAGTGGTTCATCAAGGTCGATTTACCTACGTTTGGACGTCCGACAATCGCCACGAAACCGCTACGATAATCAGAAGGAATTTCAGTACCCTGTGCACTGAAAAATTGACTAATCAAGTCATTGCTGTCGCTTTGCGACTCGTGATCAGCATCAATGTGATCGGAATGAGTAGTCATTAAGACTTATGCTCCAAATGTTTTAAAATATCTGCCGCAACCGCCTGTTCAGCGAATCGTCGGCTTGAACCTTCACCGGCCATGACCGGTAAGCCTTCTACCTGGCATTCCACTTTGAAATGCTGGTTCGGGGCATCACCCTGAATATCTACAACCTCGTAAACTGGGAGAGGTTTTTTACGTGCTTGTAAATATTCCTGTAGGCGTGATTTAGGGTCTTTCAGCTGGTCAGTTGGTTCTATATTGTCTAAATACGGTTCGTACCATTTTAGCACAATCGCCTGTAGTACAGTGAGATCACCGCAATCCACATAGATCGCACCAATAATGGCTTCGACCGTATCCGCAAGTATAGACTCACGATGATGACCACCCGATTTCAGCTCACCCGTACTGAGAATCAGGTTCTGACTCAATTTTAGATCATTAGCAATTTTCCCTAACGCTTCCTGTCGGACAAGAGTCGCACGCATACGCGTCAGACGGCCCTCGTTTTCCTGCGGGTAAGCAGTAAAGAGATAATTGGCTATGATCATCCCTAAAAGAGAATCGCCTAGAAATTCTAGGCGTTCATAGTTGTGTTTATGACTGACTGAACGATGGGTCAATGCCAGTTTTAACAGATCAGCTTGTTTAAACTGATAACCGATCCGTTTGGCAAGACGCTCATCATTTAGTTTTGACTGTGCTTTGATCAAAATCTTTCTCAAACTTCATCACTAAATCTATATTCAATATAAAATTCTTGCGAATTTCATAATTCTTGTGCACCTGTAAACCATCAGTGTTGGTTACCTTGGCAATTTCATCAAATTTCAGATCGCGAATATTGTTCATTTCTAAACGCTGACCCATCTGTTGACGAAATTTTTCTGGTGCAATATTTGCCGGAGAACTCTTTAAAAGTTCCTCAATCTGATTGTCCACCATACGATCATCAAAGTATGGCCCCCAAACTGCAATCGCCACTTTGGCAAGAAAAGCAAACCCCATGATTGCAAATAAAATTCCAATATACGAAGCACCTTGTTGATGTTTCATTTTTTATTTTCCTGACTGAAATAATTAATCGATTATTCCGTTTCGACTAAACGATGGCAGTTTAAAGCCAGGTTCTTTATGCATCCAGATATAGAATGCGCGACCTGTTAAGTTTTCTTCCGGAACAAAGCCCCAGAAACGACTGTCAGCACTTTGATCGCGATTATCCCCCATCGCAAAGTAATGGCCTTCTGGAACTTTCACTTCCCAATATAAACCATTTTCAGCTGAAAACTTACCATTTTCTATATAGTTAAGGAATGGAGCCTGACGAGCTACATTTACTCCTTCCAGTTCACGCATAGTGAAAGTATGTTCGCCAATGGTTTCTTTATGATAAATCGAATTTGGCGTATCCAGGCGATCTTTTTCACGGCTGAATTCTACTGGAACTTTTGCTACTTTCTCACCATTAATGGTTAACTGGCCATGATCATAAACAATATGATCACCTGGCAAACCAATTACACGTTTGATATAGCTAATCGTTGGTTGTGGCGGATAGCGGAAGACCACGACATCACCACGCTCCGGGCTACCTGTATCCAGAATTTTTGTATTAACAATTGGTAATTTCACACCATAGTCAAATTTATTGACCAGGATAAAATCACCGGTTTCCAGGGTTGGAACCATGGAGTCTGATGGAATATTGAAAGGTTCGTACAGGAAAGAACGCAATACTAAAACGACCGCCAAAACCGGCCAGAAATCATAAGCCCAGGTAATAATGAAGTTTTCATTGCCCTTACCTTTGGTCTGTCGTTGTTTCAGAACAAACTTATCCAGCAACCAGACCGCGACGAAAAATAAGGTCGCAGGAACAAGAATCAAATTAAAATCAAAATCCATGGGCTTATTATCCTTATAGTATTAGCGTTCGACTTTCAGTACAGCTAAGAACGCTTCTTGTGGAATTTCAACGCTACCCACCTGTTTCATACGTTTCTTACCTTCTTTCTGTTTTGCAAGAAGTTTCTTCTTACGTGATACGTCCCCACCATAACATTTTGCCAATACGTTTTTACGCATTGCTTTTACAGTAGAACGGGCAATAATTTGCGCACCAATAGCAGCCTGAATTGCCACATCAAACATCTGACGAGGAATCAGGTCTTTCATTTTTTCAACCAGTGCAATTCCACGATGACGTGCATCCTGACGATGGCAAATCATTGCTAAAGCATCGACTTTTTCACCATTGATCAGGACATCCACTTTCACCAGTGATGAACTTTCAAAACGCACAAAGTTGTAATCTAGTGACGCAAAACCACGTGAACAAGATTTCAATTTATCAAAGAAATCCATCACCACTTCGGCCATTGGAATTTCAAAAGTAACGGATACCTGATTCGCCATGAACTTCATGTCTTTCTGTACACCACGGCGCTCAATACATAGGGTCATGACATTACCCAGGTATTCCTGTGGCACGAGGATATGACACTCTGCAATTGGTTCACGCAGGTCTTCAACAGTTGAGCCATCTGGCATTTTTGACGGACTATCGATGTAAATGGTATTGCCATTTTTCATCACTGCTTCATAAATTACAGTTGGTGCTGAAGAGATCAAATCCAGATCGTATTCACGTTCTAGACGCTCCTGTACGATCTCCATGTGCAGCATACCTAAGAAGCCACAGCGGAAACCGAAGCCTAGAGCATCAGAACTTTCTGGTTCGAAGAACAGCGCAGAGTCATTGATTTGCAGTTTATGCAATGCTTCACGGAAAGGTTCAAAATCACTGGAATCGATTGGGAACAGGCCCGCATAGACCTGTGGTTTTACTTTTTTGAAACCAGGTAATGTTGGAACTTCTGGAGTAGTTGCCAGTGTAATGGTATCACCCACTGGTGCACCAAAAATGTCTTTAATACCGGCAATCACGAAACCAACTTCACCCGCTTCAAGGATATCGGTTTCAGTATGCTTCGGATTGAAAATACCGACTGAAGTGATGATATGTGTCTGACCCGTCGATTTCACCAGCATCTTGTCGCCTTTGCGAACACGCCCCTGTTTCACACGAACTAGAGATACCACGCCCAAGTAGTTATCGAACCATGAGTCAATAATCAACGCTTGCAGCGGTGCATCACGTTCACCTGTTGGTGCAGGAATGACATTCACCAGCGTTTCAAGTACACCTTCAATACCTAGGCCAGTTTTTGCTGAACAGGTCGGTGCTTCAGTCGCTTCAATCCCGATAATATCTTCAATTTCCTGAATTACACGTTCGGGTTCAGCCTGTGGCAAGTCAATCTTGTTCAGTACTGGTAAAACTTCCAGACCCTGCTCAATCGCGGTATAGCAGTTTGCTACAGACTGCGCTTCTACCCCTTGCGCTGCATCCACAACGAGAAGTGCACCTTCACAGGCCGCTAAAGAACGTGAAACTTCATAAGAGAAATCCACGTGTCCCGGGGTATCAATGAAGTTCAACTGATACTCTTGACCATTTGGATGGGTATAGTACAAGGTGACCGAAGCCGCTTTGATGGTAATCCCACGTTCGCGTTCAAGTTCCATAGAATCAAGAACTTGAGCCTGCATTTCACGATCCTGTAAACCACCACAAGTTTGAATAAAACGGTCTGCCAGAGTCGATTTACCGTGGTCAATATGCGCAATAATCGAGAAGTTACGAATGTTTTTAATATCAACAGATTTTTTAGCTTGCGCCATGGGCTACCTTGAGAAAAAAACGCGCCATGCAATTTAAAAAGTCATTGCATAACAAAAGCCGAATAGAAATTGCCGAGGATTATAGCAGAATGGAGATACAGAAAAAGAATTATCTTTCTTCTCTCTTAGCTGTCTTAAGCACATGACCAGTTTCTTCTTATTTTTCTTTTCCTCAGCTTTTTCTTAGAAACAGCTTGTTAAATGGGCTGTTTCCTATTTAGTAGCTGCCTTCTATTCGATCTCAATATCATCACCTTATTAGATTGATTCTTCTCTTATTGCCTTTGCTTCTTCACTCAAATATAAAGTAGAAAAATCATAAGGGTTAATACTGTCTGAGAGGGGCTGATAAGCTTGGGTAAAACTTGGCGACATACGCTTCGGGCGACCCGACGCAATTTCGATACAAGCCCACTGCGTGCTACCGGTAAATAGGACATTCTGATCCTGTGGACGATAAAAAGCATACTGTCTGAATGAATATAAGGCATTCAAATCACTTAACCAGGTTCGTAGAATCAGCTCATCCCCTTCAAATGCCGCCTTGCGATACTGGACATGATGTTCAACTGCAACCATGGCATGTTTAAGTTGCAGATACTCATTTAAACCGAGTCCTAATTGCTCGATATGGGCCGAGGCCACATCCTGCATCCACTGCACATAAATGACGTTATTCACATGTCCTAGACGATCAATATGTTCAGGATGTACCTTTAAAACTTGGTCAAAAATACCAGTCACTTTTCTCTTATCCTTTATCGCAATTTTTTCCATGTACAGAGTCTACAGAAATTATGGCTCGGGTAAATTGCGAAAAATAAAAAACCGCCTATACAAGCGGTCTTTTATTGAAGATTCATATATTTTATGAAATGCGCATCCCGACAATGGCACGTTGACCCTGACGAATCAGACCGACACGGGCAACACTACCTTTTTTCAGGTCTGCCACAGCTTCCACAAACTGGTTACTGTTCAATATCGCTTTACCATTGATTTGAGTCACAACATCATTTGGCATGATCCGTGCCTGAGCTGCGATCCCGTCTCTACGAACGTCCTGAATGACTACACCACCCTTAATCTCTAAACGCTCTTTTTCAGCCGGACTTAATTCACGAATAGTAACGCCTAATACCGGACCTTTATTTGGCTGAGCCTGGTTGCCTGCTTTGGCTGGCGTTTCATCTGGCGCAGTCGTGAGTGTTGCATTGATATTACGACGTTTATCATCACGTAATATTTCTAACTGGATCTGCTGTTTAGGCGCAGAACGGTTTAAATAGTTCAGCAACTGGCTAGTGCGTGAAATATCAGTACCATTGTATTTTAAAATCACATCACCGGCTTGCAGACCCGCTTTAGCCGCTGGCGAATTTGGTGCAACCTGGGTAATTAAAGAACCTTCTGGCTTAGATAATTTATAAGATTCAGCCAAAGTACGGTCGATATCTTGCAGGCTTACCCCCAGATAAGAACGAGTCACCTTACCATCACGTTTCAGCTGGTCAGCGACTTCCATAGCGACATCAATCGGAATCGAAAATGACAGCCCCATATAACCGCCAGTACCACTGAAGATTCGTGAGTTCACCCCAACCACTTCACCGCGCTGGTTAAATAGCGGTCCACCCGAGTTTCCCGGGTTGAGGGCAACGTCAGTTTGAATAAATGGTACGGCTGTTTCACCCATCATGTTACGCATCTTGGCACTGACAATGCCGGCAGAAGCGGAGTAGTCAAAACCAAAAGGTGAACCGATTGCTAATACGGGTTCACCTACACGTAATTTATCGACATCACCAGTACGCAGTTCCGGGAAACCTGAACCATTAACTTTCAATAAAGCGACGTCAGTACGCTCGTCGCTTCCCACGACTGTTGCATCAATTTCCCGACGATCATTCAAGGTAATTGTCACTTTAGACGCATCTTCAACTACGTGGTGGTTGGTCAGCAGATAGCCATCCTTACTAATGAAGAAGGCACTCCCATATCCGGTTTTTTCCTGCGGTACACGTGGCTGCGGAATAATCACTTGATTACCAAAGAAACGGCGTAAAATTTCAGGAACCTGTTGTTGCAAGAGCTCTTCTTCGCTCATTTTTTTGACAACACTCACACTGACAACTGCCGGACTGACCTGATCAACCAGGTTAGAAAAATCGACGGGTGTTACTGCCTGTAACTGAGCAGCACTCATAGTAACAGTCGCTGCAAATAATCCTTTTTTTAAATCCAGAATTTTCATATAAATTATTCACCCAAATTGTTGATAAATTTATGTAAATAGGTTTTATCACAAACTTCATATATTTTAAGTAAAAATATGTTCGAAAGCTTGAATGTTAGCAACCTTTAATTTTTCTAAAGCATTAAGTTAAAGCTTTTATTAATTTTTTTCATCAATAAATGAGCACTTAAACGCTTGCCTTTTGTACAAAAAAGCGCTCTGATTACCGGACTTTTTTCAATTAGCTGATGGACATGTCTAATTTTCCCCTTACCCATCATTTTGACGTGATCATTGTGGGCAGTGGTGGTGCCGGCCTAAGTTTAGCACTTTCTTTGCCTGAACATTTTAATATTGCAGTTCTTGCCAAATCTACCCTGACCGATGCCAGTACCTATTATGCTCAAGGCGGTGTTGCAGCCGTACTGGATGAGACAGACTCGATTGAACAGCATATTGATGACACCATGATTGCAGGTGTACATCTGTGTGAAATGGATGCTGTGAAGCAGACGGTGGAAGGTGGTAAGCCTTCGGTGGATTTTCTACTGAAACATGGCGTGCAATTTACTCTGGATGAGCAGGAACAATTACATTTGACCCGTGAAGGCGGCCATTCACAGCGCCGAATCATTCACGCAGCTGATGCGACTGGGCGTGCCATTTCTACCACGTTAGTACAGCGCGTTCAGGAAAAAGAAAATATTACCATCTTTGAAAATTACATTGCGATCGACCTGATCTGTTCACAAAAACTGGGCTTAGATGGTGAAAATCGCGCCTTAGGTTTATATGCACTCAATGAAGCAAGTGCACAAGTTCATACTTTCTTAGCACCATTTACTGCCCTGGCTTGTGGCGGTGCGATGAAAGCTTATCTTTATACTTCCAATCCGGATATCGCGACTGGTGATGGGATTGCGATGGCCTATCGTGCCGGTTGCCGGGTTGCCAATATGGAATTCAACCAGTTCCATCCGACCTGTTTATATCATCCACAAGCCCGTTCATTCCTGATCACAGAAGCCATGCGTGGTGAAGGCGCCTATTTACGCCTACCTGATGGTGAGCGTTTTATGCTGCGTTTTGATGAGCGTGCAGAGCTGGCACCACGTGATATTGTGGCACGCGCGATTGACTATGAGATTAAACGTCTGGGCATTCGTCATGTCTGGCTAGATATTACCCATAAAGATGAAAGCTTCATCAAAGAACACTTCCCAACCTTATATGCACGTCTGTTAGAACTTGGCATCGACATCACCAAGGAAATGATTCCTGTGGTTCCTGCTGCGCATTATACCTGTGGTGGTGTGGTCGTAGATGAAAACAGTCAGACCGATATTGCTGGACTCTATGCCATTGGTGAAACTTCTTATACTGGCTTACACGGCGCTAACCGTATGGCCAGTAACTCACTTTTAGAATGTTTTGTATATGGCATGAGTGCTGCCAAACAGATTCAGGAAAATTTCAGAACAGATCAAGCTATCCCTGAGGTACCAGAATGGGATGATTCTCAGGTGACCAATCCTGATGAAGATGTAGTTATTCTGCAAAACTGGGACGAGCTGCGTCAGACCATGTGGAACTATGTCGGTATTGTGCGTACCACTAAACGTCTGGAACGTGCCCTGCACCGAATTGAGATGTTGAAGAAAGAAATTACCGAGTACTATCAGGATTATCAGGTGAGCAAAAACTTGATTGAGCTACGTAATCTGGTGTTAGTTTCAGAGATGATCGTGCGTTGTGCCATGCAGCGTAAAGAGTCCCGTGGCCTGCATTTCACCCTGGATTATCCAGAATTGCTGCCTGAACTACGTAAAACTGTACTGATTCCACCAAGTTTTGAAGTAGAAACCCCTTTGGTGAATGCTTAAAAATATAAATAAGGCAGATAATATTTTTAAATGTTATCTGCCTTTTCTTTGGCTCTGATTTTTTAAGTTTTTAGAATAATCAGGATTTAAATAAAGCATATAATTTGTAAGAATTAATCAGCATTTTAAGGAATGCACGTGTTCTTTACGTGGTGGAACCGAATAGGTCGCTGTCACATGAGCAACCGGCTCTTCCTGATCAATCGAATAAATCCAGACTTCTCCCACAATGAGCGCCTTCCCCACTTTCATCAATTTACTTTCCCCTCGCAGATCAACACCACCCGAAGGTTTACGCAGAAAATTGATATTTAAGTTCGTAGTCACTGCCAGGCCAACCAGTCCAATCTCACCGAGGATCGCAATATATAAGGCCAGATCAGCTAAGGTCATCATGGTGGGGCCAGACACTGTGCCGCCGGGACGTAATTCCTGCTCACTCACTCGATACAGTAAGATTGCACCCTGAGGCACTACAGCTTCGATCTGGCACTTTTCCAGGCTCTGTGGAAATTCCTGCTGTAAAAACTGGATGATTTCTTCTCTTGTACTTTTCATCATGTTTTATCTTCCTGATTTCTTCCAATATAGAAGATTCTTCCTTGAAATAACTAGAGAAAAGTATGCCAAAAATATCTTTAGAATAAAATTATTTTAAATAAGACAGCGCCTGTTCAAACACCTGATCCGGTGTTTGAGTCGCATCCAGACGTTTAATCCGCTCTGGATGACGCTGGCATAGCGTGGCATATCCGGCGCGAACTTTCTCAAAGAAAGTAACTTTCTCTTGCTCAAACCGATCCAGCGCACCTCGGGCACGTGCGCGATTCATACCCAGTTCAATCGGTGCATCCAGCCAGAACGTAATATCCGGCATACGTTCCACGAAATTTTGATTCAACAGATTCAGCTTGTCTTCACTGAGTCCACGCCCTGCACATTGATAGGCAAAACTGGCATCACTGAAGCGATCACATAAGACAATTTTTCCAGCATTTAAAGCGGGTAGAATCACTTGTGTCAGATGCTGGGCACGTGCCGCATACATCAGCAATAACTCTGTATCATGGCACATCGCTTCTTCGTGGTTTACGGCCAACAATAGCGAACGAATCTGTTCTGCCATCGGTGTACCGCCCGGCTCGCGGGTCAGCACGACCTCTTTACCTTGAGCAATAAAATCATCATAGATACGACGAATGAGTGTGGTTTTCCCTACACCTTCAGTGCCTTCAAAGCTGATAAACATGCTCATTCCTTATTTTTTGAACGTAAAACAGAGAGATATTCTTGCACTGCTCTATTGTGGTCTTGCAGACTGCTGCTGAATTTATGCCCACCATTACCCGTTGCAACAAAATAAAGATTTTGTGAATTGTCCGGATGCATCGCTGCTTCAATGGCTTTCTTGCTTGGCAAGGCAATCGGTGTCGGTGGTAAGCCAGCCATGGTATAGGTGTTATAGGGTGTTGGAGTGCGTAGATCCTGACGGGTGATATTACCTTTGTAATTCTCACCCATACCATAAATCACGGTTGGATCTGTCTGTAGACGCATGCCTATTTTCAAACGGCGCACAAATACACCAGATACCTGTTGTAACTCGCTATCCAGACTGGTTTCTTTTTCAATGATCGATGCCATGATGAGCGCTTCATATTTATTCTGATATGGCAGATCTGAAGCACGTTTTTCCCAAGCCTGATCCAGAGACTTCATCTGGCGCTGATAAAGATCGGTCAGAATCTTGCGATCCGTTTCACCTTTGGCAAAGAAATAGGTATCTGGAGCAAATAGACCTTCAGGATGATTAAATGGAATATTGAGTTCTTTGAGCAATTGATCGGTTGGCAAATTCACCACTTCTTTAGTCACCAGATCATCTTTCTTTAAAGCATCAATCAGCTGTTTAAAGGTCGTGCCCTCAATCACCAGAATCCGGTTCATCTGAGCATTTTCTGCATTGGAAATCATGTCCAGCACTGCACGGATACTCATACCTTGAGGAATTTCATAAACACCTGCCTTCATGGTGTCATGAATCATGATGCGCTGATACAGCTTTAAAATAATCGGAAAGCTGACATGATTTTCTTTGGCCAGCCGATCAATAAATCCAGAATAGGTTTCACCGTTACTAATTGCCAGTAACTGTTTTTGACCTTCTACAGGATAATCTTTCCATAGGCTGGCTTTTAGGATCAGCCCTAGAACCAGGAGTATCCCGATTAGAAATAGAACTATCCCCTTCATGAAACCAGGGCGTTTGGCATTATTTTTCTTTTTGGTTTTAGACTTGGAAGCTGACATATTAATAAGGCATCTGATTCAATCGAAGACGGTTAAAAAGTTCAATACAAGCATCTACATTTAAAGCACGCTGCTCAAATTGAGTGGCAATTTTCATCGGACTGAGCGCATTACAGAAAAACAGGCTGTCGATATGGGGAATTTCATCCATTTCCACATCACGCCGCTGACAGATAATGCCTTGATCCTGCATACGTTGCAAAATTTCTGCACGCATCACACCGAAGACGCCATTATAACGAAGTTCTGGTGTAATCCATGTATTGTTTATACGAATGAAGCAATTACTGCTCACCCCTTCAACAATTGTACCCTGCACATCAGTTACCAGTGCTTCCGGCCAGCCATGCAGATCCGCTTCCTGTTTAAGCAAGACCTGTTCCAGACGGTTTAAGGTTTTCAACCCCACCAGATTCGGCATGCTGAGGCCAATGGCCTGTTGCAATACACCCGCCTGAATCTGCTCATAACTGAAGTCCTGTACAGTTTTCGGATAATAGAACATCCAAAGATCTGCCGGATGGTCTGGCAGGCTATAACCACGCTGTCCTATACCACGACTCAGTACAATCTTTAAGGTTCCGTTCAGTTCAGCTTCTGACCTCAATAACGCTTGCAAACTTTTTTCAATCAGGTCCAGATCAGCATGCAAACTTAATTTTTGCTGGCTCATCCTTAAACGGGCTAGATGACGGTCTGCTAACTCGATCCGGTTTCGACGGATGCGGGCGGTAGTAAAGCAGCCATCACCATAATGAAAGGCACGATCCAGCACATCTATATCTTTGACGAGTTGAGCATTTTTTAAATACAACATGCTTTTAAGGCCTCTCTGGTGACGGATAGAGCGATGAAATATAAGCTCTGTCTATATATCTGTTTTACTCACATAAAATTCATTTTTAATTATTTTTTATGCAAAAAATCTCCAGCTATTCTTGCCCCATCCAACAAAACAAAGAAACATTTGAGGCAAATATGAACATCCGTAAATTAAAAATTGGGGTATTGGCAGCACTTATTTCAGCAACCGCTTTTAGCGTATCTGCAAAAGACTTCCTGAACGTGTCCTATGATCCAACTCGCGAATTGTACGATAACTTTAATAAAGAATTCAGTGCTTACTGGAAAAAATCTACTGGTCAGGATGTTAACTTCAAACAGTCACATGGCGGTTCAGGTAAACAGGCACGTGCTGTCATTGATGGTCTAGATGCGGACGTCGTGACTTTGGCCCTAGCTGCAGATATTGATGAGATTGCAGCACGCGGCCTGCTACCTAAAGACTGGCAGAAAAAATTCCCGCAAAACTCGACACCTTATACCTCAACCATCGTTTTCCTGGTGAAAAAAGGTAATCCTAAAGGCATTAAAGACTGGGGCGATCTGGTGAAACCGGGCGTAGAAATCATTACGCCAAATCCGAAAACTTCTGGTAGCGCGCGCTGGAACTACCTGGCCGCTTGGGCATGGGCGAAACACCAACCGGGTGGTAATGATGCCAAAGCACAAGAATTCGTTCGTCAAATCTACAAACAGACTAAAGTTCTGGACTCAGGTGCACGTGGTTCAACCACAACATTTGCGGAACGCGGGATCGGTGACGTGTTACTGGCTTGGGAAAATGAAGCGCACCTAGCGATTCGTGAGCAACCAGGCAAGTTTGAAATCATCACCCCTTCTCTGTCGATTCTGGCTGAGCCACCAGTGGCAATCGTTGAAAAGAATGCCAAAAAAGATGGTAATGAAAATCTGGCTAAAGCGTATCTGAATTACCTGTACTCACCTGCGGGTCAAACGGTTGCTGCGAAGAATTTCTATCGCCCACGTAATGCGGCAGTATTAAAACAATACAGCAATGTCTTTAAATCGCTGAAGCTGGTGACTATTGATAAAGAGTTTGGTGGCTGGGACAAGGTACAGAAAAAACACTTTGCCAATGGCGGTATCTTTGACCAGATCGTAAAGGCAAATAGCACAAAATCGTAATAATAAATGTCTATGCAATGGCCTTATTGAATAAGGCCATTGTTGTTTCAAATACTTATAAACTCTTTTATCTTATATTTTCATATAAAATTCATTTTTAATTATTTTTTATGCATAAAGAATAGGTTTATTCTTCACTCATGTTACAAAACGTGTAAGAGTTTGAGGTTCACATGAGCATTTCAACAAAACTAAAACTAGGGGTTCTGGCTGCTGTTATTTCAGCAACTTCGTTTTCTGCTGCAGCGCGCGACTTTCTGAATGTCTCTTATGATCCGACGCGTGAACTCTATGAAGACGTCAATAAAGAATTTGGTAAATACTGGAAAAGCCGTACTGGCCAAAGCATTAACTTCAAACAGTCACATGGTGGTTCAGGTAAACAGGCGCGTGCCGTGATTGATGGTCTGGATGCCGATGTCGTAACTTTGGCATTAGCCGCTGATATTGATGTACTGGTCGAAAAAGCCAAACTGTTACCTGCAGACTGGCAGAAAAAATTACCACAAAACTCAACACCCTATACTTCTACTATTGTATTCCTGGTACGTAAAGGCAATCCAAAGGGCATCAAGGATTGGGGTGATTTGGTAAAACCGGGTGTAGCGATTATCACACCAAATCCTAAAACCTCAGGCGGTGCACGCTGGAACTATTTAGCAGCTTGGGCATATGCAAAACACTTACCGGGCGGTAACGACAAAACTGCACAAGAATTTGTTCGTAAAATCTATAAACAAACCAAAGTACTTGATTCAGGTGCGCGTGGTTCAACCACCACTTTTGCTGAACGTGGCATCGGTGACGTATTACTGGCTTGGGAAAATGAAGCACATTTAGCCCTTCGTGAACAACCGGGCAAGTTTGAAATTGTGACTCCTTCCCTGTCAATTCTAGCTGAGCCACCCGTGGCGATTGTTGAAAAGAATGCCAATAAAAAAGGCAACAAATACCTGGCACAAGGTTATTTAAACTTCCTGTACTCACCATTGGGGCAGGAAATCTCAGCACGTAACTTCTATCGCCCACGTAATGAAAAAGTGCTAGCGAAATACAGCCAAGTCTTTAAGCCATTAAAACTGGTGACTATTGATCAGGAGTTTGGTGGCTGGGATAAAGTACAGAAAACCCACTTTGAAAATGGTGGTGTTTTTGACCAGATCGTTAAAGCTAACAGCGCAAAAAAATAATTTAAACTGATTTCATACAGGAGCATCGACATGACTCATACGCTTATTGTTCCCGGTGTAGGTGGCAGTGAATACAATCACTGGCAAACCTGCCTGCAACACCGGCTCATGCGTTGCTCCCGTGTGCAGCAAAAGGACTGGAATCATCCGGTACTGGATGTATGGGTCACAGAATTTGTTAAAACTCTGCAAGCCATTCCAGATGATGTACAGATTGTGGCACATAGCTTTGGCTGTTTGACCAGCGTGGCATCACTGGCCCAGCATCCTGAACTGAATACTAAAGTCAAAAATCTGGTTCTGGTTGCACCTGCCAATCCGGCACGTTTTGGGGAAAATGGTTTTGCCCGTGATAGCCAGACGGATTACAGCGCCTATTTCCAGCAGCTCAAGATTCAGGCTCCAACGACTTTGCTGATCAGTGAAAATGATCCATGGCTAAGTTTTGAAGATGCCCAGGTTCTGGCAAAAGCCTGGAAAATCAAACCGATTAATCTGGGAGCTGTAGGCCATGTCAATGTTGCTTCCGGTTTTGGTCCTTTCCCTGAAATTGAACAATATTTGATTTCAGAAAAGGCTTTGCACCATATCAGCAAAGTTGATGAGAGCAAGTATTATTTTAAATTTGCATTTTAGTCCCTGCAAATTATGCTTGTGCCGATTCTATTTTCTAATTTTCGCTGATTAACTTTAACCAGCATTCTCTCTTTTGAGGAGTAATCATGTCGCAGCGATCCCGAGTGCTGCCAGGATTTGGTCTTTCTCTAGGCTTTACCCTAGCGTATTTGTCATTAATCGTTCTGATCCCGTTATCTGCCGTTTTTATTAAATCACTCGGCATTGGCTGGGAAGGCTTATGGGAAATCCTGAGCTCTGAACGTATCTTGAAATCATTACAGTTAAGCTTTAGTTCAGCCATTATCGCTGCTTTGATTAATGTAGTTTTTGGCCTGTTACTGGCATGGTGTCTGGTGCGTTATAGCTTTCCGGGTAAACGCATTGTCGATGCACTGGTCGATCTGCCTTTTGCCCTACCAACTGCAGTTGCCGGTATTGCTCTGACTTCTTTATATGCACCGACTGGTTGGATTGGTCAGTATTTAGATCCAATTGGCATCAAGGTGGCTTATACCCCGATCGGTATTACCCTGGCTTTGATCTTTATCGGTATTCCTTTTGTGGTCCGTACGGTACAGCCAGTTCTTTCTGATTTAGAAACTGAACTGGAAGAAGCGGCTTCTGCACTCGGTGCAAACCGTTTTCAGATTGTCACCAAAGTCATTTTCCCGATTCTGCTGCCAGCACTGATCACAGGTTTTGCTTTGGCCTTTGCACGTGGTGTCGGTGAATATGGCTCGGTCATTTTCATTGCCGGTAACCAGCCCTTTGAAACTGAAATTGCGCCATTAATGATTATTTCCCGTCTGGAAGAATATGACTATGCAGGTGCGACCACAATTGCTGTAGTGATGCTGCTCATTTCCTTTGTGATGCTCTTCCTGATTAACTTATTGCAAGCTTGGGCAAGCCGCCGTACCGGGAGAACTGCACGATGAGTTTAAATACCAACAGTAATGCGCTGGCTGAAAAATTGCAATCCCGCGATGCGACTCGTGAGCCGACCTGGGTACGTTATACCCTGATTGCGATTGCACTGATCTTCTTTTTAAGCTGCCTGATTCTGCCTTTGGTTCTGGTCTTTGTTGAAGCATTTAAACAAGGGGTGGGCGTATATACGCAAGCCCTTGTTCATCCAGATACTTTATCTGCGGTGAAACTGACTTTACTAACGGCTGTGATCGCGGTACCAATGAATGTAATATTCGGCGTAGCTGCAGCCTGGTCAGTAGCGAAGTTTAACTTCCCGGGTAAATCAATTTTGACCACCATTATCGATATGCCTTTCTCGGTATCACCTGTTATTGCAGGTTTGATGCTCGTACTGATTTTCGGTACTCAAGGCTGGATGGGTGGCTGGTTGATGGATAATGACATTAAGATCCTTTACGCCGTTCCTGCGATTGTTCTAGCAACGATCTTTATTACTGTACCTTTTGTAGCACGTGAGCTGATCCCTTTAATGGAAGCGCAAGGTACTGAAGAAGAAGAAGCTGCTATTGTACTCGGTGCATCTGGCTGGCAAACCTTCTGGAAAGTGACCCTGCCAAATATCAAATGGGGTCTGATTTACGGCGTAATTCTGTGTAATGCCCGCGCCATGGGTGAGTTCGGTGCAGTATCAGTGGTTTCTGGCCATATTCGTGGTGAAACCAATACTTTGCCGCTACACGTCGAAATTCTATATAACGAATATACCTTTAGTGCTGCGTTTGCCGTGTCATCGCTCCTGGCTCTCCTCGCAATTGTGACTCTGGTTCTGAAAACCTGGGTCGAACTGCGCCAGGAAAAACAAGACAAACGTAATGACGATTCAACAGTTTCTTAAGGAATGCCCACATGAGTATTCAAGTTAAAAATATTGAAAAACACTTTGGTGCATTCCATGCACTGAAAAACATTTCCCTAGATTTCCCGGATGGTCAGTTGGTTGCCCTTCTCGGTCCTTCAGGCTGTGGTAAAACGACTCTACTGCGTATCATTGCTGGTCTGGAATCTGCTGACGGTGGTCAGGTGATTCTGGAAGGACAGGATGCAACCAATGTTCATGTCCGTGAACGTGAAGTGGGTTTTGTATTCCAGCACTATGCCCTGTTCCGTCATATGACCGTATTCGATAACGTGGCTTTTGGTCTACGTGTACGCCCACGTTCAACCCGTCCATCAGAAGCAGAAATTAAAAAACGTGTGACCCGTTTGCTTGATCTAGTACAACTTGGCTTCCTGGCAGACCGTTATCCGGCTCAGCTTTCTGGTGGTCAGCGTCAACGTATTGCACTTGCGCGTGCACTAGCCGTTGAGCCACGTGTACTATTACTGGATGAACCATTCGGCGCACTAGATGCCAAAGTCCGTAAAGAACTGCGCCGCTGGTTACGTACCCTGCATGATGAACTGCACATTACTTCAATTTTTGTCACTCACGACCAGGAAGAAGCCTTAGAAGTTGCAGATCAGATCGTGGTGATGAACAAAGGCAATGTAGAACAGATCGGTTCACCACGTGAAGTGTATGAAACACCGAAAACACCATTCGTGTTTGACTTCCTGGGACAAGCTAACCGTTTCGAAGGCCAGAATAATGGCGGCATACTTCAGCTAGGTGAAGATCGTATCCAGTTCGATGCCGCCAAACAGGCAGCTCAGGGTAATGTCATTGTATTCGCTCGCCCGGATGAACTGCGTATTCATGCACAACCACAAGAGAATGCGATTCAGGCCACGTTTATTCGTGAACTCTGGATTGCAGGAAAAGTCGTTGCGGAACTGAATGACCGCCAAGGTAATCTGATTGAAATTTCACTTACACCAGAAGAAGCCCGCGCTCATCAATTCCGTCCGGATCAAACTGTTTGGTTGAGTGCATTAAATCTGCATTTATTTGAAAACCAGGTCGCGTAAGACTGCAAGATGGGGCTTTTAAATGCCCCATCCTCTTATAGGGTAAAGAATTATGAATTTCCAACAATTAAGAATTATTCGAGAAACTGTTAGACAGAATTTTAACTTAACTGAAGCTTCAGCCGCGCTTTATACTTCGCAGTCAGGGGTCAGTAAGCATATTAAAGATTTAGAAGATGAGCTTGGTGTACAGCTATTTATCCGTAAAGGTAAACGCCTTTTAGGACTGACTGAACCAGGTCAGGCACTTCTTGGCATTGTAGAGCGTATGCTGGTTGATGCAGACAATATCAAACGTCTTGCAGATGATTTTAACAAGGTCGATGAAGGTACATTAACGATTGCAACAACACATACCCAGGCACGTTATGTATTACCGCCAATCGTGAACCAATTTAAAAAAGAATTTCCGAAAGTTCATCTAATTTTGCAACAAGCCAGTCCAATGGAAATCACTGAAATGCTTCTTCAGGGTGAAGCAGATATCGGGATTGCGACTGAAGCCTTAACGACTGAAGAAAATCTGGCGAGTGTGCCTTATTATAACTGGCAGCACAGTATTATTACGCCGCAAAATCACCCGCTGAATAGCAAAGAACAGGTTCGTATTGAAGACCTCGCTGGCTATCCGATTATTACTTATCACGGTGGTTTTACAGGCCGTTCTAAAATCGACTCAGCCTTTGAAGAAGCCGGTGTGGATGTGGATATTGTAATGTCAGCTCTGGACGCCGATGTTATTAAAACTTATGTCGAGCTCAACATGGGTGTCGGTATTGTCAATGATCTGGCTTATGATCCAGAACGTGACTATCGTCTGAAACAGATTAAAACCGATATTTTTGGGGTAAATACTACCTGGATTGCAGTACGTAAAGGCCACTTATTACGTGGTTATGGTTATGAGTTTATTTCTTTATGCTCACCAGATGCAGATATCAAGGCACTGAAAAAAGTCGCTTATCCAGATGAATAATATGGATTGTACTATCTAAATTGAAGAGGCCTATCGCCTCTTTTTTCAATTTTACCAGTAGATTATTTCATTAAAAATCAAGCATAATCACAGTATAATTCAATAAATAAATTATATTAATGATGAGCTAAAAATTTTCCCTCTTGGGATGTGGACTGATTTTTTCCGGGACAAGTTTTGCTGCCGCTTTTGAGCAATCTAACCAAAGCATCCAATCGTTTTTTGAAAAAAATAATTATGCTGAAGTTTCACTGGCTTGGGTTCGCCCTGATATCAGCGGTCAGGTACAACATACCGAAGAGCTGCAACAATTAGGCATCACGGATTTTTCAACAGGAAATCTTGTCCATAACCAATTGATCTCTAATGTCGCATTAAAATTCCAGTTGAATCCTCAAGTGTCGTGGGAACTGATTTACGATCAGCCTTATTCTATAGATATCGCTTATCATTATGATCCTGCTTTTGCAGGTGCAACACTTCCAATTGAGGCTGCTACCATTCAGTTTGAGAGCCATAATTTGACCTCATTAATTGGCTTTCAACCAAACGATAACTGGAATTTTTATACAGGGCTAAGTTATCAAAGCTTAGAAGGAAATTTATATTTATCCGGACAGACATTTTATATATTCAATGGTTATCGGGCCACATTTGAACGAGATGCCGCTCGGGGCTGGCTTGCTGGAATCAGTTATCAGATTCAAGAATATTTTTTTAGAACCGCACTGACCTATCGCTCTGCAATTACTCATCACAATAAAACCACTGAGTCGATTATTGTAGGTACGAATCCAGCACCTTATACAGAAATTCAAACTCCACAGTCTGTGAACTTGGATTTTCAGACAGCTTTAACTGATCGAAATGCGCTCTATGGCACGCTGCGTTGGTCAAACTGGCAAAATTTCGTGATCCAGCCGCCTAAATTTGGCGCTGTAATTGACTATGCGGCCTTACAGTTTCCGGAAGTAAAACCATTCAGGATGATTGATTATCGTGAGGATCAATGGTCTGGAAAAATCGGACTTGCTTATCAATGGCCATCTTTTGGCATAAATTCTATCGAACTCTTATGGGATTCTGGTACAGGAAATCCGGCTTCAACCCTGAATCCGAGTGATGGTTATTGGGGTATCGGACTAGGTCATCTTTATAAGATTCAAGAAACCTGGGATATTGCTACAGGACTATATTATTTAAAGTTTCAAAAACCTGAAATTTCCTTATCCGAACCTATTACGCCGCAGATCGCAGGTTTATCCGCAGTTTCTGATAACAGTGCTTGGATCCTAGGTTTGAAACTGGGTTATCACTTTTAAAATTGTTCTAACAACAAAAAACGGGCCGAAGCCCGTTTTTTGTATTAAGTAAAATATTAGAAGCGGAAGCTTACACCCAGTTTTGCGACTGGAAGCCATTCGTATTTATTATCTTCACGAATTTCACGCTCTTCATCTCTTACAGCTTGTTCAAATTCACCTTGACGCGCTTCTACAGTTCCTTCACTTACTAAATTAACGCGTGGGTTACCATTATAGTATGCACCCAACTCGCCAAATACACCCCAACGGTTAGTAATTGCTGGAGAGAAACCAATACCTACATACGGAGCAATATTATTTTTGTAGGATAATTGACCATTAAGTCGTACCCCATCTGCACCAGCTGTAAAATCTTTGCCATTTACTGTAAAACCACGCTCTGGATCTACTCGACGATCGATATCATAATCATTATCGATATATGCTACACCGGCTGCCATATAGAACCAGTTCGCCCAAGGACGAATCTCAGCATTTAAATAAGTCAGGTTATTGTCCATATCTAAGTCATATTTAGAACCGTTGATTGATAAATCATCTGACCATGAAATATCACCACCGTTATAACCTAGAGTAACACCTACATAAGGGTTAGCATTCCAAGAGATCGCGCCACCGTAACCGGTAGTACCGACTTCAGCACGAACAGCTGCAGGTTTAAAGAAAGAGAATTCAGCTACGCCTTCATCTGTTACAATTGTTTCATCAGCAGCCATAACAGATCCAGCTGTGGCAGCTAGAACGGATACTGCTAAAAGTTGATATAAAGCTTTCATTATTTCTCTCCTCAAAAGAACTTTTTTTTCATCATTAGTTATTCGTGATGAGCTCAATATAAAGGAGCCAATGAATATTTTTTATTTGTGTTTTGCTAGGCTTTTGTTATTTTTTGATACATATTAATTTTTCTTGTTGAATGATAAGCCTTTTTTAAACAATGTTTGTACATATCTAAAATACGAAAAGGATACTAATCACTTTACTTGCGAATTTAATTCAGCACCCCTCCTAGTTTTCCATCTTTTTAGAGCAATATAGTGTAAAATATCGGAAATTTTTTTCTGGAAGGAAGATCATGTCTCAGCTTTCAACAATCATTGAACAAGCGTTTGAAGACCGTGCGAATTTCACAGCAGCAGACTGTCCTGCTGAAATCCGTCAAGCAGTTGAGGAAGTAATTGCTGGCCTGGACAATGGTACTTTACGTGTTGCTGAAAAAATCGAAGGTGAATGGGTTGTTCATCAATGGATTAAGAAAGCGGTATTGTTATCATTTAAATTAAACGATAACAAACCAATGGAAGCTTGTGATCTTCGCTTCTACGACAAAGTAGATACTAAATTCTCTGACTGGACTGACGAGCAATTTAAAGCTGCTGGCGTACGTGTTGTTCCTCCGGCGGTAGCGCGTAAAGGTTCTTTCCAAGCGAAAAACGTGGTACTGATGCCTTCTTATGTGAACATCGGTGCTTATGTAGATGAAGGTACAATGGTCGATACTTGGGCAACTGTAGGTTCATGTGCTCAAATCGGTAAAAATGTTCACTTGTCTGGTGGTGTAGGGATCGGTGGTGTTCTTGAACCGCTTCAAGCTAACCCAACAATTATTGAAGACAACTGTTTCATTGGTGCACGTTCTGAAATCGTTGAAGGCGTAATCGTTGAAGAAGGTTCTGTAATTTCAATGGGCGTATTCATTGGTCAATCTACCAAGATTTATGACCGTGAAACTGGCGAAATCCATTATGGCCGTGTACCTGCTGGTTCTGTTGTAGTATCAGGCAGCCTGCCATCTAAATGCGGTAAATACAGCTTATATGCAGCTGTAATCGTGAAAAAAGTAGATGCGAAAACTCGTGCTAAAACTAGCCTGAACGATCTGCTACGCGAAGACTAAGATGTCTTAACTTAGAGGAAACATTTGTGTTCCTCGGAGCTTCAACCGCTCCTCGTCTCTACGGTCAGCAATGATCGTAGGGATTTTTATTTTTATACATTGTTATTTATTTTTCAGTGGTTAATGTTGTTATGAATACGCTTCGATCTTCCGCAATTCCAGTTTCTGATCCGTCTGCGGGCTTACGCATTACGGAGATCTTCTATTCATTACAAGGTGAAGCCAATACTGCAGGTTTACCAACCGTATTTATCCGCTTAACCGGATGTCCACTGCGCTGTACCTATTGTGATACTACGTATTCTTTTGAAGGTGGTGAGCGCAAATCTTTAGATGACATCATCCAGACCACGCTTGATTTTAAAACGCCTTATGTCTGTGTGACCGGTGGTGAACCATTGGCTCAACCGAACGCCCTGCCTCTGATGCAACGACTTGCAGATTTAGGCTGTGAAGTCTCTTTAGAAACCAGCGGTGCGTTAGATGTTTCTAAAGTGGATGCACGGGTATCCAAAGTTCTGGATTTAAAAACACCAACTTCAGGTGAAGTTGCACGAAATTTGCTTACAAATCTGGACCATTTAACTCAGCATGACCAGATTAAGTTTGTGATCTGTAATCGTGAAGATTATGAATGGTCAAAACAGCAGGTAGAACAGTACCAGTTGAATGAAAAAGTCAGTACGGTCTGGTTCTCCCCTGCCTTTGCAGTTGAAAAAGGAGCTGCGCGCTTGCCACAATTGGCACGTGATCTGGCTCAATGGATTTTAGAAGACCATCTCCCTGTTCGTTTCCAGCTGCAGCTGCACAAGTTGTTATGGAATGATGAAACTGGTCGTTAATTTTTGTAAATTTACTATATTGGAGTATTTGTTATGCGCCCTCGTGCCATTGTATTGTTATCTGGCGGATTAGATTCAACAACCTGTCTGGCTTGGGCGCAGGCACGCTATGAATGTATCGCACTGAGTTTTATGTATGGCCAACGCTCTACTACAGAACTTGATGCAGCTCGCGCGCTGGCTCAACGCTCGGGTGTAGAACATCGTGTCATCAATATTGATTTAGGTAACTTGGGCGGCTCAGCCCTTACTGATCATAGCATTGAGGTACCAGACCAATTGCAGGAAGGTATTCCGGTAACCTATGTGCCTGCACGAAATACCATCTTCTTATCTTATGCTTTGGCCGCTGCAGAAGTGTTCAGTGCAGAGGCAATTGTGATCGGGATTAATGCGGTGGATTATTCAGGTTATCCAGACTGCCGCCCGGAATTTATTGAAGCTTTTGCCAATATGGCACGCCTTGCAACCAAGGTCGGTGTTGAAGGTCAAGCCCTGAAATTTGAAACACCTTTGTTACATTTATCCAAAGCAAATATCATTCGCTTAGGCCTAGAACATGGCGTAGACTACAGTCAAACGGTATCTTGCTACCAAGCAGATGACCAAGGACGTGCGTGTGGAACATGTGACAGTTGTCGTTTACGCAAGCAAGGTTTTGCTGATGCAGGTGTTGAAGACCCGACACGTTATTACCTTTAAAATCGATCAAGGTTATAAATCCATATTATGAATATTAAAGCCAAATTACTTGCGACTACCCTACTCTCTTTGTCTGCCCTATTTTCAACTGCATCTTTTGCAAATAATGATCAAGCTAAGGCAAAAGCAGAATTTGAGGCGATGAAAAAAGAATATACAACTGCCATGAAAAATGCTGGAAGCAGTTCAAATGTGCGTGACGGTTTAATTAAAGCCTGCGCTATTCCCTACAAACAGGCAGTGAAGTACAAAAAACTGACTCAGTCTGATGTGAATAAGCTTTGTACATGTGAAGTGGATGCAGAAGGTAAATTAACTCAAGCTCAGAAATGGCAGATTCAAAGCACTATCAACCAGAAGAAAAACCCTGCTACTTTAGACTTTGTTAAAAAACAAAGCCAGAACGTGCAGTCTTGTGTAGGCCCACAGCTCGCAGGTAAATTAAATTCACTTGCTGCAGAAGCCAATAAAGCCGCTCAAAAGAAATAATCCTGACGGATGTTTTTCTAGGATAAGCCACTATAATGTGGCTTATTTTTTTGAAAAAATTTAGAAAAATTGGAGAGATCATGTCTGAGATCAGCTTACTTGAGCACACTTTTCCGACCACTACAGGTGAAATTAATCTGGCCCAATTAAATGCAGAATGGCTGGTGATCTATTTTTATCCTAAAGATTCGACACCTGGCTGTACTACTCAGGCAGTCGGCTTCTCTTGTTTAAAAGATCAGTTTGATGCACTGAATACGACTATTTTGGGCGTATCACGTGACTCAGTTAAAGCGCATCAGAACTTTACTGAAAAACAGAATCTGACCATTAATCTGATCAGTGATAAAGAAGAAGTGTTATGCAAACACTTTGATGTCATTAAAGAAAAGAATATGTATGGCAAGAAAGTCATGGGCATTGAACGCTCTACCTTCATTTTCCATAATGGAAAACTGGTCAAAGAATACCGCAAGGTAAAAGCTGCTGGCCATGCTGAACAGGTTTTAGAAGATTTGAAAGCTTTACAGGCTGCTTAAGGTGTTTCATAAAATCAAAAAGGCATGCATAGAAATATCATGCCTTCTTCTTTAGAGTTGCTGCAAAGAATAATTCAATTCACTAAAGAAACCGCAATCGACCACATTACACAGCCAATAAGTATATCCAATATTTTCCAGGCTTGTGGTCGCTGAAAAATAGGTTGCAAATAACGTGCTGCATAGCCCAGTCCAAAAAAGAATACAAAGGACGCACTAATCGCTCCTAAAGCAAATTGTATCTGTGCATTGGAATATTGGGTGGAGATGGAACCAATCAAGACCAAAGCATCCAGATAGACATGCGGATTGAGCCAGGTCAGCATTAAACAGATCAGCAAAACTTTATATAAAGAAGGCACATCTTTTTGATCTGTGTCCAGACGCTGCTCATTCTTCCAGGCCTGATAAAAATGCTGAGCGCCATAGATCGCCAGAAAAGTCGCGCCCAGATATTTCGCCATATTGATCCAGTGCGGATTGACCAGCATCAATTGTGAAAATCCCAGAACACCGGCAAAAATCAATATCGCATCAGATAAGGCACAACACATACAGATCGCAAAGACATACTGCTGTTTCAAACCCTGTTTCAATACAAAAGCATTTTGTGCACCAATGGCAATAATCAGGCTAAAGCCTACCGCCAGACCTTGTATATATGCATTTAACATTGGAATATCATGGAATTATAAAGATGGAGATCATTATCTATGTTATTCTTTTCAATTAAATATAATTAAGAAAATATCATTCAGACTAAATTTTATTTAGGTAAGCTATGCCACTTAATTCTAAAAACTGTGATGCTTTTTTAGCCGTCGCAGAAACCCAAAGTTTTGATGCTGCCGCAAAAGTATTAAATATTACGGCTTCAGCAGTCACTTTAAGAGTACAGAATCTGGAAAGAGATTTGGGGCAAGTTCTAGTGCTACGTGAGCGTCCTTGTAAAGTGACCAATGCCGGTCAAACCTTACTGAATTATTTGCAGCATCAACGTCTGTTGCAGCAACAATTAATCCAGCAATTAAATGGTCAAAATAAAGCAGAATTTAGCTCGATTCATATTGCGGTAAATGCAGATTCTCTTGCAACCTGGTTATTTCCCTGTCTGAACACCACTCTGCTTGCAGAGAAAATTACTTTGAATCTTCAGGTTGCTGTTCAAAGTGAAACTCATAAGCTTCTAGAGCAGGGTCAAGTCAATGCCTGTATTAGCAGTGAGAGTGAAGCCATGCCAGGCTGTAAGGCTCATTTTATTGGACAGATGCATTATAGAATGGTCGCAACACCTGCCTTTGTGCATTCCTGGTTTAAACAAGGCATTCACCGGGAATCACTGCGTAAGGCACCCGCTGTGATTTATAATGATCAGGATCATTTACATAGCCATCTACTGTTGGCTCAATTTGGCTTAAACCAGCAATGTTTTCCTTTTCACTATATCCCCTCCTCGACCGCCTTTGCGGATGCTATTTTTTCTGGAGTAGGATATGGTTTGGTTCCGGACTATCAAATTGCGGACCGGATTCAAAATGGGACATTGATCGAGATACTACCTGAATGCAGTTGTGATGTACCTTTATATTGGCATCACTGGAAACAGCAGTCTCCCGCTCTAAAACAGTTAACCAAAGTCATTCTAGAACAGGCAGAACAATGTATGAATAATCCAGTTCATTAAACAGTTCTATGATGTCCTGTCGAATTCACAGAAATTGAATATCACATTATTGGGTTTTCCACTGCCCCATTAAATGAATATTAACTTTTTCACCCACGCCTGCAGTGGCTTTCTTCATCCCAAAATCTGAACGATTAATCACCGTGGTGGATTTCACATCGAGTAAATTAGGATTACCCTTGTTCGGTGTCAGCGTGGTATCGAATACCACTGGTCGAGTAACACCTCTTAGAGTAAGTTGACCCATGACCTGATAACGATTCGTACCATTTGGCTTAAACTGCGTACTTTTGAAATTGACTGTTTTATAGCGAGATGCATGAAACAGGTCCTCACCCATAATCATATTTTTAAGGCTGGGTTTGGAAACCTCCAAGCTATCCACCTGCATAGTGAACTCAGTAGATGATTGTTTTGGCTTATCGGGATCAAACTGCATGGTTGCCTTGAACTCTTGAAAATTTCCCTTTACCACATTCAAACCCAAGGAGTTAATGCTAAAGCCGACACTACTTTGAGGCGTCAATGTCCAGCTTTTAGCATACGCAGCCGATATACACATAGCAGATAGAGCGCCCGCATAAGCTATATGTTTCAGGAATAGATTCATTGTGTTCATCCTTAACAATCAAATGAACTCACTACCTTAAAACGGTTTCAGCCGAGATTTGTTTTATCATTTAGTTCAAACTTGTTGACCAATTGTTGATAAATCTCATTATTTTTAAATTTATGTAAAAATTCACTGGTGCCTAAAGGAAAAGCTGATTCCACCACTTCACCGCGATAATACGCTTCACGTAACGGGGTGGCTGAAATTGCACCCACCAAGCTATCGAGTTCCACCATTTCCCACTCTGGGAACAAACTTAAATAATAAGAAGATTCATCTTTAAAGTGTCCAATTAGACCAACTTTTGCTTCTGCTTCAACTACTTCAGACACCAGCGATTTCACCAGTTTTTGCCATTTTTCATCATTATAGACATCAATGACATGGACAAATTTAATGCGCTTCTGATCTGCTTCAGAAAAATTCGACAGGATCATTTCTTCACGTTCAGTGGCTAGAAATGGATTTTTAATATTGCGTTCTTGCTGTGCTGAGCCTAATGCCAGAATCACCTGCTGGCTCTGCTGCAAGGCAATTTTAATCGTTTGCATATGGGCCAGATGGAAAGGTTGAAAACGACCAATAAACACCAGGTAATCAAATTTATATTTCATAGCACATCTTACTTTTATGAACGCATCAGTTATGCCACAGGGAATTTTTTGCGACATAATAAGCGCCAATAAATTCATATTAATAAAGCAAGGATAGTACGATGACACTGAGCTGTATTCAACAACCGCATCAGCATTTAAATGCGAATTTAGACAATGGCGTACTGACCTTAGCCATTCACCGTCCTGAGGCAAAAAATGCGCTTTACGGCGAACTATATCTATGGATCGCACAGGCACTGGATGAAGCAGATCAGGATAGTAGTGTGCGTGTCGTGATTCTACGTGGTCAGGATGCAGACTTTAGTGCCGGCAATGACATGCAGGACTTCATGAAGTTTATTCAGACGCCTCTACAAGGTAAGGCTGGCGATACCCCTCCTTTTGTGCTGTTGAAGTCCGCTGCAAAATTTTCCAAGCCTCTAATTGCTGCCGTTCGTGGTGTAGCGATTGGGATCGGGGTAACGATTCTGCTGCATGCTGATCTGGTTTATAGTGACAATACTGCCCTGTTCCAAATTCCATTTGTTAGCCTTGGCCTGTCGCCTGAAGGCGCTTCAAGTAAACTGCTAGTACAACAAGCTGGCTATCATAAAGCAGCTGAGTTACTGCTTACTGCACAACGATTTAATAGTGAAAAAGCATTGGGTGCAGGTCTGGTAAATAGCATTGAGGAAGATGTCTATGCTGCTGCTGAAAAACAGGCACAAACTTTGGCTGCTTTACCACTTGCTTCCATTAAGCAGACCAAAGCATTAATGAAGCATAATCTGGCTGAAATTATCGAGTGTATTGATGATGAAGCTGAGATATTTATGAAACGTGTGGGTTCACCTGAAATGACGGAAGCCGTTCAGGCGTTTATGCAAAAACGGAAACCTGATTTCACACAATTCAACTAATTCTGAAACTTATCTTTTAATTGAGGCAGTTTAGACTGCCTCAATCTTTTATTTTTTTGAAAGAATCTAGCTTATGACTAATAAAAACTCCCAAACGACTTCTCAAACAACCGATAGTTCAAATCCTGAAAAGAAACGTTACTACGAACCTGCTCCTCAGGATATTGATGTAGACAATTTCCGCAAGGTCATCGAAAGCCGCCGTTCAGTGCGTAAATTTACCAAGAAGCCAATTCCTGCTGAAGTACTGGATGCCTGTCTGGATCTGGCCTTGCTGGCACCAAACTCCTCAAACCTGCAGCCGTGGACTTTTTATGTGGTGCAGAACCCATCCAAGAAAAAACGTCTGGTTAAAGCATGTATGAGCCAGCTTGCTGCTAAAACAGCTTCAGAGCTGATTGTCTGTGTGGCACGTACTGACCGTGTAGATGAAATGGCAAAACTGAATATCAGCGAGTTTCCATTTCCTGAGGCTCCACCAGCCATTAAAAAGTACTATAAGTACATTCCCTATAACTACAAGACCGGTTATTTGAATGCCTTTGGTAACTTTAAGAAAGTTGCTTTCAAAGTAGCTCGTACACTCGATAAACAAATGCCTGTTTCTGCATTTAGTCCTGCCGATGCCAAGCTATGGGCAAGTAAAACCACAGCATTGGCCTGTGAGAACCTGGTACTGGCTTTACGTGCTTATGGTTTTGATAGCTGTATGATGGAAGGTTTCGATGAACCGATGGTTCGTGAACTTCTAGACCTAAATGACCAGCAATATCCTGTGATGGTGATTGGTGCTGGTGAACGTGCCAAAGATGGTGTGTTCTTCCCGCAGTATCGTTTTGATCGAGAGCTGTTTATTCAGAAGGTTTGAGTTTAAAAATAGTATTTAAAGGATTTAAGAATATTAATTTACTTAATATTTGATGACATGGATGTCGCTTAATTAAGTATATAGGACTTACGCACTATTATTTATAGATTCTCTGTGGTAGCAGATGATTTTTATCGAGAATAAAGTCATCAATGAAGTTTTTGATAACTGGTCTAAATAATTTCTTCTGCCAACGATATACATTTTCAAAGATCCGCTCAAACTGGTTCTTTTGTATCTCAACGTAGGCCATCAAGGCTGAAAAAATATGATTCAAAATCAGTTTAGATCGTCTTACTTGAAACTTTTCAATATGACAAACCTGTTTAATCACCCGGTGATATTGCTCTATTTTCCAATGACTTGAATGTAATTCATGAAAACCCTCAAAGGACAATAAATCATCTTCATCTTGATGCACAATATAAAACCTCTGCTGTTCTTTTAACTGAGTCTTAAATAATTGTACAAAGCCAAAATCTTTGAGCCAGACCACTTGACCCTGATGGAAATCTGGCAATAAACGCAGTTGAAACCATTGTCCTTTTTCTGGGGAAACCTTACGGTTACAGTCGATACCAAACATAAATCGAATACCATATTTTCTTATGGTTTTTAGATTTCCAGTCGATGAATACCAACTATCACCTGTAATAAATTGAATCTTTGCACCCCAACTGAGTACTTCACTTAACATATCCATAAAGTAATCATTCTTGGTTTTACTTTCAGATTTGTCATAAATTCGGAAATTAATTGGAATATTTTGACCATTTTGATCTGTCGCATACAAGGTAATGAGATTAATACCCTTGACGGATCGGTGGTGTTTGCCTGACCAAAAATAGCTAACCAAGTCCATATGTTGACTATATGGTTTATCTAAAACAGTATCATCAATACTGACTATAAGTTTATTATTATCAATATGTTGAATTGATTCTTGATATAGGTCGTGAGGTGTGTAGTCTTCACGCTCTAGAAAGCGATTTACACTATCATGCGAGATATTATAAGTCTCGGCAAGTTGTGTGCAGCTAATAGAGTTCGGTTCTGTCATGAGAAAGCCCATATAAATGGGTAATGTACAAGTTGCTGTAGAAGCATGTTTAATTCGTCTAATCACAGATACTTTATAAAGTATTTTAATACTTTTTTGAATCCGTCAATGCGTAAGTCCTAGTATATTAGAAAAATCTAAATAATAATTTTATAGTTTTCTCATACAACGGCTTTGTTGCACAAAGAATTAAAAGTAAAGATTTCTCATATCTACTCAAATTTAAGTGACAACTCGGGTATGTGGTCTGCCTAAGTCCGTAAATTTATTTAATACTGCCACACGTGCATGAATCTCATTGATTTGGCTTTGAAAATTTCTCGCACTGAGTTTATCCCCCAACAATTTGATGCAATGCATCTTGGTTTCAACCAAACTTCGCCGATGATAGCCTGACCATTTCTTCCAAATAGTTCTTCCTAAACGCTTAATTGTTCGAAGCAATTCATTGCGTTCTAGCGAGCCCATCTTTTTATCTTTCGATGGCTTCGCATTTTTTCTTGGTGGAATGACCGCATGTGCATCTCGATCTAAAATGACTTGTCTGCAGTACTTCGTATCATAAGCACCATCGGTATAGACCGAATCAATTCGTTCGTCTAAAGGAATTTGAGTAAGTAAATCATCGAGTACTTGTGAATCGCTCACATTATTTGTAGTGAGCTGTACTGCACGTATTTGCAAGGTGTCGGCATATCAATACCAATATGAAGTTTGCGCCATTGTCGACGATATTCAGGCTGATGTTTCTTTCGTTTCCGTTCACCTTCACCTATAAACTTTAAGCCAGTAGAGTCGACAAGTAGATGTAGTCCATCACTACTTTTTTGATAGCCAATCGTAGTATCAATACGCTGTTGTCGTCTACAAATTGTAGTGTAGTCTGGCGCTACCCAATTTAACCCACAAAGATGGATGAGACTTTGAACAAAGCCAGTGACCATACGTAAGGACAATCGAAAGAGAGATTTAATCATTAGGCAACATTGGATAGCTGTGTCAGAGTAAGTTTGATTTCGTCCTTGTTTGCCTTTTGATGGGGCATACCATTGCGTAGCAGGATCAAACCAAATGGCAATATTTCCACGATTAATGAGTGCTCGGTTATATGAAGACCAATTGGTTGTACGATAAATTTTAGGTGTAAGCTTATTCATTTGAAAATTATATGGTGGAATAAGCCTTTAAAGATAGGTTTGTGCAACAAAGCCTATCACTTCTAAAATTTAAACTTTTATATCTAAGAGCTGGATAAATTCAAATGCCGGTTCTTCATAAGGATGACTGTCTTTTAGAGCCTTAGCCACTTCAACCGCCTTTTCATCAGGTACAAGAATTTCGACCCGCCATTCTTCCACATTTTCCAATTGGCCAATTTCCCCAATATGAGGATCTGCGCCTTGCTGCGGCTTAAATTGTCCAGTTCCCAGCACTTGCCAGGCACAGTCGGTATATTCACCAATCCCACCCGCACCTGCTGCAAAAACGGCCTTCTTGGTTTCCTCTAGGTTTTCATCTGGTACGTAATAAATCAGTTTAAGCATATATCTCTACAAGTTTTTCAAGCATTTACCGTATTGTTAAGGGCTTCGGTAATAATATTCAATGCTGGATTTTGAGAGTTCTTGTTAAATGTTGCATATAGTTCTACCTGGGGTAAAGGTCGATCTGTCTGGATCACTTTCACTTCATCATTCAGGAACCGTAATAGATAATCGGGAGCAAAACTAAAACCCATCCCCATATTGATCAGGTTAATATGCTGTAGCACATTGGTCGCCCACAGCACCTGATCGTGCTTTAGCTGATCAAAGGACATCAAGGCATTAAGTCTTTCGTAAAATATGGGTGATGCATTCTGATCATACATAATAATCGTATGATTTTTCAGTTCCTGTAATTTCAGTATCCGATCGGTTGGGTGCAAATGCTTGGCTGCAACCAAGTGAATTTGTTCCGTCAATAAATGGATATTTTCAAAATCCGGATGATCCAGCTGAAAAAGGGTAATACTTAGATCTAATTCAGTATTTTTTAGATGTTGAAGCTGTTCCAGACAGAACAGGCTATGCAGATGAATTTTTAAATCTGGCATGGTCTTTTTCAGCTTGGCCAAAATATGTGGCATAACTTTTAGTTCGGCAACATTCAGAAAGCCAATATGAATCTGATTATTTTTCTGCTGGGCCACCTGTCGTGCTGATGCAACAGCCAATTTGGCATTTTCCAGAGCTTTTTCTGCATAGATTAAAAAGGCCTTACCTTCATCGGTTAACTGTATTTTTCGTGAAGAACGTTCAAACAGGTTAACGCCAACTTCCTGCTCCAGATCTTTAATCTGCTGGCTTAAAGAAGGTTGAGCCGTAAACAGTTTTTCAGCAGCCCTAGTGAAACTCTGCTCCTGCGCCACGGTAATAAAATAGCGTAAATGTCGAAGTTCCATAGATTGCTCACTTCAAAAAATAGGTACTTATCTTACGATTTAGGCCAACATATTGAAAATATTAATAGATCAATAGCTTATGCTAATACTCATATAACTACCTTTTATACATGGCTAGATTTTGCCCCCTCATACATTTATGCCTGTATCAAGTTTACACATGGTGTCTTGCATGACACAGTATTCGACACTGAATCGGGTGAAAGCGGGGGTCAGGCAGCTGAATCACTGAACTTGCCATATTTGGATGTGATTCGGATTGTTTCTCATGATGTGTATAGCACCAGAATTACCAAGTCTGAAATTCATGAATCTGTGGCAGTTCTGGTTCGTCCGGATGGTTATGTAGTTTGGCGTTATAGGATAGTACCAATGATCAGTTTGATTATGAAAATACGCTGAAGACTGTGTTAAAGCAGATTCAATTAACTGTGTAGTGATAAAGCCACCTTCGGTTGGTTTTTCTTTAGTAATGGTAAAGGAATCATAGTTGTCGATCATTAAGATCATACATATTTTTCAAACTTTCCATTATTTAAAGCGTCAAATTGATTAGATACCCAGCGACATGGATGTCACCCGTCAGACTGTGGGACAAGGACGTCCCATCAGTCTGACAGCGGTTTTTTTGTCTTGCGGAGCAGTGCTCCTCATGCCCCGTCAAAAGTAAATCCTTATATCCTCTAAATTTAAAAAAGCCACCTCTCGGTGGCTTTTTTAAATCTGTTGATCAAGAACCCTGTAGCAAATAACTACCTACCAAGAACAGCACCTGTAGGCCAACGACAAAACCAAATAACCACCAACCTTTCTGACGTAATTCTGTTCTATCCATTATTCTGAACGTCTTAGCCATGTCATCACCTCATTCTTGAGTGTTGATACTGAACTGATCTATACCATCTTTCCTTTAAAGTGCATAAATATTGTGCATTATTTACACAATATCACTTTTATGCAGATATAAAAGCAAAATCTAAACCAGTTCAGCGGGAGAAAATTAAATAAATGTTTCAAACTGCTTAAAAAGCAAAAAGCCACCCACTGGTGGCAATTGATGAAGCTAGTCTAAACAAAAGTAAATGATTTTTCTAGCTTTGCTGAGTCACTTAAAATTCTAATAATAAAAAAGAGCCGCTACTGCGACCCTTTTTTGAAGCTAAATCAGATTAGCCAATGAACTTACGCGCATTACGGAACATACGTAACCATGCACCGTCCTGATCCCAGTCTTCTGGTTTCCAAGAGTGCTGGATCGCACGGAAGTTACGCTCAGGGTGTGGCATCAGGATCGTCGCACGACCATCTTTCGAAGTGACACCAGAGATCCCTTCAGGCGAACCATTCGGGTTCAATGGATATTGCTCAGTCGCATTACCTTGGCTATCCACATAACGCATGATCACCTGGTTATTGGCATTCAATGCAGCAATGCTTTCAGCTGATGCAACCACACGACCTTCACCATGTGCTACAGCGATTGGAAGAATTGAACCTTCCATACCTTCTAGCAATACAGAATGAGATTTCTCTACACGAACATTGACGCTACGTGCTTCAAATACTTCCGACTTGTTGCGATGGAAACGAGGCCAAACATCTGCACCTGGAATCAGTGGAGCCAATTGTGACAGCATCTGACAACCGTTACAGATACCTAAAGAGAAAGTTTCCTGACGGTTAAAGAATTTCTCAAACTGGTCACGAAGTTGCTGATTGAACAATACTGATTTCGCCCAGCCACCGCCTGCGCCCAATACGTCACCATAAGAGAAGCCACCACATGTGACCAGACCTTCGAAGTCATCCAGACTGATACGACCAGCCAGAAGATCGCTCATGTGTACGTCAACAGTATTGAAGCCGACTTTGTCGAATGCTGCTGCCATTTCTACATGACCATTCACACCCTGTTCACGCAAAATCGCCATATTTGGACGACGTGAATTGATGTACGGTGCTTCGATTTGCTCATTCAGGTCAAATGTCGGTTGAGCAATCAAACCTTTGTGCGCTTTGTCTGTTACTAATGCAAATTCTTGATCAGCAGTTTCTACGTTGTCACGCAGACGCTGGATTTGATGAGAAACTTCAGTCCAAGCCACTTGCAGGTCGGCACGTTCAAGTACCAGACCATTTACAGATAACTGGTCAGAGTTGTTTACTGTACCTACTACAGAGATCGCATCTTTTAGAGTAGAAGTAGCGATTTCTGCTTGTAATGCATCCCAATCTGCTTTCGCGATTTGCAGCACAGCACCGATTTCTTCAGCGAACAGTGAAGCTACAGTTTGTTGTTCCAGAGCTACACCAAGACGTGAAGCGAACATCATTTCCGCAACAGTTGCCAGTAAGCCACCATCACCGATGTCATGATACGCCTTGATCAGACCACGGTTGTTCCAGTCTTGAACCAGTGTAAAGAATGCTTTGAAGTCATCAAAGCTATCGACATCAGGAGTGACAGAACCAATGGCTTTATACACCTGAGCCAGGATCGAACCACCCAGACGGAACTGGCCTTTAGACAGATCAATACGAACCAGTACAGACTCAATATTTTTCAGTTCAGGGGTTAATGTTTTGCGAACATCAGTCACTGGAGCAAACGCAGTAATTACGCCTGACATCGGAGAAGTTACGGACTTGTCTTCGCCTTCGTCATTCCAAGTCGTACGCATTGACAATGAGTCTTTACCAACTGGAATTGCAATGCCCAGTGCTGGACACATTTCCATACCAATGGCTTTTACGCCTTCAAACAAGGCTTGGTCTTCGCCCGGTTGACCTGCCGCCGCCATCCAGTTTGCAGACAGTTTGATGTCGCTGATCTGATCAATCTTCGCAGACATGATGTTCGAGATCGATTCAGCAACTGATAAACGTGCAGAAGCCGCTGGGTTTAACAATGCAACTGGTGGACGTTCCCCCATTGCCATTGCTTCGCCCGTGTAACCGACAAGGCTGGTAGTCGTTACTGCAGCATCTGCTACAGGAACCTGCCATGGACCAACCATTTGATCACGTGCAACCATACCGGTAATCGAGCGGTCACCAATGGTGATCAGGAATGATTTAGATGCAACTGTTGGATTCTTGATCACGCGATAAATCGCATCTTTCAGATCAGTGACTTTAGACGCATCAAAGTCATCGCCTTTACGCGGAGCAGTTTCATATGAACGGCTCATACGTGGTGTACCACCAAGCATCACTTGCATTGGCATATCCACAGGCTTGTTGCCGAACAATGGATCCTCAACAGTCAGATGACGTGCTTCAGTTGCTTCACCCAGTACCGCAAACGGACAACGTTCACGTGCACAGATAGATTCAAACAATGGTAAAGATTCTGGACGGATCGCAAGCACATAACGCTCTTGCGCTTCGTTTGACCAGATTTCCATTGGCGACATGCCTGGCTCAAGCGATGGGATCTTACGAAGATCCAGTACTGCACCTAACTCATGATCGTTTACCAGCTCAGGCATCGCATTCGAAATACCACCCGCACCGACGTCATGTACAGAAACGATTGGGTTTTCATCTTCCATGCGCCAGCAAGTATCGATCACTTCCTGACAACGGCGTTCCATTTCCGGGTTTTCACGTTGAACCGAAGCAAAGTCCAGGTTTTCACCCAATTTACCGCTATCTACAGAAGATGCTGCACCACCGCCAAGGCCGATCAGCATGGCTGGACCACCTAGAACGATTAACAGATCACCCGGCTGGATAGCATCTTTCTCAACATGGTCTGGACGGATGTTACCGTAACCACCCGCGATCATGATTGGCTTATGAAAGCCTTTCACTTCGCCATTGACGTTTTGTTCGAAGGTACGGAAATAACCCGTTAACGCTGGACGACCAAATTCGTTGTTAAACGCTGCACCACCTAATGGACCTTCAATCATGATTTGAAGTGGAGATGCCATACGTGACGGTTTGCCGTAGTTTTCTTCCCAAGGCTGTTCAAAACCAGGAATATTCAGGTTAGATACGGTGAAACCAGTTAAACCCGCTTTAGGTTTACCACCACGACCAGTCGCGCCTTCGTCACGAATCTCACCGCCTGAACCTGTTGCGGCACCAGCAAATGGTGCAATCGCTGTTGGGTGGTTATGAGTTTCCACTTTCATCAGGATGTGAGCGGCTTGACTCTTGTATTTATAAACGTTTTGACCGTTATCTTCTTGAGTTGGATAGAAACGTTGCGTATCAAAACCAACAATCACCGATGCGTTGTCTTTATAAGCCGACAATACGTCTGTTGGTGATTCTTTATAAGTATTTTTGATCATCTGGAACAATGACAATGGTTGAACTTCACCATCAATCGTCCATTCTGAACCGAAGATTTTATGACGGCAATGTTCAGAGTTTGCCTGTGCAAACATCATCAGTTCGATGTCGTTCGGGTTACGGCCCAGTTTGGTAAATGCTTCTGTCAGGTAATCAATTTCCTGTTCAGACAGCGCAAACCCGAACTCATTATTGGCTTTAACCAGTGCTTCTTTACCTTGACCCAGAATATCAATCGAGTTCAAAGGTTTCGGAGCAGTTTCAGTAAATAATACTGCAGCATCTTCAATCGCATTGAAAAAGCTTTCAGTCATGCGGTCATGCAAGATCTGTAACGCTTCTTTAGAAAGCTCTTTTTCGCCCTTCAAAGTAAACAAAACACCGCGTTCTAAACGATGAACCGGTGTATTACAGTTGGCAAAAATATCAGTTGCCTTTGATGACCATGGTGAAATCGTGCCGACACGCGGTGTCACCAGAATCTGGATTTCATCACTTGCAGCCTGGTGCAGTTCAAATGATTGACCATCGTTGAGAAGCTGTAAAGCGGATTGCTGTTGTTGCTCGTTGAGCGCTTGGTCAAAAAGATAAACAAATTGACTTTCTAGTGATTGAACAGAACTAATTGACGATAAACGTGTGAGTAGTTGAGCTTTCTTAAAAGAAGAATGTGCAGGTGCACCGGCAACGATAAACATGCTGATTTTGGCTCCACGGGATGATCGAGCGACCATGCCACAATGTGACTTGAGAGAGCGCATATTCTACTGTGAAATATATAAATCGGCTAGAGAGGAAATGGGAAAACTCAAGCGAAAAGCTATAGCATTTTATAAATAATGCTTTTATTTTCAGATAAAAAAATTGAATGTAGTCGCACAGGTTAACACATTTTTTTCAAGAAAAATCAAAACCGCTTCAGAATAATTTTCTGCATAAAAATTGTATTATTTTTCAACGACAATCGGGACAAAATCAAATTTAGATTTTATTGTCATGACCTGTCAAAGCGCCGATTTAGGCTAGGATGAAATACTTGATTACAAGATTTCATGAAGTCGTATTTTTTGCAGACTGCTTTTAATTATTTTGATTGACTCTTAACTTTGACTACTAAGATTAGAAAACTGGTTAAAGGTCTTCTGCCTTTATGAAATACAAAGAGCAATTTTCCGCTCATCTCCGCTATTACAGCATCCGACAAAAATTACTCCGCCATATAAATGAGTAATTAATAATGAGTGGTATTTTAATCTAACATAATCTTCAGAACAAAAACCGGATATCTGCTCTCATCTTATAAAAGAATAAAAATAAAATTTCTTATGTGATCCCTTCATTTTTTTCATATTTGATGCTTATCTTATCAAATCATAATTAAGCGAAATTTACTTATCTGAACAACCAAAAATGATATCGACAAAATTACCCCACTATATCCAATATTTTGAAATTTCATCACTTATTCATTAGTTATATTATGCGTAAAAAGCAGAATATAAATAGCAAAACACCACTCGTATTTATGAGAAAATTTACCACGGATTATGAGGCCTATATAAAAAAATAATGAAGAAATGATTAATAATAAAATTTTGTTACCCTTTTTATTTAATCCGTATTCTCAGGTTTTATTTAACTCGAAAAATTTAAAATAAATATCTGTAATTGCTAAAAAAATATCTGAAATTTTCTTTTTATTCAACTGACAGAGGAACAGACTCACACTTCTATATCAGCTAAGAATCTTACCAAATAGACACTTCATCAGTAAATTTGATGATTTTATGTTAAGCTCTAGCCGAATTGCTGAGGAAATGTCCAAATTCTGGGCCTGGCAATGGTTTTTCCTTTCTGCTGTAGAGATGAATATAAATTCTATATTCGGACACTAATTTTTTTGATGTTCTATAGCTTCACTGCTCTGTCTATTTTAGAGCCTTAATCTGTCACCAATGATTTAATTTTCAAGAACAAAAGGTGACCCGCTTAAGGAGTATGTATGTTTCAATTCACTAGTACAGCAACTGTACTATTGATGGTGCTTTTCTATGGCATCACCTTTTTACTATCGTTACGTATTAAACAGAAAAATGAAAATGTCGATGGCTACATGGTCTCGAATGGCTCCATCGGATTTGGAATGTCTGCGGCCAGTATGACCGCCACCTGGATCTGGGCCGCCTCGTTTTATGCAGCAGCTTCATCCGGATATACATACGGCGTTTCCGGTGCCCTACACTATGGTTTGTGGGGTGCGCTGATGATTTTATTTATCTATCCCTTTGGCAAGCGCTTTCGTGAGCTGGCGCCTAATGCACATACTTTGGCGGAAATCATGCATGCCCGGCATGGCAATCAAAGCCAGATGATTCTGGCGGGTTCCAATATTGTGGGTAGCGTGATCAGCCTGATGGTAAACTTTACTGCCGCCGGGGCACTGGTTGAAATTTTATCTCCTTTAAGCTTTATTCATGGCGTGCTGATTACCGGTATCGGTGTACTGTCCTATACCCTCTGGTCGGGCTTCCGCTCCTCAGTCTTTACCGATTTTGGTCAACTGGTGGCAATGATTGTCGCGGCGGTGATTATTATTCCAACCTTATTCTTTACCTTAGGTGGGCCATCCCTGTTTCAAAGCGGGATTCATCATCTGCAACCGGAACAGCTGGATTTTTTCTCTAAAACAGCCTTCTTGGAACAAGGCGCGCCATTTTTTGTTGCCGTATTGGCCTACGCGATTGGTAATCAGACCATTGCCCAGCGCTTGTTTGCAGTCCGTGAAGATCTGATTAAGCCAAGCTTTATTACTGCAACGATTGGTTATGCTGCAATTGTTATTGGTCTAGGCATGCTTGGATTATTGGCGTTATTTGCAGGTATTCAGCCCATTGATGGCAACCTGAATAACCTGATTCCACAAATGGCAGCGACTTATCTTTCGCCATTTATGGTCGCGCTGTTATTTATCATGGTGATTGGAGCCCTGTCTTCTACCGCTGACTCGGATCTGTCTGCCCTGTCTGCGATTGTCATGACGGACATTTATGGCAAACAGATTGCGAAAAACCGCCCTGATCCAAAGAAAATGCTATTCATTGGCCGTATGACCATGATCGTTGCCACCATGCTTGGAATTGTGATTGCCACCTTGAAATTTGACATTTTATCGATGCTGATTTTTGTGGGTGCGCTTTGGGGATCTATTGTGTTCCCAGTGATTGTCAGCCTGTATTGGGACAAGGTGAATGCCCGGGCCTTTAACTGGTCAGTGGGCCTCGCATTTTTCAGCTTTCTGATAGTACGTTTTGAATGGCTTCCGATTCAGGGATTGATCGCACTTGGCTTTGAACTCGTTGCAACCTTGGGGATTGGTGTGGTGCTGGGACTGATGACCTTTGGTTTCTTCGGCAAGAAAGTGGGTCTGGTCGTTGGCATATTGGCCAGTATTGGCTTCATGCCATGGACCATCGGCTTCTTGCACGAATACGGCACCTTGTTAAGCTCACTAACAGCTTATGGCACTAGTGCACTGGTATGTACTGTGTTGACGCTGGTCTACAGTAAAGAACGATTCGATTTTAAACAAATCAATAAGATGGTGATTGAGTTTCACCAGCTATCTGAGAAAAGTAAATAAGGAGATTTCAGATGACAAGTCAATTATTGACCCTATATGTACTTTTTTGGCCATTGGTGGCAAGCCTGGTCTTGTTCACGATTTGCCTGAATGTCTATAAAGACACACAACAGGCCAAGAAAAATGGCGAAGAGCTAATCTGATTCTTCGTCTTAAACAAAAAGCAGGCCATTGAGCCTGCTTTTTATTGTTCATTTGATGATTTCGATTTTTAATCTCAGTCTTTTCCAGCTGACTGAAATAACCATGTGCAGCAAGACAATTCATGTCGCACTACCCTAGTGCAGGAGCTAGTTTTTTGGCATGATGCAAATAGTGGATCACTGAATAATGATAAATGACTCAAATGCGTTGGTTAGAACTGCTTTCGACAGTTCGGATTGGTAGTAAAAAGCAGAGCACTGAACTGGCACGCAGCCCGTTTCATAAAGATTATGACCGTATTATTTTTTCGCAAAGCTTCCGGCAGTTAAACCGCAAAACCCAGGTGCATCCTTTAACTCAGCACGATGGTATTCATACGCGCCTGACGCATTCACTGGAAGTCTCATGTATTGGCCGCTCGCTAGGGATGCTGGCCGCAGAGAAAATTAAAGATCAGCTTCCCCCTTGGGTGTCACCCGCTGATGTAGGTGCCATCATTCAAGCTGCCTGTTTGGCGCATGATATTGGTAACCCGCCTTTTGGCCATGCCGGTGAATATGCGATCCGGGAATGGTTTGATGATGTATCACATACTGACTTCTTAAAAGATTTAAGCCCTGAACAGGAAGCAGATGTACGTCAGTTTGAAGGTAACGCCCAAGGCCTGCGCCTGCTTACCAAAATTGACTATCATCCAAATGATGGTGGCATGCGCCTGACCTATGCCACTTTAGGTGCTTATTTAAAATATCCGTGGCTGTCAAAAACCATGGCATCGCAGGTAGATTTGCCTGCCAGTAGCCGCGCCAAGTTTGGCTGCTATCAGGCAGAAAAAAAGATTTTAAAGCAGATCGCGGAAGAGCTTGGACTGATCCAGCTCGGCGAGTATCGATATTGTCGTCATCCACTGACCTATCTACTCGAAGCAGCCGATGATATCTGCTATGCCCTGATTGACCTGGAAGATGGCATCAGCTTGAACATGCTCAGCTATGCTGAAGTGGAACCGGTATTTTTAAATCTGCTCGGAGATTATGGCACGCCTTCTGAAATCGGCATGCCTAACACGACCTGGCAACAGAAAATTGCTGCACTGCGTGGCCGTGTGATGAAACGTCTGGTGAATGAAGTCACTACTGCTTTTGCACGCCACCATGATCAGATTTTGTCTGGTCAGTTACAAGGCACTTTACTACAGTATTGTTCGTCAGATATTGAAAGTGGTATTAATCGCGCCAAAGAACTGGCACGTGACAGGATTTTTGAACATCCACAGAAAGCAGGCTTAGAAATCATTGCCCATCAAAGTCTACAAAATATTCTGGATGCTTTTATTCCTCTGACCACACCGCATAAAAACCTGAGTTTTAAAGAACAGCGTTTAATGTCGATTCTGCAACGTTCAGGTGCGAATTTTAAAGACAGCCATTATGACAATATCATGCAGGTGCTGGATATTATCTCGAAATTCTCGGACCATCAGGCTTATAACCTGTCACAGGAATTGCAGGGTAATAAAGCCGGATTGTTATAAAACATCTGGCTAGATTAGATGCTTATTGCAGCAAAATCACCTGTTTTGCAGAAGGAGATTTTGCCTTTCCTGAAAATGCTGACTACTATGCTGCAAAACTGAATTGAGTAATGATAAAAGATGATTGGATGCCTGATTGGTGAAGTGCTGGCGCTGGAAGCACCAACTGTTTTGTTAAATGTAAATGGTGTGGGTTATGAAATTGATACCCCACTCACCACTTTTTGCCAGTTGCAAAAAGGCCAGAAAATTACCCTGTGGACACATCTGGCCGTACGTGAAGATGCACAATTACTGTATGGTTTTTTAAATGCTCAGGAAAAAACCATTTTCCGCACTTTATTAAAAGTGAACGGCGTTGGCCCGAAAATGGCACTTGGCATTCTTTCAACTTTAAGTGTTGAGATGCTGATCCATACTGTTGAAAATGAAGATGTAAATACTTTGGTTAAAGTCCCAGGTGTCGGCAAGAAAACGGCTGAACGTTTGATGATTGAACTGCGCGACCGCTTTAAAGTCATGTCTGCTGGCACTGCTCCAAGCAATTCGACAGCTCCACAAATTCAGTTTATGGGCAATTCAGCCGTGGCTGAAGCGGAAGCTGCATTACAGTCATTGGGCTATAAACCTGCTGAAGCACAAAAACTGGTGAACGCTGCCAAAGGTGAATTTACTGAAGCCAGCGATATTATCCGCGCGGCATTAAAGTCGATGAATAGATAATAGGAAAATGACTTTACTTTAAATAAGACTGTTTATTCTCCTATTTATATAAATTACTCGCGACATGGATGTCGCCAGTTGAGTTGGGGTACAGGACGTACCCTCAACTCAACAAAAGATTTTTGTTACTTTTGATCTTTCAAAAGTAAAACAACGCCTACACAATGGCAGCTAAACACAAATCATTATTTGAGGCTGTTTCCGCAGCATCAAACAGCTTCAATAAAGAGATTAAGTTAATAGATATGCAAGACCGTCTCATCAGTGGTTCTGAAAAACCCGAAGATCATTTTGATCGCGCCATCCGCCCAACTTCCCTCGATGACTACATCGGTCAGCCGGTGGTTCGTGAGCAGATGGAAATTTTCATTGGCGCAGCCCGTGGCCGTGAAGAAGCCCTCGATCACACCCTGATCTTTGGCCCGCCAGGTTTGGGTAAAACGACATTGGCCAATATTATTGCCCGAGAAATGGGTGGCAATCTCAAGTCAACTTCTGGCCCGGTACTGGAACGTGCCGGTGACTTAGCCGCGATGCTAACGAACCTGGAAGAAGGCGATGTCCTGTTTATTGACGAGATTCACCGTCTGTCACCCGTGATTGAAGAAATCCTTTATCCAGCAATGGAAGACTACCAGCTGGATATCATGATTGGTGAAGGTCCTGCTGCCCGTTCGATTAAATTGGACTTACCACCATTTACTTTGGTCGCTGCAACCACACGTGCTGGTCTACTCACCTCTCCACTACGCGACCGTTTCGGGATTGTGCAGCGTCTGGAATTCTATTCGGTTGATGATCTGACCCATATCGTGAAACGTTCTGCGAGTCTGATGGATGTGCCAATGACCGAAGATGGCGCAAAAGAAATTGCACGTCGTTCACGTGGTACACCGCGTATTGCCAATCGTTTATTACGTCGTGTACGTGACTATGCTCAAGTCAAAGGCACAGGTGAAGTCACTCAGGAAATGGCTCAACGTGCATTAGATATGTTGAACGTGGATAAAGATGGTTTAGATACGCTTGACCGTCGTTACCTGTCGATGTTGCTAGAACGCTTTGATGGTGGCCCGGCGGGTGTAGAAGCTTTGGCAGCAGCAATGGCAGAAGATTCAGGTACTCTGGAAGATGTGATTGAGCCTTATCTGATTCAGCAAGGTTATGTGATGCGTACTGCGCGCGGTCGTATTGCGACCAATATGGCTTATTTACAATTTGGCATGACGCCGCCTGAGCCAAAGTAAAGATAAAATTCTTTTGGCTTAGCCATTTTTTATCATAAAGAAAAAGAGCTAATTGACTACTGCAATCAATTAGCTCCAAAAGCACAAACTCAAATCTTTATTATTAAGTAGTTTATTTAGTTATATAATTATTGCCCTTCAAACAAATACTTAGGCTATTTCTTTTAAAATTCTATCAATAATAATTATGAAATAATCAAAGCAACTTTAATGCCAAGATAGTATTTAACTTAGAGAAATAGTTGAAACTTACATAATGAGAGTTTTTTAAATCAGATATAAATTCCCTTCAACAATTCCCTATTAGTTTGAATTTTTAAATAAAATAGACCATTAGATTTTTATAATTACATAATTTTACAATATCTACCTCTGTAAAATTCCCTTTATCAGCAAGTCCTAAAAATGAATATACCAAAAAGGTATGAAACCCATACTCAGAGGGTTTTGGTCAAATGTAGTGCATTATGTAATGCTCAGGCATCACTTTAACTCTATTCAGATTTTTAAGGTTCTCCCTGATATGAACATGCATAAGACGCTTTCACTTTGTCTCCCTCTTCTATTCTGTAGTCAACTAGCTTTAGCAGATTGGGTAGATGATTCAGTTAAAGCAGCCGAAGCGCATACCATCAAACTGCGCCAGCATATTCACCAATATCCTGAACTGGGCAATATGGAATTTAAAACCTCGGAATTAGTACAAAAAGAATTAAAGTCCTATGGCATTGAAGTACGTAAAGGTTATGCCAAAACAGGTGTGATCGGCGTTCTAAAAGGTTCAAAACCTGGCCCAGTCATGGCATTACGTGCAGATATGGATGCCTTGCCGATTCAAGAAACGGCAGCCGTACCTTTTGCCAGCAAGCAGAAAGGCATTTATCAAGGTAAGGAAACTTATGTGATGCATGCCTGCGGTCATGATACGCATACTGCAATGCTACTAGGTGCCGCCAAAGTGCTCGCTGCCAATAAAGATAAGATTGCCGGAACCGTGGTATTTGTATTCCAGCCTGCTGAAGAAGGCGGTGCAGATATTGATAACTTTAGCCAGGGCGATCAGATCGGCTCACGTAAAATGCTTGCCGATGGTGCACTCAAGAATCCCCAGCCTGAAGTCATTTTTGGAATGCATGTGATGGCGGGTATGCCAAGCGGCAATATTTTCTATAAAGATGGTGCGATTCTCAATAGCGCGGATCATTTACGTATTCAGGTAGATGGCCATCAGGTACATGGTTCAATGCCTTGGGCAGGTCGTGATCCCATCTATGCTTCTGCACAGATGATTAATAATTTACAAAGTCTGGTAAGTCGTAAAGCTGATTTAACCAAAGGCATGGGCGTGGTCAGTATTGGAAGTATTCAGGGGGGTACCACAGGAAACGTAATTCCTAATCAGGTGAATATGGTCGGTACGATTCGTTCTAATAGTGAAGATGTCCGTCAAGGTATTTTAAAAGACTTGCCGAAAATGCTAGAACACAATGCCGCAGCCAATGATGTAAAAGTCAAAGTAGAAATTGCACCCTATGCACCTGTTACCACCAATGATAAAACCTTGACCCAGTTGATGCGTCCGACTCTGGCTAAAGTGAATGGTGAAGATAAACTGCATCTGCTTGATAACAATGCTAGTGCCAGTGAAGACTTTGCTTATTATGGCAAGCTGATGCCATCGCTCTTTGTGTTCGTAGGTGCAACGCCAGCAGATCAGGATCCAGCCAAAGCAGCACCGAACCATAACCCGAATTTTATAGTCGATGATGCGACTTTAAAAACCGGCGTAGAAAGTCATGTCCGCTTTATTCTGGATTATCCGAAAGTGGCTGATCAGGTACAAGCAAGCTGGAAACAAAATAACAAAAGCTGATTCTTAGTTCCTCAAGCATGAGTGACTGGTCTCATTCATGCTTTTACTTCGCCGTATTAATAAGCAATTGGCCGTTCCGTACCGGCTTAGCCCCTACTCCAACCAGATTTGACATCTTGTGCCATTGGTCTCAAAGCTCACAGTGCTAAACTTTGACGCGCTAAATTGCTTGACTGTTGGCAGGAATCCGGCAAACTCTAATCGCTTTCCTGCATCTAAAAACAAGCAAAAATTTCGAAAATCTGCATGGAACAAAACTATGGCGAATCACTTTGAATTCAATATCCGCGTTTATATTGAAGATACTGATGCGGGTGGCATTGTCTATCACGCCAATCATATTCGCTATATGGAACGTACCCGTACCGAATGGTTACGTGCCGCTGGAGTGAGCCATTACTGGCATCAGACAGACTACAATTTTGTGGTGCATAAAATTAATGTCAAATACATGCGTCCGATCCTGATGGATGATTTAATTACTGTTACGGCACGTGTCATTTCATGTAAAGCTTCATCATTTGTATTGCAACAAAATATTTATCGTGGTGAAATCATGCTTGCATCAGGTGAGGTTGAGTTGGCATGTATCAGTGCAGAGATGCGACCACGTCGACTCCCGGATGAAATCCGCGAACTAATTCAAAAAGAATTGGAACAAGACTAAAAAAATTTATTGGCACACGTAACAACTATGGCGACTCAGTTAGAATCATCTCTTCAAGTTTCAGATCTTATTTTACAAGCAAGCCCTGTCGTACAACTGGTGATGCTTTCTCTCCTGTTAGCCTCAATATATAGCTGGTATCTGATTGCCAGGCTCTATATGAGTTATAAAAAAGCCCAGGCCGATGATGAACATTTCCAGAAAATCTTCTGGTCTGGTGCTGAGCTGAATACCCTCTATAACAATGCACAACTCAATTCTAAACGCACTGGCCTTGAAGATATTTTCTATCAGGGTCTGGGCGAGTTCCTGAAACTGAAAAAACGCCATGCGCCAACTGCCCAGTCGATTGAAGGGACAGAGCGTATTCTGCGTGTCGGTTTAAGCCGTGACCAAGGTCATCTGGAACAAGGTCTAGGCGCATTGGCGAGTATCGGTTCGGTCGCGCCTTATGTGGGTCTGTTCGGTACAGTCTGGGGCATCATGAATGCCTTTATTGGCCTGGCAGATGTCGATCAGGTCACTTTAGCCACTGTCGCACCTGGTATTGCAGAGGCCCTAATTGCAACGGCGATTGGTTTATTTGCTGCAATTCCTGCGGTTTTAGCCTTTAACCATTTCACATCTAAAGGTGAAGCACTGTACTCTGACCGTGCTCTGTTCGCTGAAGAAATGGTGGCGCTGCTGCAACGTCAATCTGTGGGCGCTATGCAGGACAATGACTAATGGCTATTCAACGTTCAGGACGCTTCGAGCGTATTAAAAAACCACTGAAAAGTGACATGAATGTAGTGCCTTACATCGATGTAATGCTGGTACTTCTGGTCATTTTCATGGTGACTGCCCCAATGATTACCAGTGGCATCAAGGTCGATTTGCCGCAGGCCAATGGCTTGCCAATCGAATCCAAAGATGCGCCTACTATTGTCACTTTAAAAGAAAATGGTACTTATTTTCTGGAATATAAAAATCAGACCACAGGTCCTGTCACCCTAGAGGCTTTGACGCAGACTTTGATAGAAGCACAAAGCACTGCTGAAAGTGAAAACAAGATCCTCAATGTCGTGATCAATGGTCATACTACTCGCCCTTATGGCGATGTGATGGCCTTGATGTCAAGCCTGCAGGATGCCGGTTTATCCCAAGTGGGCTTACTAACCAAGCCATTAGAATAAAGTATGAAAAATTATCAGAAACCACCGTTTCAGAAGAAAGCAATTGCAATTGGGTTTACGCTAGGAATCCATACAGTTGCTTTGGTGGGCCTGCTTTTTCTGGGCATGAGTAAGCCACCTGAACCGCCAAAACAGATTAAAACGGTCTTAATTAAACCTGAAGACCTCAAGCCAGTGACTCGTGAAGAAACTGAGTTCGAAGAAACTGCACATGAAAATATTGCAGAAGAAATTACCCAAACTGCTGAACCGAGTGTAGAGCCTGCGCCTATGGTTCCAACGGCAGCTGCACCGGCACCTCCGGCACCGCAGCCTGCACCAGCACCCCCACAGATCGATATTCAAAAAGCTCAGCAAGAAGCAAAAGCAGCAGAGCTTGCTCAAGCCAAGGCTGCCCAACAAGCAGCCGAAGCTGCAAAACGTGCTGAAGCCGCCGAACAGGCAAAACAGGCTGCTGCTAAAGCCAAAGCAGAGGCTACACAAAAATCTAAGGCTGAAGCTGAAGCAGCGCGTAAGGCCGAAGTAGAAGCACAGCGTAAAGCCGATGCTGCACAAAAAGCCAAACTTGAAGCGCAGAAAAAGGCTGATTTAGCCGCCAAGCAAAAAGCCGAGGCTCAAGCCAAGGCAAAAGCGGATGCTGCGGCAAAAGCCAAGGCAGATACCGAAGCTAAACGTAAAGCGGATGCGGCTGCAAAGGCTAAAGCAGAGGCGGATGCTAAACATAAAGCTGATGCGGCTGCGAAGGCCAAAGCAGAGGCTGAAGCTAAACGTAAAGCTGAAGCGGCAGCGAAGGCTAAAGCAGATGCCGAAGCTAAACGTAAAGCTGATGCGGCTGCGAAGGCCAAAGCGGATGCTGATGCCAAGCATAAAGCTGATGCCGCTGCAAAAGCTAAAGCAGAGGCTGAAGCTAAACGTAAAGCTGATGCGGCTGCGAAGGCCAAAGCGGATGCTGATGCCAAGCATAAAGCTGATGCCGCTGCAAAAGCTAAAGCAGAGGCGGATGCTAAACATAAAGCTGACGCTGCGGCAAAGGCTAAAGCAGATGCAGATGCGAAAGCCAAGGCAGAAGCTGATGCCAAAGCCTCTGCAGCCAAACAGGCTGCTGAAGAAGCTGCACAGAAAAAAGCGGAATCTAAACGAATTGCCTCTACTGCAAAACGTGATTTCGAAAATAAAATCAGACGTGCATGGGATACCCCAGTGGGCTCTTCAGGCCAGAAAGCGACTGCTCGGGTCACTTTAAGCGATAGTGGTTCTGTGGTTTCTGTGGTGGTGAGTGCCAGTGATCCAGATATGAAAGCCAGTGTAGAAGCGGCAGTACGTGCTGCTGCACCTTATCCAATGCCTTCAGATCCGGATGCACGCCGTGAAGCACGAAGTTTTACTTCAACCTTTACAGCTCATTAATAAGAAACAGCCATAATAAAGAAAAAGTGTTATGGCTGTTTTTTTGAGTTAAACTTCAATTGAAACAGATTAAATAATAATCACGCTCCATAGTGATATAACAGTTTGATGATAAATTCGTGGTCTATTTCGCATAAATCCATGCGATGATGTAGCCCAATCACTTATAAATAACTCCGTTGATTTGAGTAAATAACGAATGATGGAAAAGACACGTAAACACCTACTCTGCCTTGCAATCATGACCACTTTGGGTGCCGTCACTGCGACCCAGTCTCAGGCCCAACTGCATCTGGAAATTACCAAAGCTCCTGAAGCTGCCCCTAAAATTGCCATTGTGCCTTTTAGCCAGGATCAGAGTATTTATCCGGTGGTGGAAAATGACTTGAATCGTTCTGGAAAATTTGCCAGTGCCTCGAAGAATTTACCTGCTACAGCACAACTGAATTCGCCAAATGCTGAAGCATGGGCAGCTGCAGGCGTACCTTATGTGGTGACCGGTTCATCCAAGACCAATCCGGATGGTTCTTATAGCATTCAGTATCAATTGTATGATGTCGAAAAACGTCAATACTTATTGAATGAGTTGCTGACTGTTCCTGCTTCACGTACCCGTCACGCAGCCCATATGATCAGTGATGCGATCTATCAGGCATTAACCGGTATTCCAGGAGATTTCACTGGCCGTATTGCTTACGTCTTACGTAACCCGGCAACGCCTGAGCAGCGTTATACCTTGCAGATTGCCGATACGGATGGTGAACAGCCAAAGACTATTTTGACTTCGCGTGATCCAATCCTGTCACCTGCCTGGACACCGGATGCCAAAAAAATTGCATATGTATCTTTTGAAACCAAACGTCCGGCCATCTATGTACAGGATTTGGCAACTGGTCAACGTGAAAAGCTGGCCAGCTTCCGTGGTTTAAACGGTGCGCCAAGCTTCTCTCCAGATGGCAAGAGCATGCTGTTCACTGCGTCTATGCACGGCAACCCAGAAATCTATCAGATGAATCTGGAAACACGCCAGTTAAAACGCATGACCAACGATAGCGCAATTGATACAGAAGCACGTTATGCGCCGGATGGAAAATCATTTATCTTTACTTCAGATCGTGGCGGCTCTCCGCAGATTTACCGCTATGATTTTAATAATGAAAGTACCAAACGTCTGACTTTCCGTGGCGCATTTAATGCCCGTGCAACCTTAAGTGCAGATGGTAAGAAACTTGCATTGGTTCATCGTCCAAGTGGCAGTAACTATAAAGTGGCTGTACAGGATATTAGCTCAGGTGTGACCAATATCCTGACGCCAACCAGCCTGGATGAATCACCTAGCTTCTCACCAAATGGTCAGATGGTGGTCTATGCCACTCGCGAAGGTAACCGTGGATTGTTATCCATCATGTCTCTTGATGGTCGGTTCCGCATGAATTTACCAAGTGAAACAGGTGAAGTCCGCGAACCTGCTTGGGCACCAAAATAATAGTTCAATATTTATAAATGCTTTACCCCATAATCAACCTTCATGGAGATGAAGAATGAACAAAGTAAAATTATTTGCACTTCCTTTGCTTGCAGCCGCAGTCGTAATGACTGGTTGTGCCAGCCGTAAACCAGCAGCTGAAGTTCAAACTGGCAACCTGGATACGAGTGGCACCACCACTGTAAGCACTGAAGGTCTAAGTGAAGATGCAGCTTTAAGCGCTCAAAATATGGCTGGTGCATCTGCTAAAGGTGTAACTGCGGAAAATAAGGCTTATTTAGCTAAACGTGTAGTTCACTTTGACTATGACAGCAGTGAACTGAGCAATGACGATATCCGTACTCTACAAGCACATGCCCAGTTCCTGATGGCAAATGCAAACTCTCGTGTAGCTTTAACAGGTCATACAGATGAACGCGGTACACGTGAATACAACATGGCACTTGGTGAGCGTCGTGCCAAAGCAGTAGAAAGTTTCTTGATCACTTCTGGTGTAAATGCAGGCCAACTTGAAGCAGTGAGCTATGGTAAAGAAATGCCAGTTAATCCTGGTCATGATGAAAGTGCATGGAAAGAAAACCGCCGTGTAGAAATCAACTACGAAGCTGTTCCACCACTACTAAAATAAGTGATCATTTAAATAATGCATCATTAATAAAAAAGCACTCAATTGAGTGCTTTTTTATTAGGAAGATATTTGGAAGATCCAAGAATAAAATTACTCTTTGCCTTCAACTTCTTCGGCAGTTTGCATGGATTCAATCATGTCATGTTTATTGAATTTTTTATATTCAGGTTTTGCTTCGTAATCCTTCCACGCTTCTTTCATCTTGTCTTCAGAAATTTCATCGAGATTAATCGCTTCGCTCGGCGTTGGAGTCGCATCAAACTTTAATGTTGTCATCTCTGTGCTCCTATGATCATTTTTTCCTTTGATTCAACATAGCACTTTCCACAGGAGTTGCAAGGGCAAAATCACAACAAATAATTCAGTTTAATTGTCCTTTTCGAACGTTCTCATCTAAAATATAGCCGTATATCGTTTTGATCTTTTTCCCCCGATTATAAGTCTTGGAGTTTTTCCCTTATGTCATACCGCACCTTATCCCAATTTCTACAACAACAAAGCGGGAACCTCACACCTGAACTTGCTCAAGTAATTGAAACAGTTGGAAATACCTGCAAGCGTATTGACCAACTCCTGCAAAAAGGTGCTCTAGCGGGTGTATTAGGTAGTGCTCAGCATGAAAATGTTCAAGGCGAAGAGCAAAAGAAACTGGATGTGATTTCCAATGATTATCTGATTGATGCATTAAAAGTACATCCACATGTAGGCGGTTTAGCTTCTGAAGAACTGGATGAATTCACTTCAGCTCAGGAAAATGGTCAATATCTAGTATTGTTCGATCCACTTGATGGCTCAAGTAATATTGATATCAACATGTGTGTGGGTACCATTTTTTCGATTCTTCCTGCAAAAAATAGTGTAACCCAGGCAGAAGACTTCATGCAGGCTGGTGTCAATCAGGTTGCTGCTGGTTATGTCCTGTATGGCCCATCAACCATGATGGCACTTACTGTGGGTGCTGGTGTGGTATTCTTCACTTTCGATCCTGAAATTCAAGAGTTTCTGCTGACTTCTGAAGCGATTCAGGTGGCTGCTGATACTAAAGAATATGCAATCAATGCATCGAATCAGCGTCACTGGGAAGCGCCTGTACAGCGTTATATCGATGAATTGCTGGCAGGTAAAACAGGTCCTCGCGCCAAAGATTTCAATATGCGCTGGGTTGCTTGTATGGTCGGCGATATTCACCGTATTCTGTGCCGTAGCGGGATCTTCATGTACCCATACGACTTAAAAGACCCAACTAAAGCAGGTCGTTTACGTTTAATGTATGAAGCCAATCCAATGAGTATGCTAATGGAACAGGCTGGCGGTGCATCAACGACTGGTCGTGTCCGCATTCTTGAAATCGAACCTACAAATCTGCATCAACGTGTTCCTGTCATCATTGGCTCAAAAAATGAAGTTGAGCTTGTGACCAGCTACCACCACTAATTTTTAAACGGCAGTTGATCCTTGATTGACTGCCGTGGACTTTCTTCTTATGCCAACCATCTTCCTTGAATCCAAAGACAATCCTAAAATCAAACACTTACGCGGTTTAATTGAACAGAATTCTTATCGAAAAAAACAAGGACAGACTGTGCTTGAAGGCACGCACCTGTGTCTTGCATGGTTACATGAAAACAAGAAAATCAATTCGATCTTCGCGACTGAACATGCTTTAGAGCATCCTGATTTCGACATTATTTTAAACAAATATACTGGTGTGGTCTTTGTCATTGGTGAATCGCTTTATAAAGACCTGAGTACCTTAGGCACTTCAATTGCCTGTATGGCGATTGTGGATATTCCAAGCTCAAGCCAGGCACTTGATTTTACGGCTGACACCCTGATCCTTGAAAATGTGCAGGATCCCGGCAATGTCGGTACCCTGCTACGTTCAGCAGCGGCTGCCGGTATTGATCAGGTCATTTGTACCAAGGGTTCAGCATCTCTTTGGTCACCACGGGTATTACGTGCAGGTATGGGCGCACATTTTTCTTTGCAAACTTTTGAAAATATTGCACTAGAAGACCTTTTACCGCAATTCAAGATTCCGGTATATGTCACCAGCTCACATCGTTCTAGCAGCCTGTATAGCAAGGACTTGCGTAAAGCCTGCGTCTGGATTCTGGGCAATGAAGGTCAAGGTGTATCTGACTATGCCCTGCAACATGCCGAAGCGGTGACTATTCCACAGCCAGGTGGACAGGAATCCCTGAATGTTGCGATTGCAGGCTCTATCTGTTTCTTTGAGATGGTACGTCAACGTATCTAATACGGTATTTAGGTTACATTGTTTTAATTCCAGTCAGTGTATTTATAAAATAGATTACACTACAAAAATAATAAGTTTTATTGTCAACCAAATCGTTATTCCCAACGTTATATGCACATGAACTTGGGAATAATGGTGGGTATCCAATGACAGGATTTTCCATCTCTATGGATTTAGCACCGAAACCGTTGCAGTCACAAGATGCGAGTATTCTAAAGAGTACGGCTGAGTCTCGCCTGAAAAATTTCATGCAGGACGTGACTGGGCGTGCTTTGGTGATGATGGAAAGTGCGACTCAAGGACAACATGGAATCGCAATGGATCTGGTTCAGGAAGCTTTTATTTCTTTGCATAAATCTTATGCAGAGAAAAGCACTGAAGAGTGGTATCCCCTGTTCTATACGATTCTGAATAACAAATTACAGGATTGGCGTCGTAAAGAAGCACGTCGCAACCAGCCATTTTCCTTTTTCAAAAAAGTCAGCCTCGATGATGACGAAGTTGAATTTGACAATCTGGTAGATGAATCTACGCCCTCACCTTTAGAATTTCTGGATCAGGCAGTAACTGCTGAAGAAATTCAGGAGGCGATTGCCAAATTACCTGTGCGTCAGCAGCAAGCATTTATGCTCAGAGCCTGGGAAGGCTTTGATACTCAAACTACAGCGCAAATTATGAACTGTACAGAAGGCAGTGTGAAAACCCATTATCACCGTGCTATTCAAGGTCTACGTGCCTCTCTAGCACACTTAAATCCATATCTGGGAGGATCATCCGAATGAAGCAAGATGATTTCTTAAAGCAAGTAACTTCCAAACTTGATGGACTGGCACAGCACCACAAAGATAAACCGGTGGTGATGAATCATGTGCTGGAGCATATTCAGGACGCACAACATTCACGCTTTGCATTTCTAAAAATGTCTGGCTTTGCTCTGGCTGCTGCGATTGCTGGCGTGGTAGTGCTACCGAATATTGTCAGCCATAACGAACCTCAGACTCAGGCAGTATCTACCCCCAAACTCTCCCCACAGATGCTTGAAGATCTGGAAATGTTAATGGTTTTAGGTGAGGACAAAGTTCCACATGGCAGCTAAAAGATTAGCAATTGCATTTTGTGCATTCAGCTTCCTGCAAACCAGCTTTGCGGGATTTGAACGTTTTTGGATTTTTTCCAAAGATGCCAATACGCAGGTCAATGAAACCTGGGATACCCTTTCTGACTCCGAACAACTGGCATTAATCAAACGTTATCAGTCCTTAAAAGAAATACCTGAACAGCAACGTATTAATTTACAACAACGCATGGACTGGTTCACTCAGCTTCCTGAAGCTGAAAAGCAGCGTATGCGTGAAACCTGGCAAATGATGAGCAGTCAGGAACGTAAGGAGTTAGGTGCGCGGATGCAAAAAGCAACGCCAGAAGAACGACTGGCGATCCGTGAAGAATACATCCAGAAATACCAGCAACTCACTCAACCTAAAACTCATTGATTTTAGTTAATTAATTAAAAAAGCCTCCATCTGGAGGCTTTTTTTCATACTGCAATTATTTTCTAACTCGGCGATATCCTGCCAGACCTAATAATCCGAACAATCCCCAAATTCCAAATGAACCACCACCACTTGATGATGTATTGGTATTTTTAGCCGTATTTTTTAAGTTAATTCTAGCTGTATCTGACATCAACTCATCCGCATCAAAAACATGATACTGCATATCATAATCTGACTGACTAAAAGTATTTTTCACACTAAAGGTTAATTTTCCACCATAACAGGTTTCTCCTGCAAAATTCCCTGGGCATGGTCCTTCTCGCTCTGCAGAAAGGTTTACTCCAGCAGGAAGCTTGACAATACGAATTGGAATCTCACGACCATCTTTATCACGATAGAAAGCAGCCTTGCCATTCATCCGTGGACCATCACCGTCATCGCTGTCATTCTCTAAGGGATTCACAGTTACGGTCAGATTGTTTTCTGCGCTAATTCTATATTCGTCATTTTTTACAATCGGTTTAATATTTACAAATGCGCCCTGCAAAATACCTGTACTGCTGGCACCTGTCTGCTTGTCTTTAATTGTATAACGGCAATACTCCGTATCCGAGAGACTGGTTACTTTGCCATCAGTACGATACATCATGATACGGTTTAAATCAGGCTTCCATTCACATTTTAAATTTGGGTCATTAGGCGCACCTTGAACAATTAATGAACTGCCTGATCCAGATAAAGACCCTACACCTAAAGATTGCACTGTAATTTCATAATTTTGTGAATTTAATGCTTTAGCTTGTACTTGAGTATTATTTAAAGTTTCTTGAGGCATGACCAAACTAAATGGATTAACGTATATGGCACGATATTTCTGGTATTGCTTGGTATATTTTAAAAGATCCTCATATTCTTTTAGCTCTTCCTTTAAGCCCTGTATTTCTTCAGTTTTTGTATTCTTATCTGCCAGAATAGAATTAATATCATCAATATTATCCTGATAATAATCCAGCAACTCTGTTAAAGAACTATTTTTTAGACCAGAAATATCTGCTGCAGTTAAGTTCCGGATTTCGATCGACCCAATTTCACAAGAATTTTTTGCATCCGGATTAAATAACAATGTTGCCTTAGTTAACCGCTCAATTCCACGCTGATCAATTTCTTCACAACTTTCTGTACCAATATTGACCAGATCTGTATTCGATTGTCGATCAATAGGATAATACATCCCTAAATAACGGTTATTTACAGAAGGTTCGATATAAGCAGTTAACAGATCAGTGATCTGATTACTGGATACATCAATATTCGTTGAAACACTATTTTCTGCCAATTCAGGTAACACACAGCGCGAGGAACCACTTGTATGGATCGCATTATAAGCAGTAAATAAATCTACATCCTGTTCTTTACTTGGGTTTCCACCATTCAAGGCATATTCACAAGACAAGCCCTGGTTAAAGGCCAACACGTTATAAGCCAGACTCGAATTACCAGTATTGTCATAAAAGATGGTAGAGCGAGCAGTATTTTCGACAATCGTGTTATTAATGGCACTAAAAGTGAAGAAAGAACTTAATGGACGGCTGATTTCATTGGCCATTCGGAAAATATGACCTGTGGCACTGGTCGTATTTTTTGCAATTGTAGAGTTACTAATATCAGCTTTGGCATAACCACAAAAGTCCAGAATACTGGCCGTATCAGTAGAACCATTTTTGACAATGCTGCTTGCACTAATTTCTAGCTTGGTCTCTGTACTGCCCAAATTCCCCACACAATCCATGGCCAAAACACTGCCATATGTAGCTGCTTTATTCTGATGAATTAAGGAATCCTGAATCCTGATAATTTTTTCATTATTCATTGCCACTGCATAAATTGCTCCCCCTTCTGCAGCCGCTCGTGAATTTACAATTTCACTATTCACGAGGCTTAGAGGACCGGCGACATAAAATGTTCCACCATTACCTTTATCCAGACTAGTTTTTGCAGCATAACCATCTTTCAGGATGATACCATTTACCACCATGCTGGCTTGGCTAGCGACCGTATTAAATAAGCGGGTTTTCCCTTGGCCTGAAATGGTGGTTGTTAAAGCCTCACGTATTGGATATAAAAAGGTAATAGGACTTCTTTGAGTATAATTGAAGGGTGATTTTCCCAAAATATTGACATGGGATTCAACAATAATTTCACTATTGAGTTTGTATTCCCCAGCTTCGAGTTGGATGACATCTGGAGCGGAACCGTCATTACGCAATGTACGGCCAACATTACACCCTCCATAGGATTTATCCAGCTTGGCCGTCTTAATAGCTTCACGCAGGGAACACGCACTGGTATTTTCCCCATCCTCGTCAGCAAATGTAGTGACATATATGGTTTTATCTTCGGCTGCCATTAAACTCATGGCAGATAAAATCATGGCTGCAAGCAGTCCTTTTTTATAATTTTTCATGATTTTTCCTTAATCTTTTAATCTGCGACGTAGGCCGATCAACCCTATCAAGCCCATTAAGCCAGCGATTCCCCATGCCCCACCAGAGGTTTTCACAGACTTGTCTTTCATTTCATTTTTGGGTTCCTGTACAATCTGGGTACTTAAAACCAGATACGGTTTAGACTTATTAAATCGTGTAGATGAAGTAACTACCTGAATTTCAAAAATGTCAGCACCATGCCATTGTGAATCTGGGGTATAAACCACATTCCCATCAATATCAATGACTGTTTTGCCCTTGGAAACAGTTTTGGTTTGGATAACCTGTAAGCAGCCATCTTGCCAAGGCTCACCCTTTGGATTCTCTCCAATAATATTATTGCATTGTTCTTTAGGGATTAAATCACTATCTCCTAAAGCAGATTCAATTGAAAACTTTGCAGTCTCTCCTTTTAGAAGATCCTGTCCAACCAGACTGGTAGATGTTGGAACTGTAATTTCAATCGCACCACGATCACAAAATAAGTTATCCAGTAAACGGTCTACACCGCGTTGGTCTGCCGCCTCACAGCTTACTGAAGGATTGCTGCTATTGTAGCTAGTCCCTCTATTTACAATCGGTGAATCACTGACCTGATTATAATTCAACAGGATACGAGGACGTAGATAGCCCAAGAACTGATCTTTAGGAACGCTATAAGGACATAGAATAGCATCATTATTTTGTTTTAAATTTAGACAGACACCTTCACTTTGATCTGAAGCCTCTGCAAACAAGCGAGTACCTGTCCAGATCTGGTTTGGATACGCAGCATCACCTGTACCACAAGATGCTGTCACTAGATTATTGTGAATCGTACTTTTATCCGTAGTTTCAATCTGACAATCCTGCGTACCATTTCTTAAAATAATACTATTCGCCACATAGGCTTTACCATTCGGGGCATTCATACGTAGTGCTGTACCCGTATTATCCACTATTGTCAGGTTATTGATTCCCACCCCATCAATCACATTGATCAGTGCTCCCTTATTTTTTAACAGGGTACTGCTTAGGACTTCAGCATTAATGGATTGAATATCGGCAGGATTATCGACTTGGCCCGCTGTATAAATATTGCTAGTATTATTATTAAGCGTCTGGTTATTCTTTAAAACGCTTTGATAGACCAGAAAGTATGGAAGCTGGCTATAGAGTATGCCACCCTGTTGCGCCTGATTATTTTCAATCAGGCTGGTTTTTATTTCGGCAAAAGCAATCAGATTCTGGCCAAATTTCCCCACATTATAAATGGCACCACCTTGACTCGCAGCCCCCTTGTATAAGCGGCTGTAATCAATTATCAATTTACCTTTATTATGAATTAGGCCACCTTGTTCGGCACAGCTGCTTTTACCGCAACCTTCAAGGTCGAGTTCTTTTAAATTGACTTGAATCAACTCTTCATCATTGCTAATACGAAAGAGATTATCTGTCCCTTTCATTTGAATATGAGCGTTATATAACCCCATTACCTTATCGGTACTACTAAATTCACCATCTACTTCTGCAATAGATTTAATCGTTACTGATTTCTTGATCGGGATATGCTTATTCAGTACATAGGTCGTTTTTTCTTTTAAGATAATGGTGCCAATAGCATTTTCGCCACCACAGCCCATATAACCTTCTTTAGCCAGGCCACGATTCACATATTCAACAGCTTCTCGAAGTGAACATTCCTTGTCATCTTTTTCAATGTCTTCTGTGGTAGTTACAATAATTTCTGCACTATATGCCTGCCCCGCCATACATAGCAAAGCCATGCCTATGCTCTTCTTGAGCATACCCTTCTCCTTAATTTTTTATTTCTTTCTTTTTCTTCTAAAGTTGCATCTTCCTTGCAACAGCGAATTATTTTGCCTTACTTTCGCATAGACTGAGTAATTACTCAAGATGTTTTATAATTTAACGATATTCATCAATTAATGCATAAATCTGCCGCAGGTTAGCATTGCTGACTTTCAGCTTTTCGCCTTTAAGTAATTGAATAATCTGTTCTAATGTTTGCAAAAGTACGGAAGTTTGATGTGGTCCGTGATTCAGCAAATAATCAAAAATCTGTGGGTCAAGATGAATACCACGTCGGTCCAATACCGAGGATACCAAGGCAAATCGGTCAGCATAAAGACTGCCATTTGGGACACGAACACTGACTGCCTGCGTGAGTCGGGACTGCAAATCAGGCAATTCAAGTTTTAATTCAATGGGCGCAAAACGGGAAGAAAATACCAACTGACCACCGCCTTCATCATTATAATTAATCAAGTGAAAAACGGCGCGTTGCCAGTGTGGAACCCCACTAATGGCTTCAATATCATCCAGTGCGATCAAGTCAAACTGGTCCAGTGAAGTAATCGCTTCAGTGGGTGCATCCAGAAGTTCCAGCAAAGACACCTGTATAGCGGTTTTGCCGATTTCCAGATAAGAATCACAAATGGCAGAGAGTAAGTGACTTTTCCCTGTTCCAGCTCCACCATACACATAAAAGCGGCTGATTAGGCCTGCATGCAGCTGTCGGACTGCGTCAATTACATGACCCCATCCCGGGCCCGAAAAATCACTAATTCGGGCATCGAGTTGAGGTTCTATATCTAGCTGCAATTGACGCATATGATTCTGATGGCCTTATGAGTCTTTATGAAGAGGTACATCCATCTTACTTGATTTCTCTCCCTCTTGCAGTGGTTTTGCTTCTGACTTTTTCATTTCAATATCAACATCTAAGTCTGAAGTTTCTACGCTTATGGAACCTGTAGCCGGATCATTCATAACGACTGCCTGATTGCCATAAAATGATGTGCATTCATAATATTCACGTGCATGTCTCAGCAGAACCACAATTACCGCTGCAACTGGTAGAGCAATCAGCATTCCCAGGAAGCCAGCCAGTTGTGCGCCCGCCAATACCGCAAAAACCACAGCAACTGGAGATAAACCTATTTTATCGCCGAGCAGGAATGGCTGTAATACATAGCCTTCTACTGCCTGACCGACCATAAATACGATACCCACCAGAACCAGTTGCCACCAGTCAATCCCGAATTGCAGAAAGGTCGCAATGACAGCTGCAATAATCCCGACCGCAAATCCCAGATAAGGAATAATACTGGCCAGACCTGCCACCATGCCAATAATCAGACCAACTTCAAGACCAATCAATTGCAAACCAATCGCATAAACGATCCCCAGCAGAATCATTACCAGAAATTGTCCTTTCACAAAGGCCCCAAGTACACTGTGACATTCACCGACGATTCTTAATGTACTTTGTTCATAAGGACGTGGAATCAGGCGACGTAAGCTTTCCAGCATACGATCCCAATCCAGCAGGAAATAGAATGCAATAATTGGAATCAGGACAATCGTACCGCCAATCTGCAGAAAGTTAATTCCAGATTGTGCAAGGCGTAGCAGGAAGGCCTGAATGCTGTCGGCACTATAATTGGTTTGCACATAGTCCATGACCACATCAGAAATCTGTGTGGTATCAATTTCCATTTCAACGACATTGAAGGTATTCGACAGCCACGGCAAAAAGGTTGAATTAATCCAGCCAATGACCGCAGGTATATTGTCACGCGCATAAATCAGCTGCTGCCAGATCAGCGGGACCAGATACCAGATCGCCAGAATCATAACGATCCCGATTCCAGTAAAAACGATACTAATAGAGAGCCAACGTGGCAGACCGATATCGTGCAGTTTATCTACCAGCGGGCTGAACAGATAAGCCATTAAAAACGCTGCAACAAATGGAATTACAACGGGTTTTAGTAAATATAGAATCCACAACAACAAAGCTATCCCAGCTAGGATAAACACGCGACGCAATGTGCGATCTACCATAAAGTTTCGCCTTCTCTCTATTAATCGTTATAAAAAGTAAAATATTTTAATAAAGATAGCATTTTAGGGCATAAATACCATAAGAGTTTTGCATATTCAGGTTATAATCCCCCGCGCGAATGCGGAGACTTCATTATGAGCAACTCAACTTCTACCCCAAACACTGGTTTAAGCTACAAAGATGCAGGTGTCGATATTGAAGCGGGAGACGCGTTAGTCGACCGAATCAAGTCCGTCGCTAAGCGTACTAAACGTCCTGAAGTAATGGGCGGATTAGGCGGTTTCGGCGCCCTTTGTAAAATCCCTAAAGGTTATGAAGAACCTGTTCTCGTATCAGGCACAGATGGTGTTGGTACAAAATTACGTCTGGCACTGAATTTGAACCGTCATGACACCATTGGTCAAGATCTGGTTGCAATGTGTGTGAACGACCTTCTCGTTTGTGGTGCTGAACCACTCTTCTTCCTGGACTATTATGCGACTGGTCACCTAAATGTGGACGTGGCTGCAAATGTCGTAACAGGAATCGGTGCTGGCTGTGAACTTGCTGGCTGTGCACTGGTTGGTGGTGAAACTGCTGAAATGCCAGGCATGTACGAAGGTGAAGATTACGATCTTGCAGGCTTCTGTGTCGGTGTAGTTGAGCAAAGCAAAATTATTGATGGCTCTAAAGTAAAAGCGGGTGATGTACTCATTGGTGTTGCATCTTCGGGTGCACATTCAAACGGTTATTCTTTGCTTCGTAAAATTCTTGAAGTTAAAAATGTTGACCTGAATCAAATCGTTGATGGTCGTCCACTTGCTGATGTTGCAATGGAGCCAACACGCATTTATGTAAAATCGATTCTTGAACTGCTAAAACAGGTTGATGTACATGCAATGGCACACATCACTGGTGGCGGTTTACCAGGCAACCTGCCTCGCGTATTACCAAACGGTGCTCAAGCAGTCGTAAATGAATCTTCTTGGGAGTGGCCTGAGCTGTTCAAACTTCTTCAAAGTGAAGGCGGTGTAGAGCAGTTCGAAATGTATCGTACCTTTAACTGTGGCATAGGTATGGTTCTTGTTGTTGATGCAGCAGAAGCAGACAAAACTGTAGAGTTACTCAACGGTTTGGGCGAGAAAGCATGGGCAATGGGTCACATTGCAGATAATGCCGAGTCTGTAGAAGGCGCTGACGAAAAAATCCGTGTGATCTTCGCGTAATTTCGCATGATTAAAATTGCTGTACTTGTTTCAGGCAGTGGATCGAACCTGCAAGCCCTGATTGATGCCAATCTGTCAGGAGAAATTGTCGGGGTGCTTTCCAACAAGCCTGAAGCATTTGCTTTAGAGCGCGCTCATAAAGCAGGAATTCCGACTGCAGTCATTGAACATAAGCAGTATCCAAGCCGGGAAGCTTTTGATGATGTCATGCATCAGCAGCTTCTGGACTGGAATGTTGATCTAGTGGTACTTGCGGGCTTTATGCGAATTTTAAGTGAAAAATTTGTGAAAGCCTGGGAAGGGAAAATGCTGAATATTCACCCTTCCCTTTTGCCATATTACAAAGGCATGCATACCCATCAGCGCGTCCTGAATACCGGTGATGTTCTGCATGGTTGTACAGTGCATTATGTCACTCCCGAACTGGATGCTGGGCAAGCCTTAGCACAGGGTGTGTTAATAATATCGCATCAAGATACGACTCACACTTTAGCTCAGCGTGTACATGTACTGGAACATCTGATTTACCCACAAGTGGTAGAATGGATCTGTAATGGGACAATTCAGCATACTGAACAAGGTGTGTTGTACCGTAATGCAAAAATGCAGGAACCCGTTCAATTCTGCAAATTCTAAAAGTCCAAATATAAAAAAACGCATCCTCGGATGCGTTTTTTTATTTCTTTAGATGAGATGAACTTTAAGCAGACTGTTGCTGAATCAGTTGTTTGACCAGACTTGCGACTTGCTCAGGCTGCTCCAATGGGAACATATGCCCACCATCTACCACTGTAAATGGAATGCCAAATTTCTTTTGCACTTGCTGCGGAAATCTGCGCGCCAAAAATGGACCTTTCTTGGCAACCACCAGATGCACTGGTACTTTTGGTTTAGCCTGAGGTAACCACCATAGCGATGGATTAGTTCTAAAGATATTTACTTCATCCATTTTAGGAATGGTGAGTTCAACTCCACCTCGAACCGGATCATCCTTTAAGGCATAGTCAATATAAGCCTGGAAGCAATCTGCATCAAAATCCTGATAAAAGCCTTTTGGACGTAACAGTTCAGCTGCCTGTTCCCGAGACTCCCAATGATCACGACGGCGTTTCGACAAACCTGCAGGTGACATCTGGTCCAGTGCTTTTAAGCGGAAAGTTTTTGCAATATGCAACGCCAAGGCTTCTTTACCCATGATCATCGGTGGATCAAGCATAATCATTTGCGAAAAAAGTTCCGGACGCTGTAAGGAGGCCTGAAAACTCAGGACTGAACCTAATGAATGCCCCAAACCAATCACTGGACGTCCATGAGACTGACGTACAATACTGTCAATCACCTGCTGAGTCAGACTTTTCCAGTGATTATCAATCGGATAACGCTTATCAGGCCCTAATGGCGGCACATAGATAATATCGTAATCATCTTGCAGTCCTTCAAACAGCTTTTGATAGACTTTAGATGGCACACCATTGGCGTGCGCAAAATGAATCAATGGTTTCATTGTAATGTCGTTTTATTTTCTGACTGAAGTTTCTGTGACACTGAAGTTGCAATTCCTTCACCAATCGATGAGCCCATACGACCCAGTACTGACTCAAATGGGCTATATTCAATGGTGTAGTTAAGTGCTTTTTCAGTTTTTAGTTCGCGCTTCAAAGTATTTAAACTGCCAATACGGTCTGCAATACCCAATTTTACCGCCTGTTCACCAGTCCAGAACAGACCTGAGAAAATAGCAGGATCAGTCGATTTTAATTTCGCTCCACGCCCCTGCTTTACAGCATTAATAAAGTGACCATGCACATTATCCAGTACGCCTTGTACATGCGCTTTTTGCGCAGGATCAACCGGCTGTGTCATTGACAGTAAAGCTTTATTTTCACCTGAAGTCATGGTGCGGTCTTCAACTCCAAGTTTTTGCAGCAGGTTATTCACACCATAGTTCGGCATGATCACACCAATTGAACCGACCAGACTCGATGGATTGACAATGATTTCATCTGCAGCAGATGCAATATAGTAAGCACCAGAAGCTCCGGTATCACCAATTACGGCATAGAGTTTTTTCTCAGGATACTGTTTTTTCAGATACTGGATTTCCTGCCAGATTTCATCTGACTGGACTGGTGAACCACCCGGTGAATTAATATTTAGAACAACAGCCTTACTCTGCTTGTTTTCAAAGGCTTTTTTGAGTGATTTGATGGTATTGCTACTGTTTACGCTTTGCTTGTCTGCGGCAATCGTACCAATAATATCAACCACAGCAATGTGTGCACCTGCGCCTGCACTCGGATCAGAAGCACTCATGCTACAGCCTTTACCCAGCGCAAGAATGACAACCAGCAGATAAGCAAAGGTTAAAAATTTAAAGAAGATCCCCCAGCGACGTGCCCGTCGTTGCTCTTCTACTGAAGCTAAAACTGCTTTTTCCAGCAGTTTCCATTCGGGGCCAGTCGGTTGAACTGGTTGTTGCGTATTTTGTATTTGATTTTCAGGTTTTGGTGGCCAATCGGACATAAATAATCCAATAAATTAATTTATATTGAACCCATTATATACACCGAAAAGGGTAATTCTGTCTAAAGAAACCGTTTTCGCCTATAATAAATGCTATTCTTTTTTATTTTATCAATATTACAACTCAATGACTGAACGCAGCTCAAAGAATTCAGCTTACGGTTTACTCAAATATATTAGCCGCCAACCGCTTTCAGTTTCCCGATGGATTGCGCGGATTCTTGCCTTAATCGTTAATATTTTTAAGGTTTCTAAAACTTCTGATGTAATTCGCCTGAACCTTGAGATCAGTTTGTCTGAACTGTCGAACCAGGAAAGAGAACGGATTACCCGTGCTGCGATTCGCAATGAACTGATGTCTTATTTTGAATTTTTTAGTATTTGGGGTTCGAGTAATCAGAAAAATATTGAGAGAGTGCATAAAGTTATAGGCGAAGATTTACTACATGAAGCCTTAGCACAAAATAAAGGTCTGGTATTGATTGTGCCGCACTTTGGCACTTGGGAAATCATGAATGCCTATATTGCACAATTCACTTCAATGACCATCATGTATAAGCCTGTAAAAAATCAGGCAGCGGATCAGTTTGTACGTGCAGCTCGTAGCCGCGAACAGGCCAATCTGGTGCCGACAGATGAGTCTGGTGTACGACAGATTTTCAAGGCATTGAAGCAAGGTGGCACTACTGTCATTCTGCCGGATCATACACCCAACGTTGGCGGTGAATATATTCCTTACTTTGGTGTTCCTCTAGCTACCAGTAATCTGAGCGCCAAGCTAATCCAGAAAACTAAAGCTCGTGCCCTGTTCCTTTATGCCCTGCGTAATGAGGATGCTGGCTTTGATATTCATATCGAAGCCATAGATGAAGAAATTTATCAGGGAGATGCTAATCAGGGTACAGGCATCATCATCAACACGATTGAAAACCTAATTCAGCGTCATCCTGAACATTACCACTGGAGCTATAAACGCTTTAGAGCTCACGAAGATCTGGGAAATATTTATAAGCTTGATCATGACCAAGCTTTGTCCAAAGTGAACCAGTTAAGAACTTCTAATCCGGCTCCTGTTAAACTATCTGTAGAATCAGTCAGTTAGATTTTGTTTTTGTAACCATTTCCAGCGACTTCTTTCAGTTTCTAGAATGATTTGAGTTCCTTGCTGAGAGAAATGCAAACTACCATGCTCGGCTGTAGTCAATAAAGGAATATCCAATTCTTTGAGACGCTGTTGAGTCAACTGACTTGGATGACCATAACGGTTAAATCTTCCTGCAGACGCAATCGCCAGTTTAGGACGATAATGCTGCAAGAATTGATAAGCTGAACTGTGCTGACTGCCATGATGGCCTAATACCAAAACATCCACTTTTAAATCTGGATAGTCTTTGAGTAACTGATATTCAGTCTGCCAACCTGCATCTCCCATTAGCAGAAAACTTTGATAAGGCCAGGCATTTTTGAGCTGCAAATAGACCACACAAGACAGGTCATTTTTATTGAAATTAGCGGTATTTAATTGTTCTAGTTTTGGTGCAATGACCCTAATCTGCAGATCATTCTGCCATTGCCACTGCTGTCCCTGATAACATAATTGAAAGTTTGAAGCGGTTGCAGTGTCGGTCACTTCATTGGCATAGATATTCTGAATCTTGAGCTGGTCTTTAATGCTGTGATAAGCACCACTATGGTCCTGATCCAGATGCGTTAAAATTAGTTGATCCAGTTGAGAAACACCCTGTACCGACAGAAATGGCATGATTACCTGCTTTCCAATACTAAATTTTTCCTCATCATAATAACCGCCCATATCGATCATCATGTTATGGATTTCATGACGAAGGAATATCGCCTGTCCTTGACCGACGTCCAGCACTGAAAGCTGAAATGGTGGATGATAGAATTGAGGAATACAAATTGGTACCGCCGCGACAGCTATCCAGGATTTTGGTAATACTCCACGTGGTAAGCATAAAATCAGCAAAGACAGGATGCATAGACCAATCATCCAGAGATTCATCGCAACTGGTATTAACTGCGGTTTAAACCAGTGATCCAGCAGATTTAAGAAGCCCAATAGGATATTCAGCAACAGATCATTAAGCTGAAATAGCATGCTTGACACCGGTTCAGCGATAAAAAATATCATCGCTGCCAGAATATCGGCCGGTACAATCAGCAGACCGATCCAAGGGATTGCGACCAGATTGCTGAACGGCGTGATCCAAGCAATCTGCTTAAAAAACAGCATCATTAAAGGAAATAAAGCGAGAAAGATTTTCCACTGTGATTCCACCAGCACTTTAGCTGCAAAATACAGTTTTTGTATTGCTGTCTGATTTTGCTCGGATGGTCGCTGTTGAATGGTCTGATAAATTCTGAGCAATACAAAACAAGCCCCATAGGACAGCCAGAAAGCCGCGGACAAGATACTAAAGGGATCAATGAATAACAGTAAGGCAGCGCTCAGAATCAGAAGTTTTAAAGCCTGCAGATTTTGTCGGAGCAGCATGAGAAGAACGCCAATCATACAGATCAGCAGAGTGCGGATTGCCGGGATTTCAAAACCCACAAAGGCACAGTACAGCACCACACAAAACAGAAAAGGCAAAGCCAGAAAATACTGGCGTGGCCATCTTAGATAAAGCTGAGGCATACTTCGAGCAATGAATAATCGAAGTACGGAGCAGACCATCAGGGCAAAGATCAGCACATGTGGGCCAGAAATCGCGAGTAAGTGACTCATCCCCATACGTCGAAATTGCTGCTCAGTTGCAGGATTTAAAAGGCTTTCATCTCCGGTGAGCAAAGCCAGAAGCAGACCTTTATTTTGTACAGGTTGCTTTGCTATGAACTCTCTTAATTGCAGCCGTTTTTGTTCTACCCAAAGTAGAAATTGCTGAGTTAAAGCTCTTTGCTCTCGAATATACTGACTATGCCCCAGTGTAGAAACAGTAGCTGAATCAAGTTGCTCTATCTGCTTGATCCGGAAACCGGCCATCACATTCTGTTGCAGTGCCCATTTTTCAGCATCAAAAGCACCGGGCGTTGCATAACTGTGATTAGGACGTACCTGACCTTGCAGCCGGTAATACTGACCCAGTTCAAGCGTATTTAAATTTTCATGATTCGCTGATAGTTGTGAAGTATTGAGAGGATTTACAGATAGAAAACCCATCCAGGTCACGGTGCGTCCATCGAGGTTTAATACTTCCAAAGGCTGCTGTATAGATTGATCACCGAGTTTATTCAAGCGTTTAACATAAACGATAATGTCTTTTTGCTGTACTTCATGCTCGACATTTAATAGCCGTTTGTTGAGCTGTTGATTGGCATAACCATGTCCCAGAAATATCCCGATTAGAATACAGGTGCCTACCAGCAATCCTTTATGTAAGGGCTTTTTCAGAATCGCATTACATTTAGAACTACACAGATAGCAAAGTACTGCGAGAAATATGACTGTTATTGGATTTAACTGGATATTAAGGAAATTTTTTCCCATACAGGCTAGGCCTAAAATGCAGCCCAGACACAGCCATTGCAACATGAAGATTTTCTTTTTTATTATTATGTGCAAGCAATAATAAAGCCCACCGAAGTGAGCTTCAATTAAAGAAGATTATTCCTGCAATTAGTCATTCATCCATAGACCATCACGCATATGTAGAATCCGGTCTGCCGAATGTGCCAATTGTTCATCATGGGTCACGATCAGCATAGCCATATTGAATTCACTACGTAATTCAGTCAGCAACTCAAAGATTTTATCGGCTGTTTTACGATCCAGGTTACCTGTTGGCTCATCTGCCATCATTAACTTCGGCTTAGTGACTACAGCACGTGCAAGCGCTACACGCTGACGCTCACCACCAGAGAGTTCACCAGGTTGATGGATTAAACGATGCGATAATCCAACACGTTCCAGCAAGTATTCTGCCTGCTGTTTGGCTTCTTTAAACTTGACGCTTTTACGCAGCATCAATGGCATTGCGACATTTTCCAGCGCAGTAAACTCTGGCAATAAATGGTGGAATTGATATACAAAGCCCAGATTCTCGTTACGGACATAGCCACGTTCTGCTTCAGATAAATTGTCAAAACGGCGGCCATTGACCATCACCTGTCCGGCAGAAGGACGATCCAATCCTCCCAGAATATGCAATAAGGTACTTTTACCGGAACCACTTGAACCAACAATAGAAACAAATTCCCCGGCCTTTACCTGTAATGAAATCCCTTTGATCACATCAACCGTAGATTTTCCATCTGTAAAAGATTTCTCGATATTCTGGGCATCTAGAACCAGATTACTCATAACGCAATGCCTCCGCCGGTTGAATTTTAGCAGCACGGAATGCTGGATAAATAGTTGCCAGGAAACTTAAGGCAAGTGACAGACCGACAATCACAACTACATCCTGCCAGCGCAGATAAGAAGGTAAATAGTTGATGAAATAGGCATCAAACATATTCAGACCCAGTGAATTGTTTAACCAGCCAATAAAACTACTGATGCTAGTGGCGGCAATAATCCCGAGGATGGCACCCGCACAGGTACCGATCACGCCAATCACAGTACCTTGAACCATAAAGATTCGGGTAATCGTGGTAGGTGAAGCACCCAAAGTACGTAAAATTGCGATATCCGATTTTTTATCTGTGACCACCATCACCAGTGAAGATACGATATTAAATGCTGCAACCAGAACAATCAGGAATAACAATAAGCTAACCATCGCTTTTTCCATCTGGATTGCACTGAACAGATTACCGTGGGTATAAGTCCAGTCAGAGGCATAGAAGTTACCCGGTAAATCACGCACAATTTCCTGAGAAACCTGAGGTGCTGCGAAAATATCATCCAGCTTCATACGTACGCCTTGTGCACCATCTGGCAGACGTAACAAGGTTGAAGCATCATTCAGAGCAATATAGCCCATCATCGAATCAACTTCTGCACCAATACTGAAGATCCCGACCACTTTAAAGCGTTTAAAACGGGGTACGACACCCGCTGGTGAAGGCGTCGCTTCAGGCAGAACCAAGGTAATGTTATCATTCAAGCCTACGCCCATGGCATCTGCCATTTGCTTGCCTAAAACAATCCCAAATTCACCTTTTTTCAGGTTATCAATACTACCCTCGACCATATGGTTCTGGATGATCGAAACTTTCTTCTCATACTTTGGTTCAATCCCGCTGACCATAATTCCGGCAACTTGCCCTTGAGCCGTGAGCATCCCTTGTAACTGGGTAAACGGAGCCACACCTTGAACGTGTTCATGCCGCTCAATCTGCTTTGCAAGTTCAGGCCAATTTGTTAGAATTTGCGTCGAAGAAACAGTGGCTTGAGGAACCATCCCCAAGACGCGATTTTTCAACTCTCGGTCAAAACCATTCATGACAGACAAAACTGTAATGAGGACTGCTACACCGAGCGTGAGACCGATCATTGAGACCAATGCGATAAAAGAAATGAAGTGGTTACTACGCCGTGCGCGAGTATATTTCAACCCTATATACAGCGAGATTGGTTTGAACATAACCATCTAGTCCGAGGTAATAAATTATGGAAAATGTACAGCATCCAAACGGATTCACTGAAAGACGAGTCATGTCTCGAATCGATGCTGCTTTACGAATCAATTATCAGATTATTTCCGATGATGTTGCCTTGAATGATCCTTACGATGCTAATTTCGTATTGCCCCGCTATTTTCTACTACTTGCAGAGCTAGATCAATTTGATCATGCTGTTAACTACGAATTAGAACAATTATCTGAAAAAGATCAACAAATTGCTCGAATCTTATCCTTATTCAACCAAAAATTAAACCTTATTACCGGTTCTTTGTATGACGCAATTGTACAAAGCATGTTACCTGTACCGGAACATGTGAATTTTTCAGAGACTGGTTTTAGCTTCTTGAGTGATCAGCCGATTAGTGAAGGAACCTATCTGCATGTGACTTTAAGTCACCCAGAAAACTTCTTCCACATCGCTGCAACCGCTCAGGTGGCCTACAGTCGTGCAGAAGAAAACGGAAAATATCGTACGGGCGCTTATTTTATTACCCTGCACCCTCAGGATCGCGTCAAACTGGGCGAATGTGTGAAAGCCAGCTTTGCTTAAGACTGGCATCTATCTTTTTATTAAAGGCGGGCTTTATAGCTCGCCTTAATTTCTTTAGCGAAATATACCACTAAGCCGAACAATAAAATTACTATACCCACCAAAGCAATGAGCGGCAATTTTTCATTATTCAATAATACGCCTACCAGCAAGGCCAGCATCGGTGTCAGGACTGTAGTTAAAGATAAGGTGGTTGGCTTAATTTTCTGTACCAGTTTGAAATAACAGAACATCGCAATCAGCGAAGCCATAATTACCGCATACACCAGACCAAATAAGGACTTGGCATGTGGCATAGCAGTGGGTGCGTATTGCCAGATAAATGGCAACATACCGATAGAGAAAACGACTGACAAACCAATCGAACCGGCCGCCTGTGCCATAGGATCAATAGGTGCATTGATTTTCTTCACCCAGAACATGGATACGCAATAAACTAACACCCCAACCAGAGCGATCACGATTCCAATTGGCTGTATATGCTGATCTGCATCGCCTAGACAGATCACAGAAAGTCCGGTTAAAGCAATTCCCATTCCTAGCCATTGATTCAGGGAAAGCTGCATCTGAAACACAAAACGCCCAATGAGGCCTGAAATGAGGGGCGCCAAGCCGAACATTAATGCAATGATACCGGAACTTAAATAATCCGTAGACCAGTAAGTAAAAATTTGCGAGCCGATAAAACTGCAAGCACCTGCCAAGTAACTATGCAGGGAAACACGGTCAAGCGGTAATCTGGTTTTAAATAACCACAATAATCCTAAGGCCAGAGGCAAGGCCAAAAAGAAGCGGATCGCCAATGCCCACATCGGATGCAAGTCTTCCACGCTCCAGACAATCGCCAGTGGTGTGGTGGACCAGATGAAAACCAGCAAGGCATAGGTCAACATCAGGTTACTTTTTGGGGGCATACTTGATCTCGTTTTTTATTTAATCGCAGTTTTACGTTTCTGTTTTTGAATGGTCTGATCTAGAGAGCTGGAAAACTCACGCTTATCACGTTCAGAAATCGGCGGTGGACCCCCGGTTTGTACACCAGCACCACGCAAGGTATCCATAAAATCACGTAAATGCAGACGTGCTTTGACATTGGCCACTGTATAGATTTCACCACGCGGGTGAATCGCTATACCGCCTTTCTCGATGACTTGAGCAGCCAAAGGAATATCCTGCGTCACCACAATGTCATGCTCTTTCATACGATCGATAATTTCCTGATCTGCCGCATCTGCCCCGCTCATGACCTGAATAGAATTAATGCGAATCGACGGGGTAATTCCTACCGGTTGATTAGCCACAAAAGTGACTTCAAGCTGATAACGATCGGAGGCACGAATAATCACATCTTTCAGAATACGAGGTAATGCATCTGCATCGACCCAAAGTTTGAATGGCAACACACAGCTTTCCATAAGGGAGAAATTTGGACTAGTGTAACAAATCAGAGGATGCAGGTTGATGCTTAAAACTGCTCTTTCTCTGAATATCTTGGTCTTTAAATACTCAACTCAGCCGTATTAAATGAGTCATCTATCCACAATCTAAAAAAATTTGACTTCACATGATTTGCATTTTAATTTTTAAATTCATTCGAGTGACTTGAAAAATCGCAATGACCCTCGATTAACTATAAATAAGTCATCCAAGATCAATTGTGCATATGAAAAAACAGAATAGCCCAGAGATCATCACTATTGATGATCAAAATTTCGGTAGTCATGTCGAACATTGGACCTTGCTTACTGAAAACCCAGGCACAGATGTTCCCCAATGGTTAGGCAAAGCCCTTGATGCACCTGTAATGCCGATGGGCTTGTGTACACAAGAATGCGATATGGATGAAACCACCTGGCTGATTCAGGGACCGAGCAAAGCTGCGGTACAATTAAGCCAAGTGATTGCCGTAGAAAATAACAAGCCACAGGCTGTGAAAACCGCATTCCCAGGCTTTGACAGTCCCTACCAGGTAAAAGCCACGATTGACCGGATTATTTCTTGTAAATCCGATACCCAAGCTGTGTTGCGTCTCAATCTGGGTGCCAACAATATCATCTATGCCTTTGATACGCTGTACAGCGTCAACCGGTCGCATTATGAAAAAGACCAGTCTTATATCGTCAACTTAAATGCCTGGGCTTATGAACTGGAAGTGGTGACTGATCACGAACATTTAGTCGTGGATGATCCTGCCTCTATCAAACATCACCGTGCCCTGAATGCAATTCTTGCGGAAAATAATGGTGTTGCACCAGATAACCTACAGGAACAGATTGATGCCTGGGAGCCAAAGTCTGAAGAAGACAAAGAACCGGTAACGGTCGATTTCTCCAAAATGGTCGCTTATCTGTATGGTGAGACCATGGGTCAGGAAGATGAAGCTTGGTTCCAGGGCAATATTGTCGGTAAAACTTCAATGCAATTTATGGATCAGGATTACACGCTGTATGATGTTACCCTGATTCATGATGAAGGCCAGCCGGCTACTTTGATCCGTGTAGCCACCCGCAATGACAAGCATAAAGATTTCCAGATTGGTCAATATATTCGGGGCAATCTGTGGATTCAGGCCAATATCTATCGAAAAGCAGCTTAAGCTGAATATCTAGATCGGAGACTCATATTTTTATATGAGTCTCCTGTTTTTTTATTTATTTTACTGCGATATCCTCTCAATTCTGATTATTTTTTATCCACAATTAAAATTAGAATTAATGGATTTTGAATTCATTGAAAATAGATTTATCCACAGATTTAAATTCAAACAAATTCATTTTCAATGTTATCTTAAACTGAATAATCATATTAAAAACATCATAAAAATAATGACTTAATATAATAATTCTATTTTTCTGAATATATTGAGGCCAGTTATTTAAATAAAATTAATACTTTATGAAGTTTAGTTAAGAATGTACTTTATTTAATCAATTTTTTATGGTAAAAATACGATCAACAAATAATCATTTACGATAAATAGATCGGATAATAAATATCTATGAAAATCGTTCAAGAAGAAAATTTACAGCAGGTTGAGCATCATCTTGGCTCGCGTTATCAGCTTGATATGATGTCATGCCTATTTTTCGTATTGGGTATGCTCATTTGCGGCTATATCTTACATAACTTTGTTTTTTAACCCGAATTAAATGATAAAAAAACCCGGCCAATTGCCGGGTTTTTTAATTCTCAAGGATTAAGCATTGCGTTTAGCAAAGTCATCCATGAAGTTTACCAATGCCTGTACACCTTCTAACGGTACGGCATTGTAAATGCTGGCACGCATACCACCTACTGAACGGTGGCCGGCAAGGTTAAGTAAATGGTTTTCTTTTGCTTCTTGCAGGAACTGTTTTTCAAGTTCAGGATTTGCCAGAGTAAATGGAACATTCATGATTGAACGGTTTTCTTTGGCAATCGGATTTGCATAGAAGTCGCTAGAATCGATATAGCCATAGAGCAATTCAGCTTTTTGCAGGTTCACTTTATGAATCGCTTCTACACCGCCCTGTTCCAGTAACCATTCGAATACCAAACCAGATAAATACCACGCATAAGTTGATGGTGTGTTGACCATCGAACCGTTTTTCGCTTGATCTGCATATTTCAGGATGCTTGGAATTTCAGGTTTTGCCTGATCAAGCAAATCTTCACGAATAATGATCAGTGTCAAACCTGCAGGGCCAATATTCTTTTGTGCACCGGCATAGATCAGACCGAATTTAGAAACATCAATCGGTGCAGACAAAATGCTTGAAGAGAAATCACATACGAGTGGCTTATCAGTTTCTGGCACATGGGCAAATTGCAGACCGCCAATGGTTTCATTATCTGCATAATGCACATAAGCAGCATCATCAGAAAGATTCCAAGTGCTTTGATCAGCAATCGCCAATTTACCATCTTCAGTTTTAATGCCTGCTTCAACCACATTGATGTCGCCATAGCGTTTAGCTTCTTTCAATGCTTTTTCAGACCAGATACCGGTACGGATATAGTCAGCTTTGTTGTTTTTACCCAGCAGGTTCAATGGAATTGCCGAGAATTGCAAAGATGCGCCACCCTGCAAGAACAGTACTTTATAGTTCTCAGGAATATTCATGAGCTTGCGAAGGTCTGCTTCTGCCTTTTCCGCAACTGCAACATAGTCTGCACTACGGTGGCTCATTTCCATGATCGAAAGACCTTTGCCCTGCCAGTCAAGCATTTCAGCTTGAGCCTTTTCAAGTACGGCAGTAGGTAATGCAGCAGGACCAGCACAGAAGTTGTACGCGCGCATGATTTTTCCTTTCAGAGTGAAACACAATAAAATGATGGCATTTAACCATATCTGGACGCCGCTTGCACAAAATTATTTCTATCCAAGAATGAAGATAGAGTCAAAAAACCAATCTAGATTCGGAGGATAATTTGAATACCTTTGATTTTTTACCCTAACCTTGTGATTTCATTTATGAGAAATTGCCTAGGTAAAAATATTCAATCTCATTCAATGCTTAGAACTATCAACTTGAAACTGGAGAAGTAAATCGCTTCGAATTACAACAATACTACAACTTAACCCATCCCTGCACTGCAAGCACTTGATTTATAATGCAGCTTAGACTGAATTAATGTGACTTTTACATTACCACTTTATGAATATGAAGAAAAATAAACAATGTGTCTGCTGGGGTCTGACTGTGCTTGCATCCATGATGTATGGCAGTTTTGCTTATGCACAAAGCATCAGCTTTCAGGATGCAGAACAACAATTGTTGCAACGTTCCTATAGTAGCCAGGCTTTTCAAAGTCTGGAGCAAGCGTCAAAACTTGAAGCAGAAGCGGTTAAAGGTATTGGCCTACCTCGTGTTGACCTGAATGTTCGTGCCTATGCCTTTCATAGTAAAGTCGATATTCCATTAAAGCAGTTTAAAAATAATCTGGAAAATTCACTCTCTCAAGGTGTAAATGGCCGGCTTAATGAGTGGGAAGCCAGTAATGGTGTGGATCTACCCGCAGGTATTACCGATCCACTGCGGGAAGGACTCAACAATACTATTCATAGCGGAGTAGGTCTGATTCCGGATACGTCTAATGTAGTCCTTGAAGATCAGGTGATTCGTCCCACTGTTTCCGTGATGATGCCACTATATACCGGAGGCCTCACCCGTAGTGCCAAAGAAATTGCCAATATTCAGTCAGGACGTAGCAAACTTAGCAATCAGCAGCAACAGGATACGCAGCGTTTTGAGCTGATTCAGTCTTACTTTAATGTTCAACTACAAAAACAGTTACTGGATTCGGCACTTTTTAATTCAAATGCCATGCAACAACATTATCGTAATGCCCTAAAACTGGAACAGCAGGGTTTTATTAGCAAAGGCCAGCGCATGCAGTTTGAAGTAGCACGCAATAATGCTGAACGCGCACAACAAAATGCCCAAGCCAATCTGAATGCTGCCCTATTTCAGCTGAATAACCTGTTGCTGGATAGCAATATCACCGAGCTAAGCACACCTTTGTTTGTGAATCGTGCTGAACCACAAAATGTGAATATTCTGCTCAGCAGTTTTAGCCAGAACTCTCCTCTGATCAAAAAAATGCAGATGGATACCGAGCTGGCCAAAGCCAATGTCAAAGCTCAGCAGGCCGCTAAAAAGCCAAATGTTTTTGCGTTTGGTGAATATAGTCTGGATCAACATCAAAACTGGATTGTAGGGGTTGCAGCACGTTATAATCTGTTCTCAGGTATTGATAAAAACAAGAATATTCAGGCTGCTGAACTAAAACGCTATGCCGCTGAACTCATGACGGCGCGTACCCAGCAGGAGATTGAAAACCTGATTTATAAATCATTTAGTGAAGCAGTCAGCGCCCAGCAAAGTGATGCTCTACTTCAGCAGAATCTGAAAGCAGCTCAGGAAAATCTGCGTATTCAGGAATTATCCTTTAAGGAAGATGTCGGGACAGCCACTCAGGTCATCGATGCCCAAAACATGCTCAGCAGTTTAAAGGCAGAAATGGCATTAAACGCTTATAAATATGTAGTATCTCTCGCGACCTTATTACAGAGCCATGGCTCAATTGTTGAATTTCCAAACTATATGCAACACGCCAACACCCACTATATTCGTTAATGGAGCCAGACATGACAGATGAGCAAAAGCCAGAACATCCTGTTGATGAACCGGCTTCAGAAATCAATTACAGTGAATCAGAGCCAGATAATCCTGCAAGCACAGAAAAAAAATCGCGCAAAAAATATCTGCTTTTAGCTTTAATTCCAGTGATTCTTGCTTTGATTGGGTTTGGCCTATGGAAAACCTATCAACCCAAAGAAATCGAGCTACAAGGCCGGGTTGAGGCAGAGACGGTTCAAGTGGCCACTAAAGTTCCAAGCCGGATTGAAAAGATTTATGTGCAGGAAGGCGATGACGTCAAGAAAGGCCAGGCGCTGGTGAAATTGCATAGTCCTGAAATTGAGGCGAAAAAGCAGCAGGCTTTAGCTACTTTACAGTCTGCATTAGCACTTCAGTCCACCGCAGAACGTGGTTCTCAGGAAGAAAATATCGCTTCTCTGTATGCCAACTGGCAGTCACTAAAAGCACAGGAGCAACTCGCTAAGACTTCCTATCAACGTGGAGCCAATCTATTTAAGGAAGGCGTTATTTCCCGCCAGCGCCGAGATGAACTGTTTGCAGCTTCACAATCTGCGTCGCAAATGACAGAAGCTGCGTATCAACAATATGCCCGGGCTAAACGCGGCAGTACACCAGAACAGAAAAGTTCTGCAGATGCTCAGGTCGATATAGCCCGTGCAGCAGTCGCTGAAGCCAATGCACTAGAAGCAGAAACTGAATTATTGGCACCGATTGATGGTACCGTCTCCAAAACCTATGGCAATGCCACTGAACTGGTGGCAACCGCAGTGCCAGTGGTCAGCCTGATCTCGGCAGAACGCTGGATTAGCCTGAATATTCGTGAAGACCAATATGCCGCTTTAGGTAAACAGCAACAGCTTGAAGGTTTTATTCCGGCACTGAATCAATCAGCCACTTTTAAAGTAAAAAATATTAGTGCTGAAGGTGAATTTGCCACCATTAAAACCACGCGCCAAACCGGCGGTTATGATGTCCGCAGTTTTAAATTTCATCTTGTGCCAGTCACTGAAATGCCTGAGTTAAAAGTCGGCATGAGCGTGCTGTTTAAATTGAAAGAGCCAAAATAAATGGCTTCTGGATTCTGGGCGGGTATTCAGCGTGAAATACGCTATTTATGCAGAGAGAAATGGGATCTGGCTCTAGTCCTGCTCGCCCCTGCCTGTATTCTGATTTTACTTGGTAGCATGTTTGCCAAAGGCAAACCGGATCATCTACCAATCGCCATTATTGATCAGGATCAAAGTAGCCTGAGCAGCAAGATTTATGATCATTTATCTTTGAATCATACCCTACACGTGCATACCGTTTCTGATCAAACGGTCGAAATCGAAAAATTATTAAACGAAAATAAAATCTGGGGCTATATTCATATTCCTACCGGAGCCGAGCAACGACTGGTCAAAGCTCAGGATGCTGAAATTAGTATTGCTTTTAATCAGAGTTATTTTAGTATCGGTAATACCATTTCTTCGGCTATGCTACTTAGCACCTTGCAGGCTCTGGCTGAGTTTACCGGTAAGCAGTATCTAGGCAACACGCTCCCCTATCTGGATGCACCTACACCGAATATTAAAATTTCCCCATTGTATAACCCACAGCTGAATTATGAATTTTATCTGGAGCCTTATATGGTGCCGGCAATTTTGCACTTGCTGTTATGTTGCTGTGTGGCTTTTGCTGTGGGTCAGGAAATTAAACGGCATACTGTTAGTCATTGGATTGCCCAACAAAACTTGTGGTCGGCACTGCTGTCTAAAAATCTGGTTTATGTAGCAATCTTTTGTTTATGGACCTGGGCTTGGATGTTTTGGCTGGTCGAAATTCGCGGCTGGTTTATTGCCGGGTCATTATGGCTAATTCTTCTGGCTCAAATACTGTTCTATAGTGCCTATGCCTTTATCAGTAGTGCTGTGGTTCTGGCTACTCAGGACCTAACCAAATCTTTTGGTCTACTAGCAGTTTATGGTGGTTCATCGCTCAGTTTTGCTGGGGTAACTTTACCTCTTAATAATGCTCCACTATTCACCCAGTTCTGGTCCAATATTATTCCTTATACACCCTATGCCAAATTACAGGCGGAGCAGTGGGTGATTGGCAGTCCGCTCTATCTTTCACTGCAACCGATATTCGTACTCATCATTTATGTCTTGCTTTATGCTGTACTGGCCTATGTCTTTCTCAAAAAAACAGCCAAAGGAGTGTCAGCATGAAATCACTTTGGAAAGCTTATTGCCAAACTTTCAAAGACATTATTAGCAATACCAGTATTTTTACCACGCTGATTTTATCAGTTCTGTTTTACAGCTTTTTCTATCCGACCGCATATAAGGCAGAACAGGCAGAAGCCTTGCCGATTATTATTGTTGACGAAGAGCAAAGTGCTTTAACCAATACCATTATCAGTCATGTCAGCCAAAGCCCTAATGTACAAATCAAGGCGGTGACTGGAAATTTTGCTGAAGCTAAACACTGGATGGAAACTCAAAAAGCCGATGGGATTTTATTATTACCAGATAATCTTTCACAATCTATCCGGCACGGTGAAAATGGCGGGATTGGGCTGTATTTAAGTGCTGCTAACTTTTTAATTACCAAACAGATTGGTTTGGGCTTGGTCTCTTCAGTAGAAAATACCTTAAGCGAATATGCGGAACGCTTTAGCGAGATTTCACACTTCTCTCCTGCACTCTCCATTCACCAGATTCCATTATTTAATACACTCTCTGGCTATGGTAGCTATGTGTTTCCCGCTGTTGCACCGTTGATCATTCATCAGACGATCTTTCTTGGCCTCAGTATGCTGATTGCGCTGTATCGGGAAAGTAGACAGAGGATTAATTTAACCACCTTATTCGGAATCAGTTTGGCGATTCTGACCATTGGATGTTTGGGCTGTTATTACCTGTTTGGTTTTACTTTCTGGTATTTTGATTATCCCCGTGGCGGAAATTTTTGGGGCATGCTGCTCGCTGTACCCATCTTTGTATTCTGCATGATTGGGATTACTACCTTGTTTGCCAGCTTTCTGGACATGCCAGAACGCGCCGGTCATATCATTGTTTTTACTTCGATTCCGCTCTTTATGCTTTCAGGAGTCGCCTGGCCGCATGCTGCCATGCCAGTCTGGGTCCAACTCATTGGGCAAGCCTTACCTTCGACCCAAATCGTGCAGATGTTTATTCAACTCAATCAGATGGGGGTGCCTACTTATATGGTTCTAGGAAAGCTTGCTTATCTATTGGTGATCGGCATCATCTGTATGAGCTTAGGCTATTATCGGCTACGCCCACGTTCTTAAATCCGGATTTACTCAGGCTATTCGCATTGAAAATTATTCACCAAATACCTGAATATTAAAGTTGCGGATTTTAGTACTGCCATTCGGCTGGTCAAAACTCACATCATACTGAACCAGGTTTTTTGGATAGGCAATTTCATAGCTGACCTTGTATTCACTCGGTTTGCCGTTATTTTCCTCGAAGCTCTTTCTCATGATAGTCTTGGACTTATATTCACCTTGCGGAATTGATCGTGAAAAACGCTTCATGATTTTTTCATTGTTTTGAAACTCTGCCTGCAACTTCGGCTCAAGCTGAGCTAAAAACTCGTCATATTTTCCATCACGCAAATCTTCATAAGCTACTTGCGCAGCCTTTTCCTGCCCAGGGCTCGGATCGGGCATACTGTCCATTGCATTATTACAGCCGCTAAGTGCAATAGCTGCGGTCAAAAGCATCAATCTGGTCTTCATTATTTATCTCTCATTTAGTCGATGTGTAAAAAAGGACGCCGAAGCGCCCTTTTTCATCAGTAGCAGAACTTATTCCTCTACTGTATTGTCATCATCTTTTTCAGCTTCTTGTGCATCAGTTACATCATCAGCTGCAGATTCAGTATTTTCCAATATTTCCAACTCATCTTCAACTGCTTCAATCGCTTCTACACCGACCAGTTTTTCATCTTCAGCCAGACGGATCAGACGAACACCTTGTGCATTACGACCAGTCTGTGCCACTTCAGAAGCACGGGTACGAACCAGTGTGCCACCATCAGAAATTAGCATCAGTTCTTTAGATGCGTCAATCGCAACTGCACCGACCAGTTCGCCATTACGCTCTGAGGTCTTGATAGCAATCACACCCTTACCGCCACGTTTCTTGGTTGGGAAGTCATCCACTGGGGTACGTTTACCATAACCATTTGCAGAAGCACACAGCACTTCACCGGTTTCAGGTACAACCACTAGAGATACGATACGACTAATGAAGTTAGCTTCAGTTGCATCTTCATCATCAGATTCAACATCTACATCTTCGACATCTTCAACTTGAGAAGCACCGATGGTCACGCGCATACCGCGTACACCTTTGGCTGAACGACCCATTGAACGTACGTCAGTCTCTGCGAAACGAATTGCTTTACCTTCGTTCGAGAACAACATGATTTGTTGTTCACCATCAGTAATCGCAACACCAATTAAGGTGTCATCGCCATTCAGTTCAATCGCACGTAAACCGTTTGAACGAACATTCGAGAATTGTTCCAGTTCTACACGTTTAATCGTGCCGTACTCAGTCGCCATAAACACATAGAAGTTCTTACGAACAGCTTCAGCCTGCTGAGCAAAGTCATTGATGATGTCATCATCAAGATCAGTGGTTGAAAGCGCTAAGCCCAATTCTTTCAACTGAACACGCAGTGCATCAGAAATATCATCTGCACCATCTTCAGATTCAGCAAGTGCAGATTCTAATGCAGCAAAGTGACTGTTAATCACTTCATTGGTTTGAAGCTGAGCAGCATTGGTCTTCACGAATGCTTTGAAGTCAGCCAGACGTTCTTTGAATTTCTTCGGTGCATCAATTACTGGCAAGATAGCAGTAATGGTTTCATTGTCATCCAATGGCAACAAGTTCACCATTGGGCGACCTTTAGCACCACGCGAAGCTTGTGGCACTTCATAAACTTTCAGACGATAAACCTTACCGACATTGGTGAAGCAAAGCACAGTGGCATGATTCGACGTCACCACCATATGCTGAATGTAATCATCTTCTTTCATGCTGGTTGCAGACTTACCACGACCACCACGACGCTGAGCAGCATAGTCAGATAATGGTTGAGTTTTCGCATAGCCTGTTTTTGAAACCGTAAGAACCATTTGCTCTTCAGGAATCAGATCTTCACGAGAGAAGTCGATACGAGACTCAACGATATCTGTTTTACGTGCATCGCCATATTGCTGAAGAATCAATGCTAGCTCTTCTTTAATGACGTTCATCAATAAGTTGAAGTCATTTAAAATGGCTGTGTATTCAGCAATTTGACCCAAGATTTCAGAGTATTCAGCTTGCAGTTTATCCTGCTCAAGACCGGTCAAGCGGTGCAAACGCAGTTCCATGATCGCGTTAACTTGAGTCGGAGATAAACGATACACATCGCCATCAATACCAAATGGACGCTCTGGATCTTCACCTTCAATTTCGTCCGGACGTACAGAAACAGCACCTGCTTTTTCGAGCAAGGCTGCCACACCGCCTGCTGCCCACTCACCTGCCTGTAAACGCTCACGCGCTTCAGCCGGGTTGGCAGAAGTTTTGATGGTTTCGATGATGGCATCAATATTTGCCAGAGCAACGGTTAAACCTTCTAAAATATGACCACGTTCACGTGCTTTGCGCAGTTCGTACATGGTACGACGTGTCACGACTTCTTGACGATGACGGATGAATGCCGCAATGATGTCTTTCAGGTTCATCAACTTCGGCTGGCCGTTGTCCAGACACACCATATTGATGCTGAAAGAATTTTCTAACTGTGTATTCTGGAACAGGTTATTGACGATGACTTCAGCATTTTCACCACGCTTCAGGTCAATCGCAATACGCATCCCTTCCTTGTCCGATTCATCACGGAGTTCAGAAATACCTTCAAGTTTTTTCTCTTTGACCAGCTCGGCAATACGTTCAATCGTTTTCGCTTTGTTAACCTGATAAGGAATTTCCGTGAAGACAATCGTAGTACGGCCAGATTTAGCATCTTCTTCAAAGTGATATTTACCACGAATATGTAAACGGCCTTTACCGGTGCGATAGGCATCCACGATGCCTGACTTACCGTAAATAATGCCACCTGTCGGGAAATCTGGACCGGAAATATATTCCATCAATCCTTCGATGCTGATATTCGGATTATCTGCATAAGCCAGACATGCATTCACTACTTCAGTCATGTTGTGTGGCGCCATATTGGTCGCCATACCGACTGCAATACCAGCCGCACCATTCACCAACAGGTTTGGAATACGGGTTGGCATGACTTGCGGAATACGCTCAGAACCGTCGTAGTTATCTTCCCAGTCAACTGTATCTTTTTCCAGATCAGCCAATAATTCATGGGTCAGCTTACGCATACGAACTTCGGTATAACGCATTGCCGCAGCGCTATCGCCATCGATCGAACCAAAGTTCCCTTGACCATCAACCAATTGGTAGCGCAGACTAAAGTCCTGAGCCATACGGACAATGGTTTCATAAACAGCAGAATCACCATGTGGGTGATATTTACCGATGACATCACCTACAACACGGGCAGACTTCTTGTAAGCTTTGTTGTAGTCATTGCCCAATTCGTGCATTGCGAAAAGCACACGACGATGAACAGGTTTTAGACCATCTCGTACATCCGGCAAGGCACGTGAAACAATCACGCTCATTGCATAGTCTAAATACGAGTGCTTGAGTTCATCCTCAATGGCAATCGGTCTAATTTCCGATACGCTCATGCATACTCCTTATTCTACAAGCCAAATTTGGCTTGCATTTATATGTCGTAAATCCAGCTATAAATCGGCTCAAAAAAAGCTGAACCAATATTAAAATTTAGTCGTACAGTATAGCATAATCTAGGCTAAATTTACCTGTTTCAGCCCCAACTATCCACAGGATTTTTAGTAGAAATTTTAATCACTTCACAATATTTTGATATTAAAAAACCTCTGCTTGCAGAGGTTCATTTTTTTCTTTAAAAAAGCAAGTCACTTAAATATGAAGTTTAGAATCTATATCGGACAAATCATCTTCAGCTATGACCTGACTAGTTGATTTTGTCACAGTACAATCTTGCTTCATTAATGGATAAGCGACCAGGAATAAGCCGATAATAAGCGGAAATTCGTATAGTTCTTCCATCAAATCTTTATAGATAAAATCTGTAAAAATAAAATGAATAAAAAACCGATTATGTTCAATGCCATCAGACATCAGCAAGCCAATGAAAGCTAATATGAGTGCCCAAATTGGAAGTGATACATGCTTAAACTTATAAGCAATTTCTTGACGCAAAGGTGCTAAAAACAGCATAAACACCACGGGTGCAATCACAAGAACCGAAATACCACGGAAATAGATTTTTGGCACTTCCGGGAAATAGTCACGTCCCCAGCTGGTACTTCTACCAAACAGCATAATCCACCATGCAACTGACCAGAGCCAAAATTGTTTTTGACCTTTACTTAATTCAAATGGACGGATATAGAAAAAACTAAATACGGCAAAACCAAACAACATTAATGCTTGAATTGACTCAACTGCTGTAACCGTCATACCTCCTAACAAAGGAAGGTGCAGACTCGGGAGAAAAGGGAAAATCAAACAGCAGATCATCATTACCAAAATACTGACTGGTAACTGAAAATCAAATTTCACGAACACTCCGCCAAATGGCAAGCTTAATAAAAGCTTAATATTAACACAAAATATACAATAGCCAAAATTTCGAGTCAGAAATGGACGACTTGTTAGTTAGATTAATTATTTAGATTAAAAAAAAGAAAAACGCTCCTAAAGGAGCGTTTTTTTGAAACTGATTCAGAAATTAGATTTTAGAAACCAATTCAGGAATTACAGTGTTCAGGTCACCTACTAACCAGTAGTCTGCTACTGCATTAATTGGAGCTTCTTCATCTTTGTTGATCGCAACGATCACTTTAGATTCTTTCATACCTGCCAAGTGCTGGATCGCACCAGAGATACCTACAGCGATGTACAGGTCAGGTGCAACGATCTTACCAGTTTGACCAACCTGCATATCGTTAGGAACGAAACCAGCATCAACTGCAGCACGTGAAGCACCTTGAGCAGCGCCAAGTTTGTCAGCTAGTGGATCAAGGATTTTGTGGTAGTTCTCACCAGAACCTACACCACGACCACCAGAAACCACGATACGAGCAGCTGTCAATTCAGGACGTTCAGATTTAACGATTTCTTCATTAATGAACTTAGAAATACCAGCATCACCAGTAGAAGCAGCAGCTTCAACCGCAGCAGAACCACCTTCAGCAGCAACCGCATCAAATGCAGTACCACGAACAGTTGCAACGATTACTGATTCAGAAGACTCAACAGTTGCAATCGCGTTACCTGCATAGATCGGACGCTTGAATGTATTTGCAGAATCAACAGCGATGATGTCTGTGATCATGCTGACATCAAGAAGTGCAGCAGCGCGTGGCAGAATGTTTTTGCCAGTTGTAGTAGAAGCAGCAAGGATATGGTTGTAGCCTTTACCTAATTCTGCAACCAGTTTTGCTACGTTTTCAGCCAGTTGGTTTGCATAAGCAGCGTCGTCAGCAAGTAAAACTTTGCTTACACCCGCAACTTTAGCTGCCTGATCAGCAACTGCTTGAGCGCCAGAACCAGCAACCAATACAGTGATATCACCACCGATTTTTTGCGCCGCAGCAACAACGTTTAAAGTAGCAGCGTTAAGTGCTTTGTTGTCGTGCTCAGCGATTACTAAAATACTCATGATTTTTATCCTTCTGTATTAGATCACTTTCGCTTCGTTTTTCAATTTTTCTACAAGTTCGTCTACAGACTTCACTTGTACGCCAGCTTTACGCTCTGCAGGAGATTCAACTTTTACTGTTTTCAGTTTAGTTGTAGTAGTTACACCGAAATCTGCAGGTGACTTAGTATCAAGCGGTTTTTTACGCGCTTTCATGATGTTTGGAAGAGCTGCATAACGTGGCTCGTTCAAACGTAAGTCAGTAGTTACGATCGCTGGAAGTGATAATTCAACAGTTTGTAGACCACCGTCGACTTCACGAGTCACTTGTACTTTGTCGCCTTCAACTTTAACTTCTGAAGCGAATGTACCTTGACCTGCACCTAGAAGTGCACCAAGCATCTGGCCAACCTGGTTAGAGTCGTCATCAATTGCTTGTTTACCAAGAAGGATCAATTGTGGTTGTTCAGCTTCAACAACACCTTTTAGAATTTTAGCAACTTCTAGCGCACCTAATTGGCTGTCATCAGCTTCAACCAGAATACCGCGGTCAGCACCAAGCGCCATTGCAGAACGGATTTGTTCTTGAGCTTCTTTAGGACCAATAGAAACAACAACGATTTCTGAAACAGTTCCTTTTTCTTTTAAACGAACCGCTTCTTCCACCGCGATTTCACAGAATGGGTTAATTGACATTTTAACGTTTGTTAAGTCAACACCACTGTTGTCCGGCTTAACGCGAACCTTAACGTTGGCATCAACCACACGTTTTACAGCAACAAGAGCCTTCATGTAATCCTCGGCTGTTTTAGCAAATGTAAATGTTGAGAAAAGTTATAATAACTCTTCACTTAAATTTTTTAGGTGCCCTATCTTGCAATGTGCACGGCATTTCGGTCAAGTCACAATTCAACAAAGAGCTGTAAAAATGCGTAATTTTCCTTGAACGATGCGTTCACAATTAATCCGTATCGATTTATTACAATGAATTTTATTAATATTTAATAAAATTTAACCTTTGATTTTTATTATGTTTTTATTTGATGAAACACATCAGAACTTTTGATTTCTGCTTATTAAATGTACAAATCTGTCCTTAGATTTGTGGAAAATGACTTATATTTAAAAATGACCGCTTTGGTCAGTTTGGACATAAAGCGAAATTAGTCAGGATTTATTCTGCATATCTGCTCAATTTACTCCGCTTTATTTTGCTGGGCAAGTCTAAAAATTGGGTTGTCATCAATCTATAAATATAAAAAAAGCATACTGGGAGCAGTATGCTTTTTTAAAATACACCATTGCTTAATTAATAATTAACCAGCTTGCAGCAAGGGCAAGTAAACCACCTGAGGTGCCATCAACCCATTTCTGTTTACGTTCATCAATTTGTGTATTGCGGGTAATTCTGCTGAACAGAATGCTGAGAGCACAATAAACAATGAAAATCATGCCGATAAAAATAAAAGAGAGAATTAAGCCTTGGCTCACTGTATTTCCGCTTTTATCAATAAACTGCGGCAAGATCGCAAAATAGATCAGCATGCCTTTAGGATTGAGTAAGGCCGTAAAGAAGCCTTTTTTCACTGGATTAGCAGTGGTCTTTTTCTCAATTTTCATTGAGTTTTTACTAAATACTGATTTCAACAGGCTACAAGCCAGATAGAGCAAATAAGCAATACCCAACCAGCGAATTACTTCAAACAATACCGGAAAAGACACGATAATCGCTGCGATTCCTATTGCTACCAAAATGGAATGTACCAGATAACCTGAACAGATCCCGATGGTTGCCATCATGCCTGCTTTTGCATCTTTACCCATCACTTGAGACAGGATAAACAGCATATCTGGTCCAGGTGTAAAAATCAGGGGAAGTACGGTCAGTGCAAAAAGTGCAAATACAGACATTTCCTTTTCCTTTAAATCTTCGGAAAGTGGAATTAGTATCTACGAATTTTTACAAAATAGGCTTTCAATTTATTTTATAATAAGTATTATTTTTCGAATTATATTCTAATTTATGAAAATATCTTCCAAATCTGTGCGAGTAAAACTTGACCGAATTGATAAAAATATCATTCATCACTTGCAAGCCAATGGCCGTATTCAGAATAACGATCTGGCGCGTGAAATTGGACTATCTCCTTCTTCCTGTCTCCGTCGAGTGAAATTGCTTGAAGATGCGGGCGTGATCCAGAATTACACCACCATCGTTGATTCACAGAAAATTGGTTTTCAACTGATTCTATTTTCACGGATCTGGCTGGTGGGTCAGGATGCAGAAACCATTGATACTTTTATCGAGGCGATGAAAGAACTGCCTCAGGTGATGGAGTGCTATATCATTCTGGGTGAATGTGATGCAATGTTAAAAGTTGTGGTGCCTGATCTGGAAAGTTACCGCAAATTCCAGTCCACACATTTGACCAAGAAAAATGGCATTACCAGTGTTAAAACAGATTTACCCAGTCAGATCATCAAGCAAAGTTTTCAATTACCGCTGGATGACTTGTAAAGTATTTTAGCAATAAAAAAGGATGACCTTAGTCATCCTCCATATACATTAAACTTGTAAAAAGTCACGATGCACATGACTCAGTTCAATCAGTTCATAAGACTTTAGATCAAAAATATTCCAGATTTCGAGCGCATCTTCTTTCAGGTCAACAGCTTTACTGGCTCGTTGCGTGGTCTGCCATTGCAGATCAGAAATCCATAGATAATACTGGCCTGTTTCAGGATTATAAGCCTGCATTTTCCCTTCTGCATTAATCCCTTGCACGATTGCTCCTTCAGGGAGAACGGCTTCAATAGTGGGCAAGCTAATCTCAACAAAATGTTTAATCTGGCGTAAACCATAACCCGCAAACATATCTTTTTGGGCTGGGCTTAACTGCGCATGCTTTTGTTGTATATCCGGGATAATTGCTATGTCCATAAAAATTCCAGTATCGAGATCGCTGATTTTCTTTTAAAAATTGATTACTATTTATACTTATATCCGAAAACAGCCATTTGAAAAATAAGACAATAGTGAAATATCTTTCCAACAGTCTGTTCAGGTCATATTTTGAGCATGATACATGAAAGTTTTATGCCATGAATCCTAATCATCCGACAAGCGGAAGAAAACTTTATATTTTTCCTATTCTTTATGCTGTGCCCGCGGATGCGCCTGATCATAAATCTGCGCAAGTCGATCAAAATCAATATGAGTATAAATTTGTGTAGTACTCAAATTGCTATGCCCCAACATTTCCTGAACGGCACGAAGGTCACCGCTATTCGACAGCATATGACTGGCAAAACAATGCCGCAATAAATGCGGATGCAGGTCAACATTAACCCCTGCACGCTGTGCCTGAAACTTGACCCGGTTTTCAATTTGCCGTGCACCGAGCGGATTGCCTTTTTGGGTGATAAATACATTCGCGTCAGGTACAAAATCACCATTCCAGAGCGGATAAATTTTTAGCCATTCCATCAGACTGTCTTTGGCTTTTGAACCAAAAGGCACTACCCGGGTTTTATTGCCTTTACCAGTAATACGCAAGAGCTGACGATTAAAATCAACATCCTTGATTCTTAAGCTCTGAATTTCTGCCAAACGTAAACCACTGGAATAGAGTAATTCCAGAATCGCCTTGTCTCTCAACCACATTTGCTGCTGCGCTTCGGTTTCTGGAGCCGGCTGGTCCAGAATCTGGTTCACAGTTTCAATATCCACCATACCCGGCAAAGGACGTGACTGACGTTTCAACTGAAAATCATCAGCCGGATTAAATGCCAGATACTGCGCCTGCTCTGCCCATTTCATGAACTGGCGAATCGAAGAAAGCATCCGTTGCAAGCTACTTGAACTTAATCCGTGCTGCTCGACTTTTTCAGCCAGAAATTGACGTAAATCTGTGGCTTCCACATCATTGAGTGCCAGTCGTTGTACTGCGCAGAACTCCAGAAAATCAGCCACATCACGTTCATAGGCCTGCAAGGTATGTTTAGACTGGTTCTGGATCTCACGTTCTTTGAGCCAGATTCCGAGCAAGTCTTTTGCAGAAAGCTTTACTTGCTCCATTCAATTGACTCCAGCCAGGCTTCAATCAGTTCTGCGGTCTGTACTGGATGAGTCGCCGCAAAGAAATGATCCTCGTTTTGAATTATATGCAGGTTTGCATGTTTCAAATTTTGCTTTAAGCATTGCCCCACCTGAACGGTACTTAAAGCGTCTTGATCACCCCAGATCAATAGAACAGGAATCTCAAGATTGCTTAATTGCTCCAGACTAAACACGGTTTGATCTTGTAAAAACCAGTCAGGAACAGCCTTAAACTGTTCGCGATAATTTGTTCGCCAGTCAGCACAACCAAACTGTGATAGATCCAGACCACCAGAAGTTGCCAATAAAACCAGCCCTTTGACTTTCTCTGGATGTTCGAGGGCAATCCCAACTGCAAGGACTCCCCCCATGGACTGGGCAACCAAAATCGAATTATCTTCAATCTGCTCTGTGATGAATTCCTGCAGATCATGGAGATTTTGAATAGTTGAGTTTGGTTCTACCCCATCGAAGCCCGGATATGCCAATATTTTTGTAGATTGATCTGTTTTTAAATGAGCCAACAAGGGCTGCCAAAAGCCTTGGCTGCCTGATGCACCCGGTAAAAACACAAGCTGATTCATAGCAGTGTTGTGATATCAATTAAATATGGAATTCATCCTATCATAAAAAAAGCACCGTACTATGTGCGGTGCTTTTTAGAGAAATAAATGTTGGGATTAACCTTGGAAGTAGCGCAAGTCCAGACGGCCTTCATAAACATTGGCGGTTGGACCTGTCATCCAGACCACATCACCTTCTTTCCATTCAATCTGCAATTTACCACCCGCAAGTTCAATTTCGACCTTGCTAGATAACAAACCACGGCGCATACCAGACACTGCTGCAGCACAGGCACCTGTACCACAAGCCAGTGTTTCGCCTACACCACGCTCATAAACACGTAAACGGGCATGCTTTTCATCAATGATCTGCATAAATCCAGCATTAACGCGTGCCGGAAAACGCACATGGGATTCCACCTTTGGACCAATTTTAGCTACATCGGCAGTCAACACATCCGGAACAATCGTCACTGCATGTGGATTACCCATATTCACCACATCAATCGTCAGCTTCTCTCCACCCGCTAGATCAATGTCATACAGATTTTCCGGTTCTTCAGCCACGAATGGAATTTCCTGAGGCAGGAATTTTGGATAACCCATATTCACTCGTACCCAGCCATTGGCACCAAGTTCAGGTTCCACGATTCCGGCTTTGGTCTGTACCTTGATTTTGGTTTTAGTCGTTAATTGACGTTCATGCACGAAACGGGCAAAACAGCGCACACCATTACCGCACTGCTCAACTTCAGAACCATCCGCATTAAAAATACGGTATTTAAAATCTGCACTTGGAATATCAGGCGGTTCAACAATCAAGAGCTGGTCAAAACCCACACCAAAGTTACGATTTGCCAAGCGCTGAATAGTGAGAGTATCCAGATAAGCACGCTGGCTAATCAGGTCTACCACCATAAAATCATTGCCCAGGCCATGCATCTTGGTAAATTCAAGCAACATTATTCAGTCTCCTTAAGGCAATAAACGCTCACGTTCCCAAAGTGATTCAACCGTTTCACGCTCACGAATCAGATGCGCCTGATCACCATCCACCATCACTTCAGCAGCACGGCCACGACTGTTATAGTTTGAACTCATTACGAAACCATATGCACCAGCCCCAAGAACTGCTAGTACATCATTTTCTTTAATGGCAAGCTCGCGTTCTTTGCCCAGGAAATCGCCTGTTTCACAGATCGCGCCCACCACATCCCATTCTTTTGTTTCCACATCTGTACGCGGTGTCACAGACTGAATATCCATCCATGCTTCATATAAAGCTGGACGAATCAGGTCATTCATCGCGGCATCAATGATGGCAAAGTTACGGTGATTGGTTAGTTTCAGCAGATCCACTTTGGTCAGTAAAACACCTGCATTGGCAGAGATACTACGACCCGGCTCCATATAAACTTTCAGGCCCAGTTTTTCTAAAGCCGGACGCATGGCATTGGCATATTCTTCAACCGATGGCGGTGTTTCATCTTTATATGTCACACCCAGACCACCACCAATATCGATGTGTTTCAGGTTGATGCCCATGTCTTTCAGCTTGTCGATCATCACAATGACACGATCCAGCGCATCAACAAACGGCTGAGTTTCAGTCAACTGCGAACCGATATGACAGTCAATCCCGACCACTTCAAGATTTGGCAATGATGCTGCATAAGCATAGGTATCAAATACGCTATCTGATGGAATACCAAATTTGTTTTCTTTTAAACCAGTGGAAATATATGGATGAGTCTTGGCATCAACATCCGGATTAACACGTAGAGAAATCGGCGCTTTAACCTTAAGTTCAGCCGCTACTTTCTGAATACGGTCCAGTTCGGCATAAGATTCCACATTAAAACAGGCGATGCCTACTTCTAATGCCTTTTTAATATCTGCTTCAGATTTACCCAAGCCTGAGAATACGATTTTTGAAGGCTCACCACCGGCTTTCAAGACACGAGCCAGTTCACCACCAGTCACGATATCGAAACCAGCACCCTGCTTGGCCAATACATTCAATACCGCAAGATTAGAGTTTGACTTTACCGCAAAACAGATTTGATGATCGATAAAGCTAAAAGCACGGTCCATATCCAGATAATGCTTTTCAAAAGTTGCTTTTGAATAAACATAAAGTGGTGTGCCAAATTGCTCTGCGAGCTGTTGCAGTGAACATTGCTCAGCATGCAATACCCCATTAATGCGGGTGAAACTCATGAATGTATCCTTTCTCTGAAAGTCTTAAGGAGATGGTGTTGAATCGGATTCAGCGGGCGCTTCAAATTGCTGCTTGACCGGCGCATCCTGTTGTTCATCTGATACTTGCGGTGCAGATTCAGTATTTTTATAGAGTAAATACTTGGCACGTTTATCGTAGTTTGGATCATTTGGAAGATGTAAAGCTCCCGACTGACCACAACCGACCAAGGCAAAACCGACTGTAATTAAACTGATGTAGCAAATGACCTGACGCATCTGACCACCTATATGAGTATTTTCGATGAAGTATAACGCGATCATCCGTATGACCAAAGCGCTAAACGCTAGAGAGTATATTCAGACATAAAAAAACGCCAGCAGATCGCTGACGTTTTTATTGATATGGATTATTTATGTTTCTGTTTATATAAGCCTAAATATCCAATAATCAGCAAAATGAACCACACCGGGCTGACCATCAAGGCACGACGGGTATCATCTTCCAGCGACAACACACCAATCATGCCGACAAAGAAAATAATCACGATCCAGCAAGTCACCAACCCACCAGGCAACTTGAATATGGATTTAGCATGCAATTCCGGACGGGTACGGTAATAGATCATGTAGCTCCAGATAATGATCAGCCATACACAGATAAACAGAATAGTCGACAAAGTTGTTGCCAAAGTAAATGCTTCAACCGTATTCGGCACGAAGTACTGTAATGCTGCACCGAGCAATAAACAGATCGCAGAGAAATACAAAGCATTCGCTGGAACGGCGCGCGAATTCAAACGACCAAAGGCTTTCGGTGCCTGTTCTTCACGAGATAAACCGAACAACATACGGCTGGTTGAGAACACTCCACTATTCATCGATGACATTACTGATGACAACACCACCAGGTTCATGATGATTGCAGCCGCCGCAATACCTGCCTGACTGAACAGATTCACAAACGGAGAAACATTTGGATTGATCTGATCCCATGGTGTTACTGACATCACAATGATCAGAGCCAGCACATAGAAAATAATGATACGGATCGGAATCGAGTTCACCGCTTTCGGCAAGTTACGCTCTGGATCTTTGGTTTCAGCAGCCGTAGTACCAACCAGCTCTACACCTACAAAGGCGAAAATTGCAATCTGGAAACCGGCCAGGAAGCCCATAGTCCCTGTCGGGAATAAACCGCCATGATCCCAGATATGCGCAAATGAAGCGACCGTACCTGCATCACTAGTAAAGCCAGTAAAGATCATCCATAAACCTACGGCGATCAGTACAATAATGGCAATAATCTTGATCAGGGCGAACCAGAATTCCATTTCACCAAACAGTTTCACGGTTGCCAGGTTCAAGCCCATAATGAAGACAATAGAGGCAATACTGATCAGCACGCCTTCGCCCGGAGTAAATGGCAGGCCGTTATTAAAGAATTGCAGGTAATAGATAATGGCTGACAGATCCGCGATACCAATCGTGATCCAGCATAACCAGTAGGTCCAGCCGACAAAATAACCTGCCCATGGCCCGATCAGATCGGTGGCAAAATCGATGAAAGATTTATATTGCAGATTGGATAACAGTAATTCACCCAATGCGCGCATGACCAGAAACACCATAAAACCGATGATCATATAAATCACCAGAATGGATGGTCCTGCCAGGCTAATGGTTTTACCTGAACCCATAAACAGGCCGGTGCCAATCGCACCCCCAATGGCAATTAACTGCAGGTGCCGGTTGGATAAACTACGCTGTAGCTCACCATCTTCCGATGATGAGTGACTATATTTTTCTGACATTATTTCATTTCAACTTTAAGTTTTAATCGCGACAAATTAACGTAAAAAACCCGGAATACAAAAAGAAAATTCGCATCATTTGTATTTTCCAACTAATCTTGCAAGTTAATTTATTTTTCTTATATCAATATTCATTTATCTTTAGTCTTAGTTTTAAGGCGCAATGAATACAGGATTTTTCTTGTCAAAGCGCTGAAACTATGTAAAAAATAGAATACAAATCCGCCAATATTCGCGTTTAGGATGAGCGCGCATGGCATAGCAATTGCTTTTCAATCAACATCTCAAATAAAGCTGACACGGATAAATAAGAAGAAATTTATGCAAAATTTACAAAGCATCATGGAAACCGTCAGTGGCTGGGTCTGGGGCCCTTATATGCTGGTCCTCATTGTCGGTACCGGTATATTCCTGACCTTCCGCCTGCTGTTCTGGCAGTTCCGCATGTTGCCACTGGCCTTTAAACAGGTTTTTGGCAAACACCCTTCGCATGAAGGCGATATTTCCCAGTTTGGCTCACTCATGACCGCACTGTCAGCTACCATCGGTACCGGTAATATTGCCGGTGTGGCAACTGCCTGTGTGCTGGGTGGTCCTGGGGCCGTATTCTGGATGTGGATGACTGCCCTGTTCGGAATGGCAACCAAATATGGCGAAGGTGTACTGGCCGTCAAATACCGGGTTAAAAATGAACGCGGTGAAATGTCTGGCGGTCCAATGTATTACATTGAGCGTGGCCTGAAATGGAAATGGCTGGCGCTGATCTTTGCGTTCTTTGGTGCTGTCGCATCTTTCGGAATTGGTAGTTCAGTTCAGTCCAACACTGTTGCACTTGCAGTAGAAAATGGTTTCGGTCTGGAAACCTGGGTTACAGGGATCGTAATCACTGCATTTTCTGCACTGGTAATTCTGGGCGGGATTAAGTGGATTTCTAGAGCTGCTTCTTTCATTGTACCGATCATGGCGATTGGTTATGTAGCGGGCGGTCTGATCATTATTTTCACCCATCTCGATTTAGTGGGTCCTGCACTAAAAATGATTTTCACCTATGCTTTTACTGGTGAAGCTGCCGTAGGTGGTGCGATTGGTGCGGCGATTCGTTATGGTGTCGCGCGTGGTGTATTCTCAAATGAAGCTGGTATGGGTTCAGCACCGATTGCCGCAGCTGCTGCAAAAACCGATCACCCTGCACGTCAAGGCTTGGTTTCCATGACCGGAACCTTTATTGACACGATTATTGTCTGTTCGATTACCGGTATTGTCTTGGTGATGGGCTTCATCATGGCCGGCAGTGATTTTGGTGGACAAACCGGTGCTGTTCTGACCGTTTCTACATTTAACAAACTGCTGCCAGGTGTTGGTGGCTGGATTGTGACCTTCGGCATTATCTTCTTCGCCTATTCCACCATTTTAGGCTGGAGCTACTACGGGGAAAAATGTGCAACCTATCTGCTCGGTGAAAAATTTGTATTCCCTTATCGCATCATTTATATCGCTTCAGTATTTATTGGCTGTGTAGCAACACTGGATCTGGTCTGGCTGTTCGCAGACACATTCAACGGTTTGATGGCGATTCCAAACTTGATCGGCCTGCTACTGCTGTCTGGGGTGATCGTGAAAGAATCCAAAGATTTTATTGCTCGCCGTAAATCAGGTGAACTGTATTAATAAAATTTAAAACCCTTAATAAAAGAGCCACGTTCATCGTGGCTTTTTTATCAATTTAAGTTTGCTAAAACTATCAGTTCACACGGCCAGAAAATTCATCATCATGAGCTTGATTTAGATTTAAGAACTCTTCACGATCGGCTTCAATCTCAAGAGCAGTTTCTAGAGATAATACAAAGAACAGTACACCCGGAATTTTCATTTCCCCTTCGGCATCTTCCAGATGTTCACTGACCATTTGGTAAATTGGATTGGCTTCATCAAATGGCACATCGATATAAAGATCACCTGAATAACTTTCAATTACGCCAGGCTGTTCTATGCCCATACAGGGTGCAAAATTAATTTGGCGTTGCTCTAGCCATTCCATCAGGTTCTGACGTAAATGATAGGACTCAGCATCTGCATTTTCATGTTCGTAATTTTCAAAATGTACAAATAATACATCACGGTCTTTTTCACGTGCGATCGCATCGATATGTTTTAAAAGATGTGGCATGTCAGGATTCCTGTACCCGTGATGAATTTTCTCATTATAGAAGGTATTTCACTTTCATGTAGAAAGGTGAATTCATAAGCGTCATATGCTGACGTAAATCAGTGACTTTTTCAGCCAAAGGTCTTGGTTTTCAGTCTCATTCACCGCTATGCTGTAGCCCCCATTCCCAATATTTATTTTCGGAAATTATGGCTAAAGCAAAAAGTGTGTATCGTTGTGAACAATGTGGAGCAGACCATCCTAAATGGGCGGGTCAGTGTTCTGAATGTGGGGAATGGAACAGTCTGGTAGAAGTCAGTATTGCGCCAGCAACGACACATCGTGCTCAGCCAAAAATTGGAGGTTATGCCGGTCAGGCAGCAGCGATTACCACCTTAAACAAAGTCTCCGTTTCACATGAAACCCGGTTGCAAACCGGGATTGGTGAGTTTGACCGAGTCTTAGGCGGTGGTCTCGTTACAGGTTCTGTGGTGCTGATTGGTGGTGACCCGGGGATTGGTAAGTCAACTATCCTATTGCAAACCGCAACCCATATGGCAGCAGGCAATAGCTCTGCCCTGTATGTGACAGGTGAAGAATCTTTATCTCAGGTGGCATTACGCGCCCAGCGTCTGGACTTACCAACTAACCAACTGAAAGTCATGGCAGAAACCTGTGTGGAACGCATTTGCGAGGTGCTTGCACAGGAACGTCCTGCTGTTGCGATTTTGGACTCGATTCAGACTTTATATACCGAAACCTTGCAGTCTGCACCAGGTGGTGTGTCACAGATTCGTGAATCTGCAGCCCTACTGACCCGTTTCGCCAAAAATAGCGGCACTGCCCTGTTTATTGTTGGTCACGTGACCAAAGAAGGTGCCTTAGCAGGTCCGCGTGTATTGGAACATATGGTGGACTGTGTGCTGTATTTTGAAGGCCAGTCGGATTCTCGTTACCGTATGATCCGCGCAGTCAAAAACCGTTTCGGTGCAGTCAATGAACTTGGCGTCTTTGGCATGACCGATAAAGGTCTGCGTGAAGTCGCCAATCCATCTGCCATTTTCCTCAGTCGTTATGATGAAGCGATTCCAGGTTCCATCGTCATGATTAGCCGTGAAGGAACTCGCCCACTCCTGGTTGAAGTTCAGGCTTTGGTCGATGATGCCCATGGCCAGCCACGCCGTGTAGCCTTGGGGTTAGAGCAGAATCGTCTGAATATGCTGCTGGCCGTGATGCACCGTCATGGTGGCGTACAAACATCTGGTCAGGATGTCTATGTCAATATCGTCGGTGGTTTAAAGATTACTGAAACCGGTTCTGACTTGGCTGTACTTTTAGCCTGTGCATCCAGTATCCGGACTAAAGCCTTGCCTCAGCAACTCGCTGTTTTTGGTGAAGTTGGTCTTTCTGGCGAAATTCGTCCGGTGCCGAATGGTCAGGAGCGTCTGAAGGAAGCTGTTAAACACGGTTTTAAATATATTATTTTGCCGCGTGCCAATGCACCGCAAAAACCGATTCCCGGCGTGCAGGTCATTGCTGTAGCCCGATTGCATGAGGCTCTGAGTGAAGCTATGAGCCTAAGTGATGAACTCAGCTAGCTTTAATCGATAAATCTTGCGAAAAGCCTAAAAAAATACACATTTTTGATTGAAATCCCCTATAAAGCCTATATAAATAGAGTATTCAAATAAGTTTTTTTCACATAGGAAAATTGAATGGAAGTTCGACAGCGTGGTTTGATTGCAGGTCTTTTAACAGCAGCATTACTGGTTGCTCCTTTAACTGCTGAAGCAAAACGTGCCGGTGGCGGTAAAAGCCATGGTATGCAACGTTCTGCTGCGCCTACTCAATCTTATCAACAACCTCGTCAAGCTGCGCCAGCACAACAGGCTCCAGCCGCTGGTGCTGCAACTCAGCAAAGATCTGGCCCAGGCGTAGGTAGTATGGTTGCTGCCGGTGTAGCAGGTGCTGCAGTGGGTGCAGTTGCTGCCAATGCGCTGGCTGATGACAAAGAAGTACAAGCGGCTTCTGAAGCTCAAGTAGCTCAACAGCAACAAGAGGAAAAAAGTGGTATTCCTGGGTGGATCTGGATTTTACTTGCTGCCGCTGTTGCCTTCTTCATTTTCCGTAAGATGGGCGCAAAAAAAAAAGTAGCTTCTAATCCATATGCCCCAAATAGTGGTGCTGGTCATTCAGCACCATTTGGTCAGACACCTCCTCGCGGTGGTGACAACACCAATATTTTTGGTCAGAACGTAGGTGGTAGTACAAGCACGAATGCACCGTTTGGTTCAGCTCCGGTAAATAACGCGCCATTTGGTGCAGCCTATACCAATAGCGGCAACCAGCTTCCAGATGGAACAGAACCTGCGACTTTCTTACGTGTTGCACGTCAGCGCTTCAACCACATTCAGTCAATGAATACGGCGAGCAACATTTCAGAAATTAAACGTTACCTAACCCCTGATCTTTACCAGTCGATGTATAACGACATTATGGCAAATCAGGATCAGGACGTAGCTGAGTTCTCTAACCTGAATGCAATGGTGGTAGATTCATCGAATGAGAATGGTCAATACGTAGTAAGCGTACGCTTCACTGGTACTGTAAGTGAAGACCTGAATAGCCAACCTCAACCATTTGCTGAAATCTGGCACTTTGTCAAACCTGCCGGTTCTCAACAAGATTGGGTGGTTGCAGGAATCCAGCAAGACTAAGTTTTTATCTCATTAATCGTATATCAACAGCGGCTTTCGGGCCGCTGTTTTGCTTTCTGAATCATTGAAAACTATTTAAATTTATTCTTGTTCTCTTTCTATTCATTTTATTGTTATTCCCTTAAACAAATAGCTTAGTTTGCATGTTTTAAGCGCTATCAGTCGACTTTTGTACAAAAGCCAATTTTCAGATTAGCTTTTTTATTTTGAACCTTTTAATCTAGATACAAAGATATTTGAGATACTGACATGACTGAGCGTGTTTCTCCCCCTGCCACGCTGGCAAACCGCGCACTGGCAGGCAATGCCGAAGCCCAATTTGAGCTTGCCGAACTCTATATGCAAAGCGAGCATGACGAAGACATCATGCTAGCCGAAGAGTGGGCATTGAAAGCAGCCAATGGTGGCTGGGTTGAAGCCATGTACTGGCTCGGTGAGGGTTATACGGTTTATGCCAAAGAAATCGCTGAGGAAGACCCAGAAGATTCTAAAGCTCACTTTGAGTTAGCCTATTACTGGTTGAGCAAAGCCAATTTTGAAAAACACCCTGCAGCGACTTTAGAACTGGCTGGTTTTTACCGTCGTGGTGATGTGGTCGAAAAAGATGTTGAAAAATCTATCGCTCTTGTAAAGCAAGCAGCTGAATGGGGTGAAGTTCAAGCCATGCGTGATCTTGCCTTTATTTATGCCAATGGTCTTGGTGTGGTCGCTGATGACATACAGGCAGATTACTGGACTAAGAAAGCAGATGAAATTGAGCAGGACATAGAATAAATAACAAGCCCGTCAGATGATGGGCTTTTTTATTTTGTTAAACATTATTCCAACAACCTGAGCTTTTGCTATCAAAGAATTCAACTTCAATATTTGGAGAAATTCCTTTGATTAGCCTATAGATTCTATGACATTCATCCTGGTCTTGAGAATAAGTTGAAATAGCCACTTTAGCCACAATTTTATTTTTAAAAATTTGTTGGACTAAATGTGACTCTTGCTCCCCTAAACTCCATCCATAAATAACTAGATTAGAATTTTCAGCAATTAAACCTGATAAAACTTCATGAAAAACTGTACTTAAATATGGACTACTTTTTATCGATTCTAATTTCTTAGTACCCGTACCTTCTGCTACAAATAATGGTATTTTTTCATCATTCCATTGTGAAGTAATACCCTCCAATAAACTTTCAAAATCTCCTCTCTGGAGTTTGTTTTCAATATTTTTTGCATTTCTAAAAATAGATAAGTTGCCGTGCTGATAAAAAGTGATATACGCTGAATTATCAGGAGACTTTCCCTTGGGAGATTTTAGGCAGCCAACTTATAAAAGTCTTCGGCCATTTGATTTGGTGTCTTAAAACCCAAACCCTTTTGAATTCTTCGATGATTATAAAATAACTCAATGTATTTTATAATATCTGCTTTGGCTTCTTCTCTGGTTTGATAGTTGTAATGATGCACTAACTCATTTTTCAGTATTCCCCAAAAGCTTTCAATCGGTGCATTATCGTAACAGTCTCCGCGCTTGCTCATTGAACCTTGAAAACCATATTGCTCAAGTATATTTCGATATTCATGGCTGCAATATTGACTTCCTCTGTCTGAATGCACAATCAGTTCTTTGGTTGGTTTTTGATTGTGAATAGCCATATTTAGCGCATTACAAACAAGCTGTGTTGTCATGCGCTCATTTAAGCTATAGCCAACCACTTGCTTCGTGTAAAGGTCTTTTACCGCTGCTAAGTACAGCCATCCTTCAACAGTCCATATGTACGTAATATCACTTGACCATGCTTGATTTGGTCTAGTCATTGAGAATTGTTGCTCCAGCAGGTTTTCATAGATCGCTCGATTATGGTCACTATTCGTAGTCCTTTTAAAACGCTTGTGTCGCTTACAATACAGGTGGTTCAGCGCTTTTATCTGACGTACAGCGTACATACTCATTTTTATGCCCTGAGCTTGTAAGTATTTGGTTAATCGAATATAACCATAGCTCTGCCTTGTCTCCTCATGGGCTATTTTCACCAATATCGTCTGTTGATTTCGTTGAATCGTTCTTTTGCTCACGCCTCTCTTGAGCCAATCATAAAAACATGAAACTGAAACATGAAGTAATCGAGCCATTAAGGTAATTGGAAATGAATATCTTTTTTGTTTCATATAGGCGTACCTTACTGACTTTCTTTGGCAAAGTACGCTGCTGCCTTTTTTAAAAATTCACGTTCCATTTCAGCTATTTTGAGCTGTTGTTTGAGTTTTTTATTTTCTTCGAGTAGAGCGTTTAGATCAGGTGAATACTGTTTTGTACCTGCTAAAGTTCCAGCCTTTGCTTTGGTATTCCAATTTGAAAGAGTTTGCATTGAAATGCTAAGTTGTCTAGCTGTTTCCGAGACATTGCCTTGATTGGCTTCAATTAATTTGATGGCTTCAGCTTTAAATTCTGTGGTGTAAGTCTTGTATTTCTTGCTCATGGTAAACTCCTGATGAGTGTGTTTAGTTTACCAAGTTAAAACCTCCTGTTTTTTCAGCACACATCAAAGCTAAAGTAACTTCTCTTTCTCTACGAATAGGATTTCTTAAATCTTGCCAATTATCTCTAAATAATCCGTTTGCTTGAAAACAATCTTTAAATTTATGCCCATCTTCATGTTTATTTCCGTACATTAGACTTCCTTCATAAATCATTTTTCAACCAATTTAATTGTTTATCTTTCACCCAATCTAAATTGTATATGCCAGCAAGTAAATTAAACCGCAGGTTTAATCGTTTACGACGATTTCTATATACACAAGATAAAATCTTAAAACATTTCATCCTTCCAAATACATGCTCTACTTGAATTCGTCTACGACCAATCTCTTTATTTAACTTTTTTAATTCAGAATCTAGTTGTTCAGTTTTCTTTGCTTTAGATGGCATGAGGCATCCAAAACCCAATTTCTTTATCCCTAAATACCCCTTATCAACGATAAAAAAGGGCTTAAATTTTAATTTCCTCATGCTTTTTTTGAATATTTTAAAATCATGCATGCTTCCATGACTTCCACATACACTCAGTATTTCACCTGTTGTATAGTGCATAGATAGCTGAAATTTAAAGGTATGTCGCTTTTTTTTACCGCTATACCATTTCTTCTGTTTTTTTTGGACGTTGAATTAATATTTCAGTTGCATCAATCACAACAACTTCCCAATCTACTTCATCTCGATTAGGAAGTTGTTTTGGCAAGTTAAATTTTCCAGAACGGATTAAGGTATCTTCAATAACACGTGTGATACGAATTGCACTCGTTTCAGATACACCGTAACTCATACCAAGATGAAAAAATGTTCGATATTCTCTCCAATATTCTATACATAAGAGCAAACGATCTTCCAACGGTAATTTATGCGGTCGTCCTTTACCAATATGACAAGGTAAATGCTTATTTAGCTCGGCCAACATGAGGTTAAATGTAGCCCAGCTAACACCGGTAAGCCTACGAAATTTAACGTCTGATAATTTTTGAATATCTTTGAATTTCATCCAAGAATTATCCCTTGAATTAAATAATTTTGCTGATTAATTTAAGATCAAATAAATTGTACGTTTTTTGATTTATGACGGAAGTCTATTAGAATCCAATACAGGATTAAGTCATAATTAAGAGAAACTATTGTTCTAAATCGTTTTGTAAATTGATATAACTGAGGTAATTGATCAAATATTTCAGCATGTTCACAATGAACTTCTTTAACAACTTCGATTAAAGCATTTTTAATATTCTTGTAAGCTGAATCAATTTTTGGATCTATTATTCCTAAATGCTTATTTACTAGCTTCGCATGCCAGACTAATCTCAAAATTAACTCAAAATCACATGTATCAAACTCGATAAAAAGTTTAGATATATCCTCATTAAAAAGTTTTAATTTTTCAGCTTCTTCTTTTAAAGAGTCAAAACGAATTTTTTGATGCAGAGCAACACTAGCCCCATTACCAATAATTAAATTGCCATTCTCATAATCATCCTTAATTTCAGCCCATTCCTTAATTGGATATTCGAAGCTGTCCGCCATAGTTTAGTCTCAAATTTTCTTATTAGTCAGATATTAAACAATTTCGGATTGGAACCAAATTAATTTCCAAGTACAATACCCCGCTAGTCGAGGGATGCTGCGACGTTTTACAGGTACGAAATGTAAAAGCGCCAGGCTCGACGATCGGTCCAACTTTTTCTAGACAGACCAACAACGGCATCCGCGAACTGAATGATCAATTATTGTTTTTTATAAGGAGATCGTGATGAACGCGGTTAATGCTTCATTTACAGATTATAAAGTTGCTGATATTTCCCTAGCTGACTACGGCCGTAAAGAAATCAAACTTGCAGAAGCTGAAATGCCTGCCCTAATGGGTCTGCGTAAGCGCTACTCAGCTGCTAAACCGCTTGCTGGTGCCAAAATCCTTGGCTGTATCCACATGACTATTCAAACTGCGGTTTTAATTGAAACTCTGGTTGAATTAGGCGCTGAAGTTCGCTGGACTTCTTGTAACATCTTCTCTACTCAAGATCACGCTGCTGCTGCAATCGCTGCTCGCGGTATTCCTGTATTTGCTTGGAAAGGCGAAACAGAAGAAGAATACATGTGGTGTCTTGAACAACAGATCAATGTGAACGGCAAACCTTGGGATGCCAACATGATTCTGGATGATGGTGGTGACTTAACTGCTGTTGTTCACGAAAAATATCCTGAACTGATTGCAAAAATCCACGGTATTACTGAAGAAACAACTACAGGTGTAGCACGTCTTCTGGAAATGTGGAAAGACGGTTCTCTGAAAGTTCCTGCGATCAACGTCAACGATTCAGTAACCAAGTCTAAAAACGACAACAAATACGGTTGCCGTCACTCTCTAAATGATGCGATCAAACGTGCAACTGACATGCTGCTTTCTGGCCGTCGTGCGTTAGTGATCGGCTATGGTGACGTAGGTAAAGGTTCTGCTCAGTCTCTTCGTCAAGAAGGTATGATCGTACGTGTATCTGAAATCGATCCAATCTGTGCGATGCAAGCATGCATGGACGGTTATGAAGTGGTTTCTCCGTACAAAAACGGTGTTCAAACTGGCAAGAAAGAAGATGTGAACGTTGATCTTCTTCAAAATACCGACCTGATCGTGACTACCACTGGTAACTACCACGTATGTGACGCTGCGATGCTAGATACACTGAAAGCTGGCGCAGTGGTTTGTAACATCGGTCACTTCGACACTGAAATCGATACCAACTACTTACGTGGTTACAAATGGGTTGAAGTGAAGCCTCAAGTACACCAAGTATATCGTTCAGAAAATGAAAATGATTACCTGATCCTGCTTTCTGAAGGTCGTCTGGTGAACCTGGGTAATGCAACTGGTCACCCATCACGTGTTATGGACGGTTCTTTTGCAAACCAGGTTCTAGGTCAAATGCACCTGTTCGCTGAGAAATTTGCGGATCTTCCAGAAGACCAAAAACAAGCAGCGATTCGTGTAGAACTACTTCCTAAGAAATTAGACGAAGAAGTTGCTGCTGCAATGGTTGCCGGTTTTGGTGGTGTTCTGACTCAATTGACTCCAGAACAAGCAGACTACCTAGGCGTACCTGTTGAAGGTCCATTCAAGTCTGATGCTTATAAATACTAATTTTTGATTTCCACCTCACCCCGGCCCTCTCCTATAAGGAGAGGGAGATTTCCATTGTGAAAATTGTTATAGGGTAAATCTTAAAGACTTTAACTATCACAATGGTAGTCCCTTCTCCCTCTGGGAGAAGGTTAGGATGAGGGTAATCTATAAAATACAAGTATTTATAAAAAGGATTTGAACATGTCTAAACAGATTCCAATTTCTTTTGAGTTTTTCCCGACCAAAACCGATGCGGGTGCAGAAAAACTTAAAACCGTACATCAAGAACTACAACTGCTGAACCCAGAATTCTTTTCTGTGACGTATGGCGCGGGTGGTTCAACACGCGAACGTACTTTATCTACGATCAATGACTTTAATGGTAAAGGTACACCCGTTGCCCCTCACCTGTCTTGTATCGGCGATGATAAAGCGCGTATTGCTGAACTGCTTGATTTGTATAAGGCACAAGGAATTAACCGTATTGTCGCGCTGCGTGGTGACTTGCCATCTGGTCAGGTGGGCCTGGGTGAATTGCCTTATGCACAGGATCTGGTTCGCTTTATCCGTGAACATTCAGGTGACCACTTCCATATTGAAGTTGCCGCTTATCCTGAAATGCATCCACAAGCAGACAGCTTTGATAAAGATATTCAGCACTTTGTGGATAAGGTAAATGCAGGTGCCAATGCTGCATTAACGCAATTCTTCTTTAATCCGGATGCTTATTTCTACTTTGTAGAACGTATCCAGAAAGCTGGAATTGATATTCCAGTAGCGCCAGGTATCATGCCAATTACCAATGCCAGCAACCTGATTCGCTTCGCAGATGGTACAGGTGCTGAAATTCCACGCTGGATTCGCAAGCAACTAGCAACTTATGGTGATGACACTGCAAGTATCAAAGCTTTTGGTCATGAAGTTGTGGTGAAATTCTGTGAACGCCTGATTGCTGGCGGTGCACCAAGCCTGCATTTCTACACCATGAATACCACTGATCCAACCCGTCAACTTGTTAAAGACCTCGGTCTTGCATAAGTAAAATACCTGATTTGAGAGTAAAACTTTAATGCCACGTTTTTTTATTGAAGCTGATTTAGCAGTAGATACCACTGTAGAACTGACTGAAACAGTGTTTCATCATTGGGTTAAAGTTTTACGTGCTCAAGTCGGCGAAAAAGCCACCCTGTTCAATGGACAAGGTGGCGAATATGAAGTTGAACTGGTTGAAGTTTCCAAAAAGTCGGCTGCTGTACAGGTCAATAGTTATAACCCTACTGATCGCACACCAAAATTTAAAGCCTTGCTTGGCCAAGTCATGAGTAAAGGTGACCGCATGGATTATGCGATCCAGAAAGCGGTCGAACTGGGTGTATCTGAAATTCAGCTTTTAACCTCTGAACGCTGTGAGATGCGCCTGAAATATGACCGCGACCAGAAAAAACTGGATCATTGGCAAGGTGTAGCCATTGCCGCTTGTGAACAGTGTGGAATGAACATTGTTCCTAAAATTTTAGCGCCAATGTCACTTGAAAAATGGCTGGAAACCGATCTTCCTCATACCAAACTGGTGCTAGCGCCAAACAAAGAAGAAATTGATGTTCTGGCGAATGCCACGCTGGATATTGCCTTGCTGATTGGCCCTGAAGGCGGCTTGAGTGAAGCTGAAATCCTAGCGGCGAATACGCAAGGCTTTGTCAATTGGTGTATTGGTGAACGTGTCCTGCGTACCGAAACTGCTCCTGTCGTTGCTCTCTCAATTTTGAATTACACTATTTAAGCGGTCAAAATTGTAAAATTTAGTTATTAATTTTATTGATTTTTATTTATAAGCACTCTACTCTTGAGTCAATAATAATGAAACACATATTGATTGATTTAAGAATCATTCAGGCTTGAATAAAAATTAAAATCTAGGATAAAAACCGTTCAGGACGAATACAAGGCACTTAATTATATGATTGATAATCAAGAGGCTTATATCAAAGAGCACTTGCATCGTGCTCAGATTGCGAACACGCTTCGACATAGCCGATATTTTCTGTTAAGTATCATGATTATTTGCCTCTATATTTTCTGTGTTTATCACATTCAATATAGCTCATCGAATAGTTATTTTAATCTCTGGTTTATCCTGACTGAAATTACCGTCAGTATGTGCTGGCTCATCAATACCCTGTATTTTAAGCCTGAACAATATCAACTGAAAAATGCACATTACTGGTTACAGATCCAGAGCCTTGCGGTAGGTTGCTGTATCGCTTCCGGTATTTCCCTGATCTATTATTACTTGCCGCAGGCCAATATTAATTTTGATGAAATAGAAGCACTAACCCTTTCGGCTTTGCTATTAATCGTGACTCAAGCCTTCGGTCTGACTTATTTAACCCAGAAGCTCAGTTACTTTTCACTGGTATTTTTACCTTCATTAGTACCCTTTTTACTCTTTCAGTTTTTTCATATTTCTGGTGCCAATCCGGTCTTTGGTCTAGCTCTAAATTTTGCAGTTATTGTGATCCTGCTCTGTGCCAATAGTACCTATCGTATTCACACACGTACTTCCCGCCTTTATGCAGAAAATGAATTGCTGGTGAATAATGCCGAACAACAGGTCGCCTGGACGAATGAACTGTGCAAACAGCTACAAACGGAAGTCAATAAATCAAAAGATATCGAACTGGAGCTACAACTCAGCAATCAACTACTAGAGCAGAAAGTTCGTGAACGTACTTATGATATTGAACAGATTAATATTGATCTGAAAAACCAGCAGCAAAACCTTGAACTGACTCATGAAATCGCCGGTATCCGTCCATGGGACTGGAATATCAAAGACCGCAGTATTTTGCTGACCAATCATAAAGATGAGAAGGTACAACGGAAATCCAGTGAGCATCATTTGCAGTTACAACATATGATTCATCCCGATGATCTGGCTGCATTCAAAAGCAATATGAAACAGCATCTGCGTGGGAAAACTGAGCGCTATGAAGTAACTTACCGGATTCAGCAAGCGCCGGGAGTCTGGAGCTGGGTACATGATGTAGGCCGGGTGATCAGTCGCGATCCCGAAACTCACCGTCCTTTACGCATGGTTGGAATTTTACGAGATATTCAACAGGAACGTAGTTCTCAAGAACGCTTGAAACTGGCAGCAAGTGTAATTGAGCAGGCGGCTGAAGGAATCTTCATTTTAAATGATGAATTACGTTATATCGAAGTGAATCCTTATTTCGAGAATTTGTCCGGTTTTGAACGTAATGACATCTTGGGTAAATATCTGTTTGATATCACTGCAAGCCATAAGTCACAGCAACGCAGCATTCATTCTAATATCATCAAGCAAGTCGTGAAAATCGGTTCCTTTGATGGCGAACTGAGTGAAAAATTCCTATCTGGCAAAGAGATGCCACTCTGGTTACATATCAATGCAATTACCGATGATGAAGGCCGTATCACTCACTATATCGGCATTGTCTCTGATCTGACTGAGCGTAAATTACAGGAACAGCGCCTGTCTTATCTGGAAAATTACGACACACTGACTGATTTACCGAACCGTTTTTACTATAACTACCAGCTGCATCAGTATCTGATGACGCAAAAAGATTCCATCAAGAAAATGGCGGTGATTCGACTCAATATCGATCGTTTCCGTCCATTGAATGAATACTTGTCTAATAATGGTGGTGATGAGCTGTTGCGTCAGGTGGCACAGCGCTTACGTCTGACCAATGCTGAAGCCCTGTTTGTAGCCCATCTAAATGGTGATGACTTTGCGATTTTGTATGAAATCTCGCATATTCGCCCGTCTGTACAGGAACATTGTCAACGAATTGCTGAAGCTTTCCAAGCTCCTTTCCATATTTTTGGCCAAGATTATGTGATTACCCTGTCGATGGGTGTGGCTTTCTATCCGGACCATGGCCGTCAGCTAGATTATTTGAATAACTGTGTTGAACAGGCGCTGAGTGAAGCCAAAAATCTTGGTGGGAATACTATCCATTTCTACTCTAATGAAAATACGGCTTTGCTAGAGCAAGGAATTTTCATTGAACGTGATCTGCGTAAAGCTATTCAGAATGGCGAACTAGTAGTCTACTATCAGCCGAAAATTAATTTCAATGACCAGCATATTTATGGCTTTGAAGCTTTAGTACGCTGGAAACATCCAGAGAAAGGTATTATTCCACCTGGTCTGTTTGTTCCTTTAGCGGAACAGACCAGCCTGATTTCCGAGATCGGCCGTTTGGTGATTCAGCAAACTGCCAGACAGATTCGTGAATGGAATGATCTTGGCTTTCATAATATCTGTGTCTCTGTGAATATCGTGGCGCAGCAACTGCGTCGTGGTCAGTTACTCGATGATCTGGATCAGGCCATTAGCGAAAACCAGATTTCTGGCACTAGTCTGGAACTAGAAATTACTGAATCTTCACTGATTGAAAACTCTGAATCTGTCAAAAATCTGCTGAACCAGATCAAGCAGCGCCAGATTAATATCTCGCTGGATGATTTTGGAACCGGTTATTCTTCTTTATCCTATCTTGCCGATTTTCCTATTGATATTCTCAAAATTGACCGCAGTTTTGTCTCTAAAATTGGGGAACATAAACAGGAAGCAATTGTCAGCGCCATGGTCGCGATGGGCAAAGCCATGGGCATGACTGTCGTCGCTGAAGGTATTGAAACTGAAGAACAGCTGCAATATCTACGTGATTTAGATTGTGATATTGCCCAAGGCTACTTCTTCTCCAAGCCATTGCCTGAACTGGAAGCAACTGCGTATTTAGAACAGAATCGCGTCGCTGAAACTTATATATATCAAGTCTAAGTCTATATCTACCTCGAATAATATTGTCGCAAAAATGGTCGACTTTGACTGGGCTAAGTGCTTAACAAATGTTATATTCAGAGCCATAAATGCAATTTTTTACCCGCTTTCTGGGTAATCTTTACAACGATAGAGATACAGATGGACGAACAATCTTTAAAGCAGCAGGCTCTTTACTATCACGAATTCCCTACTCCAGGAAAAATCAGCGTTACACCAAGCAAACAATTGGTCAACCAACGTGACTTAGCCCTTGCTTACTCGCCTGGCGTTGCCGCACCATGTCTTGAGATTGAACGCGATCCTTCAACAGCTGCACTTTATACCGCACGCGGTAACCTGGTTGCAGTGGTCAGTAACGGTACAGCAGTTCTTGGTTTGGGTAATATTGGCCCACTGGCGTCTAAACCAGTCATGGAAGGTAAAGGCGTACTGTTCAAAAAATTTGCGGGTGTTGATGTATTCGATATCGAAATTGCTGAAAATGATCCAGACAAGATTGTTGATATTGTCGCTTCTCTAGAGCCCACTTTTGGCGGGATCAACCTGGAAGACATTAAGGCTCCAGAATGTTTCTATATTGAACAGAAACTTCGTGAACGCATGAAAATTCCTGTGTTCCACGATGACCAGCATGGTACTTCAATCATTGTAGGTTCTGCTCTTCTGAATGCATTGCAATTAAATGGCAAAAAAATTGATGAAATCAAGATCATTGCTTCAGGTGCCGGCGCTGCTGCCCTGTCTTGCTTGAACTTGCTTTGTGCCCTTGGCGCGAAAAAAGAAAATATCATCGTTGCTGACTCACGTGGTCTATTAACAACTAAACGTGAAGGTCTGGACGAATCTAAAAAAGCATATGTACAAGACATTGATGCCTCTCAGATCGGTGACGTGATTGCAGGTGCAGATATGTTCTTGGGTCTTTCTGCAGCCGGTATTCTCACCAAAGAAATGGTGAAACTGATGGCCAAAGATCCAATTATCTTTGCCTTGGCGAACCCGGATCCAGAAATTCTGCCTGAACATGCACACGAAATTCGTGATGACGTCATCATGGCGACTGGCCGTTCTGACTATCCGAACCAGGTAAACAATGCACTGTGCTTCCCTTACATCTTCCGCGGTGCATTAGACGTTGGTGCCACCACCATTAATGAAGAAATGAAAATTGCCTGCGTACACGCGATTGCACGTATGGCACACGTAGAAGCAGATGCTGCATCTTATGGCGAAAAATCAGCTTCTTTCGGCCGTGATTACCTGATTCCTGGTCCACTGGATCAACGCCTGATTCTGGAAATTGCGCCTGCAGTTGCTCAAGCTGCAATGGATTCTGGCGTGGCAACTCGTCCAATTCAGGATTTCTCGGCATATCGTCAACGTCTGTCTGAGTTTGTTTACAACTCAGCCTTCATGATGAAACCAATCTTTGCACAAGCTAAAACAGATCCTAAACGTATCGCTTATGCAGAAGGTGAAGACCTGCGTGTACTTCGTGCTGCACAAATTGCAGTGGATGAAGGCTTGGCAAAACCGATTCTGGTAGGTCGTCCAGCAGTCATCGAAGCCAATATCAAGAAATTGGGCTTACGTCTTGAAGATGGTGTCAACATCACCATCGTGGATCAGGAAAAGAACCCAGATTACGAAAAATTTGCAGACGACTATTACAACCTGATGCAACGCAAAGGTGTAACGCCTGAATATGCACACCGTGAAGCGCGTCGCCGTTCTACCCTGATCGCTGCGATGCTGGTTCGTCATGGCATGGCGGACGGTATGTTATGTGGTACTTACTCAAGCTATGACATCCATCTGGACTTTGTCAGCAATGTCATCGGCAAACAGGATGGCCATAATACCTTCTTCACCTTAAACGCATTAATGCTTGAAGAGCGCAACCTGTTTATCGCGGATACCTACATCAACCGTAATCCAACGGCTGAACAGCTTGCTGAGATGACGATTCTGGCTGCTGAAGAAGTACGTCGTTTCGGTATTACTCCACGTGTTGCCCTACTTTCTCACTCTAGCTTCGGTTCAGACCAGCACGATGCCAGCGCACAAAAAATGCGCCGTGTATATGAAATCCTTTCTGAAACTGCACCTGAGCTTGAAGTTGAAGGTGAAATGCATGGTGATGCAGCACTGGACGAAAATATCCGTCAGTTTGCATTCCCGAACTCTCGTTTCAAAGGTTCTGCAAACTTGCTGATCATGCCAAATCTGGATGCAGCCAATATTTCGTTTAACCTGTTAAAAGCAACTTCAGGTAATAACGTGACCATTGGTCCTATCCTGCTTGGTGCTGCGAAACCTGTTCATATCCTGACACCAACTGCAACGACTCGTCGCGTAGTGAATATGACAGCGTTAACTGTTGCTGAAATTCAGGAAGCAGAAAAAAACGCGCTTTAAGGAATGTACGCATCAGCGTAACTTCTTGACTTGAGAAAACCTCTATTCTGTAGCATGATGCTTGTAAGAATAGAGGTTTTTTCATGCAAGTTTATTTAGTAGGCGGTGCAGTTCGGGATCATTTACTTGGACACCCCTATCACGAAAAAGATTATGTGGTTGTCGGCGCGACGCCGGAACAATTGCTTGCTAAAGGTTTTCAACCTGTTGGCAAGGACTTCCCTGTTTTTCTTCATCCTGAAACCAAAGACGAATATGCTCTGGCACGTACCGAACGCAAGTCTGGCTATGGTTATCATGGTTTCGAATTTTATACCGATATCAATGTCACCTTGGAAGAGGATCTGATCCGCCGTGACCTGACCATCAACGCCATGGCCATGGATGATTCAGGTAAGATTTATGATCCTTATGGCGGTCAAAAAGATCTGGCTGATCGTGTACTGCGTCATGTATCAGAAGCTTTTGTCGAAGATCCTTTACGTGTTTTAAGGATTGCCCGCTTTGCTGCGCGTTATCAACATCAGGGTTTTAGCATTGCAGAAGAAACGTTGGTGCTGATGAAGCAGCTGGCGGAATCGGGCGAGCTTAATGCATTGACACCTGAGCGGGTCTGGAAAGAAACCACACGCGCACTGATGGAACAAGATGCAGATGTGTATTTTGAAGTATTACGTAGTTGTGGTGCTTTAAAAGTGCTGTTCCCGGAACTGGATGCCTTATATGGCATTCCGCAACGTCCTGAATATCATCCGGAAATTGACTGTGGTATTCATACCATGATGTCTTTACAGCAAGCCTGCCGCCAAAATTATACTCTGGATGTTCGTTTTGCAGTTCTGGTTCATGACTTGGGTAAGGCATTAACCCCTGTTGAAGAATTGCCACGCCATATCATGCATGAAGAACGTGGGATCAAACCGGTAAATGAGCTATGTGAACGTTTAAGAGTTCCAACTCATACCAAACAGCTGGCATTGGCAGTTTGTAAAGAACACTTAAAATGTCACCAGGCTTTTAACTTAAAACCTGGCACTTTATGGCGTTTATTACAGCGTCTAGATGTTTTACGTCGTCCTGAACGTGTTGAAGCGTTTGTACAGGCTTGTGAATGTGACTCCCGTGGACGTTTGGGTCTAGAAAATCGTGCTTATCCTCAGGCTCAATATGTGCTGGATGCCATGCAGGTCGTACGTAGCATTAAAGCACAAGACTTGCCACCAGAATTTCAAGGTCCGGATATTGGTGAAATGCTAATTGAACGACGGATTGCGGCTTTAGCAGAACTGAAAGAACAGCATAGTGCCATACTTTAAACATTAGGCTCCTTCAAGGGGCCTTTTTATTTAATATCTGAAATCTCATTCATCTCGATTTTCTATATAGATAGCAATAATTCTTTGAAGCTACTGTGCACTTGCAACACTTCAGCAAAGTAAATATTGATTATGATTGATATTATTTTTAGCTAAGATTATGTCTAATGACTTATCTCATCCGTCAACTGGATCTTGAAAAAGACCTGTATGACGTTCATCAACTCACGATTCAGCTTGGCTATCCCTCTACGCTGAAAAATATCAAACAGCGTTGGGAACGGATTCATCAAGACAGTCATTATCAGACACTAATTATTGAACAGGATTCACATGTGATCGGCTATGCCGGTTTTATTCAGGAATACACCTGGGAATTTGACGGTGGATATTTAAGGATTCAGGCTTTTGTAATTGATCAGGCCTATCGTGGAAAAGGTATAGGCAAGCAATTAATGGCTGCTATTGAACAGATTGCAAAAGAGCAAGGCTTCAAGATGATTCAGCTCAACAGCGGAAATCGCGAAGAACGCTATCCTGCGCATGCCTTTTATCAAGGACTGGGATTTGACAGTTACAGTATTGGATTTCGCAAGCATCTGGAATGATCAGCCAGTCATAACCAGCTGATCAATCGTGAATTTAATTTATGAAATTTCAGCCGGGAAAGTAATCACTTTTTCCAATTTCATCTGATTGGTTGCAATCATCAGCAAGCGATCAAGACCTAGGGCAATACCTGAACATTCTGGCATTTGTGGCAATGCCGCCAGCAAATACTCATCAATCGGCATGACATGCAAGCCAAGCGCTGCCCGTTCTGCATTATCTGCTTCAAAGCGGGAACGTAAAACTTTAGCATCAACCAGCTCATCATAAGCATTAGCCAGTTCCAGCCCTTCGATATACAGCTCGAAACGTGCCGCAACCAGCTCTCCATCTTCATCGATTCTGGTTTTAGCCAATGATGCCAGTTCCGGTGGAAAATCTGTCAGAAATACAGCCGTATCGAACCCCAGGCTTGGCTCGACCATATGCGAAAATAACAGGTCGATATACCCTAAACGGTCATCACCCAAGTCCAGATTGAGACCTACCCGGCGACAGCAATCTTTGAGTTGCTGCAAAGTGGCCTGTAAAGGATTGAGATCCAGGCGATCCATAAAGGCATGTTTATAGCTGAGCACAGTGGGACGGATTTCCCCAAAACGTGCCTTAAGTGTCACATTTAACAGATCCGTCACTTCAAACATCAGATCTTTCAGACTAAAGCCTGGTCGATACCATTCCAGCATACTGAATTCACTGTTGTGCTTGCGGCCGTGTTCATCATCCCGAAACACCTTACAGATCTGGTAAATCGGTCCACTACCACTCGCCAATAAACGTTTCATGGCAAATTCAGGTGAGGTCTGTAGATAATGTGTGCCGAGCTTACCCATGACATGACGCTGGGCCTGAATCGAAGCCAGATGCACATCGGTCACACCAGCCTGAGATAAAATCGGTGTTTCCACTTCCAGCACTTCACGTTCAGCAAAAAACTGACGAAGCTGGGCATACATGTTGGCACGTGCTTTAATGGCTTTTAAGTCGCAGGTCGGTTGATAAGATACAATCTGACTCATGCCTTTGGCCCTCCATGAGCGGCCCATTCACGGCGTAAAGGATAAGTCTTGCGTAAATGATCAAATGCTTTCTGATCGACTTTGCCATCTTTTAAACAGGCACGCAGATTGGCATCATCACGGGCGATATCATAGATCTGGGTTAAATGCTGCTGTAGCGCCAGTTTTAAATCCTGATTCTGGAAAAACTGTTCACAGACAGGCAACTGGCTTTCAAACTGCTTATTAATCTCAAAGCCGAAAGTCTGGCAAAATGCGTCGTAAATCATTTGAGTACCGCGTGCCTTACCTTCCAGACTATAACCTGCAATATGCGGCGTCACCAAAGTAATCAGATTCAGCAACTGTTCAGAAATTTCCGGTTCATGCTCAAAGACATCCAGTACAACCTGACGTTGAGTTGCCAGAATATCAGCAATTAGTGCTGCTTCTTCAACGACTGGCCCACGCGCTGAATTAATTAAAATGGCTTCAGGCTTCATTTGTCCAAGTGCAGCAGCATTAATCAAATGATAAGTCGGATGCTGACCCGTTTTGGTTAAAGGCACATGAATGGAAATGGCATCTGCAGTTTTTAGCAGTTGTTCAAATTCAACCTGATGAACCTGATCGCGCTGTACAAAGGGATCATAGGCAATCACATTCCAGCCTAGCAATTTGGCCATTGTTGCTAAACGCGAACCGACATTTCCTAGACCGACAATACCCAAGGTGAAATCTTTATTTGCATTGATCAATTGAGGTTGTAAATATAATAGAGCCGTAATCACATATTCAGCTACCGCCTGCGCATTACAACCGGGTGCATTGCTCCAGCGGATGTTCTGTTGTTCTAGTGCAGCAATGTCCAGATGATCTGTACCAATGGTGGCACTGCCGACGAATTTAATCTGACTGTCCTGTACGAGTGCTGCATTGACTTTGGTCACGGAACGGACCAATAAAGCCTCGGCATCTTTTACATCGTTCGCAGTGAGAGTTCTTCCTGCACAATGCTGAATATCGCCAAATTCTGCAAAGAAATAATCGGTAAATGCCAGATTTTCATCTGCGACAATTTTCATAATCTGTTCCAACGCCTGAATCTGTCTATCATACCGCGTCAACCGGGATGTGACTATTTTCACTCAAGCTTTAGATGAATTCTTATAAACATAGAGATATAAAAAATGCCGAAGTCAAACATCACTTCGGCAAAGGAGTGTAATTGGAGTAAGAAAATGACGCAGGGTTAGGCGATTGAAAGCCATACCCTGCACGAAAATGTTTCCTGTTTTAATTGGAGAATGCAGCAATACCTGTTTGCGCACGACCTAGAATTAAGGCGTGTACATCATGGGTACCTTCATAAGTGTTGACCACTTCCAGGTTTACCAGATGACGTGCCACACCGAATTCATCAGAAATGCCGTTACCGCCCATCATGTCTCGCGCTAAACGGGCAATATCTAAGGCTTTACCACAGTTATTACGCTTGATCAGTGAAGTACCTTCCACTGAAGCAATACCCTCATCTTTCATGCGGCCAAAACGTAAAGCGACTTGCAGACCTAACGCAATTTCAGTTTGCATGTCTGCCAGTTTTTTCTGGATTAGCTGATTCGCAGCCAATGGACGGCCAAACTGTTTACGGTCCATGGTATATTGATGCGCTGTATGCCAACAGAATTCCGCTGCACCCATCGCACCCCAAGCAATACCATAACGGGCACTATTCAGGCAGGTAAATGGACCTTTTAGACCACGAATTTCCGGGAACGCGTTTTCCTCTGGTACAAATACATTGTCCATCACGATTTCACCGGTGATCGAAGCACGTAGGCCAACCTTACCGTGAATCGCTGGTGCAGAAAGCCCTTCCCAGCCTTTTTCTAAAATAAAGCCGCGAATATCACCGACATTGCCTTCAGGAGACACTTCTTTCGCCCAAACCACAAAGACATCCGCAATCGGGCTGTTGGTAATCCACATTTTGGCGCCCGTCAAACGGTAACCACCATCAACTTTCTTGGCACGAGTAATCATGCTGCCTGGATCAGAACCATGATCTGGTTCAGTCAGACCGAAACAGCCGATATATTCACCAGAAGCCAGCTTCGGTAAATATTTTTGTTTCTGTTCTTCAGAACCAAATTCATTGATTGGCACCATCACAAGAGAACTTTGTACGCTGGCCATAGAACGGTAACCCGAATCCACACGCTCCACTTCGCGGGCAATCAGACCATAGCTGACATAATTTAAACTAGCGCCACCGTATTGCTCAGGAATGGTTGGACCCAGCAGACCGAGTTCACCCATTTCACGGAAAATCATTGGATCGGTTTTTTCATGACGGAACTGCTCTAATACACGCGGCTGTAACTGTCCCTGACAATATGCACGCGCAGATTCCATGATCATGCGTTCTTCTTCAGTCAGCTGCTGCTCCAGTAAGAACGGATCCTGCCAGTTAAAATAGACTTTGCTGGTTTTTTTCGTATCGACCATTTGATTCATAGTATTCCCTGCCAATCCTTCATCTATCTATTAGATGATGTTGTTTTATCCTTCAGATTGACTCTAGGCATGAATCATGACTTGTTCAAACAATAAATTTGCATGCAGCTATGCACTTTATGCATACCTTATATAAGTTGCTATTTCTAGAAATTATTTTCTTAGCTTATTTGCCTGTTTTTTATACCAAAGTCGTATAGTAGTATAAGATTGATATACCATTTATTGATATCTGACCATTTTAAGTTCAAGGATGAACAAGTGCGTAGAAAAATACCTTCCCTGCAAGCGCTGATCTGTTTCGAAACTGCTGCACGTCATGCCAGTTATACCTATGCTGCACAGGAACTGTTTTTAACCCAAAGTGCAGTTTCACGCCAGATCCAGCAACTGGAGGAGTATTTAGGCACGGCTTTATTTACCCGTACGCGGCATGGTGTAAAACTCAATCATGCTGGACAGCAATATTTAAAAAGTATCACTCCGCATCTCAAAGGACTGGAACAGTCAACCCTAGACGTCATTACGCATCAAGGGCGCGGCGGTACTTTAAAACTGGGCGTAGTGCCTACGTTTGCGACTCGCTGGCTATTACCTAAACTCCAGAGCTTTAATCGGCTGTATCCTGAAATTACGATACATCTGGAAACCAGCACCCGCCCTTTTCTGTTTCAGGAACAGATTTTCGATGCTGCTATTTATGCAGGAACACCTCAACAGGTCGAACAATGGCCTGGTACGCATAGCCATTTTCTAATGCATGAAGATGTAGTTGCTGTCTGTGCACCTGACCTGATTCAACAGTATTTTCCCGATGCACAGAAGATTAATGACTACAGCTATGACTTAAGTGCTGAACAACTGGTTCAACTCCCTTTATTACAGCAAACCACCCGGCCGAATATCTGGGAAGACTGGTTCAAGCTACATCAGATCCAACATCCAAATCCTTTGCAGGGGCAACGACATGAACTGTTTTCTATGCTCGCTGTAGTGGCTAGCCATGGCATGGGAATGGCCTTGATCCCGCAAATGCTAATTGAAAAAGAATTAAAGCGACAGGAATTGGTGCTGGTATCCAGTAAGACCTTAGAAAAGAAACGAGGCTATTATCTGGTCCATTCCAGTCAGGAAAGCTCACCGCTGATTGAAAAATTTGTTGCATGGATACAACAGGAAATTCAGGGCAGCCTTCCATCTGAGTCTGACCTATAAACCCCAATGATCAGACAATAAAAAACCCCAATCAATGATCGGGGTTTTTCGTATCTGGCGGAAGCGGTGAGATTCGAACTCACGGAGGGGTATAAGCCCTCGTCGGTTTTCAAGACCGGTGCATTAAACCGCTCTGCCACGCTTCCATGGCCGCCATCATATAAATATTTCTGTTTCTTGGCAATAAATTTTCGCAAAACTTCTGTAAAAAGCAGTTCATTCAGTTAAAAATCAGACGAAAATTTTAGAGTAGATAAAATTTTATACATAAGATTTAGGGGCTGATATTTTTATTTTCAGAATGAATTTAGCCTTAATGTTCACATCATTTTGAACAATGAAAATTTAAAATCATTTTAATGAGTTAAAAATAAAAACCCCGATCAATGATCGGGGTTTTCGTATCTGGCGGAAGCGGTGAGATTCGAACTCACGGAGGACTCACACCCTCGTCGGTTTTCAAGACCGGTGCATTAAACCGCTCTGCCACGCTTCCATGGCCGCCATCATATAAATAAAAATTGCGCTTGGCAAATATTTTTCCAATTTCTCTGCATCAACTGCGCAAAATAAAATCAATTTCATTAATCTTCTGAATTTTCTGGCTTTTCATAGCGAATTGAATTGATAAACCAGAGTTTCTTGCCGGATGGCGTTATCACCTCAGCTTCATCATCCACTGACTTGCCTAACAGGGCACGCGCCATTGGGGAATCAATCGAAATATGCTGCGGATGATGATCATAAATTTCATCGACGCCTACGATCCGAAGGCTCTTCTGCTCACCCTGTTCATTTTCAATTTCAACCCAGGCACCAAAATAAACTTTACCTTCCTGTTCAGGAGAAAAATCAACAATTCTCAGCTCTTCCAGCCGCTTGCCCAGATAACGAACCCGACGATCAATTTTACGTAAAAGCTGTTTGTTATATTGGTAATCTGCATTTTCCGAACGGTCGCCGAGACTGGCTGCCCAGTTCACTTTTTTGGTAATTTCAGGACGTTCTTCATGCCAGAGATTTTTAAGTTCTGCCACCAATTTGTCATGTCCACCACGGGTAATCAGGTTAGATTTCATGTGTTTTAATTGCCAATTTTGAACCAGTTTTTAGACATTAAGAGCTTATTTTATTTGGAGTTTTAGGACAAGCCAGAATATGCAATTTTTTCTTCAATAAATTTAATAACTTAAATTACATTTAAAAAATAAATTATGTACAAAATTTGACAATTCATTTTTTGATCTTTAATATGCACCCTACTTTTGGAATCGCTTATTTTTTAATCTATGTAGTTTTTCTACATATTTCCCGATCAATTTAGTCATTTTTGAATGACGTCATGACTGCCCAACCCTTATTGAATTTATCAAACTTTTAAAAGTTACTGGCTAGTATTGGCTGTGATTTTTAGGGCATAAATTACTTGTAGCGGAGACAACATGCACAGTAGTTCAACCACTGGGTCGAGGCTTTGCCTTAGCTCTTTTATCTCTTCTCTCCCTGTAAAAGCACTGGTACTGAGTACGGCACTTATCCCCTTTCATAGTATCAATGCCACTAAAACCACATTTCAATATGATCATGTGGTCAATAGCAACAAACTCACCGTCGTCACAGTTCAAAGTCCAACGACTGTGTTTCAGGATGGACAACATCAGCATGGCTTTGGTTATGACCTGGTTCGTAACTATGCCAACAGCCTGAATGTTAAGCTGGATTTTAAAACTGTTCCGGATAATGCCACGGCCCTGAAATGGGTAGCCCAAGGCAAAGCCAATCTGGCCATGACCACCACTGATCTGGGTACGATTGAACAACAGCGTTTAACGGCTTTTTCTGCCACTTGTGGTGATGAGTCTTCACTGGCCAGTAATGGACTGAATGCCAATCTGAATCTGGTATTTAAATCAGCCAGTGATCCCTTGAGTCAAACCGCCAGTGCTTTTGTCTGTCAAGGCAAACAAAGTGGTGCGATCAAGCAGCTTGCATCCTTCTACAATCAGAATGTGGTAGAAGAACATTCTTGGGATGAAATTCAACAGGACCTGAACCAGCGCCTCCCCACATACAAGGCGAGCTTCCAGAAATCTGCTCAGCAGTACGATCTGGACTGGCACCTGCTCGCCGCGATCGGTTACCAGGAATCCTATCTAAAGCCAAACTCCGTATCTCCCACCGGTGTCCGCGGTCTGATGATGCTCACAAGCTCTACCGCAAAAGCGATGGGGGTTAGTAACCGGACAGATCCAGGCGAAAGTATTGATGGGGGTGCCAAATACTATGACCAGATGCTGAGCCGTTATGAACATATCCCTTATCCGGATCGTAACTGGTTTGCTTTAGTTGCCTATAACATGGGCCCAGGTGCTGTGAATCAGCTGCAAAAACGTATTCAGGCCCAAGGCAAGAATCCGAATAACTGGGTAAACCTGTATGCTTATCTGGAACAGAATAAAGCCAGTAATGGTCGTTACCGTCAGGCCCTGCAATACGTGACCCGTATTCGTGCCTATCTGGAACACATCAAGACCACTCCACAGCTGGTGAATATTTAAGCCTGATCATTTCAAATCCAGATATTCAGCTATAAAAAAAAAGCTTACCTCAGGGTAAGCTTTTTTTTACTACAGCTTTTTAGATCAAAACTATTAAGCTGTGGTATTTTCAAGAACTTTCTTGAACAGGTCTTTTTGAGCTTGGCTTGGCTTCGCTGTTTGTAATGCCATCAATTGAGACATGTCGCCTTGCACTTTGATTTTACCTGTCATGAAGGCTTGCATTGCAGCCGCCATATCAAACTCAAGGAAAACTTTACGTAAGGTTTCGCCATCCATGTTCAATGTTGTTTTTGCATTTGGAGACAAACCTTTTTTAATCGCGCCACCTTCCAAAGATAATTCTGTATTACCTGTAGTGTCTGCAACGACCAAATTAATTGCCAGATTCGCCAAAGCAGGTGGCAAATCCAAATCACCAGCTTGTGCAGTGAGCGTGTCTACAGTCGAAAACCAATCATCAGTTAAAAAAGCAGGCATGATCTTTCCTCAATTTATTTATTCATTTGTGTCGACTATCCAGACGACATCAGGTTGAAGCTATTATGCTTGTGACTTGTTATAACATGATCATTATGGCAAAGGCTAACGAATTTTGTACGCACCGTTCAATTTTTGTAGTTCTTATCTTGTGTTATTTTTGATTCAGGCATCGGCCGTAGCCCATGCCTGTATCGGCTTAACTTTATATAGGTCGATTAGTCCGCTGCAAAGCCCAAATTGACCATATTGATGCGGCGGTTCTCACCTTCTACCGCCTCTTCAGTTGAACAGCTGCCTTTGAAATCGAATTCGCGCTGGCTATCCAGAATTTCAAAATCAAATAATTCGCGGTCAACTAACTGAGATGGTGAAACATTTTGCAAGGCACCAAAGATGCTGTGCAGACGTTTTGGATGTGCATTGTCCCATTCACGTAACATGTCATTGATAATGGCACGTTGAAGATTTTCCTGAGAGCCACATAAATTACATGGAATAATTGGAAATTGACGCATCTGTGCATATTTGATGATGTCTTTTTCTTCCACATAGGCCAATGGACGAATCAGAATGTTCTTTTTGTCAGAAGACAGCAGTTTTGGCGGCATAGCTTTCAGGCTGCCCCCATGGAACAGGTTCAGGAAGAATGTTGCCAGAATATCATCACGGTGATGACCCAGCGCCACTTTAGTCGCGCCAATTTCCTGAGCAAAACCGTATAAAGAACCACGGCGCAGACGTGAACATACTGCACAGTAAGTCTTGCCTTCCGGTGTCAGTTTTTTGGTAATGCTGTAGGTATCTTTTTCCAAAATGTAATATGGAATGTTATTTTCTTCTAAATAACGCGGTAATACATCTTCCGGGAAACCGGGCTGTTTCTGGTCCAGGTTAACCGCCACCACATCAAAGTTGATTGGTGCAATGCGTTTAAACTGAAGGAGGATATCAAGCAAGGTATAACTGTCTTTACCACCAGAAATACACACCATGACCTTGTCGCCGTCTTCAATCATCTTGAAGTCGCGAATGGCATGTCCGACCTGGCGGCGAAGCTTCTTCAACAAACGGTAGTAGGCAGAGCTTGTTGGCAGTTCAGGTTTGAAATTAAATCCTTGCTCGGATTCAACTGGCGAGTACATAGACGAGAATAACCCATAAATAGAAATACCGCGCAATTTTAGCTGATTCGGTTCCGTATCGCATCAAAAGAATTTATTTTCATACAAATGCCATATTAGTTTCATTTTCATGTTTTATTTAGATTGATATATTGAACGATTTAGTTCAATTTTTAAGCGAGATGCTTATCTTTTGGACTTTTCCACAGTTGTCCACAAAAGCTGTGGATAACTTTGTGGATTGAAATGGACTTGACAACTTGTTCACCTCAAAATTTAAGGCTTTTCTTTAAATTGATCATTTTTTAATCAATTTATTTTATAATTAAAATCAATAACTTAAAGCTGTCAACCCTAAGGTTTTAAATTAAATAAAAAAAATATTTTAATGTTCAAAATATTGACAGCTGTTCCCGTTTACATACTCGTTTATAAATGCAGCGTATAAGGCTGTGCATTACGTAATTTTTTGTTAAACTCATCCATGAATTTTTCTAGCTTATTATTTATCAAATATAAACAATGAAAATAAAGACGTATTTCTTGGGGTGTCAACTGATCGGTAGCTTGCTTATGCTGGGCTGCAGTCATTTGGTGTATGCCGGTGAAACCATCTATCAGTTGCGTGATAAAAACGGCAGTACCTTATTGACCAATAAGAAGAGCCGTTATAATCATCTTCAGGTCGAAAAGAAGACTTATTATCCGGATAGCAATATTCATAGCTATAGTAACTGGGGCAGCAGCGAGTCGTCGGTTTTGCCTAGCTATAGCAAGAATAAGAATGCTTTTGATTCGATCATTCGTCAGGCCGCCCAGACTTATGGTGTGTCTGAAGGCTTAATTAAAGCAGTCATGCATACTGAATCCGGCTTTAATACCCATGCCCGCTCCCCTGTGGGTGCACAAGGTTTGATGCAGCTGATGCCGGCCACAGCACGTCGCTTTAATGTCAGCAATGCCTATGATCCTCATCAGAACATTATGGCGGGTGCTAAATATCTGGCCTGGTTATTAAAGCGTTTTAATGGCAATACCAGCCTGGCACTGGCGGGCTATAATGCCGGTGAAGGCAATGTCAGCAAATATGGTGGAATCCCGCCTTTCCGGGAGACTCAAGATTATGTGCGCCGTGTGACCAGCCGTTATCAAAATCTGTATACTCATGGCCTGAGTGCAAGCACAACCCCGTCTAGCACTTCACCCAGTGAAGGCCGCATCATTGCCATTTCAGCAAATTACTCCAATGATAGCAGCAGCACTTCGCATATCCAGGCAGCCAAGTATCAGCGTCAGATTATTATGAATGCTGATGGCAGTTATACCGATGCACCGATGGGTTCTTATGCAACGGCAAATGCAACAGCAGCAGCTAAAATTTATTTAAGTGAATAAACAAATCAAAATTATTTGATTCTGAATGGCCTTAGCGAAAATGCAGCAAAAAATAAAGCTGTGTTTTGTGATCCAGGGTCATTTTTTTTCTTGAATTTTTAGTCATTTCACCCCATATTGATTTCAATGATTTTCATTTGCTAATCAGATTATTTTTTTATAATAAGAGGATTTCTCAATGATGCGGATTGGTTTGTTCTTGCTAACCAACCTCGCGGTACTGGTTGTAGCTGGCATTATCCTGTCACTCTTCGGTGTCGGTAGTTACCATGGCGCGGGTGGCTTGAATCTAGGCAACCTGTTGGTGATCTGTTTTGTGTTCGGTATGGTGGGATCACTGATTTCCCTGTTCATGTCTAAATGGATGGCGAAAAAAACAACCGGTACTGAACTGATTGACCCAAATGCCCCTCGTAACCAGGCAGAAGCATGGTTATTACAAGAAGTTGCGCAACTTTCTCAGCGCGCTGGCATTAAAATGCCGGAAGTGGGTATTTTCCCATCTTATCAGTCAAATGCCTTTGCAACAGGCTGGAACAAGAACGATGCGCTCGTGTCTGTGTCCACGGGTCTGCTTGAACGCATGAATAAAGACGAACTTCGTGCGGTACTGGCACACGAGATTGGTCACGTTGCCAATGGCGATATGGTGACACTGGCCTTGATCCAAGGTGTAGTCAACACATTTGTCATGTTCTTTGCCCGTGTAGTTGGCGACTTTGTAGACCGTACGATCTTCGGTCGTGAAGAAGGTGAGGCACCGGGTATTGGCTATTTTGTGATTACCATTGTGCTGGATATCGTATTTGGTATTATGGCTTCAGCGATCGTGCTGTGGTTCTCACGCTACCGTGAGTATCGTGCTGATGAAGCAGGTGCACGTTTGGCAGGCAAACAGGCGATGATTTCAGCGTTATTACGTTTACAGGCGGAATCAGAAATGCCGGATACTATGCCGAAAGAAATGAAAGCCTTTGCAATTTCTGCTGGTCAGGAACAAGGTTTTAGTCTGGCGGCACTGTTCCAGACTCACCCAACGATTGAACAACGTGTTGCTGCTTTGCAACAACTCGATTGCCCTTAAGCAACGCATTGATTGCTTGATAGAAAAAAGCCTGCATTTGCAGGCTTTTTTATTAAGTTTAGGTTTATAAACCTTCAGGCTTTAAACCATTGAAAGAGCTGCATTGTGCCCCAGCCAATGGCCATAATTAACAGAATCAAAAAGAAAGTTCCTAAGATATCTGGTAGATGAATCCAGATCCAGGCCACCACAGGATTACGCCAGAAAGCAGATTGCTGTTGTCTGCGTTCCAAACTTTCATGCAGAAATGGATGTACCACATGATGATCGGTACGGATCTGGTATTCGTCCCGGATATGCTGATGCACAATATCCAGTGCCTTACGGCTAGGACGAATAAAAATATCAAATATTGTTCCTGCTACAGGAATAAAGCCGACCACAGCATCCATGACGGCCATTTTCAGGACTGGCTTTAATTTCTCACTTGGCACCCCGATCTGACGGGCTTTATAAATCGCATAACTGGTCAATACAAAACCTGCGATATCTCCAGCTACCGGAATGGTACTCAAAGCAGCATCTGCCCCGACGCCCTGCTTGGTAAATGGAATCCGTACCACCGAATCCATCATATTGGCAAACTTGGCCAGATCCCGCTCCAGACGAATGACATCCTGTTGGCTCAATTTATTTTTTTGTCCGGGATCAGGCATAGGTTCTTCCAGAAATGAAGCTGATGTAATTGAGCATAAAGTATTTTTTCTATTTAAGCTGTAATTGCTAGGTATTTAAAACAATAATTGAGAGGCAATAAACAAGTAAATAATCACCCCAGTGGCATCACAAATCGACGTTACCAGCGGTGCTGATGCACTGGCTGGGTCCATTTTCAGCTTGTTGAGAATAAAGGGTAAACTCATGCCAATCAGACAGCCCATCAGCACAATACCTAACATACTTAAAGCAAGTACGATGGCGACCATCCAGTCACCTCGAATATAACCCAAGATTGATACAGCAATGGCCATCGTTCCACCCAGACATAACGCAACCAGGGATTCACGACCCAGCAGGCTAAACCAGTCCTTAAACTGCACATCGCCTGTTGCCAAGGCACGCACCATCAAGGTGGCAGATTGCGAACCAGCATTCCCGCCGCTTCCCACCAACAATGGCAAGAAAAATACCAGCACAATATGGGTGGAAATAATATCTTCAAAATGGGCAATTCCGATTCCGGAGAGCAGACTGCCAAACACCAGAATGACCAGCCAGAATACCCGTTTTTGATACAATCTGAGAATCGGTGCGGTTTTCAGACTCAGTTCATTCAAAGGCGTCACTGCACCGGATTTTAAAATATCTTCAGTACTTTCTGCCTCTGCAATATCCATGGCATCATCATAGGTAATAATCCCGACCAGCTTCTGGGTCGCGTCGACCACTGGCAAGGCAATAAAATCATAATAGGCCAAGGTACGGGCGACCTGCTCCTGATCCTCATCCACTGTAGCATAGACCACATCTGTGGTCATGACCTCATTAATGGTGGCATCCGGCCGTGCCTGAATAATTTGCCTTAAGGAAATTACGCCGAGCAGATGCTGTTTCTCATCCACGATATAGATCAGATATAAAGTGTCATGATTCCCCGCAATATCACGTAGCGTTTCAATCGCCTCCGTCATGCTCAGTTCGGGAGCAAGCGTGACGAAGTCTGAACTCATTAATGCACCGGCTGTTTCTTCCGGATAAGCATGCAGCTCTCGCAGGGTTTGTAGCGACTGGGTAGATAATTTGCCAAGTAACTGCTGCTGTACTTCACAGGGCATCTGCTTGTATAAATCAATGAAGTCATCGGAATGCATGGCATCCATCAGACTGGCCAGTTGCTCCAGAGGAAATTGATAGGCCAGCTGGATTTGCATGGCCAGTGGTAAGTACTCCAGTACTTCTGCCTGACGTTCCAGCTGCTTGAAATGGTGACAGCGTTCTGCTGGTCCAAGCTCAGACAAAATTCTGGCCTGATCGGCAATATTTAGCTTTTGTAGAAGCTGATGAATATTATTTTCCCCTGTCAGCAGAGTCTCATGAAGTTGCTGTATTTTTTCTTGGTGCTGCATTTCCCTACCATCATTCCATGCAGGTATGAAACATACCCGCCCTAGAGTGAGTATTCCTCATTTTCCTGATTGATTTGTATAACTTTATTTGTTGCTTTGACACGAAACAGGTTTCGGATTAACACATACATAAACGGGATAAAGAATAATACCAAAATAGTTGCAAAAATGACCCCGCCCAAAACGCTGGCACCAATTTCCTGACGGCTGATCGCACTGACCCCAGAAGCAAAAATCAAAGGAATCACTCCCGCAGCAAAAGCAATAGAGGTCATGAGAATCGGCCGTAAGCGCAAACTTGCTCCTTCTAAAGCTGCAACTATTGCGGTTTTTCCTGCTTTCTCTGCCTGTGCAGCAAACTCCACAATCAGAATGGCATTTTTACAGGACAGACCAATCGTCGTCAGCAAGGCAATATGAAAAAAGATGTCATTGGCGAAACCAAAGATCCAGCAAAATAAGATACTGCCACCTACGCCCAATGGAATGGCACTGATCACGGCCACAGGAATGGTCCAACTTTCATATAAAGCGGTTAAACACAGGAAAATAAAGGCAATCGAAATCACATACAGGAAAATCGCCTGACCGCTGCTGCGCTTTTCTTCCAATGCGGCTCCGCTCCAAGCCAGATTCACACCTTCCTGGGCATCTACCAATGCTTCAACATCCTGCATGGTCTGACTGGAAAACTTGTCCTTTGGAATCCCGGCATAGACTGGAACAGCGTTATAGCCCATATAGCGGTTAATACTGTTCGGCCCGCCCTGCCAATTCAGACTGCTAAACTGGTTAAATGACAGCATTTCACCTTTTTGATTGCGTACATGCCAGAAGGCCAGATCTTCAGGCTTGGAACGGTATTCTGCTTCACCCTGCATAATCACACGTTTAATCTGGCCACGATCAATAAAGTCATTGATGTAAGTTCCACCCCATGCTGCAGCCAAAGTACTGTTTACATTTTGCTGAGGAATGAAATGCTTTAACACACGCTCTGCATCAAGTTTGATATTCAACTCAGCACTTTCTTTAGGTTGGTCCAGCTGTAGAAATTCAATCGATGATTTGCCTAGGGCACGCGCTTCAATCTGGCCAAATGCCTCCTGTAAAAATTCAGCTCCTTTATAATCCAGGTCTTGCAACCAGAAGTCGACTACACGACCATTACTCGACATGGAAGGCGCCATAAAGAAAATTTGGGCATTGGCATGATTGGCAAAGTGTTTCTGTGCTCGATCGACAATAGCAAAGACTGAATCTTCAGGATTTTTGCGCTCAGCCCAGTCTTTTAATACCACAAAGAGCTGCCCACGATACGGGCCTACACCGACGTTGTTGCCGCTATACCAGACACCTACACTCTGAATGCGTTCCGATTCGTGTTTCATCAAATAATCTTGTACTTCACGCCCGACTTTTTCGACTTCTGTACGCGGTGCATTGCCCGGCATGACAATCTGCCCCATAACAAAGCCCATGTCTTCAGTGGGCATCAATCCTTCCGGCAAATGCTTATATACCCAGCCGAAGCCCATTATGCACACACCAAACAGTGCCAACATCGTGAACTTCAGTCGCATGCTTCGAGCTGAAACTTTTTGGTAACCGGCATTGAGCTGATCCATGCCATGGTTAAAGTGCTGTGCCCAGCGAGCCTGATGATGTTTGCGTTTCAATAACTGTGCCGCAAATGTTGGGGTAATCACCAAGGCCACGAATAAAGACAGCAACATCGCAACCACCAAAGTAATGGAAAATTGACGATAAATCACCCCAGTGATGCTGCCAAAGAAAGCCATCGGGATAAATACTGCGGTAAGTACTAGCGTAATACCGACCAGTGCTCCGCTCATTTCCTGCATGGATTTTAAGGCAGCCGCTTTGGCATCCAGATATTCTTCCTGCATCAGGCGTTCAATATTTTCCACCACTACAATGGCATCATCGACTAGCAGACCGATGGCTAAAATCAGGGCAAATAAGGTAAAACTATTCAGAGTCATATCCAAAACATACAGCACTGCAAAGGTCGCTAAAACCACAATCGGAATCGTAACGGCCGGAATAATCGTGGCACGCCAGTTTTGCAGGAAGATAAACATCACCACAATGACCAGAATAATGGCCTCAACCAGAGTTTTAGCTACCTGTTCAATTGAGCTGGTAATAAATGGAGTTTTGTCCATGGTCATTTGCAACTGGTAGTGCGGTGGCAAATTGGCCTGAGCGTTTTTTAATACATCTTGAATCTGTTTGGACACGGCAATAGCATTACTCCGCGGCGCCAAAGTAATCGATAAAGCTGAAGAGAGCTGTCCGTTGGTATAGTTAATGTGGTTATAACTTTCTGCACCTAGTTCTACCCGTGCCACATCTTTTAAATACAGCAATGAACCGGAATCTGTGGTTTTAACGATGATATTTTCAAATTCTTTCACACTGCTTAAATGTGAACCGGCACTGACCTTGGCATTGAGATATTGATCCTGCATCGTCGGCAAACCACCAATTGCTCCTGAAGCCAGTGGCGCGTTTTGAGTTTCAATGGCATTACGGATATCGCTTGGCATCAGGTTAAACTGGTGCAACTTATGCGGATTTAGCCAAATCCGCATGGCATAACCTGCACCGTACAGGTCAATTTCCCCTACACCTTCAATACGTGACAAACGCGGTTCGACGTGGACCATCAAATAATCTGAAAGTTCGGTAACGCTACTCTGCCCACTCTCATCATATAAACTTAATAGTGCAAACTGGTCATACCCTGATTTATAAACATTGACTCCGCCTTGCTGCGTCTCTTCAGGTAAGCGGCTCAATACACCATTCACGGCGTTTTGAACCTGTAACTGGGCTTGATCAAGATCGACTCCTGGCTCAAATTGCAGCGTAAGTTGGGCCCGTCCCACCGAACTGCTGGAGTGAAAAGTTTCCAGACCTTCAATGCCTTTTACCGCCTGTTCCAGAATCTGGGTCACCGATTGCTCAACTGTTTCAGCCGATGCACCACGATAACCTGCGGAAACGCCTAAAGCTGGCGTATCCATATTTGGCATATGTTCAATGGGAATTTTTTGAAGTGCAAATACCCCAAGGGCCATCATTAAAATTGCAATGACCGCTGCAAACTTGGGACGATAAATAAAAAAGCGCGACAACATAAATCAGAAATCCCCATCAAATGCATCTTTAGGATGCACACGCCATGAATAGATGATTTCTATAGCAATTTTCACACCATGCTTAAATTTAAGCCAATCTTTACCTTTTTATTTCCGATAAAAAAATCCCCGTTATAACGGGGATTTTAGAATGCTATATTCTCAATTGATATTATGTATGTGATTTCTTCATCGTCATTTGGCGAATTAAAACATACATAAATGGAATAAAAATTAGCACCAGTATCGTTCCAAAGATCACTCCACCAAAAACACTGATTCCAATCTCACGACGACTGGCTGCACCAGCACCAAAAGCAAAGACCAGTGGCAGAATCCCAGCACCAAAGGCCAGAGATGTCATCAGGATTGGGCGCAAGCGCAGTGAAGCACCTTCAAGTGCAGCTTCAACTACCGATTTACCTTTTTCCTGAGCCAATGCCGCAAACTCTACGATTAAAATTGCATTCTTACAGGACAGACCAATCGTGGTCAGCAAAGCAATCTGGAAGTAAATATCATTCGGAAAATCTGCCAGAAAACTAAAAATGATATTCCCACCAATCCCTAGAGGAATAGCGGACATGACCGCAGTCGGAATCGTCCAGCTTTCATATAAAGCGGCCAGGCACAGGAAAATGAAACCAATCGACACCAGATATAACCAGATTGCCTGATTACTGGATTGTTTTTCCTCAAAGGATAAACCGCTCCAGACCACGTCAATGCCATCCTGTTCTGCCACCAGATTTTCAACATCTTGCATCGCTTCACCAGAACTGGAACCTTTGACCATATCCGCTTGCATTTGCAGCGAGGTATAGCCCATAAAACGGTTGACCACCTCAGGACCACCACTCCAGTCCACCTGAGCGAAATTACTGAAAGGCACCATCTCGTTCAGGTCATTACGTACATGCCATTGCGCCAGATCTTCAGGTTTGGAACGGAATTCTGCATCGCCCTGCATAATCACCCGTTTAATCCGGCCACGATCAATAAAGTCATTAATATAATTACCCCCCCAGGCCGCTGAAAGCGTACTGTTGATTGCGGATTGACTCAGACCATTGGCCATAGCCTGTTTCTGGTCAATATTGACTTTCAGTTCGGCTTTTTCCGGATTGGAACGCTTATCCAGATTTTCAAAGCTACTATATTGAGCTGCTCCAGACTGCATATTCTGGAACTGCTCTTCCAGATACTGACGGCCATTACCGTTAATATCACGAATCCAGAAATCCAGGCCGTCGGTTTGCCCTAAACCATTCACTGAAGCCGGCATGCTGATATTGACTTGAGCATCGCGGTTACTGCGAAAATGCTTCATAGCACGTTCACGAATCGCCTGCGCGGTATTTTCTTCTCCAGCACGGTCATCCCAATGCTTCAAGGCAACAAAACCGGTCGCCAGGTTCTGACCGGTACCTGAGAAGTTACGGCCATAACGTAGCATGACCAAGTCGATATTGTCCTTTTCTTCTTCCAGAAAATACTGACGAATCTGCTCACCGACCTGAATGGTGTTTTTCATTGGCGCGCCTTCCTGCAGCCGGATTTGCAGATTCAGAATACCCTGGTCTTCACTCGGCAAAAAGCTGGTGGGTAAGGCGCGATAAAATAAAGCAAATACGCAGAGCAATCCGGCAAACAGCACCAGACTAATGGCCTTATGTTGTAGAGTGACATTAGAAACTTTCAGATAACGATGCTTCAAACCATCCAGTTTCTGGTTAAACCAACTCGCCCACTTGGCAGGTTTTGGATTTGGTTTTAGAATCAGCGCACAAAGTGCAGGTGTCAGAATCAGTGCGACCATCAGCGACAGAGACATCGCTGCCACGAGCGTAATCGAGAACTGACGATAGATCACCCCGGTTGAGCCACCAAAAAATGCCATGGGAATAAAGACCGCGGTTAAAACCAGGGTAATCCCGATCAGTGCGCCGCTGATTTCCTGCATGGATTCCAGCGCTGCTTCTTTGGCTGTAAGCTGCTGCTCATGCATCAGACGTTCAACGTTCTCTACCACCACAATGGCATCATCGACCAGCAAGCCAATGGCCAGTACTAAGGCAAACAAAGTCAGCGTATTAATACTCAGTCCCAAAACATAAAGTACTGCCATGGTTCCGAGTAAAACTACAGGCACAGTTACAGTCGGAATTAAGGTGGCACGCCAGTTTTGCAGGAAGATAAACATCACAATGACGACCAGAATGACCGCCTCAAATAAAGTTTTAACGACTTCTTTAATCGATTCTTTAACAAACGGGGTATTGTCACGCGGATAAGCAATTTTATAGCCTTCCGGCAACTGCTGGGAGAGTCGCTCGATTTCAGCCTTGATCAGACTCGACGTCGCAATTGCATTGGCACCGGAGGCCAGTGAAATGCCCAGACCGGCAGAAGGATAACCGTTGGTGGTGCTATATGACTGATAATTTTCCGCACCCAATTCAACCCGTGCAACATCTTTTAAGTAGATAAAGCTACCATCCCGGGCAGACTTCACAATAATATTTTCAAATTCTTCGACTGTTTTTAAACGGCTGCCTGATGTGACTTTGGCATTCAGATACTGATCATCGACTGTTGGCAAGTCACCAATTGCGCCGGCTGCCACTTGAGTATTTTGTGATTCAATCGCTGCCCGCACATCACTTGGCATCAGGTTATATTGTTTCAATTTTGCTGGATTCAGCCAGATGCGCATCGCGAACTGTGAACCAAAAACATCCACTTCCCCAATGCCATCAATTCGGGAAATATCCTGTTCCAGATGCGTGGTCAAATAATCAGACAGTTCAATATTGCTGCTACGCCGTGACTCATCATACAAACCGATGACCATATGGGTATCGCCAAGAGATTTGAAGACATTCACGCCCTGTCGCTGGACATCATCTGGCAAACGATTGAGAACCCCGTTAATCGCATTTTGAACCTGTACTTGTGCTGTATCTGGATCGGTACCATTTTCAAAACTGATGCTGATCCGGCTTCGACCTGAGGAATCACTGCTTGAGCTGAAATACAGCAAGCGGTCGATACCTTTAATTTGCTGTTCCAGCACCTGGGTCACGCTTTCTTCTACTGTTTCTGCAGATGCACCGGTATAGGTTGTTGCCACAGTAATACGAGGCGGTGCAATATCCGGATAACGTTCAACAGGTAAATTCATCACCGCAAAAAGTCCAATGGCCATGACTACAATGGCCAGCACACCTGCAAAAATAGGACGATGAATGAAAAACTTAGACAGCATAAGTCTGAATCACTTTGAATTTAATGAATTATGGAAAGCGTTGCATTATTGAGTCAGCTTAAGGATATTCAGGCAGTGGCCTAGAGAATGCAAGGCTTGATCACAGAAAAATATGTATAAAATTGAATCATGAAGAAAATATGAAGATTTTGCCTTTCATCTAGCTATTTCAACAATTTATAAGGTTATTATTTTTATTTTAGGCATAAAAAAACCCTGCTTGCGCAGGGTTTTTTTAGAATCGATTCAGAGCTGATTAAGCAGAGAATTGGTTCATTGTGTTTTTCGCATCGTCACCCGCTTTAAGCGCGTTGTCACCAGCGAAGATTTCTTTGTGGTCATCACCGATGTCAGAACCAGCCATTGCTTGGTGTTTCACACAAGCGATACCACCGCGGATTTCTTTACGTTGTACGCCAGCAACATACGCCAACATACCTTCAGAACCGAAGTAACCTTGAGCAAGCTCGTGAGTAGAAAGAGCAGCTGTGTGGTAAGTAGGCAGAGTGATCAAGTGGTGGAACACGCCTGCTTCACGAGAAGCGTCTGCTTGGAATGTACGAACTTTTTCGTCAGCTTCAGCAGCCAATTCAGAATCGTCGTACTCAGCGCTCATCAATTTAGCACGGTCGTATGCAGATACGTCTTTACCTTCAGCAACCCAACGGTCATACGCTTGTTGACGGAAGTTCAGTGTCCAGTTGAATGATGGAGAGTTGTTGTAAACAAGTTTCGCATTTGGCACAACTTCACGTACACGGTTAACCATGTGAGCGATTTCAGCTACGTTTGGAGTCGCAGTTTCGATCCAAAGAAGGTCAGCACCGTTTTGTAAGCTAGTGATACAGTCAAGTACAACGCGGTCGATCTGAGTGCCTTCACGGAACTGGTACAAGCCAGAAGCAAGACGTTTAGGACGGTGAAGTTTGCCGTCACGTTTGATCAGGATTTCGTCTTCTTGTGCTTCAGAGATGTCAATTTCTTGAGTGTCTAAGTAGCTGATGTATTGAGAAGCGATGTCGCCTGGCTCTTTAACCACTGGGATTTTTTGAGTCAAGTCAGCGCCTTCAGAGTCAGTACGTGCAACGATGATACCGTCGTTAAGACCCATTTCAAGGAATGCATAGCGAAGAGCGTGGATTTTCGCGATGAAGTCTTCGTGAGGAACTGTAACTTTACCAGCTTGGTGACCACATTGTTTCGCATCAGAAACCTGGTTTTCGATTTGAAGTGCACACGCACCCGCTTCGATCATTTTCTTAGCTAGTAAGTAAGTCGCTTCTTCGTTACCAAAACCAGCGTCGATGTCCGCAATGATTGGCACAACGTGAGTTTGGAAGTTATCGATTTGTGAAGTGATTTCAGCAGCTTTAGCTGTATCACCAGCGTCTTGAGCTTTTTTAAGTGCGCGGAACAGGTCGTTCAGTTCTTTCGCATCAGCTTGACGTAAGAATGTGTAGATTTCTTCGATCAATGCAGGAACAGAAGTTTTTTCGTGCATAGATTGGTCAGGAAGAGGACCGAATTCTGAACGAAGTGCAGCAACCATCCAGCCAGAAAGGTAGATATAGCGACGTTCAGTTGTACCGAAGTATTTTTTGTTCGCAATCATTTTTTGCTGAGCGATGAAACCGTGCCAGCAGCCTAGTGATTGAGTGTATTTGCTAGAGTCTGCATCATAAGCAGCCATATCACGACGCATAATCGCCGCTGTATATTTAGCAATGTCTAAACCAGTTTTGAAACGGTTTTGAAGTTGCATACGCGCAGCATCTTCAGGACTGATGTCTGCCCAAGTGTTACCGAATTTCGCTTTTAATTCGCGGATTGCATCAATCGCTGTTTGGTATGTAGTCATGATATATTCCTGTATTAATATTAGGATTTTTCTGCAACGAACCGCTCAAATCACACCCTCAATGACTTGTTCAGATTTTCGACGATCCGTTGGGATAGCTAAAGATTAGTGGGCTTCGAAAAATTAATCCAATATTCTGCAAGAATTATCATTATTTATTTAAAAAATATGTAGATGAAAGTCTAATTATATATTGATCAATTTTTTATAAGTTATTGTATTTTATATTTTATTTTTGAATTTTTGAAATTGGATTTTGTCTAAAACATCAGCAATAAGAGCAAAAAATATTCATTAGACTTAAGTCTTGCAAGACTTTAGCAGCGCCTAATTTCAGCAATTTTTGTTTATTTTATGAGCCTTAAAACCTAGAATACTTATTTCAAAGGAATTATTTTTCATTTATTTGTTGAAATATTTTTTATCAAACCTGGCACATTATTTGCTAATTCCCTCTGTTTTTCAGAAATACCTTTCTTTCGTTTTAGAGGCAGCCAGATTTCCTTTCTGCTTTTAAAAATAGAGAAGGATTCAGGCTGGCAAAATCTGCGGTGAAAGAGACTCCAAAAAGGCATTTCAGTACAATCAGCTGGGCTTTTTTTCATCAGTTGCGTACACAAGTTATAGTAGTTATGGCATAATCCATATAATTTCATAATTTTATTTTCGGTATTTTTTTTATGAATCTGGAGCGGGTCGATCTTAATCTCCTCATTTATCTTGACGTACTTTTACGTGAAAAAAATGTCACGCGTGCAGCAGAACAACTTGGGGTAACCCAGCCTGCGATGAGTAACATTTTACGTCGCTTACGAAATTTATTTAATGATCCTCTCCTGATTCGCTCTTCTGAAGGTATGACCCCAACAGAACGTGCGCTAGAACTCCAACCTCGTATCCGTGACGCCTTAGCGGATCTTTCTATGATTCTGGAACCGCGTACCGAGTTCCGCCCTTATACTTCAAACCGTGTTTTCCGCATCATGACTTCAGATTATGCTGAAGCTACACTGGTACCACGCTTGGTGAAAGCATTACGTTCAGAAGCACCGAATGTGGTTCTCGACTTCTTAACCCCAAGTGATGTGTCCTATCGTGACATGGAACAAGGTAAAGTTGATCTGGCGATTAACCGTTTTAATGAAATTCCGCAAAGCTTCCATCAGGTACTGGTTTGGCGTGACAGCTTTTCTTGCCTGTTAAATAACAAGCATCCGGCTGCGGGCAACCTGAATCTGAAAAGCTATCTGGATGCACAGCATATCTGGGTATCGAAAACCGGTATGGGCGTTGGCTTTGGGGTAAACCCTGAGAAACAGGCGGGTCTCGGCTGGATTGATCAGGCGCTTGAACGTATTGGCCAAAAACGTAAGATTTCGGTATTTACCCGTCATTATCAGATGCCTGGTCTTCTGGCTGCCAATGTCGATCTTGTAGCAACATTACCGACCCGTATTGCACGTCTGCAAGCCAAAAACCAGAACTTACTCATTAAAGATCCACCATTCTATATTCCTGAGTTTGAATTGAAGATGGCGTGGTGTCCTTTATTGCATCATCATCCCGCCCATCGCTGGTTACGTCAGCTGATTCTATATGTAGCCCGTCAGATGATCGAAGAAGAAAATCGTGAATTTTTAATGAATAATTCGCAATTTTCGCATTATTGAATTGAATATTAGCTAAATTGCTCATTTTTAAGCTTATACTCTAGAGACTTGAGTTCCTTTATTTGTACCTCAAGTCTTTTTTTGTGTTAAAAATATTTTTAGCTAGATCATATTAATCCACAGGTGGATTCGTGAGCCTCTTTCAAAACATCGTGATTATCTTATTACTCATCGCGGGGGCCGGTTTTTTATCATTAACAGAAATCGCGCTTGCAGGTGCTCGTAAGGTCAAATTAAAAATTTTGGCTGAATCGGGAGATATTCGCGCTCAAAAAGTTTTAGATTTACAAGAAAACTCTGCTGACTTTTTTGCAGCGTCCCAAATCGGCTTAAACGCCGTTGCCATTTTAGGCGGTATTTTAGGTGAAGGCGCCTTCCGCCCTTATATCATCAATTTACTTTCCAGATTTTATCAAGGTCCCTGGACTGAAACGATTGCGTTCAGCTTGTCCTTCACTGCAGTGACTTCATTATTTATTCTGTTTGCGGACTTGATGCCAAAACGTCTGGCCATGATCGCTCCAGAAAAAATTTCTGTCTCGGTGATTAATCCGATTCAGGTATTTATCAAAATCTGTAAACCATTGGCCTGGTTCATCAATGCCATTGCGAACCTGTTGTTCCGCTTGTTTAAAGTGAATACCATCCGAGACGACAATATTACCTTCGCGGATATTTCAGCGGTAATGGATGCGGGTGCTCAGGCAGGTGTGTTACAGAAACAGGAACATCACTTTATTGAGAATGTGTTTGAGCTTGAAGAACGTAATGTTCCTTCCAGTATGACGACTCGTGAAAATGTGGTGTTCTTTACCTTGAAAGAATCTGAAGCCAGTATTCGCCAAAAACTGGCTGAATTTCCTTATTCCAAGTTCCTAGTCTGTAATGAAAATATCGACGATGTAATTGGCTATGTCGACTCCAAAGATATTCTGGTTCGTATTCTGAATAATCAGTCTTTACTTCAGTTAAATGAAAATACCATCCGTACGGTTCTGACCATTCCAGATACACTGACTCTATCTGAATTACTGGATCGCTTCCGTTCGACCAAGGAAAAGTTTGCAGTCGTTATTAATGAATATGCCTTGGTCGTAGGTGTGATTACTCTTTCCGACATCATGATTACCGTGATGGGCGACTGGGTTACTCCTCTGGAAGAAGACCAGCAGATCATTAAGCGTGACAGCAATTCATGGCTGATTGATGGCAGTACGCCTATTGAAGACATCAAACATGCGCTGGAAATTGATGAAATGCCAGATGAAGAGAACTATGAAACTCTGGCTGGTTTTATGATGTTCAAGCTGCGCAAGATTCCACGTCCTGCAGATATTGTGCTACATGCGGGTTACAAGTTTGAAGTTGTCGATGTTGATCATTTCAAGATTGACCAGTTACTGGTTACACGTATGCTGGAAGTAAAAAAGCCACCGACAGAAGAATCAGAATAATCTGGTTCTTCTTCAATTTTTTTAAAATTCCAAAAACAATAATAATGAAATTTTTATGAATATTGCTGCGTTACTCGCCTGTCTGAGTTTTTATTCGGCCTTATATTTATTCTATTTCTTCTTTATGCAAGACCAACAGCCTGTATTTCTGATTATAGCAATTGTGCTCATTTTACTTTCAATCTGGCTGACTCCCTATCCTTATGAGCGGCGCCGGCAAGGATTTGATTCGACTTTAAGAATAGGCGAATATTTTTATTATCCGCTCATTACCTGGTGGCGGCTGTTTATACTTCCTGTGCGCTGGCTGCTTTCCCTATTTTATTCTCATTAAAAAAGCACCCAAAGGTGCTTTTTTTACATTCAATTCAGTTTAGATTTTTGATAGAAGTGCTTCAAGGACTGCCTGATAATGGATCTGGATATCTTCCTGCAAGATTTTGTAGGCATTATCAAATTGCACCATTGGCCAGCCTTCTTTCCAGAATGGGAAAATATTGTGCAGGTCATGAGTGACGACCGCATCTTCACGTAGAATCGCCTGCGCAATCTGCGCCAGTACAAAGGCAGTTTCCGCACCATCAATTGCCAGGTAATCAATACCACGTACTTTTAAAATACGGATACGGTCTTTCTTATAGCGGATTTTTTTGATTTGTGCTTCATTCAGATTCAGGGCCAGAGAAACTGCTTCAACAAATTTTTCTTCAAATGACTGATTCAATACAACCAGCGCCTGTTTATGCGCTTCCTGACGACCCGCTTTACCACCTTGACGAATGACTTCTTTTGCTTCCGTATCTAGCTCATCATTCTTCATGGTTTGAAGGATGTCTAAAATTTCGATGTCGCTTAGCGTCGCAGGAGATTGATCAGTCATAAACTGTCCCTAAAAAATAAATATGCAATGGACTATTTTCGCATAAATCCTCACTAAAAAATTAAAATCTTTAGCTTCAACTCTAATAATTGCAAAATCCAGATCATCTTTATCATTCTGGCGTAAATTGGCTATAGTAGGCGGCAAGTTTTTTATTTACTTTTTATTATGCAAACCAAACAGATTGATCTTTTATTGCAGCAACTTAAATTGCTTTATCCCGCTGCCTTCAGAAGAAATTATCTGTTTTATGGCCAGATCAAGACCAAGGGTATTTTAAGTGATCTCAAGGAACTGATTCCCTGGGTGCTGGCTGCCATGATCTTTGTACCGATTAGCCTGGTTCTCAAAGATGTTTATTCCTCTAAGCTATCAACTGCCCCAGACTTTCAGGCGCAAGCTTATGCAATTCTGACTATTCTGTTATTTCTGATGCTGGTGGTTCCACTAGTGATCAAGCAGATCCGGCACTCTTCTCATTCCCTCTATCAGTTTTTAAGACATACACCGATTAAACTCACTGTAGTCATTGTGCTGGAAGCGCTGAATCTGGTTTTTCTACAAAGCAGTATGACCATGTGGATTCTATTCTTTTTCGGGATCAGTTTTGGTTTTGTACGGTTCTATAAAGAAAATATGTTCCGCCCTGCTACCAATAGCACTGAACAATATCAACTGCAGCAGTTACGTCGCATCTGTTTCTGGGCTTATCAACAAACCTGGAAACTACGTCTGAAATTATTTTTTCATTCCAAGCCGACCTCCCCAAATGAAGAATTGAAAAATCAGCTTCAGCACTATGCGGATTTACATACCCGCTTGTTTAAACTGGAACATGAGCAGTGCAAGAAGATTAAATACATCGATATCGATACTTATCTGGACGAGCACCTGTAAATGTTTTATGAATCACGGCCTGAAATAGAAAATTACATGACTTCTCACGCTTATCATCTAGCACTATGGATTTAATTTTTTAATTTAAACTACTGAATTGCTTGAAAATAAAGCAAACGTATTGAAATTTACTTGCCAAGCTTTATTTCGTCCTCTATTATTGCGCACATGCCCGAGTGGTGAAATCGGTAGACACAGGGGATTTAAAATCCCCCGCCCACAAAGCGTGCCAGTTCGAGTCTGGCCTCGGGCACCATTTTAATTCTGATTAGAATGGTGCAATGAAAATCTCCAGCATTCAGCTGGTTTTTTTTATGCGTGATTATCACCAATAGAATGTGCCCTTCCCATGTCTGCATCCCGTTCTTTTGATCTAGCCAGATTGCAATTACGCCATCCTGATGCATTCTTTTGCAGCCTCAGCTATGGCCGTTATAAATATTTGAACCAGACCACTGATCTCTATCTGTATTTACGTATTGGTATTCTGATCATGATCACAGGATTTTGTTGCCTGTGCTTTTCGCTGCCGTTTTACCCTGACTTTGTGACTTCAAAATATCAGGCGCTTAGTGCAGGTACTATTGTAATGATCGGCATGCTCTATCCTTATATCTGGCGCGCCCAGTTTCAGGCGAAATACAGTTCTGTTCGCTATGCCAAGCGTTTGCAACTCTGCCTGTATATGCAAACCCTGATTGCGATTCTGTCATTTATAAATTATCAGTATTTTCACTCAGCATTTATTACCTTGCCTTGTTTGGCCCTGCTTGCTTTCAGTAGCCTCGTACCGGTTTTAGTTGAGCCCTGCTTTAGAGTTTCGACTCGCAGCACCCTATTGGTACGTTTGCAGAAAATCCGTCAGCTGGCTTACTGGTCTTATCAGCAATCGCAAAGCAAAGAGCCGGAACCGGTGCCTTATCAAAAAGATTTAAAACAGTATTATCTGGATTTGCATCATAGCTGCATGCTGGAAGAGCAGAAATTACTGGATGAAATTCATTATAAAAATTTAAAAGACGTATTTTCAGATTATTAAAAAAAAGCCCTGTTTAACAGGGCTTTTTTTACCATTCGCGATTAACGACCAGTTCTTCCATTTCAATATCAAACAGACCCTGCTCTTGCACGACCATCATCATGGCCTCGGCAATATAGTCTGCGGCAGTATCATCCAGAGAAGAGTCCAGATCTTCAAACTGTGGCTTCATGACATTGATGTCTGCCACAGTCTCATGGGCCAGCTGATATACATCCTGATCTGATAAACCGGATTTAGATACTTTTGAAGCAAAACGTTCGATGTGTTGCTTGATTTCTGCAACCAGAATATCGGGATAATATTCATCATCGAACATGGGGAGAAGTAAATCTGCAAACATTACAGGCACTCTAAAAGATGACAATCTAACTTAAGCGTGCCTGTATAGCACATTGCTGTTTAAAAGCCAAACAGCTTTTGCTCCTATATGTCTTTCAGCCCAGATTTAGGCATTTTGCATAGCTTTCCAGATTTTGATGGCGTCTGCTGTTACCTTGACATCATGTGCTCGAACCATACAGGCACCTTGCTGAATGCTCAGCAAATGCGCCGCAGCCGAACCTACTGCACGTGCTTGTGGTTCTGCACCATTCAGAGCAGCACCAATAAAACGTTTGCGGGATAAAGCAGACAAAATCGGATAGCCCATTTCTGTCAATTTATAAAACTCTTGCAACAGCTTTAAATTTTGCTGGGCATTTTTTGCAAATCCAAAACCAGGATCAATCATGATATGTTCAGCTTTAACACCCACATCTAGAGCATCTTGAACCCGTTGTGACAGTTCCCGAATCACATCCTGAGTCACATCATCATACTGATCCAGATTATTCATCGTAGTCGGCTCACCACGCATATGCATGATGATCACCGGAATATTCAGTTCTGCTGCCGTCTCTAACGCTTGTGGACGAGTGAGCGCGCGTACATCATTCCAGATATGTGCACCCGCTTTCACGGCTGCTTTAATCACTTCTGGCTGTGAAGTATCAATCGAGATGATCACATCATGCTTGGCCAGTTCTTCAACTACAGGCACAACACGACGGATTTCTTCTTCAACTTCCACGACTGATGCACCTGGACGTGTAGATTCACCACCCACATCAATTACGGTGGCACCATCAGCAATCATTTCCAGGGCTTTTACTACTGCCTGATCTTTCTGATTGTGCAGCCCCCCATCGCTAAAGGAATCCGGAGTCACATTTAAAATTCCCATCACATGCGGCTGAGACAAATCCAGTTTCAAATGACCGAAAGTCCAGATCTGTGGTCGTAGTGGCTTCAGCTGCATGGTTCAATCCTAGTTCACAATAACCCCGGTATTGTCTTATGGAAAGATCAATAAAGCAAAGCTCAATCTATTCAATAGCTAGATTTCAAAATAGTTCTTATTGGAATATTGCATCAGCTTGGATTGCAGTAACGCTTTTACATCAACCCATTCGCTTTTTAAAATACTATAGATATAACTATCTCTGAGTGTCACGCCATCTTTACGCAGCATATGACATCTAATGATGCCATCCTGTTTGGCACCCAGAGCTTCAATAGCTTTCTGACTTTTGAGATTCAGCTGATCAGTCCGAAAGCCTACCACTTGAGCATTCAGCTCTTCAAATGCATGCTGCAACAAAAGATATTTACAGACCCGGTTTACATAGGTTCGTTGATAAGGTTTGGCATACCAGGTAAAGCCAATTTCAACGCGTGGAATTTCCGGCTTGATATCATGAAAGCTGGTGGTGCCGATTGCTCGGTCTGAAGTTAAATCAATCACGGCAAAAGCCATTCTTGAACCCTGAGCTTGTTGATCTAAAGCTTGCTGCACATATTGTCTTAACTTGCTTAAATAAGGCACAGAATTATAAAGGTCATCACCCAAATCCCCTTCAGCACATGCCGCTTCTAAATCTGCAAAATGTTCCCAGCTCAGTGGCTCCAAACGTAGCTGATAAATACTGGATTCCATCACAGGTATATTCATTTTTATTTTTACTCATTGATTTTTATGAATTGACTATAGCATTCAACTAGATATGACAAAACAATAGCCATAAAAAAACCACCCGAAGGTGGTTTTAATTGTTAACTTAGTTCGCTGGTAATGGCGGAGGAGTCATTGGACCATCAGTCGGTGTTACATCAATCACTGGATTGTCTGAAACATAAACTTTAGGTGGTTTTGGCTCACGACCTTCCATAATGTCACGAATCTGTTCACGATCAATTGTTTCCCACTCAAGTAGCGCTTTCACCATGGCATGGGCAATATCTTTGTTATTTTCAAGGATATCGCGTGCAACCTTGTATTGCTCATCAATGATACGACGAACTTCCGCATCTACCTGTTGTTGGGTTGCTTCAGAAATCGTACGGGTTCCAATGCTACCCATAAATGACTGTTGAGAGTCATCTTCATAGACCATGACACCTAACTTGTCCGACATACCATATTTGGTCACCATTGCACGTGCCATTTTAGTTGCACGTTCAAAGTCATTCGAAGCACCAGTCGACATCTGGTTAATGAAGACTTCCTCTGCGATACGACCACCGAACAGGATTGAAAGTTCATTCAACATTTTGTCTTTATAATGGCTAGTCTGGTCAAATTCAGGCAACTGCCAGGTAACACCCAATGCCCAGCCACGCGGCATGATGGTAACTTTATGCACAGGGTCTGTACCTGGAAGCATTTCTGCCACAATCGCATGACCTGCTTCATGGTAAGCCGTAGCACGACGTTCTTCTTCACGAAGTACCATCGATTTACGTTCAGGACCCATGTACAGTTTGTCTTTCGCATCTTCAAAGTCATGCATATCGACTGTGTTCTTGTTACGACGGGCAGCAAATAATGCCGCTTCGTTTACAAGATTCGCCAACTGTGCACCTGAGAAGCCTGGCGTACCACGAGCAAGAACTTTGACATCTACACCAGTAGTAGAAGGAAGTTTCTTCAAGTGTACATTCAGGATTTGCTCACGACCTTTAATATCTGGCAGACCTACCATTACTTGACGATCGAAACGACCTGGACGAAGTAAGGCTTTATCCAGTACGTCAGCACGGTTAGTTGCAGCGATGACGATAATGCCTTCATTGCCTTCGAAACCGTCCATCTCTACCAGCATCTGGTTCAAAGTCTGTTCACGTTCATCATGACCACCACCGGTACCTGAACCACGATGACGACCGACTGCATCAATCTCATCAATGAAGATGATACATGGTGCATGGCGTTTTGCCTGTTCGAACATGTCACGTACACGAGATGCACCGACACCGACAAACATTTCAACGAAGTCAGAACCTGAGATACTAAAGAATGGAACTTTTGCTTCACCTGCAATGGCTTTAGCCAGCAAGGTTTTACCTGTACCTGGAGGACCCACCATCAGGACGCCTTTAGGAATAGTCGCACCCAAGCGTTTGAATTTTGCAGGATCTTTTAGGAAGTCAACAATTTCGACTACTTCCTGTTTTGCTTCATCACAACCCGCCACATCAGTAAATGTTACTTTGATCTGGTCTTCAGATAGCATTTTCGCTTTAGATTTACCAAAGCTCATTGGGCCATTCTTGCCGCCTGCACCGCCACCCATGTTGCGCATAAAGAACATGAATAACAAAATGATTAGAAGCACAGGGAAACTTGCAATCAGCAATTGCATGAGCAAGCCTTGACGTTGAGGCGCTTCACCTTCAACGACCACATTATTTTTAATCAGGCTTGGCATCAGTTCTGGGTCTTGAACTGCCGGGCGAATGCTTTCAAACTCTGAACTGTTTGATTTTTCACCGCGAATTCTTTCGCCATCAATTGTAACTTGTTTAATTTGGCCAGCATTGACCGCGGCAACAAACTCCGAATAGTTCATTGTAGTCGGTTGATTGCGGTCACTGACGTTGCTGAAGATTAACACCAGCACACCCAGTATCACGAGCCACAATACGGCATTCTTAAAAAGATCGCTCAAAGCTTTATTTCCCATTCCAATCTAATTTGATCATGCCCTCGAAGGGTGACCTTAATCAATAAGCTGCAAATCAATTTGCAATAATGTAAAAACCTACAAAATGCACAATTTTTAACGTGTTGGCAAGTAAACTTTATTTCAAAGCCTTCTTGCGTCCCTGTCCGACCAGAAACACTTCTTTCGAACGGGCACGTGATGCAGCAGGTTTAATCGTCTTCAATACATCAAAACTGTTGACGACTTCTTTACGAAATTCATCAAAACCTGAACCCTGGAATACTTTCACTACAAACTGTCCTTTGGGACCGAGTACCTTGTTGGCAAAATCCAGAGCAAGTTCACATAAATAAATTTGACGAGGTTGATCTACAGCTCTATTACCTGATGTATTGGGGGCCATATCTGAAATTACAACGTCTACTGTGCGTCCGTTTAAAATATTTAACAATTTATCGAATACTTCTTGTTCACGGAAATCGCCCTGCAAGAAAGTCACATCAGGTAGCGCATCCATTTCTAAGATGTCTGATGCAATCACCAGACCTTTATCACCGACCAGTTTTCCGGCAATCTGGGACCAGCTTCCTGGGGCAGCACCCAAGTCCACTACAGTCATGCCGGGTTTGATAATGCCGTATTTTTCCTGAATTTCTAGCAACTTGTACGCAGCACGGGCACGATAACCTTCTTTTTGTGCTTTTTTCACATAAAAGTCATCAAGATGCTCTCTCATCCACGCACGACTACTTTTAGATAACTTTTGGTTGGTAATGCGTGTTGCCATAACTCTCTAAATAAAAAAAACTTCTAATGATTCATTGTACGGGAAAAACACATTTTTTGCAGTATACATGTGTATCTAAATCTGAGTATTCCGGTATAATTTGCGATTATTTACAAGTGATTATTTCCTGAGAATTTACAGCGTTTATTTTTCGCTTTTGCTATACTAAGCCGTTTTAAAAATCAGGTTATCTCTCATGGCGTCTTTATCTATTCAGGAACGTAAGCGTTTACGTCAAATTGGACATGCATTAAACCCGGTTGTAATGCTTGGTGACAAAGGCTTAACTGAATCTGTAGTTGAAGAGCTAAATCGTGCCCTTAATGATCACGAACTCATTAAAGTAAAAGTGGTGGCTGAAGACCGTGAAGCACGTGCAGCACTCATTGCTGAACTTTCAGAAACTACAGGTGCTGAAGTGGTACAAACTATTGGTAAAATTGCGCTGCTTTACAAGAAAGCACCAAAGCAAAACCAGAAGTTATCCAATCTTGTCCGTTTTGCCCATCTTTCTAACTAAGTACAGGATTTATGGCCAGTTACGAACTCAGCGCATTTGATCGCCGTTTTCAGGCAATCTCATTGGTCGGTGCCATCGAACAGCAAAATCCATGCAGCTTGAATGTCGGATTTTGGTTGCGCGATCCCAACCAGTACGTGCTGTGGCCAGAAATGGTTACTGCATATCCCCGTCGTAATTTTTTGTGGGAACAGACCTGCTTTGAAATCTTTATCGGGGTTCAGGGTGAAGATTATTATCGTGAAATCAATCTCTCTCCTTCTCAGGCTTGGCAAGCCTATCAGTTTGAGGAATATCGCTATCCGGAAGATATGCCGCCACCTGCTGCATACGATATCGAACTGGATCAGCTTAAACGCACCCATTATGGTCTGAATGTCAGTCTGGATCTGACCGAGTTTATGGTTGAACATAAACTTAAATGGGCAGACCTGTTTATTGGTCTGACAGCAGTATTAAAAACCTCACAAGGTGATCAATACTTTGCGATGCAGCACAGCAGTCCAGAAGCAGACTTTCACAATAAATGGGATTGGCTGCATGTCTTTTAATGCAGATTAAAAGCATTTGCTGGATAACAAAGATATTAAAAAACGTGAGCATTAAAGTCTCACGTTTTTTATGGGCTTTTTCGGCTCATCCGCTCAAAGTTCGCTGTTATAGCTTGAAGAAAATATTCGCCTATATTTTCTCTACGCGATTCAGGTCAATATTAAATTGAAATAACTAGCCTGCACTCAACACTTAGGACTGACTACTTTAATAATAATTTAACCGTTATTTAAGCTGATAAACTTAGGATTAGTTTTAATTGTTTTCGATAGTTTAGTGATGTAAGCGGTAATTGTCCTGCACTGATTTTACCGCGGCATAAAAAATTACAGTTAACGTGAAGATGATCAGGATAATCGTTCCAAAAGCTAGTCCAAAGAATCCCAGACATAACATCATCACACCGAGATAAAGTGCACGCATCAACCAACTTTCCAGATTAAGCATCATAATCAGCGTCAGTAAACAAAGTACACCTGCAAAATAATGCTGCTGCATCGTGACCCCCTTTCATTATTATTGTGAGTCCGTTTTGCCTCAAAAAGACAAAGGAGAACGTATCCAGTTCTCCTTTCATGCAATTTAAGTCAGCGTCTTCCCTTAACTCTTCAGCTCAGGGCTTTTTTCTGAACTTTCAGCTTTTACCATGGGTTTGACCTTTTTCAGAACTTCAATGGTACTGTCTTTTGAGCGCTTGAATGTACCAGTCAGATGCTCTTTATGTTTGGTCGAGATCTGGCTGACATCTTCTTTCAGTTCCTTACCCATATTGGATAAGTCTTCAATGACTGCAGTAAATTCGGTTTTGATAAAGCTGGTTAATTCAGTCAGTTCTTTTTGCGAACCAAATAACTGCTCTTTCAAAGTATCGATCCGTTGCAACAGATCCTGTTTCAACTGACGTAACTGCTCCTGCACAGTATCACCCAGCTGTTTCGCTTCGAGTTCAAGTTTCTCTTTGCTTTCTTCGATGGTTTCCACCACCTGTTCTTTGGCTTCAGCTGCTACTTTTTCAAGCTGTTCAGTCGTTTCTGAAACCACGGTATTGATCTTTTTCTTGGATTGGGAAGATTTCGCTGCTGTAGTCATGTGTCTTATTCCTATAGTTATATTACGACTCATCCATATTAGTAGTTTTGATAAAAATTAAGATTTGATTTGTTAGACAATTCTTAATTGCTTACATTTTTTTACGTTGTTCGTAAAACAGACTTTCAAGCAAAAAGCAAGCCATTTATCTCATACTTTTGCTGTAAAGCTATTGGACTTAGGGGGTGGTTCTGCGTATAATGCCGTGTTAAGTTCAAGCGAGCAGACATAGGAGGGTAGGTTTAAAAATTAACCTTCCTTTTTTTTCGTCTACTCGCTTTTTTACAGCCTAAATTTCAGGAGCTTTGGTTTGAGCACCCCAGCAATTTTAGCCCTTGCCGACGGAACTATCTTTAAAGGTACTTCAATTGGCGCATCGGGTTGTACGACTGGTGAAGTCGTTTTCAACACTGCCATGACTGGCTATCAAGAAATTTTGACTGATCCTAGTTATGCACAGCAGCTTGTAACGCTAACTTACCCACATATCGGTAACACAGGTTGCAACGAAGAAGACGCTGAATCAGGTCGTATTCATAAAGTATGGGCAAACGGTTTAATTATCCGTGACCTTCCTTTACTACATAGTAACTTCCGTGCGAATCAATCACTCGGTGATTATTTAAAACAGCACAATGTAGTTGCCATTGCTGACATCGACACGCGACGATTAACTCGAATTTTGCGTGATAAAGGTGCACAAAACGGTTGTATCCTTGCGGGTGAAAACATCACTGAAGAAGAAGCAGTCGAAAAAGCACGTGCATTCGGTGGTTTAAGTGGTTTAGACCTTGCGAAAGAATGCTGTGATCCGACCGGTTTCGAATGGACTGAAGGCTCATGGGCACTTGGCAAAGGCTTTACTCAACCTGAACTTAAATTCCATGTGGTTGCATACGACTACGGTGTCAAAACCAACATCTTGCGTATGCTCGCAGACCGCGGCTGTAAATTGACTGTGGTGCCTGCACAAACTCCTGCTGAAAAAGTACTTGCGTTAAATCCAGATGGCGTATTCCTGTCAAATGGTCCTGGCGATCCAGCTGCATGTGACTACGCAATTGAAGCTGTAAAAACAATTGTTGAAACAACTGAAATTCCAGTATTTGGTATCTGCTTAGGTCACCAGATTCTTGCTCTTGCATCGGGTGCTAAAACGGTAAAAATGCCGCACGGTCACCATGGCGCTAACCATCCTGTACAGAACATCGAAACTGGTACAGTGATGATTACTTCTCAAAACCACGGCTTCGCAGTGGATGAAAGCACCCTGCCTGCGGTATTGCGTGTGACTCATCGCTCACTGTTTGATGGTACAAACCAAGGTATCCATCGTACAGACAAACCTGCGTTCAGCTTCCAGGGTCACCCTGAAGCAAGCCCTGGTCCACATGACTGCGCACCATTGTTCGATCATTTCATCGAACTTATCGAAGCATCTAAGAAGTAATTAAGGAAGCATCATGGCTAAACGTACTGACATTAAAAGCATCTTGATCATTGGTGCTGGTCCGATCGTCATCGGTCAAGCATGTGAGTTTGACTACTCAGGTGCTCAAGCATGTAAAGCGCTTCGTGAAGAAGGCTACCGCGTTATTCTGGTGAACTCTAACCCAGCGACCATTATGACCGACCCTGCAATGGCAGATGCGACGTATATCGAACCGATTACCTGGCAGACTGTTGCAGCAATCATTGAAAAAGAACGTCCAGATGCTGTGCTTCCAACGATGGGTGGCCAGACTGCACTGAACTGTGCCCTTGCACTGGATGCCAACGGTATTCTTGAAAAATACAACGTTGAACTGATCGGCGCGACCAAAGAAGCGATCGAAAAAGCAGAAGACCGTAAACTGTTTGACGAAGCAATGCGTAAAATTGGTCTGGAATGTCCAAAAGCTGCGATTGCTGAATCTATGGAAGAAGCACTTGAGATTCAAGCGCGCTTCGGTTTCCCCGTGATTATCCGTCCATCATTTACGATGGGTGGTTCAGGCGGTGGTATTGCTTACAACCGTGAAGAATTCCTGGAAATCTGTGAACGCGGTTTCGACCTCTCTCCTACTCACCAATTATTGATCGATGAATCATTGATTGGCTGGAAAGAGTACGAGATGGAAGTTGTTCGTGACAAAAACGACAACTGTATCATTGTATGTGCGATCGAAAACTTTGACCCAATGGGCGTACACACCGGTGACTCGATCACTGTTGCGCCTGCACAAACACTGACTGATAAAGAATACCAGTTGATGCGTAATGCATCTTTAGCAGTTCTTCGTGAAATCGGTGTTGAAACGGGCGGTTCTAACGTTCAGTTCGGTATCAACCCGAAAGATGGCCGTATGGTGATCATCGAGATGAACCCGCGTGTATCGCGTTCATCTGCACTGGCATCTAAAGCGACTGGTTTCCCGATTGCGAAAATCGCAGCGAAACTGGCTGTTGGTTATACCCTTGATGAGCTGAAAAACGACATCACTGGCGGTACAACTCCAGCATCGTTCGAACCAGCAATTGACTACGTTGTTACCAAGATTCCACGTTTCAACTTCGAAAAATTCCCGCAAGCTGATGCGACACTAACTACACAGATGAAATCTGTAGGTGAAGTTATGGCGATTGGTCGTAACTTCCAGGAGTCTGTGAACAAAGCACTTCGCGGTCTTGAAGTTGGTGCAACTGGTTTTGATGAAAAAATCGAAGTGGGTACTGAAGGTGCGCGCGAGAAGATTCTTCAAGAACTTAAAGTTCCAGGTCCAGAACGTATCTGGTATGTGGCTGATGCATTCCGTCACGGTTTCACGCTTGATGAAGTATTTGCGGCAACCAATATTGACCGCTGGTTCCTGATCCAGATCGAAGACATCGTTAAAACTGAAGAACAAATCAAATCTTTAGGTTTTGGTGATCTGAACGCTGACAATATCCGTTCATTTAAACGTAAAGGTTTATCTGACCATCGTATTGCCAACCTGATGGGTATTTCACAAAAACAATTCCGTAAGCACCGTTGGAACCTGGGCGTCACTCCAGTCTACAAACGTGTGGATACATGTGCAGCAGAATTCGAATCTGATACTGCTTATATGTACTCAACTTATGATGAAGAGTGTGAATCTAATCCGTCTAACCGTGACAAAATCATGGTGATTGGTGGCGGTCCTAACCGTATTGGTCAAGGTATCGAATTCGATTACTGCTGTGTACATGCTGCCCTGGCAATGCGTGATGACGGTTATGAAACCATCATGGTGAACTGTAACCCTGAAACGGTTTCAACTGACTATGACACGTCTGATCGTCTGTACTTCGAACCGATTACACTTGAAGACGTTCTTGAAATCGTACGTACTGAAAAGCCTAAAGGCATTATCGTGCAGTACGGCGGTCAGACTCCACTGAAACTGGCTCGTGCTTTGGAAGAAGCTGGTGCGCCGATTATCGGTACATCTCCAGATGCGATTGACCGTGCAGAAGACCGTGAACGTTTCCAACAAATGATTCAACGTCTGCAACTTCGTCAACCGAACAACAGCATCGTAAAATCTGCTGAAGAAGGTATGGCAGAAGCAGCTAAAGTGGGTTATCCACTGGTTGTACGTCCTTCATACGTACTCGGTGGTCGCGCAATGGAAATCGTGTATAACGACGAAGAATTAAAACGCTACTTACGTGATGCTGTACAAGCATCGAATGAAGCGCCTGTTCTTCTGGATCACTTCCTTGATGATGCGATTGAAGTTGATGTGGACTGCGTATCTGACGGTAAAGACGTTGTGATCGGCGGTATCATGCAGCACATTGAACAAGCCGGTATTCACTCTGGTGACTCTGCATGTTCGATTCCTCCATACTCATTGTCTGAAGACGTGCAAAACGAAATGCGTCGTCAAACCATCGCTATGGCTAAAGAGCTTGGCGTAGTGGGCTTGATGAACGTTCAGTTTGCGGTTAAAGGCGATGACGTTTACATTCTGGAAGTGAACCCTCGTGCTTCTCGTACGGTTCCGTTCGTTTCTAAATGTATCGGTGAATCTTTAGCAAAAGTGGCTGCACGTTGTATGGCTGGCCAATCTCTTGAGTCTCAAGGCTTTACTAAAGAGATTATCCCTGCTCACTTCTCTGTGAAAGAAGCAGTATTCCCATTCAACAAATTCCCTGGTGTTGACCCGATCCTTGGCCCTGAAATGAAATCAACAGGCGAAGTGATGGGTGTTGGTAAAACATTTGGTGAAGCATTCTACAAAGCTGTTCTAGGCTCTAACGATCGTTTACCAGGTCTACCAACTGAAGGCGAAGTGAAACATGCATTCATCTCTGTACGTGATTCTGATAAACCACGTGCGGTAGGTATTGCGAAGCAGCTTGCTGACTTTGGCTTCAAGATTCTTGCGACTGGCGGCACATACGATGTGATTAAAGCTGCAGGTATTGAATGTGAACGTGTAAATAAAGTAACCGAAGGCCGTCCAAACATTGTAGACCGCTTGAAAAATGGTGAAATTCACCTCATTATCAATACCACTGAAGGTAAACAAGCTCAGCAGGATTCATTCTCAATCCGTCGCTCTGCGCTTCAAGGTAAGGTATACCATACCACTACCCTGAATGGTGCTGATGCTGTATGCCAAGCTTTAGCAATTAAATTGCCGATGGATGTATATCGTTTGCAAGATTTAACAATAGGTTAATTCGTTACTGAGAAGTCCCGTCACCTTCTCGGTGGCGGGCTTTTTTTCATTTATAGACTTTCATTTTTATTACTGAGGGACAACTATGCAACGTTATCCTATGACTCCCGAAGGCAAACTTGCCTTAGAGAAAGAATTACACCAACTGAAAACTGTGGATCGTCCACGTATTACTGCAGCGATTGCAGAGGCACGTGAGCATGGGGATTTAAAAGAAAACGCAGAATATCATGCAGCACGTGAGCAGCAAGGTTTCTGTGAAGGCCGTATTCAGGACATCGAAGGTAAACTGGGCGCTTGCCAGGTGATTGATGTTAAAGAACTGGAACAAAACGGTCGTGTAGTTTTTGGTGTCACTGTGACTATTGAGAATCTAGACACTGAAGAGCGCAAAACTTACAAAATCGTGGGTGATGACGAAGCAGACTTTAAGATTAACAAGATCTCTGTGAACTCTCCGATCGCGCGTGGACTGCTGGGTAAAAACGAAGGCGACGATGTGAAAATCGTGACTCCACAAGGTGAAGTTGAATACGAAATCGTAAGCGTTGAATATATCTAATATTAAATAGATATTTTAGGCTGTAAGACCCCTCACATGAGGGGTTTTTTATTGAACCTAGAAAGTTCTATCGACTTTATTTTAAGAAGCCAGACGCCAATGCTTCAAAGGCCTGTAAAGCCTGAGATAAGACCTGTGCAGGATCCTCACTAGAAGCGACCCACAGTGCTGCATTCATTGCTGCACCATTGAGCAAGACTGCTGCAGCAAGTGCATCGACTGGTTTTAATCTACTTTCAGCCAGTAACTGTTCTACACATTCACGTGTCGACTGCAGGCATTTATTTTGACTTGGCCAATGTGCGGGGTCCCCTAATACTGCCGGACCATCACGTAGCACAATCCGTTGAAACTCAGCATTTAATGCATGTTCGATATAGGTACGCCCTTCAAGCATTAATCCTTCCCACAGATCATCAGGCTGCTCCAGATGTTGCCCGGCATATTCAGCCATTTCTGAATCAATCTGATCGACCACGGCGGCAAACAAGCCTTTCTTATCTCCAAAATGATGGTATAGCGCACCCCGGGTCAGCCCCGCTTCTGCCGTGAGCTTATCCATGGAAGTGTTCGCATAACCGTATTCAGCAAATGCACGACGTGCGACTTCTATGAGCTTTTTGCGGGTTTCCGCCATTTTTTTTTCACGTACAGACATATGTTGTTTCCATCAGCATTGTGAAAAATTTTAATTGACATACGCCTCGTATGTCAATTATGTTTACATACGAAGCGTATGTGAAGATTTGAACTGCTTTCTAAAATACGTATAAATTAAAATTGAGCGAGGATTATCATGACTAGAACTGTAATATTCCCCCAAGATCGCCATGCTTTGTATGAACAACATGGTTATTCTGCTGCGATCAAATCAGAAGATTTATTATTTGTTTCTGGTCAGGTTGGTAGCCGTGAAGATGGTAGTCCTGAACCTGACTTTGAGAAACAGGTAGAACGAGCCTTTGAAAACCTGGCTGCTACATTGGCAGCAGCCGGCTGTACTTTCGATGATATTGTCGATGTCACAACTTTTCACACCGATCCTGAACAGCAATTTGAAAGCATTATAAAAGTTAAAAACCAGATTTTTACGCAAAATCCCTATCCAAATTGGACCGCTGTAGGCGTGACTTGGCTAGCGGGGTTTGATTTCGAAATCAAAGTCATTGCGCGTATCCCTCAATCCGCTAAGGCAATGTAAAACTTAATCCTGCAATCAGGTTAGTTATTGAATGGGATTGTTCTCCAGCTTGAAGATCAATTCGCTATAATGGCGTATTCCTTATTTTTGTATCCCGGTTATGGCTGAAAAGTTGATTAATTCCCCTGTGAACCATTGGTGCGAGTTCGAATTCATCTCAAAAACAGTGAAGAATCCAAATATTCATATTAAGGGCAATTACAGTTATTACTCAGCCTATTGGGATCAAGGTTTTGAGCGTTGTGTGGTGCGTTATCTGCATGACAAGCCAGCTACACCAGAGAAACCGATTGACCAGCTTTATATCGGTAATTTTGTCTGCTTTGGCGCAGAATGCGTGATTATGATGGGTGGTAACCAGTTACACCGTACTGACTGGATTTCAGCATTTCCGTTCGATACACGCAGTTTTGTGCCTGCTGGCGACACAGTCATTGGAGATGGATGCTGGATTGGCTCTCGTGCCATGATTATGCAAGGCGTGACACTCGGTGAAGGTGCTGTCATTGCTACAGGTGCAGTCGTTACCAAAGATGTACCACCTTATGCTGTTGTCGGTGGTGTACCTGCCAAAATTATTAAATACCGCTTCCCTAAAGAAGATATAGAAAAACTGCTTTTACTTAAGCTTTATGACTTAGATGAAAAGCAGTTTTTAAAGATGCGTGAACAGTTGCAGACAGATGATGTGGTTAGCTTAGTAAATTTTATATCTAATTCATAAAATTACAGTCCAGTTTTTATATAATTCATCCAAGATTCAATAAAATCACTAGTTTTACTCAAAGGGCTTATTGAAAATGCAGACAAATACTCTATGTACTTACTTTCTTTCCAACTAGCATCATCTCTAATTCGCTCAATATTATGATGCTCATGAATAAAGCTACTCATAAAAAAATCTTCAATTTTATAATCCCATTTCAATATATCTCGCACCCATGTAGTATCAGTAATTGCATCAAACTTAGTATCAAAACTTAAATTAAGGTTATGTTTTTTCATAAAATCCCTCTTATTTAAATACAGATTATTAGATAAGATTTTAATAATTATTTCAAAATACCTAATATAATCATGTTGTACTGATAACGGTGTTAAGAGGTGGTCCCACATGTTTGAACAACTAAAAGCTTATTTATAAGTGATACTCTGCTCTAGTTAAGCTATCTTATTTTGTTGTGGTAGCTGGTCATAGTAAAACTCATCTGGAGTCATTTTATCCAGACTCGAATGAGGTCGTTTCAAATTATAAAATTCAAAATATGCGTTTAATTGCTTCTTCGCATCCAAAACATTGCTGTAGGCTTTGAGATACACCTCTTCATATTTAACGCTCCGCCATAATCGTTCAACCATCACATTATCAACCCATCGACCTTTACCATCCATACTGATTTGAATGCCATTTGATTTCAATACATCAATAAATGCATCACTGGTAAACTGACTGCCTTGGTCTGTATTAAATATTTCAGGTCGACCATATTTTTCAATAGCTTCATTTAATGTTTCTATGCAAAATGTAACCTCCATACTAATCGATACTCTATGCGCAAGTACCTTGCGGCTATGCCAATCAATCACAGCACATAAATAAACAAAGCCTTTTGCCATAGGGATATACGTTATATCCGTAGACCACACTTGATTACTGCGCTGAATAGCCAATCCTTTGAGCAGATATGGATATTTGCGGTGAGCTTGATTAGCCTGGCTTAAATTTGGTTTGCAATATAACGCATTAATGCCCATTTTCTTCATTAAAGTACGTGTATGACGTCGTCCTATATGATGTCCTTGACGATTCAACAAATCACGCATCATACGGCTACCTGCAAAAGGGTATTGCATATGTAACTCATCCATACACCGCATCAGCTTCAGATCTGATGCACTCACAGGTTTTGGGCGATAGTAATAACAACCACGGGAGACTTTCAGCAGCTGAGCTTGCTTAGATACTGAAATCTGAAGTGAGTCATCGATTAACTTTTGTGGTTGAAGCGGCCCAGTTTCTTCAACACACCTTCTAAAAAATCAATTTCTAATGCCTGCTCACCGATTTTTGCATGTAGTTTTTTTAGATCGATGGGTGGTTCTGTTGGAGCTTTTGATTGATCGAAAGCTTGCGAGGAAGCTGAAATCAGTTGATTTTTCCAGTCGATAATTTGGTTTTGATGAACATCAAATTCAGCACTCAATTCAGCAAGTGTTTTTTCTGCTTTAATCGCAGCAAGTGCTACCTTAGCTTTAAAATCATTTGAATGATTTCTTCTTGGTCTACGTGCCATAAAATACTCCATATATTGATGTTTATAACATCATTTGGGGAGCAAAATATCACTTATAAGTGTTGTTCAAATTTCCTGATCCACCTCTGTTATTACTAGGCTAATAAGAATTAAATTCTTGTTAGTTTCATTTGTCCTTAATAAAGCGTATTGATTTAGCCTTTTAACCAACTCTCGCGGATTTAATTTTTTCTCTAATTGCAAAGCTAAAACCCAAAAATAGAATTCGTTCACTTCATCTTTATTAGCTAACTCTCCTATTCGAAAGAGTTGTTCTTTGATAATATTTTCATAATTTTTTTCACGATCTTCTGAAGAAAGATGTACTGTAAAATCAATAAATTTTTCTAAATGATCGCCATTCATCTCCGCTTCATAACCATACACACTTTTGATAGATTGTAATAATTGTGGCTTATTCATTACTAAAACAAAAACAATTTTTGGAATATCAAAAAAGTGCTTAATTCTTTCAATTAGACGAATTGCAAAATCTGGGCGACAGCGATCTAACTCATCAATAATAAAAACTAAAGGTTTTTCTAGCTGTGATGCAAGTTGAGCAAGCTCTTTTTTAAAATCTTGAATTGTTTGTTTTTCAATATGATGATTTTCTATTTTCTTTTCGATTTGTTCCTTTACCTTAGATGCTATCTCATTACTAGCAACATCAAAAACATCCTTTCCCTCATCATAAACTGCTTTTATTGTCTCGCCTGCCCCACCTAAACCTATCCAGTGCATTCCAGCTTTAGCTGCAATCATTGGTATTACAGCTGCTAGAGAAATTAAAACCGAGGCAGTCTTTGAATTAAAATCATAGGACTTACGCACTATTATTTATAGATTTTCTGTGGCAGCAGATGATTCTTATCGAGAATAAATTCATCAATAAAGTTCTTGATAATTGGTCT
>NZ_KB850113.1:1753151-1989557 GCF_000369625.1 Acinetobacter variabilis
GTCATGCGAGATATTATAAGTCTCGGCAAGTTGTGTGCAGCTAATAGAGTTTGGTTCTGTCATGAGAAAGCCCATATAAATGGGTAATGTACAAGTTGCTGTAGAAGCATGTTTAGTTCGTCTGATCACAGATACGTTATAAAGTAGTTTGAGACTTTTTTAAATCCCTCAATGCGTAAGTCCTAAATCATTAATCTCTTCAATACCAATTTCATCAGAATCTTTGAAAGCTTGGCTAATCTGTGCTGCAATCGTTAAGAAAGGATCATCTAAATAATCATTCGCAAAGGCATCCAAATAAATGACATTGTGCTTTGTATCAGATAAATGCTTTGCCCAATGACGAACAAACCATGTTTTCCCCTCACCCCAGCGAGCATCCAAAGCCAATACAGCACCACACTGTAAACGGTCCACATAATTTGTAAGTTGAATACCTAAACGTTCACGATCCCAAAGGTCACCTTCCCACGCTCTTTGGATATTTTCAAATTCATCTCGTTGTATATTGACTTGATTCTTTATCATTGTTTATAAAATTCAGTTGTTTATTTTCGATTCATCATATCATTTTAATTTTTATAGACATAAAAAAACCCACTCAATCGGAGTGGGCTTTTTCAGAATATGGTGGCTATGACGAGACTTGAACTTGTGACCCCCGCATTATGAGTGCGGTGCTCTAACCAACTGAGCTACATAGCCTTAAACTGTGCGCGCATTATGGGTTTTTCTGTTTAGAACGTCAAGCCCATATTGTGCTGATTGATCAAAATTTGGTGAAGTGAGCCGATAAGCCGGGTTCTGTCGAGAACGATCATTCCTCTAGGCGTACAATCACTCATACGCTCAAGCGACCTACCCGGATCCAGCATGGGCCATGCCTAAAGGATCCCTATTTGGTCTTGCTTCCGGTGGGGTTTACCATGCCATGAACTGTTACCAGTCATGCGGTGCGCTCTTACCGCACCCTTTCACCCTTACCTCCGATTCCGATTACTCAGAACCATAATGAAGGCGGTCTACTCTCTGCTGCACTTTCCGTCGGCTCACGCCGCCCAGGCGTTACCTGGCACCTTGCCCTATGAAGCCCGGACTTTCCTCCCCTGCTTCAATCACGAAGATCTCCACAGCAGCGATCGTCTGGCTCACTTCGAGCCGCATAGTACCAAATCTGGCGACTAATTGCTTGATGTTTTTTGAGCAGTCAGTTTTTCATACTTGGCCTGAAGCTCCTCACGCGTCTCGGCATGGTTCGGATCAAGCGGGATACAGTCCACAGGACAGAATAACTGGCATTGTGGTTTGTCGTGATGCCCGACGCACTCTGTACATAAGTCCGGATTAATTTCATAGATGACGTCACCCATGAAAATTGCCTCATTCGGACAGACAGGCTCACAGACATCACAATTGATACATTCATCGGTGATATATAAAGACACTCTACCAACCTTGTTGAAGTTTACGCTCGAAGGCTTCAACCACGTTTGGCGGAACAAACTTGGTCACATCACCTCTTAAACGAGCAATTTCACGCACCAATGTGGATGAAATAAAAGAATATTGCTCTGAAGGAGTTAAAAATACCGCTTCAAAATGAGAATCCAGTTGACGGTTCATGTTGGCCAGCTGGAATTCATACTCAAAATCGGACACTGCACGTAAACCACGTAATACCGCTGTGGCATTCTGCTCGCGGAAAAAGTTCACCAGCAGGCCATCAAATCCTACAAATTCAACATTGTTCAAATGGCTTAATGACGTTTGGGCCAGTTCAACTCGTTCTTCCAGACTAAATACCGGGTTTTTATGATGTCCGATGGCAATTGCAACTACAACTTCATCAAACATCTTTGCTGCGCGGGTCACCAAATCAATATGGCCATTGGTGATCGGATCAAAAGTTCCCGGATAAATTACACGAGTTTTAGTCATCCATTTGTACTCTGTTTATTGTGTAAGTTTCCATTTTAACAAAATCTTCATTTTTTAGTGAAGAAACTCCATCAATTTAAACACTTCAACTCAATAAAAGTTACGGTACAATAGCTACAACTTTGGAAGTGTCTGATTATGGCGAAAGCAACTGTAGTTAAAAAAAATAACGGCGGAACGATTGCTCTGAACAAACGTGCCCGTCACGATTATTTTATTGAAGAAAAATTTGAAGCTGGACTTTCCTTGCAAGGCTGGGAAGTGAAATCCCTACGTGCCGGTCGTATGAGTATTGTGGAGAGCTATATCACCTTTAAAAATGGTGAAGCTTTCCTGTTCGGCGCACAGATTCAGCCTTTACTGAGTGCATCTACCCATGTTGTCCCTGAAGCGACGCGTACCCGTAAACTGCTGCTGAAACGCCGTGAAATTGAAAAACTCATGGGCGCGATCAACCAGAAAGGTTATTCCTGTGTACCACTGGCCTGTTACTGGAAAGGCCCGCATGCCAAGCTGGAAATTGCGTTGGTCAAAGGTAAACAGTTACACGACAAACGTGCATCTGAAAAAGATCGTGACTGGCAACGTGATAAAGCACGTATTTTCCATAAATAATGCCAGCAATAAAAAACCTCCAATTGATGGAGGTTTTTTTACAGATCGAATTAGGCTTTTAGATTCAGACGGGCCAATGTTAGGGCTATATATTCACCAAACCAGATCGCAGTTTGCAAATCCCCTTCCGGTGGTGTCACTTCAACAGGCGCATTGTCAGATTGGGTCATGAGGCCCAGAAAGCTCGACATGCGATTCAAATCGGTAGTGGAACGACCTGTCGGCATTAAAGGTAGCCCTGACCAGAGCATGCCATGCTGCATGGCAAACAGATTGATCTGCTGCAAGACAGCCAGCTTATCCCCACTTAAGCCACCACCATTGGTGAAGGCTGCTGCCAGCTTGCCCTGCCAGCTACGTGCCAGCCAGCGCTTGGACGACTGCTCCATAAATAACTTCATGGCAGAAGTCAGACTACCCATATAGGTCGGACAGCCAAATACAATTGCATCGGCAGCGTCCAGCACCTCCCAATCCACCTGTTCCACATTCATCATATGCACCTGGACACCAGTTTTTTGTGCGCCTTCGGCAATGAAGTTTGCCACTTTAGCCGTGTGTCCATAAGGACTGTGATAAACAATCGCAACAGATTGGGAAGATAGGGACATAACAATCAAAAACCAAGAATTTCAATCAAGTTTAACATTTTCATACCATAAACACGAATGTTGCCATGCGTCCGGTTTTGGCTTCACGGCGATAGGAAAAGTATTCATCCGCCTGACGATATGAACACTGATCGCCACCTAAAACAGTCTCAACACCCTGCTGCTGTAAGATGTAACGCGCAATCGCATACAGATCCGCATAGTATTTTCCGGCCTGTTCCCCTGCCTGAAATGCACTGTCCAGTTCAGGATATTTGGAACAGAAAGCTTCTTTTACTTCTGAGCCAATTTCAAAACAAGGCTGGCTGATCGCTGCACCGAGCCACGCCCAGGTAGGCTTGGATTGCATCGCGGCAATGGTATTTTCAACGATACCGCCTGCCAGCCCACGCCAACCCGCATGCAGATTGGCTACTTCAGTGCCTTCAGCATTACCCAGTACCACAGGTAAGCAATCTGCCGTCATCATCATCAAGGCATGGGCCTTGCGCTGTGTGACCAGGCCATCGCCGACCAATGCCTCGAAAGGCATCTGCTCATTGATGGTATGACAAATGGTGCTATGCGTCTGTGTCATCCAGGTAATTTTGTCCACACCAAAAGGCTGGAAGTCTTTCAATAGCTGGATGCGATGCTTCTGTACACGTGCAGCATCATCATTGACATGCAAAGCCAGGTTAAAGCCGGCCAGTTCTGGCTGGGCTGAAGGCTGTACCTGTTCATGATGAACACGGGTCTGACCCACATAAACGCCTTGAGGCAAACCTTGTACAAATTGCATGTCGCTTCCCTTTTAATGACTGCTAATAGAATGAAAATTAATAGGCCTTGTTTTCGCTACGCAGCACTTCAACCAGATTGGCGAAGTCTTCTGGCCATGGCGCATTAAAGGTCATTTCTTCTTTGGTACGTGGATGCTTCAGACCTAGTGTCGCTGCATGCAGTGCCTGACGTTTAAAACCACGCAAGGTGTCATCCAGCAATTGCGAAGCACCGGCTGGCATACGCACACGTGGCATATAGACCTGATCACCGACCAGACCATAGCCCAGGTAACTAAAATGCACACGAATCTGGTGCGTACGACCGGTTTCCAGACGTGCCTGAATACGGGTGAAATGCTGGAAGCGTTCTTTCACATTGTAGTGCGTCACCGCTTCCTTACCGCCTGGCAGGACTGCCATTTTCACACGGTCAACCGGATGGCGTTTAATCGGTTCATCAATGGTACCGCCGGCAATGATGTTGCCATACACGATCAGGTCATACACACGGTAAACAGTCTTTTTCTCAAGCTGTTTGCTAAGTGCAAACTGCGCTTCCAGATTTTTAGCGACAACCAATAGACCACTAGTATCTTTATCGATCCGGTGCACTAAACCTGCACGCGCCAGTTCAGAAGATTTCGGATAATGATGCAGCAAGGCATTGACCAGTGTACCAGTCATATTGCCTGCGCCCGGATGCACCACCATGCCCACTGGTTTGTTAATGACAATAATGTCATCATCTTCATAGACGATATCCAGTGGAATATCTTCAGGCAGGCTACGGGTTTGTGCCTCCAGTTCAACGTTTAAAGTCAGGGTTTCAAAACCGTCACTTTTAAATTTCGGCTTAACTGGTTGACCATTCACTAATAAATTGCCGTCTTTGATCCATTGCTTGAGCTTTTCTCGAGAAAAATCGCTCCAGACCATGGCCGCAATCTGGTCGATACGTTGCCCGATATAACTTTCATCCAATTGAAATTGCAACGATAAACGTGTTGCAGTTGCGTCTGAAGTATGGTTATCTGCATCCTCAGAATCTTCAAGTAAATTGAAATCAGTATCAGGGATATTAGAATTGGAAGATTGTGCTTGACTCATTTGCTCATTCAGACAAAAGTGGTTTAATAGTGCAATTGTAGCTCATTGCCCGTATTAACAGAGGAATTTTTATGTCGCTACCACATTATAAAATGACAATGCTTGCTGTGACGTTAGGCATTGCATCGGCAATGGTAGGCTGTAGCAGTAATCCAAAAAAAGAAGTCGTGGACAAAGGTCCAGAATCTAGCGAACAGGTTTATATCCAAAAAGCACAGAACGCGCTAGATCGCAAACAATATACTGATGCAGCAAAACAGCTCGAAGCACTGGAAACCTATTATCCAACCAGCCAGTATGCACCGCAGGCACAACTGGAACTGCTGTATGTCAAATTCCAGCAAAAAGATTATGAAGGTGCAGTCGCACTGGCAGAACGCTTTATCCGTCTGAATCCGCAACATCCAAATGTCGATTATGCTTACTATATTCGTGGCGTAGCGAATATGGAGCAGAACTATAATGGCCTGCTGCGTTATACCTCATTAAAACAGTCACACCGTGATGTGAGCTACCTGAAAGTGGCTTACCAGAATTTTGTCGATTTCATTCGCCGCTATCCATCAAGTACCTATGCTGTAGACGCGGCACAGCGCATGAAGTTTATCGGTCAGGAGCTGGCAGAAAGCGAAATGAATGCGGCTCGTTTCAATATCAAGCGTAAAGCATATCTGGCTGCTGTTGAACGTGGTTTATGGGTAATTGAACACTATCCACAAACTCCACAAATTCCAGAAGCGCTGGCAACCGTTGCTTACGGCTATGACAAGCTAGGTGACAAAGCCACAGCACAGCAATATATCGAAGTACTGAAACTGAACTATCCAGGTCTGGTGAATGCTGATGGTACTGTGAACCTGCGTGCAGCACGTAGTGAAGGCAGTTTCTTCAACCGTGCGACTTTGGGTATTTTCGGTAAAGAAGCCAAAACCGTGACCGATACGTCTAGCCAATCATCTGAAGCACAGGCAGAAAAACGCAGTTTGACCAATCGCATGACGTTTGGTCTACTCGATCGTCCAAAAACCTCTGAAACTGAGCTACCTGAACCGACTGCTGAATAAGCCAACTGTTACAGGTGCATTTTTGCAAAGGGCAAGTTATCATACTTGCCCTTTTGCATTTTCTGAGCAATGCTTGAACAAATTGTGCAAACAGGTTATACCAATTAATTCATTTATAGCGTTGGATAAATCATCCTGCTCTTAATTTTCAATGATTTAACACCTAAATAACGCAGCACGAGAAGCTTAGCAAACCATGGCCATTCCTCAGCATACGATTGATCAGATTCTCGATCGCACCGATATTGTCGATGTGATTGGTCAATACGTGAAACTAAAAAAAACTGGCCGTACCTATTCGGGTTGTTGCCCTTTCCATCAGGAAAAATCTCCTTCTTTTCACGTCTATCGTGACAAGCAGTATTTCCACTGCTTTGGCTGTCAGGCCAACGGCAATGCCATCCGCTTTTTAATGGATATTGGCAGCCGCAATTTCATTGAAGTGATGAAAGACCTGTCTAGCCAGACCGGAATTGAACTGCCTAAAGACAATAAAGATTCCAACCGCTTAAAATACAAACGCGAAGCCAAACCAAAACCGGTTGCTACGCCACCAGTAAAAACTGCGGATACATCTACAAATCCAGTATCAGAACAACCTGCTTATTTTGATCCATTTGCTGAAATTCAGGCACCTGAAGCTGAATTTTATACAGATGATCCTTTTGCCGCTTTTGAGCAAATGCCTGCAGCAGAAGCACAAGCAGATGGCAACTTATACGACCTGCTGGAGAATATCACGCAGTTTTATGAGCGCCAATTACCCAATAGTCCAAGTGCCCAGCAGTATTTTAAACAGCGTGGTCTGACCGCAGAAACGATTGCCTACTGGCGACTCGGGTATGCACCGGAAGACTGGCAACATCTGGAAAAAGCCTTTCCGCAGGATATTGAAGGTCTCAAACTTTTAGGCCTGATTCGTACTAGCGATAGTGGCCGGGATTTTGACCTGCTCCGTGATCGGGTCATCTTCCCGATTCGTGATAGCAAAGGTCGCGTGGTTGGTTTTGGTGGTCGTGCACTGAATGACGAGATCAAACCGAAATACATCAACTCACCCGATTCAGAAGTTTTCCATAAAAACCAGTTACTATATGGCCTGTATGAAGGTCGCAAGCAGAAAGCTCAAGACTGGCTGATGGTGGAAGGCTATATGGATGTCATTGCCTTGCAGCAATATGGCATTCATGGTGCAGTAGCTACTTTGGGAACAGCAAGTAATACTGATCACCTAAATATTCTGTTCAAGCAGAATAACCGGATTACCATTGCTTTTGATGGTGATGCGGCCGGACAAAAGGCTGCACGCCGTACTCTGGAAATTGCTCTACCCTTACTGAATGATGGGCGTGAGCTCAAATTCTTTGTCCTGCCGAATGACCATGATCCAGACTCCCTGATTCGTCGTGAAGGCATTGAAAATTTCCGACGTCTGCTGGATCAGGCACCTCTACTCTCTGACTTTGTCTTTGCTCATCTCACCCAAAATCACGATATTGCAACGCCAGAAGGTAAAAGTCAGGTCATGGGCGAGCTGCGTCAATTAACCGAATTGTTGCCAAAAACTGGCTCATTTCGTTATCTGCTACAGCAGTTCTTCCGGGAAAAACTCGGTTTTAGCCGCAAATGGCAACCCAAAGTCAATAATGATGCATCTCTAAGCTTTAGTACCAAAATTGATGCCGAAGAGTATGTCATTGCGATTTTGCTAAATCATCCGTATCTGTATATTCATTTTGAACCATTACGCGCACTGGTCAGTGAAGATCAGCTGTTGTTCAAGATCCTGAATATATTTAATGTGATTTTTGATGAATTGCCGGATGATCCGGAATTGTCGACCTATTATGTACTCGGTGCCTGTGCTGCACATCATCATGAGTTACAGCATATCCTGCAACATGCCAATGTCAGTGATTACACCTCTTCTCCTGAGCAGGCAGATAAACTGGCGGCAGACTTCTCAATCAAGCTGCAATATCAATGCTTACAACACAAACTGAAATCGAAAAAGTTTAGTAGCATCGCGGAGATGAAAAATCTCAAAATGCGGATTTATGAAATTGATAAAAAACGTTCCATGACCTTACTCGAAGATTAAAAATCATGAAAATAAAAAAGGCGTTTATTTTAAACGCCTTTTAAATATCGGGAAATTAACTCAAGATCATCTTAATGTTTAACCTTACGGCGATGCTGTACCACGTCCTGTAAACTGTTCTGTAGCATTTCAAAATAGCTTGGATCTTCAGCTTTGGCAGCTTCACGCAGTATGATTGAGGTCGGATGCAGAAGTTTTTGGGTCAAACGATGCGAAAATTCGGCCAATACTGTTTCAGCATTTTCACCTTTAGCGATGCGTTGCATAGCGGTCGCCAGTTCTTCCTGACGCAAGCTTTCCCCATAATCCCGGTAAGCATGAATCGTACTACCCGCTTCGCTCACCTTCTGCTGGGTGATCAACTCAGTCGCAAGTTGATTGACCATCACTTCCGCTTCGACCGCTGCCTGACGACGCTGTGCCAGGTTTTCATCGATCACGCTTTGCAAATCGTCTACACCGTAGAGATAAACTCCATCCAGCTTTTCAACTTTTGGATCAATATCACGCGGTACAGCCAGATCGACCAACAGCATCTGCTGGTAACGGCGTTTCTTTAAGGCAGCTTTGACATCCGGATAGTGAATAACTTGATGCAAACTACCGGTACAACTGGAAATCACATCTGCACGATGCAAGTTTGCTGCCAGCTGATCAAAATCAATAATTTCTACATCTGCACGATGCGCGATTTCCTGCGCCAGATTCTCTGCACGAGCACGAGTCCGGTTACAGATAATGATTTTTCCAACGCCCATTTCTACCAGATGTTTGGCCACCAGACTGTTCATTTCCCCGGCGGCTACCACCATCACAGTCAATTGCTCAGGTCGGCTAAATACTTGCAATGCTAATTGTGCGACTGCATAGCCCATCGATACTGCATGACTGCCGACTGCTGTTTCCGAGCGTACACGCTTAGCTGCATAAAAGGCATATTCAAAGATACGATTCAGGTTTTGCGAAACGGTTTTAGATTCTTTTGCAAGAGAGAGTGCGGTTTTGACCTGTCCCAGAATCTGCGGTTCACCGAGCATTAGGGAGTCGAGACCACTGGCGACACGCATCAGATGAGTGACGGCTTGCGCATTTTCATAGCGATAAACGTGATTCTGTAATTGCTTGGGATCAATACCATTGGTCTGGGCGAGCCAGTTCAGCACCATGTCGACATTGTCCGACATCGCGTAAACTTCGGTCCGGTTACATGTAGACACCACCACCATATCATTCAGTACAGGGTGCTGGCTTTGCTCGGCAAGTAAAATGCTTAACTTTTCAGGGTTAAAAGCAATCTTTTCGCGCAGCTCTACAGAGGCAGTTTGATGGTTGACACCCAATGCAAAGAAAGACATATCAGGTCATCATTTCACTAAATTTATGCTATTGTGCAACATCGGTGTCATAAAAAGCATTACTTGGATAAAGAAAAATTGCGTCTAACAACTAGCCGTATAAACGGCCCTACCATTAAGCAATATTCTACCACATTCTTGCTGGTGGTTAGCATGGCTTCAACTGCTCATCTTTATGCAGCAGAAGCAGTTTACCATGCAAATCAAAATTATGATGCGATAAAACAAAGTATGATAGCCGAGTTCGCACTCGCCTATCGCGATATTCCAAACGCTTTACACAACTATACTGTGCTGGCCATTAAAAGCAATTCCACTGCGGTTAAACAGCGCGCACTCAATATCACCCTCGAACATGAAGACCTGAATGCAGCGCTGGATATTTCTACCCATTGGGTGGTTCAGGAGCCGCAGGATGTTCCGGCATTATTCTATCTGGCGCATATTGCTTTAAAAGCACATGAGTACGAACTAGCGGCAGAAACACTGGAAAAGATCCTGAAAATTGATGATAACGCCGATCTGGAAGAAATTTTGGCCGGGATTGCTCCAGATGAGCCGGATGACCGTGAATATTTAATTCAGGCTCTAAGTACTAGTAAAGCCAAAGACAATCCTTCAATTCTAGTGCTGGTCGCCGGTCTGGAAGCACAAAAAGGTCAGCTAGAACAGGCTCTCAATACCATTAATCGCGCCCTAAAAAAACGTCCAAAATCAACTGGCTATATCCTGATGAAAGCCAATCTGTTGGCGGCATTGGGTGATGATGCGGAAACGTTGAAATGGTACGAGAAAGCCAGTCGCAAACATCGCAACAACATGGATATACGTCTGGCTGAGGTTAAATACCTGATCAAGCTGAATGAAGCTGAAAAGGCCTTACAGAAACTAGAAGCGATCCTGAAAAAATCACCACAACACGAAGAAGCGTTGTTTATTGCCGGCTTAACCAGTATTGACCTGCAGCAATATGAACGGGCCGAAAAATATCTGGTTGAGCTCCGCTATTCAGCTCAGTACCAGAATGAAGCCTATTACTATCTGGCAGTCAATGCAGAACGCAAACAGCATTATGAAACCGCCAAGGCATATTACCGCCTGGTGGATGGCAGCCTGTATACGGTTTCACGACGCAATATCATTGCGATCTTTGCCGAGCAGGATAAACTGCATGATGCACTGCGCTTTCTGACTCAGGAACGGGTCAATTATCCGCAACATGCCAGTTTCCTGTATCTGGCTCAAGCGGATATTCTGAAACGCATGAATAATAAGAATGCAGCAATCCGGATTCTGGAAGAAGCCAGCAAAAACCTGCCGGATGATCCGGAACTGGTCTATGCTCAAGTCTTGTTGCTAGATCCACATGAAGATCGTGATCAACTGGATCAGCTGTTAAAAACCCTGCTTAAAATTGAGCCGAATAGTCCAACCTATCTGAATGCTTATGCCTATACACTGGCGCGACAAAATCGCCGTCTGGATGAAGCACGGCGCTATGCTGAACAGGCACTGGAATATGCGCCAGAACAGGCTTCTATTCTGGATACCTATGGCTATATCTGTTACCTGCAAAATGACTTTGCCACGGCTGCCCAAGTGCTGCTTAAAGCCTATGAACTGAATCCAAGTGCGAAAATTGGCGTCCGTTATGCACGTTCGCTTTATATGAAAGGTGATCTACAACAATTCCATCAAGTGTTACAACAATTACAACAAAACCATCCAAATGACCCAGAATTAAACCAACTTAATTCGCTATTGTTAGCACCACAATCCTGAACGAGTCCATTCTTTTATGCGCAACATAAGTACTTTAGGCTGCTGTTTCATTACTTCTACTGCCCTGTTCATGAGTGGCTGTCAGCAAATGGTTCAGCAAAAAGCGCCTGTCACGCCATCGGTACAGGCTGAAAACCAGTTCCAGCTGCAAGGTAAAATCGGGGTACGTACACCTCAGCAAAGCGGCAGTGCCTTTTTTACCTGGGTGCAGCAGCAGGAAGAGTTTGATATTGAACTGACTGGTATCTTAGGTGCCGGAAAAACCCAGATTTCAGGTACTCCTGGTCAGGTAACTTTGAATAGTGCCAAAACCGGTCTGATCAAGGCAGCAACGGCAGAAGAACTATTGCAACGTGCAACAGGCTGGCAAGCCCCGATTAGTCATTTAGTCGATTGGGTACAGGCACGTCCTGCGACACAATCTGCCCAGATCCAGAAAGACAGCTCACAGCGTATCAGCCAGATTATTGAACAAGGCTGGACGGTAGATCTGAGTTATAACCAGCAGGCAACTGTTCCAAACCGCTTGATTTTAAAGCAGTCGCTTGAGAATGGGGGTGAAAACCGTATTACAATGGTGATTCAAAACCGTTAACTGGTCTGATGCAAGCCTATGATGATTCGTGTTCCCTCACCTGCAAAACTGAACTTGTTTCTCCATATCACCGGTCGCCGTCCGGATGGTTATCACGAGCTGCAAAGTATCTTTCAGTTGATAGATTTGTGTGACTGGCTAGAGTTTGAGCAAACAGATGATCAGCAGATTCAGATTGAAGGTCTAGCCTCAGTCGATTTGGAACAGAATCTCATCTATCGTGCAGCGCAGATTTTGCAGCCTTATGCCAAAACGCCTTCTGGTCTGATCATTCGACTAGAGAAAAATATTCCCATGGGTGCAGGTCTTGGTGGTGGCTCATCCAATGCAGCAACGACCTTGATTGTGCTGAATCAGTTATGGCATTGTGGCTTAAATTCTGAGCAACTGGCAGAGCTCGGCGTCAAGCTGGGCGCGGATGTGCCTATTTTTGTTCATGGTCGCAATGCTTGGGCTGAAGGTATTGGTGAACACTTAACATTCATAGACTTAGATCAAAAACAGTTCATTGTGTTAAAACCTGACTGTTTTATCAGCACTCAACAGCTTTTTTCACAAAAAACGTTGACAAGAGACACGAAGCCCTCTAAATTTTGCGCCTATCAGATAAAGCCATCTGATTTCGGAAATAACTTTGAGCCAGTGGCAAGAAGCCTATATCCAGAAGTCGATGAGGCAATGCAATATCTCGATCAATTCGGTGTTGCAAAGCTTACAGGTACAGGTGCTTGTGTTTTTATCGAAGTAACTGATGATATGAATGTGACCGACATTCTTGAGAATGCGCCATGTAAATCTTACTTGGTGAACAGTCTACAAGAATCGCCATTACATCATTTCAAGGTTCAATAGGGGTATCGCCAAGTGGTAAGGCACCGGGTTTTGATCTCGGCATCCGTTGGTTCGAATCCAGCTACCCCTGCCATTATTCACCTGTAGATGTACTGTATTAGGGGTATCGCCAAGTGGTAAGGCACCGGGTTTTGATCCCGGCATCCGTTGGTTCGAATCCAGCTACCCCTGCCATCTTACAGTTCATCAAATCTAGGGGCGTCGCCAAGTGGTAAGGCACCGGGTTTTGATCTCGGCATCCGTTGGTTCGAATCCAGCCGCCCCTGCCATTTTCTCGAAAAAAGACAGAACATCATTTGCTGTAAGACTGTTAATTTACCTTGACACAATACCGCAAAAATATTAAAGTTCTGCCGCATTAGGGGTATCGCCAAGTGGTAAGGCACCGGGTTTTGATCCCGGCATTCGTTGGTTCGAATCCAGCTACCCCTGCCATCTACTTCCATACATACCAACCGCCAAGGGTGCTTCATGCCCAATCTTGTCGTTTTTAGTGGAACCGCGCATCCACAATTCGCTCAAAAAGTCGTAAGTCACTTACATATTCCTCTAGGCGCTGCCTCTGTAGGCCAGTTCTCTGATGGCGAAATTGCTGTTGAGATTACTGAAAATGTTCGTGGTAAAGACGTATTCATCGTACAACCTACTTGTGCACCGACCAATGATAACCTGATGGAAATCCTGGTCATGGCTGACGCGTTACGCCGTGCAAGTGCTGGTCGTATTACTGCCGTGATTCCTTACTTCGGTTATGCCCGTCAAGACCGTCGTCCCCGTTCAAGCCGTGTGCCGATTACTGCAAAAGTTGTTGCAGATATGCTGACCACTGTAGGTATTGACCGTGTGGTGATGATTGATCTTCACGCTGACCAGATCCAAGGTTTCTTCGATATTCCTGTAGACAACATCTACGGTACGCCAGCCCTACTTGCTGACTTACGCCAACAACAGCATCATAACCTGATGGTTGTTTCTCCTGACGTAGGTGGCGTAGTTCGTGCTCGTGCTGTTGCGAAACAGATGGGTGATATCGACCTGGCGATCATCGATAAACGTCGTCAAAAAGCGAATGAATCACAAGTGATGCATTTGATTGGTGATGTGAAAGATCGTGACTGTGTGATCGTTGATGACATGGTGGATACTGCTGGTACGCTTTGTAAAGCTGCTGATGCGTTGAAAACTTTCGGTGCCCGCAAAGTGGTTGCTTACGCGACTCACCCAGTATTGTCTGGTAAAGCACTCGAAAATCTGAAAAATTCTGTGATCGATGAACTGGTTGTGACTGACACCATCCCTCTTTCAGAAGAAGCTTTAGCTCTTGGCAAGATTCGCCAGGTTTCAGTTGCAAGCATGGTTGCTGAAACAATTCGTCGTATCAACAACGAAGAATCTATTAGCGCAATGTTCGATTCTTATCTATAATAGTGTGCTGAATTCCCAAAGCCCTGCCATTTGGCGGGGCTTTCTATCACCGGATCGGTCGCAGGTCCGGTTCATTTAAAACTTAAATAGGATGTCTATCATGGCAAACTTCGTATTAAACGCAGAAGCACGTGAAGTAGCACAACAAGGGAAAGGTTCGAGCCGCCGCCTTCGTCATGCTGCTAAAGTTCCAGCTATCATCTATGGTGGCGAAGCTGCTCCTGTAGCTGTTTCTCTTGAACTTCGTCAGCTTGTTAAATTCTTAGAAAGCAACTCATTCTTCGAAGAAGTAATCGAAATTGATGTAAACGGTAAAGTTGAAAACGTTAAAATCCAAGCGTTACAACGTCACCCAGCTAAAAACACTCCAATGCACGCTGACTTCAAACGCGCATAAGTGTTAATGGTGTAGATTAGTGTCAAATATTTCACTGATTGTAGGTTTGGGCAACCCAGGTTCTGAGTATGCTCAAACCCGCCATAATGCAGGCTTCTGGTTTGTAGAACGCCTTGCAGATCAATATGGCATTAGCCTTAAAAAAGACCCTAAATTCAATGGATTCAGCGGTCGTGGCAATATCGAAGGTCAAGACGTCCGTCTCCTTCTACCTACCACATTCATGAACCTTTCCGGTAAAAGTGTTGTTCCTTTCGCCAAATTTTACAATATCGCACCCGAATCAATCCTGATTGCCCATGATGAACTGGATATGAATCCAGGCATTATTCGCCTGAAGACTGGCGGTGGTCATGGTGGACATAACGGTTTACGCGATATCGTGCCGCATATTGGTCCGAACTTTCATCGTCTACGCATTGGTATTGGTCACCCAGGTTCTAAAGACCGTGTTTCTGGTCATGTCCTGAGTAAAGCACCAAGCAGTGAACAAGAGTTAATGGACGATGCAATTGCCCATGCACTTGCTCGCGCCAAAATGCTGGTGAACGGTGAAGTACAACAGGCAATGAATCAAATCAATGCTTATAAACCGAACTAAACATTCATAAATTGCTGGACAATTCCGCTTGCCTTGCTGGCCATTTAGGCGCAAAATGCGCAAGCCTACCCACTTATCCAGTGTCGTAGAAATTGATTCAACCATAAGATCAAAGTCTTAGGTCAACTAAGGGGACGCTAGCCATGCTATCTCGTTTATTAAAATGCAAAATTCATCGCGCTTTTGTTACACATGCGGAATTACACTATGAAGGTTCATGTGCAATTGATGGCGTTTTGATGGATCTAGCTGGCATTCGTGAATACGAAGAAATTCATGTTTGGAACGTGACCAATGGTAAGCGTTTTACTACTTATGCCATTCGTGGTGAAGATAATTCAGGGATTATTTCTGTGAATGGTGGTGCTGCACACCAGGCTGATGTTGGCGATATCGTAATTATCGCAACATTTGGTGATTTCACTGAAGCTGAAGCCAATGCTCATAAACCACGTCTGGTTTATGCCAACCCGGATAACACTGTGAATCACACTGCAAATTGCATTCCGGTACAAGTTGCCTAAGCTGGTTCGACAAGATTCTAAAAAGCTCGCTTCTTGCGGGCTTTTTTTATGGGTTGATTAAAATAGGATTAGCTCCCCTGCCACCAGCTTTTTCGGTTCTCACAGTTTAAGGACTTAAGATTTTGATCTACCAGGTCGGCTAACAAAGCTTCTCCATTTTCTTTTATCTTTAATTCAGCGAATTTAGCATTACGATAACAAGGCTCAAGCCCTTCGGCAAACATAAAACTGTTGGTAGCCGGATATAAGCCTTCAAAGGTATTCTGCGGATTTTTCAGAATTAATTGCGCTGAGCGTGGCTGATCTAACGCACTTCGATCAAAACTGGATTTGACAACTCTTCCTTTCTCATCAAGCTGTACATAGCTTAGTACACAGGACTGATTTTCGAAATCTTGAATACTGATTTTAGGTTCTGATTGTTCTAATCTCTTCTCCGCTGCTAGCGCACTAAAATGCAGATCATAATTCAGAACCATGTAATCCCCTTGCAAAATTGATCGCGGATCTACTGGTGCCAGTTCTACATAAATACTTTGGCTATCTCGAAGATGCCATTCATGTTGCGCAATCAATCCACAAAATAAGGCGATACTGAAAATAGCCAGATGCAAAGGAAGAAACTTTTTCATCTTGCCTCTCCTTCCTCATATTGTAGTTTTGACTCCTTTAAAATATAGGTCAGCAACAAGACCAGTATCCCTGAAGCAAAGATACTAATACTTTTAAACAGAAAGCTTAAACCCAGATTGTAATACAGCATCCATAACCAGAAGATCAGCAATAAAATGGTAAGTGTCTGTATAAGTCGTTGCTGATAAACTACTGCCCATGCCATAAGCAGCATAATGATAAAAATCTCAAAATAGCCCAACAGAATAAGTAAGATGCCAAATACAGGAATTAACCAAAGCCATTTTTCACTAAATTGCTGCCAGTTTTGCCAAATTAAACTCAGTAGTAAGAAGCTCGGAAGAACATAAAACAGCAGAACGTGGTCAAAGCTAATCTGCCCGGCGCCCTGCCAGTGCTCTAATCTAGTCACAGATTGAACCGCGGCTGAACCTGTCAGCATAGCGATGATCCAGAGCAGAATACTTTTCTGATAAATTGAGGACTGCCAATATCTAGCGGTTAGGAATAGCCCGATAAAAATGACATAGTTCAAGCTTAGGGCAAGCGTGATTACGATATCATCATGCTTAAAGGAGTTCTCTAATGCCAAAACGACAATTGCTAAAGCATGAGCTATCAAGAGCTGTAAGGTCAGAATGAACCAGTGCAGCCGTTTGATCACAGTCAGAGCCAGCATCATTAATTGCAACAACCACACTATAAACAGACTATCGGTGAGCAGTTCTGTATGAATCAGCACAGCAGCCTGTCCACATACCCATAAGCAATAGGCAAACTGACGTAGAAATATGGAATTCTTTTGACTTAATAATTTCCAAGCGATGCCAATAAAAATGAGACCTAAAACAATTGAAACCGCTTTCCAATAGGTCAGCAATAGGATTGCCAGAATAATCCCAGCAATCCAGGCACCGAGTGCCAAAGGAATGACGGAGAATTTGGTTTGAGGAAATATTTTCTTGAGCGCAAAACTGATCAGCGCAAACCAGCCAAAGATCAGCATTGCCAAGATAAATAAATCAGCTGCTGAATTGGTAAGCCGATCGTCCAACAGTTCAAACAGCCATAGGCTCACACTGGCAGCCAAGCCTGCAATCAATAAAATGGTTTCTAATGCCTGATGCTTACGATAAAAATAAAATGCAGCACCGGCTGGCAGAACAACTGAAGAAGCCAGATAGATCAGCTGAAAATGATGGGTAAACTGCATCATACTGCTGATCGAAATCATGATAATGAATGCAATAAACAGATATCGCAGCAATGGGTAATAACGTATGACAAAGGCAAAACTAATGGCTGTCAGTAGATTCAAAGTCAGTAGATACAACCCTTCTGCCCGTATCATCCAGAAACTTTGTTTAAAGTAAAAATACAATGCCAGCTGAGTGACCACACAAAGCATGGCAAAAATATCGATATTGGATCGATATAGCCACGGCAAGAGTAATACAGCCCAGAGCAGAAATAACTGATAACTATCGGCACCAGTCTGATAGATCTGCCCAATCACAGCCAGACTTAAGCCCAGCATCAGGCCAGACAAGGTATCCAGACTCTGTCTGATCCATTCCCGCTGATTAAAGTAAATGCTGGCTATTGCACTACAGACTAAAACCAGCATTGGAATTGCAAGTTGAACCTGATTCGGTAGCATCCACCAGTTCGCAGCCATTAAATACAGCAAACTGACTGCAATCAGCGCAACGCCCAAAATATTGAGATAACGCAAAACCTTTGCATCACAAAACAGCAAGGGAGAAAATGGATTATTATGGATCAGCTCGGTTTTCTTCATTGTCAGAATGATTGGTCAATTTCTATTCTTAATAGCAACATAACATGTTTCCAGTTTTTTGCTAAAAGGCTGTAGTAATTCAAATAATCTGTTTTGCTTATCTGAAATTCTGCAAATTCGTGACTGGCCAAACTATACCATCTTTTAAAAACCAGGACTATAATGATCCCACATCGCTTCAGGGCGGGGTGAGATTCCCCACCGGTGGTAATTTCAGGGTAGTAAATCTTTCTATTTCTGAATCAGCCCACGAGCGGTCAATTTCAATTGATCTGCAGATCTGGTGTAAATCCAGAGCCGACGGTATAGTCCGGATGAAAGAAGACGAAAGCAGTACATCCTGTTTTATGCCTGGCATGAAACTGTTTTGCTATAAGCCTATTTTCACTATGTCCTGAAATGTTCAATCGTACTTTTACTTTACGTGAGCGTTTCAATGTCAAGTTTGATTCAACCCGAAATTTTCTTTTCCGCTTTAGCTCCCGCTGAACAGCGCATCCAACAAGCACTCGAAGACATCCGCCAAGGCAGACCTGTTCTGGTGATGGATGACTTTGACCGCGAGAATGAAGCCGACCTCATCGTTGCTGCAGAGACTTTGACTGTAGAAACCATGGCACGCATGATTCGCGATGGTTCCGGTATTGTCTGCCTGTGCCTGACTGATGAACTGGCCAATCATCTAGAACTGCCGCCAATGGTACAGGATAACTCTAGCCAGTTTAAAACTGCATTTACTGTAACGATTGAAGCTGCAGAAGGTGTGACGACTGGTGTATCTGCCAAAGACCGTACCACCACAATTAAAGCAGCCATTAAAGACGGTGCTGTCGCCAGTGATCTGAATCGTCCAGGTCATGTCTTCCCTTTACGTGCCCGTGAAGGTGGTGTGCTGACCCGTCGTGGTCATACCGAAGGTACGATTGATCTTGCACGTCTGGCGGGTTTAAAACCTGCCGGTGTTCTGTGTGAGCTGACCAACCCAGATGGCACGATGGCTTCTGGCATTCAGGTATTGTCTTATGCACAGACACATCAGCTGACCGTGATCACCATTGATGAACTGGTGCATTACCGCCAGCAGCACAATGTCTAAGGCGTAAAGATAAAAAATCCCGGCTTAAACCGGGATTTTTATTTTATATAAATATTTTTAGATGAGTACAGATAATATTCCATAGACTGCGACTACCAATAAAATCAAACCGCACAAACCAAGCAAATAAGGATACAACCTGGATTTAGCAAAGCGTTGAAAGCCTAAATAAACTAATGATAGGGTCAAAAAATCCAGAACAATCCAGCTGATCGTTAGAATTACTAAACTGGAATCTAAGTTTGGAGTAATGCCGATAAACTGCGGGAAAAATGCAGCAAAGAAAATAATATCTTTGGGATTGGAGATCCCCACCAGAAAACCGGTTCGAAATCCTCCCTGTACTGGTTGCAAACCTTGTGAACTGGTTGGACCCTGCTCTTGCCAGACTTCCCGGAAAATCTGGATTCCTAGCCAGGCAATATATAAACAGCCAAGTAGCTTGATGCCATTCAGCCAGTTTTCATTAATCACTAATAAGCCTTTTAAGCTAAAAATAGATAAGGTGATCAATACCAGAGAAGCAAAATTCGTCCCGAAAATGGTCTGTAAAGCATCTTTATAGCCACCTTTCAGTCCAGTACTGGCAACTAGTAGCATAACAGGCCCAGGTGTGGCAATCATGATGACGACGGCCAGACAATAGAGAGCATATTCACTGATATTCACGCCATTTCCTCAGCTATCATGATTTTTTAATAAAAAAGAGGACTTATTCGTCCTCTTCCTGCATCTGAATCAGGTGCTGGCTCATCCCATCCGCCCGTAAAAAGGCCAGGTCATAACTGGCTTTGGCGAGTGCCAGTACCCGACGCTCGAATTCATCCCAAAGCGGACGTACCTGTTTGTAATGAATGCCTAAACCGCTTTCATCAGTAAAATGACGGTTCTTTTCACAGAGTTTCAAGGCATGGTAAAGCTTACGGCCCTTAGTCGCATCTTCACGCAGACGCACCCGTTTAGACAGGACAAATGTTTCCACTTTGGCCAGATTTGCCATCGGCAGCATCGGGACCAAAATCTGATCTAGCTGTGCATCCAGCCGCTGCCAGACCGCAGTATGTTGATCTGCGTTATAACTATTCCAGTGAATCACTTCATGATTAAAACGGCGGCAACCACGACAGACCGCATCACCAAATACGGTTGAGCAACGCCCTGCGCAAGGGGTCAAAGATGCAATACGACGATCCGAACTCAAAACTTACTCCAACTGTGCTGCAACTTCCAGCATCTGCATCATTGCATCAAAATCCTGGGTCGGCATGACTATACACGCTCTCCCTATCGATTTGAAGTCCGTTAAAACCCGGCCTTTTACTCGCTTATTCATTCAAATCACGTTAAAATATGCGCCTTTCAAATTATCATGCTACGTTGGAGTATTCCATGAACGCTACTGTAGAACAGCTTGCACCTGTAGAACAGCAAGCGACGACTGGTTGGGTTGTTGCCGCACTTTATCAATTCAAAGAAGTTCAAAACCCTGAAGGTCTGCAACAACGTCTTTTAGACTTGGTAAAAACCATCAACCTTTGCGGTACTCTAATTGTGGCAGGTGAAGGCATTAACGGTACCGTTGCGGGTAACCGTGAAGCCATCGACAAAGTACACCAGTTCCTGCTGGATGAAGGCTTCAACGAAATGGAATATAAAGAGTCGCATAGCTCTGACAAACCATTCCGTAAAATGAAGATCAAGCTGAAAAAAGAGATTGTGACTTTAGGTGTGCCGGTTAAGCCACGTGATCTGGTTGGTCATTATCTTGATCCTAAAGAATGGAATGAGCTGATTGCACGTGATGATGTGATTCTGGTGGATACCCGTAATGATTACGAATATAAAGCCGGTACCTTTAAAGGCGCAATCGATCCGAAAACTGAAACTTTCCGTGAATTCCCTGAATACGTGAAAAAGAATCTGGAACAGCACAAGGACAAGAAAATTGCCATGTTCTGTACCGGTGGTATTCGCTGTGAAAAATCAACTTCTTTATTGCTTCAGGAAGGCTTTAAAGAGGTGTATCACCTGAAAGGCGGTATTCTGAAATACTTGGAAGAAACTCCAGCTGAAGAAAGTCTGTGGGAAGGTGAATGTTTCGTATTTGATGGCCGTACTGCGGTTACACATGGTGTGGAAGAAGGTCAAAATACCAAATGTCATGCGTGTGGCTGGCCATTAACACCTGAAGAAGCAGCGCTGCCAAGTTATGAACACGGCGTATCTTGTGTGTACTGCATCGATAAAACCACCGAGAAACAAAAAGAAGGTTTCCGTATGCGTCAATCGCAAATTCTGGCTGCAAAACGTAAACGTCTCTAACTCCAGTTTTGTAACCAAAAATATCTAAGCCCTCTTCGGAGGGCTTTTTATTTACATAAGCTTTACATCTGCAATAAAAAACTTACCAATCCCTTACCAAGAACAGCATATTTTTACAGCCAAGCTTGATAGTCTTATATCACATTACTTTGTTACCATAAGTCCTTCATTATTAATTAATTTTTTAAATGAAAAGGAAAACAAAATGGCCAATTTACTTGCTCGGGATCCAGATAATATTGTTAGATTCCAACCTAAAGAAAATACAAAACTGGAACGTATTACCCAAATGACAGATGAGCTGGAAGCAGAATCACATCTGTTTATTGTGATCTTGGGAACTATCATTGGTGCCATTCTTGCCCTGTTTATCGGCTACCATATTGAGGCTACAGTAGCACATTATTTACTGCTCAGCGCTCTGCCAGTTTGCCTGGCTTACAGCTTACGTAAAGTTTACATTTATACCTTAACACATAGTTAATCCGCACTTGGCCATTTATATAACTTAACTTTACCCTCTTAAAAATACTGCTTAGGATACAAGCAGTATTCTTTATTTTGCCAATTTTATGAATCTGACTGAATGGATTATTTCTGTCATGGAACAGCTGGGCTACTGGGGCATTGCCCTGCTCATGTTTCTTGACAATGTCTTTCCCCCGATCCCCTCTGAAATTATTATGCCTTCTGCCGGCTATTCCGCTTCTCAGGGAGATTTACTGCTGGTTGGAGTCATTATTGCAGGCAGTATCGGTTCGTTATTGGCAGCGGCATTGCTCTATTGGATTGGCTACAAATTTAACCACGACAGTATTTTCAGATTCATAGACCGATATGGAAAATTCTTGTTTATCAAATCTGAAGACGTGAAAAAATCTCTGGAATGGTTCGAGCAGTATGGACACCGGATTGTATTCTTTGGCCGGATGGTTCCGGCAGTACGTTCCCTCATCAGTATCCCGGCCGGCATGAGCCATATGCCTTTCTGGAAATTCATGTTCTATAGTGGACTAGGTACTGTTATCTGGACCACGTTCCTGGCCTGTGTCGGTTTTTATTTTGGTGAAAATCAGGAATTGATGCACAAAATCTTCAGTCAGGTCAGTTATGTGATTATTGCGATTGTCGTGATCATCGTGGGATGGGTTTTATACCGTAGACATCAACGTAAAAATCGCCCATCCTGAAGAGACCCCAGCATAAGGAGGCTAAAACGATGTCGCATTATCTTAAATATTTTGCCACCGTTTATCTGACTATGGTCTTAATAGTCGGCATACTCATCTATGTGTTCAATCTGGGCGCCATTCTGCTGATTCCTGCCCTGATTGCCTCCGCCTTTCTCAGCGCCCGATACTTTGTGAAAAAAGAACTCCGACTACCCACCCAGGAAGAGAAAAGCAGACTGGTCTGGGGTTCCACGATTATTGCCATGACCTTTGGATTTATCTTTTTGTTTATAGTGATCTGGTTGCATCCACAGACGGAGGAAATCTATAGAAGGATGGCTTATACAGGACGCGGGCCAAATTCGTTTCTGGTGGCTGTAAGTATTTCCTTACATGCCTTGCTGTTCCATATCGCCTATAATGGCTATGCGCGTTATAGTTTGAGCAAGCGTACGGGTGCCGATCATAAACCTTAGACTAGGTAATTAACTAGTCCAAACGTTGTACAAAACACCTGAGCTAAAAAAAGCACCTGACGGTGCTTTTTCATGGCGGGGCATGACTTATTCTGGTGTGTGGTACATCAGATATAATTCATTCAAGTTTTCTGGAATCTCTTCTGCAAGCTCATCCATTAACTGACCATTGCGACGGAAAGACTCCATTTGCGGATCTTCTTCATCAATGCCACTGAATACCATAATTGGCAGCGTTAAATCGACCAACTGTTCTTCAAATTCTTCTGTAAACCAGGCTTCTTCGTTCAGGAACATGGCATCTACAAAGCCCACACTCCAGTCACCTAGACTTGATTCGGTATCTGCTTCTTCAATTTCAAATGGGAAAGTGATCCCTTCTTCATTGGCCAAGCTTTGACGGATTGACTCTAACCATGCTTTAACCTGATTGATGATTTCTGCAGGCACTTTTTTCTGGTTGCCTTCAAAAAGTTCATCCATCCATTTGTCAAATTGCGGGCCTACTGCGATAGCACATAAGAAACCATGAGTTGCCGCAAAATCCAGACCATACTCATTTTGGTCGCCATCCAGATATTCACTCAACAGGTCTAAATCTAAAGCACTCATTTAACATCCAAACTTAGAAAACCGAAAGGATTAGCATAGCATTTATTCAGGCTATGCTAAATCTGAATTCGTTAATCTTCGTCGTCAAAGTCGTCATCATCGTCGAAGTCATAATCAAAATCTTTGAGTTCGCGTTCCAGACGGCGTTGCGAGAGCAGATCATCAATCAGACGACGTTTTTCCAACGACTCTTTCGCACTTAGCTTACTCGATGCCTCATCGAAATTAACATCATCATCACCGTAGCTATCATCTAGTTCAAAATCTGTCGAAGACACTAAAACTACCTCGTAGTGAAAAATGTAAATGGGTCTAGGCGCTATTTATCTTGCCTTTAAAAACTTGTCAAGTTTTATTTATATATTTTGTATGTTTATACTAGTTAGCTCTTGTTTTTCTACAGCATAATTGTGTATTTATTAGCTGGTTAGATTGTGAACGCTTTTTATCCCATGGATGAGAGACGTTTCTAAAATTAGATTGGGAAATACACTTGAAAAGATAAACTTAGACCCAATATCGATATTCAATTGTTATTCAAACATATTTATAAAATCATGCTTGACTGATCAATTCCAAAACTATTTCAGGTGAATTGTGCTATCATGCACGGTTTTTCACTGCCACAGATTCAACGAAGAGTAAGCAAAGATGAGCGATATGACTTCCCCTACTTCTCAAGTAGCGGCTCTGATTAGCCGAGGCAAAGAACAAGGTTACTTAACCTTCGCTGAGGTTAACGATCATCTCCCGGACTCCATCACAGAAAGCGAACAGATTGAAGACATCATTCAAATGCTGAATGATGTGGGTATTCCTGTCCATGATCGTGCGCCTGAATCTGATGATGCAATGTTCGAGGATACTGCAGAAGCTGCTGATGAAGTTGCAGAAGAAGAAGCTGCGGCTGTACTTGCATCTGTAGAAAACGAACCAGGTCGTACGACTGACCCTGTACGTATGTACATGCGTGAAATGGGTACCGTTGAACTTTTAACGCGTGAAGGCGAAATTAGCATTGCAAAACGCATTGAAGAAGGTATCCGAGACGTTCTTCACTCTATTGCTTACTGGCCGAATGCTGTAGAAGTTGTACTACAAGAATACAAAGATTATGAAGCTGGCGAACGTCGCCTTGCTGACATTCTGTCAGGTTATTTAGACCCTGAATCAGATGAAGAAATTCCAGAAGTCCTGGAAGAAGTCGCTGAAATCGAAGAAGACGAAGAAGCAACGACCAAGTCAACCAAAGATGTAAAACTGGATGATGACGAGGAAGATGAAGAGTCTGATAGCGATGACGATTCTGAAGGTGACTCAGGCCCAGATCCAGAAATTGCCAAAGTTCGTTTTGCCGAACTTTCAGATGCCTGGAAAAATACCAAAGCGATACTGGAAAAACACGGCCGTAACAGCAAAGAAGCAGAAGAAGCACTTCAAGCGCTTGCAACTGTGTTCATGATGTTCAAGTTCACCCCGCGTTTGTTCGATATCATTTCTGAAATGATTCGTGGTACACATGACCAGATCCGTGGTGCAGAACGTGAAGTGATGCGTTATGCCGTCCGTCGTGGCCGTATGGACCGTACCCAGTTCCGTACTACTTTCCCGGGTCAGGAATCGAATCCAGCTTGGTTAGATGAGCAAATTGCGAAAGCGACTGCTGATCAGAAAGCTTATCTGGAAAAAGTACGTCCTGACGTATTGGCCTTCCAGCAAAAAATCGCAGATATCGAAAAAGACCTTGATCTTAAAGTTCGTGACATCAAAGACATTGCCAAACGTATGGCAGTCGGTGAAGCGAAAGCACGTCGTGCCAAGAAAGAAATGGTTGAAGCAAACTTGCGTCTGGTAATTTCGATTGCGAAGAAATATACCAACCGTGGCTTGCAGTTCCTGGATCTGATTCAGGAAGGTAACATCGGTCTGATGAAAGCGGTAGACAAGTTTGAATACCGTCGTGGTTACAAGTTCTCGACTTATGCCACTTGGTGGATTCGTCAGGCGATTACCCGTTCAATCGCGGATCAGGCACGTACCATTCGTATTCCAGTGCACATGATTGAAACGATTAACAAGATCAACCGTGTATCTCGTCAATTGCTTCAGGAAATGGGCCGTGAACCGACACCGGAAGAACTGGGCGAACGTCTGGAAATGGACGAAGTGAAGGTTCGTAAAGTACTGAAAATCGCTAAAGAACCGATTTCGATGGAAACACCAATCGGTGATGATGAAGATTCGCATTTGGGTGACTTCATTGAAGACAGTAACATCACCTCTCCTGTTGATGCTGCTACTTCAGAAGGCCTGAAAGAAGCGACTCGCGAGGTACTGGAAAACCTGACTGAACGTGAAGCGAAAGTCCTGAAAATGCGTTTCGGTATCGACATGCCAACGGATCATACTTTGGAAGAAGTCGGTAAACAGTTCGATGTAACCCGCGAACGTATCCGTCAGATCGAAGCGAAAGCTCTACGTAAGTTACGTCACCCTTCCCGTTCTGAACATCTGCGTTCATTCCTGGAAAATGACTAAGATTTAATACAATTTTGGAGACTTGAAATTTTATCTCTCGTCTCCATTTTGTATTGCAACACACCCAAACGCCTGCGCTACGCAGGCGTTTCGAATAGGGGGACTACATGTTAGACCGTACACCATCTCGTGAACTCCGCGAAGATCTTTGGGTTTTTCCAATGGATTACCCAATCAAACTCATTGGCCTTGCAGGTGAAGAACTGCTGAATGCAGTTGTTGAGATTTTTACCAAACATTTCCCTGACTTTGATGGCGATAGCGTAAGCATCACTCCATCTCGTACTGGTAAATATCATTCGATCACTGCTCAGCTACGTTTCCTGGAACTGGGACAAGTTCATGCCGTATATGCTGATCTTGCAGCTTGCCCACTGATCAAGACTGCACTTTAAGATTATTCTGCTCCAACCTTGGCAAATTAAAAGACACGCTTTCGGGCGTGTTTTTTATATGTGTGACTAGCTTACCAACAATTACTACGAATCCCTCCCCTATCCATTGCTGAAATCATTATAATTATTTGCAGTATGATTTAATTTTCTAAGGACGCACACTGTGACAGCTGCGGTTCAAAAACCCTCCCTGATTATCCGTCAATATAATAACCTGACTCCCTATGAAGACCGTTTTCTGGAAATGAAAAGCTTCACGGAAAACCGTGATGAAAATACGCCTGATGAGTTATGGATTTTGCAGCACCATGATGTATTGACCCAAGGTCAGGCAGGCAAACCGGAACATATCCTGATTCCAACTGATATTCCTGTCATTCAAACCGACCGTGGTGGTCAAGTCACTTGGCATGGTCCTGGTCAGCTCGTCGCATACTTTATGTTTGACCTGAATCGTCTGGGTTGGAATGTCCGTACATTGGTGTCGTATGCTGAAAACCTGATGATCCAGCTCCTAAAAAATCATGGCATTGAAGCCTATGCCAAACCCGATGCTCCGGGCGTCTATGTGAATGAGCGTAAAATTGGTTCTCTCGGCTTCAAGATTCGTAAAGGCCGTAGCTATCATGGCCTGTCTTTAAATATTGATTGCGACCTGACTGGTTTCCATACCATTAACCCTTGCGGCTATGCAGGTCTGGAAATGGTGCGAATTAATGACCTCGTCAGCAATCCACCAAAGTTTAATGACTTGTGTGTTGAAATTATTGAAACTTTAAGCAGCAGCGGTTACTTTAATCAGGTGAACGTTGAGCAAAGATAAAGCCTTTGCATTTTAACAATAAATAAATTAGAGTAATTACTCTAAACAAATAATATCAAGATAGGGATCATCACGTGATTGCGACAAAATCCGTAAAACCCGCTTTGCAGCTTGCCTATGTCAAACTGATGATGGATATCATTGGCCGTGGCCTGGTCATGGCAAGTCAGGTAGACCCAGAAATCAAACAGGAAGTTGCCCAGTTTCCCGCCAATTTCAGGCTCTCAATGAATGTTTTTCCGCATGGCCCGGCCTTCGTTGCTCGGGTCACAGAACAACATCAGCTGGAACTGGTCAAAGACAGCAGCATCAAGCCAGACCTGACCATTACCTTTAAGCATCTGCATCATGCCTTTCTGGTGTTTTCCTTTCAGGAAAGCACGTCTCAGGCCTTTGCCAATGACCGCATGATTGCCGATGGTGATATTTCCTATGCGATCCGTCTGGTACGTTGCCTGAATAAAATGGAAGCGCTGATCTTGCCAAAAATGGTGGCGCAACTGGCAGTAAAAGAATACCCGAATAATCTGGGACTCAAAGATAAAATCATGGAAGCGAGCAGCATCTACTTAAAAGTCGCTCAATCTTATTTGAAACGGAGTGTATAACATGGCAAAACCTTATTATGAATTTTTCTGTCCAGTCAAAGTGATTGCTGGTCATGCCGCGTTAGAACACATTCCTTTTGAACTGGCCACTTTAGGTGCCAAACGTCCACTGATCATTACTGATAAAGGTGTACGTGCCAATAACCTGCTGGCGCCGATTGAAGCTGCTTTTGAATCGACCGATGCCAAAATTGCAGCGATTTTTGATGATGTACCGCCAGATTCCAGTTTAGGTACAGTGCGCAGCGCAGCACAGCTTTATCGTGATCATGATTGCGATGCCATTATTGCTGTTGGCGGCGGTTCAGTGATTGATACTTCAAAAGCGACCAATATTCTGGTCTCTGAAGGTGGTGACGACTTACTCAAATATTCTGGTGCGCATAACCTGCCTAAACCGCTGAAGCCATTTTTCGTAATTCCTACGACTTCAGGAACTGGTTCTGAAGTGACGATGGTGGCTGTGGTATCGGATACCGAAAAGAATGTGAAAATGCCATTTGCATCTTATTACCTGATGCCGCATGCTGCGATTCTGGATCCACGTATGACTCAGACCCTGCCACCGCATCTGACTGCCATGACAGCCATGGATGCGATGACACATGCTGTAGAAGCCTACACCTGTATGGCAGCCAATCCAATTTCAGATGCCTATGCCACAGCTGCCGTGAAAAAGGTCAGTGCCAACCTGTTTAATGTGCTCGACAACCCGACTGATGCTCAAGGTCGTCTGGAGCTGGCTCAAGCCTCTACTATGGCTGGTATTGCCTTCTCCAATTCAATGGTGGGCCTGGTGCACTCGCTTGGACATGCTCTAGGTGCGGTCGCGCATTTGCCGCATGGCCTATGTATGAACCTGTTCCTGCCTTATGTGCTGGAATACAACAAGGAAGTGAATGGCGACAAGATTGCCGAGCTGCTGCTGCCATTGGCGGGTGCAGACATCTATGCACAAACACCAGCACACTTACGTGCAGACAAGACCATTGCTACAATTTTAACCATGCGTGATCGAATCTATAGCTTGACTAAATTACCGCGCACATTAAGTGAAACAGGTAAGATTTCTGAGTCACAGCTGGATGAAGTTGCTGAAAAAGCATTAAATGATGGTTCCATCATTTACAACCCCAAAGAAGCCAGTTTGGAAGATTTGAAATCTATCTTAAAAAAGGCTTGGTAATTACTGAAAAATAAGCCAATATAGCGAAAAATTTAAGCCTGATGTTTTTTTAGACATCGGGCTTTTATCTTGCAGGAAATCGCCGTTTTTTGCTTCGAATGGCACATTTCGTGCAGGCCTAAATTCAAAAAATAGCTAGTAAAAGCCGTAATTTTAAAGTAGATTGGCGCGCTTTTATAGAAAATTGTAGGGGGGATCGTTCGTCTCAAACGATCCTTATTAAATATGACTGATCCTTGATCAACGATTAAGAGGATAACGCCGTTGACAAATTTCTCTGGGACTCAATCGGCAGCTAAACTGCAAAAAACGCTAGGGCTCTGGCACATCATTATTATTGGTTTAGCTTACATTCAACCAATGACCTTATTTGATACTTTTGGTTTGGTATCTGAAGAAAGTCATTTGCATGTTCCTACTTCTTACATCATTGCCCTGATTGCAATTTTGTTTACATCGATCAGCTATGGTCACATGATTCGCCGCTACCCTTCTTCAGGTTCGGCTTATACCTATGCCCAAAAATCGATTCATCCGAATATTGGCTTTATGGTGGGCTGGTCTTCTTGGCTGGATTATCTGTTATCACCAATGGTGAACATCATCCTGGCAGTGATCTATCTTGAAGCACTGTTTCCTGATGTGAACCATTGGGTCTGGGTAATCGTACTGTCTGCCTTTATGACCGGGGTAAACCTGCGTGGTGCACGCTTCGTGGCGAACTTTAACAGTTTGATCGTACTGGTACAGTTACTGGTGATCGGTATCTTTACCTGGATGGTATTTACCAAACTGCAGGCCGGTTTCAATGCTGAGGGTCCAATTACAGCTGAACAGCGTTACCAGCTTTGGAGTCTTGAACCGTTCTGGAATGAACTGACTTCAGTCGGTGCATTGATTACTGGTGCGACCTTACTGTGCTTCTCATTCACTGGTTTTGACTCTTTAAGTTCTCTGGCAGAAGAAACCAAAGATACTGAAAACACCTTGCCTAAAGCGATTTTCTTGACTGCTTTAATCGCCGGTGTGATTTTCATTATCAGTACTTACTTCATGCAGTTGTACTTCCCTTCTACACCGGGTTCTTACTTCAAGAATATTGCTGAAACTCAGCCAGAAATCCTGCTTCTTGTCGGTGGCTCACTGTTCCAGTCTTATGTTCTGACTTTTGCGATCATTACCGTAATGGCGTCTGGTATTTCTGCTCACGCAGGTGTATCACGTCTAATGTATGTCATGGGTCGTGATGGCGTGATCAACAAGAAAATCTTTGGTCATATCAGTCCGAAAAGCTATACGCCAAACTACAATATTCTGATTGTAGGTGCAGTGGCCTTAACTGCCGGCTTCATGGATCTGGATATCGTGATTTCAATGATCAGCTTCGGTGCCTTGACTGCGTTTACATTCGTGAACCTGTCAGTGATTTCACGTTATGCACTGCGTGATGGTCGTACTAAAACCGCAAAAGACATTTTTAGCTTTGTGGTCATCCCGATGCTTGGTTTTATCAGTATCTTTGCGATGTGGCTGGAAATTGAAGAAACTGCACTGAAATACGGTTTATGGTGGGCGATGTTCGGTATTTTGTACCTAGGTTATAAAACCAAAGGCTTTAAGCACCCTGCTCCACAACATAACGAGTTTGAATAATCGATATTGTTCATACTTAAAAAGGCGCTTTATGCGCCTTTTTTTATTTTCTTGGATAATGGACTGAGCTTATTGCAGACGACAATCGAAGCCCATTTGGGTATTCACCCGGTTATTTTGAAAGCCCAATTTTTCAATAAACTGATCACGATTGGATATAGTTTCTGATTTTCCGGAATGAGTTGAGCCTTGTTCTTTACCGCCATTTGATACATTTCATTCACCACGCCCTGAAAAATATCACAAACTTCCTGACGTTTGGCTGGTTTCATCTGACGTCCACGCCAGGTCCACTCGAAATCATCACGGCTAAGGATTTTGCCCCATTGCTCAATGCGGCTATTTAAGCGCTGTTGCATCGCTGCCAGCCCTTGGCGGATTTCTTCCTGAGTAATGGGCTGAGCTGTATCTTGTGATGATACTGATTGCTGTGGCGCTTCTTGAGCCTGTGTCATCATGCTGGCCAGCAATAACGTACTACATCCTGCTAGAATCCATCCTTTTTCACATCTTGTTCCTTTTTTCTATATTCTCAAGAGCTTATCTACAACATTACCTGAAAGACTCAATATGTACCTGCATCTGTTACACAAAATAAAAAAGCTGCTCTTAAGCAGCTTTTTAAATCGGTACGATAAGCTTAAAGCGGTTTAAAACCCTGCTGACGCCATGCTTCATAGACAATCACAGCAGTCGCATTAGACAAGTTCAAGCTGCGTGAATTCTCTGCCATGGGCAGACGAATCCAATGCTCTTTTGGAAACATCATACGTACATGCTCTGGCAAGCCACGAGTTTCTGGTCCCATCAACAAGGCTACGGAACGATTTAGATCTGAGGTATGCGGGGTTTCAAAACCTTTGGTGGTCAGCGGATAAACCGCATCCACACCTACGCCCTTAGTAGCCAGATCGGCCAGACACTCTTCAATATTTTCCCAAATCTGCATATTGGCATATTCATGATAATCGAGACCGGCACGTCTTAGTTTTTTATCATCCAGTTCAAAGCCAAGCGGCTTGACCAAATGTAGCTGTGCTCCCGTATTTGCGCATAGGCGAATAATATTACCTGTATTGGCAGGAATTTCAGGTTCATATAAAACAACATGGATCACAGCTTTTCTCTACTTTTGGGAGTTCAGTGGACATTTAGGACCACTTCAATTTTTCACGTAAACGCACCACTTCACCAATAATGGTCAAGGTTGGTGCCTGAATATGGTGCTCATTCACTTTCGATGCAATATCTTGGAGCGTTCCCACCACCACTTTTTGCTCTGGTGTGGTGCCTTTTGAGACCAAGGCCACTGGCATATCTGGACGCTGACCATGCTCAATCAATTGTGCACAGATTTTTTCCAGTCCCACCAGTCCCATATAAAGTACCAGTGTCTGGTTTTCATAGACCAGTTCATTCCAAGGCAGTTCAGGAGAACCTTCTTTTAAATGACCTGTCAGGAAACGCACGCTTTGTGCATAATCACGATGAGTGAGCGGAATACCAGCATAAGCTGAACAGCCTGAAGCTGCGGTAATGCCAGGCACGACCTGAAAGGCCACGCCAGCAGCAAACAGCTCTTCAATCTCTTCACCGCCACGACCAAAGATAAACGGATCACCGCCTTTTAGACGACAGACTCGCTTGCCTTCGCTGGCATATTTCACCAGTAAGGCATTAATCCCTTCTTGTGGTACTGCATGATTAGATCGTGCCTTACCGACATAGATCTTTTCTGCATCACGGCGACAGAGATCCATAATCGGTGCAGAGACCAAACGGTCATAGATCACCACATCGGCCTGCTGCATCAAGCGTAAGGCTTTTAGCGTCAATAACTCCGGATCACCCGGTCCGGCACCGACCAGATAAACCTCACCTTTTGGTTTTTGCCATTCATTTAAGGCTTGTTCAATCAAATGGTCAGCTTCAGCCAGATTGTCATTAAATACCTGTTCTTTCAAAGGACTGGCATATAAATCTTCCCAGAAGATACGGCGTTCATCGGGATTAGTGATCTTGGCTTTAACTGTACTACGCCACTTACCAGAGAACTCAGCCAGTTTACCCATACCATGCGGAATGGTAGCTTCAAGCTGAGTGCGGATCTGACGAGACAATACTGGTGAAGTACCGTTACTCGCGACTGAAATAACCAGTGGTGAGCGGTCGATAATTGCTGGCACCATGAAACGGCAATGTGGTGGATCATCAACACTGTTGACCAGCACATTTTCAGCTTCACAGTCTTCAAACACCTGACGGTTGACTCCAGCATCATTGGTCGCTGCAATCACCAGACGGTAGGAACGTAGAGGAATTTCAGAATTGAAAGGTGCCTGAACATATTGACCGGCGGTCGCTTGAACAATCTCAAGCAGACTCGCTTCGATCTCAGGTGCAACCACCGAAATGACTGCCCCTGCTTTCTGTAGCAATACCGCTTTACGGTATGCAATATGTCCACCACCGACAATCAGACAAGGTTGCTGTTGCAACTTTAACGAGATTGGAAAGATATCCACAAAATGCCTCAAAAAGTTTTAAATCTGACTGTCTAAGCAATTTTCATGCACATTTTGGTGCATACACCGACATTTAGTCGATGTAAGTTGCACCACCCATATACGGACGCAGTACTTCAGGGATCTCAATTGAACCATCAGCACGTTGATAGTTTTCCATGACCGCCAGTAAAGTACGACCTACAGCCAGACCTGAACCATTCAGCGTATGTACGAATTCAGTTTTTTTCTGGTCAGCACGGTAACGCGCTTTCATACGGCGTGCCTGGAAATCCCACATATTTGAGCAAGATGAAATCTCACGATACGTATTTTGACTTGGCACCCAGACTTCAAGGTCATAAGTTTTGCATGCACCAAAGCCCATATCACCGCCACACAGAATGATTTTACGATATGGTAGACCTAATGCTTGCAAAATACCTTCTGCATGACCAGTTAACTCTTCCAGTGCCTGCATAGAGTCTTCAGGTTTTACAATCTGAACCATCTCAACTTTGTCGAACTGGTGTTGACGGATCAGACCACGGGTATCACGGCCATATGAACCGGCTTCACTACGGAAACATGGGGTATGTGCTGCATATTTCAGTGGCAGACGGTCGGCATCGATGATTTCATCACGCACGAAGTTGGTTACAGGTACTTCAGCCGTAGGGATCAGGTAGAATTCTTTCTCACCTTGCAGCTTGAACAGGTCTTCTTCAAATTTCGGTAACTGACCTGTACCACGTAAAGAATCTGCATTCACCAAATAAGGTACATAGGCTTCGGTATAGCCATTTTTAGTGGTATGCGTATCCAGCATAAACTGAGTGATGGCACGTTGCAGACGCGCTAAAGGACCTTTCAGAACGCTAAACCGTGAACCAGTCAATTTGGTCGCAGTTTCAAATTCCAGACCACCCATCATTTCGCCCAGGTCAGTATGGTCTTTGATTTCAAAGTCAAATTCGCGTGGTGTCCCCCATTTCAGGACTTCCACATTGTCATTTTCATCTTTACCTTCAGGTACAGATTCATCTGGCAGGTTTGGAATAGACAGTGATTTTTCTTCTAGTTCAGCTTGCAGCTCAGCCAGTGCAGCTTCAGCAGCCTTGATTTCATCACCAATTGCAGACATGCGTGCCATGATTTCAGAGGCATCGCCACCTGCTTTTTTGATCTGACCCACTTGCTTGGCACCGGCATTACGCTCAGCTTGCAAGGATTCAGTTTTGGATTGAATCTCTTTACGTCGAGCTTCTAATGATGCCCATTCCTCAACATTCAGTTGAACACCACGTTTTGCCAAGGCTAAATTTACAGCCTCAATATTATTTCTAAGTAATTTCGGGTCGATCATAGCCAATCTTTGGATAAGAAAAAAACTGGCTATAGTGTAAGCTCTTAACGTCAAAAAATACAGTGACTGACCTACCGGCTGGAGTTTATTAGCGCAATATTTAAAGGCTTGTTTAAGGCAAAAGCGATAAATATTCAGGCCGGATGATCTCTCTTAATGCTGTATAAGGTACTTTTAATTCTGCCATATCACTGATTGTCTTGTTCAACTCGCCTGCCGGATAAACCAGTACCAAGCCCTGACTGTCAAAATAATAATTGTCACTCAGTGCTAGTTTCTGCTGGGTGATTTGATAACGATCCAGCCAGTCTTTATTTGCTTGATATAGAGTCTGTTTCAGTTTTTCATCTGTATTACCGCGCATAACCTGATGAAGAGCTAGACGTTTCTTTTGTTTTAGGTCCAGATTGACATATTCGGTGTGAGATTGGGGCTGTGCTGCACGTTCAGGCTGATGGGCAGTTTTAAATATAAAAGTGGCCAGATGCGCATGCTGATTCAGGTAATTCACCTGAATGGAACGTTGATCAATAAATTTCGGCTGATCCTTTGCTTTAATTTTATTACTGGTCACTTTGCTAAAAGCGACCGGCTCAGTACGCTGGATACGCTCCATGAAGTATTGATCAATCCAACTCATATTGGTATCTACAGTCTGCAAATCAAAGCGCACACAACCTTCGATTTCACACACGACCTGATTGGCATCTTTAACTGGAACTATTTTGGATTGGATTTCTCCTGTGTCTTCTGATTGCGCGGATGTAGTGACTGAAGAGGTTTGAGGCTGACAGGCAAATAGCCCGAGATTCAGACACAAGATACAACCGATCCAGCCTATTTTACATGAAGCCATTTTCATCCTGAGCTCCTAAAATTTTGCAATTTCATTGACTCAATTTTTGTTTATTCTAAAACACCCAAACTTCTAGATATACGCCAACCTTGTAATGACTCCAGATCCATCCCGATCAGGAACAAAAAAAAGCAACCCGAAGATTGCTTTTTTATTGAGTTGATCTTGATACTTATTGATCAATAATGTCTGTGCCTTTTGGCGGGGTAAAGTTAAATGTAGATGCCGGAATCGTGGTATTCAGTTTTACATTACTAAATTTAATATTCGTGGTTTGGCCTAATGAATCCTGCAAAATCATCAAGCTAGGCGCTTTGTTCGCACCAAAACTAATAGTCAGGCTTTCAAACACCCCATCAGTATTTTTCGGATAAAGCGTGTAATAGGTTTTAGCTTTATTCGGCTGGGTTACACGATAAGATTGCATAATCTGACTAGTATTGCCGGACAATAATAATGCCGGTGTATTTGCCACTTGATCGTCTAGACTCTGACGCACTGCTTGCTGCAAGTCTGGATCATAGATCCATACGGTTTTACCTGTAGTGGCAATAGTCTGTTTCGACGGGCTTGAAGTTTCCCAGTAGAATTTACCCGGACGCGCCACTTTCATCACACCTTTAAAGGTCTGGTTCATGTGCTGGGCGGTCAAGCCTTTTTTCTGGGTCGCTTTCGGATTAGTGACTTTAGTGGTTTGTTCAAAATTTGCAGTTAAGCTACGGATATTGCTGAGCTGTTTCACCAGATTCGCAGTAGCTTGCTGCTCCGTCGCTGCAGTTGCGGCAAATACAGTCGTGCTCATGACAGGTGCCAGTGTCGCCGTACCGATTGTTATGGCACATACAGTTTTACGAAGCATACTCATAATCTCACCTTTTTGTATTTGCATATCGCTATTTATCTAATGGCTCATCTTAAACCAATTTCTCAAACTAAGATGATAGAAAATAAGAAGTTTTGTATTGTTATTAATGCAGAATTCCTGCTTTTATTCATCATGATGAAGATTCAATAGTGATATTTACATTCGCTGTCACAGCTTTATTAGCCGATAAATCTTCACGCATAAAAAAACCCACAGAAACTGTGGGTCTTTTTTCTATTTCAGCAAATTATGCTTCAACAGATACGTAGCGACGGCCAAATTGACCTTTCACTTCGAATTTTACTACGCCATCAGCAGTAGCAAATAATGTATGGTCACGGCCCATACCTACGTTTTGACCAGCGTGGAATTCAGTACCACGTTGACGAACGATGATGTTACCTGCAGTTACAGTTTGGCCACCGTAAACTTTAACACCTAACATCTTAGGATTCGAATCACGACCGTTCTTAGTCGAACCACCGGCTTTTTTAGTTGCCATGTCTATTTACTCCTAGTAATTAGCCTGAGATACCAGTAATTTTCAACTCAGTGAACCATTGACGGTGACCTTGTTGTTTACGGTAGTGCTTACGACGACGCATTTTGATGATGCGGATTTTGTCGTGACGACCATGGCTAACTACTTCTGCAGTTACTTTAGCGCCAGCTACAACTGGAGCACCGATTTGAATGCTATCACCGTTTACAAGCATAAGTACGTCATCAAACGTAATTGTTGAACCAGTTTCAGCTTTCAATAATTCAACTTTAAGGGTTTCACCCTCAACTACACGGTGCTGTTTACCACCGCTTTGGATTACTGCGTACATAATGTACTCCAAACATGCCCGTGTCGACGTGCCGATAAAGGAATATATCGATCTTAAAACGCGCGCCACTGGGGTTTATACAAGGGCAAAGATTTTAAGGGATATTATAAGAAACAACAAGCCATTTTAAGGAAATAATCATGAACTCCATTATAAAGCCTATAAATCATTAAATTATTCATTCAAAATCAAAGATTAATATTGGATATAATGGCCAAAAAAAGGATACTCAATTCCGAGTTTTCCGGCTGCCTGAGAATGTTTAGAAAAAAACTTTAGCGGAAAGATATTGTTCGTTTTTTAAATGTCAAAATTTAGGCTAAACTCAAAGAAGTGCTATAAAAAGCTGATTTTTAGTGGAGTTTGTGCTTTTCTTAGCTTTCACTCATGTTATAAATTGTTAAACTACCCGCTGCGATTTACCAAACTAGAGGTTTTCTTTCACATGGCCATCGACTTTAAGCAAGATATTCTCGCTCCTGTTGCTAACGACTTTGCTGCGATGGACACATTCATTAACGAAGGAATTACCTCAAAAGTAGCGCTGGTGATGGCGGTCAGCAAGCATGTGGTTGAAGCTGGCGGCAAGCGTATGCGCCCAATCATGTGCCTGTTGGCAGCAAAAGCCTGTGGTGCCGTGGAACTGGAACAGCATCGCAAACTGGCAGCCATTATCGAAATGTTGCATACGGCAACTCTAGTTCATGATGATGTCGTCGATGAGTCAGGTTTGCGTCGTGGCCGTCCAACTGCCAATGCCACCTGGAACAATCAGACAGCTGTGCTAGTGGGTGACTTCCTGATTTCGCGTGCCTTTGATTTACTGGTCGACCTTAACAATATGACCCTGCTCAAAGACTTCTCTACGGGTACCTGCGAAATTGCCGAAGGCGAAGTTCTGCAACTACAGTCGCAACATCAGCCAGAAACCTCAGAAGAAACTTATTTAAGTATTATTCATGGCAAGACTTCTCGCCTGTTTGAGTTGGCGACCGAAGGTGCCGCTATTCTTTCCGACAAGACTGAATTCCGCGAACCATTACGTAAATTCGCTGGTCACTTCGGTAATGCCTTCCAGATTATTGATGACATTCTGGACTATACATCTGATGCTGAAACCCTAGGTAAAAACATCGGTGATGACCTGATGGAAGGTAAACCTACCCTGCCATTGATTGCTGCCATGAAGAATACAACTGGGGAATCGCATGAAATTATCCGTCGCAGTATTGCAACGGGCGGAACAGATCATTTGGCAGAAGTCATCAAGATTGTAAATGATTCTGGCGCCTTGGATTATTGCCGCCAGCGTGCAACCGAAGAAACAGAAATTGCAATTCAAGCCTTGAATGCACTACCCGATTCAGAGTATCGTCAGGCCCTCGTTAATCTGGCCAAACTGGCTCTTCACCGGATTCAATAGCCGCTTATCTCGCCTATGCATATTAATTTTCTTGATATTTTTCAAAGCATGCAGCATCAGCTTGAACAACCACAAGCGGTGCTGGATGAGAATCTGCTCATCCAACTTGTAGAACGTATACGCCCAGAAGACAGCAGAAATACAGAAGAAATCGAAACAAAATTTAATGCATTTATCCGGGCTTTGCTGCTCACTCCCAATGCAGTCTTAACCTTACAAAGTTTCACTTTAAGAATTATCAACCGCTATAAACAAGCCAGTCTGTTTTCCGATACCGGGATTCTTTCTCTGGATGGTTTCTGGAACCAGCTGAATCAGCGGATCGGGGCGCATATCCTGCCGGTGATTCCAGATCATTTACAGCTTCAGGAATTGTTCCGCAAGATTTTCTATTTGCGTACCGATAAATACTGGCTGGATTATTTTGATGAAGCGGATTGGCAGCGACTTTTTGCTGTTGTAAATCAGGGTCATTCCAATCAGGTAGAAAAAACCCGAATCAAAGATCAGATCATTAAAGCACTAACGATTCTGTCCTACCGGGTGAGTGGGATCGGCCTGCATCCTGAATTTATTAATGCCCAGCCTGAGCTCATGGAATATGAATCACCTTTTCTGGTGCAAAACCGTGAGATTATTGAATTTATCCAGGAATATAAAAAACGCTATAACACTGTAGAACTGGTAGATTCGATTACGCCGCCAGATGCTTCTCAAGCTCTGGTCATGCTGGAGCAGTGTCACGATGTTGTCGCCAAAATTCGCCGCTCTACCAAACGGATTGGGGTCAGTGTCAGCCTGACCTATATGCTGGCCTTGCTGGAACAGTGTCTGGAACGGATTGAAATCCTGCTGAATATGGTGCTGGATGATGATGATCTGCGTTATCAGTCCATTGGTCTGTTTATCGCAGATATTACCGAAGCGATTTATAGCGAACGCAGTGTGCGTGCCTTACTGACTACCAATAGTGAACTCCTGGCTTTACAGGTAACTGAAAATGCCAGTAAAACCGGTGAACATTATGTAAGTACTGACAAGCAAGGCTTTCTGGCCATGTACAAATCGGCAGCTGGTGCCGGTATCATCATTGCCTTTATGGCCTCGCTGAAAGTCTTGATGGCGCGTGTCACCATGGCACCTTTAATGCAAGCCTTTAGCTATAGCATGAACTATTCGCTCGGTTTTATGCTCATTCATGTGCTGCATTTTACCGTTGCAACCAAACAGCCGGCCATGACCGCAGCTGCACTCGCTTCTACCGTACAACAGCGTAAAGGTTCGAAAACTGCCCAGATTGCTGAACTGGCTGCACTGATTGTGAATATCATTCGGACCCAGTTTGTCGCGATTCTTGGGAATATTTCAATCGCAATTCCGGTTGCAGCACTGATTGCCCTGATGTGGGAATTTGCCCTACATGAGCCATTAATGACACATGCCAAAGCAGCCAAAACCTTATATGACCTGAATCCATTTACTTCTTTAGCGATTCCTCATGCAGCAGTGGCTGGAGTATGTTTATTCCTGTCAGGCCTATTAGCCGGTTATTTCGATAATATGGCAGTGTATCGGAAGGTCGGTCCTCGTCTAAGAGCTCATGTGCGCCTGTCACAACTGATGGGACAAGAACGTTTGCATCGATTTGCTGACTATATTGAACGTAATCTGGGTGCACTGGCGGGTAATTTTATTTTTGGGGTTATGCTGGGCAGTATGGGTACCATCGGTTTCATTCTCGGCTTGCCTTTAGATATTCGTCATATTGCCTTTGCGTCTGCCAACTTTATCCAAGGACTAATCAATATTAATGGTCCAGATATTGGACTCATTATCATCTCTTTCCTGGGTGTTCTGCTGATTGGTCTGACTAACCTTTTTGTAAGTTTCAGCCTGACCATTATTGTGGCATTACGCGCACGACGGGTGCGTTTCGAACAGTGGAAACCGCTCGCTAAACTGGTCATGACCCATTTCCTGACTCGCCCAAGTGAGTTTTTCTGGCCGCCGAAGCAAACTATTGAAATTGACGAAAATCATACATCCACAAAACTGTAAAATTGCGAGAATATTTGGGCATTTAGGTACAAAATCCCATAAATAAAAAATGGAATTTGCATAAAATACGCACTCTTGAAAAAAAGTGTACTGACAAGTACACTTTAGCGCAGACAGTTAACCGGCTGAATAACGGTTAAAAGGACAAGGATTTTTGGCATGCATTACTTGTTACTTATTGTCGGAATTTTATTTTTAATTTTCAGTGTGTTATTTCTTGATATTGCAACTTTAAGCCAGTTAGATGTGCTTGCAATAGAATGGATTAGCGGCTATCGCACAGAATTTTTAAATCAAATTAATCAGTCCTTATCAGTGATAGGTGGCATGCCATTTGTATTATTTTTATCCACACTATGGTGTATTTTTCTACTGTGGTATAAAAAGCATGCAAGCGTAATTTTTATATGTATCGGAATTATCGGAGGAATTCTCCTAGGCTGGCTTTTAAAATTCAGTATTGCCCGACCTCGACCAGCAGAGTCTTTTCATCTGGTTGAAAGCTATGGAAGCTCCTTCCCGAGTGCTCATAGCGTCTATGCAGCCTGTCTCGGCTGTCTGGCAATGTTCATATATCGGCAACATCCCCGACACACCATCATCTGGATGGGTGCAGGTGCATGGATGCTGATTATGGGTGTTTCAAGAGTTTATCTAGGCGTACATTTTCCTTCAGATGTCATATCCGGCTGGAGTATAAGTTTTATTTGGATTTCGTTGTGGTATATGGTCTGGATCAGATATTGCACGGCTCACAAATAAAAAAATTTAGATAAGAATCCAATTGAGGTGGAACAATGATATCTGCAAAGCTTTGGGCTCCCGCCCTGACTGCTTGCGCATTAGCAACAAGTCTTGCACTTGTTGGTTGTAGCAAAGATCCTAAAGAGGGCCAGCAAGCTGGTGCTCAGCAGCAAATGCCACCGACTGAAGTCGGTATTCTTGTTGCACAGCCACAAAGTGTCGAGCAGTCTGTAGAGCTCTCAGGTCGTACAACAGCATTTGAGATTTCTGAAGTACGTCCACAGGCTAGTGGTGTGGTGCTTAAACGCTTATTCACTGAAGGTAGCTATGTCCGTGAAGGTCAGGCGCTTTATGAAATTGATTCAAGCACTAACCGTACTACTGTCGATAATGCTCGTGCTGCGATTGCCCGTGCTGAAGCGAATTTAGGTGTATTGCGTGTTAAAGAAGGTCGTTACCGTCAACTGGTCGGTACCAATGCCATTTCTAAACAGGAATACGATGACATCGCAGCACAGGTCAAACTGGCTGAAGCTGATTTGAATGCAAACCGTGCAACTTTACGTAATGCTGAAATCAACCTGGGCTATTCAACCGTACGTGCACCGATTTCTGGTCAAACCAACCGTTCTTCGATTACGGCGGGTGCGTTAGTGACTGCAAATCAGACAGAACCACTGGTTACGATTCAGCGTCTAGATCCAATCTATGTAGATATCAACCAGTCAAGTGCTGAACTGCTACGCCTGCGTCAACAGCTAAGCAAAGGCAACCTCAACAGCTCAAACAACACCAAAGTGAAGTTAAAGCTTGAAGATGGCAGCATCTACCCTGTCGAAGGCCGTCTTGCATTCTCGGATGCCAGCGTGAACCCTGAAACAGGTACTGTGACTTTACGTGCAGTATTCCCGAACAAAAACCATTTACTTCTGCCTGGTATGTTTGCCACAGCGCAAATCGTGCAAGGCGAAATTCCAAATGCTTTCCTGATTCCACAAGCGGCGTTAACCCGTACGCCTACTGGTCAGGCCATGGCGATGCTGGTGGGTGCTGACAATAAAGTAACTCCACGTCCAGTAACGACAGTCGGTACTCAAGGTAGTAACTGGATCGTAACCGAAGGTCTAAATTCGGGTGATAAAGTGATTGTTGATGGTATTGCCAAGGTAAAACCTGAACAGCAAGTGGTGCCTAAACCTTATCAACCTCAAGCAGCTGCCCCACAAGGTGCTGCTCCTGCTGCGCAACAACCTGCAGCAGATGCAAAAAAGGCAGATGATGCAAAGAAACAACCTGAACAAAAACCTGCTGCAAATGCATAAGGAGTAATGGTTCATGGCTAAATTCTTTATCCATCGCCCGATTTTTGCATGGGTGATTGCATTGGTAATTATGCTGGCGGGTATTTTAACCATCAGCAAAATGCCAATTGCTCAGTATCCGACGATCGCGCCACCAACAGTCACCATTTCTGCGACTTATCCGGGTGCATCTGCAGCGACTGTAGAAAATACAGTAACGCAGATCATCGAGCAGCAGATGAACGGTCTGGATGGCTTGCGTTATATTTCCTCGAACAGTGCCGGTAACGGTCAGGCATCCATCGCCTTAAACTTTGAACAAGGTGTCGATCCTGATATTGCACAGGTTCAGGTACAAAACAAGTTACAGTCAGCGACTGCACTTTTACCGGATGATGTACAACGTCAGGGTGTACGTGTGACCAAATCTGGTGCCAGCTTCCTTCAGGTATTAGCCTTCTATTCTCCTGATGGCAGCCTGACTGCAGATGACATTAAAGACTATGTAAACTCAAACATTTCTGAACCTTTAAGCCGTGTGGCCGGGGTTGGTGAAGTTCAGGTCTTTGGTGGTTCTTATGCAATGCGTATCTGGCTGGATCCAGCCAAAATGGCTAGTCTGCAAGTGACTCCAAGTGATGTGGCTCAGGCAATCCGTACCCAGAACGCTCAGGTGGCTGTCGGTCAATTAGGTGGTGCGCCACAAATTGAAGGACAAGTACTGAATGCGACAGTGAATGCGCAAAGTCTGCTGCAAACACCTGAACAGTTCGAAAACATCTTCCTGAAAAATACCACTTCAGGTGCTCAAGTCCGTCTGGGCGATGTCGCACGTGTAGAACTTGGTGCAGACAACTACCAGTTTGATTCTAAATTTAATGGTAAACCGGCTGGCGGTGTTGCGATTAAACTTGCAACCGGTGCCAATGCACTGGATACCGCTGAAGCAGTTGAAGAACGTTTAAAACAGTTACGTCCTAACTATCCTCAAGGGATGGTGGATACACTGGCATTTGATACCACACCATTCATTCAGTTATCGATTGAATCGGTGGTTCATACTCTCATTGAAGCAGTCATTCTGGTCTTCATCGTAATGTTCCTGTTCTTACAGAACTGGCGCGCAACGATTATTCCAACCATGGCCGTTCCAGTAGTTGTACTAGGTACTTTTGCAATCATTAATATCTTCGGCTTCTCGATCAACACCTTGACCATGTTCGCGATGGTTCTCGCGATTGGTCTGCTCGTCGATGATGCGATCGTTGTGGTCGAGAACGTTGAACGTGTCATGGCTGAAGAGCATCTTGATCCTGTGTCGGCGACTGAAAAGTCGATGAAACAGATCTCTGGTGCGTTGATCGGTATTACCTCTGTACTGTCTGCAGTATTCGTACCAATGGCATTCTTTGGTGGTTCTACAGGTGTTATCTATCGCCAGTTCTCAATCACGCTGGTCACAGCAATGGTTCTGTCGCTGGTGGTGGCCTTAACCTTTACCCCTGCCCTGTGTGCGACCATTCTGAAACAGCATGATCCGAACAAGCCGCAAAGTAACAATCCGGCTGCACGATTCTTCCGCTGGTTTAACCATAGCTTTGACCGTGTTTCTGTGAAATATCAGGGCGGCGTCAATCGTATGACACACCACAAGATTTTCTCCGGTATCATCTATGCGGTGGTGATCGGGATTATTGTGCTGATCTTCCAGAAACTGCCTTCTTCATTCTTACCTGATGAGGACCAAGGTGTCGTAATGACGCTGGTACAGTTGCCACCAAATGCAACCTTGGAACGTACCGATAAAGTCATCAATACCATGACAGGCTACTTCCTGGAAAATGAAAAAGATCATGTCCAATCTGTCTTCAGTGTGGCTGGTTTCTCATTCACAGGTGTAGGTCAAAACGCTGGTCTGGCATTCATCAAACTGAAAGACTGGTCTGAACGTACCACACCAGAATCACAGGTCGGTGCAATTATCCAGCGTGGTATGGCACTGAACATGATTGTGAAAGATGCGTCTTACATCATGCCATTACAATTGCCAGCAATGCCTGAACTGGGTGTATCTGCCGGCTTTAACATGCAGTTAAAAGCAGCAAGTGGTCAAAGCCATGAGCAACTTTTGGCAGCGCGTAATACTGTTCTGGGTCTGGCTGCACAAGACAAACGTCTTGCAGGTGTCCGTCCAAATGGTCAGGAAGATAACCCGCAGTACCGTGTGATTGTCGATCATGCACAAGCCGGTGCTTTAGGTGTCAGCATTTCTGAAATTAACAGCACCATGAGCATGGCGTGGGGTGGTTCGTACATCAACGACTTCCTTGACCGTGGTCGTGTGAAAAAAGTGTACGTTCAGGGTGAAGCCAGCTCTCGTATGATGCCGGAAGACCTTAACCAGTGGTATGTTCGTAACAACCGTGGCGAAATGGTACCGTTCTCTGCATTCGCAACGGGTGAATGGACCTATGGTTCGCCTCGTCTAGAACGCTATAACGGCGTATCTGCAATGAACATTCAGGGTACACCGGCACCGGGCGTGAGCTCAGGTGATGCAATGCGTGCGATGGAAGAAATCATTGCCAAGCTTCCTGAAATGGGCATGCAAGGTTTTGACTATGAATGGACTGGTCTGTCTCTGGAAGAACGTGAGTCTGGCGCACAGGCACCATTCTTGTACGCGCTTTCACTGTTGATCGTGTTCCTGTGTCTGGCCGCCTTGTATGAAAGCTGGTCAATTCCATTCTCGGTTCTTCTGGTTGTACCATTAGGCATCGTGGGTGCATTACTATTGACCTTTGGCGGTATGATTCTGTTTAAAGACCCGAACCTGTCGAATAACATCTACTTCCAGGTAGCGATTATTGCCGTAATTGGTCTTTCTGCGAAAAACGCAATCTTGATTGTAGAATTCGCCAAAGAGCTGCAGGAACAAGGCGAAGAGTTGTTTGATGCGACCCTGCATGCAGCAAAAATGCGTTTACGTCCAATTATCATGACCACCCTTGCCTTCGGTTTTGGTGTACTTCCACTAGCACTTGCTTCAGGTGCCGGTGCGGGTAGCCAGCACTCTGTCGGTTACGGTGTCCTCGGTGGTGTAATCAGTTCGACTCTTTTAGGTATCTTCTTTATTCCTGTATTCTACGTGTGGATTCGAAGTATCTTTAAATACAAACCAAAACAACAAAATCAGGAGTACAAGTCGTAATGCAAAATATATGGTCTATTACAGGTCGTAGCATTGCGGTATCTGCCCTCGCGCTTGCTTTGACTGCATGTCAAAGCATGCGTGGCCCAGAGCCCGTTGCAGAGGCAAATATCCCAAGCAGTTATACCAATGCTTCAGGTACTTCTGTAGCAGAACAGGGTTATAAAGAATTCTTTGCTGACCAGCGCCTGTTACAGGTACTGGATCTGGCATTGACCAATAACCGTGATTTGCGTACTGCCGCATTAAACATTCAGCGTGCCCAACAGGCTTATCAGATTTCTGAAAATGACCGTCTGCCAACCATTGGTGCGAGCGGCAGCGTGTTACGTCAGGATACTGGCAGTAACAACCCGCAAAGCCGTGGCGCTGTGACGACTTATAATGTCGGTCTAGGCGTAACTGCATTTGAGCTGGATTTCTGGGGGCGTGTGCGCAGCTTGCGTGATAATGCTTTAGATACTTATCTGGCGACTCAAAGTGCACGTGATGCGACTCAGATTTCCCTGATTGGTCAGGTGGCCCAAGCATGGCTAAGTTACTCATTTGCCAATGCCAATCTGGCACTGGCTGAGCAAACGCTGAAAGCCCAGCTTGAATCCTACAACCTGAACAAGAAACGTTTTGATGTGGGGATCGATAGCGAACTTCCAGTACGTCAGGCGCAAATTTCTGTTGAAACTGCACGTAATGATGTTGCCAACTATCGCACCCAGGTGGCTCAGGCACAAAACCTGCTAAACCTGCTTGTAGGTCAACCCGTACCGGCCAACCTGTTACCGGCACAACGTGTTACCCGCATTACCTCTAATGCGGCCCTAGGTGCAGGCTTACCAAGTGACCTGCTGATTAACCGTCCGGATGTACGTGCAGCTGAATACCGTCTGTCTGCGGCAGGTGCCAATATTGGTGCTGCCCGTGCACGTTTGTACCCAACCATCAGCCTGACGGGTTCTGCAGGTTTTGCATCTGCGGATCTGGGTGATCTGTTCAAGTCTGGCAGTTTTGCGTGGTCTGTAGGCCCAAGTCTGGATATTCCAATTTTCGATTGGGGTACACGTCAGGCGAATATCCGTATTTCTGAAACAGATCAGCAAATTGCGCTGTCAGATTATGAAAAATCCATTCAGACTGCATTCCGTGAAGTGAATGATGCCCTAGCGGTACGTCAGAATATTGGTGACCGTATTGCTGCTCAACGCCGTCTGGTTGATGCGACCAATACGACTTACCGCCTGTCTCTAGCACGTTTCCGTGCCGGTATTGACAGCTATCTGACTGTACTGGATGCACAACGTGCTTCATATGCAGCAGAACAAGGTTTGTTATTACTTGAACAGGCGAATCTGAACAGCCAGGTTGAACTGTACAAGAGCCTTGGTGGTGGCTTGAAAGTTAACACCTCAGACACTGTGCCGTATCGCCCGTCTGTGACCGAACAGCGTCGTGCTGAACAGGCAAAATAAGCTCAACCTCTTTTTCAGAAAAGCTCACTTCGGTGGGCTTTTTTATTGCTTTTTCAAAGGAGATTTTCTATCTTCATGATTATATGATTGATTAAGAAGATATCTGCATGTTGTTGAGTAATCTGGAATCTGTACCGGGACATACCATTCGCCAACAGATTGATGTGGTCTATGGCAGTACTGTGCGCAGTAAACATGTTGGACGCGATTTACTGGCTGGTCTAAAAAATATTGTCGGTGGTGAGTTGACCGCTTATACCGAATTACTGGAAGAATCCCGTCAGGAAGCTATGAACCGGATGATTGAAAAAGCCCGCAGTATGGGTGCCAATGCGATTGTGGGTATTCGTTTTTCTACCTCAAATATTGCCCAAGGTGCTTCTGAACTGTTTGTGTATGGCACTGCAGTCATCGTTGATCCGGTCATACCTAAACTACCTGATCCATTTCCACAGGCGAACTAATGCATGGACGGATTGATTATACAGATTGTCATTTTTGCCATTCTGTTCAGCGTGGGTTTCGGTTTTGGTCGCTTTAACGAGCGCAAGCATCTGCAATATCTGGATGAACAGGAACAGCGTTTGGCTTATATCCGGGTCAATAATAGCCGCTTCATCGAATCTACACTCCCCGGTCATATGATCAGCAGCAATGTGGTGATTTCACATGATTACTTTAAATATGCGATTGCTAATGTGCAAAACATGCTAGGTGGTCGTTTGACCAGTTATGAGAGTGTCGTTGAACGGGCGCGACGTGAAGCTATAGTACGATTAAAATTGGAAGCAGAGAAAATAGGCGCTGACCAGATTATGGGAATTCGACTCAGTACTACCGAACTTGGCATGCAAGGCGGTATGGTTGAAGTCTTCGCTTATGGCACCGCAATTCAAGCCAAGTAATTATGCTTCTGCAAGCTTCTCTATAAATAAAATTCCATTCAGGTGATCAATTTCATGCTGTACAATTCGTGCCGGAAAGCCTTTAAACGACTGAACCACTTCATTTCCCTCTAACGTAAAATAACGTACCTCAACCTCTTCTGCTCGAGCGACCCTCCCTCTTTGTTCGGGCACACTTAAACAGCCTTCCTCACCCAATACTTGCGTAGCTGAAGCACTGATAATCTCCGGATTGATCATGGTCACAGCTTCCATATACGGCGCCTCCGGATAACGTAAATTGGGCCGTGATGCGACCATAATAATGCGTTTAGAGACATAAACCTGCGGTGCTGCAATGCCCACGCCCTGACGGTGCTGCATGGTTTCCATCAAGGCGCTGTTAAATTGCCGCAACCAGTCACTGTCAAATTCAGCCTGTGTGACCGGACTGGCAATTAGGGTTAAAATGGCCTCACCTTGCTGTGCCACCGCCAAGGTATTTGTCATCGCGCTATCCTGTAATTTTTTCATCCAACTCTATCTTAGAGGGAAAGTTACAGAATGAACATCATACTAAAATGAATAAATACGTTTAAAAAAGATAAGCTGTATTTTAAGTAATGTTTCGGACTCCAGCTTATTGTTACCTTAAAAACTTCACTTGAAAGGAAAATAATTAATCAAAACATTCCAAATAATTTTATTCATTTAAATTTTAATAAATTTTAGTTTAGATTAAACAAAGAAAGATTGATTATTCAAGAAAATAACCCTTCTTTAAAATCAGCAATCAAGTCATGGATATTAAATAATGGAACGACTACATGAATGCACAACCCTATCTGAGCCGTGCTGATAAACGCACCCTCGGACTATCGTCCCTAGGTGGCGCACTGGAATTCTATGATTTTGTCATTTATGTGTTCTACGCCAAATTGATCTCTGAACTGTTCTTTCCAAGTACCCTGAGTCCGTTTTGGGCCATGCTAAATACCTATGGCATCTTTGCCGCAGGCTATTTCTTTCGCCCACTCGGCGGTGTGGTGATGGCGCATTTTGGGGATCTGATCGGTCGTAAAAGACTATTCAGTTTATCCATCTTGCTGATGGCGCTACCGACCCTCATGATTGGGATCATGCCAACCTTTGAAAGTATTGGTTATGCTGCACCATTGTTGCTGCTATTGATGCGTGTTGTTCAAGGTATTGCGATTGGTGGTGAAATTCCGGCTGCCTGGACCTTTGTGTCTGAGCATGTGCCTGAAGGCCGAATTGGGATTGCCAATGGCTTGCTGACCGCAGGCCTATCACTCGGAATTCTACTCGGTGCCCTAATGTCGCTGTTTATTTCCTTACAGTTCACTGAAGCGGAAATCAAAGACTGGGCTTGGCGCGTTCCCTTCATTCTAGGTGGGATTTTTGGTTTTGTGGCACTGTACCTACGTAGTTATTTGAAAGAAACTCCAGTCTTTAAAGCCATGCAGGCGAAAAAAGAACTGGCGAAAGAATTACCAGTCAAACAGGTACTGTTAAGCCACAAAACTGCTGTAGGCATTGGGATGTTATTTACCTGGTTCCTGACCGGCTGTGTGGTGGTCTTGATTCTGGCGATGCCAAATTTACTGGTGGTCAGTTTTGGCTTCGAACGTGCTGATGCATTCAAGATGCAAAGTGCTGCAATCCTAATGCAAATGCTCGGCTGCATTATCGCTGGTGTACTGGCTGACCGTTTCGGTGCAGGCAAGGTCATTTTACTTGGCTCTATTTTTGTCGCGGCAATGGCTGGGATTTTTTATCACAGTCTGGGTCATGTTGAAGCGTCAACGGTGTTCATGCTTTACATGTTGCTCGGTCTAAGCTCAGGAACCGTGGGCATGGTGTCTTATAGCATGGTGAAAATGTTCCCGGCACAAATCCGTTTCAGCGGAATTTCATTTTCCTATAATCTGGCCTATGCGATTGCAGGTGGAATCACCTTGCCACTGGTGCAATGGTTGAGCCTATATAGCAATATTGGTGCCCTGTACTATATCTGGACTGTGTGTCTAGTGACCCTATTCACTGCCCTGCTTTACCGCAGTAAATTTGAAAAAACAGCTTAAAATAACAAAGAGCCTGACTTACAGGCTCTTTTTTAAGTGAGAATGTACGAATTTAAGCTTTCAGATTCTTGCGTAGCTCATCTTCCACAATGCTGATCTCGATCTCACTGAATTTACGGATTTCACCTTCGGCATGTTTTTCCAGCATGCCACCGACCAAAGGCACTTTCACATTCACCGTCCAGTTCAACTGGAACTGAATCTGCTGTTCATCACCTGTAACGGCACGCTGACATTTAGCTTCAATCGGCAGATTGGCACCTAGTTCCACGACTGAAGTCATTTCTTCTAGATTGCTAACATCGGTACGCTGCAAGCGAAACGCATCTTTCAGCAGTTTCTTGGCAATATCTGGGATTTTGACATCCAGATTGTAGGCACGCTTCAGGGTATACAGATGTCCCTGCTTTTCTGAAACCAGAATTTCCATATTTTGAGCAGGGATTCGATGACAAACCGCTTCATGCAAACTGATGTCATTTGCCAGACGTTTAAACTCATCAATCGAAACACCACGAATAATTGCGTTTACGGTAAACTGGTGGGCCATATCTATTTTCCTTATTTTTATTAGGGGTTATGGACTCAAATTAAGTCAAATGAATCATCTGACAGAGAAGATAAGCTATTTAAGTCAATTTTACATCGGCTGTCATTATTTTTTTATTGAGAAAAATTGGCATTGAGGTCAATGTTTCCAGGCAATTTTTGCAGATATACAGGGTCCACAACTGAGTAAAAGCTGAACTTCACGATACTCAATGACCGCATGAAATTCTTCTGCCCCATCATCTAGGCCAGAAGCATACCAGACCGTGCCCGCAGGAAATTTCTTTAACCAGCTGGTCTTATAAAAATCAGAAACGGAATCAAACTGTAAATAGTGTTCCGGTTCAGCTTCAACCTGAGTCGCTAAAGCCATAAATTTCTGTAATTGTGCCTGATGAAAATCAATCAGCATGAGGCAGCCCTTCCTTTTGTATGAGGAGATTACATGCCATATAGGTAAGCATAGATGTCATTTACGACTCATGAGTTTTGACATCATGGCTTAGATCAGATTAAAAATAATATAGATTCACCTCCCCTGATTCAATCCACGTATAAGGATATCCAGTATGCAACAAGGAAAAGTTCAGGTCGAAACCGTGCAGTTTCTGGCAGAAGATGGCTATACCTTAACCGGCAAGCTTTACCGCAGTGAATATGCCAAAGCCAATATTGTCATCGCCTGTGCGACAGGTGTTCCCCAAGCTTTTTACCGGCGCTTTGCCGATTATGCAGCACGAGCAGGTTTTCAGGTACTGACTTTTGATTATCGTGGGGTGGCTGATTCTGCACCCAAACGTTTAAAGAATTTTAAAATGTCCTATTTAGACTGGGGACAATATGATCTCAGCGCTGCGATTGATTATCTTAGCAAAACCGGTCTGGATATTTATATGATTGGCCACTCCTATGGCGGGCAGGCTTTGGGATTAAGTAAATATCATGATCGCATTGAAGCAATGTACTGCTTTGGCACCGGTGCTGGCTGGCATGGTTATATGCCTTTAACTGAAAGAATCAAGGTTCAGGTAATCTGGAATATTGTTTTTCCACCGATGGTAGCGGTGACAGGCTATTTGCCATGGAGTCGTTTAAATATGGGCGCCGACTTACCGCGTGATGTCTATCGTCAGTGGCGCAAATGGTGCAAAAATCCAACCTATTTCTTTGCCGATCCTGAACTGAAAGACCTACATGCCCATTATGCCGCGGTAAAAACACCTATTTATGCCGTAGCCGCACTCGATGATGCCTGGGCCTTACCTAAATCCAGACAAGCCTTTATACAACATTACCGTCAGGCCTCGTTGCATTATATTGATATTCAGGCGACCGATTATGGACTCAAACACATTGGACATATGGGTTATTTCCGTCAGGGCGCAGAACAGCTCTGGGATGAAGTGCTCGCTAAGTTCAGTGAATTACATCAACTCAAAAATGCAGCTTGATTTTAGTCTCTAGAGTATTTAAGCATTTAGCTGCTTAAGCATAATATGCCTGTTGAATATCGGTTCTGATTTCCTGACGGTGTTCCTCGCCGAAACGGTCGACATGGGCATAAAATACCCCATAACGGCCGACATAATATTCCAGTGACTGGTCATAAAAATTCCAGAAAATTGACCATTCGCCTAAATCCATCTGACGGATTTGTGTACCGGTATGCATCGGCATCTTACGGAGCAGTTCCTGCTGTAACTGCTCTGCTTCATTGCGATCCTGAATCTGAACCTGATGTTGGAAAAATAATTGCGCCACATCATCAAACAGTTCCAGCTCATAGGCATCGACCACATGCAATGTTTCCTGAGACTCAGGTTGACTCTCTTCAGTACTGCTGGAAATCGGATCCTCTTTTTCGACACGTTTAGTCTTTACATAGCGCTGGGTTTTATAGATTTTCATGCCGATAAACCAGGTCGCATACAGTATCAGGGCTAGACATGAAAAAATCAGGAATTTAAGAATCATTGATCATCTCGTGTAGTTAATTTTATTTTTATCACGGTCTGCCAATTCTTGATTTGGCGATCTTCTTCCAAATTAACACAAGTCTATTTTTTGTACAGCAAACTTGAGGATTTTTTTAGATCTTCTTGGATTTTTTTCTTCGGTTGAGCCTTATTTCCCAGTATTCAATTTGAAATAAGGATCTAAAATCTTGTTAAAAATTAGAATGAATCCAGAAAGCCAATATTGATCAGGATAAATAAATCAGACAAATCACTACAGAATCGATCATCAACTCTGGATTCTTTAGCAAATGCACTCAAAAAGCTACACGATTGGTATTTGTTTTTTTGAGCATTTTCCTTCAAATAAAAGATCCCTCTTTATGGTCGAGTAACTGAATAAAATTATGATTCGTGAAGGGAAGATTCAAGATATACCTCAAATAATTCAGGTCATCCACGACAGTATTCAATCCTGTATTTTGGATCATCAACGTGAAGACAGCGTGATCCAACGCTGGCTGGAGCAGTTTAATCACGCCCAGCTGATTGTGGAAATGCTTTATAACGACTGCTGGGTGTATATTTTAAATGATCAGATTGTCGGCTTTTTGCTGGTCAGTGACACTGGAGAAATCCTGATGCACTATGTGGCTGCACGTTTCCAGCGACTCGGGTTTGGCACCCAGCTTTTTGATCAGATGCACAAATCCTTAGTGCATAAAAATATCCATAAAATTAAAGTCCAATCGACTCAAACAGCTTTAAGTTATTATCAAAAAAATGGATTTTTCTCACCGAATCATCAATCGGAAAATGAAGAAAATTATCATTTATATAAATACGCTTTTTAAAATTAAAAAATTTTATGCCATTTTAAGTTGATCTCGCCCTGCCTGCTTAGCCGCGTATAACTGCACATCTGCCGCTTTCATCAGTGCATGAATATCTGGATAGGGATGTGTTTGATCCATCCAGGAAATACCCATGCTGACCGTGACATAAGATTTATCATCTGTTCGATTTAAGTGTTCAAATTGCTGTTCGCGAATCTTGTGCAAGACTTTTTCCAGAAACTCTAAGGCTGCCTGAACAGGTACATCAGTGAGTAGAATCGCAAATTCTTCTCCACCATAACGGGCTAAATACGCGGATTCAGGGAGTACCGTCTGAATGACCTTGACCAGATTCTGTAAAATTTCATCTCCTTTTAAGTGCCCATAATAGTCATTGTAGTTTTTAAAATAGTCGACATCGAGCATGGCAAAAATCAGTGTACTGTGTGGATGTTGCTGACAGTATAAAAACTGCTGCTGGATTTGGTCATTTAAAGCACGACGGTTAAAGGCACCCGTCAAAGCATCAATATTCACCTGATGTTCGAGTTTGGCATTCAGTTCACGTAATTGCTCGGTACGTGCTTTGACTTTCTGATCCAGTGAACTGTTCAAGATCATTAATTTATTATTCAGTCGCTCGGTATGGTAGGTTTGATGGGCATAATTACGAGATTGTTGAAACATAATGATCAAGACATACAGGCTGGTCGAAATAAATGACAGATGCACGCTCTCAATTACATTCAGTAATACCAGATAATCATTAAGAAAGGTCACACACAGAAAGATGATGGCAAACAGGTTAGTGAACGAATATTCATCTCCTTGAGAAAGTGTCACATAAAACCCGTAAATAAAATTACCCAGTATCACCAGACCATAGATAACGCTATACAAAGCCAGACGCTCAAAAACTTCTGGTGTACTAAACAAGGTTACTGCGATATTAAAAATCAGTAATCCCGCACCTACGTAATAAATTGAACGTCGGATATAACGTGGCTTAAACAGGTACATGTAGCTCAGGAAGAATAAGATTGCCAGAAAAGTGAACAGATATTCTAGACGAGCGCCCCATAACCAACTGATTTTACTTACAATGGCGTATGGATGTGGCGCAGAAAACAGATTATGCAGTGCCAAAAAAATAATAAATAAGCCAAAAATAAATACACTGCGGCTATTTCGCTCCACAGCTCCGCGAAACAGGGAAAATAAAATGGTAAATAGTCCTACACCCAGCACTGTGCCACAGACCAAAGCAATACTCAGCATTTGCAACATAAACTGTCGGTTAATGGTCGCAGAGGGGCCAATTTTCAGAGGCTTTTCTAGTCCGCCATGTAAATTGGTATAGTTGGAAACCTGAATACTTAAGGTAAAATATTCATTCTGTGGCACAAAAGATGCGATCTTAGGTGCCTTTTCAGTCACCTGCCCTGTCGGGGTTTTACTGATTTTACCAAGACGCAGCAAGATATCCCCATTTAAATAAATGCTATAAGCACCATACTGACTCGGAATCTGAATCGCTAATCGTTGTCCGATAAATTTTTTGGGAATTTTAAAATGGCTAATAAAAGTGCCATAAGTGGCATTGGTTCCGGTGAGACTCTTGAATGAAGCTGGAAGTTCAACTACTTGTGATTCGAGTTCAGGATCTGGTTGCTCAATGAACTGACGTGGATAGAACTGCCATTTGCCTTGCAACAAGGTGGTACTATCTTCATCAAATTTTAGTTCGGTGACCTCATTCTGATGAGCTAGGAAATAAGATTCTGGAGCAGCATCATATTGAGCCCACACGATCCGTGTAGTCCCCATCAAAAATATCAGCATCAACCACGATGCCAATATCAGCATAATCCCCCTAAACCTGAGCAAAAAGACCATCCTGTAGCTACTGTTATTAATTCTAATGTACGTGGAATGTTGGATATTGCCAATGATTTTTCATATAAAAAGGCAGGATAACCGACGAGCTATCCTGCTGCTGAATTCCTGACATATTGTACTGTTCAGAAAGTCACATAATATCAGTCACGTGTTTTAACGTCATACAGTTCGATTTCAAAAATCAGGTTGGAATTTGCCGGGATAATGTTCCCCATTTTACGTTCACCATAAGCCAGATGAGCAGGTACGATCAGCTTACGTTTGCCCCCCACTTTCATGCCGATGATACCTTGATCCCAGCCTTTAATCACACGACCAGTGCCGATGACCGTCTCAAAATAATTACCACGATCCAGCGATGAATCAAACTTGGTTCCATCTTCCAGCCAGCCAGTGTAATGCGTGGTAATCAGTGCACCTTTTACCGCTTCTTTACCTTCACCCACCACCAGGTCAATAATTTCTAGTTCTTTGGTCATCGTCAATATCCTTCATTTTGCAAATAGCTCTAGTATAAACACGATTGAGCCAAATTCCTCAGACTTTAGCTCCAATGGATCAAAAGCTGAGTTCCTGAACCTTCTTATCCTGTAATAAATACTGGGTTAATTTCTGGTGATTTTTAGCCGAACCCATCAGGATCCAGCGGCCTGTGATCCGCCGGTCGATTTTTTGCTGGCTGGAATGGATGACTTTTAATTTGTATTGTTTAAACAGTTTTTCATAATGATCTGGTTCATGCTGTTCAAAAGGACAGACAATTTCGTAGTTACGTTCCTGATTCAGAGATTCAATGCCGCGTTGTACATACATCAGCAAAACCAGCACCGTCATGACAATAAAGGTCGCCCAAATACTTAACAGCTCATAGCCAGCACCAACTGCCATGCCCAGTGCAGCTGTCATCCAGATTGTGGTTGCAGTGGTAATCCCAGAAATCCGGTTATCATCTTTTAAAATCACTCCGGCTCCCAGAAAACCCAGGCCAGTTAAGACATTGGCTGCCAGACGGTCGGGGTTGGCGACGCCGATTTTTAAGGAAATAATAGTAAATAGACAAGAACTCAGACTGACCATGATCATGGTGCGCAGTCCGGCAGATTTACTATGATATTCCCGTTCCGCTCCAATAACCGCACCAATCACGACTGCTAACAGCAAATCATAAAGTTCATGATACATGCTTCGTCCCTGGAACTTATTATTCTCTCCAGATATACGAAATATTGGGGCGAGGACACAAGTCGAAACTTGCATCCTTGTGAGTTGTTATTGTAACTGTTCCCATTCAATTATAGCTTGGGCGTGATCACCGATTAGGGTCCATTCACCATCCATGATATTTAGTTGCAGCTGCATGGTACGTTCGCATAACTGTTGTACCGCTTCAGTGCTGGCGGTTGAAATTTTCCAGACCTCAACATTTGATAAAGTTTTCAATTTGGAATTACGTTTATACCATTCATCAACTGAAGAACCATAAGCAACTACTGCGACCTGCTTGCAACGCGCACTGGCTTTCTTGACTTTATCTTCGTCAGGAAAACCTACTTCGATCCATTTCAATAATTGGCCAGTCAGGTCTTTTTCCCACAACGCTGGCTCATCAGTCTCAAACAGGTCTTTGGTAAATTCAAGCGCCTCGCCAGCAAAACGTGCATAAGCCAGAATACGTACCATCAGACGTTCAATGGTTTCCGAAGGATGCAGCGCCATCGTCAACTGATAGTCTTCATAACGATGGGTATCCATATCGGCAACATTCAAATCTGCCTTATAAATTGTCGCTTTTAACGCCATAACACAATCCTCAAATTTGGCGCCTAGCATATAAGATTTATTGATTTTTTGCTGGACAGATTTCGTCTTATCCAGCTATTTTCTACACGCAGATTCGAAGCTATTTTTCCTGATCAATCCGGCATTGCATTAAAGCAGTTTCAAATTCCAGCCAGTCATGTGAAGTCTGGTAAATCACTTCTACCCGGTTATCAATGCCTTCTTCAGCAGACTGATAATTAAACTGTTCAGGATTGAAATTAAAGCTTTTCCAGCCCTGATTGGTATTAAAAATCCCTTTGATTCTGAGCCAGTCCTGCTGCTCACAAAGCAAATCCAGCAGATTATAAAAATCAACCTGCCAGCGTTTCGGCAATTTCCAACCTGCCACCTGATAGCCTTGTGCACTTTCAACATAATGATAAGGCAACTGATGTACGACAGCCGGCACCTCTCCAGATATTTGGCGCTGTTGCTTGAGCAGTGGCTGGATCTGCCGTGGAGTACCCTGATAATCCTGTTTGATTTGCTCAATATCCAGCTGTCCGTTTTCTATCATCAGCCAGTGCTGGGCATATGGCTGATACTCAGACTTGAGTTCAGTTAAAGCAACATGATCAGTTTCAGTCATCAAATCAGCATGGGAAATGACCACTATATTGGCAACTTTCAGCTGATCCGCATACAGGTTCTGATGCGTCCAGTCCCGATCATGTAAACGTGAGCCATCCACCACGGTAACCAAAGATTGCATCTTTAAATGACTCTGCCAATGTGGTTCAGTGAGCTGTTCCAGCAGTTGTCCGGGATGTCCGAGTCCTGTAGGTTCAATAAATAGCCGGTCCGGTTTGGTTTCTGACAATAGCCGGGATAAAGCAATCTGCATCGGCAACTGACTGCTACAACATAAACAGCCACCCAGCAATTCTTTCACTGCATAGCCCTGATTCTGAGGCAGTAATTGCTGGTCGACGCCAATCTGACCAAATTCATTCATCAGCACAGCCCAGACTTCCTGCTCCGGTTTCTGGCTCAGTAAATATTTTAATAAAGTGGTTTTACCGGCACCTAAAAATCCGGAAATGATGTGTACAGGAATAGGCTGCTGAGCGGCAAGAACTTTCAAAATTGATTCTCAAAGATAGAATTAGAAGTAGTAAACCTGACTATTATAGAGCACTGGACTCTTGCAAAAGTGTTCATTTTTTTGGATGAGTAAATCCTGTTTATCTCAGTGCAAATAAAAATAACAGTTTGTAGTAAGTACTTTTTAGCCGTTAACTGGTTCACTTAAACGCTATATTTGAAATATTTACACACATTTCCAGCTAAAAATTTCCTATATATTTAACAGAAGAAAACAAATTTCCAGTGATTGTATTTGCTTGGTTAACAGCTTCGTGCGGCTTTTGTTAATTACTTTGCTCCGTAAAATTTTCATGCTTAGGATGAATTCCTGCCGGATTGATGTGATGGTCATTCGGCAGTTTATAAATGTAATAAAAAGGATGCTCAACATGAAATATGTACAAATCTTACTTGCAACAACGCTTACTGCAGCCGCAGCTACCAGTTTTGCAGCAAACAATACCACTGACACGAAGACCACTGAGGAACAGAAAGTCACTGTAACAACTCAGGAACTTCCTGCAACGAATAACCCAAATCCGAATGTAACCACGGCTGGACCTGCTGACCAGCCTGCTGCGTCTGAAGCTGCTACAGAAGACAAAGATGGTAAAAAAACGACTAAGTGGACATCGACTCGTTAATCAGGTTTAAAGCAACATCTCGTGCAGTAAATCTCCAGTAGGTTTGATCTATGCTGCCGGATGTAGACTGAGGCTGAATCATGCAACTGCGTGATTCAGCTTTTTTATATGTTATAGGCTGTTCACTATAGCCAAAAATGATCATAGGATTCATTCATCTTATGAATAGATTTAAATATTATCATTTATTATCAATAATTTATTAAAATTAAAATCTTTTCAACCAAATCTTTTTGATAGACATAACCTACTATGGACTAGCTTGTTTAGCGCTATTGATTGTTCCTTAATAGTCTCAATCCTGAATTGATTGAATGGACATTCGCGATGAGCAATACAAATTACACCACTGAAGTGGCGATTTTGGGTGCTGGCCCGGTAGGCTTAACGATTGCAAACTACCTGAGCAAACCGGAAAATATTGCCAAACTACTATCTAAAGTTTTACCAAATACCGATGGAATCGAAGTGATTCGTCAACGTGTCTATACCCACAATGCACATATTGCAGATAAGTTCCGTGCTGACCGTATTCTGCTTTCTGGTGATGCTGCACACATCATGCCGGTATGGCAAGGCCAAGGCTATAACAGCGGTATGCGTGATGCCTTTAACCTGGCCTGGAAAGTTGCATTGGTGATCCAGGGTAAAGCAAGCCATGAATTACTGGACTCTTACCAAGTACAACGTAAGGATCATGCCAAAGCGATGATCGATCTTTCAGTCATGGCAGGCCACGTCCTTGCTCCACCAAAAAAATGGCAAAGCTTTGTTCGTGACGGTATTGCTTACGCATTGAACTATATCAAGCCAATCAAACAGTACCTGCTGGAAATGCGCTTTAAGCCTATGCCGAAGTATCATGATGGTGCCCTGCTAGCCAATACTCAAAAAGACTCTCCAGTCGGTAAGATGTTCATTCAGCCGCAGGTGAAACTGGAGTCTGGTGAAACTTTATTGCTGGATGAAGTGATTGGCAATGACTTCGCCATCATTGCCTGGGGTGTAGATCCGAAATGGGGTTTAAGCAAGCAAACGATACAACAGTGGAAAAAACTTGGCGTAAAATTTATCGAAGTCATTCCTGCGGTTCAATTGTCTAATCAACATCGTAAGCAATACGAAGATGTGATCACTATTGGTGATATCGGTACGGACATCCGTACCTGGTTCGGTAAGACCAAGGACTCTATCGTCATCCTGCGTCCAGACCGCTTCGTGGCTGCCCTAGCAATTCCTCAATCTATGGAAAGCACAAGTCAGGCGCTATTTAACAAGCTCCATGTCAAATAATTGACCTCAGTCAAAAAATCACGTTACGGCGTGGTTTCCTATTTATAGATGAACATAGAAGCTAAGTCCGGTATTGCTCAAACCATGAAATATCTTTGAGAGAATCACGACGCGCCATCTGCTGTAGGAAAGGTTTAAATTCTTCCAACGGCGGCAAAATTTTTGTACTAATTGCGAAGATCAGACAATAGGCCACATATAAATCTGCAGCAGAAACTTTTTCACCTAAAAGATAAGGCTTGGCCTGCGACAAGCCTCGTTGAAGAAAATCAAATACCGCGGCTTCGTTACCAAAACTTAAACTGGTTCGGACCTTTTCAATCTGTTCTTAAGATACTTGTAAATTTTTTACATCAATATATTCAGTCAGTGGCCCATGACAGAAGAAAATCCATTTTAAATAAGCACCACGTCTGGGATCATCTAAAGCGGGTGCCAATCCTTTGTCCTGATACTTATCTGCCAGATAGATGATAATAGCCGCCATTTCTGAAATTACGACGCCTTGATCAACCAGACACGGAACTTTACCCATCGGATTGATCTGAAGATATTCAGGTTGATGCATATCTTTAAAAGGAACTTCCACCTGCTCAAGCTGGTCTTCGATCTGTAGTTCTTTAAGGATGGGCAGCAAGGTCATGCCGCGTGACCGAGGGTTGTTACAGAGCTTCATCATTCTGCTTCAACCGATTTCTTATTTTTTGAATTTTAGTATAAAGCGATTTTCCTCTGCGATTAAAAAGCATGTGCTAGAGATCATTTCTGTAGCACATTTCATTTATGGAAGATCAATAATTTACTTAAAAAGGTCTACACAAAACTTTTCTTTGAGCACTTTCAGAATCAGCTCAATCGCAGGATGCTGGTTATTTTTAGGGTAACTGACATAGAGAGCAATCATCGGTAAAGGTTCCAGCGTTTTCTTCACCACAATATTATCGCCGAGTAAAGGAATCACATAAGCGGGTACCAGACTCCAGCCAACCCCCATGCCCTCACCCTTACGAGATTCCGGAATAAACTCATTCGCGACAGGGACGGTGACCGTCGTTAGGATGCTGAACCAGATCCCATGTAAGAAACGTACTGCCAATAATGACCACATGCTGTCGACTAGCAGATAACTAAAGGCAAACAAGGCAAAAATAACTCCGGCTCCACGCATTGCCAATTTCTTGCCGAGTTTCTCGATGATCATGCCAGAAAAAGGTCGAACGGCAATTGATGACACTAAGAACAGGGTCAAAGCCAAACCTGCTTCTTTGACTGATCCGCCCAGATCTTTATGATATAAACCGGCAGAATGGTCAGTAAGGCAAAGTAATAGATAAACAGGAACAGATTGTTCAATAAACACAGAACAAAGGAGCGATTCCATAAGCGCTCAGGACTAGCAGACATAACACGCAACTTTTAAAATAAATTTAAGAATTGACTAAACTCAGGGAGAAATCAAAGCTGGGCTTAAGGCCATATCTACCAGATTCTGGATATATTGATCATCCGGCATGCGGTTGAAGAAAATGATCTGGTAATGAATCGGCCCATATAAAGTGTCCAGCATCAGATCAAAAGGATAATCCGCACGTAATTCTCCACGTTGAATGGCCTGTTGAATCAATTGATGGGTTTGTTTTCGTCGTGGTAATAGATATTGCTGAAAAAAGTCTGCAGCCAGCTCCCGATGATTGGCCATAACGACCAGCAAAGCACGGCCTACCGGATGATTAAGCGCCTGAACTAGCAAAGTTAGCTGTTGAACCAGATTACTACGCAGGCTCTGTGAAGCATCCAGTTCAAATACCCCTGCTGTACGCTGCTTGAAAGCATCCAGTACCAGTTCAGATTTATGTTTCCACCAGCGGTAAATCGTAGATTTGCCAACCCCTGCCCGTGCAGCCACATCTTCTATTGTTAGCTGATGATATTCACCTTCTGCTAGTGCATCCGAAACTGCTTGCAGAATACTGTGCTGACGCCGTGAACATTTTTCTTCTTCACTCATGCTTAAAACCAAAAAACGAAACGATACGTATCGTTTCATATTGGATTAAAAAAGAAGCTTAAACTAAAGTTGAATGATTTTTTAGGCAAAAAAAAGGCCTCACATTGAAGGCCTCTTTAATAAGCGAATTAAGTTTAGTACTTAACTATGCGCTGATTTTTTATAGATGCTGCATGAAGGATGATGGTTTTCCTGCAGACGGGCAACTTTACGTTGTTCAGCCGCTTCAAAACGGCAACGTTTCCAGTCATTGTCCAGATTCAGCGGTGGAATCTGTTTAGGCTTACCATTTTCATCAACAGCGACCATCGTGAAGTAGCAACTATTGGTATGGCGTACAGTACGTTTCTGAATATTTTGTGCTTCTACACGAATACCGATTTCCATTGAAGTACGACCTACATGGTTCACACTTGCCAGGAAAGTCACCAGCTCACCGACATGAATTGGTTCTTTGAAATTTACTTTGTCTACAGACAAGGTTACGACATAACTACCCGAATAGCGACTCGCACAAGCATAAGCAACCTGATCCAATAATTTCAGAATTGTTCCACCATGTACATTTCCTGAAAAGTTCGCCATATCTGGCGTCATAAGGACCGACATCGTTAACTCTGACTGGTCATCCGATGCTGTTGCAATTTGATCTAAAGGGGCCATCGTTTTCTCTGAACTCTTTGAATGACAATGATATAGACCATTATTATAGCGTTTTTGGTCTAAATAAAATGTTCAATTCGGCAAATAAACATCATAATTCTTGATATGAAATTTTTCTCCATACAAAAAAAAAGATATTCCTCTGAAGATGCATAAAAATCATCAGAAAGTTATTTTCAGTAACTATAAAATAAACAGGAATTTATCTAGTAAATTATTTTCTTGAATCAATGCACTGCAATTAAGAGATTATTTATTAAGCATGCAGAACTCGATTTAAGAGAACTGCATGCATTAACAAAAAATAATCTCGAATTAAGCAGGCACCTGTCTCAACATTTCTCGCGCCACATTTTCATAACTTAAAGTCTGCTGGCCATGCAATATAGTTTCAACGGTAAAAGAACCATCGAGATGAACTTTAGTTACAGTAAAAATTGTATTTTCAAACTGAGCTAATGTGACTTGCTGGCCAATTTCGATGTGATTCATATGGCTTTTACATTTATTAATCTATCAATTTTTATTCTGTCATGATCTTCTAAGCTTTTGAACAGTTGTTTAACTTAAGTCTGTGAATAATTTTGTTAAAATCAAAAAAATAGCCTTAAAATATATTTATAAAATCACTATATTTTTATAATTCAAATATTTATTTCCAATTGAAACGCGGGCTTTAAGTGACTTTCAATAGGTAGAAAACATCAGCTCATCTCTAAAAACGATGAGCAAAAATGAGCCGCTTTTCATCTACATGAGAAAAGAGGTAAATATTTTTATACATCTTTATGAAAAATAAATATTTTATTAAAAATCTTAGAGCAAACTATTGTTGTTGAGCCAAGAGCAATGGAATCTGATGACCCTGGCTGTAATTATGCTTCTGATAGGCCTGAGCAATTTCTGGTAGCTTGAGTTTAGCCGCCTCGATGCCAGCGTCCATGGTCAATTCCCTGCCACGCACATCAAAAATATGACCTTTTTCGCGTAAGTCTGGCTGAATTACCACATCGGCGTATTGTAGCTCCTCAGAAGCTAAACGTTGCTGCATGATATTAATATTCTGGTTGAATAGGCCCCAGACATTGGTGGTTTCAGTATGGATTGGCTGCGCCAGAATATCGACAGCAATCACAATATCAGCGCCCAACTCACGAGCTACTTTAACTGGCACCGGACTGACCAGCCCTCCATCCACATATTCTTTTTTCTGGATGACAGTCGGAATAAACATGCTTGGAATAGAAACGGATGCACGTACTGCCTGACCGGTATTACCATAATTGAAGACTACCCGCTTGCCCTCTTTCAAGGCTGTGGCTACCACAAACATCGGGATTTTCATGGCTTGCAAAGGCGTTTGATCCACTTGCAAATTCACATAATTTTCGACTTTTTTGCCATCAAAAAAACCTTTAGGGTCCAGCTTGATGTCGCGGACGTCAGTCGCTTTCATGCTTAACGCAATATTACGCAGTTCAATCGCCGGTTTACCACTGGCATAAATGGAACCTACGATACTGCCGGCACTGGTTCCCACAATAAAGTCAGGTTGTATGCCTGCCTGCTCCAACACTTCAATTGCACCGATATGCGCATAGCCACGCGCACCGCCACTGCCAAGAACAAGTGCAATCACCGGACGGTTTTCTGTTTGCTTGATCTTGTGGAAATTGATCTGGTTTGGGCGTGCCTGGGCTTCTGCTATTGAACTGGCAGATTTAATATGACTAGAGTTAGGTTGATTTAAACCGGATGTCGTTTGGCAGCCACTCAGGCCTATCATTGTCATCGCCAATATACTCAGTACATATTTCTGCATGCAGAGCACGTCCTCATTTTGTTAAAGCAGCATAGTGTATAAACACATGCTTAAATAATCTGTAGAATTTCGTAAAACTGTCATACAGTTGCACTAATGTCTTTCAATTTTCAGCCACTGTATGAATACACCTTCAATGTACCGGATCTTTCTCACTTTCCTGCAACTGGGCTGTATGGCATTCGGTGGACCGGCAGCGCATCTGGTGTTTTTTCACCGTAAATTTGTCGACCAGTTACAGTGGTTAAATACGACACAATATGGCCAGCTGATTGCATTAGCGCAGCTTTTGCCCGGCCCCAGCAGCAGTCAGGTAGGCCTTTCAATTGGCTATCTGCAAAGGGGTTATGCTGGGGCATTCGTGGCTTGGCTTGGATTTACCCTGCCTTCAGCGCTTTTGATGAGCTTGATCGCAGTACTCGGTCAGCACTATTTCCATATTCTAAACTCAAACAGCTTTCATAGCATTCAATTGATCGTTTTTTCTGTAATCGTCTGGGCATTCTGGCAAATGCTTAACAGTTTCTGCAAGAGCATCTGGCAGTATGTACTGGTCTTGATTTCAGTCCTGATCCTGAGCTTCATTGGTATCAGTTTGAATCAGCTATTAGTCATTATTTTAGGGGCAGTTTTTGGCCTTGTAATGGCAAAATTTTCTAATTCTCCTCAGGAAAATAAACCTGCTTCAAATTCATCTATCATTCACTCAAGCTATATTCGGCCACGTCATTCACCTTACTGGTTCATCGCATTTATACTGCCCTTTTTCCTGATTCCTATACTAGTCAAATCTGGTTCTTGGCCTGAACTCGCGTTTTTTGCTGATTTTTATCAAACTGGCTCATTGGTCTTTGGTGGCGGACATGTCATTCTGCCTTTGCTGCATCAGGACTTTGTTGCGACCAATTTGCTTTCGTCACAATCTTTCGATCTAGGTTATGCATTTGCTCAACTGATGCCGGGTCCATTATTTAGTTTTGCCAGCTATGTCGGTGCTCTATTGCCTTGGACAGGCTCAGCCTGGATTAACGCACTGTTAGCAACCTGTGCCATTTTCTTGCCTTCGTTTTTTCTGATTTTTGCTACTTTGCCTTATTGGTCATGGTTAATGCAGCAACGTATTATTTTTCAGGCGGTAAGCGGGATTAATGCGGCAGTCGTCGGACTGCTTTTATATTTGCTGATTGATCTCTCTCAGGCGTATTTTCGTTCCTGGTCTGATCTGGTTTTTGTCATCGTGATGATTTTACTGTTACGCTCGAAACTACCAGTCTGGTTCAGCCTGATTGCTGGCTTTATCCTATATCAAAGCTATCTTAATTTTGTGTCATTCTAATAATTTAAGCTCATAAAAAAGCCCCGAACCAGTCGGGGCTTTTTGCTCAAGTCTTACCAGATATCTGATTTAACTTTATCTTTAAATTTCGGATGATCATCGAGTTTAAACTCTGGTTGCTCGATGCCACGTTTCAGCTGACCGGTATAGTCCTTGAGCAGCATCAAAATAAATGGCATCAGCAGCACAATCGCAATCAGGTTGATACTAGCCATGACACCCATGAACAGATCCGCCATATTCCAGATCAACGGCACACTGGCAACCGAGCCGAAATACACCATAAACAATACCAGCAATCGGAAAGTAAACATGACCTTACTGTTATTATTGATGAACTGAATATTTCCTTCTGCATAGGCATAGTTACCAATGATAGAAGAATAGGCAAACAGGAACAGAATCAAGGCCAGGAAGTCATCACCCCAAGCACCAATCTGGCTTTCAAGCGCCATCTGGGTCAAGGTTACACCTTCAAAACCGGCATTTTCATATAGGCCAGAGACTAAAATAATGATAGCGGTACATGAACATACGACGAAGGTATCTACAAATACGCCAAGCATTTGAACCAGACCCTGATTCACCGGATGTTTCACGTCAGAGGCAGCTGCCGCATTCGGTGCTGAACCCATCCCCGCTTCGTTCGAGAATAAACCGCGCTTAATCCCCATCATCATGGCCATCGAGATCATGGCACCGAAGAAACCGCCAGCCGCTGCTTCAAACTCAAATGCTTTGCTAAAGATCAGCTGGAAAATAGACGGCAACATATCGTAATTGATGACGGCGATATATAAAGCAACAGCCAGGTAAAGAACTGCCATGAAAGGCACTACCCCTTCAGCAACTTTGGCAATCCGCTTGATCCCGCCAAAAATAATCATGGCCGTAATCAAGACCAAGACCAGACCAATCCAGGAAACTTCCAGATCGAAGCCGCCTAATGGCAACATCAGATTGGCTTCATTCCAGCCCCAGGCATGTGAGGTTGCACCAGTAATCGCATTGGCCTGTACGGCATTAAACACAAAACCGTAGGTCGTAATCAACGCAATCGCAAAGACAATTCCCAGCCATTTCTGTTTAAGACCCTGAGTAATGTAATACGCAGGTCCACCGCGGAATTGCTGGTTCTTGTTATCCCGGACTTTAAACAACTGTGCTAATGACGATTCTACAAAAGCAGAACTCATTCCCAGAAATGCAGTAAACCACATCCAGAACACAGCACCTGGACCACCGACAGCAATCGCAATGGCGACACCAGCGACATTACCCACACCAACCCGGCTAGCCAGACCTGTAACAAAAGCCTGAAACGGCGTAATACCATGATCGTCTTCGACCTTGCCACGACTACGTTTCATGACTTTCATACTGTGCCAGAACAAACGGATTTGTACGGCACCGGTCATGATCGTATACAAAATACCGACTGCGACCAGGAATACCACTAAAAAGTCCCAGAGTGGACCATTTAAGGCATTGACCCAGCCCAGTAAGGTTTCATTTAGCTGATCATTCATGTCATATCCTTATGAGCTTATGACTCATTATCAAGCCTAAAATTAGACGAAAAATTTCAAGATCATCTGGATGATCGTGGCATTAATCAAGTCAACGAAGAAAGCACCACATAATGGAACGATCAGGAAGGCTTTATGCGAAGCGCCATACATATTGGTAATCGCCTGCATATTGGCGACAGCCGTTGGGGTTGCACCCATCCCGAAACCACAGTGACCTGCAGCCAATACTGCGGCATCGTAGTTTTTACCCATCACCCGGAAAGTCACAAATGCTGCATATAAAGCCATCGTGAGAGTTTGCGCACCTAGAATCACCATCAATGGTCCTGCCAGATCCGCCAGTTGCCATAATTTTAATGACAGTAGTGCCATGGCTAGATAAAGCGACAATGAAGCATTACCAAAAACATCAATTGCACGGTCGAAGATCTGGATTTTCAGAACCCCTTCCAGCACGTTACGCAGAATCACGCCGCCTGCCAGTGCCCATACAAATGTTGGCAGTTCAAACACTGTATCTTTACTGAAGCCAGTCATCAGCTCTGCAAATGCCAGACAGCCTGCAAACAAACCAAGTGTAGTAATGGCATTATCGGCGGTGATCAGACGGACACGATGTGGATATTCAAATTGCACATATTCATCTGTCGTACTGTCCATTGGGGTATTGTCACGTTTTTCGATTTGCTGATCGGTACGGGCCACAGCAAGATTATGACGGTTAATCAACAGTTTCGCCAAAGGCCCACCGATAATTCCACCAATAATCAGACCAAAGGTCGCACTTGCCATACCGAGCGCCAAAGCACCTTGAATACCGTGCTCAACCTCAAGAATTTCACCCCAAGCGCCAGCAGTTCCATGTCCACCAGTCAGCGTAATCGAGCCGGCAATTAGACCGATCAGAGGGTCAATACCCAGTAAACTTGCCAAGCCCATGCCGACTGCATTTTGTAGTGCAATAAATGCCGAGATGGCAACCAGGAAGATCACCAGTCCGATCCCGCCTTCACGTAATTTGGCAAAATTCGCACTCAGACCGATTGACGCAAAGAAAATCAGCATAAAACTGGTTTGCAGTTCCGCGCTCGTGGTAATGCTATAGCCCCAGAACGAATGAACCAGCAGAGAGATAACTGCTGCAACCAGACCACCTGCAACAGGTTCAGGAATGTTGTAACGTTTTAGAAAATCGATTTTATCCACCAGAAACCGGCCCAGTAATAGAACAATTACTGCAGCGATCAGGGTATAAAATGCGTTAAAAGTAAAATCCATAATTTTTTTGTCCAAGATGGTTCTGAATTTTTGTCATTCTAAAAGTCGTGTTGCGATTCATTTTTACAGAAGAAAACCTTACATAACCCCATGTAATTGTCATCTTTTTCATTCATCTATCGCCTTTAGAATCAACAAAGCATTCCGCATCTGTTTCAAACTTATGAATATCATCGTGATGATCATATTCAGTGAGAGATTTATAAAAGCGAAAAACGGCCTTTTGCTGATTGCATAAGCTACGCCAGATGCGTAAATTCATCTCAGCGTGCAACTTATAGCGATAACATCCAACCTATATTTTTTACTTCTCAACCAGCATAAATTGCTGCATGAGTGCTTTTAACCTAACTGAGTTCATCAAGTCATTTGCAATAAGATATTTCAAATAGAGCTTGACCATGCAATCTTCATTATTTCCTCAAAATGCATGTATTCAACTGAAAAGTCGCACATTATGCTGTTTCTTTGTATAAAGTTTTATTGTTTTTTATTAACTATAGTTAGCAAATATATAAAAAGTAATTATAACTTATTATTTTTTATAGTTTACTACCCCTAAATTTTAATCGAAATAAAATATTAATTGAATCTAAAAACGGATATTTAATTTTATTTTTAAGATTGAATTTTAATCATTCTATTTTGCTCTTAACTTTCTGTATAGTTACAGTCATCGATGTTAATTGCTCAAGATATCAGCATCTAAAGTATTGGTTTCATTTTTATAAGCAGTTTTGTTTAAGCATTCAATAAATTGCTTAGGCTATTTATATAACTCCTATATCTCCTAAATGCATTCTCATTCATGTGATTTTTATTAATCATCACAATTCACTGTGAAACTAAAATTCCCCCTGCCCGACAGGGTTTGTTTGGTTTATAGTCAGTTCACCATCATTAAGGATATGAGATTGGAAATTAGAATGGATCAAAACCTCGTTCATGCTGTAGATCAAACCATTACTTCCCGTCATTCAGTTCGTGCTTTTCTGGATACGCCGGTCAGTACCGACATGCTCAAAGACATTTTGACTGTGGCTAGCCGCGCCCCTTCTGGAACCAATACCCAGCCATGGAAAGTATATGTGCTAACCGGAAAAAAGCGCGATGAGCTGGTGCAGCGTGTCTGTCAGGCGCAAATGGAGCTTTATCAAAATCCGGCACTAGCCGCACAATATAAAGAAACCTTTGCCTATTATCCCGAGCAATGGTTTTCTCCTTATATCGACCGACGTCGTGAAAATGGCTGGGGCTTATATGGTTTGCTGAATATCCAGAAAGGCGAAAAAGAGAAAATGGCACGCCAGAACCTGCGTAATTTTGAATTATTTGATGCACCAGTGGGGCTATTCTTCACCTTACATAAAGATTTAGGCGTAGGTTCAAAAATGGATATTTCCATGATGATTCAAAACGTGATGCTGGCTGCCAAGGCGCGTGGTCTGGATACCTGTCCGCAGGCTGCCTGGAATCATTTTCATAGCATCGTGCTGGATGTATTGGGCGCAGGTGAAGATGAAGAGCTGGTCTGTGGCATGTCACTGGGCTATGCAGATCCAGACCATATCGTAAATACCTTTATTACCCCACGTGTCCCGGTAGAGGAATTTGCCGTTTTTGTAGAAGAATAAAATTAGATAAGCCATGATCCAAGCATCAACTTTGAGCTGCTTGGATCATCTGACAGAGATATAGAGTTCTTGCAGCTCCTTATCTCTGCTTAACTCTAGGCAGTTCTAATTTCAATACAGATCTAAAGGCTATAACCACAAAGATCGCCATTACCAAGGCCATATTGAATAAAGCATCCCACAGCATAAAGTTCAGTAAAACTCCGCCCAACAAACCGCAGGCAAATTGCATACTACCCATAATCGCACTGGCGGTTCCGGCACGTGCGCCCTGCTCTGCCATGGCCAGCGCCATCGCATTCGGTCCCACAAAACCAATTGAGGCTACAACAACAAATAAGGCCACCATGACCAGGACAACAGATTCAATGTTCAGATAGCCTAAAACCAGTAAAGCTAGGACACCGATTCCCTGTAAAGAGGCACCTAGTTTTAAGCGACTTAAGACTGAAAGATATTGGGCCAGATGCTTATTCATGGTCGAGAACAGCATGATTCCCACAGCATTCCCCCCGAAAGCATAAGCAAACTGCTGTTCAGTGAGATGATAATGATCCATCAGAATGGCTGAAGAAGCGCTGATATAGCAGAACATCACCGCCCCAGAAAAACAACCCACCAGCATTGGTCGTCTGAAACTCTCATCCTGAAAAATGGTTCGGTATAAACTCAATACCTGCTGCAAATTCAGTTTAAGACGGCGTTCCGGAGGCAAGGTTTCCTGAAAGAAAAAATGCACACAGACCAGACTAAACAAACCACAGCCCATCAGCACCAAGAAAATAATATTCCACTCAAAGAACATCAGTACCCATGCGCCGAGACTTGGCGCAATAATCGGTGCAATGGTCGTTACAATCATCATGCTGGCAAAGGCCTGTGCAGCCGCCTGCATATCCAGCCGATCACGAATGGTTGCTCGGGCAATCACGACACCTACACATCCCCCTAAGGCTTGTAATACCCGTGCTGCAATCAGGCTCCATTCATTCTGTGCAAACATACACAACAGGCTTGCCAGAATATACAGGCACAATCCAAAATAAAGCGGTGGCTTACGTCCAATCCGGTCACTGATCGGGCCATATAGCAACTGCCCAACCGCCAGTCCAAGGAAATAAGCTGGCAGACTATTGGAAACCATCTGGGTGCTGACACCAAAATCCGCTGCCATTTCGGGCAAGGCAGAGAGATACATATCAATGGATAAAGGACCAAGTGCAGTCAGTGAAGCCAGCAAAATAATCCAGGACATGGTATAAGGCCGTGGTGCTGTCGAATTGGAGTTCATGTAATTAAAGATTTTAATGCGTAGTAGGCAGACAAATTAACATAGCGCATAGTATGATTTACATGGAAATTAAAAGTTATAAATATACTTTTTCTCATATGTATATTCAGCCTTGCAGCAAACACTGCAAGAGAAAGGATCACCGTTGAAATCTTGGCTCAATCGTCTTAAGCACGCGACTTATAATACGACCCTGATGTATAACCTGCGTATGCTGATCGCTTTTGCAGGCACTGCCTTTGTTCCCTATTTCATGGGACAGCAGTTAATGACTATTCCACTCACCCTTGGGGTGGTGGCCGCAGGTTTAAGTGATATTGATGACCGCTTTTCCGTGCGTATCCTGAATCTGTTCTATACCTATTTAGGCTTCTTCATTACCGCAGTCGCAGTCTATCTGTTATTTCCTTATCCGCTGCTGTTTGCTTCTGCCTTAATTGTCTCTTGTATTGTCCTGATTCTGCTCGGATCGCTTGGTCGACGTTATGCCACGATTTCCTATGGCTGTCTGGTGATTTCTGTCTATTCCATGCTGGGGGTTGAACTATTTGATGGATGGTATCAGCAGGCAAGCTTGCTGCTGATTGGTGCGGTCTGGTATGGCTTTTTGTCGACATTGAGCTTCCTGCTGTTCCCTGCGCGACGTGCACAGGATAATCTGGCCAAATGCTATGCCTCACTGGGTGATTTCCTCTACGCCAAATCGAATCTGTTCGATGTCGATATGACGGCAAAAAGTTATCAGCAAAGTATGATCGAGCTATCACTGGAAAATGGCAAACTGATTTCAATTTTTAATGAAATGAAGACTGTCCTTTTGACCCGCCTGAAAGGTGACCGGGGTCAGAAAGATACTCGTCGTAGCCTGCAATATTATTTTGTGGCACAAGATATTCACGAGCGTGCCGATTCTGCGCATATTGATTATCAGAAACTGGCCAAAATTTTTGAACATAGCGACATTCTGTTCCGTTTTCAGCGCATCCTGTCGATCCAGGGTAAAGCCTGTAAAGACCTGAGTGAAAGCATTCAGCAACGTAAAACCTATAAACATAATAAACGCTTCAAACATGCCTTTGAAAACCTGAGATTTTCCCTGGAAAAATTACGTACAGAACAGCAGTATGATCAGGTCTGGATCAATGCCCTGTTTGCCTTATTCCAGAATCTGAAATCCATTGATGCACAATTACGCAACCTGGAAACCGAACGTAATATCAAATTTGATCGTGCTAAACATATTGAAAACCAGCTCAAAGATGATGACCTGAAAGGCTGGGAAGATATCAAGATTCGAGTCAAACAGCATCTGACACCTGAATCGGTGTTGTTCCGTCATGCCATTCGCCTGTCGATTGTGCTGCTGATCAGCTATATCTTTGTCCAGCTGACCGATATTCAGTATGGTTACTGGATTCTGCTTACAGCACTATTCGTCAGCCAGCCTAATTTTAATGCTACCAAGCGTCGCTTACGTTTACGTATCGTTGGAACACTGGCAGGTATTCTTTTGGGATATGCCATTCTTTACTTCATTCCTTCCGTCGAAGGGCAATTATTGCTGCTGATTTTGAGTGGGATTCTGTTCTTTGAATTACGCAGTAAACAGTATGCACAGGCCACTGCCTTCATTACCATTCTGGCTCTGATTAACTTTAACCTGGACGGTATGGGTTTTACCGCAGCTATCCCCCGTATGATTGATACTCTGATTGGCTGTGCGATTGCCTGGTTTGGCGTGAGCTTTATCTTCCCGGATTGGAAATTTCGTCGCTTGCCACGAAGCATTAGCCGTAGCCTGCAGGCAGAATGTGACTACTTGAGTGAAGTGATTGAACAGTATAAGTCTGGACGAAATAATGGTCTGACCTACCGTGTGGTACGCCGTGCAGCTCATAATACCGATGCTGAAGTGGCTTCACTGATCTCGACTTTGGCCACTGAACCTGACTTTGATCCAGTGCAAAAATCACAGGCTTTTGAGTTTCTGTGCCTGAATCATACTTTTATCAGTTATATTGCCGCGCTGGGTGCGCATCGTGAAAAAATTCAGGATCAGGATGTACTGGACTTACTGAACCAAGCCCTAGAAAATATTCGTGGTGCCCTGCTCTATGATGAGGTCCCTGACCTAAGTACCCAGAATATGATCCAGAATATCCGTCAGCGTCTGTCACAACAGCAGGAAGAAGACCAGAAACCACTGATCATTTTGCAACAACTGTCTTTAATGTTTAGTATCTTGAAGCAATTGAGTCAGTTAAAGCAGAGTTTGAGTCATGAACGTGACGAACAGGCTACTGAATTGGCTTCATTATAATTTGGCTGATTTTGGAACAATATACTCACTGAATCAGCATAATTAATGCTAAACTTTTTACAGTTTTAAATCTGTTAATTTCATTATGACCGCGAAAAATTTATACGCTTATACCCTACAGCCTGTGAACTATGAAATTTCAGAAGCTGAGCAGCGTCATGCTCAGCTAATGATCTGGCGTAGTACCAATAAAATTGGTATGAAAGCTTGGCTGATCATGGGTGCTATTGTTGCCTTGTCTATTCTGGGAATTATCCTGATCAAGAACTACTCAACAGTTATCTGCTGGGTGGCGATTGTCTGTGTAGTACTGTATTACCTGATCCGTACTTTTGGTCTGGAATGGTATGTTAAACGCAAGATGAATGAATTTCCGGTACAGGAAATTAAAGGTATCCGTCTGGGCGTACAGCCACATGGTATCGTGATGCGCCAGAAAATGGGCATGCAGGAAGGTGTGGGTGCTATTGGCTGGAAAGACATCTATGAATGGTATAACACGCCGGAATTCATGCTGATCAATTTTAAAGTCAAAGGTCAGCAAGGTGCTTATATCCTGCCTAAACGTTTAGACAGTAAAAACTTCTCTTTCGCGACCATTCGCAAGCATCTGCAAGAAGAAGTGGGCGCTCCAAAAGAAATCTAAGACACATCCCGGTTTTGAAAGACCTCCTGTTTCGACATGGAGGTTTTTTTATGTCTATCTTTTATCCGACTCATCGACACAAATGATAATGAGAATAAATATTATCATCATAATCTATAATTTGTTCTGATTCTTCAGTTATAATTTGCCTACTTTTACACATACCACCATAAATCTGACCATCATGTTTAAAAAGACATTTTTCCAAATCCACTGGTTTCTGGGGATTACTGCAGGTTTGATTCTCTCGATTATGGGAGTCACGGGTGCTATTTATTCTTATGAGCCGCAAATCTTAAAATGGATGAATAGCGACAGCTATACTGTACAGGTTCAAGAGCAAGACAAGCTTAGCCCTACCCAACTGTATCAACATTTCCAGACTCAAAACCCTGAAATGAAAATCAACAGTATTACCGTGGCACAGGATCCAAGTGCATCCAGTACGGTCAATATTGTAAAAGAGGGAGCACGTCGTGGTTATAACATGATGGTCAACCCCTACACGGCTGAAGTATTGCCTGAAATTAAAGGTCGTGAATTCTTCCAGTTTGTACAGCAACTACATCGTAATTTGACTGTAGGACCCGTCGGTAAACAGATTACCGGTGCCTGTACCCTGATGCTGATCTTTTTCGTCTTGTCTGGCTTGTATTTACGCTGGCCAAAACGTCATTCGATCAAGCAGTGGCTGTCAGTGAAGCCGCAACTGAAAGGCCGTAATTTTATCTGGGATCTGCACGCAGTAGTGGGTACCTGGGTGGTGATTTTCTACCTGATTCTGGCGTGTACCGGTCTTACCTGGTCTTATGGCTGGTGGCGTGATGGCATGTATAAAGTTCTGGGCGTAGAACGTCCGCAACCAGAAATGCAGGCCAATGGCGGTCGCGGCGAAGGTGGTGAGCGTGGACCTCGCGGTGAAGGTGAAATACGTGCCGAAGGTCGTCCAGATGGCGAGCGTGGCCCTCGTGGTGGACGCGGACAACGTGGTGAAGGCCGTGAAGAAGCTGGTATGAGTCCAGAAAGTATTTCACGTGCACTGGATCAAAGCTGGACTGGCTTCAGTACTCAATTTGCAGGCAAATATTCGACTGTGACATTTAACCTGCCGAAAAAACCGGATGGTGAAATGCAATTGAGTTTTGTTGACCCTGTGGCACAGCATGAACGTGCCCGTAATAATGCTACTTATAACTATCAGGATGCAGCTTTTACATCGGTAGAAATGTATGAAGACAAAAAGCTGAATGAAAAGATCATGAGCAGTATGCTACCGGTACACCGTGGGAGCTTCTTTGGTCCGATTTATCAGTTCTTTGCCATGGTCGCATCACTGCTCATGCCACTTTTCTTTATAACCGGCTGGATGCTCTATCTGAAACGTCGCAAGCAGAAAAAACTTACTCTGGCTGCACGCCAAGGCACAACTGCCCTGCCTTTGGATCCAAATGCTAAGCCTTGGCTGATTACGTATGCCTCACAAACAGGTGTCTCTGAACAACTGGCATGGCGCACGGCCACTGCCTTACAGGAAGCACGTCAACCTGTCAGCGTTAAAGCAGTACAACAGTTAAGCCTTGCAGACCTGCAACAAGCAGAACAGGTTTTATTTGTAGCCAGTACTTATGGCACAGGTGAAGCGCCTGACCTGGCTTCATCTTTCGAAAAGAAAATTCTGTCTGCCAAAGCAGATCTCAGCCATCTCAATTATGCAGTTTTGGCTCTAGGCTCCCAGGAATATCCTGATACCTATTGCAGCTTTGGTCATCGGATCGACCAGTGGTTACAGCAGAATGGTGCCAAGCAGCTCTTCAACATCATCGAAGTGGATAATGCCAATAATGAGCATATCCAGCAATGGACCAATGCCCTTGCACATGTGACCCAGTTTGAGTTGCAGGATATGGGTATCGATAAAACCTTCGATCAATGGACTTTGAGCAAACGTGAATTGCTGAATCCAGATAGTCTGGGTGCGCCTGCGTTCAATATTGAACTGGTCCCACAGCATGAAGCTGTCTGGCAGGCAGGTGATATTGCCGAAATCCAACCAGGAAACAGCCCTGAACGTATCCGTGCATTTATGGAGAAATACCGTATTGCCGCGGGTACACAGGTGCCTTCTCTGAAGCAAAGTATCGAACAGGCACTTTGGAATCGTGATTTGACTCAGGTTGATCCTTTTGATTCAGTAGATGAGCTGTTACAGCAATTACCAACTCTGGCTACACGTGAATATTCAATCGCCAGTATTCCAAGTCAGCAAGTGCTACGTCTGGTCGTGCGTCAGCAATCCGATGCGCAAGGTCAGTTAGGTTTAGGCTCAGGCTGGTTAACACAGCATACTGCCCTAAATTCACCGATTGCCCTGCGTATTCGCAAGAATGAATCTTTCCATCTGATTGCTGATAACCGCCCGATTATCTGTATTGGTAATGGTACGGGGATCGCAGGTTTGATGAGCTTGCTGAGTGTGCGTAACCGTCAGGACTATACTCAGAACTGGCTCATTTTTGGTGAACGTCAGCGTGCCCATGATTTCTTCTTTGAAGAAATCATTCAGGCCTGGCTGCAAATGGGTACATTAAAACGACTGGATCTTGCTTTCTCTCGTGACCAGCAGGAAAAAGTTTATGTGCATCATAAATTGCGTGAGCAAGCTGAAGAATTGAAACTCTGGGTCGCTCAAGGTGCCGTGATTTATGTATGTGGTAGCATTAATGGCATGGCCAGCGATGTCGATCAGGCTCTGATTGAAATTCTCGGTGAAAGCACAGTAGATCAATTACGTCTGGATGGTCGTTATCGTCGTGATGTATATTAAAACTAGCTGATCTACAAAAGACCGGGCTTCATGCCCGGTTGTTTATTAATAAGATAGAAGAAAAGATAAAAAGATAAATAAAAATATGAGTATTCGAATATCCAGCCCACTTAAACGAAATCTCAGCCTGATCTTTGGTTTGATCCTTGGCATAAACAGCCTCTGGTTAATGAGTCAGGGACAAAGACATTTCGGTGTTCTTTTGCCAATTTTCATTAGCATAGCATTGGTTCTGTATGTTTTACTCTTTTCAAACATTCAACGCTGGAAACAGCATTCCAGATTTAGAACCTGGTTCTGGAACAGCCTCTGGGCCGGATTTTTGCTCTGGATGATCAGTGTCGTGGTTTTCTTCGCTTATATCCAGATGTCTATTCATACAAACGAATCTACACAGCCTCCTGCCGCTATTCTGGTTTTAGGCAGCGGGATTTCGAATGGACAGCCGTCACCCATCTTAAAAAGCCGTCTGGATACTGCAGCAAAATATGCAGCACACTATCCAGATGCTTTAATGATCATGACAGGTGGGCGTAATTATCGAGAAAGGCAAAGTGAAGCTGAGGTCATGCAGCACTATATCAACACCACCTATCCGGAACTCATCAACCCTATCCAACTTGAAGATCGAAGCAGAAGTACTGCTCAAAACCTGATGTATTCTCAAATGATATTGGAACAATACAATATAAGTCAAAATGATCCGATTGCGATTGCAACCAGTGATTTTCATAGTCCCCGTGCACGTGCCATTGCCAGATACCAAGGTTATCAGCAAGTGATTAGTTTGAGTGCCAACACTCCTCTTTATCTGCGCTATAACTCCTGGTTAAGAGAATATTTTGCCTTTTTGAGTGGTTGGCTGCTCAATGAATATTCACTATTTAAATAAGTGACTTAAACACTAAGTTAATTTAAACGGATATGCCTTGGCGAAGGGATCGCTGGATTTTTGAATAGTTCAGGTTTCTGTACATAGACCTGATACAGGTAATTTTTAAGATCCAGCAAAAGTTTTTCAGGCGCAACCAGTATATTCTGCCCTTCTGGTGTTAGATCCAGTGACACGATAGTACTTTCCTGACGTAAGAAAGGAATGACCTTTTCAACAAAATCTTTGAGGGTAATTTCCTGAATCTGGTAATTGGCCCAGTTATCTTTAATGAGTAGTCTGGCCAGACCTTTGCTTTGCCAGGTCGCGAAAGCACGCTGTCCTGTCGGCGTGGCACACAAAGCCCAACCCTCTTGGTAAAGTGCAAAAATGCCACCTTGGGTAACAATAGCTTCAATAAAATTTTTATAAACTTGTAGCGGATCGTAGGCGGTATTTTGCGATTTGATCGCTGCCTTGCGCTGATATGGATTTCTCATAGTCTGAAATCTTCAAATTATTATAGACTTCGAATTCTATGAAATATTCAGGATTTAGGCAAGAAAGATATGGTGGGCGCTGACGGGATCGAACCGCCGACATTCTGCTTGTAAGGCAGACGCTCTACCAACTGAGCTAAGCGCCCTGAAGAGTAAAAAATAACATCGTTATTTTTTATGATGCAAGACAAGCGAAGCGCGTAGTCTTGAATTTTGATTCACATTTTTCACATCAGGGAATGAAAAATGGCGCAGCGGACGGGACTCGAACCCGCGACCCCCGGCGTGACAGGCCGGTATTCTAACCAACTGAACTACCGCTGCATCGCGTATATCTTTAGAAGATATGGTGGGCGCTGACGGGATCGAACCGCCGACATTCTGCTTGTAAGGCAGACGCTCTACCAACTGAGCTAAGCGCCCTTAAAGGGTCAAACTGTTTGATTCTTAGGATGGCGCAGCGGACGGGACTCGAACCCGCGACCCCCGGCGTGACAGGCCGGTATTCTAACCAACTGAACTACCGCTGCATCACAAAAAATCTGGTGGGCGCTGACGGGATCGAACCGCCGACATTCTGCTTGTAAGGCAGACGCTCTACCAACTGAGCTAAGCGCCCTCAAAAGGTCTATCATGTAAATGGCGCAGCGGACGGGACTCGAACCCGCGACCCCCGGCGTGACAGGCCGGTATTCTAACCAACTGAACTACCGCTGCACTTACACAATGTCGCTATTGTGGCAAACGATTCATCAAGAACTTAAAGTGGCGCAGCGGACGGGACTCGAACCCGCGACCCCCGGCGTGACAGGCCGGTATTCTAACCAACTGAACTACCGCTGCACTATAAGTGTCTCAACTTTGAAAGAAGCTTGGTGGGCGCTGACGGGATCGAACCGCCGACATTCTGCTTGTAAGGCAGACGCTCTACCAACTGAGCTAAGCGCCCTTTCAAATCGACTTCATCGCTTGATGAGGTGCATTATAGAGAATCTTCACAGACTGTCAAACGCTTTTCTGACTGTTTTCTGCTTTTTCGGTGTGAGTGATTAAAAAATAGGTTGATTGTTAAAAAAAACAACACTTTTTGTTTATTTTTTAAGTCTCTACCGATTTTTTAAGAATACTCTCTAAAACTAAAAGCCGGATTTTTACGGTTTTACTTAGGAAAATTGAGATCAGAACATGCAACAGACTTCAGTATTGCTGAAAGATTATACAAAGCCTAACTCATCGCAACGTTGTGATCCTGTAATCTTTATTTTAAAAGCTTGCAGCCCTCTAAAAACAAATCGATGACTTTTATTGGCGGGCTATAAATCATGTTTCTAAGTCTATTTGTCTGTAAAAGTAGAGTGAGTAGAAGATCTATGCCCTCTTTACTTTTACATCTATAAATGAAAGATATTTCAATTAATTTTAAATCAACCATAAATCTTCTTAGGTCATTTAAACAGTCAGATTCAGAGGCTGTTCTGAAATATAGACCAGCGCATCTTCGCTCACCAGTTCAAACAGCTCGGCCACATCCGTATTCCGCATGCGGATACAACCATGGGACATTGGAATACCCATCGGCTCAGAATCAGGCGTACCATGAATATAGATATAACGTTGGTAAGTATCACAACCTTCGCCCTGGTTGAAGCCTTCTTCAAGCCCACTTAGCCATAAGATCCGGCTAAGAATCCAGTCTCGCTGCGGGAACTGCTGTGCCAGTTCTGCATTATAAATTTCACCAGTTGCTTGACGGGCAATAAACACACTGTTTAATGGTGCTTGCTGGCCAAACTTTTCAGCGACTCTATGCCAGCCACGAGGTGTCTTGCCACTATTTTCTGCTTCACCAATACCATTCTTACCCGTAGAAATCAGGTACCGCTTATCATATTTTGGCAAATATAGTTTTTGTTGGGCGAGATTAATCAGGATTTCTGCCTGATCCAGCTGCAAATGGCTCATGACTTCTCTTTCTCTGTCTTGATGATTTCTAGCTCTACTTTCTTTGTGGCCATGTGTTCTGGATGGATTATGTCTTGAACCGGTTCAGGCCGACGCCATAACCAGATCGCCACAATCAGCATGGTCACATCAGTAAAGATTTTGACTGCCAACGGTGCTGTCGTAAACAACATGATAATACCACTGATGAACATCATGATACTGGCCAGCCATTTGGCCTTGCGCGGCACAGTGCCGTTGGCACGCCAGGCTCTTAAAGTCGGACCATATTTTGGATGATTCAATAGCCATGCATCCATTTGCGGCCAGCCTTTGGATGCCGCCCAAGCCGCCAGAATTAAAAATACTGTTGTTGGCATGCCGGGCAAGATTGCGCCGATAAAACCCAGTACGACAAACAGCACGACCAGGCTTCGCCAAAACAATATTTTCATAAATCGGTCCTACCCACAAAATTAGGGGTAGTATAAAGTGTTTTTAAAATCTGTCCGTTGTATTTGTGCACTTTTCACAGGATGTGCTATGCCCTTTTCCAGTCTAAATCACAATCTTGTAGAAGCATGGCAATATTATCAGCATCCTTTGGTGCGGCAACTGGCCTTTACTGTTGGCAGTCCAAACCTTCTGTCTCAAATTCCAGCCGAACTTGAAGTCGTCCATGCTTTCGAATTACATGATTCTGAGACTTGGCAACATCACCTGCAAAATTATCATCCACGTCTGAAATATTTAGACCAGCATCCAGAAGAGCTGGAGCAATTCGTGCAGCAGCTTAAAAGCACCCGGTTGGGTCTACGTTTTGAAATGCTGGTCTGGTTCTGGCTGCTAGATGATGCTTATCACCCTTATAAGCTTTTAGGTCATAGTATTCAAAAAATTGATGGCGCTAAAACACTGGGTGAACTGGATTTTCTGTTACTCAATACAGAGACTGGTCTGATCGAACATTGGGAAGTGGCGCTAAAATACTATCTCGCAGAAGCCGATTTTAGCCTGCCAAACTGGTATGGCCTGAACCGTACCGATACTTTGATCCGTAAAATGAAGCATTTTACCCAGAAACAGTTTCAGTTTGATGAGGCTCTGGATGAGCAGATTGAGCAGCGTTTCTGCATGTTAAAAGGCCAGCTTTATCTTCCAGTGCATCGTGCAGATCAGACATTGCCTGGCTGGGTCAATACCCAACGTCGCATAGGCTTATGGGGCCAGCAGATTCCCGACCCAGCGGCTAATTTCTATCGTTTGCAGCGTCATGAGTGGATTTATCCTAATGCTCAGATCAGTAGTTCAAGTCCCTATTGGTGGACAAATGGACTTTATAAAAAGGCTGATCAAGAGGATTTTTATATGTATCGCAGCCCGCTTCTACTACCCTTTCCTGCGCATAAACCCTTTTAAAACATTACATTTATTAACCGAAGCACTATGAAAACCACATATTTTTTATGTCGTATATTTTCTAATCTTAGTCCACATCATAATAATTTTATTATCGATAATACGGAGATGATGATGAAAAAAATTCTTGCTGCTTCATTGGTAATGGCTTTTGTTTTAACTGGCTGTAACACTGTCAAAGGTGTGGGTAAAGACGTTTCTAAAGCAGGCGAAGCTGTAACAGGCACTGCAGAAAAAACTTCTGAAGAAATCCGTCAAAACTAAACTCTTTCTAGCTTCTCCACAAACCCTATCTCAGATAGGGTTTTTTTATGCAGAACATTCACATTACAGGCCATATTCGCCTATCATAGAGCCGACAAATTTATCGACTTATGAATTCACCATATGACATCTTCCGCGACTCTTGATTTAAGCCTGCAATTATTACGTCAGCCTTCTGTGACCCCTATTGATCATGACTGCCAGAATATCATGGCAGAACGTTTGAAGAAGGTGGGTTTCAATATTGAATCAATGCGTTTTGAAGATGTTGATAATATTTGGGCGCGTAAAGGTACTGAAGGCCCTGTTTTCTGTTTTGCTGGCCATACCGATGTTGTGCCAACCGGCAACCTGGATGCTTGGAACTCTGACCCATTTGCGCCAGAAATTCGTAATGGCAAGCTTTATGGCCGTGGTAGCGCCGACATGAAAACGGCTTTGGCTGCGATGGTCGTAGCTACTGAACGTTTTGTCGAAAAATATCCGAATCATAAAGGTTCGATTGCCTATTTGATCACTTCAGATGAAGAAGGTCCATCGATCAATGGTACGGTAAAAGTGATTGAAACCCTGGAAGCGCGTAATGAGAAAATTACCTGGTGTCTGGTAGGTGAACCTTCGAGCACCAATAAACTGGGTGATATTGTTAAAAATGGCCGTCGTGGTTCATTGAATGCCAATCTGACTATGAAAGGCAAACAAGGTCATGTGGCTTATCCACACTTAGCAGTGAATCCAATTCATACAGCATCTAAAGCCATTGCGGAACTGTGCGAAACAGTCTGGGATAATGGCAATGAATACTTCCCTGCGACGTCTTTCCAGATCTCAAATATCAATGCCGGTACCGGTGCAACCAACGTTGTTCCGGGCACCATGAATCTGCTGTGCAACTGGCGTTATTCAACTGAAGTGACTGCTGAAGAACTAAAAGCACGTATGCTGGAAATTCTGGACCGTCATGGTGTGGATTATGAGATTTCATGGACTTTATCTGGACTGCCATTCCTGACACCAGTAGGTGAGCTGGTGAATGCCGCTAAAGATGCCATTTTAACGGTGACTGGTACTGAAACTGAATTATCAACTTCAGGCGGCACCTCAGATGGTCGCTTTATTGCGCCTACCGGTGCACAGGTGCTGGAACTCGGTGTACTGAATGCCACGATCCATCAGATTAATGAGCATGTCGATATTGCAGATCTTGAACCACTGGCTGAAATTTATGAGCAGATTCTGGTGAACCTGTTAGCCAATTAATCACCAGATGAAAAAAAAGGAACTCTTATGAGTTCCTTTTTTTATACATTCAAAAGAATTATAGACCAATTGAAGACTGGATATGGCCCATTTGCGGGATGTGAAATAACTGATCCCCCATACGCACATACTGGAATACTGCTGGGTCAGTCACTTGCTGATCGGCATCAACCACTTCAGAAATACGCAGACGAATGGTTTTCGGCATTTCATTGCACATGAGGGCAAAACGCTGATGCACCTCATCCCCTTCAATCACCAGCGCCACACCACTTTTACGTGCAGGATCATTAACTGCATAAACCGGTAATTGCGCATCATGCCATTCAACCACTTTAACCTGGGTATCACTATCCAGCGCAGACAGGACAATATTTTGTGGTAACAGCATTGGATCTTTGCCGTGACAGTCAATGATATAAGCATCAATAAATCCGGTAGATACCGTAATTAAATGCTGAAGTTCCTGCTGGCTAATCTGATCAGCCATTTTGGCATTAGTCGTATTCTGACTCATTTATGACCCCTGTTTTTCAGCAATTAACTGTTGAATGTTCGCCAGTAATTCAGCTTCCTGGAACGGTTTACCCATGTAGTGGGTTACGCCCAGACTGAAGGCACGTTCACGGTGTTTCTCACCGGTACGCGAAGTGATCATGATGATTGGCAGGTCACGATGAATATCGTGGTGACGAACCAAGTTCGTAACCTCGAAACCGTCCATACGCGGCATTTCAATATCCAGCAACATCAGATCCGGACGGACATTTTCAAGCTGCTCAATCGCATCGACACCATCTTTGGCGGTGACAATATCATAGCCCTGACGCTCAAGCAGACGCGAGGTCACCTTACGAACAGTCACCGAGTCATCCACGATCATCACCAGACGGCGAGCACTGCCAGAACGTGAACCATCACGCTGATCCTGCATGTGTTTCACACGCTGTGTACCATGGATCTGACGGGCAATATTCTGACCATCTAGAATCAGACAGACCTGACCATTACCAAGAATCGTCGCACCGGTCACTACACCAATATTGGCGAACTGGTGGCCGATTGGTTTTACCACGATCTGTGCACGTGAACCTACTAACTGATCCACAAGCAAGGCAATGGTTTGACCACTATTCCCCTTGATTAACAATACTGGCAGTGAATGTGCCACATTATTCAAACGTGGAATTGGCTGATTCGATACGAACTCAGACAGGTAACGCAATTTGTAATTGACGCCATCAATCTTGAAGAAATCGTCTTTACTGTTGAAGTAAGTTTCCAGAGTAGATGGTGCAATACGTACAATACGGTCGATTTGCGCCAGAGAAACGGCATATTGCTGATCGCTCACTTTTACCATCAAGGCATCACTGACTGCTACAGTCGTCGGTACGCGAATGGTGAAGGTTGTACCTTTGCCTACTTCAGAGCTGACAGATACGTGACCGCCCAGCGACTTGATCTCGCTTTGTACTACATCCAGTCCGACACCGCGACCTGAAATCTGGGTTACAGATTTAGCGGTACTGAAGCCGGGATGGAAAATGAATTGCAATAACTCTTCCGAATCCAGGGTCTGATCTTCTTTGATCAGGCCTTGGCTCAGTGCTTTCTCACGAATCTTCTCAGCATCGATACCTTTACCATCATCACTAAATGAGACGATAACATCTGTACCTTGACGGCTGATATTCAACAGGATTGAACCGACTTCTGGTTTGTTCAAGGCAATACGGTCTGCTGTATCTTCCAGGCCATGGTCAATCGCATTACGCAGCATATGTTCGAATGGCGTTACCAGACGCTCCAGAATATTACGGTCTAATTCACCTTCACTATTCTGAACAATCAGTTCGGCCGGACGGTTCAAGGTCGTAGACGTCTGACGTACGATACGTTGTAAACGTGGCAACATCCGGTCAAACGGTACCAGACGGGTACGCATCAGGCTTTCCTGAATCTCGGCCTGAATCCGTGATTGTTGTAATAACAAACCTTCAGTTTCACGAATCTTGTCAGATAGAGTGCTCTTGAAGTCAACCAAGTCCGAAGCAGATTCCGCAAGCGACTTGGACAACTGGTTCAGTGACGAATATTGGTCCATTTCCAGCGGGTCAAAGTCTGCATAACGCGAGTTGTCTGAACCGTGTTTGGCAATAATTTGAGATTCCAGCTCGCCTTCCATTCGGCGCAACTGATCCGCCAGACGCTTGATTGCCAGTTCCATCTCGTTCAGGGTATTGCCAAGTTGGCCTAAGTCCATCTCGATACGCGAACGGTTAATCGCATTCTCACCTGACAGGTCAATCATCTTCTCAACCAGATCAGCAGAGATACGGATCATCTCGTGGCTGGTATCGGTATTACCGGTATCGACCCACTCACCCATCATACGTGGTGGCTCAGTACCATCACCTTCGACAAACTCGAAGCTATTTTCAGTGACCAGCGTTTCTGTTTTAGCCAGACGTTCCGGCAGCTGCGCAGTAACATCCACATAAGCAATCTTTTTCAGACTGCTTTGGATCTGTTCAAAATTGCTATAGTCACGCTGGAAGATAGCTTGTCTTAACCAGGCCAGTGTTTTTTGCAGCAAGCCATCATAAGCATTCGAGTTAAAGTGATATACCGCAAACTGTTCGAATGTGGTTTCCAGTTCATACGCAATGCTGGCCACCTGTTCGTTTTCAATCATGCGCGCACCACCCTTGATACTGTGGGCAGCACGTTGTAATTGAAGCAATAAGCTACGGTCACTACGTTGATCAAACCATTGGTTCAGCAGTTTTTCGGTATTGTCGAGAATCTCTTCTGATTCTTCCAGGAAGGTTTCTTCAACAATCGACTTCAGTTCATCTTCTTCAGAACGTTCTTCTGCTACAACCTCAACGAGCTCAGTCAAAGTTTCTGTTTCAGTAAGCTCAACTTGTTTATCTTCTAAGTTTAGAGCTGGCTCTAAATCTAAATTTGTGTCTTTTGATGCAATCTCTTCCGATGCTTCATCCGCTGTTTGTTCGGAATCAGCAGTAGCTTCTGCATATTCAAATTCGACAACAGGAATCGATGTTTCTACTGAAGCTACAACAGCTTTACCAGCCACCAATGCCTGAATATTTTGCAGAATCGAAATTGCTTCAACCGCTGGATAATCGATACCTTCATCACGGATCGACTGGATACGGTCAGAAACGTTATCTTGCACCAGACGAATGATTTGAATCAAAGCAGGCGTTACTGCAATCTGCTGACGGATGATTCGCTCATAAATACTTTCCAGTTCGTGCGAGATCGAACCGATATGAGAAGCGGTAATCATGTTTGCACCACCTTTTAAGGTGTGCAAATGACGCATCAGATTGTTAAGTGAAGTCGTATCATCCTGCTTTTTACTCCAGGTATTCAGATCTTCATCAATACCTACCAGTAATTCATCCGCTTCTTCCAGGAAGATATTCAGTAGATCCTCATCGAAATCACGCTGAGTTTCTGCGCTGTCGATGTACTGGCGGTCAGAGGCAATACGCTGACTTAAAGCAGCAAAGTCAATGCTGGCTGTGGTTGCAGCTTCAGGAATAGAAATTTCTTCTGATACTTGCTCAGCAGGGACATTGTCTTCGGCAAAGATTTCCAGATCCTGCTGTACGAATGCAGCAAGTTCACTCAAGGTTTTTTGTGTATCATCATTTAAAATGACACGCTGGCCTGCTGCCAGGGTATCGAATAAATGAATGAATTCCTGATGTGCCTGGGCAAACAGCTCATAGGCATAATCGCTGTTCAGCAGTACCGGTTTTTCTAGTAAGGCATCATAGGCAGATTTTAAATCTGTCGTAAACTCATGAATACCCAGTGCGGCACGGTTATCTGTATGTGCAAGCAGCTCGGCAGCCTGCTCGCTTAAAGCCTGAATATATTCTGGATAATCGACTTTAGCGCGTTTATCGAATTCAAACTCGGCATCCAGTAACAGGTCAATCTCCAGTTCAACCAGCTTGGTCACCAGACCTTGGGTTTCAACTGTTTCCGTTTCAGTGGCTGCGAAGCCATAATCATTCCAGACACGCTCAAAAGTCGCATACACTGCTGCCAGTTTGCTGCTATCACCCTGACGTAATAAATGCAGATAGTCGCTGACAAATTCAGCATACTGAATTAATACAGCAGTTTCTTTTGAAGTGGAGGCAATTTCATCCTGAAGCAGTGTTTTAAACAGATGTTCTACTTTAGAGCTGGCCTCGAAGATTTCTTCGATCTGTGCCATGGACGAACTGCCGCGCAAAGTATGAATAGCACGAATCAATGCATTATAATCCTGCACTTTTTCATTTTCGCTACGCAAGAACTTGGCAATTGTTTCGAGATGCTCTTCGGCTTCCTCGATAAAGATTGCTACGGTTTCTTCTACATCACTGCGTGCAGCATCTTCAGTTTCGGCTTTTTCAAGCTCAAATTCTGTTGTGCTTATTTCTATTGCTGCAATTATATCTTGATCTTCAGCCGAATCACCTAGCTCAAGACCTGTGATCTGGCCCTCGGCAGTCAGACTGTCTGCCAGTTGCAAGAGTTCTTCTAAAGCCGGCTCAGGTGTCATTTGTTGTTGTAATTGCTGACCTAAAAGCACGACTGGACGCAGGTCAACATCGAGTTCCTGCACCTGTTTGAATTTTGGATATAAAGTAAACTGGTAAATATTCAGTACAGCTTTGGCATACTGTTGAATCGTAGGCGTTAACTGGATTGAACCTGAAAGTACCCGGTTTAAGGTATCTTCCACTGCCCAAGCAATTTCACCCGCAGATTTAGCCCCCACCATACGGCCTGAACCTTTCAGGGTATGAAAATGGCGGCGAATGGTTTTCAGGTTTTCCTGATGAGCCGGATCACTCAACCATTCTGGAAATAAAGCATTTAACTCAACGAAAATCTCTTCGATTTCCTCGACAAAAATTTCAAGAATTTCTGCATCTTGATCAAGATAACTGTCTTCAGGAAGCGTTGTCGTTTCAACTAAATTTTTTAATATTTCTTTCATAGCTAATGCTTCTTACGTTGTGCCGCCAAGAAGGGCGCTCAAACTTAATTGTGACCGTCACGCGAGACCTAACCTTATGTAGTCAAGTCCATCTTGTCGAGGCTTTATCTGTATTTCTGAATGTGCCTCAACCTAGGTTAAGGCACACTCCCCTCATACTTTCTGACTTTATTCTGGTAGTTTAAAGTCAGATACAGATTCACGTAATGCATCGGCCATGTTCGCCAATTCAGATACCGAACGTGCTGTATCGAAGGTTGCACTCGTAGTTTGTGAAGTAATTTCCTGTACGACATTCATCGTGGTCGCAATATGACCCGCAGATGCAGACTGAAGTTTCGCAGCATCGGAAATGTTCGCAATCAGTTTTGCCAGGTTATTCGATACCGTTTGAATCTCATCCAGTGCCACACCAGCGTCTTTAGACAGGTTCGCACCACGTACAACTTCGGCTGTGGTTTGTTCCATTGAAATTACGGCTTCGTTGGTATCCGTTTGAATGGTTTTTACCAAGCCTTCAATCTGTTTGGTTGCAGAGGCAGAACGTTCCGCAAGACGCTGGACCTCATCCGCTACCACGGCGAAACCACGACCAGCTTCACCCGCCATCGACGCCTGAATCGCTGCGTTCAATGCCAAGATGTTGGTTTGGTCGGCAATATCGTTAATCAGGGCTACGATGTTACCAATTTCTTGTGAAGATTCACCCAGACGTTTAATACGTTTAGAGGTTTCCTGAATCTGTTCACGAATCGTATCCATACCTTCAATAGAACGGTGTACAACGTCTGCACCATTTGCAGCAATTTGTACTGAACGTTCCGCAACGACTGCAGATTCTTCCGCGTTGGCAGATACCTGGTCAATGGACATTGCCATTTCGTTAATCGCAGCAGATGCACCCGCAATCTCTTGTGCCTGGTGTTCAGATGCTTCAGCTAACTGGTTGGTAATGCTTTGAGTTGTCGCTGTATATTGCGCAACTTCCTGAGAAGTTTCGGTAATACGAGATACCAAGTCACGCAACTGGTCGATCGCGAAGTTAATCGAGTCGGCGATCGCACCGGTAAAGTCTTCCGATACTGTTGCATATGAACGTAAGTCACCATCCGCAAGGTCGGCAATTTCGTCTAGTAAACGTAAAATCGCATTCTGGTTACGGTCATATTCTTCTTGAAGACGGGTTACACGCTGTTTATCCGATGCACCACGTAGGGTTAACAGGCGGAATACACACAGTAAGAAGCCGATCAATAACAGAATTAACAGTACCGCTGGAACGATTGTTTTCAGACCAGAGTTACCAGACAGTTTGTTTAGGTTATCGAGCAGGGCATCCGATTGCGAGAAAATTGACGCAGATGCCTGACGTACTTTTACGATTTGCGCAGAGTTTTTCAGAATTGTCGCAGATGCTGATTGAAGTACATCATCATATTCCGCTTTGATGCCTTCCAGAGACTCACGCAGGTTTGGATCAGTAATACGTTGTACACCCAGTTCAGCAGAACCGTTTAACTGTGCATTTAAGTATGAACCGAAAGTTTCGGTATCGGCACTGAAGTCGTCCGCTGATTCACGTGAACCGTCGTTACCAGTCAATACCAAGCTGATCGAACGTAAAATACGCTCCGCAATGAATACCTGGTTTTTCGCAATGACCACCTGGTTAGACGGCATGTCTTGACGCGCCATCTGGTCGACCATCAAGTTATATTCAGCCTGAATCCCCGGGATGGCTTCACCAATTGCGATGTTGGTGTCATATAACTGATTAATGATTTTTTGTTGCGATGCAATCAGGTCAATACTAGAAGACACTTCTGTCCACTGTTTATCTACTGCTTGCAGTGCCTCATTATTGGAATGAATATTTTTTACAATCTCAAGGTTTTCCGCAAAAGCTTTTTGAGAATCTGTCAGTTTTTTCATCGCTTCAGGTGTACCAGAAGCCGTTGCTTCAGTCGCCTGCCGAGAAATGGTTTGTGAAAGCAGACGTAAATCACCCAGACTTTGTGTCAGCTGGTTAGCACGTGGCACACTGTAGAAAAGATACAATAAAGTGATGGTTGCCGCTAACAGACAGCCGGCTGCGCCATAAATAAACGGTTTAGACTTTTCACTATCACCAAATACACGTGACAACTGGTCTGTTTGTGATTGAATCTTGGATAAAAAAGTATTGCCACTTTTGCGGCTACCTTCACCTGTATTTTTCTTTTTAAGTTTAAAGCCCATGCAGCCTCTCCCCGATTTACGTCTTTATTACTTTCGTGCGCGACGTTTAATTTATAAATTTTATAGATGCGTTCATAAATTTTGGATTTTGCAACAGACGACTGAATAAGAACACATGCCATTGCTGGTTATGCTGGTGGAAAAATCCCTGACAGTATTCTTGTAAGTTATTATCCAATTCAGTAGTTTTAGAAAAAAAACTTTTCTTATTAAAATGTTGTATACCCAAAACTTGATCAACGACCAAACCGACATATTGGTCATTATGGTGAATACATAATACTTTTTGAGTCGGTGAAAACTGGCTACTCTGTCCTGATACATATTGAGTCAAATCAGAAACTGATAATAACCTTCCCCGAATATTGGCCAATCCTAACACCCATGATTGAGTATTAGGAACTAGCGTATATTTTGGAGGATAGATCACTTCGGATACTTCCCCCAGCGGGGCAACAAAATATTGCCCCATCATCTCAAAAGCAATGCCTGACCATCGGTTGACTTCATTTTCATTAGAAACGTAGTTTTTATTTCCCCGTTTCGCAATGCGAAGCAATTCGATAAATCCATTTGCTGCCATAGAGCTTATCCTGCGTTGAGGTGGTGCTTAATCACTTCAATCAACTGTTTTTCATCTACCGGTTTTGTAAGATAATCTGCGGCACCCTGACGTTTACCCCAAACGCGGTCAGTGGCCTGATCTTTGGTACTTACAATCACAATCGGAATATGCTTGGTGGTTGCACCACGTGCGATTTGACGTGTTGCCTGGAAGCCATTCACGCCTGGCATGACCACATCCATCAATACCAGATCTGGCAACTCAGCCTGAGCCATGGTTACCCCATCTGCACCATTGGATGCTTCAATCACCTCAAAGCCATGTTTAGAAAGAATCTCTCTAAAACGGAATGTTTCTGTCGGTGAGTCATCTACGATTAAGATACGCGCCATGCCAATTCCCCTAAAAAATCAATTATTAAGCACTAATATGGTTACGGATTGCATTAAGCAATTCATCTTTACTGAAAGGTTTAGTCAAGTATTCATCCGAACCAACAACACGACCTTTGGCCTGATCAAATAAGCCATCTTTACTCGAAAGCATAATCACAGGAATATTCTGATAATTTTGAGAGTTTTTAATCAACGCACAAGTTTGATAACCATCTAGACGAGGCATCATGATGTCTACAAATACGATATCTGGATTGGCTTCTGCGATTTTTGACAAAGCTTCAAAACCATCTACCGCAGTCACGACTTCATATCCTTCGCGCTGTAGAAGAGTTTCTGCTGTACGACGAATGGTCTTTGAGTCATCAATGACCATAACTTTTAGATTTTGGAATTTATCGTCCATTTTGACCCTTCCCATTTTAGAAACGATGTGCCATAAGGCTCATAGGATTATTTTATTACGATCGATAAACACTTTTAACACAAATCCACTTGTATTATCAATGAACATTTTCTACACAAGTGTGCAAAAATAGCGGATTTCATCAACCATTTCACATTTTTATTTTGTCATTGCTTTTTTTTTGATTGACGGTAGTTTTTAATTCGTGAATTTGAGTCTAATATAGCATTATTATTACTTTAAAATAAGTAATTTAGTCAACTTTCAATTGGGGAGCCAATGATGAGTCAGTTTTCAGAAAAACTTGCTTTCATTGATAAAAATAAAATGACTGGCCAATTCATATTTGCAGTGACACTTTTTCTTCAGGTCACCATTTCATATGCCTCAACTAACCAGCCACCAAAAGCCACCTGGTATCGCTATTATGATAATAAAGGCGTGGCCAATATCAGCACTAACGTTACCCCCAACCATATCCGCTATGGCTATGAGGCACTTGACCAGAATATGCAGGTCATTAAACGTGCACGTCCTTATAATGTCGATAAAGATATTAAACAGGCGCCGCAACGTGCCAAGCAAGCCCAGCGCATCGCAGAAGATCAAAAACTGAAACGTGCCTATACCAATAGCCATGTTGCTCTACAAAAAAAGAATGAAAGTCTGAGCCAACTGAAGAAACAAATTGCCTTTCAGCAAGAGCAGATGAAACAGTTGCAGCAAGACCGGGTCATGTTTGTACGCCAAGAACGTGAATATTTACGTAAAGGCAATAATCCCCCGGCCTCTTTAAAAGCCAACCTTGAAAACAACCAGAAAAACCTGATTTCTCAAAAAGAAAATATTCAATCTTTACAAACTCGCTATCGAAATATGGAAGCGGAATACGACAGAATTATTGCCCGTTTAAAAGCGCTTGAATAAACACAAATAACTTGTTGTTGCTTTAAACGACCACAAGTGAAAAGGATTAATATGCCATTTGCACAGCATTTTCATATTTCAAAGACCTCTTCTTCGCGCTCTGTATTGATGATGAGTGCACTTTGCTTAAGTCTTTTTCTAAGCGGCTGCAATAAAAATGAATCTACACCGCAAGCCGAAAGTCCAAAAACAATTGAACTGATTCCTCAGGATCTGGTTGCCGTAAAGACAGGTACTTCAATCCAGAAATCCGCATTTACCGGCACTATTCGCGCAGTCAATCAAAGCAGTATTCAGGCGCAGGTTTCGGCCACTGCCGCCAGCGTCAATGCTCAGGTCGGTGACAATGTAGCTAAAGGTCAAGTACTGGTCCGCTTAAATAATCAGGATAATGCTGCACGTCTGGCTCAGGCCCGTGCCAATCTCGCATCTACCCAGGCACAGGCCAATCAGGCGCGTAACATGATGCAGCGCAAAAAGCGCCTGCTCGATCAAGGCTTTATTTCTAAAGTTGAATATGAGCAAAGTCAGGTTGACTATCAGGCCCAGGTTGAAAATGTCCGCGCACAGCAAGCCAATGTCGATATTGCCGTAAAAGCTGATCGTGATGGCATTATCACTAGCCCGATTAGTGGTGTGATCACTCAGCGTCAGGTTGAGCCCGGTCAAACCGTGGCGATCGGACAAACCCTGTTTGAAATCGTAAATCCAAATCAACTGGAAATTCAGGCCCGTGTGCCGAGTGAAATGCAGTCCAGTCTGCGTTTAGGTAGTAAAATTGAATATCAGATTCAGGGCAATCCAAATACGTTTACCGCTGCTATTAGCCGGGTGTCTCCAATTGCCGATCAGGCCAGTCGCCAGATTGAATTCTTTGCCAGACCGAATGAAAGTATTCCCTCTTTAAGTATTGGCTCTTTTGTGGAAGGCAATATTCTGAGTTCTCAACAAGTTTCTGGTCAGATTATTCCCCTCGATACCATTCAGGATATCCAGAATAAACCTTATGTCTGGGTTATTCGCCAGAACAAAATTATTAAAGTGAATGTTCAGGTTCTGGAACAGCGCTATAACCAGAATACTGCAGTGATCCAAGGTCTGGAGACAGGTGATCAGGTCAGTCGCATTCCATTTACCAAGGCAGATCTCAACAAGCCAGTGACACTACGTTCCAACTAATCAGACAGGATCATTAATATGTGGTTTACCCGAATTAGTGTGAAGTATCCCGTCTTCACCATTATGATGATGTTCTGTTTGATGGTACTTGGACTAGCTTCCTGGCAGCGCATGGGTGTAGAAGAATTTCCGGATGTCGACTTTCCCTTTGTGGTGATTTATACCAACTATCCAGGCGCTTCTCCAGAAACTGTTGAATCGGAAATTACCAAAAAACTTGAAGACCAGATCAATACTATTTCTGGTTTAAAACAGGTAATTTCACAATCCAGTGAAGGCCTGTCGATGATTACGGCCGAATTCAATCTGGAAGTTCCTTCTACCATGGCGGCACAGGATGTCCGTGACAAAATTGCCTCAGTCACCGCCGAATTCCGTGATGAAATTCAGGAACCAGTTGTCGAGCGTTATGATCCGACTGCCAATGCAATCATGTCGATCGTATTTGAGTCCGACAATATGGGTTTAAAGGCACTGAGTTCCTATCTGGATCAGCGCATTGTTCCACAACTACGAACTGTTCCGGGAGTAGGTACAGTCAACCTTCTTGGTGATGCACAGCGCCAGATTCGCATTCAGATTGAACCCCAGAAACTGCAAGCTTTTGGTATCGGCGTGGATAGCGTCATTAATACTCTGAAATCTGAAAATATCGAAGTTCCGGGCGGTACATTAAAATCTGGCAACTCGGAACTGGTGATTGAGATCAATTCCAAAGTGCTACATCCCCTCGCCTTTGGCGATTTGGTGATTGCCAATAAAAATGGTGCACCGATCTTTCTGAAACAGGTCGCAGAAATTGAAGATAGCCAGGCAGAACTTGAAACTGGTGCATTTCTGGATGGTAAAGCTGCAGTGGCTGTCGACATCCTGCGTAGCTCTGATTCTAATGTCATTGAAGTTGTAGACAGTACCTACAAAACCCTTGAAAGCCTCAAATCCCAACTGCCACAAGGAACCACCTTAAAAGTTGTGGTGGATTCTTCAAAAAGTATCCGCGGCACCATTGGTGATGTTGCGCGTACCATTATTGAGGGTGCGGTTCTTGCGGTGCTGATTGTTCTATTATTTTTAGGTTCTTTCCGCTCAACGGTCATTACTGGCCTCACTCTGCCGATCGCTTTGCTCGGAACTTTGACCTTTATCTGGGCTTTTGGTTTCAGCATTAACATGATGACCTTATTAGCCCTGTCTTTAAGTATCGGTTTGCTGATTGATGATGCAATTGTAGTACGGGAAAATATCGTACGGCATACCGATATGGGTAAAGACCATGTCACTGCTGCACTGGACGGAACCAAAGAAATTGGTCTTGCTGTTCTGGCAACAACCCTGACAATTGTCGCGGTCTTCTTGCCTGTCGCCTTTATGGGTGGAATTATTGGGCGTTTCTTTTATCAGTTCGGTGTGACGGTGAGTACCGCCGTTCTGATTTCCATGTTTGTCAGTTTTACTCTGGATCCAATGCTATCTGCACATTGGGCAGAAAAGAAAAAAGATTCCAATAAAAAGCCGGGCCGAATCAAACGCTTCTTTAACTGGATTTCAGGCAAATTAGACAATTTAAGTCATGTCTATGAAAAGCTATTGAAACTGGCTTTACGCTTTAGGTTCATTACCATTGTGATTGCAGTGGCATCTCTGTTTGGCGCTTTAGCACTCTCGAAACTGATTGGTACCGAGTTTGTACCTGTCCCGGATAAGGGTGAAATCCGGATCAAGTTTGAAACCCCAGTCGATGCTTCACTGGAATATTCACAAGCCAAACTGCAACAGGTCGATAAAATCGTACGTCAGCATCCTGATGTACGTGCAACTTATGGCGTAATTAATGGTGTGACCGATCGCGGTAAAAATCATGTCAGCTTACGTGTCACTGTAACTCCGCGGACTGAACGTGAGAAAAGCTTGAATGATCTCAATAATGAATTCCGTCAACGTTTACAATCTGTGGGCGGCATTACCATTACCTCAGTTGCTTCCGCGGATGAAACCGTATCGGGTGGTCAAAAGCCGATTATGATCTCAATCAAGGGCCCTGATTTGAATGAACTACAAAAGATTTCTGATCGTTTTATGGTCGAGATGGCTAAAATTGATGGCATCGTCGATCTGGAAACATCCCTCAAAGAGCCAAAACCGACCTTAGGTGTACAGATCAATCGCGTTCTGGCCAGTGATCTTGGTTTGTCAGTCAATCAAATTGCCAATGTAGTTCGCCCATTGATTGCCGGCGATGATGTCACCACGTGGCAGGATGAAAAAGGTGAAACTTATGATGTTAACTTACGCCTGACCGAAGACCGGCGCACCCTGCCGAGCGATCTGCAAAATATGTATATCACTTCATCTAAAATGGATGGCAATAATCAGCCGATTTTGATCCCGCTTTCTAGCGTTGCTAATTTTGAGGAAAAACTGGGAGCTTCTCAGATTAATCGTCGTGATCTGGCGCGTGAGGTGCTGGTTGAAGCAAATACCTCTGGACGCCCTGCAGGTGACATCGGTACTGACATTAGCAGACTTCAGGATAATTTCGACATGCCACCGGGTTATAGTTTTGATACCCAAGGTGCCAATGCAGATATGGCAGAATCCGCTGGTTATGCGTTGACTGCGATTACCCTGTCGATTGTATTTATTTATATTGTGCTGGGTTCACAGTTCAACAGCTTTATTCATCCTGCTGCCATTATGGCTTCATTACCTTTGTCATTAATTGGTGTATTCCTGGCGCTGTTCCTGTTTAATTCGACCATGAACCTGTTTTCGATTATCGGGATTATTATGCTGATGGGTCTGGTAACCAAAAATGCGATTCTGCTTATCGACTTCATCAAGAAAGCCATGGATCGGGGTGAAGCCCGTTATGATGCGATTCTGAATGCCGGCAAAACCCGTTTACGTCCAATTCTGATGACCACCAGTGCCATGGTCATGGGAATGGTGCCGCTCGCTCTGGGCTTAGGTGAAGGTGGTGAACAAAGTGCACCGATGGCACATGCCGTGATCGGCGGGGTAATTACCTCCACCCTGCTGACATTGGTCGTGGTTCCAGTGATTTTCACTTATTTGGATGACCTTAAGAATTTTATGCTGCGCCAAGCCCGTAAAATCATGGCATAATTTAAACCATCACAATGAGGTGACATTCACGAATGTTCACCTCATTTTTTATTGTATAATCTCTGCTTTAACGCTTAATTTTTTAGGACAGTTTCCATGCGCGCGAGTCGCTTTTTATTTGCAACGTTGAGAGAAACCCCGAACGATGCTGAAGTTATTTCACATCAGCTGATGCTTCGTGCCGGTATGATTCGTAAGTTGGCTTCAGGTTTGTACACCTGGCTGCCGATGGGCGTTCGCGTATTAAATAAAGTTGCAGCGATCGTTCGCGAAGAAATGAATAACGCGGGTTCACTCGAAGTCTTGATGCCTGTGACTCAACCAGCTTCTCTTTGGGAAGAATCTGGTCGTTATGTGCAATACGGTCCTGAACTATTACGTTTTAAAGATCGTCATACCAATGACTTTGTGCTTGGTCCAACACACGAAGAAGTGATCACTGATCTGGCACGTAATGAGCTAAAAAGTTACAAACAATTGCCTGCAAACTTCTACCAGGTTCAAACCAAGTTCCGAGATGAAATCCGTCCTCGTTTTGGTGTAATGCGCTCACGTGAATTCATCATGAAAGATGCTTACTCTTTCCATGCGGATCAGGAATCTCTGCAAGAAACTTACGATAAAATGTACGAAGCGTACTGCAAGATCTTTACCCGTTTAGGTCTGGATTTCCGTCCAGTACAAGCGGATACCGGTTCAATCGGTGGTTCAGGTTCACACGAATTCCACGTCTTGGCTTCAAGTGGTGAAGATGATATCGCATTCTCAACTGAATCTGATTATGCGGCTAACATCGAAATGGCTGAAGCGATTCTGGTGGGCGATCGTGCTGCTCCAACTCAAGAACTGAAAGTGGTTGATACCCCAAATCAAAAAACGATTGCTGATGTATCAAGCTTCCTTGGCACTGACCCTGCACATTCAGTGAAGGCATTACTGGTTCAAGGCGTTGCAGCTGAAGAAGGTAAAGCAGCTCCTGTCGTTGCCCTGTTCCTTCGTGGTGACCATGAACTGAATGAAATTAAAGCCGAAAAGCATCCAAAAATTGCTGCGCCTTTGGCTTTTGCTACTGAAGCTCAACTTGCTGAACTAGGTTTGACTGCTGGTTTTGTAGGTCCACAAGGTTTAGTAGAAAAAGGCCTAACAGTGATTGTAGACCGTGCTGCTTCTGTACTTTCTGACTTCGTCGCGGGTGCAAATGAAGCAGACAAGCACGCAACTGGCGTGAACTGGGAACGTGATGCGCAGTTTAGCGAAGTTTATGACCTGCGTAATGTGGTTGAAGGCGATCCTTCTCCAGATGGCAAAGGTACACTTCAAATCAAACGTGGTATCGAAGTGGGTCATATCTTCCAGTTAGGCAAAAAATATTCTGAAGCTTTAGGTTGTAAGGTCTTAGGTGAGGATGGCAAACCATTCACTGTAACCATGGGTTGTTATGGTATTGGTGTGACACGTGTCGTAGCATCTGCAATTGAACAGAATTACGATGAAAAAGGCATCATCTGGCCGGCTGCGATCGCTCCATTTGAAGTAGCAATTGTGCCAATGAATGCGCATAAATCACCTCGCACTTTAGAAGCTGCTGAAAGCTTATATGCAGAACTGCAAGCTGCTGGTTTTGACGTACTGCTTGATGACCGTAATGAACGTCCAGGTGTGAAATTCTCTGATCTTGAATTGACTGGTATTCCACATCGCATTGTGATTGGTGAAAAAGGTCTGGATGCAGGTACTTTTGAATATAAAGGTCGCCGTGATGCAGAATCAGTAAATCTTTCTAAAGAAAAACTACTGGCAAAAATTGCTAAATAATTTTTTCTGAATCAATAAAAAAATCCCGCCTAGAGCGGGATTTTTTATATGTCTGAATTAGCAGAACTTGTGCCCACCAAAGCAGTTTGAGGTCACATTCTGGTTCTGTAGCAGCTTATCCATTAAGGTTAAAGTTGCAGGCGTACCAGTTGCATAATTAGTAAATTTACCCACATCAATATTCAATTTACGTACCACTGCAACATTCGCAAGAGATCCTAAAGCCTCGCCCACACTGACATCAATCAAGTTTTCAGGACGTAACAGAAACTCAGAAATAGCAGTTGCTACCTGAGGTAACACGAATGAAATATCAACTTCATCTGTGGTTTTTAATACACCCAGTTGAATCGGGTCTTTAAAAGATAGCCACCAACCTGGTTTTGCAATATCAGCCGCATCCGCACCTTGCCAATGCACATTCTGGCTCTGTAAAGACAAATAACCGCCTGTACCATTTAATGGAATATTATGGATCATATTTAGAGCCTGAACAAAGGTGATGTCCATATTCAGGTTATCCAGACTTGAACCAGCACCCATTTGAAAGAAAGAATGTGTTCCTAAATTAAGAAATCCAATTAATGGATCAAACTCTACATACAGCTTATCTTTTGAAAAATCTGGTGTACCAATCACATCATTTGGCAAAGTTGAACCCGTTAAAGCCTTTGCTAATGGAATCGAAGCAATAGTAGAACGGATATTACTTACAGTCGCTGACTTTAAGCGTTGCCCAGTCACGATAGTTTCTGGCATAGTAAAGTCTACCCGCATGGAAGGCACTGTAATCCCGGTATGGCCATCAGCACCTGGCTTACTGGTGAAAGTACGTGTTTGTCCTAAAGCCTTTAGATTCCCTGAGATTTTTTCATCATTTGCAATACCAAAGGTTCCCGCTTTTGTAACAGACTCACCAGTGGTTTGTGCCATTTTCATATAACCACTAAAACTTTTGAGGCCATCATTCGGATTTTCAACGTTGTCAGTTCCCATGGTTAAGAGTCCAACAATTTTATCTGCACCTAGACGGAAACCGACCACTTCTCGGGTAGAGGCACTTCCACCATTTTTAATTGCAAACTCAACAAAGGGATTACTCACACTGGCACTGGTATTAGCACGGTCGTCTGAAAAGACAGGGTTACCTTTATCATCAAGGCTGGTATTTAAGCCACTCAAAGCCAAGTTAGAAATATCAATATCACAACCATTGGTATTCCCAATACTGTTATTAGTTCCACCACAACCGAGCTGCAAAGTTTTGATATTAATGTTCAGTTCCATTAAAGCTTCAATACTTAGCTTATGGAAGTTAATCCCTTGTGATGAATCATAAGCATTTTCCAAATTTAATAATGCCTGTGCATCAACTGCCGATAAAGCCTCATCGTCTAAGGCTGTCATAGCCATCGCCTGTTGAGTAAGGCCCATTAAAGTGACAATCAAGCTATTCAATATTATTTTTTTCATGAAATCATCCCTTATTTCAGCGCGGTGTAATACCAAGCGTACTGCGCATGGTTCCGCCTGTGAGTGCAATTGTTGCTATATTCTGCATATTGCCATTTGTGGTCATGGCCATGTTGGTTCTAAACGGCTCGATAATCTTCTGATCTTTATTAAATTTAATTTGATTATCTAAAGTAACAGTATCTTCACTCACGCCTATTTTAGTGATTAATCCTAAATTCCCTTCCATACGATTAAAGTTAATCGCAGAAGTATGAACTGCACCTGTGCTATCTACATCTTCATTAATCAGACTAAAATAACTACCAAGATTATTAACATCACCTTTTTCTGTAGAAGTTAATGTTCGGAACTTAAAGTTTGCATCCAGCGATAAATAATTTTCGTCTGCTACATCCAGTCCTGGAATAATCATTAACTCACCACTACCATCAAGCATCATGGCAATTGTTGTTAATACATCGTCGCGTTTAGAAAAATTGTCATCAGGAACAAACTGATCACATTTATTGCCTGATACACAGTTATATTTAGATCCCGGTAGTTGCCCAATTGCCACCTCAGCTTTCGCTGCGATCAGCAATTTATCAGCTTTTACATAGATGCCTTCATCCTCATAACCAATCACCCCTTTGGATTCAATAAAGGCATCAATATTTCGAAGGCCAGCATAATAGTTTCGCGCATGGCCATTCTCTACACCACCATCAATTAAAAGAATTGAGGTCGTACTTGATGCTCCAGTTTTGGCATCCTTTCCATAACCTTCAGTTGATGCCATCACGTTATAGGCAATACCATTCTTGTCACCGTCATATTTTGTACCCGACAAGGCAACATTGGCATTCAAGTTGTAAATTGGAATACCAATTCCCCAAGAACCACTATTCCCGGAAATAACACCAGTATCATTAGAAATAAAATTTGCTTTGGCTGCAATCGACTGGAAATCCATACCCCGTATGGCAATTAGTGCAAAGTCCTGATTAGCAGACGTACTGCTTAAAGTTTGCTGCAAAATCGGATTACTTCGTCTAAGCGTTGACTTAATATTGTCATTCACTAAAAACTCTAGGCTCTGTGCCTGAATTGTATTGATATAAATATCGCCAAAATCAATATAAGCATTATTCTTTCCAGTTAATGAACGTAATTCATTAAACTGAACTGCATAGCTTCCTTTGCCGGTATGACCAATTTCCAAAGTCGTTGGCTTTAAACCCTGCGCTGCTGCCACTTCCTGATTGGTAAAATCAGCTGATAAACCAAGATGCAAGCCACCTTCACCTGCGTTATAGCTTGAAAGTCTATGATCTTGTCGCGTCAGCACACCACCAACTTTATTACTTATATCAAAAGAATTCAGTTTTGACTGATCGGCACCTAACGACAAACGTGCATTACTCACTGCACCCGAAATACCATAGCGCATGATATTTTTTAAATCGCCATCTCCATTCTGATAGCGTAAATCAAAGTTTAATCCAGCTGTTTGCGCACCAGTTGTTCCTACAGCCACTGGTTTTAAATTAATTAGATGGTCTTGTGTGCCACTTTTACTGGCGAGTACGATGCCTTTTGTCGGGTCTATATACATATAGCCCGTACCAGCGAAGTTAAAATTAAAGTTATCTAGAACTAAGCTATTTGTACCTAAAGTATGTTTAATCGTGGCATCTTGCAAATTGAAATCGATAGTAGCTGTTTCATTCTTATTGAATAAACCAGCTGTCGTTTGAAGCACCATTTTAAATGGACTATCAATCGCAAGACCTAGTTTGCCCAAATTTTGATTGTTTTCGACACAGCTTGTTCCAGCACATTCCTTACTCACCAGTTTAAAATCTGCATTGGCACTAAAGGGAGCTACGCTTGCTTCTAAACGAATCCCTGCACCAGCATCGGTCGCACCGACATCAAACTTAAGCTGGCTTAAAATCGCATTTTGATCTTTGCCTAAGATTTTTACTTTATGCAATCCCAGTCCCATCTTGGTATTTACATCAGCATTCGGGTCATACCAATTGAGCTGTTCAACTTCAACTTTTGATACCTCGTGCGTAATCGTAATACCGTCTTGACCAGTGATATAACCTAATTCTTGTTCTTCAATCAGCTCTAGTGCATAACTATGCTGTGCCAAACAGATACATGCCGTTAATAATTTAATTTGTGATTTTATTTTTTTCATTCTTTCATCCCTATGCTGCATCCATGCAGTTAGCAACGGCTTTGTGCACTCCCTGCTGAGCAGTTAAAGCCAAATATTTTTAAGTTTCCTGACATGTGCATGTTGCCGTGCATATTGAGACCCATAAAGCCCTTCTCACGCCCCTGGTCAAATTCTGGAACATCTGCTGAGGCAGTGGTATATGTACCGTCCTCTTTATAAACACGATTGGTGAAGGTCGTATACTTTTCTGAATTGGCATAGCCTTCCTTATCACCCTCACCGGTTCCGGTTTCAATAGCCAAAGTGTTAAAGCCCAAATTTCTTATTTTTAAAGGTTTATCATCATAAAAAGTGATTTTCATGGCTGTTTGAGGATCGCCTGCCGCATTAGTAATCGTGGTGCCATCGATAGAAAACTTATCAATTTGCAGGGTGCCTTGTATTCCTTTAAATACTAGCCATTTTTTATTGCCTTGGGCGTCGACATGATTGTTCGGAGAAATAGCCAAGCGACAAAACAAGGTGTTAATTCCACAATCTGTTGTTGGCTTGTAATACACTTCTAACTTATTAGCGACCGTTTCAGAAATTTGAGATTTCGTTAAATCAGTAGCGTATTGATGATTGAGTGACAAGGTCCAGCTTAAATCCGCTCCGCCTTGACCCGTTTCTGCTGTCATTTGCTGCGGATCAAGACTGACCAAGCCGGCTTGTGTTGCTAAAGAAATCCCAAGAACTGTAGCAAGCATTAACTTTTTCAACATTGCCCTATTCCTTTATAGACCTGTCGTTTTTATTTTTAGATGTTGAATCAACACACCATCAATTACTGCTGAACCAAAATTCCTCATTGAATTATCAGTAGCTCCCCTAAATACCACACCGGTAGCATTATTATCATCTTTTGCCTTCAGCATATTGGTGTTGGCAATACGTTCAACAGAACCAATGGTGATACTACTGTGAGTTGCATCGCGTCCTTGATACAAGGCAATGCTATCTGAAGCTTGAGCTTTAATTTCATTACCACACGTATATACATTACATGTAGAGCCTAAAAGTGCTTCTGATCCTAAAAAGCCACCTTTTCCATCTGGATAACGCTGATAAATCCGGTTGTAAATATCTGGAATTTTAGGAATACGTGTAACTTCCAAAATAATATTATTTCCTTCCGAACCCACAACAAAAGGCTGGTACATACTTCCTAGTACCAGGTTGATATTCGGGCTATATAAATATAATCCCTCGGTATCATGAAATATAGGAGCTGCAGAGCCATTTAAAGCAGGAGTCGGACCATCTCCATCAAGATTATTCTCTTTTGCTGCACTACTAATACGAATCCCTTTACTGTTCAAATTGTTTGAATCACTGGTCAGAGTAGAGGGATCATCATTAGTATTGAGTCGGATCAGACTCGCCAGGCCCAAGGTTTGACTATATGCAAGATCAGGCGATGTAAGGGTTTGAAATAATCGGACTTGCGAACCGTTCATGCTCAAGCCATTAGCAATAAACTGTGCACGAAAACGTTCAGAAATATCTAAGCCTGAAGTAGGTGCTCCAGTAGCATAATCTACGGTATTACTTGAATTTAAAGAACGTGAGAAAATATCAGTCCAGAAACCTAGTTTAATATTATTATCTGCTTCATTTGCAGCAACTGTTGCAAGAGGGGCTTCCAAAGCTAGATAGCCCACTTCTTTTCCAGTATCCGTAAACTGTTTTACCGTTTCAGACCCTGCATGGAATAACCATGGATTGCTGGCTGTTCCCCAACTAAATCCCTGATTGCTATAGCGGCTACTGAGCGAGTTATCACTTTTTGATAGAGCCAAACCATAGATAAATACATCAGCCTTCGTACGTAGCGTACTGACTGAGGCACCCATTGCAGCTTCTTTGGCCGCTGTTGTTGCGCTCGCTTTAACCGCCTGCTCCATAGCGGTCACTGCATTTTTTGCCTGAATTAGTGCATATTTATCTGCTTCAATTGCTAGTTTTTCTTGAGTCCGGTTTTCAACAATCGTTGTTACCCCAGGATCGATCAAATTACTTCGGGATCCTACAGCCTGAGTCCATTTATTATTAAGAGAAACGGATGCACGATTCCCCCATAATAATTCAATCATTTCATAAGTATTAGCTAAAGCATATTCTGCTGATTTATCTTTTAACCATAATGTAGATTCTAATGAATCAGGTTTTGTTATTGTTCCATCATTACTTAGAGCTAAAGGCCAAAGATTACCATCATAATAATCTTGATAGCGCTGATCATAATACTGCTTCATTAAATCTGAATTGCGATATTGCTCAACAAGACCAGCACGCGCATTAGCACCAATTTCATTACGGATTGCAGTTAAAGTCGAATTATAGTTTTGAGTTTTATAGGTACTGACACTATTGTTATAAGTCATTTGATAAAGATTGGCATTTGCACTGATACCATTTAAATAGCTACTTGCATACACTCGATCATAGACTTTGTTATAGGCACGCTCACCTAACTGAGCATAGTTCTCTCCAGTCGGAATAATACGAATAAAGCCAGTGTCTGCCTGACCTGGATTGGCAATACCTCGTGCATAGCTTGAACCACTGGAAGCATCATTCGGTGCCTGAAAAACCATTTTAAAGTCATCAAGTACTAGGGCAACACCTTCACCGGTAGTATCAGAAAGAGAAGAATCAGTTAATTCCTGCATTGCATGTGCGGATGGCAATAATCCTAAACCGATCATCATTGCCAAATAGCTTTTACGAAATTGAAATTTAGCTTTTATTTGAGCCATCTCGACCTATCCTTCTTATCTGATGCTCCGCATCTTTATCCTTCAGCTTCCCAGCCTTCAATTTTTGATTTTTATGATGCTTGGCACATCTTTTTTATATATTCATTCTTCATTATGCTTATTTTTAGCAAGATTACCAAAGCCAAAAGCCTAAAAACCCCGAGTTTCCGATGAATGAAACAGCAAAAAAATAAGCGAGGCATTTGCCTCGCTTATTGAATGCTTTAAAACGATTAAGCTTTAGGCAAAGTAACGCCTGTCTGCCCTTGGTATTTACCACCACGATCTTTATAGGAGGTTTCACAAACTTCGTCTGATTCGAAGAACAACATTTGAGCCACACCCTCACCCGCATAAATACGTGCAGGCAGGTTAGTCGTATTCGAAAACTCTAGCGTGACATGACCTTCCCACTCAGGTTCAAGTGGGGTCACATTCACGATAATGCCACAACGTGCATAGGTCGATTTACCCAAGCAAACGGTCAGTACATTTCGTGGAATACGGAAGTATTCTACTGTACGTGCCAACGCAAATGAGTTGGGGGGAATGATACAAACATCCGATTCAATATCGATAAAGCTTTTTTCGTCAAAGTTTTTCGGATCGACAATTGCAGAGTGAACATTGGTAAATACTTTAAACTCACGCGCACAGCGCACATCATAGCCATAGCTTGAAACACCATAAGAAATCAGCTTTTGACCATTTTCATCCAGACGAATCTGGTTTTCTGCATAAGGTTCAATCATGCCGTGTTTTTCGCTCATTTCGCGAATCCAACGATCAGACTTAATTGCCATTGATATAATCCAAAAATCTTAAAAATAAGTAATTGCGACGTACTTTAACTGAAATTGACACTAATGAAAATAAGCGAAATTCTGACAGCTAAATTTCAGGAAATTTAGTTGCTTTTTCAGGTTTAAAGACTGAGGAGTGCTGAATAGGATAAAGGTACAGAAAAGCTCATTAAAATAATGGAAGCAGTCTTTTGTAAGTTCTTTTGATTCAGCCAGCGATTGTTTTTTCTAGCCAATAAACTACCTAAAAAGGTCCAGAAAAATGCGATAGGAATAAGTAATGCCAAGAATGCCAGCATATAAGTCACATAATATTGACTGCTTTTCCATACAATGACCGGGAAAATGGCCGAAGCAAATAATAATGCCTTAGGATTCAGCAAAGTCGCCAAAAATAGTTCCCGTGCCCGAATCGAAATATATTGAAAATTTTCACCAAGTTCTGCAGTACGCCATAATTTTAAAGCTAAAAATAGAATATAAGCAGCACTACAGAGTTTGAGAATATGAGGTAATTCCGGCAAATAGACCGAGATTTTACCAATCAAAAAGCCCCAGAATGTAATTGCGATGAGATAGCCGAAAGCTTCTGCAGGAATAAGGCGAAAAGTTTTTCTAAATCCAACTTGAATACCTGACGATGCCAATAAAGTATTGGTTGGGCCCGGTGTTAATAGAATGGCTGCCACTAAACCAATAAATAACCATGAAATCATAGTTTGACCTCGTTCTTAGGTATTAAGCATAAAATAATCCGGTCAAATCTGCAAAAAAATAATTGTAAGAGAACATATTAAAAAAATTTATATTTTATTATTTTTAATTAATTTCATATAATTACGTAAAAATATAAGAGAATTACCTTTCAGTCAATTTTGACAATTTATAAAGCTATAAGCTCATAATAAAATTACTAGAAAAGTAGAAGTTTCAATAAAGTATTCGGACTTAAAGTTCCTGAAATATTAGTCTCTACAACATGAAAGAAAAATCATCCAAAACTTTGAAATCATTATTTCTGGTAACTTTTGATTGAATTTTAATTCACTAAAATCCCTGCTCTTGCCTATGAACTTTGGGCACTTCAGAAAGATTTGATGATGGGAGCAACTTTTACCTAACTCCTAATGATTAAATTTCCACTCTCCATTTAAGATGTCTATCTTGCTCAATTTGTTCAACATATTGATAAAGTAAATTTTTGAAAAAAATGCTATTAAAGGTATTCAGATAAAATAATTGCTGTTAAATTGTACAAGTACAACAATTGATAATTCACATTTTTTTAACATCCAGACGGTTTAGTATATTGTTGTTTTAATTATATTTTAAGAACTACAGAATAATATCAGGAGTCATATATGAATAAATGGATCAAACTTTCAGTCATGAGTTTAGCGCTATCAGGCGTAGTTGCTTGCTCGAATGATAATGCACAAAATAAATCAGATAATCAGGCTACATCTGGTGAGAGCGTAGCTGCAGATAAACTGCAAACCCGATTTGTGAATATTGCGACAGGCGGTGCTTCAGGTCCTTATAATGTCATCGGAACAGGATTGGCTGAAATCTATAACAAGACCTACGGCGTGAGTTCCAAAACCCAGACCACAGGGGCTTCTGTCGAAAATCTAAATTTATTAAAACAGAACAAAGTTGAAATGGCCTTTGTCATGAGCGACAGCTTAACCGAAGCAATTAATGGTCAAGGCAGTTTTAGTTCTAAAATTGACAACGTGCAGCAGATCGCTGCGCTTTATCCGAACTATGTGCAAATCGTAACCTCAAAGCGCTCTGGTATCAAAAATATTGAAGATCTCAAGGGCAAACGTATTGCGGTGGGCGCCCAGAATTCAGGTGTAGAAGTGAATGCCCGTACTCTATTAAACGGTTTTGGTATCACTTATAAGGATGTCAAAGTAGATTACTTAGGTTATGCCGAAGCAGCGGATGCCTTGAAAGGCGGAAAATTGGATGCAGCCTTCCTGACCAGTGGTCTTCCAAACTCCTCCCTAATGGAACTGCAACAGGGTTTTGACCTTCAATTGGTCAGCATCAATCCAGATAAAGTGAAAGCGATTGCCAAAGATCAGGCGTATTTCCTGCCAATGACCATTCCTAAAGGGACCTATGGCAATGCTGAAGATATTCCAACAGCAGCGATCATGAATGCATTGGTGGTTCGCTCAGATTTGTCTACCGATGATGTATATAAGCTAACCAAAACGTTCTTCTCCAGCCTGGATCAGCTGGCAAATTCGCATCAGGCTGCTAAAGAAATCACTTTAGAAGGTGCACAAAAAGGTCTGGTTGCTCCACTGCATCCGGGCGCGCAAAAATTCTATGATGAGAATAAAGCGAACTGATGAAATGGATACAAGGTGCAGCGATTGCTGCACTTTTTAGTTTGGCTGCTTTTTTTATTAGCTGTGTTTGGATGACATTTCCGTATATTTTTGTGGAAGTGAAAGAACAAAATTTTCAGTGCAAAATTGACCAGAAATCTTTTCAGCTGAGCTGGATGCATTCGGTAGAAAGAACACAGTGGAAAGAACGTTATCTTCTAAGCAATGACTATTTCATTCTGACAGATACTCAGTTCATCTCATTTGGTGCGGGTACACCTGATCAAGGTACTATTACTCGACTGGATGATGGCAATATCCATATGCAAATCAACCGGAAGATGAAAGAAATCAATTGGGTGATTTCACGCAGAATGCAGGGAAAAATTGAGAGTGCTGATCGGATCTGGAATATTTATCAGGATTTTCCTGACTATAGCACGGTACAGATCTCTATAAAAAAAGACAGCCTATGGAAAAAAAGAGGTTTAAATGATTGCCTATGAATCCACAAGAAACAAGAAATGTGACCGAAGCACTGGATGATCAACAGCAACAAGAATTATTAGAAAAATTTGACCGTGAATCTGTCACTCGCAATCCGATCAACAAATCGGTTCGCTGGTTTATTGCTGCCTTGGCAATATCCTATTCGTTATTTCATCTTTATATTACTTTTAATCCCTTGCCAGAACTGATTCAACGTGCAGCCCATGTATCCATTGGTCTGGCGCTGATTTTCTTGTTGTATCCAGCACGTCAGGCCAGTAGCCGGCAAAAGGTCGCATGGACGGACTGGATTTGGGTCATTGCCTCTTTTGCTTCTTTCTTTTATTTGTTTAAAGAATACCAAGCCATTATGACTACCCGGGGAGGCATTCCCAATACACTGGACATTGTCTTCTCAATTATGACGGTAGTATTGGTGGTTGAGGCTGCTCGAAGGGTAATGGGCTGGATGTTGCCGATCTTGGGACTGATTTTCTTAAGCTATCCATTTGTCAGTCATTTTGACTGGATGCCGGATCGCTTGCTCACTCGCCCCTATACATTCAGTGATATTTTCGGGCAAATGTATCTGAAGACTGAAGGTTTATATTCTTCAGCCATCGGTGCTTCAGTCACCTTCATTTTCTTGTTTATCCTGTTTGGTGCATTTTTGGCGAAATCGGGAATGGGAAAATTATTCAATGACCTGGCCATGGCACTTGCCGGTCATAAGCAAGGTGGGCCAGCCAAAGTTGCGGTGATTTCCAGCGGTTTTATGGGTAGTATTAATGGTACGGCGGTTGCCAATGTCGTAGGAACCGGTTCATTTACTATTCCCTTGATGAAAAAAATTGGCTACCACAAAAACTTTGCCGGTGCAGTGGAAGCCAGTGCTTCTGTAGGTGGGCAGATTTTACCTCCAGTCATGGGGGCTAGTGCATTCATCATGGCAGAAACAACTGGTGTCAGTTATGGCACGATTGCCTTAGCCGCGGTATTGCCTGCCCTACTGTATTATCTCGGTGTAATGGCACAAGTCCATTTCAGGGCAGGTCGGGATAATCTTAAAGGCGTTTCCAAAGCAGACTTGCCACGAGTCAAAGAAGTTCTGAAAGAGCGCGGACATTTATTACTTCCAATTATTGCGCTTGTGGTGTTCTTATTCCAGTCAATTCCGGTCAGCTATGCAGCGGTTTATACGATTTTATTGACCATTGTGGTAGCCGCATTCAGGAAATCCACCCGCATGGGACCTAAGGAAATTCTGGAAGCACTGGCAGATGGTGCTAAACAGTCACTCTCTGTGATGTCTGCCTGTGCAGTGGTGGGTATTATTATCGGTGTGGTCAGCTTGACCAGTTTTGGCTCGGTAATGACCTCTTCAATTATGAGTATTGGTGCAGGCAGTCTGTTTCTAACACTGTTTTTTACCATGATTGCATCGATGATTTTGGGTATGGGCCTACCATCCATTCCTGCCTATATTATTACCGCAACCATGGCAGCTCCGGCTTTAGCCAACTTTGATATTCCAATCCTAGTCGCGCATATGTTCGTGTTCTATTTTGGCCTGTTTGCCAATATTACCCCACCCGTCGCCTTGGCCGCCTTTGCCGGTGCCGGGATTGCCGGGGGTGACCCAATGCGGACTGGATTCCTGGCTTTGCGGTTATCACTGGCTGGCTTTATTGTGCCCTTCCTGTTTGTCTATAACCCGGCGATGCTGATGATTGATACAACAGATATTGCCGTGAATGCCAAAGAATTTGCCTTACCGGCATGGAATGTCATTTTAAGTATTACTGTGACGTCGATTGTCGGCATTCTGGCACTTGGCGCTGCAGTAGAAGGCTATTTTAAAATAGCTCTGAGCTGGTTCTGGCGCATCTTCCTGGGGGTTGGCGCACTCATGATGATTGTGCCTGAGACCATGACCGATATTATCGGCACCATCATGGTGATTATTGCAATTGGCTTTAATATCATTCAGGCAAGAAAAGAGAATACAGTTGCTACTAAAACCTCATAAAAAAGAGAGCCTCGGCTCTCTTTTTTTTCACTATAGAATCTTAGAAAATACGAGTTTTATCTTTTTCTGCTTTTGGCAATTTCGCTGCAATTTTCTGGGCAATGGTCATGTAACTTTCAGCAGCATCATCTCCAGCAATCACTGAAGGCTTACCGGCATCGGCATTTTCACGAATTACTGCATTCAAAGGCAGACGACCGAGCAATGGAATATTGTATTGCTCTGACAGTTTATCACCGCCGCCTTTACCAAAGATCTGTTCTTCATGACCGCAGTTCGAACAGATATGGGTCGACATATTTTCGACTACACCCATCACTGGAATCTGCACACGGTTAAACAGTTCAATGCCTTTGGTCGCATCCAGCAATGCCACGTTTTGTGGTGTGGTCACAATCACAGCACCTGTGACTGGAATACGCTGAGCGAGCGTTAACTGGATATCACCTGTACCTGGTGGCATGTCGATCATCAATACATCCAGATCCGGCCATAAGGTTTGATTGAATAGCTGCATCAAGGCACCTGTTGCTTTCGGACCACGCCAAGCAACCGGCGTATTACTATCACCCGTTAAGTGGCCAATCGATAGCACTGCCATACCATACGCATCCAGTGGGACAAACTGTTCGGCTTCGATCATCGGGGTTTTGCCAGCATTGCCGAGCATCGTCGGAATACTTGGACCATAAATATCCGCATCCAGTACACCCACTTTCAAACCTAATTTTTGCAAAGCCAAAGCCAGATTCACAGTCGTTGTAGATTTACCAACACCGCCCTTACCTGAAGAGACTAGAATGACATTCTGAATACGTGGATGCTTCGGCACATCACGTTGCTGTGGAGCAGCTTTCTGGATCGGCGGATTATTTGGGTCAGCTTCTGCTTGAGCTGCATGACCTGAAGCATCAACCACAGGTGGCAAATTCGATTTTGAAGCAGCAGTTTGCGGCTGGCTGGAACAGCTCTCGCCTTCTGCATGATGATGTCCACAACCGCCTTCTTTCTTATGACCCGTCTTTTGCTGAATCACATGCAGGTTTAGTTCTTTAATACCGCATTTCTCTAGCGCATCCGCCAGTTCATCATGAATCTGCTGTAACTGCTCTTTTTCTTCCGGATAAGTATTAATGGTGATTTGCAGAATCTCGCCTTGCACATTGACCTGTGTAATCCGGTCTTTCAATGCATTGCTAGAATTTGGCAAGACATAGTTTTGCAGTACGTTCTGCACAGCTTCTTCGTTCACCTCCTTGGAAGGCGAAAAAACCGATTTAAGCGAAGAAAGCCAGGACATAGGTTACTCCAAAAATATAGATAGACATCTGAATAGCTTAGTTTAACGAGGTTTTTGGCTCAGGTTAAGCAATCTGTATTCACAAGCCCAAAAGACAAATATGATTTCCAACTATTTTACTTGGTTTTAAAGGGTTACAGGGAAGAAAATTTATAAAGTCAGCATCACATCTTATTTATTGTTTTATATTATTGATATTTAAAATTTTAAATCAAATTAATTAGATAGTAGGACTTACGCACTATTATTTATAGATTCTCTGTGGTAGCAGATGATTTTTATCGAGAATAAAGTCATCAATGAAGTTTTTGATAACTGGTCTAAATAATTTCTTCTGCCAACGATATACATTTTCAAAGATCCGCTCAAACTGGTTCTTTTGTATCTCAACGTAGGCCATCAAGGCTGAAAAAATATGATTCAAAATCAGTTTAGATCGTCTTACTTGAAACTTTTCAATATGACAAACCTGTTTAATCACCCGGTGATATTGCTCTATTTTCCAATGACTTGAATGTAATTCATGAAAACCCTCAAAGGACAATAAATCATCTTCATCTTGATGCACAATATAAAACCTCTGCTGTTCTTTTAACTGAGTCTTAAATAATTGTACAAAGCCAAAATCTTTGAGCCAGACCACTTGACCCTGATGGAAATCTGGCAATAAACGCAGTTGAAACCATTGTCCTTTTTCTGGGGAAACCTTACGGTTACAGTCGATACCAAACATAAATCGAATACCATATTTTCTTATGGTTTTTAGATTTCCAGTCGATGAATACCAACTATCACCTGTAATAAATTGAATCTTTGCACCCCAACTGAGTACTTCACTTAACATATCCATAAAGTAATCATTCTTGGTTTTACTTTCAGATTTGTCATAAATTCGGAAATTAATTGGAATATTTTGACCATTTTGATCTGTCGCATACAAGGTAATGAGATTAATACCCTTGACGGATCGGTGGTGTTTGCCTGACCAAAAATAGCTAACCAAGTCCATATGTTGACTATATGGTTTATCTAAAACAGTATCATCAATACTGACTATAAGTTTATTATTATCAATATGTTGAATTGATTCTTGATATAGGTCGTGAGGTGTGTAGTCTTCACGCTCTAGAAAGCGATTTACACTATCATGCGAGATATTATAAGTCTCGGCAAGTTGTGTGCAGCTAATAGAGTTCGGTTCTGTCATGAGAAAGCCCATATAAATGGGTAATGTACAAGTTGCTGTAGAAGCATGTTTAATTCGTCTAATCACAGATACTTTATAAAGTATTTTAATACTTTTTTGAATCCGTCAATGCGTAAGTCCTAGATAGTATCCATTAAAAAACCACTTCATTCAAAAACTGAATGAAGTGGTTTTCGACATGAAATGATTATTTATGATTTTTATCTTGATCGGTCTTGTTTTGCCCAGATTGATCAGCCTTATCCTGATCCTTTTTAGCATCATCTTTGTTATTGGTCTGAGCTGATTTTTGGTCCTTATCCTTAGCCTCTTTAGATGAAGAATCCTGATCCTGCTTTTTTGAATTACTTGACTGAGATTGATCATCGCCTTTCATTTTAGTCATGGTTTCAGCCGCCATCTGTTTCAACTCATTTAGTTTCGTAGCAGCTTCATTTACCAAATCACTAATTTTGACCTTAGTATCTTCAAACTTGTGTAGCGCTTCATCTTTTAAATTTGCCATACGATCCTGGTCAGTCTGATTCGCTGATTTATCTCCAGAAGTATGATCCTGTGCCTTTTTCGAATCATCTGAACCTTGTTCACCATTTTTTTGGCTGTCTGATTTGCCATTTTTTAGCTCATTCAGAATCTTTTCGCCTTTTTGCAATAGCTCTTCACCAATTGCGATGGCTTTCGCCTTTAAGTCATCCATCTTGGTACTTTCGGTCTTTTTATCTGATTGATCAACATTATCAAAATCAGATTGGTCATTTTTAGACGCATCTTTTTGCTCTGATTGCTGATTACCAGATGCTTTAGAGTCTTGCTGATTATCAGACTTTTCATCAGCACCATTTTTTTGGGCTTCTAGGACTTCTTCATGTTTCTGCTTATGCTGTTTATCAATCTCGTTCTGCTTCTGCTCTTGTTCAATTTTGTCATGCAGCTCTCGTGCATGTTGTTCTTTATCTTGATTCTGTTTTGAAGTACTTGTCTGGTTATTCTGAGTCATGAGTACCCTCCTAAGGCGTCATAATAAAAATGATCAGCTAAATTTTTAGCACAAAGCATGCAATGACGTGGATGAATTAAGCAAACTGCAACAAAGCCTGTACATGTTGTTGCTATTGATTGCAAGAAGTAGCATCAACTTATCTCAATCGAATTTTTACGGGCCAATTACCCGTCTATACCCAGTTTTTGTATTCTGAATATTCAGCCTGATTTATTCCTGAGGCTTCTGTAAAAGCATTTCTTTGTAATCCCTTCTGCATCATGTAAAATTATGGCCCATTGCATAATGAATACGAATGAGAGAGTGAATCTGTGCGTAAAATCCTAGTCACCAATGCCCTTCCTTACGCCAATGGCCCGATTCATATGGGTCACTTACTCGGCTATATCCAGGCTGATATATGGGTACGTGCGATGCGTGCAATGGGTCATGACGTGACGTATGTCTGTGCGGATGATGCTCATGGTACAGCGATCATGCTGCGTGCTGAGGCAAATGGCATTTCACCTGAAGCACAGATCGCCAATGTGCAAAAAGAACACATTCGTGACTTTGACGGTTTCGGTGTGCATTTCGATCATTATGACTCTACCCACAGTGATACTAACCGCGCCCGCGCTTCAGAAATCTATATCAAAAACCGTGAAGCCGGCAATATTGCAGTTCGCCCTGTAACCCAGTTATTTGACCCTGAAAAAGGCATGTTCCTGTCAGACCGTTTCATTAAGGGTACATGCCCAAAATGTAAGGCGGAAGATCAATACGGCGATTCATGTGAAGTTTGCGGTACAACTTACAACGCGACTGAATTATTAAATCCAAAATCGACTTTAAGCGGTGCGACTCCTGTTGAGAAATCTTCGGATCATTACTTCTTTAAACTGCCAAATTTTGGTGAATACCTGCAAAAATGGACCCGTGACGAAGGTCGTCTCCCAGTGTCTATCGCCAACAAATTGGATGAATGGTTTGATAATGGCTTAAACGACTGGGACATCTCACGTGATGCACCTTATTTCGGTTTTGAAATTCCAGATGCACCCAACAAATATTTCTATGTTTGGGTGGATGCGCCAATCGGCTATATGTCGAGCTTCGAAAATTACATCAAAACCAAACGTCCTGACTTAAGCTTTGATGATTTCTGGCAAAAAGATTCTAAAAATGAAGTCTATCACTTCATTGGTAAAGACATCGTTTACTTCCATGCCCTGTTCTGGCCTGCAATGCTGGAAGGTGCAGACTACCGTACTCCAACTGGTTTATTTGTGAACGGTTTCCTGACTGTAAATGGTCAGAAGATGTCTAAATCTCGTGGTACCTTCATTAAAGCTGAAACTTATTTACAGCATTTGAATCCTGAATACCTGCGTTATTACTTTGCTTCTAAACTTTCTGACAAGGTTGAAGATTCTGACTTGAATCTGGATGATTTCGTCCAGAAAGTGAATTCGGACCTTGTAGGTAAAGTGGTGAACATCGCAAGCCGTTGTGCAAAATTCATCAATACCAAGTTTGACAACAAGTTAAGTACAACTTGTGCTGAGCCTGAACTGGTGCAAAGCTTTATTGATGCTGGTGACTCAATTGCCAAAGCATATGAAACCCGTGAATTCTCGGCAGCGATCCGTGAAATCATGGCGCTTGCAGATAAAGCCAACCAATACATTGATGAGAAAAAACCTTGGGCTTTAGCGAAAATTGAAGGCGAAGAACAACAGGTTCACGATGTGTGTTCTGTCGGTATTAACCTGTTCCGTCAATTGGCTGTGTATTTAGCTCCAGTACTTCCAACTTTGGCTGCTCAAGTTCAGGACTTCCTGAAACTGGCTTCTTTCGACTTTGCTTCACGTACAGAAATCTTGACTGGTCATGAAATTGCGTTGTTCCAGCCACTAATGCAACGTGTGGATCCGAAAGCTGTGGCTGCGATGGTCGATGCGTCTAAAGATTCTTTAGCTGCACCTGCGGAAGTACCAAAAGCTGAAAAGAAAAAAGAGAAAGCCAAAGAGAAGAAATCTGAACCTAAAGTGGGCGAAGCTGAAATCATTAATATTGATGATTTTATGAAAGTTGACCTACGTGTAGCGGAAGTATTGGAAGCTGCAACGGTTGAAGGTTCTGATAAGCTGCTGCAATTGACTCTAAATGTCGGCGAAGCTGAGCCACGTAACGTATTTAGCGGTATCCGTGAGTTTTATCAACCGGAAGACCTGAAAGGTAAACTTGTGGTGATGGTTGCGAACCTTGCTCCACGTAAGATGCGTTTTGGTATTTCAAACGGTATGGTACTTGCGGCTGGCAATGGCGAAGGTGTTTGGGTGATTTCACCTGAATCTGGTGCTAAACCGGGTGATAAAGTTTCTTAAGATTTAGGTCTTAGATAGAAGAAAAGCCTCTACTGATGTAGGGGCTTTTTACTTAGTCTAATAAAATAATACTCAGCCAATAAAAGTTCTTCATCTTTAATTTTTTACCATTTATACAATTTATTTTCTTGTTTTTAAAAAATATATCTATAGAATCTAAACGCTTTTTTTTTATTTTTAGAATTATTCGGGGTAAACATGAAAAAATTACTAGTTTCAGCTTTAGCAGCATCAACAATTGTATTCACAGGATGTTCAGTTCGTATGGCTGATATGACTGTAGCTTCAACGAAAAACTTCAACCTAAACTCAACTCAGTTCGTTAAAGGCGAACGCGTTAAAGGCGAAGATAAAGTTCCAGTAATTTTGTTCCCTTTAGGTATTCCTAATTTCAAAACAGCAGTAGATCGTGCAATTGAAAAAGATCGTTGTGCAGTAGCACTTTCTGATGTAGTCATCACTCAACTAAATCAAGCGTTTCTGGTAGGCCAAATTGGCTATCGCGTAGAAGGCACTCAAATTATTGACCGTTCTCAGCCTGAATGCAGTAAATAATTGCTTATTAAAAAAGCCTCTATCTTTAGAGGCTTTTTTACGTCGATCTATAAATCGGATAGCACTTATTTATCAAGGAAAAATTCCCAGATGACATAGCCAATGCCGAAGCCCAGCAATGAATATAAGGTAATAATGAAAAATACAAATGCTGCATTATTTTTCTTTTTCCAAAAACTCATAGCGATACCCAATGCTGTTTGCAATACCCCATGTTAACGGGCTTTTTTATAAAAGTGAAATTTATCTAAGTATTTTATTTATAAAAATATTTTTAGATAAAAAAATCTTTTATTTCCTTACAAAATCAATATACAGATTCAAACTGAATGCCTAGTACAGATATTCAATTTCTCTTCTCTCTTTAAAAAAAGGTAAATATTTTTATATTCTATTTTCATGCTTTACATGCTAATACATAGCATAAACTTCACAACCATAAGAATTGCCATGAATATTTTAAGGACATCCCTTCTCACTTCTTTACTTTCATTTTCTGTTTTGAGTGTAAGTGTGAGTCAGGCTGCTGAAACTGCAACGATTGCTTCACCAAAACAAGTCGCCGGCTACTACCATCACCAAATTGGTAATACTCAGATTACTGCCCTGCTCGATGGTACAAACTACTTAAATCCATCGATGTTTAAAGGCTTAAGTGATGCAGAAAAGACTGAGATTTTAAAGAAATATCATGCCGATCAAGCCAAAGGTATACAGACTTCAGTCAATGCTTTCCTGATTAATACAGATAATCAACTACTCATGGTCGACAGCGGTGCTGCAAGCTGCTTTGGTGCGCACTTAGGATCAATTTATAATAACCTCAAGGCATCAGGTTATCAGCCTGCGCAAGTGAGTGGTATTTTCCTGACTCATCTCCACCCTGATCATGTTTGTGGCATTTCAAATAACGGCGCAGCAAATTATCCAAATGCCACCTTACATATTTCTAAAACCGAATATGACTACTGGCTAAGTCCAAATACCGTTAAAAAACTACCGAAAGACCAGCAGGAGGGTTTCTTAGACACCGTAGAGAAAATTAAAGCCGCCCTTGCACCCTATGAAAAAGCTAAAAAAGTGAAAGTCTTTTCTGATAAATCTTTAGCCTTTGGTGGGATCGAGTTTAAGCCATCCTTTGGTCATACCCCAGGGCATTACAGCTTTAAACTCAAAGCAGATGGTCAAGAAGTCGTATTTGTCGGTGACATCGTCCATTCACATACCTTGCAATTCGAAAAACCTGAAACAGCCATAGAATTCGATGTTGATCCTAAAACTGCGGTGCAAACCCGTTTAAAGGATTTTGCTGAATATGCCAAGCAAGGCCAGACCATTGCAGCACCACATTTACCATTCCCAGGGATCGGTCGTATTTACTCAAAAGATGGAAAGAGCTATCAATGGATTCCTGTGCATTTCAAAGATTAATTGAATACTTCAGAGATTTTAGCTCCGGATCAAACCCTAATTTTTTAGGGTTTTCTTTATTGAAGATATAGCTAAGTTATAGTCTTCATGACTTCTAAAATTTAAAACCATGATGTACTTTTGCAATTCAAAAGAATCTATCACTTAATTTTTTTAAATTTTTTCTTAAAAATCCTTTTACTTTTCATGTGCACCTTTAGCACACATTTTTAACACGCCATTTTCTGTGATAAAGCTAAATATCTAAAAAACAAAATATAAATTCAAATTTTATCTTTTCTTATGATGTCTTAGTTTGGTGCATAAAATTCTATTGTGCTTCATATCGAGTCTTGTCAGTTTCAAGAAATTCTTTATCAAAATTTCCCTTGTTAGTAACTCTTTTCGAATCAGTTTGCCTCTATATACTGGATTTCTTTTGTGATTCTATGCACTAAATTGGAACGCATAATGCAAAATATAGACTTATTATTTCTCCTTCTCGGTGCAGTTCTAGTGCTTGCCATGCATGCAGGATTTGCATTTTTAGAACTAGGGACAGTTCGCCATAAAAATCAGGTCAATGCTTTAAGTAAAATTCTCACTGACTTTTCCCTATCCGCCATCGCTTACTTTCTGGTGGGCTACTATATTGCCTATGGTCAGTATTTTTTCCATGATGCCTCTACTTTAGCAGCCGATCATGGTTATAACCTGATGCGCTGTTTCTTCCTGCTGACCTTTGCCGCAGCTATTCCTGCGATTATCTCGGGAGGTATTGCTGAACGGGCTAAAATGCGTTCGCAGGCTTTAGCGACTTTATTTTTAGTTGCTCTGATTTATCCATTTTTTGAAGGAATGATCTGGAATGGCAACTTTGGTTTTCAAGACTGGTTGGCAAATACCTTCGGTGCCACTTTCCACGACTTTGCCGGCTCTGTGGTCGTGCATGGCATGGGAGGCTGGATTGCTCTGGCTGCAGTCGTTTTACTTGGTGCACGTAATGGTCGATATAAAAATGATGGCCGGATTACTGCACATCCACCATCATCTATCCCTTTCCTTGCTCTAGGCTCATGGATTCTGATTGTTGGCTGGTTTGGCTTTAATGTGATGAGTGCACAACGCCTAGATGCTATTTCCGGACTGGTTGCGATTAACTCTCTAATGGCGATGGTCGGTGGAACTATTGCAGCAAAAGTAGCGGGTAAAGATGATCCTGGCTTCTTGCACAACGGCCCATTAGCCGGACTGGTGGCCATCTGTGCAGGTTCTGATGTGGTACATCCACTGGGTGCGTTATTTATCGGAATCAGCGCAGGCGTGATTTTTGTAAAACTCTTTACCTATACTCAAAATAAACTCAAAGTCGATGATGTATTAGGGGTCTGGCCTTTGCATGGCGTATGTGGTGCTTTCGGTGGAATTGCGGTCGGTGTATTCGGTCAGCAATGGCTCGGAGGCATGGGTGGTGTTTCTATCATTTCACAGCTATTCGGTACCGTACTGGCAATTGTAGTGGCTCTGGCAGGTGGATTCCTGATTTATGGTCTGCTGAAAATGTTGATCGGTATTCGTCTGAGTCAGGAAGAGGAATTTACTGGTGCAGACTTATCTATTCACCGGATCTCGGCTAATTCGGAAGAAAATATTTTTTAAGCACCAAATAAAAAAAGCTCCGAATCATCGGGGCTTTTTATAGTCTGCGATAATTGGAAAATTACTTCATCCCAAAAATCAGCTTTAAGCCAAGCACGGTCATGACCGCCCCTGCTGCACGGTCAAAACCGGCTTTAAATTTTAAATACACACGACGTGGTTTTTCAGCAGAAAGTGCAACAGCCACCAGCGAGCACCAGCCTGCATCAATAAAGAAACATAAAACCGGCAATACAAAGTAAAAGTAAGTTGGAATTTCTTTTGGCAAAAGCGCAGTAAAAATACTGGCCAATACAATGGCAATTTTTGGGTTAGATAATTGGGTAATCAAACCTGTCATATAGGCACGACGCAAGGACATCTGAGTTTGACTGTCATCGCCTGCCTCGATCGGTTCTTTGGCATGTTTGATAATTTTAAAAGCTAACCAGAGCAGATATAAACCACCACAAATTTTAAGCGCCAAATAAGCAGATGGCACAGCCAGCAAGAATGCCTGTAAACCTAGGACTGCAAGTAGGCCAAAAATCGCCGCCCCTGTTCCGGTACCTAAAGCTGTAAATAGGCCATGCTTACGTGAGATCGCAATTGAATTTTTCGCTACATAAATAGAAGTCGGTCCTGGGCTCATTGCACCTAACATGAGGGCAAAGGCAATTGAACCTAAAATCCAAAATGATTCCACGTGACCATCCAAACTTAAAATGAATGGCTTATTTTAAGTAAAAATAATTTATTTTGCTTTAATATTTCTACACAAATGATGCAATATTTGTGCAAAATCCGGCTATTTCTTCAATTGGTCTTGAGCGGTGAGGGATGAATCAAGCATCTTATAATCATGGTCATGCACCGGCACTCCGCCAATAATCATGCTTCGTGTATCAGTTTTAGGTTTATTCAGCGGATCATCACAGCCAGATAAGCCTAAGAGCAATACGCTTAAAATCGTACAGGATAGTATTTTCATTATTCTATCCTCCTCTAAGTTCCCTATAAGATTCAGATTAGCAAATTTGTTTAAATTTTCAGCATATGAATTGTGACAATCTACAAAAATTTATTCTTAGTTTAAGGAGCTCATGATTCTGCCATCCTGCTGATTCTATTTCGCTATAATTTGCTCATTCTTAGCTTATGAAAATACCATGTTTGAAAAAATCGCCCAGCATATTCCAGACCAGCGCATCTGGCTGAAAGATAGGCTTGTAACCATACGCCGTCTGGATCTGGTGCATCCGCAAATATCCGGCAACAAGTTTTTTAAACTAAAATACAATTTTCTGGAAGCACAGCAACTTGGCTTTAAAAAGCTGCTAACTTTTGGTGGTGCTTATTCCAATCATATTGCCGCAACGGCGTTTGCATCCCAGCAGTTTGGCTTTGAGAGTGCCGGTATTATTCGGGGTGAAGAACTGGCTCATCAGCCTTTAAACCCCACTTTAGCGTTGGCACAACAATTCGGCATGCAGTTACATTTTGTGAGTCGTGAAGAATATCAACGTAAACAGGACACTGATTATCTAGAAAGGTTAGCACAAAATTTTCCCGCACATTACATCATTCCTGAAGGCGGTACTAATGCATTGGCGATTCAGGGATGTCAGAAGATTCTAAAGGACGGCGATGCACAATTTGACGTGATCTGCTGTGCTGTAGGCACGGGTGGCACGATCACAGGTTTGATTGAAGCCAGCCAGCCTCAGCAACAGGTATTAGGATTTTCTGCCTTAAAAGGCGATTTCCTGAATGAGGATGTGGCTAAGCTGACCACGAAAAGAAACTGGTCCATTCTCGATGATTATTGTTGCGGTGGCTATGCCAAAATCACTCCTGAACTGATCCAGTTTATACAGCACTTTGAAGCTGAATATGATATTCCCTTAGAGCATATTTATACGGGAAAAATGCTGTTGGGAATTTCCGACCTAATTGAAACAGGCTATTTTCCAGCAGAAGCAAAGCTACTAATCCTGCATACTGGTGGACTACAAGGTCGAAATATTTAACTCGCTTAAAGTGCTGATCGAAACTTAAGTTCCTATCGGATTATTTTCGTTTAATGCAATTAACCCTTTTACCAATCGATAGACGTGCCAAACAAAGACCAGAAAAATAATCACAAAACCGATCAGAATTACGGTGAGCAGCCCACCCAGAATATAACCCAGCAAGCTGAACCAGAAGGTTTTAATCTGCCAGTCCACATGACTTTCCAGCCAGGTGCCCCGCATTTCATCACGTTTAATATAATTCATGATAATAGCGATTAATGGGGTTATTCCCAGGAAAAAACCCATTAGATGAAGAATATAGCTGATCAGATTATATTGTTTGTATGCTGCCGTATCCGTCATAAATTATTCCTTTTCATTGTGATTATTTTTTAGGCTTGACAAAACTATGCATGAATCCGCCAGCTGCTTCAAATTATTTATGATAAATATTCGCTAACACGCTGTAATTCGGGCAGCCTCCTTCAGGAATAGAGAAAGCTGAAATAAAATTGTCTATAATGCTCCCCTTTCTTCTCCCTTGAGTGTGTCATGTCTGTTCAGCAATACGATGTTTTGGTCATAGGTGCAGGTGCATCCGGTTTAATGACAGCCTATATGGCAGCACAACGTGGTCGAAAAGTCGTAGTCGTTGAAAAAGCCAATAAGGTGGGTAAAAAAATTCTGATGTCTGGTGGCGGCAAATGTAATTTCACCAACCTCTATGTCGAACCTGAAAATTTCATCTCGCATAATCCGCATTTCGTGATTTCAGCACTGACCCGCTATACCAATTGGGATTTTATTGGTATGGTCTGCGAATATGGCATCGAGTATGAAGAACGTAAACATGGACAGTTATTTACCTTAAATGGTGCTAAAGAAATTCTGTCGATGCTACTGTCTGAATGTGACAAGACTGGTCTGGTCGAGATCAAAACCAACTGCGAAGTGAAAGCCGTCAACACTGTAGACGATCAAGGATTTCAGGTAGCCACTTCTTTAGGATATTTTGAAGTGGAATCAGTTGTGGTTGCTTCAGGTGGCTTGTCGATTCCGACTCTAGGCGGTTCAGGCATCGGCTATGAGATTGCCAAACAGTTTGGCCATCATGTCTATCCAACCCGTGCCGGTCTGGTGCCGTTTACTTTCTCGGATAATTTCAAGGAAATCACCACTCGTCTGAGCGGTAATGCAGTCGAAGCCACGCTGTCTAATAATTTAAATAGTTTTACTGAAGCTTTACTGTTTACCCATCGTGGTCTGAGCGGCCCTAGCTCCCTACAACTGTCAAATTACTGGGATGTTGGCCAAAGTTTTAAGGTCGACTTTCTGCCAAGTATAGATCTGTTTGATTTCTTTAAATCTAAAAAACAGAGTCAGCCTAAAGTTCTGCTACGTACACTATTGACCGAACATTTACCAAAGAGCGTAGTACTAGAATTACAGAATCTTATCTGGCCTGAAATAGCTGAAACATCTATTGGCAATATTAGTGATGACAAGCTCGAACAGATTGCCAAACGTTTAAGTGGCTTTGAATTGAAGCCTTCTGGAACTGAGGGTTACCGGACAGCCGAGGTGACTTTGGGCGGTGTGGATACAACCGAAGTTTCATCTAAAACCATGGAAAGCAAAAAACAGAAAGGCTTGTATTTTGTGGGCGAGATACTGGATGTGACTGGTCATTTGGGAGGTTTTAACTTCCAATGGGCATGGTCATCAGCGCATGCCGCATCGGAATATGTTTAATACAGAGATGATCTAGGAAAAAGAAAATACTTCGCTTATTCCAGATAATCCGTTTTAAACAGGTTGAGATTGGCCATATTTTCTAAACGGTCAATCGTCAGTTGCATTTTCTGAGCCGCTTCCTGCAGATGTAATGGTACTTGGTCTGCCATAGATGCCATAAATTTATGCTGCAATGTTTTCCACATATTATTGATCTCCTTTTTCTTTATATTTTTAATGCAAGAAAAATACCAAAATCATTTTAGTATTCACTTGAATATTCTATATTTTTTAAAAAAGAAATTCTATGTGGAGTGACTGAGCAGTGTTCTGGCTTAGTTAAATTCGTCTGGATCAGGTATTTTCTTATCCAGCTCTCGTTCAGCCTGCTCATCCTGTTTACTTTTCACAAAGACAAATCGATAAGCAGCCGTGAAAAAGCCAATGGTAATGCCTGCTATCGCTAAGGGTGCTAATAGATTATTCGGTTTCTTGGCATTCATTCAGATTTCCTCATCATTAAAAAAATCGACCACTCAAGCGTGGCCGATTTTGTTTAGATAGAACAGGTTAATTCGGGTCATCTTTTTTTGGATGACTATCGACATTCGGTTCTTCTTCACCTGTAGAACCAAATGGATTATTCGCTGGTGGATGAATTGGATCAACTTGAAGCGAATCCGGTACAGCCTGATCTACATCTGGTGTCACCTGATCTATACCTGAAGCTTCATCATCCTGTGGTGCAGTGGTCAAGGTCGCTGGTGTACTATTGGATAAATTGGTACGCATTGGCGTATTGTCATCTTGTGATTGATCTTGATTCGGCACAATATTTTCTCCTGTAGTTGAACTGCCTGCACCTGTAGTACCACTGACATCAGCACCTAGGCCTGAAGTCATGATATTGGTTTCATTTTTCAAAGGATTCGGTTCTTTAGCTTCTCGTTTAGCTTTATCGATCAAATCAGTCAGTACACGTTCTGCTGGTTGACGGCCACCGAGACCAAAGGCCAAGGCAAAGGCCACTGCAACAGCACCCAGAGTTAAACCGAAGGCCAGATTCACGATCGAGTCAGCAATGCCCATGGCACGTAGACCCATTGCAATGACCAGACCCATGATCAGTACACGAACCAAGTTTGCTAACCAGCGTGAACTGTTGTATTCACCGCGTTGCACAATGTTGGCAACTACGTTGGCCAGCCAGAAGCCGATCACCAGAATTACAGCACCTAGCAGGATGTTTGCACCGAAGTAGATGAACATCGCAATCAGGCCACTTACCTGTTCAAAGCCTAAACGGTCCGCTGCTTCAGAAACCGCAAATAGCATAGTGAACAGTACAATCAGATAACCCACCAAGCTTGATAGTTTGGTTTTGCCCAGGAAGCGTTGTAGATCCAGTTTAGCTGGAACCTCATCTACGCCTGTTCCGGCAACGACTTCAGTTACCAGACGTGCTACCAGTCTAGAAACTACATAAGCCAGAATTAGAATCAGTGCAGCTGCAATGATATTTGGAATGGCATTCATGATCTCATACAGCATTGCAGTTGCTGGTTGAGAAATTGCTTCGATACCCAGTGCTTCAAATGCAATGATTAATGACGTAATAATTACGACTGCAAAGATGAATGAACCAATCAGTTGAGCGACATTCGAGTTTTTGAAAATGCCGACTTTTTCAGCTTGATGTTGAATATTCAAGCTGTTGAGCAAACCTTCGACAATACCGCGAACGATTTTTGCCAGAATGTATCCGACAAATACAATAACTGCAGCAATGAAGATATTAGGCAGATAACTTACGACATCCGTCAGCATGTTCTGCACAGGCAGTAATAAACCGTGTAAACCTAGAATCGACAAGACGATTGGCAAGAACAGCAGTAAAATCAGCCAGTAAACAATTTCACTGATATTTTGGCTAATCGGACTGACACCGACTTCGGCACTCAGCTTTTCATCCAGCTGAGTGCGATCAAGCATTTTTTGCAAGCCGACTTTAACCAGATTCGCCACAATCCATCCAACAAAGGCCACAGCAATAGCCGCCAGCAATTGTGGAATAAAGAGCAGGAACTGCTGGATCATATTACTGAACGGTCCGCTCACTGCTGTCAGATTCAGTACGTTAAGCGCCCCGATCACCGCAATAATCAGAATAATCCAGAACACAACACGAGCGATAATACTCTCGACATTAGAGCGATGTCCTGTCGCTGCATTTAAGTGTGTATTGGTCCCTAGTTTTTGCAAGATTTTTTTAACACCTGCCGAAACGAGTAATGCAATAATCCAACCTAAGACTAATATGGCAATTGCACTAAGAATTGGATGAAACTGATCCCAGTAGTACATGGCATCATAGCCACCACGTGGGCCTCTCATATAATCATTCATGTTTTCTGCCCTCTTTGTTATTACGCTATTTATCTGAATTCACGAGCTTATTTTCGAAATCTTTAGCTCTTTCCGATTACTTATAAAGCTTGAACTTCCTGTGCTTAGCTTGCCTGGAGATACAGAACTTTGAAAAACATCACCACCTATTGCAAAAAAGCTCTAGTCATTAACCAGAGTTTTTTTAACAATTCCAATTATTGGGTGGCCTGTTGAGCATCAGTTGCAGTGGCTTCTGCTGTATCTTGTGACATTTCGCCTACAGTGGCTGTTGCTTCTGTCATCGCATCATCTACGGTAGCCATTGCTTCATTGCTTTCACCGCCTGGAGTAGCCGCCGGACTACCATTATTGGCAGGGGCTTCAGTCGCTGGTACCGGTGTATTAGGCTGGGTCGCAGGCGCATCTGGCTTCACATCTGCAAACATATAGAACAGGACTGCCAGTAAAAAGATACCGACCAAAATCAGGATATAGACAGGAATGCGCTTCTTCTGCGTAATTGCTGCCTGATCATGCAAAGGTGGTTTTTTATTAAAATCATCAACCATGACCATTCTCACTCTTTCTTATTCATAAGTAGATTTTTATCATAACAAGCAGTTATCACAGCTTCTGTGACAAAAGATGGTGAGATAGTGAATGGATGTAAGTTATATGTATGAGTCTGATGAACTTGGTATTAGTTTCAAAAAGAGGCATTTTCTAGCCTAAATATACTATGCTCTTATGGTTAGAAACTCTTTTCCGAGACAGTTAATACTGGCGGTTTTTAGCTGATTTATCAGGAATTGAATTGTCTATAAAATAGACAATATACCATTATGATTTTATTAAATTTTAAGCACATTTTAAGTGGGCTAAAACATGCTGTAAAAATACCGTTTTTCAATATACCTGCTACTTTGCGCAAAATACGTTATAATTATCCACCTTATTTTTCATGCACCCGAGTTTTATGGCGTATCGTCAACAGAGTGTATCGCTTGATCTTGACACTGACGTCACACATCAATGTGCTTTGCACTACACTCGTGATCAGCATCTGATTGGAATCATTGAATTTAGCAAACCGAGCTTTATGCTACGCTGGCAAGATCTGGAATATTTCCGCCGCCGTACTGAAGAAATGTCGGTAATGCCTTTTCCGGACTGCATTAATGCCATGGTCATTGATGTACGGAATGTGGCGGCCTGGCTAGATAATGACGTTCCGATTATTCCATGGCGCCTGCTGGAGGAAGATTGTCCGGTACGTTTAGTTGTGCCCGCGGATCGAATCGAACATTATGCCGGTTTCTTTGAGCCGACCTGGTTAACCACCGATACAGATACTGCCATTCAGGAAATCCGTGACTTTATGGATATGTTTGTACATTAATTCCTAAATAGCAAAAAACCTCCGTATGGAGGTTTTTTTTGTGCCTAAAGAAAATAAAAGTCCCCCCTTTAACAAATGGGGATTTAGGGGGGATTCTTTTTAATTTGAAAATATTTTTTCAATTTTAATCCATTTCTAACTTTTAGAAGGCTGTAACTCCCTTTCCTTTTAGGCGATGAGCAGCACTGCTACGCAAGAGAGAGGTAAAAACCCCTCCTTTGCAAAGGAGGGGTTGGGGGAGGATTCAAGAACTGGCAAATAATCTAACTTTAATCCCTCCTAACCTCCCTTTTAGAAAGGGAGGAACTCTGAAGGAATTACCAATAATTCTCTACCGCAATATTTCCTTCACCACGGCGGTTCATGGTCAGACCACGTGCTTTTAGCGCTTCTTTGGTATCTTCGACCATTTCCGGGTTACCACAGAGCATCACATGACTGGTTTCAGGATTAAGCTGGAGTGCTGCTGCCCGTTCAAGTTCTCCATTTTCAATCAAGATCGGTAAACGATGGTGAAGTGCTGCTTCAGGGTCACGGGTAATGATTGGAATAAATTTAAAACCTGTATGACCTTCGCCAAAGCTCTCGGCAATTTCCTGAATACGGTCGACATAAGCCAGTTCGTCTTGCGTACGAACGCTATAAACCAGGTTAATATGTTGATATTTATTCCAGGTTTCAAAGTCTTGCAGCATGGATAAAAATGGTGCCAGACCTGTACCTGTGCCAAGCAACCATAAATCTTGTGGTAATGGCAATTGATAACGTGCCAAAGTCAGATAGCCATAGGGAATTTTCTCTAAGTAGAGTTCATCACTTACTTTAAGATGTTGTAAATTCGAAGTAAATTTCCCTTCCGGAACCACAATCGAAAAAAATTCCAGTGTTTCATCAAATGGTGATGATACGACTGAATATGCCCGAACAACCAGTTCATCCCCCACTTTTAAGCCAATACGCGCAAACTGTCCTGCCGTAAACTTGAAATGCGCAGGTCTGGTCATGGTGAAACTAAACAGCGTATTGGTCCAACGGTGTACAGATAAAACCTTTTCTAAGCTAAATTTTTCAATAGACATGATTCAAACGTGGCATCAAAGACTATGCCCATGGTAGCATGACAGCATAATTTATTAATATTTTTTAAATGTTAAGGCTCTATTCATGCGCATGACTCTACGCCAGTTGGCTGTTTTTGTAGCAGTTGCTCAAGAAGGTACCGTCACCAAAGCCAGTGATGCAGTCAAACTCACCCAAAGTGCGGCGAGTATGGCTTTAGCAGATTTAGAAGATGGTCTTGGCGCACCTTTATTCGACCGTCTAGGCAAGCGTTTACAGCTGAATGATTTAGGTCGTTTTCTTCTCCCGCAAGCACTTGAAATTCTTGGTCGCTGTGAAGCTTTTGAACAAGCTGCTAAAGGTGAACTGCAAAGCATTGACCTGCGTCTCGGTGCGACCCTGACCATTTCCGACTATCTGATGCCAGACCTAATGGCGGATTTTTTAAAAATCCAGCCACAGGCACACTTGCAACTTCAGGTGGGTAATACTCGTCAGATGATTGAAGCCGTCAACCAGTTCCAGCTGGATCTTGCGCTGATTGAAGGTTCTTGTCACTTACCACAGCTGCAATGTATCCATTGGCGTGATGATGAACTCGCGGTGTGCTGTGCTCCCGATCATCCACTTGCTCAGTTAAACCGTCCACTGACTGCAGAAGACTTTAAATCTGTAGAATGGATTCTTCGTGAAGAAGGTTCAGGCACGCGCGAAGTCTTTGACAATGCCATTCTGCAAGATGTTCCAGATGCTAATATCCGTCTGACACTCGGTCATAACGAGGCAATTCTGAAGATTGTTGCAGGTGGCATAGGTATGTCCTGTATTTCCAAGCTGGCAATTGAACCTTTACAGGAAAAAGGCCAACTGGTGATTCTGGATACTCCATTCTGGTCACTCACCCGTCCTTTATTTATGCTGGTACACCGCCAGAAATATCAAGGTCCAGGTCTCAAAGCTTTTATGAAATTCTGTGAAGCGTAAATTTCACTTTCAATAAAAAAAGCGCTTTTTGGCGCTTTTTTTTATTTAGCGATGTCTAAATTGGCTTTCACATGGAATACCATCGCCATCACCATCCATTTTGGTATTCGGACAATTTTTTAAAAAGTATAAAGCTTCTTCATATGAACTCATTTGACTACAATGCTGTCGTCCATCACAGCTAAAATTCTGCTGTACTTGTGGTTCTTCAACTATACGTTGCCCTTCTACCAGCTGTATTCTGCTGCTTTGCCAATCCTGATATTTATTATAGACCGCATAGGCTAAGCCAATCATAATCAGAAACCCAATATAAGTGCTAAAGCTACTTTTCTTCTCTTGAGATTGTTTTCGTTGAGTAGTACGAGGCTTATTTTCTAATGCTCGTGACTGAGGCGTATGTCGAGGGGTTTCCGTTTTGAGATCCAAACGCACAATATTATCTGCTTTAAACTTGCCTGCATCCTGTACTTTACGGAATTTTAAGCTTTCTCCAACCTTAGGTGGTACGTTCTTATTTGGGAAATCTTTTATGTGAAAGAATAAGTCTTTCACTTCCCCTTCAATTTCGATAAAACCAAAACCACGTTACTCGTTATAAGTTTTGATTTTCCCCTCTTGAAACATAGCTCGCTCTTGTCTTTGATATTTTTAGTAAGTGTATTCAAAAATAGATAAAAATTCTAAAAATAAAAAAGCACCGTAAGATGCTTTTTTATTTGAATGATGAGACAAATATCTTAGTAAATGAGAACCTAAGTTAAATTTCTCCAAATATCATGAATCCAATTGCTGTTACCAGAATCAACCAGAGTGTAGGACTAAAGAAAATGGTATTGCGTGCCGGATTAACTATCGTAGTAGAAGCTAGAGATGGCAATGCGACTACTTCAGAAACGAACTCTTCCTGACGCTTGATATCCAAACGTACCATATTGTCCAGTAGAATCGCATTTTGCTCTTCAATTATTCTAAATTTAAGTCGTTCTCCGACTTGAGGTACTATTTCAGGTGAAGGTAATTGATCTAACTGAAAATTAAGTTCCTGCGCATTATTTGCCGGTTCAATACTTCCCATCCCTCGTACAGCATCATAGGTTTTAATTCTTCCATCTGTAAACATGATATGTGTCTCTAAACCATTCAACTGATGCGTAGTTTATATGGAAGGGATTAAAGGATATTGTTAAGCTTTGGTGGGTATTTTATTGTTTTCGCAACATTCTATAAGCTTTAGATTACACAAGATTCCTACAACTTACATAAACTTATAATTCGAATAAAAAGGAGGCTTTAAAGCCTCCTTTTGAATGTATTTTCCAAGCAAAAATTAACGCTTTAAATTCGACAATAGTGCTGACGTAATCGAAGTATTGACTGCTACCGCTTTGGCTTTTTTGGCTTTCTTCGATTTATCTTCTACACGTTCAATTTTAATGGCTTTATAGCGATCCCCATTCTGAACCACATTGAATTTTACCCGGTCATTGCGCTTCGGCTCACCTGAATCGGCGGGGAAATCTGAGATATGAAAAAATACCTCACCTTCAGGTGAAGAAATAAAACCAAATCCTTTTTCTGGATTGTACTGTTTAACTTTTCCTTGGTATTGCTCGGAAGTCATAAACGTCCCCTGCTCTGTATCTGTCAGTATTCAGTATATAAAAAAGAGGCTGTAAAAGCCCCTTTTCTGTTCATTTTCAAAAATATTAGTCTTTCTGAACTGAACCAAAAATCTTGTCACCCGCATCGCCCAGACCCGGAACGATATAACCATTTTCATTCAAGCCATGATCAATCGCTGCAGTGAAAATCACCACATCTGGATGAGCTTCTTCAACACGTTTAATGCCTTCAGGTGCAGCAACTAACACCATCACACGAATATCTTTACAGCCGTTGGCTTTCAATACGTCAATCGCAGCTACCAGAGAAGAACCAGTCGCCAGCATTGGATCAATGATCATGGCAAGACGGTTTTGTACGTCTGGAACCAGTTTTTTATAATAAGTACGTGCCTGTAGGGTTTCTTCATCACGTTCCAGACCCAGTACAGAGACTTTGGCACTTGGAATCAGATTCAGGAAACCGTCCAGCATACCAATACCTGCACGTAGAATTGGCACAACAGTAATTTTCTTACCTGCAATACGGTCTACAGTCACCGGTCCGTTCCAGCCATCAATCTCATGTTCAACGACAGGAAGATCCTTGGTCGCTTCATAAGTCAAAAGCATAGTCACTTCCTGAGCCAGCTCACGGAAGTTCTTGGTACTAATGTCAGCACGACGCAGTAAACCGAGTTTATGTCGAATTAAAGGATGACGGATTTCATGGATTGCCACGGGAGAACACCTAGAAGGTTAAAGATAAATTTCCGCTATTATAAAGACTTTTCCGGATTTGTTTAACTAAAAAAGCCCCCAATCGTGGAGGCTTTTTTGTAATAACTTCAAACTTGTGCTGAATTAGTTAAAACCACTTTGAACCAAAGTGAAAATAAACTGTTGTAATTCAGGCGACATTGCGAAGAACGCATAACGAGACAGCGCAATGATTGGATCCGGATAAACACCGATCACCAGTACCAGTAATGCAACGAGCAATACCATGATACCGCCGACTTTTTGACCCCAGTGATTTATAGCGTCAAGACGTGGTGTTTCAGGTGGAGTCATATACATGACAACCATCACACGCAGGTAGTAGTACAGACCGATACCTGAACCCAGGATAACCATCGCAGCAAGGAACCAAGACTCGCCAGCTACCGCAGTTTTCACTACCAGGAACTTACCGATGAAGCCCGCTGTTAATGGAATACCTGCTAGAGACAGCATCATCACAGTTAATACAGCAGTCAATACTGGACGGCGCCAGAATAGACCGCGGTACTCTGCCAGACTACCTGCTTCATCTGTATTGTTATACGGACTAGACATCAGCGTTACCACGCCGAAAGCACCAATCGTAGTCAATACATACGTGATGATATAGACGTTTACACTTTCGAAAGTCGCGAAACCTTGAACCTGTAAAAAATCTGTATTACGTGCAGATACGATTGCAACCAGTACATAACCGAAGTGAGCAATTGAAGAGTATGCCAAGATACGTTTCAAGTTCACCTGTTTCACTGCAAGCAAGTTACCTACAATGATAGAAAGTACTGCAATCACGCTGATGATAGTGACGAAGCTATCTGACAGGATTAAGCCAGAAGACAATACATAACGTACGAACAGACCCAGCATTGCCACTTTAGACACAGTTGCAAGGAAAGTTGCAACTGGCGCTGGAGCACCTGCATATACGTCTGGTGTCCATTTGTGGAACGGAGCCAATGACAATTTAAAGCCAACAGCGAATACAATCAGTGCCAGACCGATCACCACAGCAGGTTGACTAAATGCAGTCAACAGTTTGCCTGGTTCAGCGACAAAGCTTAGAGAACCTGTATATGCGTAAACATATGCCATACCCATCAACAACATTGCAGACGCCGTTGCTGAAAGCACCAGATATTTCACACCTGCTTCTAGCGATTGAGAGCGTTGATGTGTATACGCCAATAAGCCGTATACAGGGATCGACATGAGCTCAAGGCTAATGAAGAAAGATGCATAGTGAGAACTTGCCACCATCAGCATCGCACCGGCAACGGAGGTCAGCATCAGGATATACAGTTCTTCACGGTTATCTTTATAGGTTTCAATATAAGCATGTGACAAGGTACTACACGCCAGTGCAGCCACAATAATCACAAACTGATACAGCATCGTAAACGGATCTACGAGGAACAGGTTCATTACATTAGCAGGTGCAAATTGACCCGCTAACAGAACGAACAGAATGTACAACGCCGCCAGGTTTAAACCAATGACTGTCGTAGTCGCAACTAAGTTATGGTTACGCTTAATTGCAGTAAGCAACATCACGACGATCGCAGTCAATGACACGATCATCACAGGTGCTAGAGGCATAAGCTCAGAAAAAGACATTGTGAAGTTCATGGCTTATTGGATCTCCACATTTTCAGCTGAAACGGCAGCTTGCTGCACAGCATCAGCTGCTTCAGACACAGGAATGTAGCTATTCGCTAACCACGCCATGCTTGAGTTAGAAACGTCAAGGAAGCTTTGTGGGTATAGACCAAGCCATGCTAGACCAAATGCACAGATCAGCAAAATTACCACTTCACGTGCATTTAAATCTTTTAACGGATTTGTGTAGTGCTGTTTTTGCTCTTCGTTTGGAACACCAAACAACGCTTTATGGATCAGAATCAAACCGTACAGACCCGCAAATACCAAGCTGATTGCAGCGAGGATTGTGAATGCAGGGAATTTACCGAATGAACCCATCAGGATCAGGAACTCACCAATGAAGTTACCTAGACCTGGAATACCGACAAGCGCCGCGATGAAGAACATCAGGAAGAATGCAAGGTATGGGAACTGACCACGAATACCACCCATCAAACGCATATCACGTGTATGAACACGTTCGTACACCTGACCACACATAATGAACAGCGCCGCAGATGACAGACCGTGAGCCAGCATCATGATCATCAGACCTTGGAAGGTCAGGATGTTACCTGCATAAATTGCAAGTAAAACGAAGCCCATGTGTGAAATAGACGTATACGCCAATAAACGTTTCATATCGGTTTGCTGGAAAGCACACCAAGCACCGTAGAAAATACCGATTAAACCGAAAATGATCGCGATGTCTGCAAACTGTGCAGAAGCCGCCGGGAAGAATGGAATCACGAAACGGATCAGACCGTAGGCAGCTGTCTTAATCAAGATACCTGCAAGGTCAACAGAACCCGCTGTCGGTGCTTGCGCATGCGCATCTGGTAACCAGCCGTGTAATGGGAAAACTGGAAGTTTTACCGCAAAACCGATGAATAGACAGATCATGAATGCATAAGCCACTGCTGGCGCTTGTGTATCCAGCATGTTCGCTACACCCATCAGGTAGTTATAGTCGAAACGGATTTGACCAGTCATGGTGTAGCCTACAGTCACCAGACCGAGGATACCAATCAGCATAACTAAACCAGCTACCTGTGTGTAGATGAAGAACTTGGTTGCAGCATATACACGGGACTTGCCTTCTGCCCCTTTATGACCCCAAAGTGCGATCAGGAAGTAGATCGGCACCAGCATCATCTCCCAGAAGAAGAAGAACAGGAACAGGTCAATCGCCAGGAATACACCGATTACACCACCCAGAGACCATAAAAGGTTCAGGTGGAAGAAACCCACGTTTTTCTGAATCTCACCCCATGAACAGCCTACTGCCAGCACACCAAGGAGTGCAGTCAAGCCAACCATCAGTAAAGACAAACCATCCACTGCAAGGTGAATGTTAATGCCCAGGGTTTGAATCCAAGGCAATTTGAACTCGGCTGCCCACGTAGGAGCCGCACCGCCAAGTTCATAGTTATAAGTACCCGACTGCCAAAGGACGATGGTCAAGACGAGCGTCACTAACATACCAATCAGCGCGATATAACGCGGAAGGTGTTGGTCGAGTTTATCGACCAACCAGCAAATAAAACCTGCAATGAACGGAATGAGGATCAGAGCCGGCAAAATAATATTGTTTGGAGCTTCCATTTTATTTCCCCACTACCTGAATCACGAGCAAGATCATCAGTAGGACAACGACACCGAGCCCCATACTAGATGCATATTCACGCAGTGAACCTGTTTGACGTGAACTGGTAAAGCTATGACCACTTTTAACCAGTGCAGGCAGCACTAGCCAGAAGCCATCAATTGGATCACGGCCGAACAGTTTCGCGAAGAACAAATAAGGCTTCACAAAAACGATGTCATACAGCTTGTCGAAACCAAGTGCATTACGGCAGATGTTGGCAAGACCCGCACCCAGAGAAGTTTTCGCAAAAGATTTCACAGCGTTGTAAGCAAAAGCAAACAGCACTACGCCAATTGCAAGACCTACCAGTGCAATACCTACTGCTGTGTACTCTGCAGCATGCATGCCATGTTCAAGTGCTTCCGGAATTTCAAATGCAGGAAGTTTAGCCGCATTCAAAATGCTTTCCACAGGCGCTTTTAATGCCGCACCCACGAAAGTTGAAAGTACTGCAAGAATTGCCAATGGACCCCAGTAAGTTACACCCTTGATTGCGTGGTAAGGTGTGTTTTCTTTACCGAAGAATACAACCCAGATTAGACGGAATGTATAGATCGAAGTCAGGAACGCACCGATTACACCCACCCAGTAAAGTGTGCTGTAAACTGCGATTGATTGGCCTTGTACCCATACCGCACCCAGGATTGCATCTTTTGAGAAGAAGCCCACAGTGATGAATGGAATTGCAGCCAATGCACCGCCACCAATGGCGAAACATGCAAACAGGAACTTGTTCTTGTAGAACAGACCGCCCATCTTGAAGATGTTTTGTTCGTGGTGGTAAGCCAGAATCACTGCACCAGAAGACAAGAATAATAATGCCTTGAAGAATGCGTGAGTCAGCATGTGGAACAGACCCGCCTGGTATGCTTCAGCACCTACAGCCATAAACATGTAGCCCAACTGACTCATCGTTGAGTAAGCCAGAATACGTTTGATGTCTGTTTGTACCAATGCAGCAAAACCAGCTACCAGTAATGTCACCGCACCAGTAATCGAGATGAACATCATCACTTCAGGCGCAAGCTCAAACACTGTGAATAGACGACAGCATAGGTAAACACCCGCTGTTACCATTGTTGCAGCGTGGATCAATGCAGAAACAGGAGTCGGACCTGCCATCGCATCTGCCAACCATGTTTGTAACGGGATCTGCGCAGATTTACCAGCAGCACCCAGGAACAACATTAGTGCAGTCCAGATGGTCAATGATGAGCTTTGCGTCATCACAGTCGCAGCATTTTCTACGATGTACTGAGTATTCAATGTACCGAATTGCTGGAACAGCAAGAACATGGCGATCAACAGGAATACGTCACCAATACGGGTAACGGTAAATGCCTTGATCGCTGCCACACCGTTTGCAGGGTTTTGGTAGTAATAACCAATCAGCAGATAAGAACACAGACCTACACCTTCCCAACCCAAGAATAACAACGCCAGGTTGTCACCCAGTACCAGCAATAACATGCTTGCAACGAACAGGTTGAAGTAAGAGAAGAAACGTGCGAAGTCTTGTTCACCGCGCATGTACCATGATGCAAAGATATGGATCAGGAAACCAACGCCTGTCACCATGCCCAGCATCAACAGAGACAAACCGTCCAGGTGCAGGCTAATGCCTGGTGCAAAACCACCGACATTGAACCAGGTCCAAAGAGTTTGTACTACTGCGGTAGAACCATTGTTGACAAAGTCCATACCCGCAATGAGTGCGAACAATGCCGATAACCCCACAGCCCCTACACCAATAATGGCTGCAACTGTTTCAGGAAGCTTATGACGCCCTGCCGCTAAAAGGACGAAGCCAATGAGCGGGAATAAAATTGTTAGATATAAATAACTCATCCGCGCATCTCACTAGCAGCATCCACATCCAGATGATGGAAGCGATGATAGAACTGAAGGACGATCGCAAGACCGATACATGCCTCTGCCGCAGCAAGGGTCAGAATCAGGATAAACATGATTTGACCATCAGGCTGTGCCCATGCACTGCCCGCCAGGACGAACGCCAAAGCAGCAGCATTCATCATGATTTCAAGGCTCATTAAAATGAATAGCAGGTTGCGTCGCACCATTACACCGTAAAAACCCAGTGCAAAAAGAATGGATGCAACGATCAAACCATGCTCTAAAGGGATGTTGCCCATTATTGTTGTTCCTCTTCTGCACCTGGTTCACGTTTACCCAAATGGAATGCTGCAACAAGTGATGCAAGCAATAACATCGCGGCAACTTCTACCAACAATAAGTATTGCGTAAAGAGTGATTGACCTACCGCTTTAGGACCGACCATTTCAGTGCCCATCACCATTGAAGGCTGTACGTAGTCTGATTTAAGTACCCAAACCAGGATCAGACCAATCAGGAAGCTCATCAATGCCGGATAAGCCCAAGCTGATGAAGTCAACCATTTGCGTTCCTGAGCAACAGTCTGTTCGCCCAGGTTCAGCATCATGACCACGAACACGAATAACACCATGATCGCGCCAGCATAAACGATGACTTCAAGTGCACCCGCAAACGGTGCACCCACGATCAGGAACAGTCCTGCTACAGCAAGGAGTGAAACGATCAGGCTTAATAAAGCATGTACCGGATTCGTGTTAGTTACCACACGAACCGTAGAGACGATGGCCACAAGGGCCATTAAATAAAATGGCCACATCATGGTAATAGACTCCGTACATCAACAGGTGCACTTTCACGCTGTGCCTGACCTTTGTCCTTACCAGCAACTGCCATACCGGTTACACGGTAGAAGTTATAGTCAGGATATTTACCAGGACCAGAAATCAGCAAGTGTTCTTTTTCGTAGACTAGGTCTTGACGAACATATTCGCCTAATTCGAAATCTGGTGTCATTTGAATCGCAGTCGTAGGACATGCTTCTTCACACATACCACAGAAAATACAACGAGAGAAGTTGATACGGAAAAATTCCGGATACCAACGACCATCTTCACGTTCTGCTTTTTGGAGTGAAATACAGCCTACCGGACATGCAACCGCACACAGGTTACATGCCACACAACGCTCTTCGCCATCTGGGTCACGCGTTAATACGATACGACCACGGAAACGTGGTGGCACGATTTCTTCGGCTGGCACTTCCGGATATAAAATGGTGTCACGTTTGCGCGTTGCATGGGTAAATACCATAAACAACGTACGAACGATTGACCCGAATCCAGCTAGAAATTTAAACATTTTGTTCTCCCTGCTGTCTTAGGCCTGATTCAACAGAATCACAGCACCAGTCACCAAAAGGTTAACCAACGCCAATGGCAAGCAAATTTTCCAACCAAAGTTCATCACCTGGTCATAACGTGGACGCATTAAAGAACCACGCGCCAATACAAACATCATTACGAAGAATGCTGTTTTAATAATGAACCAGAATGCTGGTGGAAGGAAATCAAGACCAAATGGTGCTAACCAGCCACCGAAGAACAGGGTTACGATCAATGCAGAGATCAGTACTACGTTTACGTATTCCGCAACGAAGAACATACCCCATTTCATACCACCATATTCTACGTGGTAACCTTCCGCCAGTTCCTGTTCTGCTTCTGGTTGGTCAAATGGGTGACGGTGAGTTACCGCAACACCTGCAACCACGAAGATCAGGAAGCCTAAGAACTGAGGAATGATAAACCATACATCTTTCTGTGCTTCTACGATTTCACGCATGTTAAATGAACCGGCAATTGCCACTACACCCATCAGGGAAATACCCAGGAACACTTCATAAGAAATAGTTTGTGCTGCTGAACGTAGACCACCAAGCAATGCGTATTTGTTGTTAGAAGACCAACCACCAAACAGTACTGCATATACCGCAATACCTGCCATTGCCATGAAGAACAACAGACCGATACTCATGTCTGCAACACCTAAGTAAGGTGATACAGGAATAACCATGAACGACAGCACCGCAGTTGCCATCGCAACTGCTGGAGCCATACGGAAAGTCAATTTATCGGCAAATTTTGGTGTCCAGTCTTCCTTGAACATGATTTTCAGCATGTCGGCAACAATCTGGAACATACCGCCCGGACCGACACGGTTCGGACCGTAACGGTCTTGCCATAAGCCGAGTAAACGACGTTCAATAAAAGACATCAACGCAGCGATCAGTACTACAACCAGTAAGATCACGATCGCTTGAAGTACTGAATAGGCGATTGGCCAGTTTTCAGCCCACAGCGGCGTTTGACGGATTAATTCTTGTTCCATGAATTACGCTCCTACCGCGACTGAAACAGGCTCTGCAAGAGATACCGTTGGTGCAAGACCAATTGGGTAGCCAATATAACCTGTTGGTAAGTATTCAATCACTTGTACAGGAAGAACGATTGAAGCCTCGCCTGCTTTCACAGTGATCTTCTGACCGTCTTGCAGGTTCAAGCGTGTAGCATCCTGTTCGCCCACTGCAAATACTGCATCAGGAATACGTGATTCCATTGCCGGAGTTTTAATGGTGAACTCGCCAGATGCAAAGATGTGATGCATTGGCACCAGACGGAAGCTTTCAGCATTTACAAGCACAGGTGCTGGTGCAACGAAGCTACGCGCTGGACGTTTTGGTAAACGGTCGAATAAACGAACGCCTGAATCACCGCCTTTTAAGTGACCGCCCACTTCATCCTGGTATTTGTTCCAGGCTTGTGGTGAGTTCCAGCCTGCAGCCCAAGCAAATGGTACCAGTGAAGATGGAGTCTCATCACCGACATAACCTTCCATAGAGAATGTTAATGCACTGTCTTTATCAGTAGGCTGTTTCGGCTCATGTACAGACAATGGCGCACGCATCGAAGTACGACCTGAATAACGACGTGGTTCACGTGCCACTTTCAGACCATGGACACGGAAGCCTGCATCTGGTGCTACATCCAGAATACCTTCAAGTGCAGGAACGTTGCTTGCTACTGACTCGATCACATCATCCAGCACAGTCCAAGAAATCGCTTTGCCTTGTACGCCTGTTTCCAGTGCGTGTATCCAGCGCCAAGATTCTTTGATTGCCAGTTCCGGGTTGTAGTAGTTAGGGTCATACACTTGGTAGAAACGTTGTGCACGGCCTTCTTGAGAAACGACAGTACCATCACCTTCAGCAAATGAAGCAGCAGACAATACAATATTGGCTTTCTTCACAGTCGCAGTTTCAGAGTGATCCAATACGATCACCTGTTTGCCTGCAAGCGCAGCATCAACCTGAGCTACTGGTAAACGACGGTATAGATCGTTTTCTACAATTAGGACAGTGTCATAGTCTTGTGCAAATGCTTGTTCAAGGCTTTGACCACCGAAGATTGCCAGCCCCATTGAGTTCACTTCAGGAACAGTCAAGGTCAGACCAGCATTACCAAGGTTCTGTGCTACTTGTGCAGCAGCTTCCATGATGGTTGCGTCTTGTAGACTTGTGCCAGAGATGATCAGTGGCTTCTTCGCAGCTTTTAGCGTATCTGCAATGGTTTGTGCAAATGCCTTCGCATCGTCATCAAGACCAGTGATGATTTCACCTTTCACGCCCGCAGCAATCGCGAAGCCTAAACGTGCGATGTCATTTGGAGAAGCAACTACTTCACCTTCTGCAACGTCAGACAAACGAGTTTGTGTTGCAGCCAGAATGTAAATCGGAGATTTCGCATCTTGGGCAATACGTTGTACAGGTTCAGCCAGCCATTCTTGCGTACGGCGCTCTGCAGCCATTTCCTTGCCTTTATTTTTCGCAGCTTGGCGAACAGATAAAGCCATACGTGGCGCAGTTTGAGTCAGGTCTTCACCCAGAATCAGTACCGCATCATAGCTTTCGATTTCACGCATGTTCGGGTTATAGACACCCTCGGTTTGCATGATCGATGCAGCCAGTTCAACCAGATTTTGCTCTTTTTGAGCCATACCGGTTGAATAGTTGTCTTGACCAACTAATTCACGTAGCGCGAAGTTAGCTTCAAGTGATGCACGTGGTGAACCGATCCCCAGAACTTTTTTGCCCTGGATTTTCGCAATCACAGTATCCAATGCTGTATCAACAGAAACTGTTTCTACATTCGTGCCAGTACGGAACTGTGGCTGACGTGGACGGTCTTTACGGTTTACATAACCGGTACCGAAACGGCCTTTATCGCACAGGAAGTATTGGTTCACTTCACCGTTGAAACGGTTTTCTACACGACGCAATTCACCATAACGCTCACCCGGAGAGATGTTACAACCTGAAGAACAGCCATGACATACGCTAGGCGCATACTGCATGTCCCATTTACGGTTATAGCGTGCTGAGTGAGTCTTATCGGTGAATACACCAGTCGGACAGACTTCAGTTAAGTTACCCGAGAATTCAGATTCCAAAGTGCCTGATTCTGGACGACCGAAATAAACGCGAGAAGCGTTCGCATATACGCCGAAATCTGTACCACCCGCATAGTCTTTGTAATAACGAACACAACGGTAACATGCGATACAACGGTTCATCTCGTGCGCAATGAACGAACCAAGTTCTTGGTTGTAGTGCGTACGTTTGGTGAAACGGTAACGACGACGGTCGTGTTGAGTCATTACTGTCATATCTTGTAGGTGACAGTGACCACCTTCTTCACAGACTGGACAGTCGTGCGGGTGATTGGTCATCAAGAATTCAACAATCGAAGCACGGAAATCTTTCGCTTCTTTGTCTTCAATCGAGATGTAGGTATTGTCAGACGCAGGCGTCATACATGACATGACCAAACGGCCACGCGTATCTTCTGGATTCGCGTATTGAGTCACAGCACATTGACGGCAAGAGCCGACAGAACCTAAGGATGGATGCCAACAAAAGTATGGGATGTCGATGCCCAGACTCAAACATGCTTGTAGCAAGTTCTCTGAGCCGTTGACTTCATACGATTTTCCATCGACATGAATTGTAGCCATAGTCGAATTCCTTAAGCTTGTTCTACGTTGCTAGTTTGAGCTGCGGCATTCACCACTTTCGCTTCAAACTCGCCACGGAAATGTTTGAGTGCGCCCATTAACGGTTCCATCGCACCTGGTGCGTGAGCACAGAAAGTTTTACCAATCCAAAGCTTACGGGTAAGCTCTTGTAAGTGATCGATATCTTCTTTCTTACCTGTACCATCTTCAAGTGCTTTCAGCGCTTTCACCGCCCAAGGCAAACCATCACGGCAAGGTGTACAGAAACCACAAGATTCACGCGCAAAGAATTCTTCTAGGTTACGTGTTGCTGAAACCATACATTGAGTTTCATCAACCACCATGAGCAAACACGTACCCAGACGTGAACCTGCTTTCATGATGCTTTCCGCATCCATCGGAAGATCGATATGCTCAGCAGCCAGGAAGTCAGTTGATGCACCACCGGGTAACCATGCTTTCAGCTTCAAGCCGTCACGCATACCACCAGCATGTTCTTCAATCACTTCACGTGCAGTGGTACCGAATGGCAGTTCCCATAGACCCGGGAATTTCACCTTACCTGAAGCACCATAAATTTTTGTGCCAGGGTCTTTCGATTTGCCTGCAGACAGACCGATGTACCATTCTGGACCACGCAACATGATGGCTGGCAAGTTGTTGTAGGTCTCTACGTTGTTCACAATTGTAGGACGACCCCAAGCACCTGCAACCTGCGGGAATGGCGGTTTGGTACGCGGGTTTGCACGGCGACCTTCAAGCGAGTTAATCAATGCAGTTTCTTCACCACAGATATAACGACCCGCACCAGTATGCACGTGTAACTCGAAGCTCCAGCCAGAATCCAGGATGTTGTCACCCAGATAACCTTTGGCACGAACCTGCTCAAGTGCTTCGTTCAGGTATTTCGCCGCTTCGATGTATTCACCACGGATGAAGATATAACCTTGAGTTGCTTCAAGGGTATAAGCTGCAATCAGCATACCTTCGATCAGCTGGTGAGGAAGATCTTCCATCAACAGACGGTCTTTGAAGGTACCTGGTTCCATCTCATCGGCATTACAAATCAGGTAACGTGGCCCTGAATTGTCATTTGGCGCCATCAGCGACCATTTGATCCCTGCCGGGAAGCCTGCACCACCACGACCTTTTACGGTTGCTGCTTTTACAACTTCCAGCACTTCTTTCGGTGTCATAGACAGGGCTTTTTTAAAGCCTGCATAGCCTTCAAGCGCTTCGTAGTCATCAACGTGACGGACATTTGCTTGTTTGCTCAGACGCCAAGTCAGTGGATGCGTTTCCGGGTTACCGTCGCCATAAATTGGTTTTGGTTCGGTATTCATACATACTTCTCCAATAACTGTTTAATTGATGTCACTTCCACGAGACCGTGAGTGTCTTCATCAATCATGAGGGTTGGACCTTTGTCACAGTTACCTAGGCAGCAAATTGGAAGCAAGGTAAAACGGCCATCTGCTGTGGTTTGGCCGAACTGGATACCCAATTCACGCTGGAATGCTTCTGCTAAAGTCTCCGCACCCATCAAGAAACACGCAATTGAGTCACACAATAAAATTACGTGACGACCCACTGGCTGACGGTAAATACGGTTATAGAACGTTGCAACCCCTTCCAAATCGGCAAGGCTCATGCTGAGCATTTGCGCGATGGCATTCATTTGAGCATCGTCTACCCAGCCATTACGGCGTTGTACACATTTGAGCGCATCTAGACACGCTGCACGTGGATACGGGTAATGCCCAATGTGATGTTCAATTTCGTGGATTTCTTCCGAAGTTAAAATCCCTTCAACATTCACACGTGGCTTTTTATCAGTCAAAATCATCATAATGCGTTTACCCCTTAGCGATCCACGTCAGCCATTACGACGTCGATTGTCGCTAAATAAATGATTAAGTCAGATACAAGACTGCCGTTAATCACAGAAGGCATTTGCTGTAAATGCGTGAAAGTTGGTGTACGAATACGGGTACGGTAACTCATGGTTGACTTGTCTGAAGTCAGATAATAAGTCGACGCACCTTTCACCACCTCTGCCATCACAGATGATTCACCTGCAGGCATTACAGGACCCCAAGAAACGCTCAAGAAGTGCGTAATCAAGGTTTCAATATCTTGTAATGTTTTGTCTTTTGGTGGTGGAACAGCCAGCGGATGGTCCGCTTTGTACGCACCAGAAGGCATATTCTCTAGACACTGCTTAATGATTTTCAGTGACTGTTCGATTTCACGGAAGTGAACAATCACACGAGCATATGCATCGCCTTCGTACTCAACTGGCACTTCGAAGTCATAGTTTTCATAACCACTGTATGGACGGTATTTACGAACATCAAAGTCGATACCTGTCGCACGCAGACCAGTACCTGTTACACCCCATGCCAATGCAGATTTCGCATCGTACTGAGCCACATTACGGGTACGACCCATGAATACAGAGTTTTTCAGTGCTGCAGTATAGTATTCGTTCAAACGTTTAGGCATCCAGTCGAGCAAGTCTCGAACCAGTTTTTCCCAACCATTTGGCAAATCATGTGCAGTACCACCGATACGGAACCATGCTGGATGCATACGGTAACCAGTAATCGCTTCCACGATCTCATACACTTTCTGACGGTCAGCGAACATATAGAATACTGGGGTCATACCGCCGGCATCCTGAATCGCAGTACCGATGTACAGCAAGTGGTTATTGATACGGAACAGTTCCGACATCATGACACGAATACATTGTGCGCGGTCTGGCACAGTAATACCTGCCAGTTGTTCCACACCCATCACATACGGCATGTTTTGAGCACAACCACCTAAGTAGTCCACACGGTCAGTATAAGGAATGAATGAATGCCAAGTTTGACGTTCAGCCATCTTTTCCACACCACGGTGGTGATAACCAATATCTGGCACACAGTCTTTCACTTCTTCACCATCCAACTGCAAAATTACACGGAACGCACCGTGCGCAGATGGGTGGTTAGGACCCAAGTTCAGGAACATGAAGTCTTCGTCTTTATTACCACGCTTTAAGCCCCAATCTTCAGGCACAAAGCGAAGGTGTTCTTGCTCGAAGTCTTGTTTGGCTTGGTTCTGCATATACGGTGTATATTCCGTTGCACGTGCAGAATATTCTTTACGTAGCGGGTGACCTTCCCAGTAGGTTGGCAACAAGATACGACGGAGCATTGGATGCCCTTCGAAATTGATGCCGAACATGTCATAAGCTTCACGCTCATACCAGTTCGCATTTGGCCAGATATTCGTTGCGGTCGGAATATTCAGATCGCTGTCGCTTAATGCAACTTTAATACGAATGTCACAGTTACGCTCTAAAGATAATAAATGATAGAACACTGTGAATTCTGACGCAGGCAAACCGTCACGGTGCGTACGTAAACGCTCATCTACTGCAGACAAGTCGAATAGCATCACGTATGGACGTGGCACGGTACGCAAGAACATCAGTACTTCTTGTACACGTGCGCGCTCAACCCAAACTGTCGGGAAATCCTCGAAAGTCGTTTGCACAAAGAAGTTCTCACCAAACTTGGTTTTGAGCTCTTCAATGATGGCAAATGCTGGGCGTGAATCAACTGCTGTTGATTCTGGCATAGCAATGTCAGTTTCAGCCATTGGCTTGGCTTCCTATTTAATACAAATTCAGTCAACCTAAACGACAACTACACCCATAGCGGGTGCACAACAAAAAACCGGTCGTTTAAATTATTTAATTTCATCCATAGAGCGTAAGTTCTTCACAGCCACACGCTGGTCTTTCTTACGGTCACGTTCCGGCATCATCTTTGGCTTATACACTGGCTTAAGATCATCACCGATTACCGCAGACAGCGGACGACGCTCTAATTGAATTTGGTCTTGTAACAGCATTAATGCCTGGATCAATGCTTCAGGACGTGGTGGGCAACCCGGAACGTATACATCTACCGGAATAATCTTATCCACACCTTGTACGACTGAATAAATATCGTACATACCACCTGAGTTCGCACACGCACCCATTGAAATAACCCATTTCGGTTCAAGCATCTGTTCATACAGACGTTGAATTACCGGAGCCATTTTTACGAAACATGTACCTGCTACGATCATCAAGTCTGCTTGACGCGGTGAAGCACGGATAACTTCGGCACCAAAACGTGACAAGTCATGCACACCGGTCAAAGTCGTTGCATATTCAACGTAGCAGCAAGATGTACCAAAGTTAAATGGCCAAACTGAGTTCTTACGACCCCAGTTCACTGCTGTGTGCATTACATCCTCTAGGCGAGTCATGAACACATTTTTATTCACTTCTTCTTCTAGAAGCGGATCTTCTACAACGATACGCTCTTGAAGTGGATATTCATCAGCATTCGGATTCGCACGGGTTAATGTATATTTCATCCCGAGTTACTCCTTATCAGAGGGTTGAACTTGTGATTTTTTCACAAGACCAGATGATTGAGCTGGGATTTGACCAGTTGGATCCATAACCAATTCTTCAACAGAGTTGAAGCGCGTAATTTCTGCAAGATCCATATTTGGCGAACCAATTTTAGCTTTGTATCCTGCTGCTTTACGTCTGTCTGAAGGTGCCCAGTTCAGTGCGCCTGTCGATAATTCGTAAACCAAACCAACAAGTAAAACCAAAATAAAGATAGCTGCAGTTGCAAAACCAATCCAACCTACTTCACGAACAGAAGATGCCCATGCATACAGGTAAAGTGCTTCGAGGTCGAAGACTACAAAGAAAATTGCAACTAAATAGAATTTCGCAGACAAGCGGATACGAGCTCCACCTGCGCTGACTACGCCTGACTCAAACTGCTCCTGCTTGGCACGGCCCCATGATTTACCCCCGAGGAGTAATGGGACAGTGAGCATAAAGACGCATAAAAATGTAACGCCGATCACGAAGGCAATAATTGCCCATTCGTATGGAGTAATGGCACTCATGCGGGGATAACTCCTGGCAGGCCGATTTATTAACAAAGAATGTATGTATTGGCCTTCAAATACACCAAACACAAAATTAATCCCGCCAATTGTACCTGATTTTGGATTTCACTTGCTAGTTTATAAGCCTTAGTCTTTTGGATGATTTTTTAGACATTCCTAATTTTATTCTGGCTTTAAGCTCAGAGAATCTCAACCAATCGTTTTTTTAAATTAAAGTTTAAATTTCCATTATTTTTTCTAAAACCAGATAGGCTTTTAAAGCTCTGCTTAATTAAGCCTCACTCCTTTTACAATGGCTGGCTACCCACCCAATGAAACGAAACTTATAAAGAATCAATTAAAAACATTTCACCTTTGCATCATGCTCCGGAAAAATAAGTGTGTTTTAAAAGATGTTTAACATGAATGTTGTCATTCAATTAGAAGCCCCTTTTCTACCCGCTCTCGGTAAGCCTTAAAAGAGCAATTGTGTATTTTTGCAACACGTCCAACAGTTTGATTCAGATTATGATATTTCTATTTTTAAACACACTATGACATTTATAAAGTAACAATAAGGAGTCCATGCATGTCTCTACGATTTACCCATAAACCTGATTATTTTTTCTTTGCTCAATTATTGATGCGACATGTAGAAAGCTATATCCAAAAACATCAGGATGCCAGCAATGCAATCTTTGACTTAGGGGATATTCATAAACTTTTCCAGACAGACTATGCCTCTTCCAGCATTAACCTAGACGGTATTATGAATATTGCCGATGAGTACAAGCTTGAAACCTTATCTGGTGACCAGAAACTAATCCAAAGCTATCAGGTAGATGTTAAAAACAACAAGCTACTGATCAACTTCAATTCTGATGCCTTAAACAGCCTGAAAGAAGGCAAGCCACTGATTGAACCGGATGCTACCCTCCATGAATAATCCCCTTTAAATAGCCATAAAAAAAACGATACCTATGTATCGTTTTTTCTCACCTAAACTCTTATTCTGATTGATCTGACACTTCAGCTTTTTCCAGTTTTTCGATCGGTTTTTGCTTGATTTTTTTACCGTAACGGCTGGCTGGCCAAATCATGATAAAGCGTGCACCACCCAGTGTCGGACTTTGATCGACCTGAATCTCTCCACCAAACCAGTAGGCAATCCGGCTAACAATAGACAAGCCCAAACCATACCCCCCTGAAGCACGGGTACGACTATCATCCAGTCGGGCAAAAGCCTCAAAGATACGAGCACGGTCAGCTTCCGGAATCCCCGGACCATCATCTTCTACACAGATATACGCCATGCCCTTAGCGTCTAGTCCGCCGCTGATCAGGATTTTTTGCTCACAGTAGCGTACTGCATTCCCCACCAGATTTTGTACCACACGATGCAGGTAACGTCGTTCAGCTTCTACGATCACAGGTACTGGCATCGGCAGTACTTCGACTTCTTTGCCAGTTTTTAAAGCATCTGTTTCGACTGCCACCTGATCCAACACTTCAAACAGATCAATATCTTCAAATTCAATTGAAGGCATGCCCTGTTCCAGTTTGGCATAGGTCATGATTTCATCGATCAAGGTATTTAAGGCTTCAATATCTTTATCGATCTGCTCAACCTGCTGCAAGCGATAATCATAGTCATCTTCATCTGCCATCATTTCCACAGCAAAACGAATACGAGCAACAGGTGTACGCAGCTCATGCGATACGGCACGCATCAATTCACGCTGCGCTTCAATCAGACGCTGAATATGATCCGACATATTGTTATAGCTAGAAGCTAGCGTCGCCATCTCATCACTACCCTCTACCGGAAGACGTAATGACATATTGCCAGTTTTCATCTTGTTCAGGGCATAGCTCACTTCACGCAGTTTACGCTGCATTGGCACCAGCAGACCATAAATCCCCAGACTCAAAACAAACAGACTGAGCAAGGTAATCCCGGCAGCTAACTGGAATGGCATCCAGTTAAATAATGGCACTGGCCCCATTACCAGCACTTCAGACGTCGAGCTAGGAATAGGAGAAATGATCGAAATTGTAGTACCACGAATTGAGGCACTATCACGATATAGAATAATGCTGTGATCTAGACGCAAACGTCCAATCTGCTCGGAATCTAGTGGCAGGCTCTGGACATTTTCGATCGAGATTGGATAAGAGAAATAGTCCTGAATTCGCTTCAGGTATTCTTTTTCCTGACCTGGGTAGTACACCAGATAATCCAGAATAAAGACCGGTAAAGCCTTCATCTGACGTTCAGTAATATTATCCGCCTTAATATAAAGATAATGACTTGGATCATCACGTAGCCCGATGACAATATAAGCTACCCCGGTTTTGGCATCCCAACGCACGACTGCCTTACGGTTAGCCAGACGTCGACCTTCCGCCCGGGTAATATCCACTTTACTAGCTTCGACATAGTAGATCGGTAATTCCAGCAGATCAGACGCATCTGAAACCCAATCCATCTTTTGCTGCAGATTAGGCTGTCTCGCAACCCCCTCACTGATGATATATGCCATACCATCAGTCAGGGATTCACGATACTCCTGCGCACGCTGGTAGTTGATGATCTGTACCAGCAGATAGCTAAATACTGCCACCAAGACCACAAGCATGACCAAGCCTGCGTATATCCGCAAAAATATACTGTGTTTAAACACCTATTAATTATCCTGTTTATTCAGGCGGCTAAAGGCACCGATTAGATACCGTTAGTTTCTTTGACGAATAGATAACCTTTACTACGTACTGTTTTAATACGTTTTGGATTTTCAGGATCGTCACCAATCTTTGGACGAATGCGTGAGATACGCACATCAATTGAACGGTCTTGGCCGTCATATTCGATGCCGCGTAAACGCTCAAAGATATCTTCACGTGACAAGATGCGACCCGCATTTGAAGCCAGCAGCCACAACAGGTCATATTCTGCACTGGTAAAGTCAACCAGCTCACCATTTAAGGTCACTGAACGACCACCATTGTCGATGACCAGGTCATCAAATTCGATGCGCTGAGCCACTTCATCCTCAGGTACTTTGTCGGTACGGCGTAATAAAGCACGAATACGAGCCAGCAGGACACGCGGCTGAACCGGTTTAGCGACATAGTCGTCTGCACCCATTTCCAGACCTAAGACCTGATCCATATCTTCAGTACGTGCAGTCAGCATTAAAATCGGTTGATGATAATGTGGACGAACTTCACGACAGATGGTCAAACCATCAGCACCTGGCAACATGACATCTAGAACCACCATGTCTGGTTGCTCAGCAATAATACGACGAATAGCACGGTTGCCATCCGGCTCTACCCCAACCTCAAGACCATTACGAATAAGGTATTCTTGTGTTAAACGAGCAAGACGCTCATCATCTTCAACAATTAGAATTTTAGGTAACTTTTCTTCTTGGCTCATGTGTTGCCCCTTTATTTGATGGACGTATGCTACGGACGTATCCTTTTGAAATCCAATAGATACGTTTTTAATATGCTTGCAATATACACACGTTTACATTGTAAACAAGATAGCGTTCACCAAACCAATACATCAAAGTAGCATTTTGTAATATTTTATCGTGCACATTTCACTCGAATGTGCATTTAACTACCGTTTATCGGCTTATTTGCATCGATCACAGCTAAATCTGAACAAAATGTGACTGGTTAATTCGGGCCTTTTTAGTTATCCACAATGTTATCTATAAGCACTTTTTGCCAGCTTTGATATGCTATGCCTTGCCGGATAAGGCTTATGCAAGAATCAATAAAAATTGAGAAAAATATTTAGCAAAATGTCAATATTGATCTACCCTAAATTTTCCCGTATCTTGTGTTCAATTGATTTTATAACCACTAGGTCTTGTGTTTATTCCTCGAACACTGTGGCACGATTTTTGCCCAGTTCAAACGGTCCATAAACATAAAAATAGATGACAATGGAGCTATGCTAACATGAGCGTAATCACGTCCACTCCGGGTCAACTTCAGGTGATTAAACGCACCGGTGATGTTGCCGTTTTTGATGCAGAAAAAATTTCTGTTGCAATTGGAAAAGCATTTTTGGCAGTAGAAGGCCAGCAAAGTGCAGATTCGAGCCGTATACACGACCGTATCGAACAATTAACGGAAATGGTTCTGAATACATTCAAACGCCGTTTACCATCGGGTGGCACGATCCATATCGAAGAAATTCAGGATCAGGTTGAACTTGCGCTGATGCGTACTGGCGAACAGAAAGTTGCACGTGCCTATGTCATCTACCGTGAACAACGTTCTGAAGCACGCAAACAGTTAGGTGCCAACCATCACCCTACACTGCAAGTGACTGATGCAGAAGGCAAGTTAAAACCGCTTGACTTAAGCGAATTGACTGCGACTGTAACTCGCGCTGCTGAAGGCCTTGAAGGGATCGACGTACAGGCGATTGTCGATGAGACCGTAAAAAACCTTTATAACGGCGTAAAAGAGTCTGACATCTCTACAACAATGATGATGGCGACTCGTACTCGTATTGAGCAAGAACCTAACTATACTTATGTGACTGCACGTCTGTTGCGTGATGACCTGGTAGCGACCGGTTTAGAGTTCTTGGGTCTATCCACTGATACCAATGAAGGTGATGCGCTTGAAACTTTCCTGAAAAAAGGGATTGAGTTAGAGCTTCTTTCACCTGAATTGTTAAACTTTGACCTGGCTAAACTGGCTGCAGCGATTCAACCAGAACGTTCAAACCAGTTCACTTATCTAGGTCTGCAAACCCTATTTGACCGTTACTTCATCCACTCAGATGGCGTGCGTTTCGAATTGCCACAATTGTTCTTCATGCGTGTGTCTATGGGTCTTGCCCTGAACGAAGATAACCGTGAAGACCGTGCAATCGAATTCTATAACTTATTGTCTAGCTTCGACTACATGGCGTCTACACCTACCCTGTTCAACTCAGGTACGCTACGTCCACAGTTGTCTAGCTGCTACTTGACTACGATTGATGATGACCTGTTTGACATCTATGGCGCAATGCGTGATAACGCAATGCTGTCTAAATGGGCAGGAGGTTTAGGTAATGACTGGACTCCAGTTCGTGCCCTAAACTCTTACATTAAAGGTACAAACGGTAAGTCTCAAGGTGTGGTGCCATTCCTTAAAGTTGCCAACGATACTGCTGTTGCAGTAAACCAAGGTGGTAAACGTAAAGGCGCAGTATGTGCATACCTGGAAACCTGGCACCTGGATATCGAAGAATTCCTTGAGCTTCGTAAGAACACTGGTGATGACCGTCGTCGTACTCACGACATGAACACTGCCAACTGGGTTCCTGACTTGTTTATGCAACGTGTATTCGAAGATGCAGACTGGACACTGTTCACGCCTTCTGAAACGCCTGATCTTCATGATCTGACCGGTGCAGAATTCGCTGAGCGTTATGCTTACTACGAAAGTATTGCCAAAGAAACAAACATGTTGCACAAGAAAATCCGTGCAAAAGATTTGTGGCGCAAAATGCTGTCTATGCTGTTCGAAACAGGTCACCCTTGGATCACATTCAAAGACGTATGTAACCTACGTTCACCACAACAACACGTGGGTGTGGTTCACTCTTCTAACCTGTGTACAGAAATTACTCTGAACACCAGCAAAGAAGAAATCGCAGTATGTAATTTAGGTTCGATCAACCTAGTACAACACGTTCAAGGCGGCAAGCTAGATCGTGAAAAACTGGCTCGTACAGTAAAAACTGCGGTTCGTATGCTCGATAACGTCATTGACATCAACTATTACGCGGTTCCACAAGCACGTAACTCGAACCTGAAACACCGCCCTGTCGGTATGGGTATCATGGGCTTCCAGGATGCGCTTTACGAAATGGGTATGGCTTACGGTTCTGACGCTGCGGTTGAGTTTGCTGATGAATCAATGGAAGTGATTTCTTACTACGCAATTTCAACTTCAAGTGACCTTGCTGTTGAACGTGGTACTTATGAAACATTCAAAGGTTCACTGTGGGATCAAGGTATTTTACCAATCGACTCACTTGACCTGGTTGCGAAAACTCGTCCAGAGCGTATGTTTGAAGTTGACCGTACACAACGTCTGGACTGGGACACTTTACGTGCCAAAGTTCAAAAAGACGGTATGCGCAACTCGAACGTGATGGCGATTGCCCCGACTGCAACCATTTCGAACATCTGTGGTGTATCTCAGTCAATTGAGCCTACATTCCAGAACCTGTATGTGAAATCTAACCTGTCTGGTGAATTCACAGTGATCAACCCGTACCTGGTACGTGCGTTGAAAGAACGTGGTCTTTGGGATGCGGTGATGGTCAACGACCTGAAACACTTCGAAGGTTCAGTACAAAAGATTTCTCGTATTCCTGAAGAGTTGAAAGCGATCTTTGCGACTGCGTTTGAAGTTGAGCCACGCTGGATTGTAGATGCTGCTTCTCGCCGTCAAAAATGGATCGACCAAGCGCAATCTCTGAACCTGTACATCGCGGGTGCAAACGGTAAAAAACTAGACATCACTTACAAGATGGCTTGGTTACGTGGTCTGAAAACGACTTATTACCTACGTGCATTGGGTGCGACTTCTGCTGAGAAATCAACCATTAATACTGGTGCATTGAATGCAGTTAAACCTGCAACCGTTGCGGCTCCTGTAGTTGCAGCGCCAGTGGTTGAAGAGAAAAAACCTGAAGCGCCTGTAGAGGAAGAAGGTTTCACTCAGGCAGCGCCAGTGCCACAAGCATGTTCAATTGACAATCCTGATTGTGAAGCTTGTCAGTAATCTGACAGGTTTTAAATCCTCCCCGGCCCTCCTTTAATAAAGGAGGGAGAAAGTCCCCCTTTTATAAAGGGGGATTTAGGGGGATTACGAAATTTAGGCAATAAAAAAGCCCTCTAGCGTCGACCAAAACTAACTAGAAGGCTTTCAATCTCGAAGTGATACCAAGATGGTCACAACGAGGCTGGCATATGAGAATGCGTGAACGATTCTATCATTGAATTAGTTTATGAGCCAGTAAGAGTCATCTTGATTTTGTATCAAGGAGTACTGAGCATGGCTAATAATCAAAAAGCAGCTCGAAGTGCTATCACTGGTCAATACGTTACTTTGGAATATGCTAAAAAGCACCCAAAGACCACGATTGTTGAAACAGTGAAGCCAGCAAAATCATCTAAAAAATGATTTAAACGTGAATCCTAGTTTCGGCTAGGATTCACAAACTAAAAGTAAAAGGAAAACCTATGCCTCATATGACTCACAATTACATGTTAGGACTTGTGGCATTGATCCTTTCCTTTGCCGTTACCTTTTACGCACCGATTGCTTATTTCTGGTTTAAAGTTCGCCAGCAACAGCGTAAACAAAATAAGTAGTGGGGATTTATCTCTGAACAAATTCAGAGCATTCATCGACAAAACTTAATTTTGTTTACACAAATTGAGCGTATAGTAAGACATCTCAGCACTGCTGGATGTCTAATAAAAGATATAAAGCAACTAGAGAGAATTGATATGTCTATCCTAAGTTGGGACGATTTCGAAGATGATTCGCAAAAACCGGCTGCACCTGAACAGCAGCCTACGCCCGTCGAGCCGAAAAAAACGGCTAATCCGCAGATGGTATCTGATGCAAGCAACACATCGTCGAATGTGGCAGCTGCACAACCCGCTGCAGCCCCTCGAAGCGCAGGATCAAATTCAACCGATTCACTGGCAAGAGCATCTGCTTCCCTAGACCAACTGGACGTTGCGCCAGGTCTTGAAGAACTTGAGATGGGTGCACAGCGTGTACAGGTTGATGATAAACGTATGATCAACTGCCGTGCTGACTTGAACCAGTTAGTACCATTCAAATACGAATGGGCTTGGCAAAAATATCTGGATGGTTGTGCCAACCACTGGATGCCTCAAGAAATCAACATGAACCACGACATCGCGTTGTGGAAGTCTGAAAATGGCTTGACCGAAGATGAACGTACCATCGTGATGCGCTCACTGGGCTTCTTCTCTACTGCGGATTCACTGGTTGCAAACAACCTGGTATTGGCGATTTACCGTCACATCACCAACCCTGAATGCCGTCAGTACATTCTGCGTCAGTCATTTGAAGAAGCGATCCATACGCATGCTTACCAGTACTGTATCGAATCTTTAGGTATGGACGAAGGCGAAGTCTTCAACATGTACCGTGAAGTTCCATCAGTAGCACGTAAAGCAGCTTGGGGCCTGAAATATACCCAGTCTCTAAGTGATCCTACTTTCAAAACCGGTACGCCAGAAAATGACCAGATCCTGCTTCGCAACCTGATCGCGTTCTACTGTGTCCTTGAAGGTATCTTCTTCTACTGCGGTTTCACCCAAATTCTGTCTATGGGCCGTCGTAACAAGATGAATGGTGTTGCTGAGCAATTCCAGTACATCCTGCGTGACGAATCTATGCACCTGAACTTCGGTATTGATATGATCAACCAGATCAAGATCGAGAACCCACATCTGTGGACTGCTGAATTCCAGCAAGAAGTGATTCAGATGATCCTTGAAGGCACCATGCTTGAAATCGAATATGCACGTGACACGATGCCACGCGGTGTATTGGGCATGAATGCCGGTATGATGGAAGAATACCTGAAATTTATCTGTAACCGTCGCTTGAGCCAGTTAGGCTTGCCTGAACAGTTTACTGGTGTAAACAACCCATTCCAGTGGATGTCTGAAATGATGGATCTACGTAAAGAGAAGAACTTCTTCGAAACTCGCGTAACAGATTACCAAACTGGTGGTGCGTTAAGCTGGTAAGAAATATCACATGATATATAAAGTATTATGATCAAAAAAACCGCCTAAAATGGCGGTTTTTTTATTGGATGAATGCTTAACTTATTTCATCTTTTCAACAATTTGTTCAGCTTTTTTCAGATGTATCGCTACCGCAGTACGGGTTTGCGTCAACATGCTTTTTAATTCCGCATTTTTCGCATTTGGAATTAATTGTGTGTCCAAAGTGTTCAGAGCTTTACGATGTACTTCAACTTGGCTCATCATATAGTCTTTATCAGCTGCAGATGGCTTGCTCAGGTCAGTAACAATCTTGTCACTATCACTTTGCAATGCCGTACTGAGACTGCTTGCTTGCGGAGTTAATTTTAAACGGTCTGCCAGAGCCTGACCTTTTTTCTCATTCGCTGTATGTTCGCTAATCATCATTTGCGCATACTTACGTGCGTCATCTGTTTTAAGTTTTGGCAAGGCTGTTTTTGCCTGTTTGATTTCACCGTTATTGACCGTACTTACAACCTTAATCACTTGACTCTCGGTTAAATGCATTCGGCTGTCATTTGATGCTTTAGAATTTGCTTGAGCAACAGTTGAAGATTGCTGATTCATTGCCATTGTTTGCCCAGCAGTGAATAGCAATACACCACTCATCGCAACACAGTTAATCATCTTCTTCATTGGAATAGCTTTCATCATGGCACCCTTTAATGTTTTATTAATTAAAAATGCCTTTATAAAATAGGTGAATTAGCTTAAAAACAGTGTAATGTTTAAGTTGTTTTATGAGATCAATATATAAGCATTTATTAACTTAAGCAAAGTCTGTTGAGGATTAGTTTCTTATTCAAACTCTACGTAAAAATTCGCAATATATTCATATTGAGTAAAATACTAAAATTAATTAAGTTATTGATTTAAATTATTTTTATAAATCTTAGTATATTCTTAGCTTTATTAAATTTACTTCAGTTTTTCTTCCCTTGAATTATTGCTTATTATTCAAAAAATTAAGAAAATCTAAATTTAATTAAACTATTCATTATAAGCTAAATCAACTTCTTATTAATCAGAATTTCTAGCTTTAGATAGTGAAAATTTATTACCTAAATATTTTTATAAAAGCTTGATCTCAAACTAAATTTCCTATGCTACTATCAGCCATATATGAATAATATTTATACAAATCCATAGTAGCCAGAAGATAAATAGAGAGGGCTTATGAAAGGTTCCATCCTGGATTTTTCTATTCAAGATAATACGGGTTTTATCACAGGGGATGATCACAACCGCTACAGTTTTAGCGGTGCAGACTGGCGTGGACAACGCCCTCCATCACGCGGTGACCGGGTTGATTTTATTGTTAACTCAACCGGTCAGGCAGCAGATATTTATCTGGCTTTGGGCAGCTCGATTCATCTGGGAGAAAGCATTAGCAATCAGATTAACAAATGTTCCAATCTGGATCAGGCTGAAGAGAATTATAGCAGTATCGACTGGTTTGTAAAATGTCTAACCAATTATGCAAATTTTTCTGGTCGTGCACGCCGTAAAGAATTTTGGTTCTTTATGCTGTTTTGTGTAATTTTAGGCATTATTAGTGAAGTCATTGATGCAGTTTTAGGGACGAAACCTTTGGTAAATGGCCTGCTAAATTTAGCTCTTTTACTCCCAAGTCTGGCTGTAGGGGCGCGTCGTTTGCATGACATTGGACGCTCTGGATGGTGGCAATTGCTTGTGCTTACAGGGATAGGAATAATTTTACTCATCATCTGGTGGGCAAGTAATACCAAAAAAGAAAATAATGAATATGGCGCTCCTGCCAAGTAATGGAACATTACATATCCCGTCTTGATACGGGATATGTTTATAGATTATTTAATTTAATATCAAAGCAATACGTGGGCAATTCATGCTGCAAGATCAGTTATCCAAACTTCCCAATGCAATATGGGTGCAAATTTATAAAGATAAAATGCAACTGATGGACAATGAGGGCATGATTGTGCAAACAATGGTCCCTTCCGTTCCCTATGCTCATGAACTCAGCATCATTGCTGACTTTAAGGCTGCCTCAGAAACCCTAAAACAGCTGGTATCTACTTCAATTGTTCAAAAACTTTGGGGCTCTACAACGCTGCTGCAAGTTATGGATATGCCTGAAGAGGGTCTGACAGCTCTTGAACAGCGTGCCCTGCTAGAGTTAGGTTATGAAAATAGTGCACAAAAGGTGATTCTGTATGATCCTGAAGGTCAGGAAATTACGAAAGCAAGCTTGAGCACCACGTATCCTAAAACCAATCTAAAAATCTTTCTGGTTATCTTAATTGTCGTCATTGCTGCTTCTATCTGGTTTTTAACACTTTAAATGCCCATGTAAAATTAAAAAATCCCGCATCAAGCGGGATTTTTTAATTGAAGTTCAATGACATTATAAATTTTTATGAATAATCCATTTTAAAAACTTCTGGTTAGATTGGATTATATTTAATGATGTCATCCAGCTGTAAAGTTGCACTGTCTACATTCTGCAATATCAGCAAATCAGCGCGCGCAAAGGTGGTATCGGTATCGGAACCATCACGATCGATCGTCACGACTGTATCATCTCCACGTTGTTCGAGCGTGATATAGTTCTCCCAGATTTGATGCATCTACTGCCTGATCACTTAATAATGCAGAGACATCGATGGTATCACCTTCAACTGCATTGAAGTCAGTCCAGGTATCTGTACCATTGCCGCCTGTTGCATCAGCATTATTTAGTAAATAATAGATCGCTGTGTCTGCTCCTGCACCATCTACCCCTTCTAAAATTCCATTTAGAAGCGCATCTAATGCTGTACCCAGTCCTAAGGTAGTTAATAGGAATCCTAATGCCCCGCCTCCATTTCCTGCAAGTAAACTCCCTACGGAGGTATTGTATACATCACCTAATATTGGGCGAACTAGTATGTTATCCAGAGCCAATGACAAAACTGAATCAACTGCTGTGGTTAAAATTTATAATTGGTACAGAAGAACCTGTAGTTAAATCCAATAACTCACGAAGTGTCAATTGCTCCAGAATTCCACGAGGATCAGCATTTTGGCCAGTCAAGGTAGCTTCCAGTAGACCTAATACGGTATCTAACACCAGATTGTTAACCGTGTTATCCCCTAAACTTGCTAGATCTATAGTGGTCAGGATATCTGCTAATTATGAAGAATCACCATATACAGAGACTTCATAGATTCCAGCAGGCAAGTCATTAATATCTAGCTTCAATCCTTGAGCATCTGCCACTCCACCCAGTAGCTCCAGTCCCAATGCACCAGCAATCAAGCCGCCTTGACTGGTATTTGCTGAAGCGGCCTCAAATTCTTCGCCAGTGGTTGTACTACGTACCACGAAAGTAAAGGCATTCGCCAAGCCAACCAGATTTTCTTGCTGTACAGCGATCACTACACTAGAAGTATTTTCCTCAATCGTAAAACCGACTACGGCAACTTCCGAAGTGCCATTGAGCACGTCGATACCACTCCTATCACTATATGTTGCCACTACAGTCGCATCTTGTGATCCTTCCACAATTGCGGACACATTATCATCGGTAAGATTCAGTAAACGTTCTGAATTATTTACAACTCCATTGGGTAGATCCGCTGTAGTAAAGCTTGCGGCATCATTCCCTGCCAAGTCCTGAATTGCATTGTCATCATTTCCAGGGGTTGGATCAGTATATTTTCAACACTAACGCTCTGCCCAGCTGTAATCACTGGATTGGTAATCATCGTGAGGATATTTCCATCGGCAGCAATATTGATCACATCGACTGTAGTCTGATCTGGAGCTGTACCCACTGTAACGACCAGACTATCTAAAGGAGATAAATTATCTGCATCCAGCGCTTCATTAAAGCTAAGCTCGATATTGCCATTGGCATTAACTTCGGCAGCTAAAAGTACGGGCCCACTAATATCCGGATTCTGCACTCCCCCCACATCATCTGAATCCAGATCTTCTAATACATTCCCTTCTGAATCCTTAATTCCCTGATTATCATCAGGTGTACTATCCTGATATTCAACCGTAACTTCTTGTCCGTCCCGGATCTCCGGTTCCGTAATCAGGATAATCTTATCATCTTGTACAATAATATCGGTGACGGGAATTTCTTCTCCATCCACAACCACTGTGAAATCTTCAGCGCGTGGATTTGAACCATTTATATTTTCATCGAAACTCAGTTCAAGCTGGCCTTCTTCATTCACAATGACGCCGGTTAACTTCGGCGGACTCATATCCCGATTATCCGAACTACTTCCTGAGGATGAGCCTCCACCTGCCGCTGCCGCAATAGCTCCTAGAGCCAGTGCCCCACCCAGTCAAGGTAAAACACACGCAGCTACGGTTCCACTCTCAGCCAGATCTCCTGTAAGCGGGTGATATTGAATCGTATCGAGCATTACCCCATTTTCATCAGTAAATTCCGCCCAGTACAATTGGCCTTCATGCTCAAAAACGATTCGATTATCATTCACTGCATAATCAAAATAATTTTCGATCGTAATAGTTTCACCATTTTTAAAATAGATAACAGCCGAATTACCTTGACGCGTAATTTTTGCCACTTCATCAATCGTGGCATTTACTTTAATCACTGATTTTTAGGTTAAATTCACAATATTAGTATTAATATCCTGAATTAATTCTCCATTTTCTGCCGACAATATCTGTATATTCTCCATATTATCCCCCATCCTTTTTTTATAATTTATTTATTACTGAATTAAACATGAAATACATAGCATCAAAATAAAGGAATGAGAATTTGAAAAATGTTATCTTTAACTTGTTACCAAATATTAAAAACATAGTGAAATGAATAAATTAAAAACTTATTATAAAGTTAAGCTGTTGAATTTTAACATTTTAGTTAGATTTAAATAAATAGATATTAAAATATGGCAAATATGTTTTTGTGAATTATAATTAAACTATGACATTCATCACACAAAATACATTATTATATTTATGTAAGCCTAAAAAATATTAGAATAAAAGTATACAAATAATTAATTAAGTTAACGCAATAAAATAGATTTCTATTCAAAAGATAAAGTTAAAAATTATTGTTAATAATGAATATAAAAAATGCTCCTAAACATAGAAGCATTTTATTTTAATGAAAATAAAAAATTATTTTAAATAGTTTAATAAATGACTAAAGTTCTCAATCATATACTTAGGCTGTGCCTGCTGTAATTCAATTTCTGAACCATAGCCGTATTTGACTGCAATCGACTCAATCCCGTTATGGCGGGCACCAAAAATATCATGCTCACGATCCCCCACCATAATGCATTGCTCAGCCTGTATGCCTTGTTGTTCCAAGATATACTGAATCAGTTCCCCTTTATTGGTTCGATCACCATTCAGCTCACTGCCATAAATCTCAGTAAAATACTGGGCCAGATTAAAATGTTCCAGAATCTGTTTAGCATAAACGGTTGGTTTTGCTGTTGCGAGAAACAGGCGATAACCACGGCGTTTAAGTTCCGCCAGAGTTTCAGCTACGCCTTCAAAGACGTGATTTTCATATAGACCAGTCACTGCGAAACGCTCGCGGTATGCCATTAGTGCCTGTTCAGCCAGAGTATCATCCGCATCTACATTCAGAATTTTGGCTAGCGAAGCTTTTAGAGGAGGCCCGATAATCCAGTCAATATTCGTGTCTTCACTGATCGGATGACCCACCTTTTCCAGACCGTAGCGGGCAGAAGTCGTAATCCCCACTTTTGGGTCAGTTAATGTACCATCCAAGTCAATTAAAATATTCTGAATCACACCTTGTCCCCTATGTTTGCAGCCGACATCAATTCATATCGTGAGTATAGCCAGATTTCTCTACCCTAAAGCAATTACTAGGCCATAAAAATAAGCCAATAACGCCCATTTTCAGGGTAGTCAACTCTATATTTTGATCAGATAAACATACGAAATTTTGCCTGACAGACAGTTCTTGCAAGTGATAGAAATTAATATCGAGAGTTTGAATAAATTTGCCTATACTAAGGCAATTTTAGTGAATGAAGGACATCATTTTGCGACCTACCGTACTTTGCTTTTCAGGTTTAGATCCTTCAGGTGGAGCAGGCCTTCAAGCAGATATTGAAGCCATCGGCCAAAGTGGTGCTCATGCTGCAATTGCCTGTACAGCCCTGACCATTCAGAACTCGCAACAGGTTTTTGGTTTTGAAGCAACTTCAAAAGAATTATTGCTGGCTCAGGCTAATGCCGTGGTAAATGATCTACCGATCCGCTGTGTTAAATCAGGCATGCTGGGTACTACTGAAAATATTGAGGCGCTGGCAGAATTTCTAACAGCGCATGCAGATTATCAGTATGTACTGGATCCGGTGCTGGTAGCCAACAGTGGTGGCTCACTCGGCAATCAGGCCACACTGGTCAAAGCGTTTACACAACTGATTCCACTAGCCACGATTTTAACTCCGAATACAGTTGAGTTGCGTGCCCTAACAGGTGAACAGGATTTGGATCAGGCCACGCAGAAACTGTTTGAAATGGGTGCTCACGCGATTCTGGTTAAAGGCGGCCATGAAGATACTCCCGACTATATCCAGAACCGTCTATATATTCAGGGTGAATTGATCAACGAAACCCGTTGCCCGCGTCTGGAGGGTGAATATCACGGCTCAGGCTGTTCATTAGCAAGTTTTATTGCCGGACGTCTAGCCTTGGGTGACCAGTTAAAAACAGCCGTACAACATGCAGAAACCTGGTTATTTGGTGTATTAAAGAATGCGGAAATTCCGGTACCGGATGGTCAGCGGATTCCAAAACGTTTCTAATCTTCCCTAAATAAAAAAGCCTGAACGATTCAGGCTTTTTATGGTGATTTTTTTCAAGAATGGACAAATAGACATGATGATCTTGTTACAATGAAATTTAAAACTTGCGCCTTAACCTGCCAGTTTCACAGGACGCAGTTTTTCAGTTTTCTCCTGAACAGGAACAGAAATATGTTGATAATGCAATTGCCACTGATCTTGCTGTTTGCTTAAGACCATGCTGAAGCGGCACCATTGTAAAGAAAAATATCGTTCCATCACCGCATAGGCAATCCGGACATACCCATACACGAAAGCCATGTCATTATTGACCTGAATGGTGACCTCCTGCCGTTCAACGCGCATACCATTGTTGCGCATATATGGGCGGTACTGTTGCCATGCAGCCTGATAAGCCTCAATCCCTTTCAGCTCGGAGCTAATATCAATCAGACAGACATCTGGTCGGCAAAGTTGACGAATTTCGCTGAATTCAAGTGAACAAATAGCTTGATCCCATTTTTGTAAAAATGTCCTGACTTCCTGAGCCAGACATTCTTCCCCTATTATTTTCATTGAATACCTCTCTATAAGGTTTTATTCAGACTTGAAAACCGAGATTTCAAGCATCTCATCATTTTTCAGTCTTTCTTGTTTTTCATTATTTTTAATTATGTGGATGGGTTCTGGTTTTACCCATCCCCCATAGATCAGGTCAAAAATGTGACCTAATACCTAAAATTACACCATTTTTTAATCATAGGCAAAATTTTCTGATCAACTACAATCATCAGGTGAATTTTGACTGATTATTTAAATTTTTATGCTCTAGGGCGTGTCCTCATTTGAAGAATTGGTTTTAAATACTTAAAATCCTCCTTTAAGCTCTTTTCATTTCTATATTTTTTCAATGGCACGTACTCTTCTCACCGATGATATTTGGCAGAAAATTCAAGATACTATGCGATTACACGGTTGTTACTGTTCAAAAAATAGTAGAAATATCATGGAAGCCATCTTATGGAAACTACGTACGGGTGCGACATGGCGTGATATTCCTCAAGAACTTTGTCCTTGGCAAACTGCTTATAATCGTTTTAATCGTTGGGCAAGCAAGGGATTGTGGAATAAATTTTTTTTAGATTACGAGGCATTCTGGATCAGGAATGGGTATTCATTGATGGAAGCTACATACGCGTGCATCAACATGCAAGTGGAGCTCGGAATGGTTTCGAAAGAGCAATTGGACAATCACGTGGTGGACGAACAACAAAAATACATCTTGCAACCGACGCGAATGGATTACCGATTGATTTTAAAATCACTGGGGGTGGCGTCCACGACAGTCAAGTTGCAAAACAACTGATTGATATTGTACGCGAGGCAACTTATCTCATTGCTGACAAGGGGTATGATGCTGAGCACATTAGAATATGTGCCAAGAACAAGAATATGATTCCCATTATTCCATTGAGATCAAACAGTAAGAGATCGAATAAGGAATTTGATAAATATCTATATAAATTAAGACATTTAGTTGAAAATGCTTTTGCGAGATTAAAACATTTCCGTGCTATTGCAACTCGATTTGATAAACTAGCACGCAATTATAAATCTATAATCCGTATAGCCTGCATATTTATTTGGTGCAAAGCCAAATGAGGACACGTCCTAGTTTTATTTATCGTTCTTTATATTTCAAAATTGCTTTGATACTTCTCAATTTTTTATTAAGTTCTTATACATTCAAGATAAAGAGAGGAACTAGGAAAACTTCATTTCTAGTCCTCACTTCAATCTAAAAAATTCAAATAATAGCTTTAGTGTAAGTTTCTTTGTCCATTTCCAGAATTTCAACACAGAGCTGAATCTTTAGCCCTGGCTGCGAGACAATGTGCTGCTGCATGACCTGAAGTACCAGCTTGGAAATTGCTTGACGAATGTCCAGACTACGACCAGTCAGGAGAGAAACTTTAGCATGCACATAAGCCTGATCTGTCTTCTGCTCTAGTCCAATCACAAAATCTTGCTGTACAATCGCCCGGCTTTTTAAATCATTCGGGTCATTAATATAACCGGCGTTAAATAAGGCCTGATGAATTGCCAACATTAAAGGTTGGGTTTCGAGCTGCTGAATATTATCTGAATATTCAAAATGAAGATGAGGCATAAAGCATAGATCCAGGCATGATATAGTGATCAGAAGAGATTGATCTTCGAGTTTGAGGAAGAAGCATAAACCTTCAAACCCGAAGACCGAAAGCACTCATTCGTATAAGAACGTATTAGGCTTTTTTCACATATTCAGATTTGAGCTTCATGGCGCCAATGCCATCAATTTTACAGTCAATATCATGTCCATCAGTTGCATCGGGTAATAGACGAATATTTTTGACCTTAGTCCCGACTTTAACCACTGAAGAAGACCCTTTAATTTTAAGATCCTTAATCAGCGTAACTGTGTCGCCATCAGCCAGCAGATTGCCATGCGCATCCTTGATGACCACGGGTTCCTCAGTTGCTTCCCCTTCTTTCCACTCATATCCACATTCTGGGCAGATTAACAAGTCACCATCTTCATAGGTATATTCAGACTGGCATTTTGGGCATTGTGGTAGAGCCATAGCAACCTCGACAAAATAAAAAAATAAAAGAAAAAACAAAAAATTAAAGCTGAATTATAGCATCTTTGGATAGGTTCATGCTCAAGCTTTAAAAGGATCTCCCGCTCAACTTAATTAACTGAACTTAACCATCCAAAATATGTGGATTGACCAGCCAGGACAAAAGCTGCAATGACTCTTGCCAGCTTAAGTAGCATGCAGATGGCGGTACTAGATCCGGATAACCCACCTGAATAATATGCAGGCTGGTGCCTACAGACACTTTTTCAAAGATGAGCGTGACTTCAATTTCACCTTTGACTTCAGGTGTAGAAAAGCAATCGGTATAGCGCAGTAGCTGGTTGGGAATAACTTCATGATAGGTGCCATGTAAATGATGCTGGGTACCGGTAGCAAAATTGGTCAGGGTGATTTTATAGCTGCCTCCCGGTTTGACTTCGGCATGCTCAACTCTGGCAGTGAAGCCATGCGGTGCCAGCCATTTTGCAATAGCATCTGGATGAATAAAGGCCCGGTACACCCGTTCCGGTGGCGCACTGAATACGCGATGCATTTTTAGGGTATAACTCATTTCAGCCTACCTTTTTTTCTTGTTCTTACTGAAAGATTATTTTTATTTATTATTCGGACGGATCATCCTGATTTCGTCGGCCTCAGTATTTAAATAACTGCCCAACATACTGTACGGCCTAAATATAATTGTTATCTATCCATTTTATAGGATGTATAACAAAAAACTACAGTTGACCCGACCAATACCGCAGGCGATAAAAAACCCGGCTTAACCGGGCTTGAATAAGGAAATTTTGATTAGCTGCTACGCAGTTTGCTTTCGCCCTCTTCCGGGTCGACTTCATCATCATAGACATAGGCCATACAGCCCCAGCCGTCATATTCACCCTGAAATTCAGCGGCAATTCTGGTAAACCATTGTTCCAGATCGACAATATTTTCATAGGTAGGCTGCATATAGACATGAATAGTAATTGTCCATTCCAGCGTATCGCTCTCCTCATCCTGATATAGGCTTATCTTTTGTTCTTCTTTAAGCAAGTTCAATGCACAGCGGTCAGCCTGTTCTTCACTATTAAAGGCTATCGAGAATTCAATTTCATGGTCGTCCTGCAGATCATCACCATCCTGATACATTTGCCACAGTACATGACCATTTTCATCGTCAGGGAATTTGTCATAATCGCGTGCCATAGAGATACCCTTATTATGATGTTTTATTATTCGATTCAGCTTAACTTATTTTATTTGAATTATCGAGTACAGAATATGAAAAAAAATTAACTTTCTCTAAATAACCAACTGAATTTTATCAATATAAATTTAATAATTTGAGAAAAAAAGCTGCATTTTCATCTAATTTAAAATACCTACATATCAATCTGCAGATTAAAAAATTTCATCGGTTGATTTGTCTTTTTTAATTGGAGTTAGGAAGCGATTACTGCAGATGGCTCAGACACTTGATTCTGTCGAAGCTCGAGTAAAATGGCGGCGAATTTAAGCTCTTCCAGACGTAAGTTCAGATAAGACTCCTGAATCATGGCTTGGCTCAAGCTTTGTCCTTTATAGTTCATCAGGCGATAATCATCTTTTAAGGATTGCAGCATTTCTCCCAGATTATGAGTATTTAACTGGGACAAATAGAATTCTGCCCTGCTATTAAATGCCAGACTCAAAATCTCGATGGTGCTCTTGCGACGGTCTTCATCAACATAGTTACAGCTAGCCATCTGCTGCTGTTCTTTGGCCTGCTCAATCTGTGTTCTGATAGTCAGTAAATGCCGAGCTGCATCAGTATCATTGTAGCCACTAATGAGCTGATCCAGAAGCTGCGTGACCGGCACATCAAAACCATGTTGATAGCCCTTGATCTTCTGCTCGAGAGCCTCAACTACTTCTTGCAGTCGCTGCTGTTCTTTGGCCTGCTGATAATAAGCCTGTAAAGCTTTTCGGGCCTGCTGCTCAATATCAGCTTCGGCCTGAGCCTGTAAACTCTGTAAATATGCTTTGACCTGAGCGATATAGGCTTTGAGATCATCCAGCATGATGGAAGCATCAAGCTTGGTTACTTCTACGAAATTTTCAGCCTGCAAACTGCGGTTAATAATGTACTGCTCGATGTCACAGATATCCTGATATTTTTTATATTTATTCAGTTCAGTTCTGGCGCTCCCCAACTGCATCCGTAGCTGGGTCATTTCATAATTTAATTCATCAACTTGTGTTTCATAATCAGCTAATTTACTGCGTGAATGATCCAGATTTTCCTGTAGAGACCGAATATTGTTTCTTGATAATTTCAGGCTATTGAATACCCCTAGTAATACAATGATTAAAACACTTGCGAGAACAAAGAGCGCGCCACTTAGCATCATCCTGTCCCTTACCCCTTGCACCATATATAGGCACTAAAAAATTAAAAATTTATGATGTTTTAAAGTTATTCTGCATAATTTAATGATGAGAATCAAAGATAAAAATTGACCATAAATATTTAATATATTTGATCTTTTAAATGATCTTTCACCTATAAAACCTTAATATTTTTATGCCTATCAATTTACTTAACATGAATCTGTTGGTGATAAGCGATTAGAGTGGTTTTTATTTTTATATCAAAAGTTATAAGATCGAATTTCGGATAGGCTGAAAATCTTGAGAAAAACCTAATAAAAATAGACAGATCAAACAGTTAAACTAAAGATAAAGTGATAAATCCCCCTTAAATGATTCCTGCAATGTTTTCTGGTACACATTTTTTATTTCAAAAATTCATTACTTGATAAGACATGATTCAGAACATAATTTTTCTAGAAAACTGTTTAAATTCAACTCCATAATTTTCCGATGATTGAAATAAATTCTAACATTTCTGTTGCAGCTTACTGAAATTCAAATATTTATCAGAATCTATATTCATTTTTTGAATGGTTAAGTCTCACTAAAATGGCGCAGGTGCAAGAATCTCAACTTTATGACCACTCAAGGGTTGAGTAAAAGTCAGTTCACTGGCATGCAAGGCCATGCGATTAAGAGCACTACGCGTTGGTTCCGGATGATAAATTTTATCGCCCGTAATCGGATGACCGATATGCAGCATGTGGACTCTGAGCTGATGTGAACGTCCGGTAATTGGCGTCAGTAATACCCGGCTGATGTCTTGCTCAGGCAGATATTCCAGCCGTTGATAGAGTGTTTTGGCAGCTTTACCCAGTTCAAAATGTACCATTTGCCGTGGGCGATTTTCCCAGTCAGTAATTAAAGGCACATCGACACTGCCCTCGGTCTGAATCTCTCCCTGTACCAGCGCAATATAGTGCTTGCTGACTGTACGTGCCTGGAACATTTTACTGACCGCCACTTCGGCTTCGCGATGTTTGGCAAACATCAGTATTCCGGACGTCGCCATATCCAGACGATGGGTAATTTTGGCATTCGGATAACGCTCTAGTACCCGTAGATAAGCACTGTCATGATGCTCAGGCAAACGTCCCGGAACAGACAACAAACCAGCCGGCTTCTCAATGACGACTAGATCATCATCTTCATACAGAATATGCAATGGGTCTTGAGGCGGCGCGTAGACAAAGTTGTCGTTAATAGGCATGTGCTGTAAGCATTCAGGAGAAAACGCGCAAAATAACAATGTCAGGGAATACTGTCAATCCAGCCCTGTTATAGAATCAATGCCCGACTAAGCTTTGGACGCTGCACTGATGGGAGATACTGAATGACCTGACTGATACTGGGTTTTCAGGCTGTCGAGATCTTCATTTAAGAATGTCATAAGATATTGCTGAACCTGTGACATAGTCAGACTGCGAAATGACACATAGTCTTTGTTTTTCAGGCTAAACAGTCCCAGAATTTTATGCTGAGCTTCGACTTCAATATCACTTTCCAGCCTGAACTCAAGCTGACCTGAGGGCGCCAGTTCATTTAGCGTGATCTGGATCGACTGTTCAGTATCGGAATCTGTTACGGTAAAAGTGGTAATGGCGGCTTGCATCTGTAATTGTAAAATCCGTAACTGTTGCCAATTGATGGACTTAAAAGTAGAGAGAATTTCTTCTGCCGATAAGCTGCCTAGCTGCTCTGCTTCGTCTTCTTCCTGATGCGGATAACTGATTTCTAATTCATATTTTTTCATGAGACGTGCCCCTTTCTTATATGTAAAATTATCATAGCATTCTGTTTTATTTTTCAAGGATATAATTTGTGAGCAAATATTAAACATATTATATTTTAAATTATTTATATCAAATACTTATAAACAACCGGTGACATTAGAATAGTATTTAAATAAAGGATAATTGAAAGCAATAGGCTACAAATAAAATAGATTAGATATGTGATTTTAATAGTATTTGATTGAATCTCAAATGAATTTAAAGCTATTTGAGGAAGAAGATAAGTGACTGGGTAAGGAAAGTATTAAGCAGTTTGGAGGAGAAGATTTATTATTAGAAGAGAAAATTTTGAGGGTGTTGGGAAAACATCTTGATGGTTTACTTCAACTATCACTCTTTGTAAGAAATGATCTTATAGCCTATAAACTTTTGGTCTATAGCGTCCTAAGCCGAATCGAGACCTTTTGGGTTCGTACTGCACTCGCGTTTTGCGCCACTCACAGCATGCTACTCTTTTCGATCCCATCACACCCTTGAGATATATAGTAGCCAAGCTGCGGTAAAATTAATTTCCTAAGATTTTTTAATTTTCCCAGTTTTTGAAAATATTTTTCTTAGAATATATTTATAGAAGAATTTTTTATCTTTTAGCTCAAAATAAAGATCTTTTATTGCGGAAAGAGCAGAATTACTGGAATTTATCTTCACTTAAAACTTCATTCTGCTCTAAATTTTTCAAACCGCTAAGTTCAGTTTTCCAGCCATTTAATCAGCCAGATAATAATCCACTGTAGAAACCACACGAACTTTCTTTAGATAAGGCGTATTGCTGTCACGGTCTTCAATGCTAAACAGACCTTGATTGGCTGTCTTGATTTTCCCGAGACGGCTTTGAGAATCTGCTGCAAACTTTTCTGCCACACTGCGGGCATTTTGTGTGGCCTCTTCAATCATCGCCGGTTTGATGTCATTCAGTTTGGTAAAAATATATTCCGTTCTTTGCCCGGAATCATCACCACCAAAAGCAATACCTTTTTTACCGAGAGCGACCAGACGGGTTTGCGCTGCACGGACTGCATCAATATTGTGGGTATAAACCGTAATGGTCTGATGCGCGGTATAACGTAGCGCGACATTGGCATCACCGCCGTATTGCTGGGCGTATTTATCTGTAGTGACTGGAGAACCTGTGGTAATTTCTTCTGCCTTAAAACCTTCGCCTTTTAAGAACGCCTGAATTTGTTGGGTTTGCAGCTCCATGGTGTCATACAGTTCTGTCAGATCCTGACTACCGCCACTAAAACGGATGGGCCAGACTGCGACATCGGCTTTCACTTCACGTTCCGACAGCCCTTTTACGGAAACAATCCGTTCATATTGTTTAATCTTGACCGCACTATTGCCCAGAATGAATCCGGCAATAATCATTCCCAAGCCGATCAATGCACCTAAAATTAAGGCAGGTTTAAACTGATTCATTGAGCCGAACTCCTTTTCTATATTATTTATTCTGTTTCGAGTATTTTAAGCGTTTAAACTGCTCTGTGTAATGCTAATGCGACTATCAATTTTATTTATTCTTGAAACCTGAGAAAGTTTTGTCTCCTAACTTTTCCCAATTAAATATATGGCTATCAGCGGAACCAGATTGAATAGGAGTATTCCGATTTTATAGAGGGCCATGCCGCCATAATGAACGGCATCAAAAGTCGAATCTGAAAGCTAAAACCATCGACTATGCAATCGTTGTACCCAGTCTCGTAAAAAGACAATGAGCAAGAACCAGAGCATTAAAATGCTGTAATTCAAAGCCAATGTATAAAGTAAAAACCGACACCAGAAATCGAGGTCCATAGTGATTCCCTGCCTGTAGAGCCATCTATCATTAAGTTAACAGATTGATCAAATCTTCAGGAACTACTGATTTGTATCTGTGATCTAAAGGGAAATGGTTTAAATATTTTGAGCTAAAAGTTTCAGTTTTGACTTCCAGCGATCACTTTTTAGCGTACAAACAGATGACGGGTATGATGATTGATATAGGCATTTAAGCCATCACCATACTGGGCCAGCTGTTTCATATTTTCCACATGCTGATAGCCCGCACTGCTATAGCTATACGTATACACTTTCGAGGTTTTCTTGAATTGAACCCGAATGAACTCATTGCCAATCTCATAATTGGCCACACCCGAGTCATGATTGAGATCAAGATAATGTTGCAATTGAGCAGCCCTAAAAAATGATAAATCTATAATTTTATATGAGGTCAAACTGACCGATTTTCAAACAAAATAAATAGTAAAACCCACTGTATAGCGGGTTTTAAATGATGCCCAATATGTCTATAAATCTCATTCTGTACAGCACTTATGACAGCCCTCTACTTTTTCCCTCGGCCAATTCATTCTTGCCCGTTTATAAGCCAGATCATAATTAGCAAAATATCCAATCAGAATCTGGTTATCAAATTCTGGCAGGTCTTCACAGCCTCGTGTTGCGTTATGAATATAGTGCACGCCTTGAGCAGACTCTTGTTCATCTACAATAAATTTAATCATTTACAGTTCCCCTAATATTGTTTTTATAAAGTTCAACCACAAATAAAACCATACAGAAATTATGTCTTTTGCAATTCCATAATAAAATTATGTCTTTATTGAATAAAAATCAAGCAATTTCATAAACAAGATAAGGACCTTTCTTTAAGCAAATATTTCATTAAGAATGAGTGATAAATATTTATTTATCTGACTTTTATAAGGCGGAATTTTCTAGCTTGTTTTTCTTTTTTAGACGTATCCAGCGAATTGCCATTATGGCTAGCATTACAACCAGCAAGGTAGCTAGCACTGGCAAAAGCAATGACAGGATGGATAACAGAATAGCCCCGATCCACTCTCCGGTTGAGAGTACGGGATTCGCAACACCGCCCGTGGTGGCAGTTGATAGTCCGCGTGCTGCAACACTGCTCATTTGCACAGCCCCAGCTGTTCCGCCACCGACAATAATCGCTGCGGCCCAAGCTGCAAACTGAGACATTTTTCCACTGCTGGCAGCCATCGTTATCAAGGTTCCGGCCAGCATGGCTGCAGGCGTTGCAATCGTATCGATGGCATTGTCCACCCAGGGAATATAATACGCAGCGATTTCACAGAGGGTCGCGATGGCTAAAGCCAGACAAACTGCCGGCATGGCCAGCCATTCAAAACCGGTCATCGGTTCAAACCAGCCCATCAATGCAGCAATACTCATCACCATTAAAGGCACAAAAACACGGAAACCACAGGCTGCACTCAAGCCGATACCGATACATAAACCGAGGATTGTTTCCATGCTGCTTATCCTTGAGATTTAAGCCATTTTTATGATGTAAATTATACGCTAACAAAAAAGCCCTATCGGGTGATAGGGCTTTTATTTAAAACAGGATCTTCTGTTTTGAATATCGTGTGCTTAGGCAACCTTATCGTTATATTGGGTGCCGAGGCATTTGGTACACGGTGGTAGTCGGTCTGTACCAATTTCTAAGAAGACGCGATGTCCGCATTGAATACAAAAATAGAAACCTGTTCCCGGTTTTGAGCCAGCTGTAACCATCTTTGTTCTCCGTTGTTTTAGAAAATGGTCTAAGCAGTATAACTCTATTGTGATGAATGTCTATTGTCCATTTTTGTAAATGATGATGGCATTTGGGCGAAGACTAGAAAACTAGCTATTAGTCACTAAGTCAGTTCTAATAATCAGCATTGATATAATTACATAACCTCTCATTCTCATTTTGTAGCCAATGCTCGAAATTATCTGGATCTTGAGAAACTTCAAGCATATTCTTCAACGAAGATCTATCCATTATCAAATCCAATCCGCTTTGACAAAACTTCCACCCTGCTACCAAGTTTTCTTCGATATACCTATCAAGCTCGTCAAAAATCTTTACAATTTCAATAAACTTATCTTCATTTAAAGGAATTGAGGTAAAGTAGACGCTATTTTTATAATCAGACATTGTTGCAGGAACTGCTCCATATCCCTCTAAATGGAAATGAAATGATTGACTCTTTTTTTCAAATCCACCATGAGCAAAAGTGTTACGATATTTTTCTTTTATTTGAATTAGATTGTCATAAATCTTTTTGGATAAACCTTTGCATCCTAACACTTCAATATATTTTTCAGACCAAAATTGACCAATGATTTTTTTAATTTCATATTTTGAATGGCTTTGTTGCATAAAGATTTTGTAAGCTTCTGATTTAAATAGGTTTGTATGAATTTCAACCTAAAAATTAAATGAACAAAATCAGTTGGTTATGTATTTATACAACAAAGCCTGAACGTACATAAAATTTCACAAATAAAAAACCTACATTTATGTAGGTTTTTTATATATTAAAATCAAATAAGACCAATTGAAATCATCAAGCCACATTCCCTTCCAAGAAATCCTGCGCAAAACGTTGTAATACCCCACCCGCTTCATACACAGAAACCTCTTCTTCCGTATCCAAACGACAAGTTACTGGCACTTCAATGGTCTGTTTTTTGCCATCTTCAGTCGCACGCTCAATCACCAGAGTCAAAGTCGAACGTGGCGCAATATTACCAATTACGCTATACAGTTCAGTACCATCCAGCTTCAAAGTTTTACGATCTGTACCCGGCTTAAACTCAAGCGGAAGAACACCCATACCGACCAAGTTTGTCCGGTGAATACGCTCAAAACCTTCAGCAACAATCGCTTCTACACCTGCCAGACGCACACCTTTCGCAGCCCAGTCACGGCTTGAACCCTGACCATAATCTTTACCAGCAACAATGATGAGCGGTTGCTTACGGTTCATGTAGGTTTCAATCGCTTCCCACATACGCATCACTTCACCTTCCGGCTCTACACGCGCTTTAGAACCTTGCTTAATGGTGCCGTCAGAACGTACCACCATCTCGTTATACAGCTTCGGATTTGCCAAAGTTGCACGCTGTGCAGTCAGGTGATCGCCACGGTGCGTGGCATAAGAGTTGAAATCTTCTTCAGGTAAGCCCATTTTCGCCAGATATTGACCCGCTGCTGAATCCAACACAATCGCGTTTGATGGAGATAAATGATCGGTAGTGATGTTATCGCTAAGGATTGCTAAAGGACGCATATTCGCAAGGGTACGTGGTGCAGCCAAAGCTCCTTCCCAATATGGCGGACGGCGGATATAGGTACTTTGCGGACGCCAGTCATACAGCGGACTTGCAGCTTTCTCATGCTCACCTAGATCAAACATCGGAATATAAACTTTCTTGAACTGTTCTGGCTTCACGGACTCTTTCACCAAAGCATCAATTTCTTCATCCGATGGCCAGATGTCTTTCAGGTAAATCGGATTGCCATCTTTGTCTGTGCCTAGTGCATCTTTCTCGATATCAAAACGGATCGTACCGGCAATCGCATACGCGACCACTAAGGGTGGAGATGCCAAGAAGGCTTGCTTCGCATAAGGATGGATACGGCCATCAAAGTTACGGTTACCCGACAAGACTGCTGTCGCATACAAGTCACGGTCAATAATTTCCTGCTGAATTTTCGGATCAAGCGCACCCGACATGCCGTTACAGGTGGTACATGCATACGCCACGATACCAAAGCCTAGTTTTTCCAGATCCTTCAGTACACCTGCCTCTTCCAAGTACAATGCAGCCGCTTTAGAACCCGGAGCAAAAGAAGATTTCACCCAAGGTTTACGCATCAGGCCAAGCTCATTGGCCTTACGTGCCAACAAACCTGCTGCCACGGTATTACGCGGGTTAGACGTATTGGTACACGAGGTAATCGCCGCGATGATGATTGCACCATCTGGCATTAAGCCATCAGTACGGTTTTCTACCACACCTGCAATGCCTTTTTCTTTCAGGTCAGATGTTGATACACGTGCATGCGGATTCGATGGACCCGCTATGTTACGAGTCACGGTAGACAAGTCAAAACGCAATACACGTGGATATTCTGCCTGAGTCATTTCTGATGACCACAGACCAATTTCCTTGGCATAAGTTTCAACCAGTTTCACCTGTTCAGATTCACGACCAGTCAGCGTCAGATAATCAATCGTATTTTGATCGATATAGAACATAGCAGCAGTTGCGCCATATTCCGGTGTCATATTGGAAATCGTGGCACGGTCACCGACTGACATGCTGTCTGCGCCTTCACCGAAGAATTCCAGATAAGCACCAACCACACGTTCTTTACGCAGGAATTCAGTTAAAGCCAGTACGATATCGGTTGCGGTAATGCCCGGCTGACGTTGTCCTACCAGTTCGACACCGATAATGTCCGGCAGACGCATCCACGATGCACGGCCCAGCATCACATTTTCAGCCTCTAAGCCACCAACACCGACTGAAATCACGCCCAGTGCATCGGTATGTGGGGTATGAGAGTCTGTGCCGACACAAGTATCTGGGAATGCCACGCCATCACGGTTCTGAATCACCGGTGACATTTTTTCCAGATTGATCTGGTGCATGATGCCATTACCAGCAGGAATCACATCAACATTTTCAAACGCAGTTTTGGTCCATTCAATAAAATGGAAACGGTCTTCATTACGGCGGTCTTCTACTGCACGGTTTTTCTCAAATGCATCTGGGTCAAAGCCGCCATATTCTACTGCCAGCGAGTGATCGACAATCAGCTGGGTCGGCACCACTGGATTGACTTTAGACGGATCACCGCCCTGATCGGCAATCGCATCACGCAGACCGGCAAGATCGACCAGTGCTGTTTGCCCTAAGATGTCATGACAAACTACACGCGCCGGATACCAAGGAAAATCATGTTCCTGTTTACGCTCAATCAACTGGCGTAAAGACTGTTCTAAAATCGCAGGGTCGCAACGGCGTACCAGCTGCTCGGCCAGCACTTTAGATGTATAAGGAAGTTTGGCATATGCGCCTGGCTGAATATCTTCTACGGCTTGACGCACGTCATAATATTCCAACTGGGTACCTTGCAGCGGTTTCCGGTAGTTATTGTTCATAGCTTGCCTGCCCTCTTTCATTACTCTTTTTATTCATCAAAATATCTTGGTGACTTGTTTTTTAATAAAGGCATTGTACGCTGTCGAAAGTCCATTTCCCAAATCTTATGATTTTCAAAATCTTAAATACTAAAAATGGCATTTTTACCGAAATTTATAACTCATACTTTAGAATTTTGACTCTAAATTGCATTTTTTCTGAAAAATAGGCCTAAATCTGTCTCATTCTTTAGTATGAGATGTTGATAACAGCATAAAAGATAATCAATTTATTGGAATGAGTTTAAGGATAAATTTCATATGAAATCAAAGCTTAGAATCTTTCAATTTTAGAAATAGCTCATTTAATAAAAAGCTGAATCTATGTTTTCTATTTCAGTGTTAAGCGTAGCTCTTAACCAGAAATAGTAAATTTCATTGCAGATATTGCTCGATGAGCTTAAGCGAAAAAATCATTTTTCAGGTTAAGACATACCCCGAAATAAGTTACATTTTCAATTCCATATATTTTTTAAGACTTTCTTACAATTTTAGAAATACGTTAAATATTTATAGGACAATGATTTATAAACATGAGCTTATAAAACGCATCCCTATCTAGAATACTTTACACACGTCATTTTAGCTTACCGTTTGTCGCCCTCCCCCTAATTTGGTGATAACAGTCTGTATCTCAACTTTGTAAATCTACCCTCGAATTACTTCACAACAACACTCATCACAAAAGCACATAAGGGTGATTACAATGATACAACTCGCCATTATCGGTATCGTTGCTGCAGTAATCGCTGTACTGGCAGCAAGCTGGAATGGAGGTAAAAATCCTTCCAATCCTAAACCGCCAACTCCCAACAACCCTAACCCACCAACCACTACCAATAATCCCAACAACCCACAACCTACTCCAACAACACCCGATATATTGATTAGCAATCCGCCACTATTGCAAAAAAATTCCAAAGGCACCCATGAACTGATTGTCGCTTATAAAACCGGCAAGATTTACAATCCGAGAAATAGTACCTGGGATCAACTGTTCGTCAGAGGTTATCTCACTAATGCCAGTTTGTTTAACAAGAAAAAAGCTGGAGAGTCTGTTGAAGACCTTTTAGTTGGTCCGCAAATCCGGGTCAAACAAGGTGAAACCCTGAAAATTAACCTAAATAACCAGCTTCCACCTGAACAGAAAGCCACCTGCCCAGACAAAGTGGATAATGTGAACGATCCACATTGCTTTAATACTACTAACTTGCATACCCACGGCTTCTGGGTAAGCCCTCAAGGCAATAGTGATAATGTTTTCCTGAAATTTAAACCTCAGGAAAAATTTGACTATCAGTACAAAATGGAGCCGAATCATCCGGCAGGAACCTACTGGTATCATGCCCATCTGCATGGCTCAACAGCTATTCAGGTATCGAGCGGTATGGCAGGCCCATTAATTGTAGAAGGCTCAAGAACACCAAAAGTAAAAAATGGCAAAGTCACTGAAACAGGCGATATGGACATTTTATGGAAAGAAAAAAATAGCTATCCAAATGAAAACATCCTGCTATTCCAGCAAATTCAATATCGATGCTCTAACCCTGACCCGGATGTAAAATTCGATATTCCTAACAATTGCGAAGGTAAAGGCTTTGGATTACTGGAAGATTATACAGATATCGCTAATCCTGGCTCTTGGGCCGACCAGAACTTCTATACCTCTATCAATGGTAAAGTTTTAGGAGAGATCAAAGTTGAACAGAATGCTTTTAATCGCTGGCGCATGATTCATGGTGGTGTACGCGACACTATTGGTCTGGTAATTAAAGAACTGCCAAACTCCAGTAAATTTAGCGCCGAAGACACCCTTAAAGCCTGTCTGGCATATCAGGAAGCAGATCCAAAAGAGTTTAATGAAAGTTTAAAAAGCTTACCGGTTTATACGATTGCTCAAGATGGTTTGACCATGACTCAGGTACAGCGCAGAACACTGTCTGTGTTCCAGCCTGGTTATCATCATGATGCAATGGTCACCTTCCCAACCACCAACAAATATTGCATTTATGACTCCAAATTAAATATTGAGGATGAAGTGAATGCACCGATCCCAACGGGTCAAGTTACCCCTCAACTTGCCCCGAACCATCCTCTCAATGCCCAACTACTGGGATGGGTCAATGTACAGGCAAGCAAAACAAAAGCGCAGACTCCTGCCGAGTTCCTGCAAGAGCGCGCGAAAAAAATTGGTTTAAGCAAAGAGATTCAGACTCAGTTATCCAAGCTTAATCTTACTGCCTTTACTGATCATCCATCATTAATGACTCCAGCAATTGACAAGCTGGTTGCCTCCAGACCGAAACAATACAGTAAATTTGAACTGGCTTTCGCAAATGGTCTTAAATTTGGCTTCCGTCATAAAGAAGATGGTGACTTACTCAGTTTTGGAAATGCATTTGATGGCGAAGGATCAGTCGGTCGGACACACGCCAAAGATCCGGATCGTGAATATGTGCGTCAGTTACAAATTGGACAGACGGATGAATGGGAACTGACGACCGAAGCTTTTGGTGGCCATCCTTTCCATATTCATGTTAATCCATTCCAGATTGTTAAAATCTTAAAAACTGTCACTGGCCCTAATGGTGAATCCAAAGAAGTTGATGTGAGTGAATTAGCGCCTGATGATAATGATACAGATGATGTGCAATATCGTGGTATGAAAGGACAATTCAAGGATACCCTGTTTATCAAGGCGAACTATAAATTTATTCTTCGAAGTTATTACAAGAAATTTGAAGGTGATTTTGTACAGCACTGTCATATCCTCGATCATGAAGATCAGGGCATGATGGAAACAGTAAGGGTCTGTGGAGGCAAATTCCCTTGTGATTCACCTCTCCCAACCTCGTCTCATCATCACTAATTAGACACTCCTGAAAAGGCCAACGATCCCGATTGTTGGCTTTTTTGTTTGCCTCTATTAAATGCTTGCTGCACAATAGCTTGATTGATTTTGAGTATTCAAACTGAGGCTGATCATGGCAACATCTCCTGCTTTTACCTTATTTACGCTGAATGGAGTAGATGCGCAAAAATTCCTTCAGGGTCAAGTTACTTTAAATGTCGAAATTCTGGCTGAAAACCTGACCCGCTATACAGCGATCTGTAGCTTGAAAGGACGTATCCAGTTCGGTATCTGGTTGAAAAAAATTAATCCGGAAAGCTTTGAAATTGTCAGCCCTGAAGATCAGGCAGCAGAACTGGCCAGCCATATTAAAAAGTTTGGCGCTTTTTCAAAAATGAAACTGGAACAGGTTGGCCCGGTTTATCCAGTTATCAATGATATCCAGACTGATTTTTTTGAAACTGAAACGGATATTATCCTTTGGCAACAGCAAGCCATTACCTCAGGTCAGGCTTGGATTCAGGCAGCTACTGCGACCCTGTTCCAGCCACAGGAATTGCGTATGCATCAACGTGAAGGCATTCACTATGACAAAGGTTGTTATCTGGGTCAGGAAGTGATTGCTCGCTTATGGTTTAAAGCCAAGCCAAAACACTGGTTGCATTTGATTCAAGGTACAGGTGAAGCACCTGCTGTTGCGACCAAGCTGCACAATGACATCGAAGTGGTCAATAGTATTGGTACAGATCAGGGTTATCAGGCTTTAGTGGTTGCCAAACCTGAAGCATTGGCTGAGCTGGATGTACAAGTTCTTGAATTGCCTGAAGCTTTAAGTGGTGATGTGGCACGTCCACAATAATGACCTATTATCTTGATGCAAAAGCCAGAATTTAATTCTGGCTTTTTTATTTTTATTAGGCTAAACAATTAAATAGAAAAAGATTGACTGAATAAAACACACCTTAACCCGAGCACGCTTTTATTGATTTATATCCTATATGATTCTCAAATAATTTGTAATTAGTCACATATTCAGTATTTACAAAGCCTGAAATCGTCTTATGATGTAGATGAAAACGACAAAAATCGCACCATGGAATTAGGTGTTAGAAAAATTAAGGTTATCGGAACAATGAAAAAATTAGTACTTGCTGCAATTCTTGCAGTGTCCAGCCAATTTGCCCTCGCAAATACTTCAAATGCCCCAGTCGATCCTCAATTTGCCAAAATTGAAGAGATGGTGAATGCCAAGAATTTCAAGGGTGCCTACGATGCTTTAAGCAAATTGGCCAGCCAGGGAAATGCACAAGCCATCTATAACTTAGGCTATTTAACGCAAACCGGCCAAGGCACTGCTAAGGATGAAAAAAAGGCCATCCAACTATATGAACAGGCCGCCAGCAAAGGTTATCCAGTGGCCAACTATGTACTAGGTAAGAATTATACCGGTGGCACTTTAGGTCTTAAGCAGGATTTGGGCAAAGCCAAGCAATACCTAGAACGCGCATCGGCAGCCAATTTCGATGAAGCGACGGTAGATCTGGCTATACTTTTATTTGCTGAAGGAACAACAGCTTCTGACCAGCAGGCTTTGAAAAAATTACAGCCTCTTATTAGCAAGAGTAATATGCCGGCCATTCATGCCAAAGCCTTATATGACATCAGTAACGGCTTTAAAACCAAGAATGAAAAGCCGATCCAGCAAGGCTTGAGCAGTATTCAGGATCTGGCGAAAAAAGGCTATATCCCTGCCCTGATGGCGATTGGCAATATGTTTGCCAACGGTAGTATTGTTCCGCAAAACCTACCTGAAGCTAAAAAGATCTTTGCAGCCCTAGCACAGGAAAATATTCCTAAGGCCAGAGAATCTCTAGCAGCAGTGGATAAAATGATTGCCGAGCAGAAAAAAGCACCTGCCAAAAAAAGTTAATCAAATTTTATCAAAATAAAAAAGCTCCTGTTGGAGCTTTTTTATGGGCTATAGATTTATAAGCCAGCTTGGTTAACTCCACCACAAAGTAATAAGTCCACTGGCAACCACAAAACCTGCAAGGGTACTCATTAATAATGGCGTTAGAGTCCGCTCATTGAGGCCGTACGCCTGCCCTAACATACCAAAAATCGTTGGCATAGGTAGGGCTGCGATCAAGGTACCCGCATAGATCATTTCCTGACTTAAATGAGTTAATCGACTCAGGCCCAGATACATCAGGATCGGCATCAGGATATTGCTGGAAAATACCAAATAGAAGCTTTGCAGATTCACATATTTCAGACTCATGCCCACGATTCCGCCACCAATCGCGAACAGCGCCAAAGGTGAGGCAGTCTGTCCAATCATGGCAAAAACCTGATCCAGATAAATTGGCAGGCGAATTTCAAAAATCGCACAGGCCATACCCAGCATCACCCCCATAAATAAAGGGTTCTTAAACAGCATCAGAATAGTACTTTTCACAAGACTCCCCAGATTGGCTTGATGTTGGGTACCGAGTGCAGCCAAGATTAAGACCATCGGAATCAGAATCATGCTTTCAATAATGACCACCAATGAGGTATAGGTCATCGCATGCTGTCCCACCAATAAAGTGAGTACTGCTGTACCAATCAATCCGGTATTGGACATCGCTGCGCCCAAGGACAGAACAGCACTATGCGAAGAGGTATTCTTGAATTGACGGCGCATCAGCCAGAAGCTGAAACCATAAAGTAATAAAGTGACAGAGGTATAGATCGCAAAGTATTCAAAATACCAGATTTCATGCAGATCTTTAGAAGCTAGAAACTGAAAGAACAGTAACGGTAAGGCCACTTTGATGACAAAGGCCCCTACCATTTCAACCTGTTCTTTTTTTAGAATTTGACATTTCACACTCAGGTAACCTAGTGCCAATAATAAAAATATAGGCACAATTACCGCAATAATCATATGAAATGTCCTGTTGTTTGAGATGCGTTATTATAAGCCTTTCTAAGAAAAAATGGCCTTAAAACGATTCAAACAACTGATTTAAGCCATGCGGTGCAGAACGTAAATATTGTGGAGAAATTGCTATTTTTTCATCCAGCGTTACTGCAGCATGCCAAGGCCAGCGTGGATCATAAAGTAAGGCACGTGCAATCGCGATCGCATCAGCCTGTTTATACTCCAGTATGCCTTCTGCCTGCTGTGCATCGGTAATCAGACCCACTGCAATGACTGGAATATTTACGTCCTTTTTAATCGCTTCAGCAAAAGGGACCTGATAATTTGGATGCACATCAATTTTCTGGTCGACATGTAAACCTGCACTCGACACATGAATATAGACTGCACCCAGTTTCTCCAGAGCTTTGGATAGTTCAACTGAAGATTCTACATCCCAACTTTCTACGCCATCCATCCAGTCCGTTGCTGAGATACGAACACCAATTGGAAAACCTTCTGGTACTGCAGCTTTAATTGCTTCAAATACTTCAAGCGTCAGACGAATACGGTTTTCAAACGAACCGCCATATTGATCCTGACGATGGTTCGATAACGGTGACATAAACTGATGCAATAAATAACCATGTGCTGCATGTAGTTCAATTAATTCAAAGCCTGCTTCAACCGCTCGCTTGGCACTGGCTGCAAAATCCTGAATTACTTGCTGGATTTCATCCATACTTAAAGACTTGGGTGGATGTTCATGAGCTTGGAAAGGAATATCACTGGCAGAAACAGTTTGCCAGCCGAGTGCATGATCTGGGGCGAACTGCCCTTTGCCACCCCAAGGTTTATCTGTAGAAGCTTTACGGCCTGCATGTGCAAGCTGTATGGCAAAAGGCATAGGAGAAATTGATTTGACCTTTTGCAATAAGGTTTTGATCTGGCTGGCCTGCTGGTCATTCCAAAGCCCTAAATCGGCATAACTGATGCGACCTTCAGGCTGTACAGCGGTGGCTTCCACAATGCAAAGACCTGCACCGGATAAGGCATAATTGGCCCATTGTTGTTCATGCCAGTAAGTGATTTCACCTTGCTCGGTTGCAGAGTACTGACACATCGGGGCAATCACAATTTTATTTTTAAGTTGCAATGATCCAAACTGAACCGGCTGAAATAGTAGTGACACGCGGTATTCCCTCTTTTTGTGAAGTGGCTTTTCAGAACTTTTTACCAAAAAATAAAAAACAGGCTCTGATGAGCCTGTTTATTTATAACGTGATTAAATTCTTTTTAGAAGATCACTCGTGTAGTCAAACCTAACACCAATGCATTATCCACCTGGTTGCTAGACCCCGGATTTATAACGTATTGCAGGTTTGGACGTAGCATCAGCCATTTTGTTGCGTTATAGCTGTAGTTGAGTTCGATATTGTATTCGGCACTCGCATCGTAGTCTACTTTAGCTAATGAACCTTCAGCAAAACGATCATTTACATGTACACGATTCACTGCCAGACCCAAAATATCATTCGGCTGGCTATCCATCAGACCAATATATTTCAGACCCAATTGTTGTGAATTATCCACTTTATTGGTATCACGATCATGCCAAGTAAAGTTAGCGAATGAGTGTAAACCCTGACGGCCATTACCCGTTGAAGTCAACTGCTGTTCTACGGCTAACCAGCCTGCAAAGGTACGGTTTTCTCCTTCACCTGTCGCAACATCTTTCTGGTTGGCAACATCATCAGCAGTGTTATACATACCGCCTACACGATAGCTGCCAGGCAAACCATTTACTAATGATTTTGGTGTCCAGATTACTTCTGCAGGAATCGTCACGCCATCAGCATTGTCGGTATCCAGACTCCAGCCCTGACCTTCTTTAGCACCATTGCCGTTATCTGGATTAAATTCATAAACACCGACTTGTACAGCAACGTCAGGGTTTAGCTGCTGTTTTACACGTGCACCCCATTGTGCGACTGGGGTATTCATCCAGATATTGCCTTGCCATTTGCCCATCTGCGCAGCACAAAATGCTGTACTGGCAAAATCACAAGCCATCACGTTAAAGTCCATACCCAGACCCAGACGACCAGCTTTAATACTCAGGCCTTGTTCCTTATAGTTCTTTTCAATTGAAAGTTCGGTTAAACGGCTGTCCTGATTACCACGACCAAATGTTCCTTGAACATTGGCCCATTGAGCTGCATCACCTTGTAAATCACGTACCGATGTACTTTGTCCCTGACGCGCAGTCGCAACTGCACGAACAGTTACGCCATCCCAGCCAGCCAGTTTTTCCATGTCTAACTGTGTACCTAACCATAACTGTGCTGAAGTTAAAGGATCGGCCCCTTCATTACGTCCGCCATCAGCCAGATACGCTGTATCTGTCAGCAAGTTTGCTTCAAACTTGATGCCTTGTTGAGCAAGTTCAGTACGTTTTCCATTCCAGTCGCCTAATAGATACTGCCCTTGAGAATCAAATGCAGACTCAGCCTGCGCAGAGGTCATGGCTGCTATCAATGGCAATAAAGCTAGACTTAACTTTTTCATATAAAACCTAAACATATGGAGAGAGTAAAGGCAACCTGATGCATGCCCTGTGTGACTTGATACAGAACGTTACATAACTTTTCACTTAAAAACTCAGCATTTTTTTTATTATTAGTAAAACTTTAAGTTATAAGAAAAGATATTTTATATAACAATAAATTTACATATTTTATATTTTTCAGTAAGTTAAATACTAAAAATCAACCAATATATTTCCTATTTTTATTATTTGGATCTAAAACCATCTCAATATTAAAGTTTATTTTTTAACCAATTGTTAAAATATTTTTGAATGCCCTGCTCATAACTTCTATTCAAACAGGACTTGCATTCAGACTTAAAACGCCCAATATTAGCCTCATGATATTAGCTGCTAAGTGTTATGCCTGAATTACCCGAAGTTGAAACCACCAAAACCAGCCTCCTTCCCCTTCTTAATCAGCAAGTGCTAAAAGTTGAAGTGCGTCAGCCTAGTTTACGTTGGCCAATTCCTGATGATCTCGCGCGTCTGCAAGGACAACGCCTGATTCAGCTTACGCGTCGCTCCAAATATATTTTGGCGCAATTTGAACAGGATACGATGCTCTGGCATCTGGGTATGTCAGGCAGCTTTCGCTTGTGTGAAACCAATGAAGAATTGCGCAAGCATGATCATCTGATTATTCAGTTTGAAGAGATCCAGCTGCGTTACCATGACCCGCGCCGTTTCGGCTGTATTCTCTGGTTAAATGCTCAATCACAAAGCAAACTGATTGATACGCTTGGGCCGGAGCCATTAAGCGATGCTTTTAATGCCGAATATCTATTTGAAAAACTAAAAAATAAAAACGTTGGCACCAAAGTTGCAATTATGGATAACCATGTCGTGGTCGGCGTAGGCAATATCTATGCAACTGAAAGCTTGTTCAATATGGGTATTCACCCGGCCCAGCCAGCCTCAAGTTTGAGTTTCGAACAGATTGAAAAACTGGTGGTTGAGATTAAGCGTATTTTGAAACAGGCGATTGACTTAGGTGGTTCTACTTTACGCGACTATACCAATGCCATGGGAGAAAATGGTTATTTTCAGCAGACGCTGCTGGCTTATGGCCGTGCAGGAGAAATGTGCGTGAACTGCGAAACCACACTGCAAAATATCAAGCTCGGCCAGCGCGCATCAGTTTATTGTCCTGAATGCCAGCCGCTAAAAAAGGTCAAGCTTTCACCTAAGCGGTAAGCATCCGGCTAACACAGCCTTACCAAGCGATCCTATAAGCCTTAATTTAGTTCCCACCTAAAAACAAGTGGGGACTTAATCCATGAACATGGATATATATTCAGCAACACCTCCTGTTGCTAAAAAACGCCGAAAATACAGCAAAGAATTCAAACTCAGTATTGTCAATGCCTGCAAAAATCCTAATACCTCGATCGCTTCGGTCACACTGCAACATAGTATTAATGCCAACCTTGTCAGTCGTTGGATCAGGATCTTCAGCCATCATGAGGGTGCCGTGCAGGATCCTACTCATGTGAATCCAGCATTTATTGCTTTGCCTTACACTGCTGCAATCAGCCAACCTATTGATGAGAGGATCACGTTGTGTATCACCGTGCCTCATACGAATAATGATATTCAGCTAAAATGGCAGACATCAGAAATACCTGCCTTGGCAGAATTACTCAAGGCACTTGCAACATGATCCGCATTGATGAAATCTGGTTGTCTACTCAGCCCATGGACATGCGTGCAGGTATGGATACGACCATGGCTCAGGTGGTGAGAGCCTTTGGCTACATCAAACCGCATTGTGCTTACCTGTTCTGTAATAAACGTGGCCATCGCATGAAAGTGCTGGTACATGATGGATTGGGCATCTGGCTGTGTGCCCGGCGGCTGGAACAGGGCAAATTTCACTGGGCTCAAGTTCACCAAGGTGAAACCGTGGCCCTCAGCCCGGAACAGTTACAGGCACTGATCCAAGGTTTGCCCTGGCAGCGCATTGGACGACAGCAGGTGGTGACGATGCTTTAAACCAGGCTCGACCATTCTGCTATTCTCCAAACGTTCTATTTCATTCTTCTCATGACCTCAGGCATACTGCGGTCATGAATACGCTGCCTGACTTAAGCCAACTGACCCATGAACAACTGCTGGAATTCACCAGGCAGTTGGCGCTGCAGCATCAGTCTCTAGCACAATCAAACCAACAATTGGATGCCAAAGTTCAACATCTTTCTATTCTCAATCAAAAATACGAGCATGAACTGGCGCTGTTTAAAAAGCACAAATTCGCCCAAAAGAATGAACACTTAACGGCAAAACAAATCCATCTCTGGGATGAAGCGGTTGAAGAAGATATTGCCGCGGTTGATCTAGAACTGGAACGGCTAAATGCAGATAAAACCAATGCAGCGACACAGAAAGCCAAAACCAATAAACCTAAACGTCGACCACTGCCAGATCATCTACACACCATCCGTATTGAGCATGAACCTGCATCAACCCAATGTGCTTGTGGCTGCCAACTCCGTCGTATCGGCGAAGATGTCAGTGAAAAACTGCATTTCAGACCGGCACAGTTCTATAAGGAACAGCATGTGCGTGGTAAATGGGTCTGTGATCAGTGTGACACTCTAACTCAGCAAGCGATGCCCGCCTATGTGATTGATAAAGGCATTGCTTCACCTGAATTGCTCAGCCATGTGCTGGTATCGAAGTATGCCGATCATTTGCCGCTGTACCGTCAGCGCCTGATCTATCAGCGGGCTGGCATTGATCTGTCCAGATCCACTTTATCTGATTGGATAGGTCGCTGCGGTGTAGAACTGGAACCTCTGGCCAATGCCTTAAAAGAGGTGGTGCTGCAACAGCGGGTGCTGCATGCAGATGAAACACCGGTCACCATCATGCGGATGGGTGAGAATAATAAAAAACCGAAGAAAGGTTATGTCTGGGCCTATGCCACCACACAGTATAATCCAGTTCAGGCGGTGATCTATGACTTTCAGGATAGTCGTTCAGGCCAGCATGCTGAAGAGTTCTTGAAAGGCTGGCAGGGCTATCTAGTCTGTGATGATTACAGTGGTTATAAAGCACGTTTTAAATCAGGCCAGGTGATTGAGGTGGGGTGCATGGCCCATGCACGTCGTAAATTCCATGAACTGCATGTAACTGGGAAAAGTCAGGTTGCTGAACAGGCCTTAGTGCTGATTCAGAAACTGTATGCGATAGAAGCAGAACTCAGGAAAAAGACCGATGGTACAGCGGAAGACCGCCGCGAATACCGACAACAGCATAGTCAACCAGTGATGCAACAACTATATGAATGGCTCAACCAACATCATCTGACAGTGCCATCGAGTTCTCCCACCGCCAAGGCTATCAATTACACTCTGAAGCGTTGGCCAGCCTTAAGCCGCTATCTGGATGATGGCAATCTACCGATATGCAACAATTGGGTAGAGAATCAGATGCGTCCCTGGGCGTTGGGACGCAAGAACTGGCTGTTTGCAGGTTCGCTGCGCAGTGGTCAGCGAGCGGCAAACATCATGACTTTAATCCAGTCAGCAAAGCTGAATGGCTTGGATCCGTATGCCTATTTAAGTGATGTGCTGAAAAGGTTACCGACACACAAAGTGACCCAAATTGAAGAATTGCTGCCGCACTGCTGGAAACCTAAATCGAATTAAAAAATAGGTATGGGATTCAGCGGACGCTTACCCTAAGCGTATGGTTGCTGTACGAGGTAAGAAATCATGAAGACCGCGATTGTCCGTCATATTCTGGTTAAGGATAAAGATACTGCTGAACAGCTTAAGAAAAAGATTCTGGCAGGTGCAGATTTTTCCAAAATTGCCAAACAATATTCGACCTGTAACTCTGCCAAACGTGGTGGTGAACTCGGTGAAGTAAAAAAAGGCCAACTCGTTCCAGTGATTGATAAACTGGTTTTTACTGCTGCAGAACATGTTCTACATGGCCCAGTCAAAAGTCAGTTTGGTTTTCACCTGGTAGAAATCAAGTTTCGGATGGATTTTTAATTCCTTTAGGGTTCCATCTCCTCTCAGGAGAGGGTTAGGGAGAGGTAAATTCCTAATCACCCTCACCCTTAAGCGGCAGTGCCGCTCATCTCCCATAAGGAGAGGGTGCAAAAAACGGCGCACTCAGCGCCGTTTTTTATTTACTCGAAAAGCTTAAGCTTCAGGACGTTTTTTTAGCTCGTCACGGATTTCACGTAATAATGCAATATCTTCCGGAGTAGCTTCTGGCTCTGGTTCTGCTTCTTGTTTACGGCGTAGTTTGTTCATCAGTTTCACCAACCAGAACACCACCCATGCCAATAACAGGAAATTAATGAGAATGGTCAGAAAATTACCATAAGCAAAGACATTTAGACCTGCCGCCTGTGCCGCAGCCAGATTGGTCACATTATTTGGATTATCACCTAATACGACAAACCAGTTAGAGTAATCAACATCACCACCCAAGATCCAACTCACGACAGGCATGATGATGTCTTTCACCATAGAATCGATAATTTTACCGAAAGCACCGCCAATGATCACACCCACTGCGAGATCCATGACATTGCCTTTTACCGCAAATTCTTTAAATTCTTGAATAATGCTCATAAAGTCACCAGTATTTTTATGCAATTTTGTGATGGATTATACATTAGTTAGGGATTTCTATTTAGAACTAATTTATTAAGTGTATGTAATTTCTACCCCAATAAAAAAGCCGCTGAACTGATTCAGCGGCTTTTTTCGTATCGGTGACCGGTCTTATTTAGCACGGTTACGTTTACGTTCGTTTTCAGTCAGGTAACGCTTACGGATACGGATTGACTTAGGTGTTACTTCAACTAGCTCGTCGTCTTCAATGAATTCAAGCGCTTGTTCTAGCGTATATTCAAGGTTTGGAACAAGAGTCAATGCTTCATCAGTACCAGATGCACGTACGTTAGTTAACTGTTTCGCTTTAGTTGGGTTAACCACCATGTCGTCAGAACGTGAGTTGATACCTACGATCATACCTTCATAAACTTCTAACTGTGGTTTAGCAAATAGACGACCACGGTCTTGAAGTGTGAACAGTGCATAACCCAAGCAAGTACCTTGAACCATAGAAATCAGTACACCGTTTTGACGTTTCGCAACAGTACCTTGTTTAGCAGGACCGTAATGCGAGAAGCTTGAAGTCATGATACCAGTACCAGAAGTCATGGTCATGAATTCAGAACGGAAACCGATCAAGCCACGTGAAGGAACAGTTGCTTCAATACGGATACGGCCTTTACCGTCAACTTCCATATTGGTCATTTCGCCTTTACGGTGACCCATTTGTTCCATTACAGAACCTTGGTGCTGTTCTTCAACGTCAAACGTTACGTTTTCGTACGGTTCTTGCATTTGACCGTCGATTTCTTTCATGATCACTTGCGGACGTGATACACCAAGCTCGAAGCCTTCACGACGCATGTTTTCGATCAGTACAGAAAGGTGAAGCTCACCACGACCAGATACTTTGAAACGGTCAGGACTGTCAGTATCTTCAACACGAAGTGCTACGTTGTGGATCAATTCTCGGTCAAGACGCTCACGGATATTACGTGAAGTTACGAATTTACCTTCTTTACCAGCGAACGGGGAGTTGTTCACTTGGAAAGTCATAGACACAGTCGGTTCATCTACAGAAAGTGCTGGAAGCGCTTCAACATTTTTAGGATCACAGATTGTATCTGAAATGTTCAGTGCATCGATACCAGTTACACAAACGATATCACCTGCAGAAGCTTCTTCAATGTCAACACGTTCTAGACCATGGTAACCCATGATTTTCAAGATACGGCCGTTACGGGTTTTGCCTTCTTTGTCGATAACAGTCACAGGAGTGTTTAATTTCACTGAACCGCGCTGGATACGACCAACACCGATTACACCTACGAAGCTGTTATAGTCCAAAGATGAAATTTGCATCTGGAATGGACCGTCAACGTCAACTGCTGGTGGCTCAACGATGTCTACGATTGTTTGGAACAATGGAGTCATGTCATCAGCAAGTTCTTCTGGAGAAGGACCAGCAACACCACGAAGACCAGAAGCATAAACTACTGGGAAGTCTAACTGTTCGTCAGTACCGCCAAGGTTGTCGAACAAATCGAATACTTGATCGATTACCCAGTCTGGACGCGCACTTGGTTTATCAACTTTATTGATAATTACGATTGGTTTCAAACCACGCGCGAACGCTTTTTGCGTTACGAAACGGGTTTGTGGCATAGGACCTTCTTGTGAATCTACAAGAAGCAGTACGCAGTCAACCATCGACATTACACGTTCAACTTCACCACCGAAGTCGGCGTGTCCCGGGGTGTCCACGATGTTAATACGGTATTCTGTATCTGTACGTTTATCTAACCACTTGATTGCAGTGTTTTTTGCAAGAATGGTAATACCACGTTCAGATTCTAACGCATTCGAATCCATGACACGCTCGATCTCACCCGCGCGATCACCGAGAGCACCTGATTGTTGCAAAAGTTTGTCTACAAGAGTGGTTTTACCATGGTCGACGTGCGCGATAATGGCAATGTTACGGAGAGTTTTAATATCTGACATGTAAATTCGATACGTTTTAAATTTGAGGGCAAATTATACAGAAAAATACAAACTTTTGACAGTGACTGTTTGTAGAGAGCGTCAATTTTTTTTCCAATTACTTTTGTAATGACGTGTAACTCGATTAGAATAGCGCCACCCAGCCTTAATTTGCATTGACACATGTCTGATTTTAATCAACCTCCTCCTTCTAAAGATCAACTTGACCTTGTCTACGGCCTTGAAGATCGTCCTAAACCGTTTATCGCATTTTTAGCCGCATTCCAGCATTTATTGGCCATTATTGTCCCAATTGTGACCCCTGGCCTGCTCATTTGTCTGGCGCTGGGGGTCTCCAAAGAAGACACCAACATGATCTTATCCATGTCTTTGGTGATTTCGGGGATTGCGACTTTCTTACAATCCAAGAAAGTAGGTCCCTTTGGTGCAGGCTTGCTGATTGTTCAGGGTACAAGTTTTAACTTTATTGGCCCGATCATCGGGATCGGTTCAGCGATGGTCGCTGCAGGCACACCGGTAGAAGCGGTGATGGCTTCGATCTTTGGTGTAGTGATTGCAGGTTCATTTATTGAAATGGGCGTGTCACGCATTTTGCCATGGGTGAAGAAACTCATTACGCCACTAGTAACGGGTATTGTAGTTTTATTGATTGGTTTAACCTTGATTAAAGAAGGTCTAATCAGTATGGGTGGTGGTTATCAAGCTATGGGCGACAAAACTTTCGCCAATGCAGATAACCTGATCATGTCATGTACCGTTCTGGCATTAATTATTTTACTGAACCGTGTACGCATCACTTGGGTAAAAAGCTCAGCGATTCTGATTGCACTGGTTGTGGGTTATATCCTTGCCGGCTTTATGGGTCATCTCAACTTTGATGGTTTAAAAGATGCACCTTTGGTTCAGATTCCGACCCCAATGCATTTTGGTTTAAGCTTCTCCTGGAGCTTATTCATTCCAATGGCATTCATTTACCTGGTGACTTCACTGGAAGCCATTGGTGATATTACAGCCACATCAAAGTTATCGAATCAGCCAGTGGATGGTCAAACCTGGATGAATCGCATTAAAGGTGGTGTGTTAGTGAATGGTGCTAACTCCCTTCTTGCAGGTTTATTCAATACATTCCCAAGTTCAGTGTTCGCACAAAATAATGGTGTGATTCAATTGACTGGTGTAGCTAGCCGTTATGTCGGGATCTGGATCGCAGCACTCCTTGTGATTCTAGGTCTACTTCCAGCAGTGGCCGGTGTGATTCAGGCCGTTCCTCAGGCTGTGCTTGGTGGCGCAGTGATGGTGATGTTTGGTGCAGTCGCTGCATCTGGGATTAATATCCTGTCTGGTATTAACTTAGACCGTCGTGCCCTGCTGATCATTGCAATTTCGCTTGCACTTGGCTTAGGGGTTGCGCAGGTGCCTCAGATTCTGGAACATTTTCCTGAATTATTCCGTAACATCTTTAGTTCCGGTGTTGCGACAGGCGGTATTGCAGCCCTCATATTGAATATTGTACTTCCTGAAGTAAAGAAGTAATTTCATGTCCAAAGAACACTGTCTGAGTTGGACTCGGACAGTGTTTTTTCTATTGGAGAGAGATCTATGGATCCTAAAAGCGAAGTTTTATTAAGACAATATGATTATTTGTCTGGTCGCGTATTGCTGGTAAATACACCGACCGATGAGCTTCTTGCTGAATGTGGTGAATCTATCCGGCCCTTTGTTTGGACATGGAATTATAATGATTTTCAATATTTCCAGTCACAGCAGGCCCAGGTTCATTTCGGTGTAGAATTTCCTGATCAAGAATTTGATCAGGCAGTTATTTTCGTACCTAAATCAAAAGAATTATTGAATTATCTGATTCACAATATTGCAGCCCGATTAAAACAAGGCAGCAGTGTCTTTCTGGTCGGTGAAAAGAAAGGTGGCGTAGAGCGTGCGGCAAAGCAGCTACAGGCTTATGGTAAACTCATCAAGCTCGACAGTGCACGACATTGCCAATTGTGGCAATTGACTCTAGACTGCACGGTCGAAGCAAAAGCGTTGGCAGATTGGGCACAGACCTATACAGTGGCGACACCAAAAGGTGATTTGCAGATTTGTGCACTTCCAGGTGTATTCAGTCAGGATCACCTGGATGTAGGAACAGCGGTGTTCTTACCCTATTTATCTCAAGTGACCTCAGGCAAGATTGCCGACTTTGGCTGTGGTGCAGGCGTGATCAGTGCTTATTTAGCCAAACTGAATCCTGAGAACCGTATTTTTGCTCTGGACGTGGATGCCTTTGCCTTGGCTTCTACCCAAATGACATTTGAGAAAAATCAGCTCAGTCCTCAGCAGCTGGAAATTAAAGCTGTATCAGGTATTGAAGATGCACCGCTCTTTTTACATGCCATTGTCAGTAATCCCCCTTTCCATCAGGGAATCCAGACCAACTATGCGGCCAGTGAAACTTTATGCAAGACTTCGCGTCGTCATCTTAAGTCTGGCGGTGAATTATGGATTGTGGCAAACCGCTTCTTAAATTATCCAATTTTAATTGAACAAAGTTTTGGTCAATGTACAGTCAAAACTGATCAACAAGGTTTTAAAGTGCTCTTCGCCAGCACTCAAAAAAATGCTAAGGAATCATGATGAGCGAAACTCAGAACAGCGTGCAGCTGCAGCGTAAGCTTGGTGCTCGTCATCTCAATATGATCGCGATTGGCGGGTCTATCGGTACAGGTTTATTCCTGGCCTCAGGTGCGACTATTGCCAGCGCAGGCCCGGGTGGCGCACTTCTCGCCTATGCCCTGATTGGCGTAATGATTTATTTCTTGATGACCAGCCTTGGAGAGCTTGCGACTCATAATCCGACCTCGGGCGCATTCTTTACCTACGGCACCAAATATGTCGAAGGTGGCTTTGGTTTCGCTTTAGGCTGGAACTACTGGTACAACTGGGCGATTACCGTTGCCTTTGAACTGGTTGCCGTACAGTTTATTATGAAATTCTGGTTCCCTGATATTCCGGGCTTTTACTGGAGTGCGATCTTCCTCGCTGTGATCTTTGGGATTAACGCCCTCACAGTAAAAGGTTTTGGTGAATCAGAATTCTTCTTCTCATTGGTGAAAGTACTGGCGATTATTGCCTTTATCATCATCGGGATCTGGATGATTGCCAAGATCATGCTCACACCGGGTGCTTCAGCATTTGCAAACTGGAGCGTGGGTGAAGCGCCTTTTGTTGGTGGTTTCCAGGCCCTTATTGGGGTTGCCATGATTGCCGGATTCTCGTTCCAGGGAACCGAGATGGTTGGTGTAGCCGCTGGTGAATCTAAAGATCCGCAAAAAACCATTCCAGTCGCAATCAAGCAGATCTTCTGGCGAATCCTGCTGTTCTATATCGTGTGTATTTTCATTATCGGTACATTGGTTGCCTATAATGATCCGCGTCTATTACAGGCAGCTGCAACAGAAGATGTGGCCCTTTCTCCATTCACTTTATTGTATGAAAAAGCAGGCTTTGCCTTTGCAGCGAGCATGATGAATGCCGTAATTTTGACTGCGATTCTGTCTGCAGGTAACTCAGGCATGTATTCTTCGACCCGTATGCTGTTTGATATGGCACGTAAAGGCAGTGCGCCTAAGCTGTTTGCCCATCTGGATCCACGCGGTGTACCGATGAATGCTCTGTATGCGACCACGGCGATTGCAGCACTATGCTTCCTGACCACATTCTTTGGCGAGCAGGAGGTCTTTAACTGGTTGCTGAATATGTCAGGTATGTGTGGCTTCATTGTCTGGCTCGGGATTGCAATCTCACATTACCGCTTCCGTAAAGGTTATCTGGCTCAAGGCTATCAACTTGAAGGTCTGGCCTATAGAGCTAAATTTTTCCCGTTCGCACCTTGGTTTGCCTTCGTTCTTTGCTCAATTGTCGTTTTAGGTCAGAATTATCAAGCTGTCCTAGATGGTGAGTGGTTGGCTGTTCTTTCTACTTATATCGGTATTTTATTATTCCTGGTGATTTGGCTGGGTTATAAGTGGAAATATAAAACCAAACTGGTTTCTTATCAAGAGATGGATGTTCGACCGATGAATATTGAAAAAGACTAATATCTCACCTTTATTAAAAAAGCAGCTCAAGTAGCTGCTTTTTTATATTCTGAAATCAGCTATGACGCATGACAAAATTACGGTCATCAATCACTATGACTTGCTGACAAATACCTTCTACTCGACGCTGCTGTTCGAAGACTTCTTTAGGCATTGCATCAAAACTATCAAAGAAACTGATTTCTTTTTCATTGATTTCATAAATTAATGAATGGTTCCCCACCCCTTCAAGCGTATCGTAGAACACGATTACAAAAAGGCCTTTATCCACTGATTTTTGAATATCTGTATAAGAAAGTGGATATTCATGAACAGGCACTTTGAGTTCTTGTGCTTTTTGATAAAACTGGATTTCAAGTAGCTGTTTATCAGGATCTGTTTCTGTAAAAAACTCAACATCGAGTCCCAATGTCTTAAGGGCAACAGCGAGCGCAATACTTGAAGCTCCCATCTCATCATTATGCTGTGTCAATTGCACCAGATCAGGAATATGCAGATCTATTCCATAATGATGAAAAATCATCCAGATCGCATAAATACCACTATTAGCTTCCAGACTTTGTAAGTCTTCAGGGAGTTCTATGCTCATGCTTTAACTCAAAATCAATTTCGAGCAGCAAGTGTATGCAAAAAACAGCCATAAAAAAAGCGACTCAAAGAGTCGCTTTTTTTAATCAGTGTTCAATAACGAATTATTGAGCAACTGGTTGTTCAGCTAGAACAGTACGGCTACCAGTGATTGTCGCGAATACACGACGGTTCATAGCACGACCTTCTTTAGTATTGTTGTCAGCAATCGGTTGATCCCAAGCGAAACCTTGAGTAGACAAACGAGATGCATCTACGTTGTATTCGTTAACAAGTGCAGATTTAACAGAGTTAGCACGAGCTAGAGATAAACGTTCGTTCAATGCACGTGGACCAGTGCTGTCTGTGTGACCTTCAATACGAGCAGTTGCGTTTGGATATTCAACTAGCTTCTCAGCAACTTTCGCAATTTCTGGTTTGTATTGGTCTTTGATATTTGATTTATTCGTATCAAAGAACACGCGAAGTTCCATGTTCAGGTCTTCAGTCAACTCTTGTGGAGCTGGAGCAACTGGAGCAACTGGCTCAACTGGAGCAACTTCTACAACGTCAGCAGCTGGTTTTAAACGGCCACCTAGAACTACGTTAAGACCAGCAAGTGCTGTATAGTTCCAGAATTTTTCATCGAAGTGGTAAGTACCACGAGCTTCAGTACGTAGCGCTAAAGCATCGTTGATGTGCCAGAATGCACCGATACCAGCATTACCTAGTGTACCTTCTTCTTCAAAACCACGACCAGTACGACCTAAAGCAGCTTCTGAAGCACCGTCAAACTCATATTTGTAGTGACCAGCACCTAACAATGCATATGGTTTGATTTTGCTGTCATAGTTGCCAGTGAACACATCAGAAGTTGCATAGAAATTACCTGCAATGTTCTGACCTTTGTATTCAGCACCTGGTAGATCTCGCATATCGCCTTTAACCTGGCTATATTCAGCTTCAAAACCTAACCATGGAGTTAGTTCAACACCAATTGCAGCACCAACAAATAGATCATCTTCCATTTCACCAGAAGTTGTTAGTTCGCCATCATCACCGCCATTGTTGTGTTGGGTGTCTTGCCAAGTATAACCTAACATTAATGGAGTAACAGTTACGCCTGCGTTTGCAGCAGCAAAAGGAGCAGCTACAAGCATTGCTAAAGCAATACGACTCATTTTCATGGATTTATCCTCCAGAGATAACAATTGTTGTTCAAGCTCAAGCCTTCTAATAGGCAATTCTGAGATAGGCTTTTTTACCCCAGTGTTATTTTTAAGCTATTCACTGCGCATCATACAAACACTTTATTATTTTTCCAAGTGCTTGATTAATCTAATCAAGTAAATTATTGACAAAATTACTTACAATTTCCGTTGTAATTCAGTAATTTTTTACTCAATTTTTTGTTGTGAATCGCCTATTGTCATTGCCAATTTATTTTTAAGCGCCTTTTTGAATTTTGAGTAAGGCGTTTCTTACTCGCTCAATTAAGCATAAAAAACGCACAATTAATAGCATGTTTCAAATAAAAATAATATATAAATCAGGTAACTCTATGTATAAAAAGATAACAAGAGCGTTCACTATTGTTGAGTTAATTATCTGTATTGCCCTTATCGCAATTGTGGTCACAATTGCCTTGCCTTACTTTCATGATTATTTATCCAAGCAGGAAGCTAAAAATATTCCGATGAAAATTACAGCAACCAATCGTTATGCACGCAGCCAGGCAGCTGTGTTTCACCAGAATATTGTGATTTGTCCCAGTCAAGATTCATTAACCTGTCAAGCAAACCAATGGAATAAAAATTTGCTGGTATTTATTGATAAAAACCGTAATCGTCAAGTCGACAATGACGAACAAATTTTACACATTGAACAACTTAATCTTAAATACGGTAACCTGAGTTGGCGAGGTGCCTTAAGTATACCGAACGTAACTTATCAAGCCCAGACGGCTTTACCTATTGGATCAAATGGCAGCTTTTATTATTGTTCTACTCACCTTGCATCCCAACAACGTATTGTCTTGAATAAAATGGGACATATCCGAATCGAACATCTGGCCTCCTGTTAATAAAACCCTAGAGTCTATGATTTATCCAGATTAGGACTTTAATCCTGCACTTTTTTCAATATACTGCTTAGGTTCGAGAAAAAATGATCAAAACTTATAGGGAGATATAACAATGACTGACATCGTAATTGTCAATGGCGCACGTACAGCGATGGGCGGCTTTCAAGGTAGCTTGGCTAGCGTTACTGCACCTGAACTTGGTGCTGTCACCATCAAAGAAGCGATTGCTCGTTCAGGCTTGCAGCCAACCGATATTGAAGAAGTCATTATGGGTTGTGTACTCCCGGCAGGTTTAAAACAAGGCCCTGCCCGTCAAGCGATGCGTAAAGCAGGTCTGTCTGATTCTACCGGTGCTGTCACCATCAACAAATTATGTGGTTCAGGCATGAAAGCAGTGATGCAAGCGGCAGATATGATTAAGGCAGGTTCTGCAACTTATGTAGTTGCAGGTGGGATGGAATCTATGACCAATGCCCCATATGTATTGCCAAAAGCGCGTGGCGGTTTCCGTATGGGTCATGGTGAAATCAAGGATCATATGTTCCTGGATGGCCTGGAAGATGCTGAAACTGGTCGCCTGATGGGTTCATTTGCTCAAGATATGGCAAATAGCAAAGGTTATACACGTGAACAGATGGATGAATTTGCAATCCGTTCACTGAAACGCGCTCAAACTGCAGTCAATGAAGGCTACTTTGCTGATGAAATCGTGCCAGTCACTGTTTCCACCCGTAAAGGTGATGTGGTCGTTGATAAGGACGAACAACCTTTTAATGCCAATATTGACAAGATTCCAACTTTACGTCCTGCTTTTGCAAAAGACGGGACAATTACGGCAGCGAATGCCAGCTCAATTTCAGACGGTGCCTCCGCCCTTGTTCTGACTTCAAGCGACAATGCAGCAGCTAAAGGTTTAGCACCTTTGGCTAAAATCATTGCTTATGCTTCAAACTCCCAGCATCCATCTGAATTCACGATTGCTCCTGTTGGCGCTATTCAGAAAGTTCTGGATAAAACTGGTTGGAAAGCTGAGGAAGTTGACCTTTGGGAAATCAACGAAGCCTTTGCCATGGTCACCATGTGCCCAATGGATGAGTTCAAGCTTGATCCTGAAAAAGTCAACATTAACGGTGGTGCATGTGCACTCGGTCACCCGGTTGGTTCTACAGGTTCACGTATTATCCTGACCTTGATCCATGCATTGAAACGTACAGGCGGTAAACGTGGTATCGCTGCGCTATGTATTGGCGGTGGTGAAGCAACTGCGGTCGCAATCGAACTGATCTAATTCTTTTATAATCAAGTAGTAGAGAGGGCTTTTATAGCCCTCTTTTTTATTTTATAAATATTTCATTTTTTTATTATCTCGCAGATTCAAATACCAAGTGCGACATATTTGTAGTTAGTTGAAAAAGTTAGGTGTATTAAAATCATTAGACTTTTTTCAACTCGCAATTGGAAAGCACCCAATGAAGCAATACACCCAACTTTCTCAAGATGAAAGATACGAAATTTATGCTGCTTTGAAAAGCAAATCTTCAATCTCTACCCTTGCCAGGGAGCTTGGACGTTCTCGATCAACCCTTTATCGTGAGATCAAAAGAAATACTGGAAAACGTGGATATCGAGCTCAACAGGCAGAGAAATTTTCAAGTCAAAGACGATATCGATCCTCTTCACAAATGACGGATTTTGCTCTCGTTTATATTCGTTATCTGATTGGCTTAGATTGGTCTCCTGAGCAAATTTCAGGTGCTTTAACACAACGAGGTTGGCTTGATGTGCCTTCACATGAATGGATTTATCAGTACGTCTATCTAGATAAATCTAAAGGCGGTAAGCTCCACATTCATTTAAGACATCAAAAGAAATATCGTAAACGAGGCTATAAAAATACAGACCGTAGAGGCCAACTCGTTGATAGAACAAGTATTCACTGTCGCGATGAGGTCATCGAGAAACGTCAACGCCTAGGTGATTTTGAAGGTGATACCGTGATAGGCAAGAATCACAAGGGGGCATTATTAACTCTGGTTGAGCGCAAAAGCTTGTATGTACATATCGTTCATTTGGGACAAACTAGAACCACAACTAAAACGATCTCGTGTGCTTTAGCATGTTTGCGCAGCAGTCATGCCTACAGTGTAACCTTTGATAATGGTAAGGAGTTCTCCGAGCACCGGCGGATAACGGAAGCAGGGATAGAGACGTACTTTGCAGATCCATACAAGTCGATTCAACGAGCCAGAAATGAAAATACCAATGGTCTGATCAGGCAATATCTGCCAAAATCATCTTCGTTTGATGAAGTGTCAAATGAACAAATAGAGCAGATAGAATTTGCTCTCAATCATCGCCCTAGAAAAACACTAGGCTGGTATACGCCTAGTGAAGTTATGGCTGGTTTTTATACTGTTGCACTTGCTGCTTGAATCCGCCTCTGTCCATAAATTAAATTCTTTTAATTACATTTTCATAAAGCTTCTTTATCAATCAAATTCAGTTCAAGGCGTAAATTAAAGGGATTCAGAACAAGAAAAGGAATCCTACATGCGACTTAATCATTACCTTAATTTCCAGGGTGAGACCGAAGCTGCCTTTACCTTTTATCGTTCGGTATTTGGTGGCGAATTTTCTAGTCTAACCCGTTATGGAGATACGCCTGGGCAGCAAGGAATTGATTTATCAAATGAAGAAAAAAATCTGATTTTACATATCTCACTTCCAATTAATGAATACACAGAACTCATGGGTTCTGATATCAATGACAAACTCTGTACTGAAAATATACCAGCATTTAGTAAGGGTACTAATCACTATATTGCGATTATTTTAAGTGCCAATGAACAGGATGAAGCCAAACGACTCTATGAAGCTTTATCGGTGAATGGTCAAATCGAAATGCCTTTAGAAAAAACCTTTTGGGGTGCGCTTTATAGTGCCTTTACGGATCAATTCGGAGTGCAATGGATGATTAACTGCCTACTTGAAGAACGTGCACCCTAAGATTTAAATACAAAAAAGCCTCCAGATGGAGGCTTTTTTAGTTGAAGACGAATTAAGCTCCAGTTTGATAATTCGGTGTTGGTACTGCTGTTGAAGCTTGGTACGGATTAGTGAAATCACCCAAGCCTGCAGCTGCTTCCTGAATATCTTTACCTTCTTTAATGACAAAAGTATCGAAACCAGAACGCTTCATGTAGTTCAAGACATCTTTGAACACATCACCAGTCGCACGCAGCTCACCCTGGAAACCTTGACGGCGAAGCAATGCAGCAAATGAATAACCACGGCCATCATTAAAACCTGCAAACTCAATAAAAATCGCATCAAGTTGCTCAAGCGGAAATTCATTAGTTTCAGGTGAAGCATCAACCGTTAAGTACAATGCTTTTTTACCAGTAATATTGGCAATCTGGTCTAACTGCTCTACAGTCAGAACTACATCACCCTGTGGCAATACACCATCTTCACCAATTAGCTGGTAAGTGTTATCTGCAATTGTGCCATCTTTAGAGAGCACTTGTAGTGCGGTATTAAGCATATGCGCGCTCCTTGAATGGTTGAATGCCGACACGACGATAAGTATCGATAAACTCTTCACCATCCTGACGCAAGTCAAGATAAGTATTCAGAATTTCTTCTACGATATCCGGCACCACTTCTGCAGCAAATGATGGCCCAAGAATGTCACCAATAGAGGCATCATGATCCGCATTACCACCTAAAGTGATCTGATAGAATTCAGCGCCTTTTTTATCTACACCCAAGATACCGATGTTACCCACGTGGTGATGACCACAGGCATTCATACAACCTGAAATGTTCAGGTCCAGTTTACCCAAGTTGTAAATGGTATCCAGATCATCAAAACGGCGTGAAATTGCTTCAGAAATTGGAATGGATTTTGCATTTGCTAATGAGCAGAAGTCACCACCTGGGCAGCAGATAATGTCAGTCAAGAAGCCGATATGCGCACGTGCCAGGTTATGCTGATCCAGCGTCTGCCACAATTCAAATAAGTCTTTTTGTGGTACATCTACCAGCGCAATATTTTGCTCGTGAGTTGTACGCAGTTCACCGAAGGTGTACTTGTCTGCAAGATCTGCAATCAGGTTCATTTCTTCAGTGGTCACATCACCCGGTGCAATACCCGCACGTTTCAGTGAAATCGTGACAATACGATAACCTTTCACTTTATGTGCATTGGTATTGATATTGAACCATTGCTTAAACTTCGGATACTGGGCAAACAGTTCAGTGAAGTCTTCATCCGCATAATCTTGGTAGTCAAATGGAGTGAAGTTTTCATCCATTTTCGCCAGTGTTTCAGCATCAATCTTTAATGTCTTAACAGTATGTACAAATTCGGCTTCAACTTTTTCAGCAAAAACTTCTGGCGTTAATGCTTTTACCAGAATCTTGATACGTGCTTTGTATTTGTTGTCGCGACGGCCGTGCAGGTTATACACACGTAGTACCGCTTCAAGATAAGCAATCAGGTCTTCACGTGGCAGGAAGTCACGAATAAAACTGCCAATTACTGGCGTACGGCCCAAGCCGCCACCCACTTTAATTTTATAGCCGATCTCGCCTGCTTCATTTTTCACGATATAGACACCGATATCGTGGAATGAAGTTGCTGCACGGTCAATCTCTTCCAGCGCAGATACCGCAATCTTGAACTTACGTGGCAAGAAAGCAAATTCCGGGTGGAAAGTTGACCATTGACGGATCAATTCACAAGTTGGACGTGGATCTGCAATTTCACCTGCCACGACACCTGCATACTGGTCAGTGGTAGTATTACGGATACAGTTCCCTGAAGTCTGGATCGCGTGCATTTGCACGGTTGCCAGTTCAGCCAGCATATCAGGCACGTTCTCTAGTGCAGACCAGTTAAACTGGATATTCTGACGGGTTGAAACGTGCGCATAGCCACGATCATACTCTTTCGCCAGATCAGCCACTTTACGAAGTTGTTTAGAATTCATCAGGCCATAAGGTACCGCAATACGCAACATTGGCGCATAACGTTGTACATAAAGACCATTTTGAAGGCGGAGCGGACGGTATTCATCTTCCGTCAATTTGCCCGCTAAATAACGTTCCGTCTGGTCACGGAACTGTGCAACACGTTCATTAATCAGTTGCTGATCTAAATCAGTATATAAATACATGGCGTACAGCTAGTAGTTTCTATTATATCGTCGGCAAGGATAACGACATTGAATCTATCAATAAAATGCTTTTTATACATATTTCATAGCGATTTTATTGATAAGCCTAGCAAACTTTCAATGATATAAAGCTTTAGATCAGCTTCCTCTGATTTTTAATGTGAATGATTTATTTTTTAAATCTTTAGCAGTTTTTTTCATAAACTAAAATGAGAAGGTCGCTCAATTACCACTCTTCGGTTTCGCCTAAAGCCTGACCAATAAATTGATATCGCATAGTTGATCTTGAAAACTTGATCGGGCAAGCCAGTTGAGCTTCGGTTTGCTCCCGCTGATCCGCTTTAACTGGCACCTGCACCACCCATTCACGTTGCTGCGCCAGCTCAGAATGCAGGGCTTCATCAAGCTTTAGTACAGGTTCGACACAGAAATCTGCCTGAGAAAATAAGGCCTGCCAGTGAGATAGAGGTTGGGAACTGATTTTATCGCGAATCGCCTGTTTCACTAAAGCATGATCTTCAGGTGCGAAAGAAGCACCTTTTTCCAGAATAATCGGCAAATCCAGCAATTGTGCCAGACCTTGCATGAATTGAGGCTCCAGACTGCCTATTGATAGATAGCGATCATCCTGAGTCTGATAATAGTCATAAAAGGTACCGCCATTTAAGTAACCTGATTCTATCTGCTGATGCTGATTACCCGCCAGACTGGCAGAAGCTGCCATATTATTTAATGTCGCCGCGCAATCGGTCATGGAAATATCAATATATTGTCCCTGACCACTGCTCTGCCGCTCAATCACCGCTGCCAGAATGGCAACCAGCGCATGCATAGAGCCGCCCGCGACATCAGCAATCTGGATTCCCATTGCCGGTGGTCCGCTTTCAAGCCGGCCACTATGCCCGGCAATCCCAGATAAAGCCAAATAGTTAATGTCATGCCCAGCCCGATCTATATAAGGGCCGGTCTGACCATAACCAGTAATCGAGCAATAGATTAAGCGTGGATTGAGCGCACTGAGTGTTGGATAATCCAGGCCAAGCCGTTGCATCACACCTGGACGAAATTGTTCGACCACAATGTCATAATCTGCAATTCGGGATTTGATCTGTTCAATATGTTCGGGATTCTTTAAATCCAGTGCGACAGAATGTTTGTTTCGATTCAGATAATTATGCGTTGTGGCCTGTCCATGTGCAAAAGGTGGCATTAAACGCACCAGATCAGGACGTGTGGGTGATTCAATATGCACAACTTCTGCACCCATGTCTGCAAGATATAATGTGGCAAATGGACCGGGTAATAATGTAGAAAAATCTAATATTTTCAAACCTTTTAATGCATATGACATTGGAGTTATTACTCTATTTATATCGCTTTTTGTCTCATCATAAGAACATAAATGCCCAAAAACAATGTCATGTTCAGCCATTTACCTTGATAGTTTCGGCAATTTAACATGTAAGAAAATGGTAATTGCATTCTTGTAAATTGCCATTGATTTTTTATTTTTTGTCATTTAGGTCAAATATTAGTGAACATTAAAGAGACTGAAGGATTAAACATGAGTCGTGATACGATCAGTATCCATTTCGTCAATGCAGCCTTATACGGCGTTAAGCGCCTGGGCATGGATGTCGATACTTTATTGTCTCACGTTGGGATTGAAGCCGAGCTTCTGCATCAGCCGAAGGCCCGTATTTCGCCTGAACAATATACCCGTTTTATCAAGATGCTCTGGATGGTGACACAGGACGAACATGTCGGTTTTGACAAACAGCCGCGTCGTCTGGGCACTTTCGCGATTATGTGCCAGTTGATCATCCATGCCAAAACGCTGGGCGATGCACTCGAGCTTTCTTCACAATTTTACAAACTCTTTGGTGATGACTGGTCTGTAACCCTGGAACGTGACAAGCACGAAGCGCGTCTGGTTCCCCTGATTCCAAATTCGATGGATCCGGAACACTTTATTACCGAAAGTATGCTGATGATCTGGCATGGTCTGGCATCGTGGTTAATTGAACGTCGTCTGCCGCTGGAACGTGTACATTTCAGCTACCCGCGCCCTGCGCATGCAGATGAATACGATGCGCTGTTCTTTGCACCTGTGATGCAGTTCGATATGCCGCGTACTGAAATTACCTTTGCAGCGGATTATCTGGATTTGCCAATTCGCCAGAATGAAGAAACGCTGGAAGAATTCCTCAAAGCAGCTCCGGCTCAACTTCTAGTCAAATTTAAAAATACCAACTCGCTGACTTCTCGGATCCGTGATGTATTAAAGAGCCAGATTGGTGAAGAAATGCCGACCTTGAACGATGTCGCATCGATGCTCTACCTGTCTCCGCAAACCCTGCGTCGCCGTCTGGCTGCTGAAGGCAAGAGCTATCAGGGCGTGAAAGATGCACTGCGCCGTGATGCTGCAATTCACTTATTACTTAACCCAGATCTGACTCTGGAAGATGTCGCACAACAGGTTGGCTTTAGTGAAACCAGTACTTTCCACCGTGCTTTCAAAAAATGGACAGGGGTAACACCAGGCCTATACCGTCAGTTACACGGTTACCATTAAAAACCTTGCTATAAAATTGTATACTTGAAAAGTATCGTTTATTAAGCGCTGCAAGCCCCTAGCCCAAGCTCCAGACTTGGGCTTTTTTATGCCCGCTTTTTAATCCATCAAGACTGACCAAATTGCTCAAATGATCTGGTCCGTTCTCGTCATTGCACTTCAAGATTTAATCATTACACTCGAAGCATTAGAACAATTTCAGTAAAGCAAGAAAAGGATATTGTATGAGCGAGGCCTATATTATTGATGCCATTCGCACGCCACGCGGAAAGGGAAAAAAAGACGGATCATTACATGAAGTTAAACCAATTAGTTTACTGACTACGCTCTTAAATGAACTGAAAGAACGCCATAACCTGGATACATCTCAGGTGGATGATATTGTGCTGGGCTGTGTGACTCCAATCGGTGATCAGGGTGCAGACATTGCCAAAACTGCTGCAATTGCCGCAGGCTGGGACAATGATGTGGCTGGCGTTCAGATCAACCGTTTCTGTGCTTCGGGCCTGGAAGCTGTAAATCTGGCAGCACAAAAAGTTCGTTCAGGCTGGGAAGATCTGGTCGTTGCGGGTGGCGTTGAATCCATGTCTCGTGTTCCGATGGGTTCTGATGGCGGCCCGTGGGCTTTAGATCCTGAAACCAATATGGCTTGCGATTTTATTCCACAAGGCATCGGGGCTGACCTGATCGCGACCATTGATGGTTATAGTCGTGCAGATGTAGATCAATTCGCCGAGCAATCACAAAAGAAAGCGGCAGCAGCCCAAGCGAATGGTTATTTTGATAAATCCATTATTCCAGTGAAAGATAAAGCTGGCGTCGTGATTCTAGACAAAGATGAATTCATTAAACCGACAACAACTGCAGAAGGCTTAAGTGCATTAAAGCCAAGTTTTGCAACGATGGGCCAGATAGGCTTTGATGCCATCGCTCTACAGAAATATCCGGAAGTAGGCTCTGTAAACCATGTACACCATGCGGGTAATTCTTCAGGCATTGTGGATGGTGCAGCAATCGTATTACTTGCCTCCGAACAGGCAGTACAACAGCAAAATCTCAAGCCACGCGCCAAAGTACTGGCAACGGCGCTGGTTGGTGCCGATCCAACCATTATGCTGACTGGCCCCGCCCCGGCTGCACGTAAGGCTTTAGCCAAAGCCGGACTCACCATTGATGATATTGATCTGTTTGAAGTCAATGAAGCTTTCGCTGCTGTGGTGATGCGCTTTATCAATGAAATGAAGGTTGATCCTGCCAAAGTCAATGTCAATGGTGGTGCCATTGCCATGGGACATCCACTCGGTGCGACCGGTGCCATGATTCTAGGCACTTTACTGGATGAACTGGAACGTCAAGGTAAGAAACGTGGACTGGCCACCCTGTGTGTGGGTGGTGGTATGGGCATCGCAACCATTATTGAGTTGGTATAAGGAGATCAGCATGAGCGCAATTCAATATCAAAAAACTGAAGATTATATTGTCATTCTGACCTTTGATTCTCCAAACCAGTCCGCCAATACCATGAATGCCGACTTTCGCACGGCTCTGGAAGAAGTCGCTGCCCAGTTACAGGCAGATGAACAGATCGCCGGAATTATTTTCCGATCAGCTAAAAAGACATTCTTTGCTGGCGGTGATCTGGATGAGCTGATTCAGGCGACGCCTGAACATGCCACTGAATTCTTCAATATGATTGAAGACATGAAAGCCAAATTACGCTATATCGAAACGCGTGGCATTCCTGTGGTGGCAGCTTTAAATGGCACCGCACTCGGTGGTGGTTGGGAAATCGCTTTATGTGCCCATCATCGTATTGCCCTCAATGATGCCAAAACCAAGTTTGGTTTACCTGAAGTCACTTTAGGCTTGCTACCAGGCGGTGGTGGTATTGTCCGTATGGTTCGTCTGCTAGGCCTGCAAAATGCCTTAGCTTTGCTGATGGAAGGCAAACAGTTCGGTGTAGAAAAAGCCAAGTCTTTGGGACTGGTACATGACACAGCCGACTCACTGGATGAGTTACTAGATAAATCTATAGCTTGGATTAAACAACATCCGCAATCCCAACAGCCTTTCGATGTAAAAGGTTACAAAATTCCGGGAGGCTCTCCTTCTTCGCCTGCCGTTGCACAGATGCTGGCCATTGCTCCTGCGATGCTGCGTGATAAAACCAAGGGCTGCTATCCAGCTCCTGAAGCCATTTTATCCACTGCGGTTGAAGGCGCTCAGGTTGATGTTGATACCGCACTGAGAATTGAGTCGCGTTATTTCACCTATCTCGCTACCGGCCAGATTTCCAAGAACATGATCGGTACATTCTGGCATGGCATGAATGCCATTAAATCAGGTGCCAGTCGTCCTAAAGACTTTGCGCCATGGAAAGCCACTAAAGTAGGTATTTTGGGTGCAGGTATGATGGGTGCAGGTATTGCCTATGTCACTGCCAGCAAAGGCATTCAGGTGGTACTAAAAGATATTTCGGTCGAAGCTGCTGAAAAAGGCAAAGCCTATAGCCAGAAATTACTTGATAAAAAAGTAGCCCAAGGCCGCTTAACAGCTGAAAAATGTGACCAGATTTTAAGTCTGATTCACACCACGACAGAAGCAGCAGATTTTCAAGGCTGTGACCTGATCATTGAAGCAGTATTTGAAAATCAGGAACTCAAAGCCAAAGTTACTCAGGAAGCAGAGCAATATTTAGCATCCAACGGTGTAATGGCATCCAATACCTCGACTCTACCCATCAGTGACTTGGCTCAAGCTTCTCAAAATCAGGTGAATTTTATCGGTCTGCATTTCTTTAGCCCAGTCGACAAGATGCAACTGGTCGAGATCATTAAGGGGAAAAATACTTCAGCAGAAACACTGGCCAAGGCATTTGACTTTGTGCAGCAGATTGGCAAGCTACCGATTGTAGTGAATGACAGCCGTGGCTTCTTTACCAGTCGTGTCTTTGGAACCTTTGTACAGGAAGGTTTACGTTTGCTCGCCGAAGGGGTGCATCCAGCCCGTATTGAAATGGCTGCGCTGAAAGCAGGTATGCCGGTCGGACCACTTGCTATTCAAGATGAAGTCTCTCTGACACTTTCTGAGCATGTAGCTGCAGAAACCCGTAAGGCTCTGGCAGCACAAGGCAAAGAACGCCCAAGCACCGATGCAGATGCCGTGATTCAAACCATGATTCATGAGTTTAACCGTAAAGGCAAAGCTGCTGGTGCAGGTTTTTATGATTATCCTGAAGGTGGCAAAAAGCAGCTGTGGTCTGGCTTGGAGCATTGGTATAAAGAAGTGGATATTTCTGAACAGGAAATGATAGACCGCTTCCTGTTTGTTCAAGCGCTGGATACCGTACGCTGTCTGGAAGAAGGTGTGCTGGAGTCAGTGGTCGATGCCAATATTGGTTCAATCTTTGGAATTGGTTTTGCCGCTTGGACGGGAGGTGCAGTGCAGTTCTTGAACCAGTATGGTTTAACCAAGGCCTTGAATCGTGCTGAAATCCTAGAAAGTAAATATGGCGAACGTTTCAAAGCACCACAGTTACTCAAACAGAAAGTTGCTGAAGGTCAGCGCTTTTAAAAACTGGGTCTAAAAAAGAGGAGCTTGACTCCATTGCTGTCCCATAATTTTTCACAAAAGGAAGCTCATTTGAGCTTCCTCTTGTTTTATGGGTATTTTATCGGGTGAAAATAAAGCTTTTAAAGTTCTTCTTTCAAACAAATTCACCTGAATTATTCTGAGTAAACGTTGAACTGTCCAACCTGTTTTTCCTAAATGTTGAGCGAAACTCACCAATAAATAGGCGATCATCGCAATCCAGATTTGTGTCTGAATTGCGTTCCTGCTGCGGCCTAGAAACGCTTTTAATTTGAGATTCTGCTTAATCGCCTTAAAGAACAGCTCAACTTTCCAACGATCTTTATAAATCGTCGCAATGGTAGAGGCGGCTAAATGAAAGTTATTGCTGAGAAAGCTAAAGTGCTTGCCACTTTGCTGATCTCTATATTCAATTCTTCTTAACACTGGGGCTTTTCTTTTTAGGGCATGTGCGCTATTCAGCTGAATGGTTTCATCTTTTAGAATACCTTTGGATTCAAGCACTGGATGTTGCTGGATCACCTGATACACAGATTTAGGCCTAAAACGTGTGACAAATCCAATGTTTTGAGCAGTCAGATTTGCATACCATTGGTCATCGACATAGCCTTTATCAAAAACTACAATGCTGCCAGCAGGAAACTGGAATTTGCGGCCTTGTACCATGTCATTTTCTTTGCCATTTTCAACTGCAACAAACTCAGGAATATCATTGCTGTGATTCAATCCTATACTGAGTTTCATGCTGGCTTTTGAGTCGTGAACTTTGGCCCATTCACATAAGGAAAGTGACAGGTCAATATGACTGGCATCCAAGGAATACAAGGGATTCTTAAAGCGAAATTTATGAGCTACTTTTGAGTGTTCATAGTATTTAAGCAACTTGTAAAATAGCTGTTGATACAAGGCAGCAGGCTGCTGCTCATTGATTCGTGCCAGCGTGCTTAGGGGAATAGACTTTGCTCCGAGATGACTTAGCTTTTCCTGTTGGCACTCCAAATTGGATTGAATATCTCTCAGACTTTGCCTACAAGAGAATTGAGACATCAATATGGCAATAAACTGATTCCACCGCGAAGCCGCTCTAAATTCCTGTCCAACATGGTGTACTTTAGCAAGTTGTTCAAAATCCTGTCGCACAACAGGTTTAATTAGCTCATGAAATACGGTATTCTGATGTGACAAAATCTGAATCCTGGTCGTTAAAGTGTTTGTTTGCACTCATATTTTAACTGTTAGGACTCAGGTTTTTTTTATTTAAAGCAAACTATGGGACAGCAGTGAGCTTGACTCCTCTTTTTTTATTTCGACGCGATAAACTCTCGAAGTCTATTGCATTCAATCAATGACAGATTTTGATCTGCTTTCCAGACAATTTATGTTATAAAGTTACATGAGTTAGACATCCACGATGGGTACATGCATATGACTGATCACAGTTCACCTGAAAAATCACCTTGGGGTTGGAAAGCACTGATTATCTTCTGTATTTTAGGTGGATTATTTATGTTGTTTTTCTGGCTTGCGGTCAGCAATGAACCAGACTACATGCCAAGCCAGCAAAAGAAAGAAAATACCCAGCAGCATGCATTTAAGAATGCACCTGCGATGTCTCCAGAAGCTTTAGCCAAAGCACAGGCTGACCGTGAAGCTCGTCAGGCTACCTCTTCATCTCATCAGACTCATGAGATGAGCACGGAGGAGCATAATATGTCTGCTGAAGAACATGCACAGATGGACACTGCTAGCCATGACGAAAATACGGCTCATGGTCACTAGACAGTTCCAAGATCAAATTTAAAAAAGCGAGGTTTTCCTCGCTTTTTTATTTTTTTAGTCTTTTAAGCTGAGATACATATCTATATGTGGAATGCCGCAATCCAGATATTCTTCACCCCGCACGTCAAAACCCAAGTTCCGATAAAAGCCAATCGCATGTACCTGTGAAGAAAGCTTTACAAATTTACGTTGCTCTGCCTTGGCCTGATCAATCACAGCCCGCATGGTCTTGTAGCCGATGCCCGTACCACGTGCCGACTGTAATACAGCTACGCGACCAATACTGTGATTCTTTAATAAGCGTGCAGTCGCCACGGCTTGATCCTGTAAATAAGCCACAAAATGCGTAGAGATTGCATCCTCCTCATCCCATTCATCTTCAGGAGCAATTTGCTGTTCCTGAATAAAAACGGCTTCACGTATCACTCGGGCATCTTGGGCTAAATCATCCCAGCTGCCTGACACGATTTTAAGATTTTTATCATCTAGCATTTAGAACCAATTCCCTGCTGATCCCACTGGTCATTCAATAACAATTCCAGTGAATGTTTTTGAATTCCATACATCTCTTTTAATGCCTGAATCTGGGCGAGAACAGCCTGATCTGGCTGTTCATAATCCTTCCGCTTGGTCGCCAGAATCATTTTATTTTTACTGGTGTGTTCTAGGGCCACAAATTCAAAGACCTTGGTTTCATAACCATAAGCCTTCAGCAATAAGGCACGAATGGTATCCGTTAGCATTTCGGCTTGCTGCCCAGCATGGATGCCAAACTGCAACATTGGCGACAGCACTTTCGGACTCTGTAATTGCGGTCTTAACTCTTTATGACAACATGGAGCACACATGATGATCTGTGCGTTCAGGCGTATACCGCTATGGATCGCAAAATCAGTCGCCACATCACAAGCATGCAGAGCGATCATCACATCCAGGCGTTCCGGTTCATAGGTACGCACATCACCCTGGAAGAAATCCAATTGATTAAAACCGGATTGCTGCGCGACATTCTGACAGAATTCGACCATTTTCGGATTCAGCTCTACGCCGGTGACATAGGGCGTCTGACCATGTTTTTGCATATAGTCATACAGTGCACAGGTTAAATATCCCTTACCTGAACCGAAATCGACGATACGTAATCCTTGTTCCTGCGGCTGGATTTGAGCCAGTGCGCTGGAGAAAATCTCGACAAATTTATTAATCTGTTTCCATTTACGTGCCATGCTTGGAATGATCTGGCCTTGCTGATCGGTAATTCCTAAATGCTGTAGGAATACACTGTCCTGATCGACATAACGCTGCTTGATCCGGTCATGGCCTTGTTCTGCTTTAGCCTTTGTAGAGACTGGTTTAGCTTTACTTCTTGTCAGCATGGCCTTTTTCTTGTTTTTCTTCAGCTGCAACCCTTCCTGATCAGTAAACAGGTTAGCTTGCTTACAACAGGTCAATAATTCCGTTACTTGAGTTAAGGCTTCATTCAAAGGATAATTTTTAGTGACATCCTGAGTCTTGTATCGATAGACACAGCTCAAAACCTTCTGCTCATTGAGCGAAATGACTCTAAAGGTCATTTTCTCCAATAGTTCAAGTTCACCTTTATACTGACTCAAAATCAGACGATCAAAATGATCAGTTTCAAAGGCTTGCTGAAAAGCCTCCAAGAATTGTTGTTCCTGAACCGAGAGAGAAGTCGATGTCGACATAAGAAAAACCTGATATGAATTGCTGCTCAAGTTTAATTGTTCTTAACTTAAAAGCAAAATTGAATTATTATACAAGTGTATATTTAAACAAGAATGACAATCATGCAGAATGCTCCCCTAGTTCCAGATTATGATCACAATGAGGAACGGATTAATTACATTAGTCATGGCCTCGGTTCTGCGCTGGCTTTGATTGCCGGTATTTTATTGATTATTAAAGGCTCTTATTTGAGTACCGGACAATGGATTGGCCTTTGGGTCTATGCTTTCAGCATGACTCTGCTGTTTTCCGCTTCGATGCTCTATCATATGTCTACTGCTGCTGACCGACGCTATTTTTTCAAAAAAGTTGATCATACGGCAATTTACTACCTGATTGCAGGTACCTATACCCCGTTTCTATCGATTGCGATTCCAACAGCCAAAGCCCAGTATTTACTGATTGCCTTGTGGGTGATTGCTGTACTTGGAACACTATTCAAGTTCATTTTCATCAACCGTTTCCAGAAACTTTCTTTAGTCGCTTATCTGGTCATGGGATGGCTTGCACTACTGGTTATGGACGATATGCAGCAGTACTTAAGTGCTCAATCTTTAACCTTTCTGATCATTGGTGGCTTAGCATACACCGTAGGTGCATTGTTTTACGCTTTAAAAAGAGTAAGATATACCCACGCTATCTGGCACATTTTTGTATTGATAGGCGCAGGATCACATTTTCTGTCTATCTATCTTTACGTGATTTAATCATCTCATTTCTCCATTTCAGTGACCCTGAGCGAGTTGAAACGAGAAGATTGCAGTTGTTTTTTTAAAAAATTACGCCTTTTTTAAAAAGATTACGCTTTTAAAACTAAGTTTTTTATTTTTAGTAAGTGTAAGGTTATTCATGGCGTCTTCAGATTCTATCGCTGTAACAGAAATTACAGCAACTAATTCAAAATTTCGTGTTTTAACAGCAAGTTTAGTGGGCACTACAATCGAGTTCTTCGATTTCTATATTTATGCCACAGCTGCCGTTATTATTTTCCCTTATCTGTTCTTCCCTACAAGTACAGATCCTATGACTGCGACTATTCAGTCGCTGGCAACCTTTGCGATTGCCTTTATTGCCCGTCCAATCGGTGCTGCACTCTTTGGTCACTTAGGAGACCGGATCGGACGTAAAGCGACTCTGGTCGCTGCTTTACTGACTATGGGCCTTTCTACCGTTGCCATTGGTTTATTGCCAACTTATGCACAAATCGGTATTGCTGCGCCATTATTGCTGGCTCTTTGTCGTTTAGGCCAAGGCCTTGGTTTGGGTGGTGAATGGTCAGGTGCGGTTCTATTGGCAACTGAAAATGCGCCAGAAGGCAAACGTGCCTGGTATGGTATGTTCCCGCAACTTGGTGCACCAATTGGCTTCATTCTGGCAACAGGCTCATTCTTGACCCTTGGCGCATTCATGTCTGAAGCAGAGTTCATGCAATGGGGCTGGCGTATTCCATTTATTTCTAGTGCACTACTGGTGATTATGGGTCTATGGATTCGCTTGAAATTGCATGAAACCCCTGCATTCCAGAACGTATTGAAAAAGCAGAAAGAAGTGAATGTACCGTTCTTCGAAGTATTCAAAAAGCATTCTAAAATGCTGGTATTGGGTACCATCGCTGCGATCTGTACATTCGTAGTGTTCTACCTGACGACTGTATTCGCGTTACAATGGGGTACCAAACAGCTTGGCTATACACGTGAAGAATTCCTTCAGCTACAGTTAGTTGCAACTCTGTGCTTTGCCGCGTTCATTCCACTTTCAGCAGTTCTTGCAGAAAAATTCGGTCGTAAGACAACTTCAATCGCAGTATGTGTGGTCTCTGCTATTTTCGGTATCTTCTTTGCCGATATGCTTGAATCAGGCAGTACGCTGGTGGTGTTCTTCTTCTTATGTATCGGCCTAGCGATCATGGGTCTAACTTATGGCCCGATTGGTACCGTATTGTCTGAAATCTTCCCGACTTCAGTACGTTATACCGGTTCTGCCCTGACCTTTAACCTGGCAGGTATTTTTGGTGCATCTTTCGCGCCATTGATTGCAACAAAACTGGCAACAACTTATGGCTTGTCTGCAGTAGGTTATTACCTCACAGCAGCTTCTATCCTGTCATTGCTTGCATTCTTGCTGATCCGTGAAACTAAAAATGATGATGTAAACAATCAGATCTAAGGATCTTGACAGATTAAGTTATCTCAATCAAAGCCAGCAGTTCATGCTGGTTTTTTTATGATTTCGCAACAAAAACTTGCTACTTCTTTGCGGATATTTCGGGAACAATCCAATAAATAAAGCCAGAGAATGAGGCAGAGTGATGCAGGATCTTATTGAGCAACTTACTCAAGAACAGCTGGTAGATATTGTGATTCTGCTAGAGGATGATAAAAAACTGGAAGCCATTCGCTATATCCGGACGCATACAGCTTTAGATGAATCACAGGCGATACAGGTCATTAATGAAATTGTCCGTGAACATGATCTGGCGCTGAATCGAGACAATAAAGGCAATATTGGCCCACGGTTCACTGATGATGCAGATGAAAATATTCCAGTGGTAACTACACCTTTGGAAGTTCCAGATCATCCCAACCTGAGCATCGCCAAAGATACTGAGGTAGCTGCACAGCAAGTCGGCAAACGCGTACCCGGCCGTGAGATTGAAAAGAAAATCTGGATCACCGCAGCCGTTATTTTACTGATTATTATTGTGCTCTGGTTGCTGCTTTAGCAGCAGTAAATGAATCCTTTTTTATACCAATTCGATAATATCAATGGTTGGTGGTACGCGAAAACGAAATGGCACGCCCACCATACCCGTTCCCACAGTCACAAATACATCTGCATGTTCATGCCGGTATAGACCTTTTTTATGGCCCAGAATGGAGACCTTTTTCATCACATAATCCGTCAGCCAAGGTAACTCGACCTGTCCGCCATGCGTATGCCCAGAAAGCATCAGTGGTCGTGTTGGCAATTTCGGCACCATATCCACGGTATCTGGATTATGTGACAGAATCACCCAAGGTTTGTCTTGAGGCAGATCCGGCATTGCGCGCATATCGGTTTTTCCAGCCCAAAGATCTCCTACGCCTAACAGACGAAATTCGTCAAACTCGACAATCTGCCCTTCAATGTCCATAACCTGATTCACTTCCAGCGCATAACGAAGCAATTCCTGAATAGGCGGGCCAGGATACTGTTCATCATGATTTCCTGTCACCGAATATACTGGCGCATGAATTTCTTTCAAGACCGCCAGCTCCTGTGCCAGTTTATTTTCAGGTTCATAGGTCCAGTCCCCTGCGACCACCACCAAGTCCGGTTTCAGATGATTCAGCTTATGCACAATCTGTCTTAACTGACGTTCATGTCCGGAAAACAGACCAATATGTAAATCTGCAATCAGGGCAATCCGTACCGGCTTTTTAAGTTTCTGTTGAGGATTGATTTGATAAGGCGTGGTTTCAACCCGAATCAAATGCGGCTCGATAAAACGTGCATAACTGAGTACTGCACTAATCACGAAAATAAAAATAGACTCATGAATCGAATAGTAGCCTATCCATCCTGCATAAATACTGAAGAACACCAACGGAATCAGCAAATAGGCCAGATAGAAAGCCAGCAGGTGACAAAACGCTTTAAAGGGATGAATGGTTTCTGTACGCGACTGACTCGACCAGGCCTGATACACTGCCCAAACGGCAAGAATGGCCATGCCTAGATAAAAATAAAAAAGTACGGAACTTGTATCCCACATAGATTTGCCTTGTCGAGTCGAGGAGCTGATTAGTGGCTTTATATTTATCTTTTCATAGCTGGCAATTATACTCAATCCAAATTTTTCAGTCTTTGATGTTTATGGTAAATGCTCCCCACGCTTCCGCTCACTCAAAACCTTCTGGCTTATCAAAAGCTTACCGCTATAAAGCCAGCATTTTACTGAGCTGCAGCCTGGTACTCGGCATTCCTGCTTGCAGTACGCTGCCTCCGCAAACTGAACAACCTAGCCGGATGGCATTTGAAACGGATACCTCACAAACCAGTCTGGCCCAGATTGTTGAGCCTTTACGTCGGCAGAATATTGGCCTGACCGGTTATCACGTGCTGCCAGATCCGCTTGAAGCACTCGCTGCACGTATCCAGCTGATTAATAAAGCAGAACGTAGTCTGGACCTCCAATACTACATTTGGGACAATGACCGTATTGGTGCATTGGCCTTGCATGCCCTCATTCAGGCAGCAGACCGTGGCGTAAAAGTCCGTTTATTGATGGATGATAACAATGCCAAGAAAATGGAAGGTATTTATCTGGCGCTGGATCAGCACCAGAATATCGAAGTCAAATTGTATAACCCCTACCGTTTCCGTAAATACCGTGCCATGGATATGCTGCTGGATCTAAAACGGATCAACCGCCGCATGCATAACAAAAGCTTTATTGCCGATAATCAGATTGCTCTGATTGGCGGCCGTAATATGAGTAACCAGTATTATAACGTCAGTGACAGTTATCAGTTTTCTGATGTAGATGTGATGCTGGTCGGTGCCGCTTCTGATGAAATCATTCATTCTTTTGATGAATACTGGAATGATGATTATGCCTATCCGGTTCGGCAGATTGTCAATCCTCGCCATCACGGACTCCGTTTCCCGAGCCTGAAACAGCAGCTGGAAGAATATAGCCATGATACTGCAATCCAGAACTACCTGAATCTGGCCAATCGTTCACAGGCTTTCGATAAATGGCTGGAACACAACATTCAACTCGATTGGGTGGAAGCTGAAGTCGTCAAAGACCCGCCAAGTAAAATCAAGTCAAAGGCTAAAACTGAAGATCACTTGAACTTCCAGCTATTACAACATCTGGAAAAACCGGAAGAAAGTGTGGATATCGTGTCGGCCTATTTTGTACCGGAAAAACAGGGGGCAGAACGTCTCAAGAAACTGGCTTCAGAAGATGTCAAAGTCCGAGTACTGACCAACTCTTATAAGGCCAATGACGTGCCGCTGGTCCATGCCTTTTATGCCAAATATCGTCAGGAACTGCTAAAAAATGATGTAAAACTTTATGAGTTTTTGGCGGCTCCAGATGCCGACAATTTGAATGCCAATACTGAAGAGCTGGCACAAAAATCGAAGGTCAGCTTAAAAGGCCTGAGCCGTTCCAGCCTGCATGCTAAAATGATGGCCATTGATCAGAAACAGGTATTTATCGGCTCTTTTAATTTCGATCCGCGTTCGGCTTATCTGAATACTGAAATTGGCGTATTGCTAAATAGTCCTAATCTGGCCCGTGCGGTACATGAAACCATGGACAAAAACTTAAGCAAGTATGCCTATAAGTTGGTTCTGGATGCCAACCAGAACGTTAACTGGAAAATTCGCAATGCCAAAGGTGAAACAAAGACCTTTAAAAAAGAGCCGGGAATGAAGTGGTATCAAAAAGCCTCAATAAAATTCCTGTCGATACTCCCAATCGAAGGTTTTATGTAATGAACCTGAGTTCGACATAAAAAATAAATAAAAAAAAGCCTTAGCATCTGTAATATCTTGGTTACGAAGACAAAACATTTCAGAGCAAGGCTTTTTCATGGACTATATTACCGAATTATTTTGTATCTTGGATGATTTCTGCAAAAAGTTTAATGAATCTTTAGAGAAAGCTCTAATTTCTGATCAAAAAACAACAATGAAAAAGTCAGCTTTAAGCTTGTCTGAAGTCATGACCATTGTCATTTTATTTCATAAATCCGGGTTTAGATTTTTCAAATATTTTTATTGTCATATGATCATCCCATTTTGGAAATCAGCTTTTCCCAAGCTTCTTAGTTACAATCGTTTTATTGAAATTATGCCGCGTTGTTTGCAAGCTTTGAGTAGTTTCTTCCATCAAGTTAAAGGAGAAGATACCGGAATTTGTATTATTGATTCGACTAAATTGGTCGTTTGCCATAATCTTAGAATTAAAAGACATCGTGTATTTAAAGGCTTAGCTGGTCGTGGTAAAAGTAGCACAGGTTGGTTTTATGGATTTAAAGTCCATATTGTTATCAACAACTTGGGTGAAATTATTAATCTCAAGATTACATCGGGAAGTGTTCATGATGTTGCTGTACTTGAATCTTTAACCCAAGAGTTAAAAGGTATTTTACTGGGCGATAAAGGCTATCTGAGTAAAGCAAAAACTGAAGCTTTAGCAGCAAGGGGGCTCAGACTATTAACCCCGTCACGCAAGAATATGAAAAATAAACCCATCCAAACTGAAGAAGAAAAACAATTGCTTTGCAGAAGAGGATTGATCGAAACAGTGAATGATCAGTTAAAAAACTTACATCAAATTGACCATTCACGTCATCGTTCGGTGAATAACTTTATGGTGAATATTATGGCTGCTATAGTGGCTTATTGCTTAAATCCAAATAAGCCAACTTTCCAAAACTTGCTAAAAAGCTAAAATATTTCATCGAACTCAGGTTAATGAATATCTCTGAGTATTTCTAATAAAAAAGCCTCTTAATGAGGCTTTTTTAATACTTTGGCTTGCAACCTTTGCAAACCCTCCAGCATATTTTCATGCACTAGTGCAGTCAGGCTTTCTACTGTATGCCCTTCGGTCGCAATTGCCGGCAAGGCCATCAGATGAGCTGTTACTTTAGGCATTTCCAGAACATTTCGTACATGTTTGGCAAAACTGATGTTCCCAATAAAAGGCGCCACCATATCCAGTTCACCCTGCTGATTTACATAACAGATCAGGCAGATTTGTACGGGACGTTGCGCTTCGATTGCTGCACCGAGAATACGACCATAAATTTTTTTAATTGAGCGTCCATCAGATGTGGTCGCTTCAGGAAAAAACAGGACCGGAATATTCTGTTTCAGGAAGCCGGTAATCTGTTCACGGATTCTGACTGAATCTCCTGAACCACGCTTGATAAATAAGGTGCCACCGCCTTTAGCCAGCTTGCCCAAAATTGGCCAATTTTCAATTTCAGCTTTGGCCAGAAAAAACACTCGCGCGCCTGAACCCAAAACGGCGATATCCAGCCAGGATATATGATTGCTCACCCATAATGCAGGCTCACGTGGAATCACGCCATGGACCTGAACCTCGATATTAAACACCTTGCACAACTGGCGACAGAAATACTGCACATATCGGGTATTGTTCGGGTTATTCGGGTCTTTATACAAACCGTGACGGTAAACCAGATAAAACCCCTGGCTGATGGCTGCTAATGCAGAAGTCGTTTTTCTTGTATAAAGAAAGAATTTTGCTAAACCTTGTATCTCAGGTGATTGATTTTGTACAGTCGAGTTCATAAAAAGATCACTAAATCCTAAACAAGATACAGGGAATATCCACGAATTAAACCCATTTTATACTGTTCATGTCCAACTTGCATTGATAATAAAAAACGACCAAGTACATCTATATTTTCAATTTAAATTCATCAAATAAATTAAATAAAATAAATCAATCGAAATATTAGATTAAAAAAGGATGCTCATCATGCAAGATGAAACAGTTAAATCAGCTGAGATGATTCGGCCCTTAAAAGTATTAAGCTATATCTTGGGTGGTACCCTGTTATATACGGCGTTGCTCGTAACACTTGCACAACTGTTTGTCACGGCACTCTAAAACAAAGCTCGCTATTTCAGTATCTGTAAAGTTCATTTTCAACTAAAATGAAGTTTTCAACTGGAGATTGGCCTGAGTGGAATATTTTGAGCAACATCAGGGAAAAGAACGCGTCATACTAGTCAGTGTGAGTGTACAAATGCTGGATGACCTTGATGCTGAAGAGTTTCATCTGTTAGCTCAATCTGCAAATGCCGAAATTCTGGAACATCTTTTTGTTCAACGCTTAAAACCGGATGCCAAATTCTTTGTGGGTTCAGGAAAAGCAGAAGAAATTGCTGAACGGGTCAAAGAACTGGATGCCAATCTGGTTATTTTCGATCATGCGCTGACACCTGCTCAAGCACGTAACCTGGAAAATGTGGTGCATTGCCGGGTGGTAGACCGTACCGAACTCATCCTCGATATCTTTGCGCAGCGTGCCCGTACCTATGAAGGGAAACTGCAAGTTGAACTGGCACAGTTACAGCATCTGTCTTCACGACTGGTTCGTAGCCGTACCAATCTGGATAGCCAGAAAGGCGGGATCGGTCTGCGCGGGCCGGGTGAAACCCTGCTAGAAACAGATCGCCGTTTATTGCGTATCCGCATGGGACAGCTTAAAGCCAAAATAGAAAAAGTCCGTCAAACCCGTATTCAGGGCCGTGTTGCACGCCAAAAAGCGGCTGTTCCAACCGTGTCTTTAGTAGGTTATACCAATGCGGGGAAATCTACCTTATTCAATATTCTGGCCGATAGCGATGTGTATGCAGCAGACCAACTATTTGCGACTCTGGACCCAACTTTAAGACGCCTGCAATGGGACGGCGTCGGTAATCTGGTACTGGCAGATACGGTAGGTTTTGTGCGTAATCTTTCGCACTCACTGGTTGAATCTTTTAAAGCAACTCTGGAAGAAACCGTTGAAGCCACTCTGCTTTTACATGTGATCGATTCCAGCAGTCTGGAAATGCTTGAACAAATTGAAGCCGTTGAAAAGGTGCTCAAGGAAATTGGCGCTGACGTTCCGGTTTTAAGAGTTTATAATAAAATTGACTGTAGCGGTGAGGATGCCAAAATCATTTACCGTCAGCCCGGTCAGCCTGAACGGGTCTATGTTTCAGCACATAGCGGTGAAGGTCTGGATCTATTACGCAAAGCTGTGCATGAAGCATTAATGGGTCAGATTCAGCACTTTGAACTGGTATTGAAACCTGCCTATGGCAAACTGCGCAATCAACTTTATGCGCTGAATGTGATTCAGTCCGAACATTATGATGATGAAGGTCAATTGCATATCAATGTAAGGATTGCACCTCCGAAGCTGGAACAGCTGATCAAACAGGCCCATTTACCGATAGAAGAAATTCTGGGATCTCAAGCACTTCAATTCCAGCGTCCACTTGAAGAGTTTGAAATTCGGCCTAAGATCGAGTAAAACTTGATAAGTAAACTTTTAAATGACATCACCAATGAACTGGATAAAACATATTGACTGGCCAGCATGGATCGGCACTCTCCTCTTAATTATTGTATTTCGTGAAGCTTCAGTCTGGCTAATGACCCAGCTAGATCACCCTGAACTGGGCAATCTGGTCGGACTCATCAGCCTGCTAGTCACCTTATTTGCCTGGCGCTATTTTGGCAAAATTCCAGCGCGTCTGGTGGATACCAATAACAAGCTGATGAAAGAAAGTGCCTTCGCTTTTTTACCAATTAGTGCAGGCGCGCTAATTATGCTGATGCATATGGGACAAAAAATTCCGGCCTTCATGCTGGTGTTATGCCTGAGCACTCTGCTTCCTCTTTGGATCTACGCCAAAATGGCAAAACGCTGGTTATAGGAGTCGCACATGTTTTCTGTTCTTTATGGCTTTGCGATTACCTTAATTGCTTATCTGCTTGCTAAACCCTGCAATCGTGTTATTCCGCAAATTCCTGTGATTGTGTTTAGCATGTTCTTGGTGCTGGTGATTTTATTGGTGCTCGGTATTCCTTATGAGCATTATATGGATGAAGTCAATCCACTGTTTAACCATTTGCTCGGTTATGTCACGGTTGCACTGGCGATTCCACTAGCGGCCATGCGTTATGATGACCTGCCGCTGAAAGCCATTATTGGGATTCTCGTTTTTGCCAGTATCAGTGCGGTTGCCTTACCGATGGGTCTCGCCTATTTGCTGCATATGTCTTCTGGCGACATCATGGCCTTTGCCACCCGTGCAGTCACAACACCAATTGCAATTAATATTGCAACCTTACTGGAGGCACCTGTTAGTCTGGCCATTCTGATCGTCATTTTGTCTGGCGTAATTGGTGCAGCATTTTCACCATTTATTTTACGACATATCAATGATGAGCGTGCTTCAGGTCTGGCTCTAGGTCTAGCAGCACATGCGATTGGTACAGCTCAAGCCTGGCAGCGTGGTAGTGTTGCCGGACGTTATGCTGCGTTTGGCATGGCAGTGAATGCCGTTTTTACTGCGATCTGGTTGCCAACTTTTATACTTTATCTGCAGAAAATGTGACTCATCAATCAATATTTAACGTTTGTTTCTGAATGAAACTATTCTTACTATAGGGAAATAAAGAATTTTTCACTCAGGAACAGACCTATGAAAAAGGTTCAATTATTATCCGTTTTAGCCCTGACCTTTTTCAGTCATCTGGCTTTTGCTTCTGATATTTCAGGTACCTGGAGAAGTATTGACGATAAGACAGGATCCGCCAAAGCGATTCTGGAAATTCGTGAAACTTCAAATGGTGTTTATACCGCCAAAATTACCAAGATTACGCCTCGTCCTGGCTACACACCGCGCGAAACCTGTGTTTCCTGCCCTGCACCTTATACCAATAAACCGATTCTTGGTCTGGATGTACTTACCGGCTTAAAGGATGCAGGCAATAATAATTTCTCTCAAGGTAAACTGATTGACCCCTTATCCGGTAATATTTACAACACCAAAGCTAAATTAAGTGCCAATGGCAAACGTCTGACCCTACGTGGTTATGTGGGTGTTTCAGCCTTAGGACGCAGCCAGACTTGGATTAAACAAGATTAATTCATGACTTAGTGCACAGAAGCTTGCATTTTCATGCATTAAGTTGTATCAATATTAGACAGATGCTTTTTTTATACAATATAAAACATGCATATAAATATTAGATTCATTTGCCTTAACAGGCTTAGCATCAAACGGATTTTGATGGGCAATATAAGGAGATAGAATGCAAGACATTACCATGTTAAAGATCTTATTGAATTTCTCTGCTTTTACTGAAAATTCAGCCATAAAGCAATTAACATCGACAGATTTCTGTCATGGGGAATCAACAGGGTTAAAGCAGATTGACCGAGCGATCTGCAACGCTCATTACTCTAAAATCAACCAAAATTAAAAAACCACACGCTTGTGTTTGGGATAGTTTGTTTCATCTATGAAAAAAGGATAAATATAAATGAATAAATCTAAATTAGGATTAATGCTCATTGCTACATTCATGACTGGGACCATTTATGCACAAGACTTGACCGGGACATGGCAACAAATCGATGATAAGACTGGTTCACCCAAAGCACTGATTGAAATCCGTCAGGACAGCAATGGTACTTATGCCGGCAAAATTGTCAAAGTAACGCCTCGTCCAGGTTATACCCCACAAAAAACCTGTAATAAATGCCCTGCTCCTTATACCAATCAGCCGATCCTGGGGATGGACGTACTGACAGGTTTAAAACAGGTCGGTGATAGCGTGAATTATGAAAAAGGTCGTGTGATTGATCCATTGACAGGTAAAATTTACGATGCCAAGGTTCGTCTGAGCAGCAACGGCAAACGTTTAACCCTACGCGGTTATGTGGGGGTATCTGCTCTGGGTCGTAGCCAAACCTGGATTCGTCAGGAATAAGTTCACACTTTTTCTCAAAGCTGCCAAACAGGCAGCTTTTTTTATAAATTTAATTCCATGTTTTTAATTATTTATTGACTATTTGTGCAATCTTCCTAACATGTGCGGGTAATAATGAAAAGTTCTTTGGAATGATGGATATGTTAAAGAAGATATTCCTTGCCACATTGACTACAGGATTCATGATGAACCTGTGGGCTCAAGATATTAGCGGAACCTGGCAACAAATTGATGATAAAACTGGAGCAGCAAAAGCCATCATTGTCATCGAAAAAGAAGCAAATAATACTTACTCAGGCAAGATTGCGAAAATCACGCCACGTCCAGGTTATACACCACGCGAAAAATGTAATAAATGTCCAGCCCCTTATACCGATCAACCGATTTTAGGCATGACTATTCTAAAAGGCCTGAAACACGTTGAAGGCACCAAAAATTATGAAAAAGGTCGTGTCATTGATCCATTGGCAGGTAAAATTTATGATGCCAAGGTTCGTCTAAACAATACCGGCAAGCGTTTAACACTACGTGCCAGTATGGGTGTTTCAGTTCTGGGCCGCAACCAGACCTGGATTCGTGTAGACTAATGATCAGCACATAAAAAAGCCACGTTGAACGTGGCTTTTTTAGCTTTGAATTTTTTAAAATACCGGATTATCGACAGCGAACATTTGTTGGTCTTCCAGGCGATAAGCCATCAGCTGATTACCCCAGACACAGCCACCATCGACATTCTGAATTCGCTCAGAAATGGTTTTACCCTGTAAAGCGGCCCAGTGTCCAAATACAATTTGATGGGTTGCTGCAGTTTTCGATTCAAATTCAAACCAGGGCTTAAAACCTTCTGGCATCGGATCATCCAGTGAATCTTTAAAACTATATTCCAGACGCCCTTCTGCATCAGTTAAACGCATCCGGGTCAGGTAATTCACGATACAGCGTGTACGCTCATGACCTTCTAATTCATCTGACCAGAGTGTAGGCTCTTTCCCAAACATTTCCTTTAAGAAAGTATCCACCACCTCAAAATCATCATGGGCAATAATGGCTTCTACTTCTTTAGCCAATTCAGCCGTCTTGGCTGCATCCCAGATATTGGGAATACCGGCATGGGTCAGTACCGTCTGTTCATTCGGAAACAGACACATCGGCTGTTTACGGATCCAGTCAATTAACTCATCACTGTCGATCGCATCAATCACATCACGGACATTATCCTTGTCTTTAATCGGCTTAATACCGCGTGCATAAGCCAGCAAAGTCAGGTCATGATTACCCAGCACTGTTGCCGCCACGCCATTATCGACAAGCTTTTTAATGAAGCGTAATGCACCCAGCGAGTTTTCCCCTCTAGCCACCAGATCACCAGCAAACCAGACAAAGTCCTGATCAGGATCAAAACGGATTTTTTTCAGCAGTGCCTTCAAGGCTTCAAAACAGCCTTGTACATCACCAATCACATAATTGTATCGAACAGTGCGGGTCATTATTTTTAAGCTACCATTTGATCAGATAATGCCACAAATTGGGCAAGTGACAGTGTCTCTGGACGTGCCATTGGATCCACACCTGCCTTTTCAAAACCATCTTCAACCAGCATCCCTTTCAGGCTATTACGCAAAGTCTTACGGCGCTGGGTAAATACATGCGATACCAGACGAGCCAAAGCTTTTTCATTTTTTGCCATGATCGGTTTTACATCATATGGCTCCAAACGGAACACGGCAGATGTCACTTTTGGTGGCGGATTAAAAGAACCTGGCGGCACTTCAAACAGAAAAGTCGGTTTGCAGTAATACTGGATCATCACCGACAAACGACCATATTCTTTGGTGTTCGGTGAAGCTGTAATACGATCGACCACTTCTTTTTGCAGCATGAAGTGCATGTCTTTCACTTTGTCACCAAATTCCAGGAGATGGAACAATAGTGGCGTTGAAATGTTATAAGGCAGGTTTCCGACTACACGTAGCGGACGACCTTCTTCAAACAAATTGGTGAAATCGTATTTCAGTGCGTCTGTTTCAATAATGGTTAAACGTTCAGGATGCGGCACACGACCCGGCAAACCAGCGGCCAAGTCACGGTCCAGCTCAAGTACGGTCAAGGCATCACATTCACCAATTAAAGGAGATGTCAAAGCAGCCAGACCCGGGCCAATTTCAACAATATTTTCGCCTGCACGCGGATTTACGGAACGCACAATTTTGGCAATGACACGTTGGTCATGTAAGAAGTTTTGACCAAAACGCTTGCGCGTGTGATGCCCTTCATCTTTTGGGTTTAAGGCATTAATCTGATACATAGACATTTCCAACGTGTAATAAAGACGAGATCATTGACGCGCTAAATCCAGCGCCAAGTCCACAGCCACATGTAAGCTTGAGCTTTTCGCAAGGCCTGTACCTGCGAGGGAGAGTGCTGTGCCGTGATCGACAGAAGTTCGGATAAACGGTAAGCCCAAAGTAATATTGATGGCTTCACCAAAGCCCTGAGATTTTAACACAGGTAAACCCTGATCGTGATACATCGCCAGAACAGCATCGGCATCTTTCAAATTTTCAGCGGTAAATAAAGTATCTGCAGGCAGGCTCAGACTCATATTGATACCTTGAGTACGGTAAGTCTCCAGTACTGGATTGATGACTTCAATCTCTTCCATACCCAAATAACCGCCCTCACCTGCATGTGGATTTAAACCACAGACCAGAATATGCGGATGCTCGATTTTAAACTTCGATTTTAAGTCATGAATCAGGATATCAATCACCTGATGCAAGCGTTCCGGAGTAATGGCATCGGCAACTGCACGAAGTGGCAGATGGGTGGTTGCTAAAGCAACACGTAAAGTTTTAGTCGCTAGCATCATCACCACACGCGGTACACCAGCAAATTCCTGGTAATACTCGGTATGACCACTGAAATGGATGCCTGCATCATTAATGACTGACTTCTGCACTGGCGCTGTAGCCACTCCGACACTTTTGCCTGACATGGCATATTTGGCTGAACGACGCAGCTGTTCCAGTACATAAGCGGCATTGTGGCTATTTAGCTGACCTAGTACTACCGGTTCTTTTAAAGGCACATGCTCAACATAAAGCTGACCTTTTTCTGAAGAAGTCGTTTGCCCTGTGTATTCAATCAGTTCAACCAGAAGTTTTAACTGCTGCGCCCGTTGACGGAGCATATACAGATCGGCAAGTACCACCAATGGACGCTCATCAATACGATCCGCCAGACTCAAGCAGATATCTGGACCAATTCCGGCAGGTTCACCACTGGTAATATATAAAGGCAGCATGACTTTCTTCTGTATTATCAATTGTCCTTATTTTAGTACAAATTTCACAGGGAAAGTTTTAGATAAAGGTTTAGATGATGTTTATTCAAATAATACTGTACATTTCTCATTATATTAAAGAAAGATAAAACCGGGCTGACGTCAATAAACCTCATAAAGAGTTTCAGGCAATCCTCTCAACACTCGACATGTTTAGCTTTTGGCATTTTCAAGGAGGATTGTCTCAAGTTTAGAAAGCAAACCTAGGCAGACTTGAAGACAGGCCATTTGCTAAAGAAATACATATTAAAAAACAGGTGAATCCATTCATACAAAGACGTGCCCCTAGTCTTAGGTCCGTTTTATTATTTAATGATTAATCATATGTGTTTATAGGCTAAAAATCCTACTGGTCATTCATTGAAAGACGTTGTAAAATACAGCACTTGAAATTTTATATTTTCATTGTGGTTCTCCCGGCTTTCGGGTAGAATTCGGTCTCCTTTCGTTTGGACAGCTTCCATAGTCCAAACCAACTATAATAGGTAGTGGTTTAATGAAAACTCTCAGCGCTAAGCCAGCTGAAGTTCAACACGACTGGTACGTTGTTGATGCTTCTGGCAAAACTTTAGGTCGTCTCGCGACTGAAATCGCTCGTCGTTTACGCGGTAAGCATAAAACTTCTTATACTCCTCACGTTGACACTGGTGATTACATCGTTGTTATCAATGCTGAGCAAGTTCAAGTGACTGGTAACAAATCACTTGACAAGAAATACTATCGCCATACTGGTTTCCCTGGTGGTATTCGTGAAACTAATTTTGAAAAATTAGTTGCTCACAAACCAGAAGAAATTTTCCAACGCGCTGTAAAAGGCATGTTGCCAAAAGGTCCTCTTGGTTATGCAATGATCAAAAAAATGAAAGTGTACGCTGGTACTGAGCATCCACATACTGCTCAACAGCCACAAGTTTTGGACATCTAAGGGATACAGCACATGGCTACTAACTATGGTACAGGTCGCCGTAAGACCGCAACTGCACGTGTTTTCCTATCTGCTGGTACTGGTAAACTCGTAATCAACAACCGTTCTTTAGAACAATACTTCGGTCGTGAGACTGCTCGTATGGTTGTTCGTCAACCTCTAGAGCTTCTTGAAGCGACTGAGAAATATGACCTTTACATCACTGTTGCTGGTGGTGGTATCGGTGGTCAAGCAGGTGCTATCCGTCACGGTATTACTCGTGCACTGATCGCTTCTGACGAAACTCTTAAACCTGCTCTTCGTCAAGCTGGTTTCGTTACTCGTGATGCTCGTGAAGTTGAACGTAAGAAACTTGGTTTACGTAAAGCTCGTAAACGTCCTCAATTCTCTAAACGTTAATTCGTTTACCGAATCGGACAAAAAACCCTGGTTTATTCCAGGGTTTTTTATGGCTTGAAATTGACCACTTAGTTGGATTCTATATTTATTGTTCATGCACATCCTTACCCCATACCCCTTCATGACACCAGAAGGATTTGGTCAGATAATAATTCGCAACACCGATGATAATAAACAGAATGATTAAGCCAAAATTCATGATCATGTTGTTCTGCTCCTTTCATTTTTTTCTCTACTCTACCCTGCCTTAGTCCAATTGGCTTTTTATGCTTCGTGCTTTTTAGGTTGATTTTTAGTATCCTAGTCTATTCATTAGAACTTAATCAGGATTTATGTCAGTCGAAAGCGCGCCACTTCAAGGACTCACCTTATATAGCCATGCCGATGACTTTCGTTCCCATTGGATTCGCTACGTACTTGCCGAAAAGCAGATTAAATATAACCTGATTCTGGTCGATAGCGATGATGAAGATCTGGCCAGCCTCAATCCTTATAACCAGCTACCCATGCTGATTGAAAATGATTTAAAATTGTTCAATACCAGCATCATTTCCGAATATATTGATGATCGTTACCGCCAGAATAAGCTCTATGCAGATGCCCCCATGCCTCGTGCGGAACAGCGGCAATATATCTGGCGTTTTGAAAATGACTGGCTCAAACTGGCAGATATCATGCTATGCCATCCGGATAGTCTGGACGCTGCAGCCAAAGTGAAGGCTCAAAAACAGTTGCATGATATCCTGATTTCATTAACGCCCCTGTTCCAGCATTTTCCTTATTTTATGTCGGAACAATTCAGCATCTTAGATTGTATGCTGGCTCCCATTTTCATTCGACTCAAAAGCATGGGAGTAGAATTACCTCGACAACAATGTCGTCCATTTTATTTATATTGCCAACGAGTTTTTAGCCGTCCTGCATTTGCAAAATCCATGACCTTGCAGGAAAAAAACCGCTACCAAGAGCAAATCAAATCTGTAGAGAAACATCATGTCTGAACAAGAATTCAACTTAAGTCCTACCCGTCCCTATATGGCACGTGCAATCTATGAGTGGATTTGCGACAACAATATGACGCCTTATCTGCTGGTCGATGCTACACGTCCAAATACCATGGTACCTGAACAGTTTATTAAAGATAGCCAGATTGTCCTGAATATTGTGCCGCATGCAGTTCATGCGCTGAATATGGATAATGAAGCCATCACCTTCTCAGCACGTTTTGGTGGTGTATCACGTGATATCTATGTACCGATGGCAGCAGTCCTCGGGATCTATGCACGTGAGAATGGTCAAGGATTATTCTTTGATCCAAATGAATATGAGCATACACAAAATGATGAAGATGCTTTAAAATCAAGCACTGAAGAACAGCCTGAACCCGCAAAGAAAAAACCAACCCTAAGGTTATTAGATTAAAAATAATGGAGTAAGTGAATGGCTTTTGATTTAGTACAATATTTTGTTGAACAGATAGAAACTCAAAAGCCTGAGCTTCTACAAAGCTATACAAAAGAAGAAAGACGTAAATATATTTCAGAAATCAATGCTCTCACTTTAGGCAAACTGATTAGCGAATGGCGCAATAACCCGCAAAAAATTTATAATGAAATCAAGCATCCAGATGAACTTTATATCCTAGAAATCGCCCGTCACCTGACTACCCGAGTGGAAAACCAGTCAACTTTACCAAAACCCGAGCTGGAACAGCTCACGTCTGAAATTTTCCATTTTCAGCTGACTGAATTAAAGCAGTTACATGATACTGGCAATCATAATCAGACCAGTATCCAAGAGCTGTTGAAAGGACAAATTGAACATTTGTCTGGCCAGGCAGATGATTGGGTTTGGACAACAAATAACCTAACAGAACTCAAAGGCTCTAAACCAATTCATGAAGAAGAGCTATCATTAGAAGCATCAATGAAGGAGTTTAGCCAAATGGTTCATCAAAATAGCCAGCATCATGATGTTGAAGAAGTTGCTGTTGTAGAAACACCAACCTGGGCAAAAATCGTTGAGCCAGTGGTTGCGCTTGCGATTCTTTGGGTACTGATTGATGCAGTATTACGCGTATTTGCATAAATATTTCAACCTCAAAAAATTCAGTTTTACTAAAAGCCAATGAGATATTGGCTTTTTTTATTCTTTAGATTTATCAGGGAATGAAGTGAATCAATTTTCTTAACTGAAATTTTTACCTAACTAGCCCCATAATTCATTCAAAATATTTTATTACATCTTTTAGATTAAGCTGAGATTATAAATCAAAAAATAATCACAAAATTGTTTCACATATCCTTAAATAAAAAGATAAACGCATCACATAATTACAAAGTAGAAGTTAAAAATTAAAATCTAAAGTAAACCATTAAATTTTATATGGTTTTTATTTCAATTGTAATTTACTTGCCCATTTTTATAATGAATTTGAATGAAAAAGATAATATTCGAACTTCATCAAATACAACTAACGCATCAACTATTTTTATAACAGGGAAATAATTGTGGCTAAGGTAACCTTAGATACACTTACAGACATTGATGGTTTCGTTGCTGCAGCATTAACTGATGGTGAAAGCGGTCTTGGCTTTAGCAACTCAATGGTGGCAATATCGATCGTAAACTTGCAGCAGCCGGCAATACAGAAGTGGTTCGCGCAAAACGCCGTGTAGCGAATTCATTAAACCTGAATGACTCGATTGAAGATATTCTGATTACGCTGGGCAAGCAATATCATCTCATTCGCCCACTCGAAAAGAATAATAATGTATTCCTGTATCTTGTACTGGATCGCTCTAAAGCAAACCGGGCTATGGCTCGTCATGAGCTTAAATCTTTTGAATAAGGTTTAGACTTCAGCTAATACACAGTTTTCCCCTTTATTTCATGCGATAAAGGGGATTCTTATGCGCTTCACCCAATAAAATATAAAGTTTAATCGAGACTTAAAATGCATAGGCATTATATTCATATTGGAATAGCAGGTTTAAGTATTCACGATGCTGATGAACTAAAAAAGACTTTACAACACATCACTCCTGACCATTTTATCCTGCAATGGAACACTGCTTCCGATCCTCATCTCGATTGCCTGTTGGTGTATGAATACTTTCTTGAAACAGAGGGTATTCAACGTGTTCTCAAAAACCAAAAATGTCCTTATTTATGCATCTCTAAAAATGCTCAATATTCGAACCAGATTATAAATAACACGCTCGCTTTACCCCTGCAAAACACACAAATTCTCAAGCACTGGTTTGAGCAAAATGTTCTTAATTCAGAAATTAAACCAGAAATAAAAGAACCTATATTTTCAACGCTAGTTCACTCCCAGCAATCTTCTGACCCTCCCTATACCATCAACTTTTTTAAAGAGATGCTGCATCCTGAAAAAGGCAAATTACATCTCTATGATCAGCATGGCACTATTGCCATCATTGACTCAGCAAAAAACTTGCTTGGTTTGGTTAAACAAAGACCGGGCTGAAACAGGTACAGACTTTTCATTTTAATACGACTTCGCTTACTAGCGACGTATTAAAAGTGACACGTAGAGAAACGCAGATTCTGCAGGACTGGTTATGGAATTTTTTCTGGGACTCGCCTAATTTTGCTCAGATCGCACCTGAAGATGGTCACTACAAAATTCATTACTGGCCAAAGTCAGCTCATCCGCTACATAAAAAACGTATTTTTCAGATATCTGCCTGCTTTATTTAAGGCGCTAAGATTTCAAAAATTGCTGAGCAACATGCAATTTCTTTATTCACACTTCGACAATTTATTGCAGCCAGTATGGCTTCCGGAAATATTGAAAAAATTAATGCTTGGGAAAGTCGTTATCGCACCACTGCGCCAGTTGAAAGAACAGAACAGCAAAGTTTCATTAAAAGCTTTTTTGGAAAGCTACGATTTAAATTTGGATTTTAATAAAGTAAATACTTATGATTTTACAACAATATAAAATCGTTTTTGCGGGCTCCATGGGCGCAGGTAAAACAGCCGCGATACGTTCCTTATCTAATATATACCAGTGTTACTCACTGAGGCACTGAATACTGACGACCGCAGCCATACAAAAATGGAAACCACTGTAGGAATTGATTATGATGAGATCACATTAGAAGATGAAACTAAAATTGGCCTATATGGGACGCCAGGACAAAGCCGCTTTGATTTTATCTGGCTTGTCATCTGTCAAGGCGCACTAGGTGCTATTATCCTCATTGATCATACAGTGAGTGATCCAATCCAGGAACTGGAAAGCTATATCGAAGTATTCTAGGAATATACCAATAATATTGCCATTGGGATTACGCACAGTGATCTTGAAAGCTCTCACTTTACCCAGATTTATAAGGACTGGCTGATTCAGCAGGATCTCTATACTCCCCTCTTTTTTGTAGATGCACGTCAAAAAGACGACATCTTACTTCTCTTAGAAGCCCTCATTACTTCAATCGAAGTCAACCATAACCTCATGAGCTAAGGATTAAAGCATGCTTACTATACAAGAAAGACATCAAGTCCCGGAAGCCCTCGTTCAGCATGCCAAACAGCAAATTCAGGAGATCATTAGTAATGTTCGTGGCGTATATTATGTAATGGTCTGCTCAACAGATGGGTTTGAATTGGCAACAATTCACAAGAAAGACAACTACAACAACAGCAAACTGGCTGCTATGAGTAGCTCGATTTTAGCGATGGTTTCTGCATTTACCAAGGAAATCCATCTTACTGGCTGTCAGAGCATCACTTTGGATGCAGAAAATGCTAAAGCCATTTTGACAGCAGTTGCAGCACCAAAACACCCTCTTATTCTGGTTACTTTGGCTGAAAAAGACATTTTATTAGGTCAGGCCCTATATATGCTAAAGAATGCAACACAATCCATTATCGCGGCAGATCAATAAGCAGATCAATAAATAACTAGATTCATAAAAGGCTTAAATTTATTTAAGCCTTTTTATCTTGTCTTATTAAATCCCACACATAAAAAAAGCCCCCTGCGTGAGCAGAGGGCTTTTGGAATAATGAGCTGGCGATGACTTACTCTCACATGGGAGACCCCACACTACCATCAGCGCTAAGAGGTTTCACTTCTGAGTTCGGGAAGGGATCAGGTGGTTCACTCTTGCTATGGTCGCCAGCACAACTGGGATGATTACTTGCTATGGTCTTATCTACGTTGCTTACGCTTCGTTTGCCTAGCTTTCTTCAAATAGAATGCATTAACAGATGTATCTGAGTCGCAGTAGTTTGTTCGATTAGCTTAACTAAATCAAGGCTTCGTCTGATCGTTAGATCAATATGAAATCAATTGATGCTTTATATACAACTGCTTGGGTGTTGTATAGTCAAGCCTCACGAGCAATTAGTATTGGTCAGCTTCACATATCGCTATGCTTCCACATCCAACC
>NZ_KB850114.1 GCF_000369625.1 Acinetobacter variabilis
ATATGACTACGTTTACCTACCAATATGACTACGTTTACCTACCATAAGTCTACCTTATTTATTTTATAGATTTAACCATGTTTACCTTGCATTAATCTACAGATTTATTAATATAGATTTATATTCATAACTAATAAGATAGATAAATAAAGTGCGGGATTTAGTAGTTAAAGATAATGCATTAATTAATGCGAGTTATAACTTAGATTTAGTAGAACAGCGTTTAATCTTATTAGCTATTGTTGAAGCAAGAGATAGTGGTCGAGGCATTAATGCCAATGATCCATTAGAAGTCCATGCTGAGAGCTATGTAAATCAATTTAATGTTGCAAGACAAACAGCGTACCAAGCGTTAAAAGATGCTTGTAAAGATCTATTCGTACGCCAATTTAGCTATCAAGAAATCAATAAGAGAGGAAATGTAGAAAATGTTTTAAGCCGCTGGGTCAGCGAGATTAGATATATCGATGATGAAGCAACCGTGAAGTTAATATTTGCTCCTGCAATTGTCCCACTTATTACACGTTTAGAAGAGCAATTTACTAAATATGAATTACAACAAATTAGTAATCTCAGCAGTGCGTATGCTGTGCGGTTATATGAATTGTTAATAGCTTGGCGCAGTACAGGCCAAACTCCTATTATTGAACTAGCAGAGTTCAGGAAAAAAATAGGTGTTCTTGATGATGAATATACAAGAATGGGGAATTTCAAAGACCGAGTATTAAATTTGGCTATTGCTCAAATTAATGAACATACAGATATTAAAGTCCAATGTCAGCAACATAAAAAGGGACGTAATATTTCTGGCTTTTCATTTACCTTTAAACAGAAAAAGGTCGTTATAGCTAACAATAAAAAGCAAACTACTCTTGAGATTTTCTCAAAATTTACTGATGCACAGCGACATTTTTTTGCTAATAAGCTATCTGAGCTTCCAGAAATGAATAAATATTCTCAAGGTACTGAAAGCTATTCGCAGTTCGCAGTTCGAATTTCTGAAATGCTAAAAGATCTACAAAAATTTGAAGAACTACTGCCATATCTAGAGAAAGTAGGCTTTAATGCAAAATAAAACTCATGTTCAGATTGGATGTTCATATGAACATCCCTGTACACGTACTGAGGGACTCCATTGAACACAACAAAATTCAGCGTTATGGACGCCAGTAAAGCGTTTAAAAAGTCTAGAACAACAATTTATGAAGCTATAAAAAGTGGCGAATTATCAAGGGATAGTGATGGACTCATAGATCTATCGGAATTAATAAGAGTTTATGGAAATCCAACTGGTGTTCAGTCCAGTACACGTATTGAACAAGTCCAGAAGGATGCACCTGTACGTGTACAGTCCGAGATCGAAAATGTTCTAAAAGATCAGATTGCTTTACTTAAAAATCAGTTAGATTTAGCAAATCAAAGAGAAAAGTCTTTGATGCAACATATTGAAGATCTTACTCATAGAATTGAGTTTAAAGGCACCTTAGAACAGCCAAAACAAGAAAATACTAGTAAGCTAAATGAATCTACTAATCTAAATATAGCAACAGATCCTCGGCCAGAGATTGAGTCGAACTATGACGCATTGACTACTCCTAGTGAAGACAATAAGCGTATACCTATTCCAGAACACGTTGAACCGGAACCTAAAAAAAGGGGATTATTGGGTCGTTTAGCTCGGGCAGTTTTTACAGATGAGTAAGGTTTTATTGTTGTTTTTAGCTAAACAAAAGTGTGGAACATTGCTTGTTTATTGAGCGTGGAACATGAATAATCAATAAAAAGCCGTTCCAGTGCGCTGAACCCTGGAACGTCTTAGTATAAGTTTTTGATTTATATGAAATAAAAAAGAGAGTTTCGTATAAGGTGTATTATGTTAATTTTAGAAAAACTAACATTCATGCCCCTAGTTCATTTACAGCAAATCAATACCGAAATGGTGCAATATAGCTGCCCATGCAAGAAAAAGAAGAATGGTCATTACGTAGCAAATGGCTAGAGATAGCCAAAATCCATAACGCTGATAAAGTATTGGGAATGCTAAAAACATAGGTAATGTCGGTACTACATACCAAAAGGTATACCAAGCATGATTTGAAATTTTCTGCGGGTCTTGATTCTCAAGTTTCATCCATATCAGCACAAGTATCGTTACGATAGGTAAGGCTGCAATCAATCCGCCTAGACGGTCACTACGTTTAGCAACTTCTGAAATAAGTATGACCATTCCAGCAGTTAGAGCGTACTTAGCAATAAGCCAGACCATGTGCATTTCCTAGATGAGTAGATTTATAAAGTTCTATTTTACAAACTGCTAAGTTATAAGCATCTGTTGAATTTACTATTAAAGGATAGAAAAATCTTTTATGACTTTTACATATATTCTTATTAAAGGAAAACTATTTTTAATCCTTTAAAATTGTTATAAGATAAACAAAATTTGTTGATTTTATAACATGAAAATATCATTACTGATCTCATCACTTCCCAGTCAAAGCACAACCGCAAGAATGCGAATTTGGCGTTCATTAAAGTCAAATGGTGCAGCAACTTTAAGAGATGGTGTTTACCTCTTACCCGAAGCACATTCTGAAAAATTCGAGTCTGTTGTTCATGATCATCTTAATGAACATGGGCATGCCTATATCTTTCAGACTGAACCTCCTGCACATTTAGACCTTGCTCAACTTTTCGACAGGACTGGAGAATATGAAGAACTGAGAACTGAAATTTCACAAATACAAAATACGCTTGAGGAAAATAAGAAAAAAGAACATCTCAAACAGATTCGAAAATTAAGAAAAAACCTCAATTCACTGATAGAAATAGATTTTTTCCCAAATACTCATCAAAGCAAAACACTGAATGAACTCACCCGATTAGAACAAGTTATTGCCCGGTTAGGTGAATACGATGAACCCAATAATTTTGAACAGCAATTAAAAGTCCTATGCAAGCAAGATTTTCAAAATAAAATCTGGGCAACCAGAAAGCGTCCTTGGGTTGACCGTTTGGCATCGGCATGGATCATTCAGAAATTTGTAGACCCTCAGGCAAAATTTATTTGGTTAGAGCATCCCAATGATTGCCCCAAAGATACCTTAGGTTTTGATTTTGATGATGCCCAATTTACCCATATCAATCATCTAGTCACTTTTGAAGTGTTAATGCATAGCTTTGAATTACAAACCCCTGCTTTAAATAAAATCGCTGAAATTGTTCATTTTTTAGATGTTGGGGGAAATGAGCCTGCCGAAGCCTTAGGCATTGAAAAAATCTTGCAAGGCTTAAGAAGCACGATCACAGATGATGATCAATTACTCCATCTTTCAAACCATATTTTTGATGGCTTATATGCAGACTTTCAAAGGAATTTAACATGAATAATAAGTCATCTTTAATAGATGAAACAGAAATTGAATCTATCAGCTTTTGGCAAGCATTCAAATTTTGGTTAAAACTGGGATTCATTAGCTTTGGTGGCCCTGCCGGGCAAATCGCTGTTATGCACCAAGAGTTAGTTGAAGAAAAAAAATGGATTTCAGAACAGCGTTTTATGCACGCATTGAATTATTGCATGCTCTTACCCGGCCCCGAAGCTCAACAACTTGCAACTTATATTGGCTGGTTAATGCATAAAACCAAAGGTGGCATCGTTGCAGGGGTTTTATTTGTTCTACCTTCTCTTTTTATCCTCATTGGGCTGTCTTGGGTCTATGTGAAATATGGCGACGTCCCGATCATTGCCGGTTTGTTTTATGGCATTAAGCCCGCAGTTGCCGCAATTGTATTTCATGCCACGTATCGTATTGGCAGTCGTTCATTAAAGAATAAATTTCTATGGGCGATTGCAGTTATCGCTTTTCTTGCAATATTTATTTTTAATATTCCTTTCCCTTTAATCGTTTTATGTGCAGCGATATCGGGTTATTTGGTCGGTAAAAAGTATCCTGATTTATTTAAGCTAAATGCACATCAGTCCAGTCAAAAATCCTATGGACGTGCAATTATTGATGATGATACCCCTACACCTGAACATGCTGTTTTTAAATGGTCTCATCTGATCAAAATAACTGTAATTTCAGCACTTTTATGGGCAATTCCACTCATCTCTTTAACAGCAGTTTTGGGATGGAGTCATTCTTATACTCAACTGGCTTGGTTCTTTACTAAAGCTGCACTTCTGACATTTGGTGGTGCTTATGCTGTTCTGCCTTACGTTTATCAAGGCGCTGTCGGTTTTTATCACTGGCTCACCCCAACTCAAATGATCGATGGTTTAGCCCTAGGTGAAAGTACTCCCGGCCCATTGATCATGGTGGTGGCTTTTGTCGGCTTCTTAGCAGCTTATAACCATTCGCTGTTGGGTGCTGAACATCAATTTATTGCAGGTGCATTAGGTGCAATCATCGTCACGTGGTTTACTTTTATTTTCTCATTTTTCTTTATCTTAGCCGGAGCACCTGTTATAGAGTCCACACACAATCAAATTAAATTTACTGCCCCTTTAACCGCCATTACCGCTGCCGTGGTGGGCGTAATTTTAAATTTGGCACTCTTTTTATGTTACCACGTGCTTTGGCCACAGGGTTTTGAAGGGAATTTTGATTATATCTCTGCCATTATTGCAATTTTAGCTGTAGTCGCATTATTTAAATTTAATCAAAGTGTGCTCAGAGTCATCATCGGTTCTGCTTTAGTGGGTTTAACGATTAAAATTTTACTATAAAGAATGAACACTAGAGGTATGGATAAAAAATCTATGCTTCTTTTGACACGATTCAAGGTATCTTCTTTCATATAAAAAATTAAAGAATATTCCACTAAATCACTCCCCATTTAACATAATGGCTGTTATACGCAATAAAAAAACCTGGGCACCAACCCAGGTCTAAAATTTAAAAAACAGATAAATATCAGTGCAATAAACTCATTTTTCTAATTTCGCATAACGTGTATTATGTTAATTTTAGAAATTCTAAAAAAGGGATAGTTTTTAACTATCCCTTTATCTTGTAAAAATTATCTTAGTAATAATACTGGTTTTGTAGAACTTGATAACAATTTGGTCGTCGTACTACCAATAAAAAACTGGCGTATCTTTGAATGACCATATGCACCAATCACAATCATATCAATAACGTTTTTTTCTTGATAATCCAATATAGATTTCTCAACATCACCGTCAAGCATGCTATCAATTACATCAAAACCATTATTTGCAAGTAGCTCTTTTGCCCAAGTGACTTGTGATGTCATATCACTATTTGGCTTACCAACATATACCACATGAGCTGTCAGGGTTTTTAATAAAGGGCTATTTGCAATTTTGTCTACACAAATACGTGCAGTAGGACTTCCATCAAAAGCAATTAAAAATGACTGAGGTGGACTAAACGGTGAGGATGTGATTAACACGGGTTTATGAAGAGCACGAACAACATTTTCAATATGGGTTCCAACTTTACTGGAATTGTGCTCGGTTTCAGTTCCATGCTTACCCATAACAAGAACTCGAATATCCTCTTCCATTCCCATGATTGTTTCTAAAAGACTGCCATGGCGTTGAAAGCTTTGAGCATCAATAGAGAACTTCTCCAATAGATAGTTTTTTGCTTCCCGAAGAAGAATTTGGCCATGCTCTAGCTCAATCTTCCCCTTACGTTCTTCAAGTTCAACCAACTCATTTAGCAAGATTTCTCGACTTCCCAAGCCGATTGCACCGCTTAAATCTTGTGGTGCTTTCGCTTTTGGCTTATCAATAACATGTAATAACTTAAGCGGTGAACTAAGTTTATCGCTAAACCAAGCTGCATAATCACAAACGGTATTTGTTGCTAATGATCCATCAATACATGCAATAATTTTTGACATAATTCATCCCTCTTAGTGGCTATTTAAGCGATCTAAAGCATCTGGCTTATCATGGATACCAAACTTATCGACTAATGTTTTACTGGCTTCATTCATTCCAATAAGTTCGACTTCTGTTCCTTCACGTCTAAACTTAATGACCACTTTATCTACAGCAGCGACCGCAGACACATCCCAGAAGTGAGCCTGACTAACATCAATCACAACTTTTGAAAGTGCTTCTTTGAAATCAAATGCAGAAGTAAATTTATCTGCTGAGCTGAAGAACACTTGACCTGTTACCGTATAAGTACGGGTATTTTCAGGTTCATTAAATTCGGACTGAATTGCCATGTAGCGTTCAATTTTGTTGGCAAAAAATAATGCAGAAAGAAGTACACCAACTAATACGCCATAAGCCAAATTATGTGTCGCAACGACCACGATGACTGTAACGATCATCACAATATTGCTAGATAAGGGATATTGGCGGATATTGCGTAGTGAATCCCAGTTAAATGTTCCAATTGCTACCATGATCATGACAGCAACCAGTGCAGCCATTGGAATGGCTTTAAGCCAGTCACTGATAAACACCACCATAATTAACAGAAAGACCCCTGCACTAAATGATGATAAACGGGTACGTCCACCAGATTTCACATTAATAATGGATTGACCAATCATGGCACAGCCTGCCATTCCGCCTAAGAAGCCTGAAGCGACATTGGCAACACCTTGCCCTTTACATTCTCGGTTTTTATCACTGGTGGTATCTGTTAAATCGTCGACAATTGTTGCGGTCATCATGGACTCAAGTAAACCCACGGCTGCCAAACCTAGTGAATAGGGTAAAATAATCACTAAAGTTTCAAGATTTAAAGGGATATCAGGAAGTAAGAAAATAGGTAATGTATCTGGTAATTGCCCCATATCACCTACGGTTCTTACATCTAAACCAATGAACAAGGCAAAAAGCGTAAGGAGGACAATACAGATGAGGGGAGAGGGTAAAAGTTTCCCTATTACTGGGATATAAGGGAATAGATAAATAATAGCTAAACCGCCAATTGTCATCGCATAGACATGCCATGTCACATTAGTGAGTTCAGGTAATTGAGCCATAAAAATTAGAATAGCCAAAGCATTTACAAAGCCAATCACGACTGACTTTGATACAAACCGCATCAAGGCCCCTAATTTTAGATAGCCTGCTAGGATTTGAATAAATCCTGTCAAAATTGTGGCTGCTAATAAGTATTGCAGACCATGCTCTTTAACCAGTGTGACCATTAATAAAGCCATAGCACCAGTTGCAGCAGAAATCATCCCTGGACGACCGCCTACGAAAGAAATCACCACGGCAATACAGAATGAAGCATATAACCCTACCTTAGGGTCGACACCTGCAATAATTGAAAAGGCAATTGCTTCAGGAATTAGAGCCAAAGCAACAACAATACCCGCAAGAACATCCCCGCGAATATTGGAGAACCATTGTTCTCGAATAGTGGATAACATGAAAATAGCCTATTTTTTTAAATTTTAGGAAAGGCTAGTGATGTGATATATGACACACAAGCTACTACACCACATCACTAGACAGTGATGAGTTATTTACTGTTTTAAGAGATAAATAAACTTATGGTGGCGTAAGTGTCATATTAAGAAAGATATCTATTTTGGAGGGTTTCGGGGGCAATGATAGCAGTTAGGCCCTTTTCTATCCACCCTAACCGCAGTACTGAAGTAAAAGTAAGAATGATCATAGATAATTTTAGAATTGATTTATGTCCATTTAACATAATGGCGGTTATACGCAATACACTTGTATATTAATTGAAATATCAGATACTTATTTAAACCATAAAAATCTAAAAATGCCCAAAAATCCGATTTTGAAACAAGTCGGCTTTTTTATGTTCGATTCTGTAATATTTTGCCAATAAAAAATGGAATAACTTTGCAAAATTTACAATTTTGTATTAACATTTTTATATTAACAAAAAGCGATGCAACTATGGAAATTGAGTTTTCATGGGATGAGCATAAAGCAGAAACAAACCTCAAAAAACATGGTGTAGCTTTTGAAGATGCAACCTTAGTTTTTTATGATGCTCATGCCGTCTTCAAACAGGATCGCTTTGAAAATGGTGAATATCGTTGGCAAGCGATAGGTCTCGTACACGGGCAGACAGTTTTATTGGTGGCTCATACTGTACAAGATCATAATGGGATTGATCATATCCGTATTATTTCAGCACGACAGGCAGAGAAAAAAGAGAGGAAACAGTATGAACAAAACCGTTACTTACAAAGTAGATTTGAATAAACCTCCTGTCTTATCTGAAGAACAAAAGGCAAGACTTGAAGCATTAGATAAACGCCCAGACAGTGAAATAGACTTTTCAGATATTCCCGAACTTGATGAAAGTTTTTGGAAAAATGCAGTGCAAAATCCATTTTACAAGCCGACTAAACAAGTAACTACGGTTCGCATCGATGCAGATGTCATGCAGTGGCTAAAAGCCCAAGGCAAAGGCTATCAAACACGAATGAACAAGATTCTGCGTGATGCCATGCTGAATGAACTAAAAAATCATCCGTAAAAAATGGGAGCTATAGGCTCCCATTTTTGTGTAACTCCAAAATAGAAATGTCCGGTTTTAGAATATGCACTTTTGCAATTTTCTTAGCGGACGGTTTAGCTAGATAAAAAGCAATTTTTTTGATCTTTAAAGAATGAGGATATAAGCTGTTTAAAACTTAATTCTAATTGGTTAATAGGTGAAAAATGAAATTAGCAGAAGCTCTCTTACTTCGAAGTGATCAACAAAAAAAAATTATTTCACTAAAACAACGTATCAATGCAAATGTATTGGTACAAGATGGTGATCAACCATCTGAAGATCCAAATGAACTACTAAAACAAGTATTTTCTTTAATTCAAGAATTTCAAAAATTAAGTTATGCAATTCATGAAACTAATGCTTTAACAAAATTAAATGATGGCCGTTCTCTACTTGCTTTATTGACTTTGCGTGATGAATTTGTAGAACAGCACAAAACCCTAACTGCAGCAATAAGTAATACATCTCGTGAATCTGATCGTTATAGTACGCGGGAAATAAAGTGGCATAAAGTTATTCCAGTTTCATCATTACAAAAACAAGCTGATGATATTAGTCTTAAATTACGTGATTTAAACGTGTTAATTCAGTCGACTAATTGGAAAATTGATTTGATTGAAGCCTAATAGTCCTTTAGATATAATCAAGTTGAACATACTGGGCGAGTACAAGATCCCTTACTTCCACAACATAGGATTGTAAATAAAGTGTAGTGGCTTGCAAAGCAAGTGGATAAGCTTAAAATTTTAAGTACAAATCAATCCATCACTTGGCATAACTCAAATCTTTGTGCAAACAAAGTTACACGTTACTTATAACTACCATGTACTGACAGTATGTTCACCTCAATTACTAAAAATAAAGAAATGAGCAAGCATCAGCTCAACTACATTTCTATTTTTAATTCAGTTCGGCATTTAACATAAAATCTCTTATACGCAACCCAGGTTAATCCTGGGCTTTTTGTTCAATCTCATCATTGGCCGCAAACATGCCTGGATTAGTGAGCTTAATATTTTCCTGACAACTTCTACAAAGCATTAAGCCTGCAAAAAGCTGTACATTCTGTCCATTTCCACAAAGCGTACATGGTTTTGAAATTTGAATAATATTGTCCAAAATTAAGATTCCTTAGAAAAGTTTTGTTCCGCATAATTAGCGGCCTTAGCTTGCATACTTCTAATTTCATCTTTAGAAGCACCATTTTTCATTAACAGCCATAAAAGCATCATGTAAGTACTACTAAAATCTTCATAGTATTTTTCAGAAAAATTATTATCTTCCTCAAAATCATCTATTCGCTTTTCTAATCGATTCACCAGATCCTCAATACGATCGGCTTGCTGTTTAACAGCAATAGATTGAAAATCATTGGTCAAAATTTTACTGAATAATTTACTGGTTCTGATTCCTTCTGAATTAGCCAATTGATCGTAGAATTCTGCTACTTGTGGATCTAACCTGACTGCATAAGTTTTGACTTTTTCGCCCATAAATTACACCTCTTATTAAAATTAGATTTTGTACAAAATTAAATATATATAATTCAACTAATTAAATAAAAATAATAAGTAGATTACGTACAAACCTATTTGTACAATATTAATTTATTATAAAACAAAAACTTATTTAAATATAATGCTTTTTTTATGTACAATCATGAGTACATGGTTTTTCTTAAATTTATCAATACCTTATCTAAAAAAAGTGTTGTTTTGATGTACAACCATGAGCACAGCATAAAAAATAGATAATTCAATCACTTATTCTAAAAAAAGACCATTTTTATGTACACGTTTCTGAGACCCTAAAAAATCGCTGAAATCCTTATCCTGTAAGGCTTTGAGGGTTGTCATCGTTAGATGCGTGGTGTGTGACAAAAAAATCCCGGCGTGTGCCGGATCCTTGATTGGAAAATTGGCTAAAGTGACGTAGGGCCGGTGCTTGGTTTTGCATGGAAAAAAGTATTTATTTCTTGGTTTAGAAAAACGTAAAAAGATCAATTTTTTTGTCCCTTCATCCAGGTTAAAAATTTCAACCCAAAACTTTAATTATGAAAAGCTTCATAGAACGCGTTCAAATGCGATTTAAGAGCCTTTACCTAAAAGACATAGATCTCATAGTGAAAAACACAAAACAGCTCAAAAAACGCAAATGAGAGCGAAATAAAGAGGTATTTTGACTTTAGATAGATGCATAGAGCGAGTGTCTACGAGCGAACTATCAAAATTTGCGCCTAGACCCTCTGAAAAACATTTTTTTATCCTCTTTAGCCTAAGAAAGCGTAAGTTTCATGCAGAAATTTGCTCCTGGATCGAGCGTAGCGAGTAAAAAAGTTTTATGAGCGAAGCGAATTCCGAGTTGCTTTTGCTTTTTCTTAAAGTCACGCCAGTATTAACCAAAAAATTGCCCCAACGAACTGAGCGAAAGCGAAGTTCAATAGAGTTTGAGCGAAGCGAAAACCAAGGGCAATTTTTCATTCCGTGGGCTTTTAATTATTTTAAAGTTTTTAAATGCTTTTAGGTAAGCTGAAAGCCTTGTAAATAAAGGCTTCTAGACTTCATATGACTACGTTTACCTACCAATATGACTACGTTTACCTACCA
>NZ_KB850115.1 GCF_000369625.1 Acinetobacter variabilis
ATTCCCCCACGTTTAGTTACCCATTCCCCCACGTTTAGTTACCCTCCTAATTACACCCTTAACTACACAGTTGTAGTTATACCCACATTGTTATAATCTGTGGGTATAAAAATATTTCAATCGAGTCTATGTCAAAAGAATTAGTTGTAAAAACCAATCGGTTAAACCAAGCTTTTCAAACTCTATCTTTATCAGAGTTTCATATTGTTCAATTAGCCATTGTTGATGCTAGACATACGGGTACTGGACTAAGTACAGATACTCCTTTACGAATAGATGCTTTGAGATATGCTGAAGTTTTTGGGACAACAAGGCAAAATGCTTATCAGAGAATGAAAGAAGCAGAGGATTCCTTATTTAACAGAAGATTTAGCTTCTTTGATGAAGATGGGAAATTAGTCAAAAGTAGATGGATTCAGCAAGTAAAATATCTAGATGATGAAGGAGCTATTGAACTTGTTTTCACTTTAGCTGTTGTACAAGGCATAAGTAAAATTGATGGTATTAAAGACTTTTTTACTCAATATTTACTAAGCCAAACAGCCCAGCTTAACAGTACATATTCAGCAAGATTATACGAGTTATTAATTCAATGGAGAGCTATTGGAAAAACGCCAGTATTTGAATTAGCAACTTTTAGAGAACAACTTGGAATTGGTGTTAATGAATACAAGCGTATGGATCACTTTAAAACTAGAGTTCTTGACTTAGCCATTTCTGAAATTAGCGAAAAAACAGATATAGAGGCAACCTACCAACAGCATAAAAAAGGCCGTTCAATATCTGGTTTTTCTTTTTCTTTTAAACAAAAAAAATCTAAAACTAAATCATTAGAAAATCAGACAATATCTGGGAATCTAGATCTTTTTTCAAAAAAAATGACTGACTCTCAACGCCACTTATTTTCCAATAAGCTATCTGAACTTCCTGAAATGAGTAAATACTCTCAAGGAACTGAAAGCTATCCTCAATTCGCAGTAAGAATTGCTGAAATGCTTAAAGATTCTGAGAAGTTAAAAGAGTTTGCTCCAATGCTTGAAAAGGTTGGCTATCGTTAAATCATTGATGTAACGTTACATCACTAAATATTGTCTACTGACATACAGACTTTTACTTGGGTTACATGATGAAAGCACTATCTGTTATTGAATTAGCTCAACTCTATGGAATGAATCGTCAAAGTATCTATAAACGTATAAATAAAGGAGATTTATCAAAAAATAGTGATGGAAAAATAGATTTTTCAGAAGCTCTACGTGTATTTGGTGAACCATCCCACAATAATAAGGATGTAACCACGTTACAGTCTACTTCGGTACAAAAAGAGACAGAAGTAGACATGCTTAAGCAACAAGTAGACATACTAAAAAAACAGCTAGAACTTGCACACGAACGAGAAGTTTTTCAACGAGAACAACTAGAAGCAAAAGACAATCAAATAGAAGCAATACAACGACTGTTAGAAGCTCCAAAAACCAATATGACTACGTTTACCGATCAGAAACCTAGCCAAGATATAGCAACGGATCCTCGGTCAGAACCTGAGCCGAAACATGACGGATTGACTACTCCGGAACAAACAGAAAATAAGCGGATTCCGGTGCCGGATCACGTTGAACCGGAGCAGCCGAAAAGAGGCTTTTGGAGCCGTTTTTTTAGACCCTATGATTAACCACGATTGTTTAACTAATATGAATAAAGTCGTGAAATATTGATCAAATAATAGGCGTGGAACGTGAAAAATCATAAAAAAAAAGCCCACCTTGGGGAGGTTGGGCAAAAAAGAAACTACGGCATTGATTTATAAAGATAATTATAACGCATTTCGTATAAGGTGTATTATGTTAATTTTAGAAGAACTATAAAGTGTCTACAAATTAGTGGCTATTCAATTCGGTATAAAAAAACCCGCATTCTAGCGAGTAGATTCTGATATTTCATTCAGACTATAGATTTTATAAAAACTATATTTCTAGATGATTTTGAATATTTTTCCACTTAAGGTACTTTGAAAAAGCATTTCAAAACTAGGTCGAATATCTTCACCATCAACGGTGATATGTTTTATATTCGAATGAGATTGCGTATTGGCAAACTGATGATCCACTGTTGCTTGAATCATGTGTTTAACCCCAAACTGATCTTTCACGCTGAGACTCTGTTTAAACATATATAGCCTTTTAATAAAATTATAGTGAAAAAATAAACCTAAATTATTGATGTTTATTAATTTTAAATCTAAGCAACTTTATGGTTTAATTTAAATAGCTGATTTAGAGAAGTATAAAATGTACGGCCATCTAAATTTAAATCCACTTCGATTCCGGATTCCAGCAGAACTCTTTTACCGACTTCAATTTCTTTAAAACCTTGACGTGTATTTTGCATTTTATGAAGGGGAATTAATGAAACAATAATTTCAGTACCATTTTTAGATTTTGCAATTAAATCATTTATTTTTAACAACTTATATCCTATTTCTTCGAGATTTTTCAATTTATAAAACAAATTTTAAAGTATAAAAAAAGCACTTATGAGTGCTTTTTATTACTGTCTATTATTACTTAGATAGCAACAATATTTACAGCATTCGGTCCTTTTTGACCTTGAGCCACACTAAATTCAACCATTTGGCCTTCCATTAAGGTTTTGAAGCCTGAACTCGCGATTTCGCTGAAATGAGCAAAAACGTCTGGACCTGATTCTTGTTGAATGAAACCAAAACCTTTAGTTTCGTTAAACCACTTAACAGTACCTTTAACAACATTTGAGTTTGACATAATATATCCTACTAATTTTTAATAATTTTTAGTCAATTTATTGACTGGGTATAACTTTGAAAATAATAAAGAACGACTTAAAATCTGAAAAAACGAAGGATTATGACTAAAACTGCGATACTTAAAGAAGATTTACCGGAACAAGACTTTTTTCTAGTTAAATTAACTATACACTAAAAATATTATAAATCAAGTTTTTTTATATATATATTTAATAATTTTATAAAAAGATAAAAATAACTCATTTATAAAAATTTATTTTCAATGAAATCATTTTTATATCGTAAGTATAACAATATAAAGTTAACATGGGTTTCTAGTAAGATTGATAAGTAATGAATGCGTTTATATAGCTCTGTGATAACAATATTGATGTTTTTAATTTCTGGAATGATGATTTTTTCCTATATGCAAGGCATGTATAAACCTCCAAATTTGAACACTTCATTTACTACTAAATAATAATATTTAACATAATGGCTGTTATACGAAATTAGTAGTTTTTACGCGGAATTCCTAACGTATTCATCTTTTGTCTTATATCTTTATTTTTACCAATAGGTAAAATATATTCATAACCTACATCGAAAAGTAGGTAATTAAGAAAAAATTACAGCGTTTTATAAGCCTTATAGTAACGGGAGAGACTATAGGGCTTTTTATTTATCTTAATATTCATATATCTATGATGAAGCCATGATACTCTGCGATATAAAAAACCGGCTTGAGAATAGACCGGTCTTTTATGATATTTGCTAAAATACTCTTTTGAAATATAAAAAACTAAGCGTGTATAGCACTGGGTCTAGGTGTTTTTTGGGCTTAGTTATTAGCGTTATTTAAATAAGTATAAGTCAATTTTTACCTAAGGGATTTGCTTTTCAACTATTTCCAATTTCTTTAATGCTTGCCCTTTTTTATGATCATTATTAATCTTTACAACCAGAGCTAAAATAAAAACCATCACTATAAAAACAAGGAAAATCAAATGCTTTTTCATCATTAATTCCGTCTTTTGATCTTTAAGAATGCCTTGCTCCTTTGTAAATAGATATGACATAAGGGAAGCACTGATACAAGCCTTTTTAAATGACTTTAGCAACTCGATAAACAGTTGCAACTCCACAATTCACTGCTTTGGCAATTTCTTCCTTAGTCATATTGCCAGCTGCTAGCAATTCTTTTATTCGTTTGTGCTTAGCCTCATTGGCTTTCTTACCTGTTGGCTTGTAACCCGAACGTTCCAGGCCCTGCTTAATACGTTCTATACGTTTCTCATTGTCTAGGCGGGCCATTGTTGCCAGGAGATCAATCAACATATTGTTGATGAGTTCCAAGATTGAATGAGTAATGCTGTCACTGGTTTGAATCATTTGGTAGGTAGTAGGAAGATCTGCCACAATTAATCGAAGCCCTTTCTCCTGAATCCTGCGCTTCAGCTCTTGAAAATCCTGTTGGGTTAGGCGTGATAATCGGTCAATACTTTCAACCAACAAGGTGTCACCTTGATTTGCTTCTGACAGTAGCTTATTCAATTCAGGTCGGTCTAACTTCGTACCACTATAGTTTTCCACGTACACAATGGTTTTACCCAAATTCAAGTTTTGGTTTAGATCCTGAAGAATTTGCAAAGCCCTTTCTGCATCTTGATCTTTAGTTGAAGCTCGTAGATAAATACGTGTATTCATTTCTATCATTTAATCTTAATTCTGTTAGATTAATGATAATACTATCATTTAATTATTGCACCAAGTCTAATGATAGAGATTGTATGCGATTTGGCTCGCTATCATTCAGCTATACTCTTTTGATAGAAAAAGCATGACTGAAAGCCATGCTTTGGGAGTTCGTATAATACGTATCATATTAATTTTGGAAAAATTAGATATTGATTGGGAGTGACTAAAGCTGTAGAGTTTCTTTTTAAGTGAGTCCCCAAAATGAAATTCCAATTTATATTTGAAAACTTTAAAGCTTTACCAAATGGAACAGATGCTTTCAAGCAGTTAAAAATTTTATGTGAGCAAGAAATTGGCAACAATAATAATTTAGATAATTCGGCCTTATTTCTTATTTATGGGTTTGCGAAGAACTACGTCTTATTGTACGAAGATCAAGAAGTTACTCCTGAATTTGCAAAAAAAGCAAAAAGCCAATTAATTGATTATATGTCTGAACTTAATATTGCTCTAATCAGTCAAGATTCTAATCTTATATTAGAAACTCTTAATAATATTTCAAAAAAATATTTTAAAAGTTCAAGAATATTTTAAATCTTAATAATCAATGAACAAGCTATCATTACAGGGGTTTTTGATTCCCCTTTTTGTCTCATTCTTTATGAGTGGCATTAACGCTATTCTAGGAGCTTTAAATGAAGATAAATTTTTATTATCAATTGTTTTTTCACAATGGATGATTAATTGGATTATTGCTTATCCATGTCTTTTGTTTCTTGTTCCTTTCTCAAAAAAGATCGTTTTAAAGCTTTTTTATCCTCAGTTGAAATAATGAATGTTATATGAAACGAGGACAATAGACCGTCGTTTTTCACTTTGCATAAGATATTCTACGTTAAGTAGCGGCTAAAAATGCCCTTGATCAAGGGCATTTCGTATAACGTGTATTATGTTAATTTTAGGAAATCTTAAGCTTTAGCCAACATAATCTTCAGTTGATATTACTTGAGCATATGCAAATTCAAAAGCGGCCATTAATGTTGCATGGACATGACCAGCAGGTACTTTAACGCCATTAAATTCCAAGTCAGCTCTGGCCCTAGAATCATTTTTTAACTTTTCATAACGAAGAATAAAAATAACTCAATGTTTACTTTAGGTTTTATACGCTTTTTCTTTTCAGGAGATAATGCTAGGATCAAAATTGGCTAACATTAAATAATCATAATGAAGAATCTTCAAATAGTTATAGCACAAGCTCTACATTCATATGAATTTGAACATATGGAGCAATCAATAAGTAAATCCATTAGCGACACTATATTGGAAATATTGGTCAATGATGGGCCTTTTGAAAAAATTGATTGTTATCTGTATTCAAAAAAAGATTCTAAAAAAATTCTAAAAAGCTCTATACACTATGTAATTGCTGTCTTAGAAAGGGCGAAGTATAGAGTACAGAAAGCTCAGCAAGATAATCTGAGTCCTTTGTATATCTGCTTATACGTGATTAAGAAAATTGAGGGCTTTATCGAATACTTAAATACTAAATTTTAACTGTGAAAGCCTCCATTTAACATAATGGCGATTATACGAAGTACACTTGTATATTAATATAAATATCAGATACTTATTCAAAGCATAAAAATCTAAAAACCATAAAAAAGCCGATTTTGAAACAAGTCGGCTTTTTATTGAACAGATTTGTCACTTTCGGCCAATAATTTTGACTAAAAATTACGCTTCTCAACTTGAGTGATACAATTTTGTGATACATTATTGTATATACAAATTTGAATGTTTTTTATGGAACTGTATTTCGAATGGGATGAGGCTAAGAACCAAAAGAATCAGAAAAAACATGATGTTTCTTTTGAAACGGCAAGCCTCATTTTTGAAGATCCGTTAAGGATCTCAATCCAGGACAGACATACCGATGGTGAAGAACGTTGGCAAACCATTGGAAGAGTAAAAGGCGTACTAATGCTGTTAGTAGCTCACACCATCTTTGATGAAGATGACTGTGAAATCATACGAATCATTAGTGCAAGACAGGTAACCAAGGCGGAGCGAAATCAATATGAGCATGGTTAGATATACACGCAAAGAGCTGAATGAAAATTTCAGCGACAAGCAAGATGCTGAAATTGAACACTTGCTTACTAAAGGGACAGTTCCTGATGATCAGCTAGATCTATCAGATATTCCTGAAATTACAGACTGGAGCAATGCTGTACGCCATAATCAGTTCTATCGCCCAGTGAAGCAACAGACTTCCATTCGTTTAGATGCCGATGTACTTGCATGGTTTAAAGCCCAAGGTAAAGGCTATCAAACACGAATGAATGAAATTCTACGTGATGCGATGATCAAAGAACTAAAGGGAAAATATAGTGATTAATAGCTATTGGAAAAGATTTCTATATCTTGAGAAAAAATTAATAGAATTAAGTAATTATATTGATCTTGATGAAAGAAATTTTAAAACTTTTTCTTTAGAAATAATGTCTCTATATTTATCAACATGCTCTGAAATAGAGGCAATTTATAAAGAGATATCTAATAAAAAAGGGAAAAATTATAATTTTCGAGAATTTCGTCAAGATTTTTCATCTCTAAAAAATAATCAATTTTTAATAGCAAAAGTTTCATTAAAATATAACTCTTTAGAATTAACGCCATTTATAGATATAAATCAAAAAAAAGAAGAGTGTGATGATTTTGTCCCTATCAAATGGTGGCAAGACCATAACTCAATAAAACATGATAGAGATATGAATTTTCAATATGCTACTTTAGAAAATTTCATTGATATACGCTGAATTATCAGGAGACTTTCCCTTGGGAGATTTTAGGCAGCCAACTTATAAAAGTCTTCGGCCATTTGATTTGGTGTCTTAAAACCCAAACCCTTTTGAATTCTTCGATGATTATAAAATAACTCAATGTATTTTATAATATCTGCTTTGGCTTCTTCTCTGGTTTGATAGTTGTAATGATGCACTAACTCATTTTTCAGTATTCCCCAAAAGCTTTCAATCGGTGCATTATCGTAACAGTCTCCGCGCTTGCTCATTGAACCTTGAAAACCATATTGCTCAAGTATATTTCGATATTCATGGCTGCAATATTGACTTCCTCTGTCTGAATGCACAATCAGTTCTTTGGTTGGTTTTTGATTGTGAATAGCCATATTTAGCGCATTACAAACAAGCTGTGTTGTCATGCGCTCATTTAAGCTATAGCCAACCACTTGCTTCGTGTAAAGGTCTTTTACCGCTGCTAAGTACAGCCATCCTTCAACAGTCCATATGTACGTAATATCACTTGACCATGCTTGATTTGGTCTAGTCATTGAGAATTGTTGCTCCAGCAGGTTTTCATAGATCGCTCGATTATGGTCACTATTCGTAGTCCTTTTAAAACGCTTGTGTCGCTTACAATACAGGTGGTTCAGCGCTTTTATCTGACGTACAGCGTACATACTCATTTTTATGCCCTGAGCTTGTAAGTATTTGGTTAATCGAATATAACCATAGCTCTGCCTTGTCTCCTCATGGGCTATTTTCACCAATATCGTCTGTTGATTTCGTTGAATCGTTCTTTTGCTCACGCCTCTCTTGAGCCAATCATAAAAACATGAAACTGAAACATGAAGTAATCGAGCCATTAAGGTAATTGGAAATGAATATCTTTTTTGTTTCATATAGGCGTACCTTACTGACTTTCTTTGGCAAAGTACGCTGCTGCCTTTTTTAAAAATTCACGTTCCATTTCAGCTATTTTGAGCTGTTGTTTGAGTTTTTTATTTTCTTCGAGTAGAGCGTTTAGATCAGGTGAATACTGTTTTGTACCTGCTAAAGTTCCAGCCTTTGCTTTGGTATTCCAATTTGAAAGAGTTTGCATTGAAATGCTAAGTTGTCTAGCTGTTTCCGAGACATTGCCTTGATTGGCTTCAATTAATTTGATGGCTTCAGCTTTAAATTCTGTGGTGTAAGTCTTGTATTTCTTGCTCATGGTAAACTCCTGATGAGTGTGTTTAGTTTACCAAGTTAAAACCTCCTGTTTTTTCAGCACACATCACATTACAGCTTTAAGCGCTTTGTATTTATTAAATCTCTACTTTCATTTTGAAAAAAATGAATTATCTAATATTTCACCTATCCCAGAATTATTCGAAAAAGATAACTTCTTTGTTGATATGAGACTAGGTGGTAGAGGCTTTGAATATCATAAATTTTAAAAGGATTCCTATTAAAAATATCTAGTATTTAACATAAAAACTCTTATACGCAATTCAGTTGTAAGCCCAAAGTAGAAATGTCCGATTTCTCCAAAGTAAAAAAGCGCCTGATGGCGCTTTCCTTTAATCATATTTATGGCGTCAGAATAACTTTACGACAGTCTTCTTCTTTTTTATCAAAAATACGGTAACCTTCCGCAGCATCTTCCAGTTTCATGCGATGGGTAATAATCAGATCTGGAGACAGATCTCCATTTTCAATATGTTCTAGCAACTGCGGCAAGTAATTATGCACATGAGTTTGTCCCATTTTAAAGGTTAAACCTTTGTCAAAGGCATCACCAAACAGGAAGCCGTGAATTGGACCGGCATAAATTCCAGGTACACTCACCACACCGCCGCGGCGGACCGCTGCAATACATTGTCTTAACGCTGAACCACTCGAACCTTCTAATTTCAGGTTAGTCATTACGGTTTCCAGCATGCTGCCTTTGGCTTCAAAACCGACCGCATCAATGACGGCATCGACTCCACGATAACCCGTGGTATTTTGAATGATAAATTCAGCGGCATCGACTTCATCAAAATTGACCGGAATCACCCCATAGGTTTGATGTGCGAAACTCAGACGATAAGGATGGTGATCGACCATAAAAATCTGCTCGGCACCGAGCATCCGCGCACAGGCAGCAGCCAGCAGACCGACTGGGCCAGCACCATAAATCGCCACACTGGAACCTCGACCAACTTGGGCATTGTTCACTGCTTGCCAGGCGGTTGGTAGAATATCGGTCAGGAATAATACTTTTTCATCAGGCAGGGAGCCTGGCACTTTAAATGGTCCGACATTGCCCTTGGGGATCCGCACATATTCAGCCTGACCACCTGGTATACCACCATATAGATGGCTAAAGCCAAATAAAGCTGCCCCTGGTGGAATCTGTTTTTTATTGAGAATTGCACCACGGCCGGTATTGGTATTTTCACAGGCAGCCATTAGTTCATGTTCACAGAAAAAACAGTGACCACATGCAATCACGAAAGGAATAATGACCCGGTCGCCTTTTTTGACTTCTGTGACTTCAGGGCCGACTTCTTCTACAATTCCCATAAATTCATGGCCGAAAATATCGCCATCTTCAGTGGCCGGAATTTTACCCCGGTATAGGTGCAGATCTGAGCCACAGATGGCAGTCGCTGTCACCCTTAAAATGACGTCATCTGGTTCCTGAATCACTGGATCTGGAACGGATTCAACTCGTACATCCCGAGCACCATGATAGGTAAGAGCACGCATGCGGATTTCCTCTCTCTAGTTCAACATTAAACAGACTCGTATCAAGGCTGCCAAAAATAAAAAACACTTTTATTAGAGCCTTATGCGCCAAGAAACCGCTGTAAATTAATGTATGAAATAAGACATCCGAGTGTTTAAAAAATAAACTTATATAGGGTTTACGTAATTCGTGACCTTATGTGTCGAATGAATAGAAAAGAACAGAATTAAAGAAACACCTAGATTGTTAGAACCCATTTCTAGCTATCTTATAGGCCTAATGCAGTAGTTTCCGCTGCCATATCTTCGCTTAAGTACTATATGTATATACCCAGTTGTAGAAGGTTTAAGAGGATCCAATAATCTAATTTTAGAAGGTCCGGGATTGTAACGAGCTACTGCTTTCGGATCTTCAACTTTTAAACGCTCTACTTCTTCATGGATAACATCACGGGCCACATATTTTAAAACGCTATAAGCCTCTCTTTTATTCAGAAATTTGAAAGAGAAACTTCCATTTTCCTTTACTCCTAAACGGAAGTGCTTATCTAAAAACTTAGCTAAATCATGAGCAGAACCTAAAAAAGGTTTCGGCATAACAGTCCCCTAAAATTAATTTTTATATTATTCAGTATAAGAACAGAAAATCTTCCTTAATAACACTCAATTGCACCTTTTATTTAAATAAGATATTGATTGATAAGATCATTATAGTTTTCTTCACGCACATTTTCCTTACCAAACTCACGTCCTGTTTCTTCAAAAAGATGCCTTAAAATCAAGAATTGGATGAAATCTTCGGCATAATTTTCTTGTCTAGACAAATACGATAACGTCAACGGCTGATAATATTCAGTCTTCCTCAAATTCGATTGTCCTTTCTTGTAGTGATAGCCGACAGCTTGCGTGAACAGCCGCCCGATCTGATGACGATTACCTTTAAACACGGTGTAATGCCGCAAGTCAGCATTTAATTGCTGCCATTTCCCGATACCTACTGATTTATTAGGGTTAGAAATCAAATCATTAATGATTTCTTTGTACTTTTTCTCGATTAAATGAACGGTTGGTTCGTCATACCGCCAGGTCCAAGTGTAGTTTTTTGCACTCTTGTCATGGTTTGAAGCATATTTTTTTGAATTTTTAGACGAATGTGAAAGGCGAACCAGCTCAACATACTTACCACTACCAAAATCGAGTTTTAAATAGGGTTTTTGCAGCACAAACTTGAACTTTTCCTGATCTAGAAAGTAGTCCTGGATGACGCTTATTTCTTGTTGTTCATTCTCACGATTCCAAACAACATTTTCAGCCTCAACTACTCGTTGTCCAGATAGACGTGGTTTCAAGTTTATTTGGCTGAGCTGCGTGTTAAATTTATGAGTATTAGGCGTAGTAATAAGAAGCCAAAAATCAAAAATCGTACTGTTTACACGTTTTTGCACAATGAGATCGGCAATAGGCTCTTTTTTAGTGTTCAGTCGGTATGATCTCTGCCTTGGAGTTAGGTCTAAGTGGTATTTATCGGTTAATTTCTTAATCAGCTTATCTATTTTAGGGAAAAAAAGGTTGTTATCCCCATCAACAGAAAAATGAGAATAAAAATAAGCGCCATGTCCGACCTTATCTACGATTTTCTGAGCTGTATAACGACTCATTGGGCTGTAATGAATCATTTTATTGTCACCAAGTAATATTTATGAAATTGTCATCAAACAATATTATAAAAAGTCGATTGTAATCAAGCAATATTTATAAAAGGTTAAGATCTTATTTCATAAGATTTTCATAAAAATTTAGTGGCGAAGCCACTTTTGCCAATGCCGAAGGCATTGGCCGGACTTAATTGACACAATTTGTCATTATGCAATTAAGTGGTTCCTAGGTGACGATATTTACACCTGTTTTTACCTGCTATATGATGGAATTATTCATTGACTGAAGCAGTCTGACCAACTGCCTGACCATTTCGTTTTTACGATTTTGAGCAGGCGTCAGCCTGCTTAAAGCCATGTTTTTTTAGATAGCGCACGTTCCTCTACTAGCCATTTTGGGATGACCGATTGAGCGTACTACCTCTGAAGGGGGGTTCGGTACGATCTGATGGGCGCTGGAGTTTACTCTTTCGATCCAATCCAAGCTGTGATTTTTCTTTATGACTTTTCACGGGGTTGGGCGACAAGGACACGGGAGCCTATAAGCAATCGAAAGATTGTGAAATGGTCGTTAGGTTAGATATAGCCTAGCTAGATGGTTGTTTACATCGAAAACCCTGTTCTAGCAATTACCGTGAGAACCTGACAGGACGTTAAGGTTCGTTAATAACGGTTATGTATTGCGGCTCATGCACGTTGGAAACAACGGATAGGCGCAGTTCATAGGCACAACTGTAGGCGTTTGAGGTAACAGCGATGTTATCGGCTGCGGAGAGGAAACTTGGAAGCAGCGGCACCACTGAGTGAGATAGTCTCAAGCAAGGTGGGTCAACGGATAGCTCAAGCAGTATACATCGGGATGCATGAAATAATTCCATAATTGCCCGAGATACGTGTAGATCAAGAGCCATACGCTCAGATTTTTTCTGATTTGCCATATCCCCATTTTTTTAAGGAACCGCGTTGGGGGGAAACTGGAAGTGCAGGTCAGGAGAGAGAGCATTGGCGGTCTGGTCGTTAAGATTGCTAGAAATAACTTGGGAATCTCTTAGCTGCTGCTGTCATGGCACTGGTAGGTTAAGAGAGGGAGAGACGATGAGTAGGGCGTATAAGGCATATAACTTGTTATATGTTGAAGTCGTGGCAAATATTGCTAAAACAATAGGCGAACTCAATTGCGACTGGCAGTCGTAATTGGTAAAGGGAGTCTAAACTCTATGTGATGTTTACGTGGAGCCGTTTCCGAAAGTTTGAGTCGGTTTTATGTTGTTATCTAAAAAAGCGAAAAACTCGTTAAAGATGGTTTGGTCGCCATCGTTGTTTTGCTTGGGTTAGGATTGGTCTCCTGACTTATGCAAGACTAAACAACAGTCTAATGAAAGAATGTGATGTGATATTTAGCCACTTTTAGAGTGCAACAGTCTTGTTAATCACCGCTCTGTTCAATAGTGCCAGGTGCTATTTCTCTGGATAGTTTTAAAGTTTAGAAAAACTGATGTTAGCAGACATTCCAATCTGTGAGTTTTTACTCTTTTTTAGTAAAGAAAGGGCGTACTGTGATGATTCTTAGGCTCTGCCGACCTAAGTTATTCGATAAACAGCGTGGTAGTTACGTCAGTGCACTATAGCCCCCTCGGTTTTCTTCGGCAAAGAAAGCGAAACGAGGTGGGTGTCTTTAATTTCTAAAATGCGATATTTTGCGATTTTAGGAGCTTTCTAACTTAGGACATAGAATCTATGCTTAAACGTAGTAAATGAGCTAAAACCCCCATTTTTTGCGTTTAAAAGCCATTCTCAGAACGAGTGTCTACGAGTGAACATTGAAAAGTTGCGCCTAGACTTCCTGAAAAACAGTTTTTTTATTATATAAATTTCCAAAAACAGAAAATTACGTCTCCAAAGTAGACTCCAGATCGAGCGTAGCGAGCAAAAAAGGCTTATGAGCGAAGCGAATTCCGAGTTGCTTTTGCTTTTTCTAAAAGTCACGAAAATATTATTCAAAAATTGCCCCGACGAATCGAGCGAGAGCGAGATTCAATAGAGTTTGAGCGTAGCGAAAACCAAGGGCAATTTTTCATTCCCTGTGTTTTTAATTATTTTAAGGTTTTTAAATGTTTTTAACTTATTTTTAATTATTAAATTTCAATAACTAATCTTTGTATTCCCCCACGTTTAGTTACCCATTCCCCCACGTTTAGTTACCC
>NZ_KB850116.1:0-3199 GCF_000369625.1 Acinetobacter variabilis
CATGCACGTGTAGCAGTCCTCAACAGATTTACGGAATTAGGTCGACCACTTACCCAAGTTACGCCTTAAATTTGGCTCAATTAGGGGCGCTTTGCCTTTCAAATCTTTGTGCAACAAAGCCGTTCTTAACTTGGATGTTCATTTAATTATAAATATATATTTTTTTTAATTTCAATTGGATAATTCTTAATTTATTCTAAAATTAACATAATACAGCTTATACGAAATTATTTTAATTTTTCATTTAAAATCAATCATATAATTACACAACAAAAAGCCCGATCACACTAGATTGGGCTTTTTACGTGAACAGTCATGTTCCATGCCTGAGAGGTGGTCCCACTTGTTTGAACAACTAAAAGCGTATTTATAAGTGATATTCCGCTCTAGTTAAGCCACCTTGTTTTGTTGGGGTAGCTGATCATAGTAAAACTCATTTGGTGTCATTTTGTCTAGACTCGAATGAGGTCGTTTCAAATTATAAAACTCAAAATATGCACTTAATTGCTTTTTCGCATCTGTGACACTGCTATAAGCTTTGAGATACACCTCTTCATATTTAACGCTCCGCCATAATCGTTCAACCATCACATTATCTACCCATCGACCTTTACCATCCATACTGATTTGAATGCCATTTGATTTCAATACATCAATAAATGCATCACTGGTGAACTGACTGCCTTGGTCTGTATTCAATATTTCAGGTGATCCATATTTTTCAATCGCTTCATTTAAAACCGAAATACAAAAATCCACATCCATACTAATCGATACCCTATGCGCAAGTACCTTGCGGCTATGCCAATCAATCACAGCACATAAATAAACAAAGCCTTTTGCCATAGGAATATACGTTATATCCGTAGACCACACTTGATTACTGCGCAGAATAGCCAACCCTTTGAGCAGATATGGATATTTACGGTGAGCTTGATTAGCCTGGCTTAAATTTGGTTTGCAATATAACGCCTGAATACCCATTTTCTTCATTAAAGTACGTGTATGACGTCGTCCTATATGATGCCCTTGACGATTCAACAAATCACGCATCATACGACTGCCTGCAAAAGGATATTGCATATGTAATTCATCAATACATCGCATCAGCTTCAGATCTGATGAGCTAACAGGTTTTGGGCGATAATAATAACAACCACGGGAGACTTTCAGCAGCTTAGCTTGCTTAGATACTGAAATCTGAAGTGAGTCGTCGATTAACTTTTGTGGTTGAAGCGGCCCAGTTTCTTCAACACACCTTCTAAAAAATCAATTTCTAATGCCTGCTCACCGATTTTTGCATGTAACTTTTTAAGATCAATGGGGGGTTCTGATGGAGCTTTTGATTGATCGAAAGCTTGCGAGGAAGCTGAGATCAATTGATTTTTCCAGTCAATAATTTGGTTTTGATGAACATCAAATTCAGCACTCAATTCAGCAAGTGTTTTTTCTGCTTTAATCGCAGCAAGTGCTACCTTAGCTTTAAAATCATTTGAATGATTTCTTCTTGGTCTACGTGCCATAAAATACTCCATATATTGATGTTTATAACATCATTTGAGGAGCAGAATATCACTTATAGGAGTTGTTCAAATTTACGGATCCATCTCTCCTGTATGGATAGTCACTACATTTCCAGGCGTTCAAGTTTCTTAATGATTTCAGCTTTCGCTTTATCCAATAACTCTGGATTCGTTTTAAATGATAGTAATTCTTTAGGCTTATTCCCGAGAAAATACGCTATTCGCTCCGCATTGGCTCCCGAAGGATGGGGTAAACCACTTAAAACCTGATTACTATTGAGGATACCGTCCTGAATCAGCATTTCAAATACCTGACATACTTTCGGCCGGCTTTGTTGCATAAAGGTTTGAAAGGCTGATTTCCCTTAAGCTACTCAAATTTAAGAGACAACTTGGGTATGAGGGCGCTCTAATTCTGTGAATTTATTCAAAACTGCCATGCGTGCATGGATCTCATTCACCTGACTTGGAAAACTCCGCGCTGTTAATTTATCGCCTAATAATTTGATGCAATGCATCTTGGTTTCAACCAAACTTCGACGGTGATAACCAGACCACTTTTTCCAAAGCGATCTGCCTAGCCGTTTGACTGTCTTTAATAATTCATTCCGCTCTATAGACCTCGCTTGCTGATCCTTCCAAGGCTTTGCATTCTTTCTAGGTGGAATGATCGCATGTGCATCTCGATCTAAAATGACTTGTCGGCAGTGCTTTGTGTCATAAGCACCATCTGTATAAACAGAATCAATTGGTTCATCCAAGGGAATTTGAGCAAGTAAATCTTCGAGTACTTGAGAATCACTGACATTATTTATGGTGAGTTGTACTGTACGTATTTGCAGGGTTTTAGCATCCATAGCAATGTGAAGCTTACGCCATTGGCGACGATATTCAGCCCCATGTTTCTTGCGTTTCCATTCACCTTCACCAAGAAACTTCAAACCAGTAGAGTCTACGAGTAGATGCAGTCCATCACTACTTTTTTGATAGCTAATCGCAATATCAATATGCTTTTGTCTACGACAAAGGGTGGAATAATCCGGAGCTGTCCAATCTAATCCGGAGAGTTTAATCAGACTTTGAACAAAACCTGTGACCATACGTAAAGAGAGTCGGAATAGTAATTTGATCATTGAGCAGCATTGAATCGCTGTATCGGAGTAGGTTTGATTTCGACCTTGCTTGCCTTGTGATTGTGCATACCACTGAGTCTTTGGATCAAACCAAATGGAAATATTACCTCGGTTAATTAAGGCTCGGTTATAGGATGACCAATTGGTTGTACGGTAGATTTTAGAGGCAGGCTTATTCATTTTGAAATTATATTGCTGAATAAGCTTTTGATGCTAGGTTTGTGCAACACAGCCCTTCTCAATTAAGACCTAGTCATAAGTTCATAACTTATGTAACTTTATAATTTCATCTTGCTGGCTAATTAATCCAGATCAGTTCTTCGTACTAGTGGAACATGTAATTTTAGTGCTGCACTTCCATATATGGACAAATCCCTGACAAGCATTACCGGGAGAGGTTTCGATCGCATCACTCTCCTCAGGATTACATAAGATTGTAAGTTTTGTAAGTTACATAACTTATGTAACTTTATAATTTCATCTTCCTGGCTAATTAATCCAGATCAGTTCTTCGTACTAGTGGAATATGTAATTTTAGTGCTG
>NZ_KB850116.1:4369-57040 GCF_000369625.1 Acinetobacter variabilis
GTGTAAGTTGCATAAGTTATGTAACTTTATAATTTCATCTTCCTGGCTAATTAATCCAGATCAGTTCTTCGTACTAGTGGAACCTGTAATTTTCAGTGCTGCGCTTCCATATATGGACAAATCCCTGACAAGCATTACCGGGAGAGGTTTCGATCGCATCACTCTCCTCAGGATTACATAAGATTGTAAGTTGTGTAAGTTGCATAAGTTATGTAACTTTATAATTTCATCTTTCTGGCAAATTAATCCAGATCAGTTCTTCGTACTAGTGGAACATATAATTTTCAGTTTATAAAACTAGGGCGTGTCCTCATTTGGCTTTACACCAAATAAACATGCAAGCAATGTAAATCATAGACTGGTAATTTCGTGCAAGCTTATCAAATCGGGTTGCAATCGCTCGGAAATGCTTCAATCTCGCAAACACATTTTCAACTAAATGTCTTAATTTATATAGATATTTATCAAACACCTTATTCGATCTCTTACTGTTTGATCTCAATGGAATAATGGGAATCATATCCTTGTTCTGAGCATATATTCTAATGTGCTCAGCATCATACCCCTTATCAGCAATGAGATAAGTTGCCTCGCCTACAGTATCAATCAGTTGTTTTGCAACTTGACTGTCGTGGACGCCACCCCCAGTGATTTTAAAATCAATCGGTAATCCATTCGCGTCGGTTGCAAGATGTATTTTTGTTGTTCGTCCACCACGTGATTGTCCAATTGCTCTTTCGAAACCATTCCGAGCTCCACTTGCATGTTGATGCACGCGTATGTAGCTTCCGTCAATGAATACCCATTCTTGATCCAAGACGCCTCGTAATCTAAAAAAAATTTATTCCACAATCCCTTGCTTGCCCAACGATTAAAACGATTATAAGCAGTTTGCCAAGGACAAAATTCTTGAGGAATATCACGCCATGTGGCGCCTGTACGCAGTTTCCATAAGATCACTTCCATGATATTTCTACTATTCTTTGAACGGTAGCAACCATGTAATCGCATAGTATCTTGAATTTGCTGCCAGATATCATCGGTAAGAAGAGTACGTGCCATTGAAAATATAGAAATAAAAATAACTCAAAGGAGGATTTTAAGTATTTAAAACCAATTCTTCAAATGAGGACACGCCCTAGGGTTACCAGGGCAGACTAAATTTTTCCTATAGGTTTGTAGTGTTCAAAATAAAAATTTCTATAATTCAGGTTATGATAACTTTTCTGATTTATATTTTTCTTTATAGCCCACTTTTAACAAATCAGAATAATACTTTTTTACCTTTTCAGGGTCGAGGAGTTCAAGTGAAATCCTTTCTTTAAACGCTTCGATCTCTTCGCCTACATTGGCATATTTCCCCCCGAATTCGGGATATTTGATAAGGTCACACAATTTTTGAGCGAAAAATATAGATTGTTTTGGTGTCAGCTGATATGCAGGTTCCAGTACCTTATCACTAACAATTAAGGAAGCTTTTTGATTAAAAGAAAATTCGATATGTGTAATTGTTCTCCCTTCTTTTTTCTGCTCATAACTTACGTCGATATCAGTAAGTTTATTAATTTGATCTATGGCAACCGTCAATACACGCTTTTTGAAATCTCCCATGGTTTTATATTCATTTTCAAGTAGACCTAACTTATCACGCAATTCAACCATACTAATATATAGCTTGCCTTTGCTACGCCATCTAATCAAAAGTTCATACAGCCGTATAGCGTATACACTAGATAATTGAGAAATTTGCTTTAATTCATAACGAGTAAACTTTTCTTCAAGTTTTACAAAAAGCTGTAAAATATCAGGAGCAAAAATTAGTTGAGCACATGCAGCTTCTTTAACATAGCCAACTTTTGATACCCAACGGCTTTTGTAGACCGCTGGCTTACCTGTAACAGGATCTATGGCCTTATAGGTGAGTCTACGTTCAAATAAGTTATCACACGCTCCCTGAAGAGCCTCATAGGCCGCTTGACGACCCAAATTAAAGTGCTTCATGTATTCAGACGCATGTATTGTTAGCAATGTATCCGATGTAAGCTCTTTTTCAATTTCCCTAGCTGCAATAATTGCAACTAAAATTAAGCGTTGTTCAGACAGAGTCAATGCATAAGATGCTTCAATCAAGTTATTGTCTTTATAAATTAGATTTGCCATATTGTGATTAAAGAAATAAATTCCATTAATGGACATTAACACTTAATGTCCATTAATGGAAGATCTATTTATGCCAGGAAAACGTCCATTAAATAAAGGAAAACGTCCATTTAAATAAAGGAAAACGTCCACTTATTGTCAGGAAAACGTCCATTTAAATAAAGGAAAGTGTCCACTTATTGTCAGGAAAACGTCCATATAAAACCTCTGAAAACTAGACTTCATAAGGCATTCAGAGGTTCTATAAATATAAATTTATAAAATATATATAAAATTAAAAAAGAACATTACTTGTGGATAACTTTTTTTTAACTTTATTTTTCACAATAGTTGATTCATGAGATTGAAACTTGTACATTATTTTCAACAAAATTACGTAACTTACATAACTTATGATTATTTTAGTAGGTGGTGAAAAAGGCGGAGCTGGTAAAAGCTGCCTTGCCCAAAACTTAGCAGTTTATTTACAAGAAAAGAATAGAGATATTCTGCTTCTAGATGCAGATCCTCAAGGCACAACAACTGACTGGATTAAAGAACGTGATGAGAATGAGGATTTAAAAAATATTCCATCTGTACAAGCTTCAGGCAATATTCGTCAAGTTTTAAAAGATTTATCAAAAAGATATGAAGATATTATCATTGATGCTGGTGGACAAGATTCGGAAGCATTACGTTCTGCTATGACTATAGCAACACATATGCTCTTGCCTTTTAGGCCTAAACGTAGAGATCTAAAGACTTTGGATCATATGGAACAAGTATTAAAACTGGCACGAGCAGTGAATCCAGATTTGAATGCAAGAGCAATCATTACACAATGCCCAACATTACCGTCACAAGTACAGCGAATTTTAGATGCTAAAGAAGCCTGTGTATCGTTCGGAATAAAAGCATTAGACCACATCACGACAAATCGAAATGTTTATGATGATGCAGATGAAAATGGCTTATCTGTTTTTGAAGTAACAAGTGATCCTAAGGCAAAAGCAGAAATTGAAGGGATAGCTCAAGAGTTTTTAGGAGTATAACTATGGCAGGTCTTAGCGGTTTAAAAAAGAAAACTGACGAGCTTTCAGATCAGGATAAACTGGTTGAAAATTTCATATCTGGAGCTGATAAAAGAGTTAAGGATCTAGAAGTTTCACAAAAGAAATTCGTTCGTTGTACCTTTTCTTTGAACCAAGAATTAAGTGAATTAATTGATGAGTTAATTATCAAAAGTAATAACGCTCGTGTTAACAGATCTAGTATTGTAAGAATAGCTTTAGAGTCACTGGCAGAGCAGAATTTAGAAGATTTTAAGCAGCTCGTTGATAAAAATTTTAAATAAAATAGAGAATGGAAGAGGTTATTCAATCTATAAGATTAAATAACCTAACTTCATAACTTCATAACTTCATAACTTCATAACTTCATAACTTCATAACTTCATAACTTCATAACTTCATAACTTTACTGGCAAATAATTTAAATATTTTGATTTGTTGATAAACCTTATATAGACATCGCGATACTTTGATATTGGAAAATGGCTTTGTTGCACAAACCTATCTGTAAAGGCTTTTTCAGCGATATAATTTTCAAATGAAGAAGCCTGCACACAAAATCTACCGCACAACCAATTGGCCCGCATATAACCGAGCACTCATGAGCCGCGGAAATATTGCCATTTGGTTTGATCCTGCTACGCAATGGTATGCTCCGTCCATCGGTAAACAAGGGCGAAATCAAACCTACTCCGACGCAGTCATCCAATGCTGCTTAATGATTAAATCCTTATTCCGTCTGTCTTTACGTATGGTCACTGGCTTTGTGCAAAGTCTGATTAAACTTTGCGGATTAAATTGGATAGCTCCAGATTACACCACGCTTTGTAGAAGACAAAAGCATATTGATATTGTAATCAGCTACCAAAAAAGTAGCGATGGGCTGCATCTACTCATGGACTCTACAGGCATGAAGTTTCTAGGTGAGGGCGAATGGAAACGCAAGAAACATGGACCTGAATATCGTCGCCAATGGCGTAAACTTCATATTGGTATAGATGCTAAAACCCTACAAATACGAGCAGTTCAGCTTACAACCAATAATGTCAGTGATTCACAGGTGCTTGGTGATTTACTTAATCAGATTCCACAAGATGAGCGGATTGACTCTGTTTATACCGATGGAGCTTATGACACCAAGCAATGCCGTCAGGTCATTGCAGATCGGCAAGCGCATGCGGTGATTCCACCTAGAAAAAATGCGAAACCATGGAAAGATACAAAGAGTAGCTCGCTAGAGCGAAATGAATTACTTCGAGCAATTAAACGTTTAGGCAGGACACTATGGAAAAAATGGTCAGGCTATCATCGCCGAAGTTTGGTTGAAACTAAGATGCATTGCATCAAATTATTAGGAGATAAACTCAGTGCAAGGAGTTTTGATAGCCAAGTCAATGAGATCCATGCACGTGTGGCAGTCCTTAACAGATTTACGGAATTAGGTCGACCACTTACCCAAGTTACGCCTTAAATTTGGCTCAATTAGGGGCGCTTTGTATTTCAAATCTTTGTGCAACAAAGCCGTTTTGCCTATAGATTCTCCCTATGGGCATTTTTTTTGATCAAAAACATGTATAGGTGACTTTAAAATAAACCTTTTAGCAATTCATACGCAATAAGGCTGATACCATTAGCACAATAAAAATGAGTTCCACTCTAGTTAACATCTTAGTTCCATTTACTTTTCACTTAATTTATATAGCAGTTAACTCGTAGCATCAATGAAATAACATAACATGGAAAATAATCAAAAAGACAGAATTTGGATTTTGATCAGATCTGCTGTTTACATGCTTCTACAGTAGCTTTGAATGTTTCACTTAACCTTTAAACTTTTTCTAAAATTAAATATATTTACATATACGTTCTAAAATTTGATAGAATTTATTAAAACTTTAGATTCTAAGTGTAAATAATGAGAAGCGCTAATATTCGACGTGATGGCTACTTAAAATTTCTGAATACATGGCAAGACCGTGATGTCATTAAAGTACTTTCAGGTGTGCGTCGCTCTGGAAAATCCACCTTATTGGCGATGTTTCAACAAGACCTAAAAGCACAGGGCGTACAAGCCGAAAACATCATTGCCATCAACTTCGAATTTATGGAATTTGAAGAACTCACAGATTACCGTAAACTACATGATTATGTACTGTCTAAAGTTGATAAAAGCAAAAAAAACTATGTTTTTTTAGATGAAATACAACATGTTACAAATTTTGAGAAAGTAGTCGACTCTTTATATGTTCGGGATTATATCGATTTATATATTACAGGCTCAAATGCATTTTTTCTAAGTGGAGAACTTGCGACTTTACTTACAGGACGCTATATAGAGCAACACGTTCTACCTCTGTCATTCCAAGAATTTAAACAGTGGCATATTGAAAATAATCCGATCATCCAACAATTATCCAATCGTGATTTGTATGCCATGTATACGCGCAGTAGTTTCCCTTATACGCTTGCCATGACTAGCCAGCAGGAAACTTATGATTACTTGCAAGCGGTCTATGCCAGTGTAATGTTTAAAGATGTTATTCCCCGTTTGAATACGGCCGATATTAACTCTCTCGAGCGTGTCGCAAGATATTTAGCAAGCGTGACAGGCTCACCCATTTCCATCAATAAAATTAAAAATACCTTTGTTTCAAGTGGGGTTAAGATTTCATTTGAAACAGTAAAACGCTATATTCAGGGCTTACAGGACAGTTTGTTATTTTATAGTGCCGCACAATTTAAAGTACGCGGGCGTGAGTTATTACAATCCTCTGAAAAATACTATTTAGTTGATGTCGGATTGCGCCGGATTATGTTGCCTGATGCTAATGCTGATCAAGGTCATATCTTAGAAAATGTGATTTATCTTGAGCTTGTCAGACGAGGTTATACGGTCTATGTAGGGCGGGTTGATGAATATGAAATTGATTTTGTTGCTGTCGATACTTTACAGAATTTAACTTATTATCAGGTGGCATTAGAAACGCTCAATGAGGAGACACTCAGCCGAGAGTTACGTCCATTACAGAAAATTTCTGATTCGTATCCCAAGTATTTGCTTACCTTAGACACGATAGGGACTGAAGCGAATTATAATGGTATTGTAAAAATGAGTGCTCTCGATTGGTTGCTATCTGAAAATAAGTAAAGTTGAGGGTAGACATGGATACTCTTATTTATTAATTAAAACTCAAAGACTTTTCAGCATCATTCAAGAATGTATTCAAGCATAATTTCTGCTCCAATTGTGATGGATCGATTTACCTCGATTCGATTGAGTCAGACTATCATGATTGAGCCAGAGTCGCTTACTGAAAGTAGCGAGAATTGCGCTGGAGTTTCTGAAGGATATTAATTCCTTAGTTTGCCCATTCATCCATCTGGGCATTTTTTTTGATCAAAATACAGTGCTGTTCTTGCTAAAAAATGACGGCACCCACCATAAAACACAATATTCCAAAAATAATCCAAGGCCAGATCTTTGTCTTCGGTTGTTCTAAATTCTGAGGATTATATTCCGTGTGTTCTAGCGATGTCGGTTGTGGAACACGGGTCTTTTTAGAGTAAGGCTGGTGTTTAGAGTAAGATAGTCCCGTACCTGGAATACCGACACTGGTTCGCGTACCTTTTTTTCCAATATTTAGAGAAGCACCAGGTTTGCCAATGCTGGCACTGCTGATGCCTTTATGGGTCAGATTAATTTTAAAACCCGGGAATAATTTAATACTTTTACGAAATCTAAAACCCATATTGCTCTCATTCTAAAACTTAGCTCAATTCACGCGCTATACCAGGATCCATGATCTGCTAGAGATCGTACTTTGACGGCTATCATCAGGATACTAGTATATTTTTTATCTGATGATTGCAATACTACCTTTAAATACCGTCAAAAATGTTTACTGTATATTTGCTGTAGGGTAATCTTAAAGCTGCTATTTATTGACTGATTGGTATATGACGACAGATAAGCATGAAGTCCTGCTACGAATGCGAGCCATCGAGCTGCTTGCTTACTGGGAAGGTCGTTTGGTTACCAATCGTTTGATGAGCTGGTTTGGGCTGAGTCGACAGCAGGCTTCTGCGGATATCAAGCGTTACAATACGCTGTATAACCCCGATGCCTTGATTCATGACCCCTCCGTAAAAGGCTATGTGCCTAAAGCCACGTTTCAACCGGTGCTGACTACCGCACATATCAATGAATATCTCAATATGCTCTCGGGCTTGGTCAGTGAATCGCATGCGCTGATTGCGATGCCAGAACCGAATCTTGCAGCAGTTCAATTACCTGATCGCAGTGTACGTCCTGAAGTGATTCGGGAAGTTTTGCGTGCCTGCCGCAACCAAAGTACTTTAAAAATGATTTATGCCTCGATGCAGAATCCGCAGTGGCATGAACGCATGATTTCCCCACATACCCTGGTGTATACCGGTTTTCGCTGGCATGTCCGTGCCTATTGCCATCAGAGCAAGCAGTTTAAGGACTTTTTACTCTCCAGAATTGATCGCACACCTGTTGTGGTGGCGATTGAGTCAGTAGACCCTGCTCAGGATCAGCAATGGCATGAAGAAATTCTACTGACGCTGATCCCTAATCCAAAATTGAATGAAGCTCAAAAAGCGCTGGTCGAAAAAGACTTCGGCATGCCTGATGGCAGATTACAGATTCCGGTGAAAAAAGCCCTGGCTCACTATACCTTGCAGCGATATCAGGCCGCGATCACGCTGGCTGAGGCGGATGATGCCTTGAAATATCCCTTGGTACTACAACGCTCAGATATCGAAAAGCTGTCGTCTTACCTGTTTGATCAGGCCTCATAGGAGATTGACCATGTTAGAACAATTTCATTATGACAGTGACCTGATTGGTGGCTCCCTGATGGTGCGTGAAAGCCGGCTGATCGCGGATCTGTTATTACGAGAAGCGACTCCAGAACAATGGCATCAGGCAATTCAGATTGACAATACTCTGCAAAAAAGAACGCCTGCTTCAGCCCAACGTAACGCCACTGCCATTCGTAAGCGTCTTGAGCGCTTAGAGCCTGATTTCTGGAAAGCACTACGTGATGGGGATGATGAGCTGGCGACCCAGGTGGCTTTTTGTGGTGCACTGGAACGCAACCTGTTGCTGCTTGAGTTTATGGAAACGGTGATGAGGGATGCCTATATCTCTCAGGCGCAACACTTGGACAGTTATATCTGGTCAGATTTTTTGGATGAACGCTCACAACGTGATCCGGATATCTGTGATTGGAAAGAGTCCAGCAAGAAAAAAATGGGGCAGGTGGTGTTTCGCATGCTGGCAGAAGCCGGTTACTTAAAAAGTACCCGTAAGCTGGAGTTGCAGCGCGTGATCGTCAGAGCAGAGCTGCGTAGCCTGTTGGAAGAACATTATAAACAACGCATTAAAAGATCTATGGAAGTGTCGGTATGGACGCGTTAGTTGTAGAGGGGCAGCAATGAGTCAAACAATACATGAGCGTCTGAACCAGATTCCAGAGCGAATTCTTTCCACTGAGTTTCTCACTGGACAAGGATTGGGCAATGAAATTGGCTTCTGGATTTTTGATTATGCGCCTGAAGATGAGTTGAAAGTGCGCGAATATCTGCATTTTCTCGAAGGGATGCTGGAGAAAAAACACAGTCAGCTGAAGGTGGTGAATATCAACCTGCTGCAAGCCGTGGTGGATTATCTGGCTGAGCGTAACTTCATCGATAAAGCCATTCAAATGCAAAAAGCCAAAGGCGATGAAGCGCTGCTCAAAGCCTTAAAGGGTCCACTGCATATGGATAAGTTCGCGCCGTATCTGGTGAGTAAATATGCCACCAATGCGCAAGATATTGTGTTGATGACTGGGGTTGGGTCGGTTTGGCCACTGTTACGTGCCCATCACTTATTGAATAGTTTGCATTCGTTACTGGGGCATAAGCCAGTGGTGCTGTTTTACCCAGGTTATTACGACGGTCAAGCGATGAGTTTATTTGGAAAAATTCCAAGCAATAATTACTACAGAGCATTCAGAGGCACTGTTGCAAATAGAGATTTGAGTCGATGATGTTTCCTTTAAAAAGTACTTAGAGACCGAAAACCCTGTTGATTAGACACACTTCACCCTGAGGCTGACCATAATAAAATGACGATGCTTGTCCTTTACGTAGTGCACGCATGACTTCAATACCTTTAATTGTGGCATAAGCCGTCTTCATAGATTTGAATCCTAATGTGGCCCTGATGATCCGCTTTAGCTTGCCATGATCACATTCAATCACGTTATTTTTATACTTAATCTGCCTGTGCTCAAGGTCTGGTGGACATTTACCTTCCCGTTTTAACCGTGATAAAGCACGTCCATATGTGGGTGCTTTATCCGTGTTGATCACTTGTGGAATTTGCCACTTCTTCACATTATTTAAAATTTTTCCAAGAAAACAATATGCTGATTTGGTATTACGTCTAGAAGAAAGATAAAAATCAATGGTATCGCCACGTTGATCGACTGCACGATACAGATAAGACCATCGTCCATTCACTTTTACATAGGTTTCATCAATATGCCACGAGCTCAGATCTGTAGGATTACGCCAATACCAGCGTAAACGTTTTTCTATTTCAGGAGCATAACGTTGAACCCAACGGTAAATAGTCGTGTGATCAACATTCACACCCCGTTCGGCCAGCATTTCCTGCAGTTCACGATAGCTAATGCCATATTTACAATACCAGCGCACAGCCCAAAGAATGATTTCGCCCTGAAAATGCCGACCATGGAAAGGATTCATATGCTGCACCTTTAGCTAAAACAGTCTTCAGCTTACCATTCGTGGTTATTTGCAACAGTGCCGTTTAAAGTGCGTGTGATAAATAGAAGTGTAATACAGGAAAATGGTAAGGTTTATCAGCCTAGTCATCTGTCCATTATGTAGAAAGAGCAGCACTTTAATGTTTATGCTGTTCCAATGTATTACATTCCTTACTTTCTATTTGTAACGTAATTTCAGTAATATTATGATTATGTTTTAGAACTTCTAAGGCCTTTTGATAGAGTTGATCTGTATTGCTATTCGGAGCAACCAAATGAGCAGTTAAATGAATATTTTTTGAGGATATAGCCCAGACTTTCAACTGATGAATCCCTTCAACGCCCTCTAGCTTCAATAAATCATTTCTTAACGACTCAATATCAATCTCATCAGGAACTCCTTCAAGCAGAATATTAATACTTTGTTTTAATAAAATCCAAGTTCGAGGTAAGACCCAGAAGCCAATTAACACAGCGATTACGGTATCAACCCACATCCACTGGGTAAAATAAATAACTATTCCTCCGATAATCACGCCTATCGATCCTAGAGCATCACTAAGAACTTCTAAATATGCACCTTTTATATTTAGACTTCCTTCAGCACTCGCAGAAAGGATTTTCATTGAAATCAAATTTACGACCAAACCAATGACCGCGACAATCATCATTTCAACACTTTGAATTTCAGCAGGGTTCGTAAAACGTTGATAAGCTTCATATACAATATATATTGCTACCACAAAAAGCATCACCGCATTAAACAGAGCCGCTAAAATTTCAAATCGCTGATAGCCAAAAGTTCTTTTATCATCTGCGGCTTTTTTACCAATTTTGATAGCGGCAAGAGCAATAGCTAAAGCGGCTACATCAGTAAACATATGAGCTGCATCAGATAACAAAGCCAAACTTTGGGTAATAAAAGCAGCGACAACTTCTACTATTAAAAAAGTAGTCGTTAAACCTAAGGCAACCATTAACTTCTTACTATTTTCTTCAGTAACAACCGCATGGCTATGATCATGATGTTCTGACATAAAATATTTTCCTTATTCTATTTATGATGAGCAGAGATATTGGATAACAGCCAATATCTCTGCTGTAAATCGACTAATCTATTGGATTAAGAAACTTTCTTTTCATTCATCCAGCGGTACAGTACGGGCAATAAAACCAATGTAAGCAGGGTAGAGGAGATAATTCCTCCAATAACCACTGTTGCTAAAGGTCTCTGTACTTCTGCCCCAGTTCCGGTTGCCAAAGCCATCGGGACAAACCCAAGGGACGCCACACAAGCGGTCATCAGCACAGGTCTAAGACGCAAAATTGCACCCTGCCACGTTGCATAATAAAGGTCATATTGTTGTCGCAACTCTTTGATAAAGGTGAGCATGACTAAGCCATTCAGTACAGCCACCCCCGATAGTGCAATGAAGCCAACCCCTGCTGACATGGATAATGGAATGTCACGCAACCACAACGCGATTAAGCCTCCACATAAGGCAAACGGTACACCACTAAAGACCAGTAAGCTTTCTTTGATATTATGGAATACAGCCATCAATAAAATAAAGATCGTCAACAATGCGAGCGGAACCACCAATTGCATACGCGCTTTTGCAGACATCAGATTTTGAAATTGACCGCCATAATCTATCCAATAACCGCTTGGTAATTCCTGTTTGGATAACGTGCTCTGAAGCTCTGTTACGAATGAGCCTAAATCACGTCCTTCTACATTTGCAGTAATAACCACTCGACGTTTACCATTTTCACGGCTGACCTGATTAATACCCAGGATATTTTCAACGCGTGCCACATCTTGCAGTTGGACTAAACCACCATTCGGCAATTGAATAGGAAGTAGCGCTAACTGTTCAGGACTACGCTGGGATTCATCTAGACGGATGACAAAATCAAAACGCTTGTCTCCCTGTAAAATTGTTCCAACATTCTGGCCACCGACACTTGTAGCTACCAGATCCTGAATTGCTCTTACCGACAAGCCATATTGTGCAGCTCTGGACTTATCCACCTCTACATTCAACAAGGGTAAGCCACTGGTCTGTTCTACATTAACGGCTGTCGCGCCTGAAATTGAGTTAATTTTTTGAGAAATTTTATTCGCTTCGCGATTTAGAATCTCCATGTCATCACCAAATAATTTGACACCCACATCACTTCGCACCCCTGAAATTAACTCGTTAAAGCGCAGTTCAATGGGTTGCGAGAACTCACTGTTATTTCCCGGCAATGTCGCTAAGAAAGTAATCATTCTTTGGCGAAGCTCATCAATCGTTTGTTTTGGATCAGGCCATTCATCATGAGGTTTTAACAGTACCACGCCATCTGAAATGTTGGGTGGCATAACATCTGTGGCCACTTCTGCTGTACCGGTACGGGCAAAGATCGCTTTAATTTCAGGAAATTCTTTCAACAGTAACTTTTCAGTATTTTCCTGCATTCTCAGTGACTGTTCTAACCCTGTACTTGGGGAACGCATTTGCTGAACAGCAAAATCACCTTCACCCAGTTGAGGTGCAAACTCGCTACCTGTTTGAGTGGCTAGCACGCCCGTAAGCACTAAAATACAGGCAGCCACAATAGTCACAAATAAACGAAGCTCATAGGCTTTATCTAAAAGCAGTTCATATTTGGTTTTAAGCCAATGCATCCAGCGACTTTCGGTTTCCTTGACTTCTCCAGTGACAAATAGGGCAACTGCGGCTGGCACAAAAGTGACAGATAAAATCATGGCCCCAATTAAAGCCAGTACAACAGTCATTGCCATAGGATGGAAAAGTTTGGCTTCTACACCCGTCAGGGTAAAGATAGGTAGATAAACCACCAAAATAATTAACTGTCCAAAAATCAGAGGACGACGCGCCTGTTTTGCAGCCAAGAAGACTTCTTTAAATCTTTCAGAACGGCTAAGTAAACCACCTTTCAGCTTCTGAGCTTCTGCTAGCCGACGGATACAGTTTTCTACAATAACCACTGCACCATCAATAATAATACCGAAGTCCAGTGCCCCTAAACTCATCAGATTTGCACTAATCTTCTGCTCTGCCATTCCCGTCAAGGTAAACAGCATTGACAGTGGAATAACGCAAGCCGTGATCAGCGCAGCACGGAAATTACCTAGAAAGAGAAATAAAATAACAATGACGAGGATTGCACCCTCAATCAAATTTTTCTGAACGGTTTTGATCGCCCGATCAACCAAATGCGTACGGTCATACACAGTCTCAATCACCACACCTTTAGGTAGCGATTGCTGGATCGATTGCACCTTTTCATCAATGGCTTGAGCAACGGTACGGCTATTTTCTCCCATCATCATCATGGCAATACCCAATACAGTTTCTTCACCATTATAGGTTGCAGCCCCTGTTCTTAAGTCATGACCAATTGAGACATTGGCGACATCTGCCACCCGAATCGGATAGCCGTTTTTATTGGCAATACTGATGTTCTGGATATCTTCAATCGTGTTTAAAGTGCCGGGAACACGAACCGTTAGCTGTTGTCCATTTTTCTCAATATAGCCAGCACCACGGTTTTCATTATTCTCTGTTAAGGCAGTTTGTAAATCAGACAAAGGAATTTGCAATTGTTGCAATCGGTTCAGATCAGGGGCAACCACATAGGTTTTATTAAAGCCACCGATACTGTTGATCTCAGCAACGCCTTTTACGCGCTGTAATTGCGGTCTTACAATCCAATCCTGAATTTCACGTAAATCCATCGCCGAATAAGGGGTTCCATCCGGCTTTTTAGCATTTGGTTCGGCTTTAATCACCCATTGATAGATTTCACCTAAACCTGTCGAAATAGGCGACATGTTAGGTTGCACATCTTCAGGCATTTCTCCCATTGCTTCTTGCAAGCGCTGGTTGATAAGCTGTCTGGCCCAGTAAATATCCGTGCCATCTTCAAAAATGATGGTCACTTGCGATAAGCCGTAGCGTGAAATCGAACGGGTTTGTTCCATTTTCGGCATGCCTGACATGGCATTCTCGATTGGATATGTAATCCGCTGTTCCATTTCTAAAGCCGTAAAACCATTGGCTGAAGTGTTAATCTGCACCTGAGTATTGGTAATATCTGGTACAGCATCAATCGGTAACTTTTGATAACTATAAATACCAATAGCAATCCAAGCCGCAATAAACAGCATGACCCAGATTGCGTTATGGATAGAAAACTGGATCAGTCGATCAAACAGTCCTTCAGGTTTTACCGATTCGTGGTCTGGAATTTGAGGAGTTTCAGTGCTCATGTGAAGCCTCTCCTTTTTCCAGCTCGGATTTCAGTAAAAAACTGCCTTGAGCGGCATATTTTTGTCCCTGACTAAGCCCACTCACCACTTCAATCCATTGGCTCTCCCCAGATGATTGCCCTAATTTCACAGGTTGCGGACTGAATTCAACTTTTTGTCCATGCTGAGTGGCGACAAAAACCACATCTTTTCCATCGACATTCTGAACTGCGGACTTAAGTACCCGTAATGCGGTACTTTCACTCCGTTGTTGCAACTGTACGTTCACCATCAAGTTTGGACGTAATTCGGTTGCATTCGATTCAACTTTTGCTCGCACCTGAAGACGACCTGTTTGAATATCCGCTTCAGTATTTAAAGTCTGAATAACTGCCCTGTAGACCTTTTCCGTTTGCAAGGATTTAAATTCGATCTTTTGATTCGGGGCTAAGCCCATAATTTCAGAATTTGGAACAATAAACTCAAGCCAGAGTTGATCTAACCGGTCTATCGTAAAGAGTTGATCGGCTAACTGAACATTTTCCCCGAGAACCAAATCCTTTTTACTGATCACGCCAGAAATGGGAGCTTTCAAAATATAGCGTCCGTTACTGGCATTCACTGCACCAAATGCACTTAAACGTGATTGGGCCGCTTGAACCTGAATTTGTGCCCGTTTATAGCTGTTATAAGCACGTTGATAGTCTTGTTTTGCTGAAATGCCCTGTGACCAAAGCTGACGCTCACGATCATAGTCTTGTTTCGCCAGTTCAAGGTTGGTTTGTTCAATTTTAAGATTGGCCTGCTGATCAACTAGATCAGGAACAAGCAACGCAGCCAAAGGCTGTCCTTTCTGAACTTTTTGACCGAGTTCTACATAGACATTTTCTACATGACCACTAAAACTCGGTGAGACGTGCGCTTGCTGGTCAGTATTCACATTCAGTTTGGCAGGATAAGAACTTAATTTAACCACCGGGCCTTGATCGACCGCTGATAATTGTATGCCCTGTTCCACCAGTTGCTTGGCAGTCAGGCTCACACCTTCTGCATGCTCTTCGGTTTCACCACCATGTTCTTCTCCCCCTTCTTCCTCGGCATGTTCATCTGATGTTTCAGATTTATTCTTACCCGTTAAGATCAAGAAAATACTGAGGAGTACGGTAGCGCCGATGACCAAACTAATCAGTAGGGGTTGAGAGATTTTTCCGCTCTGTTTTTTTAAGCTGTTTTTAAGATCGAACATGTTAATTTCCCCCACCAATGACAGGCATGGCCTGTATGTCTTGCCATAAATTTTGATTGATTTGTGCAATAGCATCTTTCGACATGACTTCACTTGGGCTAATGCCTAAGCTTAAACTTTCTGCTTCGATGGCCTTTTGCCAGCCCTCCCGTAACAACTGGACTTTACGTAGACGGATGTCTTGTAATTGAAGCGTGGCTTGCTGAACATCGGTTAAAGCAAACTTTCCTGCCAGAAAACCTTGTAAAGTTTTACTTTGAACTTGAGTCGCCAAAGGAATTTGAGTCTCGTCAACGACTTTGAATTGAAGCTCTAAACCCTGCAACTCGGTTAAGATCGTGCCTATTTGCAGCGCATTTTGCTTTAGATAAAAGTCTTTCTGACGCTCTAATAAGTTCATTTTTTCTTGCGCGATTTTTATGCCATTTTGCTGACGATCGAAAATATTGAGCGGTACACTGACTCCAACCACCAGTTGATTTTGTGTTGAGTTATCCAAGGATTGGGTGCGGTTAACGCCCAGGTTTAAAGTAGGATTAGGACGTGACTTTGCTTTCAGCTGATCAACCGTTGCTTGAGACTCTAACACCTGTAAAATCCGATATTTCTCAATGTAGTTATCCGCTAAATATTCTTGAACCTGCCCATGAGTCGATTTTGGCCAAAGCTTTTGCGAAGAGAGGTTTACCTTCAATGACTTATCAGAGGTTCCCCATAAATTTGATAATTGTTGGGTTGCCACTTGTACCTGTAAGTCGGCCTGTCTAAAAAGACGGATATTTTCAGCATGACTTAAACGTGCGCGATTCACATCTACTTGCGCGATACTGCCTGCATTAAAGCGCTTTTCGATTGCTTGAAGGTTTTCTTCGCTCACCCGAAGTTGTTCATTGACAATGTTTTTTTCAAGTTCGGCAATGGCCAGTTGCGACCATACATATTTCACTGCAAGCTCAATTTGTGCTTGATAAATCTTCTGTTTCAGCGCTGTTTTATCTATTGAGAGACTGGCTAATTTTTGGTTTGCTCTTCGCTCACCAAAAATATCCAAAGGTTGTGATATACCGATGGCAAGCTCTTTTTCATTATTTGAACCAAAGCCCGTTTGTTCAACTGACAATTCAGGATTTTTAAACAGCTTACTTTGCTGAAGATTCGTGGCATTAATACTATTTTGCGTTTCCCAGAAATTTTGGGACGCTTGATATTGGTTAACCTGCTCAATAGCTTGCTGCAGCGTTAAATCTTGAGTACTGGCGACTACGGAAGTACTGAAGCTGATCATTGCAGATAGCAAGATACCGCTACCTAAGGCTGACCAGGATAAATTCAGGATGGAGGTATCCTGATGTAATTTGTTTTTTGACATGAAAATGCCCCACGCATAATGAAATTAGGAGTGGTGGGCTTTTATAAGACTACCCCACCAATAGTAGGGGCAAATCGGGAGGCGGGGTTAATTGATCCAGATAAGGGGGTTTATAAAAAGTTATTCCCAAATAAGTTGGGGTAATGCCGGTCTCAAAATTAGCTTTAAGCTTCAGATCATCGGGTGGGTCAATCTGAATCACGATTGTATTTGAGAAATGACTGCACTTTTCGTTAAAACAAACCTTCTGACAATAGTCATAGATTTCTTTATAGTTTTCTAGGGAATAAAGTGCTTGACGAGGACTATCACTCTTTTCGTCTAAATCGATTGGATTAGAGAGTATTGAATTGGGTATGTTTGGCATTTCATGCAGACAAGCAGCCTCTGCCACACTCCAAATATTCTGGAATGTGAATAAGAGTACCAATATCTGGATTAGAAATGTTTTTCTCTTCATACACAAATCTGTATTTAAAACACCAATCGGAAGCTAACCAAAGCTATCTAAGATCTGATCACAAAATTTAAGTCACCTTAATCTTTTTGCAGCCTTAAGTAAAGATATACAGAGTTTTTGAAAAAGCATAGGTCTAGATAATCAAGCTAGATTTTTTAGAACTCCACATTGGTCAATTGTACATAAACCATCACAAGTACCTCTTAAATCAGATAATTGTTCAATAAGCTTTTGTTGCTTGATTATATTTTCTCTGATAGCACTGACATGTAAGTCAATTAATTCATTCACATCTGAACAATTTTTCTTGGGATTATCTTTATAGGTGAGTAATTGACGAATTTCATTCAAACTCATATTTAAAGTTCGGCAATTCAAAATAAACTTAATTCGCTCAACATAGCCTATATCGTAAAGGCGGTAATTTCCTTCCGTTCTTTCGGGTTCCGGAATTAAACCTTCCTTTTCATAAAACCTAATTGTTAATACTGAACATGAGGTTTTTTTAGAGAGTTCACCAATTTTTAAATGCATTGAGTTGGTATTTCCAAAAAATCTTGACTCTATAGTAACTATAGGGATTCTAATATTCAAAGTTTATAAATTTTTTTAATGGGTATAATTATGAGTGGTTGTGGATGTAGTAAAGAAACACCATGCAAAGATAAGAAATCTCAACAAGAAAATCATCCATCAATTGCAGAAGCAAACAATTCAAAGAATTGTAATAATACGCTTAGCTGTTGTGGTGAAGAGGAAGAAGAAAAATCTTCATCTCCTTGCTGTAACACTTCAAACAGTTGTGAAGATACCGCTCAATCCTGTTGTGGTTCTGATCCCAAAGAAAATTTAAGCACTGAAGACGTTTTAAAAAATTCGCACTACATGAGTGAATACTTAGTTCCCAAAATGGATTGTTCTGCGGAAGAACAGATGGTTCGTATGGCGCTATCTTCAATTGATGGTGTTCAAAAACTCATCTTTGATTTACCTAACCGGTCTTTAAAGGTTCTACATAATCAAAAAGATGAAAATATAACTACCAAACTTGAAGCTTTGGGTTTTGGTGCAAAGCTTGTGAAGACTGAAACTTATATAAGCAATCAACAAGCTAAGCAAACAAGTACCTACACCATTCCTAAAATGGATTGCTCTGCTGAAGAGCAAATGGTCCGTATGGCTCTTGCAGATATTGAAGCAGTTAAAGGTCTTACTTTTGATCTTCCCAATCGAAAACTGAAAGTCTTCCATAATGAAGGGAGTCAGCAAATTACGGCCAAACTTGAAGGACTGGGTTTTGGGGCGAAACTTGATGAAACACAGCTTTCTTCAGGCGATGTACCTAATGAACCTGATCCTGTGAGACAAGCTAAAGTACTTAAACTGTTATTAGGCATTAATGCTCTACTTTTCTTTATAGAATTCATCAGCGGTATTATTGCTGCGTCTACAGGATTGATTGCTGATTCTCTAGATATGTTTGCCGATGCAGCCGTTTATGGTATTGCGCTATATGCCGTCGGAAAAGCTGCGAAATATCAAGTGAAAGCAGCCCATTTCGCAGGTTGGATTCAGTTATTACTTGCTGTCATCGTGATTATTGATGTCATTAGACGATTCATGTTTGGAAGCGAGCCAGAATCAACGCTCATGATTGTTATTGGCCTGCTCGCACTTATAGCTAACGTGACATGCTTATATCTTATTTCTGGTCATCGAGAAGATGGCGCACATATGAAAGCCAGTTGGATTTTCTCGGCGAATGACGTTGTCGTAAATATGGGCGTTATATTTGCCGGTGTACTCGTGGCGTGGACGGGATCAGCTTACCCAGACTTAATCATTGGCATCCTGGTTTCTTTATTCGTGCTTAATGGCGCTCGAAAGATTTTGGCTTTGAAGTAAGAGTATCGAAAATGAATCTATTTCAAGTTAAACAAAATCAGATCGTCAAAATTAGAGATCTCAAAAAAGGTAATCAATACAGTCATACCACTGATCCCGTATTGGAACGGCTCCAACTATTAGGTTTTAGAGAGGGTGAAACTCTACAAGTACTCGCTAAAGGTGTTTTTGGCGGAGATCCTGTTTTAGTTCAAATTGAAACTTCAAGATTCGCATTAAGAAAGAATGAAGCTGAAAGAATTTTTGTAGAGTTAGTATCCAATGAAGATTAAGAACATTGCATTAGTCGGTAATCCAAATTGTGGAAAAACCTCTTTATTTAATACGCTTACTGGTACGCGACAAAAAGTTGCCAACTATGCTGGGGTTACCGTAGAAAGAAAAGAAGGTTCTTTTAAATTACCTTCTGGTGATGCAATACGAGTATTGGACTTACCCGGAACTTACAGTTTAAAACCTGGTAGTTTAGATGAAGAAGTCACCAGGGCAGTTTGTTTGGGCGAGCTAAAAGGTGAAATTCTACCCGATATTTTTATATGCGTTGTAGATGCCACAAATTTAAGCTTACATTTGAGCTTGGTTCTCGAAGTTCGTGCTCTAAATCGCCCTATGATTCTTGTATTAAATATGATGGATGAGGTCAAAAAGCGTGGTATTTCCATTGATAAGGATAAACTGTCTCAACTGTTAGGTATCCCTGTAGTTGAAGCTGTCGCAGTTAAAACAAAAGGAATTCAAGATTTAATTAATCAATTAGATCAAAAAAATCTTTTTATTACTCCTTATCATTCTGAATTAAGTCATTTTGAACAGGTCAAACAAATCACCAAACAAGTTATTTTAAATAATGACAGTGGTGATAAAAGAACCGCATTTCTAGATAAAATTTTTCTACATCCTGTATTGGGTTTAGTAATCTTAACTTTAACCATGTTTGTGATGTTCCAGGCGGTATTTATATGGGCAACGCCTTTTATTGAATTCATTGAAAATTTTGTCGCATGGCTCAGTGATTTTATTGGACCACTAATCCAACATCCTCTATTAAAAAGCTTGGTTGTGGATGGGGTAATTGCTGGTGCAGGTAGCGTGCTTGCATATATGCCTCAGATTTTGATTTTATTCTTCTTCATTTTAATGCTTGAAGAGTCAGGCTATTTACCCCGGGCAGCATTTCTTTTAGATAAATTAATGTCTAAAGCCGGGCTTAGCGGCCGTTCATTTATTCCTCTGCTATCCAGTTTTGCTTGTGCCATTCCCGGAATTATGGCAACCAGAAGTATCAGCTCTGAACGGGACCGATTAGCAACAATTATGATTGCACCCTTGATGACCTGTTCAGCAAGATTGCCAGTAAGAGGTGGATCAGGAAATTTGAACAACACTTATAAGTGATATTTTGCTCCCCAAATGATGTTATAAACATCAATATATGGAGTATTTTATGGCACGTAGACCAAGAAGAAATCATTCAAATGATTTTAAAGCTAAGGTAGCACTTGCTGCGATTAAAGCAGAAAAAACACTTGCTGAATTGAGTGCTGAATTTGATGTTCATCAAAACCAAATTATCGACTGGAAAAATCAACTGATTTCAGCTTCCTCGCAAGCTTTCGATCAATCAAAAGCTCCAACAGAACCACCCATCGATCTAAAAAAACTACATGCAAAAATCGGTGAGCAGGCATTAGAAATTGATTTTTTAGAAGGTGTGTTGAAGAAACTGGGCCGCTTCAACCACAAAAGTTAATCGATGACTCACTTCAGATTTCAGTATCTAAGCAAGCTCAGCTGCTGAAAGTCTCCCGTGGTTGTTATTACTATCGCCCAAAACCTGTGAGTGCATCAGATCTGAAGCTGATGCGGTGTATGGATGAGTTACATATGCAATACCCTTTTGCAGGTAGCCGTATGATGCGTGATTTGTTGAATCGTCAAGGACATCATATAGGACGACGTCATACACGTACTTTAATGAAGAAAATGGGCATTAATGCGTTATATTGCAAACCAAATTTAAGCCAGGCTAATCAAGCTCACCGCAAATATCCATATCTGCTCAAAGGATTGGCTATTCAGCGCAGTAATCAAGTGTGGTCTACGGATATAACGTATATCCCTATGGCAAAAGGCTTTGTTTATTTATGTGCTGTGATTGATTGGCATAGCCGCAAGGTACTTGCGCATAGAGTATCGATTAGTATGGAGGTTACATTTTGCATAGAAACATTAAATGAAGCTATTGAAAAATATGGTCGACCTGAAATATTTAATACAGACCAAGGCAGTCAGTTTACCAGTGATGCATTTATTGATGTATTGAAATCAAATGGCATTCAAATCAGTATGGATGGTAAAGGTCGATGGGTTGATAATGTGATGGTTGAACGATTATGGCGGAGCGTTAAATATGAAGAGGTGTATCTCAAAGCCTACAGCAATGTTTTGGATGCGAAGAAGCAATTAAACGCATATTTTGAATTTTATAATTTGAAACGACCTCATTCGAGTCTGGATAAAATGACTCCAGATGAGTTTTACTATGACCAGCTACCACAACAAAATAAGATAGCTTAACTAGAGCAGAGTATCACTTATAAATAAGCTTTTAGTTGTTCAAACATGTGGGACCACCTCTGTATATGCTTTATTGATCGCGGCATTTATTCCCAACCAATTAATCTACGGCTGGTTAAGTCTGCAAGGATTAGTCCTTTTTGGTCTTTATATGTCGGGAATAGTCTCAGCGTTATTAGTTTCAGTCTTTCTGAAGTTGGTTCGAAAAGATAAAACTGAAAGTATTTTTATTTTTGAACTTCCCACATACCGAATTCCAGATATTAGAAATATTGCATTAGGCTTATATGATAGGGCAACTATTTTCTTAAAACGAGTTGGTGGCATTATCGTTGCGCTGTCTATCTTGTTATGGGTGCTAGTCACGTTCCCTCAACCACCAGATAATGCAACCATGCCGGCCATTAACTATAGTTTAGCTGGTCAGTTAGGGCATTTAATTCATCCTATATTTGCGCCTATTGGGTTTACATGGGAAATATGTATTGCACTCATTCCTGCTATGGCAGCAAGGGAAGTTGTAATTGCTGCTCTTGGGGTGATTTATGCGATGTCAGGTGATGAAGATACAGTAACTCAAAGTCTGTTAAGTCAAATTTCAGGCCCGGATGGATGGGGGTTAGCCACAGGTTTATCATTATTGGTATGGTTTATTTTTGCTCCCCATTGTCTTGCTACGTTAGCAACAATTAGACGAGAAACTGGCAGCTGGAAACAGCCCATCATTATGGCAACTTATTTGTTTGCATTAGCCTACATCTTTTCATTCATCACATATCAAGTTGCGAGTAATTTTTAATTAGCAAATGAATAAAATAAGGGAGCTAGCTCCCTTATTTTATTGAAATACTCACTATAAATGAAGCGCTTTTACAAGAAAAACTGTATAGATATCAATAATATTAAACAGCTTCCTAAGAAAACTTCTAATTTAATTATAAATTATGAAAGAGTTCCCTCTTTTTAGTGCAATTCATGAAATTAGGTTTAAATATCAAAAATTATGGCTTAATGAAGAGCATGATCTTGTAGACACTTTTAGTGAAATAATAATCAAAATATTGGAATGCTCCCAGTAGCCTAGACACAAAACCGATTCTAAAATTCTTATACTCGATATGGATAATTATTCTGAAAATTTTTTAGTATTAATTTCTTGTAGATAAGTGAAGATCTCATCTACTGTAGCTCTCGCTGTTCTAGAAACGCCAATTAATGTTGCAGATGCCATACCTGTCCAATCTCCATATCCAACTAACCACAAGTTAGGTAACTTAATAGACCTTCCATTTTGAACTTCTACAAAGTTATCTCGCTCTACTATATCTATACTTTTTAGATGATTTAATGAAGCCTTAAATCCAGTACACCAAATAATCACATCAATTTTCTCTTTTTTTCCATCTGGCCAAATAACTGTATCTGTAGCTAAAGATTGAAAAGGTGGACGGCTATGTAAGACTCCTCTATTCCTTGCCTCTTTGACACTATTGATCATCACAATATCACCTAGGCCACCTATTGGCTGGTCAACTTTTCTTCCTTCTTGTTGTACTTTTAAACGCTCAGTTGCTCTTAAAAACAGTACTCGACCATCGACATCATCAGGTAAAAATTGAGGCGGAGTTTTTGTGACCCAAATGGTTTCAGCAACTTGTGAAACCTCAGCGAGTATTTGCGCGCCCGAATTCCCCCCACCCACCACGATGACTTTCTTATCTTTAAATGAATCTGCATTCAGGTAATGGGCTGAATGTAACTGCGTGCCTTGAAAGTTTTCCTGTCCCGGATAATCAGGAATAAACGGCTGGCGCCATGTCCCTGTTGCACTGACCACCACCTTGGCTCGCCAAAACTTTTCTCCAGCATATACGTCTAAATACTTTCCCTTCGATTCCACACGATCGACATGTACTGGACGAACAATCGAAAATTGATATCTCTGTTCATAAGCCGATAAATACTGGATCACCTCATTTCGTGTTGGATAGGTCTGTTCAGTGATGGGCATCATCCAACCGGATAGAGAACTCCAGGTATTAGGAGAAAAAAGACGCAATGACTCCCAGGTATGCAGCCAGGCACCCCCCGCTTGATTTTGCTCATCCAATATAATGAATGGGATTTTCTTGCGCTTTAAAAAATAAGCGGTAGATAAAGCGGCCTGCCCACCACCGATAATGATCACATCAGTTTCAGTCTGTTTCTGGTTCAAAGCCTTCACCTTTTCCTTATTTATCTCTGACTTCTTTAATGTAAAAACCCAATCATGAAGACTGGGTTTTTACAATATTCATTGTACCTTTAACAGCACTTCATCGGTACAGCATAAAAGTGTTACTGACCTGGCAATGAGGCGCAGTATTTAATACCATCCAGCATTTATAAACTGCGCTGATTTACACGCTTGGACAACTCTTCAGCCGATTCCTTGCGTTCAGAATAACGATCTGTCAGGTATTTGCTTTGTCCACGAGTCAGTAGGGTGAACTTAAATAACTCTTCCATCACATCCACAATCCGGTCATAGAAAGCCGAAGGTTTCATTCGTCCATCTTCTTCAAACTCCAAAAAAGCTTTTGGAACTGAAGACTGATTTGGAATGGTGATCATCCGCATCCACCGCCCCAAAATACGCATCTGGTTCAGGCTGTTAAATGACTGTGATCCGCCACTGACTTGCATCAAGGCAAGAGTTTTACCTTGGGTAGCACGGATTGCCCCTCCTGCCAGTGGAATCCAGTCGATTTGAGATTTAAAGATTGAACTCATAGAACCATGGCGTTCAGGTGAACACCAGACCATGCCTTCTGACCATGCTAAAAGCTCATGCAGTTCTTTTACTTTTGGATGCTCAGTATCCGCATCTTCTGGTAAAGGAAGCCCTTTAGGATGAAAGATTTTTATTTCCGCCCCAAAATGCTCAAGGATTCGACCGGCTTCAAGAACTGCAAGGCGACTGTAAGAACGTTCTCGATTAGAGCCATACAGCAGCAAAATTCGCGGAGGATGAGCAAGTTCTTTGGCTTGAACTTTTTCAAAGGTGGGTTGCTCAAGAAGATTTAGATCTACATTTGGGAGATTCATAGAGTTAGGCCTCTTTAAAAACTTTCTTTCTCAGCCAGAGTGAAACACTCACCAAGGCAATCAACACAGGAACTTCGACCAGTGGGCCAATAATCGTGGTAAAAGCAACAGGCGAAGCGATACCAAAAGTTGCAATCGCTACTGCAAGTGATAATTCAAAATTATTCCCCGCTGCGGTAAATGCAATTGCTGTGGTCTTAGGATAGTCATTGCCCATCCATTTACTCATAAAGAAGCTGATGAAGAACATTAAAACGAAGTAAATGGTTAAAGGAATCGCGATGCGTAAAACTTCAAGCGGAAGACTCACGACATCACCGCCTTTTAGGCTAAACATGGCCAGAATGGTGAACAGCAAAGCCATTAAACTCAGCGGACTGATTTTCGGAATGAACTTGGTTTCATACCATTCCACGCCTTTCTGTTTCACCAAAATCCATCGCGTTAAGAAACCTAATAAGAACGGAATACCAAGATAAACCAGAACAGCATGGGTGATGGTCCAGAAATCGACATTAATGACCTGCGAAGCGACACCAAAATAGGGTGGAAGGAAGGTCAGGAATAACCAGGCATAGGTACTGAAAAATAGAATCTGGAAGATGCTGTTAAAGGCAACTAATGCTGCAACATATTGATTATCACCACAGGCCAAGCCATTCCACACCAGAACCATGGCAATACATCGAGCAAGACCAATCAGGATGACACCGGTCATATATTCTGGATAACTATGTAAAAATATGATTGCCAGGGCAAACATGAGTACTGGCGCGATCAGCCAGTTTTGTACTAAGGACAAAGTAAGGGTTTTCTTATCCTTAAACACTTGTGGCAAAGTCGCATAGTTCACTTTTGCCAGTGGTGGATACATCATTAGAATAAGACCAATCGCGATTGGAATATTCACTGAATCAATGCTTAATTTATCGAGTGCGACAGAAGCCTGAGGAAAGAAGTTTCCGATGGCAATGCCTAAGGCCATGGCAATAAAAATCCATAGCGTCAGGTTGCGATCTAAAAAAGATAAGCGTTTTTCAGACATTTCACTTACTCAACGTTCGAAATTTGATTAATTGCTGCAATCAATTCTGAGCGAGATAGTTTATCTACATTAAGTTTAAATAAAGCATCTAAGCGACGATTGATATGTTCAACAGTGCTCATAAAGGCTTTCATTTTTTCTTCTTTATTCACGTCTAAGTGTGAAGGATCAGCCAAGCCCCAATGTGCCTTGATTGCTCCACCCAAATAAAGTGGACATGCTTCTTGAGCAGCAGAATCACATACTGTGATCACAACATCAGGTTGATATTGTTCACAATCATTAATCGTTTTACTCCATAAACCTTCGGTAGATAATCCTAAGTTTTCAAGGGTTTCTAAAGTTAGCGGGTGAACTTGACCTGAAGGCTTACTCCCAGCGCTATAGGCTTTCCAACCTTCTGGTGCTCGGCTATTAAACAAAACTTCAGACAAAATGCTACGGCAGCTATTTCCAGTACATAAAAATAAAAATTTCATTGAATTACTCACAATAACTATTTACAGAAAGGGGGTGTTGATCATCCAGCTTTGATTGAGATTGAACCGTCTTCAAAATATCTAAAATTTCATAACACCAGTTGGCCAATTTTGGATTGATACTGTAGTAAACCCATTGGCCTTGTCTGCGATCTTGAAGTAGCCCTGAAGCACGTAAAAGGGCTAAATGTCTTGAAATTTTCGGTTGACTGAGTTGTAGTTTTTCAGTCAAATCACATACACATAGTTCTTTATTTTCAACAATTAATGTCACTATATTGAGACGTGTTTCATCTGATAAGCATTTAAAAAAATTAACTTGATCCATATAAATCTCCTTCACATTCTTTCCATTCAAGAGATGAGAAAGTACTATTTAATTCTTTGGCCATTTTCATCAATAATTTTTTCACCATCTTCTTTGCTAAATGCGCCTTTCTGAGGAAACGGGAGAATATCCAAAACAACTTCAGAAGGACGACACAAACGTGTACCTAAATCCGTAACAACGAATGGGCGGTTAATCAAAATAGGATGTTGAAGCATAAAATTTAAAAGCTGTTCATCAGACCAATCTTCCCGAACAATTTCTAAATCAGAATATGGAGGTACATTTTTACGAATTGCTTCTCTAACACTTAAACCAGCACTACGAATAAGTTCAATTAATTCTGCTTTCGAAGGTGGGGTAATTAGATATTCAATAACGATTGGTTCAATTCCTGCATTTTGAATTAAAGCTAAGGTATTCCTTGATGTACCACACTCAGGATTGTGATAAATCTTTATGGTCGAGAACATTTTGACTAACACTGCTATTAGAAACTCAGATATACTTATATACGTATTTCCACATATATGTAAATACGTATATTGATTTTATTTAAATTACTTAATGTCAATAAATGTATATATATTCTTGCAAATTCTTATGAGTGAGAAAAAACTCGTTATTTAAATATGTAAATTTAGAGTATACCCTAAAGTTACAATCTGAAAGTTCATGAAATTATGTATCATTTAAATGATTTTTAATCATAAGTAACATGTAACTTTAGTATTAAAGATTTATAATTTACGAAATTGTTCATTTTTATCCAATTGGGGCGTGAAAAAGTGAAAGGCCAAAAAGTAGGGTATGTCCGGGTAAGTTCTGTCGAGCAAAACACTGGACGTCAACTTGAAGGAATTGAGGTCGACCGGATTTTTGTTGACCGTGCTTCAGGTAAAAATACTGACCGATCTAAATTTCAGGAAATGTTGAACTATGTTCGGGAAGGGGACAGGGTGATTGTACATTCAATGGATCGTTTTGCGCGAAGCCTAAAAGATTTGGTCACTGAAGTAGATAAACTGGTCAAACGAGGGATCGCCATCCAGTTTGTAAAAGAAAATATTACTTTTACAGCCGAATCCACCCCGATGGATAATTTGATGCTTCAAATGATGGGTGCTTTTGCACAGTTCGAACGTGAGATCATTTTAGAGCGGCAAAAGGAAGGAATAAAACTCGCCTCTGCTCAGGGGAAGTACAAAGGTCGGGTGCATAAACTAAAGCCTGACCAAGCTGAAGCTTTACGACAAGCATGGAAGGAGGGGAAGTATCCATCGAAAATGGCATTAGGGAAAGCTTTTGGGATTAGTCGTCAGGCGGTATACCGATATTTACAAGTTAGTGAATAGCTTATTGGGATTAGCAACTAAATTTAGTTTAACTTATAAAAATCATGAAACACTGTTCGAATTTTAAGCGTGAAACATGAATAATCAATAAAAAGCCGCTCTGGTGCCTTACTTCCTAGAGCGGCTTAATCTAATATACTGAAATTTAATGATAAATATAAAGTGTTTCGTATAAGGTGTATTATGTTAATTTTAGAAAAATTTAAGTTAGATTTATTACTATGACTGAAATATTTACCTTCATCAAAGGTTTTCAAAAAAATGATTCTTTACCGTTCTTATGCCCATTTTGTAAAAAAAACTCATTACTTTTAGATGATGATACATGGCAAGAACATGATAAATCAGCATTACACCATTGCGAAGAGTGGTTTGATCCATGCAATCATGTTGAATACCTTTATACAGCTCTTTATAAGTGCTCAAATAAGAATTGCAGACAATGTGTAATTAGCTCAGGAACTGGTGGTGTAGATATTGATTATAGTCAAGAGGAATATGCAGATGCAGGAAGTCAACCTGCTTATTATTCATATTACCAACCAAAAATTTTTATTCCACCACTAAGCTTTTTTATCGTTCCTGAAAAAACACCTAGTGAAATAAAAGCATTATTGGAGCTTTCTTTTTCAATAGTCTTACAATCACCAGCATCAGCAGTAAACTGTTTAAGAAGTAGTCTTGAAAAATTACTAGATATATATTCAATTCCTAAAAAAAAAATTACATCTTAGGATTGAGCAAGACGTTCCAACACATGTCATTCTGTCTCCTTATAAAGACTATTTAATGGCAATTAAATGGCTAGGTAATTCCGGAAGTCATGATTTAGAGGAAATTACTCTCCAAGATATTATGGATGTATATGAAATCATGGAATTTGTATTAAGGAACTTATATGGAAATGTTCAAAATACCTTACAAAAAGCACAACTTATTAATCAGAAGAAAGGGCCACTAACAAGATAAGAAAGAAAAAGTTTAGGTAGCTAATTTTTCACCTATTTAACATAATGGGCGTTATGCGAACAATAGATATTATGAGTCTGATTGTTTAAGTAAGCATGTTAGCATTAAAGTAGAAGGAGTTAATTGATTATTGAATTGCTCCTTAAAAAAATTTACTGTAAGCAGATTTTTGAAGTTCAAATCATCAATCAAAAAATTACGCCTTCATTTAAACGCAATTGCAAGCTATCAGTAAAGGTGACTGAAAAAGGCGTCGCACCATTTAACTCAAGACTATTGAGCCTTTGTGCCATTGGGTGACTGTTCGTTGTATCAACACTTAGCTTAAGATCACCTTTAGTGGCAATTTTAGCGCCATTTAATGTACGTGTATCTGCGGTTGCCCGTATTAACGCATCATTTAACATTGAATATAAAACTAAGTCTGCCCAAGGTGCGGTAACTGATGCGCCGATCGTACCTGATAATGACAAGATTGATGTTTGAGGATTCTCTGGATGTTTGACAGAACTACTAAAATCCTTATTGTCTAAATTAAAATCAATATCGGTGACGAATTTCGGGTAGCCCCATAATTCTTTACCTGCACGACACGCAACTTCGGTGGTTACCGGTAAATCACAAACCCACATGCCGGTATTGCGTCGATCTGGTGGTAATGTCATTTCCACCAATGGATGAGTCGGTGTGTCTTGGTCTGCAGGATAGACAAGCATACTTGATGCAACTTCGTGATAAGGCTCGCCATCAGTTAATTCACGATAATCATAGAAAGCTAGACTAAATAACGCTTTATTGCCTATAAGCTTAGCAACCTTTAACTTTGGATTGTCCAATACACTGACTGCTTTGTCATAATCGACCATAAAAAAAGCAATCAGGCTTGACGCATCAAAGTACTTAATAGGCAGCTGAGCCTCACCTTGTGACATCTGTCTTGTGTGGGTGGCTTGTTGAAAAAATGGGTCAACATGCCATTTATTATTCACGTTTTTATTCATTATCATAGGTTAAGTACCTTTGTTATGATCAGATTATTTTTAATCAGTTTTATTTGAACATGACAATAGAAAAGTATAAAGCGTTATTGTGTAAGGCAGTGCGTTCTACTCAATTAATTTAAAGTTTGGAAGTTATAACTAGAGCCTGTTGAACATTCATAATTTGAGCCAGATATAAGCACAAGCAAGAGCGACCGTATTTTCATAACTCTGCTTGAGCTTATCAAATCTGGTGGCAACCGCCCTATACTGTTTTAGCTTAGCGAAAGCATTTTCTACTAGATGCCTGGCTTTATACATCATTCAGCTATAGTCTTTTGATAAAAAAAGCATGACTAAAAGCCATGCCTTGGGAATTCGTATAACGTGTATTATGTTAATTTTAGAAAATCTTAATTTATTATTCTAAGTTTTTCTCCATAATTACTAGTTCAATGTCATCATAAATTTCATTGTCTTCAGCTTTAAAGAAATCATTTTTCTCCCAGAAACTTAGAGAAGCTCTGTTAGTTGAAGCACAACTAAGTATGATTGATTTGAAACCCTTTTCTTTCAAATCATTGGCTATATTATCTATAATTAAACTTCCTGTACCTTTTCCTTGTAACGAAGCATCTAAAACAAAAAAACCTATCAGTGCTGTTTTTTCATCTGGATAGGATTCAACCATTTCTAAATAACCAATTAATATTTCATCAAGGATAAAGCCTATATTTCTCTTATGCTTTAAATCTGCTTCTGGAGGGAGAGCTAACATCAGTTTTTTTAATTTTTCTTTGCTTAATTCTTCATTCATATGTCGATAGTAATCAGGGTTACTAAGACAAATTTCATAAATACGATCTAAGTCTGTTTCTGATATAGAAATCGCTTTAACTTGATTCAAAAATATCATCTCCATTAAAATTATGAATTATATATGATTAGGCATAAGAAATCTTTTCTTAGCCCTTTAATTTAATATAAAAGTTAGAGTTTCGTGAAAACATACATTCCTATTCCATCATTGCCAACATCTTCAACTCGAACAATTGAGAACCCACATTTATTCACATAAAAACATACATTATTAATAAGACAAGATGGTGTTCTTAACCGCCATCCATTCGAGCTAGGATACATTTTTTCTATTTTTTCCCATGTAAGATAGCCATACCCATTACCATGTAAACAGGGTGAAATAAATAATCGTTCGAGTACTTTCACGTTATGTTCATCTGTAGATATCACTGCACCGCCTATCAAATTATTATTATCAAAAATACTAAGAATAACTTTAACTTGCATCTCGATTAATGATCTAAAAGAAAGCTCCTCCTCCCCATCCTCCTCTTCCATATCGTCAGGGAAAAATCTGGCATTAGAAGAAAAAGCAGCAGCATGTATCTCCTGAAGAGTATCAGCTTGATCTAAGCTAGCAACTCTGATCATTAAATTATTCATTTTTTCTCCGCAATATATAAAGTTTAGTCACAATTAAATATTCATTTATCCACTGGCACAACTGCAAGATATTAAAGAAGATACAGTAAAAGTACTCTATTTAACATAATGGGCGTTATGCGAAGTACGCTTGTATATTAATCTAAATATCAAACACTTAATAAAAATAGAAAAATCCAAAAATGACCAAAAAGCCGATTTTGAAACAAGTCGGCTTTTTTTATGAGCGGTTTTGATACTTCTTGCCAATAAATTTGACTAAAAAATAGTCAGTTTTGAGGTTTTTCAAATTTTATCAATGCCTCAATGTCCAAAATTATCCACATTTTTTGTGGATAAAATTTAGGCTATTTTGTACGCCTGGGCTTACGTAAATTCCGGTTCTTTACGGCTGTCCAGGAAAGGTGAATTTTCCTATGATGAACTCATCGGGAACAGGAAGTTCCATACAAGAATAACAATAGATAAGCACAAGGACTGTAAGGTACGACAGGAGTTATACCGAGCGAACCAATACGAAAAACCCCGGCAGGATGCCGGGGTTTTTTATTGCCTATCCTTTCTCATTTGCAAAACAAACATAATGCCCCTAAAATATAGACTATAATCTATATTCTGGTTGTGGTATGTGGACAGTCATTACGACAGATCTATTTAATCAGTGGCTTGAACAGCAAGATGAACCTACACAAGAGAAGGTCCTAGCTGCCCTGGTTGTTCTACAGCAGCAGGGACCGAGTTTAGGCCGTCCTTTAGTAGATACTGTGTATGAGTCTAAATTTACCAATATGAAAGAAGTGCGTGTTCAACATCGCGGTAGACCCTTAAGAGCTTTCTTCGCATTTGATCCCTTACGACAGGCTATTGTTCTATGTATTGCTGATAAAGGCGGTAAAAAGCGTTTTTATAAAGACATGCTGGATATTGCAGATGAACAATACCAACTTCATCTCACTACCCTAGGAGATAAATCTAATGGCTAAGACTCTGCAAGAATTGTTAGCTAGCCGCTCTCCAGAGAGCCAAGCCCGTATTCAAAAAATGGCTGATGAATTACTGCTAGAAAATCAGCTTCATCTTATTCGTGAAGAACTCGAAATTTCTCAAAAAGAGCTTGCTGAAACTTTGGGAATAAAACAGCCATCGCTTTCAGCAATAGAAAATCGTGGCAATGATCTTAAGATTTCAACCTTGAAAAAGTATGTTGAGGCAATGGGAGGGAAGCTCCGTATTGATGTAGAGCTTCCAACAGGAAAACATATAGGATTCAACGTTTAACAATAAAAATGGGAGCTATAGGCTCCCATTTTTAGATTCGTATAACGTTGAACCCAACGGTAAATAGTCGTGTGATCAACATTCACACCCCGTTCGGCCAGCATTTCCTGCAGTTCACGATAGCTAATGCCATATTTACAATACCAGCGCACAGCCCAAAGAATGATTTCGCCCTGAAAATGCCGACCATGGAAAGGATTCATATGCTGCACCTTTAGCTAAAACAGTCTTCAGCTTACCATTCGTGGTTATTTGCAACAGTGCCGATTTTTTGAAAAAAGCATAGGTCTAGATAATCAAGCTAGATTTTTTAAAACTCCACATTGGTCAATTGTACATAAACCATCACAAGTACCTCTTAAATCAGATAGTTGTTCAATAAGCTTTTGTTGCTTGATTATATTTTCTCTGATAGCACTGACATGTAAGTCAATTAATTCATTCACATCTGAACAATTTTTCTCAGGTTTGTCTTTATAGGTAAGTAATTGACGAATTTCATTCAAACTCATATTTAAAGTTCGGCAATTCAAAATAAATTTAATTCGCTCAACATAGCCTACATCGTAAAGGCGGTAATTTCCTTCCGTTCTTTCCGGTTCCGGAATTAAACCTTCCTTTTCATAAAACCTAATTGTTAATACTGAACATGAGGTTTTTTTAGAGAGTTCACCAATTTTTAAATGCATTGAGTTAGTATTTCCAAAGATTCTTGACTCTATAGTAACTATAGGGATTCTAATATTCAAAGTTTATAATTTTTTTAATGGGTATAATTATGAGTGGTTGTGGATGTAGTAAAGAAACACCATGCGAAGATAAGAAATCTCAACAAGAAAATCATCCATCAATTGCAGAAGCAAACAATTCAAAGAATTGTGATAATACGCTTAGCTGTTGTGGTGAAGAGGAAGAAAAAAAATCTTCATCTCCTTGCTGTAACACTTCAAACAGTTGTGAAGATACCGCTCAATCCTGTTATGGTTCTGATCCCAAAGAAAATTTAAGCACTGAAGATATTTTAAAAGATTCGCACTACATGAGTGAATACTTAGTTCCCAAAATGGATTGTTCTGCGGAAGAACAGATGGTTCGTATGGCGCTATCTTCAATTGATGGTGTTCAAAAACTCATCTTTGATTTACCTAACCGTTCTTTAAAGGTTCTACATAATCAAAAAGATGAAAATATAACCACCAAACTTGAAGCTTTGGGTTTTGGTGCAAAGCTTGTGAAGACTGAAACTTATATAAGCAATCAACAGGCTAAGCAAACAAGTACCTACACCATTCCTAAAATGGATTGCTCTGCTGAAGAGCAAATGGTCCGTATGGCTCTTGCAGATATTGAAGCAGTTAAAGGTCTTACTTTTGATCTTCCCAATCGAAAACTGAAAGTCTTCCATAATGAAGGGATTCAGCAAATTACGGCTAAACTCGAAGGACTGGGTTTTGGGGCGAAACTTGATGAAACACAGCTTTCTTCAGGCGATATACCTAATGAACCTGATCCTGTGAGACAAGCTAAAGTACTTAAACTGTTATTAGGTATTAATGCTCTACTTTTCTTTATAGAATTCATCAGCGGTATTATTGCTGCGTCTACAGGATTGATTGCTGATTCTCTAGATATGTTTGCCGATGCAGCCGTTTATGGTATTGCGCTATATGCCGTCGGAAAAGCTGCGAAATATCAAATAAAAGCAGCCCATTTCGCAGGTTGGATTCAGTTATTACTTGCTGTTATCGTGATTGTTGATGTCATTAGACGATTCATGTTTGGAAGCGAGCCAGAATCAACGCTCATGATTGTTATTGGCCTGCTCGCACTTATAGCTAACGTGACATGCTTATATCTTATTTCTGGTCATCGAGAAGATGGCGCACATATGAAAGCCAGTTGGATTTTCTCGGCGAATGACGTTGTCGTAAATATGGGCGTTATATTTGCCGGTGTACTCGTGGCGTGGACGGGATCAGCTTATCCAGACTTAATCATTGGCATACTGGTTTCTTTATTCGTACTTAATGGTGCCCGAAAAATTTTGGCTTTGAAGTAAGAGTATCGAAAATGAATCTATTTGGCACTGTTGCAAATAACCACGAATGGTAAGCTGAAGACTGTTTTAGCTAAAGGTGCAGCATATGAATCCTTTCCATGGTCGGCATTTTCAGGGCGAAATCATTCTTTGGGCTGTGCGCTGGTATTGTAAATATGGCATTAGCTATCGTGAACTGCAGGAAATGCTGGCCGAACGGGGTGTGAATGTTGATCACACGACTATTTACCGTTGGGTTCAACGTTATGCTCCTGAAATAGAAAAACGTTTACGCTGGTATTGGCGTAATCCTACAGATCTGAGCTCGTGGCATATTGATGAAACCTATGTAAAAGTGAATGGACGATGGTCTTATCTGTATCGTGCAGTCGATCAACGTGGCGATACCATTGATTTTTATCTTTCTTCTAGACGTAATACCAAATCAGCATATTGTTTTCTTGGAAAAATTTTAAATAATGTGAAGAAGTGGCAAATTCCACAAGTGATCAACACGGATAAAGCACCCACATATGGACGTGCTTTATCACGGTTAAAACGGGAAGGTAAATGTCCACCAGACCTTGAGCACAGGCAGATTAAGTATAAAAATAACGTGATTGAATGTGATCATGGCAAGCTAAAGCGGATCATCAGGGCCACATTAGGATTCAAATCTATGAAGACGGCTTATGCCACAATTAAAGGTATTGAAGTCATGCGTGCACTACGTAAAGGACAAGCATGGTCATTTTATTATGGTCAGCCTCAAGGTGAAGTGTGTCTAATCAACAGGGTTTTCGGTCTCTAAGTACTTTTTAAAGGGAACATCATCGACTCAAATCTCTATTTGCAACAGTGCCTAATTAAATCCCTTACAATTCAAATTTTTCAGCAACGACTTATCTTTGTTAAAATAGTATTAATTTATTTTTTTTAGGACAAACCTTAACAAAATTACAAATTTGTAATTTGGTTGTCATTTAGGTGTATATATCTAGGAATTAGTATATGAAGAAATTATTTTTTGGTCCAAGATATGATTAGATTCAATAATATATATATGAAGATTGTTTTAGTTATTTTTACTATAGTTTTTTCAACCAGTAGTTTTGCTGATGGGGGACTTCGTTTCTTAGAGAAAAATTTAGAAATAATTAACAATGAAAAAAGCAAAGGGTGTGAAGAGAATTAATTCAAAATTATAATGAAGCACATATAACTAGGAAAACTAAAAATTAGTTATTTTTAGTATGGTGTAACTAAGATTAATTAATTTTTTTAAATCGAATGATAAATATATTTATTGTTTTTAATTTATTCTTTACCATTTTCAAATTTTTAAATAATCCGAAAAGACTATTTTAAACTTTAGGGTTACATATGCTCCTATACATAGGCAGGAATAAATATGCAACTTAGTATATTTGCAACAATAGTACTGGAAAGATTCATGTAATAATGCTTAAAACTCTCTAATTAGTTAGGGAGGCATTGGAATTGGAGAAAAAAGTAAAGTGCCCACTAGCAAATGTGGTTATTGGAGGAATTATCTCATCAACCCTTCTTATGTTGGTTTTATTACCAATATTGTCCCGGTGGATAAATGAAAAGAAAGCTTCTTGACCAATTATAGTAAGCAATTTTTAGCAGAAATATTGAGGCTTACTCAAGTCTCTCAGCTAATCGTAAATAGAATAAGGAAACTATTGTATGTCAGAAGATCATTCTCAGAGCCACGCGGCTGTTACTGAAGAGAATAGTAAGAAGCTAATATTTACTGTAGGTTTGACCACTACGTTTTAATCGTAGAAATTATAACCGTTTTTATTACTCAAAGTTTAACTTTTGTGATTATCTAAAAACACATAGCGGTCGAATGGCCATATTAACTGACTTAAAATCAGTCGCATACTTTAATGTAGCGGTTCTGATAGCACAAAAGTTCGCAGCATGAAAACGGAACCGGCATAATTGATTTATAGTGAACCCATACACTAAGCATAATGATTTAGAGGACGATAATCCCAATGAAAAAATTCCTTTTAGGAGCTGTTGCCGCATCTGTTTTGGCCTTTTCAGGCAATGCTATGGCCAATTTTGTGGCAGGTCAGGACTATCAGGTGGTTGCAAAACCAGTCAAAGTCGAAAAACCGGGCAGAATTGAGGTACGTGAATTCTTCTGGTACGGCTGTGGTCACTGTTTCGCGCTTGAACCACATATGCAGGGCTGGTTGAAAAAATTACCAAAAGATGTACGTTTTGTACGTACGCCGGCTGCAATGAATCCACTCTGGGAGCAGGCAGCGCGTGCTTATTATGTGTCTGAAGCATTGGGTGTGCGTCAAAAAGCACATTTACAATTATTCCATGATATTCATGATAAGCAACGTCCAATTTTAGAACAGGCGCAATTGGCCAAGTTCTATACCCGCTATGGTATTCCTGAAGCGAAATTTAACAGCACTTATAAATCTTTCCCGATCACTTCGAAAATTGCCCAAGCCAAAAATCTGGCTGCTCAGTATCAGTTAAGTGGTGTTCCGGCAGTGACCGTGAATGGTAAATATATTGTGCAGGGTAATGATGCCAAAGTCATTCAGGTGGTGAATTACCTGATTGAAAAAGAGCGTAAAGCCAAATAAGACGCGATTGATTATCTCTAAAAAAAACCTGCATCGAATCTGCAGGTTTTTTTATTTAAACTGGAGGAATGGTTATTTACGTCCTGACTGCCGGATCTGGTGTTTCTATCGGCGGGCGATACCAGTGTAAAATTCCTCGGAATAAGAGCTGCATCTGCAACACGCTTTGCGCTTTAAAGTCATGGGATTGAATATGAATCGTGGATGGCTTTGTTGCACAAACCTATCTGTAAAGGGTTTTTCAGCGATATAATTTTCAAATGAAGAAGCCTGCACACAAAATCTACCGCACAACCAATTGGCCCGCATATAACCGAGCACTCATGAGCCGCGGAAATATTGCCATTTGGTTTGATCCTGCTACGCAATGGTATGCTCCGTCCATCGGTAAACAAGGGCGAAATCAAACCTACTCCGACGCAGTCATCCAATGCTGCTTAATGATTAAATCCTTATTCCGTCTGTCTTTACGTATGGTCACTGGCTTTGTGCAAAGTCTGATTAAACTTTGCGGATTAAATTGGATAGCTCCAGATTACACCACGCTTTGTAGAAGACAAAAGCATATTGATATTGTAATCAGCTACCAAAAAAGTAGCGATGGGCTGCATCTACTCATGGACTCTACAGGCATGAAGTTTCTAGGTGAGGGCGAATGGAAACGCAAGAAACATGGACCTGAATATCGTCGCCAATGGCGTAAACTTCATATTGGTATAGATGCTAAAACCCTACAAATACGAGCAGTTCAGCTTACAACCAATAATGTCAGTGATTCACAGGTGCTTGGTGATTTACTTAATCAGATTCCACAAGATGAGCGGATTGACTCTGTTTATACCGATGGAGCTTATGACACCAAGCAATGCCGTCAGGTCATTGCAGATCGGCAAGCGCATGCGGTGATTCCACCTAGAAAAAATGCGAAACCATGGAAAGATACAAAGAGTAGCTCGCTAGAGCGAAATGAATTACTTCGAGCAATTAAACGTTTAGGCAGGACACTATGGAAAAAATGGTCAGGCTATCATCGCCGAAGTTTGGTTGAAACTAAGATGCATTGCATCAAATTATTAGGAGATAAACTCAGTGCAAGGAGTTTTGATAGCCAAGTCAATGAGATCCATGCACGTGTGGCAGTCCTTAACAGATTTACGGAATTAGGTCGACCACTTACCCAAGTTACGCCTTAAATTTGGCTCAATTAGGGGCGCTTTGCATTTCAAATCTTTGTGCAACAAAGCCAATGTATATAAAAAATGGTTAAATAATTGCAAGGGGGGCTTTAAAACGTTTTAATCGTAAAGCATTTCCTAGTACAAATATTGACGAGAGAGCCATTGCACCAGCAGCAAATACAGGAGAAAGTAGCAGTCCAAATTGCGGATAAAGTACACCTGCTGCAATAGGAATCAGAGCTGCATTGTAAACAAATGCCCAAAATAAATTTTCACGAATATTGGTTATAGTCGCTTTGCTTAAAGCGATAGCATTTGGCACTCCTTTCAGGTTGCCAGACATCAAAACCACATCAGCAGCTTCAATAGCTACGTCTGTACCTGTACCTATTGCTAAACCAATATCTGCTTCTGCAAGTGCAGGGGCATCATTAATGCCATCTCCAACATATGCGAGTTTACCATATTGATTTTTTAATTTTTTAACGGCCTCTATTTTACCTTCTGGTAAGACTTCTGCAATAACCTCATCAATACCTAGTTTTTTTGCAATCGCTTGAGCTGTATGACGGTTATCACCTGTAATCATGGCAACCTTTAAACCTAACTGATGTAACGCTTCAATTGCAGCAAATGTTGATTCTTTAATTGGATCTGCTACAGCAATAATGGCAGCAAGTTTCTGGTCAATCGCAACATAGAGAGGGGTTTTTCCTTCTTCTCCCAAACGATCCGAAAATTGAGAAAAAACATTAGGATTCAAACCTAGTTTTTCCATATATCGATCTGCACCAATATGAACCAAATGTTCAGACACCGTTGCTTCTATTCCATAGCCCGTGACTGACTTGAAATCAGCAACAGGAGACAGAATTAATTCCTTATCTATAGCGGCTTGTACAATTGCTCGAGCAATAGGATGCTCAGACTTTGATTCAACGGCTGCCATAAGTGAAAGTACGGCATTGTATTCAAACCCTTCTAAGACATGCAGATCGGTTAAAATTGGTTTCCCTTCAGTCAGGGTCCCTGTTTTATCAACAGCAACCACTTTAGTTTCTTTGAGCAGCTGCAAAGCTTCCCCTTTACGGAATAAAACACCCATTTCAGCACCACGCCCAGTTCCCACCATGATTGATGTAGGTGTTGCAAGTCCCATTGCACAAGGACATGCAATAATGAGTACCGCAACTGCATTAACTAAGCTAAACGTTAGGGCTGGCTCAGGGCCGAAGATAAACCAAGTAATAAAAGTTAAAAGAGAGAGACCCATTACTACAGGTACAAACCACATGGTAATTTTATCAACCAATGCCTGAATCGGCAGCTTGGAGCCTTGGGCCTGTTCAACCATTCGGATGATTTGAGAAAGCACTGATGAACTACCAACAGAGGTGGCTTTGATATTTAAGCTGCCACTTTGGTTAATTGTTCCTCCTACCACAGTAGAGCCTATCGTTTTTTCAACGGGCATAGGCTCGCCAGTAATCATGGATTCATCAATAAAACTTTGGCCGTGAATAACTTCACCATCGACAGGGATACGCTCGCCTGGTCTAATCTCTACAATCGTTCCTGTTTGAACTTCGGCAATCGGAACTTCTATCACCTGATTATTGAGCTGTATTCTGGCAACTTTAGGCTGCATTCCAACTAGATGTTGAATTGCTAAAGACGTTCGGCCTTTTGCCTTGGCTTCAAAAAATCTACCTAATAGAATTAAAGTGATAATAACCGCTGCAGCTTCATAATAAACATTGACCGTGCCTTGTGGCAGGACACTTGGAAAGAAAGTAGCAACCACTGAATAAAGATAAGCAGCCAATGTTCCTACAGCCACCAAGGAATTCATGTCTGGTGCTAAGCGGAATAAACTTGGGATGCCCTTTTTAAAGAAGCGTCGGCCTGGAAAAATTAATGCTACTGTGGTCAAGAAAAATTGCATTAACCAGCTATTTTGTTGGCCAATGTTATCCATCATAAACGTATGAAAGGCGGGAATCAGGTGTGATCCCATTTCTAAAATAAAAACGGGTAGAGTCAATAAGACTGACAAAATTAAATCTTTTTTAAGTTTTTCTAATTCAATATTTTTTTTATCTTGAAAGCTTTCCGTAGTTTGATGAACTGACTTTGCTTCAAACCCTGCTTTGGTGACAGCCTGAATTAACGAGTCACGAGTGACAGATGAGCTTGCCTGAATAGTCGCTTTTTCAGTAGCCAGATTTACATGAGCTGATTCCACACCCTCAACAGATTTTAAGGCCTTTTCTACTCGACCTACACAAGAAGCACATGACATACCCTCAATCGTAAGCTCTATTGGTTGCAGCGCTTCCACTTCGTAGCCTGCTTTTTCTACGGCTTTAATTAAAGTAGCGCGATCAAGTGGTTGATGCGCATAAATGACTGCTTTTTCGGTAGCCAGATTTACATGAGCCGATTCAACACCCTCAACAGATTTTAAAGCTTTTTCCACACGGCCTACACAAGAAGCACATGTCATCCCCTCAATCTCTAATGTTTCACTGTAGTGTGGCGTATCAGTCATTTCGGTACTCATATACGATCTCTATCATTTAGATATGCTGAGTTCTATATGCGAAGATCAGCTCGAACCAAGATTAGGGGGAATTCAGGGATTACTTTTATTTCAAGCAAGTACAGGTTTTATCTGTACGATGAGGAAAATAAGAGAGAGTAAAAGTGGTAAGGAATTCCCACTGTTACTCTAACAGAGATTAAGCAGGATCAGCTGTAAATCCACGCTCACTGAGAGTGGCAATGACTTGATCCTGATTCACCGTTGTGTTGATTTCAACAATACGGTTTTGTAAATCAATATCGAGTGAGGCATTCGAGTCGAGCTCTTTAATTGCGGTAGTAATGCCGCGTGCACAACCACCACAAGTCATATTAGCGATGTGAAATTTCATATGTTGCTCCTTTTTAACAAAACATTTGTTTAAAACATTAGAACAGTAACTCTAAACTTTCACCATACAACCAGCCTTTTTCTGAATCAGTTACTCGCTGTAACTTGGTCTGTTTACAACCTTACAGTTTTCTTCAGAGTATTCCAAAGAAGAGTGTTCTAATGACTACAGTAAAAGTACTTAACCAACATTAATGTGACTTTAAAATGACATTTTTGTCATCTACGATCACTCTGAAATTTATAAGATTAGTTATTTCAATCAATGGTAGTGAACTGAATAGATGAGACCGTTATGGGTTGAAGATAAGCTAAAAACCGGTGACTACCTTTATGTATAATGCCTCATGATGCGATTTTACTGTTCTGATTGTCGTAAGTTGGCAGTCCAGTAGAAACTTTATTGCTCAGCTACAAAAGATAAATGCAGTAATGTTAAATTTCCTCAATTCCCTTATTTTGAAATTCTCTTATTCAATACCCACGACAGTGGTTATATAGCCTGTTGTTAATAGAATTGATAGACCTAATAACATCTCAAATAAAATGGCATGACTAAGGTGTTTAGCGAATTTAGGATGTTGAAGACGCGGGGTGAAATACCATTTGTTGAAGGCAGCTAAAAGTAGAATACCTATAACAAAAAACATTTTAACCATGAAACCATAGCCATATGCAGTATTGATTAAGGTATTAAAATCTTTAATTAAAAGAAGAGCTACACTAGCGCCACAGGCGATTAATATCCCAACAATGAAAGCAGCAATACGTCCAAATACATGCATGCGATCTTTTAAAGGTAAACCACTTATTTCCCGGCTGGTTTTCCATAACGGATATAAAGACCCCATCCATAACGACATAACTAGAATATGGATTGATAATAAAATTTGAGCAAGTAAGGTTAAATTAGCGACATGTCCGAGCTGGGAAAAACTAAAAATAATCGGGAGAAGTAAAATACAAAATATTGAACTTTCAATTATAGAAAACCGACCTTTGTTCCTGTTAAGTTTAACCACCATGAGAAGAAGTAAAAGAGCAAAACTAATAGAACGAAGAACGTATATATACCCCGTCGGAGTATTAACCAATATATTAATATACGTGGGGTCCACCATACCTGTAATACCAGTATTGGCAAAACTACCAATCAGAATAAAAAATCCCAAGGTACTGGAAATTAGGCCTAATCCAGCGCCAATTGTAATATATTTAAGAATCGATTCTTTTAGTTCAAGATATTGTCTAAGTAAAAAATAGCAAAAGGCTCCACCAACGACAAAAGCTACACTTAAATATAAAATAACCTTAGTTAACCAAGTGGCCCACATCCAATATTCAGAAATCATTATTTTTGTCCATTCTAGAACAACATGCCAGCACCTCACTGACATGTTGAAAGGTAATCAATTCTTATTTAGTTGATTTGATAGTGAAACTATATTCACCATTCATGTTGTGACCATCTTTCCCCATTGTTGTCCAGACAACGGTATATTTACCTTTTTTCAGTTTCGGAAGAGCGACATCAAAGGATTTCTTTAAGTCATGAGTAACTTTATATTTTAAAGGAACATCTCTTCGCTGAGCATCCAGTAACTTAATATTCATCAACATAACCTCTGCACCAAAGTTAAGGGTCAAGTTCTTTGGTTGACTAAGGATAGATGCATTTTCCGCAGGAATCGCACTCACTAAATTCACATGAGCGAACGTAGTTGTAGTAGCCACAATCATCGTTGCAGCTACTACAACATTACGTAGAGCAGTCATTTTATTTTGAAATAATTTCATTTACGTTTCCTCTTGATTCGTTAGTTCATTAGAGATGACTTTATAAAATCTATATTTAATGAGACCACATCATCTCCTCTTATATTTCAATTATTAGTGAGAGACAGAAACAGGGCGATGACTTCAAAATTACATTTTTGTCATTTTTAAAAATCAATAGACTCAAGTGATAAAATTATTCAATAGAAATAAAAAAATTGACTATAACCAGCTACCACCTAAGTAAAACACCGGTGGCATAACCAGCGATCAACTTCATCAAAAGAATGAGTGGAGCAAATAAATGAAAAATACCTCTCTCTATTTGTTTGCTTCATTCATTTAAAGGTTGTATCGGCTGATCAACTGATGGAAGGAAAATATCATGACTTATATCCGCCAAACTTTACTTGCACTTTGTATAACCACTGCCGCTCTAGGTGCATTAGCCCAAAATCCTGAAGAGCATAAAACTCATCACCCAGAAAATACTCCTCCATCCACAGTCACTGTTAAAAAGACAGCTACTGGCACGATGACTCCAGACAAAATGGCTGCAATGGACCAGCACATGAAAGCGATGCAAGCCATGCATGAAAAGATGATGGCTGCAAAAAACCCGCAAGAACGTCAGAAACTTATGGCTGAGCACATGAAACTCATGCAAGGAGGTATAAGCATGATGAAACAGATGGGTAGCCAAAGCATGAATGCCAATATGGCTGACCGTCAGCAAATGATGGAAAAACGTATGGACATGATGCAATCCATGATGCAGATGATGATGGACTGTATGCCTCCGTCAGCAACTAAATAGTTACCCATGAATTAGGGGAAAGCACCATGAATCACCAACACCAAGAAAATAATTCAGTACCTAACTTCTGGTCTACACGTTATGCCATTGGTCTAATCGTGCTGGGTGGTATCGCAGCTTATTTTCTATTAACGGAACATTTAGCCCACGTTATCGGTGCTTTGCCTTATTTATTCCTTTTAGCGTGTCCACTGATGCATATTTTTATGCATGGTGGTCATGGGCATAACCACTCGCAGCAAAAAAAATCCGATATATCTGATAACAAAAAATAGCTCTTATCAGGAGATCCATCATGAATCATGCGGAATCGGCTTATGGTTTATGGACGCTGGTTATCATTAACTCAGCAGTTTTTATCATGTTCGCTTTCAGTTTTTTTAGACCTTCCACTGCGCGCGATTGGCGTACATTTGGGGCCTTTTCGGCTTTTATCATTGCTCTATTTGTCGAAATGTATGGTTTTCCTTTAACCATTTACCTGTTATCTGGTTGGCTTCAAACTCGCTTCCCTCAACTTGACTTACTTTCTCATAATGCAGGTCACTTGTGGTCAACGCTATTAGGTGAAAAAGGTGATCCACATTTTGGCATTTTGCATATCGCCAGTTACGTTTTCTTGGGCTATGGATTTTACCTGTTATCAACGTCATGGCACGTGCTGTACAACGAGCAACGTCAGCATTCTTTAGCGATCACAGGCCCTTATGCGCGCATACGTCACCCCCAATACGTGGCTTTTATCTTGATCTTGCTGGGGTTTTTATTGCAATGGCCAACTTTACTGACACTGATTATGTTTCCAATCTTACTCTTAATGTACAGCCGCTTGGCAATTAAGGAAGAGGCTGAAATGAGTAAACAGTTTGGCGCTGTCTATGACAGCTATGCTCAACAGACTCCGAGATTTATTCCAAAATTCGGCCATAAAACCACTTTTCCATAAGAGAATTATTTATGTCAGATCAAAAAAATCATAACCAGGACCATATGGCACAGGCTACAACAGACGTACTGAAAGACCCAGTCTGTGGTATGACCGTCACTGAAGAATCGAAATACCATGAGGAATTTAAGGGGAAAACTTACTTTTTTTGCAGTGATAAATGTCAATCAAAGTTTCATAGCAGCCCGGTGCAATATATCGCTAAACCCGCAACGACGACTGCCGATGCACATACACAGCATCATCAGACTACTCAATCCGTTAATGATGCAAGCACAACAGGCACGACCATCTATACTTGCCCAATGCATCCAGAAATTAGACAGGATCATCCTGGAAACTGTCCTAAATGCGGAATGACACTGGAACCACTCATTCCCGAGTTAGAGGAAGATGAGAATCCTGAGTTACGTGATTTCCGTCGACGCTTCTGGTGGACACTGCCACTCACCATAGTCGTGACTTTTTTGGCGATGTTTGGCCATCAACTGAACCTGTTCGACATGGCAGTTCAGAGCTGGATTGAATTAGTGTTGTCACTCCCGATTGTACTGTGGGCAGGTTGGCCATTTTTTTCCCGTGGTTGGCAATCGGTTGTGAATCGCAGCCCAAACATGTGGACCCTGATCGGTCTAGGTACAGGGGCTGCTTTTATTTACAGTGTGGTTGCGACCATTGCACCACAAATCTTTCCAGACTCATTTATCTCCATGGGTCGTGTCGCTGTTTACTTTGAAGCTTCAGCGGTCATCATTTCTTTGACCCTACTGGGGCAAATACTGGAATTAAAAGCACGTTCGCAAACTTCTGCTGCAATTAAGTCACTCCTCGGACTTGCTCCTAAAACAGCTCGCCGAATCCTGCCCGATGGAACTGAGGAAGATGTTCCTCTGACTCATGTCCATGTAGGAGATTTACTCCGCATCCGCCCAGGTGAAAAAGTTCCTGTGGATGGTGTAGTCACCGATGGAAGCAGTTCATTGGATGAATCTATGCTGACAGGTGAACCTTTACCGATCACTAAACGCATCGGTGATAAAGTCATTGGTGCTACCCTGAATACCAATGGTTCATTGATCATGCGTTCAGAGAAAATTGGTTCAAGTACCATGTTGTCTCAGATCGTACAGATGGTGGCGCAAGCTCAACGCTCAAGAGCCCCAATGCAACGCATGGCTGATCAGGTTGCAGGTTGGTTTGTCATGGCTGTAGTAGCCATTGCCTTGCTTACCTTCTTTGGATGGGGACTGTTCGGCCCAGAAGAGTCGAGCTGGGTTTATGCATTAATCAATGCTGTGGCAGTACTCATTATTGCCTGTCCTTGTGCACTAGGCTTGGCAACTCCAATGTCTATCATGGTTGCAACGGGTCAAGGTGCTACTCATGGTGTGTTGTTCCGCGATGCAGCAGCCATTGAGAATCTGCGCAAGATTGACACACTAATCATTGATAAAACAGGTACGTTGACCGAAGGACGCCCTATATTCGATCGTGTGGTTGCCGCATCAGGTTTCGATGAATCTGAAGTATTACGTTTAGCCGCCAGTCTTGATCAAGGCAGTGAACACCCGCTAGCCGAAGCGATTGTAAATGCAGCACACGAACGTGGCCTGTCTCTTGAAACACCAGATAATTTTGAATCAGGCTCAGGGATTGGTGTTCGAGGTCAAGTGGGCGATCGTCAGTTAGCTTTGGGCAACACAGCACTGATGGAGCAATTAGGTATCTCGGTACAATCTCTGATTCCGCAAGCCGAAGAGCTGCGTTCAGAAGGTGCAAGTGTGATGCATCTAGCCATCAATGGTGAATTGGCCGGCCTGCTTGCAGTATCCGATCCCATCAAAAAAAGTACCCCTGAAGCACTTGCCACCCTGAAGGAAGCTGGACTACGTATCGTGATGGCAACAGGAGATGGTCTCACCACTGCCCGTTCAGTCGCATCACGTCTGGGTATTGATGAGGTACATGGTGAAGTTAAACCCGCAGATAAACTCGAACTTGTCAGCAAATTGCAGAAGCAAGGTCGCATCGTGGCAATGGCCGGCGATGGAATCAATGATGCACCAGCACTAGCCAAGGCTGATGTCGGTATCGCTATGGGGACCGGAACTGATGTCGCAATGAATAGTGCTCAAGTTACCTTGGTCAAGGGAGATTTACGCGGTATCGCGGTTGCCCGTTCACTTTCGGAAGCTACTGTTGGCAACATGAAACAGAACCTCATGTTTGCTTTCCTTTACAATGCCTTGGGTATCCCTATCGCGGCTGGCGTACTCTACCCATTTACCGGTTGGTTGTTGTCACCCATGATTGCGGCCTTGGCCATGAGTTTTAGCTCCGCTTCAGTGATCGCCAATGCCCTTCGCCTGCGACATAAAAAGCTATGATAGAGAGTCTTTTTCTTCCACCAGATGTATCAGGCCTGATTGCAGCACTTGCCATCGGCCTGCTCATTGGTTTAGAACGAGGATGGAATGATCGTGAACTGCCAGAAGGCAGCCGAGTAGCAGGCCTACGTACCTTCACATTGACAGGATTACTCGGAGGAGTGCTGGGTCATCTACAGCCAAACTTTGGGCCTTGGCCACTAGTCGCAGCCGTATTAGGGCTTTCCCTTTTACTTACGGTATCCTACGCGCGTACCGCAAAAATTTCCGGTAATTTAAGCGCTACCACGACGATCGCGATGCTGTTGACATTAGTTCTAGGTGCATATGCATCCCATGGTAATGTTACTTTAGCATTAACAGCGGCTGTCATCGTGGCTGTATTTTTGGATCTCAAGCCAACCTTACATGGTTGGTTACGCTTGATCGAACATCGTGAATTAACCGCATCTCTACAGTTACTGGTACTTTCTGTCGTTATATTACCTTACTTACCCAATACGGGTATGGGACCTTTTGCTGCATTAAATCCTTACCAGTTATGGTGGGCAGTGATCCTGATTGCCGGACTCTCTCTGGCAGGTCATTTTGCCATGCGGCTCACCGGTTCAGAAAGAGGCATACTCTGGACAGGTCTATTGGGTGGTTTGGCATCTTCTACAGCTGCAACTGTCGCACTGGCACGCTATACACGCCAGCACCCCGTCATGGTCAGTGCTGCTATTTCTGGAACATTGGCTGCCTGTGGCATTATGTTTTTTCGTATGGTTGTGCTGATAGGCGTCATTGAGCCAGCATTGCTAAGCACTTTTGGTGGTGCAATGATGATTGCGGGAATCCTTCTGCTGGGTATGGCATTGTGGAGACAACGCCAAATTACCAGCGCTGAAAACAACGATCGAACAATAGAAGCAATGGCTCCTTTTGATCTTGGGACAGCATTCAGCTTCGCTGCTTTCCTGGCTGTCATGGCAGTCTTGGTCCCGGCAGCAAAACAATGGTTGGGCACCAGCGGTATCTTCGTATTATCGACTATTTCTGGGCTAGCAGACGTAGATGCTATTTTAGTCTCACTTGCCCGCCTGCATAGTACTGAAGGCTTAACAACAAATGTGGCTGCTGTCGCGCTAGGGCTGGCCACACTGAGCAACATGTTAAGCAAAGCGACAATTGCATGGATGACAGGGGGGGCACAGTTTGGCCGAGCTATCATATTTGGCTACACAATTGCCATGATAGGTGCTGGCGTAGCTCTGGCTCTCAGTTTGAGCTTTATGTAAGGTCAACTCGGGTAAATGGAAGATGTTCAAAAAATGAGTTAAAATGATTCCCCTTGCATGGATTCACTTTGAAAAACAATGGTAAAAATGATTCGACCATTGAGGGATTCAGCCTGGATGGTCGCCCCAAGCATATCAAGAATAGATTTTGTTATCGCGAGCCCTAAGCCGGTTCCTTCTTCTGTTCTTTGTCTAGATGCATCTGTTCGATAAAATCGATCAAATAACCTGGATAGTTGTTCAGGAGAGATTTCAGGGCCTTCATTTTCAATTGAAAATATTGTGTTATCTAAATTCTGTTGAAGTTTTATGCGTATTGTAGAATTCTTATTTCCATATTTAACTGCATTAGATAATAGATTGCTGAGTGCTCGACGTAACATAGCAGGATCACCTTTGACATTTCCAGATCCTGTTTGTTGAAGCGTCATATTTTTTTCGGCAGCTAGCGCATCATAGAAATCAAATAAGGCTGTAACTTCTTTAACCAGGTCAATATTCTGTAAGTTCTGTAATTTTAGGCCATGTTCTGCTTTTGCCAAGAAAAGCATATCGGATACCATTCGAGCCAAACGTTCTAATTCTTCTAAATTAGAAAATAGTACTTCTTGATAGGTACTGGTATCTCGTTTACGGGCAAGACATACTTGAGTTTGAGTCATTAAGTTATTAATCGGTGTTCTAATTTCATGCGCTAAATCAGATGAAAAATCGGAAAGCCTTTCTAAAGCTGATTCTAGTCTGTCGAGCATATCATTGAAGGCAATTGCTAATGATTTTAGTTCTGTTGGTGTGTGCTCAACTTCTAAACGTTCTGAAAGATGTTGGGCAGAAATGCCTTCTGCGACCTTAGCCATTTTTTGCACGGGTCTTAAACCTCTCCAGGTTGCAAACCAGCCTAAAAACATTAAACAAATCGTACCGGCTAAACCAATGTAAAAAAGTTGACGCTTAAAATCATTTAAAAAATGTAGATGTTCAGATGTATCGATCCCCACAATAATGCGTACAGATTGTATTTCAGTATTTTTGTTTATATCCGTGTTGTAGATCATGCCACGATAGGTCTTATTCTTAATTTTCCATTTAATCCAAGGGTTATTTGCTGACTTGATTAACTGTTGAGTATTAATGATTGAAGATGCTGAACTAAATAAAATCTGACCTGCCGGTCGTTCTATTTGGACCATAAGATCATGGTGTCCAACTAAAGCATCTTTCAAATATAGATCAAGTTCTGGAGAATTTTTAGGATGCTGTTGGAGAAGATTCTGAATAAGCTGGATTTTACCTTCTAATTGGGTACGATCTTGCGTTTCAAAATGATGCATCACTAATTTATGGATGAAAAACCCCATCATAATGAGAATGCATATAGTCGATAATGAGAAAATAATACCAATACGAAAACTGATAGATTTGAATAATTTATTATTCATCTTCTACCTCTAATACATACCCCATTCCTCGAATATTCTGAATTAATTTGGGAGTAAAGTTACTGTCAACTTTACTTCTTAATCGTTTAATAGCGACTTCAACGACATTCGTATCACTATCAAAATTCATATCCCAAATTTGAGAAGCAATCAGCGCTCTTGGTAAAATTTCACCTCGTCTACGCATAAAAAGTTCCATAAGCGCGAATTCTTTTGCCGTCAGATCAATGCGTTGACCCGCTCGCGTTACCCGACGTTTTCTCAAATCAAGTTCTAAATCAGCAATCTTAATAATATTACTATCTTCTCTTTGTTGCCCTCGTCTAAGGAGCGTTTTTATTCGAGCTAGAAGCTCTGCAAAAGCAAAAGGCTTAACTAAATAATCATCAGCGCCTAGCTCTAATCCTTTTACTCGATCTTCGATTTGATCTCGGGCGGTAAGAAAAAGAATGGGCATTGTTTTACCGCTGCTACGAATATCATTGATAATATTCCAACCATTTAGTCCAGGTAACATCACGTCTAAAATAATTAAGTCATACTCTTCAGAAAGAGCTTGATGTTTACCCGTTAACCCATCTGTAACCCAGTCCGTAATATAGCCAGCTTCGGATAAACCTTGCTTGAGATAATCACCAGTTTTTTGTTCATCTTCAACTAATAGTATTCTCATTTCCGAATCCTAAGTCATTCATTAAAACTATAATAACGTTATAAAACATCTGATCGAGATAGATTACAAAAATGTCATTTTCAAGTCACTTAGATGTTCAGTGCTTCACTTTATTGTAGTAGCAAGAAATTAACTTTTAGAGAAACTTATGAAAACTGTAGTGCGTCGTAGTCTAACAATTTTAATGTGTGCTGGAACTTTAATTGCTGGTACTCAATCTTGGGCAAAAGATGTATCAACCTCAAGTGCCACTAAAACGGTAAAAGCACAGAAACCTTGTACAAAACCTTGTAAAATGGAAAAAGATGACAAGACTCAGCAAGATCATAGTCAACATCAGTCTCCTAACTCATCTGACATGTCAAAAATGGATCATTCTATGATGAATATGGACCATTCTAAAATGGATCATTCAAAGATGAATATGCCTGGTAGCAATAAATAATTTTATAAATAGCGAGAAAGAAGTATTAAAGTTTATACTAAATATTTGCTTTATTACTTCAATCTTGACCTTTCTAAAGGTGAGATAGAATGTCAAAAAAGTTAAGTCATGTACTCTTAATTGGAGTTGGTTTATTTTCATCAACTTGGGTAATGGCGGCAGTTAAAGAATATGATTTAACAATCGCTGAACAAACTGTAAATATCACAGGAAAACCGCTAAAGAGAATTACCGTTAATGGTAAATTCGTTGCACCACTTCTTGAATTTGAAGAAGGTGATGAGGCCGTTATCCGTGTTCACAATAAGTTAAAAAATCAGGACTCTTCAATCCATTGGCATGGCTTATTATTACCTGGAATTATGGATGGTGTACCTGGATTTAACAAATTTAATGGCATTGCCCCTAATAAAACTTATGAATATAAGTTTAAAGTCCGCCAAAATGGTACTTATTGGTATCATTCACATAGTAAAGGACAAGAACAAGACGGTTTATATGGTGCTTTTGTTATTTATCCTAAAGATAAAACTCCACTAACAGCTGCTGAAAAAACCGATAAAGATTACGTTGTTTTGCTTTCTGATTTTCATAATTCAACAAGTGATCAAATTATGAAAAATCTTAAAAAAGAAGCAGATTACTATCAGAACCGTCGCGAAACAGTATTCGATGTATTAAAACAAGTTAAACGTGATGGATTAAAGGCAACTTGGCAAGACCGCTCTATGTGGAATCAGATGCGGATGTTGAAAACAGATATGTCCGATGTGACTGGTTATACATTTTTAATGAATGGCAAAACACCTCAGCAAAACTGGACCGGTAACTTCAAAGCTGGTGAAAAAGTTCGCCTTCGTTTTATTAATGCTTCCGCTATGTCATTCTTTGATGTACGCATTCCAAACCTAAAAATGACTGTAGTCAGTGCTGATGGTCAACCTGTAAAGCCCGTTCCTGTAGATGAGTTCCGTATTGGTACTGCTGAAACCTATGATGTCATTGTGGAACCAAAACAAGCACATTACCAAATTGAAGCTGAATCTATTGATCGTACCGGTTTTTCAGTGGGAACATTACATGAAGAAAGCAGCCCAGCAGTCAAACAAATTGAGATGCCTAAATCTCGCCCTCGTGCTTTATTAACTATGGAAGATATGGGGATGAGCCATGACATGTCATCTATGAAAGATATGAATCACGATATGTCTTCTATGAAAGGTATGGATCATGATATGTCTTCTATGAAAGGCATGAATCACGATATGTCTTCTATGAAAGGTATGGATCATGATAT
>NZ_KB850116.1:57050-103500 GCF_000369625.1 Acinetobacter variabilis
GATCATGATATGTCTTCTATGAAAGGCATGAATCACGATATGTCTTCTATGAAAGGTATGGATCATGATATGTCTTCAATGAAAGATATGAATCACGATATGTCTTCTATGAAAGGTATGGATCATGATATGTCTTCTATGAAAGGTATGGATCATGATATGCCGATGAATAGCGCTACTGTTAAGGCGGCTTCAGACAAGAATGATAATACCGTATTTGGATGGGCAAATGCTTCAACACCTGAAGGTAATAAAGCATTGCAATATAGTGATTTGCAATCGTTAGATCCTCAAAAAGACACTCGTGCAGCTGAACGTGAAATAGAGATCCGTCTTGGTGGAAACATGGAGCGTTATATTTGGACAATAAATGGTAAAAAATTTAATGAAGCCGACCCACTAGTGGTGAAGTATGGTGAACGTATTCGCTTAAAATTTGTCAATGACAGTATGATGGCTCACCCAATGCACTTACATGGCATGTTTATGCAGCTTGAGAATGGTCAGGATCCAAGCAATATGCCAAACAAACATACGGTAATTGTTCCACCTGGGAAAACGATAACCACTCTACTCACAGCTGATGAGTTAGGTGAGTGGGCTATTCATTGTCACCTGCTTTACCATATGAGTGCAGGAATGATGAATAAACTCATTGTAGCTCAAGTGGAAGATGGTAATTCTACAAAGACTGTTCCTCAGTCCCAAGTAAATGAGAAGGGAGTAAATCCACATGCACATCACTAATAATTTGTTTTCAAAAACAACTTTGATGATTGCGCTATTTGGATTATCAAATCTAACGTTCGCTAAAAATGAAACTCCTGTACAAGACAGTAATATTACAAAAAATATGAAAATTCTTTTACAGGAATCTGGAGGATTAAAGTATTCCCTTCAAGAGCGTTATCCAGAATATTATTCAATGGAAAATGCGAATATGGGGGATAAGAGTGTCCAGATTGCGCTTGAGAACTCTAACTCACCTCATGACAATCATCTTAAAGAACATGGTGGACAAATTTATCAAACGACAAAATTTGAAAATGAATGGATGGTTGATGAAGACGGTAAGGGCAACCTAGGAACAAAGTTTGAAACTTTAATTGGAACAGATGAAAATCGTCTATTTATTGAAGCCAATTCGGAAAAGTCAGAAAGTAATGATCCAAAATATGCTGTATCAGCACTTTATAGCCGTAACGTAGCCCCATTTTGGGATGTACAAGCTGGGGTAAGATATAGTGAAGATAAAAATAACAGCAGCAGCGATCGAGTGGATGGGGTTATTGGTATATTAGGTCTAGCTCCTTATTTCTTTGAAACACAAGCATATCTTTATGGCGGTGAGAATAATTTTTGGGGAGCAAGTTTTGAATTAGAACGTGATTTGCTTTTAACTCAGAAACTTATTACTCAACCTTATATCGAAGCAGATGTAATATTTAGCGATGATTCTAACTATGCTGCAAAATCAGGTTTATCAGAACTTAAAACTGGTATCAAAACCCGATATGAGATTACTAAGCGAATTAAACCTTTCATTGATGTTGCTTACCAATATGAAAAAGGACAGAAAGCCACTTCTATGCAAGAGGCAACAGAGTCTGAAAAGGGATGGAAATATGGTGCAGGTATCGAATTAGTTTTTTAAAATAATATGACTTGGAATCATGAATGGTAGCTTCGGCTACTATTCATGAAATTGTTGTCATTTCCTTTCGAATCTGTAAAACTAAAAAAGCTTAAATTTTGGTCTTATCTCTATGCAGTGGTTAAAAACATGCCTATCGCTGTTTTTATCGTTTGCTATCCTTTTAGTAGGATCGGCTGCTGCTGCTTCGTCTGTACATAAGCGGTGTTTAATGCCATCTGAACAGATGAAATCCATGCAAATGGAAGCATCTCAAAACCAGGATATGATGCATACCGACTGTATGAAAGTTGAAGCAAAGGTCAAAAAAACGCTACATGATCCTTCCTGTATGTCTGAGCAAGATTGCATTATGTCTTTTGCCAAAATTGCGTACGCCAGTGATCCTCAAAGCATTTTGCACTCAACGGTATTCTCACCCGTAGAGCGATCAGTCTTTTATTTTCCAGATCAAAATCTTCCTGCTCCATACCCTTCAGGTTTATGGAAGCCCCCACGCTCTAACTAATTTGATAATTCTTCGTCATTCATAGCATTTTTTATGGATGTTCTGCGCGTGCGCGTGTATATCATTTTAGAGCTAAAAATATGAAATTTTATAAAGAAAAGCTATCTCGCAGGGTGAGATGGCCGATAGGTGTGATCTGTTTTTCTCTAGTCTATGGTCAAGTCTATGCCCAGCCACTGACTTTGGATACAGCTTTGAAGCTTGCTGAGCAATATGCTCCAACTTTAAGAGTAAATAGTGCCCAAATTGAAGGGGCTGAGAATGTAGTTTTAGCTTCAGGTATTTTACCCAACCCTAAATTATTTGTCGGTTTGGAGAATTATCCTATATCTGGTGATGCGTCATGGTCAGTCACACAAGATGGCATGACCATGCAGAAAATTGGCGTTATGCAAGATTTTCCAAACCGCGCCAAAAGACAAGCCGAGGTCGAGTTAGCAAAAGCTGAATTGGGTTCAGTCACTGCTCAAACTGAGATTCTACGTATTGAGTTACGTCAAAAAGTTGCATCTGCTTGGTTTAAACGTTTTTATCTTGAGCGTAAATTGGCGCTATACGATGAACTGTTTTCAGAGAATCGATTACTTTCTCAGATGACCCAAACACAGGTCACCTCTGGTCGGACAATGGTTGCTGATGCACTTGATCCAAAACAAGAAGCCACGGTATTGCTTGACCAGAAGGATGATTTGCTTCGTGATTTAAATAAAGCCAAGCTAGAGTTGCATCGCTTGATCAGTGCAGAGCCTACCGAAAACCTTACTCAAATTGAAACCTTACCTGACCAAGCTCCATCCATCCATCTTGATTCATCAAAGTTATATCATCATTTGCATCAACATCCTGAATTAAAAGCATTTCAGGCAGAAAAGAAAACTGCTGAAGCAAAACTGAAGCAAGCTCAGGCTTTACAGAAACCAGATTGGGGGATTGAGCTTGCTTATCAGCATCGAGCACGCGAATTTGGCGATATGATCGGGGTTCAACTCACAACAGAGCTTCCAGTATTTTCAAAAAGACGTAGTGGGCCGCTCGTTCAGGCAGCTTTAGCCGAACAAAACCGGATCATTGCCGATCAAGAAGTTCAATACCGTGAACATCTCACCATGCTGGATGATGGGTTATCTGATCTTGATGCGCTTGGTCAACAAATTAAGCGTACGATACAGACAAGTATTCCACTCGCCAAACAAAAAGTGGGTTTACAGTTAGCAAGTTACCAAGCAGGCAAAAGCAATTTGTCCAATGTCATTACCGCCCGGCAAGCTCTTTTAGAACAACAGCTGCGTCTTATTGATCTTCAACAACAACAAGCAATTACAACAGCACAACTTTATTTTGCCTTTGAAGAGCCGACCTTAAACCATGCTGAGGAGCAGCCATAATGTTAAGAAATAAATTGGCAATGACTGTCATGGGAGTTGCCACAATTAGTCTTGTCGTAGGTGGCGGTGCCGGATATTGGTTTGCTCATCAGGAAGAGGGTTCTCAATCGGCATTGGTAAGCCAGAAGCAGGATGCTAAAGTGCTTTATTGGTACGATCCAATGAAACCAGAACATCATTTTGATAAGCCAGGCAAGTCTCCATTTATGGACATGCAACTGGTACCTAAATATGCAGACGAAAATACTGCGATGACGGATGAAAGTCGTCCTACAGTCAAAATAGATCCATCTCTTCAACAAAATTTAGCCATCCGTTACGGCACTGTTGAACAGGCTGTAATTGGAAATGCCATGTTTACTAATGGCATATTACAAGCAAATGAACGGCAAACAGCTATTTTACAAACTAGAGCAAGTGGCTTTGTTCAGCGAGTGTATGGGCATGCTGTTGGAGATATGGTGACCGAAGGAAGCCCTATAGCTGATATTTCAATACCCGAATGGACTGGAGAGCAAACTGAATTTTTAGCTGTGCTCCGTACTGGAGATCGTTCCCTTATTCAAGCAAGCCGTCAACGTTTGCAGCTTTTAGGAATACCACAAAATGTGATTCATCAAGTTGAGCGAACTCGTCGAGTGCAATCTAATATAACTTTGCAAGCTCCCATTAGTGGATTTATTGATTCACTAGAAGTCCGCAATGGTATGGCTTTGGCTATGGGACAAACCTTGGCCACAATTAAAGGTATCAACCCGATTTGGCTAGAGGCAGCCGTTCCTGAAAAACAAATTGCTGGAATCAAACGAGGTATGAGTGTAGAAGCCAATTTTGCTGCTTTTTCTCAAAAAGTAACTGGCAAAGTTATCGACATTTTGCCTACCTTAGATACAACATCAAGAACTATTAAAGTTCGGATTGAATTACCAAATCCTAGTGGTCAACTTAAGCCAGGGATGTTTGCTTCTGTCAATATAATAAATAATCCCCAAAGCAGTTTGGTTGTACCAGAGCAAGCTGTTATACGGACAGGTACTCGGAATGTTGTCATTGTAGGGCGTGAGCAAGGACGTTTTGAACCAGTTGTTGTACAGTTAGGGCAAAGTGATGGCAATAAAATTGCAGTCCTGCAAGGGTTGAAAGCTGGTCAGAGAGTAGTGATTTCAGGACAATTTCTGATTGATTCTGAAGCAAATTTGCAAGGCGTATTGGATAAGCTCAACACTGGGCAACCAATTGCATCATCTCAAACGATTAAGAGGTCAACATATCAAGGTCTTGGTAAAGTTGAAAAAGTCACAAATCAAGATATTACCATTTCACACCAAGCTATTCCTGAGTTGGGCTGGGGTGCTATGACCATGAGCTTTAAACAGCCCGTACAACCATTTACCCGAATTCAGCAAGGTGACCAGGTCAACTTTAGTTTTACAAAAGTTGGAGATGCTTACGTTATTTCTGACATTTCCAAGATGTCTATGGCATCTTTGAAGAACTAACGGGAGAACTATTATGATCGCTCGTATTATTCGTTTTTCAATTGCGAATCGCATATTTGTTTTGTTGGCAGCTTTAGTTTTGGCAGCTTGGGGAACTTGGGCTGTAAAGAATACACCGGTTGATGCTTTGCCAGATTTGTCTGATGTACAAGTGATTGTCCGAACTAATTTTCCCGGTCAGGCACCACAAATTGTTGAAAATCAGGTGACCTATCCTTTAACAACAACCATGTTATCGGTGCCCGGTGTTAAAACTGTTCGCGGTTATTCTTTTTTTGGTGATTCATTTGTATATGTCATTTTTGATGAACATACCGATCTTTATTGGGCCCGTTCGCGTGTATTGGAATATCTAAATCAGATTCAGGGAAGAATTCCTGCAAATGCGAAATCTTCATTAGGGCCAGATGCCACAGGCGTTGGCTGGGTTTATGAATATGCGTTAGTTGATCCAACAGGACAACATGACCTTTCACAACTGAGAAGCATACAAGACTGGTTTTTAAAGTATGAACTAAAGACATTACCCAATGTGGCTGAAGTTGCCACGATTGGGGGAATGGTGAAGCAATATCAGGTTGTCTTAGACCCAAGCAAAATGGCGGCTTTAGGTGTTACACAAAACAATGTCATTGAAGCGATTCAAAAGGCTAATCAGGAAACTGGTGGTTCAGTCCTTGAAATGGCTGAAACTGAATATATGGTACGAGCTTCTGGTTATTTAAAAACTTTAGATGATTTTCGCCAGATTCCACTACGAACAAATAGTTTGGGTGTTCCTGTTTCTTTAGGTGATGTTGCAACAATTCAACTCGGACCGGAAATGCGTCGTGGTATCACTGAGCTGAATGGACAAGGTGAAACTGTTGGCGGTGTTGTGATTTTACGGGCCGGTAAGAATGCACGTGAAACGATTACTGCTGTGAAAGCAAAACTGGCTGAATTGCAACAAAGTTTACCTAAAGGAGTGCAAGTTGTTCCTGTATATGATCGCAGTAAACTGATTGATCGGGCAGTCGAGAATCTCAGTCATAAATTAATTGAAGAATTTATTGTCGTGGCTTTAGTCTGTGGACTTTTCCTCTGGCATTTACGATCAGCAATGGTAGCTATTGTTTCTTTACCACTTGGGATTTTGTCGGCTTTCTTAGTCATGTACTATCAGGGCCTAAATGCCAATATCATGTCATTGGGGGGGATTGCCATTGCTATTGGCGCTATGGTTGATGCAGCGGTTGTGATGGTTGAAAATGCACATAAGCATATAGAGACTTGGCAGCATGAACATCCCAATCAAGTATTAGAAACTCAAGCACGCTGGAATATTATTGCCCGTTCCGCCAGTGAAGTTGGTCCTGCTTTATTTTTCTGCTTACTTATCATTACCTTATCTTTTATTCCTGTTTTTACTTTACAGGCGCAAGAAGGACGTTTGTTCTCGCCTCTGGCGTTTACCAAAACCTATGCCATGGCAGCGGCAGCTGGTTTATCCATTACCCTGATTCCTGTTTTGATGGGTTATTGGATCCGCGGGAAATTACCCTCAGAACAGCGTAATCCATTGAACCGTTTCCTCATCAAAATATACCGACCTATGTTGGATCAGGTTTTAGCTCATCCAAAGACCACTTTATTTGGTGCGTTGCTAATTTTCCTTATTAGTCTTTTACCTTTAACTCGATTAGGTGGAGAATTTCTACCGAATATGGATGAAGGTGATTTACTGTATATGCCTTCAGCTTTACCAGGATTGTCCGCAGCTAAGGCCTCAGAACTGTTACAGCAAACAGATCGAATGATTAAAACGGTTCCAGAAGTTGCGACAGTATTTGGTAAAGCAGGGAGAGCTGAGTCAGCAACAGACCCTGCGCCTTTAGAAATGTTTGAAACCACGATTCAGTTCAAACCACGGTCTGAATGGCGCTCAGGTATGACACCTGACAAATTAGTAAAAGAACTGGATAAAGCAGTTCAAGTACCGGGTTTAACGAATATTTGGGTGCCACCTATTCGTAACCGGATTGATATGTTGGCAACTGGGGTGAAAAGTCCAATCGGGATTAAGATTTCAGCAAATGATCTGCAAGATATTGATCGGGTAGCACAGCAAATTGAACAAGTGGCTAAACAGGTGCCCGGAGTTAGCTCGGCTTTGGCTGAACGACTCACAGGTGGTCGATATGTTGATGTCGATATTAACCGTATGCAGGCTGCACGATATGGCCTCAATATCAACGATGTGCAGCAAATTGTATCATCTGCGATTGGCGGGGAAAATATTGGTGAAACTGTTGAGGGATTAGCAAGATATCCTATTAATGTACGTTATCCACGAGAGATTCGAGACTCATTGGAAGCTTTGAGAAATTTACCGATTGTAACTGAATCTGGACAACAAATTGTATTAAGTAGTGTTGCCAATATTCAAATTACAGATGGCCCTCCAATGCTAAAAAGTGAGAATGCTCGCCCAAGCGGTTGGGTTTATGTAGACGTACAGGGACGTGACTTAGCTTCGGTTGTGCAAGATTTGAAGCAGTCTATTGATCAAAAAGTAAAACGCTCCTCTGCCATGAGCATTAGCTATACAGGGCAATTTGAGTTTATGGAACGTGCTAATGCGCGTTTAAAAGTCATCATTCCAATTACATTGATGATTATTTTTCTACTGCTCTATTTGATTTTTAGACAAGTACAAGATGCAGTTCTGATTATGGCAACGCTACCTTTTGCTTTGATTGGTGGTATATGGGCCATGTATTTGAGCGGTTTTCACTTTTCAGTTGCGATTGCAGTTGGTTTTATCGCACTTGCAGGTGTTGCTGCTGAGTTTGGTGTAGTCATGTTGTTCTATTTGAAGCAAGCAGTTGAACATGCACAGCAAAACCTATCTTCTTCAACAACATCCTTAACGGAGCAACAACTCAATGATGCAATCCGAACAGGAGCTGTACTACGCGTTCGTCCTAAAGCCATGACGGTTGCCGTCATTTTGGCAGGCTTAATTCCTATACTTTTAGGGACTGGGACAGGTTCTGAATTGATGAGCCGTATTGCTTTACCTATGGTTGGGGGCATGATTTCAGCTCCTCTACTGTCAATGTTTGTTATCCCGGCTGTATATCAGCTTTTAATCAAAAGAAAACTATCAACACATTGATCGTTTTATTATTTCGTCTAAAGAGGTTTTATTATGTTGAAATTCATGAAAATTATTGCTCTTGTTACCACTATTGCTGCATTAAGCGCATGTAGTAAAAATGAAGCATCAGAGCAGAAGAAAGCAGACGCACCTATGGAGCAGATGAATAAGGAGTCTTCTACCGCTACAACGGCTCAAGCCGTTGGGGTGATTACTGCTATTGATACGAAAGAAAATATTTTAACACTCGACCATGAAGCAATTCCTGCGATTAATTGGCCAGCAATGAAGATGGGCTTTAAAGTTGCTGACCCATCCTTATTAAATGGTTTAACCGTAGGAGACAAAGTTGACTTTGAATTAAAAGCAGAAGGAGAAAATTATATAGTCATCACTGTGAAGGCTAAAAATCTATAACAGCCTTAGTATATGATGCCAGTAGTGCTATATCCTTTAGACGCTATTGGCATTTTTATAGAAGTTAAATAAGATCGCTTTAAAAATTCCAGTTTATATAGTTCAATTCTTGAATTTTATTTTATCAATTCCACTGTAAGGCAAGAAAGCATTTGAACCGTACCGGGTTTGTCGGAGAGTTTTTTATTTAAGTTAGGCCACCTGACCTAATAACACTAAATATAAAAAAAATGGAAGAATAATTTACTAAGTTATTGTTTTTAAGTTGATCCTTGTTTTATATGGGGGTGATAATAACTTCTGATTACTAGTTTTTACCTTAAATATACCGATTGAAAGATTCATTTAAAGGCTATGAATACATGAGTTTTACAGTTTGGCTAGGTCAGCATGAGTACTTTTCACAAGATTTAAGATCGACCATGAACGTGATTAAGTTATAGGGGATTGATGAAATAGTTTTTATGAATTTCTGGCTTTCTGGGCTGATTTTATCAAATTCATGTCTATGCAAAATTGCGACATATTTCTCGTGCTGGTAGTTATCCAGAGTTTGGTCTGCATCTATCCATAGTGCAGACCTTTTTTTGGTGACAGTTTTTTCTTAGTGATTTTCGATCTGGATGTAGTGATTTCACGTTTGCAGAATATATCTTAGCGGTGATCCATCTAATATTCGTGATTATAAAGAGAGCTAATTCACAGGTTCTACAGATTATGTAGCGACTAACTATATCAAAGTCTATTTGCAGTTGATGGTTGGCGCTTAGTTTATATTTACGCTTAGGTTTCAGTTAAAAAATCAATATTCTGTTGAATCCGTGATTGAATCATCTGTAGGGTAGATTCTCGAATTTGATGGGGATACAGGCGCTGCGCAATTTGACTAAATTGAAGTGCAATTTCACGCATGGTCAAGATGATCTCATCGACTTCTAGAGTAGTCAGATTAGCTTCTGAAGTACCGAGTTTATGTATGTCATTTCGGGAAATATTGAGCGCTTCTCCCATAATGTCCATTTGATGATAACCACCTGGACCCTCGCAGAAGGTCACATCATAGGCTGGAGCCAATTTCCATTGACCATTTTTCTCCATGAGAAATGAAAAGTTCTTAGTATGGTCATCCCGATTATTGAAAAGCACATTAAACACAGCACGTTTAAAAGCATGCAATCTTTCTCGTACATCTTGCGTACACATCAAGGTTGCCCGGAGAAAATTGCGATAGTCTAGGCTACCTGGAACTTTATAGTCTGCTCCTGTATATACAGCCAAACTCTGCATTGGAATCCGCATACCATTTTGACGATCGAATCGTTTAGAAGCAAAAGCCGTTAAACCATTGGGCAAATTAAAGAAATGGGTATCTGGAGTCTCAATTGCACAAAGTCGCAAACATTCTGCATAGACGGCTTCAATGGCGCAGACTTCAGGATGCTCTTGCTGAGCAGGAAACTTAATCAGCCAGGCTTCATGTTGATCAGAATCTTGAGTCGAAAACTCTAAATTGACAGGATCTCGGTAAACCAACGCTTTTGGTCTGGCACCTTGAGGGGAGCCACCCATGACCAATAAATGCTGTAGAAATTCACCACCTTCACCTTTGAGTACTTCTTGAACTTCCTGGGCCAGTTGTTGTAAAGGGATATTTTCTGAGGTTTGCATGTCAGCAACACAAGGTTCAAAGGAGAGGGCACCCATTGCGTGACTACTAATATAGGTCAGACGCTCCAAAGGTCCAATTCGTGCTGAATTTAAGCCAATTTTTTTGAAATATCGATCCATCAACATCATGCCCCAACCATCTGGTAAAGCGTCATAGACTGGACCTGGGAGTCCCATTTGATGAGTAGGAAAACCTTGTCTGAATGGTAGACCTTTTAAAGGCAGCAAGTAAGAAGAGAGCTCAACACCTTGCTGTATTGCTTCTGGACTATATTCAAAAGCAATGGTGGGTCTACCTGTCGTGGCTGTTGAACTAATCAGCGTTCCCCATAACCATGATTCGCCCCAACCGTTGTAATAAACATTAAGTCTATTGAGCATTATCCCTTCCTCTTAATACGGTGGCGCTTACTTTGACTCTCATAGCGAAGAATGTCATTCACACTGTTAAGCTGAGGTTTAAATAGTTCCTGAAGTTCGTTTAATCGACCCAAGACCATTGCAATACGGACTAAATTTTCAACAGATACATTTCGTCCCGCTTCAAGATTCGAAACTGTATTCACGCCGACACCAGCGCGTGCTGCTACCTCAGCTTGAGACATCTCCAGAAAGAGTCGTTGCTTACGTAAACGCTCACCTAAAAGAGTCACAACTTCTTCTGGTTTAGTGAAATATAAATCCATTAAATTGGGTCTTAAGAATGAATAATTTAATTAAATCACAAAATAATGGAATTAATCTATAGCTATAGTGTGGCTAAGGAGGGCTTTGTTGCACAGCACATCAGAAGGGTAGGTATAGTCCTTGGGTATCGGTTACAGAAAATCATCAGGATGTACTTTGACTGATTGTTGATACGGAGATTTCAGTATTTTCATTTTTCCTAATAGGTCACATTACTTAGAAAGGGTTCTTCGAAAATTAGTTCATACTTTAAAAATCCTATAAATATTGAGGATATTTTCTTAATGCTTTCAATATAGCATGCGGCTATATGTAACTCGAACGGGCTTAATCTGCCTTTCAGTATAAATTTTTTGGGCGTGAGAGGGGAGAGGTGTGAGGGCAAGCAATTTATATCGTGTATACTTCTAAATTACTTATGTAATAGAAGGTGGTAAACATGGATTTAGAGGTAATAACACTAAATATAAAAAAATTGGAAGAATAATTTATTAAATTATTGTTTTTATGTGGTTATTGGTGATGTTAGGAATAATAATAACTTTTTTCTTGATGAATTTTACCTAAAAAAATTGATCAGATAATTTTCTTTAAATGTCATGCATACATAAATTTGACAGTTTGAAGGGATCGGTATGTGCATTTTTCACAAGGTTAAAGATCGACCATAAATGTGATAAACGGCAGAGGATCATTGAAAAATGAATGGATTTAAACACTACATGTATGCACGAAAAAAAGTATCGCTGCGGTTCTGCTGACAGGCTGTATTGAGCATTGAATGCAAATGATGTAGTAATTGTCTACAGGCTATAGGACCAGCATGAAGAAGAATGAAATGTAGTTGCCAATTTATAACCTTGGTTGAAAAGCATAGCATTGTTATTCGGAGAAGTGAGGTAAGCCATCCTTCTCTTATTCATTTAAAATGATTCTTACTCAACTGATCTCGACTCATGGGCTGGTTCCAATTAGACGGATAATAACTTCCATCCCCTATCTTTTTCTTACCACATTTCTTGCATTTAATCCCTTCTTTGGAGATTTGATTCAGCATCACTGTTGTCGGTTGAATCAAATCAATGACATAGTTCGTTGGTTCAGGAAAAGCAGAAGAGGCTGCTTTATTGCAAAAGAGAACATTCGGATCAAATGGATTGGATTGCACAAAAGCCATGATACAGCCACAGAGTAATTCACCTGCATGTAATCTGTAACATCCATTCAGGTCATCAGACGAAGATTAATCTGAAATTTAAGCACTAAACGCCATAAATCTATGTATGGGCAGACTTTTTTGAGACATATGTTGATAAACATGCGGCAAGTTACATTGCTTAAAAGTCTATCTAAGTTAACGATCTATTCAATTCTGGATAAGTAATCTGAATATTACGATCCTAAATTACCCGAAGAGTATTAAGATTTCTAAGAATCGTGATTGTTGGTTTATTTGGGAAATTAATCAGTGGATTGAAGCAAAGATGATGGCTCATTAAGGATTGTGGGCTTCGACTACTTAAATTTTAGGTATTTTGAATAAAGCATATTTCAAAAATCTTAATTAATGGATTTAAATTACCATAAAAACCTTCAATATTGGCTTGAATCCATTGTTGTTGAGAGTCAATGCGAGACCAATCAATACCATAACCACAATGAGCAATCAGATGCTCAAAGAAAATCCGTTGTGTACGTCCATTACCTTCACGGAATGGGTGTATGACATTAAGCTCACAATACAAGTCGGCAAGTTGAGGAATCAGTTGTTGTGGTGCTAAGCCTTGAAAGTATTTTTTTTCTTGAAGCGGTTTGAGTAGTTTATTGGTTTCAATTTCAATACGGGAAAAATTACAAAAACGGGTGTCACCTTTGGAAATATCGATTTGTCTTAACTTTCCTGCCCAGTCGTATAAGTCGCCAAAGAGCTGCGCATGAATTGATTTTAAGTATTGTAAGTCGTAAGGTGGTTCAGCATATTCAATTAAGTTACTTGCCAATCCAGACAGTTCTAGTTCAGCTTATTCTAAAATTTGTTCATCATGAATATTGAGTTTGTTCTTTAGGATATTTGTGCCAGGGTAACAATACAGGCTGTCACCCATTTCCCCATATTTATCCATACATGCACCTGACTAAGTTTCGGGTTGCGAATACTTCTTATATTTTTGCAAGATTTCAGCTTTACTTTGTTGAGTTGTTTGAGCTGTCGTTGTAATGCCTTCAAGCTTTAGGCTGGCTTGATAGTTTTGCGCACGTGTCGCTTGAATATATTTTTTTTTCTGTTCAGTGGTTCTGAGCATTTCGAAACTCCATTGATGCTACACGTGAAGTAAGTATAGCAGAGAATCTTTTTGATCAATGCTGCATACACAGCATTTCAAAATGTAATACAACGGTATTGTTTCATGTAATAACAGAAAACTAAAAAAAAGTGGAAGAATTTTTAAAATTTAGACCACCCATGATAAGTAAACCATATGTATTTGTTGATAATTGTAATTTTGAGAAAATTTAGTTGATAAATTAAATGAATTTTAATATACAAAGATATGCTCATTTTTTATATCGATAAAAATGTTAAAATTTGACTATTTAGTAAAAAATATAGAGATATTTATGGGGCAATTTATCATGCCCTTTTGCTTTGAGCGACAAAATGTTCAATTTAAGATAGTAAAAATTAACTCAGAACTACTGAAAATCAAAAAGATTAAACAGAGCCAGAAAGTAGTAGTACAAGCAAAGTTCAAAATAATCTATGTGAAAATTTGGCAAAAAATATTGCTATTAATGCAAACGGAGCCATGCTTACGTGTACATTCTAATTATGTTGCAATCTTACAGTTGATACATAATCTTGATGATTTTATCGAAAAATCACAGCAACACTTGTGCTTTGAGAGAAAAGCTCAGAAAGAGCTGGATGCTAAATTTTTTGCTAGATTTTTTAAGCTGACAAAGAGTTCAATAAAAGATCAACTTTTACCAAATTGTTCAGATCGTAATGAATTTAACCAATGCAATTTGATAAAAAATTAAGCGAAAGCGAATATGCCAAAGATTGAAACAGAAGAGCAATTCTTAGATTTAGCAGAAAAATTCCAAAAAGATTATTGTTTATTACGCAATCATGTTGTGAATACACAATTTGTCGATCTATCAGATGATTTACGTGAAAAAGCCCATGCTCTATATAAGGAAGCACAACAGATATATGGCTATATATCTAGTTCTAGACAATTAGGTAAATATTATTATCTAGCTTCTTTAAGTTATTTTGCATGCCCGACTACTAGTAATACTCAAGAGCTGTCGTCTGAACGTTATTTGATTCTACAAGCGAGTTTTTTAACATATCGGCAGTATCAAGAATTTGCAAAAATTGATAAAGCTGAGAATAAGCAAAAACATGTTTGTGATCTCTTTCGCTATGTATCACGATATGTTCTGGATTCTAATCATGCTGAATTATTTCAAGAATGCAGTGAGCTACTAAATCGCTATGTCATGTACGAACGTAACTTGAAAAAGGAGGATCGTAATCAACTTTTTAATATTAAAGATTTCAAACAAGTACAAGCCATAGAGTATTTATCGGCTCTATTAATAATTTTTAAAAGACTTGATGATCGTCGTGTTGTTCATCGTCAGCGTAAGTCAAAAAAAAGTAAAGTTTTGCAATGGCCGACGAAAAATGAACTCAAAAAATTTCGTGAAATTAAAACGGGTAAGCAAGTAGATATTGGACATAACGCAAAGATCAGTATTTATGATGCCGCTCTTCACAAAGATGAAGAGGGTGAAGTTGATCTATTAGATCCTGAAATGGAGTTTTATTCAGAAGATGAAAAGTCTAAAAATTTAAATTATATACTCAGCGATAATGCGACGCATCTAATGCGGCATCGCCAGCGCCGTCATGCTCCTTTTGTTACAAATCCACATTATTTGGCGCCAGATATACTGAAGCAAATTGTTTATGTGTTGAGAACCGAGTTATCCGGGCACTGGAGGGATGCTGCAATCGCTGCAGCATGTTTATTGTCACTTTTGACGGGATTATCACCCGTCGCACTGATGGATTTTAACGAGCTTATTCAAGATGGAATTTTGATCCAGAATGGTTCAAGTAGACGTCGCGAATATTTACTCAAATTAAATCTTAAAATTACAGAGCAGAAGATTAAGAGCTTAAATCATGTGCGGTGGAATGAAGTGATGACACATCAACTACATTTACCTTCTGCTTGGTTTGACTATATAGAACAAGCATCGAATCCACTAATTTCATCAACACACATTAATACGAAACTTAAGAATTGGCTTGATAATCGGTTTGTAGGTTCGATCACTGTAGAAAAACTGCAGGCTCAATTATATTTTCATATATATTATGAAACATATAATGAATATCTTGCTCATGTAATTGCTGGGCGGGATAGTCAGCATCACATGCCTGGTATCTATTATGGCGGGCTACCGAAAACTCAACTCAGTAGCACATATCTAGCCTTTTTAGAAAAAGCACTTACACCACATTCCACACATTTTACTGAAGACACGGCTGAACTAAAAATATTGCAACAACAATTCAAAGTGCAATCTGCATTATCTATAGGAAGGATAGGGAGCCAACTGGCACTTGAACCCAATTTTGTGAAAGAGCAATTCCATATTTTACATAGACATTGTCACGAAAACATCCAAGAAGATAAGCACATTATTAATCAACTTAATGCATATGCGTGTTGGATGTGGCATATCAGTTTGTTGAGTTTGGCAAGTCGGCCTAAAAAAAACCTGTTGGGGAATTTGGATGATTATTGTGTTGAGCTCAAGCTTTTATATGTGAATGATAAAAAAAATAGTAAAGCAAGAAAAGATGGTCGTTTTATCCCTTTATCTGATTTTTTCATAAAAACACTGCAAAATTACACTGCCTTTTTAGAACAAATTATTGAAGCGTACGGTTCATTTTTTAGACAAGTCTTTGCAAAGAAGAAGATAACTGTAAATGATCTTTTTGGTAAGGTCATTTTTAGTAAAGATATCTTGCCGATAACTGTCAAAGAATGGCAGAGCAGGAAAATTAAGTTAATCCCTTTATCGAGAAAATGGGTGAATTCATATATGCAAGGAGTCTTTCCAAAGAATATGTATTCGAATTGGTTACGTCATTTTGACATGAACTTTTTGATGCATGAGCAGCAAGAGGGTAAACCAGCATTAGCTTTTCACTTAATTCAGGCCCTGTATGGTCATGACCAACGTGACCGAGAGGCTTTTCATCCGCATTCTTCACTTATCCCGAATGTCTATGTACAGCAAGCCCGCCAGCAATTGCAAGATAATGTCAAATCTTTATCGATTAAACACTTAGAGCGAAAATAGTTGTATGCAAAAAATCAAAGAACTAATAAAACCACAACTAGATGATCTATTTGTTGATATTCATAAAATGGTGAAAAAGTCGCTAGATAGACAGCCTTCTCCACCTGAAGTATTGACGAAAGAAATGCAGCAAAAACTTGATCAGCAGATCGCTGAAAAATGGCATGACATTAAAGATAGTGTTGATTGTTTGAGTCAAAAGTTGAGCCGAGACGAACAATCAAAACTGATGCAATTTACTGAAGATGAATTTAATAAAAGAAGGAAGCAATTCAACCAGAATGTAGATAAAAAATCATACAGAATTAAGCTAAATCCACATACTAAACGGATCGTACTGCCTAGAAAAATTGAGAGTACAGAGTCACGGTTAGAACAGGGGCATCTACATATCCATGTACTTAAGGAATTAAGGCAGTATTGGCAAGATTCATTTGAATATTGGAATGAACCAAAGTACTTATGGGGAAATTTATGCTTAAGTTTTATATATATTTCAGGCTGTGCAGATGAACAGCATTTGATTGCTATTCAGAAGCAATTGCAGGAGGCCATTGAGCTTGGTACAGATCTGAATTGTTTTCGGTTATACCATTCGGACTACAAAAAAATCACTAATCCATTGTTACTACATTATCGTGTTGAAAACTCTCAATATGGCAACGATGTAGAACAGGGAAAGTTGTACCAATGGAAACATGTTTTTTTTAACCCATATGCGCAGTTCATTTTGCAATATTTAAAAAAGTTGAAAGCTACTCAGAAAGAATTTTGTCTGCAACATTCAGTTGAAGATTGTATTTTAGAAAGCTTGAGTAAGATAGGCAGGAAAAAAAGTCTTGGGGATCTGCAATATCAAATTAAACGCCGTGGATTTCGTGCATTTAATGATGTGCAAATGGTACTCGAATTTAATCCAAACCTCAGCATAGATATATTTTTGAGTAATGTGCTTCAGCAAGAGATTAATACTGTTGCTTTAAGGCCATCCGAATTTAGATTGCTGTGGAATAATGATTACAATCAAGTCACAGAACCAGATAATCGCCCTATTCATTTTGAACAAGAGCAGTTACTTCCTGAAGTTCCGACTGTTCAAAGCAAATTACAAACGATTCCGTATGAGTTGATGTTGTTTGGTCAAAAGAAACGTAAAGGTCAAAAAGTTGAGCGTTTAGATAAAAAGAGGAATAAAGAAGAACGCACGCTACGTTTTTGGCAAGAAACTAGAAGGGTGTTAGAGGAGAAGATAGTTGATGCTAATACGGAGGAAAAGTCTTTAATTGATGCTCAACTACGCTTAATTCACTGGTTAATGCATTTAAAAAAACGAGGGCTTCAATTATCAACTATTGAAAGCTACTTAGGATCGTTTGGCAAAGAATTTATATTTGAGATTTGGCTCAATAAATTAGATTTAAAGCAACAATCCATAGATGACTATGAGGATTTATATCGGCAGCTATTGAAATACAGCAGTGAACGTGATGAAAAAGCAGTTCAACGAGATTCGGTGAAAGGAAAAACCTCTCGTAAGATGCACCAAAGCGCAGAATACCGTTTTGGTCGCCTAAAAGATTTTCATCAATTCTGTATAGAGAATTATGATGCTCCAGGGGTATTGGTGTTACAGAATTCAAGTTTTAAGCATTTACAAATTTGCAATGCACGGCTAGTGAGTCCTTTGCTATTTGGCAAATTATTGGAAAAACTAGAAAATTTAAGTCAAGAGCCAACGGCATCAGAGTGGGTCGATCATCTGAGTTGTTTAAAGCTGATGTATTTACTAAGTTATAGAACTGGACTTCGATTAAATGAAGTTCGTTGTCTTAAAATACAAGATATTATTTGCCCAGAGCTACTTTATAAAGAAAAAGAAAATACAGTTTTTAATAATATCACGCTTCATATCCAAGACAATTCATATCGCCGTCTGAAAACGCGAAGTGCGAATCGTCAAATACCATTGAAAATTGCATTGTCAGAACATGAGTTTTTAGTAGTACAACGTTACATACAACATCGTTATGAGCAATATTTGGTTAATCAGCAGGATGATCTACTTTTTAGTGTGAATCATCGTGTATTAACTGATCAATGTATCAGCAAAATTACAGTAGATTTGTTTAGTCAAATATTAGGTATGCATCATGGCTTTAGTTTTCATACATTACGCCACAGTGCTGCTAACTATCTAGCAATAACTTTGCTCGGTTCAAAAGAAATGATCAAGACCTACACAGATTGTCCTTGGGTAAAAGCAAAAAAGATGAGGGATTTATTGTTTGGTATGAAAGCACGTGCTCAAGAAGAGATTATTCAACATAAATGGCAGGTGCTCGCCTCTTGGATGGGGCATAGCAGTATTGAGCAAACGGCTTCAAATTACCTTCATGTTTTGGATTTATTAGCAGTCGATCGAATTTATAATTCGCCGTGTATCATTTCAAAAAAAGTATTAGAACAGTGTTTTAGTCCAGTGAAGTCAAGTACAGACTACATAAACCTAAATCGTTATACTCAGCAGCAGAAATGGTTTAATTCTTATCAGCAAACACAGCCAGTTACGATGGCTGGCCGACAAGAAAAGAAGTTTAGTATAGAGAAGAGTACTCTGACACCTTTTCAACGTTTGATAAGTTTTAGAGAAGGTCGTTTAAGCGAAGATACCCAAGCTCAAGAATGGATGCAACGATGTCAATGGATGAGCACTAAATGGATGGATCGCCAAAAATTTAATTTAAAAACGAATTATGTTTATAGTAAGAATTTAGAAGAGAGTTGGTTTGATGAACTTTACGAAAAGGCTAAAAAACTGACTCGTCCAGATGAAATAATTCCTCTCCTTGATTTTCATTATAAAGATGATAGGCAGCAAGATGCACTGAAAGAAAAGAACATGGTTAAGGCGCTTAAAATATTATTATTATTTGGAAAACTGCGTAAGAATTTTCTACATTTTCAATGCCGAATGAAAGGTGATGAGCAACAAATTGTTAATTTTATTACTGGTATAGAGCCAATGTTAGGAGATCATCTGTATTTAGAAAAACAAAACTACCCAGTTAATTTGGATGCTCCTGAGCGAACCGTTAAATTTAGTTTTCAAAGAGTTGTCGGCTCTAACAAAAAAAATGTTACTCCGCTGGTTATATTTAATTTAATGTTAAAAATGATGCAAAAAGATGAACTCTGGATCAAATAGCCTAAGCATGTTAAAGGGGAATTGTTTAGAAATTTCCCTGTTTATAAGTAAACTGCCTTTATGAAAAGCACCATGCTGACTTGGATTAATAAGCGGAATGTAGTATCACAGTTTGATCGCTGGATTTACGAAAATGGTGTGAAGATTAGCGGTATGGTAAATCGATGAGCTAAAGTGTTGTAGTCCAAACTCGATCTGACAATTACCCATTTTTTAGTGTGCCCGTCAGGTTAAATTTGAACTGAATTTTTCTCAGCCCAAATTCATTTCCAATCAAGTTATGTTTCAAGTGGCGTGCGAACACTGCACAATTTAATTCACGGTGCCTAAGACAGGTATCAACTTCGGACCAGCCATTCTAGCTTTGCTAATGATTTCCACCAGCTCATCATAAGTCAGTTCAAACTTATCCTCACTATCAAATACATAGACCATATTCTTGCCTTCATGTTCAGGTGGAGTAGGTGGTACAAATCGTTTCGGGATAAGAATTTGTGCGAGTTGTTCGTCAGTTAATTTAAATAAGTGCATGTTTTTATCCTACTCTTGGTAAGTCAGACCATTTGGTTAAATACGAAGGTGATCTAAGGTTTTGATTCATGTGCCATGTGGCTTCTTTATTGTTGGCAATGCCTAGCGTGACGAGATTCTTCCCAAACCGTTCACTGATGGCTTCGATGGCATCTGAAAGCCTTTCTCGCTCTTGCTTATGTGAATAGTCCGTGAATAGATCGGGCACAAACTTGGATTGATCTGTAATTTCGAGCAGCACGATTCCCGCCTTTTTATACTTAAAGCCTTTCTTAAATATCTGATCGATGCCTTTCATCGCGGCCTTGGTGATGAGCAGTAGATCATCCGTATGCTCATGCATTTGAACGACGATGTAAGGCGAGTAGCGCTCTGTCTTATCAAAGCGACTGGTTTGGATATACACGCCGATCATCTTGCAGATTGAGCCATCTTCCCGCATTCGTTTCACGGCTCTGGCCACATAAAGCCGAACCGAAGCTTTAATGTCATCCATTTCATACACTGGGTTGCCATATGAACGGCTGCTGATGATTTGCTTCTTCGCTACAGTATCATCACTAAGGTCAATACAAGAAAGGCCCTGTAGCTCAAGCACCGTCTTTTCCATCACGATACTAAACTGCTTTTTGATTTCTTTAGGATTGGCATTGATCAGATCCAGCACAGATTGAACACCCATAGTATTGAGCTTCTTACAGTTCTGTCTGCCTACGCCCCAAACCTCAGACACATCAACCTGCGCGAGTAGCGTTTCTGTAGAGCATGGGTCCATATGGGCCAGATTACAGACCCCATTGAAGAACTTGTTTTTCTTGGCGAGATGATTGGCAATCTTGGCTTCGGTTTTAGAGCGACCAATTCCAATACAGCAGGGTAGGCCTAACCAACGCCAAGCCTTAGCCCTCATGTCTTGAGCATATACAGTCAGGTCAAATAGATGCTCGTAAGCTGTGAGCTTCAGAAAGCATTCATCAATGGAATAGACCTCTTGATCTCCTGGTGCAACATAGTCCCCAAGCAGCTCCATAAAGCGCTTGGACATTTCGCCATATAAGGAGAAATTACTGGATAGCACCTGAATGTTATGTTGTTTGATCAGCTCTTTAATTTGGAATACAGGAACACCCATCTTGATGCCTAAGTCTTTCGCTTCCTGGCTTCTGGCCACGGCACAGCCGTCATTGTTGCTGAGCACAATGGTTGGGCGATCATTCAAGGCAGGATTAAACACACGCTCACACGAGACGTAGCAATTATTCACGTCGACTAACGCGAATATTTCATTTTCACTTTGCATGGTTATTCTTCTTTTTATGAGCGGTGATAAATACGCTTTAAATTAAAAGTCACCACACCCCAGATTGATATGGTCTGACTATCATCAGGAATGATGTGATTGTAATTCGAATTTTCAGCCTTCAACCAAAGTTCTGGAAGCGGATAATCTTCATCTCCAAATATTTCTTTGATTTCAGACTTGGACATCTTATTGGTGATCATCAGCCGCTTAATGGTCGAGGCATTGTCATCAATCAGGGCAACCACGATATCGTAATGCTTGGCTTCAATACTGCGATCAATAATGATTGGATCATTAATCTCTAGGCCAGCATCGAGCATGGATTCACTGTCTACATAGGCAATAAAAGTAGAAATAGGGTTGTGAATCAGGAACTCATTCAGATCGAGTGCTTTGTCTTGCTCATCCTTGGTGCTGAAGGCCGGACCTGCAGAAATACGCTCTAAAGAGACGGGAATAGATACTTTGGATTTGGGTAGGACAGCAGTAAGCCCTAATTTTTCAACAAGCTCATTTTGAACAGCGATTTGTTCAAGCACGGTGTTGATGGTAGGACTTGGTTTACCCTCTGGACCCATGAGCTCTTGTAAAGATGACCATGCGTCGTCAGAGAAGTAAATAGGCAACTTCTTAGACATGAGATACTCCTACGCTACGAGGCGTGTTTGGAAGTAGAATTTGTTTAAATAGGATATTACTAACAGCGTTTAAAATTCAAATTTAAAAAGTTGTGGATAAACAAGGATGTGTCAGAATAAGACGTTTTGTTTCTGCTCATCGCGTGGAAATGTGACGAATTCATCGGGCATTTGAAAGAAATATTCATGCGCATGTTCATGATCGGCTGTTAGCCAGTCTTTTCTGTACTGTTCTGGAATAACGATGATGGATCGCTTCTCATCCTTCGGTGCATGGAATTTTTTCATAAAAGGGTGATGGTCCGAATTGATGGTCAACATTGAAAAGGAACGTACCTTATTGCCATTAATCACTGCATCATCATAGATCCCTGCAACAGTAAAAGGCTGATCATCTTTACGCTTGATGGTGTATCAGTGTGGCTTGCCATTGATGTATTTCGGCTCATAAAATTCTTGTACTGGGACTAGGCAGAACTTGCTGTACTTCCAAGCATGTCGAAAGCTAGGCTTATCTGCTACAGACTCAGTTCTGGCGTTATAAGTATGACTGCTGAACTTCAATTCTTTCGCCCAGCTCGGTAGTAATCCAAACTTTGCAATATCAAGCTCTAAGTGATCTGAGCCGTTCAGAATGATTGGAGCATGATAGGAAGGGAATACATGATCCTTAAGCTCAAGATCAAACTGGCTTGTATCGACACCTAAGAGTGTCAAATTTCTTTTATTTGGAAATAGGTAATTTGAGCACATAGCCTGATCACATAACTAAAGAATTTATCTGAAATTGTATACGATGCTTTATGGAACACATGGGATTTATGGTGTCAGTTCAAGTAGGCTATATGAAAAAAGTCATGATGGGGCAAGTTACATTTTCAGTTAAAGTATGACTTATGGGATGCAAAACTACGTTGGGCGTGAAGTCATAAAAAAATTAATCAGGATTTTGCATAAATAGTGCGCCGTAAGGCGCATTATTTTTAAGGAAGGTTTGTATTACTCGACAATATATAACTTATGTTTTTTCTTCGGGGGCTCAACTTTAGCTAAAGCATCAAATGTTAATTGATTAAAATCTTCTTCAGAGATTCCAATTTCATCAAGCATTTTATTTTTATCAAAAGATGGTTGTGAGGCTAAAACAGAGATAATTTTGGGCAACATCAAACTCTCATCTCGATGAGTTTCTTCAGGTTCATTAATGTTGTAGCCCAACGAATTGATCTTTATAGAGTTACTACGATTAACCCAATCACTAACTAATCCCAGCTTGTGAGCTTTATAGTTAATAGCCTTCAGGGATGTTCGCCAAATCTTTTTATACTCAATCATATTTTCTAGTGAAAAATAGCGTGGAGCAGTAGAAAGAAATGCATCTGTTGGCATTAAAAATTCAGATGAAAATTGATCCGCTTCAGTTTCGAGAACACGATTATCTTTCTCGACACGAATTTTTTTGTTATGCGTATGCATAACGATATGACCAAGTTCGTGTGCACAATCGAAGCGGGCTCTTTCGGCAGACTTAAATGTATTTAGAAATATGAAAGGGCTACCACTTTCATCATCAAAAAAAGATAGTGCATCAATTTCTCGAATTTCAGTCGGTAATCTAAAGACACGGATTCCCTTTAGCTCACACAACGAAACAATGTTATTAATAGGTTGATTACCTAAAGCCCATAAACCTCTCAACTCTGACGCTAGGTGATCGGCATACTTAGATTCACCCAAAAACTCAGTAATATCTAAATCAGGACGGTGAAAAGTAGGTAACTTTACTTTCTGATTTAAGTACTTGTTAATATTTATTGCTAAAAGAGTATATGCCTCATTAGCTTTTCTATGCTGTGCTTTAATACGAGCAACCGATCTATAGAAGATTTGGTCTGTTTCATGTGGTTGTGTGTCATTACCTGCAAAGAATGACTTGGGTAAATTTAATACACGGCATATATCATCTTGATCATTTTCATTGATTTCTTTATCCACGTCTAAAAGTTGCTTTACCTTAGAGATAGAGCAACTCAATTTTTCTGCGAAATCGGTATTGCTAAGTCCTCGTAATTCTTTAGCAATACGTAAACGATCTTTATTAAACACATTAACCTCAGATTAAACTACAAGCTGAATATCAAAATCATCTGGTTTAATTTCATTAGATGGTTCCAATACTGGCTTAGGATCAGTTTTTACAGGAACTGTATTATCTATTTCAAATGCAATTCTGCAAGTATGGTCACTTGGTAAAATTGAAATTTTTTTCGCTTTTAAGTCCTGTACGAAGCTAGTTGGGTATGCAAATTCAAAAGGAATATTTGGGATATCAATGTCTTTATAGGCTGGATGTGATGCTGAAGGAAAGTATAAAATCCATGTTCTCAATTTTGTCTCATCATCATAAGCAGACTGATTCTCCTTAATATTATTTAATGTCATTAATCCTTTTTCACAGTGTGCTGATACAACTTGATCAGCTAACCCCAATGCAATATTCCCGCTCATAAAGATAATTTGTATTTTCTTTACTGTATTCTCAATTCTTGGCTGGCTGTCATTGTGGAATATCCAAGCAGGATCAGATTGTCGAAGCAGTAAAGCAATCTGTTCTCCAATTTTCCCCCATCGTGCAATAAAGCGTGCACGGTTATAGTGAGTATTTGTTCTATAGTCAGCATCACCGATCATAATAGCGTTTCTGACTAACTCGAGATCAGGTAATCCTAACTGTTTAGCTTTTTTGATAGCATTTTCACCTTTGAAAAAATCACATGGCGTGGGTTCAGAAGGTTGGATTGATTCTTCATCAAGGAGGTTTAAATTCATCTTAAAAGTTATCCTAAAGTAGCGAATGTCTTTTTTATAACATCTTTTGATGTTTTAAAAAAGACATTTTTATAAATGTGTGCTATCTTCACTTACAACTTGATAATAAGAATTTTGAAGAAGAGACGTTGAGTAACTTATTCATTAATCATAAAAATTGTCCTGAATGCGGTGGCCGTATCAAAGGCTATTATTACTACTGTGGGCAGTGTGGTAGTCAAAATGTTGTAAACTGGAAGCACACGGGGATATTTTTGTTGATTGCTGGAAAGATTTTTCTGGTTGCTATGCTTTTTTTGCTAAAAAATTTTGTTCAAATCCATTTTTTTCACAAGCTTCATTGTGCTAATTTTTTAAATAATTCATAGAGGTTGATAGTAAAATGAAAGTTAAAGATTTAATTAAATAATTAGAAGAGTTTGATCTGGAATTAGATGTTTTAATTGCTAATGAAGAGAACAAAATCATTGGCATAAAAACCCTAGCCCGATTCTTTGAAATAAGCTATGTTTCTTTTGTTCATCCAGAGACACAAAGAAATGATATGGAAAGAAATGTTGAATTTACCTTTTTAGGAATGTCGACTAAAGACTCTAGAGTTATTGTTTTTATTGACGATGTTCCATAATTTTCAAGTAGTCAAAATGAGTATACAATATTCATGTGATGCAAGAAGATACAACTGGATAGGATGGGCCCATAAGTATTTGAAGCTGCCTCGTGTATGATCATGGGGACTGTCCAAACAAACGGCTTTTGAGAGTGCTGCCTGATACGAAAAATAATATCCAAGAGATGCTAGCGGTAAATTTAGTGTAAAATTTAATGCTAGCCATCATTAAAACTTATTTAAAAATATGAAGTTATATCGCACAGATTGGAATATGTTTCCTAAAACGGTTATTGACCGTGGTCTTGGAGATGCAACCTCTCATTACATGTATGAAGCTGCTAAAGCAGGGGATGTTGAAAGTGCGTATATTTTAGCTAAAGATTTAGTTTCGGATGAGGCGATTGCTGAACTAGAAAGAATTATCGATGGTCGGGAAACTATTATAGTACCTGTACATGCTGAGGAAGCAGTCGGTCGTAATATGATTCCTTTAGCTACTTCAGCAGTTATAGCAAAGAAACTTGGGCTTGAAGTTGATACGAATATAGTTCAAGCTATAAAAGTATCAAGAACTGGCGGTGATGGGTGGCATAGATTAGCCAACCCACCAGCATTTGATGGGACAATAAACAATGATAAATGTGTTATTATTGTTGATGATACCCAGACCCAAGGTGGTACTTTTGCAGCATTAAAAGGTCATATTGAAACAACTGGGACGAATAAAGTTATTGGAGCATATGCACTGACGGGTAAACAATACTCATCACAATTAGCTCTAAGTAAAGAAACTCTTCAGCAATTGAGGGATGTATATGGTAATCTTGAAGCATGGTGGAAATCGATTTACGGGTACGATTTCGAAAGGCTCACAGAGTGGGAAGCAAAGTATATCCTCAACTCTCGTAAAACAGCTGACGAAGTCCGAGATAGAATCATTGCGTCAAAACAAACGTGATGCTTATGCACTTATGATGAAAATGAATTAATTATTATTTAATTAAGTTAAAAGACTGCTATATAGCGGTCTTTTTTGTTTTTGAGCTCTACAAATTTTAATGAGTACATATAGTTACTTTTATAAAAATGATAATAAAGGGTAGAGGAGGTCATCTAAGAATTTAAAGCACAAGACTTATTTAACATTGATGACAGAAAAAGTGAGTTGTTGGGAACTTAAAGAAGAGGTGGTACTTATAATGGTTACTAAAATACAAATACTTAAAATATTAAATATATAAAACAATATATTACAAATATATATGATGCGTAGTGTACGCATCATATATATTTTCTTCTATTTTGATATAATGGATCTCGTCAATCCGCTGATAGGTTTCATTTAAATTTCATGAGTCTTACTGAAATTAAAGTTCGCCAAGCTCATTGCAAGGAAAAAACTTGTTTTTTATCCGATGAAGATGGACTTAGCCTGAAGATTGAGCCGACTGGAAGAAAATCTTGGTGCTATCGCTATACAGATCCACAAACAAAAAAACGTCGCCGCATTCAGTTGGGGCTTTATCCTGATTTATCGCTGAAAAAGGCACGACAAGTCAAAGATGACTTTAAAGACAATAATTATTGTTTTGAGCATGATACTGTCTCTAATGTCATCACCTTTCGTAAGGTAGGGGAGGAGTGGCTGCAGTTCAAACTGAAAAATGCATTTAATGATTCACCCCGCTGCGGTGTACTACAGTTAGCAGAAAGATGTTTACAGCAAGATATTTATCCAGACCTTCAGGATTTACCTTTTCAAAACATCAAGCGTTATGACCTGGTTTCAGTAATCAAAAAAATAGAGGGACGCCAAGTAAAAGAACCTGTCAAGAAAGCTTGTAGTTATTTGAACCAAATTTATGACTACGCTGTAGCGATGGGTTATTGTGAATTCAACATCGCGCATGGTTTAAATAAAATCGCCATTAACAGTAAAATCAAGAAGAATTATCCGTATTTGAAAGCGGAGGATATATCAGATTTTAAGAAAAATTTATTAAAATTGGATGCCCATCCGATTATTAAAAAAGCACTGCTGTTCAAATTACATACTGGCGTGCGAGGGGCTGAATTGTTATTGGCTGAGCCTCATCATTTTGATTTAAATGAAAAAATCTGGAAAATACCTGCCTTGCATATTAAACAGTTTCGACGAAAAGTCATATTAGGCCATGAGATTCCCGACTTCTTAGTTCCACTTTCAGATCAGGCTTTAGATATTTTAAAAGACGTCATGCAATGGTCATACGGTGAAAAGTACATTTTTGCTAGCCCACGGAAACATAATCAACCGATTCATTTTAATACATTAAATATGGCTATACGTAAGATGGGCTATGGAAAACATCAATTATCCTCTCATGGACTACGTTCCACTTTTAGTACCATTTTGAATGACTCAGGTTTGTTCCAGGATAACTGGATTGAGGCACAACTTTCACATATTGATAAGAACCGTACCCGTGCCAGCTATAATCACGCTGACTATTTAGCCCAGCGGACTGAAATGATGCAGTGGTGGGGTGATTATTTAAGTACTGCTAAGTGAAAATCGTACTTTTATACATAGACTTAAAACATTATGGGGTTTCAAATGGATAGTAAACAATATACTTGCCGTGTTACATGGTCAGCAGAATATAATGAGTATGTTGGGTTGTGTGCTGAGTTTCCATCATTGTCTTGGCTTGATGCGGATCAGTCTAAAGCATTCTCAGGAATAGAGGAGCTCGTTGCTGATGTTGTCGCTGATATGATTAGCAATAATGAAAAAGTTCCTACACCACTCTCCGGGAAAATATAGTAGGCAGTTTGTTGTCCTTGTTCTCAGTGGTTCAACAAAAACTAGCCCTCGAAGCCGCAGAACGTGGCGTGGACATAAATTGTTTAGTATCAGTAAAAAGAGCGATGTAATTTTAGTACGAGTGAGTGATAGAGCAGGAACCTATGCTTCATATATTCAGTAAATGGTATGTTTTTGAATTAATAGGTATTTTTAAATAAAGCTTTCTTTGATTTAGTGCTTTTTATTTAATAAATTAATTTTAAAAACAACTTAGGCTAATTGATAAACACTATCTGGAAAGATTAAAAGAAAATATTTTTTAATTTCTGCTAATTCATTTAAGGCAGGTTCCCTTTCAAGCAGTTGAAATGTCCAAATAAGTACAGCCTGATGATTATCATAGCAAGTATTTACTCCAAGAAAATTAGCCATTCCATAACTTCTATTGATGTTCATTTCTTTAATTAATTGATTTCCTAAGTCACGAGCTTGCTGGCTGATCAATAACTCATTTGGTAACACGGCGGTCATCTCCACAAAATAATCTAATGCAGGTTCAATCCTTATATTTAAAAAGTTATAATTTAGTTGAAATGGATAAAATATACTTTCTATAAGTTGTAATAACCTGCTGTAGGTTAATTTTAGCAAAGTATTACTCAGTCAACAACTTCAAATAACCCACAGCAAGTTATTTTTTGTAAATTAATTTAAATATGATTACTTGTAAGTTATCTAGCCTCATGGGCGATAGAAAAATTTTAAAATTAAGTGAAGTGGTGCATGCAACAGGTATCAATCGCAACACGCTCACAAGTATGTATTATGACCGTGCTGTACGTATTGAATTACCAGTCGCCGATAAGTTGTGTAAGTACTTTAACTGTACGATGAATGATTTGTTTGAGTTTAAGGAAGAAGTTGAAGAAAAAGATTAACTTAATACTTCGTTTGATAAGTTTTTCGAAGAAAAAGACTAGCCAATACTTAGTTTGATAAGTTTTTCTCTGCAGATCTAATATTGAATTTTATAAAATATCATTACAAACAGATACTAATTTCATTACTTCTAAAATGAAATCAATCGAATGGTAGAGTTTTTTTGCTATTTGCATTTTAAGGTGGGATTTTGAGGCCTTGTTGCGCAAACCTACCGATAAGGTCTTATACAGCAATAGCCTACACCTAAATTTATCGTACACCGAATTGGTCATCCTACAATCATGCTTTGATCAATCATGGTAATTTTACAATTTGGTTTGATACTAAGATTCAATGATATTCGCAGTCACAAGGAAAACATGGTCGAAATCAAACTTATTCTGACATAGCCATTCAGTGCTATCTCATGATTAAATCCTTATTTCGTCTTTCTGTATGCATGGTGACTGGCTTTGTCCAAAGCTTGATTAAACTTTGCGGATTAGATTGGACAGCTCTGGATTATTCAACCATTCGCAGAAGACAAAAGCATATTGATATTCAAATTAGCTATGAAAAGAGTTGCAATGGACTGCATCTACTCGTTGATTCCACGGATTTGAAGTTCTTAGGTGAAGGTGAATGGAAACGTAAAAAGCATTAGCCGAAATATCGTCGCCAATGGCGTAAACTTCATATTGGTATAGATACTAAAACCCTGCTAGGTAGAACACTATGGAAAAAATGGTCAGGCTATCATCGCCGAAGTTTGGTCGAAACAAAGATGCACTGCATCAAATTATTAGGCGATAAATTAATGGCAAGAAGCTTTCCTAGTCAGATGAGTGAAATTCATGCTCGCGTAGCAGTCCTCAACAGATTTATGGAATTAGGCCGACCTAATACCCGAGTTGTAACTTAAATTTGAGTTGCTTAGGAAAACTCAATCTTTAAAGGCTTTATGCAACAAAGAACTTCGAAATTGATTTATGGATTATGAGCACCCTAAGGGCTTATAATTCAAAATATTTTCAATTATGGGGTGGTGAATTTTGGATAAGGTGAAAGCAAAAAAAATAGGGTAAGCGGATTAAATGGTTGATCTTACCTTTGCATGAGAGTGAGGCAAACCGGCATCTCATCGGATTATCTGGTTGGCACTCCAACCTACTGCTGATGCATGCTTCCCTCGCTAATTCCAGCAAGAACCCCACACGCCTTAACTTCCCGGTCATCGTTGCAACGCGCTCTTAGTGAAACGAGTTGTTTCTCAAGCGCCTGTAGAGCGGTTATCTGCGAGCGCACATGAGAGATGTGATCATCGAGCAAGGCATTGACAGCGGTACAGGACTGATAAGGGTCGTCCTGATAGCGCTTTAGTTCGTGAATTTCTGCCAGTGACAGATCCAGGATGCGGCAGCGACGAATAAAGGCCAGCCGCTCAACGTGTTTCTCGGTATAGACACGGTAACCGTTCTCCTGCCGACCAGGCGGCGGCAACAAGCCCTGCCGTTCGTAGAAGCGGATCGTCTGTGTATCTACCCCTACTGACTGTGCCAACTGACCAATACGCATCGGGTTCCTCCGCAACGGATTCTCTACGCTATTGACATTATAGCTACTATATAGTTTTAAATGAAAACCCGATCACATTCAAGTGGAGTCATATCATGAGTAAAAACTGCGGAGGCCCCTGTGGCGACCATGCAAGGCCTGCGGCGGATACCGATATGCAGGCCTCCTCCGATGCGTCGGGGGAATGGGTCAGTGTTTATGCCGTGCCGAAGATGGACTGTCCATCAGAAGAGCGCATGATTCGCCTGGCCCTGAACGGCGTTGAGGGGATTCGGGCACTGTCCTTCGACTTGTCGAACCGCCGGTTGAAGGTCGTGCATGACGGTGAGGTCGAGCCCGTCACCTCGAAACTGAAGACCTTGGGGCTAGGCGCCTCGCTTCAGGAAACCGTCGCTGCAAATCCGGAGACCATCAAGGCCGCCGAGTTTTCGGCAGCTTCTGCTAAGCAAGAATCCGGGACCCTGCGCTGGTTGCTCGGCATCAATGCACTTCTGTTCGTGGTGGAAATGACTGCCGGTCTGATCGCCCGGTCCACCGGCCTGATTGGAGAATCCCTGGACAATTTTGCCGATGCGGCGGTGTACGGGCTTGCCCTTTATGCGGTTGGACATAGCGTGAAAATGCAGGTACGTGCCGCGCATCTTGCTGGTGTACTGCAACTGATCTTGGCTGTGGGCGTACTCATAGAGGTGGTGAGACGCTTTGTATTCGGTAGTGAGCCTGAATCGCTGGTGATGATGGCTATCGCATTCGTCGCATTGATTGCCAATACCAGTTGTCTGCTGCTCATATCCAAACATCGGGAGGGCGGGGCGCACATGAAGGCAAGCTGGATATTCTCGGCCAACGACGTGGTGATCAACCTGGGGGTCATCACCGCCGGCGCTCTGGTCGCGTGGACCGGGTCCAATTATCCGGATCTGATTATCGGCACCATCGCGGGGGTAATTGTACTTAACGGTGCTAGACGCATTCTGGCGCTCAAGGATTAAGCAATGTCCATTTTTGGCAAACATCTGTCACCGTACGCTCTGTTGTCCATATCGGGCCTGCTGGCAGCGTCTGATCAGGCCATAAAATGGCTGGTGCAACAATCAATGGCATATGGCGAGTCTATTTCAGTGACCTCATTCTTTAACTGGGTACACGTATGGAATACCGGTGCCGCATTCAGTCTTTTTGCGAATGGTGGAGGCTGGCAGCGCTACTTTTTTATCGGAATCGCGGTAGTGGTCTCGATTTTTCTGATCAAGCTGATCCTTGAAAATCGTCATAAAGGAGAAGCCATCGCTTACAGTCTTATCCTCGGTGGCGCCATGGGCAACCTGATTGACCGGGTCTTTCGCGGCTATGTTGTGGATTCCTTTGATTTCTATTGGCGAGACTGGCATTGGCCGGCCTTCAACCTGGCTGATATTGCAATTGTCCTCGGTGCCTTACTTTTAGTTTCCAGCAGCTTGTTGGGTAAAAAAGCAAACACCAATGCCGAGTCGGATGGATCTGACTGACACCTACGCCTATACAACACCATGACCGAACTTCCCGACAACATCCTTCACCTGCCGCAATACCAAGTACTGGGCTGCAAATCAACCGACGACGAAATGCACTTCCAGGTGGACGTGCCCGATCCCATCGCCTGCGAGGAATGCGGCGTGCAGGGTGAGTTCGTACGGTTCGGCAAGCGTGACGTTCCCTATCGTGATCTGCCCATCCACGGCAAGCGGGTCACTCTCTGGGTGGTCCGCCGCCGATACACCTGCCGGGCCTGCAAGACAACATTCAGGCCCCAGCTACCGGAGATGGTGGACGGATTCCGTATGACACTGCGGCTGCATGAGTACGTGGAGAAGGAATCCTTCAACCACCCCTACACCTTTGTGGCGGCACAGACCGGCCTGGACGAGAAGACGGTGCGCGACATCTTCAACGCCCGCGCCGAGTTGCTGGGGCGCTGGCACCGCTTCGAGACGCCCCGCATCCTGGGCATTGACGAGCTATACCTGAACAAGCGCTACCGCTGCATTCTGACCAACATTGAGGAGCGAACCCTGCTCGACCTGCTGGCCACCCGCCGCCAGGACGTGGTGACCAACTACCTGATGAAGCTGAAAGACCGGCAGAAGGTCGAGATCGTCAGCATGGACATGTGGAACCCCTACCGGGCAGCGGTCAAGGCTGTGCTGCCCCAGGCCCGTATCGTGGTCGATAAGTTCCATGTGGTGCGCATGGCCAACGATGCCCTAGAGAGAGTGCGCAAGGACCTCAGAAAGGAGCTGAAACCGTCCCAGAGCCGGACTCTCAAGGGAGACCGGAAAATCCTGCTGAAACGCGCTCACGAAGTCTCAGACCGGGAGCGCCTCATCATGGAGACCTGGACAGGCGCGTTCCCGCAACTGCTGGCCGCCTACGAGCACAAGGAGCGCTTCTACGGCATCTGGGACGCCACCACACGGCTCCAGGCAGAAGCCGCTCTGGACGAGTGGATAGCCACCATCCCGAAGGGCCAAAAGGAAGTCTGGAGCGATCTGGTCAGGGCAGTGGGAAACTGGCGCGAAGAGACCATGACCTACTTCGAGACGGACATGCCCGTCACCAACGCTTACACGGAGTCCATCAACCGACTGGCCAAGGACAAGAACCGTGAAGGGCGCGGTTACTCCTTCGAGGTGATGCGGGCACGAATGCTCTACACCACGAAGCACAAGAAGAAGGCACCGACTGCGAAGGTCTCTCCTTTCTACAAGAAAACCATCGGTTACGGACTGCCGGACTTCGCAGAGGAACTCAACTACGGAGTCGATCTATCAACCATCTGAGGGTGGTATCAGATTGATGGGGTGAAGGTGCCCCATCAACCATTAAATCCGTATACCCCATTTTTTGACATATTAGATTTTTGATGTGGGGAAATATTACATTTGAGACTATTTAAAAATTTTATACATCTATAAAAACTATTGATGGCTACAAGCTGATCATTTTATTTAATGAGAATTATTATTATCTTTTTGTATCTTTACTGAGCAATATTCCTTGTTAAACAAAATAAATTCAATGATTTAGTGTTGTTTTTCTAGGTTCTTTTATAGAATTGAAATAGTAAATGATAATAATTATCATTAGTTCTATTTTAACTACAAACTCCCTTGTACTTAAGATGTGTTTCAGGCCTAAAACATTTCGAAAAACAAATTAACTCTTTTGAAAGAGGATATCGACAGATGCATTCACTTGCTAATCGGTTGGCGTTACAACATTTCGTCAATGCATATACGCAAGAAACTGGCAAAGGTCACTTGCTTCATAAAAGTCAGCAATCTCTTCAACTACAGACGTTTAGCCAAGGTTTGACGCTGTTATCAATACCGATTACCTCTATTCAAGCACGTTGCTTTTTCCCTTTATCTTATGTGAGCTGTGTGGGGCGACATCGCTTAGCAGATCTTCCGCAAATTATCATCGATGAAAAAATTAAGGTATTTAGTCCTGTAGCAATTGTTGGGTTGTTGCTAGAAGAACTTGTTCAAGAAGCCGCTGTTCATCTAGATGCTGCTTCATTAGTTGAAAAATGGATTCAAAGTCGAGATGCGCTACAACAGTTTTTACAAAATCGTGAATATGAATTTGATGATTTAGTAAAAGCAGGGCAAAGCTTTATTGAAACAGAGCAAGCTTTGATTTTAGGGCATAGTATGCATCCCGCGCCAAAAAGTAGGACAGGCTTTGTTCATGAAGATTGGTTAAACTTTTCTCCTGAAAATAAAGGTAAGACTCAACTTCATTATTGGCTAGTGCACCAAGATTATATTGCAGAAGGTAGTGCGACTGATGAACCTATTTCAGCGCAATTAAAAACTGCGTTACAGTGGTATTTATCTGAAAGTGATCTCAATTTATTAAAGACACATGCGGAATATAAGTTACTTCCTTTACATCCATGGCAAGCGCGTTATTTACAGGGCAAAGCTTGGTTTGAACGATTAAAGCAAACAGGGCAACTGATTGATTTGGGCTTGCGTGGTTGGCAATTCTCTCCAACCACTTCCATACGCACATTAGCGAGCTTCAATGCACCTTGGATGATGAAGCCGTCACTTTCAGTGATGATTACCAATTCTATTCGAGTGAATTTGGCCAAAGAATGTCATCGTGGTGAATTGACACATCGTCTGTGGCATAGTGAGTTTGGGCAAAATATTCTTAAACAGTGTCCAAGTCTAAAAGCAGTCAATGATCCAGCTTGGATCGCTTTAAAAATCGATGATGAAGTGATCAATGAAAGTATTTGTATTTTCCGAGATCAACCATTCCATCCACAACAACAAGTCACTTGTATCGCATCTTTGTGCCAAGATCATCCGATCAAGCCTTTAAATCGTTTTAATGCCTTATTTGCAAAAATTGCGAAAGCCCATCCTGATGCTGAAGTTTCAGAGATTGCTTCAGATTGGTTTAATCGGTTCCTCGAAGTCAGTTTGCAGCCTTTGATGTATCTATACCATCGTTATGGTATGGCATTTGAGTCACATCAACAAAATGTATTATTAGAACTCGAAAACCATTTTCCTAAAACTTTATGGTTACGTGATAACCAAGGTTTTTATTATATTGAAGAATTTGCCACTGAAATTCTGCAAGCACTTCCTGAACTGAAAGAAAAAGCCTTTGCGGTAGGTCCGAAAGCTTTTGTTGATGAACGTTTTAGTTATTATTTCTTTGGCAATACTTTGTTCGGGATTATTAATGCCATCGGTGCAACAGGCTATATCACTGAAGATGAATTGTTAGCGCATCTAACTGGATTTTTAGAAGAGCAATTACAGCAATATCCTGAGAGTACCTTAATACAAGGACTACTGTTCAATTCAACGCTGCCTTATAAAGGCAACTTGCTGACACGTTTGCATGAATTAGACGAGTTGATCGCACCTGTAGAAAATCAATCTGTTTACGTGCAACTGCCAAATCCACTGCGTATTTCACAGAAGGATGTCAGTTATGCTTGATTTTATTGGAATTGGTCTAGGACCTTTTAATTTAAGTCTTGCTAGTTTGCTACAAAACAAAAGCTCACTCGATTACGTATTTTTTGAGCAAAAGGCGCAATTTGATTGGCATGCAGGTATGCAACTACCTAATACGGTATTACAAGTGCCATTTATGGCAGATTTAGTCTCGATGGTTGATCCAACCAGTCCATTTAGTTTTTTGAATTATCTGCGTCATCAGCAACGTTTGTATAAGTTTTACTTTTTAGAGCAGCCACATATTCCACGTTGTGAATACAACCACTATTGCCAATGGGTTGCAGAACAACTTGATTGTATCGAATACCAGTCGCAGGTTCTAAAGATTGAACCTCAAACGATAGGTTTTAAAGTAGTCGTTGAATCAAACGGTGTTCAGCAAAGTTATTTATGCCGTCATTTAGTGATTGGAAGTGGTAATGTGCCATATTTGCCTGAATGTTTGGCAAAGATTCAGAAAGTCCGTCCACAACAATGTCTGCATTCAGCACAGTATATGACGCATGCCGATACAGATTTACATGGCGATGTGGTCGTACTTGGTTCTGGACAATCTGCAGCTGAAGTGTTTATCGACTTATTTGATGAACAGCAAGATACTGTTAATCATCAGTTTGATTTGCATTGGTTTACTCGTTCTCAAGGTTTCTTCCCGATGGAGTATGCGCCATTAGGTTTGGAACATTTTAGTCCAGATTATGCACAGCATTTTTATGATTTGACTGCGCAGCAAAAGGAACAGCAGTTAAAGCAACAAGCCTTGTTATACAAGGGAATTAGTGCAAAAACCATTCGGGAAATTTATCAAAGACTTTATCACCGCAGTATTGCAGGTCAAAGCTTACAGACACATTTACATAGTCAATGTGATTTGAAAGATGCAGAAGCATTGGATACACAAAAAATCCGACTGCATTTCCAGCATCGTGCTACAGCTCAGTCTTTTCATCTCGACTGTGATTTTCTTGTAGCCGCGACGGGTTATTTCACACCTGATTTTGGTTTTATGCAGTTGCTCAAGCCATACATCGAGTTTGATCATAAACAGCGTTGGCAGATTACAGACGACTATCGTGTTGTACATCGGCTGAATGGTCATATTTTTGTTCAAAATCAGGAAATGCATAGTCATGGTGTCGGCACACCTGATTTAGGTCTTGGTGCTTATCGTGCAGCAAAGATCATTAATCAATTGCTTGCTGAGCCTCTTTATGAATTAGGCAATCAAGCGCAGACATTCCAACACTTTAATCTCTCTCAAAATCCAAAAATTTGTATGGCAGATGACAAAGCACAATCAAACGAGTGCCTTTGCGAAAATTCTCCCAATAAAAACCATTCAATTTTCAAGAAAACAGAACAGAACGTGATGACGGCGCATCCTAATCGTCGTGGTGCAAACACACATACACAAACTGCTTCTGTACATTCAACATATGAGAAACTGATATGAACTTTGCAACTTTAAAAATTAATCAGCAGCAATGGCGTGCCGCAGGACAACGTCTTATTGAAATGGCGATTGCAGAGTTTCTATACGAAGAAATTATTGAAGTTAAAGCATTGTCAGCAGGGCGTTATCGTTTAGATTTAGGCAATCGTCAGTATGAGTTTCAAGGAAATCAATATCTACTCGGACACTGGAATATTCAGGAAGCTTCGGTACGTGATGTGACTCATAGTCAGGAAAATGATCAACCTGCTTGGAACTTACATGAGTTTATTGTCGCAATGTCTGACAGTTCTAATGTTAAGCCATTTACCAAAGCGTATTTGATCAAAGAAATGAATAATACTTGGCTGGCAGAAGCACATTTGTTCAATGAAACACGTTTGCCAAGTATAGCGGTTTTGACAGAGCCACATTACAAAGTTGAAGGCATGCTACGTGGTCATCCTTGGCTCATCATGAGTAAAGGGCGTATGGGTTTTGGTTATGATGATTATTTAAGCGCTGCACCAGAGCTTTCACCTGAAGTTAAAGTGTTGTGGTTAGCCGTACATCGTGATTTAGCAGAGTATCGAAGTACTGAAGATTGGAGTGCCTGCGGTTTATATCAACATGAATTTGATGCCAATGAACTACAGCAGTTCATCAATATTCTCCAAGAAAAAAACCTAGATCCACAAAATTACTTTTTGATTCCCGTACATGCTTGGCAATGGCATCAATGGCTTGTTCCGACTTATGCCAATGAGATTGTGGATCAGAAAATTATTGAGTTAAATATCAGCCAAGATAGCTATGTGCCGATGCAATCAATCCGCACATTATGCAATACGTCAAACCTACAACGCCATTACATTAAGTTGCCTGTCAGTATTTTTAATACCGCTGTTTATCGTGGATTACCCTCAAAGCGTAATCTAGCAGCTCCAGCAGTGACCGCATGGTTAAAAAGAATTCATCAACAAGATCAAGACTTACAAAATACAGGTGTGATTTTCTTAGGTGAAGTTGCGACTTTAACTATCCATCAGCCGTGTTTTGACCGCATTGACGGTGCACCGTATCAATTTAAAGAGCTGTTCGGTTGTTTATGGCGTGAAAGTGTTGATCGTTATGTTGATCCATCTCATCAAGTGTTATCTCAAGCAGCATTGTTACACCGTGATATTTCAGGTCAATCGATCCTGAGCGTGTTGATCCAAGCATCAGGTTTAAGTCCTTTGGATTGGTTAGCACAATTTGCTCAAGTAAGCATGAGTCCATTATTACTTTGCTTATATCGTTATGGTTTAGCATTTTCACCACACGGTGAGAACACAATGTTGGTACATGAAAATGGTGTGCCGAAAGCCATGGTATTAAAAGATTTCATTGATGACATCAATTTAGTGGATGAGGATTTTCCTGAGTTAGCTCAGTTACCATCTGAAGCAGATTTATTACTCCGTCATGAAGCGACTGATCTAAGCCATTTTATTTTCACAGGTCTGTTCATGGTGCATTACCGCTATATCTGTAATGTGTTCTTGCAAGACTATCCTGAATATTCTGAGCTTGATTTCTGGCAGACCATTTCCAACACGATTGTTGAATTTAACCAAAAACACCCAGAACTGGCTGAACGTGCTGATAAATTCGCCATGCTGCGTCCAAGTTACACCAAAATTTGTTTAAACCGTGTACGTCTATTTACCACAAGTTATAACGATGAAGCAGAACGTCCTGTTCCTGTCTTCCTTGATCCTATTGCAAATCCAGTTAGCCCAGAAACATTGAAAACATGGGCAGAACAACCTCGCCAAGCAAAAGCGGGCTAATTTTATTCGTCATTTTATAGGTTCGATATGAAAACAATCTCTCAGCAATTACCAGATTATTTTGAATACTTTGAAGATGGTACACAGTACTACTTACGCCAAGTGCAATATCCTCAGGATATTCCTTTATTACATCAATGGATGCATGAGCCACATGTAATTCCTCAGTGGCAGTTAAATAAATCGGAACTAGAGTTACAAGTTTACTTCGACAAAATGTTAGCAGATGACCATCACCGCTTATTAATCGTCGGAATTGATGGCAAAGATGTGGGCTATACCGAAATTTATGAAGGTAAACGAGATCGTTTAGGCCGTTATTACGATGGTGATGACAATGATCTCGGTTGGCATCTCCTGTTTGGTGACAAATCTGTGTTTGGCAAAGGCTTCTTGCGACCAACCATTCGGTTACTCAGTTTTTACATTTTTGAACATTCGAAAGCTAAAAAAATTGTGGGTGAGCCAGATCATACCGTTAAACCTTATGCAGCAGTGGTGGCAGAACTTTGTTATGAAAGCCAACGGTTAATACCGATGCCTGAAAAAACAGCGATGTTGTACTACTGCTTCCGAGAAACTTTTTATCACAAGTTTGGGGAATATTACCAAACATCACAACAACAGCTAGCAGATCAGCCAGCCAAATTCCTGAGTGTTACATGAGCTTATATATCAATGAAATGCATATCTTAGACATGCGCTTTGCGGCGAATGTCTCTGTTGCAGAATTTGAACAATGGTTAGCACGGATTCAGCACTATTTCGAACATCAGCGAAATTTTGTGTTGATCATGCAAACCGATGCAAATACAGAATTTCCGGAGGAATATAGAGCAATCCAAGGCAAATGGTATAAGCAATATAAACAAGATTTTTACCAATATTGTTTGGGTTTTGCTCGTATTGCTCAAGATGAAGAAGATCGTATTCGATTGGATACACCAGCTCTGCACAAAGCTTGGCATGTTCCATATTTTGTGAGCGTAGATAAAGCTGAAGCCACACAATGGGCTTTGCAGAGGTATTTATGAATCAAAATTCATTAAATATTCAGAAAGTCTCAGCCTTGAGCCTGAGTGTCGTGGTGGTTTTATATCTCGCGCATGCCTTACCACTGTATTTTTATAATGTGGCCTTACCTGCGATTCTGCGTCATCAAGGCGTAGATTTACGTTGGATTGGCATGTTGTCGCTGCTCTATATTCCTTGGGCATTCAAGTTTTTTTGGGCACCACTAATTGATCGTTTTTATTTCAAAAAACTCGGTAAACGTAAAACTTGGCTTTTGTTTACGCAAATAGCTTTGGTGTTGGGGGTCGTTGCTTTGGCACTTACCCAATTCGATTACGGTCTTGGTGTATTTGTTATTGTCGGTTTATGGATTTCAACTTTTGCTGCAACTCAAGATATCGCAATTGATGGCTATACGGTCGAAACCTTTTCAGAATCTGAGTATCGACTAGGCAGTATGGCGCAAAGTATAGGTGTTGCGCTTGGCAGTATGGTTGGTGGAGCAGCAACTTTATGGCTGTATGAGCTTTATGGTTGGCAAACTGCACTGATTTCCTTAGCCGCTATGACAGCATTGACGATGTTGGCTATTTTCCAGATTAAAGAAAAATCAAATGTAGAGAAAATCTCAAAACAGCCGCCAAGTCTGATCCGTGCATTTAAACGTCCAGAAATGTTATGGGCATTAGCCTTGATCGTATGTTATCGAATTGTCGAAGCACCGGCTATGGCGATGCTGAATCCGATGCTGATTGATCAGAAATGGTCGTTGTCACAAATCGGCGTGCTGATGTCTGTAATAGGTGCAGGGATTGGATTATTAGCCGCTGTTTCAGCTGCATTTTTATTAAAAAAAATAGCCGCAACACAATTGCTGATCTGGGCTGGTTGGGCACGCAGTTTGGTTTACGCCTTGTTGGGTGTTGCAGTTTTACTCAGTTGGTTGAATCAATGGCATTTACTTCTTGGTGGCTTTGTCATTGTCATTCTTGCCATCCGCTATATCGCAATGACAGCCTTATATGCACATTTCATGCAGACCAGCTCCAAAGAACAAGCTGGTACTGATTTTACGATTTTAGTTTGCTTCGAACTATTGGTTTATTTTATTGGCGGTGCAGTCTCAGGTTTCTTAGCCAAAGCATTTGGTTATGGAAACTTCTATCTCATTCTCGCAGTTTCATCTGTTTTAAGCGTGTTGCTTAGTCAACTGCTTATTCGCAAAGCAAAACAAACGCAACAACTCATCTAGGGGTCATTTATGAAAGTTCGTTCACTTTCGACATCATTAACACTGCTCAGCTTGGCGATCAGTACGCAACTTTATGCTCAAAATGTCGAGCAGACTTCAACCGTAAATCAACTGGCACCGATTGTTATGACAGCAACTCGCTCAGCTCAAAGTATCGCTGAGATTGCGGGAACTGTTTACAGTATTAGCCAAGAAGACATTGCAAAACAAGCTGCTGCTGGTAAAAGTACCGCAGATATTTTAGGACTGTTGGTTCCATCTTTAACACCAAGTTCAGGTACGACCAGTAACTATGGGATGACCATGCGTGGTCGTACAGTGCAATATATGATTGATGGTGTTCCGCAAACGGGCTCACGCGATAGTTCACGCCAATTAAATAGCATTAGCCCAGACATGATCGAACGTGTTGAAGTCGTGTCAGGTGCAAGTAGTATTTATGGTGCAGGTGCTACAGGTGGGATCATCAATATCATCACCAAAAGAGGTTCGGGTGATGGTGTAAATTTTGAAACCAAACTCGGCGTTACTTCAGGTGATAATTTCAAAAGTGATGCTTTAGCTTATGAAGCGTTTCAGTCTGCATCATTTAACCAAGGGGATTGGAGTGGTTTTATAGGTGCTAGCTATACACAACGCGGTGAAATTCAAGATAGTCGAGGTGATCGTGTAGGTCCAGAAGTTGCACAAACAGATCGTCAAGATACTGAAACTGTAGATGTGAATGGTCGTTTAAGCTGGCAGTTGGCAGATAAGCAAAAATTAAGTATCGGTGCGCAATACTATAACGATGAGCAGGACAGTGAATATGGCGCTGATTATGGTCCAGGCTTATCTGTTTTACTTCTAGGGGCAAAACCTAGTCAAAAAGCTGTAAAAGGTTTAGAGCTTGATACTCAACCACGTACTAAGCGCAGTGCAGTAAATGCACAATATGAAAATCAGGATTTTCTTGGTCAGACTTTAAATGCAGAGGCGTATTATCGTACTGAAAAAGGGCGATTCTTCCCAAGTGCAAATGCTTTAGCACATGCATCCATTCCAGGTGGAAGAACATTTATTGTTACCCAATCAGAAACAGATATTGATGTTTTTGGTGCTCGTTTAGCACTTCAAAGTAAACTCAATCTGGCAGAACGTGCATTAAATCTAACTTATGGTGTGGATTACGATAAGGAAAATGGCAAACAAACAGCACAACTTTATGATCTAAATACTTTTATCAGTAGTAATGGTCTAAAGTTTAAGCCCCTAAATAATTATGCTTTTGGTCCTGAGGTAGATACTGAAAAGCTTGGTTTCTTCTTACAAAGTCAATTTGAAGCAACTGATCGCTTAAATCTACAAGCAGGTATTCGTCATGAGCGCATCGATAGTGATGTTAAAGACTCAGTTCCATATTCTGAAGCAATGGTTGCCGATTTCGTTCCAACATACCAAGCTAAAACCTTAAAAGGTGGTTCAGTTAAGCATGATGCAACACTCTTTAATGTGGGCGCACTTTATCATTTAACTGATGCACAACAGGTGTTTGCAAATTTCTCGCAAGGTGCAAATTTACCTGATGTACAACGTATGCTAAGAGATGTCCCTGCAAACTTTGTCGTAAGTAACCAAACAATTGATCCAATCAAAGTAAATAGTTTTGAGCTGGGCTGGCGTCTACAAGATGATGCGTTAAGCACAGGGATCACTGCGTTCTATAACAAATCTGATAAGTCATTGAAATTTGGTCCTCCAAGTTTTGCAATTGAAGTTATTGATACAGATGAACGCGTGTATGGTATTGAAGGTAATGTCAAATATACCGTTTCAGATGATTGGAATGTAGGTGGGACTTTAGCTTATACACGTGGTCAGTTCAAAAACTCAAATGGTAAATGGCAAGAGTTAGATGCAATTCGTGTAGCACCTTTGAAAGCAACGGTTTATTCAGACTGGCAATTCAATGATGGTTTAGGTTTACGAGTACAAGCTTTGGCTATTGATGGTACGGATGAAGCACGTAAAGATGCGATTGCGAATGGTAGTACTCGTCCTCCAGCAGAAATCAAAGGTTTTGCAGTGATGGATGTGATTGCCAATGCAAAAGCAGGTCCAGGAACTTTAGGTTTTGGTGTATATAACGTGTGGAATACGGACTATAAGTCTGTTTATAGCCAAGCAGTTTCAACGGTTTACGGCGATATTTCGAGCTTGGCTGCTCAAGGTCGTACCTATGGTTTGAGCTACACTCTCAAGTACTAATCTTATCCAGAAGGCATCTTTTAGATGCCTTTTCTTTTGATGAATACTACCTATGCAACAAAATTTTAAATTATTGGCTTGGGCAACTCTAGCCAACGGTACTTGTTTTTCAATGATTTTACCTTTACTTGCCCCATTAATTCGTGAGCTTGGCTTAACAGAAGTACAGGGCGGAGTAATTGTTTCAGCGGGTGCAATTTGTATGGCGATTGCATCTATTCTGATTGCCAGAGGGGAAAAAATACAGACTCCTTATCAATTAATGAATTATGGTTTCTTGGGCATGACCATTACTTGGGCTATATTTACAGCGATTCTTTATTGGGGAATACAACAAACATTACCCGTAATGATAGTTTTTGCTTTGTTGGTGATTAGTCGAGCAAGTACTGGTGGTTTTATGGCTATGCCACAAATAGGTCTACAAAGTTATGTCATGCAACATGTCACAGAGGAACAACAACGCAGTCAAAAAATGGCAATGTATGGTGCGATGAATAGTTTAGGTATGATCGTCGGCCCATTTCTAACTTCAGTGTTATTGTTCGGTGGAATTTTATTGCCAATGTGGATTGCAGTTATTTTATTGGTGATTTTTAGTTTGATTATCACAATGTATTTTAAACATGATGAGGGTAAACAAAACACAATATTGGATCAAAAACAGCCTGTAAAAATAGAGCATTCATTTTCATTAAAACCAGCTATTCCTTGGCTTATTTTAGGATTTACTACCTATATGGCTATCGTGACGCTCAATATGACGGCAGGTTTTTATATTCAAGACCATTTTCATTTAAGCTCACAACAAAGTGCGATTTATTTTTCCCAATGTATGCTCATTGTTGGTTTTAGCTTAGTGATTACTCAGATCCTGATTGTAAAAGTACTTCATTTAAAACTGAAAGCTTTGGTATTGGTGGGTACGTTTAGCATGGTTATTGGACTCATCCTATCTTTAAGTGCAATCCATATTTGGATGTTTCAAATAAGTTATTTATTTTATGGGGTCGGAGTGGCAAGCCTTTTGCCTGCATTTACCACAGGGGCGGCTCAATCTGTTACGCAAGCTGCTCAAGTCAAAATGGCAAGTATTTGTACAGCTACTCAAGCGATTGGTCACATTGTGGCGCCTTTACTGAGCACTTTTCTATATCAGTTCGGCATTCACTTACCTTTTTATTTACTCTTAATATTGATGGTCACAGTGGCGGTCTACTTGTTGATCATATCCTATTCAAATCAGAATACGATGATAAGCAATAAGGTTAACTCCTAAATCGAATATGCTTGAAAGACAGAGAATATTAAATTTTTATGATTGCAGTCTCGTAAGGCTTTGTTGCACAAACCTATCTGTAAAGGCTTTTTCAGCGATATAATTTTCAAATGAAGAAGCCTACACACAAAATCTACCGCACAACCAATTGGCCCGCATATAACCGAGCACTCATGAGTCGCGGAAATATTGCCATTTGGTTTGATCCTGCTACGCAATGGTATGCTCCATCAAAAGGCAAACAAGGGCGAAATCAAACCTACTCCGACGCAGCTATCCAATGCTGCTTAATGATTAAATCCTTATTCCGTCTATCTTTACGTATAGTCACTGGCTTTGTGCAAAGTCTGATTAAACTTTGCGGATTAAATTGGACCGCACCAGATTACAGTACGCTTTGTAGAAGACAAAAGCATATTGATATTGCAATCAGCTACCAAAAAAGTAGCGATGGGCTGCATCTACTCATGGACTCTACAGGCATGAAGTTTCTAGGTGAGGGCGAATGGAAACGCAAGAAACATGGACCTGAATATCGTCGCCAATGGCGTAAACTTCATATTGGTATAGATGCTAAAACCCTACAAATACGAGCAGTTCAGCTTACAACCAATAATGTCAGTGATTCACAGGTGCTTGGTGATTTACTTAATCAGATTCCACAAGATGAGCGGATTGACTCTGTTTATACTGATGGAGCTTATGACACCAAGCAATGCCGTCAGGTCATTGCAGATCGGCAAGCGCATGCGGTGATTCCACCTAGAAAAAATGCGAAACCATGGAAAGATACAAAGAGTAGCTCGCTAGAGCGAAATGAATTACTTCGAACAATTAAACGTTTAGGTAGGACACTATGGAAAAAATGGTCAGGCTATCATCGCCGAAGTTTGGTTGAGACTAAAATGCACTGCATCAAATTATTAGGAGATAAACTCAGTGCAAGGAGCTTTGATAGCCAAGTCAATGAGGTTCATGCACGTGTAGCAGTCCTCAACAGATTTACGGAATTAGGTCGACCACTTACCCAAGTTACGCCTTAAATTTGGCTCAATTAGGGGCGCTTTGCCTTTCAAATCTTTGTGCAACAAAGCCGTTCTTAACTTGGATGTTCATTTAATTATAAATATATATTTTTTTTAATTTCAATTGGATAATTCTTAATTTATTCTAAAATTAACATAATACAGCTTATACGAAATTATTTTAATTTTTCATTTAAAATCAATCATATAATTACACAACAAAAAGCCCGATCACACTAGATTGGGCTTTTTACGTGAACAGTCATGTTCCATGCCTGAGAGGTGGTCCCACTTGTTTGAACAACTAAAAGCGTATTTATAAGTGATATTCCGCTCTAGTTAAGCCACCTTGTTTTGTTGGGGTAGCTGATCATAGTAAAACTCATTTGGTGTCATTTTGTCTAGACTCGAATGAGGTCGTTTCAAATTATAAAACTCAAAATATGCACTTAATTGCTTTTTCGCATCTGTGACACTGCTATAAGCTTTGAGATACACCTCTTCATATTTAACGCTCCGCCATAATCGTTCAACCATCACATTATCTACCCATCGACCTTTACCATCCATACTGATTTG
>NZ_KB850117.1 GCF_000369625.1 Acinetobacter variabilis
TTGCTGTGATTGCAGCCCAATTCGATGGATAATCTTTTTCAGATTCAATCAATAATTGAACCGCTCTTTCTCTGATTTCAGGGGTATATTTTAATATTGTCATCGGGATACTACGCTTCGCTACGTCTTTCGAAGCAATGCTTCTCATCTCAAGAAAAGTGGTCTCCGACAAACCCGGTACGGTTCAATATGATCAACCTAAATATTACGCTGCAAATATTGATGGTAAGCTGGGTATTGGTTATTGGGAAAAGGATCCAAATACTGTACTGCAAAAAAACATTGAAAGAATATGAAAATATGCTTCATCAATCATATGTTAGCCAAGAGGATCGTATTTCCATTAATGCACAATAGAAGAAGTTAAGTGTGAGTGTGCATACTTTAATGATGTTGCCTCTAATACTATTGAGAAACTGATTGATCAAAGTATTTCAAATTAAGAAATAAATAATTTTATATTTAGCTCTGATGGGATAACCATCAGGGTATTTTTTTGTCATTAAAATCTAATTTGAGACATCATTATGAATGATTTTTTTCTAGAAACGAATCGAAGCATCAAAATCAATGACATTGAAGTTCGTCAGATACAGATGAAAGACTTCGATACTTGGGCAATCCCTGCTGAGCCGTTAAAGAACTTCATTAAAGACCAAAATCATTCAAATGAAATTTTGAGAGGGTTATTCAAAGCTCATAGTGTACAGGTCATTTCGACCATGGCATGTGTTACTGATCTGAACAATGAATCACTAGTAGAATTTGCTGCTGATAAACAGGGATTTAAAGAGCTACTTAGTGAAGTCATGAAAATGAATTACGGTACATTTCAAAACTACGTTATCGCTTGAACTGAGGATAAGAAAGCTTGTTTGAATCGATATATTTCATCCGCAGATTATGCGCGAATGCTAAGAAATCTGGAGTTCGAATATTAACCAAAAAGAAGATCATTTTTTGATTTATGCGAGAGATCTATTCTATTTTTATATTTATAAGGCTAAACTTGCCTTCAATTTAATACTGGTATGTACCACTTAACTTTAGGGCGTGTCTTCAATATTAAATGTATTTAAAAATACTGTTTGCATGTTCGCCTAAACGATGATTTTCCATTATTAGATAATGATCTAGCTCAGGAATAGTGATGATGACCATAATTACCAATGATTTAGGTCATGGTATGGGCAATGCCTGGGAAAATAAAGACTGGGCACATATTTCTGATCCAGAATTACAAAGCCTGCAGCAGCACTATTCCTGTTTACAAGGTCATTTTGAGATTTTGTGGTATAGTCCCCGGCCATTTTCATCTGCGGCTCTGGTCAAGGTGGAGCAGGATTTTGTGATCAGGGATGAAGCAGTCGCGCATCAGTATTTGATTAAGCGCAGCCATTGTTCCTTTCGTCGTGCCCGCGATATTTTACAGGAGCATGCTGTTCTTCAGCATTTAGCTAGCAAAGAAATTCCTGTTGCAGCATTGATTAGCTCAAATCAAGGTCTGACTGCTTTAGAGCTAGGTGACTGGACCTATGAAGTCTATGCAAAAGCAGCCGGCTTAGATCTGTATGCAGATCAGCAATCCTGGAAACCTTTTTTCTATGCTGAACATGCTGCGAAAGCTGGGCAATTGCTGGCAAAGTTACATATGGCCATGCAGGATTTTCCTGAGCAGCAAGGCCGATCAGCATCTTATTTAGTGTCCAATCAGCAACTTTTAGACAGTGAAAATATCGTTACAGCCATTCAACGGCGCATTGTAAACAGTCCAGAATTAAGCCGTTACTTTGCCGACAAAAATTTGGATCCTTACTTTTTAGATCAAATCTTACAGGTTCACCAGCGTATTCAGCCTGTATTGCAACAAGCAAGCAGAATTTGGACCCATAACGATTTACACGCTTCTAATCTATTTTGGTCATCGCCAGATGCCAAAGCTGAGATTACTGCCGTAATTGATTTTGGTTTATCTGACCGAAATTCGGCACTTTATGATCTGGCTGTGACGATTGAACGTAATTTCATTGATTGGTTGGAATTAAAGCAGAACCCACATATTCCGATTGATGAAGCCGGTTTAACCGCTTTTCTCCATGCTTATTTTTCCCAAATACATCCACAAGAAGATTTTAGTATTTTGCCAGAACTGCTGAAAATCGTGCATCTGGATTTCGCTTTTTCAGAGCTGGAGTATTTTGTGGGTATTACCCACAACCTCAACCATGCAGATGCGGCTTATTACGACTGGATTATCGGTCATGTAGACTGGTTCATTGGCGAACAAGGCCAACAATTTACCCAGACTTTAACTCGGCTCATTCAAGATGAATTGCAAGCTTCTCAATGCTCTCTAAACCCAGCATCATCACCCACTTCACAGACATAAGGTTTCGTATGAACACTCGTCAACTCAAACAGAATGTATTAACCCGATCTTTAAAAATGATCATTCTGTCACCGCTGTGTTTAGCCCCGCTGACTTATGCTGAAGACGATGTTCAACAGCTTGACACGATTGTGATCAAAGCCGATCAAAGCATGCCTTACTCAAGTGCCAAAGTGAATATTGAAGGTTTGGGTACGGACAGTCTTCAAAAAATACCTGCATCGGTCTCTATCTTGACTGCAGATCTCATTGCTGAACAACACGCGCGTGTGCTGAGCGATGTTGTAAAAAATGATGCAGCCATCGGTGAGGGCTATGCTGCAATTGGCTATTATCCAAACTTTGTCTCGCGTGGCTTTGCACTCGATTTGGCATCAAGCTACCTCATTAATGGCAATGTGATTCGTGGTGAACAAAATGTTGCACTTGAAAACAAAGAACGTGTGGAAATTTTAAAAGGCATTTCCGCGATTCAAAGTGGTATGTCGACCCCGGGTGGTGTGGTCAATTATGTCACCAAGCGACCTAAAGATATCCAGGCCCTGACATTCTCTGCTGACCAACATGGACAGTTTTCAGTGGCAACTGATCTCGGTGGTTTTTGGGGTGATGAGCAACAATTCGGATATCGCATCAATCTGGTGAATGAACAGATGGATTCTTATGTCGATCATGTGGAGGGTGAACGCTATTTAGCGGCATTGGCCTTAGATTGGAAGATGTCAGCGCAATCCAAAGTAGAACTTGATCTAGAAGCACAGCGTTCCGAACAAAAATCAGTGCCAGGTTATCAATTACTGGATGGCAAAGTCCCAGAAAATGTGAAATGGGATCGATTGCTGGGTTATCAGACTTGGGGCAAACCGGTCACGATCGATAGTCTGAATAGCAGTTTAAAATATAGTTATGCTTTGAATGATGACTGGAACTTGGGACTCGTTGCCGCCCACAGTAAATCCAGAGTTGATGACTATTCAAGCTTTGCTTATGGTTATTATCGGGAAGGCTGTCTAGAAGCGTATTCCTGTAACACGTTTGGTAAAGCTGGCGAGTATGATATTTACGACTATCAAAATCCAGATGACACTTTTAAAACCAACCAATTTAAAGTCAAATTGGATGGGGTGATTGCTACCAATTGGGCGCAACATTATCTAAATTTTGATATTACACAAACCAATAAATCACGTGATCGTTTCGGTGATGTCTATGAATGGATTGGTGTAGGTAATATTTATACAGAAACTACTGATGTTGAGCCAACAACTGTTGATGTTGGACAAAAGTATCAAGCGCTTAAAAGTAAACAAACCGCATTCACAGCCTTAGATCGTATTGAATGGAATGAACATTGGACCACTTTGATTGGCGGAAAATGGATCAAGCTGGATGAACAAGCATATGATGCAGATCGGGTAAAAGTCCGCGATACCGATTTAGCTAAATTTTTACCGCAATTCGCAATCAGCTATAGCCCCTTGGAATCGACTACCGTCTATGCCTCGTATGCCAAAGGCTTGTCAGATGGAAAAACAGCGCCTTGGTTTGCAGCGAATGCTGCTGAAACTCTAGCGCCGATCTATTCAGAGCAATATGAAGTTGGTTTCAAACAACAGATCAAGCAGTTTTTATTGACTGCCTCGCTATTTGATTTACGCCAAGACAACCAATATAGCAAGCCGATTTCAGGACTTCGCTATTTTGTTGCGGAAGGCGAACAACATAGTCAGGGTCTGGAGCTCGGACTGAATGGTGCATTAACCGATCATCTGGCCTTAACTTCATCTTTAGCCTTGATCAAAGCCCGTTTAGAAAATGTGGAAGCGGTTGAATATGGCCATCATCAAGCGCAAAACGTGCCAAAAGTTCGTTTCGCAACGCATCTTCGCTATAACGTACCGAGCATTGTAGGTTTCACTGTTCTGGCAGGTGGTCAATACAGTTCCAGCAAATATGCCAATAAAGAGGGCACTGCGAAAGTCGCGGGTTATAGTGTGGTTGATTTAGGCGCTGCTTATCAATTTAAGCTGAATACGACCGATGCATTGCTGCGCTTGAATATTAATAATCTGTTCAACAAAAAATACTGGCGTGATGCAGGTGAATTTTTGGGTGATGATTATTTATTCTTGGGTTCGCCGCGTACAGCAACCTTGTCATTCAATCTGAACTTCTAAATTGGCTGCTTAATCAGGTTATATTGCTATGGAAAATATAGAAATTGCAGCGTTCATTTTAAACGTTTTAGGTGTCTGGCTGACCTCCAAACAATATAAAGTCTGCTGGTTGGTGAATATTGTCGCTGTATTTTTATATATGATTATTTTTTATCGTGTCAATTTATTTGCAGACGCAGCATTACAAGCCGTATTTATCTTGATGCAACTGTATGGCTGGTATAGCTGGTCGAAGAAAAATCATGATCAGGCTATCACCGTGCAGATTGGCTATTTGAATAAAAAAATCTGGGTATATAGTCTGATTGTGGGTATTGTCGCCGGTCTGGCAATTGGCGCCTTATTTGCTCATTTCACCACAGCATCACTCCCTTGGTTGGATTCCATGTTGGCCTCTTTTAGCTTGGTGGCAAGTTATTGGGCAGCCAAAAAATATATTGAAAGCTGGGGATTATGGTGTGTTCTAGATGTAATTTATGTCGGTATGTACACCCATAAATCATTGTATTTAACAGCTGTACTCTATTTTCTCTTTATTCTTCTTGCACTAAATGGCTGGAGGATGTGGCGAAATCTTCATAGAGTGACATTATCTTGAAATGACACTATTGCAAATAGAAATTTGAGGTGATGCTCTTTCCTTTAAAAAAAAGTGTTTATAGACTAAAAACTTTATTTGAATTGGCCGCAGCTTGAAGATGTTGCTGATATTTTGTGAAAGCTAGCTACCATACATTCAAAGCGAACCGAAGTTCGCTTTTATTTCACTTCTTAAAAGAACCCGGCTGGTTTGGTCGAATAGCTGACTAGCAAGTTTTTAGTCTGCTGATAATGATCCAGCATCATTCTGTGATTCTCACGCCCAATCCCTGATTTTTTATAACCACCGAAAGCCGCATGGGCAGGGTAGATGTGATAACAGTTGGTCCAGACCCGGCCGGCCTGAATAGCACGGCCTGCACGGTAAGAGGTATGCGCTGAGCGTGACCAGACACCGGCACCGAGTCCATAAATCGTATCATTGGCGATCTTGATCGCATCATCGAAGTCTTTGAAGGTGGTCACAGCCAGTACAGGCCCGAAGATTTCTTCCTGGAAGGTTTTCATGTCATTGGTGCCTTTAAAGATGGTCGGTTCAATATAGAAACCTTGACCCACTTCATGACGTGCTTCACCACCGGTCAGGATCTGTGCGCCTTCTTCACGGCCAGTGGCAATACAACCCAGAATCTTGTCCTGCTGTTCCTGTGAGGCTTGCGCACCAATCATGGTGTCGGTATCTAACGGATGACCAGTCTTAATCCGTTGCACCCGCTCTACTGCACGCGCCAGAAATTCATCGGCAATACTTTCCTGTACCAAGGCACGGGAAGGACAGGTACAGATTTCACCCTGGTTCAGGGCAAACATGGCAAAGCCTTCCAGAGCTTTGTCCAGATAATCGTCTTCCTGATCCATAATGTCGGCAAAGAACAAGTTTGGTGATTTACCGCCAAGTTCCAGCGTTACCGGAATAATATTTTCAGTTGCATACTGCATTATCATTTGGCCGACGGCAGTCGAGCCGGTAAAGGCAATCTTGGCAATACGGGGATTGGTCGCCAGTGGACGGCCGACTTCGACCCCGTAGCCATTGACGATGTTCAACACGCCCGGCGGCAAAATGTCCTGAATCAGTTCAGCTAGCACCAGAATACTGACCGGAGTCTGTTCTGCAGGTTTCAGCACAATACAGTTGCCTGCAGCCAAGGCTGGCGCGAGTTTCCAGGCGGCCATCAGAATCGGGAAGTTCCAGGGAATGATTTGTCCGACTACACCAAGCGGTTCATGGAAATGGTAGGCGATAGTATCTTCATCAATTTCGGAAATGCCACCTTCCTGAGCCCGGATACAGCCGGCAAAATAACGGAAATGGTCAATGGCCAGTGGAATATCGGCAGCCAGCGTTTCACGGATCGGTTTTCCATTGTCCCAGGTTTCTGCTACAGCCAACATTTCCAGATTTTGTTCCAGACGGTCGGCAATTTTCAACAGAATATTGGAGCGGGTGGTCGGCGATGCTCTGTTCCATTGTTCTTTGGCTTTGTGCGCTGCATCCAGGGCCAATTCAATGTCTTCTACAGAAGAACGCGGTACTTTGGTAAAGACTTTGCCATCTACTGGAGAGAGATTGTCAAAGTATTCGCCTTTGACCGGAGCGACCCATTCGCCGCCAATGAAATTATCGTATTGTGCTTTAAATTGAATTTTTGAACCAGGTTGATTGGGATCGATGTAACGCATATTTATTTCCTTTGCTTATTTTCGTATGGCAAAACCGCTTCTACAGCTTTGGTATAAGGTACTTCTGCACCTTATTTGATTAATATAAATGAGGTAAGGTTGGAAAAAGGTTGGAGCTAGCATGTTCACGATCTTTTCATCTATTTTAAAAGAATAACGATTACAGCGGATGTAAATCATGAATTGTTGTGAGAATAAGGAATGATGACAAAACAAGATTTGGCGCAAAAAAGGCACAATATCGATCAGCTTCGGCAAAGTAGCAGTTTATCTCCCCTGCATGCAGAACAGCTGGGACAGAGTATTGCCAGCTCTTGGCAGCGCTCATCCTCGGCTGAAATCCCTAAGAATCGTTTAGCAGCACCACTGACAGATATAAAAAAGACCACTTCTTCTTTAACTTTAGCCTATGCTCTACACCATTGTGCACAAGACTTGAAACATATTGCAGAGCAGTCATCGATGGTGTTGGCAGTCGGTGATATAGGCAGCACTATCATCTGGACAGCGTCCAGCCCGCAAATGCAAAGTGCCGCAGAAAGTGTACATTTTATTGAAGGTGGACAATGGCGCGAAGAGCTAGTCGGAACCAATGCATTGGCATTATCCTTAAAAACTCAACAATCCAGCTGTGTCTTTTCCAGTGAACATTACATGTCCTCCATTCATGATTGGGTTTGTTACGCTGCTCCGATTATTGATCCCTATTCAAAACAGGTCTTAGGTGTCATTGATCTGTCAACTACCTGGCCAAAGCATAACAGTTTAGCACTACTAGCTGCGGAGCGCTGTGCTACGATCATCCAGTCGGCTCTACTAGAATGCCAGAAGCAGCGCCTGTTTATTCGGGCTTTTTCAGTACCTCAAGTGCTGTTTAATGGCAAGGTGCTAGTTCTGACCCCTCGACAGATTGAAATTCTAGCCATTCTGGCCTTATGTCCGCAGGGCCTGAGTCTAGATACCTTGCATCAGGCCTTATATGGCGAACGCAAGGTCAGTATAGGGACTTTAAAAGCAGAAATGTCACAGTTACGCGATGTACTAGGTGGTATGCTAGGTTCCAGACCCTATCGTTTATTGGCGGATGTAGAGGCTGACTTTTTAATGATGGAGCAATCCCTAGATGCTGGATATATTGATTCAGCCTTGAAATTATGTACCGGCGTATTTCTGGCTAGAACAGAAAGTCCATTTCTATGCGCTTGGAGAGATTGTCTGGAATCACGCCTGAGCGATGCCATTTTCAAGGCTAATGAAACCGATGTCCTGCTGAAACATGTGGCACATTTTCCTGAAGCGATTGATGCTATAGAACGCCTGATTGAACTGATGCCCAAAATCCATCCCGTTCATCAGACTCTGTTAAAATATAAAAATCTTTAAAGCTGATGTAACTGTCGGTACAAAGCTAAACAGTTAAAATAGGAAAATTCTGGAATATTAAGTATTATCCTTGCTTACTGTGGGTTTACTTATTGATTTAGACTGAACCTGATCCTAAAATTTTTATCAGTGGCTACCCAGTTTGCCTAGCTGCTTGATGGGATGCTCTTCATTAAAATCAGCTACGCTCACCTTCATGTCATTTGAAGGACGCGCAGTTTATTCCTCAGGGATCAAATATAATCGTAAGATAATACGCTATGAAATTTTATTTGTGGCTGAAACGGGCTAAAAAAATCTTGGCATTTTTCTACCATGGGATTAATGTCGATAATTATAATGAAAGGGGCTTGATAAAAAAGAAACACCCCCCGTTTTTATCCTCTTATGAAGGCAAAAGGATCAGCCAGGAACAGGAAAATGCATGTCTGCTCTTGGCACACTTCCTCAGAAAGTGAAACAGGGGCTGTTAAAAATGTAAGTCAGATGATTGGAAAGAAGACTTACATTGAGGCACTACATCGCCGCTTTAAAAATATCTACCACTTGGGCATGGCTGGCTTTACGTGGATTGGTCAGCATGCAGGCATCTTTTTGTGCATTTTCCGCCATGATGGCCAAGTCAGCTTCTTTTACATTCAATTCCGTCAGCCCAGATGGAATACCAATTGAAGCCGAAAGCTGACGAATGGCGCCAATCGCTTCATAAGCTGCTTCAGTTACGGTTAAGCCTTCTGTATTCACCCCCATCAATTGGGCAATTTTGGCATAACGTTCAGGACAAGCAATCAGGTTAAATTCACAAACATGGGGGAGCAGAATTGCATTACAAACACCATGCGGCAAGTTGTAGAAGCCTCCGAGCTGATGTGCCATCGCATGCACATATCCTAAAGAGGCGTTGTTAAAGGCCATTCCGGCAAGATATTGGGCATAGCTCATGGCATCCCGTGCTTCCAGATTATCCCCATTCGCCACTGCCGGGCTAAGCCATTCGCTGATCATGGTAATCGCCTTTTCTGCACAGGCATCAGTGATTGGGTTTGCTGCTGTAGACACATAGGCTTCTACTGCATGCGTCAAGGCATCCATACCTGTTGCCGCAGTCAGCCCTGCAGGTTTGGCCAACATAAGTTTAGGGTCATCAATCGCAATGAGTGGTGTACAACGCCAATCTACAATCGCCATTTTCACATGGGTATCGGTATTGGTAATGATACAGAAACGTGTCATCTCCGAAGCTGTCCCTGCTGTAGTATTGATTGCAATCAGTGGTGTCATCGGGACGGTACTTTTATCAATCCCTTCATAATCACGGATATGTCCGCCACCTGCAGTGACTAGGCCAATGCCTTTGGCACAGTCATGTGATGAACCCCCACCTAACGATACAATAAAATCACAGGCATTTTCATTATAAGCTGTAACTCCATGATGCACGTTAATATCAGTTGGATTGGGTTCCGCGCCTGGGAAAATATAACTGTCAACACCCGCCTCTTTCAAATAGTTTGCAATATCATCTGCAACACCAAATTTAAACAGCCCCGCATCAGTTACAATCAGCGCTTTCTTGGCACCTAAATTTTGTGCTTTTATCCCGATTTCTTTAGCACAGCCCGGACCAAAAAGTGAAACACAGGGAATATAAAAACCGTTAGTTTGATCTGAAATATTTTTAAAAGCCATGGTGTGATTCCTTCTACCATTCATTGATTATTTTATCGGTGACCCTCACCGTAATATGAGTATTGGATGAAGTTAAAAAGAATCCTACCTACCAAATACCTACCAATTTAAGTTTTTGATTCTAGCCAAAATAATGAATCTGAAATATTTAAAAGTAGGTTGGCAAGGTTTAGCAGATACTGAGTAGATTGGTTCAATAGAGGGCATGTAAGTAGCGCACTAGGCTGTTTGCTACTTTCTGATTTTAAATAAATACTAAAGTGCTTTATTCATTTTTAAGATAAAGATAAACAGTACAGGGCTTAGAAATATCCATAGAGCCACAAAGCTGATACTGGAGCTAAACCGGGTCCGTAATAAAACCATTGCAACGAATAAGAAAATACCTGCTGCGAATTTAGTGTACGTAGGAAAATTCGCTAAAAAAGCGTACCGAGATTTTCGGGTTTTTAGAATCTGCTTTGCACTTACAGTATAAAAGGCAAAGCAGCTTAGCCAAAGCAGACCGATCACTGCAATCCATATCATGTTGATGATTCCTGTTGCGTAACTTTTAGTTTGGCGTGAATTTTATTGACCGCCTTTTGATGAATAGGGGTAATTTTCTGGTGTAACAATAGGGCGAGAAGTGCCAAGGGCCATAACATCAGGTCAATACGCAAAAAAAGGCCAATAAGTCGCAAAAGAATCAACATATTACTGGGAAACTAAATAATAAATATCAATCAGGGGAAGGACTTTGTTGCACAAAGGTTTGAAAGACAATGCTGCCCTAATTGAGCTAAATTCAAGTGACAACTTGGGTATTAGGGCGATCTAATTCTGTGAATTTATTTAAAACTGCTACACGTGCATGAATCTCATCCACCTGACTAGCAAAACTCCTTGCTGTTAATTTATCGCCTAATAATTTGATGCAATGCATTTTGGTTTCCACTAAACTTCGATGATGATAACCAGACCATTTTTTCCAAAGTGACCGACCTAGCCGTTTGACTGATTTTAATAATTCATTCCTCTCTAAAGATCTCAATTTCTTATGAAGCGCTTCCTGACAGGCCGATCACCTTGTACCTTAGGCAGTCATGAAATACCATGCCGCTGCAAGCAGCGGTGTAACGACGAGCGTGTCAGATAAGGAATACTCGGCTGCAATGTATAAGGGCAATCGTCTAGCGGCAACAAAGTGCGTTTTCGAAAAGCAACAATTGCCGCCTCATTTTCAGGCGATAACACGCTTGAGCGAGGATTCTTTGGCCCGGTTGTAAGATCATCTACTGAAGTAAGTTTCTTCCATTTTGCGACAGTCTTTTGATTGATGCCGTAACGCTTGGCTAGCGTTATTAAGCTCTCTTAACTATTTTGTATTGCTCGACGCACTGTCTGTGTCGTTGTGGCGCTGTTGTGTAGAACTTGTCCCATAGTGCTGCATCTTTCCATTTCTCTGAGAATATTACACCATTAAAATCTGGGACTAAACACCTAGCTAGAAAGTTCCACAGTTTAAAATTAAACGTCGATAAGCCAAGAAAAAGCACAAGCTTCCGATCATTCCGAGATAAAGCAATTTAGGCAAGACTAGCTCTGTAGGTACACCCATCTGATTGAGTTGAATAAACATCTGCACAATTTGGGTGGAAGGCAGGATTTCGCCAACGACTTGCATCCAGATAGGCATTGCAGCATGCGACCAGGCCGCACCAGATAAAAAGAACAGTGGAATGGAAGTGAATACAATCACATGACCCGCACGTTCCGGCAAATCCAGAAAACTGGCGAATAGGCAGGTCATGCCAATTATTGTATAGATAAAAACTGGAACAGCCAGTAGCATCCCGAACAGGTTGCCACCACGTGGATAATCAAATAGCCAGAAGCTAAAGCCGAATAAATAGAAACATCCCAGACAGCCAATAGTAAAGACCGCTAAACACATCCCAATCAATGCATTTGCGTTTAATTCTACTTTTCTTTCCCGATATACTAAAATTAGCATACTCAAACCCAAAAGAATGGTTTGGTGAATAATTAAAGGTGCAACCGCAGGAAAGACATAGCTGCCATAGCCGGACAGCGGATTAAATAAGGAATTTGATGCACAGAAAGGGCAGGTGAAAAATCCGAGACCTTGCCAAAGCGTTCAGTATAATCTGCCAAAGTTTGCTCAACTGATGTAGCTAAGCCCAGACCAATTTGTTTGGTCACTAAAAAGTTGGCCGTGCTTAAATACAGTCCAATTCCGCCTGTTTCACCATGCCTTAAGCTTTGCGATAAATTGTCCGGTAGTAACAAGATACCATCGGCTTTTTGAGATTCCATCCATTGTTTGGCTTCGGCAAAATTTCCGGTAATCGCCTGAATTTCGACATTGGGGCTTTGTGCCACCTGACCAATAATGCGGGTACTCAAGCTACTTTGTTCTTCATCGACAATAATAATCGGTAAGGCTTCAGCCTGCTGTGCCTGATAAGCGGTTGGATAAAAAAAGCTGTAAAACAAGACAGATAGAATCAGCGTGGTAAAGATCGTGCCGTGACTGACGATATCTTTAAAGCTTTGTAGATAGTAAAACCAAAGGGATTTCATGGTGTTGCTCCTTTGGCGATTTTTTTAAGAAACAGATAAGCCAGCAGAGCGTAGACTAGGGCATAGATCAGCAGCATTAATCCAGCTTGCAGTGAAATATGCAATGGACTACCAATCACCCATTGTTCAGTTTGTAATTTGGCATAGGGCGTGAACGGAATAATATTGGACCAGAACTGGGTGAATAGGGGCGCATTATTTAAAGGTAAGGTCACACCGGCAAAACTTAAAGATGAACCACCATAGACCGCAATGATGCCAAAAGATTTACTTAAATCTTTGGTTGCTAGAACCACTGCACTGCTTAAAAATGCATAAGCGCTATATAGCAGAAATTGTGCCGATAGAATCAGAGCGAGCGAGCCGGCAACAAACCAGCCGCGAATTTCAATCAGCCAGAACATCCAGATCCAGGTCCATAGACTAAAAATAGCCACATAGATCAGGTTCTTAGACAGCAATGCCATCCAGATGGATGAGTTGCTAATCCAGCTTGTTAAGGTCTGCCGCTTCAGTTCCTGACCGACGGAAAATGCCACACAACAACACAACAGTAAATGCAGAATTGCCGGAATGACATAGAGTTCCAGATAGAATTCATAATTCAGTTGTGGATTATACAGCGGCGATATTTTGATATGCGGTGACGGTGCTTCGAGAGAAGGCAGCCGGTTGCCCAGATATTGCTGTCCGCTAAATTCAGCCAGTGCTTGCAGGGTACTGACCAGCATGGCAGAGGAAATGGTATTTCCGATACTGAAATAACTCTGGTTAAAGGCAATACTGATGTCAGCATCCCGGGCACGAACCAGACGTTGCTCGGCACCGCTGGGAATATGGATATAACCCCAAATTTTATTTTGATTTAACAGGCGCTCAATTTCAGCTGTTTGTTCCGACACCGTAGCAATTTTAAGAGTATGATTCAGCGCCACATGCTGATAAATGCTTTGACTCAGCGCACTCTGGTCTTGATCAATAATCGCAATCGGTAAATGATCCGGTTTCCCTTGAGCAAACATGCTGCTGAATAAAATAATCACTAGTGCAGGTGCGAGCGTGACCAGACACAGATCCCATTTTTCGCGGAGCAGATAGCGCAGTTCGCGCCATATACCCGTCCACATTATCGGGTCTCTTTCAGTTTAAATAACACGCTCATCCCAACTTTCAGTTCAGGAATCGCTGGTGTGGGCACAAGATGCAGCTTAAAACTTCGCACATCATAACCGCCGGTTTGGCGTGTGGTCTTAATGGTGGCAAATTCACCTTCAGCACTGATCTGCTTGATTTTAAAAGTGGCGGTTTTATCTAGGGCGGGAATATAACCTTCAATACTGCTCAATTTCTGAAACGGGGCATATTGGTCTTCACGAATATTCAGGCTCACCCACATTTGATCTTCAATCAGGCTGACCACAGGGACTGCGGTGGCTACCAGCTCCGAGACTTTGCCATAGGTTTTAGACACCGTTCCGTTTACAGGTGCTACTAATTGGGTTTCTGCTTCTAAAGCATTGGCTTCATCCAGCGCAGCCTGGGCAATATCTACCTGTGCATCGGCGGAACTCTTTTGCTGCGAAGTGCTGCCACGTTTGGCACGTGCATATTGCTGATACGCCGCCTCTGTCATTTGCGCTGCTGATTGACTGGCTGCATACAATTCATCACGGCGCTGGCGTGAAATCACACCTTCCTTCAATAAATTTGCACCACGCTCATAAGAAACTTTGGCTAAATTTTGCTGTGCTTTCAGCGCTTGCCAGTTGGCATACAGACTGGCGATATTTTCTTCCTGCGAGCCGCGTTCAGCAGTCGATTGTAAGGCCAGCGCAGATTGTAAAGCCGCTGCGGCTTGCTGTTTTTTGGCCTGAATTTCCGGGCTGTTTAAGCGCACCAGTACATCGCCTTTTTTGACCCGCTGACCTTCTTCTACATAAATTTCTTCAATACGGCTTGGCACTTTGGTCGCCACCTGAACTGTTTCAGCTTCTACACGACCCTGCAATTCAAGCGGAGCCGGTTGGTAGCTTTTCCATAATCCAAAAGCGATGACTGCCAGCAGAACTGGAATCAGGGCGAGCAATAAATATTTTTTCTTTTTAGCGATTTCAGGAGCTTGTTGTTGCTCGGTCGAAGTCGTCGCGTTATTTTCTATTTCAGTTTTTGTTTCTACCTGTTGCGCAGGCGATTTTTCTGTATCGCTGGATGAAGCCGCTTCATTCACAGGATCATTGGGTTGTTGATCTTCGTTCATGTTCGGCTCCATTAGCGAATATAGTGAGTGTTGGTATGTTGGATGTAGTTCGGAAATTCTGCAATCGAGCCATGGCTTTGTAATAGTGTGGCCAGTGACATCACATATTTGTAAGCATTCAAGGCAGTTTCGGCTCGTAGTCCGCTCAGCATATTTTGTGCATCGATGACCTGTATGGCGGTACCCATATCTTCTTTAAAGGACAATTCTTGGATGCGTAAATTTTCCTGTGCGGCTTTCAAGTTTTGTGCCAGAAGCGCATCACTTTGCTGTGCACTAAGTGCTTCGCTATAAGATTTATAAATCAGATTTTCAATTTCCTGCTGGGTGCGTGCAGTGAGCAGTTCTGTGGCAGAGCGTTTGAGTTCAGCAGCCTGAATATTTTTGTTTTTATCGATCCCGGAAAACAGGTTATAGCGTGCGGCAACTCCGACAATCCAGTTTTCATTTTGATCCAGACTATATTCACCAAAAGCAAAAATATTCGGTTTTTTAGCTGCTTGCTGGGCTTTCACATTGGCTTGGGCCAATTGGGTATCCAGCTGCATTTTTTGAATCAGCGCAGAGTTCTGACTAAAGGTTTTCAGCAGATGATTTAAAGCCTGTGGCTCAGTTTTATTGACAAATAAAGGCGTCGAAAGCTCAGTGATGCTACTTTCCTGAAGCAGATTATTGAGCTGGAACAGCGCAGCATTCAAATTGGCCTGCGTATTTTGCTGGCTGCGCTCGGCATTATTGCGTGCTACTTCAAATTGCATGCGCTGGCCTTTACTGATAAAACCTTGCTGTTCCATTTTTAAGGCATTGCGATAATGCTGCTGCATGGCATTCAGATTAAACAGCGCAGCTGCATGCAGTTGCTTTTGGAGCTGCACATTAAAATAACTTTGAATCAGTTCAAAACGCTGCGTATCTTGCTGCTGTTTGTTGCTGAGCTGACTACGACCGACCTGAATATTGGCAATTTCTTTGGCACTACGGGTGAGGCCTCCAGTATATATTGGCATAATCACGGAAACAGTGGGGCGAATCACCTGATCTTCAAGGATGACATTAGACGTATCCGGAATCAGACCAACTCCGCTATGAATAGTATTGTTAAGTCCATCACGCAGTGGATCGGTAATACCTGCAGGTAGATCCACGCCATTACTGGCCTCCCACTCATTAAGCCGGCCATTCACGCCTTGAGAGAGTGAATTCTCCAGATTATTTTTAAATTGCTTTAATGGAATATCGACTTCACTGTGAAAGGCATAGGCACGAACATTCAGGTCGACTCGTGGCAGACCTATACCTTTCACTGCTTCAGCTTCAAGTTTTGAAGCTTGTTCCAGACTTTGATAGGCTTGGCTGCTATAAGAATTTTGCAACAACTGACGTTCAGCGTCCTGAAAGCTGATGCTCTGTGCATGAGCAAAGCTGCCATACATCATCGATGCAAGCAGATTTAAACCCCAGACAAACTGTCTTTTATTTTTCTTTAAGTTCATAAAGTCGCTAAACTGATTTAAAGCCGGTAATGTTATCCGGCTAGTATAAATCAAAGGTTCGTAGATAGAACTAGTGTAAAGTTATAGTATTGTTTCTTGTACATTTGTCTATAAAAAAGGAAGCTTATACATCCTTAATTAACCCGAATCGCGGATAAGAAATTGACTTGAAAAATAAGAGGACTAGAGCCATCAGTTGAGTTACCACACCAAACTCACAACTCTAGTTCTGATGTTCAATAGTACCGAATTATTCTGCGTAATTGATGATTTTTCTTAAATTTGAATCAACTTATTGAGAGTTTCTCAAACAAAACCGTGGTTCCTTAAGAATCAGAACTGCTCAATTTACAATTTCAGAAATCTGCTTTATTGCCATTTGGTACAAATGCTCTCATTTCAATAATTTCAAAGCCTTTTTTTACCTGGTTAAAAGAAGGTAAAAGCCATTTATTTAAGTACTTGCCTTGCTATCAAAGGATGATTCATCTAATCAATATGCATGAATTAGCTCTACACGCTTTACATGTGACACTGATGAAAGGCCAAGGTACACAATATTTATGGATTGATTCAACAACTCTGCCAGTTTGTAAAACTCTAAGTATTCAGCATCATAAATCATTAGTCCAAATTGCATCACGTGGTAGAAGCTCAATGGGCTGATTTTATGGCTGTAAATTACATATTGCGATGAATCAATTTGGTGAAATTGCCTGTTCTGCTTTATCGAATGGACATGTTGCTGACATAAAAATGGTTGAGCAATTGGTTGCTGGTGTAGAAGTAAAACTTTACGGGGATCTAGGTTACATCAGCCAAGAATTAAAAACTAGATTGAAATATCAAGTTATTGATTTAATTATTTATCATCGAAAGAATATGCAGGCTATTCAACTTTGTGCATCAGATGAATATCACCTAAGACAACACAATAAGATAGAAACATTATTCAGTTTATTGAAGGGGCAATACAATTTAGTAACGAGTAAAGCACGTAGTCTTCATGGGTTTCTGAGTGGAATTTACGCCTCACTATGTGCATATCAACTCACTCATCAAAATAAGCCAACAATTCAAATTAAGGAATCATCGGCTTAAGCAGGATTCGAGTTAAATAAGCTTTCAAAATAGCTTGATAAACTAAAGCTATTTTAAGCAGGCAATGAATATGAAAGAAAACGCTAAAGAAAAATAAAAAAAACAGCGTATGATTTACTTAATGGAATTTTAGATGATGCAGACAAGATGATCCGTAATGATTGGTCACGTGCCGAAATACAAGAAATTTATGACTTGCCTTTAATGGATTTACTGTTTCAGGCACAGCAAATTCATCGCCAAAACTTTGAACCGAATACTGTTCAGGTCAGTACTCTGCTTTCAATTAAAACGGGCCGTTGTCCGGAAGATTGTAAATACTGTTCGCAATCTGCACATTATGATACTGATCTGGAAATTGAAAAACGCGTAGAAGTACAAAAGGCGATTGCTGAAGCCAAACAGGCCAAAGCTTCCGGCTCGACCCGTTTTTGCATGGGCGCAGCATGGCGTAACCCGCATGAACGCGATATGCCGTATGTGCTGGAATTGGTGCAGGAAGTCAAGAAACTGGGCATGGAAACCTGTATGACCCTAGGGATGCTGAATGCCTCACAAGCGGAACGTCTGAAAGATGCAGGGCTAGATTATTACAACCACAACCTTGATACCTCACGTGAATATTATGCCAATGTCATCAGTACACGTAGCTTTGATGACCGCTTAAATACGCTTGATCATGTGCGTAATGCCGGAATTAATGTCTGTAGTGGCGGTATTGTCGGCTTGGGCGAAGGCGTACAAGACCGAGTCGGTTTATTATTTGAACTAGCGACTATGCCGATTCACCCGGGTTCGGTGCCCATAAATATGCTGGTTCCTATTGAAGGTACACCACTGGCCGATGTTGAAAAACTGGATGTGATTGACTGGATTCGTACTATTGCGGTAGCACGGATTATTATGCCGAAGAGTTATATCCGCTTGTCGGCAGGTCGTGAATCTCTCTCTGACTCTGATCAGGCACTGGCATTTATGGCTGGAGCTAACTCATTATTTTCAGGTGATAAATTGCTTACTGCCCCGAACAGTGGTGAAGGTAAAGACAAAGCCTTGTTTGCTAAATTAGGCTTAAAAGCTGAAGCTGCCAAGAAAACAGCTAAAGAATTGGCTGTAGATGCGATGCAACCTGCTTAATTAATCGTGTAACAAACAGGGATCATTTCAACTTGAATTGGTCCCTTTTTATTGGAGCAGACAAAATGAAGATACTGATGATTACGGGTTGGGGGCTAGGAACAGCGGTCTTAACCCCGTTTGTAGAACAGTTACGGCAGCAGTATCAAGTTGAAGTATGGGATATTTTTGATCCTAACGTGGAAAGTATTTTGGCCGAAAAAGTTAGGCAGGCGAGTTCTTTTGATGTCTTGATGGGATGGTCTTTGGGTGGACAGTTGGCACTTTTGCTGGCTAATGAAATCCAGCAACAATTGAAAATTGCCAAGCCAGTGATTTGCTGTATGTCAAATCCCTGTTTCGTGGCCAACGAAGCATGGCCACAGGCAATGCCAGTTGAACAATACACACAATTTAAATCCTCCATACTGGCTGATCCAAAACGCGGGATGCAGCGCTTCTGTACCTTGGTCACTTTAGCTGGCGCAGCAGCGCGTGAACGTGCAAAATTATTGCACCAACAGTTAAATAGTATTGATTTAAACTATCAGGTTAAGCATCTTTATCTATTGCAGCAATTAAATCTAGTGGATATCTTAAAAAATCATTCAGTCAAGATGCTATTTATATTTTCCGAGAATGATATGTTGGTTCCTTACAAAGTTAGTCAAGAATCCGTGTTTTTAACAACCCAAAATCTGAATTTGGTAAAAATACAGGGCACGCACGATGCCATCCTTTTTGATGCCCAGTTACTCGTTGAGCCAATTTTAAAATTTTTAGCCGATCTGGCTTAAGCAAAGAGAGATTATTAGCTCTTGACGTTTCATTTTCAGATTTAACGCGCTAAGATCAGTTTTAGTTTTAATATCAGTTTTAGTTTTAATAATTGGGGTAAATTCTGTGCAGGACGCTTTTGATCAACAGCATATTTGGCATCCTTTAATTATAAAGTTCCTCTAAAATTAACATAATACACGTTATGCGAAGCCCTGACCCTAGATCAGGGCTTTATTTATCTCTACCTTAGATTTCAATAAGTATTGATTCGCCTGTAGAACAGTCGCCATTACGCCATTGCCAGTTTTCAACTAACTTAATTTTCCCATTGGCTTGGATCTCAATCTCAGTATTACATTCACCTATACTCTAAATATACACATCTGAATAAAGAGTTTTTTCTCATTCATCAGAAGTTGAAAAAATAAATACTAGGTTAAAATACAAGTAAAAATGTAACAAAAATTTTACATTTATAATGATAATGACTATTATTAGCATCATTATTAATGTTTGTGAAAAGGTTTAAAAATGCGACTATCTCAATTTAGTCTGTGTTTTCTTACAGTAGCTATTTCTTCACATTTGTACGCAGAAGAGTTTGGTCCTGCATCAAAGGAGCCTGAAAGTTCAGGTCAAACAATAAAGCTTTCTCCTATTTTGATAACAGCAACCCGTACCCCTAAAACGATTGCTGAAGTTGCAGGAACTGTACAGACCATTCAGGGTGAAGAAATTGCTCAACAGGCTGGAGCGAGTCGAAAAGTCGCAGATGTTTTAGCGCAGCTGATACCTTCATTGGCACCAAGCAGCGGGACCAGCAGTAATTACGGTCAGACCATGCGTGGGCGGAATGTACTGGTGATGATTGACGGAGTTTCACAGACGGGTTCGCGCGATGTGGCGCGTCAGCTCAACAGCATCAGTCCGAATATGATTGATCATATCGAGGTGGTTTCAGGTGCGACCAGTATTTATGGTTCAGGTGCGACGGGCGGGATTATTAATATTATTACCAAACGTGCGGACAAATCGAAACCGGTCAGCTTTCAGACCAAGTTAGGCCTGACATCGGCTGATAATTTCCGTCGTGACAGTTTGGCTTATCAGGTGGGGCAAACCGCTTCATTTAGTCATGACAAGATGGACGGTTTTTTAGGGGTAGATTTTACCAGTCGGGGTTCTCAGTTTGATGGTAACGGTGACCGTATCTCGTTAAGCCCTTGGCAGGGCAGCACGATGGATACCGATACGCTTGATGTGAATGGTCGTTTAAACTTTAATTTAACCGATAAGCAAAGCTTAAGTTTTGGTGCACAATACTATAATGATGAACAGGATACCGAATATGGTCCTGACTATTCTTATCTGCAAACCGGGACACAGCCTTCTTATAAAGCCATTAAAGGGTGGAATTTAGATCAACAACCCTTTACAGAACGCTATGCGTTTAATACCCAGTATCAAAACCAGGATTTTCTGGGACAAATTTTGAATGTTGAAGCGTATTACCGTAATGAAAAAGCGCGTTTTGTACCGTATGGTTATTCCAAAGATGGCGTGAATGTAAAGCAAAGCCAATCCAATGTGGACTATGCAGGAATTCGCTCTACTGTTCAATCTGACCTGCAGGTGGTCGAGCGAGATTTAAAACTGACTTATGGTCTGGACTATGACTGGGAAAAAGATCACCAGTGGGCTGATTACTATACACCAAGTAATAATGGTCTGGTCTATACACCAACAGGTGAAAAACAGGGTTCCGGACCTGATACAGAAATCCAGAATATTGGCACATTTGTACAAGGGGATTATGCACTGACGGATCGTTTGAATGTACAGGCCGGTGTGCGTTATCAGTATGTTCAGGCAGACACTGACAGTTATTTAACCGCACGCAATCCGGTTACTTTAATGGCGGCTGACTCTACCGATGCTGATAAGTTCCTGTTCAATTTAGGTGCAGTCTATGAGTTAACAGATGCGCAGCAAGTTTATGCCAATTTTTCACAAGGTTATAGTTATCCGGATGTACAACGCGTGCTGCGTGATGTAGCTGCCTATACCTTAACGACGTCAGGTATTGCACCGATCACGGTCAACAGCTACGAATTGGGTTGGCGCTTAAATCAGGACGACGGCTTAAACTTGGGTCTAACAGGTTTCTATAATACCTCCGATAAGGTGGTACAGTTCAACGCTGACCGTTCAGTAAATGTGGTAGATACAGATCAACGCATTTATGGAGCAGAAGCTACGGTAAGTTATCCATTTATGGACAACTATAAGGTGGGTGGGACCTTGGGCTACACACGCGGACAATATAAAGATGCAGCAGATCAATGGCATGAACTGAATGCTTTTGCCGTGTCGCCTGTGAAAGGCACCCTGTTTGCTGAGTGGAATAATGAAGAGGGTTATGGTGTACGTGCACAAATGCTAGCCATCAAAGGCACTAATGAAGCCTATAAAGATGACCAAGCATTAATAGCCGCAGGTTTAACCGATAGCAATAGTGCAGCAGATATTAAAGGCTATACCACGATGGATGTCTTGGCTCATTTCCCTGTAGCCAAAGGCCGGGTCGATTTTGGTGTCTATAATGTCTGGGACAAGCAGTACAAAAATGTATTTGCACAGCAAGCAGCAGTAACTAATGGCAACTCACTGTTGGCCATTCCTGCAGAGGGTCGTACTTTTGGCCTAAGCTATACCATTAATTATTAATATTCACCTAGGAAGTATCTGTAGCCGTACAGATACTTCTTCACTTCCTGAGATGGGATGAAAGATAAGGTCAATGGATAAACAAAAACCAGAGTGGTTATCTATTAAAGAAATTTTTTATATCTGCCTGGCTGCTTATGGCTATAGCTTATGGATCTCTTGGGTTTTACCTGACTATTTACCTTTTGCAACAGCTGAAAATATCTATTTATCTGCCCTCCTAAGTTTTACTTTCCTCATTTTTTATATTGTTTTAGTTCCTTGTATTCCGTCTAAATTATGGCAAAAGAGCATCAATTATCTCAGTTATATTTTATTGCTGAGCTATTGGATCATAAAAAAATTTGGAGAAAATTAAATGCAATTTCGCCAGATACAGGCAACTTTACACAGCTGGTTAGGTATCGTTGTATTGTGGTCGGTCTTCCTGATTTTTTTTACCGGCTCTATTGCCTATTTCAGAACTGAAATTAATCTCTGGTCTAAACCTGAAAATTTTTTATATTTAAAAGTGCCTCCTAGTTCCTTTGAGTCGGCCCAGGTTGCCTATGATTACTTAAATACCCATGCCTCAGAGGCAAAAAGATGGCGAGTGAATCTTGCCAATTCCCGAATGCCTTTTAACACTTTAGAATGGCAAGCCCAAACCAATAAGTACCATAAACTGCAAGACCCCCATACAGGATTAATTTTAACAGAAGGTCGGGAAAGTCTGGGAGGCGACTTCTTTTTTAAATTACATTACAGTCTGTATCCTTTGCCCGATGTCGTCGGTAGAACGCTAGTGGTTATTGTCGGGGTGCTATTTCTCATTGCATTAATTACCGGGATCTTTACCCATAAAAAAATAATTAAAGATTTTTTTGTATTCCGGAGTTTTAAGGGACAGCGTACATTATTGGATTTGCATCATATTACCGGTGTAGTAACTCTGCCTTTTTATCTGATTATGGCCTTTACCGGGATTATGATCTTCTTCTATCTGCTTGTGCCAGCGGGAATCAATAAACACTATGGCGAGAATGGAATAAAGAAGTTTTATAGTGAAATACAATATATCAATCCGCCAAAATCGGCAGCAAATTCAGCTCTTCAATTAAAAGAATTCTCTGTATTCTCCCGTCAACTACCTCAACAGGCAAGTAATGGAGCTGTACTGGCGAAATTTGAAGTCAAAAATCCAAATACTGCGGAAGCCTTAATTACGTTCGATTATGGATATAACCAATTAATTACTTTCAATAATCCGCAATTTATTTTTGCAGCAAATACCGGACAGAATCTGAATTCCGAAAGAAATCTGCATCCTGTCGCTCAAATCAGCTCGGCAACTTATGGTATTCATTTAGGATATTACGCCAGTCAATGGATGAGGGGGATACTAGCGGGTTTAGGTCTCGTCGGTTGCATCATGCTGGTCGCAGGAGCTTTATTATGGCAAAAGAAACGTATTAAACAGCAACATACCTTAAGTTATAATGTGGTTGCTTACCTTAATTATTTTACTTTTCTGGGCTTGCCGTTTGCGACAGCCATGTATTTTTTAGCCAACCGGATTTTGACGGGCAGTCTTGAACAGCGGATTCAGTATGAGTTAAGCATATTCTTTATCAGCTGGGTGGGTATTCTATTCATTCCGATGCTGGCTAAAATGCAAAAAGCCATAGTTTTGTCCTTTATCCTCACTGCTGTTATTTTATGGATGACAGTATTTAGTCCCATATTCTTGACTCCTCACGCGTTCCTCTTGAATACCGTGTTGCATCAGCAATGGTCTGTAGCAGGAGTTGATCTTGTATTGATGCTCATCGCCACAGGATATATATTTGCCTGTTTTTATTTCAAGAAAATAAAGCTGCGTGAGGTGGCCAAATGAGTCTGGCTGCAATATTGTGGGCCATGGTTGCAATGATGCAGCTGTGTATGACCAGTCAAAGTAGAATGAAAAAACTTGGGTATCCTTTTCTAAGCTTTCATTATTCTCAACCTTTGTTAAAAATATACTCAGTGATTTTTCTGGTACTGTCTTTATATCTGAACTGTCAAGATCACGGTTTTCCAGTGGGAATAATGACTTGGATTTTCCTAGTCATAACTTCAGCATTTTTTATACATATTTTATTTTTTTATAAATTTAGAGAATATTTCTTTATTCTGTGGATGTCCTCTGCTCTTTTAGCTCTGTCTTATTCACTGTATAAATTTATTTAGGAAAGAGATGGCAGTCCAAGTTACAAATTAAAAAAAGGATCTGCAAATTTTTTCAAAATAGAAAGTATGAAAAATCCATCAATTTACAGTCCATTTAACATAATGGCGGTTATGCGAAATCAAAAAGCCTAGACACTTGGCTAGGCTTTAAATTTTAAAAATACATAAAAATTAATGCTATAGTCTCAATTTTTTAAGTTCGTATAACGCCCATTATGTTAAATAACAATGATTTTAGTTGATTATTCATCCTTATAGCTTTCGAAAACTTGCAGAACTTTTCTTAATTTGTAATCCTTGCTGCCAAGGGTGCCTAGCTAAGCTAAGGCAGGTATTTGTTGTAGTCGGGCCGCTATAACAGGATGAAGAGTACCTGTATGTTTAATCTAAATATTTTTAATAAGATTTCTACTGAAGTCTTAACCTATAAGAATGCCCTTGAACTGAAGTCAGAGAATCAATTAATCATAAAATATAAGACCTCCAGTTCTGATGACTATAGAAAAGCTATTGTTTTAGTTCTAAAAGAGCGAGGATATAGTAGGTTGGAAATAGGGCAGTTACTTGAGAGTTAATTCTTAAAATTTTCTAAAATTAACATAATACCCCCTTATACGAATTCCCAGAACATGGCTTTCAGCCATGCTTTTGTTTATCAAAATAGTATAGATATATGAATTTTAAGATAAAGAAAAAGCCTTATAGTCTCTCCCGGAACTATAAGGCTTATAAATCGCTGTAATTTTTTTCTTAATTACCTACTTTTTTACTCTATAAGTTATGAATATATTTTACCAATAGGTAAAAAAAAGATATAAGACAAAAGATGAATATGCTAAGAATTCCGCGTAAAGCCTACTAGTTTCGCATAACTACCATTATGAACCGTACCGGGTTTGTCGGAGACTTTTTTATTTAAGTTAGGCCACCTGACCTAACGGGTTAATCTTATCATAGTACATTGCTTCAAAATCAAAAGGCGATACATAACCCGGTGCACTGTGTACACGCTTTTTATTGAACCAATCTACCCAGTTTAGTGTCGCAAGTTGTACATCTGCTAAACCTTGCCAATCTGCTTTTAAATATACAATCACCTCTGTTTTGTATAAGCCATTCACCGTTTCAGCCAGAGCATTATCGTATGAATCACCAGTTGTACCGACTGATGCTCGTAAATTTGCAGCTTCTAAACGATTGGTATAGCGAATGGAAAGATATTGAACATCTCTATCGGAATGATGAATCACATTCTTTGGCATGCCTCGATCGTGCAATGCTTGCTCTAATGCATCGAGTACCATATCTGTATTCATCCGTGTAGATACTTTCCATCCAACAATTGCTCGTGAGAACACATCAATAATAAAGGCGGTATAGACCCAGCCTGAATTTGTTTGAATATAGGTAAAGTCACTCACCTGAGAAGCACTGCTTCGCAAGGGTCAGGATGATCAGCATTAAAATTACGTTTCACTAAATCATCTGCTCTTTTTTGATCATCTCGGCTACGGGTGGTTTGTTTATTCTTACCACGCCAAACACCTTGTATAGCTAGCTTCTGCATCAATTGAGCAACTGTACAACGTGCCATAACATAACCTTCACGTTTCAATTGTTGCCAGACCTTACGCACACCATACCGACCTGAACTTTCTTTCCAAATTCTTTTAATTTGTTCAGCATGATGCTCATCATGTAAATCTTGCTTTGCTCGATGTTCTGGATTGTCAGCGAAATCTAAAGTTCGGTAATAGGTTGAAGCTGCGATCGGTAAAATCCTACAAATCGCATCAACACCATATAAGTCTTTATTGTTATGGATGAAATCCACCATTATTTGTGTGGGCGGTCGAGCTCCGCCTGGGCGAAAAAAAGCGGCTGCTTTACGTAGAATTTCATTGGCACGCTTTAATTCTTTAGGCTCTAGACTAGCAGAATAGATATGTTAGTCCAGAATCATGATAGAAAACAGCAAATTAAGTAACTATAAGATTAAAAAAATTATTCAGTGCTTTTGCATTGATATTCCTGCTTCTAAAACAGCCTTATTGCTTAACTTGAACCGTAATACCATCAACTATTATTGGTACATGCTTTTTAGAGAAGCAATCTACGATCATCAAACAGATTTAAGAGCAAAGTTTGTAGGTTCTATTGAAGTTGATGAGAGCTATTTTGGAGCAAAAAGACAACGTGGTTTTCATGGAAAGTTGAAGCGAGGTCGAGGTACTTTAAAACAACCTGTATTTGGAATATTTAAAAGGAATGGTCGAGTTTATACAGAAATAGTCCCTGATTGTAAAAAGACTACATTACAACAAGTTATCTGAGGTAAAGTTGCACTTGAAAGTGTAATTTATAGTGATGGTTGGCGTGGATACAATGGTTTGGTAGATGTTGGTTACTCAAAGCATTTTAGAGTAAATCATGGAGCGAATGAATTTGCCAGAGGACAATGTCATATAAATGGAATAGAATCATTCTGGAGTTTTTGTAAAAGAAGGCTAGCAAAGTTCAACGGTATATCAAAAGAGTATTTTGATTATCATCTTAAAGAAACAGAATGGCGTTGGATGAGGGAGCCTAATGAGCTAGCAACAGAGTTGTGGGACCTCATTAGGTAAAACTAAGTGCAAATCTGCTAGTCTAGAGCCTTCTTTAATTTCACGTTCCATTTGCTTCATTTTTTCTTGATCAGATATCTGTTGTACTTTAATAGGATTTTGCTGATCTAAATGCTTTTGATGCCAGGCACGAAGTGTTTCAGGAGTACAACCAATCTTATGCGCAATTGCTGTGATTGCAGCCCAATTCGATGGATAATCTTTTTCAGATTCAATCAATAATTGAACCGCTCTTTCTCTGATTTCAGGGGTATATTTTAATTTTGTCATCGAACCTTGCGAAGCAGTGCTTCCCACTCAGAATATTGACTCTCCGACAAACCCGGTACGGTTCATGTATTTTTTTATAAAAATAATAGAGAGTTTGGTAACTTAATTTCATCCGCTCCAAGCTTAAAATAAATTGCTGTTATAGTGTGAACTATAATATTCTAATTCATGCATTAAAATGAAAAGATTACCTACTATTTCAAGTATTTGCTTGATGATTTTAACTTTATCAACTCGAGCAGAGACCCTTCCTGAAACTTATATATTATGGGAACAATATTACCAAGTTGAACAAAAGGATCTTGAACAGGCAACACAACTTTTACAGCAGATTAGCCAGAAATCACCGCGAGATCCAAAGGTCTGGAAAACTTGGACATATCTGGAAATGCGCAAAAATAATAATACCGAAGCTTTAATTTATATTGATCGAACTCTTGAATTAACGCCAGATGATGAACAATTGTTGTTGCAAAAAGCCTATCTGTTGAATGCTGCTCAACGTAATCCCGAAGCTTTAGAAATATTTAAAAAACTGCAAAGTTCCTCAAATCCTGAAACTGCAGTAAAAGCCCAACAGGCTGTACTTAATTTAAATGGAACAACAAGTGGTCAGACTAAAAATACCTTTGCCGATATCTATTTTTCTCCTTCTTTTGAAGGACGTTATGACACGGCTATCTTACCCTTGAAGCTCCGTTATGGACGTTATTGGGGAGAAGAAAACCGTGGCCAGATTTATGGCTTTGCCAGCATTAACAGGGATACCCAATCCACCGGCGGTGCACGACCTGAGATTATTGACCAGAATGCAGCCATTGTCGGTGTTGGAACAAATTACCGTCCTTGGGAATGGCCGCTCTATCTATATCTGGAACTCGGCGGAAGTTATGATCTAATCGATTTAAACCGAGACAAATTCAGAGAAAGTATTAATTTTGGTTTGACCGGTTATCAGGAATGGTATTGGCATGATTCCGAAACCAGTCATAGTCCGATTACCCAGAAAACTCAGTATTTTGCCGAACTGTATGGCAATGCAGCGAGCTATTCACGTGAAGATTATAATGTAATTGGCGACCTGCGCCTGCGTACCGGTTGGAACTTTAACCGGGATCATCTAGGCAATATCCAGACTTATCTGAAGTTACATACGATTAATGATTCCAATAACGAATTTTATAACAACCTGGCAGAGTTGGGGCCGGGTATAGCCTGGCAACCTGCAGACTTCCCGGTCAAGCTACGTGTTGAACAGATGTATGGCAAATATGTAAATGGGGCACCTGAGTCTGGAAAAAGAACTTTTGATAATACCCGAGTGGAACTGACTTATTACTGGAGCTTTTAACCATGCTGATTGATCTTTCTTTTATTTTTGGTACCCGCCCTGAGCTGATTAAATTAGCACCAGTCATCTTAAAAGCCCAGCAAGATTCACGATTTAGAGTCAATGTGGTATTTACCGGTCAGCATCTGGAATTGGTACAGGATGCGATCGAGTTTTTCCAAATCAAGATTGATCATCATCTGCAAATCATGCAACCCGGCAAAAGTCTAAATATTCTATTAAGCAAGGCATTGACCGAACTGGATCAAGTATATCGTGACATGCCGAAATGTGATGTAATTGTAGTGCAAGGGGATACCACCACTGTACTTGCAGGTGCTCTGGTGGCCTTTAACCTGAATATTCATCTGGCGCATGTTGAAGCCGGATTACGCTCTTTTGATCTGATGCATCCATTTCCGGAAGAAGGAAACCGGCAACTGGTTTCCCGCTTGGCTCACTGGCATTTCGCACCAACCCGACGTTCTGCAGAAAACTTGCGTCAGGAAAATATTCCAGACCCGCAGATTTTTATTACCGGTAATACCGTGGTTGATGCTATTTATCATGCCCGTGATTTAATGCAATCTTCTTCTCAGCAGTCTCAGCAAAGGTTAGAGCGAATGGGGCTGAAATTAAGTGAACAAGATAAACTGGTCTTGCTGACCGCACATCGACGGGAAAATTTTGGTGAAGGTATTCAAAATATCTGTGCCGCCATCCATGCACTATGTCGCCGTTATCCAGAGCTGCATTTTGCCTGGCCTGTGCATCTCAATCCGCAGGTATATGAAATTGCTTATCGCGAGTTTCTGGATCATCCGCAGGTACATTTGTTAAAACCTCTGGATTATCCGGACTTACTGGCTGTTTTAGGTGCAGCCTATTTTATTATGACCGATTCAGGCGGTATTCAGGAAGAAAGCCCCACCTATCAAAAACCGGTGCTCATACTGCGGGATGTAACTGAACGTCCGGAAGTGGTTGAAGCAGGTTGTGGAATACTAGTCGGTACTAATCAGGCCAAAATCGTACAAGAGTTTTCTCGTCTCATGGATGATTCAGCCTATTATCGACAACATGCAGAAGTCGAAAATCCATTTGGTGATGGTCATGCTTCGGAACGTATTTTGGAACAGATGCTGCAAGATTTAATAGTCAGAGCTTAGGGTGTGTTGACACTTTTAGCTTAAAAAATAGCGAAGTAGTAAAATCAAATCGCCAAACCCAATTTTACTATTCGCTATGCCTCGTACCATGCTGACAGATCAACACTGGCAAAAGTTGAAAACTATTTTGCGTAATTTATCTATTCATCACAACTCAAATTTACGTAATTTTATTGAAGCTATTCTCTATAGAATTAGAACAGGCTGTCCGTGGCGAGATATTCCTTCCTATTTCGGTCAATCAAACTCTATTTTCAAACGTTTTAATCGTTGGTCAAGCAGTGGTAAGTTGCTTAGATTATTCAAATTATTAGCATCATGCCCCGATATGGAGTGGATTTTTATTGATGGCTCTCACGTACGTGCTCATCAACATTCTGCCGGTATAGCGAATCAATCCATTTCTAAAAGTGTAGGAGGAAACTCCTCAAAAATACATTTGATTGTTGATGCAAATGGCAATCCTGTTGATTTCATGATTACCGATGGAACCACACATGATGTCAAAGTTGCACCTGATTTAATATCAACATTAGACTTAAAAGAGACAAAAGTGGTCTGCGCAGATAAAGGCTATGATTCAGAATCACTGCGTGAACAGATCAGAAAAACAGGGACGAAAGCGACTATACCAAGGAGAATAAATAGCCAATCGAACAATGATCATATGGACTGGTATTTATATAAAATCAGGCATTTAGTTGAAAATATGTTTTGTAGATTAAAGCAATTTAGAGGAATAGCTACTCGATATGACAAGCTCAAAAGAAATTATCAAAGTGCTGTTGCCTTAGCCTGTATATTTTTATGGCTACCTTTATAGGTTTAATTATGAACAGTAAATGTCAACAGACCCTAGTAATTGATTTTCATCCACAAATAAAGCCAGAGCACACTGGCTTTATTTAAATAATGTGGACCGTCAAAAATATAGACACGCTCTCCAGCATAAGCTTTCAACTGTTTTGCAATTTCCCAAGGATAAGCTGCACGAAAGCCGCCTTCCGGTTTAGGCCGGAAAGCTTCGAGAATAATCACAACTCTTTTGTTACCAACCTGATGTTTAAGATTTTGATAAATCACCGCCGCTTCTTCGGGACTACGCGTGCCCACACCGACGCCATCCTGAAAAAAGACTTGGGCATTATCAGGCAACCAGCTTTCAAGCCAATAATGTAAAAACCGTGATTTGCGGTCTGCACTATAAATGCTGATCCAGACTGGTCGCTGGAATTCGGCAACATAACGTGCCAGATTGGCAACCCCATGCCAGCTTGGATCAGCTTCTACAGGAAAATAATAAGCAGCAGGCTGAACTGGAAGAGACGTTTCAATAATCTGTTGGGATTGTAAAAAGAGTTGGTCAATATTTTCACGTGCCACAGGTTCCTGAAAAATCCCTGCCAGACCTAGGATAACCTGCTTGGACCAGGGTTGTTCGGCAATCGTATTCCAGTCCGGCTGATGTTGCCATTGGGCTCCGGGGATTTCTTTAAAAAAGGAGCGTCCGTCTACAATACTCCATTGAGTGACTAAGGTATCGATGCCTAATAAGTGCCAGTTACCGGAGGCGTGACTCATCTGGTCAACCTGCCAGAAAATACCCTCAATTTTAGGCGCTGTTACCGCTTTAGCATCTGCACGTGCCATAAAAAAGGCAGAGCCAGTAAAAGCCAAGGCAGGAACTGCCAGTAACACCAGTAAGCCTAAAATTAGGTATTTTTTCATCATTATTCTTCTTTGGTTTTTTGTGCCTTACGGGTTCTGCGCCAGAACAGCAGCCCTATAATAAGCGCAGCAACAATCACTAGAATAATAGCAATAGTTCGCATGGAAATCTGTTCAATTATCGGGGTTTCTGCTTTTTCTATAGCGGTTTGACTAAGTACGGTAATTTGCCCTTGGGCAGAAATAAACAAGGCCGCAGTATTGTTCGGGATTTTCTGCTGGATTTGCGGCCAGAAGCGGGCAAAATTTTCTACCCCGAGGTTGTTGTCGCTATAAATCCAGAAATTCCCGTTTCTGACGGTGATCAAACTACCATTTGCGGTAGTAGGTAAGTAAAGAATCTGACTGTATTTTTGCAATTCGGATTGATAACGCTGGGCATTCAGCAGGATATTAATAGTTTTAGGTGTACTTGGATTCAGCTGGGTGATATTCAGACCAATTGGATCATTACTGAGCAGCATGTTCTTGGCAACTTGAGCCAGGCTGATCGCGATGGGGGTGGCTACAGGCGTATTCATGGCAATTTCAGGAGTCTTGTCAAAAACTGTAGACAGGCTGATAACTCCCTGTTTCATCTGGTAAGGCAGACTAAGCTTGGATTTTTTAGCATCAATCCATAAGGCATTACCCGCATTAGGTAGACAATTATTGCTATTTAACTGGTTATTACTCACCGTCATGTTAAAGCTGTTGGTATAGGGATAATCTGCACCTACAAATTCAAACTGCCGCTCAACCGGGCTGGAATCCAGTTTTGCCAGACTGGTACTACCTGCGAGTACTTCATTGAGCCAAACTTGTAAAGTCGAGCCTTGTAAGAGTCCGCTTTGCGAACGGAAATTAAGCTGACCCTTTAAAATATCCGTAACTTCCCAAACAGCAGGAAAGACCAGTGAAATATTTTTGGGAGTATTGCCGAGTTTGAAATCGGAAATGCCCAGATCGGCCAAGCTTTCAAAACGGCGTACACTGGCCCAGTTTGGTCGCGCGACAGGGCCATTTAAACTCGCTGTTGCAGTATTTAGTTGTGCTAGATATTGCTGATTGAGCAGGGCATTGACGGCCATCAATAATTGGGATTCTGAAGAGTATTCAATCGTCAGACTTGGTACCTGGTTGACCTGATTTAGACTCATCCGTGCTGCGGGTAATTTTGCGGCCGAACGCTGAATATTGATCATGAAATCAGGTGCTGATTCAGGAGTGGTATTTAGCCGCCATTGCACAGGTGTCGCAAAATTCCAGGCAGTTGCCAGCCTACTCATCATGGTGGCTTCCAGGAAATTTGCCGTATTAAAACCTAGCAGTGCCTGTACTGGTTCTGGTCGGTTCAATTGACTATTGAACAGGACATCCGGGAGTTGATTCAGCTGCATGCTGTTACGCTGCGATTGATAACTCAGATTTGGTTGAGTCAAGGTAGTCTGTAAATTGCTTGATTCAAGACAAATATTGGCAGTACTTTGTCCAGGTCCTGGTTTTTGTAAAATACTGATATCCAGCCGATGAAAACCGCTATCGGCAGGGGGGAGGCTAAAATTTAATGTGCCTTTACCACTCAAATTTTGTTGATGAATCAGCTGATTGTCATACCGGACAATCACCGTACTGCTACCCTGTACATTGAACTGACTGCTGAACTGGACATCCTGCCAGCTTTCACCTTTTCCAACATAAAAAAAGTAAGGCGTAGTTTGCTCTACATGCCGCGCAACTACATCATCAAGCTTCCAGATGGCCGCATAGAGATGTGCACTAGACAATGCCAAGATAAGTGAAGACATTAATCTCAAAGGAGCTGTTTTTATGTGCATGATCATTTTTTTTCCTTCTTTCGTTCTGTCTTGTACCAGGTAATTCCTTCACCTTTGATTTTGCCTTTTAACATGTCCCAGGCAGCTTTAAAGACAATCAGGAGAAAGATTTGTGAATAGGTGAAATAGGCAATAAAGGCATAGAAGTAAAATCGTTTAGGCACTTCTTTTTCCAGACTGAGGGTGAACCAGATCTGGACCAGATAAAGAATAAACGCCAAAATGAAGAGTAAGGTAAATGGGCCAGGAATCGTGGTGCCATCAATACCGAGTAGGCCAACCACCAGCGTCATATGACTTAAGAACAGGGCTGGCACAAAAATGATGTAACACATAATATTGTTGCCGATCTCCATTCCGATTGGAAAAGGATGCCGGAGCGCTGTTCTTAAATATTTACGGGTTACATAAAAGTTACCTTGAGTCCAACGCGAGCGTTGTTTGATAAAAATATTCAGGTCGCCCGGATCCTGTTGCCAGCCTACGGCATAAGGCACCCATTTAATCCGTTTATGTCCTAGAAAAATCCGGTAACTCATTTCGGTATCATCGACCAAGGATTTTTCGTCAAATCCGCCTAGAATATCGAGTGCATCTCGCCAGATCACATAATTGGTTCCCATTAGGGTGGAAAGACGGAAACGCAGCCAGCGTCCACCCTGAAAAATCCACTGAAAATAGATAAACTCGATAGCGATAAAGGTACTAAGGGGGCTGTCTTTCCAGTTGCGGGTACGGACTTTGCCATTCACTGCGACCAAACTAGAATCTGCCAGCAAGGTCTGGGCAATCAGCCGTACACAATCCGGCTCTGGCGTACTGTCCGCATCATAAACCGCAATCAATTCTCCGCGGGCGTGTTTGAGTCCGTTATTCAAAGTTCTGGATTTACCTTTACCACCTTGACCTTTAGGCACATTGATGACCCGAATGACTGGAAATTCGGCTGCCATACGATCGGCAATTTCCTGGGTATTGTCTTTGGAGGCATCATTAATTAGCAGTACTTCATAACTTTCAGCCGGATAATCCTGTGCAGCTAGAGAGCGTAAGGTATCTTCAATCACCAGTGCTTCGTTATATGCCGGCACCAGCACACTCAGCATCGGCCAACGTTCAGGTATTGGTAAATTGGTCAGTTCCTGACTGGCACGAATCGAATAGCGCCAGGCAGAAAAGCTGAGCCAGGCCCAAAAGGCCTGTGGAATCCAGATCCCGATAAAGCCGGTAATAAACAGAATATCGATCATGCTCATGATTTTTTGAACCTCCGCCATAACATGGTGATCAGGAGGATGAGCATTAAGATAACGATCACAACAACGGATGCCCAGGAAGTTGAGGTACCCCAGAAGCTTAATAAATTAGGGTAATGGGTCGAGAGTACCAGATGTAATGGCAAGATTACGATTCCTGCTGAGAGCAAGACATAGCCGAGTGGATTGGTATGCACCCGGTTCAGTTGGCTGTCAAAGCGTGTATTTAAAAAGGTCCAGGAAATTCCCAATTCAGGATAAGCAATCTCATTTTCGGCAAGTGGCCCCTGAGGATTCAGGATAATTCCGGTACCATTGAAAGCAGTTTGTGGGTAGGCGGTGTAAAATTGTTGCTGACCAGATTGAATTAAACGGGCGGGTAAAGGCAGTTGTCCTGGATTGGCCTGAACAATGTAAAGTCCCGCAGGTAAAGTTTTTAGATTCGGATTCCAGCCATCCTGTATATAGGCAGCCATGGGACGTAGACCTGCACTGGTGGCGAGGGTCGCAAGTCCGCGAAAACGATTCGGTTCGATACTGCTTAGATCAAGAATCGGGATAGCACCTTCCGAAACCTCCTGTTTGATATGAAAGTAGATTGACGGTTTCATGAAATTTTCAGGAATGATTAAACCCGGTTTAATACCCTGATTTTTCATGTTTTGATAAGTTTCGTAGTGTATTTGATCAAAGCTAAATACCGGCCATAACTTCCTGGGAGCTGGGAAATAGGCTGGAATTTGCTTAATATCTAAGGAATCTTGCTGCTGAACCGGATCGACTGTTTTAAGCTCACATTGATAATATTGTTGATAATAAGAACTCAGTACCGGGTCAGGCAGTGTATTGACTGAAACGATCAGACCGCAGACATGCAAAATATGACTCATAGGCGTTCCTCCAAGGAGGGTCGGCCCTGATGATGGGGTAAATGAGTAATCTCTGTTTTAATCAGTTCAATCTGTCTGAGTTTTTCAATCAGTTGTTTGGAAATAGTAGATTCTCGATCGGCAATCATAATTACGCGCAAGACCGAGAGCCGGCTATCAGTAAAGGAAAAATGAGGAACTTCGAACTTACTTTCCAGCACATGGATAATTTTTTGTTGCAACAGTTTTAGTTCATCCACCTGCAACATATCTCTTAATAAATTGTGGTTGGTAATTTCTATATAAATTTCATCATATTGAGGAATCAGATTCAGATTTAACATATCCTGAACTTGAGTTTGGGTATAGAAATAAGTACTGATAGGTAATGTTTTATGGGTCAGGTTTTTACGATAAGTATCTAGTAAATTGTCGGTTTGCCTGTTGGTCGACATCATTTCATAGTAAATACTGAGTAGAAGTGGCGCTAAAGGTAGAATAAAAAGCTGCAAGAAGCGAGTATTGATATCCATGCTATCAGCCTGGACATTAAATAAAATATAAATAAAAAGAGTAATAAAAATGACAATACTCAGTACAACGGACTGAACTACATTTAAAAAGCGTCCCAGTAGAATAAAGCCAATTAAAAGAATCCAGCTTCCGACCAGTTCTGTACGTACCCATTCATAGCCAATTAGTCCTATAAATATAACTATGACCATGGGCAAAAAGGTAATAGTTTGATTTGTCCTTACTAACCAATTTTTTTCCATTAAAATAATTATTTAAAGTAATAATTTAGGATGTTAATGAAATAATTACATGAATAATGTATGAAAAATATATATTTGTTTTTCAGAGTTTGAAGTAATAATATTTTTTGTATAGAAAGAATAAAAATTATTTTTAATATAAAGCACTATGATTAATTTCATATGCCATTATTATTTATTCAAGTATAGAGATTTATTCTTGAGATTAAAGACATAACCGTATGTCATAAGTCGTAAGATACAACATGATGTGTGATTGTCTTATATATGAATATGGCTTAAATGTTCTCGTCACGATGTGAATATTCTTACTATCCCGTTTTTCAGCCTGAGATAGCAGTTTTTTCTTGTAGCTATCGGCTAACTTGCCAAATTGTGAATAAAGAGGGCATGGCCTAGGTCGCTTTATTCGTACAAAGATCTAGGCGTTGGGTTATTAGCGTTAAGACAGGCACTTTTTTCTTTTTAGGTTAAAAGTATTTTCATGCTTTTTTGAAAAGCAATAATTTTTAGCCGAGAAATTTTATGGCTTGAAGGCCTAATGTATTTTCACAGGGAATAGCAGATGAATATATTATTGATTGCAGGCTGGGGACTGGGGACAACCGTCCTGAAAGAATTTTCTGAAAAACTCAGGACAGATCATACAGTAGCAATCTCTGATATTTTTGACCCCTTTGATGCGGTGAGCCTGCAGGAAAAGATAAAGCTCGCACAAGATTATGATGTGCTCATAGGCTGGTCTTTAGGAGGACAATTGGCCATATATTTGGCGAATGAAATCTTTCAGCAGACACGAGTAGCAAAGCCTGTCATTGCCTGTATGTCCAATCCTTGTTTTGTTGCCAATAAAGATTGGCAACAAGCAATGCCTGAAACTGATTTTGAACAGTTTCTCCAGGCCGCCCGACTAGACATGTTAACGACATTGAAACGTTTTTGTCATCTCGTCTGTATGGGAGCGAAGGATGCACGGCAACGGGTAAAATATTTACAATCCAAACTGTCTTTAATTGATTTAAATCATCAAGAAAAGCATCTTTATCTTTTAAAACAATTAGATTTGGTAGAGATATTAAAAACCTGTTCAACGAAGATACTGTTTATATTTTCAAATCAAGATTCACTAGTTCCTTGCCAAGTTTCCATAGAACCTGTCTTTTATCAACAAAGTTTAATCAAAGTCAAAGAAATCGAGGCCGCACATGATGCAATCCTGTTCGATACAGAATTGGTGCTAACACCTATTCTGGATTTTCTGGATGATTTATCAGTTGCTTCAGCAAGATAGAGAGTTCAGTCATTTGCATTTTTAACTGAGCAGGCTAAGATCGATATTTCCACAATTTTTCAGGATGAATTTTGTGTTTGACGCTTTTGATCAAGAGCATATTTGGCATCCCTATACCTCAATGACTGCCCCCTTGCCATGTTATCCGGTCGCTAGCGCCAGCGGTGCCCAGATCTATCTGGAAGATGGCAGGGCGCTGATTGATGGTATGTCCTCCTGGTGGTGTACGATTCATGGCTACAGTCATCCTGAGCTGAATCAGGCCGCCATTGAGCAGCTGAATAAGATGTCACACGTGATGTTTGGCGGATTGACCCATCAGCCTGCCATTGAACTTGCGAAAATCCTGCTGGAGATTACGGCATCTGAGCTTGATAAAGTCTTTTTTGCTGATTCCGGTTCGGTTGCTGTAGAAGTTGCCTTGAAAATGGCGGTGCAATATTGGCATGCCCAAGGTCAACCGGAAAAAAGTAATTTTGTCACGACACGTTCGGGCTACCATGGTGATACATGGAACGCGATGTCAGTTTGCGATCCCGTCACGGGTATGCATCAAATCTTCGGTTCAAGCCTGCCTAATCGATATTTTGTTCCTGCACCTGAAAGTCGCTTCAATGGCGAATGGCAGGAGCAGGATATCCAGCCACTGAAACAGTTACTGGCAGAAAAGCATGAGCAGATTGCAGCCATGATTATTGAGCCGATTGTTCAGGGTGCGGGAGGGATGCGTTTTTATCATCCTGAATACTTACGCCAAGCCAAAGCTTTGTGTAAGCAATACGATATACTTCTGATTCTGGATGAGATTGCGACAGGTTTTGGACGCACTGGTAAGCTATTTGCCTATGAGCATGCCGATATCATCCCTGACATACTTTGTTTAGGTAAAGCCTTGACCGGTGGGTATATGACTTTGTCTGCTACGCTCACCACCAGGCAGGTTGCAGAGACCATTTCTCGGGGGGAAGCGGGCGTTTTTATGCACGGCCCGACCTTTATGGCCAATCCGTTGGCGTGTGCAGTTGCAGTAAAAAGTATCCAGCTTTTACTGGCACAGGACTGGCAAGCCAATATCCAGCGTATTGAACAGCAATTAAGTACTTTGTATGTTTTAGATGGGCATCCTGTAGTCAAAGATGTGCGGGTGCTTGGGGCAATTGGAGTGGTTGAGCTGCATCAGGCAGTGAATCTAGCTGAATTCCAGGCAGAATGTGTTCGTCGTGGTGTATGGATTCGTCCATTTGGCAGAATGGTGTATGTCATGCCACCTTTTATTATTTCTACAGCCGAATTGCAGACATTGCTGGAACATATGATCGCTATGATTCAGCACCTGGAGCTTGCAGCATGAATCACCTCGAACATTTTGCACAGCAACTTGATGTATTAAAGCAACAAGGGCAATACCGCGAGTTTAAATCCAACATTACCAGTGCTGCCCATTTTGAACTCAACGGCAAAACCATGTTGAATCTGGCATCGAATGATTATCTGGGTCTTGCCAGCCAAGTGGATTTACGGGAAGCATTTTTTGATATGACTCCTGTTTCTGAACGGCAGATGAGTGCCAGTTCCTCCCGATTGCTGACTGGAAATTTTCCCGCTTATGAACAGCTTGAACATAACATGTCGCAAGCCTTTGGCCGTGTGGTACTGCTGTTTAATAGCGGCTATCATATGAATATCGGGATTTTACCTGCGCTTGCAGACAGTAAAACCCAAATCATTGCTGATAAACTGGTTCATGCCAGTATGATTGATGGTATCCGTTTATCTAAAGCGAATTATGTGCGATATCGGCATAATGATTTAGATCACTTGGCACAACTTTTATTGAAATATCATTCAGATGAGACGATCGAACGTATCATTGTCGTCACAGAATCCATTTTTAGTATGGATGGGGATGAAACCGATTTAACTGCTTTGGTGGCGCTAAAAAAACAGCATCCTAAAGTCATGCTGTATGTTGATGAAGCGCATGCGGTAGGCGTACGCGGTTTACGTGGACTGGGCTGTGCCGAGCAATATAATGTGATAGGGGATATCGACTTCCTGGTAGGTACCTTTGGTAAAGCGCTTGCTTCGGTTGGTGGCTATTTGGTCTGCGAACCGATAATCCGGGAATATTTGATTAATTCAATGCGCCCGCTCATTTTCAGTACGGCCCAACCTCCCATCTGTATTGCTTGGACAAATTTTATCTTTCAGCATCAACAGGGCTTACAGGCAGAACGTCAATCATTAACTGCATTATCACAATACAGTCAGCAGGCAGTAAAAAATCTGGGTTATGACTGTCCGTCAAGTTCCCAGATTATTCCGGTCATTATTGGAGATACGCATCAGACCGTAGCTTCAGCAGCCTATTTGCAAGATTATGGTTTTTATGTATTACCTGTACGTCCACCCACTGTTCCCAAAAACTCGTCACGACTGCGGATATGTTTGCATCACGGAATAAAGAATCAGGAAATTCAGCACTGTTTTAGTGTACTGGAGCAGTATCAGCCATGAACAACACACTGATTGCACAACGATTTGCTCAGGCTCAGCACAGTTATGATCAGCATGCCGTAGCACAGCACCATGTCGCTCAACATTTACTTCATTTAATGCAACAGTATATTCCCCAACCACATATGCAACGTGCGCTAGAAATTGGTTGTGGTTCAGGTCTGTTTAGCCATGCTTTTTTACAGCATTATGGGGTTGATCAGTTGTTTTTAAATGATCTTTATCCTGAAGTGAAACAGCATTTTCCTGAAACTGAGCAATTCATCTGGGGTATAGGCGATATCGAACAGTTGCCATTACCGCAGTCTTTAGACTTGGTGGTGTCCTGTTCAGCCTTGCAGTGGATTCAGGAGCTACCAGCCTTAATCCGAAAAGTGGCCAATGCCTTGAACCCATCAGGATACTTCTGTTTTGCCAGTTATGCAGAAGACAATTTAAAAGAAATTAAAGCATTAACAGGACAGGGTCTGGATTATTTACCACTGGAAACTGTAGCAAATATCTTGCAGGCACAGGGCTTTGAACTGCTGATGGCAAATGAAGAACGGATCCAACTCAACTTTGCCCAGCCTAGAGATGTGTTAAAACACATGAAATCTACCGGTGTGCAGGCAACGGCTCAGGGTTTTCGTTGGAGCAAAAGCTCACTTGCGCAGTTCGAGCACCATTATGCTCAATTCCAGATCCCGGAAACAGAGGGTTATCCTTTGACTTACCATCCCATTTACCTGATTGCACGGAAGGCTCTATGAGTTTGAAAATCTATTTTGTCAGCGGCATTGATACCGCTATTGGTAAGACCTATGCCACCGGTTTTTTAGCCAGAAGCTGGAATGAACAGGGGATTCGAACCATTACCCAAAAGCTGATTCAAACTGGCAATGTGGATGTTTCAGAAGATATTGAGCAGCACAGGATGATCATGGGGTGTGGACTGCTGCCTGAAGATCATGACAAGCTGACCATGCCAGAAATTTTTAGCTATCCAGCCTCACCGCATCTGGCATCTGAACTAGATCGGCGTTCAATCGATTTCGAAAAAATTCAGCAGGCAGCCACTATACTGGCCGAGCGTTATGACCGGGTTTTGCTTGAAGGGGCAGGCGGATTAATGGTGCCGCTGACCCGGGACATGCTGACAATCGATTATATTGCAGCGCACGATTATCCTGTCATTCTGGTAACTTCAGGCCGTCTGGGCAGTATTAATCATACTTTACTGAGCCTGGAGCTACTCAAACAGCGTAAAGTCACACTTCATGCTGTGGCATTTAACCATACTGATGACCATCAGGACCAGACGATTGCGATGGATACTATTCAATATTTAAAGGAGTATCTGCCCCAGTATTTTCCAACAGCCGTATGGCTGGATATTCCTAAGCTTGCAGGTCACGCTTAGACACGCCGCACTTGATTTCAATGCGAAGCCCATAGGGCCGTCGGGCATTAAAAGAGAGCAGATAACCATATTGTTTTAACAGGTTAGCGGTTAATGTCAGTCCCAGACCATGGCCGTGCTGCTGAGCAGATTTGCGCCAGAAGCGTTGTCCTAAATGTTGGATATCCTCGGCTGTAAGTTGTTGTTCATTATCTTTAATCACTAGGCAACCAGGATGCAGGGATGGAGCTAAAGACTTCCGGTTGCGCCTTGTTTTCAACCACATATGCGCCAGCAGCCGCGAAAATGATCATGATCAGCAGGATAAAAATAACCGCCTGAAATGAGCCATTTTGCGCTATCTACCAAAAGGCAGACTGATCCTAATCATGATTTCGAACAGGCTAATTCAAAAAAGACAAGATTATTTAGCGGCTGTCGTCAGAAAAATATAGATTATCCTATGATTTTAAAGAATTATTTCTTGTGTAAAAGAAATAATTTATAACAAGAAAAATCTTTAAAAGGTTTTTTTAGCTATAAAAAAATTGAATAATGAATAAAACATAAACCACCAATAGGGCAGAGATGACCAAGAATTATTATGAAATATTAGGTGTACCTCGAGATGCAACTGTTGAGCAAATTAAAAAAGCTTATCGTAAACTTGCCAGAAAATATCATCCCGATGTCAGTAAAGAAGCTGATGCAGAAGAGCATATGCAACAGTTAAACATTGCTTACGATGTGTTAAGTAATGATGAAAAAAAAGCAGAATATGATTTTGAATTAGACCATCCACAGAATAGCCAGGGTAGGGATGCTCATCAATATTATTCAAATATGGGCGGACAGGATTTTACAGGGTTTGAAGACTTGTTTGGTCGCTTTGGTGGCGGTTTTGGTGGTTTCAATGAACAGCGTTATCAGGGTCGAGCATCCTATAGAGGTGATGATCAACACGCGACTCTAGAAGTAGATTTGGATGTTGCATTCCATGGTGCAACTCAAAATGTCACTTTACAGATTCCAACTATCAATGCGTACGGGCAAGCAGAAGTACAGCGTAAAGTCTTAAAAATTAAAATTCCAAAAGGCATGAAAGCAGGGCAAAAAATTCGTTTAACCGGACAGGGGCAACCGGGTATTCATGGGGGTGAAAATGGTGATCTGTATATTGAAATCCAATATAAAGCTACAGATTCAACTTATGCTGAAAACGCGGATGTCTATCATCATCTGAAGATTAGTCCATGGGAAGCAGCACTTGGACAATCGATTACGGCAAGTTTACCCAATGGTAAACAACTCAATATTCAAATTCCAAAAAATGCCAAAACAGGTCAACAATTACGTTTAAAAAATCAGGGGATTCCTGCTAAAGATGCAGGGCATTTATTCCTCATCCTCGATATTGTGCAACCACCTGCACAAACCGAACAAGAACAACAGGCTTATGAAGCATTTGCAGCAGCATTCTCCAAATTTAAGCCGAGATCATCATAAGGAGTAAAATTATGACGACAGTTAAATATTATGAGGTGGTCTTAGAAGATATCCAACAGGCAGAAGTTGTAGATGAGCAACAACGTTATGATTTAAATAGTTTTGCTCAAGTTTGTGGTCAAAGTCCTGAATGGATTCTGCAACTGATTGAATACGATATTTTGCCGAATCGCGTAAATGCATCAGATTTATATTTTTTAGTGGATGATGTGGCACGTGCACAAAAAGCGTATCGTTTACAGCGTGATTTTGATGCAAGTTTTACTGCTGTAGCCATGATGTTGGATTTAATCGAAGAATTAGAGAAACTTCGACGTTTATAGACACAGAACAAGGTAATACGCTGGTCAATTTAGCTTATGTCCTTAGGATGGGCAGAAACGTTGTTGATGCCAGATTTGAACTGTCGGCAACTCTCTGGAAAATGCCCTGGCAGCCTTGCATTTAACTGGCTAGCGCAATCCGATAATAAATAATAACAAACCCACCGCTCAGTTAGCATACAGTAAGTAAAGAAGTGGTTGACTGTGATCATAAAAATAACAGCTCAAGCAGGAGGGAAGCTAGATGGCCAAGTATACTGATATCAATAGTTTTAATACCTTAGAAACATTAACCGTCGGTTCAGAACACTATCAGATTTTCAACCTATCCAAATTGCAAGTGCAGTTGGGCGACCTGTCCCGGCTGCCCAAATCTTTAAAGGTCTTGCTGGAAAATTTATTACGTTTTGAAGATCAGCTCACGGTGAAGACCGAGCATATTCATGCCTTGGCAGGATGGCTTAACGACCGAACTTCAGAACAGGAAATCCAGTATCGTCCGGCACGGGTGCTGATGCAGGATTTTACCGGTGTTCCTGCAGTGGTTGATCTTGCTGCAATGCGTGCAGCAGTGGCCAAAGCCGGCGGTGATCCGGAAAAAATTAATCCGTTGTCACCGGTGGATTTAGTCATCGATCACTCGGTGATGGTCGATTACTTTGCCAGCCCGCAAGCTTTTGAGCAGAATGTTACCATTGAGATGCAACGCAACGGCGAACGCTACCAGTTTCTGCGCTGGGGGCAGGCGGCACTCAATCAGTTTCGCGTGGTGCCGCCAGGAACCGGGATTTGCCACCAAGTCAATCTGGAATATCTGGCACAAGTGGTCTGGAGCAATGAGGTCGATGGGCAGCGCTTTGCCTTTCCTGATACCTTGGTCGGTACCGATTCACATACCACCATGATCAATGGCTTAGGTGTGTTAGGCTGGGGGGTAGGTGGTATTGAGGCGGAAGCGGCCATGCTAGGCCAACCGATCTCCATGCTGATTCCGGAAGTGATCGGCTTTAAGCTTACCGGTAAACTCAAAGAAGGGATTACAGCAACTGATCTGGTGCTGACCATTACCCAGATGCTGCGCCAAAAAGGCGTAGTTGGAAAATTTGTCGAATTTTATGGTGATGGCCTGGCCGATTTACCCTTGGCGGACCGTGCCACGATTGCCAATATGGCACCGGAGTATGGCGCTACCTGTGGCTTTTTCCCGGTTGATGAGGTGACGCTTTCCTATTTACGTTTAACAGGACGTCAGCCGGAAAGAATTGCCTTGGTAGAGGCTTATAGCAAGTTGCAAGGATTATGGCGCAATCCGGGGGATGAACCCGTCTTTACAGATACGCTGGCTTTAGATATGTCGACGGTAGAAGCCAGTCTAGCGGGTCCGAAACGCCCACAGGATCGTGTACTATTGTCACAAGTGCCGAGAACCTTTGATGCCTTCATGGATCTGACCTTGAAACCGGTCAAAGAAGAAAAAGAGCGTCTGGAAAATGAAGGAGGGGGAGGTACGGCTGTTGAAGCGAGACAGGCCAACCTGCCCCATGAAAATGTTTTTTGTATGATTGAGGGTAAAAAATATCCGTTGCAGCATGGTGACGTGGTGATTTCAGCGATTACCTCCTGTACTAACACTTCGAATCCCAGTGTCATGTTGGCAGCAGGGCTATTGGCCAAAAAGGCAATCGAAAAAGGTTTGCAGCGGAAACCCTGGGTGAAAAGTTCACTGGCTCCAGGTTCCAAAGTGGTTACCGATTATCTCAATGCAGCAGGGTTGACGCCTTATTTGAATCAACTGGGTTATAACCTGGTAGGTTATGGTTGTACCACCTGTATTGGTAATTCGGGACCTTTACCTGAAGCGATTGAAGAAGCTGTGCAATGTTTCGATTTGAATGTAGCCTCAGTGCTTTCCGGAAACCGTAACTTTGAAGGACGAGTGCATCCTTTGGTGAAAACCAATTGGTTAGCATCTCCCCCCTTGGTTGTTGCCTATGGTTTGGTGGGGAATATTCGAACTGATCTCACTGCTGAGCCGATAGGTGAAGGCTTTGATGGGCAAGCAGTTTATTTAAAAGATATTTGGCCGACACAGATGGAAATTGATGCCGCACTGCAGAACTTGAATACTGAGATGTTCCATAAAGAATATGCGGAAGTGTTTGAAGGTGATGCCAAGTGGAAAGCGATCCAGATTCCTCAAAGTCAAACCTATACTTGGGATGAACAATCGACCTATATCCGACATCCACCCTTTTTTGCAGAAATTGATCAGCCGGTGCGACCAATTCAGCAGATCAAACAGGCACGGATTTTGGCTGTATTGGGAGATTCAGTCACGACGGACCATATTTCCCGTGCAGGCAACATCAAAAAAGATAGTCCTGCCGGACGATATTTGCAGCAACAGGGGGTTGATGCAAAAGACTTTAACTCTTATGGATCCCGCCGTGGCAACCATGAGGTGATGATGCGAGGCACCTTTGCCAATATCCGCATCAAAAACGAAATGCTGGGTGGGGAGGAAGGTGGCAATACTCTGCATATTCCAAGTGCAGAAAAACTCTCGATTTATGATGCGGCAATGCGCTATCAGGCAGAACAAACCCCACTCGTGATTATTGCCGGGAAAGAATATGGCACTGGTTCTTCACGTGACTGGGCGGCCAAAGGCACCAACCTATTGGGGGTGAAAGCAGTGATTGCTGAAAGTTTTGAGCGGATTCACCGTTCTAATCTGGTCGGCATGGAGGTGTTACCTTTACAGTTTATGGAGGGTCAGAACCGGCAGATCTTGAACCTGACCGGGCATGAAACCCTATCAATTCTAGGATTGTCGGATGATATTCATCCGCATCAAATGCTGGATGTAGAAGTGCAACATACCGATGGTACATATAGCCATTTTCAGGTGTTGTGTCGTATTGATACCTTGAATGAGGTGGAATACTTTAAGGCAGGTGGGATCTTGCACTATGTTTTACGCAATTTGCTCGCTTCCTAAATTGGATGATGAAAACCCGACACCGGCCACAATGCCGGCCAGTTAAGTAGTTTTACTGACTTATTTATGCGAAATGATTTTAATGACATTGCAAATTATGACCAAATTGAAAGAACTCTGCGAAACTTAGTTCAAGAAGGTGAGCTAATTAAAGTGGGTTATGGTATTTATACCAAAGTAAGAAAAAACCAAATGACCGGAAAAATAATACCAGCCTGTCTAGAAGGCGCTGATGCAGTGATCTTCGAGGCATTAAAAAGATTGGATGTACAGATTACGTTGGGTAAGGCTACGGAAAATATTTATCTGGTCAACCCACCCAGATTCCAGTCTTTACTCAAATTAAAACCCTACATCGTTTTATACGCCAATTGTCTGTAGGTTGTAGCCAATTAATGCCTGATATAAAAACAGTTTGCAGATGTCGCTGATGGACTTGGTATTGGTGCAATTTCTATGTGTAGACAGGTAAGTGTCCGCCGAACCTGATATGATCCTCGAAAGTTAGACGGTTGATTAAGCAGCTTTAAGGACTGATTTCTATATACAAAGGGAGAGCCTTTTAATATCACCTTGATTCATCATATTGAAATACTGGTACTACAAAATAGCACTATTCATGTGATTGAACCGTACCGGGTTTGTCGGAGACTTTTTATTTAAGTTAGGCCACAAACTCAAAAGGTGACACATAATCTAACGCACTATGTAAACGTTCCTTATTGAACCAATCTACCCAGTTTAGTGTCGCAAGTTGTACATCTGCTAAACCTCGCCAATCTGCTTTTAAATATTCAATCACCTCTGTTTTGTATAAGTCATTCACAGTCTCAGCCAAAGCAATATCATATGAATCACCAGTCGTACCGACTGATGCTCGTAAATTTGCTGCCTCTAAACGATGACATTGTTGTCAAAATGTAGGGTATGGGGGGGCTCCCCTTAGGGGCATAATTTGTTGAATCCTAGGTTACTACTAAAAAATAAGAAAAAATAGGAGCTTATAGCTCCCATTTTTTGTTAGCTTTCTAAGTCTCTATGTTAATTTGAAGAATACTTCATCATAACGTCCGAATACAGCTATATTTTTTTGATTTCTACAATATCACTTGATTCAATGAGCGATTGGATATTACCAAATAAACTTTGAATATAATCAGAGGCTAGATGGATATTTAAATCCTCTCTGCTACGCCATTCTTCTAAGAAGAAATATCTACTCGAGTCATTTTCGCTAATATAAAGCTCATATTTCAAGCATCCTTCTTCTTGAAGCGTAGGCTCTATTACACTTTTTAAAAGCGCTTCTAACGTTTCTTTTTGATCTGATTTTGCCTTAATGTTCGCAATTACTGAAATAGTCATTATTTCACCTTGAGTTTGTTTTAGAAGTTTTCTAGTACAATTTTGCCTTTTGACTTACCTGATTCAAGCAACTTATGCGCCTTCTCCAAGTTTGCAGCGTTAATATTGCCTAGATTTTGGTTGAGGGTACTTCTAATTTTTTGCTGGTCAACTAATTGGGCAACCTGTTGCAATAGATCACCTTGCTTTTCAATATCATCGGTTTCATACATTGAACGGGTGAACATCAACTCCCAATGGATAGAAATAGATTTAGTCTTAAACGGCATAATATCAAATATTTGTGGATCATCGATCAATCCAAGCTTGCCTTGTGGTGCAATCACAGAAACTATTTGCTTGGTATATGTTTCTGTATGATTTGTAGAGAATACGTATTTTGGTTTTTCAATGCCTAGTGTCTCGATCTGTGCATTTAAATCTTTGCTATGATCAATGACATGGTCGGCACCCAGTGATTCCACCCAAGATTTCGTTTCTTCACGTGAAGCTGTTGCTATAACGGTCAGATTTGTTTTTGCTTTTAGGAGTTGGATAGCGATAGATCCTACACCGCCTGCACCACCAATAATTAGAATACTGCCAACTTCTGTTTCTGAAATTTGAAACCGATCAAACAGCATTTCCCATGCCGTTATTGCAGTTAATGGCAATGCTGCTGCTTCTGCATTAGATACTGTAATGGGTTTAAGACTGATTATTCGTTCATCGACTGCTTGAAATTCAGCATTACTACCATCTCGGGTTAAATCGCCAGCATACCAAACAGAATCTCCTACTTTAAACGAGGTAACTTTTGAGCCAACTTCAATAATTTCCCCAACGGCATCCCAACCTAAAATACGATTATTTGCTTCAGACGAATTTTTTCTCACTTTGGTATCAACTGGATTCACAGAGATTGCCTGAACTTTTACCAGTACATCACGCTCCTTAAGCGTAGGCTTAGCTTTTTCAATATCTACCAATGAATTTTTAAAATCATCATGGTTATTTATAACATACGATACGGCTTTCATAGATTTGTCCACAACTTTAAAAAAATATAGTAAAAATGGAAGCGAAGTGCTCCCATTTTTTGTTATTCAATAATTAAAACTCTTGGCTCGTTGGGCGCAAAACAATTTCATTAATATCTACATCCGCAGGCTGTTCAATTGCATAAGCAATTGCTCGAGCGACTGAGTCAGCTGGTATGGCTTGTTTGTAGAAATCAGTGACAAACTCTGAACTTTCTTTATGAGAAGAACCAAATTTTAGTTCTGACTCAACTGCACCAGGCTCAATAGTAGTCGTTCTAATTGTTCCCCCAACTTCATGACGAAGTCCTTCTGAGATGGCTCTTACAGCAAACTTAGTACCGCTATAAACAGTACCTCCTGGACTAAATACTTTTAACCCTGCAACAGATGCGAGATTAATAAAGTGTCCAAAGTTTTGTTTTTGGAAAACAGGTAGGGTAGCTGCTATACCATAAAGAACACCTTTAATATTAATGTCGATCATACGATCCCATTCATCAACTTTTAGCTCGCTTAATGGTGCAATAGACATTAATCCAGCATTGTTTACCAATACATCGATTTGACCAAATGCGCTTAATGCCTTTTCAATAAGTGCTTGTACTTCCTGTGGTTTGGTTATATCCATACCAATAAATTCAGCTTGACCACCTTCAGTACGAATGTCGTGAACAATAGCCTCTAATTTTTCAGTACGTCTAGCACCAAGTACAACCTTTGCACCTTTTTTAGCAAGTAAGCGAGCAGTAGCTTCACCTAAACCACTACTTGCACCAGTGATAACAATAACTTTATTTTCTATATTATTCATACAAGTAACCTTCAACCTATCTGTCAATCATATTTGATGGGTTAAGTATTACAGCCTTGTTATATATAATAAATGAATAATATTATCTTTCAGAATTCCTATTTACGGAATAATTGCCATAACACAGGATTGGACATGCAGAACAAATTGGAAATGATGCGTATCTTTTGTGTCGCAGCAGAGTCTCGCAATTTTAAAGAGGCAGCAACTCAGCTGGGGATTTCCCCGCAGCTAGTGACACGGGCAATAAAAGAGCTAGAAGAGCAGCGCGGAGAGATTCTGTTTTACAGGAGTACTCGACAAATTAAAATTACCGCTGATGGTGAGCGTCTGGCGAAGCAAGCACGTTTTGCGGTGGGATCGATCGATGCTTTGTTTGTAAAAGACACCAAGGAAAAACGAGATGAAATGCGTGGGACTGTGCGTCTTACTGTGTCGTCTGTGTTAGGGCGCAAATTGGTAGTACCTGCACTAGCAGAATTTGCCACACGTTATCCAGATATTGTCGTGGATTGTGTGCTAACAGATTCACACTCGGATGTGATCGATGAGCGGATAGATATCGGGATCAGATTTGGATTTTTGCCGGACAATCGATATGTGGCAAGGGAATTGGCAAAAGTGAACTTTTATTCCGTGGGTACGCCAGAGTTAATTGATAAGGTTGGAATGCCCAAAAAAATTATTGACCTAGATAAATACCCTCTAACAGCATTAGTCGATCATAAAACAGGACGTTACTGGCCATGGACATTCACCGAAAGTCGAAGCTTTACGCCATCAAAGCCCCGTTTTATTACAGATGATCTAGAAGCTGAATTTCAAGCTATTCTCGCTGGAGTTGGATTCGGACACATGCCTGGATTTCTAGTTTTGCCGTGGCTTAGGAGTGGTAAGCTCATTCAGATACTTCATGAGGAAACCTCTCCTGTTTGGCGCCTGTATTTATATCGTCCACAGCGGGGCCCGACACCTTTGCGAATCCGAGCATTGTTTGATTACTTGGTGGAAGTGCTGGGCCATATAGAAACCTGAATCAGATAAGACCATCATGTATCTAGAGTAACTACAATTTTTCCTATTTGCTGATTTGATTCAAGATAGCGCTGAGCGTCATGCATGTCCTCAAAGTTAAAGCAACGGTCGATCACTGGACGAAGATATCCTGCACCTATACTGCTAAGAATAAATCGTCTGGCTTGCTCCCTTAGAACAGGGTCATGCAGAACCTCAAGGAACAAAAAACCTCGCATGGTTAAGCTCTTGCGTAATGCAACTTTAAGGGGAAATGGTGTGATCTCTGGGCTAAGTGCACCATGCATAACCATAGTTCCTCCCACAGACATCGCTTTTGCAATCTGTTCAATATGTGGCCCTCCTACAGCATCAAAGGCGACATCAAGATATTCTCCACCCAAACGTGAAACAAGCGCCTCATACAAATCGGGTTCATCTTCACTGGCTATAACATTTTTAACACCGAGATCCAGTAAACGTTGCTTTTTCTCTATCGTTTGTGTACTTGCAATGACCTTAGCACCCGCTGCTTCAGCGATCTGTATCGCAGCTAGTCCTACACTACTTGAAGCTGCTGTGATCAAGATCGTTTTTCCTTTCGAAACTCCACCAGCATGGATTACACCACCCCAAGCCGTCAAATACTGCATCCAGATTGAAGAAGCTTCTTCCCAGCTTAAACTATCAGGTTTGTGAACTAAAAAAGTTTCTGGAATCAGAAGCTTGTCCGTATATGTCCCATATTTGGCTAGATTGTCAGTCGGAAGAATCGATACTGCATCTCCTGGAGAAAATTGGCGTACATCTTCACCTATCGCAAGAACTATGCCTGCTCCCTCATATCCCAGACGAGAAGGGAATACTGCCTTTTGAATATAAGTACCACGCCGAAACATTACATCAGCCCGGTTGAGTCCGATCGTTTTCATCTGGATTAGAACTTCTCCTGCTGCTGGTAAAGCAACAGGAAGTGTTTCTAATGTCAGAACATCTGTATCTCCAATACTATTGAAGCGCCAAGTCTTGGCCTGAAGTGCGTTAAATGACATCAATCACTACCTTAATATTGGCAGAGCGATCTTGAACAGCATCATGAGCCTCAATCGCTTGGTCTAGAGTAAAATGACGAGGATCAACAATAGGACGCAGTTTACCTTCCTCAACGAGACGAGTCGCGATCTTAAGGATATCACAATGATGAGCACGGCGATTGCCTGTTAACATCGGCATTAGGACGAATACGCCAGACATTGTGGCACACCGTAGAGATGAACTCGCTAAATTATGATTACCAAATGCAGCACAGCTGGTAATGTGGCCATAGTGAGTTGTCATGGAAAGTGAAGCTTCGAGTACTGGACCACCCACAGTGTCGTAAACAATGTTAAAACCTTGACCCTCAGGGCTTGCAGCAATAATGTCATCGGAAGATGCTGTTGTGTAATCGAGAGGTGTTGCACCGAGTTCTGAAATCAGTGATTGATCAGCTGTACGACCAGTCGCCCAAACATTTGCATCAAGTGCTTTTGCAAGCTGAACCACCATATAACCAACGCCACCAGCACCACCTTGAACCAGTACAGTTTGCCCTGGTTGGACCTTCGCATTATCCACTAAACCTTCCCAAGCGGTGAGGAACGTCAATGGTAGTACTGCTGCCTCGCGCATAGAGATATTCCGTGGCTTTAATGCGATCAGATCAGCATCTGCTACAACATATTCTGCTAAAGATCCTTGAAGATTACGAACGCCACCAATCAGACCGTAAACTTCATCTCCGACGTTGAAGTGAGTGACACCTTCACCAATAGCAGTTACAACCCCAGCCATATCTGTTCCCAACACGGCAGGAAGCTCTGGCATAGCATATGGTGCTTCACCAAGACGAATTTTATAATCAATAGGGTTTACACCACTGGCATGAATACGTATTAGAACTTGCCCAGCCTCTGGTTGAGGTATAGGGAGTTCTACACGTGTAAATTCATGATCACCAAAATTTTCTAGGATAAGAGCATTCATCATCTTATTCATAGTTGTTCCTTATTCTTAACTGGGGGATGATATGCACAGTACCAAAGTAAATTAATCCAATAAATGATATTTATAGGATTTAATAATTCCTAAATAATGAATAATAAATATCATCCGCTCACTAAAAATATTCTAGTACAGTCTGTAAAGGCAGTTTAATCTAAACTGTCGGTAGTATTTTCAAGGCTTGAAACGTTCAAAATATCTACAAAGTGGCTAAAATTTGAAACATAATTCTAAAAGGTCACAGCATTACAAAGAACATGAGCCAAAATAAAAAATGGCAGCTAAAAGTCCCATTTTTTTGTGACCTTCGCATAAGCTCTACGATGTTAATTTAAAAAAACTAAAAACAGGGATAGAAAATTTTCGCTAAAGACCTTTTTGATTTTTCGATTTATAAAAATTATTGCTTTTTTTATACTATGGGGTACTATAGTATTAATGCTAGCAAATAAGGAGGTCTGATGCCTAATCAGGTTGAAGATAAAAAAAAGATTCTTCTACGCGTCAGAAAGATCAAAGGTCAGACGCAAGCGATTGAAAAAGCGTTAGAAGACAATGTGGAATGTGGTGCAATTCTGCAACAAATATGCTCTGTGCGTGGTGCTATTAATGGTTTAATGAATGAGATGTTAGAGGTTCATTTAAAAGACACTTTAGTATCAGGTGAAACCACAGAACAACAACGAAAAGAAGAATTGGCTGAAATCGCCAAGATTCTAAAATCATATTTAAAATAGATTTGTATAAGGAATTATTCCATGAAGTCACGTGCTGCCGTTGCGTTTGGTCCTGGTCAACCTCTTCAAATTGTTGAGGTTGATGTTGCACCACCGAAGAAAGGTGAAGTATTAATCAAGATCTCCCATACCGGTGTGTGTCATACAGACGCATTTACTTTATCTGGCGATGATCCTGAAGGTGTTTTTCCGGCTATTCTCGGGCATGAAGGTGCTGGTGTCGTAGTTGAGGTTGGTGAAGGCGTGACTAGCGTCAAACCAGGTGATCATGTAATTCCACTTTACACCGCTGAATGTGGCGAGTGCGTATTCTGTAAATCTGGAAAATCGAACTTGTGTATTTCCGTTCGCGAAACTCAAGGTAGAGGCGTAATGCCAGATGGCACAACTCGTTTTTCCTATAATGGTCAACCGATTTACCACTATATGGGCTGCTCAACGTTCAGTGAATACACAGTAGTGGCAGAAGTATCATTGGCTAAAATCAATCCTGAAGCCAATCACGAACATGTCTGCTTACTAGGTTGTGGTGTCACAACGGGTATCGGTGCAGTACACAACACCGCTAAAGTACAAGAAGGTGATAGTGTTGCGGTCTTTGGTTTAGGTGGTATCGGTCTAGCAGTCGTACAAGCCGCACGTCAAGCTAAAGCAGGACGTATTATTGTGGTTGACATGAATCCAGATAAATTTGCGCTGGCAAAAGAGTTTGGTGCAACGGACTTCTTGAACCCTAAAGACTACGATAAACCGATCCAGCAAGTAATTGTCGAAATGACTGGCTGGGGTGTAGATCATTCATTTGAATGTATTGGTAACGTGAATGTAATGCGTGCAGCCCTTGAAAGTGCACACCGTGGCTGGGGACAATCCGTAATTATTGGTGTAGCTGGCGCAGGTCAAGAAATCTCTACCCGTCCATTCCAACTAGTTACTGGTCGTAAATGGTTAGGTTCTGCTTTTGGTGGCGTAAAAGGTCGCACGCAACTTCCAGGAATGGTTGAAGATGCCATGAAAGGTAAAATTCAATTAGAACCATTTGTGACACATACGATGGGCTTGGATCAGATCAATGAAGCCTTTGATCTAATGCATGAAGGTAAGTCAATTCGTACTGTAATTCATTACGAATAATTCCGTCAGACCTTATACGATTCCATGCATGTGCATCATGAATGACATGCATGGAATCCTCTAAAACGGCACATTATCTGTAAAACAGATCTAACTGTGCAGGCATCGTGTATAGGTTCAATAAACCTGCCTACATTTTAAATCTTTATCACTATTCTCTGTGGAGAATGTCAGACTCTTTGTTTACTCGATTTCTCATGAAGTCTTGCTCAACATAGGTAATTGATTATGGAAATAATTGAGAAACATGCTTCTTTTGGTGGATCGCAAGAAGTGTATCGCCATCAGTCAATAGCATTAAACTGTTCAATGAAATTCTCAATATATCTGCCACCTCATGATAAAGATGAGCGGTTGCCAGTTTTATATTGGTTATCAGGACTGACTTGCAACGAACAGAACTTTATTACTAAAGCCGGAGCACAAAAGTATGCGGCTGAACATAAAGTCATTATTGTTGCACCAGATACCAGCCCACGTGGAGAGGATGTACCAGATCATGCAGATTATGATTTAGGCCAAGGCGCAGGATTCTATGTGAATGCAACACAAGCACCCTGGTCACAGCATTTCAAAATGTATGATTATATTGTGGAAGAGCTCAGAAATCTGATTGACCTGAATTTTCCGACCAATCAAGTCCAAAGCATTATGGGGCATAGCATGGGTGGTCATGGTGCATTAGTAATTGGGTTAAAAAATCCTGAGCTGTATAAAAGTATTTCTGCTTTTGCACCAATTGTTGCACCTAGCCAAGTACCTTGGGGGAAAAAGGCTTTCACACACTACCTAGGTGAAACCGAAACTTTATGGAAAAGCTATGATGCGATTGAATTAATCAAAAACGCTGAAGTTCATTTACCTATTTTAGTGGATCAGGGAACAGCTGATGATTTTCTTGAAGAACAGTTAAGGCCTAAGCTTCTTAGTGATATTTGTTTGGAACAAGAATATCCTCTTACACTTAACCTAAGAGAAGGGTATGACCATAGCTATTACTTCATTGCGAGCTTTATAGAGAAACATCTAGAGTTTCACAGCAAATTCCTAGCTAAATAACTTTCATAGATATGAGGATGTACATGTTGTTCTTGAATGTCTCTTGAGCAATATAATTTCCAGATGAAGAGGTCAGCTTATAAAGCTAAGGACGAATCAATTGATCCTTATATAACTAAGATTGAATTTAATCATCTCATATCTTAATTTTTTGATTCAAATGTTAATGATATTAACTTGAATAAATTCATAGCATTATGCCGAAATAAAAAAATCAGATTTTGGCTCAGCTATGGGATTTTTTTTTAACTTTTATACAACAAAACTTTCTGACATGCATCCATTAGCAATGTCAGAATCGTTTTAATTCTAATCAATTGTGGAGTTTTAGTCATGCTTAAAACAGCTTTATATGTCCGCCTTGAAGCTAAACCGGGTAAAGAAGACGAAGTGGAAGCTTTCCTTAAAGCCGGTTTACCTATTGTAATGGAAGAACCTGCGACAGTTGCGTGGTTTGGCCTACGTCTTGGACCTACAACATTTGGTATTTTTGATGCATTTCCTGATGAGGCGGGTCGCGAAGCACATTTATCTGGCAAGGTTGCAGCTGCTTTGATGGCTCAGGCCGATGAGCTATTTTCAGAGCCACCGTCTATTGAAAAAGTAGATGTTTTGGCGAGTAAACTACCAGCTTAAACCGACGCTTAAATGTATGAGTGTGCTGCCTGAAATTTTGAATGAAAGGCAGCACTTTAACCCTGTGAGGTTTGTCGGAGGCTTTTTATTCAAGTTGGGCTACTTTATTTGATGGCTTAATTTCATCATTTACATGGGTCAATATCAAAACAGGGTAAATAAACGAATGCACCCATGTACATGCTTTATATTGAACCAATATATCTAATTTACTGTCGCATTTGTACATCTGTTAAACCGTGCCAATCTGCTTTTAAATATTCAATCACCTCTGTTTTAGCCAATGCGTTCATGACCATGTCAGTAGTCATACGTGTTGATACCTTTCATCCAACAATCGCTCGTGAAAATACATCAATAATAAAAGCGGTATAGAACAAGCTTGGATTTTTTAACCATCACTAAAGTTGCAAGCTGAAATAATTTTTATAAAAATAGACGACTGGTCTATTTTTATGTATAGTCACCACATGGTGTAGGCAAAAGCCGCAGTGTTGTCCAATTTTTTAAAGTTTATTTGATGAATAACGGTGGTTTTTCAAATCAATTAACTGATCATCCTAGGATAAAAATATGCTGAATTTTAACTTTTATAATCCGACCCGTATTATTTTTGGTGTCGATACAATAGCTAAAATCAATGACTATGTGCCTACAGAAGCAAAAGTATTAATGTTGTTTGGTGGTGAAAGTGCACGTAAGAATGGTACTTTAGCTGAGGTACGTGAAGCATTAGGTGCAAGAGAAATTCATGAATTTGGCGGAATTGAGCCGAATCCGAGTTATGAAACCCTCATGAAAGCTGTAGAGCTGATTCGAGAACAAAAGATAGATTTCTTGATGGCTGTCGGTGGTGGATCGGTAATTGATGGTACTAAATTTATTGCAGCAGCAGTCAATTATACAGGGGATACATGGGAGATTTTAGAAACCCATGGTACTAAAATTACTCAAGCTTTGCCTTTTGCGAGTGTACTCACCCTTCCGGCAACTGGTTCAGAAATGAATAGCGGTGGGGTAGTCACCAGAAAATCGACCCAAGCCAAATTGTCATTTAGCAGTCCCTATGTTTTTCCACAATTTTCCGTACTCGATCCGAATAAAACTTTTAGCTTGCCGACGCGCCAGTTGGCTAATGGCGTGGTCGATGCATTTATTCATGTCATGGAACAGTACTTAACTTACCCTGTGAATGCACAAGTACAAGATCGTTTTGCCGAAGGTCTATTGCAAACTCTGATTGAGATTGGACCGAAAATCTTGGAAGATTCAGCAGATTATGACACGCGTGCGAATTTGATGTGGGCTGCTAGCATGGCACTGAATGGGCTAATTGGAGCTGGGGTACCACAAGATTGGTCAACCCATTTGATTGGACATGAGCTCACGGCTTTATATGGTATTGATCATGCTCGTACCTTGGCCATTGTGTTGCCGGCCAATCTACATGTACGTCGTCAAGAGAAGCGAGAAAAATTACTACAGTATGCAGCTCGTGTCTGGCAGATTGTCGAAGGTGATGAAGAACAACGTATGCATACTGCTATTGCTCGTACTCGAGCCTTCTTTGAGCAACTTGGATTGCCGACTCGTCTTAGCGATTATGGACTGGGGGAGACAGATATTGAGATCATCATTACGCAACTTAAATCACATAATCTTACACAGCTAGGCGAACATAAAAATGTTTCATTAGAGATCAGTCGCCAAATTCTCGAGATGAGTATCTAAGCTAAATGCGCGTATCTGGCATGCTCTGACCCTGTAACAATGCTCCTCAATCATGAAAATTATTGGAGAAATAACATGAAAATTTTAATCGTTTTAACCTCACATGATCAACTTGGCAATACTGGTAAGAAAACAGGTTTCTGGCTAGAGGAACTTGCTGCACCGTATTACACCTTTATTGACTCTGGTGCTGAAGTTACGCTGGCGTCGCCTCAAGGTGGGCAGCCACCACTAGATCCGAAAAGTAATTTAGCCGATGCTCAAACTGAAACCACTCATCGTTTTGAAGCAGATCCAACTGCAATGCAAGCATTGGCACAGACGCATAAACTTAGCGAAATTTCTGTAGCTGATTATGATGCAGTGTTTTATCCAGGCGGGCATGGCCCATTGTGGGATTTAGCAGAAGATCCGATTTCAATTTCTCTGATTGAACAGGCGATTCAGTCTGGCAAACCTGTTGCAGCAGTGTGTCATGCCCCGGGTGTTCTTCGTCATGTGAAAGCGAGTAATGGAGCGCCTTTAGTTAGCGGTAAATTAGTGACTGGTTTCACCAATACTGAGGAGGCCGCTGTAGGTTTGACTGAAATTGTACCATTTTTAGTCGAAGACATGCTTAAACAAAACGGTGGTCATTATTCTAAAGTGGATGATTGGCAAGTATATGTTCAAGTAGATGGCTTGCTGGTTACTGGACAAAATCCAGCCTCTTCTGCTGCAACCGCTACAGCATTACTTCAATTGTTGAAATAAAGAGTAGCTAGTGTGTGTTGTGGTGCTTAGCAGTGAATAAAACTTCTGATTCTGAGCAACTGGCGCAATAAGCAAAATAACCCTCATTTAATGGTGAAGGGCCTGAGTGAATAGCTTTTCTTCCTTTATTTTTCTATATACAGGAAGGAAGGGTATTTTTTTAGTTTAGATCAATTTAGTCATGATTACTTGGATACAATGAAATGAAGACCAGCAAACTTTTTCAAAATTTAAGCTTAGGCCCTTATGTTTTGCAAAACCGTATTGTATTGCCACCATTAACGCGGTCGCGCAGTACTCAGCCAGGTAATATTCCAAATGAATTAATGGCAACCTATTATCAACAGCGTGCCGGGGCAGGATTTATGGTCATCGAAGGTACGCAAATCGAGCCACGTGGTCAAGGCTATGCTTGGACTCCCGGTATTTACAGCCCTGAACAGATTGCTGGATGGCGTAAAGTGACGGAAGCAGTGCATGCTAAAGGAGGCATTATTTTTGCACAGCTTTGGCATGTTGGGCGTGTTTCACATACATCTTTGCAACCCGATCATGCATCACCGGTCGCACCCTCTGCTATCAGGGCTGATAGTAATGTTAAAGTCTTTATTGAGACCGGGCCTAATGCTGGGACCTTGGCTGATCCTTCAATGCCACGTGCTTTAAGCAATGCAGAAGTTAAAGAATTAGTGCAACTCTATGCTCAAGCAGCACGCAATGCCTTGCTGCTGGTTTTGATGGGGTTGAAATTCATTGTGCAAATGGTTATTTGGTGAATCAATTTATCTCTGCACATAGTAACCACCGTGAAGATGAATATGGTGGATCACTAAACAATCGTTTGCGTTTTTTACGTGAAGTAGTAGAGGCAGTTGCTGAGGTGGTTGGTGCAGATCGTTTAGGAGTGCGTTTTGCCCCGCTATTTGAAAGTACAGAGGAAGATCGTGTTTACATAGGGTTGGTTGAAGATGATCCACATGTGACTTATATTGAAGCCATAAAAATACTTGAAGAAGTTGGGATTGCCTATTTATCGATTGCAGAAGCTGATTGGGATAATGCACCAGAACTTCCTCATGATTTTCGTAGAGATGTCAGAGACACTTTTAGTGGTCGGATTATTTATGCAGGTCGATATACGGCAGAAAGAGGGACTCGAATTTTAGAGGTAGGTCTGGCCGATTTAATTGCATTTGGACGTCCATTTATTGCGAATCCAGATTTACCCGATCGCATCGCTAATGGCTGGCCATTGAATGCAGTAGATGCAAGCACTATGTATGGTGGGACGGAAAAAGGCTATATTGATTATCCAGCTTACGCAGATTAATCTCGACTAAGTGAGTTATTTTGCCAACCTTTGTGGTTGGCAAAATAAGAGCTTAGGATTGCTGTTGCCAGCACAATTTTTTGTTAAAACAAATTCTTAAAATTTTTTAGCTGTGTAATGAGCCAACCTGCCAGTGGGAAAGAAATCAGTTGCGTTACTGGCACTAATACTATGACTTCAATCAACACCATCATCGGGAAACTTTGATGCTGAGTAATTGGCTTTAATAAAGTGAGTACTAGTAATAGTGTGAGATATAAGCCTAAATATCCGACTAAAATACGAGTCATGAGGGCTTTAGAAGGAGAATTCATTGCGCGCTATACTCATTGACTGTAAATCGATCTAATAGCAATACATGAATAAGTAATCATTGGGTTGCTATCATAAATCATTAATTATGTTGTTGATATTTAATTTAATTTTATGAATCTTCACTTTTTAATAGAAATTTAGTTGCTCTCAGAGCTTGATGTAATGGCGTTTTATCTTTTTGCAACTTACTCAGTAATGCTGCACCTAACCACATTTGGTAAAGTACTTGTGCCAACGTCGAGGCCTCAGTATCTGCTTGGATAGACTGATCCTGTTTTCCCAAATCAATTAAAGCAGCAATCCGTTGGATTACATCATCGACGCCAGCGGACATAATGGAGCGCATATCTTCAGATAGATCGGCAACTTCTGCGGCAAGTTTCACAATTAAACAGCTATCCGCCCAACCACACTTTGTTTCAGGATCTTCTATCCATAAATTAAAATACTCAATCAGCTTTTGATAAGGGGATTTATCGCTACGCCATACATCATTTAAACGGACTTGGTAATTATCCACATAATGTTGTACCAATTCACATCCGAAAGCCTCCTTGGATTGGAAATAATGATAAAACGAGCCTTTAGGGATCTCACAGCTCTGTAAAATTTCCTGTAATCCTACACCAGTAAAACCTTTATGCAAAATCAGGTCTGAACTGGTATTAAGAATGTGTAAGCGCTTCGCTTCAGACTTTTTAATAGGATTAGGCTTCATATTAATTATTTACTCTATTGTAAAAAAATAGACCGGTCGTATTGTTTTCTATTATAACTCATCTACAATGGATGTAAAGAAATTTTAATCCTAATTTTTGATTGTGAATAGAAATACTTCTAAATAAAACATGGAGTTATATGTGTGAAAACAGTTATTAATCAACATATCGTTTTAGCTAAACGGCCAGTCGGTGAGCCAAAACACAGCGATTTTCGTATTGAGCAAGTTGAGCTCAATGAACTTAAACAAGGCGAAATGTTGTTAAAGACCATTTACTTGTCACTCGATCCTTATATGCGTGGTCGCATGAGTGATGCTCCTTCATATGCAGCACCGGTTGAAATTGGCGAAGTGATGGTCGGTGGAACAGTCAGTCAAGTGGTAGCCTCTAAAAACCCAAAATTCAAAGAAGGCGAGTGGGTTCTTTCAGGAAATGGCTGGCAGGGCTACGCAATTTCTAATGGGACTGCATGTCAAAGCTTAGGTATGCAACCTGAACATCCATCTTGGGCACTGGGTATTTTGGGAATGCCAGGATTTACTGCTTATATGGGGCTGTTGGACATTGGTCAGCCTAAAGCCGGTGAAACTTTAGTCGTTGCAGCTGCAACGGGACCTGTTGGTGCTACGGTTGGACAGATTGGCAAAATTAAAGGTTGTCGCGTGGTTGGCATCGCAGGTGGGTCTGAAAAATGTCGTTATGCAGTAGAAGAGCTCGGCTTCGATGCTTGTATCAATCATCATGATGAAAATTTTGCAGAACAATTACAACAAGCAGTTCCCAACGGTATTGATATTTATTATGAGAATGTAGGGGGTAAAGTGTTTGATGCGGTATGGCCATTGCTTAACTCTGCGGCACGTGTACCGGTGTGTGGTGTGGTTTCCCAATATAACTCTACCGAGCAAGCACAAGAGCTAGACCGTTTACCGGGCTTTATTTCCACCCTTTTAAGAAAGCGTATTCGCATGCAAGGCTTTATTATTTTTGATGATTATGGCAGTCAGTATCCGGAATTCTATCAGCAAATGTCTGAATGGTTGAAAGACGGAAAAATCAAATATAAAGAGCATATAGTGCAAGGTTTAGATAACACGATTAATGCTTTCAATGGTATGTTGAAAGGCGAAAACTTTGGCAAAGTGGTTGTAAAAATTTAAAAAAATAGGAATTATCATGATTACACTACATCATTTAGATCAATCACGTTCTTTTCGCATTTTGTGGTTACTTGAAGAAATCAAGCAGCCCTATGAGCTGAAACGCTATTATCGTGACTCAAGCACGCATTTGGCCCCTGAATCTTTAAAAACCATCCATCCTTTAGGGAAATCTCCAGTATTGAAATGGGATGGCAAAGTTATTGCAGAGTCAGGCGCAATCGTTGAGTTATTAATTCAGAAACTTGCGCCGCATTTAGCACCAGATATGGATGAACCTACCTATGTCGATTATCTACAGTGGATTCATTTCTCAGAAAGCTCTGCCATGCTGCCATTTTTGTTAAAAACGTTTAATGCGCTAGAAACCAAGCAGGGTACGAAGTTGGTATTTCTAGAAAATTATACTCAAGTTGAGTTTGATAAAGTATTTAGCTATTTAAATGAATATTTAAAAGATAAAGAATTTTTAGTGGCAGACCGTTTAACCGGTGCTGACTTTATGATGGGCTTTGGACTACATGCTTTAGTTTATCATATGGGACAAGGTGAAAATTATCCGCATATCCAACGTTATGTAGCAGGTTTAAGCCAACTACCTAGCTGGCAAGCCGCAGTACAAATTGAACAAAATGGTGTGAAAAGTCAAAAATAGCAAGATTGTTTTTTAAGGCAATTGAGAAAAAGAATCGTCATTGACAAGTACATCTAGTTATAAAATAAGCTGACACTTATTTAAATTAAACGCCTAATGAATTTCATCGGGCGTTCTTTATTTTAAAGATAAGGAATTACCATTATTTAAGACAAGTTTCGCCTATTCTTTCACTGCAAATTCCTATCAAAAGGGCTTGAATATCACGACGGTTACGTTGAAAGATATAATCAACTTTTGAAAGAAAAGTGACTAACGCACAGCAAGATTAAATTATTCCTCGGGGGATTGAACAAGTGATCTACATCATTTTACTAACATAAACACATATAAGTAAAAATCACGCCCCGTTTAACTGGCAATAGTTTTTGAACCCTGGTATAAAAGCTTAAAAAAATCTAGCAAGTCTTTATTTAATGTCAATACTCATCCAGTATTGAGGTTTTTTATCTTTTCTTGCCTGTGATCTAGGTTGTAATACTCTAATTTCATATTCACCTGAAGCAGGTAAAATATAAATACCATTATTATCAAGCTCTGGAGAATATTCTCCAAGATTGCAATATCAATATGCTTTTGTCTTCTACAAAGCATGGTGTACGAATATCACTGATATTCGGGGCTGCTCATCCGCAAAGTTTAATCAGACTTTGCACAAAGCCTGTGACCATACGTAAAGACAGACGGAATAAGGATTTAATCATTAAGCAGCATTGGATGGCTGCGTCGGAGTAGATTTGATTTCGTCCTTGTTTGCCTTTTGATGGCGCATACCATTGCGTAGCAGGATCAAACCAAATGGCAATATTTCCGCGACTCATGAGTGCTCGGTTATATGCGGGCCAATTGGTTGTGCGGTAGATTTTGTGTGTATGCTTCTTCATTTGAAAATTATATTGCTGAAAAAGCCCTTAAGAACAGCTTTGTGCAACAAAGCCGTTCGAGATTGTTATGATCTTTTTTGACGGAGAACAAATTTTCCCTGATCAAGCAAATAACTTTAAAATTTTCTTAATGAGCAAGATGGCCAATACTTATTAGAAGGAAAATCTTTTGTTTATGATGCTGAAAATGATCAATTTCTAGAATCTGATATACAGGCATTTTATTCCCTTTCGTCTGCAATTCCAGACTAGCAAGACCCGCCTTTTAAAGGCAGTTTTCCTATGTAATAACACGATAAATCAGAATTAGGATTGTAAATTTTTCACCCACCGAATTTTTTGTGCCAGCTGTTATAATGCGCCAAATTGCTGCCAAGTCTCATCATTATGTAAAGAGTCATAATAATTTTGCAGTTCTACTAAATCATAATATTGAATATAAGCTAATAGTAATAGGCCGAGGATCAGTCCAACTTTAAGACAACTAAGTCTATTTGGCTTTCTATATAAATTATCTATTCCAAAGGCAGTTAAAATAAAAGCAGGAACCAATACAATTGTTTTTAAATGGTTTAGAAAGTGAATTCCATGTGTATACAATAACCCAATAATAAGCAAAACTAACCCTAAACTGGTGTAAATACGGTCATGCAGAGAAGTGCGTAACGCGAAATTACATTGAAAAGCTAAAATAAAAGTTGCAAATAAATAAAAACCAGTTCCACCAATAATGAACGTATAAATTGCATTGAATAGGCAATAAGCCAACAGCACTGATAGTACGAAAGAATAGAGTTTGGTATAGAGAATATGTGAAAAGGGGAAAATCTGTTTCATAATTTGCTCTATTGAAAACTCACATCATATTAAAAGAGGATTTGAAGCTTAACATGTTATTCACTTTTTGCCACTGTGGCATGTTTTTTTTAGTGTTGGAGATGGCTTAAATAAATGTCGCGTACGAGTAGAGCTTAGACCACAGATTATTAAACACAGCGTCCCTCCAATAAGTACTGCTGGCACCACAGAAAAATAGCGCGTCATCAAGCTCATGTGTAGGGCACCGAGCTGATTGCCTGAAGTGACTAATATGCCATTTAAAGCCGCTACACGCCCTAATAGTGCTTTTGGGGGGAGTTGCTGTAATAAAGTTTGTCGAATGACCATGCTGATGCTATCAAAGGCACCGATTAAAACAAGGAAGAAGACTGAGAGCCAAACATGAGAGGATAGTGCAAAGGCTAAAGCACACAAAGCAATTGCAAAACTACTATAGAGCATATTTCTCCATGCATTTTGCATCGGAGAATAACAGGTCAACATCAACATCATGATACAGGCGCCAATAGCTGGTGCAGCTCTGAGTATACCTAAGCCTTCAAAACCAAGATGCAGGATATCGTGTGCAAAAATAGGCAGTAAGATAATGACACTACAAAAAAGCATGGCGCCGAGATCCAGCAACATACTCCAAAACATTAGTGGATGTTTAAAAATAAACAAATAGGCTTCTTTCAAACTTTTGCTTAAATGCTGTTTATGGGGGCTAGGGAATTGACGAGGACTTAATCCGAATAAGCAGATGCTACCCACGCAACACAAGAAAAAAACAATAAAGAAGGTTTTTTCAAGCCCAAGTTGGCCGAGTAAAAGTCCTGCGCATAAAGGTGCTAAAATGCCGCCTATTTGCCAAATGAGCGCGGTCCATGTGGCTGCATTGCTATAGGCTGACTCGGGGGTTAGAAAAGGGCGTAATGAATTAAATGATGGGCTGTAAATGCCTCTAAGTATGCCTAAGCAAAAGATGAGGCTATAAATGCCGCATAAAAGTGTATTTTGTTGAATGTGCTGTTGTTGATACTGAGAAAAAAGAACAATAAATAATAATGGAATTAAAGTGCTACAGCTAAAACTCCACTGCACAATTTTTTGTCGGTTATAGCGATCAGCCCAGTCGCCACTGATCAGGGAGAGGCAAATAAAGGGGAGTAACTCAATTAAGGCAATCATGCCAAGGCTGAGTGGATTTTGAGTGAGTTGATAGATACTATAGGCAATGACGACTTCTTGAATCATGATGGTTAGAATTAAGCACAACTGATTGACACTCAGAAGTGAAAAATCACGTGAACGAAAAGCCAAAAAAGCATCGGAATGGAAAAGCGACATAAATAGAATAGTTTCAAATATGAATTAAAAAAGGATGGCGCAAAGTCCATCCTTTTTAGGGTTTAAAGCAGATTACTGTGCTTTTGCTACCGCAATAGTTTCGTCATTTGCAGCTTTAGCCATAGGTGTATATTTCAAACCAAGGGTTGTGCTGGTGTATTGGCGAACTTGGTCAAGAAGCACAGGATTAGTGCTGAGTTCTTGTTGGTACGATTTTACAATTTCATGTAATTTCGGATTCCATTTACCTGCTACTTGCTGAGGGAATGCTTTTTCAAGCAAGCTCAACATAATATAAGGGGAAGTTGAAGCACCAGGAGACGCACCTAATAGGGCAGTCACAGCACCATCTTGTGATGCAAAAATCTCGGTACCAAATTGCAAGCTTGCAGGTTTGCCTGGTTCTTTCTTAATGATTTGAACACGTTGACCACCTTGATTCATGCGCCAGTCTTCTGGTTTTGCATCAGGATAGTATTTTTTCAACTCATTAAAACGGTCTTCATCGGTCATCATGACTTGGCTAACTAAATATTTCACCAAATCAAGATTTTCCATACCTACAGCGGTCATTGGTAAAACGTTGTTCTTAGTGGTTGATTTCAATAAATCAAGCTGAGAACCTTGTTTTAAGAACTTGTTTGAATAAGTTGCAAATGGACCAAACAACACATATTTTTTACCGTCGATATAACGTGTATCAATATGTGGAACAGACATTGGCGGTGCGCCTAATTCAGCACGACCATAAACTTTTGCAGTATGACCTTCAGTGACTTTTGGGTTGTCGGTCATTAAGAACACGCCACCTACAGGGAAGCCAGCATATTGCTTCGCTTCTGGTAAGCCTGTCATTTGTAAAAGTTTAACCGCTGCACCGCCTGCACCAATAAAGACAAATCGCGTTTTCACGTGATCTGTTTTCCCTGTAGTGAGGTTTTTAAATGCAACAGTCCACGTTTTATCATCGTTTTGGCTAATGCCAGTCACTTCAGTCGATGTTTGTAACTGGAAATTAGGTTGTTTTTTAAGGTGATCGACCAATTGAGTGGTGATTGAACCATAGTTCACATCCGAACCTACATCCATGCGTGTTGCAGCTACTTTTTGTGCAGCATCACGGCCATTCATCACCAATGGTGCCCATTGTTTAATTTCAGCAGGATTCTCAGAGAATTTCATGCCATAAAACATTGGGTTTTTAACCATTGCAGCGTAACGTTTTTCGAGGAAATTCACGTTATCACCCCAAACGAAAGCAATATGCGGTACAGGGTTGATGAAACTATTTGGTCGTCCCAAAACACCTTCTTTGACTTGATAAGACCAGAACTGTTTTGCAACTTCAAATTGTTCAGCCACTTTTACAGCTTTGGTAATGTCCATTTTCCCATCTTTTTCAGAGGTGTAGTTCATTTCCATAAAGCCAGAGTGACCTGTGCCTGCATTATTGAAGCCGTTAGAGCTTTCTTGTGCAACTTTGTCTAGGCGTTCATACATGCGAATTTGCCAGTTTGGCTCAAGTTCACTAAGATATGTGCCTAGGGTTGCACTCATGATGCCACCACCAACTAAGACTGCGTCAACGACAGGCTCATTGCTGGTGTTTTGAATTTTCTTAGACGCGATAGGTCTAAATAAAAAGATTAGTGCTGCAATAATAAACAGAACGATGAATACCAATAGGTATTTTAAAAATTTGTTCATGCGATTATGACCATGGAGGGCAGGTTTGGATCGCTTTATAGCGAAGACAAGAATAACAATTATGGTGATAGGAACACTTGTAAAGAATTAGCTTAGAGAATTGAAGTAATACTCAAAATTACAAGTATGCAAAGATTAACGTTCGAAGCTATCACACATTTTTGATTGATGGATATTTTAGACTAAATATGTATTGACTTAGTAATTTTTATTGTAAATGAACATAATTAAAATATAAATACCAATGATGTTTATTCTTGTTTATTGGTTTTTATTTTAATTCAATATCTGGTTTAAAAAATCAGATGTTGAATATTTATACAAATACTCAGTAATTTATTAAAAAGAAGCTTATAACTTGTTTCAAGGTTACTTTCCAACGGCTTTATTGCACAAATATTTGAAAGGCAAAGCGCCCCTAATTGAGCCAAATTTAAGGCGTAACTTGGGTAAGTGGTCGACCTAATTCCGTAAATCTATTAAGGACTGCTACACGTGCATGAAGCTCATTGACTTGGCTATCAAAACTCCTTGTACTGAGTTTATCTCCTAATAATTTAATGCAGCGCATCTTAGTTTCAACTAAACTTCGCCGATGATAGCCTGACCATTTTTCCATAGTGTCTACCTGAGATACCGTCTTGGTAGTCAATCAGGTTTTGAGATTATTCGACCACTAAATAATCTCTTTGATAGGCAGTCTGATGTTTTAAAACGCCATAACACAGATGTATAAGCTTGCGCATTGCAGCACCTAAAGCACACATTTTATTTTTACCCTGGCTTAATAATCGTTGATATAAAGCTTCAATGTGTGGATTATATTTAATCGCTGTTAATGCCGACATATACAATACTGAGCGTATTTTACTGTCACCTGCTTTTGATAAGTGACTTTGCTTGTTGACTGAACTGCCAGACAACTGATGTACTGGAACCAAACCTACATATGCAGCAGCTTGACTTGCTTTTTCAAACTTGTGCGAATGAAATAACCCCAACAGTAATAAGCCTGATCGTTCACCGATTGACGGAATAGTTTGCAGTAATTTCAAATCCTGTTTCAATGTTGGATCTTGATCTGTGTGATTATTTATTAACTTATCAATATTTTCAAGTTGCTGATTTAAATACTCAATATTCTCTTCAAGTAATTTGATCACAACAACGGAGGTATGAGTGGACTGCGCCTTTTCAAGTCGATTCTTTTCCTGCAATAGACTACCTAGATAGACATCTCGTCTGCCTAGTAAAGCTTTTAATAATCTGACATTTTCAGGTTCAGGCTGCCATATGATTAACTTTGCGGTGTAACCATAACGTGAAAGAGCTTCACTATCAGCTTTATCCGTTTTATTTAGCATGGACATGCCTTTGGCAAAGGCTCTTACTCGTGAAGGATTAGCCACACAAACCTTTACACCTGCATCATATAGATAATATCCCAAATTCTCATGATAAACCGAAGTCGCTTCCATGATTGCTGCCACTTGATCAGGTTCAATTTTAAGAGTGATGAGCCATTTGAGCAGACTGCCAAAGCCACTTTCTGTATTGGTAAATATTTTATTTTTTCTTTTTCCAGTCAAACCTTGAGGGAAAATGCAACAATCTATTTTGGTTTTACTGACATCAATACCTAGCATAATCATGGTGATATTCCTTGAGTTTAAGCTATGATTTTTATCCCATTAACCATCATCTTACCTTGTGAATACAGCATCAAAGTGCTTAGTTACCGTTCAGAGTTGTATGAGGGATAAGGGCAAATTGTAGGTTTTATCTCAGATTCAAATTTAAGATTTTAGCAGCACTCCAAACTCTACAATTTGCGTATAGTGGTAGCTAATCACTATATCAATCAAGATACAAGAAGCACTGCTTCGCTAGATTAACTGTTCGGAGTAATTCATTTCGCTCTAGCGAGCTACTCTTTGTATCTTTCCATGGTTTCGCATTTTTCTAGGTGGAATCACCGCATGCGCTTGCCGATCTGCAATGACCTGATGGCATTGCTTGGTGTCATAAGAGCCTTCAGTATAAACAGAGTCAATCCGCTCATCTTGTGGAATTTGATCAAGTAAATCACCAAGAACCTGTGAGTCACTGACATTATTTGTTGTAAGCTGAACTGCACGTATTTGCAGTGTTTCAGCATCTATACCTATGTGCAGTTTACGTCATTGTCGTCGATATTCAGGCTGATGCTTCTTACGTTTCCATTCACTTTCACCTAAAAAACTCAAGCCAGTAGAGTCAACGAGTAGATATAGTGCATCACAAGTTTTTTGATAGCTAATCGCAATATCAATATGCTTTTGTCTTCTGCATATGGTCGAATAATCTGGGCCGTCCCATTTAAGCCAGAGAGTTTAATCAGACTTTGCACAAAGCCTGTGACCATACGTAAAGACAGATTAAAAAGTGATTTGATTATTAAACAGCATTGGATGGCTGCGTCGGAGTATATTTAATTTCGCCCGTGTTTACCGATACGGAGCATACCATTCGGTGGCTGAATCAAACCAAATGGCAATGTTTCCGCGATGAATGCGTGCTCGGTTATATGAAGACCAATTGGTTGTACGATAAATTTTAGGTGTAGGCTTATTCATTTGAAAATTATATTGTGGAATAGGCCTTAGAGATAGGTTTGTGCAACAAAGCCAGTAGCAACTATAAAGAGCTCATCGAATGATTTATGTAAAGTATCATTATTTTCAATAAAAAATTACTTTGATTACATTCATCATTAAAACTAAATAAATAAAACTCAAGCAAAAATGGCAACAGTTTGAGTTCCAGATAAAACCAACTCCCCCTTTTCATTCCACACATGCATCATTTGATAAGAATATCCTTGATCAGAAATCAAGCTAAATGACTTCAAAAGATACCATTCGCTATGTTTAGCAGATTGTGCAAAATCGACAGCCCAATTCATTGAGCTAATAGGTGCTGGAGTCTTGAAACAAGCCATTGATGCTGGTGGGAGACAATCTCCGATAAGTAGTAATGCAATTTCAGGTGATATAGAAGTTGCGTCCTTTAGATGTACCCAAGCCAGTAATTCTGGCGTTTCGGAGTTAGATACCGGTGTAGATTGACTGACAAACCGTACACCAAAATTATCGAAAAAATCTGGAACAAACATTTCCTCAGGTGGAGGTAAATATGCTTCAGGACGGTCTACCTGTGGCATTTTAATATGATTGTGCTGAATTGTACTTTTTCTGGGCGCAGCAAAAATAAAACCTGTTCTGAGCACGAGTGCATCATGAACACGCGCATCAACAGCAATCTGTGTCGCGGACTTTCCTTGACGTAAAATTTCAGCATGAAATGTCACATTTTCAGTGACCGGGCCAATAAACGCAATTTGCGCACTTTTTAGTGGAGGAAGCCCCTCTGGAAATTCCTTTAATGCAATCTGCAAAGCCAATGCTGCTGAAAAACCACCGTAGGCAGTTCTTCCCTGTAACCAATGTTTTGGCGGTGTATACGGTGTTTCAATGGTGAGACCGTCAAATATATCAGCTAATGTCGGCATGTACATGCGAGTATCCTTACTTATAAACCAAACTTATGTCGACGGATTTTTTTTAAGACAACATATATGGGTTTGAGTTGCATACACAATAGAAAATCACAGACTATTCTCTAAAAAATAATCTATGATTTTGTTATATAAAATCATTTTTTTAATGCTGCAAGCCGAATCGCTTCAATGACGTCCTCGTTTTTAAACCCAACTCGTTCTATAAATCCACGGAAAAGCCCAGGTGTACGAGCAACAAATCCATTTTTCTTCAGAACTACGACAAATTCACGGCGATTTTCTACAGCATCAACAATTGCATTGACCACTTCTTCAAGTGCAACCATTTTCCATAAGCCTGTTTGGTTACCGCCCCAAAGTTTCAGACCGGCCGGATCATCAAAAGTTTGATCCATCAACGGCGTATGAAAGAAAGTAGGATGGACACTGCCAACTCCGACATTAAGATGTTTAAGCTCCATACGAATACTGTTGCTTAAAGCCCAAACACCAGCTTTGCTTGCACAATAAGATGACTGTAACGGTGAATGGAAAAAGGCAGCCAATGAAGAGATTGCTAGTAAATAACCTTGCTGCTTTTGCACGTAAGGCAAACCTGCTTTAAATGTTCGCCATACACCATTTAAATTAATATCCATCACTCGATCAAACCGTTCTGGACTTGCACTTTCAATTGGTTCAAAACAGGTAATACCAGCATTGGCAATCACTACATCAATCCGGCCAAAATGTACTGCAGCGCTATTAATAGCATTCTGAAGACTTTCCATTGAACAAACATCGGCTTGCCATGCCTTGGCAATGGTATCTCCGCCAAGTGATGTAGCCTGTTTGTCTGCTGCTTCTAAATTAATATCCAATAAGGCCAATTTAGCTCCTTTCGCTGCAAAAGCAGTTGCCAAAGCTGAACCTAAACCACCTGTAGAGCCAGTAATTAAAATTACCAATCCATCTAAGTCATATTTTGCCATAATCAATTCCTTTTTTAATTTGCTGAAACAGTCCGGTTAAGAAAATCAATTTGATCGTGAATGACTTTTTCAAAGCCTTGATTCACATAAATATCAAAATGACCTTCTGAATAGATTTTGATTTCTTTTTGTGGTGTTTTTTGAGCATGTTTTAAGGTGGTTTTTGCTGGAGCAACGCTATCTGTTTCACACACACAAAATAGCACTGGGCATTGAATTTTTGAGGTGAATTTACCCGGAAAATATGTCAGTAGATCGAGCGCAAATCGGGCTGCTACATAATTTCGAAATTCTGAATTTTCAGGTACAAGCTGTAGATATCCATCCTCACAATCTTTGGCTGTCATTAATGCCGCACTGTGCGGTTTCCCAGCCGATGCAACCATAATAGGTTTTGCACCAAAAATAGCACCTATTCGATCTGTTAAAGCAAGTGCAGTAACTTTAATTGAGCTGATTGGACTGGTTGCTAAGCTAGAAGCTAAACCATCTGTAAATGGGCATTGAGATATTACTGCTGCAATTGAATGATCATTTGCAGCAGTAGTAAGAACATGCCCACCACCAAATGATGTCCCCCAAATCACAATTTTAGATTGAACAACATCTTTCTGAGTACGAACAAAACTCAAGGCTGAACGCCAGTCCTCCAATTGCTTATTGATATCCAATAACTGGCGAGGTTCACCACCACTTGTACCAAAGTGACGATAATCAAAAAGCAAGCATCCATATCCTGCCTCAACAAATCTTTCAGCATAAGCAGGCAAGCGCATCACACGGACTGAGCCTAGGCCATGTCCCATCACAATGATCGGATATGGTCCATTTGTAGTGGGTTTATAAAGCGTTCCACTGCAATAAGAGTTTCCAGATTTAAATTGTATTTCATTGATTTCTGGCTTCTTAGTATTTTTTACTGCCATTTTGCACTCCATTGAAACAACAGATACCGTTCATTACTGCAACGAATGATGCAAAAGATATTGAATGAAAATGAAGCTGTTAGCTTGACTCTTAATGACAGCCTACTTGATACTTCACGCCATAAAGCTAGAAACTCAGGTTAATTAATGAGCAAACCAATCTATAGAAAAATGATTCCTGAAACATACGTGCATGTACTCTATGACTATCTTGAAGCAAAAAAAATAATCCCAGACGAAATCTTAAAATATCCTTGCCCACAACCTCTTACAAACGCTTTAAAAGGTATTTCTATTGAATTATGGGAACAATTACTTTCACGTGCTGCAATCGCCCTAGCTGATCCAATGTTAGGTTTACATCTTGGACAAAAGATTACTCCAAGGCATCTTGGCGTTTTGGGCTATGTATTATTAGCTTGCGACAATCTTGCTTCGGCTTTAGAAAAACTGGAAAAATATCAAAGGTTAATATTCGATGTGATTCCAATGATTACACGAGAAGGTCCAGATTGGGTGGAATTAGTTTGGGACACCACCTTATACAAACCAGATTTATTGGTTGATGAAACAGGTATTACTGTCATTATGCAGTTCTGTAGAAGTTCCGTTCAGAAAAATATTACACCTATATTTGTACAATTTATGCATGATTGTCCTGATGATTTGATGCAGTACGAGCAATATTTTGGTTGTCCAGTTTTATTTAATCAATCTGAAACTGTGATACGAATTAGTAAAGAAACTCTAGAGCTCCCAATAAAGACCTTAGACCCAAGTCTATTAACAATTATAGAACAGCATGCAAACCAGCTATTGGAGCAATTGCCCAAGGAAGAACCAATAATTGAGGCAGTGCGTAAAGCTATCGCACATCAATTGCCACATGGTGAACCAACAATAGAACTTATTGCAGAAAAACTTTGTCGTTCACCTCGTACACTTCAACGAAAGCTTCAAAATGCCAATACAAATTTTCGCAATGAACTTAATATAGTCCGCCAAGAACTGGCAGACTCATATTTAAAAAATACAGATATACAAATTGCTGATATTGCATTAATGCTTGGATATTCTGAACATAGTGCTTTTACTCGGGCATATAAAGCCATGACAGGTGTTTCACCGCAACAAAGCAGAGATCAAGTTTATTAATAGGGAAAAATGAGAAGCATCTCCTACTTATTTTTGTTTATGCAATTGAATAGTTACAGCTATATCAAACTGAACCGTACCGGGTTTGTCGGAGAGTCAATATTCTGAGTGAGAAGCACTGCTTCGCAAGGTTCGATGACGAAATTAAAATATACCCCTGAAATCAGAGAAAGAGCGGTTCAATTATTGATTGAATCTGAAAAAGATTATCCATCGAATTGGGCTGCAATCACAGCAATTGCGCCTAAGATTGGTTGTACTCCTGAAACACTTCGTGCCTGGCATCAAAAGCATTTAGATCAGCAAAATCTTATTAAAGTACAACAGATATCTGATCAAGAAAAAATGAAGCAAATGGAACGTGAAATTAAAGAATTAAAGCGTGCCAATGAAATTCTACGTAAAGCAGCCGCTTTTTTCGCCCAGGCGGAGCTCGACCGCCCACACAAATAATGGTGGATTTTATCCATAACAATAAAGATCGATATGGTGTTGATGCGATTTGTAGGATTTTACCGATCGCAGCTTCAACCTATTACCGAACTTTAGATCTCGCGGACAATCCAGAACAGCGAGCGAAACGAGATCTACATGATGAGCATCATGCTGAACAAATTCAACGAATTTGGAAAGAAAGTTCAGGTCGGTATGGTGTACGTAAGATCTGGCAAAAACTGAAACGTGAAGGCTATATTATTGCACGCTGTACTGTTGCTCGATTGATGCAGAAGCTAGGGATACAAGGTGTTTGGCGAGGTAAGAAAAAACAAACCACCCGTAGCCGAGATGACCAAAAACGAGCAGATGATTTAGTGAAACGTAATTTTAATGCTGATCAGCCTAATCACTTGTGTGTTGCTGACTTTACCTATATTCAAACAAATTCAGGCTGGGTCTATACTGCCTTTATTATTGATGTGTTCTCACGAGCAATTGTTGGATGGAAAGTATCGACACGGATGAATACAGATATGGTGCTCGATGCACTTGAGCAAGCATTACATGATCGAGGCATGCCAAAGAATGTGATTCATCATTCCGATAGAGGTGTTCAATATCTTTCTATTCGCTATACCAATCGTTTAGAAGCTGCAAATTTACGAGCATCAATCGGTACAACGGGGACTCATACGATAATGCTCTGGCTGAAACGGTGAATGGCTTATACAAAACAGAGATGATTGAATATTTAAAAGCAGATTGGCAAGGTTTAGCAGATGTACAACTTGCGACACTAAACTGGGTAGATTGGTTCAATAAAAAGCGTGTACACAGTGCACCGGGTTATGTATCGCCTTTTGAGTTTGAAGCAATGTACTATGATAAGATTAACCCGTTAGGTCAGGTGGCCTAACTTAAATAAAAAAGTCTCTGATAAATCCGGTGAGGTTCAAAATGCGATTTATGGCTTTTTTATGTAAAAAAAAGTAATATCTGTTTTATTATTAAATTATAACAATTAGTATAAATATACCTATGATTTACAGATGAAAAAGGTATTTAAATGAAATATTTTTTAAGTTTAACTTTGTTAGTTTTAGCAATGACTGGGTGTACTTCGAGTCCAAAGACTGAAACTTTACAAGATAAGGCTACAAGAAATACTTCAGCTGATACGCAGGTCCTTAAATTTTCTGGTCCAAATGGTTTATTAATTTTTCTGAAATCATCGGATAACTTTGAAACTGCTTTAATGACTGATAACTCAGGCATGGTATATCGTTTAAAGCAAACAGTTGCTGGTAGTGGTATTCGTTTAGCTAATAATAATGGAGTTTCAATTCACTTTAAACGTGGTGAAGGGGTTGTTGAATTTGTAAAAGACCAGCCAATCAGCATTACTGAAGTAAAATAATAAGGTTTAAACTTTAAGAGAACCCCACACCATAATCTGCATACCGAAAGTTGGACACTATTCCTTGAAATGTGGTCAAACATAATCAAGGACTAATTCGCACTCTGTTAACGGGTGAATTCAAACATGAGGTGCGACAGTTGCAAAAGTCTTATGATAATCTGTGTGATTCATAGACATCACTTCAATATAATGGGTGTCTATGAACAGAGAAATTCAACAAAGCCTCGTATGGGTTAAATTATTTGAAGAGACCAATAATGCTGGCCTGGTTTGTCGGAGATGTGGCATTTCTAGACCAACTTTACGCAAGTGGTGGAAACGATATTCTGAACAAGGTATTGATGGATTAAGTAGTCATAGTAAATGTCCCTTAAAATCGCCAAATACTAAAATCAATGCTGAGCTAGAAGCTTTAATATTGGAAATGCGCTCAGCTAGAAATCTTGGTGCTCGACGTTTGCAAACCGAATTAATGAGCTGCACGGAGTCTCGTTGTCCTTGGCGACTATCCATAAAGTACTATCCACCCATTAAGTCAAACCGATTAAAAAATTCCGTCGTAAAGTAGATTACATTTGTTATGAACGTCCATTACCAGGCGATAGAATTCAAATGGATACCTGTAAACTGGGTCCTGGACTATATCAGTACACATCTATCGATGACTGCACACGATATCGCGTTTTAAGGATATATAAACGCCGAACAGCTGCGAATACACTCGACTTTTTAACTGTGTAATTGAAGAAATGCCTTTTCCCATACAGCGAATACGGACCGATCGTGGACGAGAATTTTTTGCTGAAAAAGTACAGAAAAAATGATGCAGTATGGGATCAAATTTAAGCCGAATAAACCGGGTTCACCTTATCTGAATGGCAAGGTAGCGCTCACAAAAGACTGATGAATCTGAGTTCTACGCTACTGTAGATATCGATTCAGAGGAAATTCAGAGCAAACTGGCAGAATGGCAGCATTACTATAACTGGATGAGACCACATTCAGCTTTGAAAGATAAAACACCGATGGAAAGGTACTTTGAATTATGTGAAGAATCTCCTTTCTTAGGTGAAGTCCAGAAGCAATACGACCCCTCAAATGAACGGATTCAACATGCCAATGACAAAATGTATTTAGAAATTGCTAAATTGAAACGATCTCCATGAATTACGTATCTATATCATTTTTACTAATATAAAAACATATGAATAAAAATCACGCCCCGTTTAACTGGCAATAGTTTTTGAACCCTGGTATAAAAGCTTAAAAAAATCTAGCAAGTCTTTATTTAATGCCAATACTCATCCAGTATTGAGGTTTTTTATCTTTTCTTGCCTGTGATCTAGGTTGTAATACTCTAATTTCATACTCACCTGAAGCAGGTAAAATATAAATACCATTATCATCAAGCTCTGGAGAATATTCTCCAAGATTGATGGAGTCTTTTAATTGATTACCCCATAAGTAAGCTTCAACATTTCCTCCAGTCAACTTCACTTTTAACTTTTGCCCTTTTTTAGCATAAAATTTGTAGGAATCATACTTGTATCCATCTATCCTTCCATAATAATTTGCAGAGTAAGCTTTTTTAGCAAACTTAACTACAATAGTCTTTCGTATATCATTGTTATCATTTGCAAGTACGACAGGGCTAACTATAGTTAAAGTTAGGGCTATCAAAGCGCCAGCTAGTAATTTCGTATTCGCTATTTCCATAATAAGGTTACCCTAATTCTTGTATCGCTCCTGACATAATAACATTACTAATAAGTAACCATGAATCATGGAGCAGAAATGTGAATAGTCATAACATGGGGTTGCACTTCAAATGCCAATTTAAGACTTGCAAAATCAATGGTTAATTAATTGGTTACTAGGGAATAACCAATCTAAATATAAATTTTATTTAACAATTACTTATAAAAATATGTGATGCGTATGATACGCATCATATGAATATCGCTTAAATTTGCTATAATTGAATTGAGCAGTGCCATTTGTGGTTAGGTTAAAAATTCATGAGTCTTACTGAAATTAAGGTACGTCAAGCTAAACCAAAGGAAAAAATCTATTTTCTGGCAGATGATGACGGCTTAAGTTTGAAGGTAGAACCAAACGGACGTAAATCTTGGAGTTACCGCTATTCACTTGCAGGGACAAATAAACGTCCTCGCATGAAGTTGGGTGAATATCCGGTAATGTCCTTGAAAGAGGCCAGATCAGTCCGGGATGAATATAAATTTAATAATTATGAAAATAAACCACTGCATAAAAAATACATCAAAACTTTTCAGGATATTTGTGAAGAGTGGTTAGAATTTAAAATTAAAAATTCCTTTAAAGATGAACCACGATGCGGTGTAATTCAGCTCGCAAAAAAATGTTTAGATCAGGATGTTTATCCAAATATTGGACTAATGCCATTTATGGAAATTAAAAGATATGATCTAGTTAAGATTATTAAAAATATAGAATCTAGAAATGTAAAAGAACCTGTAAAGAAAGCCTATAGTTATTTAAATCAGATTTATGATTATGCGGTAGCGATGGGGTATTGTGAATATAATATTGCACATGGACTTCATAAAATATTAATCAATAATAAAATTAAAAAAAATTATCCGTATTTAAACTCAGATGAACTATCTAGCTTTTTAGCTAGATTAAAGCAGGTTAATACAGATCCTATTATTAAAAAAGCCCTATTATTTAAGTTATATACAGGCGTACGAGGTGGGGAATTACTGCTTTGTGAACCGCATCACTTCGATCTAGATAAAAAAATATGGAAAATACCAGCCTTACATATTAAACAATATAGAAGAAAAGTTATTTTAGGTCATGATATTCCTGAATTTTTAGTTCCACTATCCGATCAAGCACTTGAAGTTGTAAGATCTGCACTAATCTGGTCTCATGGAGACAAATATGTTTTTTCCAGTCCAAGAAATAATAATAAACCCATTCATTTTAATACCCTGAACTTAATTATTAGAAAGATGGGATATACTAAAAATGAACTATCATCTCATGGTTTGCGCTCAACATTTAGTACCATATTAAATGAATCCGGTTTATTTCAATCAAATTGGATTGAAGCACAGCTATCTCATACTGATAAAAATAAAACCCGTGCAAGTTATAATCATGCAGAATATTTTAATCAGCGTATGGAAATAATGCAATGGTGGGGCGATTTTATTGATAGTTGTACTGTAAATTAATGGTTATGAAATCCAAGTTTTAATTAGAATAGGCTTTGTTGCACAAACCTATTCACCGCCATAAATCATTATCTAAAATTGCATCTCGTGGTAAAAGCTCAATGGGCCGGTTCTATGGCTATAAATTACATGTTGTGATGAATCAACTTAGAGAAATAGTCTGTTCACAATGATGATTTCTCTTAACTCGTAAAGTTTATGAAGGTGTTGAACGTGTTCAATTGAATCTTAAGCAAGGTAAATGGATAGAAGAGAACTTCATTAAGTCGTATCAAAATATTCTTGAAAAATAGGCATTTCATTTCACATTAGAGCGAGAATCTAATGAGAAAGTTGCCTGATTGAATGTAGTGAATAGATTCATTGCATAATTATTGACTAAAATTTTCTATATCAGCCTATTTAAGATTAATCGGGCTGATTCTATTAGGTCGAATATAATTGCGACCTGCTTTAATCATTTTTATTTGAACTTTATTTTATGTCACAGCTTGCTTCCCATTTTAAGCACAATCAGTTTTGTATTTTGTTGGAATATTTAAGTTCTGCTAAGGGCATTGCCGTACCAATGTCTTTAGCAGAATTTCCATGTGCGATCACTTTGGCAGATCGAGTGCATGCCGATAGTGATTTGCCACCACTTGAATGTGCGAAGACATTTCCTTCATCAGTGGAAAAAATCATCCATTATTCAGGGAAAGGTCGGGATATTACTGATTTTGAGACCTTCTTAAAATTAACTCAAGCTTCGGGACAAAGAAATTTACTGCTTCTCACAGGTGATAAGTTAAAAGGGCATACAAATGGTCAAGATGGAACGAATCGCACCCGATATTTAGAGTCTGTAAATGCGGTCATGGCCGCAAAGTGTTATGGTGGATTTCATATTGGTGTAGCTTTTAATCCCTTTAAATATGCTGAAGCTGAACGTGATGCACAATATTTAAAACTTCACAAAAAGATTAAAGCAGGAGCAGACTTTATCGTTACCCAGTTGGGTTACGATATGGAGGCTTTAAAACAAGCCAAGGCTTTTTTAAATCGTCATCGATACCCACAAAATATACTTGCTTGTGTTATGCCACTTAGTTTGGCACGTGCCAATTTTATGGTGAAACATAAGATCGCAGGAATTGTGATTACACCACACATGTTACGAGTGTTGGCTCAGGAAGAACAGGATGGACGAACTGAGAATGCTTATAAACGTTGTGCTATACAAATATTGATGTGTAAGTATTTGGGTTTTGCAGGTGTGCATCTTTCAGCATGCCATAAGCCTGAAGAGCAAAAGCTTTTAGAAAAATATATTGAACAATATCGACATTATGGTTTACAGGAACTCGAAGCACTCTGGAATGCACTGTGGCAAGTGGAGACTAAAAAGGAACTCGTGCCACAATTAGCTTATTATTCCCGCCAACCATCCTCTAGCCAGCTTATTAAATATCAGCAATTGCATTTCATGCACAAGGCTCTATTTGAGTCCAAAATTGCCAAAGGTGTGGGGCATTTTATTTTTAAAGCCTCACTCTGGGAAAATACGCCTGCAGCAAAAGCATTGTTAAAAACTGAATTTATCTCTAAGCAAGGGGTCGTGGGTTGTGAAAGTTGTGGTCAATGTAGGTTAGGAGATACTTTATATATTTGCCCTGAAACTTGCCCCAAAGGATTGGCGAATGGTCCTTGTGGTGGTACGACATTGGATCGCTGTGAGTTTGGAGATCGTGAATGCATTCATTCTGTGAAAGCCCGACTTGCCAAAGCCGTGGGACAGACTGACGTTCTAAAAGAAAAACTGATTCCAACTGTACCCATTGAAGTCCGTGGAACCAGTTCCTGGAAAAATTGGTATCTGGCGACCGAAGCTTAGCTTTCATCATCCATGGCATTCGAATAAAATTTCACGCCCAATTTGATGCGATCACGACCTTGGCTCATACGCCAACGGTTGGTATCACGTAAGGAGTATACACAGCCACAATATTCTTGTTGGTAGAATTCTTCCTTTTTGCTGATTTCAAGCATACGAACAGCACCACCATTTTTACGCCAGTTGTAGTCCCAATAGGTGATACCTTCATAATGTGAAGCAGAACGATGCCCACAATCATTGATCTGCTTCATATCTTTCCAACGAGAAATACCCAATGAGCTACTAATTAGGCTGAAGTCATTTTCAGCTGCATAAAGGGCAGTCCGTTCAAAGCGCATATCAAAACACATGGTACAGCGAATACCTTTCTCTGGCTCATTTTCCATGCCTTTGGCACGTGCAAACCAATTGTCTGTATCGTAATCACAGTCAATAAAAGGAATATTATGTTTTTCTGCAAAGCGAATATTTTCTTCCTTACGGATTTCATATTCCTTGACAGGGTGAATATTGGGATTATAAAAAAAGATCGAAAAGTCGATGCCTGATTCAATTAGGGTTTCCATCACTTCACCCGAGCATGGTGCACAGCAGGAGTGAAGCAGAAGCTTGTCGTGACCTGCTGGGAGAGTCAATTTCTGACGTTCAAGTTTGTTTGACATAGTTATATGGGTTTAAATCTAAACCCTATATTTTAACGATTTAATTAGATAGTAAGGATTTGATATACTGATATTTTCTAAGGTTAAGATGAAAGAAATTCACTAATTGAAATTTAATAAGAACTAAAGTATATAAGAGAATAACTACAATAATGCTTTGGAATCAGAACATTGCAAGTTAATCAAGAGTCATTGAATGAAGCTTTAAAATTAATTGAAGAAATTATTAGTAATATTGAGTTAAGTACCTCTTCTTTATCTAATTGCGCATTAAAGGCGAGTAGATTGGCAAGATTGCTAAATGAATTCGATTACCAAAGTACCATTATCAGCACAAAAATTTGCATCTGTTTATGAGAATTTAACGTCCGAAAATTCAGAGGATTGGTCAAATGCCGTTCATAGTTGTAGGCGAATATTACAAGATACTGCTGATGTGATTTATCCTGCTAGAGAGGATAAGACTATTAATTTAGATAATGGTAAAACTAAAATTATTAAATTAGGTGTGGATAATTATAGGACTTACGCATTGAGGGATTTAAAAAAGTCTCAAACTACTTTATAACGTATCTGTGATCAGACGAACTAAACATGCTTCTACAGCAACTTGTACATTACCCATTTATATGGGCTTTCTCATGACAGAACCAAACTCTATTAGCTGCACACAACTTGCCGAGACTTATAATATCTCGCATGACAGTGTAAATCGCTTTTTGGAGCGTGAAGACTACACAGCTCGCGATCTATATCAAGAAGCAATTCAACACATTGATAATAATAAACTTATAGTCAGTATTGATGATACTGTTTTAGATAAGCCATATAGTCAACATATGGACTTAGTTAGCTATTTTTGGTCAGGTAAACACCACCGATCCGTCAAGGGTATTAATCTCATTACCTTGTATGCGACAGATCAACATGGCAAAAATATTCCAATTAATTTTCGAATTTATGATAAGTCAGAAAGTAAAACCAAGAATGATTACTTTATGGAGATGTTAAGTGAAGTACTCGATTGGGGTGCAAAGATTCAATTCATTACAGGTGATAGTTGGTATTCATCGACTGAAAATCTAAAAACCATAAGAAAACATGGTATTCGATTTATGTTTGGTGTCGACAGTAACCGTAAGGTTTCCCCTGAAAAAGGACAATGGTTTCAACTCCGTTTATTGCCGAATTTTCATCAGGGTCAAGTGGTCTGGCTCAAAGATGTTGGCTTTGTACAATTATTTAAGACTCAGTTAAAAGAACAGCAGAGATTTTATATTGTGCATCAAGATGAAGATGATTTATTGTCCTTTGATGGTTTTTATGAATTACATTCAAGTCATTGGAAAATAGAACAATATCATCGAGTAATTAAACAGGTTTGTCATATTGAAAAGTTTCAAGTAAGACGATCCAAGCTGATTTTGAATCATATTTTCTCAGCCTTGATGGCCTATGTTGAGATACAAAAGAACCAGTTTGAGCGGATCTTTGAAAATGTATATCGTTGGCAGAAGAAATTATTTAGACCAATTATCAAGAACTTTATTGATGAATTTATTCTCGATAAGAATCATCTGCTGCCACAGAAAATCTATAAATAATAGTGCGTAAGTCCTAAATTATATAAATCGAATTATTACATATGTTGATGAGCAGTCAGACTCTAAAAGATTTGAGGAAATCGTTGGTTCACAGATGAAATATTTGGGTGAACGGTTAGATGCTATTTTCAAAGCTGCTCAGAAAGGTTCTCATAATATTATTACTTCTAGGCAAAAAGCTGATCGTTATGTTATTTACACATACTTGATAGTTGGAGATTTATTATCTTTGGTAGAGTTGCAAAAAACATTACCAATTTCAGATAAAGATTTTAGATAGCCGCTTAGCTTGCAAAATCAATAAGTATTTGGACACCCATTCTTCTTTAACTTGGACATTTTAATAAATCGTTAATTTTTGCAATGTTCCTCAGTTGGCAATATGAAGACCATGCCACTCACCAATGAGCTAATACGATTACTTTCAGCCTTGCGCTGCTTAGTATTCACCGACAGAGCATAGATGATCATTGTGTCCCGATACATTTTTTCAGGCTCAACTTCATAGTCAATTTTCGAAGCACAAATCATTTGCCTGCTGACTTTGTGTGATGCTCTACGATAGGCTTCACGATCATCACTAGCCAACGTCAGCTTTGTTCGTAATTCTTTTGCATACTGCATATATACGCTAACAAATTTGGGGTTATTTCCATATTTGAGATTTATGTATCCCTCAATATCATCTCGAACACCATTACTGTTTGCATCAATCCCACCAATGGTTTTTGTTTTATCTTCATTTTTTAGGAAGTTCGATGTTCTCACTTCTTTTAGTGAATTGTGAATACTTGGATTAAGAAGCGAGGAACAGCCTGTCATAAATATACTTAAGCAACTCAGTGCAATAACTGCTTTTTTTCATAGGACTTATTTTACTTTTTCATTTAAATTTCGTTTTAGATACAAAGAGTATCTGAAAATCAGAGTATCCAATTAAAAGAAGAATCTATGTCCAGTACGATATACTATTAAGTGTCCAATTGGACCAGAATATGCTCTTAGCTTACTGAATAACTAAAAATCCTCAGCATCTTTAATTTATTAAGATGAGTATTTCTCATCTTAAGCTGAATTTATATCGTTTTACTCACTTTCTTATTCACGTTTAAATACAGCCATTCAGAAATTTAGCTTTTTATAAAATTTTTAGGTGGTAATCTCCATGAGTACAGCATTTGAGTGTTCAATTAAACGTATCCGTTTTGATGAAAACTACACGCCAGCAGAAAGCACACGTTTAACCACAAATTTTGCCAATTTGGCACGTGGAGAAAGCCGTGAAGAAAACTTGCGTCGTACCCTTGCGATGATCAACAACCGTTTTAATAGCTTGGCGACCGTTGATAACCCGAAAGGTGATCGCTACTCACTTGAGATCGACATCATTTCTGCTGAAATTGATATCGAAGGCAATGGCCAAACCTTTCCATTTATTGAAACACTGAAAAGTGTAGTGATTGACCATAAAACAGGGGAGCGTATTGAAGGCATGATCGGCAATAGCTTCTCATCTTATGTGCGTGATTACGACTTCAGCGTAGTATTGCCTCAATTGGGTTGTGGTGTAGGTGAAAAACCTGAAGATTTTGGAGATCTACATGGTAAATTGTATCAACATTTGGTGAATTCAGATGTATTTAAGGCAGAATTTACCAAGCCACCTGTGATTTGTTTAAGTGTTTCAACCTCTAAAACCTATTACCGTACGGCAAACGTACATCCTATTTTAGGTGAGGAATATACCAATGATGAATATTCACGTACCGATGAATATTTCGCCAAAATGGGCTTACGTGTACGTTACTTCAAACCAGAAGGTGGTAATGCACCATTAGCATTCTATTTCGCTGGCGACTTAGTTCGTGATTATACTGATTTTGAATTGATCAGCGCGATTGCAACCATGGAAAGCTTCCAAAAAATTTATCGTCCTGAAATTTACAACACCAACTCTCCGGCAGGTGTGGAGTATCAACCAAGCTTGAGCTATGGCGATTACTCACTGACACGTATCGTTTATGACCGTGTTGAACGTGGTGAGTTAGCGGTTAAGCAAGGTAAATGGACAGAAGAAAACTTCATCAAACCATATCAAGATATTTTAAATGAATGGGCAGCAAACTTTAAGGTCGAAACAGCTGCTTAAGACATCGAATTGACACACAGACTGACGAATTTTAGAGAAAGAAGATTAGACATGGCGCTTACACAACCGAAACTTTTACTCCCAACTTCAACTGCGGGTAGCTTGCCAAAACCGTCTTGGTTAGCTGAACCTGAAAAATTATGGTCTGCATGGAAGCTTGAAGGCGAAGAATTATTAGAAGCTAAACGTGATGCTTTGAAATTATCATTACATGAGCAAGTCACTGCAGGTATCGATATCGTGAGTGATGGTGAGCAAACCCGTCAGCACTTTGTAACCACGTTTATTGAACATCTTGAAGGTGTAGATTTCGAAAAGCGTGAAACCATGCGTATTCGTAATCGTTATGATGCAAGTGTACCTTCAGTTGTGGGTGAAGTTTCTCGTAAAAAAGCAGTGTTTGTAGACGATGCGAAATTTTTACGCAGCCAAACCAGTCAGCCAATTAAATGGGCGTTGCCTGGTCCAATGACCATGATTGATACACTTTTTGACGGACACTACAAGAGCCGTGAAAAACTGGCTTGGGAATTTGCCAAAATTTTGAACCAAGAAGCTTTAGAACTTGAAGCAGCAGGCGTAGACATTATTCAATTTGATGAACCTGCGTTTAACGTATTCTTTGATGAAGTGAATGACTGGGGTGTACCAACCTTAGAACGTGCACTTGAAGGTCTAAAATGTGAAACTGCAGTTCATATTTGCTATGGTTACGGCATTAAAGCCAATACAGATTGGAAACAAACTTTAGGTAATGAATGGCGTCAATACGAAGAGTCATTCCCGAAACTACAACAATCTAAGCTCGATATTATTTCACTTGAATGCCAAAACTCACGTGTACCAATGGATTTAATCGAATTGATCCGTGGTAAGAAAGTGATGGTGGGTGCCATTGATGTGGCAACCACTCAAGTGGAAACTGCAGAGGAAGTAGCAAATACGCTACGCAAAGCATTGCAATTTGTTGATGCAGATAAACTGTATCCTTCAACTAACTGTGGTATGACACCGCTATCTCGCCAAGTGGCACGTGGCAAACTTGAAGCTTTAAGCGCAGGTGCTGCCATTGTTCGTAAAGAGCTAGAAGCTTAATCAAACGTAGTCTCGTGCGAAGCAGAACAAATCATTGCAAGGTCATTTGTCCAGCTTTATGCACGAGCACGTGATATGTACATTTGAGATGAAAGAGATGATTGAAGCAACAGACTTTAGAAATGCAATGTCTTTACTCACCACAGCAGTGAATGTTATTACGACTTTGGGTGAAACAGGTATGCATGGATTTACTGCATCTGCCGTATGTAGCGTGACGGATACACCGCCAATGTTATTAGTCTGTATGAATCAATCCTCCCGTTCACATGCCCATTTTGTTGAAAATAAAGTCTTGGCTGTAAACGTACTAAGTACTCAGCATGAACAGCTTTCAAATGCTTTTGCTTCAAGTAAATTCAGCTCAGAAGATCGTTTCAAACTCGGTGATTGGAGTACGATGGAAACTGGTTCACCTATTTTGAAAGATGCCTTGGTCAGTTTTGACTGTGAGATTCAAAATATTCAGCAAGTCGGTACACACAGTGTTTTCATGTGTCGTGTTCTTAAAGTTCAACAAAGCGATCAAGAAGAAAGTCTGGTGTATTTTAACCGTGCTTATCATCAAGTGGGTCAATTGGAACACGTTTAACCCAATGCCTTAATTCCTTCATCTTTTTAAAAGTTAGTCTATTGTGGAACTTATAACCTTTTTAATCATCGGTGCTTTTGCTGGTTTTGCGGCAGGGCTGTTTGGCGTCGGCGGTGGTACGATTATTGTACCACTGCTTTTTATTGTCTTTACCCAAATGGGCTATGACCCCGATGTGGTTATGCACCTCGCATTAGGCACATCTTTGGCAACCATTGTTGTAACCTCGATTAGCTCATTGATTGCGCATCATAAAACTGGTGCTGTGATTTGGCCTGTTTTTAAAAATCTAGCGCCACCTATGGCAATTGGTTGTTTTTTTGGGGCAGGTATTGCTGGTTTGATATCAGGATTACATCTACAAATCATTGTTGGCTTATTTCTGATTTGGGTCGCATATACGATGTTTACAGGTGCCAAAAAAGCAATTGACCCAACGAAAACGTTACCCTCATCAGGTCAACAAGTTGCTGCAGGTAGTGTGATTGGGGTTGCATCAGCAATCTTTGGTATTGGTGGTGGAAGTCTGACAGTTCCATATCTGAATCGCTATGGTGTGGTCATGCAGAAGGCTGTTGGAACATCTGCGGCGTGTGGGTTACCGATTGCGGTTGCAGGTGCATTAGGATTTATGATTTTTGGCATGAATGCTGAAATCAATGTGCCGAATACTATTGGTTATGTTCATATTTATGCCTTCATTGGCATCAGTATCATGAGTTTCATCACTGCAAAATTTGGTGCGAAGGCTGCACATGCCTTATCGCCAGTAATGTTGAAGAAATGCTTTGCCGTTTTATTGGTCATTGTTGGATGCTTTTTCCTTGTGAAAGGATTCATTTGATATTACGCAATGATCATTCATCATGTTAAATAGCCTGCTTCATGTGGGCTTTTAATCTTTGCTTTTAATGTATCCTTACAAGGACAATGATTTGAGTTTCTCCCAAGATGATCGAATTAAAACACTTAAGAATGCTTTCAGCTTTAAGAGAACATGGTTCTTTAGTCGCAGCTGCGAGCGATCTTTGCATTACACCTTCAGCGGTATCTCATCAGCTACGTGAGCTTGATCAGTGGATGGGTGTTGAGGTCGTGAACCGCAAGACTCGACCTATTACTTTTTCTAATGTTGGTCAACGTCTACTAAAACTAGCAGATGAGATTTTGCCACAAGTACAAATCGCACAAGCTGATATCAGTAGAATTCTACATGGTCAAACAGGTCGAATCACATTTTCTTCTGAATGCCATAGTTGTTTCGATTGGCTTATGCCACTATTAAATCAGTATCGTATTCAATATCCAGATGTCGATTTAGACTTCGCATCAGGATTTGAAGCGAATCCACATGAGTTATTGCAAAATGGCGAATTTGACTTACTGATTACAGCAGATCCAATCGCTTTAAAAGGTGTTGAATACTTTCCGGTATTTGAATATGAATCGCGACTTGTTTTATCAACAACCCATCCATTGGTACGTGTAGAGCAAATTACCGCTAAAGAGTTAGCTGAAGAAACACTGATTACTTATCCAGTGGATAAACATCGTTTAGATATCATGTCGAAACTATTTATTCCTGCAAATATTCAACCTAAAAACATTCGAACCACTGACTTAACCCAAATGCTGATTCAGCTTGTGGCGAGCGGACGTGGTATTGCAGCGCTACCTGATTGGGTAGTGAATGAATATGAAGCGAAAGGCTGGGTCACGTCACGACGTCTAGAATGTGTTTCACCTGAAGGATTACGCCGAACCTTATATGCAGGTTTTAGAACGGATGAAAAACAGAGAGACTATTTTGAAGGGTTCTTAAAGCAGCTTGAACGATTTTCTAAGAAACGAAATAGCTATTATGCTTAAATCTAGGCTTTTTTCCTTTACTTCAGGGTCAAAGGAGTGCTAAAAAAGTGTAGAGTAGATTTGTATGTTATTCACCAATTAAAATGCCCTGTTTTTTACCCCCCCCAAGAGTCAAGCACAGGATTGAGATTTCTTTGTTCAATAACAGCTTTCTGAGCTTTACGACTCGGCATACTTTTCTTGAGACGAGAACGTTTATTTTGTTTTTCCAATTTTTCATGTTGATGTTAAATATGCGCCAGGACTGAACCTAACCGTTTATTCTCAACAATCTCTCACTGATTCAGCTGACTTACTTTATCGAAGAGGCTGTAGTTGAGCTTTCGACCATCACACATGATGGCTACAGTACCTCCGGGTATTCCAGAAACTCAAGATATTTACTGATCAGCCTCTGATTTTCTTCTGTCTTCTCTAGGAGATATACGCATTTATCATAAGTAATGGTCAGGCTATTCGTAACTCTACGGGGTTCACGCCAAGTAAAAATATCATCCAGTTCAAGATCAGATTCGATTAATGGCTGATGCAGGTTCTTTGAGTTTCGCGCACATTTAACAAACTTCTAATTAAACTGCTCAATGAAGCAGGGTAGCCAGGCATTCGCTTCGGCAATCGAACTGATGCCTTCCCAGACGTATCTCCTTGATCAAACGGTTTTGAAGGGCTCTATTCGCGCGTTCTACGCGACCTTTGGCCTGTGGTGAGTTGCCAAAGATAATATCAATGTTTAACTCATCCAGAATCCGGTTAAATTGCGTGATCTGGCTGTCCTGCTTGGATTTCTGCTTAACTCTGAATACCAAATGTTTGTCGCTATAAAAGGCCAGAGGTTTGCCGTATTGTTCAATGTAGGCTCGGGTTGAAAGCATGTAATCAAAGGTCGTTTCAGCCTCACAAAAGCACAGATGCAACAGCTTTCCAGCGGCATCATCGATATAAACCAGCAAGCAGCATTTTACAGCTCGACCTTCAAACCAGTCATGGTATGAGCCATCAATCTAGATCAGCTCACCGAAGCAATCACGGTTATAGCGTGGCTGGTACGGACGTTTCATGCGCTGATCTCGATCCACAGGTCATTGGGCGTCATCCAGCGCCGAACGAACCGTTTCTACCGGGATATTCGGGTCAAATATGCTGCTGAGCTTCTCATGCGCCAATTTAGGTCCAAAGCCCAGCAGATGTTCAGAAATAATGGAAAGACATTTTGATTTTAACAGGACGTCATGGCGACGATGGCCAGGTTGACCACGACTGGCATGCGCCAGACCTGAAACCCCATCTTGATTAAGCTTCTGCAATAACCGGGTAATTTGACGGGTAGAAAGATTCAGGATTTCAGCAGCACGGACCTGGATAATACGATGATCTCAAACGTCTTACAGAACTGCAAGACTTTGAATCTCTTTATCAGACATAGTAGACTTCTTGCGTTAGTCAAAATTTAAACAGCCCAAAGCTACATTTTATAAGGTTTTAGCCAATTCAAAAATTAGGTAAAACGATACTTTCGCAAGAGGTCTAATATGTCTGAGTTTGTGTAGTTCTCAGATTATTTTAAGTCATTTTTAAGATTCAAATTTTAGGCTAAAGCATATTAAAGTCTTCGAACTTAAAAAATGCTTAAACTGACTTCTTTTCCAAGCCTTCTTCAAATCAAACCAATTCGTTTAGCAAGATTTAATCTGATGCTTGCTATTTGGTTGGGATTAGTTTTGAATTTTTCTTTTTATCAAAACATTCATCAACTGACGCCCCATAGCAATTTCAAAGCATGGGCATTATTAGCTACGACAGTCTTGGTTGTTATTGGCTTTTATTATCTGTTATTACAATGGCTTATCTGGAAGTGGAATGCCAAAATACTAGCCAGTATTCTGATCATTCTGGGTGGCTTTAGTGCTTATTTTGTTAATAGTCTAGGTATAGTCATTACCCCAGACCAGATCCAGAATATGTTACAAACTGATGTTCGTGAAATTCGGGATCTTTGGTCAATACGATTAATTATCTGGACATTGGTATTTGTCATTTTCCCACTCTTTATCGTGTGGATACTTAAAATTCAGCCTGTATCATTGGGGCGTCAATTGTTGCATAAAAGTTTGAGCAGTGTACTTTCACTCGGATTAATACTCAGCTTATTATTCTGTTTTTATGTCGATTATGCTGCCATCTTTCGTGAGCATCGTGACCTGAAAGGGATGATCTCCCCACAAAACAGTATTGCATCTACATTATCCTATTATAAGAAAAAAGCCCCTAAAGCAAATTTGCCATTGGTGACCTTTGGTGAAGATGCACATCTACTTCAGCAGACTCAAATGCAAAGCAAACCTAAATTGATGGTGCTGGTAGTAGGGGAAACTGCACGTGCTGAGAGCTTTGCTCTAAATGGCTATGCACGTAATACAAATCCTGAACTGAGCAAACTGCAGGTGATAAATTTTAATCAAGTCAGTTCTTGCGGAACTGCCACAGCTGTTTCAGTACCTTGTATGTTTTCAGGGATGACACGTCAAAACTATGATGAACAGTTGGCTAGCCATCGTGAAGGATTACTAGATATTGCTCAGCGTGCTGGTTATCAAGTGACTTGGATTGATAATAATTCTGGCTGTAAAGGTGCCTGTAACCGGATTCAAAATTATCAAATTCCCACTCAACTAAAACAAAAGTGGTGTGATGCTGAAGGTGAATGTTTTGATGAAATATTGGTAGATAGTCTGAAAGATTATTTGTCACATCTCGATAAAAATAATCAAAAACCACAGTTGATCGTTCTGCACCAAATGGGCAGCCACGGTCCGGCTTATTTCAAACGCTCCAAATCACCATACCAACCTTTCCAACCAACCTGTAATACCAATGCCATTCAGGGCTGTAGCGCCGATGAGCTAAAAAATAGCTATGATAATTCTATTGTCTATACAGATTATGTCCTTGCTCAGATGATCAAAACATTGCAGGATCAAAAACAATATCAAACTGGTTTCTGGTATCTGTCTGATCATGGTGAATCTACCGGAGAACATGGTCTATATCTGCACGGTGCCCCTTATAGCATAGCACCAACGCAACAGACCCATGTTCCAATGTTGATGTGGTTTTCAGAGTATTGGCAACAGTACAATACCCAGCAGGTCAACTGTCTCAAAGCACAAACCGGTAAGATGCACAGTCAGGATAATCTGTTCCCGAGTTTATTGAGTTTGCTGGGTATAAAAACGCAAGTGATTGAAGCTAAAAATGATATGCTTGCACAATGCTCATCATCATTAAAGAACAGAGCTTGAGATGCATAAAATATTGATTATTGAAGATGACTTCATGATTGCCGAGTCAACTAAAACATTGCTCAAGCTCCATCAATTTGATGTGCACTGGGTCAACAATGGCATTGATGGCTTAAAACAGCTACAACAGCAAAATTATAATATTGTCCTGCTAGATCTGGGTTTGCCAATGATGGATGGTATGCTGGTACTTAAAAATATCCGTCAAAAGTTCCCAAGTTTACCTGTCCTGATTATTTCTGCTCGAGATCAGCTACAAAACCGGGTAGATGGACTGAATGATGGGGCAGATGATTACTTAATTAAACCTTATGAATTTGACGAGCTACTGGCACGTATTCACGCTTTAATGCGTCGAAGTGGAAGTATAAATATTGAGAAAGATACTAATAAGAAGTTATTACACAGTGGTTTGGAATTGGATATTGAGCAACACATCGCATTATTTAACGGACAGGCTATAGAATTATCTAATCGAGAATGGTCTATTCTCACCGCACTATTAACGTATCCAAACAAAATTTTTTCTAAAAATGATTTAGAAGACAAACTTTATGATTTCGATAGTGATGTAAGTAGTAATACTGTGGAAGTCTATATTCATCATCTGCGGGCCAAATTAGGGAAAGACTTTATCCGGACGATTCGTGGACTAGGATATCGCTTAGGGTAAAGCATGATGAAAAAACGCTATTCCTTGCAAAAACGTCTAATTATTTATATTTCATTGTTTAGCGTAGTATTAGGCTGTGTACTAATCTTTGCGGCATACCGGATTGCACTTGAAGAAATTAATGAAGTCTTGGACAAACAGATGCAAAGTCTCGCAGAGCGCATTGCAGAAAATCATCCTGAACCGCTACAAAGCGAGATTGATTTAGGAAAACAGTATAGTGAAGAAGATTTATTTGTAGATATTTGGTCTTATACAGATACTACATTACATCCACAGGATGTTTTGGTTGCATCGGTCAAGAAAGCAGGATTCTATACACATCAAACCCCATACGGGACCTGGCTAACTTATATCATTCCTGGAGACCAATTACAGATCCAAGTAAGCCAGCAAAAAAATGTCCGGCAAGATCTAGCATTGGAGCTCGCAGTGAATATGTTTCTCCCTTATGTACTATTTCTTCCTTTTGCTATATTCGGTTTAAGCTGGGTAATTCGGAGAAGTTTTCAGCCTCTTATTGATTTTAAAACAGAATTGGCCAGCCGTAAGGCTCAAGAATTAAAACCAATTGAAATGAAAGAATATCCTTTGGAGCTAGAACCGACCATTCAGGAAATGAATTACCTATTTGGCCGTATTTCCTTAGCCCAACAAGAGCAGCGTCAATTTGTAGTAGACTCTGCACATGAACTACGTACACCATTGACAGCTTTGAATTTACAGTTACAGATCTTATTACAGCAATTTCCACAAAGTGATGCCTTGCACAATTTGAGTCTGGGCATCTTAAGGATGCAACATCTGGTAAATCAACTGTTAAGTTTGGCTAAACAGGATGTCACAGAAGGTTTAACTGAGCCTGTACAATCCCTGTCTCTGAATCAAATGACAGTCGCCTGCATTGAGCAGTTGATCCAGCTGGCACTACAAAAAGAAATTGATTTAGGAGTAGAACAACAGCAAGAATTGTTGATTCAGGGCCAGGCTTCAGCCCTACACTCGATTATTTATAACCTGATTGATAATGCAATTAAATACAGCCCAGAGCATGGCGTGATCAATGTATCGATATTGCAGCAAGGTCAACAGGCGATTCTACAGATAGAAGATAGTGGAGCAGGGATTGATCCAGCGCAATTTAACCAAATTCGTCAGAGATTCTATCGGGTTCATAACCATGCTGAAATTGGTAGTGGCTTAGGTCTATCAATTGTGGATAAAGCAACTGAACGTTTGGGCGGTACTTTAGAATTTTCAAAAAGTAGCAGCTTAGGTGGTCTGTGTGTACAAGTGAAATTTGCCTTGGTCGAAGCCTAAATAGATAGACTTTTGTCTTTTAGGTATTAAGGCTGTTTGATGCTAGCGAGCAAGGAAGCGTTTTTTTCAACTGGTATTTTGTGGCTAAATAAAACATAACCAATGATATTAATGCACCAAATCACCCAGCCAGTCCACAGGTTGTGACTCAGGAAATGTGCCCCCCGCATCATTTGTGCCCAGCCCATAGCGAAGCCTAAGATCGCTGCAGCGATTAGAAAAAAATAAGCCCGCTGACGGTTTACAGTGCGATAAACAAAATAGCCTGTCATTAATGCAAAACCACTAGATGCATGTCCACCAGGAAAACAATGTCCAGCGGTAGCACTGAAATCCCATAAAAACCCATTAGATGTAGGTGTTACCATATCCCAAGGACAGGCATGAACTGACTGGGATTTGATAATTCCGATTATCCCAGTTGTAAGCACTACCATTATAAAGAAATAACCTAATTCCCAACGTCTCTTATGCCAAGATTGCCATTTTAGTGCGACCATCCAACCAATGAATAGCACTATATAAACTAGAATTAACAGATCTTTGATATAACGATGATTTAACTCTGCCAGTGCCCAATCTTGCCGGAGGGGAAATTGTCCCTGACCATCGATAAATGGATAGATTAGTTTTAAATCAATGACTCCACCCACATCAAAAAAATTCCAGAGAAGCAAAAAACTGAAACTCAGTAGCAATATTTGATTCAGTAAAAAACGAGATCGTTCGGACGACATTTTAAATATTCCATTCTTGTCGTTGTAGCAGAAATGAGATCAAAACGAATGACCGATTAAAATGATGCCCCAAGTTACGGTAATTAAAATGAGTGCGACAAACTGGGCGGCACTGCCCATATCCTTAGCATTTTTGGATAACTCATGCTGTTCTATGGAAATACGATCCACTACTGCCTCAATTGCTGAGTTAATCAGTTCAACAATCAGTGCTAGCAGGCACACAGCCACCATGAGTGCTTGCTCAGCTAGACTCTGTGATATCCAAAAACTAAGAGGAATCAAAATCAGGTTAATCAGCACGATCTGCCGAAAGGCTGCTTCAGTTCGGAAGGCTGTTTTAAGGCCGGTCGCGGAATAACGAGTAGCATTGAAAATACGTTGTGTTCCGGAAGTACCTTTGTAGAGTGAACGATCGGGGGACATAGAAGTGATTCAGTTAAGATGAGATTTGATTAATTTAAATTTTTAACCTTAAAACTCCCTTAAAAATGGATGTTTATTTGATTGTTTTGGCGCAAAAAATGGCTTAACCCACTTCAATAGTTTTTAATGTCTTGAAATGCTCTAAGGTATCCCACATTACACATCTTCTTAAAAATCATCAAAAGTAGTAACTAATATCATGATTAGACTTCTTGCGTTAGTCAAAATTTAAACAGCCCAAAGCTACATTTTATAAGGTTTTAGCCAATTCAAAAATTAGGTAAAACGATACTTTCGCAAGAGGCCTATTGTTCAAGGAGTAGGTCAGCTATTTGGTTAAGGTACTCGAGTATTTTTGTCATTCAGAATCGACTCATTAATCCTTTGTTTTTTCCTGTCATTTTCTATCTTAATGGCTAAAGCTAATATAATTATTATTATGATAAGAATGCTTATTTTGCCCTTCATTTGTATACTTCTATTAGAAATAACTTAATAAATATTAGCATCTCAGCTCGAGATCTTAAAGTAGGATTCAAACCATATTTTAAAATAGAGTCACTTTGCACTTAATGTAATACGATTCTTGAAAAATTCTAATAATTAAAAATTTAATCAAACGAGTGATTTGAAAGTCAAAAGATTTAAAAATTCTAAAGCATAGACTTGAATAATGCGATGATCTCGAACGTCTTGCAGAACTGCAAGACATTGAATTTCTTTGTCAGACATAGTGATCAGCATCTATATTTCATATCCAGTTCATGATGTTTAAATCACCATAAACTAGACATTTTTATTGGTGAGAATATAGACACTTTAAATGGGTTCTAACAAACTCTCATTTCGTATAATATTGATTATGTTAAATTGAGTACATGATACTTTAAGTTCATAGACCTCTTGCGAAAGTATCGTTTTACCTAATTTTTGAATTGGCTAAAACCTTATAAAATGTAGCTTTGGGCTGTTTAAATTTTGACTAACGCAAGAAGTCTAATTAAGTTCATGAAAATTGATATAGGTTAAATTTAATTAATCCTCGTTGTCAAACTTTACTAATTTAAAATGACTTTTAAAACTGTATGTAATTGTTTAATTTATTATAATCGCATATGAATCGTATCGTAATTTTTTAGCCATTCACGTTTAATCACTTCGTACCCCTGTAACTGCCAAAACTGCTCCGCTGCTGGTAAGAATGGATGTGTATGTAAATACAGCGTTTCAATTTTCTGCTGTTTTGCGTGCTTAAACAACATCTTGCATAACTTGGTGGCAATGCCTTGACGACGATACTCAGGTAACACAAATAGCTTCACCACTTCCACTGCATTCTGTGGAATATCCAAATCAAAGCGATAGTCATAAGTACGATATGCCACAGTGCCAATAATTCGATTTCGATCCTTCACCACAATAAAACAACCCAAAGTACTCTCGATATAATATTTCTCAAAATGCTTAATATCTTGGGGAATTTTTGCCTGATAGAGCTCTGGAAATAAGAGTTGACGGCTGTACAGCGCAAACTCAATCGCCTGTTGATGATCTTGTGGTTGCAACAATTGATAATCTAAATTCATGTTCATAGCCAAGAATGATCCGGAATAACAATGGTTTTGTCTTTGATCATGGCTTCATGGAATTCCACATCGTAGACACTTTTTAAAAATTTGGGATCAGTGATTCGTGCTTTGTTATCCGGTCGAATCACTTGATGCTCTCGCATAAAGAACAATTCATCGGCAAATAAAAATGCCAAATTCGGATCATGCATAATCGCAATCACAGTGAAATTCTGTCGTGACAATTGGCGTAATTTTTTCATCAAATAGCTTTGATAATAGACATCTAAATGATTGGTCGGTTCATCCAATAAAATCACTTGTGGTGCTTGCACCAAAATCCGCGCAATCATCACTAATTGCCGTTCACCACCTGACAGTTCGGTATATGGACGCTCTTTCAAGTGCTCAATATCCAAATCAATTAAGGCTTGATCAACGCGTGCCCAATCTTCAGCACTCGGTCGAAAACGACTAAAGGCTGCCCGACCCGTGATCACTACATCTTTCACCAAAAATGGAAATACGGTTTTATGAAATTGTGGTAAAAACCCGAGTAAGGCTGCACGTTCTTTACCTTTAAAGCTTGCAAGTGATCGACCGGCATAACAGACACACCCCTGCTCGATTGGCTCTAAACCTGCCATTAATTTAAACAGTGTCGATTTACCACAGCCATTGCGTCCTAAAATCACTGAAAACTGGTTTTTGGGAAATGCTAAGTCAATATTTTTTAACACCTGTTTATGCCCATAGGCATAGTTCAATTGTTCAATGCGAATCATGCCCAAGCCGTCCGTTGTGTTTTCATTAATAATAGGAAAAATGGTGCTCCCAATAGCATGGTGAAAATTCCAATTGGAATTTCAAAGGTCAACAGTACCCGTGAAAAGTTATCAATCAACAGTAAGAAACTACCGCCCAACAGCATATTGGCCGGAATGCTATAACGATGATCAGGGCCAACTAACATCCGCACGATATGCGGCATAAACAGGCCATACAGACTAATAATGCCTGCGGCCGCTACAGAAGTTGAGGTACATAAGGTCACAAACACAATCAAACACAGTTGTTCCCAACGTGGATTCACCCCCACTGCCTGTGCCTCTTCTGCACCCAAAGCCATTAGGTTTAAACGCCAGCGCATGGCGTATAAACCAGCTAAAGCGATACAAATCGGAATGATTGCATATTGCACTTTTTGCCACGAGGCTTGATGTAGATTACCCATGGTCCATTGCACAATGGCTTGCAGTTTAAATGGATCACTGAGGTACTGAATAATGGTTAAACCTGCCAAAAATAGACCCGATACGATCATCCCTGATAAAATCACCATCACCAGCGCAGTTTGGCTTTCATGTTTTTGTTGGGCAAATAAGTAGGTCAATGCCACAGCACAGACACCAAAAATAAATGCGGATAAATTCGGCGAAAGCCAACTTAAAGTCAGTGCTAAGGCGGCACCAAAAGCTGCACCTGAGGAAATCCCTAAAACATACGAATCGACTAATGGATTTCTAAATAAAGCTTGTAAACCATTCCCCGCAGTGGCTAAGGCTGCACCGACCATAAAGGTCAGTAAAATACGTGGCATACGGACATTGACTAGAATGTTTTGCATCAATAGAAATTGTTCCGCATCGTAATAAGGTGTACCAAATAAAAATTGCACACACCACAGCACATAATCCCATGCATTTAGACTTTGGCTCGGTCCAATTAAGAGCGATAAAAAAATCAGGAGCAATGGCACTGGATAAAACCAGGTATATTTTAAGGATTGCAGTGTCATTACATCAGCTCCTTTGCCAAACTTGCGCCATACAGCTTGCTTAATATTCTCAGTTTCAATGTATCTACAGGTAAGTCCGATTGTTCTGGATAAATACTGTGATTAAGATGAATAGCGGTCACAATAATTTTGATGGTATGTGGGTTATAAATAAATGCAGGCGTTAAATTAAAAACCTTTTGTTGTTTGACTGCGTTTAAACCTTTTAATTCTTCACGCTGATAAATCAGTTCTGGATTAGTATTCCACAGCACAATATTGTCCGGATTCCATTCAATCAGCGTTTCTGGATTCACATTCGGTTGATTGGTCTCAGTTTCAACAATGTTGTATGCCCCTGCCAATTCAATAAAATCATTGGTGATGGATTTACGCCCCGAAGTGGAATAAATCCGCCCCCCTGACCAAGCATAGTAAATCGATTGTCGCTCAGGCTGTCTTGAGGTTTTCTCAGCCACTTCTGCCACAATATTATCGGCAAACTGTAAAATCTCCTGCGACCGTTGTTCTGCACCGGTCAGTACGGCAATTTCAGCAAGTTCTTCTTTAACTTGTTTAAATGTTCCCGATTCCATTACATACACCGCAATGCCAAACTGCCTCAATAATTCAATGGTTTGGGTTTGCCCACTGACCAAGACTACCAAGTCAGGCTTCAGTGCCATTAAGCTTTCAATATTGGTGGCATTAGAGCCTTGTGAGGGTGTCGCAAGTTGTTTCTGGGCAATGCGGGCATCCATTTTGGAATAGGCATCAAACAACAAAGGTTGAAGATAAATTTCTGCAGGAATACCGACCACTTTCGGTCCTTGTCCCAACATATATAAACCATCTAAGCCCGACTCAAATAGCGAAACAATACGCTGTGCAGGTTGATCAACACAGACCTTTGTCGCTGAACTGTCTACAACGCAACGTTGATTGGCTGAGGCGGATACAACATTATCTTGTGGTGGTTTTGGAGACTGACAACCCATCAATACACTTGTCACCATCCCCAAAATAAAGATATGGCTGCGCATTAGAATGCCCATTGCACAGACATTGATGCCTTGATTGGCTCACCCGTCTGCACCCATAAATGGCTGTAACTCGAACGGTAATAGTGTTCATTAAATAGGTTGTGAATATTCAACTGATAACGCAGTTGTGGATTGGCTTGGTAATAAGCGCCAACATCCACCACCTGATAGGCTGGTAAACGGAAACCATTCATGACATTGCTTGGACTGTCGCCACTGCGTGAGCCGACATAACTGAGATTCGCCATCAGGCCTGCATTTTGCCAAGGGTCATACGCTACATTTAGATTGGCAGAATGTTCTGGTACATTAGTCAGAGGCGCACCACTCGAAATCAGCTCATCCTTACTTACCTCAGCATTGACCCATGCGTAATTAGCAGAAAGCTTAAGTTGATCATGCAATTGAACGCTCAGATCGAATTCAATCCCACGGCTTGAAATTTCACCTACCGCCGCCTCATAGTTAGGATCGATGGCATCGGTCATCAACACATTGTTTTTACGCATATCAAACCACGCCAAGCTCAAAGCATCGGTATCTGAGCATTGCCATTTGGCACCCACTTCATAGCTTTTGGCTGTTTCAGGTTCAAAGGTTTCTAAAGTTCGACTCATGCCATTGTTCATGGAAAAGGCTTCGCCATAATTGGCATAGAGAGACCATGTTGCACTTGGACGGTAGTTAATCCCGATGCGTGGGCTCAATTGCGCATGCGTGGTTTGATCCTCTAAGCCTTTCATGTGATTCTGAAAATCTTGCTCAACACGATCCCAACGTAATCCCATGAGTAGATTCCATTGATCATTGAAGAACATTTGGTCTTGAACATTTACCGCAACATAACGCTGGTTCTCATCACTGTTGGTATGCAGTGGCATATCAGGATTAAACTGCCCATAGACTGGACGATAAATATCGATCCAATTCGGGTTGCTCGCAGAATGATTCAGACGGTACTGCTGTTGCATAAAGTGAAAACGACCCACTTCAAGACCAAGGACCAACTCATGTACCAAAGCTTGCGTTTCGAACTGTCCTAAAGCCTCGACCTGCGCCATCACATCTTCGGTCTGATAGTCACGATAGCGACGTTGGCGTTCTAAAGTGCGTAAATCGGCTTGAATCTTACGTGGTTCAGTGGAAAAACCGACCATTTGTGCATCTTTATAACTGAGTGCACCATTCATTTTCCAAGTATCATTGAAGCGATGTGCTAAACGCAGTTGATATAAATTGTCTTTGACACGCATATCACCATCATGCGGTTCACCGGTAAAGGTGTGCTTGTCCATGGTGATTTGATTATTGACCGCAGTCAGCCCACGATCAAAGGTGCCAAGATGCTGACTAAATTCAGTATCCAGATCAAGTTGTGTGTCTGGTGAGATTTTCCAAGTGAGTTGTGGTGCAACAAATAACCGTTCTGAGCTAACATGATCACGGAAGGATTGATTATCCTCTACGGCAATTCCTAAGCGATACGCCACTTGTTCAGTAATCGGTGCAGTATGTTCAGCACTAATGCGATATTCTTCTTGACTTGAAGCACGTAGATTAAGTGCTGTCGCACTTTGCCAGCTTGGTTTTTTTGTGGTGACGTTTAATGCACCGCCAATTTCACCCCTTCCATACAGAGCCGCATTTGGCCCCTTTAAAAAATCCAAAGATGCAATATTGACCATATCACGTGGTGCAGATATGCCACGGTTCACACTTAGGCCATTGCGGATATATTCCACGCCTGTATTTGGATTACCTTCAAAACCACGGAATGAATAATTATCCCAAAAACCACCGCCATAGCTATTATTGTTCGATACCCCACTGACCAAATTCAATGCTTGATCAATCCGTTGAATATCCTGCTGTTTTAAAATGTCTTCAGCTAAATGTGTTTTATTAAATGGGACATCCAATAATTCATGCTGAAATTTAGTGATTGATTTGGATGAGGATTCTGATTCGGTTGTGCCCGTTGCAGTCACGGTGATGGTATCTAAACGATTCACCTCATCAGCCATCACTAACGTACTCACGCCAACACCACTCATCAATACAACTAAACGCAAACTCACTACAACCACCCTCGGCTTTATGCACAAAAAAAATGCATAAATAAAATTAGAATACTTTGGGTGCATTATTCATTTGATTTGTGCACCAAATATAAGCATATATATTCAAATAAGCATCAGCTTAGAGTTGAATACACTCTTGTATACAAGATGGTGGTATTACAAGCAAAAAAAATGCCAACTTTGGGAATTGGTATTCAAATTCATCTATTTATAAGTTTTAATTAAAGATTAGAAATCATATGCAAGGTAATATTTTTTACATCTTCGATACTATGCAGGACATGATGTTCAGCGAGATGAATTGCACCCTCAGCATCACGATTTAGAATACGTCGTAAAATTGCCCCGTGATCTTCATAGGCATGTTGAATATCAAATTCACGCATGGCACCCAAACTCAGTACAATTCGAATCTTCTCGCTGATCTCGTGATGGATCTTCGCAATTTGGTTGTTCCCTGCAGCCCGCACTAAAGCACAGTGAAAATCTTCACTTTGTAATACCAATTCTTTAATGTTCTGATTATAGGCTCTTGGTTCGACCAACCAGAGTTGTTTGAGCTTTTGTAGTTCTAACGACTGTTCATGATCCAGCATACATAAGCGTTTGACTGCCTCTTTTTCCAAGATCATGCGTAAATCAAACAACTCTTGATAGAAATTAAAGTCTAAGGGTTTAATTTCCCAACCACTGCGAAAATGCACATTCACATAACCTTCTTGCTCTAAACGATAGAGGACTTGACGAATAGGCGTGCGACTCACTTGATATTTTTCAGCAATATCCGTTTCAGTGAAGCGTTGTCCTGGTTTAAGTTGAAAACTAAAAATATCGTCTTTGATTTGTTGGTAAATGATATTGGCTAAGTTTGTGGAGCCTGATTTTGCGATCGTTGTCGCCATCCGTGATTCTCTTCGTATATCTTTTTAATACAGAAATTATAAGGGTATAAAGAGTATTTTAGTGAAGTTGCATAAATAAAATAGATTCTGTAGACATTTCCTATTCGTAAATAAACCGGCTTTGTTGCATAAAGACTTAAAATAGAATTTTCGTAAATTACTTAAATTTAAGTGACAACTTGGGTGTGAGGTCGGCCTAATTCTGTAAACTTATTTAAGACATGAGTAGTACTACTGCGCAAGGTGCATAAATCTATTGGGCTTGACTATAAAATTTCTAGCATTGAGTTTATCTACCAATAGGAATCGTTTAGCTATATGTATTCTAAAATGGTCAAAATTCACAAGTTCATGAATCAAGTTTTTTACATTCAAATAAATTATCTTGTAATTCATTGGTTATTAATGAAATATTAACTATTTAATTGATGAACTAGACTTTAGGTAAACATAAGTTAAGTAGACGAATTTCGGTATTAAATTCATTAATATTGATATAAATTAAATTATACATTATGTGTTGTCAATTTCTTCTTAAAAAATAGAGTTTTCCAATCACTATTATGAGAATGAGTTTGTAAATACAGACTCATTTCCTATCGCTATAAATATTAAAAATAGCTACATAGAGTTTATCTCTAGCTTATTCAAATTTGTCTTTGAAATTAGGCGTTACTACGGATGAACAATAATTTTTACAGCAGACTCATTATTATGAATCAATGTTTCAAAGCCTTTAGAAACAAGATCATCTAATGCAATACGTTGGGTAATAAAAGGTTCCAGATTAATCTTACCTTGCTCGACTAAACGGATGGTTTCCTGATGGTCATTGACATAAGCAATCGTGCCACGAATATCGAGCTCTTTCATGACCACACTATGCACATTAATTGTGGCAGGATGGCTCCAAATAGAAACAATGACGACTAGCCCTGTTGGTTTTATCGCCGTCACCAGTGTATCCATGACTTTATTAACACTACTACATTCAAAAGCGACATCAACACCGTGGTCTTCCGTAATTTTCATTACTTCGGCAACTACATCAACTTGTGATGGGTCTAGTACATAATCTGCAACGCCCGCTTCTATCGCTTTTTCTTTACGTTTTGCACTCAGTTCAGTGATGATCACCGTGAGACCTTTAGCCTTTAAAATGGCTGATAAGAGTAAACCTATTGGGCCTGCTCCACCAACCAGTGCGATATCACCAGCTTTTGCACCACTTCGTACATAGGCATGATGACCAACGGACAAAGGTTCTATCAATGCTGCTTGGTCTAAGGGAATATCATTTGAGATAGGATGTACCCAACGGCGCTGAACCGCAATTTTTTCAGAAAGACCGCCGCCGCGTCCGCCTAAACCAATAAAGTTCATATTTTTTGATAAATGATATTTATCATTCGGCCCAGTCGGTACATCATCCGCAATAATGTAGGGTTCAACTACGACATGTTGCCCAATTTGAATATCATCTACTCCCTCACCAACTGCATAAACTACGCCTGAAAATTCATGTCCCATTGTTACAGGTGCAGATTCTCCTGAAATTGGATGTGGATGACCACAAGGTGGAATAAAAATAGGGCCTTCCATGAATTCATGTAAATCTGTACCGCAAATACCGCACCATGCAACTTGAATTCCAACTGTGCCTGGAACTACTTTCGGTTCAGGAATATCTTCAATCCGAATATCCCCTCGGTCATAAAAACGAGCTGCTTTCATTATGTATTCCTTATGTTGATATTAACGGTACACCATTCCACCATCTGTCAAAATAGACTGCCCTGTAATGTAGTTTGCATCCTCGCTGGCTAAAAATGCAACTAATGCAGCCACGTCATCTGGTGTTTCAGCACGTCCTAAAGCAATACCATCTACATATTTTTTATACGTTTGACCAACTGGTGCGCCTGTAATTTCAGAGAAACGCTCATCTATTTCGACCCACATATCTGTACCAACAACACCCGGACAATAACTATTTACAGTAATGTCAGCACTGGCATATTCTTTAGCTGCAGCTTGTGTCAATGCACGAACTGCAAATTTAGTTGCTGAATAAACACCGAGGAGAGCAAAACCCTCATGACCTGCGATTGAGCAGGCATTAATAATTTTTCCAGCCTGTTGGCGTTGTTTAAATTTATTTGCTGCGGCTTGAATCCCCCAAAGTACACCACCGACATTGATGTTCATGATTTGGTTAAATTCACTCGGCGTTACTTCTGCCAACGCTTTAACTTGTGCAATCCCTGCATTATTGATCATGATATCAAAGCCATTAAGTGTCGATTCTGCATGATCAATTGCATGACTGACTTGTATTGGATCTGAAATATCTGCAATAAATGTGGTGGCTTTTACGCCAAAGGCTTCGATCTCTTGTTGAACAGTATTTAGCTTTTCTTGATGAAGATCGACCAATGCAATATGAACACCTTCTTGTGCCAAACGTAAGGCAATACCATGTCCAATTCCTTGTGCTGCACCCGTAATTAATGCAACTTTATTGTTTAAACCTCTAGGCATGTTGCGACTCCTTAAATATGAATTGCACGTTGCATTGCCGACAATACCGACTCATGCATCGCCTCAGATAAAGTAGGATGAGGGAAAATGACCTGTGCTAAGCTTTCATCCGTAGCTTCTAGGTATTTTGCTATAGCAAAACCTTGAATGTGTTCGGTGACTTCATGTCCGACCATGTGAGCACCCAACAATTCCCCCGTTTCCTGACTAAAAATGGTTTTAACAAATCCTGCGCTATCGCCCAAAGCCAATGCCTTACCATTGGCTTGTAAAGGGAACTTACCCACATTGATATTCAAGCCCGCAGCTTTCGCTTTCTGTTCTGTCAAACCAATACTGGCCACTTGCGGATGAGTAAAAATACAGCCAGGAATTTGTGTACGATCTAAAACATGTGCATGACTTAGGCCTGCAATTTTCTCCACACAAAGAATGGCTTCATGACTGGCTTTGTGTGCCAAACAGGGTGCACCTGCGACATCGCCAATTGCATAAACACCCACGACATTGGTTTTACACCATGAGTCAACTTTGATAAAACCATTTTCAAATTCAACACCCAAATCGTCTAGGCCAAGATTTTCCGCATTCGGTTTCACGCCAATAGCTGAAAGCACCTTTTCAACGCTAATGATTTGCACACCTGCTAAAGTTTCAATATGACAATGCACTTGAGCCTGATCAGTTTCTATTTTTTTTACCGTTGCTTCGGTTAAAACCTGCATCCCCTGCTGTTCAAATTGCTTTTGTACATACTTCGCAACTTCAATGTCTTCACTAGGGAGAATCTGCTTGGCAATATCAACCAAGGTGACTTGGCAGCCTAAGTCTTGGTATAGGCTTGCAAACTCACTGCCTATAGCACCCGAACCAATGACCAGTAAAGACTTTGGTAATTGCTCTGGAACTAAAGCCTCTTTATAACTCCAGACCTGATGGCCATCTACAGGAATATGAGGCAAATTGGCCGCACGTGCGCCTGTTGCGACAATAATATGCGGTGCAGAAATCTGCTGTTTTTGACCATTCGCATCTGTAAGCTCTAATTGCTCTTTGGCAATAAACTGGGCTGCTGCGTTAAAAACAGTGATTTGATTTTTTTTCAATAGTTGACCGATACCTTGCACCAGTTGCTCAGAAACCTGTCTGCTATGATGGACCAGTTTTTGAATGTCAAAATCAACCGCGTTAAGCGTAAAGCCAAACTGCTCTGCGTGTTTGAAGTGCTGTGCAAGCGCAGCTCCGCTCAATAAAGCCTTGGTTGGAATACATCCCCAATTAAGACACACTCCACCTAAGTGTTGTTTTTCAACGATTGCAGTTTTTAATCCCAGTTGCGCTGCGCGAATCGCAGCGACATATCCTCCAGGACCAGCACCAATAACCACAAGATCAAATTGTGTATCTGACATGACTATTCCTCCTACACCAAAATTAATGCAGGATTATCGACAAACTGCTTCAATACCGATAGGAATTGAGCACCCAACGCACCATCAATGACACGATGATCACAAGACAATGTTGCGGTCACCATTTCACGAACAACAATCTCATCATTTTCAACGACAGCACGTTTCTCTGCTATACCTAAGGCCAGAATTGCACCTTGAGGTGGGTTAATAATGGCATCAAATTGTTGAATACCCAGCATTCCCAAATTGGAAATACTGAAACTACCGCCTTGAAACTCATCAGGTGCTAATTTTCCAGTTTTGGCACGTGTTGCCAGATCACGCATATCATTGGAAATTTGCGCCAAAGATTTACGGTTCGCTGCTTTAATGATTGGTGTGATCAGTCCATTTTCGATGGCCACAGCAACCGAAATATCAGCTTGTTCAAACTGTAAAATCTGCTGATTCTCTTCATCAAACTGAACATTAACTTGTGGAACTTTAATCAGTGCAGCAGCAGCAGCTTTAATCAGCATATCGTTAATGGACAGTTTGACTTGCGGTACAGTACTGTTAATTTGCTGACGCAAAGCCTGAACCGACTCAACATTTAAGTCTATCGTTAAGCGAAAATGTGGTGCATTGCGTTTTGCCGCTTGTAGCCGTGCAGCGATTGCTTTACGCATACCATTCATAGCTATGGTGGTGAATTTTGCTGACTCTGTTGGATGCGCGTACTCAGTATGTTGAGCTTGTACAGGGTTTTCACGTTGATATACAGCTTCAACATCTTCCTTACAGACTCGTCCACGTGAACCCGATGCACGACAATCATGCAAATTAATACCCCATTGTTTTGCCAAACGGCGAGCAACAGGTGTTGCTAGAACATCACTATCATCTGCTTTAGATTTTGCGGCTTTCGTGCTGGCTTGATGACGTACATCTGGCCAAGAACCACCAGCAGCTTGAACTGCGGCCTGAATATCTTGAACACTGATACGGCCTTCACGTCCAGAACCTGTAATCTGAGCCAAGTTTACATTATGCTTTTCAGCCAATTTCAAGGCATGTGGCGTTGCAAAAATATCATCGCTTTGTTGGTAGCCTTGTAACTCATCAGGAATAGAATATCCGCCCTGAGTCACCGCTTTTGATCCATTACCAACACTGTTCTGTTTAGGAGCAGCTTGTACTTTGGTTTCAACTTGAGCCACATCGACTTTTTCAGGAACCGCTGCTACCGCTTTATTTTCAGTTACAGCAGGTGTTCCACCTAAAGACTGTGCAAATGCTTCAACTTCTGCATCAGAAACTTGAGCGTCTGCACAGATTGCAATGATTCCACCTACGACCAGTGTGTCACCATCGTTAGCAATAATTTTTCGTAGCAGGCCATCAAAAGGTGCTTCCAATACATTGACGATTTTTGTGGTTTCAATTTCACAAATTTCCTGTCCTTTACTAAATTGGGTACCTTCCTGAATCAGCCATTGGGCAATCGTACCCTCTTCCATGGACAAACCCCATTTTGGGATTTCTAAAGTTTTAATTTCGCTCATCCTAAGCCTCCAACGTCTTGCGTACAGCCTGTTCGATGCGTTCTACACTTGGTAGCCATTCTTTTTCTAATACTGGTGAAAATGGTACGGGTGAGTGTGGTGGAGTGACTAACTCGATTGGTGCTTTAAGATAATGAAAGCCCTTCTGTGCAATGAGGGCAGCCACATCATGTCCGAAACCACAACGCGCTGCTGATTCATCCACAATAACTACGCGACCTGTTGAAGCCACTGACTCTAAAATGCCATCTTCGTCTAATGGAGAAATGGTTCGAGGGTCAACCACTTCAACCGAAATGCCTTCTTTTGCGAGCTTGTCAGCAACTTCATTGGCACGATGCACCATCAGGCTTAAGGCAATAATGGTGATATCAGTACCTTCACGTGTGTAATTTGCGACACCAAAAGGAATAGTGTAGGCCTCATCTGGTACTTCGCCCTTAATGTCGTACAATAACTTGTGTTCACAAAAGACTACTGGGTCATCATCTCGAATGGCTTGAATCAATAACCCTTTCACATCATAGGCGCTCGAAGGCACCACCACTTTTAAGCCAGGTACTGAGGCAAACACGTTATATGGCGACTGAGAATGCTGTGCTGCGGCAGAAAAACCTGCACCGATCATGCCTCGTACAACGAGTGGCGCTTTGGCTTTGCCACCAAACATGTAGCGAAATTTAGCTGCTTGGTTATACAGCATGTCATAACACACGCCGTAAAAATCCATAAACATTAAATCTGCCACAGGTCTTAAACCCGTTGCAGCAGCACCTGCCGCCATACCAATAATCGCTGATTCTGTAATTGGAGTATCAATGACTCGTTCAGAACCAAATTCAGTCCATAAGCCTTTGGTTACACCAAGTACACCGCCAAAACCTTCCAGTTTATTGTCATCGGTATTTTTGCCACCATGCCCACCACGAACATCTTCACCGACCACAATGACACTTGGGTCTCGGCGCATTTCTAATTCAATTGCTTCTTTAATCGCGTTTCGATAACTTTTATTTGGCATTTTTCTACTATTCCTTTAGTAAGAGACATAAACATCAGTAAGTAACTGAGAGACTTCTGGGTACTTAGCTGCGCGTGCTTTTGCAACGGCATCGTCTACATTGGCTTTAGACTGGGCGTCAATCGCATCGAGTTTGGCTTCCTCAATTTTGCCTTTAACTTTTTCACGGAATATTTTCAATGGATCCTTATGTTCTTTGACATAATCCAGTTCTTCTTTGGAACGAATAAGTCCCGGATCACCTTCAAAATGTCCATAAAAACGGTTGGTTACCGTTTCAATCACACTCGGACCTTCACCACGGCGGGCACGTTCAATGGCTTTTTGTGCAACTTCATACACAGCAAAAAAGTCTGTTCCATCTACTTTTTCAGCGGGTAAGCCAAAACCTGCTGCTCGGCCTGCAATATCTTTACTGCCTACGGCATAATCATGTGCAGTACCTTCACCAAAACCGTTATTTTCAAAAACAAAAATGACAGGAAGCTTTAACACAACAGCCATATTAATGGCTTCAAAAGTTAAGCCCTGATTTGAACCACCATCACCGGTAAAAGATAGACCAATCCCACCATTTTTGAGTGTTTTAGCACTTAAAGCTGCCCCAATAGCCAAAGGTGGACCACCACCCACAATACCGTTTGCACCGAGCATGCCTTTATCTAAGTCCGCAATGTGCATTGAGCCGCCTTTACCACGACACAAACCATCATCTTTGCCAAAAATTTCTAGCATCATGGCGTGAATGTCACAGCCCTTTGCAATACAATGTCCGTGACCACGATGTGTTGAGGTAATGAAGTCCTTATCTGTTAAATTTTCACAGATCCCTACGGCAACAGCTTCCTCACCGCTATAAAGATGGATGAAACCTGGGATATCACCTGTATTGTTTTCATCGTGAAGTCGATCCTCAAATTCACGAATGTCGCGCATTCTTTTGTATGCTGCTAGCAATTGCTCTTCCGTTAATTGCATATATTTATTCCTTATTAACTACGCTTAAAAGAAAATCCCAAATTGAATAACTGGATTTTTAAATCGTATATTTATATAAGAATATTTTTATTTAATTTCATATTAGACTAAAAAAATATAATGCATAAAAACATAAGATAAACATTAAAAACAGTGGTTTATAATATTAAAAAATTTGTAAATTTTTTAATATTATTCAGCTATATACAAAAACAAACCTTTAACCAACCTTTGTTTTATATGATAAGTTTTTTGCCCTGTTTTAATATTATTAATGCATTTAAAGCAGCTTATTTAATATCAGGCTCAATATTAATTATTTTAAACGACGGAGTGTTTGAAATGGATTTAAATAACCCAGTATTAACTGGAAAGAAGCTACGTGGCGCTAAAAAAATGGCGCGTATTCCAATTAAAGTTGTTCCAACGGAAACGATACCGAAAAAGCCAGAATGGATCCGGACTAAAATTAGTCAACCTGAGGAAGTCCAAATCATTAAGGATTTATTAAGACAACAAAAACTACATACCGTTTGCGAAGAAGCGGCTTGTCCTAACTTGCCGCAATGTTTCGGTAGTGGAACAGCAACATTCATGATTATGGGTGATATCTGTACTCGACGCTGTCCATTCTGTGATGTCTCGCATGGCCGTCCTAATGCCTTAGATATTAACGAGCCACTGCATTTGGCTGAAACAGTGAAGAATCTAAACTTAAAGTATGTTGTGATTACTTCCGTTGACCGAGATGATTTAAAAGATGGCGGTGCACAGCATTTTGCAGATTGCATTCGAGAAATTCGTCAAACTAGTCCAGGCACTTTGATTGAAGTTTTGGTTCCTGATTTTCGTGGTCGCGCAGATATTGCACTTAAAATTTTGAGCAAAAATCCACCTGATGTCTTTAATCACAATATTGAAACCGTGCCACGCCTGTATAAAGCCATGCGACCAGGCGCTGACTATCAGCATTCATTGAATTTACTTAAGAAATTTAAACACTACTGCCCTGATATCCCAACGAAATGTGGTTTGATGGTGGGTTTAGGAGAGATTGAAGCTGAGGTTATTGCGTTATTAAATGATTTGAAAGATTATCAAATTGATTATGTCACAATCGGCCAATACCTACAGCCATCCAAATCACATGCGCCAATTCATCGTTTTGTTACATTGCAAGAGTTTAAACATTATCAAACTCATGGAGAGCACTTAGAGTTTAAGAATATTTGGAGTGCACCATTAGTGCGATCGAGTTATTTTGCTGACCGCCAGTATTATGGTGAGGCTGTACCTGTGCCCTACGTGCGTGAATGACATTTTCATCATTTAAAGGATCCTATTTATCAACATAATGGTTACTTTTATTAACACTTCAGATAAAAATAGTCATTTCCAGTCCATAACAACACTTTTAAAGTAGTTAAAAGGCTGGTAAAACCCAAAAAAGGTTATTTAACGAATCCAAGAAAAATGATTTGGTACACGTAAGAAAAGATTGAATGAGTATAGATCTGGAAATTGATTTCTGAAGTTTAAAGATATTACAGTCTAATCATAAAGGAATATGATATGAACCTGTTCAATACAGCACTAGCAAAAAAGCTGCAAACAACACATTTAATTAATCAGCATATTGTTCAGGCTGCACCCGTTTTGGCTTTGCCTCAAGAAGATCAGACTTCCCTATTCCGCCGCTCTATTCAGCATAATTATGCCGATTTATTAAGAATTGCTAATGATTCCGATATGGCAATTGGTCTTACAGATCACCATGGTACTCTGTTATGGACCTGGAGTAGTTCCGCGATGCTTTCTTCTGCTGAACAGGTACATTTTATTGAAGGTGGCCATTGGTCAACGCAGGCGGTTGGGACCAATGCGATTGGTATGACATTAAATAGTCAAACATCAAGTTGTGTATATTCTCATGAAAACCAAATGGACAGCGTTCGTGATTGGGTCTGTTATGCAGCACCTATCTGGGATCCGACTTCAGGTCAATTTCATGGCATTATCAATCTTTCCACAAAATATAAAAAACATACCCCTCTAGGCATTCTTGCTGTGGAACGCTGTGCAGACTTAATACAGCGAGCAATAAAATTTGAACAGAAAAATTTTTTATACATTAAAGCGCTAGGTTCGCCCTGGGTTCAATTTAATGGGCATACTTTGAACTTGACTCACCGTCAAATTGAAATACTTTGCATTTTAGCTTTGTATCCGTACGGCATTGGTTTAGAAGAGTTACACTATGCCCTTTATGGTGAGCGTAATGTCAGCCTAAAAACCTTAAAGGCTGAGCTTTCACAACTTCGTAGCCTATTACCTCATTCAATTGAGGCTCGCATTTATAGGCTTACCTGTGAAGTCCAATGTGATTTTTTACGTGCTGAACAATCATTAAATGCAAATCTTATTTCGAGTACATTCTCGCTATATAAAGGTAGCTTTTTATCTAAATCAGAAAGCCCTTTACTCAGTACTTGGAGACATTGTTTTGATGCCCGTTTAAGCCAGTTGATTTATCAAATAAAGGATACCGATCAATTATTACGGATTATTGGGCAAACACATGATCGTATTGATGCTGTACAGCGTTTATTAGAATTATTACCACAGGACAGCAACTACCGTAATTATTTTTCAAATCTGATTTAAATTTGATTTGTTACTTCAACTCTAAAGGGCTTTGTTGCATAAACCTAGCCTAGAAAGATTATTCAGTCCTATAATTTCAATATGAATAAACCTGCTCCTAAAATCTATCGTACAACTAACTGGTCTTCCTACAATCGTGCCCTCATTAACCGAGGTAATATTTCCATTTGGTTTGATCCAAACACTCAGTGGTATGCACAACCATAAGGCAAGCAAGGTCGAAATCAAACTTACTCTGATACCGCTATTCAATGCTGTTTAATGATCAAATCTCTATTCAGACTCTCTTTACGCATGGTCACAGGTTTTGTTCAAAGTTTGATTAAACTGTGTAAATGAGCTGCTCCGAATATCAGCGATATTCGTACAGCACGCTTTGTCGAAGACAAAAACATATTGATATTGCGATTAGCTATCAAAAAAGTAGCGATGGGCTACATCTACTCGTAGACTCAACTGGTTTGAAGTTTCTAGGTGAAGGTGAATGGAAACGTAAGAAACATGGACCTGAATATCGTCGCCAATGGCGTAAGCTTCATATTGGTATTGATGCCGACACCTTGCAAATACGTGCAGTACAGCTCACTACAAATAATGTGAGCAATTCACAAGTACTCGGTGATTTACTTGATCAAACTCCATAAGATGAACGGATTGACTCTGTCTATACCGAAGGCTCTTATGACACCAAGTAATGCAGACAAGTCATTTTAGATCGAGATGCACATGCGGTCATTCCACCAAGAAAAAATGCAAAACCATGGGAAGATCAGAAATTGAGATCTTTAGAGCGAAATGAATTATTAAAAACAGTGAAACGTTTAGGAAGAATGCTTTGGAAAAAATGGTCTGGTTATCATCGTCGAAGTTTGGTCGAAACCAAGATGCATTGCATCAAATGATTAGGCGATAAATTAACAGCAAGGAGTTTTCCTAGTCAGGTCAATGAGATTCATGCACGCATAGCAGTATTAAACAGATTTACAGAATTAGGTCGTCCTCATACCCAAGTTGTCACTTGAGTTCTGTTCAGATAAGCAGGTGCTGTCTTTTAAATCTTTGTGCAACAAAGCCCTTTTGCATAGAAAATATTCTGGATAGGTTCTAAGTGATCACCTTTAAATTTATGAAAAGCAATTACACAAAATTATTTACAGGCTCTGCAGTTGCATTAGCTTGAAGCCTGTATATATATATTTGGCTACCTTTATCGGGTAAATTCTATACTTGCAATGTCAACAGCCCCAATACAAAATCTGAGAAATATATGAGTGCAGAAGCCACATCTATCAGCCTTTTATCCCCTGTCATATTGCTCACGGCTGCAGTGATCGCAGTCCCCTTAATCAAGCGCCTAGGATTAAGCTCGGTATTGGGATATTTAATTGCAGGATTAATTATTGGTCCATTTGGACTGGCATTTTTCTACGATTCTGCGTCTATTTTGCATATCGCTGAGCTTGGTATTGTGATGTATCTGTTTGTGATTGGACTAGAAATGCGTCCATTGTATTTATGGAATTTAAGAAAAGAAATTTTTGGATTAGGTACATTACAAATTAGTGCCTGTTCATTAGGGCTAACGGCTGTAGGCTTGGTCTATGGCTATTCTTGGCAAGTGAGTTTTGTGTGTGCTGCAGGCTTTGTACTCACCTCAACTGCAATTGTAATGCAACTTTTGGGAGATCGTGGAGACATTGCTCAACCACGAGGACAAAAAATTGTCTCGATTCTGCTGTTTGAAGACTTGTTGATTGTCCCTTTATTGGCAATTGTCGCTTTTATCGCACCGAATCATGTTGTTGAAAGTACTTCTACGCGTTTGCAGAGCATCGGAATTGGTTTAATTTCAATTGCAGGTTTAATCGCTGCAGGCTATTGGTTGCTTAATCCTTTATTTCGCTTATTAGCTGCAGCCAAAGCCCGTGAAGTCATGACTGCAGCAGCACTCTTGGTGGTGCTCGGCGCAGCATTACTGATGCAAGTCACTGGCTTATCGATGGCAATGGGGGCATTCCTTGCAGGGGTATTACTCTCCGAATCCACTTTTCGCCATCAGATTGAAGCAGATATTGAACCGTTTCGTGGCATATTGCTCGGATTATTTTTTCTAGGTGTAGGCATGTCACTAGACCTTAACGTCGTAAAAAATAACTGGGTGTTAATCTTAAGTGCTGTACTTCTGCTGATGTTTGTCAAAGCATCCATGATTTACCTGATTGCACGCATGACCAAAAGTTCACACTCCGAAGCATTCGATCGCGCATTACTGATGGCTCAAGGGGGTGAGTTTGCTTTTGTACTCTTTACTGCCGCCATGAGTGCTCAAGTCATTAGTGCTGTTGAACGCTCAAACCTGACTGCGATTGTAGTCTTATCGATGATTTTGACCCCGATTATTGGCTTTTTATTTAAACGTTTTACCCAAACTACAGAACAAACTTCTTTAGAAAATATCCGTATTGCCGAAGGGCTTTCTGGAAAAGTATTGATGATTGGTTTCGGTCGTTTTGGACAAGTTTCCAGTCAATTACTGCTTGCTCGAGGGATTGATGTGACCATCATTGATAATGATATCGACATGATTCAAAACGCTGAAAGATTTGGATTTAAAATTTACTATGGCGATGGTTCTCGTTTAGATATTTTACATGCCTCGGGAGCAGATACGGCTGAGGCAATTGTTGTTTGCGTAGACCACAAAGAAACGACGAATAAGATTGTAGAGTTGGTGCAACATGAATTTCCTTTAACCAAGTTACTGGTTCGCTCTTATGACCGTGAGCATGCGCTGCATTTAGCAAAACAAAATGTGGATTACATGATTCGAGAAACCTTCGAGTCGGCAATGCTATTTGGCGGTGCCATTTTAGAAGAATTGGGTGTTGACCAGAGTAATGTTGAAGAAATTAGCCAAGAAATCCGAGAACGAGATAAGGAACGTTTTGAAACCGAAGTTGCAGCAGATGATGTCTATGCGGGTATCGGTTTGCAATACACAGGACCGCGTCCGACTGCACCTTTAATCACACCAAAGCACACAGGGCAAATTCTGAATGAAGATGACACTCAGCAATAATTTCACGTATTAAGCCCAAATAAAAAAGAGGTCTGTGTAGACATCTTTTTTGTAAGCATCCGCTGAACCCCATACCTATTTTTTAATTCCGTTCAAGTTTCCAGCGGTGTGGCAGTAATTCTTCTATTTGGGGCACTTTTTGTGTCGGCTATTGAATATAATTGATGATTCTCGTCGAGAAGGTTTAGCGATTGAAGCAGAATTCTCATTACCAACAATTCGGGTTATTCGTACGTTGAATCAGTTGCTAGAGTGGCGAGAAAATCCGTTAGTTATTCGGTTTGAGAATAGTCCGGAGTTTATCAATCATGAATGTGGGCGCTGGGGAACTGAATAAGGTATTCGTATTGAATATATTCAACCAGGTAAGCTACAGCAGAATGCGTATATTGAACATTATAATCCAACTATACGCTATAGCTGTCTAAGTACGCATTTATTTGAAACACTGGAAGAAGTGCAAGATTATGCAACGAGTTGGCTGTGGCATTACAACCATGAAAGACCACACCAAGCAAACAGACGAAGGCTACCTCTAATTAATGGCTGCTTGACCTCTATTTTTAACTTCGGTTATTTATGGGCGGATTACCCTTGTCATTATATTGACATCAAATCTTCATAGCTCTGTCATTTGTTAGTGTTGATATAAGCCAATAAATTTAAAAAGATTAAATGAGGATAAAATATGGCAGGGTTATCCATCTGGCATGTACTAATTTTTGCAATTGTAGTGATCTTACTGTTTGGTACTTCTAAACTAAAAAATCTAGGAAAAGATGTAGGGGGTGCAATCAAGGACTTTAAGAAATCTGTCCGTGAAGAAGAAGCTGAGGCAGCTCAACTTCAGTACCCTCGAACGATTGATGCGAAAGTTAAAGCCAGTGAGAGTTCAATCAAGAATTGAGGTATTGCTATGCTCAATATTGGAATGACTGAGCTGTTGGTCTTTGGGGCAATTGCCTTGCTCATTCTTGGACCAGATAAACTCCCTGAAGCGATACGTTTTATAGGTAAATGGTCAGCCAAAATCAAAAGGATCGCCGGCAATATACAAAATGATCTTGACCGTGAATTGCGACTATCGGAACTACGGGAACAAATGCAAAGCGAGCTGAAACGTATTCAGGAATTAGAAATTAAAATGCAGGCACAAATGGATAATATAAATGTAATCCATCAGCCCATCATTAGAAATCCGGAACAACATCTTTTGAACTATGAGCTGACTTACCAATTAATTAATGAATCAGTTTCACCTGTTCATTTACCGCCAATCCAGCTGAATAAAGTGACAAAACAAGAAAAAATTTATGCTGATATAAAGGTGGCCGTATGAGTATTTTGCCTTCGACTCAAACCAACAACGATACCCGGCAAATCCCGTTAGAAGAAATGCCAATTACCAGGCATCTAGTGATTCTGCGAAAGCACCTTTTCAAAATTGTGGGCGTATTATTAGGACTATTCTTATGTTTACTGCCTTTTGCAAGCCAAACTTATCAGCTTTTATCAAAGCCTTTACGCGCTCAGTTACCTGAAAGCTCTAGCATGATTGCAACAGATGTGACTGCGACTTTCATGGCTCCATTTAAGTTGAACTTCTTTATTGCTTTACTTATCGCCATGCCTTTTATTTTGTATCAACTTTGGGCCTTCATTAGACCAGCATTGTACCTAAAAGAAAAAAAGTTAGCTTTACCACTATTAATCAGCAGTATTGTACTGTTTTATGCAGGTATTGCTTTTGCCTATTTAATCGCTTTACCTTCTATCCTTCATTTTTTTATCAGCGTATCACCTGACACTGTTGCACCGATGACCGATATCAATAGTTATCTGGCTTTTTGTTTAAAACTATTTTTAGTTTTCGGATTTACTTTTGAAATCCCTATTATCACGCTCCTGCTTATTATAATTGGTGTTGTCAGCACACAGACCTTGGTGGAAAAAAGACGATTTATTGTGGTGGGATGTTTTTTTATTGCCATGTTTGTGACACCACCCGATGCCCTATCAATGATTATGTTAGCTGTTCCAATGTGGCTGTTATTTGAATTAGGCTTAGCGGCAGGAAAATGGATAGAAAAATGATGACCGGACATAACTGAATAATAATAAAAAGAACATAAAAGAAGAAAATACTCTATGAGCAGCTTAAGCTGCTTTTATTTTTAATATATAAATCAATATTATATTTAATAAATCCGCAATATTAGCTTCACCTGACTGTCATATTCAACCGCTAATTTATTCCTGACTTTAAAACAACCAGACCTTAGTTATGGGAATAAAATAATGACAGATTACTTACCTTATGATGAAAATCAGGAATTGGATAATAATACATCAGATAATCATCATTTTCGGGATATTTTAGAACAATCCATTTCTCGTCGTGCTTTAATTGCCAAAACTGCAAGTGGGGCTGCAGCATTGGCCCTTGCATCCTCTCTGGCCGGATGTGGGGACAGCGATAATAGCTCTTCTCTGCCGCCAACCGAGACTGTACCAAACCCGCCTGCTATTGACCCAAATGCAAAACCAGAGCAACTGAACTTTACACCAGTTGCTAAAAACTTGAATGATATCGTCACTGTACCAGACGGTTATGAAGCCAATGTCCTGTATGCACTTGGAGATTCTATTAATCCTGCATATTCAGACTGGGATGACAACAATATCCCGAATGGGCCAAGCTTTCAGTTTCGCTCTGGCGACTGCCATGATGGAATGAGTTTTTTTGGCTTAAATATCACTTCTGGCCGGTATGACCCGACTGTGTCTGAGCACGGTCTACTCGTTATGAACCATGAATATATCAATCCGACTTTTTTACATCCTCAAGGTCCAACCAAAGTTGATGGTCGCCGCCCTGAAGATGAAGTCATTCGTGAGACAAATGCACATGGTGTTTCAATCATTCATATCAAAAAAGACAATTCCAATCAAAAAATAGAAATTGTCAAAAATTCGATTTATAACCGTCGAATTACTGCCTCAACTGTCATGAGCTTTTCAGGCCCTGCGAGTGGATCTACTCTTCTATCTACACGCTTTTCACCAGGTGGAAAACTAACACGCGGTACGCATAACAACTGCGGCAACGGCTATACCCCATGGGGTACTTATCTCACCACTGAAGAAAACTTTATTGGTTACTTTGTCCGTAGCAAAACTGACGATGCTCATCGCTTACCGCAAGAAACGGTCGCTTTGGAGCGTTATGGTTTAAAAGCAGGTTCAAGCTCACGTTATGGCTGGGAATCTGCAATAGGTACAATTGAACCTCAGGATCTTTATGATCGATGGAGTGCAGATATTACTGCCGGTGATGCTAGCAAAGATTATCGTAATGGCCCCAATACTTTTGGCTGGATTGTAGAAATTGATCCATTTGATAGCCGACAAAATCCAGTTAAGCGTACAGCCTTAGGACGTTTTGCGCATGAAGACTGTCGTGCCAGTCGTGCTCGTGAAGATGATAACCTGGCTTTCTATATGGGCGATGACTCACGTGGAGAATATATATATAAGTTTGTTTCTGACTATAAATGGAGTGAAAACGACCGTAATGGTGGTTATGCAGTCGGAGATAAATATATGGATCATGGCAAGCTTTATGTTGCTAAATTCAATGCAGACGGGAGTGGTCAATGGATTGAGCTGAGTTATGGTATTAATGGTTTGAATGAGCTGAACAATATCTATCCTTTTAATTCCCAAGCAGATGTCGTGACCTTTGCTCGTCTAGCAGCAGATAGCGTAGGCGCTACTAAAATGGATCGTCCAGAATGGGTTGCAGTTAATCCTGAGAATGGAGAAGTCTATGTTACGCTCACTAATAACTCTAACCGCGGCACTACACATGCCTTAGATGCAGCCAATCCACGTAACTATAGCGATCCTGAGGGTGGCAAAGGTAATGTAAATGGTCATATTATCCGCTTACATGAAGATAAGGATACGACCACAGCCATCACATTCAGATGGGATATTTACCTATTTGGTGCTGAAGCTAAAATGGCACAAAATATTAATCTATCAGGTTTGAATGATAATAATGATCTGTCTTCACCAGATGGGATGTGGTTTGACCCTCGTGGTGTACTCTGGATTCAGACTGATGATGGTGCTTATACAGATACGACCAACTGTATGATGTTGGCTGCTTTACCTGGTAAGGTTGGAGATGGTACTCGAACAATCACATCTTCTGGTCAGGAAACTATTGTCGGTGCTCAAGTCTCAGATCAAACTTTACGTCGTTTCCTGACAGGTCCGAAAGGCTGCGAGATTACGGGGGTAACCATGACACCAGACTATAAAGCGATTTTCATTAATGTACAGCATCCTGGAGAAGATTCTCGAAGTTATGATAAGCCCACTAGTCATTGGCCTGCATCACAGACTAACTCGTCTGCCACTTCCCGGCCACGCTCTGCAACTGTAGTAATCACTCGTAAAGATGGTGGAACTATAGCTGGATAAATAACTGACTTATCTCAAAATGCTGGCTTGATGCTGGCATTTTTGTTTTTTTCAATCTTTTAAATTTTAAATTTTTTTAGATTTAAGAATGAACTAGTCAATAATAAGCATCTTGAGCAGTATCCTAAAAGTTATTAATTTTTTATAGGGAGGTTAATGAACCTATAAATTCTAATTTATAAAAAAACAATAAGTTAATGTAATAAGTGATGATTATCTAATCGTTAATTAATGAAGTAGACTTCAGGTGAACATAAGTTAAATGAAGTATACTAAACAATAACTTTATATATGTCTTACATTCATCTGATTTTTAGTTAAATAAGATCCTGTTACAAAAACTTACCACTGGGGGGCTTTTTATTTATCAAAAAAATCTTGATGGTCTCCATCTACTGGTTTGAAGTTTCTAGGCGAAAGGAATGGGAGCGTAAGAAGCATCAGCTTGAATATCGACAAAAATAGCGTGAACTCCATATAGGTATAATAGATGCTGAAGCGCTGCAAATACGTGCAGTTCAGCTTATAACAAATGATGTAAATGATTAATAAGCACTCGAAGATTTACTTGATTAAATCTCATTGGATGAGCAAATTGATCCTATCTGTACAGATGAAGCTTATGACACCAAGCACTGCCGACAAGTCATTTTAGATCAAGATACACATGCAGTTATTCCTCTAAAAAATACAAAATTTTGGAAACATCAAAAAACAGGATATTTAGAGAGAAACGAATTATAAAAACAGTCAAACATCTAGCTAGAGCTATTTGGAAAAAGTGGTCAGGTTAACATTGGCGAAGCTTGATAGAAACCCAGATAGCCTGTATCAAGCTATTAGGCGATAAATTAACGGCAAAGTGCTTTGATAGCCAGGTGAATGAAATTCATGCACGTGTAGCCGTGTTAAATAAACTCACGAAATTAAGTCAGCCGATATGCATATTTTAATTTTAATTTCAGTGACTTAGAATAGATAAACTTCTGAAGCTCTTATGTAATAAAGTCAGTACCTGGGACAGTGTTTCAGGTGTAAATCTGTCCAGGAAAATGGGCACGGACTAGACTTTTCTCTGGTAAAAAAGGTGTTAAACAAATATGGCTATCAGATTCAATTTATAGCGGCGCAACCTCAATATTTAAGTGTATTCGTTCAGACTTGATCGTACATTCTTCTTGAAAAAGAGAAAGTTACCCGTTTTGATAAAGGTGTCGAAATCTTAATCAAACAAAGGTAACTTTCTTATGTTGCATACTAACAATCAAATCATTAAACACAAAGTAGGTCTGCTCAATTTAGCTGAAGAGCTTCAGAATGTATCCAGAGCATGCAAAGTGATGATGGGTGTTTCAAGAGATACATTTTATCGCTATCAAGAATTAGTGAAGTCTGGTGATATTGACGCACTGATCAATAAATCCTATCGAGTACCAAATTCAAAAAACCGTGTAGATGATGCTATTGAACAGGCTGTTATTGATTTCGCAATTCAATATCCCGCATATGGTCAGCACCGTACTAGTAATGAATTATGCAAGAAGGGTGTATTCGTTTCAGGGAGTGGTGTTCGCTCTATATGGCTTCGTCACGATTTAGAGAACTTTAAGAAGCGTTTAAAAGCACTTGAGGCTAAAGTGGCACAGGATGGTACTGAATTAAATGATCAGCAGATTGCGGCACTTGAACGTAAGCATGAGGATGACGTTGCTTGTGGTGAAATCGAAACAGCTCATCTAGGCTATTTAGGCGCGCAAGACACCTTTTATGTCGGGAATCTCAAAGGTGTTGGACGAATCTACCAACAAACATTCATCTACACTTATAGCAAGATCGTTCATTGCAAGCTCTATACAACAAAAACACCGATTACAGCGGCTGATTTACTCAATGATCGTGTATTGCCATTCTATCAATCTCAGGACTTACCAATGCTTCGCATCCTCACAGACAGAGGTACTGAGGATGCGCTAAGGTAGAACAACATGACTATGAGTTGTATCTGGCAGTCAATGATATTGATCACACGAAGACAAAAGCAGCTTCCCCGCAAACAAATGGTATATGTGAGCGTTTCCATAAGACGATTTTGCAGGAGTTCTATCAAATTACGTTTAGGAAGAAGCTTTATAGCTCATTGGAAGAATTACAGGTTGATCTAGACGATTGGCTGAAATTCTATAATACTGAACGGACTCATCAAGGAAAAATGTGCTGTGGTCGTATACCACTTGAAACTTTACTTGATGGAAAACGGATTTGGGCTGAGAAAAATTTAGCTCAAATTTAACCTGACAGGCACAATAAAAAATGGGTAACTGTCAGATCAGGTTTGAGATACCGTCTCCACCGTCAAGCAAATTATTAAGAATTGATGCAATAATTTGCTTGATAAGGTTGTTGGTGTTTGAGTACACCATAACAAAGATGGACTAACTTCCTCATCGCAGCTCCAATCGCCATCATCTTAGTTTTACCATTCGCTAATAAGCGCTCATTCATTTTTTTGATATGAGGGTTATGTCGAGTTGCTACAACGGCTGCCATATATAAACCAGCACGTATTTTGGAAGAGCCTGCTTTAGATAAGCGGCTTCTACCACGAATGGAGCTACCCGATTGTTTTTGAATTGGAACCAAGCCGATAAAGGCTGCTGCTTGGCTAGCTTTTTCAAAAGTGTGGCTGCGCAAGAAACTAAGCATTAATAAGCTGGTTCGGTCTGCAATGGCAGGAATACTACTGAGCAGATCTTTGTCATTTTTTAAATCTGGATTTTGGTCAATATGATTATCAATTTGCTGATCAATATTTTGTATGTGTTTGTTTAATTGCGTAATACTATTATGAATAGATTCCAGTACAGGCTCCATAGTAAAAGTAGAATTTGCTTTTTCCAAACGATTCTTTTCACGTTGTAAATCGTCGTAAAGGACAGCTCTTCTCTCTAGCAATGCATTAAGCAATTGAATATGTTCAGGCAGAGGTTGCCAAAAATGTAGATCTGCTGTCATTTCAAATCTGGCTAAAACTTCGCTATCTACCTTGTCTGTTTTATTCAGCTTGGACATACTCTGAGCAAAATATCGAGCTCTGGCAGGATTGGTTACACAGACCTGATAACCTGCTTTAAATAAATATTGAGCTAAGAGTTCATGATAAATAGAAGTGGCTTCCATTAATGTAATGGTCTGCATAGATGTAGCAGCATGGTGATTTAGCCAAATTTGAAGTTGCTCAAAACCGTCTTGTGTATTCGAAAAGGTTTTTGTCTTCTTCTTACTTGTAGAATTGTCTACAATTAAACAGCAATCAATTTTAGCTTTAGCAACATCAATACCAAGATAAAACATAATCTTACCTGCCTGATTTACCCAATTATTGTTTTAGCATAACCACTGTCTTTTCTTGTGAATACAGCATCAGAGTGCTTAGTTACCGTCCAGAGTTGTGTAAGTGGTTAGGGCAAATTACAGGTTTTATCTCAAACCCAAACCTTATGTTTTGCTAGTACACGAAACTCTGTAATTTGCAATATAGTGATAGCTAATCACTATGAGGGGTAAGATACAAGCTAGTACACCAGCGCAATTCTCGCTACTTTCAGTAAGCGACTCTGGCTCAATCATAATGGGCTGACTCAATCGAATCGAGGTAAATCGATCCATCACAATTGGAGCAGAAATTATGCTTTAATACATTCTTGGATAATGCTGAAAAGTCTTTGAGTTTTAATCAATAAACAAGAGTATCCATGTCTACCCTCAACTTTACTTATTTTCAGACAGCAACCAATCGAGAGCACTCATTTTTACAATACCATTATAATTTGCTTCAGCCCCTATCGTGTCTAAGGTAAGTAAATATTTGGGATACGAATCAGAAATTTTCTGTAATGGACGTAACTCTCGGCTGAGTGTCTCCTCATTGAGCGTTTCTAACGCCACTTGATAATAAGTTAAATTCTGTAAAGTATCGACAGCAACAAAATCAATTTCATATTCATCAACCCGCCCTACATAGACCGTATAACCTCGTCTGATAAGCTCAAGATAAATTACATTTTCTAAGATATGACCTTGATCAGCATTAGCATCAGGCAACATAATCCGGCGCAATCCGACATCAACTAAATAGTATTTTTCAGAGGATTGTAATAACTCACGCCCGCGTACTTTAAATTGTGCAGCACTATAAAATAACAAACTGTCCTGTAAGCCCTGAATATAGCGTTTTACTGTTTCAAATGAAATTTTAACCCCACTTGAAACAAAGGTATTTTTAATTTTATTGATGGAAATAGGTGAGCCTGTCACGCTTGCCAAATATCTTGCGACACGCTCGAGAGAGTTAATATCGGCAGTATTCAAACGGGGAATTACATCTTTAAACATTACACTGGCATAGACCGCTTGCAAGTAATCATAAGTTTCTTGCTGGCTAGTCATGGCAAGCGTATAAGGGAAACTACTGCTCGTATACATGGCATACAAATCACGATTGGATAATTGTTGGATGATCGGATTATTTTCAATATGCCACTGTTTAAATTCTTGGAATGACAAAGGTAGAACATGTTGCTCGATATAGCGTCCTGTAAGTAAAGTCGCAAGTTCTCCACTTAGAAAGAATGCGTTTGAGCCTGTAATATATAAATCGATATAATCCCGAACATATAAAGAGTCGACCACTTTCTCAAAATTTGTAACATGTTGTATTTCATCTAAAAAAACATAGTTTTTTTTACTTTTATCAACTTTGGACAATACATAATCATGTAGTTTACGGTAATCGGTGAGTTCTTCAAATTCCATAAATTCGAAGTTGATGGCAATGATGTTTTCGGCTTGTACACCCTGTGCTTTTAGGTCTTGTTGAAACATCGCCAATAAGGTGGATTTTCCAGAGCGACGTACACCTGAAAGTACTTTAATGACATCACGGTTTTGCCATGTATTCAGAAATTTTAAGTAACCATCACGTCGAATATTAGCGCTTCTCATTATTTACACTTAGAATCTAAATTTTTAATAAATTATATCAAATTTTAGAACTCACATGTAAATACATTTAACTTTTAAAAAAGTTTAAAGGTTAAGTGAAACATTCAAAGCTGCTGTTGAAGCATGCGGATAGTAAATGTAATAAAAATCTAGATTCTATCTTTTTTGATTATTTTCCATGTCATGTTATGTCATTGATGCTACGACTTAACTGCTATATAAATTAAGTGAAAAGTAAATAAAACTAAGATGTTAACTAGAGTGGAACTCAGTTTTGTGTTGCTGATGGTCTCAGCCTTAATACTCATTGCTTATGAAATACTAAAGAGTTTATTTTAGGGTATCTATATCAAAAAAATGCCCATAGAGGGAATCTATTGGCCAAACTAAGAGCCTATCCAGTATTAATTTCATTCTTTTTTAGCAATTGAAAAAATAATTTGTTAAATTCCCCTCATGAGAAAACCATATCCCTGCAACATTAGTCGAGAAGCTTTTAAAGAAATTGAACTGCTACGATTGAGCAGAAGAAAACAAACACGTCCAAGAGTCGTTGATGTCTATGAAGTATTTTGCGCATTGCTCTATATTCTAATAAGTGGATGCCAAAGAAGTATGCTTCCTTGAGACTTCCCACCTTAGAACCTATCCAGAATATTTTCTATGCAAAAGTAGCTTTAAAAAGGCTAAATTAATGAACTGAAGGTTCGTATTCAGGTACTTTTCACAGTTTTTCCAGAGCCTTCTACATTTTTCTAACCAGGCAAATGATCTTTCCACAACCCAGCGTTGTGGAATGGCTGCAAATTTATGCAATTCACTTCTTTTAGCTACATCAGCTCGGGATCCGATTAAATTATTAACAGCCAAAGAAAAGGGTTCACCTGTATAACCGCCATCAACAAGTACAACCTCTACATTTTGTAAGCTATCTTTATGCAAAGTTATAGTATCTAACGCACCTTGACGATCTGTTTTATCTGCTGTCGTAACCAATATTCCATGCGGGAGACCTTCAGTATCAACAATAATATGTCTTTTAATGCCTGAAACTTTTTTACCAACATTATACCCTTTATCACGTGCAGTATCTGTGTTTTTTACACTTTGTGAATCAATCATGATAAAGCCCGTTTGTTCTTTCCATCCTTTGCTGATACGAGCCTCGCCAACCACATTACCCCTCGCATTCTAGATATTGAAGGGTTTTTTCTTTTCTTATGGGTAAATATCCTGGAAGATAGAGTACAAGCTAAAAAGATTTGCAGTTCTGTTGTGATTTGTTTGATATTATCTATATCTAGCTATGATTTATTGAGTTTACTATTTCATCATTAAAGAATAGAGGTATATATGTGTTCTAAGCATAGACTTGAAGATGTTACTGCCATGAATAATGAAGGTGATGAGGTTATTGTAAAAAGAGTTTATGAGCCTAAATCTAGTAGTAATTTGACTTCAAATATTGGAGGAAATATATATCAACCTTCTAATCAAATTATTGTTGATGGGCAAGTCATAAGATTAACTTTAGATAATTGTTTTATTCACCCCAAAAATAAAAAAATATATTCGATCTGATCTAAAAAATATTGTTTAAACCTCCTCCGGGAGGTTTATTAATAGCTAAGCTTTTCTTGACAGATTATAGCGCACGAAACCCGCTATAAATATTCTATTAGCAGGTCTTTTATTTCCCAAAAATATAAAGAATAGAATCCCGTATATCTTCACCAAAAGATATACGGGCTTAAAAAAACCTATGAAACTACGAAGTAGAGTCACACCGAATGGTGTGCTAATCTTGGTTAAACACTTGGACGGCCGGAATCCTGACCTAGCTCACCGATTTGCGGAACGACGAACTTTTAAAATTACAAAACGTAAAGTAAGCCAGGATTGAAGCTAACTGGGACTTGTATTCAAATTTCATATAAGAGATTTTATGTTAAATAATGGTTTTTATATGATCTAGTATTTCTAAATATAAGTGCAATTTTACTAAGGTTGCTTAGATGCTATGGAATCTAAATATCTAAATTGTTCATCCCCCTTTACTTCATTTTCATGTTTAATCACCGCTATTAGTAAAACTATGGTCATAGCCCCAGCTAGATAGGTGATCTTTTTTCTCATGATTTCCTTGTAGTGAAATTCTTTTTGCTTATTTTATATAAATTATATAAATAATAAAATTGTTATATATACCAATCTGTTAGGCAAATTAGTCCTATTCCAAATAACCAAAAAAAGCCGATATCTTTGTAAGCTCTAACCCACAAAAATTGAGGGATAGTTTTCGAAATAGAGTCTTTGATAAAATAGTAAGAATCAATAAATACCTACTTTTTAAGGCACTGTTGCAAATAACCACGAATGGTAAGCTGAAGACTGTTTTAGCTAAAGGTGCAGCATATGAATCCTTTCCATGGTCGGCATTTTCAGGGCGAAATCATTCTTTGGGCTGTGCGCTGGTATTGTAAATATGGCATTAGCTATCGTGAACTGCAGGAAATGCTGGCCGAACGGGGTGTGAATGTTGATCACACGACTATTTACCGTTGGGTTCAACGTTATGCTCCTGAAATAGAAAAACGTTTACGCTGGTATTGGCGTAATCCTACAGATCTGAGCTCGTGGCATATTGATGAAACCTATGTAAAAGTGAATGGACGATGGTCTTATCTGTATCGTGCAGTCGATCAACGTGGCGATACCATTGATTTTTATCTTTCTTCTAGACGTAATACCAAATCAGCATATTGTTTTCTTGGAAAAATTTTAAATAATGTGAAGAAGTGGCAAATTCCACAAGTGATCAACACGGATAAAGCACCCACATATGGACGTGCTTTATCACGGTTAAAACGGGAAGGTAAATGTCCACCAGACCTTGAGCACAGGCAGATTAAGTATAAAAATAACGTGATTGAATGTGATCATGGCAAGCTAAAGCGGATCATCAGGGCCACATTAGGATTCAAATCTATGAAGACGGCTTATGCCACAATTAAAGGTATTGAAGTCATGCGTGCACTACGTAAAGGACAAGCATCGTCATTTTATTATGGTCAGCCTCAGGGTGAAGTGTGTCTAATCAACAGGGTTTTCGGTCTCTAAGTACTTTTTAAAGGAAACATCATCGACTCAAATCTCTATTTGCAACAGTGCCGATCATTGCACCTTGTTTAATGTTTGCTTTGGCAATCATTTTTCTGCACACCTATCCTGAATATATGACTGGCCTAATTCTCATAGGCTTAGCTCGATGTATTGCGATGGTCCTCGTCTGGAATGGTCTGGCATGTGGGGATAATCAATATGTTGCTGCCTTGGTTGCGTTTAACAGTATCTTCCAGATCTTGTTCTTTAGTACTTATGCTTGGTTGTTCTTGACCTTCTTACCGCCATTCTTTGGGGTAGAAGCACAAATCATTGATGTAAGTTTTTGGACCATTACCCATGCTGTTCTGGTTTATCTAGGTATTCCATTCTTACTTGGTTTTTTAACCCGGCTGATTTTAGTCAAACAGAAAGGTTTGGATTGGTATCAAACTAAGTTTATTCCAAAGATTAGCCCAATCAGCCTTATTGCGCTTTTATTCACGATTGTAGCCATGTTCAGTCTTAAAGGTAATGAAGTGATTAGCCTTCCTCTAGACGTGCTTAGAATCGCTATTCCTTTATCGATCTATTTTGTTGCAATGTTCTTCATCAGCTTCTTTATGAGTAAGTGGATGGGTAACGATTACCCTAAAACGACTGCTATTTCCTTTACAGCGGCAGGCAACAATTTTGAATTAGCACTGGCTGTGGCGATTGCCACTTTTGGATTAGCTTCACCTGTAGCTTTCACAACAGTGATTGGACCGCTTGTTGAAGTGCCTGTATTGATTGCCTTAGTCACGGTTTCGCTATGGCTTAGAAAAAAAGTTTTTAAAGAAGTATGAATCAAAAGAGTATTTAGTTTTCCTAAAATTAACATAATACACCTTATGCGAAGTCAAGAATGGGAGCCTTAAGCTCACTGCTGTCCCATAGTTTGCTTTAAATAAAAAACCTGAGTCCTAACAGTTAAAATATGAGTGCAAACAAACACTTTAACGACCAGGATTCAGGTTTTGTCACATCAGAATACCGTATTTCATGAGCTAATTAAACCTGTTGTGCGACAGGATTTTGAACAACTTGCTAAAGTACACCATGTTGGACAGAAATTTAGAGCGGCTTCCCGGTGGGATCAGTTTATTGCCATATTGATGTCTCAATTCTCTTGTAGGCAAAGTCTGAGAGATATTCAATCCAATTTGGAGTGCCAACGGGAAAAGCTAAGTCATCTCGGAGCAAAGTCTATTCCCCGAAGCACGCTGGCACGAATCAATGAGCAGCAGCCTGCTGCCTTGTATCAACAGCTATTTTACAAGTTGCTTAAATACTATGAACACTCAAAAGTAGCTCATAAATTTCGCTTTAAGAATCCCTTGTATTCCTTGGATGCCAGTCATATTGACCTGTCGCTTTCCTTATGTGAATGGGCCAAAGTTCACGATTCAAAAGCCAGCATGAAACTCAGTATAGGATTGAATCACAGCAATGATATTCCTGAGTTTGTTGCAGTTGAAAATGGCAAAGAAAATGACATGGTACAAGGCCGCAAATTCCAGTTTCCTGCTGGCAGCATTGTAGTTTTTGATAAAGGCTATGTCGATGACCAATGGTATGCAAATCTGACTGCTCAAAACATTGGATTTGTCACACGTTTTAGGCCTAAATCTGTGTATCAGGTGATCCAGCAACATCCAGTGCTTGAATCCAAAGGTATTCTAAAAGATGAAACCATTCAGCTGAATAGCGCACATGCCCTAAAAAGAAAAGCCCCAGTGTTAAGAAGAATTGAATATAGAGATCAGCAAAGTGGCAAGCACTTTAGCTTTCTCAGCAATAACTTTCATTTAGCCGCCTCCACCATTGCGGCGATTTATAAAGATCGTTGGAAAGTTGAGCTGTTCTTTAAGGCGATTAAGCAGAATCTCAAATTAAAAGCGTTTCTAGGCCGCAGCAGGAACGCAATTCAGACACAAATCTGGATTGCGATGATCGCCTATTTATTGGTGAGTTTCGCTCAACATTTAGGAAAAACAGGTTGGACAGTTCAACGTTTACTCAGAATAATTCAAGTGAATTTGTTTGAAAGAAGAACTTTAAAAGCTTTATTTTCACCCGATAAAATACCTATAAAACAAGAGGAAGCTCAAATGAGCTTCCTCTTGTGAAAAATTGTGGGACAGCAATGGCCTTAAGCTCCCATTTTTACTGTATTTTTTTGAAAATTTCGTATAACGCCCATTATGTTAAATGGATACGAAATTTTTGGAATATAAAAAATTCTACTACCTAAATAAATAAAACATTAGAAATGTAAATTATTTGCCATAAATATTTTTTATAGCTTAGATACTTGACCCTAACGTAACGTTAGCCTCTAGCATAAGACACGCCTAAGTAATAAAGGAGTCAAAAGATGTTCTTACAAGTCGGTGAACTGGCTAAGCGGACAGGGTTAACTATTCGCACTCTTCATCACTATGACGATATCGGTTTACTTCAGCCTTCGGCCCGCTCCGATGCCGGTTACCGACTTTACAGTCGCCAAGATATTACTCGCTTATACCAAATTCAGGCATTGCGAGGGCTTGGAATGACATTGGCAGAAATTGGCGCGGTTCTTAATAGTCCAAACCTGGCACTCGCCCCATTAATTGATCGGCAGATTCAGGCAATCGATCAGATGATCATTAAGCAGAATCAACTGCGCTATCGTTTGAGCAGTCTCAAAAATCAACTGATGAATGGTGAAGAGCTGGAATTGGAAAATTGGCTAAAAACATTGGAGCTTATGTCTATGTACGAACAATATTTTACAAAAGAGGAACTTGCAGATCTGACTTTTTTACAGGCAGATAGTAAACAACAAAAAGAGTGGGAAGCACTTGTCATCGAAGCTAATACACTCTTTAAGGCCGGAGAATCTTCTAGTAGTGAAGCTGCCCAAAACCTGGCTTCACGTTGGATGCTGACCCTTGAACAGAATACGGCTGCTAATCCTGAATGGTTGGCTAAATTGAATAGCATGCATTCAGCTGAATCGGCATTTCAGGAAAAATTGGGTGTGCGTCCGGAAGTGGTTGAGTTTCTACTTGAAGCATTTGCCGAGAGCAAGCTGAACGTGTTCGCACGTTATTTATCCGAGCAGGAATTTGCTTTTATGAAGCAAAATTATGTACGTGAGATGAAAAATTGGCCCCAGTTATTGATTGCATTGGAGAAGGCCATTCGTGCTGGGATTGAACCTGACAGTGAACAAGCAAAGTGTTTAGCACAGCAATGGCTCTCCATGTTACAGGGTTACGCAGGCAAAAATCCGGCGACACATGCGAAGATTCGCAATGCCATGCAAAATGAACCAAGTCTTGCCGAGGGAACCTGGCTCAAACCTACCACTTTGCAATTTTTAGAAAAAGCAGTAGCAGCTTTAATGCGTTGTGCTTAGTACATGCTTACCTCTACTCAAATAATCAAAGTAATGTGGCTATTCCATAATATGGGGTAGTCATTAAGTTTATGATTTCAAAATATTTTATATAGAGAAAGTAGAGTAAATGGTATTAACACAAACTTATTCAACTACAGCATATAAGTTGGTTATTTTCGATTTTGATGGAACCTTAGCAGATTCCTTTCCTTTCTTTGTTTCAACTATAAATCATCTAGCTGACATGCATTCTTTCAAGAAGATTTATTTAGATGAGGTTGAATCTTTTAGGGAAATATCTTCCCGAGAGATAATGAAAAATCTTGGGATACCAGTATGGAAACTACCTGCGATTACTCAGAGTTTTATAAAACTTATGAAGGTAAATTCTTCAAAGATTCCTCTATTTGATCATACAGATGAAATGCTTGCACACCTTAATGAACATGGAATTACAGTGGGATTAGTTTCTTCAAATGGATACGAAAATGTGACCAGTGTTCTTGGTTCAAGCTGTCGATACTTTAGTTACTTTGAATGCGGTGCATCTTTTTTTGGAAAAGCATCTAGGTTAAAGCAGCTTTAAAAAAAAGCAGACTTTAAACCCTCAGAAACTATCTATATTGGTGATCAGATTACCGATTATGAAGCAGCTAGATCGGTAGGAATTGCTTTCGGTGCAGTTTTATGGGGTTACAGTACAGAAAAACTTTTAAAGAAACTGTCACCTGATGAGACATTTGAAAATGTGTCTGCCATAAAGAGGATTACTGTCAGCAAAAAATAACCCTACTAAATTATGCTTATAAGCAGAGAATCGCCATTCTAGATACCAGAGGTAAATTATGCTTTCTTTAAAGCTAACTACACATATTGATATTAATGCGACACCGGAACAAGTTTGGCAGGTACTGACTGACTTTAAATCGTATGAGAGTTGGAATCCCTTTAACCGTAAAGTTGAAGGAAAGTTAAACATAGGTGAAAAACTAAAGATTAGGATTCATCCAACTAAGAAAAAAGCAATGGAATTTAAGCCTACACTATTGGAAGTTAAAAATGCTCAGTCTTTAAGTTGGCTAGGTCACTTTCTAATACCTGGTCTTTTAGATGGTAATCATCGTTTTGAAATTTACTCTCAAGAGAATGGAAAAACCCATCTCGTACACTCTGAAAGATTTAGTGGTGTGCTTGTACCTATAATGCATAAAAACTTGACACATATAACGAAAGATTTTGAATATATGAATCAATCTCTAAAATTATTTGTAGAATCAAAAAATTAGATCCGAAATTATATGGCAATCAGTTTTTATCGTTATTAAAAACAGATACATGTAGGCACTTCACTTCTTGATTATTTCAGCTTTTTAATTCATCTAAAATTTACATAATACGGATTATACGAAGCCCTGACCCTAGATCAGGGCTTTATTTATCTCTACCTTAGATTTCAATAAGTATTGATTCGCCTGTAGAACAGTCGCCATTACGCCATTGCCAGTTTTCAATTAACTTAATTTTCCCATTGGCTTGGATCTCAATCTCAGTATTACATTCACCTATACGTAATTCATTCATCTGATTGATGTGGTGGTACGCCATAGTGAAAGTTTTTTCAGAAGTCATGAAACCTAGTAAATGTCCATTGGTAATACTGCCACCAGAATAGGTAGCTTCTATACACTCACCTACTTGGTAATAATTAAAAACAGTCTCGTGAGATACTTCTCCATTAGATGTATTTTTAGCATTTACAAATTTTTTATTATTTAGATTTAAGTTCATTTCTACTCTTTAATTTCCCTAAAATTAACATAATACACCTTATACGAAATGCGTTATAATTCCGCTTACAAATCAAAGCTGTAGTTCCTTTTTTGCCCAACCTCCCCAAGGTGGACTTTTTTTTATGATTTTTCACGTTCCACGCTTATTATTTAATCAAAGTTTCACGACTTTATTCATATGAGTTAAACAATCGTGGTTAATCATAGGGTCTAAAAAAACGGCTCCAAAAGCCTCTTTTCTCAGGCACTGGTTCAATGTGTTTAGGCACCAGAATGCGCTTATTTTCTTTTTGATCTGGAGTAGTCAATCCGTCATGTTTGTCGTTATCTACATTCAATGTAGGTTCTACTTGAGATAAACTAGATTGCACTGAAGATTGATCTGAAGTTGGTGTGGAATGAACCTGAGTTGGCCTCATTTCAATTAGGGTAAGTAATGTATCAATACGAGAATTTGCTTTAGCTTCGCGATCTTCTGCTTTTTCTAACTGTTTCTTTAGAAAATCGATCTGATTCTTTAGTTCAATAACTGTATTGTCGGTGTATTCAGGTGTATTTATAGTTTGTGTTGGAGACGTATCAGTGTGTTTTGAGTGCTTTCCACTAAAAGGTTCACCATAAACGCGGAGTAACTCAGAGAAGTCGATAGAGCCATCATGATCACGACTTAATACCCCATTTTTTATATCTTTATAAAGTGTAGCACGAGATTTTTTATACAGTGTAGCTGCATCACTAACACTGTATTTTGTACTTGTTTTCATGGTGTATTACTGTGTATTTACGATACGTATTGGAGAATACAATAAGTGTATTCTCCAATACACTCAAGGTTTGAAGCCTAAGTTTCTTAGATTTGGTAAAAATTGCTTTTGTTGTATTGGATCTCTGAGCATTTCTTTGATTTTGACAGCGAGAGATTCATAACTTTCACCTCCTACAGCTAAATTAGAAAATTCAGGTAATCGAGACAGCTGGTTACCAAACATGTAAGCTTGCTGTAAAATTTTTATCAAGAGTTTTTTGTTATGAAAAAATTATAACTATTAATAAGAAATTAGGACTTACGCACTATTATTTATAGATTCTCTGTGGTAGCAGATGATTTTTATCGAGAATAAAGTCATCAATGAAGTTTTTGATAACTGGTCTAAATAATTTCTTCTGCCAACGATATACATTTTCAAAGATCCGCTCAAACTGGTTCTTTTGTATCTCAACGTAGGCCATCAAGGCTGAAAAAATATGATTCAAAATCAGTTTAGATCGTCTTACTTGAAACTTTTCAATATGACAAACCTGTTTAATCACCCGGTGATATTGCTCTATTTTCCAATGACTTGAATGTAATTCATGAAAACCCTCAAAGGACAATAAATCATCTTCATCTTGATGCACAATATAAAACCTCTGCTGTTCTTTTAACTGAGTCTTAAATAATTGTACAAAGCCAAAATCTTTGAGCCAGACCACTTGACCCTGATGGAAATCTGGCAATAAACGCAGTTGAAACCATTGTCCTTTTTCTGGGGAAACCTTACGGTTACAGTCGATACCAAACATAAATCGAATACCATATTTTCTTATGGTTTTTAGATTTCCAGTCGATGAATACCAACTATCACCTGTAATAAATTGAATCTTTGCACCCCAACTGAGTACTTCACTTAACATATCCATAAAGTAATCATTCTTGGTTTTACTTTCAGATTTGTCATAAATTCGGAAATTAATTGGAATATTTTGACCATTTTGATCTGTCGCATACAAGGTAATGAGATTAATACCCTTGACGGATCGGTGGTGTTTGCCTGACCAAAAATAGCTAACCAAGTCCATATGTTGACTATATGGTTTATCTAAAACAGTATCATCAATACTGACTATAAGTTTATTATTATCAATATGTTGAATTGATTCTTGATATAGGTCGTGAGGTGTGTAGTCTTCACGCTCTAGAAAGCGATTTACACTATCATGCGAGATATTATAAGTCTCGGCAAGTTGTGTGCAGCTAATAGAGTTCGGTTCTGTCATGAGAAAGCCCATATAAATGGGTAATGTACAAGTTGCTGTAGAAGCATGTTTAATTCGTCTAATCACAGATACTTTATAAAGTATTTTAATACTTTTTTGAATCCGTCAATGCGTAAGTCCTAGAAATAGTAAAATAAGCTATTGTTTATTAAAAAAAACATAATTTTTTATTGAGAATTTAAGTTACTAGAATATAAATTGATGTTTTTGATCTTCTGTACAATCCTCAATAAAGTTTGCAATTTCTTGCACGCTCCAATATTCTGTAGAACGCTGGTTATTCGCTTTAAATAAACATTTGATGATTGGATGTTTTTCAAAATCAGTTAGTGCTACTTCAAAATTGTCACGCTGCATTGAAGGTGACATTTCTTCTGCAACATGACTTTATGCTGAATGATATTTAATAATAGCAAACTAAGCATAATAGGCACAAAAAACTGTTAAAGCGGTTTTAATACTTCTGTAGTAATTTTCAGGTTTCCACGCCTGATTACAGATTTTGCTGTAACCTAATTATCAAATGGGTATCTTTTTCTTTGAGCAAACCAAATTAGAATCTTTTATTGCTTTGTAAATGAAAAATATAAATAAATAACGTATGGATCAAATTGAAAGCGAAGAAAAAAATCAAATTTGCGGATTTTCAGCGCTTTTAATCACTTATTAAGCTTAGGCTATTTCCCCTAAGGAATCATGTTACATAGTTTCCAGCAGCAGACAAAACACAATAGATAATGCGATGTTTTTTGGTTCTGTTGATCCATAAAAAATACTTAAGTCTCTATTATTAAGCTATAAATGAGCAGCAAGAAATTTTCCTAGTCAGGTAAATGATATTCATGCACGCGTAGCTATCTCGAACGAATTCACAGAATTTGGCTGCACTTACATCCAAGTTGTCACTTGAAATTAGCTCAATTAAGGTAGCGCTGTCTTTCAAACCTTTGTGTAACAAAGCGTGCGTAAGTCATATATACTTAGATTCTGATATGATCTCCAATCGCTAAATATCGTACACTCAACCACGTAAGTACCCATCGCACGGCGCTTAATGACGCTTGTTGAGACATTATTCTAAAATAATCATATTTATTATGTTTCATCACTACCGGAAAAAACTGATGTTCTATAAGAAGTGAAAGCATAGGTTTATCTTCTGCGGTAAAATGCATCAATACTTTTGTTACATTACTTTCATACAACCATTTTTTTATTAACCAATTATAAGTGTCTGATTGGTTTCGTTCTAAATAATCAAATCGCTCTAAAATCTCTTGTGCGGAATTAAAATCTACAGCCCTTAGTAATTCAGGCAAACGTGCTAATTTCCCTTGTGTCAATAATGGATGTTTTCCTATATTTGAACCACGTTTACCTGAAGGAATGTTTGACATCGTAATTAAAGCTCTCTTCCAGGACTCAATATCTAATTGTGGCTGCCCCTGTCCAGAAATAAGATACCGCTCAATATCTTCAATCTTTTGAAACAGGTCGTGTTTAATTACTTTACCCGTCGAATTCCCTATTTTTTGAGCATAGATTACCCACCTCTGACTTTCTATTTTTTTGAGCACATATTTTTCGATGGTATCTCTCAACTCATAGTTTAGATTACCATTCTGTTGGTTAATCGCTTGGAAATGCCTGAATAAATTACTCCGACTCATGACTCGGTTAAAAAATGCAGTATGTAAATTGGGTTGCTGTTGTTGCATGCTATAGGCATAAGTAGCTAGAAATAAGATATGAATATAATGCTTTAATGTTGTCGATTCATGTAAATGTCCAAGCACTCGACTAATCGCCTTAATCCCTTGCCCAACCTGTCCTTCATTGCCTACTAGCGTATTAAATTGCTCATTCGATGGCATCCAAGTTTGTAGCCATGGAAGTTCTATCGTCAGCACTTTAAAATCCACCACTGTTTGCAAACACTTTAAAGTATATGCACTTGCAAACGTATGTCTTAAATGATGTAAGCTGAGATCAACATCTCCAGTGACTTTCTTTAATATTTGAGATATTTGATCAAAAAAAGGCCTATGCCCACTATTCTCATCAGACATTAATATTGAATCTTTTTTATTCTTATAAATATTATCTAATCCCTTTTGAATCGTCTGACTTAATAAATTCATCGGAACAACACGTTCTGATCCAAGTGTTTTTAACTGATGCTCACCATAAGGACGAATTCGGAGCATATCTTCATCAATATCTAAGGGTCGTAAATGAAGTGTCTCTGAACGGCGTACACCCATCGCCGCAGATAAACGAAAATGACGCTGAATCTCTAGACGTAAAGCAGCATCATTCACCCCAGATTCTACAGATTGTAATATTTGAACGATCTGCTGCACTTCATTTTTTGAAAAAACTTTAGCACTTGCTTGATGCGCTGTACACTTGTGTAACTTTATACGATCATTATTTAACTGAATTAAAAAATCTCTAAAGCGATTCCACGCTGCGAGATGCTTGCGGTGTGGAAAATGCTCTTGCGTCAACTCCATCCATTTTTGAAATACATCTTCATCAATCTGGCTATCTTTTGTTAAATCTTCTGAAAACCCCAATATACCTGCACTGACAATGGCCAAATGTAGATGAATCATATTTCGATTCTGTAGACTTAACTCTTCTGCATCACAGCGTAAAATCAACCATTGCACAAAGCACGTTAATAAATTGACTGAGTAGTGATTCGTTTTATTATTGGCAAGCTGTTTAAGCCAAATGCTTGACCTAGACTCACCTTTTAGTTGCTGAATCATCACTAAAATATCAGACAAATGTAGTTGCTCATCGCCTATTTCTATTTCACTTTCAGGCTCAGTGCTATCTAAACCTATGGTTAATTTTTCATATTCGGATAATCGTAATAATTCATTTATTGAAAGATCTTCAGTCAGGACTTGGCCTGATATATAACCTGCAATCAACGGAGTGCTATTTAACATCACCTTTTGCTGTAAAGCTTTCAACCATTGAGCTAACGATAGAGTTGACTTAAGTCCTATTTGTTTTAAATATGTATTAAAACACTTTTGCCAAGCCTTTCTTTGTTGATCTTTTGACTGTGCTAAAATAATTTTTAATCGGGGCTGTAGATACTGTCGGTCTACTAAAATTAAAGTCGAGACATAAGGACTTAACAGTACTGTACGGCGTATCTTCGTCACAGATCTATCATTATTCACTGCCAGCTCAATAAGCCGACTATATCCCATAGCGACTATAGGCTGATCAGAAGCAATAAACTCTAACATTGCTTGTAAATGGCTTACTCTGCACAATTGTGAATACATCGAGAGTACAACCAGCAAACGTCCTATTTCAACATCAAAATTTTGATGTTCAGGTAAATGTTCTAAATCCCTCTTAATAACATCAAGTAAGTTTTGTTCTATATAACACCATGTACTAAAACTATTTTCAGATGTCAGCCATGTACGATGCGCCTTTTGAGGTAGCTGAACGAATAAAGGAATTTTCGCTTCATCGCGAATATAAGCACAATATGCTTTAATCGCTTGAGGCAAATCAATATTTTTATTTTTAGCTAAATTTGAGGCTAATAGATGTCCAAGCTCTAAAGCTACTTGTGGCTCAGGATTTTCCTCAAAAATCAGCGGATAATAGGACTTATAGTCTGGGTTTTTGAGCCATTCTTTTACATCATTTTCAGAAAACTCTATTCTAGGCTTTGTCTCTACCTGTACTGTTTTAGTCTCTTGAGTTAAAACAAATGTTGGAATATCCTTGATTTTTAAAAAATCAAAATCTTCAAGACACTCGAAACCTAATTGTTTTTGCAAGTTTTCTTGTACATCAAGCCACTGTTTTTTAAAGGCTGATACAGGAAATACGGATAACATATCCCATGGATGGCGACCCCTTACCCAGTGCCCAAGTCCAGCGTCCTTGAACCGTCCAGGTAACTGATTATAATCAGAGCGAACCAACTTCCGTGCCCAATTTCTAACTAAACCTTCAATCTGATGAGGAGCACAAAGTTGCACAGCATAAGATGATAAATCAACACGTGGTTCAATTTGCTCCCCTAGCATTCCCATCAAACCACGTAAACCTTGAATCTGTTTGATCAACGCTTGCGTCAATGGCACATAACGATCGGTTGATTCATCTTGATGATGTTTATCTTGAATCAATGCCCAGCCTTGCTGACTGATCCACTTTGGAAAGGGCTGCTTAATTCCTCGTCCTGCAGTTGCAAGATTCATCCATAATGCTGTATACAATGTTAAGTTATCAAAGAGCGTCTGCCAATCTTTCTGTTCGGCAGCATGATTTATTCTCTTTTTTATTCGTGTAATTTCATTTTGTATTTCAATAATCTTTATTCCAATTGGGCTACCCACCCGCTTATTGGAAGAGTATATATATTCAGGAATATTAATTTTTATCGTTCTTAAACAAGCAGCCCAGAGTTGCTCAAGTTGCCTCTGTTCAAAAGAGGCATAATGAATCAAGTTATCATAATTTCGACCTGATGCATTAGTCACTGCTTTAACGACAGCTAAATCACCTTGGCTATGATCATATAACAAACGTGGAAGAATATCTCGAATGCTTTTGAGGCTGATTTCTAGCTCTTTAGGTACACGGTTAATCAGTTCACTCACGTCACGTTCAACTGCCATATGATGTCTTGTAATCCCAAGATTTTTGACTTGACTCACTAAATCATTGAGTTCAATCGGTAAAACCAAATGTAATTCATTGGTCCATGGCACATGAAATTTAGAATCTTCTGGTTTTTTTTTGAGTGTCGGTGTCCCTGCAAACACACTTAATACATATGCAGATAAAGTATGATCATACTGAATAGCAATATTATTCTGATCTGCATTTTGACTAAAACGAGGCGCTGTTAATTCACTCACCGAACGTCCTGTGAGTAAACTTAATATTAAAGCTAATTTTGCGCGTAAAATTAAGCTGGTATCAGTATGAGATGGTTGACAGAGCCTAAACACTTCTTGAATCGAATTTAATGACAATCGCCATTTGGTCCAAACTAAACCAACATTTGCAGCTTCAACATGCTGAGAAGTAGACTTAGATGCATAAAACCCTCGAATTAAATCGGATTGTTCTGCCAAAAAAAATGTAAACAATGGCTCCAATGGTGGTTCATCTTCTTCAATCTCATCATCCTCAAATACTTCAGATACTAGACCACGATGAATTTCATCTACATCCTCTAAAGGTTGAATAGCAATACTTAATGAGCCGTATCGTTGCAAGATCAGTTTTCTATGCTTTAAACCTATACGGTGTAAAAATTCTCGACGTTTTTTGTTATTTTTTTGCCGATTATTTTGCCAGATTTGTGATAAAAATAGCTTTAATGCATAATAAATTTTATTTAATTGTTCATCTTTATTATGAACAGACATTAACTGAATCAGTTGTTTCGGCGAATTTTGAAGCAGTGATGCTTTTACATCTTCTAAATTCTGTGTATTACCAGCATCACCTAATAGCCTAATCGCTAAAAAGGCATTGTACACACGAGATCCTTTTTGATCTTTCAGCTTTATGCTTCCATCACTCGTTAAATAACTACTATAAAGCTCTAGAGTATGTACTTTTTTTTGAAAGTTAAATATTTGCTCTAAAAACCAAATAATTACTTTATCAAAACTCTCATTATTTCGACTTCGTCCTGCTTGAATCAATAGCAAATCACAAATTCCACTGTCTCCAGTGTATGGACGTAGTGGCGTGGGTGTATGTCTGTTTCTATCTATTGTTTCTGAGAAAAAATGTGAGTATTGATCAGAATACTGTAATGTACTAATGATCTTTAAAGTATTAAGCTCATCACGAAATTCTGGTAATTCATCATCACCAACCAATGTGAAAATTCGCTGACAAATGACAACAATACCAGCTAAGCTATAATGTACACGTAACAAAAATAATGCTTGGATAAGTACTTGTTCTTCTATGCTCGCATTCTGATTCATCCATTCTAGAAGCTGCTTAAAATAAATATTCATGGCCTCCTCCTAAGACGATAGATCCATGCTTTCTTAAAGTCTGTTAAAGCTAAAGCAACTTCTGCCGTTGGTGCCACACGAACAATTTGCTGCTGATGTTTTTGATAAAGTTCCTCTAATCGAGGTAAAAATACAAAAAAGTCAGCTATGTGAAAATAGGGTTGCACAGACTTGCAAAGCTCCTTTACTTTAATTTTTTCTAATAGCAAAAGCTTCTGGGCGATATAACCGGCTAAAACATTTTCGATTAAAAAAATACCACTAACTACCGGTGGTGCCCAATCTACTAATTTTTTAACAAAGGAAATCGGCAGCTGTTTAAAAAAATGCTGTGTATTTAAAAATAAAATCATTTCTTCTAAATCTAAATGCTTTAGTCGAAGTTGGTCTGCAATCACCATCTTATCCTGTGCTTTATCCGCTTTCCCCCAATGTCTTTTTTTCACACTGTTCTCTATAGTTTTTACATTACTTAAATCCCTAGCGACAGCACGCAGTAATTTGCGATATGTCGCGAGCAGTAGTAATGCTTGATTTTTAATCACCTCTGAAAACCCGCTCGTTTCCTCATCAAGTAACAGCATTTTCAAAACTAAAACAGGGCATGGTTTTTTAAACCTGCCTTCAGAAATTGTTAATGCGTCAATGAGCAATGGAGTCATCATTTTTTTCTGCACCGGTAAATTATTTTTAGCGTTACAATAATAGAATATTATAGTCCCAAAATTAACAAAATTAATTCAAGTAGATTTTATATTTAATAAAAAAGTATTTGATTTATATGATTTATATGATTTATTTACTAACTTTATTTTTATACTAAATCAAACCAAATGGCAATATTTCCGCGACTCATGAGTGCTCGGTTATATGCGGGCCAATTGGTTGTGCGGTAGATTTTGTGTGTAGGCTTCTTCATTTGAAAATTATATCGCTGAAAAAGCCGTTACAGATAGGTTTGTGCAACAAAGCCCTTAGTTGAAAAAACTTTTAGATTTCATGCTCACACACCACCTAAAACGAAAAATATCTAATTGATTTTACAGGCTTTTAATTTAAGGTTTTATTCTACCCACTCGCAATATCAACGTTTAGTATCACGACTCACTAACTCATTAACTAAATATGGAGCAGTACGGCTATCTTGATTTTCTGTTATTTGTTTTGGTGTTCCTGCCACAACAATATTCCCACCAGCATTTCCAGCACCTGGTCCCACATCAATCACCCAATCTGCTTGTGCAACGGCACGCATATCATGCTCAATCATAACCACGGTATTACCCGCATCGACTAATCGCTGCAATTGAACTAACAATCGATCTACATCTGATGGATGCAAACCTGTAGTTGGCTCATCAAGTATATACAGTGTATTTCCACGCTGATTGCGTTGCAGCTCGGTCGCCAATTTAATACGTTGCGCTTCTCCACCAGATAGTTCAGTCGCTGGTTGCCCTAAACGTAAATAACCAAGGCCAATTTCCTTTAATAATTGTAGTGAACGAGCAATCGAGACCTCTCCATCAAAAAAATCACGTGCTTCATTGACGGTCATTCCTAATACTTCAGCAATATTACGTCCATTCCAGCGAATTTTCAGAGTGTCATCATTATATCGAGCACCATGACATGTCGGACAAGGGGCATATACACTTGGCATAAACAATAATTCTACACTGACAAAGCCTTCACCTTCACAAGTTTCACATCGCCCTTTAGCCACATTAAACGAAAAACGTCCAGCATCATAATGAGCTTGGCGAGCTTCAGGAGTCCCAGCAAATAACTTTCTAACATGATCAAATAAACCCGTATAAGTTGCCAGATTAGAACGTGGAGTACGGCCAATTGGTTTTTGATCAACCTGTACCAGACGCTGTATAGCCTCCACATCACCAGCCAGAGAACCCTGTGTAACCTCGGTAACCAACATTCCTTCATTTAAAGGATTATTTTCATTATTGTTTTCAGTTTCAGATTCATTGCCTAAATATGAAAGTACTAACTCGGGTAAAGCTTGAGAAATGAGACTAGATTTACCTGAACCTGAAATACCTGTAACTGCTGTAAGTACACCAAGAGGTATACGAGCATCAATATTATGCAGGTTATGTCGGTAAATATTGTTAAGTTCAAGCCAACCAGAGGGTGTACGTCCATAACTTTGAGTAACTGGGATTTTATTAAATAAATAACTTGCAGTACGTGAAGCTGAAATCTCACTTAAACCCTGAGGTACTCCACTATATAAAATATTACCACCTTGCTCTCCTGCATCTGGTCCAACATCCACTAACCATTGAGCACGACGCATGAGCTCTAAATCATGCTCTACAACAAATACGGAGTTTCCAGCGTCTCTTAATTTATCGAGAGAATCATATAATGACTGACTATCTGAAGGATGTAATCCAGCAGACGGTTCATCCAGTACATAAACTACACCAAATAGCATAGAACTTAATTGTGTTGCTAAACGCAAACGTTGTAACTCTCCCGCTGAAAGAGTCGGTGTGGCTCTATCTAATGTTAGATAACCAAGACCTAACTGGCGTAATTGATTTAAACGCCTCACCACACCATTTGCTAAACGCTGGGCAGCAATTTTCTTTTCATCTGAAAGTGCTGACGTACGTCTTACATCTGGAGATACAGAATGCACTGCTCTACCTGTTGTTGCTCGTTCAGATCTATCAAGTTGGGTTACTTTATTATTAGTCTTTTCTCCAGCATCATGAGCGTCGAAATTGCCAAGAACAATGGGCTCAAGCAGGCAAGTTAACTTATCCAAAGAAAGTTGCATAAACTCACCAATATCTACTCCAGCAAAGGTAATAGATAAGGCTTCTGGTTTAAGGCGTTTACCATGACAGGAAGGGCATATTTTTCCTTCCATAAAACGTGAAACACGTTTTTTCATCAACGTACTTTGGGTATTAGCAAAAGTATGAAGGACATAGCGACGAGCACCAGTGAAAGTGCCCATATAGCTGGGTTCTAGTTTACGTTTAAGTGCAGATTGAGTCTCAGCGGGGCTTAAACCAGCATAGACAGGAACTGTTGGGGTTTCTTCAGTAAATAAAATCCAGTCTCTATCCGATTGCGGTAAATCTTTCCATGGTCGATCAACATCATACCCTAGGGTTACTAGGATATCGCGTAAGTTTTGCCCGTGCCAAGCAGGTGGCCATGATGCGATAGCTCTCTCACGAATACTGAGTGTTGGGTCAGGAACCATTGTCGATTCTGTAACTTCATAAATGTGACCTAAACCATGACAGGTAGGACAAGCACCTTGAGGAGTGTTCGGTGAAAAGTCCTCGGCATATAACATTGGCTGATCGGCAGGATATGCACCAGCACGCGAATAAATCATTCGCACGAGATTTGATAAAGTTGTTACACTTCCAACAGAAGAACGGGTATTACTTGCACCACGTTGTTGTTGCAATGCTACTGCTGGTGGTAGACCATCAATAGCATCAACATCTGGTACTCCGGCCTGATCTATTAAGCGTCTTGCATAAGGTGCAACAGATTCGAAATATCTTCTTTGTGCTTCAGCAAAAATAGTTCCAAAAGCAAGTGATGATTTTCCTGAACCCGATACACCTGAGAAAACAACAAGTGCATTTCTTGGGATAGAAACATCTACATCCTTAAGGTTATGCTCACGTGCACCTCGAACTTCAATACAATTATTAGATAAAGTAATGTTATTGTGTTCACCAAAAGAATGTATTTTCATGTTTCTACGAGCCTGTAAATTATTTTGTGTAAGTCTCATTTTTTATAAATGATCTTTTAAGCGATCATCGAACTGAATCGTAAACCAATTCATTGCTAAACGCCAATTTTGAATTGGCATGGTCCATTTTTTAGCAGCATTTGAAGTTGCTAAATAAATGACCTTTTTCACTGAATCATCAGAAGAGAAGATCTTTCTTTTTTTAGTTGAATGGCGGATCACGCTATTCAATGATTCAATTGCATTTGTTGTATAAATCGCATGACGTATTTCAGCAGGATAGCTAAAGATCGTTCGGATATTTTCCCAATTTGCCCGCCAGGATTCTCCAATTTTTGGATACTGGTGATTCCATTGATCGCAGAAGATATCTTGGGACTTTAAAGCATTTTCCTCTGTACTTGCCTGATAGATCGCCTTCAATTCTGCTGTTACAACTTTGTAGTCCTTCCAGCTCACAAATCTCAGGCTATTGCGTACAACATGTACGATACACAGCTGGATATCAGTATGAGGGTAGACAGAGGCTATCACATCAGGAAAGCCTTTTAGTCCTGAGAAGCGCTGCTTCGCAAGGCAGGCTACAAGAATATCTTGCACTCCTCGATTTTTAAGCTCTGTCATGACTGATAGCCAGAATTTGGAACCTTCTGTTTGAGCAAGCCACATGCCAAGAAGTTCTTTTTGGCCATCCAGGTTAATGCCTAATGCTAAATAAACTGATTTATTGATTACTGTTGAATGCTAACGAACCTTAACAACAATGCAATCTAAATAGACAATAGGATAAAGACTATCGAGTGTTCTATTTTGCCATTCTGTCACTTGTTCAATGACAGCATCCGTCACCTTACTAATAAGGGAGGCAGATACATCGGCATCGTACATTTCTTTAAAAAAGCAACAATTTCTCTATTTTTCATTCCTTTCGCATGTAACGAAAGAATTTGATCATCCATGCTAGTAATGCGTGTTTGATACTTCTTAATAATCTGTGGTTCAAAAGAGCCATCACGATCACGAGGGATATCTAAAGCAAGCTGCCCATCTTGTGTTAGAACTGTTTTGGAGCTAAAACCATTACGTGCATTAGATCCTTTCTTAGGTTGATGCTTTTCATAGCCTAAATGTTCAGAAAGCTCAGTATTCAGAGCGGTTTCGATCATGAACTTTTTAAATATGGCTGTCATTTGGTTTAAATCTTCAGGAGTTTTTAAACCTTTAGCTAATTCAGCTGCCATACTTTTGATTGTAGCTTCATCCATGTGAAGTACCTCTTTTTATTATCCTCAGTAGGACAAATGAAAATTAAGTACTTACACAAAATTTAGAACAGTCCCACAACTCATTTTGTTGAACTATATCTGTACAACAACTCTACCTCGAATTTTTCCATCTAAAATTTCATTTGAAATATTTAAAGCATCTGTCAACTGAATTTCAGTCGTTACTGTTTCTAATTTTGTCTGATCTAATTCTGTAGCCAAACGTTCCCATGCTTCTTTTCTTAATTCGATTGGTGCCATCACGCTATCAATTCCATATAAGGTAATCCCTCTTAGAATAAATGGAGCGACTGTTGCTGGAAAATCCATTCCGCCTGCTAAACCACACGCAGCAACTGCACCACGATATTTTGTACTAGCACATGCATTGGCTAAAGTATGGCTTCCAACAGTATCAATTACGCCAGCCCAAACTTCTTTGTTTAATGGCTTTCCTGGGGAAGATAATTCAATACGATCAATAATTTCACTCGCACCTAGATAGGTTAAATATTCTGACTCTTGAGGTCGACCAGTTGAAGCTGTAATCTCATAACCAAGATGATTCAAAATAATAATGGCAATACTACCTACTCCACCATTTGCACCTGTCACTAAAATTTTTCCATCACTTGGTTTAATACCATGTTTTTGTAAAGCCATGACACACAACATTGCGGTATAACCTGCTGTACCAATAACCATCGTATCTTTAAAAGAAAAAGCAGAAGGTTTTTGTATGAGCCAATCACCAGAAACAGTGACTTGCTCGGCTAGCCCTCCAAAATACTTTTCACCCACTCCCCAACCATTCAGTAGAACTTCATCTCTTTCTTTCCATGCTGGATGTTTTGATTCAATCACAACACCCGAAAAATCGATGCCTGGAGTCAAAGGAAAACTACGCACCACTGGTGAACGCCCAGTAATGGCTAAAGCATCTTTATAATTGAGTGTTGAATATTTGACTTCGACTCTAACCTCTCCTTCTTGTAAAGGCTTTGATGCAATCTCAGTAATTTGCGATGTGTAACCTGCTTCATCTTTAGTAATTACAATACCTTTGTACATAGAACTTCCTCTCTATTTAATTAGACTGCTTGTCTAGAATTAATTAAAAAATAAATACAGACGTCTGCATTTATTTTTTAATTAACTTTTTACGTGATTTTGTTGTTTTACAGCTAAAGTAAACAAGCGATAAAATGCATCTAAGGGACTTGTTGATTTGACTAAACGTGCTCTTAGAACTGCACCTTCCCACCCAATCCAAAACTGATAAGCAGCTTCATCGCAATCAGCTAGGCTATATTGTGAATTTGACTGATGTAGGCAATCAGAAACTAATTTCTCCCATACCTTGAAGATACTTTCGATTCGGGCAATGATTTCTTGTGGCAAATACGACACTTCTTGTCCTAAGTTACCTAAAATACAACCTCGTTTAAAATCATATTTTTGCATTTTTTCACCCGCATCTTTTACAAAATTTTGCAGCTTTTCTAGTGGGGAAAGATCAGTTTGACTTAAAAACTTATTCAATCGCTTCACAAAATAAAGTTCATAAGCATCTAAGACTTCTAAAATAAAAGCCTCTTTATTTACAAAATAATGGTAGAAAGACCCTTTAGGAACTTGGACTGATTTCATGAGATCATCCAAGCTCATAGCATTCATTCCACGTTCGGTCAGTAACTCGATACCTCGGTGGATTAAAACTTCTTTAGTGTCTGCATAGTTACAACCGTGTTTGGTTGGTCGACCACGTGGTCTTTTGGGTGAGGAGGAATAATTCATATAATAAAAATAGACTATGTGACTAGAAATAACAACAATAAGATTATTTGATTGAAAATTTTATCTAAACGTCATCTAGTTCTCTTTTTTCACAGTACTTAGTCATTCATATAAATGCTCTTAAAAATCCTATAAGTTCATCAACTAATTTTTATAAATTTCTATTATTTTTCTTCAAAATATTGAAATTAATAAATATATTGTAAAAATAATTTATAAACTAGATTTTAGGTAAACATAAGTTAAATAGACCTAAATTCCTTAATGCGATAGCACCGATGAATTAAACAGCCAAAACTGATTGTAACGACAATCAAAAACTGGTTGTAAAAGCATTGAACTAAAAGTGAATTTTCTGTTTATGATCTTTTACAATATTTAGCCATGCTCTAGTTGCAGGACTCATTGCTATAGTCGTATTCCAGGCCATACTTAAAGTCCAATTTAAACCTGGATTTTCCAATACGGCAGTGTTGAATTTTTCCTGATCTAATTGCTGGCAATATATTTGAGGAAGTAATGCGATTCCCATATTTGATTCAACCATTTTTGCAATAAAGTCCCATTGACTGCTTTTACAGACAACTTTAGGTTCAAAACCTACTGTATTTGCTGCTTTAATAATCATACTATTCAAAGTAAAGGTATCAGAAAATAATAGAAAGGATTCTTCTTTTAATTCGATCAAATTTACAGTTTTCCTATTTCTCCACTGTGAATCTTTTATGGATAGTAAGCACATTGCTGAATCAACAACTGGGATTGACGCAAAAGTCGGTCGAAAATTACCAAGTAAAATACCAACATCAATACGTTTATCTGCAATTGCTTCCTCAATACTATTTGAGCCTACCTCTAAAAAACTAAGCTGTATATCCGGATGTTGCTTATGAAATAAGGCAATAAGTGAACTAAATAAGACAGAACCTAATGGTGGTAAACCTAAAGTCAGTTTACCCTTTTTAAGTAACTTAACTTGCTCAATCGTGTTATATATTTTTTCATGTTCTGACAGTATGTTTAATGCATGCTGATAAATCAGTTCGCCTGTATAAGTCAGTACGACTTCACGTTTTCTTCCTGCTTCACCTTTTTTAAATAGTGCTGTTCCCAACTCTTCTTCTAAGCTTTTAATGATCTTGCTTAAAGTCGGTTGCGTCATAAACAAGCGTACTGCAGCTAAACTAAAACTCTGGCTATTAACAGTTTCAACAAAAATTTTAAGTGATTTTAGATCCATAAATTATTCCAATATAGAATAATATTTATAAAATTATTCATTATTTCACATACGTACAGCATATAAAATTACCTTATCTTCAAAATCAAGCTGTGATATTAATGCCTGTACAAATCGAACATCCGACCCGACTCAAATATATCAGTAAAATCATTTTGCAAATCAGTTTATTACTTGCTTTCTGGTGGATTGGCAGCATACTTCAATCCTTATTTAAACTTCCAGTATCTGGTGCAGTGATCGGGCTTTTTATTGTTTTAGCAGGTTTATTGACTGGATTTTTTAAACTTGAATGGATCAAGAGTGGCTCCGATTTTATTTTGGGTGAATTGGTTTTATTCTTTATTCCCTGTTTTGTTGGACTAATTAAATATAAACATCTTTTTTTAACAGAAGGCTGGCAATTAATCTTTGCTGTTATTCTGGGCACCATTTGTGTCATGGTGGTTACAGCATATAGTGTACATCTTGGCTTTCATTTTGAAAATAAAATCAAGAATAATCGCTCCCAATCTCTGCGTAATATAGATCAGGATGGAAAATAATCATGACTTTAATCGCCATTGTTTGTCTGATTTCAACTTTACTTTTTTATACTGTCGTAAAAAAAATCCATCAAAAATATCCTTATCTCATTTTATCACCAGCGATACTACCCCCTATCCTTCTGATTATTTTAATCTTATCTTTGAATATATCCTATGATACGTATATGCAAGATAACCAATGGATTGTCTGGATGTTAGGCCCTGCAACAGTCGCCTTTGCCATTCCAATTTATGAATACCGTGAAATAATCAAAACACATCTACTTTCTATCAGTATGGGCGTGGTGATAGGGATGCTAGCAGGAATGATCAGTTCATTTTATTTGGCTAAGCTGTTTAATTTTGATCAGTCAACGACCTATAGCTTAATGGCGCGTTCCATTTCTACACCTTTTGCAATGGAGTTGAGCAATCATATAGGTGGCTCTGTCGAACTGGTTATTTTGTTTACCATGATTACTGGTGTTATAGGTATGATCATTGGTGATATTGTGCTAGCCGCCTTACCGTTAAAATCTCATTTTGTCATGGGTGCATCTTTGGGCAACGCAGCACATGGATTTGGAACGACTAAAGCCTATAGTCGTGATAAAGAAGAAGGGGTGATTGCCAGCTTAACAATGGTACTTGCTGGTATTTTTATGGTTTTGGTAGGTCCTTTTCTGGTTCATCTGCTTGTATAGTTTGGTTCTGTCGTATTAAGGAATTTAGCTACATTCAAGATAGTGGTGATTATATGAATGCAAAAATGCGAGCTTATACCTCCCATTTTAGTCTTTAATTCACTTTTTCGCTTCGTCATAAACTATGCTATCAGCTCGTTTTCTAACGGTGTTCAGCAAGATAACTACCTAATCATCTTCGGTGGTGTTTCAATATGCTGAAAAAAATAGGTTGGCTTTTGATAAGATAGTGAGATGCAAATAACACTAGAAATCAAATGTCCAACCTGTCTAAGTGACAGTATAAAGAAAAATGGCTTCAAACTATATGGTAAGCAAAAATATCAATGCAAAAACTGCAAGCGTCACTTTATTGGTGATCATGCTCTTAGTTATCGAGGTTCTCATTCTAATATAACGTGTAGTGTTCCGATGAAAGAACCCAAATATACCCCTGAAATCAGAGAAAGAACGGTTCAATTATTGATTGAATCTGAAAAAGATTATCCATCGAATTCGGCTGCAATCACAGCAATTGCGCCTAAGATTGGTTGTACTCCTGAAACACTACGTGTTTGGTATCAAAAGCATTTAGATCAACAAAATCCTATTAAAGTACAACAGATATCTGATCAAGAAAAAATGAAGCAAATGGAACGTGAAATTAAAGAATTAAAGCGTGCCAATGAAATTCTACGTAAAGCAGCCGCTTTTTTCGCCCAGGCGGAGCTCGACCGCCTACACAAATAATGGTGGATTGTATCCATAACAATAAAGACCTATCTGGCGTTGAGGCTATTTGTAAGATTTTACCGATCGCAGCTTCAACCTATTACCGAACTTTAGATCTCGCTGACAATCCAGAACATCGAGCGAAACGAGATCTACATGATGAGCATCATGCTGAACAAATTAAACGAATTTGGAAAGAAAGTTCAGGTCGATACGGTGTGCGTAAGGTCTGGCAACAATTGAAACTTGAAGGTTATCTTATTGCACGTTGTACAGTTACTCGATTGATGCAGAAGCTAGGTATACAAGGTGTTGGGTGTGGTTAAGAATAAACAAAATCTTGAAAATTTTATTGAAGTTATTCTTTTTAGGATTCGTACGGGCTGTCCATGGAGGGATTTACCTGCTGCCTTTGGAGAACCAAATTCCATATTCAAGAAGCTTTCCCCATAGTCAAAACACAATAACTTATTAAAAAATATTAAAGTTAATTTGATCTGATGCTGATTCGGAATAGGTGTCTAGTGATGCCCGTAATGTGAGGGCTCTGCAGCACGCTATAGGAATCAAGGATCAAGCAATCTCAAAAAGTATCAGTGGAAAAAGTTCTAAAATTCATTTGGGGGGTGATTCTAATGGGAATCCTGTTTAGTTCCTAATAAAGGATGGCACAATACACGATATAAAAGTGGCATAGAACTTAGTTAACAACATAGACCTAAATAAGACAAAAATTCTCTATGCTGATAAAAGGTATGACTCTGAGTCATTGAGAAAACAGATAGAAAATACTGGTAATAAAACTAATATTTCCAAAAAATCTAATACGCTTTCAAATAATGATCATATGGGTTGTTATTTTTATAAAATCAGGCATTTAATTGAGAATACCTTTGCAAGGCTAAAGCAATTTAAAGTAATCGCCACACGCTATGATAAATTGGCTCAAAACTTCTTATCAGCGATCTACCTGGCTTCAACAATCATCTGGCTTAATTGATGACACGCCCTAGTAATTTTAGAAATAGATTTACTAATAAGATTAAAAGTTCTAAAACGATTTTGTTGCACGAAACTACTCTACTCTTAAAGGCTTCTTTAGCAATATAGTTTCCAGGACGCCTACATCTAGAATCCACCGTATAACCAATTGGTCCTCGTATAACTAAACTTTAATCAAGCGAGGAAATATATCAATCTGGTTTGACCCTAAGACCCAATGGTGCACAACCACAAGGCAAGCACGAACGAAATCAAACTTGTTCCGATAAAGCCATTAAATGCTATTTAATGATCAAATCCTTTTTCCATCTTTTTTTATTCATGGCCACAGGCTTTGTTCGAAGTCTAATTAAACTCTGTAGCTTGAATTGGAGAGTACTAGATTACTCTGTCCTCTGTAGATGACAAAAGCATATTGATATTGCGATAAGCTATTAAAAAATTCGTGATAGGTTACTGATAAGTTACACCTATTCATCGACTCTACGGGTTCAAGATCTTTAGGTGAAGGTGAAGGTGAATGGAAGCGTAAGAAACATCACCCAGAATACCGTCGAATGAGATAAACTTATTGTATAGATGTTGAAACCATGCAAATTGGAGCCGTTCACCTTGCGACAAATAATGTGAGTGATTCACAATTACTCAGGATTTGCTGGACCAAATTCAGTCAGATGAGCGAATAGATTCTGTCTATACCGATGGGGCGTAAGACATAAAATGCTGCAGAGAAGTGATTTCAGACCGATGAGCACATACTGTCATTACTCCAGAAAAAAAATGCAAAATTCTAAAAAGATCAAACAACAGAATCTTTAGAGAAAAACGAATTATTAAAAACAGTCAAATGTCTAGGTAGAGCTGTTTGGAAAAAAAGTCAGGTTATCATCGATGCAGTTTGATTAAAACCAAGGCGCATTGCATTAAATTATTAGGAGATGAGTTGACGGAAAAACATTTTTAAAGTCAGGTATGAGATTCATCTACGGGTAGCAGTTTTGGATAGATTTACGAAATTAGGCAAACTTTATACCTAATTTGCCTAACTTAGGAAGGATCTATCTCTAAAGCCTATATGCAATAGAGCCGTTTTTCTTCTATAGTCCTTACCACTTGTATTTTTAAGAACATATATCTCCAAAAGTGTAGCAAGTTGCTACACTTTTTTCTAAATAAGGTCTTTACCAAAAATATCATTCAGTCTTTCACGAATACTTTGAACGAATTCCGGATTATTTTTAAGTTTATGCTTCATGTTTCGTTTAAAGTCATTCAGCCCTATACCAATTTCAGCAAAATCCATTTGGAATAAAGTGTCATTAATGACAATATTTGCTTGAGAGTCAGTGAGACACCCTACTTTTTTAAACCACTTCTTGAACTGCTGATAATTTTCATCATTATTAAAAATATACCAGGAACGTACATTCATATCGAATTTAGCACCTAACTCTTTTACGAATACATTGTCTTCAAATGGAACATCAAGATAGATTTTTTCAATTACTGCCATTTCATCCGGTGCTTTATCAGCAATCCGATGATGCAGTTTAAAATTCACACCTACAATTGGACGGCCTTTCTTAACAGTTTCATACTCTAATTGTAGATCTGTATTTTCGTTAATTTCTGCCACTATTTTGTCTAATACATAGCGCCTGAAATCTACCCAACGATCATATTTTGTTTCATTAATATCAATCAGTGCTTTCAAGTTTTCTAAAAGTAATGGCACTTCATAACTCTTCTGGTTGGCATACTTGAATTCGTTTTTAATGAAATAAGTATAAAGACTCATACTGGCAACAGAATCCAGGGCAAAAAGATGTTTTAGCTGATAGGTAGTAAAATTACCCCCAGCCAGTTGAGTGAAATACGGCAACACTTCACTAGTAAAACGAATCTGAATCGCATTTTTAGAGTCATCTTCCCATCTTAACTCACGGATAATGGGAACGACAGAATGTACTTTTTTAGTCTTTCTCTTACCATTATCAGCAGGCTCCTCAATAATAAAATGAGCTACCCGGGATGAAAGCTCTTTATAGATCCGATCTATTGCAACATTAATTGAGTTACGTTTATTTAATCCTAGTAAATCTGCCAAATCATCCTTATACAAATAAATATAAGTTTGTTCGGTAATTTCACCATCTACCCTATTTTTCTCACTATAATTCGCAACCGCCATTGCATATAGAAGTGCCTTATATTCATTGGATGACAACTCGATTGGGCGAATTAAGCGGTTACTGGTACTGACAACGCCATTATGGCGAATGTTGCCTATACAATAGGGAATATAATTCGTTTCTTCTTGCAATGGTTCAGATTCTGTCATAACCGTGATATTTATAATTTGACTTAGTTTTTATATACAAAAGTGGAAAAACTTTCAAGACTTTCACCACAAGATTCTAAAAGTGGAAGGTCCGTCATCAAAAAAAAGCATTATTATCCGGTTTTTTGCCTTTAAAGTGGAATTAAATATAGTATTTCCACCCTACAGTGACAGACCTTCCACCTTTAGCCCCCGAAATTACAGTTTAGAATGACTATTTTTACTTTTTTCTTTTAGATTTAGGTAAGCTAGCTCAAATAGAAACCCTGATGTGACAAGGCTTCCACCTTTCAGTCAGATTTGAAAGGTATAACTACACATATAATCATCAGGAAATATCCAATAAAAATAGATTATCCACAGGTCAAAAATACACAGTGACAACCTTTCCACCTTTAAAGCTTATTTAAGGGACTTTATTAACAACCTAAATTATTGTTTTTTTTAATATATTTTTTTAAAAACAGCAGTTTAAAAAGTAGCAGTGACAAACCTTCCACCCTAGTGACAGACCTTCCACTTTACAGTGACAGACCTTCCACTTTACGATGACAAACCTTCCACCTTAGAGTGACAGACCTTCCACTTTACGGTGACAAACCTTCCACTTTACGGTGACAAACCTTCCACTTTTAAAGAAATAAGTATTTGTTTTATATAATAAAAATATGCTCTTAATTATTAATTAGCTAAATAACTAATTATTCTAATTATTAATTAAGCTAGCCTAGTTAAAGATTTATTTTTTAAGCTGTTTTACATCTGAACAAATACGATTTATAAATTTAAAAACTATAGTAAGATGAGTGAAAGTTATTTATATTACTAGACATTCAAATACGGAAGCATCTGACACGCATGTCTGCAAAAATTATTACTGTTGCTAACCATAAAGGCGGATGTGGCAAAACAACGACTGTTGTGCACCTCGCCTCAGAACTTGCCAATCTGGGCAATAAAGTTTTAGTTATTGATTTAGATCCTCAAGCAAACGCAAGTTTACATATTGGGATCCAACATCCAAGCGAAATTGTTGTGACTACAGCAGAATTACTGGTGGGCGATATTTCGTTGTTGGCAGATGCATTACAAGAAGAAACGAACTTTGAAAAAGTATCATTAATTTATGGTTCCTTGAATTTAGGAAAAACAGAAGACCAACTAAAAGAAGAAGCTCCCCGTCCTTCTGAAGAGTTAAATATCAAGCTAGAACTGTTAAAAGATCTTTATGACTTCATATTGATTGATTGTCCACCTAGTCTTAAATTATTAACCAGCAATGCGCTGGCATCTTCAACCCATGTCATTATCCCTATCGAATCCGGATCACAATATGGACTGTATGGGGTAACAGATCTTTTAAACCATCTTGAAAAGATCAAACGTATTAATCCAGATTTAGAGCTTTTAGGCGCTTTACTGATTAAGCATGATGAACGTCAGAATGTTTGTAAACTGATTCGGGAGGAAGCCTTGAAACAGGTGGGAAAAATTTTAGAAACCACCATTCCTCAAAGTACTAAAGTCAATCAAGCAGCGATTTTGCAACAATCACTTTTGAAAGTAGAAAAAAATTCAAAAGTACGTAAGGCTTTTGAAAGCCTTGCCAATGAAATTGTAGCGAAAGTTTAAACCTGAGAGCATTATGGCAAGCACCAAGGAGCTTTTAGCTCAGAAACTGAAACAGAATACAGAAAAACACCAGCAAGCACAGAAAGACAATATTAAAGAGCTAAAAGAGTTTAGACGTAATGTCCCTATTGAGGATATCAGCCGCAGTCCAAACCAGCCGCGTAAAGTCTTTGAAGAGTCACAGTTAAAGGAACTGGCGGATTCTATTAATGAAATCGGCCTCTTGCAGCCCATTACAGTGCGTAAACTGGATAATCTGAAATATGAACTGATTGCAGGCGAGCGACGCTTACGGGCGCATCAATTACTCGGTAAGTCTGTAATTGAAGCCATTATCATTGATGCAAATAATGTAGAAGCATCTTTGTTAACCTTGGCAGAAAATTTAAAGCGTCAGGATCTAACAGATTATGAAATTTTTATTGGCCTGAACTCTCTCGATGAGAAATTAAAGAAAAACAAGCAACGTTTAGCCAATTCACTGGGTTTAAATCGCGAAGATATGTACAAGTATTTAGCGTACGAAAAGCTGCCTCAAGCAATTTTAAATGACCTTGATGTGGAACCAGGCCTGCTAGGTCGTACTGCTGCAACTGCATTCAAAAAATTTCTATCGGATCATCTGGAACAACTTTCTGAGGCCGAAACGGCTTTACTCGGGGCTTGGGAAAAAGTAAAAGACAAAAAACTTGAGCAAAGCAAAGTTACTGCCTATGCTGAAAAATTATTGAGTCAGGATCCAGAAAAACTGACCACGACATCAGTGGTCAGAAAAATTGAATATGCGGGTAAGATTGCGGGGAATATTAAACTGAATCAAAAACAGCTTAAGGTTTCTCTGAATATCTCGGAAATTGACGAAGCCAGTTTATTACAACTAGAAGATTTTTTAAAACAGCTGATTCAAAAAAGCGAAAAAGTGTAGCAACTTGCTACACTTTTTTTTAATAACCTCAAACCAATTACATCCTCATGCATTATTGAGATTTATTTTCTTAAGTATGCTTCTTTACATTTAGTCTTTGAGAGTACTGTTACTTTAGACTAAGATTAAACTCTAACTTTCTTCTTGGGGACTAGGGCGTGTCATCAATTAAGCCATATTATGCTTGAGGCAAGGTAGATTGCTGACAGGAAGTTTTGAGCCAATTTATCATAGCGCGTAGCAATACCTCGATACTGCTTGAGCTTGGCGAAGAAATTCTCGATCAGATGTCTTGCCTTATACAGATGCTGGTCATAATCACGCTGTTCAAGCGCGTTACTTTTGGACGGCATCACGATCTGACCATTGATCTTATGGATTGGATCAATCACCCGATCCTTAGAATTATAGGCTTTATCCATGAGCCAAGTCTGACTTAACGATAAATCCAGCAGCACATCAGCACCATTTAAGTCATGAGCCTGCCCGGCACTGAGATAAAATCCTGTTGGGTTGCCTAAAGCATCAGTACGGGCATGAATTTTGGTACTTAAGCCACCTTTACTGTGTCCGATTGCCTGTTCTTTTTTTTCCGGCGCTGTGCTGATGAGCGCGCACAATGGTTGAGTCCAGCATGGCATATTCATTATCACTTTCATGTGATAGCACTTCAAAAATTCTCTGCCACACGCCTGCTTTAGCCCAACGGCTAAAGCGAGTGTGCACGACTCTAAAATCCCCAAAGCGTTCTAGTAAGTCTCGCCACGGAATACCGGAACGATACCGATATAATACTGCTTCAACAAATAGCCTGTTGTCTTTGGCAGTTACTCCAACAGTACTTGCTCGTCCGGGCAACAGATCCTTAATCTGCTCCCACTGATCATCTCTTAATGCATAGCGTTTAGTCATGAAAAAATAATGAGGACAGATTAGATTTTCTCAAGCTAATTGATGACAGGCCCTAGCTACAGTCCAACGACTGAAGGAAAAGTGGAAGCAGTTAGGTATTCATTATACCCGAATTTCAAGTGATCAATGGGATAGTTTTATCACTGCATTTAAAGATTGTGAGTAAAGTATTGGTAAGTTTTTTCACTGTAGGTATTGAAGGAAATAATTGCAAAATAAGGCATCAGATTAGATGTTGCTTTAGGAGAAGTTGTAATTTTTCAAAAAAACTTGGAAACCACTTTAAAGCTTTCGAGTTGACCTTATTATATATCAATAATGGCTTCATTTAATCTCAGCATACTTTTTGGAACACTACCTATTCATTTAAATCAATATAGGAATTAAAAAGTGTAGTAACTTGCTACACTTTTTAGTAGCGAACAAATCGCAGTAAATGAAATGCTGGCTTATATAGCCAAGTTCTAAAATATTAACTACAATGCAAACTATGGGATATTCAAAAGATTTTAAAGACAAAGTCATTGAGATTATGACCAGAGATAAAATGTCTGTGCGAAAAACAGCATAGCATTTCAGTGTTTCTACACGTACGATCCAACTGTGGCAAAAGTCCACAGAGCGAAAACCTATTCCTGGGCGTCCAGCTAAAATTATTGAAGCACAAATATTGGCAGATATTGAAAAATATCCTGATGATTATCAGTATGAACGAGCTGAACGTTTGGGAGTAAGTACTCATGCTGTATTTAATGCATTACATAAAGCAGGAATATCACGTAAAAAAGACGTTAACTCCTCCAAAATCAGATGCTCGTCAACGAGAACAATTTAAAAATTCAATTGAAGATTTAGAACCTGAACTTCCCTTAATTTATATTGATGAAAGTGGGTTTCAGAGTGATGATACCCGCTCCCACAGCTATAGTCATAAAGGTACACGAGCAGAAGGTACATTTAATTGGCAAATTAAGAACAGTTGTAATGCCATTGGAGCCTTGATTAAAAATAAGTTACTGACTGTGAGTTTATTCAACTGCTCTATCACGACAGAAGTATTTGAGGGTTGGATTGAGCATGATCTATTGCCGAAATTAAAAGAGAAAAGTGTTCTCATCATGGATAATGCGACGTTCCATAAAGGTAAAAGTCTTAAAAAATTAATCCAAGAAGTAGGCCATTACCTTGTATGGTTACTCAAATATAGCCCTGACTTAAATCTGATAGAAAAAATGTAGGCTCAAATAAAATCAGTTAGGAAAAGACTTAGAATTAAGGATATAGATTTATTATTCAAAGAACATTGCAGTAACTTATTTGGAATTTAGCTATAGTGTATGGGGGCCTAAAAAATTAATTAATTTATGTCTATGAAAAAAATAGAAATAAATGTTCATATATCAATGATGTATGGTTGTTTTTTTATAATAAATAGCCTAAGCAATTATTAGTAAATAGATGTTTTTTGGATATAGTATAATTAGCTAAAAATCCAGACATCAGTGGTAAATTAAAATAAATCTTAAAGGATGCCAGCCTTAAACTACAGCTTTAATTTTTGTCTACATACGACGTTACCCAGTGTCACGTTACGGAACCGCACTCAGTGCGCTTGCCGGATTCAACAGTCTGGAGATCTTAGTATATTGCCCTATAAAGCTCATTTTATTAAAGATAATCTTTAAGAGTCAAAGGCATTCAAATGTATAGATAGGGACTGTGTCAGGAAATGTGCTAGTAGAGGTGGGCAATAATGTCTAGAATCAAGGTACGTAATTTTCTCAGTCGATTATTACGAATAGCCGCCGATTTTGTAGATGCCTTTTAATTAGATTAGACTGTCACCACTCTCCTAGACAAATTTAGTTTATTCTTTTTGCATAAATGAGAACATTATGAGTGGACAACGATATTCTCTCAGAATCACGTATCAATCATGCTGCTAAACATTTTCATTAAAACAAGGGAATGCATCTTTTACTGATCTGTACCTTGTTTTAATTTTCCTCTGTTCTTTAATTTAGTACTATCTTTATCACTTATGAGCACTCACTGGATTCACTGAATGAAGTATATGGAAATCAGAGATTTGATTGAGGCTGAATTAAAAAATTACAGTTCTAATCAAATGATTCCATCCGAACGGTACTTGGCATTAAAGTTTGACTGTTCAAGGGAAACAGTGCGTAAGGCCTATGAACAGCTTCGTGCCGAAGATAAAATTTTCAAACGGCAAAATCTCGGCTGGTTTGTGAGTAATAAAAAAATTCAATACTATCCAAACTCAATTGAAAATTTTCGTTCTTATATGAAGGCACAGGGTTTTAATGCCAAAACTGAACTGATCTCGACCAGACAGCTGGAGCGATTTGATCACAGTCATCTTTTTAGTGAAGAAAATCGTAAATTGGGCTTTATTGAAATTATCCGTTTACGTTATGCTGATGATGTACCAGTACTTCTAGAATATAATTATTTACCTGTTGCGCTGTTTCCAGATGTGCTGAATTATAATGTGATTACTTCGGTCCAAGACGTCATTAAAAATCACTTTCATTATAATTACACGAGTAGTCAGTTAAAAATTAAAAATACCGGTGTGTCTCATTTTGAGAGCCAGCACTTAGGTATTCCTTTAAGTCAAACCGCCACTTATATTGAACGTATTTCAAAATCAGATGATCTAGTGATTGAATATGACATCGAAATCTGGTCACAGGACAAAATTGAAATGACCTTAGATATTCAAGCATAAGCTTATATTTATATCCTGCCTATTCAAATCCTAAGAAGTTAAATGGTTTTAGGATTTTTTTTATTTTCTTAGATTAGACCTCCTTCATAAATCATTCTTACTCAGTTGCAAATTATAAATTCCAGCAACTAGATTGAATCTCAAAAGAGGGGGGCTTTTAGCTCTATTGCGATAACGTTCTGAAAGCATTTTGAAAGTTTTTAGACTGCCAAATACATACTTAATTTCTATTCTTCTTTATTGATTTCCTGATTATAGATTTTTAGTTCAGGATCCAGTTTACAGCGGCTTTTGGCCTCTACTCTAATGGCAACAGGGTATTGGGGATACAAAGTATAAATCCTTTGATAACCTCTATCTGTAAGAACAAAGGCTCCTGAAGGGATCTGGTTTAAATTGTGTTTGAACAATTCTAAATCAAGCGTAATTCTCAGCATGACTTTCATATCAGGATGCCAATATCAGTAAATGCCAAGAAACTTAATCCAATATTAGGGGGTATTGGGAAGTGCATTTGATTGAAGTTGAGAGGAAGGGAAAATTAGACGTTATATCACTTCATTAATGGATCCAAGTTATAGAACCTTGGGTTTATGTAAGAATACTTATCAGATGAGCTTTTTTGTAGTATTGATCGGCAAATACGGACCGATTTTCTTGAAAATCTTTTATAGGGAATAAAATTTAATGGCAAATTATAAAAAGAGCATAGCAATGGTCAACTACAATAGAATCCAAGAAGACATAAACAATATGAAACTAGGTACGATGAAATGGCTCGGCAATAATATTGAGTTAAATGATATGCAGGGTGTTCATACTTTCTTATTAAGTTTAGAAGAAGAAGGTGGTGTTGATATGATCGCAGTAGGTCATGAGTCTTATACAGGACATCGCTGATACATAAGGTTAAGTTTGAAAAGAATTAGCACCTCCTCTGAGAGATTTTTCTTTACCAGCTTCATCTTTGAAACATCAAGTAATTTTTTGTAACTTTATTGTTATTTATCGTTTACTTTGTTTATCATAGAGAACATGAAAGGTGGAGAATTTAAGATGCTCACTAAGGTCGAAGCCATTGTCATTTCACTAATGGTAATTGCATTAATACTCATTATTTATGAGATGGGACAAGGACTTAATTGGACTTTATAAAGGTTTTCTCAGCTTAAAAAAGTCCTCAATTGATGGCATTAATTTATTTATCAGAAGTTTAAGAATTTTAATCTTACCCTTAGCTGACTAAAGATGAATAATATCTATATTGGTGATATTTTTTACCTAGTTTACGGTAGTCATCCAATGATGGTTGAACCGTACCGGGTTTGTCGGAGACTTTTTTATTTAAGTTAGGCCACCTGACCTAACGGGTTAATCTTATCATAGTACATTGCTTCAAACTCAAAAGGCGATACATAACCCAGTGCACTGTGTACACGCTTTTTATTGAACCAATCTACCCAGTTTAGTGTCGCAAGTTGTACATCTGCTAAACCTTGCCAATCTGCTTTTAAATATACAATCACCTCTGTTTTGTATAAGCCATTCACCGTTTCAGCCAGAGCATTATCGTATGAATCACCAGTTGTACCGACTGATGCTCGTAAATTTGCAGCTTCTAAACGATTGGTATAGCGAATGGAAAGATATTGAACATCTCTATCGGAATGATGAATCACATTCTTTGGCATGCCTCGATCGTGCAATGCTTGCTCTAATGCATCGAGTACCATATCTGTATTCATCCGTGTAGATACTTTCCATCCAACAATTGCTCGTGAGAACACATCAATAATAAAGGCGGTATAGACCCAGCCTGAATTTGTTTGAATATAGGTAAAGTCACTCACCTGAGAAGCACTGCTTCGCAAGGGTCAGGATGATCAGCATTAAAATTACGTTTCACTAAATCATCTGCTCTTTTTTGATCATCTCGGCTACGGGTGGTTTGTTTATTCTTACCACGCCAAACACCTTGTATACCTAGCTTCTGCATCAATCGAGCAACTGTACAACGTGCGATAACATAACCTTCACGTTTCAATTGTTGCCAGACCTTACGCACACCATACCGACCTGAACTTTCTTTCCAAATTCTTTTAATTTGTTCAGCATGATGCTCATCATGTAAATCTTGCTTTGCTCGATGTTCTGGATTGTCAGCGAGATCTAGAGTCCGGTAATAGGTTGAAGCTGCGATCGGTAAAATCCTACAAATCGCATCAACACCATATCGATCTTTATTGTTATGGATAAAATCCACCATTATTTGTGTGGGCGGTCGAGCTCCGCCTGGGCGAAAAAAGCGGCTGCTTTACGTAGAATTTCATTGGCACGCTTTAATTCTTTAATTTCACGTTCCATTTGCTTCATTTTTTCTTGATCAGATATCTGTTGTACTTTAATAGGATTTTGCTGATCTAAATGCTTTTGATGCCAGGCACGAAGTGTTTCAGGAGTACAACCAATCTTATGCGCAATTGCTGTGATTGCAGCCCAATTCGATGGATAATCTTTTTCAGATTCAATCAATAATTGAACCGCTCTTTCTCTGATTTCAGGGGTATATTTTAATATTGTCATCGGGATACTACGCTTCGCTACGTCTTTCGAAGCAATGCTTCTCATCTCAAGAAAAGTGGTCTCCGACAAACCCGGTACGGTTCAATATGATCAACCTAAATATTACGCTGCAAATATTGATGGTAAGCTGGGTATTGGTTATTGGGAAAAGGATCCAAATACTGTACTGCAAAAAAACATTGAAAGAATATGAAAATATGCTTCATCAATCATATGTTAGCCAAGAGGATCGTATTTCCATTAATGCACAATAGAAGAAGTTAAGTGTGAGTGTGCATACTTTAATGATGTTGCCTCTAATACTATTGAGAAACTGATTGATCAAAGTATTTCAAATTAAGAAATAAATAATTTTATATTTAGCTCTGATGGGATAACCATCAGGGTATTTTTTTGTCATTAAAATCTAATTTGAGACATCATTATGAATGATTTTTTTCTAGAAACGAATCGAAGCATCAAAATCAATGACATTGAAGTTCGTCAGATACAGATGAAAGACTTCGATACTTGGGCAATCCCTGCTGAGCCGTTAAAGAACTTCATTAAAGACCAAAATCATTCAAATGAAATTTTGAGAGGGTTATTCAAAGCTCATAGTGTACAGGTCATTTCGACCATGGCATGTGTTACTGATCTGAACAATGAATCACTAGTAGAATTTGCTGCTGATAAACAGGGATTTAAAGAGCTACTTAGTGAAGTCATGAAAATGAATTACGGTACATTTCAAAACTACGTTATCGCTTGAACTGAGGATAAGAAAGCTTGTTTGAATCGATATATTTCATCCGCAGATTATGCGCGAATGCTAAGAAATCTGGAGTTCGAATATTAACCAAAAAGAAGATCATTTTTTGATTTATGCGAGAGATCTATTCTATTTTTATATTTATAAGGCTAAACTTGCCTTCAATTTAATACTGGTATGTACCACTTAACTTTAGGGCGTGTCTTCAATATTAAATGTATTTAAAAATACTGTTTGCATGTTCGCCTAAACGATGATTTTCCATTATTAGATAATGATCTAGCTCAGGAATAGTGATGATGACCATAATTACCAATGATTTAGGTCATGGTATGGGCAATGCCTGGGAAAATAAAGACTGGGCACATATTTCTGATCCAGAATTACAAAGCCTGCAGCAGCACTATTCCTGTTTACAAGGTCATTTTGAGATTTTGTGGTATAGTCCCCGGCCATTTTCATCTGCGGCTCTGGTCAAGGTGGAGCAGGATTTTGTGATCAGGGATGAAGCAGTCGCGCATCAGTATTTGATTAAGCGCAGCCATTGTTCCTTTCGTCGTGCCCGCGATATTTTACAGGAGCATGCTGTTCTTCAGCATTTAGCTAGCAAAGAAATTCCTGTTGCAGCATTGATTAGCTCAAATCAAGGTCTGACTGCTTTAGAGCTAGGTGACTGGACCTATGAAGTCTATGCAAAAGCAGCCGGCTTAGATCTGTATGCAGATCAGCAATCCTGGAAACCTTTTTTCTATGCTGAACATGCTGCGAAAGCTGGGCAATTGCTGGCAAAGTTACATATGGCCATGCAGGATTTTCCTGAGCAGCAAGGCCGATCAGCATCTTATTTAGTGTCCAATCAGCAACTTTTAGACAGTGAAAATATCGTTACAGCCATTCAACGGCGCATTGTAAACAGTCCAGAATTAAGCCGTTACTTTGCCGACAAAAATTTGGATCCTTACTTTTTAGATCAAATCTTACAGGTTCACCAGCGTATTCAGCCTGTATTGCAACAAGCAAGCAGAATTTGGACCCATAACGATTTACACGCTTCTAATCTATTTTGGTCATCGCCAGATGCCAAAGCTGAGATTACTGCCGTAATTGATTTTGGTTTATCTGACCGAAATTCGGCACTTTATGATCTGGCTGTGACGATTGAACGTAATTTCATTGATTGGTTGGAATTAAAGCAGAACCCACATATTCCGATTGATGAAGCCGGTTTAACCGCTTTTCTCCATGCTTATTTTTCCCAAATACATCCACAAGAAGATTTTAGTATTTTGCCAGAACTGCTGAAAATCGTGCATCTGGATTTCGCTTTTTCAGAGCTGGAGTATTTTGTGGGTATTACCCACAACCTCAACCATGCAGATGCGGCTTATTACGACTGGATTATCGGTCATGTAGACTGGTTCATTGGCGAACAAGGCCAACAATTTACCCAGACTTTAACTCGGCTCATTCAAGATGAATTGCAAGCTTCTCAATGCTCTCTAAACCCAGCATCATCACCCACTTCACAGACATAAGGTTTCGTATGAACACTCGTCAACTCAAACAGAATGTATTAACCCGATCTTTAAAAATGATCATTCTGTCACCGCTGTGTTTAGCCCCGCTGACTTATGCTGAAGACGATGTTCAACAGCTTGACACGATTGTGATCAAAGCCGATCAAAGCATGCCTTACTCAAGTGCCAAAGTGAATATTGAAGGTTTGGGTACGGACAGTCTTCAAAAAATACCTGCATCGGTCTCTATCTTGACTGCAGATCTCATTGCTGAACAACACGCGCGTGTGCTGAGCGATGTTGTAAAAAATGATGCAGCCATCGGTGAGGGCTATGCTGCAATTGGCTATTATCCAAACTTTGTCTCGCGTGGCTTTGCACTCGATTTGGCATCAAGCTACCTCATTAATGGCAATGTGATTCGTGGTGAACAAAATGTTGCACTTGAAAACAAAGAACGTGTGGAAATTTTAAAAGGCATTTCCGCGATTCAAAGTGGTATGTCGACCCCGGGTGGTGTGGTCAATTATGTCACCAAGCGACCTAAAGATATCCAGGCCCTGACATTCTCTGCTGACCAACATGGACAGTTTTCAGTGGCAACTGATCTCGGTGGTTTTTGGGGTGATGAGCAACAATTCGGATATCGCATCAATCTGGTGAATGAACAGATGGATTCTTATGTCGATCATGTGGAGGGTGAACGCTATTTAGCGGCATTGGCCTTAGATTGGAAGATGTCAGCGCAATCCAAAGTAGAACTTGATCTAGAAGCACAGCGTTCCGAACAAAAATCAGTGCCAGGTTATCAATTACTGGATGGCAAAGTCCCAGAAAATGTGAAATGGGATCGATTGCTGGGTTATCAGACTTGGGGCAAACCGGTCACGATCGATAGTCTGAATAGCAGTTTAAAATATAGTTATGCTTTGAATGATGACTGGAACTTGGGACTCGTTGCCGCCCACAGTAAATCCAGAGTTGATGACTATTCAAGCTTTGCTTATGGTTATTATCGGGAAGGCTGTCTAGAAGCGTATTCCTGTAACACGTTTGGTAAAGCTGGCGAGTATGATATTTACGACTATCAAAATCCAGATGACACTTTTAAAACCAACCAATTTAAAGTCAAATTGGATGGGGTGATTGCTACCAATTGGGCGCAACATTATCTAAATTTTGATATTACACAAACCAATAAATCACGTGATCGTTTCGGTGATGTCTATGAATGGATTGGTGTAGGTAATATTTATACAGAAACTACTGATGTTGAGCCAACAACTGTTGATGTTGGACAAAAGTATCAAGCGCTTAAAAGTAAACAAACCGCATTCACAGCCTTAGATCGTATTGAATGGAATGAACATTGGACCACTTTGATTGGCGGAAAATGGATCAAGCTGGATGAACAAGCATATGATGCAGATCGGGTAAAAGTCCGCGATACCGATTTAGCTAAATTTTTACCGCAATTCGCAATCAGCTATAGCCCCTTGGAATCGACTACCGTCTATGCCTCGTATGCCAAAGGCTTGTCAGATGGAAAAACAGCGCCTTGGTTTGCAGCGAATGCTGCTGAAACTCTAGCGCCGATCTATTCAGAGCAATATGAAGTTGGTTTCAAACAACAGATCAAGCAGTTTTTATTGACTGCCTCGCTATTTGATTTACGCCAAGACAACCAATATAGCAAGCCGATTTCAGGACTTCGCTATTTTGTTGCGGAAGGCGAACAACATAGTCAGGGTCTGGAGCTCGGACTGAATGGTGCATTAACCGATCATCTGGCCTTAACTTCATCTTTAGCCTTGATCAAAGCCCGTTTAGAAAATGTGGAAGCGGTTGAATATGGCCATCATCAAGCGCAAAACGTGCCAAAAGTTCGTTTCGCAACGCATCTTCGCTATAACGTACCGAGCATTGTAGGTTTCACTGTTCTGGCAGGTGGTCAATACAGTTCCAGCAAATATGCCAATAAAGAGGGCACTGCGAAAGTCGCGGGTTATAGTGTGGTTGATTTAGGCGCTGCTTATCAATTTAAGCTGAATACGACCGATGCATTGCTGCGCTTGAATATTAATAATCTGTTCAACAAAAAATACTGGCGTGATGCAGGTGAATTTTTGGGTGATGATTATTTATTCTTGGGTTCGCCGCGTACAGCAACCTTGTCATTCAATCTGAACTTCTAAATTGGCTGCTTAATCAGGTTATATTGCTATGGAAAATATAGAAATTGCAGCGTTCATTTTAAACGTTTTAGGTGTCTGGCTGACCTCCAAACAATATAAAGTCTGCTGGTTGGTGAATATTGTCGCTGTATTTTTATATATGATTATTTTTTATCGTGTCAATTTATTTGCAGACGCAGCATTACAAGCCGTATTTATCTTGATGCAACTGTATGGCTGGTATAGCTGGTCGAAGAAAAATCATGATCAGGCTATCACCGTGCAGATTGGCTATTTGAATAAAAAAATCTGGGTATATAGTCTGATTGTGGGTATTGTCGCCGGTCTGGCAATTGGCGCCTTATTTGCTCATTTCACCACAGCATCACTCCCTTGGTTGGATTCCATGTTGGCCTCTTTTAGCTTGGTGGCAAGTTATTGGGCAGCCAAAAAATATATTGAAAGCTGGGGATTATGGTGTGTTCTAGATGTAATTTATGTCGGTATGTACACCCATAAATCATTGTATTTAACAGCTGTACTCTATTTTCTCTTTATTCTTCTTGCACTAAATGGCTGGAGGATGTGGCGAAATCTTCATAGAGTGACATTATCTTGAAATGACACTATTGCAAATAGAAATTTGAGGTGATGCTCTTTCCTTTAAAAAAAAGTGTTTATAGACTAAAAACTTTATTTGAATTGGCCGCAGCTTGAAGATGTTGCTGATATTTTGTGAAAGCTAGCTACCATACATTCAAAGCGAACCGAAGTTCGCTTTTATTTCACTTCTTAAAAGAACCCGGCTGGTTTGGTCGAATAGCTGACTAGCAAGTTTTTAGTCTGCTGATAATGATCCAGCATCATTCTGTGATTCTCACGCCCAATCCCTGATTTTTTATAACCACCGAAAGCCGCATGGGCAGGGTAGATGTGATAACAGTTGGTCCAGACCCGGCCGGCCTGAATAGCACGGCCTGCACGGTAAGAGGTATGCGCTGAGCGTGACCAGACACCGGCACCGAGTCCATAAATCGTATCATTGGCGATCTTGATCGCATCATCGAAGTCTTTGAAGGTGGTCACAGCCAGTACAGGCCCGAAGATTTCTTCCTGGAAGGTTTTCATGTCATTGGTGCCTTTAAAGATGGTCGGTTCAATATAGAAACCTTGACCCACTTCATGACGTGCTTCACCACCGGTCAGGATCTGTGCGCCTTCTTCACGGCCAGTGGCAATACAACCCAGAATCTTGTCCTGCTGTTCCTGTGAGGCTTGCGCACCAATCATGGTGTCGGTATCTAACGGATGACCAGTCTTAATCCGTTGCACCCGCTCTACTGCACGCGCCAGAAATTCATCGGCAATACTTTCCTGTACCAAGGCACGGGAAGGACAGGTACAGATTTCACCCTGGTTCAGGGCAAACATGGCAAAGCCTTCCAGAGCTTTGTCCAGATAATCGTCTTCCTGATCCATAATGTCGGCAAAGAACAAGTTTGGTGATTTACCGCCAAGTTCCAGCGTTACCGGAATAATATTTTCAGTTGCATACTGCATTATCATTTGGCCGACGGCAGTCGAGCCGGTAAAGGCAATCTTGGCAATACGGGGATTGGTCGCCAGTGGACGGCCGACTTCGACCCCGTAGCCATTGACGATGTTCAACACGCCCGGCGGCAAAATGTCCTGAATCAGTTCAGCTAGCACCAGAATACTGACCGGAGTCTGTTCTGCAGGTTTCAGCACAATACAGTTGCCTGCAGCCAAGGCTGGCGCGAGTTTCCAGGCGGCCATCAGAATCGGGAAGTTCCAGGGAATGATTTGTCCGACTACACCAAGCGGTTCATGGAAATGGTAGGCGATAGTATCTTCATCAATTTCGGAAATGCCACCTTCCTGAGCCCGGATACAGCCGGCAAAATAACGGAAATGGTCAATGGCCAGTGGAATATCGGCAGCCAGCGTTTCACGGATCGGTTTTCCATTGTCCCAGGTTTCTGCTACAGCCAACATTTCCAGATTTTGTTCCAGACGGTCGGCAATTTTCAACAGAATATTGGAGCG